>CAVZTG010000010.1:0-62868 GCA_963778195.1 Terriglobales bacterium | reverse complement strand
TGCGTGATGCGTGTCGCGCCGCTTCGCCACGCTCGCGAGCAATTCGGTCGCACTCACCACCGGCGGCCGGCTCATGCGAATGACTCCCCGGCATTCTGACCGTCATCCTCATACTCGACGTTCACCAGCGACAGCCCCTGCGCGGGAGCCATCGGCCCAGCCGCCGATCGGTCCCGCATCCCCAGAATTTCTTCGACATCGGCAGGTTCAAGCCGCCCCCGCCCTACCTCCAGAAATGTCCCCACCAGGTTTCGCACCATGTGGTGCAAAAATCCGTTGCCGCGCACCCGGTACTGCCACCGCTCTTCATCCAGCGCCCGCCACGATGATTGATAGATGCGACGAACCATCACCACCTCGCTGCCTTCGCCGCTGCGTGTCGCAAGGTCCGGCGATTGCGCCGCAAACGAGCTGAAGTCGTGCTCCCCTTCAACCACCGCCGCCGCCTTTTGCATTGCCTGCAATGAGAGCCGCCCGAAGAATGGAAACACATACCGCACCAGGGATGGCGGGCAAATCTCGCCGCAATATAGCGTGTAAATATATGTCTTGGCGCGGGCGCAGTGGCGGGCATGAAATTCTGCGGCCACCGGCTCGGCGCTCATTACCCGGATTGCCCGGGGCAGCGCCCGGTTGAGTGCGCGCAGCAAATTGTCCGCCGGAATCGCCGCTCGCAGCGCAAAGCTCGCCACCTGGCCCTCGGCATGCACGCCCGCATCCGTCCGCCCCGCTCCCTGCGGAAGCACCCGCTCCCCCACCACCCGCAGAATCGTATTCGCCAGCTCGCCCTGGATGGTGGCCAGCCCGGGCTGCACCTGCCAGCCGGCATAGTCGGTCCCGTCATAAGCCACGGTGAGCTTCCAATTTTGCAATTCCTCTGGCGCTTCGATCATGGTTTGGCCGCGCGGTTCTACCACGATATACTCACCTCCAGACAATCCAGCCCAGTGCTCCATTTTGCTGCCAGGGAACCAAAGTCTTCCACGGTTCGTAACGTTTCTTCATGGAGTACGCTGCACCGCGGAATCTTCCGCACCAGCGGTTGACGCTTCGCCAACTTGAGAGTCTTAAGTTTGCGTTGCGGAGTCTAAGGACTGCCCATGCGCTGTTCCGGCGCCAGGCAGACCAATTTTGTGAGGCGGAGCGTAAATGGCGAATCGGAATTTAAATCAGTTGCAGGGCCTGGCTGCATCCCTGCTCTTGCTATGCGGCACCACCGGGGCACCACTGGCTTCGGCCCAGACTGCGGCAGCACAGAAACAGACGCCCCCGCGCAGTCGCAATTCACTGCCGCAACGCCGGCACCGGCACAGACCCAGGCACGGCAGAGCATCGCCGGAGCAGGCGTGCCCAATGTCCCCGAGCCCGTCTACACCAAGCCGATTGACCTGCGCCCGTCGCTGCACGACTACGCTCGTCCGAAGTCGCATTTCCCAATCCCTTCGCGCCCTACACGCCGATCAACGTGCCGCCGCCGTCTTTCAGCAATACGCCGCAGCTGGATCAGTCCTGCGCGACGGCAAGATCTACCTCAGCCTGAGCGACGCCATCACGCTCGCGCTTGAGAACAACTACGACATCGCCATCGCCGCGCATCAATCTCGATATCGCCGACACCGACATCCTGCGCGCCAAGGCCGGCGCCAGCCTGCGCGGCGTCTCCGCCGGCCTCGTCAACAAGCACCCATCGGCGGCACCACCTCCACCATCACCGGCGGCGGCGGCCCCGGCGGCACCTCCATCGCCTCCGGCGGCGCGGCACCGGCGCCTCCGGCCTCGTCTCAGCACCAACGGCGGCGGCCCTTCCCCGAAAACCTGGATCCCGCCCTTGACCGGCACACTGAGGACCAGGACGACAGACCACAGCAGCGACCAGCCTCATCTGTCTCCGGCGGCGCTCTCACAAACACCGACACCAGTACAACTTCGGCTACCAGCAGGGTTTCACGCACCGGCACCCTGCTTGCATACGTTTCAACAACTCGCGGCACCACGACCAACAACCACTTCGAGCTCCTACAGCCCGCTGCTGCAATCCAGCTTCACGCGCCACCGTCACCCAGCATCTGCTGCAGGGCTTCGGCACCGGCATCAACGGCCGCTTCATCCTGCAGGCCAAGAACGACCGCCGCATCACCGACTCCGCCTTCCGCCAGCAGCTCCTCTACACCGTCAACCAGGTCGAGAACATCTACTGGGGCCTGGTCAGCGCCTATGAAGACGAGCAGGCCAAGGAGCGCGCGCTCGCCCAGTCCACCCAGCTCGCCGCCGACAACCGCAAGCAGCTCGAGATCGGCACCCTCGCTCCACTCGACGTGGTCAACTCCGACTCCTCCGTCGCCGACCGACAAGCAGGCTCTGATCAGCCTCGCAGACCAACCTTGAGTATCAGCAGCTCATCATGAAGCAGGCCATCGCCCGCAACCTCAACGATCCCATCTTGCCACGGCGCCCGTCGTTCCCACCGACCGCGTCGCGCTCGACCGGTTCCAGAAGAGACAGAGCCGGTCGAACAGCTGGTGCAGCAGGCCTATGCCAAAACCGGCCCGAAGTTGAGCAGGCGCAGCTCAACATTGAAGAACAACGAGCTCACCATCAAGGCTCAGAAGAATGGTCTGCTTCCGACGCTCGACGTCTTCGGCTTCTACGGGTCGCGATACCGCAGGCGGTTCGCAGAGTCCCTCGTGCTCGACCTTCAATGCGCAAGGCCAGGTCATTCCTTGCCCGCCCAGACACTGTCCCCACCATCAGCTACGGCAGCGTCTTCTCACAATCTGTTCAACAGCTCTAACCCTGACAAGGGCGTCGGCGTGAACCTCACGATCACTCTCCGCAACCGCGTCGCCCAGGCCGACCAGGAGCGCTCGCAGCTGGAGTATCGCCAGGCGCAGATGCGGCTGGCGCAGCTCTACACCCAGATTCGCATCCAGGTCATCAACGCGCAGTTTGCGCTCACCAAGGACCGGGCCCAGGTGCAGGCCGCCGAGGCCGCGCAGAACTATCAGCGCCCAGAGCCTCGATGCCGAGAAGAAGAAGTATCGCCTCGGCGCCTCCACCACGGCCAATGTGCTGCAGCAGAAGCGCAACCTGGCCACCGCGGAGAACAGCTTGATCTCCGCCGAGACCACCTACGCCAGAGATCGCGCGTCGCTCTCGCAGGTGCTGGCCAACACGCTCGACAAATACGGCATCAGCCTGGCAGACACAGCTCGCGGAACCGTTGCGCAGCTGCCGGCAATTCCAGGGCTGGTTCCCGCCACCGACACAACCCCGGGCCAGGCTCCGCCGCCGGTCGCGCCGATCACCGCCAACCCTGCGCCGAACCAGTAACTCAACGCGGGCGACAACTTAACCAGCGGGGTCCAGCAGCGATGTTGGGCCCTTGCTGTTTCTGTCGGGCTACGTCTCGCTCACCGCGGCGAGCTGCGCATAAAACTCCGGAAACGAAACCGCGGCACACTCCGCGCCGCGAATCTCCGTCTCGCCCTCTGCCCGCAACGCCGCCACGCTGAAAGCCATCGCGATCCGGTGGTCCCCGCCGGACTCAATCGCCGCGCCATGCAGCCTCTGCCCGCCCGGAACATCCAGGCCATCCTCATGCTCCGTCACCTCCGCTCCCATGGCGCGCAGATTGTTCACCACCAGCGCAATGCGGTCCGACTCCTTCACGCGCAGCTCCTTCGCATCGCGAATCCGCACGCCCGCCGCTGGTGTAAGGCGCAATCGCCGCCAGCACCGGCAGCTCATCAATCAGCTGCGCCGCCAGCGCGCCCGATAATGTCGATGCTCCGCCAGCCCGTCGTCCGCGCTGTCACCTGGATCGTGCCCACCAGCTCGCCGTGCTTCTCCTCCACATCGAGCACCTTGATGCGCCGCCCAGCGCCGTCAGCACATCCAGCAGCGCAGCCCGCGTAGGATTCATCCCCAGCGCATCCAGCACCAGATTCGAATCCGCAAACAGCAGCGCGGCGCACAGAAAGAACGCCGCCGAAGACATATCCCCCGGCACCGTCGCATCGATCGCCGTCAGTTTCTGGCCGCCTGCGATCGCAGCCGCGTCCACCGTCCGCTCGAGCTCCGCGCCAAACGCCCGCAGCGCATGTTCGCAGTGGTCCCGCGTCCGCACCGCTCTCCGCAACCGTCGTCACTCCCTCCGCCTGCAGCCCCGCAAACAGCACCGCCGTCTTCACCTGCGCGCTGGCGATCGGCGTCGTAAAATCAATCGCCTTCAGCCTGCCGCCATGCACCGTCATCGGCGCATGCCCGTCGGTCAGATCAATCCGCGCACCCATCGCGCTCAGCGGCTTCGCGAATCCGCTCCATCGGCCGCACGGTCAGCGACTCATCGCCGACAAGCGTGAATGTCCCGTCCTGCGCCGGCCACCAACCCGGCCAGCATCCGCATCGTCGACCCGGAGTTGCCGCAGTCGAGGGTTCATCTCGGCGGCCGAGAACTGCCCGGCCGCGCCCGTTATGCCGATCGGCCTCCTCGCAGTCGCGTCACCTTCGCGCCCATCGCCTGCATCGCAGCCCAGCGTGCTGGCGGATCGGCGCCCGTCGAGAAATTGCCAGAGCGCGCTCGTGCCCTCCGCAAACGCCGCCAGCATCGCGTAGCGGTGCGAGATGCTTTTGTCGCCCGGCATCCGCAGACTGCCGTGGATGTTTCGCGCCGGACGGATCCGCTGGCTGATCGAGTTCGGGGGAGTTTGCGTGTCAATCGACGGTCGAGTGCGGTCCCGGCGGAAGTGTCCGCCGTCTTCATGCTAACTCGCCGCCCTTACCTCACTCCTTACCTCACCTTGATGGCAACCATGGTCTCGTCATCGAACCGCTCTCTGCGCCGACTGAAACGCCGTCACCGCCGTCAGCACTCCGTCAGCGATCTGCCCCGCGCTGCGCTTGCGGTTCTTGTTCAGCACCGCCTCCAGCCGCTCGTTGCCAAACATGTCCCCTTCGGCGATTCTCCGCGTCCACAATTCCGTCGCTGAAAAATATCAGCGAATCTCCCGGCTGCGTCGACACGGAAAACTCCTCGTACGCCACGTCGGGGAACAGGCCCAGCGGAAAACCCTGCCGCCTGCAGCGTCAGCGGCGCTTCCTGCCCGCGCGACAGAATATCGGCTGCACCGCGCCCGCATTCGCAATCTGCAGTGTGCGCTGCTTGTCGTCCCACAGCGCGTACAGCATCGTGACGTATTGCGAATCCAGCCGCCGCTCCTGGAGCGCATCGTTCATGCACGCCAGCATCGCCGCCGGAGCCGGCTGCTTTGCCGACTGCGAACGCATGATGCCGCTGACCAGCGCCGCATATAACGCCGCCGGCGCCGCCTTGCCGCTCACATCGCCCAGCACCATCGCGATCCTGCCGTCGCCGTAATCGAGAAAGTCGTACAGGTCGCCGCCAATCGACCGCGCCGGCAAAAACCGCGCAGCAAACTCGGCATTCTGCATGCTCGGGCATTTTGCCGGCAGCAAGCGCAGCTGCACCTCGCGCGCCATCGCCAGATCGCGCTCCATGCGCTGCTCTTCCTGCGCCACCCGCTGGTACAGCCGCGCATTCTCGATCGAGACCGCAATCTGTGCCGCCAGTGTGTGTCAGCGTCCGCTCATGGTCCTCGTTGAAATAGTGACGGCGCGTGTGTTCCAGGTCCAGCACGCCGACCACCTTGCCCTTGTAGACCAGCGGCACCGCCAGCTCGGACCGCGTCTCAGGATTCAGCATCCGGTAGCGCGGGTCCTTCCGCACGTCGCTGCGCCAGCACCGGATGTCCTTCGCGCGCCGCCGCCCCGACCAGTCCCTCGCTCAGCGGAACATCGGTCCCGAAGTGCTCCACAATCTCCGTACCGCACGCGACAACCGATGCTCCAGCATCTGCTTCTCTTCATTGAGCAGCAGAATGGAGTACATCGGTAATCAATCACCCGGTGCAGCAGCTCGCCGATGCGCATCAGCAGCTGGTCCAGATCGAGGATCGACGTAATCTCCCGGCTGATCTCGTTCAGCACCGCCAGGGTGTTGCGCCTGCCGCGCCACCCGCGTATACAGCCGCGCATTCTCAATCGCCGTCGCCACCCGTGAGGCCGTCAGCTCCAGCAACCGCAGGTGCTCCTCCTGAAAATAATCCACCTGCTCTGACTGAATATCAATCACGCCGATCACCCGGTTCCTGGTGATCAGCGGCACCGCCAGCTCCGACCGCACATTCGGATTCGCGACTATATAGTTGTCAATCTCGCGAACGTCGCTCACCAGCACCGGCTGGCGTTTTTCCGCCGACTCCCCCACCACGCCCTTGCCGATTGGAATTCGCAGCCGCTCCGCCTCCGCCGTGTGGCCGATCTGGAAGCGCATTCGCAGCTCCTGCGAGCGCTCATTCACCAGCAGAATTGCGAAGATGCGGTAGTCCAGCACCGCGCGCACCAGCTGCGCCACGCGATGCATCAGGGTGTCCAGGTCCAGCGTGGTATTCAGCGCATCCGCCAGCTGCACCAAAAACTGTTGCTGCGCCGGGGAGATCGGCACCAGGCTGCCATCGCTCGCCGTCAGCGTCGAGGGCAGCACCGCCGGAAACTTGCCGGAAGCCGACCGGGCAGGCGTCTCCGCTGTGGCCTCAGCGGGTGCCGCTGCGGCCTCTTTCGGTGGCGACGACGTTGTGCCCTTGCGAGTCAAGTCGAGCCATCATAGCGCACGGCAAAATCCTCCGGCTCGGCCGCCCAATTCAGGTGGATGCGCTGTTAAGATGAGCGCCAATTGACGGCGCGGAGGAACGAAAATGATTCTGCACATGAACTTTTGGGCGTTCTTTGAAAGGTTCTCCAACACCACCAGCATTATTTCCTTCACCGTTGGTTTGCCCACCATCATCGCCACCTACTACCAGGCCTACCGCGCCCGCCAGGAGGTGAGAGCCGTCCGCAACCCGCCCATACTTTCTGAGAACTGCATCGAGTTCATCCTCAGCGACGATGGCTCGTGGATCAACCTCGTTCCGCTGCAGTCGCTCCACTCCGTCCCCCTCCCCGGCTCGATCGTTCTGCTGCCCGGCGACGGAGTCAGCGAGGGCGCAGGCGTCTACCGCATTGATAGTCTCGAATATATCTACGCGAGGGAAGAGGACGATCCGCAGCAGCCACGACAGGCCAAGCTCACCAAGGCTGTGGCGCACGTGAGTTATGTGCTCGAACCGCTGGGGGAGCCCGCTGCCTGAGTCAGCTCTCTGAAGTTTTACGCCGCGCCCAGTTCGCGCACGATCCCGACGCAGGCACTCGACCCGATCCGGCTTGCTCCCGCCTCCAGCATCTGTCGCGCGTCATTCAGGCTGCGCACGCCTCCCGATGCCTTCACCTCGCACCGGCTGCCCGCGACTCCGCGCAGCAGGCTCACGTCATGCACCGTCGCCCCGCCACCGGCATATCCCGTGCTGGTTTTTAAAAAGTCAGCGCCCGCTGCAATCGCTAGCTCTGACGCCAGGATCTTTTCCTCCAGCGTCAATAAACATGTTTCGAGGATTGCCTTCACCCGCGCGCCTGCATTGTGCGCCACCTCAACCACTGCATGAATATCCTGCTGAAAAAGGTTGCGATTGCCTGACTTAAGCGCGCCGACATTTACCACCATGTCGAGCTCCCGCGCCCCCACTCGCAACAGGTCCTCGGCCTCTCCGCGCTTGGTCGTCATCAACGCCGAGCCTTGAGGAAAAGCCACCACCGATGCGGTGATCACCGGCGTTGAGGCCAGCGCAGAATAGGCGAGTGACACCCAGCAGGGCGCAACCACCACGCTTGCGAATCCATATCGCACCGCATCAAGGCAGTGCTCAATGATCTGCGCCTCGCTTGCGTCCGGGCGCAGCAGCGTGTGGTCCATCACTGCGGCAAGTGTCTGCCAATTCGTCAGGGTGTGTTTGGCAAATGCGGCGGTGTCAAAATAATTCAGGTCCGGATCAGCGTATGCAACTACAGACTTCATAAGACTCCATCGTTACCTTGGATGCAGCGGGTCGCGTTCGGGATGAGCCCTCTGCAAAACCCGTGAGAATAGATCACGGTCGCAACTCCAGGCAAGTAACTTTGGATGCGATTTCGTACGACCTTCAGGGCAGGGAGGTAACTAGTTTTATTCTGGGCGCAGAACGAAGATCTCCGGCAGGTTTCGATACCTCTCGCCGAAGTCCAATCCATAGCCGATGACGAAGACATCAGGGATAACAAATCCCGTGTAATCGGCATCAATCGTCTCCACGCGGCGAGACGGCTTATCCAGCAGCGCAGCGATCTTGAGGCTCCTGGGGCCCCGCTCCGCCAGCTTGTCCCGCAGGAACAATAGCGTCTTGCCGGTATCAAGAATGTCCTCCACCAGCAGCACGTGTCGGTCGCGCACATCAAAATCTGTGTCCTTCAATAAAACGACGTTGCCCGAACTCTGAACGCTCGCGCCATAACTTGATGTGGTCACGAAGTCGAAGCTGCAGTCCTGCGGAATTGCGCGCACCAGGTCCGCAAGAAAAATCGCGGCTCCCTTGAGCACACCGATCAACAGCAATGGTTCGCCTTTATAGTCGCGGGCAATTTGCACGCCCAGCTTCTGCACGCGGTCGCTGATCTGCTCCTGCGACAGCAAGCGCTCCATCTTGTCTTTCTTGTCTTTGTTGATCATTTTGCTGTTCAGATTATGCCACCGCTTTGGCCTGCCCATGCTTTCAGCCTGCACCGCAATGCCGGATATACTGGCATACAGGGCCGCTCGGCTGCATTGTGTGCGCCAAAAGCGGCCAATCTATTCTGCATGATTCCTTACCTGCACATTGGCAGTTTTGCGCTGCCCACATTTGGACTGATGCTTTGGCTGGCGGCCGTCGCCGCGGCCTGGCTGCTGCATCTCAATTTCCGCCGCCATCAGGTCAACGCCGACGCACTCACCATCGTTGCCGTGGCCACCATCGCCGGCGTTATCGGCGCCAAGCTCTGGCACGAGATTGAGCAGCCCGCCGAGTGCATCGCCACTCTCCATTTTTTCTGGACCACCCTCACCACTCACACCGGCGATTTCATTCCTGATTTTCTCGATTGGGCCAAGGCCGGCTTCGCGTGGTTCGGCGGCCTGACCGCCGGCATCGCAGTGTTGCTCTGGCAGGGCCGCTCCACCGGGCTGCGTCCCCTCGCCATGCTCGACCTGTGCGCGCCATCGGCCGCCCTGGGCTACGGCGTCGGTCGCATCGGCTGCCACCTCTCCGGCGACGGAGACTATGGTGTCGCCACCCATCTCCCCTGGGGAGTCAGCTATGTTCACGGCCTCGTGCCGACGGCGCCGGGAGTCTATGTGCATCCCACGCCGATCTACGAATTTTTCTTTGGCGTCGCGCTGGCCGCGTTTCTCTGGTGGAGAGGGAGTAAGCAGCAGCCCATCGGCCGCATCACCGGCGAATATCTTTTGCTCAGCGGAGTCGCCCGGTTCATGGTCGAGTTCATCCGCATCAATCCCAAAGTATTTCTCGGCATGACCAACGCGCAGCTCGCCAGCGTGGCCTCAATGCTGGCCGGCATCGCTCTCATCCTGTGGAGTGCGCGCCATAAATCGCTCGAGCTGTGGCGCAAGAAGCAGCGCCGTCCCGCCACCGCTGCCGCATAACCATCCGCTAAAGCTTCTTGAGATAGGCGCGTGCTGCAGCCAGTTCGGGGAACGCGCGCTCGTCCTCTTGAAATGCCGGCGGGTGAATGCAGCGCTGGCTGCCCCGCATCTTCACCGGATGTTTCAAGTGCAGCATCTCGTGGTAAACCAGATATTCGATCGCATAGCGCGGGGTGCGCGGCCGGTCAAATATTTTGCTGATCACGATGGTGTTGTGCGCGGCATCGTAGTGGCCGAGAATCCGGCGCGCTGCATGGCCGCTCCACGTCAGCACCGGCCGGCCCATCAGCCCGTGAAAGAACTGACGATTCAGCGCGTCGAAAACTTCGTTCAGGTCCCACGTCTCGCCCTCTGCGCCTGACAGTCGCTTGCGGCCGCGCGATTGCCGGATGTGTTCCGCATGGCGGCTCACCGCCTCGCTGTTTACGTGCCGGCGAAAGCGTGCTGAGGCCTGCGGCGATACCGGCTTGCGATAGAGCTTCGCCAGCAGGATGTGCGCAATCGCGCGAATGACAGCTTCAGGCGCCGCCTCAAGCACGTCGGACAGCCGCACGTAGATGCGCTCTTCGCGCAAGCGAATCGTATTGTTGACGTGAGCAAAGCGGTAAAAGCGAATGTCCCAACCGGGCATGGGAGCGCGCGGCCGCAGCTCGCGATAGGTCTCGGCAAAGATGCGCTCCAGTGCCTCGGCCACGCCCGCGCCAACGTGCTTCACCGGCCCACGCGTCTTTGCTTTTTTCGGGGCCCCGGGCCTGGCCGTCGGGTCAGGGAAGAACATAACCCTGTTTCGGCTGGCTCTTTTCGTCCTGCTTCTTCTTGGCGAAGTATGCGTCCTGGCTGGCGATGAGCTCTTTCGATCCGTCAATCAGAGACTGCGTCGAGTCCAGCGCGGCCATGCGCGAAAAGTCATACTTCTTGTCCTCGGGGACGGCGTCAATGGTCGCCTTCCACAGCGGCACCGCCAGTTGCAAATCACGCAGCACCTTCCGCACATCCGGGACCGGACGCTGCTTGTTCGTCTCGTAGGACTCGTACTCGTCGAGATTGTTCTGCAGCTCGTCGGATAGGAAGGTGTATTCCTCCAGCGTGTCGTGAACAGATTCGGCGCGCTGCTCCGTCGCGGCATTCTTCAGCAGCACTTCTAAACGAGTGACTCGCTCTTGGATAAAACCGACGTAGAGTTTTACGCGCACCGCGGGCCGGTCGGTGGCGTCACGGATTTGCTCAACCTCCTGCGCAGTAAGCGGGTCGCGCCTGGACTGCAGGCCGTGGCAGGGAAGCGCCCACAGCAAAGCTGCCAGCACTGCGGTCGCGATGGTGTGATTGCGGCTCACGCTTCCGCGAGTATACCGCCGCCGGACAACACCCCGGCCGCGACGCCCGGGCTCAGTGATTAAACACGTGCATCATCAAGTCGGCCTGCAGCGTGTTGAGCTTGGTCAGCGCGGAGTGCAGCATGTCCTGGTCCTCAATATCGGCGTGGCGCACCATCGCCTCCATATGGCGGGCGGTCTCGCGAATGAGGATTTCGGTGTCTTTGATCTTCCGCGTCTTGCCGCCCACGACGCTGTGCAGGCGAGCTGCATAGGTCGTCATGTGCTGCAGCGCCGCTGCCGCCTTGGCGCTATCGCCCGCGGCCAGCTGGCGGTCAACTTCCTGGCTCATGCCGGCGATGATCTGCGCGTAGAGAAAGCACTGCTCGTCCGGCGTGGCGTGCTCCGCGCGGTTTTGCAGAAGGCTGATTTGTTCCAGGGTTATCGTCTTGGCGTCAGTTGCGCAGAAAGCTGGGCAGCTTAGCGCTACGAAAATCGTGAGAAGAACAAGGCGGCGCATGGGGCCTCCTGCGGGTTCAAATCACTTGTGTTTTAGTACGACCACGCGATGTCGTACCTGAAACTCCTGATCCGGAAACTTGCCGCCGGCACTTGCAAGAAAGAGCTGGTAATACTCCAGAGCTTCCTTATAGCGCCGGAGTTTATCGTATGCCAGTCCCCAAAGGAAGTAGCTGGAGGCGTTTTCAGGCAAATATTTTTTGCGCTGTGTCAAATCATCCAATACCGCCTGATACTGGCCGGTCTTTGAAGCAGCGAAGGCGAGGCTCGACCAGGCGTCTCCCATGTTCGGCTTAAGCTTGACCGCGGCCTCGAGCGGGGCCTGGGCGTCGGCAAACCGATCCTGCCGGATGAGGCTGGCCCCGTAGGACGCCAGCATCTCCGGGTCTTGCGGGTCTTTCTTCAACAGGGCAGTATAGATTTCAGAGGCTTGAGCGGGATCGCCGTTCTGATTGGCGACATCGGCGAGCAGCCTCGCCAGGGCGAGGTTATCGGGTTCTGCCTTATAGGCTTTTTCGAGGACGGCCAGCGCTTCGGGACCCTTGCCGTCGTTGGCCAGGGCGGTGCCCAGCTGGGCCTCAAGCACGGGATTGCCGGGTGCGGCCTCGAGCGCGGCCTGGAGCATGGTGACCGCGTCGGCGTAACGATTCTGCTTGAGCAGCAGCCTGCCGAGCGCGGCGGAGGCCTCGGGCACCAGCTTTTTGGCGGCGAGGAGGTTGCGGTAGGCCTGCTCTGCGGTCTGGGGATCGTCGGAGAGCTCCGCCAGGCGTCCGGTCAGGAGCGTGTCCTCCGGCGTGGTCGGGGAGACCTGGAGCGCCCGCAAGAGCTCCTGCCTGGCGCTGGGCACATCGCTGCCGAGGTCCATGGTGGCGAGGGCCCGCCAGGCCTCGCCCTGCAGGGTGGCTCCGGCGGTGCTTTGCTGGGTCACGGCGAGGAACTGCTTCCGGGCGTCTTCGATCTTGTCCTGCGAAATGAGGAGGCGTCCAAGCGCCAGCTGCACCTGCGGCAGATTGGGCTGAACCTCGAGCGCTTTGCGGTAGTTTGCTTCCGCGAGATCGGAGGTGCCGAGCGCCTGCTCGGCGAAGCCGAGGTCGTAGAGCGCGCGCACGTCTTTTGGATTTGCCTCCACGGCCCGGGTGGCGAGTGCCTGAGCTTTGGCGTAGTCCTGGGATTCGATGGCCGCTTCGGCCTGATCGAGCAGAGTGTTTTCCTGAGGCTGGGATTGGGTGGCCGGAGCGGTGCCGGGAGTGGCGGGAGCCTGAGACCAGGCGGGGGTTGCGGATGCAGCGAGTGAGATGATGAGAGCCGCCAAAAGGCGGGTCGCGAGAGTTTTGATGTTCCACGTGGAACATGAAGCGGGGTTCATTCGTGCGTCGTCCATGCATGGACAGGGGCGAGGGCGCCGTCTGTCAATCGTGACGGGGGCGCTAATATGCGAGGACGCTATTAGCGTGAGTCGGCTCACGCGGTGCTCTCCTGCCGCAACTCGGTGGTCTTGGCCGCCATCACGTGAGGCTTGTTGCGGAGCACGCGGGCGAGCCACTGACCGGTGTGAGACTCAGGCACTGAGCGACCTGCTCCGGAGTGCCGGTGGCGACGATCTTGCCGCCGCCCGAGCCGCCTTCGGGACCCATGTCAATAATCCAGTCAGCGCTTTTGAGGACGTCGAGGTTGTGCTCGATGACCAGCAGGGAGCCGCCGTTATCAATCAATTTGCGGAAGGCAGCGAGCAGTTTGCTGATGTCTTCAAAATGCAGTCCGGTGGTGGGCTCGTCGAGGATGTAGAGCACACGCTTGCCGCGCTTGCCGCCGGTGGTGCGGATATTCGCGAGATGGGAAGCGAGCTTGACTCTCTGCGCCTCGCCGCCGGAGAGGGTGGAGGCGGGTTGTCCGAGACGGATGTAGCCGAGGCCGACCTCTTCAAGGACCGCGAGGCGGTCAACGATCCTGGGATGGCCGGCGAAGAAGTGGACCGCCTCGCGCACCGTCATATTGAGCACGTCGTAGATGCTGCTGCCCTTGTAGAGGACCTCGAGCACGGTCGCCTTGTAACGCTTGCCGCCACACTCCTCACAGGGAAGATCAACATCGGCGAGAAACTGCATTTCGACGGTGACGGTGCCATCGCCCTGGCAGACCTCGCAGCGGCCGCCGGGAACGTTAAAGGAAAAGTGTCCCGCGCCATAGCCGCGACGCTGCGACTCAGGCAACGCGGCGAAGAGTTCGCGGATGGCGTCGAAGGTCTTGATATACGTAACCGGATTTGATCTTGGAGTACGGCCGATGGGCGACTGGTCAACGAGGACGAATTCGCTGAGGTAGCTGGCGCCGGTGAGGTCTTTGTAGACGGGCGGCTGCGACGATCCGTCGGGCGGACCGATCTCGTAGGCGAGGGCCTTGCCGAGAATCTGGTGGACGAGCGAAGATTTGCCGCTGCCGGAGACGCCGGTGACCCCGACGAGCATGTCGAGCGGAATATCAACGTCGAGGTTGCGAATGTTGTTGGCGCGACCGCCGCGCAATTTGAGCCAGCGCTTATCCGGCTTGCGGCGCTTGGCTGGGAACGGGGATGCTGAGCTGGCCGCTGAGGTATCTGCCGGTAAGCGATTGAGGATTTGCTTCAACGCTGGCGACGGTCCCGGCGGCGAGCAATTTGCCGCCCAGTTCACCGGCTCCGGGGCCGAGGTCCAACAGATAATCTGCGGCGCGAATGATGTTGGCGTCGTGTTCAACGACGATCATGGTGTTGCCGAGATCGCGCAGGTCTCTGAGGATGCGAACGAGCCGAGCGGTGTCGCGGCTGTGCAGCCCGATGGAAGGCTCATCGAGGACATAGAGGGCGCCGACGAGCTGGGAGCCGAGCGAGCTGGCGAGCTGAATGCGCTGCGATTCGCCGCCGGAGAGGGTGGAAGAGAGGCGGTCGAGGGTGAGGTAATCGAGACCAACCTCCTCAAGGAAGCCGAGCCGCTTTTGAATTTCTTCGAGCACCTTGCCGGCAATCTCGGCCTGCATGGGGTTGAGCCGCAGAGAGGAGAAGAACTGGCGAGCCTGGGCAACGGTGAGGGCGGCGGCGTCGCAGATATTTTTCGCGTCGAGGCGAACGGCGCGAGATTCGGCGCGCAGGCGCTGGCCGCGACACTCGGGGCACAGAGCATATCCGCGATACCGGCTAAGGAATACGCGGACGTGGAGCTTATATTTCTTGCGCTCGAGCTGCTCGAAAAATCCCATGAGACCGGGGAAGGTGCCGCGGCCGTGGAGAATCAAATCCTGCTGGCTCTCGGAGAGGTCTTCCCAGGGCACGTCCATGGGAATGTCGTGGTCGCGGGCAAACCGCCGCATCTCGCCGTGGTAGGGGCGATACTTTGGCCGAGTCCAGGGCTCGATGGCTCCCTCTTCGAGGGTCTTGCCGGGAGCGGGGATGGCGAGTGAAAGATCAAAGTCAATGGTGTTGCCGAAGCCCTGGCAGCGCGGGCAGGCGCCGAAGGGATTATTGAAGGAGAACATGCGCGGCTCGGGCTCGAGCGCCGGAGTGTGGCAGTGCTTGCACTCGAAGGCCTGGGAGAAACGGAAGCGACGCACGGGGGCAGCCTCGGGCAGGGGCTCGCCCGGCAGGGGATCGGTGCGATGCGGCGCCTCCTCAAAGATGACCTCGCCGGCCTCGCGAAAAGCAATCTCGGCGGCGTCGGCGAGACGGGAGCCGGCGTCTGAGTTCACGACTAAACGGTCTACGAGGACGAAGACAGGCTGGCGAAAGTCCACATCGAGCAGAGACTCGGGCGTGGAAAATTCGAATATCCTGCCGGCTTGCAGGAGCCGAGTAAATCCGCGGCGGCGCAGGTCGGTGAGCCGCTCGCGCATGGCGTCGGTGAGTGCGAGGCCGGGAGGGCTGTCGGTGTCGGGTGTGTTGCGCAGTTTTTTGGCGGTAGTTTTTACGGCTTTGCCGGCGGCGGCGGCGATGGCTTTGAGGCCGGAGGGGCTGGGGGTGCGAGGGGCGTCGAGCGAAGACACCGCGGTGCCGGGCTCGGCGCTGGTTAGAGGGAAGAGCGCATAGAGGCGGGTCCCTGCTTCGAGGGCGAGGACGGCGCCGGTGATCTCGTCCACCGAATCGCGCTTGACGATGTTGCCGCAGACGAGGCAGTAGGTGGTGCCGCAGCGCGCCCAGAGGAGGCGCATGTAGTCGTAAATCTCGGTCGCGGTGGCGACGGTGGAGCGGGGATTGCGCGTGGAATTTTTCTGGCGGATGGCGATGGAAGGAGCGAGGCCCTCGATGCTTTCCACTTCGGGCTTTTCCATGCGCTCAAGAAACTGACGCGCGTAGGCGGAGAGCGATTCAACATAGCGGCGCTGGCCCTCGGCGTAAATGGTGTCAAAGGCGAGCGAGGATTTGCCGGAGCCGGAGACGCCGGTAATCACCGTCAAGGCGTTGTGCGGAATGTCGCAATCCAGCCCCTTAAGGTTGTGGAGGCGCGCGCCGCGAACCACGATTTGGTCGTTAACTTCTGTCATCGAGAGGGGTGCTACCGTGCGAACCTGCGTGGGCCGCAAACACGGCCGCACTATTGATTATAAGACTCGCTATTCGGCGGCGACTTCAGGCAGCTCGGCCTCGCGGATGGTCTCTGACGGTCGCAGCGAGTCAAGAAAAATGAGGATTCCGCCAACCACAATGGCGCTGTCGGCCAGGTTGAAGTCGGGGTAGTGGTAGTGGACGATGGTGACCTCGATGAAATCCACGACCTCGCCTTCGCGGGCGCGGTCGTAGAGATTGCCGAGGGCTCCGCCAAGGACTAAGGCGAAAGCCAGGGCGCTAAGGGTGAAGCGTTTGCCCATGCGCCAGACGAGCACGGACATCAACGCGATGGCGAAGAACGAGAAGATGATGAGGCCGATACGCACGCGCTGGGGGGTGGCCGCGTTAGAAAAAAGGCTGAAGGCGGCACCGTTGTTGCGGACATGCGAGATGCGAAGCACGTTGGGGATGATGCTGATGCCGCCGCCGTAGCGGATATTTTTGACAACCCACATCTTGGTGAGGCGGTCGAGGAGGAAGACCACTCCGGCGATGAGGAAGAGGACGCCGCGAGCGTCGCGAAGGCGCTTCACTGGGCGACCTGCTGAGGGAACATGGCATGCAGCGCCTCGACACAACGACCGCAGACGGTCGGCCAGCGATTATCGAGGCCGAGGTCGGTGCGGTAATTCCAGCAGCGCTCGCAGCGGGCACCGTCGGCGGGCAGCACAGTTGCGGACAGAGCGGCGCCGTCCGCTAATTCAACTTGAGAAACGTTCATCAACTCTTTGAGACTCCCCTCATACTTTTTAAGCAACGCCAGAGTTGCTTCGGGCGCAGCGATGCGCACCTTGGCTTCGAGCGCTTTACCAATTTTCTTTTCCTGACGCGCCTCTTCGAGGGCGAGCAAGACGGAATCGCGAACGGCGAAGAGCTGGCTCCATTCTGAGAGAACTGTTTCGGCCTGGGCATCGCCCGGGGCGAGATCTTCAGGAGCAGGGAAGCGGGCGAGGTGCACGCTGGGTTCGCGGGATGCGACGGCGGGCAGAAACTCCCAAGCCTCGTCGGCGGTGAAGCTGAGGACCGGAGCGAGCAGGCGGATGAGGGCCTCGGCGATCTTAAAAATCGCAGTCTGGGCGGAGCGGCGCGCGCGATTGGTGGGCGCGAAGGTATACATGCGGTCTTTGAGCAGGTCGAGATAGATTGCGCTGAGGTCAACGGTGCAGAACTCGTTGATCGCCTGGGAGACGCGGTGGAAGGCGAACTCGTCGTACCACTCGCGGACCTTAGCGGTGAGGTCGGCGGCACGGATGAGGATGTATTGATCGAACGGCTCCAACGCTGAGAAGGGAACGGCGTCGCGCGCGGGATCAAAACCGTGCAGGCTGCCGAGGAGATAGCGGAGAGTATTTCTCAGCTTGCGATAATTCTCCGCCGTGCGAGCGAGGAGGCCTTCGCTGATGACGACGTCTTCGCGAAAATCAACGGAGGCGACCCAGAGGCGGATGATCTCAGCGCCGAGGCGGTCGGCAATTTTTGCGGGGTCTTCACCGTTGCCGAGAGATTTTGAGAGGGCGCGGCCCTGCTCATCGAGTACCCAGCCGACGGTTGCGGCTTTGCGGTAGGGGCTGGCGTTTTTTACGCCGACGCCGCAGAGGAGAGAGGACTGGAACCAGCCGCGATGCTGGTCTCCGCCCTCGAGGTATAGATCGGCGGGCCAGGGGAGGCCGGGCTCGACTCCCAGCACAGCGGCCTGGCTGGCGCCGGACTCGAACCAGACGTCGAGGATGTCCATCTCCTTGCTGAACTCATCGCCGCCGCAAGCGCACTTAATGCCGGCGGGGAGGAGGTCTTTGGGCTCGCGGGTATACCAGGCGTCGGCGCCTTCGCGGGCAAAGAGCGCGACGATGCTGCGATTGACGGAGGCGTCGTTGAGCGGCTCACGGCAGGCCTGGCACATGAAGACAGGGATGGGGACGCCCCAGACGCGCTGGCGGGAGATGCACCAATCCGGACGGGTGGCGACCATGTTGTGGATGCGCTCCTGGCCCCAGGCGGGATCCCACGCGACTTTCTGGATCTCATCGAGGACCCGTTCGCGGAAGGTAACTTTGTTGCCGGAGGCGGAGTCCATGGGCGTATCCATCGAGATGAACCACTGCTCGGTGGCGCGAAAGATGACGGGATTGTGGCAGCGCCAGCAGTGGGGATAGGAGTGCTCAATCTGCTGGGCGGCCATGAGGGCGCCGCGTTGGGTGAGCAGTTCGATGATGAATGGGTTCGCCTTGAAGACGGTCATGCCGTCGTACTCGGGCAGACCGTTGCGCAGCCGGCCGGCTTCGTCAACATTTGAGGTCTGGTCGAGGCCGTAGCGAGCGCCGGTATAGAAGTCGTCCACGCCGTGGGAGGGAGCGGTGTGAACGGCGCCGGTTCCCTGGTCGGTGGTGACGTAGTCGGCGAGGACGCCGAGGATGCTGCGATCGAGGAAGGGATGCTGGAAGGTGGAGCGATCCATCTTCGCGCCGGGGAAGCGGGCGATCTCTTTCGCGTCCTGGAGATTGCAGGTCTCTTTGGTGGCGTCGGCCAGAGCCTGGGCAACGATGTAGACTTCGCCGTTGTTTTCGAGCGCGACGTATTCGAATTCCGGATGGAATGCGACGGCGAGGGAGGCGGGGAGAGTCCAGGGAGTTGTCGTCCAGATGATGGTGTTGACGCGCTTGCCGGCGAGGCGCGGATCGAGGAGCGCGGGGTCGGAGGTGAGGGCATATTTCACCCAGACGCTGGGGCTGGTGTGCATTTCGTATTCAACTTCGGCCTCGGCGAGGGCGGTGCGGTCATGGATGCACCAGAAGACAGGCTTGAGGCCTTTGTAGACGAAGCCGCGTTCGAAGAAGGTGAAGAATGTTTCGATGGTGTGGGACTCGTAGGCCGGAGTCATGGTGGAGTACGGATCCTGCCAGCGGCCAAAGACGCCGAGGCGGACAAACTGGGAGCGCTGGAGTTCGAGAAAGCTCTGGGCGTAGTCGCGGCAGGCGTGGCGGATGGCGAGCGGGGTCATCTCCTGCTTTTTGCGGCCGAGCTTCTCGTCCACTTTGATTTCGATGGGCAGGCCATGGCAGTCCCAGCCGGGGACGTAGGGGGAGTCGAAGCCGCTCATGGTTTTCGCTTTGACGACGAAGTCTTTCAACCCTTTATTGAGGGCGTGGCCAAAGTGCAGGGCGCCGTTGGCGTAGGGAGGGCCGTCGTGGAGGACGTACTTCGGGGCACCGGCGCGGGCCTGGCGGATTTGCTCGTAGAGGCCGACCTCGAGCCAGTGCTTCAGCCGCTCGGGCTCACGCTGGGGCAGATTCGCCTTCATGGCGAAGTTGGTCTGCGGCAGCTGCAGAGTGCTCTTCAGTTCAAAACTGCCGTCTGATTTATCTTTTTGGCTCATAACAGGGGATTGCATTGGAGGAATGGATGAATATTTATTGTAGCGGCTAGATTGCCCCGGACCGCTGCGGCGGGATATTTGCGCCTTGCGAAAGCTGTTGGCGGCAAAGGTGTAAAAACGGCTGGCCCACGGTAGACTATTTGCAGCGCGTCACCGTCTGCTATGTCGCGGCCGCGCTTGGCCAGCACGCACGCATGTTTGAAACCCGGGCGCATCTTCCCACATCCATCAGAGGAAGACAGGTTTCACAGAAATTTCATGATGGGGATTACGTGAGCGGTTGGCTTGCGTCTTTCATTCATCCAGGGGTGCTATGGCGAACCAGGTGTTGATGCCGCCGGAACTCGAAGAAGAGCACGCCGAACCCACCGCTGCGCCCAAGGACCATTTGCAGTTTGGGCTGCAGAAGGACCCTCCGGTCTGGCAGCTGCTGCTGGACGATCTGCGGGAGAGATTTTCGCGGGAGAAGCTGCCGCCGCTCGAGCTGACGTCGAAGCCGATTGATGTGCCGGACCCGATGGCGGTCAAGCGCAATCCTTATGCGATCGGCACCGGCATTCTGATCAACCTTTTGTGGCTGACGCTGGTGCTGATTCTGACGATTCATAAGATAGTGCAGAGCACGCCTCCCCAACAGGTCGAGAACGTGGATGTGGGGGTGTATCAGCCGGTGGTGCCGAAGGGCAATCCCGGGGGCGGCGGCGGTGGCGGCGGAGACCGGTCGCCATTACCTGCGCCCAAGGGCAAGCTGCCGGAGATTTCAAAGACGCAGATCACGCCTCCGAACGTGACTCCGCCGGTGCAGCCGAAGCTGGCGGTGACGCCGACGGTGGTGGCTGATATGAAGCTGCCGCAGTCACCGATGCCGAACCTGGGCACTCCGACCGGGCCGACGGTGACGGTTGCGTCGAACGGTTCGGGCTCAGGCGGTGGAATCGGCTCCGGCTCAGGGGGCGGGGTTGGATCGGGCAAGGGGAACGGTATCGGCGCAGGTTCGGGAGGAAATTTTGGCGGCGGAGTGTATCGTCCGGGCAACGGCGTGAGCCCGCCGGAGACGATCTATTCCGTTGACCCGGAATTTTCCGATGAGGCGCGCAAGGCCCGGTACCAGGGCACGGTGCTGGTCGGACTTATCGTCGGGGCGGATGGCATGCCGCACAATGCGCACATTCTGCGGGCACTCGGCATGGGACTGGACGAGAAGGCGCTGGAAGCGGTGAAGCAGTATCGCTTCAAGCCGGGCATGAAGGACGGTCATCCGGTGGCTTGCGAAATCTCGATCGAGATCACGTTCAACATTTATTAACCGATCACGTTGAGCAGCTGCTGGGTCGCGATGCGCCCATATTGCAGGCGGACGATGCGATTGGCGTACTTGGCAATCTCGGGATCGTGGGTGACCATGATGAGAGTGTGGCCCTGGGAGTGAAGCTGCCGCAGCAGGCTGAGGACGATTCTCTGGTTGGCCTCGTCGAGGTTGCCGGTGGGCTCGTCGGCGAGCAGGATGGGCGGCTGATTGATGAGGGCGCGCGCGATGCAGACGCGTTGTTGCTCGCCTCCGCTGAGTTGTGAGGGCAGGTGCTGGGCGCGACCTGCCAAACCGACGCGAGTGAGAGCGGCCTGGGCCTCGGCGGCGTCGGTCATGCTGTGAAAATATTGCGCCAGCATTACATTCTCGAGAGCGGTGAGATAGGGGATGAGATGGAATTGCTGGAAGACGAAGCCGATGGTCTCGGAGCGAAAGCGGTCGAGGTCGGCGCCATTCATCTGCTGGGTGCTGGAGCCGTTGACGATGACGTTGCCCGCAGTTGCGTGGTCGAGGCAGCCGATGAGGTTGACCAGGGTTGATTTGCCGGAGCCGGAGGGGCCCATGATGGCGACCCACTCACCGCGAGCAATCTGCAGAGAGACCTGATCGAGCGCGCGGACGGGGGCAAGGCCGGCGGCTTTATATTCCCGGGTGACGGTATCGAGCGTGACCATGGGAGCGGCAGGTGAGGCCGCGGGCGATTTAATTGGCTCTACCTGTGCCGCCAAGCCGGTCCTCCCTTCCTGCAATCTTCCCCCAGCGGCCACGGGTGGTCACTCTCCGCGCAGCAGCTCGGCCGGCTGCAGCGAGTTCATCTGGCGCAGGGGGCCGAGGGTGGCCACGAGCGCGACAACTAAGTTTACGAGCAGTGTCAACGGCCACAGCTCGGGATGAGGAGCAATGGTGGCGTGGAAGTTGATGGCACCGATGAGCCAGGCGGCGGCGATGCCGACGATGAGGCCGGCGACGGCTCCGACGGCGGCGAGCAGCAGGACCTCGGCGAGGAAGAGGCGATAGAGGCGCGCGCGGGAAGAGCCGAGGGCTTTCATGACGGCGTAGTCGAGGCGGCGCTCGAAGACGGTAGCGCTGAGGAGCGCGAGCACGGCGATGGTGACGGTGAGGCCGATGATGAGCGAAGCGGAGAACATGAGGCGCTGGGTGCGGCCGACGATGCGGGTCTGGCCCTCGACGATCTGGCGGATGGGCCGGACCTCAAGAGCGGGGAACCGGGCACGCAGCTGCTGCATGACGGCAGTGATCTGAGTGGCGTTGCCGGGGACGTGCAATTCGAGGACGGAATAATTTTTGCCGGTCCAGGCGATGAATTCCGGCGCGTCCATATAGATGCGGCTGTCTTCGTCATCGCCGGTGCTGAGGGTGGCGCTGACGGGGGTGGCGACCGAGTTGCCGTTGAATCGCAGCAGCGAGGGGAGCGCGGCCGCCGGCGGCCTGGAATGCGCGGTCGCCCGCGATTGCTCCGGCGGGAGTGTCGCGCGGTGTCAGCTTCCACCAGGGGTTCATGGATTTGATTGCCTGGAGGTCGGTGCCGGCGACAACGACGGGAGTGTGGTCAGCGAGTTCCGCTACGGCGAAGGCAAGCGGCACGACAGAAGCGCCGGGGCCGGCGATGCGCTGCACCTCGGAGGAAATGCCGGCGGGAAGCGAGGAGCCGTCGGCAGCGGTGAGGACGACGTTCGGCGCCGAAGCTGCGGAATTCTAAATTGAGCTTGGAATTTAAATCGGCGTAGATGCCGAGGAGGGCGGTGACGACCGCGGCGGAGAGGGTGAGGCCTGCGAGCATGGCGGCGACTCGACCCTTGCGATAAATGAGGGAGCGGCGCAGGAGGTGGAGGAACCCCATGGTGCCGGGCGGAGTGGCGGCAGCCATGAGCTAGTTGCCTCCGTGAAGGACGGTGGCGGGCTGCATGTGCAGGGTGCGGCGAACGGGGAGGCTGGTGGCGGCGAGTGAGAGCAAGACTCCCAGGGCGACGACGAGCGGGAGCAGCGCGGGATGAAAGATGGTGGAGGTAGCGAAGATGCGGCGGCCTATGTCCCACGCGAGCCAGGAGCCGGCGACAAAGCCGAGGACGCTGGCGACGATAGCAACCAGGGCGGCCTCGGAGAAAAAGAGCCAGCTCACGAGCCAGCGGGTTGCGCCCATCGAGCGCATGAGAGCCATCTCTTTGTTGCGTTCGAGGATTGCCGCGGTCATTGAGGAGGAGACGGCGAGGATGGCGGCGAGCAGGGCGGCGATGGCGATGAGCCACATGAGACCGGAGATGCGCTCGAGCACCTGGCCTTCGTTCTGGGCGACGCGCCGGAGCTGTTCCGCATGGGCGCCGGGAATGGCCTCGTTAATTTGGAATGCGATGGAGTTGGCGTAGGGAGAGCAGTACCAGCGGTCGCGGTCTTTGGGGCCGAGCGAGTCGGGATTGCGGCGGGCGAAGCTGTCTTCGGGCTTGGTCAATGCGGTGACGAGAACGCGGTCCACTGCGCCGGGGCGGGCTGCGAGATTTTGCGCCAGAGCGAGGGGGAGGATGATTTCCTCTTCGGTGGAGTCGCCGGAGGAGAGAATGCCGGTGACGAGCACGGGCGTGTCGCGAAGGCGAAGGGTGTCTCCGGGATGGAGGCCGAGCTTCTGCGCCAGGGAAGCGCCGACGGCGGCCTGGGTGAGGGAGTTGTCGTCGGGCCAGTGGCCGTCAATCTTCCACCAGGGGTGGGTCGAGGGGGCGCCGGTGGTCATCGAGTTTCCGCCAGATTGCATTTCGTGATGGAACCAGGTGCCGAGGACGATGGCCGTGGCGGATTGGCCGTTCGAGACTTCGACATTGACTCTGTCGGTGAGCTCGGGGGAGACGGCGGTGATGTTGTTGCGCCAGAAGATACTTTTCAGCCTGGGGAGGTCTACTTCCTGGAGGACAGCGTCCTGGCCGGGGCGCATGGAGACGCCGCCGACATCCACATGCAGGAGGGCAGCGCGGGGATAGACGACGAGGTTGGCGCCGAGGCTTTCGTTGAGCTCGCGATTGATGCGGTCGCCGACGCTGGTGCCGAGGGCGAGCATGGCGGTGACGGCAGTGATGCCGAGAAACACGGCCGCTCCGGCGAGGAGCTTTCTGCGCCGTTGCCGCCGGAAGCTTTCAAACAGCAACCGCAGAAACACGCTGCCTCCTTTACTTTGCGAAGAGTGGTGCGGCGGCCCTGAGGTCGTTGGCTGCAATGACGATCTCGCCGCCGGTGGAGACAGATTTCAGGGGAATGGGGTTGCAACCGCCAGGCTGGCCGACAAACTGAGGGGCGAGGGGTGAGGCGCACAACTTGCAGACGATGCCGTCGCCGGTCTTGATGAAGCCGACGGGGCCGCAAATCTGGCAGGCGTCTTCAACCGAGACGATGGAGCCGTCGGGCTTGCGGTAGAGCAGGAAGCGCACCTGGGTTCCGTCAACATTGACGACGAAGCGGTGGAGGTCGTCGCCGGTGATTTGCGATTCCGGCACGGCGACCTGATTGCCGACCAGAACGACGGGGGTGGAAGGGGAGAGCGATGTGGTGCTCTTGGCGTAGATGTATTGGGCGGTGACGAGGAAGATAAAGAGGAAGCAGCAGCTGTAGACAGCGGTCATCCAGAGCTTCTCGCGACGGGCGGTCCAGAGCTGCTTGCGCTTTTCCGCGGTGGTGAGCTCGAGCGGTTCGGTGGCGACGCGGCTTTGGGCATTGCGGCGGCGGACTTCAAAGAGGACCATGAGTCCGGCGAGGGCAAGGATGGTGACGAAGAAGAAGAAATCGTTGCGGACGATGGGGCCGATGACGGCCATCTCGCGGCGGCTGGAGGGCAAGACACCATTCTCAGAGAGCTCGTGAAGGCCGGAGACGAGCAACTGGAAGGCGACGAAGTAGAGGATGACCGAGGTCATGCGGAAGAAGCGCTGCAGGTTGACGCGGACGCTGCCTTTGATAAACATGACGCCGAAGACGATGGCGACGAGGACTCCGGCGAGGGTGCCGAGGAAGCTGAGGAGCGCGGTCGAGTTGAGCGAGACGGCGGAGAGGATGAGGACGGTCTCGACACCCTCGCGCAGGACCATGAGGAAGACGAAGGCGAAGAGGCCGAACCTGGAGCCGCTGCCGATGAATTCGCCGATGCGGGACTCGATCTTGCCCTTCATGCCGCGGCCGGCGCGGTGCATGAACCAGACCATGCTGAGGACGAATCCGGCGGCGACGAGCATGACGATGCCTTCGAAAATGTCCTGATTGAACTGCAGGCGGGAGAGGACGACGGCGACGGCAACGCTGGCGACAAAAGCCGAGCCGACGGCCCAGAGGACGACGCGCTTGAGGTCATGGCGGCCGATGCGGCTCAGGCAGGCAAATACGATGCCGACGATGAGGGCGGCTTCCACCCCTTCGCGCAGGGTCACGATAAAGGCTTGCATCATAAGGTCAACGTTCCCGGGGGGATGCCCCGCAATTAATAAGCATAAACCAATCTCAGACTAAATCGGTCGCTTATTCAAGAAACGTCGTTGCGTGGGGTAGAAATTCAGTGCGGGAAGGGCAGTTGGGGGGAGGGTGGTGCGGGAGATGGAGAGGCTTGCTGAGGGGGGAATGGTGCGCCCGGAGAGATTCGAACTCCCGGCCTATTGATTCGTAGTCAATCGCTCTATCCAGCTGAGCTACGGGCGCGTGCAAGTCACTTGTTTAACTTTACCAATGCTGGCGGCTGGCCGCAATGTTGCGGCTAGGCTTTTGCGCCGGGAGTGCTGGCGCCGGCGGATTCGTCGGGGGGTACCGGGACGGTGGCGGCGGGGATTTCGCGGGTGAGGTCGAGGCCGGCGCGGCGCAGCAACTGGTGGACGGCGGCGCTGGTGAGGCGGGTGGCGTCGTATTCCAGGCGGACGGTGTGGGCGGATTCGTGGAAGAGAATTCGGCGAATGCCGTAGACCTCGCGAACATTATTCACGGCGCGCAGGACGGATTCGCCGGGATGCTTGCCGTACTCGAAGACGATGTCAACGGTGGTCATGGGCTAATGATAACAACGGGTGAGGGCGGCGGGGATGGCGGGATGGCGGCGGGGATTCACTACTGGACCTGGCGGAGGAACTGCAGCATTTCCGGGCTGGTCCAATCCTGAAAGCCGATGAAGCGCCGCAGCACGACGCCGTGACTATCAATGACGAAGGTCTCGGGGAAGCGATAGCTGCCGAAGGCGCGGTTGCTGTCCTGGGTGGGATCGCGGACCATGTCGAGATCCATCGGATGCTCGGCGAGGAACTTCTTGTAGGCATCGGGATCGGAGTCGGTGCTGACGGCGAGAATTTCGAGGTCCGGGAGCTGGTGGTGGAGCGCCTCGAGGGAGGGAATCTCCTGCAGGCAGGGCGCGCACCAGGAGGCCCAGAAGTTGACCAGCAGGGGCTTGCCGCGGAACTGCTGGAGGGTGACGGTGCGGCTGCCGTCCTGAATGGTGAAATTGGGAGCGAGCTTGCCGACGAGTGAAGGCTCGGCGCCGCGATTGCAGCTGGAGAGGACGGGCAGGAAGCATGCCACGGCCAGAAGCAGTGCATAGTGCGCCCGGATCGCAGCCGTGTTTCGCATGGAACCTATAATATCGGCTTCGACCCCGCAGATGCCGACATCGCCAATGCAGCTCTCCGTCATCATTCCTGCGCGCAACGAGCAGCAGAACCTGGCTGAGTGTCTGCGCTCGCTCACGGCGCAGGACGAGGACATTTTCCGGCTGGGGGTGGACTGGGAGCTGATGGTGGTGGACGACCACTCCTCTGACGAGACGCGCGCGGTTGCGAAGCAGTTTGCCGGCGTGACGTTGCTGTCGGCGCCGGAGCTGCCGAAGGGGTGGACGGGGAAGGCGAATGCCTGCTGGAGCGGGGCGGAGCGGGCGGCAGGGAAGGCGCTGCTGTTCACCGACGCCGACACGATCCACGAGCCGGGCGATTTGCGGCGCGCGTTGCATGAGGCGGAGAAGCACCATGCCGATCTGCTCTCGTATTCACCGCGTCAAATCGTCAGCGGAGTGCTGATGCGGGCCATCATGCCGCTGATATTTGCCGACCTGGCGCGGGCCTATCCGCCGGAGAAGGTGAACAATCCCGACTCCCGCATTGCGGCAGCGAACGGGCAGTTTCTGCTGATGAATCGCGAGGCCTACTTCGCCATCGGCGGACACAAGGCGGTGGCGGACAAGGTGCTTGAAGACGTGGAGCTGGCCACACTGGCGAAGAAGCGCCACCGCACGCTGCGCTTCCGTTACGCGCCGGATGCGCTCAGCACCCGCATGTACCGCACCTTTTCGCAGATGGTGGAGGGTTGGACGAAGAACCTGGCGTTGTTGTTTCCCTATCCGCTGGGGCTGGCGGCGTGGAAGGTGCTTGATCTTGCGTTGCTGATCGGGCTGCCGGTGGCAGCGTGGTATGTTCCGCTGCTGTTACAAAAGATCGCCATCCTGCTGCTGTGGGGGCGGCAGATCTGGAGGTACTTTCGCAACATCGCGCGCTCCAACTTTCCGGCGGGAGATTGCGTGCTGTCGGTGCTCGGGCTGCCGCTCTACATTTGGCTGCTATGGAACAGCTGGTTGCGCCGCCACGTCTTCCGCGCAGTAAGCTGGAAGGGAAGGAACTACAGTTTCCGCTAAGGGGAGCCGATGGTCTATCTGACCCGCCGGGCTGAATTTTCGGCCGCGCACTATTACTACAACGACGCATGGAGCGAGCAGGAGAACGTGCGCGTGTTTGGCAAGTGCGCGAACCGCAATGGGCACGGGCACAATTACACGCTCGAGATCACGGTGAAGGGCGAGCCCGACCCGGTGTCGGGATTTGTGCTCGACCTTAAGCAGCTGAAAGACATCATCAACGAGCAGGTGATTGAGGTTTACGACCACCGCCATCTGAATCTCGAGGTGCCGGAGTTCAGGGAGATGCAGCCGACGACGGAGAACATTGCGATCTCGGTGTGGAGGCGACTGGAAGGGAAGATTCCGGGCGCAGCGCTGCATTGCGTGCGGGTGCACGAGCTCGACGATCTTGTCGGCGTCGTATTACGGAGAGCCATGAAGGCCTATCTGCATCGCCGCTACCATTTCAGCGCATCGCATCGGCTGCACAGCGATGCGTATGATGAGGCGCGGAATCGGGAAGTTTATGGGAAATGCAACAATCCCCACGGACACGGGCATAATTATGTTGTTGAAGTGACGATTGGCGGCCCGGTTGCTGCCGATACAGGGATGGTGATGGACCTCGCAGCTCTGGACTCGCTGGTGAAGAGGGAGATACTGGACCGCTTTGACCATACCAATCTGAACCTCAGCAGCGAATTCTCTGATGCGGTTCCCTCGACAGAGAATCTAATAGTGAGGATCTATGAACTTCTGCGCGGGCAGCTCGGTGAAGCGACACTGGAGAATGTCATCGTAGAGGAGACGGGGAATAACACTTTTCAATATGCCGGACAAAAAGAAATCACCCATTAAAGCGTGGCCCGTAGCCGCGGCCGAGCCCAAGACGACGAGGGCGCTGGCGCTGCGAACGAGCGAGCTGGCGAACTTCTCGACGCAGGATCTGCATCGGGAGATACTGACGCGGCTGGGGGAAGACCTTTCACGTGATGGATTAATGTTGACGCCGCAAAGGATTGAAAAAGCTCAGGAATATTTGACGCAAGGGTACAAGGAAGATCCTGCGGCTATTCTGCAGGGCGCGTTGTTTGACGTGGATTATGACGAGATGGTCATCGTCAAAGATATCGAGATGTTCTCGCTGTGCGAGCACCATATGCTGCCATTTTTCGGCAAGGTGCATATTGCTTACATTCCGAACGGCAAGGTGGTCGGGTTGAGCAAGCTGCCGCGACTGGTGGATGTTTTCGCCCGGCGGCTGCAGGTGCAGGAGCGGCTGACGCGGCAGGTGGCCGATGCGATCAACGACGCCATACATCCGCAGGGCGTAGCCGTGGTGATCGAGGCGCGGCATCTCTGCATGATGATGCGCGGGGTAGAGAAGCAACAATCCTCAACGGTGACGTCGGCGATGCTGGGAGCATTTCGAACCCAGCCGCAGACGCGAGAGGAATTCCTCTCGCTGATGCACAAGTCGAGCGCGCATTCGATTTAACATCGCAGCTGGATGGACGGGCTGCTTATCGTAGACAAGCCATGCGGCATTACGTCGCATGATGTTGTGCACCGGCTGCGGAAGATCACTTCTGAGCGCTCGATCGGACATCTGGGGACTCTCGATCCGCTGGCGACCGGGGTGCTGCCGATGCTGCTGGGCCGCTACACGCGGCTGGCGCGATTTTTCAGTGCGCGGGAGAAGGAATATTCCGGACGCATGCGGTTTGGGATTGCGACGGACACCTACGACTCGATGGGCGAGGTCACGGCCCAGACGCCGGGGACGGCGGTAGATGCGGCGCAACTGCAGAGCATTGGTGGCGGGATTTCGGGGACGCATCGAGCAAGTGCCCCCGGCATTCTCAGCGAAGAAGGTGGCGGGCGTGCCGGCCCACAGGCTGGCGCGCAAGGGAGAGGCGCCGGTGCTGCGAGCGGTAGCGATTGATGTGCACGACTTCACGGTGAAGCTTGTCGAGCCTGATGTAGCGGAGTTCCACGTCACGGTTTCGGCTGGCGGCTATGTGCGATCGCTGGTCCACGACCTGGGACAGCGGCTGGGCTGCGGAGCGCACCTGACCGAGCTACGCAGGATTCGCGCCGGGGAATTCACTGCGCAGATGGCGGTGCCGCTCGATCAGCTGGAGGGGACCGCGGCCGGCGCTCGGCTGTTGCCAGCGCGATCCGTGCTTGCGGAGCTGCCTGCGGTCACGGTGAGCGCGGAGATTGCCGCGCGATTTCGCCAGGGGCTGCCGACAAATCTGCCGGAGTTCAGCGATGCGCATTATGTGCGGGTCTTTGGCGGCGGCGATAGTTTTATCGCGGTGGCGCGGAGGCTGGCCCCGACGCTGTTTGCACCGGACTGCGTGATTGGCTAGCGGGCTTCACTGTGACTTGCGAAGCAGCGGCTGAATGACGGGCAAAATATTTTGCGCGACCAGAGCGTTGCCTTCGCCGGTGGGATGAATTCCGTCGGCCTGCATCATGCCGGGCTTATCCCACACGCCCTGCAGCATGAAGGGGACGAGGGGCACATGATATTGCCGCGCCAGCTCGGGATAGATCGCGTTGAAGCTGTTGACATAGACTTCGCCATAATTCGGCGGGAGGGTGATGCCGGCCAGCAATATTTTCGCGTGAGCCTGCTGCAATGCGGCCAGGATCTCGCCGAGGTTGTCGCGAATCTCTTTGACCGGAACACCGCGCAGGCCGTCATTGCCGCCGAATGCGACGATGACGAGCTGCGGCTTGAGACGAAGGACGTCGGGCAGCCGGGAGAGCCCATCCTTGGTCGTGTTGCCGCTGACGCCGAGATTGACCATGCGATAGCGGAAGCCCTGCTGCGCCAAATCTTTTTGCAGGTAGTCGGGATAGCTTTCGCCGGGACCGGCTCCGTAACCCGCGGTGAGGCTGTCACCGAAAGCGACGATGACCGGGCTGCTTGAGTCAGCGGCGGCGAGGGCGGGAGAATTCGGCGCGCCGGGGGGTCAACAGCGGCGGCGCTACTTTGAGTCTGCGCAGGCTGGGATGGCGTGGCGGCTGTTTTCGCGGGCTGCGATTGCGTAGGATGAGAACAGGCTGCCAACAGCAGCAGCGGCAGCAACAAAGTGAACTTTTGTATTCGGCACATCGTCTCTGACTTTACCAATAGTTATTAGACGCAGAACAGGAGCTTGTGTGTCTCACCCAATGCTTGAGGCCCGGGGAATCGGCAAGATCATGAGCAGTGGCGGAGCTCCGCTGACGATTCTGCGGGATATTTCGTTCACCGTGCCGGCCGGGCAGTTCCTGGCAATCGTAGGTGCGTCGGGCAGCGGCAAGAGCACGCTGCTGGGGCTGCTGGCTGGGCTGGATGATGCGACGTCGGGATCGATTTTTCTCGATGGGCAGGAGATTTCCGGCCTGTCGGAGGACGCGCTGGCGCGGCTTCGCGGCAAGAAGGTCGGCTTCGTCTTTCAGTCTTACCAATTGCTCTCAACGCTGACGGCGCTAGAGAATGTGCTGCTGCCGTATGACCTGAACGCCGCGGGCAGCGGGCTGGATCGGGCCCGCACACTGCTCAACAGCGTCGGGCTGGCGGACCGCGCGCATCATTATCCGGTGCAGCTCTCGGGAGGCGAACAGCAGCGAGTCGCGCTGGCGCGCTCATTCATCATGAAGCCGAGGCTGGTGCTTTGCGATGAGCCGACGGGGAACCTTGATTCGAAAAACGGCTCGCAGGTGCTGGACATGTTGCTGGATCTGAATCGTCGCGAGGGGACGACGCTGGTGGTGGTCACGCATGATCCGGGAATCGCGGCGCATGCGGACCGATGCATTACGCTGCGCGACGGCGCGATTGTGTCCGACGTGGCGGCGGCGGGCGTGGCGGAGACGAGTGAGGCTGCGGCCCCGGCGGCGATGGGATGAGCGAGTCTGGGGGGGGAGCCAGTCGGGGAAGAGCAAGTCATTGCGACTCAGCACGGCAGGGAAGATTGCGTGGAGGGAGATGCGCGCATCCTCAACGCGATTCGGCTTTGTGGTGCTCTCGATCGCGGTCGGCGTTGCGGCCCTCACAGGAGTGAGGTCGTTCAGCCAGTCGTTTCGCCATGAGCTGCTGCTGCGAGCGCGCAGCATTCTCGCGGCGGACATCTCGGCGAATCTTAATCGTCAGTTAGCGCCGACTGAAATGCAGGCGGTGCATGCGGCGCTGCCACCGGGCGGCCGGGATACATGGGTGATGCAGACGATTTCGATGGCATCAACGCCAGCCGATCCGAATCCGCTGCTGGTTTCGCTCAAGGTGATCAACCCGGCGGAGTATCCGTTTTACGGCACGGTGCACCTGGCCGACGGATCATCGCTAGCCAATACGCTGACTGACCAGACGGTGGTGGTTAAGCCGGACCTGCTGATCCGGCTGAACACGCGGGTGGGCGACATGCTGCAGATCGGCACGTCGCAGTTGAAGATTGCCGGGGTGGTGACCAGCGAGCCCGATGCGCTGGTGGACTCAATCTCTCTGGGGCCGCGAGTGCTGATCACGCAAAACGCAGCCGCCACGGCGGGCCTGATGAAGGCGGGGACTCGAGGGACGCGGCGCTATCTCTTCGCGCTGCCGCCGGGGACGGACATGGGGGCGTTTCGCGCGCGGCTGCAGACGCTGCTGCCGGATGCGCAGGTGTCGGACTATCGCGAGACGAACCCCACGATCACGCAGGGAGTGGACCGGGCGACGGCGGTACTGTCGCTGGTGAGCCTGGTAGCGCTGGTGCTGGGTGCGATTGCGGTCGCCATGGCCATGCGGGCGCACCTGCAGCAGCGGCTGGACAACATCGCGACGATGAAGACGCTGGGAGCGACGTCGTCACACATCCTGCGGATCTATATTCTGCAGACGCTTTTTATCGGCGCCATTGGGGGACTGGTCGGGATAGTGCTGGGCTATGGCGTGGAGCGCCTGCTGCCGCTTTTATTCCGCAGCCTGATCCATCTGCAACCTGCAGCGAACATTTCCGTCTCGTCGCTGGCAATCGGATTTGCCGTCGGGCTGCTGACGACGCAGCTCTTCACCTTGCCGACATTGCTGATGGTCCGCCGCGTGCGGCCGGCCTACATTCTGCATCGCGACGTGCAGCCGGACAGCAGCGGCTATGACTCGTGGCACTCGCTCAAAGGCCTGCGCCAGCGGATGCCGCAATTTGTTGCCGCGGTGGTGCTGATGGTCGGGCTGGGAGGGATCGCGGCGCTGCTGAGCGATTCGGCTGAAATCGGAAAGTGGTTTGCGATAGGCCTCGCCGCAGCGCTGCTGACGCTGCTGGGAGCGGCATGGCTGCTGCTGTTTCTCATTCGCCTGTTCCTGTCACGCACGCGCTGGTGGATGCCGGCGTGGCTGCGTCATGGCCTGGCGAATCTGTATCGCCCGGGAAATCAGACGCCGGCGATCCTGGCGTCGCTCGGCATCGGGGTGATGCTCAGCATGACTGTCTTTTTTATGCAGAAGACAATCCTGAACGATCTGCGCGACACGACGCCGAAGAATCTGCCGAACGTCTTTCTGCTGGATATTGCGCCGAGCGAGATTGAGGGCGTGCGCACACTGGTGAACAAGCAGCCGGGGGCCACCTCTCCGTTCGAAGCGATCCCGGTGGTTGCGGCGCGGCTCTCGGCCATCGATGGAAAGCCGCCGGTTGAGAAGATTCCGCCGGATATCGCTCGCGAGCGCGACCGCTCCGCGCAGCGGACAGTGAACCTGAGCTGGGCGGACAAGCAGCCGGCAGGGCTATCCATCGTGCAGGGTGCATGGTGGCCGGCGGGAGAAAAAGGGGTGGTCGTATCCGTCGGCGAACGAGCTGCGAATCATTTTGACCTGCATGTGGGGTCAACCATCACATTCGTTGTCAATGACCGGGAGCTGCCGGCCAAGGTGATTGCGGTGCACCGCTATAACAGCCTGAGAGCGGGCAGTCGAAGCGAATTTCTTTTTCCGCCGGCGGTGCTCACGAGCTACCCGACCATCTGGTATGGCGCGGTGAACATGCAGCCGGCGAACGTCGCAGATCTGACGCGGGCGATGTTTACCGCTTATCCCTCGGTGACGGTGGTGAACCTGGCGGATGCGCTCAGCCTGATCCACTCAATCGTTGACAATATTTCCCGGACCGTAGAATTTCTCGCGGCCTTCTGCATTTTCGCTGCCGCTATTCTGCTGGCGTCAAGTGTGGCGGGCACGCGCTTCCGGCGGATTCGCGAGGTCGTCATTCTGAAGACACTGGGCGCGACTCGCCGCTACATCACCGCAGTGCTGACGGTGGAGTTCTTTCTGATGGGGTCGCTCGGGGCCTTCGTCGGGCTGGTGTTCGCACACTTGCTGTCGTTCATTCTGCTCAACGTGTTTCACCTTCACGACAGCATCAAGGCAGCGCCGACGCTGCTGGCAATTCTCGCGACTGCGTTGCTGGCGTGCGTGGCGGGATGGGCGGCGTGCTTCCGCATCCTGGGCCAAAAACCGCTGGCGGTGCTGCGCGAAGAATAGGGCTGTCGAGAGGGGAACGCGGGTCAGCCTTCGTCAATCTCTTCTGTGCCGGCGACTTTGCTGCGAGGCAGCCGTCGCGCCAGCAGTGGAGTGATAAAGAGCACGGCGAAAACCGTAGTGATCATTCCACCGACGACGACGCGGGCCAGCGGCTGTTGCGCCTGGGCGCCGATACCATTCGAGACCGCGGCGGGAAGCAGTCCCAATCCAGCTGCCATGCAGGCCATTACGACGGGACGCATTTCGTCCAGGGCCCCGCGTTTGAGGCCGCGCTCACTGCCATATTCATATTGTGCACGCCGCAGCCCGGATAGAAAGACGACGGCGCCCAGAGTGGCGACGCCGGTGAGAGAGGTAAATCCGACCGCTGCTGAGATGCTGAACGGGGTCTTGGTCACGAAGAGCGAGATCATGCCGCCGATGGCTGCAAAGGGCAGGGTGGCGAGCACGATGCCGGCGTCGCGCCAGCTATTGAACTGGATGTAGAGCAACACAAGAATCACGACCAGGCTGACCGGAATGATGAAAGCGAGTCGCCGCTGCTCTTTGCGCAGGCTGTCAAATTCACCTGCCCATTCCATGGTGTAGCCGTTCGGCAGTTTGACTTGCTGGTCCAACTGCTCTTTGAGATCTTCGATGGTGGTCGCCAGATCGCGCCCGCGCACGCTGAACTTGATGGGGATGTAGCGCCGCCCGTTTTCGCGGTAGATCATGAAGCTGCCATCGTGAATGCCGACGTCGGCCACCTGGCCGAGCGGAACTTTATTTCCGTCGGGAGTGGGGAGAAGGATGCCCTGAATGGCGGCCACATCCATGCGATTGCGGGCCGGGTAGCGCACGGTGAGATCGAACCGGCGATCGCCCTCGATGATCTGGGTGACGGGCGCACCACCGACGGCGGCCTGCACGGCTGCGTTAATGTCCTGCGCCTCGATGCCGTAGCGCGCGGCTTTGGCGCGGTCAATGCGGATGGTCAAGCTGGGCTGACCGCCGACTTTGAAAACGCCGGCATCGGTGACGCCGCGGACTTTTTCCATCGTGTTTTGCACGCGCTCGGCGAGCTCGGATAGTTTGTCGAAGTCGTCGCCAAAGATCTTCAGCGAGTTCTCGCCCTTGACCCCGGACATTGCCTCCTCGACGTTGTCCTGAATGTTCTGCGAGAAGTTGAACGACAGGTTGGGGAAGACCTGGAACTGCTTCTGCATCTCGTCAATGAGGGCGTCTTTGCTGCCGTGCAGATTTGCGGGCCACTGATCCACCGGCTTGAGATCTGCCGAAATCTCGATGTTGTTGAAGGTGGTGACGTCGGTGCCATCGTCGGGGCGACCCAGCTGGGAGACGGTCTGGCTGACCTCGGGGAATTTATCGAGGATGGCGCGCATCTGGTCGGCAATCTCAGACGATTGCTGGAAGGAGACGTCCTGGGGCAGGGTGGCGCGGATCCAGAGATTGCCCTCTTCGAGCGGCGGCATGAACTCACCGCCGGTGAAGATGAAGAGCACGACGGCGCCGGCCAGGGCCAACCCTGCGACGACCCAGACGGTCTTGGGATGCCGGAGTGAGTGCTGCAATCCGCTGTCGTAATGCTTGCGAAGAAATCTCTCGAGTCGAGTGTCGCCGGAGCCCTCCGGGAGCTTCTTGGGCGCGGTCACATATCCCAGCACCGGGGCGAAGACGAGGGAGAAGATGAGCGCGCCGGTGAGGGCGAAGCCATAGGTCACCGACATGGGAGCAAAAATCTTTCCCGGCACGCCCTGCATGGTGAAGAGGGGAATGAAGGCGACGAGGATGATGAGGGTAGAGAACAGCACGGGGCGAGCGGCGTCAGTGACGCCTTCGAGAATCAGGTCGGCGATATTCTCGCCCTCGACGCGGCGGGAGAGTTTGCGATAGATGCTTTCGAGCACGACGATCGAAGCGTCTACGAGGATTCCGAAATCGATCGCACCGATAGAAATCAGGTTCGCGGAGTGGCCGGTAAAGACCATCATGGCGAAGGCAAAGAGGACGGCGAAGGGAATGGTAGCGGCGGCGATGAAGGTGATGCGCAGATCGCCCAACATGACCATGAGGACCAGCGTCACCAGGACGAGGCCGAGCAGGATGACGTGCTGCACGGTGTGGGTGGTGGTGTGGATCAGCTTGGTGCGGTCATAGACGGTCTTGATCTGCATGCCGGGGGGCAGGAGGCCGTTGGTATTCAGCTCGGCAATTTTTTGCTTGAGAGCCTTGAGTGCGGGCAGGGACTGCTCTTCTTTTTGCAGCAGGACGATGCCGAGGACGACGTCAGGATTGTTGTTATGACCGACCTTGCCGAGGCGCGGCTGGCTGCCTTCAATCACTTTGGCGATGTCACTGATGAGCACGGGGGAGCCGTTGCGTTCCGCGACGACGACGTGAGCGATGTCGTCAGTGTTGCGCAGCAATCCGAGGGCGCGGACGTTGACGCTCTGGCTGCCGAGGGTCAGATAATTTCCGCCGGCATTGGCATTGCTGTTGCTGAGCGCGGTGATGACCTGGGGCAGGGTGACGTTGTAGGCCTGAAGCTTGTCCGGATCCACCTCGACTTGGTATTGCTTGGTGGTTCCGCCGAATGTGGTGACGTCAATGATGCCGGGGACCTGCTTAATCTGCCGGGTGACGAGCCAATCCTGCGTGGCGGTGAGGTCGTTGAGGCTGTAGCCGGGGCCGGTGAGCTCGTAGCGGTAAATCTCACCAATCGGCGACCAGGGGGAGAGCTGAGGCTGCAGATTATTGGGCAGGGAGATGGTTTGCAGGCGATTGAGCACCTCCTGGCGGTCGCGAAAGTAGTCGCTGTCGAAGCTGAAGTAAAGCTTTACGTCGCTCAATCCGAAGATGCTGATGGAGCGAACCGACTCCAGATGCGGAACGCCGCTCAGGGTGGTCTCGACGGGCACGGTGACCTGCTGCTCCATCTCCTCAGCCGACCAGGAAGGATTTTGGGTGATGACCTCGACGAGCGGCGGGGAGGGATCGGGGTAGGCTTCAATATCCAGCTTGGTGAAGGCGAAGATGCCGACCGCGAGCGACGCCACGAAAATGATGACGACGATGGCGCGGTACCGGATCAGCGCGCGAATAAAGCCCTGCATGCTTCAGTCTCCCTGCGCCGGCTCACGCAACAGCGCGGCCCCGGTTGTGACGACAGCATCGCCATCTTTAAGACCGCTGAGTATCTGGGTCTTGCCCGCCTGCGTCGCTCCCAGGGTGACGGTCCGCCGCTCATATTTGCCGGGCGAGGTCTGAAGAAAAACAAACGCGCCGTTGCCTTCGCGGATGACTGACTCCGAGGGGACGACAAATCCCGTCATGGTTGACCGCACCACCGCGATGGAGGCGAACATTTGCGGCTTGAGTTTGTGATCGGCGTTGCTCAATACGACGCGCGCCTTGAGGGTCCGCGTGTTGGGATCGAATGCGTCAGAAACGTTGTCTACGCGGCCGGTCCTCACGAGCCCGGGATAGGCGGGAAAGGTAACGGTGACGGCGGTGCCGGCGTGGACATCGGCCAGGTCGTTCTCATAAACATCGCCGAGAACCCATACGCTATCCAGATTGGCGATGGTGGCGATGGCGGTGGCGTTGTCGAGTGAGCGCTGCAGCTCTCCACTGGCGGTGCCGATATCCAAAACAGCGCCGGAGATAGGGGAGGTAAGGTTGGTGAGATCGGAGTTGCCGGTCTCGGAGAAGCCTAACTCGTGAATGCGCTGCCGTGAACGCTCAAGCTCAGAGTGGGCGGCCTCGTCGGCAGCCTTGAGGTCGTCGAAGTCGCGCTGGGCAATCACCTGGTGGGCGAGGAGCTGCTTTGCGCGGTCGAGCTGGAGATCACTGCGGGCGGCCTCGATGCGTGCCTTCTCGAACTCAGAACGCGCCTGCGCGAGCTCGCCGCTTTGCAGCACGGCAATCGTCTGGCCTTTTCTTACGTCCTGGCCCGGGCGCACTTCAAGGGTCAACACCCGGCCGCTGAGGGGCGGGTAAATATGAACGACGCGGGTTGGATCGGGGGCCACCTGGGCCGGCAAGTCGAGCCGGTCAACCAGGGTCTCGGGATGGACGGTGATGGTCTCAACGATTGTCTTCTGGGGAGCGCCGGCGGCATCTTTGGCGGGGTGCTGCGAGCATCCTGCGATGAGAGCGGCGATGGTGAGTAAAGGCAAAACGAAACAGGACCGCTTCATGGCAGCATCTCCGTGTCAGCAGCGAAACTCAATTGGTGAATCGAGAGCCACACCTGGGCATTGGCGTTGATCGTATTCAGCTGAGTCTGGCGGAAGTCGCGCTGGGCGTCGAGGAAATCGAGCAATGTAGCGCCGCCGTGCTGGAAGCTGAACTCGAGATTGTCGCGGACCTGCGTGGCCTCGCCGAGGTAGTGGTCGTTGTAGCGTTGCGCCAGATGGGCCGCCGAAAGATAGGCCGCCCACGCCTGGTCTACTTCGGAGATGACCTGATTGCGGGCGGCGGCGAGGGCGTACCGGCTGGCTGAGGTCTCGAGCTCGGTGCGCTCCTTCTCACCTTGATTGCGGTCAAAAATCCTGAGCGGGATGCTGACGCTAAATCCGACAGAGTTGTATGTGGCCACCCGCTCGTATTCGCCGGCAAGGGTGGGATCGGTGGTGCCGTTGGCGACGGCGAGGTGATGGTCGGCCGTGGCCGCATCCACCAAATGCTGCGCGGCAAGCAGGTCGGGCCGGCTCTTGAGCGCCAGGGCCTCAATGTCTGCCAGGGAGCGGGTGATGGCGGGGGCCTTCAAGTCGCCGACGATCTGGAAGTCGGGGGAGGGATGATCAATGCCGAGGAGCAACTGCAGCTGATCGCTATTCTGGCGCAGGCTGAGGACCGCGTTGTCGTAGTCGGATTCAAATTGCGCGAGCTGGAGGTCAATGCGGGCGAAATCGGTTCCGCTCATATCGCCGGCGTCGAGGCGGTGCTTTGAGAGATCGAGCGTCTTATTCCAGCCATCGAGATCCTGCCGGGCGACATCGAGGGTTGCCTTGGCCTGGAGCACCTGAGCGAAATTCTGCTTCACATCGAGCAGCGTCTGGCGTTCGAGGTCGTTATATTGCGCGTCTGCCTGGAGGCTATAGGCACGGGCGCTATCCAACCGCCAGCGCCGCTTTTGTCCCCGCTCGAAGAGGCGAGAGACATTTGCCGCGTAGGTATAAGGGCTGGCGGGGTTGTTTGCGCCGAGCGTAACTTCGGAGCCGCTGAGTTCCAACTGCGGATTTTGCCGGAGGCCGGCGGTGATCTCGTTGGCATGCACGGCCTGCATGTGCGCGCGCGCGGACGAGGAGCGTGGGGTTCTTCTGTCGCGCCATATCCACTGCCTGGGCGAGAGTGAGCGGAGCGGGAACGGATTGCGCGGGGCAGGACGCGGCCAGCAGCAGAGCCGCGACCAAGGCCAGTGCCATTCGTTCAGGCCTGCTGAGCGCACTCAACATCACTAATGTCTCCTTGGGGAGCACGTGGCTCTCACCGGCACAGATACAAGCAGGGTAGTTTTGATTAACCCGATATCAGTTACGAATTAAGAAGGCGAGAGATATCGCGCGGCGGCGGGGGTCGCTCGACCAGCGCGTAGGGGATGACGGCGGCGGAAGGCCGAAGCGGGGAAACTTCCATTGTCATCGCAAGCCGTTGCGCCGTGGGGCGCACGATCACAGCATTCCAAAATGCAAGGGCCGGGGTGGCGGGCGGGACCGGGTGCGCGTCGTTGGGACTGATGCGGGTGCCGGCGCGCTCGCTCTCAGCCAATGCGGCTGAGGCCTGCAGGTCGTCGGTGAGAGAAATTACCGGGAAGAGGAGGACGAGAAGCATGACCAAAGCGGTCAGACGCAGCGCTTTGGAGTGCTCGGGACTGTCGGATCGGGCCCTGGTAATCCAGTGCGCCAATGCGGTCAGTGCCAGCGCCAACCAGAGAAGATTGAGCACTGTTTCCACTGCACGAATACTAGCATGCGAGTTGTAAGAAATTGCTAAAGACCGCGCTGCGGCAGCGGTTTGGACGCTCGAGAGAGTAGTGGCTGCCCCCCAGGGATTCGAACCCCGATATGCTGGTTCAGAGCCAGCTGTCCTACCATTGAACGAGGGGGCAAGGCGGTCGGAAAGACTCACTCAAGTCTAAAAGCGCACCGCCCTGCGGTCAACCTCGCTCGCTGGTTTCGATTGCGACAATTCGCTGCGCTAGCTCTTCTTGTTGCCCATGACGACGAGCACTAATCCGCCGACGATTGCGATGCCGCCGAGCACTGGAGGCAGGGGGACGGTGTGGTGCTCTTTCTTGTCAATCTGGATCGGGCCCATGTCTACAGCCTTCTTCTCAGTGGTGTAGCTGAAACCCTGATATGCCAAAGCAGCCACTCCGAGAATAATCAAAATAACGCCAATGACAGAAATGCCTTTCATCGAGTCGTTCTCCTCTTAGGTCCGGCAGAATTTGAAAATCCGGTAACTCTTACTCGGATGCGACTGGATTAGAAATGGCTTCCCGACAGGGTGATTGTTTCGAGGAATTTGTAATCGCCGGAGGGAGAAAGGGTGACTCCGCTGACGCGCCGGTTGAGGACGGCGACGTTGTCGAGATACCAGAGATTAATCGCGGGCAATTCGTTGGCGAGAATGCGCTGAATCTCGACGTAGTCCTGGCGTTGCTGTTGCTGGGTATCGGCCGAGGATGCGTCGGCAATCAGGCGATCAATTTCAGGATTGTTGTAGTGCCCGCGATTGGCGCCCTGGGGCGGAGTGCTCGCGCTCTGAAATGCATAGCGAAAAATATCCGGATTTTCGTTGCCGCCGATCCAGCGCAACGAATAAATCTGAAAGGCGCCGCGTCTTACGTCGGAGTAGAAGGTCGCAAATTCGTAACTGCGCAGGTCGAGTGCGATGCCAACGTCGCGCATCTGCTGCTGCAGCACGGCAGCGAGCAGACGGGTGCTCTCGTCGGTAGACGTTTTCATGGTGAGGTGGAAGCGCACTCCATTTTTTTCGGCGGGATATCCGGCCGCGTCCAAGAGGCTGCGAGCCTGCGCGGGATCGTAGGGGCGAACGGTGAGGCTGGAGTCATACGCCCACTGGTTGGTGGGAAGAACGCTTTCGGCGGGCCGGGCCAATCCGCCCAAAAGAGTTTGGATAATCAGGGGGCGATTGATGGCGAGCGCCATTGCTTGTCTCACGCGCTGGTCCCGGAGCACAGGGTCCTGCAGATTAAATCCGAAATAAGACAACACGGTGCCCGGCGATTTGAGGACGTACAAACTGCTGTCGCGAGACAGGGAGCCGATCATATCCGGCGTAAGCGAATTGAGCGCAATGTCGGCCGAACCTTTGCGCATTTCGAGGGCGCGCGTGATGGCATCGGGAACGATGGAAAAACGCAGGTGCTCAACTGCCGGCGCGGTGTGCCAGGTGGTAGGGGAGCGGTCGAGAAGAACTTCCTTGTCCTGCTCCTCAGAGACGAGGCGGAACGGGCCGGTGCCGATGAGTTGCCGGGCAAAGTTTTTGCCGCTGCCGGCCGGGACGACGCCGAATGCGCCGCCGGAGAGATTCCACAGCAGCGCGGGGTCGGGCGACTTAAGGCGGATGATTAACGTGGAGGCGTCGGGAGCTTCAACGGCGGTGACCTTGGCGTAAGCGCCAGTCTTGCCGGAGACGATGGTTCCGTCGCGCATGGAATTCAGCGTCCACTGAGCATCCTGCGCGGTGAGAGGGCGTCCGTCGCTGAACCGCACGCCGGAGCGAAGATGAAAGATCCAAGTCAGGGGATCGGGATGATCCCAGTGCTCGGCGAGGCCGGGCGCGGGCTGGAAGTTGCTGTCGCGTTCGACGAGCCCGTCGAAGAGCAACTCGTCAATGCGCTCTGACTGCGCGTCAGTGCCGATGCGGGGATCGAGGTTGGTTGGACTGCTCTCAATCAGCATGACGACGGTGCCGGGCTGGGGCTTGCGGTGACAGCCGCAGATGAAGAGGGCGAGACAGAGCGCACCGAGGACAGCTGTCCGCCTAGGCATAGCTCACGCGCCCCAACACAACGGCACGCCGCGCTCCGGTAGCGGCCGGCAGATTTCCCGGCAGATGATGCCAGGTGTTCCATGCCAGCAGCGCGAAGGCGGCTGCTTCTTTGGCGGCCCACGGCATTCCCAGGGCATCGGTGGTCATGACGTCGAGGCCCATCGGCGTGAGCAGGGCGCTGATCATCTCCATCAATGTGGAATTTACCGCGCCGCCGCCGGAGACGACGAAGTCTGCGGGCTGTCGGTTGAGTCGCGGCAGCACAAATCGTTCGACGGCGAGCGCGACACTTCTCGCGGTGAGGGCGGTAGCGGTTGCGACGGCGTCTTCGGGCTTCTTCGAATGGCGGCGGCAGTCGCGCAAAAGCGCCGCGGTGTAGTCGCGGCCGAAGTCTTCGCGCCCGGCGGCCTTGGGAGGCTGGCGTTGAAAGTAAGGCTGACGCAGCGCGGCTTCGACCACGGCGTGAATGACTTTGCCACGCCGCGCGACGGCGCCGTTGCGGTCCATAGTTCGGCCGTAGAGCGTATCCATGAGGCGATCCATGATCATGTTGGCGGGGCCGGTGTCGAATGCGAGAAGGTTGTCGGGCCTGGCATTCGGGGGAACGAGGGTGAGATTGCCGATGCCGCCGAGGTTCTGCAGGATGCGCGCGCGGCGGGGGTGGCGGAAGCATTCGTAATCGAGCAGCGGCACGAGCGGGGCACCCTGACCGCCGGCAGCAACGTCGGCCGGGCGAAAATCAGAGACGACGGGGACGTGAAGCTTCTCGACGATGGGTGCGACGTCTTGCGCCTGCCAAGTTGTTGCCAGCCGCCGGCCCTGATAGAGCGCGGGCTGCCCCTGGTGGTAGAAGGTCTGACCGTGACAGCCGATCAATTCAATTTTCTGCGAGTGCTTGCGGCAGGTCGCGTCAATTGCATCGGCGTACATGAGACCGAGGCGCGTCTGCAGGCGAGAGAGTTCGGCGACAGAAATACTTTTCGCTTCGACTGCTGCCAGGACGGCGCGACGCAATTTTGGCGGGTAGGGGAAGACCTCGTAGGCGAGCAGCCGCAGCCGGGGCAACTTGTTGCGGGGGAAGATTCGAACCAGCGCGACGTCTACACCGTCGGCGGAGGTGCCGCTCATGACGCCGGCGACGTTCATGGCGCGTTCTTTCACGAGATGGCCTTTCCGGCGATTGCACAGTCGCCGGCCAAAGCTGCGAAGGACTCGCGTAACTTTTCGACGGATGGAATGCGGCGCCTGGCTGAGGGAGTTCCGGAGCGGGCGGCGGTTTTGGCTTGCCGCAAGCGGCCGGCACTCGCGCGAATTTTCTGGCGGAATGCGGCAGACTTCTCGGCCTCTCGCAATACCGCTTCGTAGGCCTGGGTGATCAATCCGGCGTCGTGGCAGACCATATAGATGTCGGAGCCGGCGGCGATCGCGCCCACGGCCACGGCCTCGATGCCAAGTCGCAGGACGGCCTGCATCTCGAGATCGTCGGAGATAACCAGACCGCGGTAGCCGATTTTTCGCCGCAAGACATTCTGGATCCAGAATTTCGATTGGCTGGCGGGGCCGATCTCGCCGCCGATGCGGGAGTAGGCGGCGTGGGCGACCATTACCATGGGCAGCTCTGATTTCAGCTCGCGGTAGGGCAGCAAGTCATCGCTCCACATTGTTGCCCAGTCTCGCTGAATGCGCGGCAGGTGAAGATGCGAATCCAACCGCCCGCCGCCGAGGCCGGGGAAATGCTTGCCGCAGCCGATGACCCCGGCCTGCTGGAGGCCTTTGAGAAATGGCCGCGCATAATTAATGACGCCGTCGCCAGTTTCGGCCGCGGTCCTGGTGGCCATGACGGTGCGGCTGGCGGCCAAGGCGAGGTCGAGGACCGGGGCAAAGACGGTATTGAAACCGAATGCGGCGGCGGCCTCGCCGATGAGCTCTCCATGGCGCTGCGCCAGCTCTGGGGAGCCAGTGGCTGCGACAGTAGCTGCGGAGGGAATGTCGCCGACGGTGGCGCGCAGACGGTTTACTAATCCACCCTCGAGGTCAACGCAGCGGAACAGCGGGGTCGCGGATTGCTTTTCGACGGCGTCGAGAAGGGCGCGAGTCTGCGGTGCATCCGCAATGTTGCGCTGAAAAAGAATGATGCCGCCGGGCTGGAGCAAGCGCAGCCAGGCAGTTTGCAGGTGGTCAGCTCGGTGCCGTCAATTCCGAGGACTAATAGTTGTCCGGCGTCTTCGCGAAGGCTCATGTGGTCTTCGCTCCGTGCTCGTCTTCGCCGCGCAACTCGCGCTGCAGCTCTTCGAGCAGATTTAACGCCTGCAGCGGCGTGAGCGAATTAACGTCGGTGGCCTGCAGACGGTCTACGATTCGCTGCGAGAGCGGGGTGAAGATGGTCATCTGCGGCAGCGCTGCTTCGGGCTGCGAGATCACGCGCTTCTCCGCGGTTTCGTGCTGGCGCAGCACTTGCCGGGCGCGCTCGAGGACGGTCAAGGGGATTCCGGCCAGACGAGCAACTTCAATCCCGTAGCTTTGGCTTGCCGGGCCGGGTTCGAGGGCATGCAGAAAAACAATTCCCGACGGAGACTCTTTGCAGGTGACGTGCAGGTTGCGCAGACCGCTGAGCTGCTCTTCGAGCAAGGTCAACTCGTGATAGTGGGTTGCGAAAGAGCGCGCGGCCGCGGACCTTGTTGTGAAGAAATTCGAGCGTCGCCCACGCCAGCGAAAGTCCGTCATAGGTGGCGGTGCCGCGACCCATCTCATCGAGCAGGATGAGGGACTGGGAGGTCGCGGTATTCAGAATGGTCGCCGTCTCGGTCATCTCGACCATGAAGGTAGAGCGGCCACGCGCGACGTTATCTGCCGCGCCGATGCGGGTGTAAATGCGATCTGCGGGGCCAAAGCGCATGGCGGTCGCGGGGACGAAGCTGCCCATCTGCGCGAGTATGACGAGCAGGGCCGCCTGGCGGAGATAGGTTGACTTGCCGCCCATGTTCGGGCCAGTGATGAGCAGGATGCCGTCGTGGCCCGCATCCACATGCAGATCGTTGGGGACGAAGCGGGCGCCCTCGGCGCGAAGCAATTCTTCGATGACGGGATGGCGCGCGCCAGCGGCTTCGAGGAGGGGCGTATCGGCCAGCGCCGGTCGAACATAGCCGCGCAATGCAGCGAGATGCGCGAAGCAAGCCAGCACGTCGGTCTCGGCGAGCGCCTGCGAAGTGGTGCGGATTGCGCCGGCCTCGGCGAGGACGCGCTGCCGCAGTTCGGCAAAGAGCCGTTTCTCGAGGGTGAGGGACTGCTCCTGCGCCTGGAGCACCTTGACCTCGTACTCCTTCAACTCCGGCGTAGTAAATCGCTCGGCATTCACCAGGGTCTGCTTGCGTTCGTAATCTGCCGGGGCGGAGTGCAGGTTTGCTTTCGTAATTTCGATGTAGTAGCCGAAGACGTGGTTGAAGCGGACTTTGAGCGAGCCGATGCCGGTGCGCTTGCGCTCACGATCTTCGATTGCGGCGATGTATTGGCGGCCGCTTTGGGAGAGAGAGCGAAGTTGGTCGAGCTCGGCGTTCAATCCGGCGCGGATGAAGCCGCCCTCACCCCACTGCGCCGGGGGACTCTCGACCAAAGTCTCAGCGACCAGGCTGCAGAGTTCTTCGTGGGTGCCGATGCGGGCGAGAAGTTCGGTCCACAAAGCGGCATTTGAGTTTTGCAGTGCCTGCCTGACGAGCGGCGCGCGGCCGAGAGATTGCGCCAGGGCCTGGATCTCACGCGGGTCCGGCAGACTCGAGGGCAACGCGGGCGAGGAGCCGGTCGAGGTCGAGAATGCCGCCGAGGCCGTCGCGCAGAGTTTCGCGTTTGCGAAGATCCTCTCGCAGCTCTGCCACCGCATCCAGCCGGCGATTGATCGCACCGGGTTGCAGAAGGGGCTGCAGAATCGTCGCGCGCAGCAGTCGTTTGCCCATGGGAGTGCGGCAGGCGTCGAGGGTATGGAAGAGAGTGCCTTCGTCGCCGCCGCCGGAAAAGAGCGGCTGCACCAGTTCGAGATTCCGCACCGTAGTGGCGTCGAGCTGCAGGAAATCGCGGCGCTCGTAAGTGCGAATGCCGCGCACATGGTCGAGCGTTCCCGGCTGGGTGGACTTGACGTAATAGAGCAAGGCGCCGGCGGCGCAGGCAGCGGCAGGTTTGTCTTCGAGGCCGAAGCCGTCGAGGCTTTGAGCGCCGAGCGAGCGCAGCAGCAGAGGAACGGCGTGGTCCTGACTCCAGGCCCAATCTTCAACGCCGGTGTGGATGGGGCCGCCTGCTGCCCGACCCTCGCGGAACATGTCGGCAGCGCCGTGGTCGAAGATATTCGTGCCGGAAGGGAAGAGCACCTCGCGAGCCTGGGAGCGCTGAATGGCTTCACTGCATTGTTCGGCGGCGTCGCGTCCGCGAAACTCCTCGGCCAGAAACTCGCCGGTTGAGAGCTCGAGAGCGGCCAATCCGTAGGTGCCGTTGCGCTCGCAGACTGCGACGAGGAAGTTTGTCTGTTCGGCGGCGAGCGTGGGGTCCATGGCGGTGCCGGGGGAGAGAACGCGGGTGACTTCGCGTCGCACCAGCTTCTTGCCGGGCCCGGGCTCTTCCATCTGCTCGCAGACGGCGACGCGATAGCCCTTGCGCAGCAGCCGGGGAATGTAATTTTCAGCCGCGTGATAGGGCACGCCGCACATGGGAATGCCGCGCTCTTTGTCGCGCGAGGTGAGAGTGAGCTGCAGTTCTCGGGAAGCAATCTGGGCATCCTCAAAAAAGAGCTCGTAAAAATCGCCGAGCCGGAAGAAAAGCAGCGCTCCGGGATGCTGTTGCTTGGCGGTGGAATATTGCCGCATGAGCGGAGTCATTAACGAAGACTTGTCGGGTGGCGGCTTGCGCGCGCCGGATGAGTCGGGCGAGGAGCCGGAGTTCACAGGGCGGGACTGGAGCTGAGCGTCCGGCGGCTGAGCGTCGGGCGGCTGAGCGTCGGGCGGCTGAACGTCGGGCGAAAGCGCAAACTCCTCCTCCGCAACGGCCAGGGCAGGGGCCACATCACTCTCTGGGAACAAGTCACTCACGGAAGAGCCAGCATATCGCGTGCTCATCGGCTGGGAAAGTATTACCGGTGTATACGAGCGACGGGGTTGGGAGAGGGAGCCGGGGACAAGCCCTGCGCGATATACTGAGCAGTAAAAAACATGCATATGTCTGTGGTATGGCTTCGTGTGGCCGTAGTCCTCTATGGCGCCTCTGCGCTGGCCGCTGCTGCCGCCACGTTGCGGGAGGGCGCGCGCTGGCGGAAGCTGTTGCCTCCATTGTTGATCGGTGGCCTGCTGTTTCACTTCGTCTCGCTGGTGGATTTGCTCAACGCCTATCACCATTGGGTCCCGGTTGACCTGCATGGGCTGGAGTCGCTGTTTGCGCTGATTCTGGCGGGATTTTTCTGCTGGAGTTTCTACCGTTACAACACGGCGGCGCTGGGCGTCTTCGTGCTGCCCATGGTATTTCTGCTGACGCTTTCTTCGGCGCTGGGCCCGGACCTGGGCTCAGTGTTTGCTCCGCGATTGCGGACGGGGTGGGTGCTGCTGCACATTGCGCTGATGCTGGCGGCGTATTCGGCGCTGCTGGTGAGCCTGCTGTCCGGGGTGCTCTACCTGATCCAGGAAGGTCAGCTGAAGTCGAAGCATTTTGCGGGGAGGCTGGGCTGGCTGCCGTCGCTTGAGACCACAAACCAGATCAGCTACCGGATGCTGCTCTTCGGCTTTCCCTGCATGACGCTGGGCCTGCTGATCGGCTCGCTGCTGGCCGAGGCTTCGACGGGGCCGGCATACTTTCGTGATCCGAAGGTGCTGCTCTCTTTTGCGATGTGGGTGTTCTACGTATTTCTGCTCTGGGTGCGACGCAGTACGGGCGTTCGCGGGCGGCGCGCGCTTTACTTCTCCGGCGTGGTGATCGTAGCGGCGTTTGCGGTCGTGGGCCGCCAATGCATTCAGCTCGGTGCACAGGTATGTCGGCCCGTGAGCGTGAGCCTGCTGGGCGTCAACCACAAGACGGCTCCGGTTGAGCTGCGGGAGCGGCTCGCCATTCCTGAACAGCGGCTGGCGGAGGCGACGAGGGAACTGGCGCACCACCCGGGGGTGCGGGGCGGCCTGATTCTTTCCACCTGCAATCGCGTGGAGTTTCTGACCGCTCACGACACGGGGCAGCCCAATCTGCTGGAGTTCGTCGGCCAGTATTTCTCGATTGAAGCCGATTCGCTGCGACCACATCTTTACGAGTACCACGAGGGCGAGGCAGCGCGGCATCTCTTCCGCGTCGCTTCGAGCCTGGACTCAATGGTGGTGGGGGAGCCGCAGATTCTCGGACAGGTGCGGCAGTCATTCTCAGTGGCGCGGTCAGTCGGAGCGATCAATGGGGAGCTGGATACCCTGATGCGGCGGACGCTGACTGTCGCCAAGCGGGTGAGGGCAGAGACGCGGGTGGGAGCGTCGTCGGTCTCGATTGCGTCGGTCGCGGTGGATCTGGCGCGCAAGATATTCGGCTCGCTGCAAGGGAAAACCGTCTGCCTGGTGGGCGCGGGCAAAATGGGCAAGCTGGCAGCAAGGGCGCTGTTGGCGCAGGGCGCGGCGAGTTTGCTGGTGAGCAACCGGACGGTTGCCGGTGCGGAGGAGGTCGCGGAGGAGTTCGGCGGATCGGTTGTGCCGTTTGAGCAGCTGATGGAACGACTCGATGCCGCCGACATTGTGATCACCACCACCGGCTCGGCGGAGCCGATCTTCCGTCGCGAGCACGGTCAGCAACTGCTGCAGAGGCGCCGGAGCCGGCCGATGTTCTTCATAGATATAGCGGTGCCGCGGGACGTTGATCCGGAGATGGCGCGACTGGAAGGCATCTTCGTTTACGACATTGACGATCTGCAGGGCGTGGCGGCGCAGAACCGATCGGGACGGACCGGAGAGGCGGCGCAGGCGGAGAGCATTATCAACACGGAGGTGGAGCGATACCAGCGCATCTCGCAGTCGCTGGATGCGCGTCCGGCGATTCTTGGCCTGCAGCGCGCATTTGAAGATATTCGCCAGGCGGAGCTGAGCCGCAACGCCGCCAAGTTTGCCACCCTGAGCGCGGAGGAGCGCGAAGCCGTCGAGTCGCTGACGCGCAGCCTGCTCAACAAGCTGATGCATGGGCCGCTGATGGCGATTAAGACTGCGGCGCGCGAGGGAGACGCCGCAGCGCTGGAAGCGGTGGAGCGGGCGTTCGACAATACGCAGGAAAAGAATGATGAGGAAGCAGGCGAGTGATCCGCATCGGCACGCGGGGATCGAAGCTGGCGCTCTGGCAGGCGGAGCATATAGCCGAAGCGCTGCGCGCGCGCGAAATTGCTGTCGAAGTGATGGTGCTGCGCACCACGGGCGACCGGGTGCAGGACAAGCCACTGCCCTCTGTCGGCATCAAGGGAATGTTCACTGCCGAGATCGAGCAGGCATTGCGCGACCGCCGCATTGATCTTGCGGTGCATTCGCTGAAGGACCTGCCGACGGAGCTGGCGGCGGAATTTGCGCTCGCGGCGACGCCCGCGCGAAGAAATGCGCTTGACGTATTGCTGGCTCCGGCAGAGGTCACGCTGGCTGGATTGCCGCAGCAGGCTCGCGTTGGAACCAGTAGCTTGCGCCGGAAGGGACAGCTGCTTTACCAGCGGCCAGACCTCGAGATCATTCCTTTGCGCGGCAACGTGGACACGCGACTGCGCAAGCTAGCTGCCGGGGAGATGGATGCGATCATCCTGGCCGCAGCCGGAGTTGAGCGGCTCGGACTGACCGAGATGCTGCGAGAGGAGCTGCCGGCGTCATTGTGCTGTCCGTGTCCGGGGCAGGGCGCGCTGGCGCTCGAGATCCGGAGCGATGATGCGGCAACAGAGCAGGCGGTGGCTTTTCTCGACGACCCGGAGACGCGCTTCTGCGTGGACGTGGAGCGGCTGGTGCTGGCGCAGCTTGGCGGGGGCTGTTCCGTTCCTATCGGCGTCTATTGCGAGCCGCAGGTGGAGGGCAGCCATCGCATCTACGCCGCCGTTTGCTCGCCGGATGGGCGGTCGCTGGTCCGCATCGAGCACAGTGACGATCGCGATGCGGCGGATGTGGCGAAAGACATCGTGCACAAGCTCAACGCGGCGGGAGCGGACGCAATCCTGCGGCTTTATGCGACCGAGACGCCAGCGGCAAAGCCATGAGCGCAGGGCTCAAGGGGAGGCGAGTGCTGGTGACGCGTCCGGCGCATCAAGCCGAAAAGCTGGCAGCGCTGCTGCGATCTCACGGGGCTGAGGTGCAGTTGCTGCCCATGCTGGAAGTGCTGCCGCCCGAGGACGCTGAGCCGCTTCGTCTGGCCATCAGGAATCTCGGCGCGTATCGCTGGGTTGTTTTCACCAGTGCGAATGCGGTGAGCGCGGTGGGGGCAGAGTTGGATCGACAGGAGATGAATCTCGCAGAGTTTCAGGATCTGCGGATTGCGGTGGTTGGAGAAGAGACGGCCCATGCGCTGGCAGCGGTTGGCCGCGAGGCTGATATCGTGCCCGAGAATGCGACCGCGATATCGCTTGCAGCCGCGCTTGCGCCGGTAGTTTCAGGTCAGGCGGTGCTGCTGCCGCAGCAGCCCGGTGCCTCGGTTGCACTCGCCGATGCGCTCGAAGGAGCCGGAGCGATGCTGCATCGGGTGGATGCCTATCGAACGACTACGCCGGGCGATGCCGGCCTGCGGCTGCGGGCTCTCTATGCCGGCGTTGATACGGTGCCGGAGGTGCTCACATTTACGAGCGCGCAGAGCGCCCGCAATTTCTTCGAGCTACTGGGGCGGGCAGGAATTTCGTTGCCGGCGGAGACGGTCATCGGCTCGATCGGGCCGACGACAACGGAGGCTCTGAAATCTCTCGGGGTCGCGCCGCAGGTGGAAGCGACTAAATCTACAGCGCAGTCATTGGCTGACGGGCTCAACGCCTACTTCGCCTGAGTTTTTGCCGGCTTGTGCTGCCACACTGTGCTCCAGGTTTTATCTGCCGAATGGCAGAGCGTCTCGAGCGTGCAGTCGGCGCACTTTGGCCCGCGAGCGACGCAGATGCGACGTCCGTGATGGATGAGCTCATGGCTGAACATGGTCCATCGCGGCCGCGGAATTACTTTAATCAAATCCTGCTCAGTCTTTTCCGCGGTGGGAGCCGGAGACAGGTCGAGACGATGGCTGAGGCGGAAGACGTGGGTGTCTACAACGACGCCCTCGTTTAAGCCAAACCACGAGCCGAGGACGACGTTGGCGGTCTTGCGGGCGACGCCGGGAAGGGTGAGGAGCTCATCCATCGTTTTAGGAACTTCGCCGCCGAAGTCGGACTGTAGCTTTTTGGCGGCTCCGGTGATGGACTTCGCCTTGTTGCGGAAAAATCCCGTGGTGCGGATGATCTCTTCGATCTTGTCTATAGGCGCGGTGGCGAGAGCGGCCGGGGTAGGGAAGCGGCGGAACAACTCCGGCGTCACCTTGTTTACCCCCACGTCGGTGGTCTGCGCGGAAAGAATGGTGGCGATGAGGAGCTGAAATGCGCTGGTGTGATGCAGCGCGCATTCAACGTTGGGATAGGCCTGCTTGAGCGCATCCAAAATTGCGGTGACTCGTGCCGGTTCGGTCGGCTTGTAGCCCCTGGGCGCTGCCGGGCGGGGCGACCTGGCGAGTGCGACCTTGGTGGCCGGGCGCTTCGGGGCCGGGGCTTTGGACGGCCTGCGTTTGGCTGCTACTTTTTTCGCTGCCATCAGCCCAGCCGGTCCAGCATTTCCTCCGCGGTCATGCGCACGCAGGTGAAGATGGGCGTGTCGCGCAAGGTATATGCGCTGATTTCGGTCTCGCGCAGCTGCTGGACGAGGTCAAGAAAGTCCTCAGGGAAATTGCTTTCGAAGGCGACGACGAACTCCTGGTCATCGAGTCCGAACGAGTAGGTGGTGTTGAGCTTGACGCGGGGGTACAGGAGCCCGACGCGAATATGCTCCTGCATCAGCCGCTGGCGTTCTTCGAGCGGCAGCAGGTACCAGGACCGCGTCTTCCAGAAGGGATAGATGAAGATGTATTTCTGTCCGCCGGGGCGAATGTTGCCGCGGGACTCGTGCTGCTCCTGATCGTGGCCGATGAGATATTGCGACCGCTTGGTCATCGCGATGTAGTTGTAGCTGGACTGCAGATAGCCGCCGAGGGGAGTGGCCATGAGATCGGCCATCATGTGGTTCAACTCGTCCATGCTGTAGCAGATTGTCCAGAGCACCAGGTCGGCGTCGTTGCGCAAGCCGATGGTGGAGTAGGTGATGGTCTTCATTTTTCCGGGGAGGTCCCACTTGGCGAGGGCCTGGACGAATGCCTGCTTGTGTTGAACGCGCTCAGCCAGAGGCAGGCGGCGCCACTCGGGCAATATTTTGAAAAACGCGAAGCGCACGCATTGCCGCTGCACCGCTTTTTCCGGAGCCTTCTTCACCTCAGCCGACGGGGTCTCCGCAACGGTGCCTGTTGATTCTGCCATTTCGTTTTCTCCTGAACACTTAATCCTAGCGCGTGGAGGCGTGCCGGCCAAAACCGCTGCGACGCTGCGGAAGTTCGAGCGCAGTTATACTTTCTTTACTGCAAGCTGGCTGTTCCTTCCTCATGACCCTCAAAATCCTTACAGTTCTTAGTGCCTTCATCATCTCTGTCATCTCCTCCACCGGCTACCTGGGGATAATGCTGCTGATGGCCATTGAGTCGGCCTGCACTCCGCTGCCGTCAGAGATCATCATGCCGTTTTCCGGGTACCTGGTTTATACGGGGCGATTCAACCTGCTGCTGGTGGCGACGGCGGGCGCGATCGGGTGCAATGTCGGCTCGGCGGTTGCGTATTGGGTGGGGGCGCATGGGGGCCGTCCGCTGGTTGAGAAATATGGCCGCTACCTGCTGCTGAGTCATCGAGACCTGGATCGCACCGATTATTTTTTCAAACACTATGGCGATATCACGGTGCTGGTGGCGCGCCTGCTTCCGGTGGTGAGAGCATTTATCGCGCTGCCAGCGGGGATCGGCCGGATGCCGCAGCTCCGCTTCCACATTTACACCTTTATCGGATCGTGGCCCTGGTGCTTTGCGCTGGCCTACGTCGGCATGAAGCTGGGCCAGCATTGGGACACCGATCCGCGGCTGAAGAATATTCTGCACCGCTTTGACGCCGTAATTCTGATACTCGGGATCGTCGGCATCGCCTGGTTCCTGCGTTCGCACTGGAAGCGGCGCATCCAAACGGCCGGGCCGTGAATCCTGACGCATTTGCCAAGCATCTTCTGCTTGCGCGACACTAAAACGAATTCACTTCGCGTAGAACACAAGGAAGGTCAGTACAGAATGTCGAGCTCGCAGGGCAGTGAGAAATCATCCGCTGCCAAATCCTCCATCCAGCCGGCCACCGGCAAATTAGGCGTCATGATTCCCGGCATGGGTGCAGTCGCCACCACTTTCATCGCAGGGGTTGAAGCGGTCCGCAAGGGCCTCGCAAAACCAATCGGCTCGGTCACCCAGATGGGGACCATCCGACTGGGCAAGCGAACTGACAATCGCACGCCACTCATCAAAGAGTTTCTGCCTATCGCGTCGCTCGACGATCTGGTGTTCACGGGATGGGACATTTTCGAGGACAACGTATTTCAGGCCGCGAGCACGGCACAGGTGCTGGCGAAGGACCAGTTGGAATCCATTCGCCCGTTTCTGGAGAGCGTGAAGCCCATGCCCGCAGTGTTTGACCAGCACTACGTCAAGCGGCTGCATGGCACGAACGTGAAGAAGGGCAAGAACAAGCGCGATCTGGCGGAGCAACTGCGGGCAGATATTCGCGAGTTCAAGAAGAAGACGGACCGCCAGGTGATGATCTGGTGCGGGTCAACGGAGATATTTTTGCAGCCGTCGGCGGTGCATGAGTCGCTGGCCGCCTTTGAGAAGGGCCTTGAGGAGAGCGACGAGAACATTGCGCCATCGCAGATTTACGCTTACGCGGCGCTGATGGAAGGGATTCCATTTGCCAACGGCGCACCCAACCTCACGGTGGACCTGCCGGTGATGCAGGAGCTCTCGCGGGCCAACAACGCGCCCATCTGCGGCAAGGACTTCAAGACGGGCCAGACGCTGATCAAGACGGTGCTGGCGCCGGCATTCAAGGCGCGCATGCTGGGGGTGGCCGGCTGGTATTCGACCAACATCCTGGGCAATCGCGACGGGGAAGTGCTGGATGATCCGGAGTCGTTCAAGACGAAGGAGGAGTCGAAGCTCTCGGTGCTGGACCAGATATTGCAGCCGGAGCTTTACCCCGATCTCTACAAGGACCTCTACCACAAGGTTCGCATTAACTATTATCCGCCACGCGGTGATAATAAAGAAGGTTGGGACAACATTGATATCTTCGGCTGGCTGGGCTATCCGATGCAGATCAAGGTTGATTTCCTGTGCCGCGGATTCGATCCTCGCGGCCCCGATTGTGCTCGATCTAATCCTGTTCCTCGACCTTGCGGCGCGGAGTTCTGAGCTGCGTGGACTGGGCATCCAGGAGTGGCTGAGCTTCTTTTTCAAATCGCCGATGACGGCGCCGGGGCTTTATCCCGAGCACGACCTGTTCATTCAGTCCATGAAGCTGAAGAACACACTGCGGCACATCCAGGGAGAGCAGTTGATCACGCATCTTGGGCTGGAGTATTACGACTAAGCGCGAGCCGACCTTTAAAACGGGGAGTTCGAGGCGGGAGTTTGTGAGATCAAACCCCGCCTTTTGCTTTCTATTGGCGGTCGGAGCATACTTGAAGAGCGGGCGAATCAGGTTCGCGACAGCGGCTTTTGGTTCCGCAAGACAGTTAGCAGCCATAGGTCGCGGACATTGGATCCCGCAGGAGCTGCTCCCATGACACGATCTGCCCTCGCACGTCGTCTGCTGCTCAACACAGCGTTAGTTGGCCTGCTTTCGTCTCCCGTTTTTTATCCGATTGCGCTGGCCCAGACGCAATCGCAGAGCGATGGCGCCGCCGCGAAGGATGACAAGAACGGGCCCAATCTGAATGACAGTGATGTCCTGGGCCCAATCCCCACGCTTGAGAATGTGAAGCCGGGCAGCGTTGACGATGTGAACGCCATAGGCAATCGCAAGATGCCGGGGCAGCGCGGCATGGCGAACTGGTATTCGACGGAGAGCGAAATCAAGATGGGGAAGGGCTACTCGATGGAGCTCGAGCACACCATCAAGATGGTCAACGATCCGGTGGTGAACGAGTACATCAATCGCGTCACGCAAAACATTGTGAAGAACTCCGACGCCAAGGTGCCTTTTACGGTGAAGGTAATTGACTCGGACGAGATTAACGCGATGGCTCTGCCGGGCGGATTTATGTATGTCAACTCCGGGCTGATCCTGGCCGCCGATGACGAAGCCGAGGTGGCGGGGGTAATCGCTCACGAGGTCGGCCACGTGGCTGCGCACCACCAGGCGCGGGAGATGACGCGGCTGAACTATGTCCAGATCGGCATGGTGCCGCTGATGATCTTCACCGGCTACACGTGGACGGGTTACGCGATTTATCAGGCGGCGCAGATAGGAATTCCGCTGGTCTTTCTGAAATTCCAGCGCGGATTTGAGGCGCAGGCGGATTACCTCGGCGTTCAGTACATGTACAAGGCGGGATATGATCCGCAAGCGTTCGTGCAATTTTTTGAAAAGTACAACGCGCTGATCAAACAGAAGCCCAACTTGATTTCGAAGGCGTTTGAGAGCCACCCGCCGACTCCTGACCGGATCGCGCACTCGCAGGAAGAGATGGCGAAGATTTTGCCGCCGCGGCAGGAGTATGTAGTCAGCACGTCGGAGTTCCAGGATGTGAAGGCCCGGCTGGCCCGGCTGGAGAACCGTCGCAAGCTGGACGAAGGCGACAGCGGGAGCAAGAAACCGAGCCTGCGGCGGACGGCGGGCACGACGCCGGAGCCGGGAAGCGGCACGACGAATCGATTCGGCCAGCACCAAGCCGACGACGCCGGACGATGGCGGTGACCAGCCGACGCTGCATCGCCGCGACGATTAACGGGTCAGAAACTAATCAAGTCAGAATAGAAAGGTCAGAAACAGAGAAGGCCTCCTGAGGGAGGCCTGTTTTGCCGGGCGCGAATTTTTCGCTAGCCGCTAACTTTTTTCTTTAGAGCGGTGCGCTTCGGTCCACAGTCGGCGCTCTTGCGGCAATGCTCGAGGATGGCGGCGTGCAGCCGCTCCTGCAGCGCGGGGGCAAGCTCAAACACCTCGTGGTTGCGGTAGATCTGGATAGTCTTGCGGGTGGTCACGAAGACGACTTTGCAGTGGTCGCAGCCGGACATGTGCACGTCCAACTCGCGGCGCAACTCCTGATCCAACTGGTCATCCAGAAGATCAGTTAACTCGACCATGAACTCTGAGCAATTCATGACTGCTGCACGACCTCCGCCGGCTTTTTGAAATACCTGGCGAGCCGCTCACGGAGTTGCAGCCGGGCTCGCAACAGGCGGGACTTTACCGCGGGCACACTGAGCTTGAGCGCCTCCGCCGTCTCTTCGGTAGACAGGCCGTCCACGTCGCGCAGGGTAAACACTGTGCGGAATGCAGGAGGCAGTCCCTGGATCGTTTTGCTAAGTATCTCGTTCAATTCCTCACGCCCATACATCTGCTCCGGGTTAGGCGACCAGTCGGCAAACTCGCGCGGTATCGCGCCTTCTTCAGTCTGCACTTCGTCATCCATGCTCACTACGCGGCTTGTACGTCGCTTCCGCAGTTTCATCAGCGCTTCATTGACCGCAATTCGTACCAGCCAGGTGTAAAACTTTGAGTTGCCCTGGAAGCGGTTTATGTTTTTAAACGCTTTGAAAAATGCGTCTTGTACGACGTCTTCAGCATCCTCTCGGTTCTGCGTTATGTTCTGCGCAATGCGAAACACCCGACGCTCATACTGCCGCACCAGCTGCTCATACGCTTCCATATCGCCGGCCCTGACCTTATCAACGAGGTCAAGGTCCGTGGTTGAATCTGCACCTTTTGTTTGGATGGAGGCCATACCGAGAAAGTCGCAAGGAAATGAGCGCGAAAGGGAATTACTTTCGGCGCCTTCACTGCGGTAGGGTCATCATACTATGCGTTGGCCGGCTGGTTGGCCGGGCTGTTGATGGCACCGCCATCCGTTACAAAGTGCATTCCCGCCGGAACGGGCGCATTACACACCGGCGCCAACCCCCTTAGAGTGATGACAGAGGAACTCAAAACATTGCGGATCGCTGTTCTCCTGCTGGCATCACTGGTCTCGTGTGGAAGCATTCCCTGCGCTGCGGCGCCGCTCAGGCTGCATCAGGCGTCCTCGTCGTCGCCTCAGGCGTCCTCGACATCGCAGAAGAAGAAAAAGAAGAAGGCGGCGGCGAAGAAATCCGCCGGCACAAAGACGACCGCGCAGTCGTCGTCGCATCGCGGAAAGACGAGTTCGCGCCACACTGCGCACGCCGCCAGCCTGCGCCAGGCGTTTGTGGCGTCGAGCGAACTGCGACCGATGGCGCAGCAGCTGGCTACCTATCGCTCGCCTGAGGCTTACGCGGGAGTGGAGCGTTACGCGGCAAGCCACACGGGAGAGGCCGCGACGGCCGCTTATCTTGCGCTGGGCCATGCCTACATCCAGGACCGACGCTTTGACGATGCGGTGCATGCGCTGAAGCAGGCCTCGGCACAATCCTCCGTGCTCGACGACTACGTCCAATACCTCGAGGCGCAGGCTCTTGAGCAGAGCAACCAATATGCGCAGGCGATCGCTATCCTCAGCGGCTATCCGGACCGCTATCCGGAGAGCATCTTCAACGGGAACCTGCCGGTCATGGTGGCGCGATTGCAGATTGAGTCAAACCAGCCGCAGGCAGCGCTGGCGACATTGCGGGCGGCACCCGGGCTGGCGGGGCGGGCCGATGCGCAGTTTCTGAAGGCCCGGGCGACGTTGCTGGCGGGAGACACGGCGAATGCGGCCCAGATGTTCCGCCACATATATAAGACGCTGCCGCTGAGCCAGGAAGCGCTGCAGTCGCAGCAGCAACTCACGCAGCTGAGCCAGACCGGGGTAGTGCTGACGGCGGAGGACCAGCACGCTCACGCCGACGCGCTCTATGCTGCTCACCGCTACAGCGACGCGGAGATCGAATTTCTTGCGCTCGAGCATCATCCGGACATCAGCGAGCAGACGAAGAACGACTTGCGCCTGGATGCGGCAGCGTGCGCATTCAAACTGAAGAAGCTCACGCGTTCGATGCTCGACAAACTCCCCGACACTGCGGACAGCCACGGTGCCGAGCGCCTCTACCTGCTGATGGAGGACGCCCGGACCCGCAAGGACTCGAACGATCAGCGCCGGTATGTGGACCAGCTGCAGCAGCGGTTTCCGCAGAGCCCATGGTTCCAGGAGGCGCTCTTCTCCTCGGGCAACATGTATTTCCTCATCAATGACAACAGCACGGCGATCCAGTATTTCGCGCTGCTGCTGAAATATTTTCCTGAGAGCACCTATGCTCCTTACAGCCACTGGAAGATTGCGTGGCTGAACTATCGGCTGGGGAACTTCGGCGCGGCGGGGCCGTTGTTCGACGAGCAGATTCGTGCGCTACCCGGGCGGGGAAGAGATTCCCGACGCACTATATTGGCGCGGCCGGGAGCTGGAGGAGCAGGAAAAGGCTCCCGCACTGGCCAAGGCTTATTACACGACGCTGGCCAATGCATTTCGCAACTACTATTTCGGCGGGCTGGCGAAGCAGCGGCTGACCACGTTGTCGTCCTATCCGCTGGAGTCGGTGCCACTGCTGGGCGGCATTCATGCGCCTCATCCGAAGCCGCTCTCTGACGAAGTGCCGAACGATGATATTCACGTCATCAAGGCGCGCCTGCTGGGCAACGCCGGCCTGAACGAATATATTGCGCCGGAGATTCGCGCGAGCCCGGGCAGTGCCGCGTGGGCCAATTACGCGGAGCTACAAATTTATGCGCAGGCAGGGGAGACATTTCGTGCGCTGCAAGTGGCGAAGCGCATTACGCCGAGCTACTACGCGGTCCCGATAGATTCGATTCCTGATTCCTATTGGCGCGTACTCTTTCCGCTGCCTTACTGGACAGATGTGCAGGCGAACGCGAAGAAGCAATGGGCTGGACCCGTATCTCGTGCTCTCACTGATGCGGCAGGAGTCGGAATTTAACCCCAGCGTGGTGTCGTATGCGAACGCCTACGGCTTGATGCAGTTGCTGCCCTCGACCGGCAAGAGCATGGCGCGGCAGGCGGGGCTGAAACATTTCTCGACGAACGAGCTGCTGAATCCGCCGGTGAATGTGCAGCTGGGCACACTCTATCTGCGCCAGACGCTGGACAAGTTTCACGGCCAGGTGGAGTATGCGCTGGCTGCGTATAACGCCGGCGACGATCGCATCCAGAGCTGGCTGGCAACGGGCAATTATCGCGACGTGCCGGAGTTCGTGGAGTGCATTCCATTCACGCAGACGCGCGAATATGTGCAGGCGATTCTGCGCAACGAGGCGATGTACAAGCGCCTGAACCATGTGTCGAGTGGGGACGCGAGCGGGCAATAACGTCTGATCGGATGATATGAAGGGGTCTCGAAAGAGTTAACCCTGCGTCTTCGGTTTTCGTTGACAGGATCGGCGGTTGCCCTCGAAGCTCATCGCTAGGCAATCGCTCGGTAACTGGTTTCACTTTCTAACGATGACGGCCAGCATTCTCAACCCGTCCAGCCTCTCCCCACCAGCTCATAGACTGTCGCTCATTTTCAGGCCGGCGCACGCGCAGATGCATTCAAAGAACCACATCTCTGTTTGAACGGAGCTGCCATGCATGAATTGCAATTGCTCGAAAACTGGATCCCGGAGCAGATGGAGCCGGGTACGCTTTTTGTCCTGCAAAATGCCGGCGAGATGGGGAGCCCACTCAATCCTTACTGGGCGGTGATGTCGTGCCCGATCTGCGGCGCGCTGGGTCTGATCACCCGCCACCAATTCACCGGGATGGAGAGCATCATCTGCGGCTCGGAGTGCTGTTCCGACTGAGTTTTATCTTGAGGGCGACGACATCCGCTACCGCAAGCCGCACTAGACCTGCACAAAAATTGGGCCCGAGCTATTCGTGGCGGAGAGCTTCGACCGGATTCATCCTGGCGGCGCGCATGGCCGGGAGCATGCCGGAGATGAGCCCGACTGCGCCCAGAATCAGGAGCGAGACAAGCATGACCTGGAGCGATCCGTGGAGCACGATGTCTCCCTGTGGTTGCCGGTCTTGAAGGCCTCGCCGTAGAGGGGCATGGGGGGGACGAGGCGGCCGATCACGATGGCGGCGAGATGCCGACGGCTCCGGCGAGAAAGGTCATGGTGAGGCTCTCGATCAGGAACTGGCTGAGGATGTCCCGACTTGTTGGCGCCCAGGGCTTTTATGAGGCCGATCTCGCGGGTGCGCTCGGTGACGCTGACGAGCATGATGTTCATGACGCCGACGCCGCCGACGGCCAGGGTCATGGCGCCGATGATGCCGAGGAGCGACCTGCGAGCGCGGTGGAGAACTGCATGATCTGCGCGGAGTCTTCAATCGTGTCCCAGGCGGGCGACGGCCTTTTCATCGGCGGGATCGAAGTGGTGGCGCTCGGCGAGCACGGAGCGGACGGAAGAGACAGCGCTTGCAGATGCAGCGAGGAGTCGAGCGGCGCGAAGACGATGGAGTCAGGATCACGCTGGTTCTTCAGGTCGCGCATCATGGGCATGGGGATGAAGACCTTCTCGTTGTCGGGACCGTTGTTGTAGGAATCCTGAATCTTGTTCTGCAGGACGCCGATGACCTCGAAGGAGTGGCCGTTGATCGAGACGGACTGGCCGACGGGGGGAAGTCCGGAGAAGAGCTTTCGCGCGGCGTTGGGGCCGAAGATGGCGACGTCGCGATGCTCGGTGAAGTCGGCTGGCCTCGAAGTAGCGGCCCTGTTCGACGATTTCAATGTTCGCATTTCGGCCGTAGGGCATCTCGACGGCCTTGATCTGCAGATTGACGACTCGGTGCCGAACTTGAAGGCCAGGTGTCGTCGATTTCGCCGCTGACTGCGCTTGACGAAGGGGACGTCGTCGCGCACGGCCTCGAGATCGGCGTATTCGAAACTTGATCTTTGGCCGGCGCGCTGCCTCCGGCCTGCATGGTGGTCTGGCCGCCCGAGATCATGATGACGTTGTTGCCGATGCCCATGAAGCGCGTTGAGCACTTCTTTGCCGAGGCTTTGGCCGTAGGTGAGGAGCAGGACGACGGTGACGAGTCCCCAGGCGATGCCGAGCATGGTGAGGCCGGAGCGGAGTGCGGTCGCGGTAGGAGCGGATGACTTCGAGCACTTTGAACGCGGATGCGATTCTCGCAAGGTTCATGGGGCTGGATGAGCTCCGTCCTCAGGCATTCGCATGGGGCGCTGAGGTCGACGGGCCCGTAGCCGGCGCGGGATAGGTGCCGGCGGAGAGGGTGATGAGGCGCGAGGGTGGCGAGCGAGGCGATGATGGCGACGGGGGAGATGGCGGGGGGGGGAGGAAGTCGGGGCGGGGAAGAAGTCGGAGGAGGAGGCAGATGCCGACGCCGAGGGCGAGGCCGAGGGCTCCGCTGACGAGCGTGATGATGGCGGACTCGACGAGGAACTGGCAGCGGATGTCGACGGCGGTGGCGCCGAGGGCTTTGCGGATGCCGATCTCGCGGGTGCGCTCGGTGACGGCGACGAGCATGATGTTCATGACGCCGATGCCGCCGAGGCGAGGGTGAGCAGGGCGACGGCGGCGAAGAACATGGTCATGACGGAGAAGATCCGCTCGGTGAACTTAGCGCCTTCGAGCGTGTCCCAGACCCAGACGGCCTCCTTGTCGGCGGGATCGAAGTGGTGGCGGTCGGCGAGGATGCGGATGACCTCGGCGAGGGCCTGCTCGTGGAGGTCGGCGGAGACGGGCTGGACGACGATGTTGTTGATCCAGCCGGGAAAGACGCCGGGCGTGCGTTCGGTGGGCGGGAAGTCGCGGGCCATGGAGCTGATAGGGGACGAAGAGCTGGGTGTTGTCAGGACCGGAGCCGTAGGTGCCGTTCTGTTTTTTGTTTTCGAGGACGCCGATGACGATGTAGGGGTAGCCGCTCGACCATGAGGGTTTCGCCGATGACGGTCTTGCCGGGGTAGAGCTGGCGGTTGGCTTCGGAGCCGAGGAGGATGACGCGGCGGGCCTGGTCTTCGTCGGCCTGGGTGAAGAGGCGGCCCTGCTCGACCTTGAGGGAGCGGAACTGCTGATACTCGGGCCAGACGCCGCGGACGGCGCGGGAGGCGGCGTTCCAGGGGCTGACCTCGGAGACGGTGCGGCGGAGCTCCGGGGAGACGTTTTTGACGAGCGGGGCTTCGCGCTTGATGGCGCGGACGTCGTCGATGGTCATGCGCATGTCGCGGCCGGCGGCGTAGCCACCGGAGGGCATGCCGGTCTTGCCGCCGAAGAGGATGGCGATATCGGTGCCGATGGTGCGGAGCTGCTCGCGCTGCTGGATGTTGAAGCCGATGCCGAGGCCGACCAGAAGGATGACGGAGGTGATGCCCCAGACGATGCCGAACATGGTGAGGAGGCTGCGGAGCTTGTTCTCCCAGAGCGCCGCCAGCGTCTGTTTCAGGATTTCAGCGAGTGGCATTCGGCAAGGACCGCTTTCCCGTTCAGTTCATATACGGCCTTGTATCGAGTAGGTCATCGCCGGTGAGCCTATGGAGCTATACGCATCCGCTTGGCGAGGGTTCATGCGAGGGGAGTAAAGTCGGCGTGGCCGGGTGCGACCGTACGCAGAGTTGGGACGGTTCACAGCCCGGGCGGCCGATGCTGTGATTTGCGAGTTGCGCGGCTGCGAAGAGAATCCCTGATAATCCGCACAGCTTAACTTTGGCCGGT
>CAVZTG010000009.1:0-180931 GCA_963778195.1 Terriglobales bacterium | reverse complement strand
GCGCCGATTTTATTGTGGAGGCTAAAGCCTCCACCTACCTGGAGCAAAGGCAAAGGCAGGAAAAGCAAGAGCAAGGGCGAGAGGGAGAGCGAGGGCAAGAGCAAGGGCAAAGGCAAAGGCAAAGGCAAGAGCAAGGGCTCGCGGCGCTATTTGAAAATTGATTAAACGCTGTTGTCGCTTCGTCTACCCGAGCAATCGGGCTGCGCCCTGAGCGCGGGGCCCACTCCACTCGCGGAGAAGCGTTGCTCGCGGAGCCTCACTGCGCTCCGGCGCTGCGCGCGGCCAGGAAGCGCCCTCTCGGGCGCCGATATTTGCAGAAGAAAATTCAAGAACCGAAGAGATCAAGAGCAAAAGCAGGATCAACGGCAAGAGCAAGAGCAACGGTAAAGGCAAGGGATTGCAAGAGCGCGCCTTCGGCAGAGCGGAAGAGCGCTGGCGCGCGGATTTTATTTGTGGAGGCTAAAGCCTCCACCTACCTGGATCAGAGGCACGAGACAAGGCAGGTCAAAGGCAACCTGCAGGTTCCTTCATCTGCGGGGCCTTCGCTGGCGCAAGCCCACTCCGGTCGGAATGACACCGTAAAACAAAACCAAGAGCAAGAGCGCCTTCGGCAGAGCGGAGGGCGCTGGCGCGCCGATTTTATTGTGGAGGCTGAAGCCTCCACCTACCTGGAGCAAAGGCAAAGGCAGGAAAAGCAAGAGCAAGGGCGAGAGGAAGAGCAAGAGCAAGGGCGAGGAGAGCAAAGGCAAGAGGCAAGGCAAAGGCAAAGGCAAGAGCTCGCGGCGCTATTTAAAAATTGATTAAACGCTGTTGTCGCTTCGTCTACCCGCGCAATCGGGCTGCGCCCTGAGCGCGGGGCCCACTCCACTCGCGGAAGAGCGTTGCTCGCGGAGCCTCACTGCGCTCCGGCGCTGCGCGCGGCAAGGAAGCGCCCTCTCGGGCGCTGATATTTGCAGAAGAAAATTCAAGAGCCGGAAGAGAGCAAGAGCAAGAGTAAGAGCAAGAGCAAGAGCAAGAGCAACGGCAAGGGATTGCAAGAGCGCGCCTTCGGCAGAGCGGAAGGCGCTGGCGCGCCGATTTATTGCGGAGGCTAAAGCCTCCGCCTGCCTAAGGCAAAGACAAGAGCAAGAGCAAGAGCTAGGGCGAGAGGGAGAGCGAGAGCAAGGGCGAGCAAGAGCAAGAGCAAGAGCAACCGCAAACTCAAGAGCAACCGCAGGTTCCTCCACTGCGCAGGCTCGCTGCGCGAGCCCACTCCGGTCGGAATGACACCGTAAATCAAAGTCAAAAACAAAAACAAAACCAAGATCAAGAGCAAAGGGCGAGGTCAAGAGCAACCGCAGGTTCCTCCACTGCGTGGCCTCGCTGGCGCGAGCCCGCTCCGGTCGGAATGACACCGTAAAACAAAACCAAAAACAAAAACAAAGACAAAACAAAACAAAACAAAACAAGACCAAGGGCAAGAGCGAGAATCAAGAGCAACCGCAGGTTCCTCCACTGCGCCGCCTCGCTGGCGCGAGCCCGCTCCGGTCTGAATGACACCGTAAAACAAAACCAAGAGCGAGAGAGCCTCCGGCAAGAGCGCCTCCGGCAGAGCGGAAGGCGCTGGCGCGCCAATTTTATTGCGGAGGCTAGAGCCTCCGCCTACCCAAGGCAAAGGCAAAGACAAGAGCAAAAGCAAGAGCAAGGGCGAGAGGGAGAGCGAGAGGGAGAGCGAGAGCAAGGGCGAGGTCAAGAGCAACCGCAGGTTCCTCCGCTGCGTGGCCTCGCTGGCGCGAGCCCACTCCGGTCGGAATGACACCGTAAAACAAAACCAAAAACAAAACCAAAACCAAAACCAAAACCAAAACCAAAACCAAAACCAAGGGCAAGGTCAAGAGCAACCGCAGGTTCCTCCGCTGCGTGGGCTCGCTGGCGCGAGCCTACTCCGGTCGGAATGACACCGTAAAAGAAAGTCAAAAACAAAACAAAACCAAGATCAAGAGCAAAGGGCGAGGTCAAGAGCAACCGCAGGTTCCTCCACTGCGTGGCCTCGCTGGCGCGAGCCCACTCCGGTCGGAATGACACCGTAAAACAAAACCAAAAACAAAAGCAAAACCAAGAGCAAGAGCAAGAGCGAGTTCAAGAGCAACCGCAGGTTCCTCCACTGCGTGGCCTCGCTGGCACGAGCCCGCTCCGGTCGGAATGACACCGTAAAGAAAACCAAGAGCAAGAGCGCCTTCGGCAGAGCTGGGAAGGCGCTGGCGCGCCGATTTTATTGGCGGAGGGCGAGAGCCTCCACGGCAATAACTGCCTTGGCTAACCATTCGCTCTATTTCTCTGCCTCGAAGAACTTCCGAATGCGGGGCTCGCAACGATAGAACCATCCTGCGCCTACGAGCCAAAGGACTATTCGGAGAATGTTGGCAAGAACATAGAGCATGTAGGTTCGAAGTAGATATGAGGCTTGTAAGGCATGAGCGAAGCTCATTCCCATCACGGAGGGTTCGTTGATGTAGTGCGCAACGGACTGGATTTCGCGAGGAAGTTCAATTAGGTCCGCTACGACCCAGAAGAGAAGATAGGCTGCGAAGAGGCGGCTGGCGATGACGACGGCTTGTTCGCGGGTTATGCTCGTGGATACGTCCGGGTTGAGTTCGCTCATGCCAGCCATCCTCTCAGGCTCTCCAGCGTGGCACAAGGGTTCCCGCGTACACCGTAAAACAAAACCAAGAGCGCCTTCGGCAGAGCGGAAGGCGCTGCGCGCCGATTTTATTGCGGAGGCTAAAGCCTCCGCCTACCCAGGGCAAAGACAAAGGCAAGAGGAAAAGCAAGAGCAAGGGCGAGAGGGAGAGCAAGAGCAAGAGCAAGAGCAAGGGCAACTGCAGATTCCTCCGCGGCGCCCGCTAGTCGCGGGCCGCGGTCGGAATGACACCGTAAAACAAAACCAAAAACAAAAACAAAACCAAGAGCAAGGGCGAGATCAAGAGCAACCGCAGGTTCCTCCACTGCGCGGCCTCGCTGGCGCGAGCCCACTCCGGTCGGAATGACACCGTAAAACAAAAACAAAAACAAAAGCAAAAGCAAGAGCAAGGGCAAGGGCAAGGGCGAGGTCAAGAGCAACCGCAGGTTCCTCCACTGCGTCGGCCTCGCTGGCGCGAGCCCACTCCGGTCGGAATGACACCGTAAAACAAAACAACAAGAGCGGCAAGAGCGCCTTCGGCAGAGCGGAAGGCGCTGCGCGCCGATTTTATTGCGGAGGCTAAAGCCTCCGCCTACCTAGAGGCAAAGACAAAGGCAAAGATAAGAGGAAAAGCAAGAGCAAGAGCAAGGGCGGAGAGGGAGGAGCAAGAGCAAGAGCAAGAGCAAGGGCAACTGCAGATTCCTCCGCGGCGCCCGCTAGTCGCGGGCCGCGGTCGGAATGACACCGTAAAACAAAACCAAAAGCAAGAGCAAAGCCAAGGGCAAGAGCGGCTTCGGCAAGAGCAACCGCAGCTGCTGCGCCGACTTTATTGCGCGAGCCGCTAAAGCCTCCGCCTACCTAGAGAAAACAAAAACAAAAGCAAAAGCAAGAGCAAAAGCAAGAGCAAGAGCGAGAGGGAGAGCGAGAGGTGCGGGGGAAGGAGCGAAGACGGAATTCTGAAGATTATTTGACGGTGACTTTGACTGAGGCGGAGGTGGAGGGGGAGTCGGAGTTGTCGCCGGAGTATTTTGCGGTGACCGGGTAGGTTCCTGAGGGGATGCCGTTGGTGGCGGCCGAGAGTGTGGCGGTTCCGTTGGCGTTGAGAGTGGCGGAGCCGATGGGAAGGGTCGCGGAGTAGAAGGTGACGGTGCCGGTGGGGGTGCCTGAGCCCGCGGTGCGAGCGACCTGGGCGGTAAGCATGGTGCTGGAAGGGGGCGTGACGGTTGCGGGCGAAGCGTTCACGGTGGTGGAGGTGGCGGCGCGGGAGATGGTGATGTTGTATGGCTCCGAAGTTGCGGGGTCGTAGTTGGAGTCGCCGGAGTAGGCGGCGGTGACCGGATACATTCCGGCGGGGAGCGTGGCGGTCGAGGCGGTATAGGAGGCGGCGCCGGAGACGAGGGGCTGCCTGGCGAGGAGGAGCGATCCGGAGTAGAAGGAGACGGAGCCGGTGGGGACGCCGTAGCCGGCGGTGACGGTGGCGGTGAGTGTGGCATTTTGTCCGCTGGCGATGGGGTTGGCGGCGGCGGCGAGAGAAGCGTAGGCGAGGGAGCGGGTGGAGGTGACGAGCAGGCGATTCATCGCGTTGATGAAAGTGGCGGCGAGGATGGCGTGGCCGCAGTCGCTGGGATGAACTTCGTCGGCCATGCAGGCGGAGTTGGTGACGCCGTTGAAGGTGTTGGCGAGGTCGGCGAGGAAGACGGGCAATCCGTCGGCAGAGAGCTGGGCTTGAATGTTGCGGACGATTTGCGCCATCTGTATGTATTCGCTCTGCGGGTAGCCGGGCTGGGCGGTGAAGTAAGGAGTGGCGAGCCAGAGGTAAGGCGGGGCGGAGAGATTGGTGAGTCCGTTGCCGGCGAACCACACCACCTCGCAGCCGTTGGGGCCGGGAGCGATGCAGGTAAAGCGGACGGAGTGAGTGGATGAGTTGGCGCCGGTGAGCGGAATGCGGATGAAGTAGGGGCCATAGTTGATGCGGACTCCGATGTAGTCGAGCGGCGGGGGCGAGTAGGTGGCGGGCGGGGCTCCGTCAATGGCGATGGAGACGGATTCTCCGGCGGCGGTGGTGGCAGCGAGTTCGGCGTAGAAGATGTTTCCGGTGAAGGAGCCGGTGAGGGTGCTGCCGGCGGCGGAGGAGTTGAGGGCGGTGAAGGGGTAGAGGGTGCTGGCCTTCCACGAGCCGGTGGTGGAGTTGGCGGAGCTGGCGGCGGTGATGCGATTGCTGCCCTGGGTGGTGGCGAGCCAGACAGCGTCGGCGTAAACGGCGGAGGTGTATTCCTGCTCGCCGGCGGAGGAGGTCATGGCGTAGCGGAGATCATTCTCCCCGGTGAGGAGGGTGTTGTAGGCGAAGGAGGGCTCGGGAGATTTGACGTTGATGTATTCGTTGGTGTCGAGGGAGGTGTCGCCGGGGACGCCGTTGTTTTTGAGACTCCAACCCTCGGTGGAGGCGGTGAGGCTGGCGAAGTCGTTGGCAGGGGCGGAGGCTCCGTCGCCGTAGGTGATGGAGTCGCCGAAGGTGGAGAGGGCGATGGCGCCGGGGGCGGTCTTGAGCGCGAGGACGGTTTGGGTGGCGGAGGAAGAGGCGTAGGTTGCGTCTCCTGCATAGGAGGCGGTGATGGTAAAGACGCCGGAGGCGGAGTAAGTGTGCTGCGCGGAGATGAGGGAGTTCGACAGAGTGGCGTGGGTGGAGGCGGTGCTGTCGCCCCAGGTGATGGTGATGGAGCCGGAGGGAATGGGGGCGGCGTCGGCGGGGGCCTGGACGAGGAGGGTGATGGTGAAGGCGGTTCCGGCGATGGGTTGGGGAACGCCGAGGAGGAGTTGGGGGGCGACGGTCGGGAGGGGCGGGGTCGGGATGGGGCAGGGCGGCCGCGAGCGGGGCGGCGATGCAGAGGGCGGCGATGGGTAGAAGCATTCTCATAAAGGAGCAAGGCGAAGTGCACGCCTGCAAATCGCAAAGATAGAGATGCGAAAGACGCAAAGCTGGTCTTGAAAAAGCAGAAGCTGTCAGGGGGATGGAGAGATTTTAGGGGATCTGAAGGAATTCGGGCAAAGAAAAGGGCGGTCGCGATGGACGGCGCGGTTGCAGCGGTTGACGCCGTGAGAGCTGACGCCTTTTTCGCCGGCGTTGTCTAGCGGACGGCGGCGACGGCGGCGCGGAAGAGGACCTCGAAGTCGGGAAGCGGAGAGTCGGCAGCATTCGCAGAATGATTTTGAGGGGCGTGCTCGGCGAGAACTTTAGCGAGGGCTTTTTCAGCGGCGAGGCGCGGGTAACCGAGATTTTCGAGGGCGGAGAGTACGTCTTCGGTGACGGCACCGGCGGATCCGGGAAGAGGGGTGACGGGGCGGCCGGCGGCGAGGGCTTCGAGCTTGTCTTTCAACTCCAGAGTGACGCGCTCGGCCGTTTTTTTGCCGACGCCGGGGATGCGAGTGAGAGTGGCGTGGTCGCCGGAGCGGATGGCGGCGATGAGGCGCTCGGGCTCGAGGCCGCTAAGGATGGTGAGGGCGAGGCGAGGGCCGATGCCGCTGATGGAGAGCAATTTTTCGAAGAGGCGTTTTTCGTCGAGCGAGGAAAAACCGTAGAGGGCGAGCTGGTCTTCGCGGACGTGGGTATGGATGTGGAGGGAGACCTCTTTGCCGAGGTCGGGGAGGGCGGCGAAGGTGGGGATGGAGACGGCGGCTTCATAGCCGACTCCCGCACAATCGAGGACGACGCGGCCGGGGGATTTTTCGAGGATGGGGCCGCGGAGGCGGGCGATCATGGGGCAATTGTAGACGGAGGGGGGCGTAAGAGAGCGAAGCGGGGCGGGGAGGAGAGCGAAGCGGAGGCGGGGAAGGAGAGCGAAGCGGAGGCGGGGAGGAGAGCGAAGCGGAGGCGGGGAGGAGAGCGAAGCGGAGGCGGGGAGGAGAGCGAAGCGGAGGCGTGCTGCGCACGCGGCGGATTCGAGAAGGCGGGCGGAGGCGCGCTATCGCGCGGCGAGTTTAGCGAGAGCAGAACCGAGAGCAAGGTCGGTGGGGAGAAAGCCGGCGGAGGAGCTAGACCCCATCCACAGAGAGCTCGAGGTTTAAGCGCTGGAGGAAAGGGCGCTGCTCGTCGCGGATGAAGTTGGAGGCTTGGGAGAGGGAGAACCAGGCGCCGCGGTCAACTTCGGGAATGGTGATGCGCTTTTTGGAGCGGGGCGGCCATTCGATTTCGCAGGTGTTGCTGTGGAGGAGGGCGGGATCGCAATCGCCTTCGAAGGCCCAGGCGATGACGACCTTGCCGCTTTTCTGGCGGACGGACCCGAGGTCGAGGAAGGGGCCGGAGGGGTTGAAGCCTGTCTCCTCGAGGAACTCGCGCTGGGCGGCGGCGAGGGGTTGCTCATCGGGCTCGTACTCACCTTTGGGGAGGGTCCAGGAGCCTTCATTTTTGTTGGACCAGTAGGGTCCGCCGGGATGGACGAGGAAGACTTCGACGAGGTCGCTGGAGCGGCGAAACATGAGGAGTCCGGCGCTTAGTTTTGGGGTCTTGGGCATGGGGTAGGGCAACGGTAAATGCGATGAGGGCGGGGAGCAAATTCGAGGGTGGCGGGGGCAAATTCGAGGGCGGCGGAGGGGAGGGTGCGAGAGAGGGCAGACCTTCGATGTATTGTTCGTTCGCCGAAAGATTTGTAGGGTGGGCGGATGATGGGGGAGGTGTCGGCGCGGGGGCTGCTGGCGGGACGGTTATTAAGGCGAGGTTAATGGCGAGAGCGGCAAGGGCGGGGGCGAGGGCGGGGGGCAAGGGCGGGGGCAAAGGCAAGGGGGGGGAGGTGGCGTCGCTACGTCGCTGTCGCTCCTCGCGCCGCGACTATTTATAGAGTGCGGTCGCTGCGTTGCACTGCGGGCAAAATGAAATCCCCGGTCGCTGCGCTCCGGCCTTCGGCAGAGCGGAAGGCGCTGCGCGCCGATTTTATTGTGGAGGCTGAAGCCTCCACCTACCTAGAGCAAAGGCAAAGGCAAGAGGAAAAGCAAGAGCAAGGGCGAGAGGGAGAGCGAGAGCAAGAGCAAGAGCAAGGGCAACTGCAGATTCCTCCGCGGCGCCCGCTAGTCGCGGGCCGCGGTCGGAATGACACATCAAATCAAAATCAAAATCAAATCAAGGGCAAGGGCAGACCGCAGGTTCAAGAGCGACCGGCAGGTTCCTCCCACTGCGCATTCGCGCAAGCGCGAACGCTCCGGTCGGAATGACACATCAAATCAAAAATCAAGGGCAAGAGGCAAAGGCAACTGCAGATTCCTCCGCAGCGCCCGCTGGACGACGGGCCGCGGTCGGAATGACACATCAAAGCAAAATCAAGGGCAAGGGCAACTGCAGGTTCAAGAGCAACCGCAGGTTCGCTCCACTGCGCATTCGCGCAAGCGCGAACGCTCCGGTCGGAATGACACCGAAATTCAAGATCAAGGGCAATGGCAAAAGCAAGGGCAAGGGCAACCGCAGGTTCAAGAGCAACCGCAGGTTCCTCCACTGCGCATTCGCGCAAGCGCGAACGCTCCGGTCGGAATGACACCGTAAAACAAAACCAAGAGCGCCTTCGGCAGAGCGGAAGGCGCTGGCGCGCCGATTTTATTGCGGAGGCTGAAGCCTCCGCCTACCTAGAGCAAAGACAAGAGGAAAAGCAAGGACGACGACATCTGGTTTCAAGGCGAAGTCGCACATTCGATGTATTGATCGGCAGCCGAATGATTTGTAGGGTGAGCGGATAATGGGGGAGGTGTCGGCGCGGGGGCTGCTGGCGGGACGGTTATTAAGGCCGGGGTTAATGGCGAGAGCGGCAAGGGTGGGGGCGAGGCGGAGGGCGGAGGCAGAGGGGCGAGGGCGGCGAGCGGGCGAGGGAGCGGAGGCGAGGGCGAGGGCGAGGGCGAGGGCGGAGGCGGCAGGCGGGGGCGCGTTCTGCGAACGCGGATTGGTTTAGTTAGAGGCAAGGGCGAGGGCGAGCGGCGGGGGCGAGGCAAGGCAGCGCGAGGGGCGAGCGGCGGCGCGAGGTCGAGCGAATTCTAAAAATGCTTGTGACTGTGACGTGCTTTGAGTGAGGGAAGCTCTGGAGTGGCGCCGGATTATTGTTGCCAGCCCTGGAGGAGCCAGAGACTGGAGGTGCTTCGGCCGGTGGAGTAGGCGAAGCTCTTTCCGTCGGGGGCCATGGAGAATCTTGTGCCGGGATTGTTACGCGACATGGGAGCGGAGTCGTCGGAGATTTGTTTGAGGTCGGTGACTTTGCCGGTGTCCACGTTGAGGGAGAAGAGAGACCAGGTGAGTCCGTCGGTGCGGAGGCCGTAGGCGGTCTTGCCGTCTTTAGTGAAGCCGAGGTTGAGGGCTCCGATGTCTCCCAAGGACTTGTGTTGTTTGCCGTCGGGGGAGATGAGGTGCCAGCCGGAGGAGTCGGCGTAGGCGATCCATTCTCCGGTAGGAAGCCAGGTAGGGAGCATGCCGGTGAAGGAGCTCCCGAGATCAACGAGGGTGGTGGCGGGAGCATTGCCGCTGGTGGAGACGATGGAGAGCTTTCTGGTTGAGCCGAACTCTTCAAAGACGAAGTGGGAGCCGTCGGGAGACCAGTCTCCGCCGAGGGGCATGGTGGCGTTGCTGGTGACGGGGATGGGTGGGCCGCCGGAGACGGAGGACATCCAGAGGACGGTTTTGCCGGAGGACTCGATGGTGGTGTAGATGACGCGTTCGCCGTCGGGAGAGAGGGCGGGGTCCATAAACGCATTGACTGAGCCGGCGGGAAATTGGTCGAGGGTGACGAGGGGGCGGTCGGTGCCATCGGTGGAGCGAATCCAAATCTCGGGCGCGCCGTTGCGGTCGGTGATGTAAACGAGTTTCTGCGCGTTGCCGGCCCAGGCGGCCATGCTCTCGTTGCGGGCGGTGGAGACGAGGTCCTTGATTGTTCCGTCAGGAACGGACATGGAGACGACGTTTAAATCGGCGTCGAATTGGCTATAGAGGATGGACTTGCCGTCGGGCGATGCGGTGGGAGAGGTATCGAAGGCGGTGCCGTTGGTGAGCATGGTCATGTCTTTGCTCTGGGTATCGGCGAGCCAGATGTGACCGGGGGCACCGGGATGGAGGACGGTGGTGATGAGGACGTGGCGGCTGTCTGGCATCCAGGAAACGCCGGGGGTGCTGGCGGCAATGGGGAGATTCTGAAGGACGAGGTAAGGCTGAGCGCTGCCGGCGGGCCAGGGAAGCATCCATGCTTCATTTCTGCCGGTTTCGCCAGCACGAAAGAGGAGAATTTTTTTGCCGTCGGGGGCGAAGCGAATTTTGGGAGAGTTGAAGATGGAAGCGGTGGCAAAGGGAGCGGGGCTATAGGGCTTGAGGGGCGATCCGATGGGGGAGGAAATGAAGACGCTCCTCTTATGATCAGGGCCCAGCATGAAAAAAACTGCGGTGTTGCCGTCAGGGGACAGGCTGGCCTGGATGCTTTGGGGAGGATCGAATTCCATGACAGTCTGGGGATCGCCGCCGACGCTGGAAACAGCGTAGAGGCGGATGACATTGCGGGCATCGTCGCCCCATAGATAGAGGATGTGGGAGTGGTCGGCGGACCAGCCGATGGGCTGGGTGACTCCGTGATCGTGGGTGAGCTGGACGGCGGTAGGGGAGTCGAGGTTGCGAAGGAAGAGGGGATAGTTGTCGGCGACTTTGGCGGAGTAGGCGACGGATTTGCCATCGGGAGACCAGACGGGATAGCCGTAATTGGCGGTGTTCATGGCGAAGGGAGTGTATTTGTAATTCGCCAGGTTGATGCCGGAGGGCTTGAGGAACCAGATGAGCGGGGCGGCGACGGCGGCGCCGAGGATGAGCAGCGCGGCGAGGAGCCAGAGCGGGGCGGAGCGTTTGGCGGCGGCTTGATGCGCGGCAGCGGTGGTGGCGGGGAGCTCGCCGGACAGAGCGACGCCGGAGGAGAAGGCTTCGGAGAAATGTTCGCGGAGAATGCGCAGTTGCTGATACAAATCGCGGGTTGAATCGAAGCGCTGGTTGGGATCTTTTTCAAGGCAACGCTCGATGACCCAGCGGAGGGGCGCGGGGACTTTGGGTTCCAGCGGCGGGGCCTCGTCGCGGACGATAGCGGCCATGGTTTCGACGGCGGAGGGGCGGGAGAAGGCAGCCTGGCCGGTGACCATTTCATAGACGATGAGGCCGAAGGAGAACTGGTCAGAGCGGTAGTCAGTTTCCTGGCCGCGGGCCTGTTCGGGGCTCATGTAGGCGGCGGTGCCGAGGACCATGCCGGGGCTGGTGAGATTTTCGCTGGAGATCTGGGTGTGGAGGACGGTCTCAAGGGCGGGGGCGCCGGAGCCGGGAGTGGGCGGGGCCATCTGGCGGGCGAGGCCGAAGTCGAGAATTTTTACGCGGCCGTCGCGAGTGACCATGACGTTTTCCGGCTTGAGGTCGCGGTGGACGATTCCGGCGGCGTGGGCAGCGGCGAGTCCGTCGGCGAGTTGAGTGGAGAGGTCAACGACGCGGCGGAGGGTCATGGGTTCGCGAACACCGCCGGGCTGGATGAGGGCGCGGAGCGGCTCGCCGTCAACCAGTTCGCTGACGGTGTATTCGACGCCGGCTTCGTTACCGACTTCAAAGAGGGCGACGATGTTGGGGTGATTGAGGCCGGCGACGGTCTGGGCTTCGCGTTCGAAGCGGGCGCGGCGGCTGTCGTCGCTGGCGACATCACCGCGGAGAATTTTGACGGCGACTTCGCGATTGAGGCGGGAGTCGCGGGCGCGGTAGACCTCACCCATTCCGCCGGAGCCGAGCGGGGAGAGGATCTCGTAGGGGCCGAGTTTGGTAGGCGTGGTGGAGGACATGCGGTAGGTGGCAACCATCGTAATCGGAAGAGGGGCGGAATGGGAACGGACCTTGGTTGCATTGCCGGGCGGCCTGGGGAGCTTGTAGGGTGGGCGGAGAATGGGGGAGGTGTCGGCGCGGGGGCCGAGGGGCGAGGTAGTTATTAAGGTCGAGGTTAATGGCGAGAGCGGCAGGGGCGGGGGCGAGGGGGCGGGAGCGGGGCGAGAGCAAGACAAGAGGCGAGAGCAGCGGAGGCGAGAGCAGGGGCGGGCGGAAGCGGAGCGCAGCGAGGAGCGAGAGCAGGGGGGCGGAGCGAGGGCAGGCGGAAGCGGAGCGCAGCGAGGAGAATCCTCGCTGCGGACTGCATAGGAACGACAGTCGCTGCGTTGCACTACGCTCCGGCCTTCGGCAGAGCGGAAAGTGCCTGACGGCACTGATTATTTTTTGGAGGCAAGAGCGAGAGCAAGGGCAAAGGCAAAAGCGAGGGCGAGGGCGGGGCAGAGCGAGGGCAGGCGGAAGCGGAGCGCGGCGAGAAGAATTCTCGCTGCGGACTGCATAGGAACGACAGTCGCTGCGTTGCACTACGCTCCGGCCTTCGGCAGAGCGGAAAGTGCCTGACGGCACAGATTATTTTGTGAAGGCAAGAGCGAGAGCGAGGGAGGGTGAGGGAAAGAGCAAAAGCTGGGGCAAGAGCAGCGGTGTGCAGCCAGGGTGGGCGGATCGAGGGCAGGGGCGGGGCGAGAGGGGCGGAAGCGGGCAGGCTAAAGAGGAGCGCAGCGAGGAGAATCCTCGCTGCGGACTGCATAGGAACGACAGTCGCTGCGTTGCACTACGCTCCGGCCTTCGGCAGAGCGGAAAGTGCCTGACGGCACTGATTATTTTTTGAAGGGCAAGAGCAAGAGCAGGGCGAGAGCAAAGGCAAGAGCAAGAGCGGAGCACAGCGCAGGGAGGGGCGGCGGAGCGGGAGCAAGGGGCGAGGGCGGAGCGGAGCGAGCAGGCGAGAGCGGAGCGCAGCGAGGAGAATCCTCGCTGCGGACTGCATAGGAACGACAGTCGCTGCGTTGCACTGCGCTCCGGCCTTCGGCAGAGCGGAAAGTGCCTGACGGCACTGATTATCTTTTGAAGCAAAAACAAAAACAAAAGCAAGAAGCAAAAGCGAGAGCTGGGGCAAGAGCAAGAGCTAGGGCAAGAGCAAAGGCGAGAGCTGGGGCAAGAGCAAGGCAAGAGCGAGGGCAAGAGCAAAGCGCAAGAGCAAGGCAAGATCAAAGGCAAAAGCAAGAGCGGAAGCTGGGGCAAGATAATCTCCTCTCCCGCAGGGCGCACCTGCTTCGCTTCTGCCCATTGCTCTCGCTTTTTGACTTCTCCTGAGCTTTTTTTATTTGCTCTCGGCTGGCTGTTCCAACTTCACCTCACGCCCGCCCGCAAGCTCCTCGCTCCGCTAATACTCCAGCTCCAGCGGCGAAAAACTCATCCTCTTCGTCGCGAACTCATACCAGAGAAACACCGGCTTCGGTTTCCCATTCAAATGCATGGCCACGATGCATCCCGATCCCGTGCGCTTTGAAATGTCCACGTGAAAGCTCTTCAGCGGTCCATCCTGCGACTCCGGACCCCAGTCCTGCTTGAAGAGCTTGAAGTCATAGTTCGGATTCTGCGGATGGTTCTTCCAGTCCGGATCGTTCAGCCAAATCGCATACGCGCGGTCGAGATCGTTCTGCTGCACCGCCTCGAGAAATGTCTTCACGTGATGCTCGATCAGCAAGTCGTCGAAGAACCATCCGTGACCGGCCACAAAGCCGCCCACGCCAATCAGCCCAATCAGCACGATCGCGACCCCGGCCGCAATCAGCGAATTCCGCGTGCGCTTCTCTTTCGCCGCATCAAATTTCGGAGCATCGAGTAGTGTCATGGCGCCTCAAGTGTAACAACTTTCCCCGCCCGCCTCACCAGTCCCCCGGCCTCAAACCCGTTCTCAGAATTGGCGCTGCTACAGGCTGTACAAATTCTTCCCGCGCTCCGCCGCCCGCTCCATCGCCAACCCGATCAGCCGGGTGATCAGCTTTCCATACGCGAGCCCGCTCGCCTGCCACAGCTTGGGATACATGCTGATGGATGTGAACCCGGGCATGGTATTGATCTCGTTCACAAACACCTTCCCGCTTGCCGGATCCATCAGAAAATCCACCCGCGCGAGCCCCGCGCAGTCGCAGGCCTTGAACGCCTCGATCGCCATCGCCCGCACTTTCTTCGCTACCGCGGCCGGCACCGGCGCCGGGATCAGCGCCTCCGACCCCTGGCTCAAATACTTCGCCTCGTAGTCATAAAACTCCTTCCCCGGCACAATCTCCCCCACCACCGATGCCTCCGGGTCATCATTCCCCAGCACCGCCACCTCGAGCTCCCGCGCCTTGCCGCGCTTGCCTCCCACGCCCTGCTCGACCACAATCTTGCGATCAAATTTCGCCGCCAGCTTCAAGGCAGGAAGCAGTTCTTTCCGGTCATGCGCCTTGCTCACTCCCACCGACGACCCCAGATTCGCCGGCTTCACAAACAACGGGATACTTCAGCGTCTTCTCAATCCTTTTTGTAACCGCATTTGCGCTTTTCTTCAGCTCTCCGCGCAACAGCGTCACCTGCGGAACAATCGGCAAGCCTGCGGCGGCAAAAAGCCGCTTCATGATGTCCTTGTCCATGCCAGTCGCGGAACCCAGCACGCCCGAGCCGACATACGCGAGGCCGGCCAGCTCCAGCAGCCCCTGCACTGTCCCGTCTTCGCCAAACGTGCCATGCAGCACGGGGAAAATCACATCCACCTGCAGCGCCGGAGTGCCCGCCTGCATTTGCGCTCGCTCTGTTTCAAATGGGACCATCGCCGCTGCCGGCACCGGAGGCATCAACACCGCCTCTCCGCGCGCCAGCACTGCTGCCGTCTCGGTGGCTGCCGGATCGCCCGCTCTTAAATTGTCACCGCTCGCTTTTCGCTTGCCGTCGGCGCTCCCGGCCTGCAGGCTGGCTACCGCTCCGCCGGTCAGCAGCCGCTCTGCCGCGCCAGCCGTTACCCACCGGCCCTGCTTCGTAATCCCGATCTCGACCACGTCGAAGCGCTCGCGATCAATCGCCTTCAATATAGACGCAGCCGACAGCAGGGATACCTCATGCTCGCCCGACCGCCCGCCAAACAACACTCCGACCCGCAGCTTTTTCTTTTGCACGGCTCCTAGCCTACGCGACCGCAATCAAAATTTCCGCCGCTTGCCGCCTAGAGTATCTTCTTCCCAAACGCCGAGCTCACCAGTTCCACGGCCAGGTCCGCGGTCCGGTTGTGCTCGTCAATCACCGGGTTCACCTCGACCACTTCCATCGAAGTCATGCGCCCATGATCGGCCAATATCTCCATGGCCAGATGGGCCTCGCGATAGGTTGACCCGCCCCGCACGGGCGTGCCCACCCCGGGCGCGTCTTCCGGATCAATCCAGTCCATATCGAGCGACACGTGATACCCCGCCGTCCCTCGGCCCGCCGCGCGGAGCGCCTCTTCCATGACCGCCCGCATCCCGCGTTCATCAATGTCCCGCATGGTGAATACTTCACTGACTCCGGCCCGCTTGATGTTCGCCCGCTCGGTCGCATCAATATCCCGCACGCCGAGAATCACGCAGTTCTCCGGAGCAATCTTCGGCCCCGGCCCAAAAATACTACCCAGCATCTCCGGCCCCAGCCCGAGCAGCGCCGCCAGCGGCATCCCATGCACGTTCCCGCTCGGCGAGGTTTCAGGCGTGTTCATGTCGGCATGCGCATCAATCCACAACAGCCCGATCTTCTTCCCCTGCCGGCGGTAAAATTCGCTCACCCCGCTCACCGTCCCCGCGGCCAGCGAGTGGTCCCCGCCCAGAACCAGGGGAGTCTGTCCCTCCTCCAGCGCCTTGATCACCTGCTCCGCCAGCTTGGTGCAGGTTGCCGTGATCTCCTTCAAATATTTCGCTGAAGCGTCGCCTTCCTTCTTCGTCTCCGCTACAGGAACGGCGATGTTGCCGCCATCCTCAACCACATGCCCGAGCGCCTCCAGCCGCGCTTCCAGCCCAGCCACCCGCACCGCTGAGGGACCCATATCCACGCCACGCCGCGACTGCCCCATATCCAGCGGCACCCCCAGCACGCGAATCTTTCGCCCCGGCAAAGACTGAATCCCGATGGTGCCCGCCGGAGCCGCCACCGGACTCATCGGCATCACCGGCCCACCGCCCTGCACTCCGTGCAATGTTCCCGCTCCCTGCACCGCAACTGCACCGTCAAACGACTTCGTACCTAACAGCTCCATTCGCACTCCAGGCCACATTCTCACTCTATGTATGACCCGTGATTGTCTCCTGCCCGGACAACGACTGGCAAACCACACAAGGTGTCTATATAGATAGGCAGCCGGAAGGGGTGGGGAGGGGAGGCGGGAGCGGGGGAGATTCAATAGAAGCACGAACGACGGCGAAGAATCTTTTTGAAGGCACCGAACCTTTAAGTCCGCATAGGCTCTCTTTGAGACATGCACGACAGAATAGATGCCGAGGGACCTGCCCAGACTGCCCAGTCTGACCAGACGCTGCTGGTGCTGCTGGCGCAGGCCGGGGACCGGGCGGCGCTGGAACAACTGCTGCGGGAGAGTCACGCGCCGTTGCGCCGCTACATCACGCGGCTGGCGGGGGCCGAATTCGCGGACGATATTTTGCAGGAGACGTCGATCCAGATTTTTCGCAAGCTGGGGTATCTGCGGGAGCCGGCGGTGTTCCGCGCATGGACGCTGCGCATTGCCTCGCGCATTGCGTTTCAGCATCTGAAGCGGGGGGACCGGTGGCAGCCGCTTGATCCGGCGCAACTGGAACCGCTCATGCCGAACCCTGCCCTGGGCGAACCGCCGGACTCGGCTTTTCTCTCGCTGATTGACCGCGTGTCTCCGGCGAGCCGGGCAGTGCTGCTGCTGCATTATCAGCACGACCTGTCGCTGGAAGAGACGGCGGCGATTCTCGACATTCCGATTGGAACGGCCAAGTCGCGTCTCCATTACGGAGTCGCAACCCTACGCAAACATCTCACCCTTGAAAGGAAACCAGCATGAGCACTGAAAACCAGCAGCCCAATCCAGAAAACGCGAACCGCGAAATCGCGTTCGTCCAACAAGCACTCGCGGCGGCGGACCGGTCGGAACGCTACTCGCGCATCTTCGTGGTGGTCTTCTGTGTTCTCGCGATCGCTGCGTTTACATGGATGCACCTGCACATGTTCCCGCCGGAAACTCTCGGCGGGCTGCTGCATTCGCTGCTGCGCGTAGACCTGTTCTTTCTGCTGCTGATGTTCGCGCTGACCATGTACCTGCGGCAGGAGATAAATCGGAGCACGCGCACCATTCTGCGGGCACTGGCAAATACACGGCAGCGCTAACGGGAGAGCGAGGGGGAGAGCGGGCCGGCGGGGGCCCGCTTTTTCATTGGGGGGCGAGCTTGCGGCGGCGCTGCTGGCTGGCGTGCATGATTTCGCTCATATCGCCGACGGGACGAATGTCGAAGATCGAGCCAAATTTGGTGGAGGGATGCCGGGACATGAGTTGAACGGCGTGATTCATGTCGCGGGCCTCGATGATGAGAATGCCGCCGAGCTGTTCCTTGGTTTCGACATAGGGGCCGTCGGTGGTGGCGACTTTGCCGTTTTTCCAATAGAGGGTCAAGGCGGTTTCAGAAGGCTCGAGCGCTTCTCCGCCAACCCAGTGCCCGTTGGCGCGCAGATGGTCGTCGTAGTCAAAACATTCGTCGAACATTGGGTTGCGCTGGTCCTCGGTCATGGCGGCGTGTTTCGCAGGTTCGTAGTAACCCAAACAGATGTATTTCATTTTCCCGACTCCTTTTAGTGGGCGGTGGTTTGCGCGGTTGGTTGAATTCTGAAAATGCCGGGGCCAGGTTTTAAGACGCCCGGCCGGCGGCTGGGATTTGAGCGAGCGAGAGAAGCGGGCGAACCTCGACGGGGACACGACAGGCGACGACGGCCTTGCGCGCCCAAGCGAGCGCCTCGTCGAGGTCAGCGCATTCCAGGACCCAGAAGCCGCCAACGTGCTCCTTAGTCTCGGTGTAGGGGCCGTCGCTGACGAGCACCTTGCCATCGGACTGTTTGCGCAGCGACTTGGCGTTGCGTGGCGCGGACAAGCCGCCAACGAAGTTCCTGACGCCGGCAGCTACCATTTCCTTGTTGAGCGCGCCGATTTCGCGGATCATCGCTTCGCCCTCGGTGGACGGGTCGTAGTTGTCGGGGTGATAGATTGCAAGCAAAAATTGTGGCATGACTTTCTCCTTTGAAAGTGATTAAGAGCCGGGTGATTCGTGCGAGTGGGATTGTGATGCCGTTACTGCTTCAAATATCGAAGCGCAACAGCACCTGACTTAAGAACCTTTGAGTCAACGAGCTTCAGCTTCGGCGGTTTCCGGCAGGCTAACACCTTCCATCAACCGTCTGCCTTCGCCGGCAATGCAGGGGGCGACGACGATGCGAAATTCATCCACCAAGCCCAGCTCGACGAGTTGTGAAGGAATGGACACGCCGCCGGTCAAAATACTTTTGCCCGGCTGTTGTTTCAACTTCAGTATTTCGTCTTGAAGGCCGGCACGCAGCGATGGTGGCATTGTCTTCGGCGCTGGTTAAGGTGCGCGAAAAAACAACTTTCGGAAGGGCGTCGAAGGTTTGCGCAAATTTGATCGCCGCGGGTGTCTGGGACGAATCTTTTGCCACATCCGGCCAATAAGGAACCATCAGTTGGTAGGTTTTTCGGCCATAGACGAGCAAGTCCGTCTCGCCGAGCAGATGGGTGTAGTGGTCCAGCATCTCGTCGCTCCGCCACCTGATTTGGTGTGGTCGCAGCAGCCGTCGAGGCTGAGGTTGATGGCGTAAATCAGCTTTCTCATTGGAATGTCGGGCTCCCTTTTGTGTGCCAGCGCTTGAGTGTCTCGCTGTTCACCCTATAGTCGTGGGGGAGGGGAAATCGACAGCGGGCTCAGATTTTTATTTCGGCTCGAGTTCGCTCAGATCGAGTTTTCCGGTTCGAGATCTTTCAGTTCGAGCAGCCGCATGGTGAGGAAGTGGCGCTGGGGCTGATCGCGAGGCCCCTGGGGAAGGAGAGCGAGGGCGTGTTCATAGGAGGAGCGGGCGTCGGCTGAAGCGGCCGAGGCGGCGACACAGATCGGCGCGGGCGGAGTGGGCGAGGTAGTAGTTGGCGAGTTCTCCGCGGGCGAGCAAGGCGTCGATGAGACGGAGGCCTTTTTGCGGGCTCTGGGCCATGGCGACGGCGACGGCGCGATTGAGTTCGACGACGGGAGAGGGCTGGATGAGAATGAGGCGGTCGTAGAGGGCGACGATCTGGGGCCAGTCGGTGGATTGCGCGGAGGAGGCCTCGGCATGAACGGCGGCGATGGCGGCCTGCAGAGTAGTAGGCGCCGAAATGGTGGGAGCGAAGAGCGGTCTCGGTGAGGGAGATGCCTTCGGCGATCTGGTCGCGGTTCCAGAGAGAGCGATCCTGGTGGTCGAGCAAGATGAGTTCTCCGTCGGGAGAGGAGCGGGCGGCGCGGCGCGACTCCTGCAGCAACATGAGGCCGAGCAGGCCCGCGACCTCGGGTTCGGGAAGAAGCTCGAGCAGGAGCCTGCCGAGGCGGATGGCTTCGTGACTGAGTGCTGCGCGGGAGGAATCGGCGGAGTAGCCCTCGTTGAAGACGAGATAGACGACGTGGAGGACGGCGGCCAAGCGGGTAGATAATTCGTGCGATGGGGGACCTGGTAGGGAATCGCCTTGTCGCGGATGACGGATTTGGCGCGGACGATGCGCTGGGCGAGGGTGGCGGGGGAGACGAGAAATGCGCGAGCGATCTCTTCCGTGGTGAGGCCGCAGACCTCTCGCAGGGTGAGGGCGAGCTGGGCTTCGGGCGGCAGAGCGGGATGGCAGCAGGTGAAGATGAGGCGGAGGCGGTCGTCGTCAATTTCCGCGGGCTCGATTTCGCCGGGGGGCGGAGTCTGGCTGCGCGCGTCATTCATCTGCGCGTCGAGAAAAAGTGAGAGGTCAGTCTGGGTGGCGTCGAAGCGGGCGCGGCGGCGGATGACGTCAATGGCCTTGAAGCGAGCGGCGGAGATGAGCCAGGGGCGGGGATTGTCGGGGATTCCGGACTCGGGCCAGGAGGTCAGGGCGGCGGCGAAGGCCTCGTGCATGGCTTCTTCGGCGAGGTCGAGGTCGCCGAGCAGGCGGACGAGGGTAGCGAGAATTCTGCGGGACTCGGAGCGGTAGATTTGCTCGATGGCGGCGTGGAGGTGGTTGCCCGGAGGCGCGGTGCTTGGTGGCTCGGGCATCTCATGCAAGCTAGCAAATGGGGGGAGGGTGGGCAACCGGGCGAGTGGGGGAGAGCGAGGCGAGAGGCGGCGAGGAAAAGCGAGCGAGGAGCGGTGAGGGAGAGCGAGCGAAGGCGAGGAAAAGCGCGAGGAGCGGTGAGGAAAAGCGAGCGAGGAGCGGTGGCGAAAAGCGAGCGAGGAGCGGTGGCGAAAGCGAGCGAGAGGCGGTGAAGAGCAAGAGAGAAGTGGTGGAGGAGCACGGCCCGCGGCATCCAGATTGGGCCGGTGCAGGATTGGGCTGGTGTGCGCCGGCGAAAGGCCATGGTTGTATTGCTAACGAGGTGGGGCCACTCGTAGAGTGCGGATAATGGGGGAGGTGTGGGCGCGAGGTTGTTGGCGGGAGAGTTATTGCGGGCGAGGCTAATAGCGGGAGCTGTAACGGAAACGGGAAAGCGCAGCCGTGAAAGCGAGGCGGAGCGGGGAGCGGTGGCGGGAGGCGGGGCGCAGCGAGGGAAGCCCTCGCTGCGGACTGCATATGAAATGCAGTCGCTCCGTTGCACTACGCTCCGGCCTTCGGCAGAGCGGAAGGCGCCCGGTGGGCGCCAGATCAAGATTCGAAAAGCAAGAGCAGGAACGGACAAGAACGGGCCGCGAAGATTGGGAGGGCCACGAGGAGCCGCGCCGCGTCTGAAATTAGAAAAGCTGTCGCTGCGTTGCACTACGCTCCGGCCTTCGGCAGAGCGGAAGCGCGCTGACGCGCGAAACCATTTGGGTTCGACCAAGACGCTGTTACCTAAATAGGGAAAAAGGAATCGGTGGCAGGCTTCGGTTGTATTGCGGAACGGCTGGAGGGCTTGTAGTTTCACGGATAATGGGGAAGGTGTCGGCGCGAGGTTGTTGGCGGGAGAGTTATTGCGGGGGATGCTAATAGTGGGAGGCGGGGCGCAGCGAGGGAAGCCCTCGCTGCGGACTGCATATGAAATGCAGTCGCTCCGTTGCACTACGCTCCGGCCTTCGGCAGAGCGGAAGGCGCCCGGTGGGCGCCGGATCAAGATTTGAAAAGCAAGAGCAGGAACGGACAAGAACGGCCCCCGAAGAATGGGAGGGCCGCGAGGCGCTGCCTTGCACGAGGGTGGCGGCTTGCGTCGCTGACGCTCCGTTGCGCCGCGTCTGTAATTAGAAATGCAGTCGCTCCGTTGCACTACGCTCCGGCCTTCGGCAGAGCGGAAGGCGCTAACGCGCCGGCGAGAAATGTGGAGGCTGAAGCCTCCACCTACCTGGAGCAGGTGCAAGACCAGAAGCGGGGCAAGGTTCGCTTTTCAGCGGAGTGGAAGCGCGCTGACGGGCGCGGGTTGATTTGGTTTGAGGCAACGGCAAAACTGGCGGCAGCGGTGGGCAGGCATGGAGCGGGGCGCAGCGAGGGAAGCCCTCGCTGCGGACTGCATATGAAATGCGGTCGCTCCGTTGCACTACGCTCCGGCCTTCGGCAGAGCGGAAGGCGCCCGGTGGCGCCGGATCAAGATTTGAACAGCAAGAGCAGGAACGGATAAGAACGGGCTGCGAAGATTGGGAGGGCCGCGAGGCGCCGCCTTGCACGGAGCGGTGGCGGCTTGCGTCGCTGACGCTCCGTTGCGCCGCGTCTGAAATTAGAAAAGCTGTCGCTGCGTTGCACTACGCTCCGGCCTTCGGCAGAGCGGAAGGCGCTAACGCGCCGGCGAGACATGTGGAGAGCTGAAGACCTCCCTACCTGGAGCAGGTGCAAGACCAGAAGCGGGGCAAGGTTCGCTTTTCGGCAGAGCGAAGAGCGCTGACGCGCCGGCGAGAAATGTGGAGGCTGGAGCCTCCACCTAGCTGGAGCAAAGGCGAATGCAAAGGCGAAGATCAAGAGCAGAAGCAGATTTCTCCACTGCGCGGCCTCGCTCGGCGAGCCTGCTCCGGTTGAAATGACAGCGGAGGCTAGAGGCGGGCGAAGAGCTCGGCGATGGCGGTTTCGTAGAGGCGGGCGGGGCCTCCGAACTGAATTTGCTGAGCGAGGGCGCGGCCGTTGTTGGCGAGTGAGGCGCGGAGAGCCGGGTCGCGATAGAGAGTGAGGATGGCTTCGGCGAGGGCGTCTTCTGAGAAGGGCGGGACGATGAGGCCGTTGACGCCTGAGGTGAGGAGTTCGGAGGCTCCGCAATGGGTGGTGGCGATGGAGGCGACCTTGTTGGCGAGGGCTTCGAAGAGGACCATACCGAATCCGTCATCAACGCTGGGGAGGACGAAGGCGTCGCAGCGGCGATAGAAGTCGGAGATGTCGGGGACGTATCCCACAAGCTCGACGTTGGGGGTGGAGCGGAGCAACTCGGCGAGGACGGGATAGGGCTGGAAGCTGGCGGAGGAGCGCAGGAGGAGGCGGGCGTTGGGGAGCGCGAGTTTTTTCCACGCGCGGAGGAGGTAGAGGTAGCCCTTGCGGAGGGGATCGCCGCCGACGACGCCGAGGGTGAAGGGGCGATCGGGAGTGTAGGAAGCGGAGGGTGGTGAGGAGGAGAATTCTGCGGAAGAACTGGAAGTAGAAGCGGGAGCAGCCGGAGCATTGCCGGAAAACGAATCAGCGGGGAACGAATCGTCGGGAGGAATGCGGATGCGACCGGCGAGGGGGGCGAGGAGGATTTTGGGCTGGAGGGCGGCGGGGAAAGAGCGGGCGCTGTAGCGGGAGGGGAGGACGAGGATATCGGCGGAGGCATACTCCTCAAGCTGGCGGTCGCGATACCAGGCGGGCTGGGGCTGGATGTGGGCGCCGGTCTTTTCGGCTTCGTCGCGGACGAGGGCCTGCTGGAAATCAACGTGAGGGCAGGCGCGATCGAGGGCAAAGCGGGCACCGCGGCGGCGGGCGGCGCGGGCGGAGGCGAGGGAGACGGTGGCCCATCCGTAAAAGAGGTCGTAGCGGACGCGGCTGAGGCGGAGGCGGGCGGCGACGGAGTGGTCGAAGAGGGCGACGTCGTAGGCGTCGGGGCGCTGGGGGAGGGAGTGATGGGTGAGTTGGGTGACGGCTTCTCCCCATTTGGGCTGGAAGTGGATGCGAACGCCGGGAGAGAGGTTGCGGAGTTTGGAGCGCGGAGTGGAGGTGTAGAAGTCTACGTCGTGAGAGGCAGCGCGGAGGGTGTTGGCCAGGAGAACGGCGTGCATCTGGCGGGGGGTGGAGAGGACGACGCGCATTGAGTTGATTTTAGCGGGCGGTGGGGAGACGCGTATCTATATATGGGGTGAGTGGGCTGGGATGCTGTGGGTGGCATGGCCCATTCGTAACAGAGGGAGTGTATATGGGGAGCAATAGCGGGGCGAATACTGATGCCTAATCGGGACAAAATCGCGGTTAATAGCAAGGGAGTCAAGATATTGACGGCGGGCGGAATGTGACGCAGACTCGTTGCACTTCACTGTAACTCTCCTCTGCCAAATGGGCCCCGTGGTGATTGTTTCTCGAAGTGTGCGCGTGATGCTGCTGTGGGTGATGGTGGCGGCGGCGTGTGCGGGAATGGCGTGGGGGCAGGCGGGTAAATCCCCGGCACAGAAGAGCGCTGAGGGAGCAACGAGCGGGCGCGGGGCGAGCGGAAAACAAAAACGAAAAGCTGACGGCAGGGAAGGGCGCGGGGAAAGCTGCGGCCGGAAAAGCTGCGGGAGGAAATATTGCGGCGAACGATCCGGCGGGGCAGAGCTGGGAGGCGGTGGGGCCGGCGCAGATTCTGACGGCGGCTTATGGAGCGGTGGCGGGGCGGGTGACGAGTGTGGCGGTGGATTCCTCTGATGCGACGGGGAACACGGTGGTGGTGGGGACGGGCGGGGGCGGGGTATGGAGGTCGGTGAACGCTGAGGCGGCGGCGAGTGGGGTGAGCTTCGTTCCGCTGACGGATGATCTAGCGGTTTTTAATGGCGGCGGGAGTGGGGAGATTTCGACGGCGAGCCTGAGTGTGGGCGCGGTGACGATTCAGCCGGGGGGGACGGGGGTGGTGCTGGCGGGGACGGGGGAGGCGAGCGGGCTGAGCGATGCATATTACGGCGAGGGGCTGCTGCGGTCCGTAGACAACGGGGCGAGCTGGGCGCTGGTGGCGGGCTCGAAGGATGGAGTGGCGGGGAACCACGAATTCAAAGGCGAGGGCTTTGCCGGATTTGCGTGGAGCGGGACGACGCCGGGGACGGTGGTGGCGGCGGTGGGGACGGCGGGCGAGGCAGCGGCGGTGAACGCGGTGCTGTATGGGGCGAGCGTGCGGGGACTGTTTGTGTCGCTGGATGCGGGGGCGACGTGGGGGATCGCGACGGTCGAGGACGCGGATGGCGAAGGCGGGGAGCAGATCGTGCAGTGGGCGGAGTCGCAGTATGAGCCGGGGTATGACGGGAACTCGGCGCTGGCGGTGGTGTGGAACGCGGCGCGGCAGAGATTTTTCGCGGTGGTGGAGTATCACGGCGTGTATTCGTCGCCCGATGGGGTGACGTGGATGCGGGTGGGGAACCAGCCGGGGCCGCAGCTGGCGAGGAGTGCGGGGGTGTGTCCGACGGACCCGGGGTATGCGGGGTCGCCGACGTGCCCGATAGCGCAGGCGGCGCTGGTGGTGGAGCCGGTGTCGGGCGATATGTATGCGTGGTATGTGGACGCGGCGGGCGCGGACCGGGGGATGTGGCGGGACGTGTGCGGGAAGCAGGGCGGGAATTGCGCAAACCCGGTTACATTTGGCAGCCAGATAGATACGGTGGCGCTGGAGGACGGGGGCGGGAAGATCGCGGGGGGTCTGGACTATCTTGCGCTGGCGGCGGTGATGGGGAAGGGCGGGGTGGGGCTGCTGGCGGGCGGGCAGGGGCTGGCGGCGTGCCAGGTTTCGAGCGGATGCGCGTGGCAGACGGCGTGCGGGACGGGGATGGGGACGGCGGTGGTCAAGGGGACGCTGGCGGTGGTGGGGAGCGGGGTGGGCGCGGGACTGTTTGTGGCGGGCGAGGGCGGGTTGTGGCGCGACGGTGCTTTTGCGGGGAGATGCGCGACGGGGGATTTCAAGAACCTGAATGGCGGGACGGCCGGGGGGCTGGGATCGCTGGCGCTGACGAATAGTGTGGCGGGATCGAGTGCGGAGGCCGGGGTGGTGCTGGCGGGAGCGGCGGCGTTGGGGACGGCGGGGACGGGGAGTGGGGGCGACGGGCGGACGGCAGGGGGTGGGAGCGGGGCTGGCGCGCGAAGGAACCGAGCAGAACCGATGAAGCCAGAAGCTCAGGGAAGTGGCGGGACGGCGTGGCCGCAGGTGGAGGGGGGCGAGGGCGGCAGGGTGGCGGTGGATTCGGCGGGAGGGGTGGAGTATGCAACGGCCGGGCCGGGAGTGGAGATTGCGCGATGCACGCTGGGGGCGGGATGCGGGGCGGGGGACTTTGCGACGGCGATCGGTGCGGACGAGGTGGCGGGGGATGAGGCGCTGGAGCACGCTCCCTACTTATTAGATGCGGTGGCGGGCGGGGCGGAGAGCCAGATGATTGTGGGGACGTGCCGGGTGTGGCGCGGTCCGGCGACGGGGGTGGGATGGGGAGCGGGGAATGTGCTGAGCCCGTTTCTCGATGGGGACACGCGGGCGGAGTGCAACGGGAACACGATGATCGAGAGCCTGGCGGCGGGTGGGGGGAAGACGGCGAGCGGGTCGCAGGTAATTTATGCGGGGATGGCGGGGCTGGCAAGTCCGGCGACAGCGAATGCGGGGCACCTATTTGTAACAGTGAGTGCGGATACTGCGAGCGGGAGCGTGCCGTGGACGGATATTGCGCTAAGTCCGGTTACAAATGACTTCGCGAATGGCGGGATATTCAACCTGGGCGAGTTTGGCGTGTCGAGCGTGACGGCGGATGCGCACGATCCGACGGGCGGGACGGTGTATGCGACGGTGGCGGGGATGGGAGGCAACGGGTTCAGCGTGCCGAAGGTGTATCGGTCGGTGGACTTTGGGGCGCACTGGCTGAACGTGAGCTCGAACCTGCCGGATGTTCCGGCGAATGGGCTGGCGGTTGATCCCAACGACGCGAACACGGTGTATGTGGCGATGGACACGGGGGTTTATTTCACGCAGGCGATCGGGCAGTGCGCGGCGGAGGATTGCTGGCAGGTGTATGGCGCGGGCCTGCCGAATTCGCCAGTGCTGGCGGTGGAGGCGGATGGGGACGAGGTGGGGCTGTTGCGGGTGGCGACGCATGGGCGGGGGGTGTGGCAGATCGGGCTGGCGACGGGGACGGTGGCGGAGGGGACGACGGGGACGCTGGCTCCGGTAGCGCTGACATTCGGGTCGCAGGCGGTAAGCACGGTGAGCGCGGCGGAGAACATAACTGTAACTAATACCGGCACAAATGCGCTGGAGGTGACGAGCGTCGCGATGGCGGGCGACTTCAGCGAGACGGATGACTGCGTGGGCGCGAGTGTGGCGGCGGGCGAGAGCTGCGTGGTGGCGGTGATATTCGCGCCGACGGCGGTGGGGACGCGGACGGGAACGATGACGGCGTATGGGAATGTGGCGGGCGGGGCGCTGAGTGGGCAGCTGGGTCCGGCGACGCTGACGGGGACGGGGGAGAAGGCGCAGCAGATAGTGATTTCGCCAAGCGGGACGCTGAATTTCGGCGATGGGACGGTGGGGCAGACGAGCGCGGCGGTGGATGTGGAGCTGGCGAATGTAGGGGAGACGGCGGTGACGCTGGGGAGCTACGCGGTGACGGGGGATTTCGCAATCAGCGCGAACACTTGCGGGGCGACGCTGGGGGCGGAGACGGGATGCACGCTGGGGCTGACGTTTTCGCCGACGGCGAGCGGGGTAAGGACGGGGATGCTGACGGTGACGGATTCGGCGGGGACGCAGACGCTGGCGCTGAGGGGGACGGGGCAGACGGCGGCGAGTGTGGGGCTGACTCCCGCGACGATGACATTTGCGGCGACGGACATTGGGGCGAGGAGTGGGGCGCAGACGGCGACGGTGACTAATGCGGGAGATGAGCCGGCGGAGATTATGCAGGTGACGGCTTCGGGAGATTTCGCGGCGGTGAGCAGCTGCGGGGCGTCGGTGGCAGGGAACAGCGAATGCGCAATTGCGGTTACGTTTGTGCCGACACAGAACGGGGCGCGGACGGGGACGCTGACGGTGGTGACTCCTTTTCAAACGGTGACGAGCGGGTTGAGCGGGACGGGAGTGGGGACGCCGGTGCTGGTGCTGACGCCGGGGTCGCTGGACTTTGGCTATGAGGACCTGCAGCAGACGAGCGCGGCGCAGACGATGACGGTGACGAATATGGGGACGGCGGCGGACACGGTGACCAGTGTGACGACGACGGATGTGACGCCGGGGACCAATGATTATGCGGTGACGACGAACTGCGGGGTGCTGGCGGCAGGGGGGAGCTGCACGGTAGCGGTGACGTTTACTCCGAGTGTGTCGGGGCCGGATGCGGGGACGCTGACGGTGGCGGCGAGCGGGTTGGGTACGAGCGTGACGGCAGAGTTGACGGGGGCGGGAAACACGCTGGGGTGGGCTGCGGGGCAGGCCCCGGTGGCTGCTGTTCCTCAGGGGCAGACGGCGAGTTACGCGCTGTGGTTGCAGGATGTGGGATTTGCGGGGACGGTGTCGGTGAGTTGCACGGGGCTTCCTGCAGGGGCGACATGTGCGGGGCCGCAGGGATTGCCGCTGACGGCGCAGAGCGGGATGGTGAGCGTGTGGGTGACGGTGGCGACGGGGCCGGATGTGAGGGCGGGGTTGAGAAGGCGGAGTGAGAGCAGAAGCGAGAGCAATGGCAGGGTCGAGTGGGGATGGATGGTGCTGCTGCTGCCGCTGGGGTGGAGGTGGCGGTGGTGGCGGCGGGGAAGCGGCAGAGGGGAAGGTCGAAGAATTCGGCGAAGGGGGTGGATGGGGAGGTTGCTGTTGCTGGCGATGGTGATGGCGGTGGGGAATGCGGGATGCGGGTCGGGTGCTGTGCCGGGGGCGGTGGTGGCGCGGGGGACGTATACGTTTTCGGTGTTGGCGACGGGGGTGGCGATGCGACGGGGGTGGCGACTGGAACGACAAGTGTTGCAGCAGGGAAAGACGGAACGGGGAAGCGCGGAACAGTAAGTGGAAGAGCGGGGATGGGCCAATCGGGGCGGAACGATGCGGGCAACGGAATGGACGACGGGCCAGGAAAGGGATCAGCTATGACAGCGACATTGGTGGTGGAGTGAGGCGGCGGTGCAGGAATTGGGCGCAGAGGGTGGCGCGGCGGTTCGGGGCGATGCGGGGACGGCCGTTGCAGCTGGTGCGGAAGAAGCTGGTGCGGGAGAAGCCGGGGAGAGTGAAATCCGGACACGCAATTGAAGAGGGATGGATTGCGTATGAGGAGCGATGGAGGGCGGAGCGGGCGCAGGAAGACGCGCGGCGGCGGGAGGAGGCGGAGTCGGTAGCGGCGCGGGTTCCGGAGGAAAATCAGGCGCAGGGGAATGGGGCGCCGGCGAGCGAGCGGCGGCGAAAGAGAGAGCAGTGGGCGTGGGCGGGGGGAGGCTGGCAAGGGGCGCGGGGGAGTGACGGCTGGGGCGGGGAGATGAACGGGGGCGGGGAGCGGCAGTACGGGGAGCCGCAGTACGGGGAGCGGCAGTTCGGGGAGCAGCAGTTCGAGGCGGCGGCGCACATGTCGGAGGTGACGGCGGTGACGTGTTCGATTTATTCGCGGCCGGCGCGGCGTTGGGCGACGACGACTCCGCGGGGAGTGGAGAGCAGGACGGCGGAGATGAGGCCTTCGGCTTCGAGGCGGAGGGCGGCTTCGCGAACGATTTTGAAGTGAGAGCTGGCGTCGTGAATGATGAGGACGCCGCGGGGGTCGAGCTGGGGGAGCAGGCGGCGGATCTCGGCCTCGCGGTTGGCGAGGTGGCTGTCGCTGAAGAAGAGGTCAATGGATCCGTCAATGACGGTGTCGAGGGAAGACTCGAGGCGGGACTCGATGAAGGGGGCGAGTCCTGAGCCGGCGAAGCGCTCGAGGGCGCGGGCGCGGATGTCGGGGTCAAATTCGATCGTGATGATTTTGCCGAAGCCGTTTTGGCGGAGGCCTTCGGCGAGGGCGAGGGTTCCGTAACCGAGGAAGGTGCCGGTCTCGACGATCAGGCGCGGCTTGATGGTGACGACGAGGGCGGTGAGGAAGTCGAGGACCTCGAGCTCGGTGGATTGGGAGTCGAGCATTTTCCAAAGCCCGGGCTGCGGGCACTCCGGAGTTGGGGGAGTGGACTCGGGCTGGAGGAACTGCGGATCGTTGCCGGAGCGTTCTTTGAGGCGTTCGAGAATGCGGAGGCCTTCGTATTTTTTAAGGAAGGGGGGGACGACGGCGATGACGAGCGCTGCTCCCACGATGAGTGAGGGGAGGGCGAAGAGGATGGCGTGGAGGAGGAGGCTGTGGCCGGGGGTGGACGGCGAGGCGGGGGGCGCGAAGACAAAAGCGAGGATGATGCGGAGGACGCCGAAAGCGATCAACCACTCGGCGAAGAGGAGGCCGTTGGGGCGCTGAAACTGAATTTGCCGGCGGCCTTCCTGCCAGAGGAGGGGGAAGATGATGGCGCAGAAGAGGAGGGCGAGGAGGGCGGGGGAGCGGACGGGGATGACTCCCGTGGCGGCGGCGACGGGGATGAGGGAAGCAGCGAGGGCGAGGGAGAGGGCGGCGATGACGGCGGGGGGGAGGAGGTCGAGTCCGGCGAGGAGGGGGAGGCGGAAGATGGAGGAGGGGGAGATGCGGCGGCGGCGGAGATCCAGAAACAAAATCGCGAAAAAACTTACAATACTGAGGGCGATGATGAGGCTGGTGGCGGAGGAAGACATTCCTCGTGAGGATAGCGTGGGGATGAGGGCGGAACAAGGGATGCAGGGGTGAGTGGGGAAGAGCGAAGCGCAGGGGAGCGAATTCTGAAGAACGATTTGCGGGACAGGAGCGGGACGTTTGGTGAATGAGAGAGAGGAGAGGCGGTGGGACGTCTCTCTGGCGGTGGTGCTGCTGATCGCGGCGGCAATTTATTTGACGAGCATAATTTCGCCGCCTTCTCTGATGGACGATGTGGACGCGGTGCAGGCGCAGATTGCGCGGAACATGCTGACGTCGGGCGACTGGGTGACGGCGCGGATAGACGGAGTGGTGTATTTCGAGAAGTCTCCGCTGGTGTATTGGCTGATCGCGGCGAGCTACAAAATTTTTGGAGTGCATGACTGGGCGGCGCGGATTCCGATTGCGTTGAGCGCGATTGGGCTGGCGTGGCTGACGGCGCTGTTTGGGCGGTGGGCGTTTGGGCGGCGGGCGGGATTCTACTGCGGGCTGGTGATGGCGACGTGCATCGGGCTGTGGCTGTTCACGCGAATCTTGATTCCCGACGTGATGCTGACGCTGACGATAGCGCTGGCGATGTGGGGATTTTTGCGGGCGCTGGATGAGGAGGAGGCGCATCCGCTGGCGTGGGCGTGGGTGATGTGGGCGAGCCTGGCGCTGGGATTATTGCTGAAGAGCCTGGTGGGGATGGTGTTTCCGGTAGCGGCGGGGTTGCTGTATTTGCTGGCGACGGGGCAACTGCTGAAGGGGAAGAGCTGGCGGCGGCTGCATGTTTTTTCAGGGCTGGCGCTGCTGCTGCTGATTGCGGCGCCGTGGCATGTGATGGCGATGGTCCGAAATCCGCCATGGTTTGCGTGGACGCTGAGGAGCGAGCCGGGGCATTATCACGGCTTTTTGTGGTTCTACTTTATTAATGAGCAGCTGCTGCGGTTTTTGAATTTGCGTTATCCGCGGGATTACAACACGGTGCCGCGGGTGTGGTTCTGGCTGTTTCATTTGATCTGGCTGTTTCCCTGGAGCGTGTATCTGGGAGCGGTGGCGCGGCTGTCGTATAAGCCGGTGGACCGGGGCGGGCGGACGCGGCTGCTGGCGTTGCTGTGGACGGGATTCGTGCTGGTGTTCTTCACCTTTTCAACGACGCAGGAGTATTACTCGATGCCGTGCTATCCGGCGCTGGCGTTGTTGCTGGGTTCGGCGATGGCTGCGGGCGGGAGCTGGGTGCGCGGCGGGACGCGGGTGCTGAGCGTGATTGCGGGGCTGGCGGGGCTGGCGGCGGCGGGGATATTGGTGGCGGTGGGGCATGTGCCGACGCCGGGAGATATTTCTGCGGCGTTGTCGAGCCATCCCAAGGTGTATTCGCTGTCAATGGGACACATGATGGACCTGACGCTGGATTCTTTTGCGTATTTGCGGGCACCGCTCGGGATTGCGGCGGCGGCATTTTTGCTGGGGGCGGCGGGGACGGCGAGTGCGTGGTGGGGCGGGCGGAAGGTGAGTGGGGCGGGGGAGAGAGCGGTGGGTGGGGAGGAGATGCGGGGGCGGGACGCGCGGGCATTCATGGCGGCGGCGGTGATGATGGTGGTGTTCTTCTTCGGGGCGCGGCTGGCGATGGTGCGGTTTGACCCGTTGCTGTCGTCGCGGGGGATGGCGGAGCGGATATTGGCGAGCGAGCCGGGCGAGGTGATTGTGGACCACCACTACTACACGTTTTCGTCCATCGCGTTTTATACCGGGCGACCGGAGCTGCTGCTGAATGGGCGATGGAACAACTTTGAGTATGGGTCGAATGCGCCGGGGGTTCCGGCGGTATTTATAGATGATGCGAAGTTGAAGGAGCTGTGGGCGGGGCCGGGGAGATATTACCTGGTGGCGAAGGCGGGCGAGATGCCGCGGCTGGAGAGTTTGCTGGGGGCGGGGATGGTGATGATGGAGGCGAGCGGGGGGAAGGTGCTGGTAAGGAATGGGGCGGCGGGGGATGGGCAGGGGCGGAGGTGACGGCGGGGGAGAAAAGCGGGGAGCGTGTGATAGATTCAGGGGTGTTCCCCGAGTGAGGAATTCGCTGCCCGGCATGAGGCGGCGCATGGATGATGCCTGCGTTGATCCCACAAATTCTTAGAGCTGCAGAGATTCTCAAATCCACAAAGATGCGCGGCCAGAGGGCGGCACTGCGGAAGCTGGGCCTGCTGGTGGCGGGCGGAATACTGGGCGGCGCCGGACTGATGACGGCGCTAGGCGGGACGGCAAGCGGGCAGCTGGAAGAATTCGGAATTCAAAACACGAATAATGCTGCGACCTTGATGCAGCAGCAGCGGGAGACGACGCAGAACCAGCAGTCGGGGCAGTGCACGGACCCGGACCTGGCGAATTGCGGGGGGTCGGGGGGGAACGGCGGGGTTCCGGCAGGCGGATCGCAGTATGGGCGGGAGCAATTTCAATTTCAGCAGCCGCCGTCGCAATACCAGATCAACGGTGGATATGAGCCGGAGCGGGGGATGCCGCAGTATGTGTTTCGGGCGCAGCAGCCGACGGAGTTTCAGCGGTTTGTAGGGGACGCGACGGGAGTGTGGCTGCCGCTGTTTGGGGCGAACCTGTTTCAGACGGTGCCGACGACGTTTGCGCCGGTGCTGAACGTTCCGGTGACGCAGGATTATGTGATCGGGCCGGGGGACGAGGTGCTGCTGCAGGCGTGGGGGCAGATAAATTTTGACGTACACCTGACGGTAGACCGGGCGGGGCAGATAGACATTCCGCGAGTGGGGTCGGTGCGGGTGGCGGGGATGAAGTATTCGCAGCTGCGGGAGTTTTTGCAGCAGCAGATAGGGAAATACTTTCGCAACTTCGACCTGAACGCGAACCTGGGGCAGCTGCGGACGATCCAGGTCTATGTGGTCGGGGATGCGCGGCGGCCGGGCGTGTATACGATCAGCTCGCTGACGACGTTGCTGAATGCGGTGTTTGCGACGGGCGGGCCGGCGGCAATGGGCTCGATGCGCGACGTTGAGTTGCGGCGGAACGGCGTGATAGTGACGCACCTGGACCTCTATGACCTGCTGCTGAAGGGCGCGATGGGGCAGGACGCGGCGTTGCAGCCGCAGGATGTGATTTTCTATCCCGGCGCGGGGCCGCAGGTGGCGGTGTTTGGCAGCGTGGACCGGGCAGCGGTGTATGAGCTGCGGAACGAGAAGACGGTGGGCGAGCTGCTGGCGCTGGCGGGCGGGATGACGGCGACGGCCTCGACGGGGCAGGCGGAGCTGGAGCGGATTGATGCGGGGAAGACGCGGCTGATCGAGAACATTGCGCTGGACACGGCGGGACAGGGGACCCCGATTCGCGGCGGAGACGTGCTGCGGGTGTTCTCTATCGTGCCGAAGTTTGACAACGCGATTGTGCTGCGGGGGAACGTGGCCAATCCGGGACGGTATGCGTGGAAGGCGGGGATGAAGTTGAGCGACCTGATCCCAGACGCACAGAGCCTTTTGACGCGGGACTATTGGAAGCAGCGGGCGCGGCTGGGACTGCCGGTGCTGGATTATCAACCGCTGCCGGTGCAGAACCCGTATACCGACACGCAGCCGCGGTACCAGCAGTATGTGGTGAGCGGAAACGAAGTGGAGCAGAGGCGTCAGCAGAGGGCGCAGTATGCGGCGGGGAACGCTACGGCTCCCCCGGGACAGAACGGGGACAACGGCCAGAACGCAGGTGGGCAGCGCTACGGCAACGGGCAGTACGGGCAGGAAAACAACGCCCCTTACAGCGGCGCGACCTACGACACCAACGAGGCGCCGCAGGGACAATATCAGAACCAGAATCAGAGCCAGGGCAGCGGGAACGGCAACCTGCAGAACGGCAACGGGAACAACGGGCCGTATCTGAACGGGCAGCTGGGGGCGAACGCGACGGGGTCGGAAGGAACGATCGGGCCGAACTACAGCGACAACACGCAGCAGCAGAACCTGGCAGGGAACACGACGGCGGCCGGATCGGCGCCGCCGCTGCCGCAGAATTTTCCGGCGAAGAATCTGGTGGACCTGCCGGCTCCTCCGATTGACTGGGCGTACGCGGTGATTGAGCGGACGGATCCGCAGACATTGCAGACGACGCTGATTCCTTTTGACCTGGGACGGCTGGTGAAGGAGCACGACGGAAGCCAGGACCTGCAGTTAGAGCCCGGGGACGTGGTGACGGTATTTTCGCAGGCGGACATACGGGTACCGCGCCAGGAGCAGACGCGGTTTGTGCGCATCGAGGGCGAGGTAAAGTACGCGGGAACATATAGCGTGCGGCCGGGCGAGACGCTGCGGGAGGTGGTGAACCGGGCGGGGGGACTGACGCCCAACGCGTATTTGTATGGGACGGCATTTAGCCGGGAGAGCGTGCGGCTGCAGCAGCAGGCGCGGCTGAACGAATATGTAAACCAGCTGGCGGCGGAGTTGTCGCAGTCCGCAGTGCAGACCGAAGTAGAGACGACCGGCGGAGCGGCAGCGGGAGCGGTGGTGCAGCAGCAGCAGGCGGCGGCGATTGCGCAACTGCGGGCGCTGAAGGCGACGGGCCGGATTGTGCTGAACGTGCAGCCGGACGATCACGAGGTGAGCGCGCTGCCGGCGATACCGCTCGAGGATGGGGACCACCTGGTGATTCCTTCAATGCCGTCGAGCGTGCTGGTGTTGGGATCGGTTTATAACCAGAGCTCATTTTTATTCGAGCAGGGGCGCAAGGCGGGCGGATATTTGCGTGAGGCGGGAGGGCCGACGCGGCTGGGAGACCCGAGTCACGAGTTCATCGTGAGGGCGGATGGGTCGGTGCTGAGCAAGAGCTTCAGTTCAGGCAAGCTGCTGTCGAGCTTTGATTCGGAGGCGATGAATCCGGGCGACGCGGTGGTGGTACCGCAGAAGCTGATCAAGCCGTCGCAGCTGGCGATCTTCCTGCAATATTCCGGCGTCTTCTCAACCCTAGCGCTGGCCGCGGCGGCAATCACGGCGCTGAAGTAGAGGCGCGGAGTGGGCACGCTGGTGGCGACCGGAGCGCCGGCGGCGACAGGGACGCCGGCTGAAAACCGCAGCGAACGAAAAAGATCGGACACGAGGCGCTTTATAGCAGAGCGCCCGGGGAAGCCGGACCACAGATTTGTGATCTGGATGCTGTGCGTGTTTGTCGGCTTTCCCAACCTCAAAATGGCGAACGTGCAGTTTGTCGAAGCGTTCATGCTGCTGCACATGCTCTATCTATTGATGGGGATCGCGCTGCGCGGGCGGTTGGAGGTAAAGCCGCGGGGACTGTGGATACGGCCGGGCATCGGGTATGGGATCGCGATGTTCCTGGTGCTGGCGTTTGGATTTTTGTCGTTGCGGCTGCCGGTGTATCCGCCAATGTATGGGCCGTTTTTTATTCACTCGCGGATGCTGCCGGTGATTTCGCGGTGGGTGGAGCTGTCGCTGGTGGTTTTTTACGCGCTGTATGCGGCGGAGTTGATGCGGCGGGATTCGCGGCTCAGAGACTACGGCATGAAGGTCTACATGTGGTCGGGCGTGGTGAGCGGGTGGCTGACGTTCCTGGGATATTTCTTTTACGGCTTTACCAAGCTGGCGATCACGACGAATGGCGCGGAGCACCGGGGGCAGGGGGGCTTTCCTGAAGGAGGGCCGTGGGGCCTGTATCTGGTGACGGTGGCGATCGTGGCGCGGATGCTGTGGGTGCGAGGCAAGCTGACGAAGACCCAGGGGCTGGTAATCACGCTGACGCTGGCGGGGTCGTTTTATTCAGGGCGGTCGAAGGCGGCGGCGGTGTGCGCGCTGGTGATGCTGCTGATCAATATTTTTCTTTCGAACAATGTGAAGCAGAAGGTGATCAGCCTGATCGGGATCACGGTGGTGGGGGCAGCGGCGTGGTTTGTGTTTGACGTGCCGACGCTGTGGCGGATTGCGACGAAGCTGCAGAAGTCGGCCGAGATTATTGTGCGAATGAATCCGCGGGACCCGAATATCGCATATGGGCGGGTGGCGGGGGCGGTGGTGGTGCCGCGGATGATCAAGGCGCATCCGGTGACGGGGATTGGGTTCGGGAATTATCCGGTGATGCGGAACGACCCGGAATACCTGGGGATCATGTGGCCGGACCGCTACTACGATTTGCCGGGGGTGGGGATTGTGGCGACGGCGGCAGAGCTGGGGCTGCCGGTGCTGGCGCTGCTGTATGGGCTGATGTTGTATGCGGTGTGGCGAGCGCGGCGAACGCGGGCGCACCGGCTGGTGTTTACGCTGGCGATGTGTCAGCCGCTGGTGCACATATTCGGGGCGCAGATCACCTTGTTTTATCCGTGGCTGGCGAGCGGAATTGCGTTGAGCCTGATGCCGCTGGGGAATGCTCCGCGAGTGATGAAGGAGCAGCGATGGCTACGCTGGCTGGGGACAGAGACGGATGCAGCGTGGGTGGGGAGTGCGGTGGCGCGGCCGAGATTGCCGTGGCGGGAGAGGCTGTTTGAGCTGGTGCTGGTGGTGGCGCGACAGAAGCGGCTGGTGCTGGGGGTGACGCTCGGGTTTCTAGTGCTGTCGGTGATCTATGCGGTCGCGACTCCGAAGATGTATGAGTCCGAAGTGGTGGTGCTGCCTTCACAGGAGAAGCCCTCGTATGGGATGGGCGGGTCAATGCAGGACCTGAGCAAGGCGTTGTCGTCATCGTCCGGAGTGACGTTCAAGACGTCGGAAGATTTTTGGGCGACGGTGATGGAGGGGCGGACGATTGGGGAGATGGTGGTGAAGGACCAGAACTTGCAGGAGGTTTACAAGGAGAAGGAGATGACGGCGGCGCGGGCAAAGCTGGCGTCGCGAACAACTTTTAATGTGGACCGCGCGGGACTGATCGGAGTGGCGGTGAAAGATCCTGACCGGAACAGAGCGGTGGCGATCGCGAACAGTTATGTGAACTCGCTGCACCAGGTGATGGGGGAGATGGCGCTGGCGGATGCGGCGTCGCGCAAGGAATTTTTCGGGCAGGCGTTAGCGGATGAGAAGGCAGCGTTGAGCAAGGCGGAGGAAGCGCTGAAGGAGACCGAGACCCGGACGGGGGTGATCTCGCTGGGAGGGCAGGCGTCGGCAGATGTGAGCCGGATTGGATCGCTGAAGGAGCGGATCATTACGGCGCAGGTGCAGCTGCGGTCGTTGCTGACGGCGGCGACGGAGCAAAATCCTGACGTGCAGCGGCTGCGGTCAGAGATTGCAGGGGACGAGCGGGAGTTGGAGAAGGTGCAGGCGGAGGAGAATCCTGCGCCGGCGGTTGGGGATGTAGGGCCGAGGGCGGTTCCGGCAGCGACCCGGGAGTTTATGAGTGCGGCGCGCGAGGTGCAGTATCACGAGTGGGTCTACCGGGAGCTGCTGCGGCAGCTGGAGGCGGCGGATTTAGATCAGGCGAAGGCGGCGCCGGTGCTGCAGATAGTTGATCCTGCGATCCCGGCGGACCATGCGTCGGGGGTGCCGCGAAGCGCGATAGTGCTGGGCGGAACGATGGTGGGATTTTTATTCGGCGTGCTTGCGGCGGTGATGCGGCAGAGGTGGCGGGAGAGGCAGGTCGGCGGGAAGTGGCGGGTGCTGGGCGCGGTGCTGCGGGGGCAGGAATGAGCGGGGGCGGGCGGCGGAGAAATGCGGGTAGATGCGGGTGAAGAGCGGGGGCAGGCAGCGGAGTGAATGCAATCGCGTGTTTCTGTAATAATCAGGCAACGTAACCGGACCGGGAGAGCGGGCCAGGAGAGCGGGCCGGGAGAGCGGGCCAGGAGAGCGGGCCGGGGAGCAGGCGGGGAGAGCAGGCGAGCAGGATGGCAACGACAGAACAGCCTCGGGTAATGGCGGAGACGGATGGTCCGTGGCTGGCTGATCCCGAGCCACCGCGGCGGATAGCGATCTTTGATCTCGCGCTGGTGGTAGCGAAGCAGAAGCGGCTGGTGCTGTGGGTGACGTTCGCGTTTGTGCTGCTGGCGGTGATCTATGCGCTGATGACGCCGAAGATGTACAAGGCGGAGGTGCTGTTGTTGCCGCCGCAGGAGCAGTCGTCGCGAGGCATGGGCGGATCCATCGCCGATTTAAGCTCGGCGCTGTCGTCGTCAGAGGGCGTGACGTTCAAGAGCTCGGAAGATTTCTGGACATCGGTGATGAAGGGCCGGACGATCGGCGATTATGTGGTGAAGAACCAGGACCTGCAGACGGTCTATAAGAAGAAGCTGCTGAGCTCGGCGCGGGCGGAGCTGGAATCGCGGACAACGTTTGATGTGGACCGCGCGGGACTGATCGGGGTAACGGTAACTGATCCTGACCCGAAGCGAGCGGCGGCGATCGCGAACGAGTATGTGGCCTCGATGCACGCGGTGATGGCGAACATGGCGCTGACGGATGCGGCGCAGCGGAAGCTCTTTTTCAAGCAGCAGGTGGAAGAGGAGAAAGAGGCGCTGACGAAGGCGGAGTTTGCGCTGGAGGAGACGGAGAAGCGGACCGGCGTGATCGTGCTGGGCGGACAGGCGTCGGCAGTGATCGGGCAGATTGAATCGCTGAAGGGGCGGATGGCGGCGGCGCGGATCGAGCTGCAGTCGTTGCTGACGGCGGCGACGGAGCAAAACCCGGACGTGCAGCGGCTGCGGTCAGAGATCGCGGGCGACCAGGCGGAGCTGGACAAGCTGGAGGGGGAGGAAAATCCTAACCCTGAGATTGGGAACATTGGGCCGAAGGCGGTTCCGGCAGCGACGCTGGAATATATAAGGGCGACGCGGGACGTGCGGTATCACGAGACGCTGTACGAGGCGCTGTTGAAGCAGCTGGAGGCGGCGGAGATGGATGAAGCGCGTTCGGCGCCGCTGGTGCAGGTGATTGATGCGGCGACTCCGCCGGACAAGCCGTCGGGATTGCCGCGCACGCTGATAGTGATCGTGGGAGCGATTGTAGGATTTTTCTTCGGCGTGTTTGCGGCAGTGATGCGGCAGGCGTGGCGGAACCTGAAGGCTTCGCCGGAAGGCCGGGGGAAGATGGACGCGTTGCGCGGGGCGCTGCGCGGGCAGGAATGAGCGGGGCGGGAGAGAACGGGGCCGGGGAGAACGGGACCGCAGTGAACAAGCAAGGGAACGCGACTGCAGAGGCGCAGGCGCTGCTGGTAACGGGCGGGGCCGGATTTATCGGCTCAAACTTCGTGCTGGAGTGGGTGGAGCAGAGGCGGGGGCCGGTGGTGAACCTGGACGCGCTGACGTATGCGGGGCATGCCGGGAACCTGGCGGCAATAAAAGACAATCCAAGTTACAAATTTGTGCATGGGGACATACGCGATGGAGCGCTGGTGGCGCGGCTGTTGCGGGAGCATCGCGTGGGAGCGGTGGTGCACTTTGCGGCGGAGAGCCATGTGGACCGGTCTATCGCGGGGCCGGAGGTATTTCTCGACACGAATGTGCGGGGGACGTTTGTGCTGCTGGAGGCGGTGCGGGAGTATCTAGCCGCGCAGCCGGAGGTGGGAGAGAAGTTTCGTTTCGTGCACGTGTCAACGGACGAAGTGTATGGGTCGCTGGGGGCGGATGAGGCGGCGTTTACCGAGGAGACGGCGTACCGGCCGAATTCTCCGTATGCGGCGAGCAAGGCGGCGAGCGATCATCTGGCGCGGGCGTATTTTCATACGTACGGAGTGCCGGTGGTGATTTCAAACTGCTCGAACAATTACGGGCCGCGGCAGTTTCCGGAAAAACTAATCCCGCTAATGATTTTGCAGGCGCTGAAGGGCGAGCGGCTGCCGGTGTATGGCGATGGGCAAAATGTGCGGGACTGGCTGTATGTGGGGGACCATTGCGCGGCGCTGCGGATGATGCTGGAGCGGGGGCGAGTGGGGGAGACGTATAACGTCGGCGCAGGCGGGGGCGGGGAGCGGACGAACCTTGAGCTGGTGGAGGCATTGTGCGGGCTGCTGGATGAGTTGCGGCCGGATGGGAAGGGAAAACATTCGCGGCTGATCGAATTTGTAGAGGACAGGCCGGGGCATGACCGGCGGTATGCGATGGATGCGGGGAAGCTGGAGCGGGAGTTGGGATGGGCTCCAGCAGAGAAGCTGGAGAGCGGACTGCGGCGGACGGTTGAGTGGTATCTGGATAACGCGGAGTGGGTGGGTAGCGTGACGAGCGGGGAATATCGTAACTGGATAGAGACAAATTACGGCGCGCGGGAGCCTCGGCTGGAAGGCAGGCCGGCGTGAAGGGGATCGTGCTGGCGGGAGGATCGGGGACGCGGCTCTATCCCGTAACGCATGCGGTGAGCAAGCAGCTGCTGCCGGTGTATGACAAGCCGATGGTGTATTACCCGCTGGCGGCGCTGATGCTGGCGGGACTGCGGGAGGTGTTGATCATTTCGACTCCCGCGGACACGGAGCGGTTTAAGAGCCTGCTGGGGACGGGCGAGCAGTGGGGGATGAAGTTTGAGTATGGGGTGCAGGCGCAGCCGCAGGGGCTGGCGCAGGCATTTTTAATCGGGGAGAAGTTTCTGGATGGAGGGCCGTGCGCGCTGGTGCTGGGCGACAACATTTTTCACGGCGGAGAGCTGCAGAAGACGCTGCGAGAGGCGGCGGAGAAGACGGGGAACGGCGGCGGGGGCGCGACGATTTTCGCTTACGCGGTGAAGGACCCGGAGCGCTATGGGGTGGTGGAGTTTGATGGGGAGCGGCGGGCGGTTTCGATCGAGGAGAAGCCGGCAAAGGCGAAGTCGCGGTACGCGGTGACGGGAATTTATTTCTACGACCGGCAGGTGGTCGAGGTAGCGCGGCAGATGAAGCCGTCGGCGCGGGGCGAGCTGGAGATTACGGACGTAAACACGTGGTATTTGCAACACGGACAGTTACATACTGAAATCCTCGGACGGGGAACGGCGTGGCTGGACACAGGGACGTGCGATTCGCTGCTGGAGGCGGCGCTGTTCATTCAAACGATTGAGAAGCGGCAGGGGCTGAAGGTGGCGTGTCCGGAGGAGATTGCGTATCGCGCGGGATGGATAGATGCGGCGCAGGTGGAGCGGCTGGCGGCGGATGTGGCGAGCAGCGGATATGGCGCGTATTTGCGGGCGATGCTGACGGAGCGAGTGTTCTGATGCGGGTGCTGCTGCTGGGGAAAGACGGGCAGCTGGGGCGGGCGTTGCAGATCGCGCTGCGCGCCGAGCGAATTCAAAAACAAGATGGGTTTGAGGTGACGGCGCTGGGGCGGGCCGAGCTGGATTTTGCCGAGCCGGCAGAGGTGCGGGCGGCGGTTGAGAGATATCGGCCGGAGCTGGTGGTGAATGCAGCGGCGTACACGGCAGTGGACCGGGCGGAGTCGGAGCCGGAGCTGGCGATGCGAGTGAATGCAGAGAGCGTGGGAGCACTGGGTGAGGCGGCGAAGGCGGCGGGCGCGCGGGTGATTCATTATTCGACGGACTATGTATTTGATGGAGAGAAGCAGGGCGCGTATGTGGAGACGGATGCGGCGAATCCGCTGAACGTTTATGGGCGAAGCAAGCTGGAGGGAGAGCGGGCGCTGATGGGGAGCGGCGTTGAGGCGGTGATTCTGCGGACGAGCTGGGTGTATGCGGCGCGGGGAAGAAATTTTGTGCAGACGATGCTGCGAGTGGGCGCGGAGCGGGACGAGGTGCGGGTGGTGGAGGACCAGGTGGGGGCTCCGACATCGGCGGAAGAGCTGGCGCGGGCGACGGTGCAGGTGATGGAGCGGTGGGAGGAAGGCAAGGGCGGCGTGTATCACGCGACGGCGGGGGGAGCGGTGAGTTGGGCGGGATTGGCGCGGGAGATTTTTGTGCGGGCGGGGATGGGGGTGCGGGTGGTCGAGATCAAGAGCGCGGAGTGGGAGACGGCGGCGCGGAGGCCGCTGAATTCCCGGCTGGACTGCGGGAAGTTGGAGAGGGAGTTTGGGGTGCGGATGGAGCCGTGGGAGCGGGGGCTGAAGAAGGTGATGGGGGAGATGGGAGCGGGGAAGAGCTAAGAGGCGGAGGATTTTTTCTGGCGTGGAGGCAGAGGCATGCGCCAGCCGCGCATCCAGCCGGAGGCTTTGATGCGGAGGCGGGCAGTGGAATCGGTGCGGACGAGCCAGCGGGCGAGGTAGCGAGCGAGGTAGGCCGCGTTCCAGAAAAGTGAAACCGGGGTGGAGAAATTTTTGCGGAGGAAGTAGACGCGGTTGCGTGCTCCGTAGCCCTCGCCGAAGGAGGGCTCGGCGTTGGAGAGGCTGGAGACTTTGTGCCAGAGGCGGGCGGAGGGCTGGTAGTACATGGTGATTCCGGCGCGGGCGGCGTGGAGGAGCCAGTCGGCGTCTTCGTGATAGGCGAAGTAGGCGGGATCGAGGAGGCCGATGCGGCGGAAGACATCGCGGTCAACGAGCAGGCAGGTGGTGGGGGCGTAGGTGACGGGGCGGGCGATGTCGTAGGCGGGGGAGTCGGGGCAATCCTGACCGAGGTGGATGTTGCGATAGCCGTAGCGGGGATGAAATTCTCCGCCCGCGGCCCAGAGGGTGGTGGGCGCGGTGGCGTAATAGATGCGGGCGCAGACGATCTGGCAGGGGTAATGATCGAGGGCGGAGACGAGCTCGGCGAGCAGGCTGGGCTCAAAGTAGACATCGTTATTGATGAAGAGGACGAGGGGGCAGTTGTCGGCGAGGGCGGCGCGGATGCCCTGATTGTTGCCCTCTGCGGCGCCATGATTGTCGGAGTTGCGGATGATGGAGAGGGCGGCGTCGGGGGGCGGCTGCCAGGCGTGGAGCTGGGCGACGGTGGAGTCGCTGGAGGCGTTGTCTACGGCATAGAGGTGGAAATTGGCGTGCGTCTGCGTGGAGAGAGAGTGGAGGAAGTCGGGGAGGACCCTGGCGGAGTTATAGGTGACGGTGACGATGCCGATTCTCTTAGACGCGGCGGGGGCTTCATTTTCCGGCATGGAAGAGCCCCTTCTGGCGCATCTCTTCGAGCGAGGATTTGTAACTGCCGGAGGATAAACCGGAGACGGGAGACTGGGAGGCCCAGTCGAGGAAGGCGGCGAGTCCGGTGGGGAAGGCGGTGGAGGGGGAGTAGCCGAGGGCGCGGCGGGCGAGGGTGAGGTCGGCGGTGGCGTGCCGGATATCTCCCGCACGGAAGTCGCCGGTGATGCGAACGGGAACGGGACCGCCGGTGGCGGGGGCGAAGTGGGTGGCGATGCGGGTAGCGACTTCGTGGATAGAGGTAGCTGCGGCGGATCCGATATTGATGGCGAGCTGGGGGGCGGGCAAATCCGCGGCGGGGACGGTGAGGGCGGCGACGGTAGCGGCGACGGCGTCGGAGATGAAGACGAAGTCGCGAGATTCCCTGGCCGTCTTCAAAGACGTTGAGGGGCTGCGATGAGCGGGCGCAGTTGACGAAGACGCCGAGGATGCCGGTGTAGGGATTGGCGAGGGACTGACCGGGGCCGTAGACATTCTGATAGCGGAGGGCGATGGCGGGGATGGAGAGGGTGCGGCCGAAGAGGAGCGTCATCTGCTCCTGCACCTGCTTGGTGAGGCCGTAGAAGGAGCCGGGGGCGAGGGGCGCGGATTCGGCGGTGGGCGCGGGGGTGAGGGCGGAGGAGCAGAGCGGACAGACGGGGTCAAAGTGCGCGGCGGATTTTTCTTGTGAAGTGCGGGCGGAGGGGAAGACGGTGGAGTGGGTGGGGCAGGAGTAGGCTCCCTCACCGTAGATGGCGCGGGAGGAGGCGGTGACGATGCGGCGGACGGGGAAGCGCCGGCGATCGGAGACGAGGAGTTCGAAGAGGAGGGCAGTGCCGCCGATGTTGGTGCGCTGATAGCGGGTGATCTCGTACATGGACTGGCCGGTGCCGGTCTCTGCGGCGAGGTGGAGGACAGCGTCGGCTGCCTCAAGCGCGGGGACGAGGACCTGGGGGTCGGCGATGTCGCCGCGGAAGAGACGGAGGTTCGTTGCGAGATCGGGCGAGGTGCCGGCGAGGCCGGCAAGCAGGGGCGGGAGTTCAGAGGATGGGCCGTGAACCTGACTGGAAAAATTGTCGAGGATGCGGACGGAGTGGCCGCGGTCGAGCAGGGCGCGGGCGGTGTGGGAACCGATGAATCCGGCGCCGCCGGTGATGAGAATATCCATGCGGGGCGTGAGGGCTGCGAGATGATGATACCGGAGAGGGGTGGTGTAGAGTGAGGGGCGAGATGGCGGGGCGAGAGGTTTGATGGAGAGCGTGAAGGCGGCGGTGAAGGCGCTGTTGTGGCATCCGGGCAGGGTGGAGTATGGGGCGCGGAGTTACATACAGCGGCCGGTGCACCTGGAGGGAGACGGGTGCGTGCGGCTGGGAGCGCGGGTGCTGGTGAAGCCGCACGGATATATTGCGGCGATTGAGCGGTGGGGCGCGCAGAGGATGAAGCCGCGGATTGAGATTGGCGATGACGCGTATATCGGCGGGTATGTTTACCTGGTGGCGATGGAGGAGATCAGTATTGGCGCGGGGTGCGTGCTGGCGGAGCAGGTTTTTATTACGGACCTGGAGCATGGGACAGACCCGAGAGCGGGGCTGATGATGCAGCAGCCGTTGAGGAGCAAGGGCGCGGTGCGGATTGGCGCGGGGAGTTTTTTAGGGTATCGCGCGGTGGTGTTGCCGGGAGTGACGCTGGGGCCGCACTGCGTGGTGGGAGCGCAAGCGGTGGTGACGGAGAGCTTTGAGGCGGGGAGCATGGTGGCGGGAAATCCGGCGCGGCTGGTGAAGCGGTGGGACGGGGAGAAGTGGGCGGGAGTTTAGGCGGCGGGGGATGGTCTCAAGATTTGGCTGAGGGGAAGTTTGTGGCTTCGTCTTTGGCAAGGGCGGAGGAATTTTTTGTCGCTTCGTTTACCCGCGCGACCGGGCTGCGCCCTCGCAAGAGCGGAGGAATTTTTTGTCGCTTCGTCTACCCGCGCAATCGGGCTGCGCCCTGAGCGCGGGACCCACTCCACTCGCAGAGAACGCTCGCGGAGCCTCACTGCGCTCCGGCGCTGCGCGCGGCAAGGGGACGCCCTGCGGGCGTGGGTCTAATTATTTAGAGCAAGAGTAAAGCAAGGGTAAGGGCAAGAGCAAGAGCAAGAACGAGGGTAAGGGCAAAGGCAGGAGCAAGAGCAAAAGCGAGGGTAAGGGCAAAGGCAGGAGCATCTCGCCTTCGGCAGAGCGCGAAGACGGCGGGGAGGACGGTTATGAGGGGGGAGGGCGGTTAGCAGGAACGTTTGATTCATCTCAGTCGCCGTAGTTCTCAGCGAGTGCAGTCGGAGTCGCCGTCTGCTGGTTTAAATCATGTAAGCGTAAAAACGTACGAAAATCGCTGGGAGAAATCTTTTCGCCATTCTTCTCCATTATTGATAGCTTTATAATTTTTCTCAGCTTATCTGGCACCTTTTGCGACTTCGGCTTCTTCGTATTGGACGCTTCCCGCAACCAAGACTGAATCAGCCATTGCGGAGCACATCCAGGCGCGACAACGTATGAAAATGATGATGTGGGGATTTGGTAGAAGCTCACTTTGGCTTTCAGCATTTCGCTGAAGAGGATATTTGAGTTGACGATAGACGTGGACCCCTTGAGGAAACCGTGCCGCGCCGTTTCGTAGAGCAAAAGCCAGTGCTCCCTGTCTAAGTCTCCGTGTCTCAGACGGCTCGCAATAAGTCGTTTGTTGTAGCTTTTCGCGAGGAGTTTTTTTCGATGCATGTGGAGCGAGACGAGTGTGATGAGGTCATTTTCTACTTCTCGCAGTTTTTCTGACGGCTCTTCGTCCAACGTGATGCCGTTATCCAGACAGAATGACAGACCCCAGATTAGGTCGTGCGTGCCCTTGCGAACCGACTGAAGTATAAGCTTCCCGAAGGTAGTGCGGAACAGATTCATGTCAATAGAAAAGCCATTCAGTTTCCAATATGAAATGAGTGACAGCGCCTTCTGGCTACAACCCGGTTCGCAGAGCAGCGCCTGCGAGATCGCACTCTCCGCCACGCGGCCCACGCGATCATTGGGCTTTGCTAGCCGGAACAACACACCCAAAGCAAAAGACAATATGGGCTCCTCAGGAAAATCGGAGCGCAACCTGAACGCGAGATCGAAATACTTGATCATCTCTCTTTCACGACCAAGATTCCCTCCGGAAGCTTCAATGAGAGCGTCCTGCCAGCCGTCTTGCGTTGCTTGGGGCAAGCGCAGGATTTTAGTCTTTTGAGGGTTTAGACGAAGGCGGAAATGGGCAAGAGCGCTCTCGAATGCTTCGCGCACTGTCAGCGCTTCGATCTCCGTATCACAGGCAACTTCGTAATCGTCAAACCAGCGGTAGCAACGATCTGTCGGGATTGCAAGAGACTTGTCAACAGCGGCGAGCACAATCTCGGCGAATAAGAATGAGAGATCATTCCCGATGGGAATGCCCTGACTGAACTTTTTATCCCAGTCCATCAGGTTCTGGTCAATCTTCTTACCCAAAAGCTTAGAGTTCTTCCAGTGCTGTTTCTGACGGAGCTTTGGATCGATGGCCCAACCTACGGCATGTGTGTATAGAGATGGGTAGAAATGGCTGATATCAGTTTTCAGCAGGTAAGCAGAAGACGCTCGTGATACAGCGATCTATCCCGGGGAAGATTCCCCGAAACTGTAGCAGGTCTGATCGCGCGTGAATAAGAAGTGCTGTAAGTGGGCCTGCTGCTGGCGAATGGCGAAGCTGAACCGAGTTTCAGGAGGCGGGGAAATGCGGATGCGCACAGGTTCGTTAGCTTTGTGAAGTGATGTGGATGCGGTATCTTGAAATCCCGACTCTCGTTTCCTGTCCGAGCAACCCTGAATTCACAGCATTCCGTAAAATGGTCAGCCGGTTTGTAGTTGGATAGGAGCGAAGCGCCAGATGGAGTGACGGCGAACTCGGCGAACGAATGAGTCGTAAAAGCCGGAGGAAGCTCCTTCGGAAAATATCCCTTGGCCAAAATAGTCTTCACTACATTTACGGTCATCGTGTCGGTCCGTCCTGATGGTGTGATCAATGTAACAGCGCGAAACTAGTGTGCGGCTGATTTGTAATGACAAGTCGGCTTATCGGAAGCGATTGTGACGGAAGGCACTATTCGATGAGTTCCGCAACTGTCTCGATTTCTTCACTGCGTTGACTCGCTGCCGCGAGGCAGCTCCGGTCGAAATGAGCAGGCAAAACAACACCGAGAGCAAAGGCACTAGATCAAAGGTCGCGGGTCAATGGTCGCGATCAATGGTCGCGAAGGCAGTGGGATGGGAAAGCTTAGGCGGGGCTGGGTTCGGGATGAGTGCGGCGGCGGCCGATGTGGGGGAAGTGGGCAGGCGGAGTGAGTTTGAAGAGGGTTCCGTTGACCATGATGGTGACGAGTGCGGCGGCGAGGGTGGCGTTATAGACCTCGGAAGTGATGATGTGGACGTTGAGTGAGACCTGGGCGAGGATGAAGGAGAATTCGCCGATCTGGGTGAGGCCGAGGCCGACGCGCCAAGCCGTCTGGGTGCTATAGCGGAAGAGGCGGACGACGGCGAACCAGATGACAAATTTTCCGATGATGATGAGGCCGACGAGGAGAACGATGAGCTTCCAACCGGAGAGCCAGGTGTGCGGGTCAATGAGCATGCCGATGGTGACGAAGAAGAGGGCGACGAAGACTTCGCGGAGTGGGACGGTCTGTTCAGCGAGCTTGTGGGTGTAGGCGGAGGAGCCGAGCAGCATGCCGCCGACGAAGGCGCCGAGGGCGAGTGAGAGGCCGACGGCCTCGGTGATTCCCGCGACGACGAGACAGATGGTGATGGCGAGCAGGAGGGAGAGCTCGTCGTTGCAGGTTTTTTCAACGCGACGGAGGAGGCGGGGGACCAGTTTCCAACCAAGCAGGATGACGGGGACGAGGAGCAGGATGGACTTGCCGATTTTCCACGCGATGCCGAGGAAGGTGGCGCCGCCGGCGGAGCCGAGGCCGGTGAGGATGACGGTGAGGATGACGACGGCGAGATCCTCGACGAGGGAGAGGGTGATCATGATGCGGCCGGCCTCAGTGGAGAGTTCTCCGCGGGAGATGAGGAGGCTCATGAGGACCATGGTGCTGGCGACGGCGATGATGCAGCCGACGGCGATGCCTTGAACGAGCGGCCAGCCGAGGAGATGGCCGACGGCGGCGCCGAGGGCGATGGAGAGAATGAGGCCGAGGGGGGCCCCGATGAGGGCGAGCCATTTCACTTTGAGGAGTTCGGGAATGGAGAACTCCATACCGATGGAGAACATGAGGAGGATGACGCCGATCTCGGCCATCAGCTCGAAGGTGTGGACGTCGTGGACGCGGAGGCCGGGAGTGAAGGGGGAGACGACGAGTCCGGCGAGGACGTAGCCGAGGATGAGTGGCTGCTTGAGGCGCCAGGCGAGGAGGCCGACGACGAGGGCCGCGGTGAAGACCATGGCGATGTCGCGGAAGATGAAGACGGGATCGGTCAGGGGAGACTCCGGAGCTGCGAGCGAGAACACGCAGGGGATGGCTTGGCGGGATTAGTGTATGCGGGAAGGGCGGAGGGGGGAAGGGCCATTGCGTGGGATAGGGATGACCGGAGTGGTGCAGGGAGGAGGCGGACGAAGCAGGGCCGGGTGACATGCGGCTTTGATGAGAAGGGAGTACATTTTTACGGATGAGGCGGGCGCGCTGAGCGTCGGGAAAATTCAGACAACGATTTAAAAAACAAGAGACTCGAGCAAAACAAAGGAGGAGTTATGGCAACAGCTGCCGCTGCAGGGAAGATGAAGGTCGCGCAGATCACGAAGCCGGGATCGGGATTTGAGATGGTGGAGCGGGAGATTCCGACGCCCGGAGCGGGACGAGGTGCGGATCAAGGTGAATGCGTGCGGGGTGTGCCACAGCGACGAACTGACGGTCGAGGGAGCGTGGCCGGGGATTCAATACCCGCGCGTGCCGGGACATGAAGTGGCGGGCGTGGTGGATGCAGTGGGCGCGGGGGTGACGGCGTGGAAGACGGGGCAGAGGGTGGGAGTGGGATGGCACGGCGGGCATGACAACACGTGTCGCGAGTGCAGGCGCGGGGATTTTCGCAACTGCAAGAACGGAAAAATCTGCGGGATAAGTTATGACGGCGGGTATGAGGAGTACATGATTGCTCCCGTCGAGGCGCTTGGTGGCGATACCCGATAGCTTGAAGGATGTAGATGCGGCGCCGTTGCTGTGCGCGGGGATCACGACGTATAACGCGCTGCGGCACAGCGGGGCGATGCCGGACGATGTGGTCGCGGTGCAGGGGATCGGCGGGCTGGGGCACCTGGGAATGCAGTTCGCGAGCAAGTTTGGATATAACACGGTGGCGATTGGGCGGGGGCCGGAGAACGAAGCGCTGGCGAAGAAGCTGGGCGCGAACATCTATATAGACAGCAAGGCGAAGAACGCGGCGGAGGAGCTGCAGAAGCTGGGCGGGCGCGCGGGTGATTATGGCGACGGCGCCCAGCTCGAAGGCGATGTCGGAGTTGTTTGACGGACTGGGGCCGAATGGGAAGCTGCTGGTGATTGGGGCGGCGTTCGATCCGATTGAAGTGACGCCGGTGCAGTTGATCACGGGGAGCCGGACGATACAGGGATGGGCAGCGGGGACCCCGGCGGATTCAGAAGACACGCTGGGCTTTGCGGAGTTGAGCGGAGTGCGGCCGATGATTGAGCTGTATCCGCTGGAGAAGGCGGCGGAGGCGTATGCGCGGATGATGAGCGGCAAGGCGGAGTTTCGCGTCGTGCTGACGATGTGAGGGCGGGATGATGGCGAGGCGGATGGCGTTTGTGGTGGTGGCAGCGGTGATGCTGGCGGTGGTGGTGCATGCTCAGAAAAAGGACAAGGCGATGGAAGGTGCGGCGAGCAATCGGGCGGTGACGTATCGAAGCGTGACGGTGGATGGGTTGAAGATTTTTTATCGGGAGGCGGGGCCGAAGGATGGGCCGGTGATTCTGCTGCTGCATGGGCTGCCGTCGTCGTCGCGGATGTTTGAGCCGCTGCTGACGCGGCTATCGGACAAGTATCACCTGGTAGCTCCGGACTATCCGGGATTCGGGCATAGCGACTGGCCGGATGCGAAGCAGTGGGACTACACGTTTGATCACATCGCGGCGGTGATGAATGATTTCACCGAGGCGCTGGGGCTGAGCAAGTACACGCTCTACATGCAGGATTATGGCGGGCCGGTGGGATTTCGGATGGTGCTGAAGCATCCTGAGCGGGCGGAGCGGCTGATCGTGCAGGACGCGGTGGCGCACGACGAAGGGCTGGGAGCGAACTGGGCGACGCGGCGGGCATTCTGGGCGGACCGGGCGAAGAATGAAGCGGCGCTGACACAAGAATTTGCTGTCATTTGAGACGACCAAGCGGCGGCATCTCGGCGACGATCCGGCGGTGGAGTTGTATGACCCGGATTTGTGGACGGACGAGTATCGGTTTTTGAATGCGCCGGGGCAGGGCGAGATCCAGACCGATTTGTTTTATGACTATCGGACGAATGTGACGGCGTATCCGACATGGCAGGCGTGGATGCAGAAGACGCAGCCGCGATTGTTAGTGCTGTGGGGGAAGCACGATTTGTCGTTTGATGGCGGGGAGCCGGAGCGGTATCGCAAGGACGTTCCGGCGGCGGAGGTGCATGTGCTGGACGCGGGGCATTTCGCGCTGGACACGAAGGCGGACGAGATGGCGGAGTTAGTGCGGGCGTTTATGGAGAAGAAGTAGGGATTCGTAAAGGGAAGAGCAGAGGTTGAATGGAAGGCCCGTGGTTAGGCGATGCGATAGCACTCGACGGTCATGAATTCTGACCATGATTTGAGGTCGTCGGATTTGTCGCCGCGCCAGGTGAAGTGGGCAGGTGAGTGCTGGGTGTAGGTGGCGCGGGTGTAGGCGGCTCCGCCGGTGGACTCTTTGAAGAAGTAGCTGATGGAGTCGGCGGTGATGGTGACGGAGTCGGGTGAGGCGGGTGAGCGGCCGATGCGAGGTCGAGCCAGTCGCCGGTGAGGGCGTTGAGCCACTTAATATTCCAGGCACGTTGGGCGGGAGAGTAGGAGCGGAAGTTGACGCCGAGGACGATGAGATCGCCGGCGGGCGAGGTCATTCTGTATTCGTCGGCGATGGCGTAGCCGTCGAGGATATAGCGGCCGGTCCAGGAGGCGTCGTAGGTCTGCCAGTTTCCGTCGGGGGATTTTATTTTCGCGTGGCAGCGGAATTTTCCAATGAGGAAAGCGAAGTGGGAGAGAGCGGCGGGGGCGAGGGGATTGGGGGCGCCGAAGTCGGGATCATTCATCGGAGGGGTCTCGGGGTAGGTCTTGGGGGAGGTCTCGGCTACTTGATGCGGAAGGTGAGTCCGACGGAGACGCCGTTGGGTTTGAGCGAGGGAGTGCCGGGCTGGCCGACGACGTGGGGGGCGCTGGGCCAGATCTGGTATTCATACTCGGCGCGCGCGCGCCAGCGGCGACTGAGGATGTAATCCACGCCGCCGCCGGGAGCCATGGCGAAGTAGCTGGCGTGGCCGATGGTGGAGGGGAACGACATCCAGCCGCCGCCGAAGAGGAATTTTCCAAAGGGGCGCCAGCGGGAGTTGGGGAGGAAGAAGGCGCGGGGTCCGATGAGGTAGGTCTGCTGGGTTTCGCCCAGATAGCCGCCCCACTCGAGGAAGCGCAATTCGGCTTCGGCGCCGAAGCCGCGGCGCCAGTCGGCGTCCACGTAGGCTCCGACACCGGTCATGCGATTGGGACCGTAGTCGGTGGAGAAGTTGGAGGCCTCGACGCCGGCGAGGAGGTCGGCTTGCTGGACTCCGGCATGAACGGCCTGGGCGCGGGCAGCGGAGGCGGCGAGGGAGAGGAACAGGAGGAGGGGAAGGATGCGGGATTTGAGTGGGCGGGGCATGGGAGTCGGGGACGATGGGAAGTCGGGGACATGGGAGTTGGGGGCATGGGAATTTGGCGCGGCGAATTTAGAACAGCGATTGTCTGCTGCTGAGGGCGTGTTTTGCAAACCGGGGGGCGGGGGGTGGGGGGTATTCTCGCAAAGCTGCGGACCTTGGTTGTATTGCGGCGGCAGGGAGCGATTAGTAGGGTAGGCGGAAAATGGGGGAGGTGTCGGCCGAAAACGGGGTGGGGCGCGCTAGAAAAAGAAGGGCAAGGGGCAAGGGGCAATAAGGAAGCGCCGCTGGGGCGGCGCGAGGGATAAGGATGCGCCGCTGGAGCGGCGCGGGGGGATAAGGAAGCGCCGCTGGGGCGGCGCGACGGGAATGGCCGCTTCGCCTGACGGCTACGCGGGCGGTGGCTCGCTGCGCGAGCGGCTTTAACAAAATCCGAGAGCAGAGGCGGAGGCAGAGGCGAGAGCGGGCAAGGCGAAAGCGAGGGCGATAAGGAGGACGTGCAACTGCCGAGGCGCGGGGATAAGGAAGCGCCGCTGGGGCGGCGCGACGGGAATGGCCGCTTCGCCTGACGGCTACGCGGGCGGTGGCTCGCTGCGCGAGCGGCTTTAACAAAGTAGAGCCAGGAGATTCAACAGGCAGGATCAATGCAGATTAAGCGCTGGAGCGCCGATTTTATTGTGGAGGCCGAAGCCTTCACCTACCTAGAGTAAGAGCAAAGACAAAGGCAAGGGCAGAGGCAAAGGCAAAGGCAAAAGGCAAAGCAGCCAGAGCAAGAGCAACCGCAGGTTCCTCCGCTACGTGGCCTCGCTGATGCGAGCCCACTCCGGTCGGAATGACACTGGAAAGCAAAACCAAAGGCAAAAGCAAAAGCGAGAGCAAGAGCAACCGCAGGTTCCTCCGCTACGCGGCCTCGCTGATGCGAGCCCACTCCGGTCGGAATGACACCGAAAAGCAAAACAAGAACGAAAGCAAAAGCAAGAACGAAATCAAGGGCGAGGCAGGGGCAAGCGATAGGAACCCGGGCCTTCGGCAGAGCGGAAGGCGCTGGAGCGCCGATTTTATTGTGGAGGCTGAAGCCTCCACCTACCTAGAGCAAGAGCAAGAGCAAAGGGCAAGAGTGAGAGCAAAGGCAACCGCAAGAGCGAGAGCAAGCGCAAGAGCAGCAACGCGCAAGAGCAACCGCAGGTTCCTCCGCTGACGTGGCCTCGCTGATGCGAGCCCACTCCGGTCGGAATGACACCGAAAAGCAAAACCAAAAGCAAAGGCAAGAAGCAACCGCAAGAGCAACGGCAGGTTCCTCCGCTGCGTGGACTCGTTGATGCGAGCCCACTCGGGGTCGGAATGCGAGTTCTGAAAATGCGTTTGATCTGTGAGTTTGATCGTGGTTTGGTCTGGGTGGTTGAGGCGGCGGGATGGGTTAGTGGGGGAGGAGTTTGTGGCGGGCGGGAGGGTCCAGCGCGAAGAACCAGAGCAGGGTGAGGGTGGAGAGGGCGAGGGCGATCCATGCAAGGGGGGAGAGTTGGGGGAGGCCGGGGACGGACCACCAGCGCGGCGATGCGAGGAGGGTGGGGAGGGCGGCGGTGAGGGGGAGGAGGATTCCGGCGGCGAGGTAGGTGGGGCGGGGGATGGCGAGGCGGTCCTGGGTGAGGCGCATGGAGAGGGTGAAGTGGAGGGCGAGTCCGACGATGGCGCCGATGACGGTTCCCCAGGCGACGCCGACGGCGCCGAGATGGCGGACGAGGATGAGCGAGGCGGTGAAGTTGACGATGGCTTCAGCGATGGGAGAGGCGGAGGCGAGCCACTGGCGGCCGGTTCCGACGACCATGACGGCGTAGGGGAGGCCGAGCATGCGGAGCATGGTGGCGAGGAGAAGGATGCGGAGGATCTGGACGCCGTGGATGGCGAAGGATGGACCCATCCATATATGAAGGATGAGGAAGCTGAAGAGAAGCAGCGGGAGGCCGGCGGCGAGCAGGAGCGCGATGTTGTAGCGGGTGGCGCGGAGGAGCAGGTTGCCCATTTGCTGCGGGGAGCGGTGGACGCTGAGGGCTGAGGTGGCGGGGATGAGCGGGGACATGACGGCGGAGAGCAGGGCGGCGAGGAAGGTGGTGGCGTTGGCGGCGACGGCATACCAGGCGGTGGAGGGGAAGTCGTAATGGCCGACGATGAGGGTGTCGAAGCCGGAGACGAAGAGCATGGCGGCGGACCAGAGAGTGAGTACGGAGCAGTAGCGGAGGAGCTGGATGACGGTGGCGCGGTCGGCGAGGGAGAACTTGATGCGGATGTGGGAGGCGAGCCAGCGCCAGAATCCTATCTGTGCGAGGGCGAAGATGAGGTTGACGGCGGCGACGGCCATGGCCATGTAGCGGATGCGGGAGTGGAGTAAAACGGCAGCGATGGTTACAAATCCCGTGACGACTTTGTTGCTGCTCTGGAGGAGCATGGGGACGGTGTTGCGCTGGAGGCCGAGGAAGATTCCCGCAAATGCAGAGGCGGGGAGGGCGAGGGCCATGGAGACGCCGTAGAAGATGAGGGCCCAGCGGACCTCGATGACGAGGGCGTCGGGCATTTGGGGAAAGACGAAGGGGACGGCGACGGCCATGACGATGGTGAGGACGGTTCCGATCGCCGCCCCGATGACGAGGAGCAGGACGGCGGAGGAGGCGACGCGGTCGGCAGCGGCTTTGGCGGATGAATCATGGGCAGAGGCGGCATCGTATTCTGCGACGTATTTCGAGAGGGCGGTTTGGAGGCCGAGGTCGAGGAAGTTAACGTAGGCTCCCAACTGAAGGATGAGGACCCAGGCGTTGTAGGCGCCGGGCTGGAGATGGCGGACGAGGACCATGGGGAGCAGGAGAGCGACGATGGCGAAGGCGCCCATGCGGATGAGGTTGACGCCGGCGTTGCGAACGATGACCCGGGAGGCGGGGCGGGGATCGGCGGCTGGCATGGGAGTGGACGGCTGGCGCACGGACAAGTGTAACTTTAGTGAGGACTGGACTGGACGGGAGTGACGGGCCGGGAGTGACGGGCCGGGAGTGCGGGGCGGGGCAGGCATGGGCGAGGCGGGGAACCAATTCGGCGGCGCGGGGGCAGGAGTGGCAGCGGGCGCGGGAGTGCCGGTGAGGACTCCGCCACCTGTGAGAGCGGGGAGCGTGTTGATAGTGCGGCTGGGTTCCATCGGCGATGTGTTGATGTTGCTGCCGGCGGTCTATGAGCTGCACAAGCGGGGCGCGCGGATTGATTGGGTGTGCGGGAAGGTGGTGGCGCCGTTGCTGGCGATGTATCCCTGGGTGAACCGGGTGGAGGTGGACGACCACGCGCTGTATCACGGGGGGCGGGCGGGGCAGGCGCGGCAGCTAGCGGGATTGTGGCGGCGGCTGGCGGGAAGAAAGTATGACGTGTGCGCGGTGCTGCAGTATGACCGCCGCTACCGGTGGCTGGCGGGAGTGGTGCGGGCGGGGCGGCGAATCGAGTTGAGCCATGAGGACCGGGAGCGGAGGTTGCTGCCGGGGCGGTGGCATGCGAACGAATACGCGCGAGTGCTGGGGTTGGCAGGGGACGGATTTCGCGAAGAGAATATGCGGCTGTTGCGGCCGGAGGTGGTTCCGGGAGTTGAGGTCGGGGGAGTTGCGATCGGGGAACTGGCGGCAGGGCGGGATGGAGGACGGCGCGGGAGGGTGGGGATTGTTCCGGCGGGAGCGAAGAATGTGCTGCGCGAGTCGGCGTTGCGGCGGTGGCCGGTTGAGAACTATGTGGAGCTGACGCGGGAGCTGGTGAAGCGCGGGTATGAGGTAGTGCTGACGGGTTCGGCGGAGGACGGGTGGGTACGGAAGGATTTTGCGGAGCTGCTGGCGGCAGGCGGTCGAGGAGCCGTGCAGGACTGGATAGGGCGGACGACGCTGCCGGAGCTGGTGGGGTTGTATGACCGCTGCGATGTGGTGGTGACGCACGACACGGGATGCATGCATGTGGCGGGGATTTCGCGAGCGAAGGTGCTGGCGATATTCGGGCCGACGGAGCCGGGAAGTTTTTTGCCGCGACGCGAGGGAGTGCGAGGGCTGTGGGGCGGGGAGAAGCTGGCGTGCCGGCCATGCTATGACGGGCGGGATTTTGCGCCGTGCCAGTGGAACGGATGCGTGCGGGAGATAACGGTGGAGCGGGTGCTGAGTGAGATGGAGGCGCTGCTGGCCGGATGACCCAACGCCGCAGATTGCTGGACAATATTTTTTCGCTGTATTCGCTGCAGGGGCTGAACTATCTGCTGCCGCTGGTAGTGACTCCATTTTTAGTGAGGCGGCTGGGGGCGGACCGGTTCGGAGCGGTGGCGTTTGCGGTGGCGACGATGCAGCAGTTCGTGATGCTGACGGATTTCGGATTTAATTTCAGCGCGACGCGCTATGTGGCGATACATAAGGATGACGCGGCGGCAGTGAGCCGGTGTTTTTCAGCGGTGATGACGGTGAAGCTGCTGCTGGTGGGGGTGAGCGCGGCGGTGCTGGGGGTGCTGCTGGAGACGATCCCGAAGATGCATGCGGAGTGGCGGGTGTTCCTGGTGGGATTTGTGATGGTGGCGGGGAATGCGCTGTTTCCGTCATGGGCGTTTCAGGGACTGGAGCGGATGCGATTTGTGGCGATAGCGACGGCGGCGGCGAGGCTGGCGCTCATCCCACTGGTATTTGTGGTGGTGCATGGGCCGGGAGATTATTTGAAGGCGGCGGGGCTGCAGTCGGGGAGTTATGTATTGATGGCGGCGATCGGGTTTCCGTTGCTGTACCGGATATATCCGCTAAAGTGGCGGTGGCCGGGGTGGAGGGCGATGGGGCACGAGATGAAGGAGAGCTTCCACCCGTTTCTCGGGGCGGCGATGGGGAATTTAATCGGCGGGAGCTCGGTGCTTTTTCTGGGGATGTTCAAGGGGCTGGATGTGGTGGGCGGATATTCGGCGATGGAGCGGGTGGCGCGGGCGGAGGTGATGGGATTCGCGCCGATGATGCAGGCGGTCTACCCGCACGTGAGCGGGAAGTTTGCGCGGAGCCATGCCGAGGGGCGGCGCTCGATGGTGAAGTGGACGGCGCTGCCGCTGGTGCTGGGCGCAATCGGGATGGGAGCGGTGGCGATATTTGCGCGGCCGCTGGTGCACCTGGCGTATGGAGCGAAGCTGCTGCCGTATGCGCCGGTGCTGCAGTGGTTTTCGCTGTGGGCGTTTCTGGCGCTGGCGAACAATCTGCTGGGCGTGCAGTATCTGCTGAGCTCGGGGAATTCAAAGCCGTTTGGCTGGTCTATCACGGTGTCGGCGCTGGTGACGGTGGCGCTGTTTTTGATACTGATACCGCGCACGGTGACGGGCGGGGCGCTGGCGGCGGTGATTGCGGGCGAGGCGGTGCAGCTGGGGATTGGATTGTGGAGCATCCGGCGCATTGAGCGGCGGGTGAAGGCGGAGGCGGCGTGAGCTCTCCTCCTGTAGCGGTGCTGCTGTGCACGCATAACCGGCTGGGGTCGCTGCAGGAGTGTCTGCGAAAGCTGGAGGGGCAGACGTGGAAGGATTTTTCGCTGGTGCTGGTGGATGACGGCTCGGTGGATGGGACGGCGGAGTGGCTGGAGGAATATTCGCGGCGGACGCGGCTGCGGATGGAGTGGATGCGGCAGGAGAACCGGGGGGTGGCGGCGGCGCGGAACCGCGGGCTGGAGCGGATAGAGAGCCGGCTGACGGTGATGCTGGGGGACGACATCTGGCCGGTGGAGGACTGGCTGGAGCGGCATGTGCGGCGGCACATGGCGGATGGGGATGAGCGGATGGCGGTGCTGGGGCGGTCGCGGTATGTAACTCCGGGCGGGAAGGTGACGCGCTTTGAGCGGTGGATGGAGCTGGAAGGAGTGCAGTTTGATTACGGGCGGCTGGAGCGGGGCGAGGCGCCGGAGTGCTTCCACTTTTATACGAGCAATTTGTCACTGAAAACGAGCTTATTGCGGGCGCAATTTGATGAGAGCTTTCCGGGATCGTATTTCGAGGACATCGAGATGGGATACCGGCTATGGAAACAGGGCGGACTGCGGGTGGTGTATGACGGGAAGGCGTATGCGGAGCATTTTCATCCCATGGGGGTGAGGGCGACGTGCGCGCGGATGTATGCGGCGGGAAGGAATGCAACGCTGCTGGTGGAGAAGTGGCCGGAGCTGGAGAAGAAGTTTCGGGTGCAGGGGAGCAGGAGGCAGTTGAAGGCATACCGCTGGCTGGCGGGGCAGCATGGGGCATTGGGGGCGGCGGTGACGGCGCTGGACAAGGCGCCGGATGTGTATCTGGAGCCGGCGTGGCGGAGATTGCTGCGGCTCTATTATTTTGCGGGGTATGAGGGGATGGAGCGGCCGTGAGGGAGATCGAGGCGGTGCTGGTGCTCTACCGGGTGAGGGCGGAGGGGAGCGAGAGTTGGCGCACGATGAAGGCGGCGTTGAGCGAGTCAAAAGAGTTGGCGGCCGAGGTGGGGAAGAGGCTGCGGCTGCTGGTGTATGACAACACGCCGGAAGCGCCGGGAAGCGATGGCGGGATCGTCGAGGGAGCGCGGGCGGAGACAGAATTCAGAATGGCAGGGGTGGAGGTGCGGTATGAGCGCGACGCGGCAAATGGCGGATTGGTGGCGGCGTATTCGCGAGCGCTGAATGAGGCCGGGGATGCGGAGTGGCTGCTGCTGCTGGACCAGGACACGACGCTGACGGCGGAATATTTGCGGGAGGCGATGCGGCTGGCGGATGAGTTGGCGGGGGATGAAAGCGTGGGGGCGATTGTTCCGAAGCTGCGGAGCGGAGGGAAGGTGCAGTCGCCGCACCGGGCGCTGGGATGGGGGCAGGCTCCTTTGGACGAGAAGTTCAAGGGGCGGGCGACGGAAGCGGAGACGGGCGCGGTGACGGCGTATAACTCCGGCGCATTGCTGCGGGTGAGTGCGATGCGGGAGCTGGGGGGCTTTCCGCCAGGATTTTGGCTGGACTATCTGGACCACGCGACGTTTGCGGAGCTGCGGCAGGCGGGGAAGAGCGTGTGGGTGATGGAGGCGCAGCTGGAGCATGCGATGTCGTGGGAGGATCCGGAACGCGAGATGACGGTGGAGCGATATCGCGGAGTGCTGGCGGCGGAGGAGCGGTATCACCGGCGGTATGGGAGCCGGGGAAGCGCGCTGGCGTTTCGGCTGCGGATGCTGAAGAAGGCGATCGCGTATGCGGGGTGGAAGGACAAGAGCTATGCGCGGCTGAGCCTGCGGGCGGCGATGGGGAATGAGCACCGGGAGGCGAGCTTTTAGAAGCTTGCCAGCGAGGGCTGCATTGGAGAGACTGGCAGGGCGAGTAAATGAAATGAAAGAAAAACAGCGGTGAGCAATAAACAAAAGATATTGAACGAAGTGGGGAAGAGCGTGGCGACGCTGGAGCGCGTGGCGACGGATGCGGCGTTGCTGGCGGCGACGGAGGAGTTCGCGGCGCGGATTGTGGCGTGCCTGCGGGCGGGGGGCAAGGTGCTGTGGTGCGGCAACGGGGGGAGCGCAGCGGATGCGCAGCACATGGCGGCGGAGTTTGTGGTGCGGTTCACGGTGAACCGTCCGGCGCTGGCCTCGATTTCTCTGACGGTGGACACGAGCGTGCTGACGTCGTGCGCGAACGATTTCGGATACGAGACGGTATTTGCGCGGCAGGTGGAAGCGCTGGGGCGGAAGGGCGATGTGCTGGTGGGGATGTCAACCTCGGGGACTTCGCCGACGGTGTTGCTGGCACTGGAGGCGGCGCGCAGGCTCGAGATGGTGACGATGGGAATGACGGGCGAGGCGGGCGGAGCGGCAGGAAGCGCGATGAGCGGGCTGTGCGACGTGGTGCTGGCGGCGCCGAGCACGCGGACGCAGAATGTGCAGGAGGCGCACCTGATGCTGGGGCACATTGTGATGGGGCTGGTGGAGCAGACGATGTTTCCCGAACGGTTTCAGGCGGAGTGACGGGGGCGGAGTGACGGGGGCGGAGTGACGGGGTTGAGGAAGCTGCGGAGAGCGGGGCGGGCGGCGGTGAGTCTCGCGATTGCGATTGCGAGTGCAAGTGCGTTGGGGCAGGCAGCGGGAGCGGCGCCGGAAAAAAGTTCACAAGCCAATACTGCGGGGGCGCAGACAGCAGCGGCAGGGGGAACAGCGGCGAAGGCTGGAGCTGCGAAGGTTTCAGAAGAGCTGACGGCGGCGCAGGGGGCGTATTCTGCGGGACGGTTTGCCGAGGCTGATGAGCTGGTGAAAAAGCTCAGTGACGGTGACAAATATTCTCTGGCGGGATTGCTGTTGCGGGGGCGGCTGGACCTGAGCGCGGGGCGGCTGCGGGAGGCGACGCAGGAGTTGCTGCAGGCGCGGAGGCTGGCTCCCTATGACAAGGAGGCGGCGCGGGCGCTGGCAGAGGCTTATATGCGCGGCGATCATTTTCACGAGGCGGCGATTGCGTATGGGGCGGCGGGCGATGATGAGCGCAGCGACCAGGCGCAGAGTTTTGCGGGGCAGGAGCCGTATCGCATCGAGGGACTGGGAAACGCGGCGCGGATAAAGTTGCTCCGGGTTGATCCTGTGCCGGTGGTGGCGGTGCGGGTGAATGGCGGCGACGTGCTGTATTTTTTGCTGGACACGGGCGCGGGGCAGACGGTGATTGACCGGGCGGTGGCGGACAAGCTGAAGCTGACGACGTTTGGCGCGGAGCCGGGGACGTATGCAGCCGGGCAGGCGATGCCGGCGGTGTATGCGCGGGTGAGTTCGCTGGCGGTGGGAGTGTGGGTGCTGCATGACGTGCCGGTGATATTGAAGTCGGTGAACGGGAGTGCGGTGAGCGGGAGTGCGGGGGCGGGACAGCGGGGGAGTGGAGGCGGGGGAGCGAGTTACAAGATCAGCGGAGTGATGGGGACGGAGTTGCTGTATCACTTCCTCTCCACAATTGATTTTGGCGCGGGCGAGCTGGTGTTGCGGCGGAGGATTGCGGGGGTGACGGGGCCGCTGCGGATGCAGCTGGCGGGAGAGCGGGCGGCGCAGGTGCCGTTTCGGCTGGTAGGGGACCACTACATGGTGGCGGACGGGACGGTGAACGGGGTGGGGCCGATGCCGTTTTATATAGATACGGGGATGGATGCGGCGGGGTATGCGTTCGCGGCTCCGGCAGCGACGTTGCGGGCGGCGAAGCTGTTGCCGGAGATGGGGGCAGACGCGGAGAAGAGCGAGGGCAAGGGCGAGGCGGGGAATACAAATTCGGCGAAGACAGGAGAGACGGCGATTCCTTTTGCGATTGAGACGCTGACGCTGGGGCCGGTGACGCGGAGAAATTTGACGGGAGCGGCGGGGGTGTTTCCGACGAGTGTTGAGGCGGGCACGGGAGTGACGATTGGCGGGCTGATTTCTCAGGCGTTTTTAAGGCCGTATGCGGTGACGTTTGATTTTGAGGCGGCGACGCTGTGGGTGGTGGCGTCGGGGGCGGGATCGGGACGGTAGCGCGGCTATTGCGAGGTGACGACTAAATTGACCGTGCCGGATGCGGGCGGAATGGTCGGTGATCCGGTGTAGGTTGCGGTGATGAGGTAGGTGCCGGGAGCGAAGCCGTTGGTGGCGATGGGGAGTTGCGCGGTTCCGCCAGTGCCCAGGGTGGCGCTACCGAGCGCATTGCCGGAGTAGCTGAAGTTCACGGTGCCTGTGGTGACGGGATTGCCGTTGCCGTCGAGAACGGTGGCGGTGAGGGTGCTGATGTTGCCCTGCACGACGGGATTGGGCGAGGCGGTGACGTTCACGGTGGCGGGCTTGAGAATCTGCACGTTGACGGCGGGCGAGGTCGAGGGCTGGGAGGTAGAGCTGCCGCTATATTTCGCAACGACGTTGTAGCCGCCGGGGGCGATGCCGGCGGTCGAGGCGGCGAGGGTGGCGGTCCCATTTTTTAAAGGGAGAGTGGCGATGGGGGCGCCGTTGGCGGTGAGGGCGACGGTTCCGGTGGGAACGAGATTGCCTATTTGTTGCTTCACGGTTGCAGTTATCTGAGTGGTCTGGCCTTCGACGAGGCTGTTGGGAGTGACGGTGACGGTGGTGGTGGTGGGCGAGGTAGCGACGATGCTGACTGCGACTGGCGAGGAGGTGGAAGGCAGATTGAACTGGTCGCCGCCGTAAAGGGCGATGACGGAATAGGTGCCGGGCGGGAGGCCGGTGGTGGGAGCGGCGATGGTGGCGGCTCCGTTGGTCAAGGTGGCGGTGTCAACCTTGGCGCCGTTGGCGAGGATGGTGACGGTTCCGGTGGGAGGGACGTTGCCGGTGGGGGTGACGGTGATGTTGAGGGTAGTGGTTTCTCCGGCGACGAGGGGATTGGGAGAGACGGAGAGAGCGGTCGTGGTGGAGAGCTGGCTGGCCTCGATGGTGACGGTGACGGGGGAAGATGTGGAAGGCAGGTAGACGGCGTCGCCGGAATATTTCACGACGGCCTGATATTGGCCGGGCGGGACGCCTTTAGTGGAAGCGGTCAGGGTTGCGGTGCTGGTCGCGACACCGCCGGTGGCCTGGACTTGCTGGGAAGCCAGAGCCTGTCCGCCGTAATAGAGGGTGGCGATTCCGGTCGGCCCCGGGGCATAGGAGTTATCTTGCGGACCTACGACGGTGATGGGCAGGCTGACGGTCTGTCCGGATTGGATCGGTCCGGAGGGTGACTGGACGGAGGTGGTTGTAGCGCCTTGAGGGACGGTGACGTTGATGCTGGCAGTCGAGCCGGGGACGGCGCATTGAGCACCGTTCTTATCCGTGCCGCCGTAACCGGTGTAGCTCCCTGTGACTTGCTGAACTCCGGGCGCTACAAAGTTGTTCTGGTTCTGGCAACTCACGCTCAAGCCGAAGGAGGTCTGGCAGGTTCCGCCTGGGAATTGAAGGAGCAGTATCCCATTGTTTTGCGTGGGTTCGCAATCATTGGGGCCGGTGTCTACGGTCACGGTTGCGGTGCCGGTAATGAAACCGAAGATAGCTGTTCCGGAGACGGTGGTGGTCGAGCTCTGAGCGAGCGCGGCGGAGAATGCGGCGAGTAAGAAGGCGGGGAGGATTGCGAGCGTGGCGAGGCGGGCGCGGGGCCGGGAGCGAGTTACACCGAATGCAATTCGAGTGAGGCCGAGAGCCATCCGCTGTTCCCCCTGTCGAATGCTAGCACCGGCGGGATGGCAGCACCGGCGGGATGGCAGCACCGGCGGGCGGCGGCGGCTGCGGGGATTTCAAACGGCAACGAGAAAAGTGGCGGAGGCTGGGGAGCAGGCGGGGAAGTGCCGGCGAAGCTGGTATTCTGGCGAACGCCTGAAAAATTGCGGAGGAAAGTGAAATGGATTTGAGGAAAAAAGTGGTAGTGGCGGGGATGGCGTTGGTGGTGGCGGGCGCTATGGCGACTTCGGCGACGGCACAGATGGCGGCGCATCAGAACAAAAAAGAAGGCAAGAGTGCGCAGACTAAGACCGCGGGGCAAGACGGGGACGGCGGCAAATCCGTGGGACGTGGCGCAGCCGGCGGTAGAGAACCTGGATCTGAATGCATACATGCTGATTCGGACGGAGGGGCTGCAGCACTCTCACGTGATGGAGTATGGCTCGGGGCTGGCGGATGGGATTGGGCCGCGGCTGACGGGCTCGCCGAATATGAAGAAGGCGAATGAGTGGACGCGCGACCAGCTGAAGCAGATGGGCTGCGTGAATGCGCACCTGGAGGACTGGGGCGAGTTTGGAATGGGATGGCGGCAGAACAATACCTGGCTGCGGATGGCTTCGCCGGACACGGCGGTGATGATGGGGCAGGCGACACCGTGGTCTCCTGCGACGAACGGTGCGGTGACGGGCGATGCGGTGTGGATCCACTACGACGAGCTGAAGGACCTCGACCCTTACAAGGGACAGCTGGCGGGAAAGATTGTGTTGCTGGGGGACATGCGCGAGGTTCCGGAGCCGGACAAGGCATTTAGCGAGCGCTACACGGACAAAGAGCTGGAGGAGATGCAGGAGATCAAGCTGACGGGGCCGGGCAGCGGGCCGGGCGGGGACATGGCGGCGCGGATTGCGCGGTACATACAGCGGATGAAGACGGCGAACCAGGTGGTGAAATTTCTGAGCGATGAAAAAGTCGCGGCGGTGATTGTGCCGTCTCGCGATGGAAAGAACGGCGGCGGGACGGGAATTATTTTCGACGATAACGGGGCAGCGCTGGGACGGCAGCCGTATACGGTCGAGGGCAAGGTCCCGTTTCCTGTGGTGGTGGTGCAGATTGAATCGTACGGGCGCGTGTATCGGCTGCTGAAGGCGAAGGTGCCGGTAAAGATCGAGATGAATGTGGACACGACGTTCACGGGCGATCATGAGCACGGGTTCGACACGGTGGCGGAGATTCCGGGGACTGATCCGGCATTGAAGGACCAGGTGGTGATGGTGGGCGGACACCTGGACTCGTGGATTGCGGGGACGGGCGCGACGGACAACGGCGCGGGATCAATTGTGGCGATGGAGGTGATGCGAATTTTGAACTCCATCGGGATGAAGCCGCGGCGGACGATCCGCATTGCGCTGTGGTCGGGCGAGGAAGAGGGACTGTTCGGGTCGAAGGGCTATGCGAAGATGCATTTCGGCTCGGCGCCGGTATCAACGGCTCCGGACCAGATGCAGCTGCCGGAGTTTATCCGCAAGGTGGTGGGGCCGCTGGAGCTGAAGCCGGAGCAGAAGCTGGTCTAGCGCGTATTTCAACATAGACAACGGCACGGGGAAGATTCGCGGGATTTATACGCAGGGAAACCCGGCGGTGGCGCCGATATTCAAGCAGTGGATGGCGCCGCTGAGCGATCTGGGAGTGACGACGATCACGACGCAGGACACGGGCGGGACGGACCACTTGAGTTTCGATGCGGTGGGGATTCCGGGATTCCAGTTCATACAGGACCCACTGGACTATGAATCGCGGACGCACCACTCGAACATGGACACGTATGAGCGGCTGCAGCCGGGGGACCTGAAGCAGATCTCGACGGTGGAGGCGATTTTTGTGTGGAACGCGGCGAACCGGGACCAGATGATGCCGCGGAAGCCGCTGCCGCATCCTGAGCTGAATGATCAGAGGAACGCGCCGGTAAAGAACCTGTTTCCCGACGCGGTGGCGGAGCAGGTGCCGGCGAAGTAGTCTGTTCGAGGAAAGCGGAAGCCGGATAAAGGCAACAGCGGTCAAGAATGGCGGAGGGCTGAGGCTCTCCGCTTTTTGTTGGCTAGGCGGAGGACCAGTTTTCAAGCTTGAGGCTTTTGACGCGGCTGAATTCGCCGGTGTTGGCGGTGACCAGGGTGAGGTCTTCGGCGATGGCATGGGCAGCGATCCAAAGATCGTTGTCGCCGATTTTGCTGCCGGAGCGCTCGAGGTAGGTGCGGAGGACGCCGTATTCTCTGGCGGCCTGGACGGGCATGGGGAGAAGCGGCAGAGCGACGATGAGGGCCTCGACGAAGGCGAGGGATTCGGCCTGCCGGTTGGATTTGTTGACGCCGGTGAGGAGTTCTCCGAGGACGATGACGGAGAGTGCGGCTTCGCCATGCTGGAGGGAGGCGAAGCGGCTGAGGAGGTGGGGGCCGGGGCGGCGCTGGAGGTCAATGAGGACGTTGGTGTCGAGGAGGAAGCGGGGTCTCATGGGGCGGCGGTAGGGCGAGGGTCAGAGTGCCGGGGGTGGGAGCCGGGAGATCGGAGACCGGGAGATCGGGGCGGGAGATCAGCGGCGGGAGCGCGCCGAGGAGACCGCGACCGGCTCGGATGGGGAGTCGTTGAGGTTGTCGAGTGCGTCGGCGAGCTCTTTGGGCATGGCGCGGAGCATGTTGACGAGGCTGCGGCCGTAGGCAGTGCTGCGGGGACGGGCCTCGCGGAGGATGATCTCGTTGCCGCGGCGCTCGATTTCGACTTGTTTGCTCTTGAAGCGGAATTCTTTGGGCATGCGGACGGCCTGACTGTTGCCGGATTGAAAGACTTTGGCGGTGGTGGTGGTGGTGGGGGTTTGCATGGGGCTTTGGGTTAAGTATATACGGAGGGGGTGAGGTGTATATACATTTTTTTTGGGGGGGGTGGAGAGGGGGTGCGCAGGACGGGAAGCGGCTGCCGCTAAGTGGCACAATAGAAGCGTGATAGAGGACAACCGATGAGCGTGCGCGGGCGCAAGGCGCTGATTCTGGACCGGGACGGGGTGGTGAACCGGGAGAAGGGGTATCTCTACCGGGCGGCGGAGGTGGAGTTTCTGCCCGGGGTGTGGGAGCTGTGCCGGGAGGCGCGGGACAGGGGATATGTAATCGTAATAGTTACAAATCAGTCGGGGATAGCGCGCGGGTTTTATTCTGAGGACGATTTGAAGGGGCTGATGGAGTGGATGGGGGAACGATTTTTGGAGCAGGGCGTGGAGATGGCGGCGTATTACTACTGCCCGCATCATCCTGAGGGGATGGGGGAATATAAGCGGGAGTGTTGGGAGCGGAAGCCGGCTCCGGGAATGCTGCTGCGGGCGGCCGAGGAGTTGAATCTTGATCTGGGGCGGAGCGTGATGGTGGGGGACCGGTGCAGCGATGTGCGGGCGGCGCATGCGGCGGGAGTGGCGCGGATGTTTTTGCTCACCGGGACGGAAGAGGGGAAGTGCGCCGGGGAGTATGAGGCGGTGGACGCTCTGGACTCGGTGCGAATGGCGCTGTAGAGCGGCGGAGCGATAAGAGCAGAAAAAAAGATTGCGAGCTAGGGTGTTTTGGCGGCGAGGAGTTGGACGGCTGCGGCCAGCACCTGGTCAACGGTGGTGCGGGCCATGCAGCCGGGTTGGCCGCGGCGTGAGGGTTCGCGATTCCACTCCCAGCCAAGGTCGAGGTAGCCACAGTCATTGCCGGGAGCTTCGACGTTGATGGCGCGGGGGCCGCGGGCTCCCCAGCGAGCGCCGCTGTTGGGCCCGTTGATGCTGATGGTGGGGGCTCCGGCGATGGCGGCGAGGTGCATGGTTCCGGTATTGACGCTGACGACGAGCGCGGCGGAGCGGAGGAGGGCGGCGACGCTGCGTAAGCCGTCGGGAGAATCGAAGACTGCGGCGGAGCATCCGGCGCGTTGGAGTTTAGCGGCGAGAGCGCGGGAGCGGTCGAGGTCGGCGGGACCGGCGGTGAGGACGAAGTGCGGAGCGGAGGCAGAGGGTGAAGCGATGCCGGAGCGCTCGAGGCGGAGGGCGAGCTCGATCCAGTTTTCGTCGGACCATTCGCGGAGGGCGTGCTCGGTTCCTGTAGCCCAGCAGTGAAAGACGATGGCGTTATGGAAGGCGGGGTTGAGCGGCGTGGAGGAGACATCGGGACGGAGAGCGAGCGGGTGGGTTGGAGTGGCTCCGAGGGCAGAGACCATGGCGCTGAAGTTGGCCGTCTCGTGGCGGTCGCCGCGATGTTCGACGGCGAGATCGTAGGCAGCATGGCGGTGCTGGCGGGCGCGACGGAATCCTGCGATGAACCTGGCATTGGAGCGGGCGGAGAGGAGGGCGGTGATGCGCTGCCAGCCGGAGAAATCAACGACGATGTCGAGGCGTTCGCGGCTGCAGGGCGGCGATTCCGGCCAGGGGTCGAGTGAGCGGGAACACGACGACTTTTTTGATGGCGGGGAGGAGTTCGGCAGCGGCGCGATTTTGGGGCGCGGCGAAGAAGATGAGTTCGGCGTGGGGCCAGAGGGACTGGAGGTCCTGAATGGCGGCGGATGCGAGGAGGGTGTCGCCGAGGGTGGTGGAGGTGAGGATGCCGACGCGGCGGACGGAGGAGGGCGGGGGTTGAGGGCGCCGGCGGCGGGTGAGGCGGGCGAGGAGGAGGAGGGGGATGCCCAGCCAGCGGTCGAGATTTCTATTGCGGGCGCTGCCACGTTGCATTGCGCTCTATCGTAACGGAGGGTGGGGAGAGCGGGGCGGAGAGCGAACTTAAGTTGGATGGATGAGGCGGCAGAGATTTTGTAGGGTAGCGGATGATGGGGGAGGTGCGGCCGGGAGAATGGTTTTTTGGTTTTCTGGCGGCGGCGGCGGAAGGCGAGCAGGCCGTCGCGTGGGCGGTGGCGGTGGTCTCGCTGGCGCGAGCGGTTGAGAATTAATTAATTGCGAGGCGAGGCTCTCCACGTGAGGTAAGGTGGGCTCGCTGGGCGAGCGGTTGAGAATTAATTATTTGGAGGCAGGTCTCAGGAGGTAAGGTGGCTCGCTGCGCGAGCGGTTGAGGAGTTAATTATTTGGAGGCAGGTCCCGGGAGGTGAGGTGGCTCGCTGGCGCGAGCGGTTGAGAATTAATTATTTGGAGGCAAGGTCCCAGGAGGTGAGGTGGCTCGCTGCGCGAGCGATTTCGCTTCAGCGTGAACGCGAGCGAATCCTGCGGGAGAAGGGAATTCCAGAAGCACTCATATAACTGCGACGGACCCGGGGGAGGATTAGTAGGCGCCGTGGCGGCGCCAGACGGTCCAGAAAGTCTTGAGGAAGATTTTGGCGTCGAGCAGAGGCGACCACTGGCTGACGTAGTGTTCGTCGTAGGCGGTGCGCTGTTCGTAGTCCACCTCGTTGCGGCCGGAGACTTGCCAGAGGCCGGTGATGCCGGGCTTGGCGGCGACGTAATAGGAGAAGCGGCCGGCGTATTTTTCGACTTCTTCAGAGACGATGGGGCGGGGGCCGACGAAGCTCATTTCTCCATTCAGGACGTTGAGGATCTGCGGGAGCTCGTCGAGCGCGGTGATGCGGAGGAACTGGCCGAGGGAGGTGACGCGGGGATCGTTCTTGAGTTTGTGGCAGCGCTTCCACTCAAGCAGGGCCTCGGGGTGCTGGGCGAAATATTCCGAGAGGATGCGGTCGCCGTCCACGCGCATGGTGCGGAACTTCCACATAAAGAAAGTGCGGCCCTGGTAGCCGATGCGGCGGTGGCGGTAGAAGAGGGGGCCGCGGGAGTCGAGCTTGATGAGGAGGGCGAGGACGCCGCCTCCGGCGACGATGATGGGGAGCATGGCGGTAGCGACAGCGAGGTCAATGGCGCGCTTGCCGTGGCGGTACATAGGTTTCTGGGCGAGGGGCGTGACGTCTTCAGAGCTGTCGGCCGCCATGACCTGCGGCAGATAGTGGAAAGACTGCGTGGCCTCGACGCTGGTTACTGGGGGGAAATCCATTCCGATTCCATCATCCTTTGCTGCGATGCAGCAAACCTCGTTGCTGGCTAGGTGGCTACACAGTATCAGTAAACGTATGTTTCAGAACAGCTTTTGCCGAATCGAGTGTGGTGCGGTGAATCCCGCCTGGCGATATGATGCAGGCCCCCGGACTTGAGGTGATTGTACTGTTTCACTCTGCCATATCAGAGGCAGAACCCGGCTCTGGAAAAAGAGTTGTGACCCGTGATGTCCCGTAATGTCCTGTAACGCCCCGTGGATTTCGGGGTGGCGGCGGGGGGTAGCGGGGGCCGGATGTTGGCAAGAGAGTTAACAAGGGGGCCTGCGGCAGCGAGGAAGCCGGCGCCGGGCGCAGGAATTTTATCCAAAGCGCGGGCGCCGGGCGGGGGAAGCGAGGGAGTGGGTGCGGAGCGGACGGGTAACTTATGATGGCAATCGAGCGAAGTCGCATGCCTCCCATCCAGTTTCTCCCCACAGCGATCCCTGAAGTGCGCCAACTGCCGCTGCCGCGATTTGCGGATGCGCGGGGGTGGTTCGCGGAGACCTGGAATCCGGCGACGTTTCGGGCGGCACTTGAGCCGGAGACGGCAGAGGGCCGGTACGAATCTTTGTGCAGGACAATCAGTCGTTTTCTGCCGGCGCATGTGCTGCGCGGGATGCACTATCAGGTGGAGCAGCCGCAGGGGAAGCTGATTCAGGGTATTGCAGGGGCGGATTTTTGACGTTGCCGTCGACTTGCGGCGCAGCTCGCCTACCTTTGGGCGACATGAGGCGTTTGAGCTGGCTGCGCCTCCGGCCGGAAGATCCGCTGCAGATGCTTTGGCTGCCGGAGGGTTTGGCGCACGGATTTCTGGTGCTTTCGGAAACTGCCGAGGTGCTGTACAAAACTACGCGGGGGTACCATCCCGCGGGCGAGCGGACGATTTTGTGGAACGATCCGGAGCTGGGAATCAAATGGCCGTTTGACGCAGCCGCCGGTGATTTCGGAGAAAGATAGCGCCGGCCTTTCATTGGCCCAGGCTATTGCGCAGGGAGACGTATTCTTTGATCTCGCGCAGCGTGCCCGCGGCGCTGCGTTGCTCGCCGCGCTGGTGATGGTTGCGGAGCTTCTGCAGTCGCGGACGGCTCAGGCGCAATCGTCGCCGGAGCAACAGGCCGCGACGCCGGTCGTCGCGGCGGATTCGGTTGCTGCTGGAGCGCAGCCGCCGGCAACGGAATTGCCGGACGCGCCTCAGGCTGCTGAGCTGCAGGCACAGGCCACGGATCCGCAGGCGCAGGCGGCGCGCAAAATGCGCCGAAGCCTCGGCCGCCGCGCCCGCCGCTGCAATTTCACTGGGACCCGACGTATCATCGCCAACTTTCAGCCCGTGACTGTGCGCGGCTTGCCGCATGCCTTCGTGCAGGACCAGATGGATATCTGGACGAGCCCGGCGCGTATTCGCTGGGAGGATTCGCGCTGGCTGGTTCCGTTCGGCGTGGCGACGGGTTGGCTGATCTCGACCGACCAGCACACAATGGACATGCTGATGCAGACGAACGCGACATGCGCAGCAACAGGCCAAGGACGTGGCCAACGGGGCTGGGCATGCTGGCCGGGATTCCGGCGCTGATGTTTGTCGGCAGCTCGTATACACATGCGCCGCATGGACGCGAGACTGCGATTCTATCGGGGAGGCTCTTGCTGATTCGCTGGTGGTCAGCGAGGCGATGCAGTATGTCGACCTCGCGCGAGCGGCCGGAGACTTATAACAACCAGGGCAAGTTTTTCCAGGGTACTGGGTTTTCAGCTTTCCGTCGAACCATCGATTGCGGCCTGGTCGCTGGCGTCTGTGCTCGGGCAGGAGTATCCCGGCTTCTGGTCGCGGCTGGCGGTTACTCCGCGGCAGCGACTGTCAGCATTGCGCGCGTGGTTGGGGAGCAGCATTTTCCTTCGGATGTATCTGGTTGGCAGCGCGTTTGGCTACCTGATCGGGCACTATGTTTACCGCGCGCGGCACGATGACATCGCGGACGGCGGAGTTCAAGTCTGCTGATCCGCGGCCGCATGGGCCGAGGAGACGCCGCGCCGATCTTTTACCCGGCGATTGCGGCGAAGAATGGCGGGGCGGGGAGTGCGGCGGGGAGCGCGGCGGCGGGCGGATGCAAAGCAGAGCCAGGCAGAGGAGTAGCACGCGGCATCTCGCTGCAGGCAGAGGCGCAGACGAGCCGAGCCGAAGCGGGCGGGGAGTGCGGCGGGCGGGGAGTGTGGAGCTGGGGAGTGATGCGGCAGAGATGAACGGAGCGGTGCCGGTGGTGTACCAGCCGAGTGCGGCGGACGTGGATCCCGACGATCGGGGCTCGGTCTATGTGCCGATGGACAGCTGGATTTATCCGGCGCTCGACCGGCTGGCGGGGATGGGATTTATTCCTTCGCAATCGGATGGGATTCGGCCATTCACGCGGCAGGAATGTCTTCGGCAGTTGAAAGAGGCGGAGGGGCTGATCAGCGGACGATTCTTTTCGATCGCAATCCGACGCGGCGCGACTTGTCTACGCGCGGGAAGCGAGCCGGCTGCTGGGAGATTTGAGGGGGGAGTTTGCGCGTGAGGACGATTACTTCGAATCACTGAAACTGGATTCGCTGTATGCGGGGAGCACGACGATTTCGGGCACGCGCTGAACCGGTCGTGGGATTTTGGGCAGACGCTGGACAACGACTATGGGCGGCCTTATGCGGAGGGGACGAACTTTATCACGCGGCGTCGGTTGCGGCGATCAGCGGGCGGTTCTCGTTTTACGTGCGCGACGAATTTCAGCATGCGCCCGGCTACGCGAACTATCCGGAGACCGTCATCGACTTTATTAACGGGCCGGAGAGCGGCGGCATCGACGAGCCTCCGCCGTTCGGGGGCGATCAAGGACGATCAAGCGCGAGCCGCCCGCTTGAGATGTACGCGGGGCTGCAGCTGGGCGGCTGGGAGTTTCAGTTCGGCAAGCAGGAAATGTACTGGGGGCCGACGTATGACGGGCCGCTGTCGTGGAGCATCAACGCGGAGCCGACGTATAACTTCCAGTTCGTGTCGACGCGGCCGCATCAGATGCCGGGATTTTTGGCAGAGTACGGGACGTGGCGGCTGGACCTGGTGATGGGCAAGCTGAGCGGGCACATCCGTCCGGCGCGGCCCTGGTATAACGGGCAGAAGATCACGATGAATCTTCGGCGACATTTTCGAGATGGGATTCACGCGGTTTTCGGTTTTTGCCGGAGTGGGATCGGGTCTGACGCTGAAGAATTTTCTGCGAAACATTTTTTCGTTCACGTCGCCGATGAGCGGAGTGGATCCGGGAGACCGCAAAGCGGGCTTCGACTTCCGCTACAAGCTGCCGGGGGCGCGATGGATCACGGTGTATACCGACTCGTATGCGGATGATGAGCCGATCACGCTGGACGCGCCCCGGCGGTCGGTGTGGATGCCGGGAGTTTATTTTTCGCGCATCCCGGGGATCCCCCATGTTGACTTGAGGTTTGAGACGCCGAGCACGCGGATGCTGGCAGGGGACCAGGGGCCGGTGTTCCAGTACATCAACGACCACTATGTGGATGCGAACCTGAACAAGAATTTCTTTTACGGCAACTCGATCGGGCGCGACGGGCGGCGGTATGAGGGATGGATGACGTACTGGTTCTCAGGGGCGACGAACTTGCAGGTGGGATATCGGCAGACGCAGAGGTCGCCGTTGTTGCTGCCCGGGGCGGGGACGCAGTCGGATGCGCTGATGCGGTCGCATGTGCAGCTGGGGGAGCATTGGTCGGTGGGGGTGTTCACGCAATATGAGCGCTACTATGAGCCGTTGCTGGGGGGACCGCAGAGAAATGTTACGGGGCAGTTTGAGTTGAAGTGGGAGCCGAAGGTCGGGGTGGAGCGGTAGAGGGCTTCGCGGCGAGAGCGCGAAGAGGGCGGGGCAAGCGAACGAACGTGACGGCTGGGAACGTGAAACGATGAGGGCATGGAGCACATCAAGTCACATCTCGAGGGGCTGGCGGCGGGGCTGCTGCGTGGTCTGAACGAAGAGGACCGGGTGATGGCGGCGTGGCCGCATGTGTGCGGGCCGCAGGCGGCGGAGCATGCGCGGGCGGTGGGGTATAGCCGGGGCGTGCTGCTGCTGGATGTAGATGAGGCGGAGTGGCTGACGACGTTGCGGCAGCTGCAGGGGGAGTATTGTGCGCGGATACGGGCGCTGACGGGAGTGGTGGTGAAGGATTTAGACTTTTTTCAGAAGCGGCGCACACCGACGCCGGCGGAGATTAAGTGATGAGTGAGGCGAGGGCAAAACCAGGAGAGGCGACGGCCGGGACTGCAACGGCCGGGACTGCAACGACCTGGGGCGCAACCCTGGGGGATGTGCGGCGGGTGATGGAGCTGGCGCAGCTCGAGCTTTCGGCAGCGGAGCAGGAGCGGATGCTGAGGGACCTGAACGCGATCCTGGCGCATGTGGCGGAGTTGGGCGAGGTGGATACTTCGGCGGTGGAGCCGATGGCGGCGGGGATTCCGGCGCTGGGTGAGGTGGAGGGAAGTTCCAAGGCAGATTCGAGAGCGATGTTGCGGGAGGACAAGCGGAGGCCGTCGCTGGAGCGGGCGGTGGTGATGGCGGAGGCTCCGGAGACGGATGGAGTTTTTTTCAAGGTGCCGAAGGTGATCGAGCGGTAGGGCAGGGCGGGAGGCACTGGCAAGCAAGACCAGAGCATTGGATATTTGTAACGGATACGGATACGAATGAGTACAAAGCTGACAATTGATGAAGTACGCGGGCGGGTGGTGAGCGGCGCGCAGACGGCGGTGGAGGTCGCGCAGTCGTTCTATGGATTGATTGAGGCGAAGAATCCAAAGCTCAATGCGTATCTGGCGCTGAGCCGGGAGCGCGCGTTTCTGCAGGCAGAGAGCGTGGATGCGGCGGTGAAGCGGGGCGATCCGGTGGGGGCGCTGGCGGGCGTGCCGGTGGGGATCAAGGATGTGCTGGCGACCAAAGGGGTGCCGACGACGGCAGGGTCGAGAATTCTAGAGGGATATTTGCCGCCGTATGACTGCACGGCTGTAGCGCGGATGGAAGCCGCGGGCGCGGTGGTGCTGGGCAAGCTGAACTGCGACGAGTTTGCGATGGGAAGCTCGAACGAGAACTCGGCGTATGGGCCGGTCAGGAATCCGAGAGACACGGCGCGGGTTCCGGGCGGATCGAGTGGCGGAAGCGCGGCGGCAGTGGCGGCGGACCTGGCAGTGGTGACGCTGGGGACGGACACAGGCGGGAGCATTCGGCAGCCGGCGGCATTTTGCGGCGTGGTGGGAGTGCTGCCGACGTATGGGCGAGTGAGCCGGTATGGGCTGATCGCGTTCGCGTCGTCGCTGGACAGGATCGGGCCGTTTGCGCACACGGTGAAAGACGCGGCGACGGTGATGCAGGTGATTGCAGGCGCGGATGAAATGGATGCGACGAGCAGTGCGCGCGCGGTGCCGGAGTTTGCGGCGGGACTGGAGCGAGGCGTCAAGGGATTGAAGGTCGGCGTTCCGGCGGAGTTTTTTGGCGAGGGGCTGGATGGGGAGATTCGCTCGGCGATTGAGAAGACGCTCGACAAGTTGAAGGCGGAGGGCGCGGAGATTGTTCCGGTGAGTCTGCCGCATTCGAAGTATGCGATCCCGACCTATTATGTGGTGGCGACGGCGGAGGCGAGCGCGAACCTGGCGCGGTTTGACGGAGTGCGGTATGGATTGCGGGCGAGCGCCCAGTCGCAGACCCTGGCCACGATGTATCGCGAGACACGGGAGCAGGGATTTGGCGCGGAGGTGAAGCGGCGGATCGTGCTGGGGACGTATGTGTTGAGCGCGGGATATTACGACGCGTATTACAAGAAGGCGCAGCAGATGCGGACGCTGATCACGCGGGATTATCTGGAGGCGTTTGCGGGAGTGGATGTGATTGCGGCGCCGACGACTCCGACGACGGCGTTTAAGTTGGGGGAGAAAACGGACGATCCGGTGGCGATGTATCTGGCGGACATTTACACGGTGACGGGGAGCCTGGCGGGACTGTGCGGGGTGAGTGTGCCGTGTGGCGAGTCCGCGGCGGGGCTGCCGATCGGGATGCAGATTTTAGGAAAACATTTCGATGAGGCGACGGTGTTTCAGGCGGCGGCTGCGGTGGAGCGAGTGACGGCGGGGTAAGTTGCGTTAGGGGCGGAAGGTGACGACCGCATTTAATCCCAATTCAATTCTCATCAAAATTAAAAGCCAGGGCGAAGGCTGCATCTTTTCAAGCGGGCGTTCATCTCAATTGGTATGACCGAACAGACTGAGAAGAAACAGAGCGAGAAATTAGTGGCGTTGGTGACAGGCGGTAACAAGGGCCTGGGCCTGGAGATTGTGAAGCAGCTGGCGGAGCGCGGGTATACGGTGCTGCTGGCGGCGCGCGAGGATAAGGCGAAGGGGCCGGCGAAGAAGCTGGAGGCGGCAGGGTCTGGATGTGCATCCTGTAACGCTGGACGTGACGAACGCGAAGGAAATTGAGGCGGTGGCGAAGCTGGTCGGAGAAAAATTTGGCAGGCTCGACGTGCTGGTGAACAACGCGGGGGTGATGAAGGGCGGCAAGGAGCCGACGGCGGAGGATTTGCGCGAGACGTATGAGGCGAACGTGATCGGGCCGTATGAGCTGACGCAGAAGCTGCTGCCGCTGCTGAAGAAGAGCAAGGCGGGGCGGGTGGTGAACCAGTCGAGCATATTGGGCTCCATGGCGACGATGGGGGGCGGTGGAGGCGGGGCGAGCGGATTTCTATATCCGGCATATTCGTCATCGAAGGCGGCGCTGAACATGCTGACGGTGATTCAGGCGCAGCAGCTGAAGGGGACGAAGGTGAAGGTGAACGCGGCGCATCCGGGCTGGGTGAAGACGGACATGGGCGGAGCGGGCGCGAGCCTGGAGGTGCCTGAGGGCGCGAAGACGGCGGTAGAGCTGGCGACGATTGACGAAAACGGGCCGACGGGCGGGTTTCAGCATTTAGGCAAGACGCTGCCGTGGTGAGGCAGGGCAGAAATTCAAAAGCGAAGTGAAGGGGCGGGGACTACGGTCTCCGCCTTTTTGTTGCCAGTGGAAATTCGCAGAGAGGCCGAGTCTGGTGATGAGGCGCTAGCGGGAGAGGCGGATGGCGGAGAGGACGAGGGCGAGGACGGCGGTGACGTGGAAGACGATGTGGAGGGCGTTCACAGTGATGCCGTTGCGGATGGGGAGGAAGCTGTAGGTATTGGAGAACATCACTTTGTATTCGGCGACGAGTTTTTCGCTGAGGCCAACGCCGAACAGGTAGGGGAGCCACCAGGCGCGAATTAATCCTGCGGTGAAGAAGGCATAGAGAACGAAGGTGAAGATGCGGGTGGGGTGGGAGGGGAGCGGGGACTGGGACCAGTTGAGGTAGAGGGCGAGGGCGGAGATGGCGCCCATGAGGGCGGAGGCGATGACGCGGGCGGAGAAGCTGCGCTGGGAGCGGAGAGCGGGGAGGTCGTTGAGGCGGCCGAGCGGGATCCAATCATGGAGGGAGAGAAAGATGAAGTGGAAGGCGAGGAGTGAGAGGAAGAGGGAGTTCACGAGGTGAATGTATAGGAGGAGTGAGCTGGAGGCCAGAGGCGGCGCAGCGAGAAGTGATGGATGCCGGGCGAGCGGGGGCAGGGATTTGATGGCGTGACAAATTGCACGGCAGAAAAATCTTTGGGGAGGCGGGCGCGCGTTCAGAGAGTGCATCTGACAAAAAGTATTTAGAGAGACAGATCACAGCAGGGCGTTCAAAAGGAGAAGAGAAATGGTGAAGTATGCGTTGTATGTGCGGCTGAAGGCGAAGGCGGGGAAAGAGAAAGAGGTCGCGGCGTTTTTGAAGAGCGCGTCGCCGCTGGTGGAAGCGGAGCCGGGGACGATTGCGTGGTTCGCGCTGTCGGAGGATAGCGACGGGGCGTATTCAATCTTTGATGTGTTTGAGGATGAGGCGGCGCGGGATGCGCATTTGAACGGCGCGGTGGCGAAGGCGCTGAGGGAAAAGGCGGCGGAGTTATTCGCTGAGGCTCCCCAGATACACAAGGTGGATGTGCTGGCGTCGAAGCTGTAGGCGGGTTACAGATCTGAGAGCGTTCAACCAGATGCGCTGGCAATTTAGCGAGCATCCTGGGGCCGATCCCGACTCGGTCGTGGAGCGCCCAGGTGCATTCGTAACTGTGAGTGGAGTATTTCCAGGCCTGTGACTTAAAGCGGCTGCCAGTATTGAAGGGCGGCGTTGGAGCAGGGCTGGCAGAGGGTTTCGCCGGTGGGGGAGAGGACTTCGCGGGCGAAGCTGATGCCTTCGCCGCAGCGGGCACAGGTGATGCGGGCGGCTCCGGCAGAAGGTTTGTAGCCGGGCATCTCTTCGGGACCGAGGGGGACGCGGACCCATTGCGTGGAGAAGAGCTCGTGGTCGGGGAGGGTGCGGTAGGCGAGCATCTGCGCGGGATTTTTGTCGAGGTGGGGATAGAGTTCCGTGGCGCGGGCCTTGGAGGAGTCGAGGGCGGCGATGCGGACGGCGCGGGAGCCGGTGAGATCGGGCTGAGGCGGCTTGAGTGCGGCCCCGGGGCCGAGGTCCACGAAGGTAGCGGCCATTTTTCCCCAGTCGCGAAATTTCAGAGCGCGTTTGCCGAGGCGGCAGGCGGTGACGACGGCGATGGCGTCGGTGGCGCAGCGGTCGATTTCGACGAAGGTGACGAGGCGTTTGCGGGCGGCGCGGGATTCGGGATCGGTTCCTCGCGGGTCGGGGAGGTTGAGGAGGCGGAGGGCGAGCATGGCCATGCGGACCCCCAGGACCTGACCGGCGCAGAGGTGACCATGGGCGAGTTCGGCGTCGCGAAGGAGGTCGTCGAGGGTAGGCGGAGGCGGGGGAGACTTCGGGCATTTAGAAATAACGATACGCGGAGTGGTGGGCGAGGGTGGGATGGTGGGGGGACAGAGCGGACCTTTGTTGTATTGCCCGGATCAATTTCGACTCGTAGCGTGAATGGATAATGGGGGAGGTGTGGGCCGCGATGGCCTCCTCGGGGGGGCCGCTCCGCCCGGAGGCTGCGCGGAAGGTGGCTCGCTGCGCGAGCGGCTTAGTTGTGAGGAGCGAATTCCCTTTCCGGAGAGAGTCAAAGAAGAGGTTGCGCCGCTGAGGCGGCGCCACGTGGGGGGCCGCTCCGCCCGGAGGGCCGCGCGGAAGGTGGCTCTCTGCGCGAGCGGCTTAGTCGTGAGGAGCAAAACTTTCTTCCCGGAAAAACTCAAAGCAATGGTTGCGCCGCGCGGAGGCGGCGCGACGTGGTAGGCCGCTCCGCCCGGAGGGCTAGCGGAAGGTAGCTCGCTGCGCGAGCTGCTTAATTGTAAAGAGCAAGACTTTCTTTCCGGAAAAACTCAAAGCAATGGTTGCGCCGCGCGGAGGCGGCGCGACGTGGCAGGGCCGCTCCGCCCGGAGGCTGCGCGGAAGGTGGCTCGCTGCGCGAGCGGCTTAGTTGTGAGGAGCAAATTCCCTTTCCGGAGAGAGTCAAAGCAAAGGTGGCGCCGCTGAGGCGGCGCGACGTGGCAGGCCGCTGCGCCCGGAGGGCTGCGCGGAAGGGAGCTCGCTGCGCGAGCGGCTTAGTTGTGAGGAGCGAAACTTTCTTTCCGAAGAAACTCAAAGCAAAGGATGCGCCGCTGAGGCGGCGCGACGTGGAGGGCCGCTCCGCCCGGAGGCTGCGCGGAAGGTGGCTCGCTGCGCGAGCGGCTTTAATCGGTAAGAGCACAGCTTTCAGATGTCGTGAAAGGATGCGCCGCGCGGAGGCGGCGCGACGTGGGGGGCCGCTCCGCCCGGAGGGCTGCGCGGAAGGGGGCTCGCTGCGCGAGCGGCTTAGTTGTGAGGAGCAAAACTTTCTTTCTGGAGAAAGCTCAAAGCAAAGGATGCGCCGCGGAGGCGGCGCGACGTGGAGGGCCGCTCCGCCCGGAGGGCTGCGCGGGGGCCGAAGGTAGCGAAGATCGCTGCGCGAGCGGCTTTTTTTATTGAGTTCGTTAGAGCACAGTCAGATTCGTGAATGGATGCGCCGCGCGGAGGCGGCGCGACGTGGAGGGGCCGCTCCGCCCGGAGGCTGCGCGGAAGGGAGCTCGCTGCGCGAGCGGTTTAATCGAAAAGAGAGAAGCAGAACCGCTACCTTGAGCTGCGATTAGCACCTGCGGTGTGAGCAGCTAACGCTTGCGATGTGAGTTGCGGTCTCCATCCACAAGCTATCGGGAGAAAGCGGTAAGGGCGTTGGAGCGATTAGGCGGCGAGTGGAATGTGACGAGGGCGAGGGTGGAGTTGCGATTGGTGAGGGCGAAGAATTCTGAGGAAGATTTGGAAAGTGAATGCAAGCCGCGAGATCAGGAGTGCGATTGCGGTGGCGATGGTGGTGCGGCGGAGGCGGGAGCTGGAGGAGTGGCGGCCGCGGGAGCTGGTACGGGCGCGGCAGGAGCGGAGCCTGGAGTGGAAGCATCTGGAGTGGCGGTGGTCGGGTGGAGCGTCGGGAGTCGGGAGCGTCGGGGTCGTCGTCGCTATCGGATTTGCGGGAGCGTTTGGAGGGAGCGGGAGTGACGCCTGCGGCTCCTATATCGAGAGAGACGGGTGGGCGATTGGCGCGGGGAGTGATGACGACGCGGAGGGGATCGCGCTGCCACTCGAAGGTGGTGCAGAGCGCGGGATGGGGGAGTCCTGTCTCCTGCTGGTGCTCGAGGGCGGCGATGGAGTGGATGGCGCGGCGGGGACGGACGGCGGGAGCGAGGGGATTCGTGCGCGGAGTAGTCGGAGTCGGAGTTTGAAGCGCGGGGAATTTGAGGCCGGGACATTTGCGTCGGGCGGCGGAGGAGGGAGCGGCCAGGTGGAGATGCGCTTGCGGGCGGCGGCTTTGCGGGAGCCGATCTCGAAAACTTCCGCGGAGAGAGTTTTGCCGGAGGGAGAGATAGAGCAGTAGGCGGCGAGGTCGCGGTACCAGGAGATTCCGGTGAGGGAGGCGTCGAGGGCGGGAATTTTCAGCGGGGTGACGTGGCCGGTGGAGCGGTCAATGAGGAGCCAGGCTCCCGTCTGATAGATGAAGTGCGCCGACTTGTCGGTGGGGAGGGCGTCGTTGATGTGGACGACCTGGAGGACGGCGAAGGTGTGGTCGGTGATTTCGTGGGCGGGGCCGGTGGTCCACTCCTTGCGGCGGCCGTCTATGAGCAGGGGCCGGATGGTGAGGGCGAGGTGAGCAGGAGCTGCGTCGTTGGGAGCGGGAGCGGCGGGAGCGCTGGAGATGGAGGAGAGCCAGGTGACGCGATGCGGCGATCCCAAGACAGCGGTGTGGACTTTGGGAGGCTTGGGCGGCTTGGTGGAGGAGCGCGGAGTTAGCGCGGAGGCGGAGACGGCGGTGAGGACGAGGAAGGCGACGAAGGGCGGCAGGAGAGTGGCGCGCGGGGGGAAGCGCATATGGGGAGGGTAGAGCGGGGCGATGGACGGGGACAAGTAGCGAGATGGTAATGAGAGCGGGGCGCGGGGCGGTAGACTTTCGGAGAGATGCGGCGGATTGGGTTGCTGGGCGGGACGTTTGATCCCATACATCGCGGGCATGTGGAGCTGGCGCGGCTGGCGCGGGAGAGGCTGCGGCTGGAGAGGGTATTGCTGGCTCCCGCAGGCGTGCAGCCGGTGAAGTCGGGCGAGGGGTCTGGGGTGGAGAGCGGGGGCGCGAGCTGGGAAGAGCGGCTGGCGATGGTGGAGCTGGCGGTTGAGGGAGTGGAGGGGCTGGAGGCGAGTGCAGTAGATGCGCCGAGGGGAGATGGGCGGCCGAATTTCTCATCAGAGACGGTGGCGCGGCTGGCGGAAGAGCTGGCGGGCGATGGAGGGGAGCCGGCGGAGATCATTTTTCTGATGGGAGCGGATACGTTCGCGGGATTTCGGCGATGGCACGATCCTCTGGGGCTGTTGCAGCGGGCGGACCTGGGGGTGGCGAGCCGGCCGGGATATGTGCTGGCGCGAGAGGGCGCGGAGGTGGCGAAGTTTTTGCCGGACGGCGCAAAGTTTCTGGGGAAGGAAGAGATGGGGGAGGGGGAAGAGCAGAATGCTGCGGCGCTGGTGTATTTGTGCGGGAGCGCGCTGGTGCGGGTGTATGTGCTGCGGGAGTTGGCGGAGGACATAGCGGCGACGGAGCTGCGGGCGGAGTTGGCGCGGGGGCGCGGGTGGGAGTGGCTGGACGCAAGAGTTGCCGCGTATGTGCGGGAGCGCGGGCTGTATGGGAGCGGGCGGTAGCTGCGCGCGGGGAAAGAGGCGGGAAGCGGCAGGGCGAAGAATTCTCGGGCGGGCTGGATTAGGATGCAGGGTGGGGCAAATGGCCCGCTAAATTGCAGTGAGGAGACGGGTAGAGGCGCATGACGAAAACTGAAACGAAGAAGTTGTTGGAGGCAGCGGTTGGGGCCCTGGAGGAGAAGAAGGGCGAGGACATCAGCATTCTTGAGCTGGACCCGTCAGAGAGCGGGCTGACGGATTATTTTCTGCTGGCGAGCGGCGGGAATCCGCGCCAGGTGCAGACGCTGGCGGACTCGGTGGAGATGAAGCTGAAGCAGGAATTTGGGCAGATGGCGAACTCGCGCGAGGGGTATCGGCAGGCGGAGTGGGTGCTGCTGGACTATGTGGACTTCGTGGTGCATGTGTTCAGCGAGGAGAAGCGGGCATTTTATGGGATTGAGCGGTTGAGGAAGAGCGCGCGGGCGGTGACTCCCGCAGAGCTGAGGGCGGCGCTGGCGGAGAAGACGGTAAAGGCGCGGGCGGGCAAGGGCGATGAGGCCGCAGCCAAGCCGAAGCCAAAAAAGGCAGCAGCGGTTACAAAAGCCAAGCCTGGCGGCGGGAAAAAGGCAGCGGCGGTTACAAAATCACCGGCCGGCAAGAAGGCAAAGGCGGCGGGCGGGAAGAAGGCGGCGAAGAAGGCAGCTGGGAATAAGGCAGCGGGGAAGAAGGCGGCGGGGAAGGCATCCGTTAAGAAAGCGGCGCGAAAAGCGCCAGCGGGAGCGGCCAGAAAAACGGGAGCGGCAAGAAAAACGGGCCGGAGATAGGCTGACGTGCGCGTAGTGCTGGCGAGCGTTTCTCCGCGCGGCGGGCGCAGCAAGCTGGCGGCGACGGATGTGCTGGTCGAGGAATACCTGGGCAGATTGCAGGGGCGGAGCTGGGTAGAGGCGGAGTCGCGCGTGTTTGCCGATGAGGCGGGTTTGCTGGCGGCGGCGGCCAAGGCGGAGAAGTCGCGGGGGGAGCTGGCGGTGCTGGATTCTCGCGGCAAGGCGATGCGCTCGGAGGAGTGGGCGGCGTGGCTGATGGGGCGCAGGGATGCGGGCGTAGAGGAGTTGTGGCTGGCGGTGGGGCCGGCGGATGGATGGAGCGAGGCGGGGCTGAATCGGGCGGGGAAGTCGGGGGCGGCAAAGATGATCTCTCTCGGCCCGGCGACGATGGCGCACGAGCTGGCGCGGGTGGTGGTGGCGGAGCAGATTTACCGGGCGTGGGCGATTGTGGAGGGGCATCCTTACCACCGGGGACATTAGAGGCGGGGCATTAGACGCGGGGACATTGGAAGCGCGGGCATTAGAAAGAGCGGACAGTCGAGCGAGGGAGCCGCGAGGGCGAGAAACCGAATTCTAAAAAGCTTGAAAAAGCAAAAGTGAAAACAAAGCGGGAGTGAGGCGAGTGATGGCGGAAGAACGCAAGGGATTGATTTTGATATTCACCGGGCCGGGCAAGGGGAAGACGACGGCGGCGCTGGGGACGGCATTTCGGGCGCTGGGCAACGGGATGCGGGTGTTGATGCTGCAGTTTTTGAAGGGCAGCTGGCACTATGGCGAGCTGGACGCGGCGGAGAAATTTGCGGGCCAGTTTGAGTTGCGGCAGATGGGGCGGGGATTTGTGAAGGTGGGCGGTGCGGAGACCGATCCGGAAGACGTGCGGCTGGTCGGAGGCAGCGTGGGCGGAAGCGGAGAAGGCGATTGCGAGTGGGGAGTGGGACATGGTGATCCTGGACGAGATTCACTACGCCATCGGTTACAAAATGCTGGACCCGCTGAAGGTGGCAGAGGCGCTGAAGAGGCGGCCGGAGATGGTGCATGTGGTGATGACGGGGAGGAACGCGCATGCGGCGTTGGTGGAGATAGCGGACACGGTGACGGAGATGAAGCAGGTGAAGCACGCGTATGAGGGCGGGATATTGGCGCAGCGCGGGATTGAGTATTGATAGGCGGGGGCGGGGGGTGGTGAGGGGCCTGGGGCGGTGAGGGTGGTTGCGGGTGGGCGGATGTTTACTACTTGGTAAAGGGTGGGATAACGGAAGTGGGATCCGGATATGGTTTTTCGGAGAAAAAGGGGGAATTCTTCCGTGATTCGAGAGGGGAAGGTTGCCTAGTGGTGCCCCACTTTTTGTCATTTAGTCACATTTTTGTTGAAACTAGGTCATTTACCTGACATTCACAAAAAGTCACCCGAAGGTGGGAGTTTGGCGAACGAGGTGCCTTAGAGTACTTCGCTATGTCAGCTAACTTTCTTCGCAAATCATCTTTGTTCGCGGCATCCCTCCTGGCTTTCGCGGGTGTGGTTGCCTTTATGCCGACCCTCCAGCCGGTGGCGATGGCGCAAACAAACATCTCGGGCGACATTGTCGGTACAGTGTCGGACCCGCAAGGTGCAGTAGTTCCGGGAGCGACGGTGACGGTGGTAAGCCGCACATCGGGGGCGACCAAGACGGTAACTACGACGGGGCGCGGAGATTTCCGCGTGCCGCTGTTGTCGCCTGGCGAGTATGACGTAACGGTGACGGCGCCGACTTTTGAGACGGCGAAGTCGCTGGTGACGGTCTCGGCCGGCTCGACGACGACGAGCAATATCGGGCTGACGGTAGGACAGAATTCGACGACGGTTGAAGTGAGCGCGGCGCAACCGCTGCTGCACACCGAGGACGCGCAGATCTCGACGACCTTCTCGATGGACCAGATCCAGTCGCTGCCGAATCCCGGCAACGATCTGACGTTTGTAGCGCAGACGACTCCTGGCGTGGTGATGAACACGCAGGGCGGCTACGGAAACTTCTCAGTAAACGGCCTGCCGGGCACGTCGAACACCTTCACGATTAACGGTGGGTACGAGGGCGATCCTTATCTGAACCTGAACAACTCGGGCGCAACCAACCTGTTGCTGGGCAACAACGACGTAGCGACGGTGACGGTAATTGCGAACGCATTTGACGCGGCCTTCGGCGGACTGGGCGGCGCGCAGGTAAACGAAATCTCACGCGCGGGCAGCAACGGCTTCCACGGCAATGCAACTTACTGGTGGAACGGCAGCGTGCTGAACGCGACCAGCTTCCTGGTAAACAACGGCGGCGGTCAGAAGAGCTTTGACAACGTCAACCAGTGGGGCGCGGGAATCGGCGGCCCGATCAAGAAGGACAAGGCATTCTTCTTCTTCAACACGGAAGGTCTGCGCGTTGTAATTCCGAACACGGCGACGGCAACCGGCCCCAGCCCGGATTTCCAGGCTGCGGTTTTGAACCCGAGCCCGCTCATTGACCCGGCACTTGCGCCTTACGGCAACCTGGCGGCCAACGGTCTCTCGGCCGAGGCGCCACTGTACGAGGCGATGTTTGCCTACTACAACGCCGCGCGGAACTACGGCGCGGGCAGCGTCGATCCAGCTGACCCACGCGCATGGGACTTCCTGGGACAGACCACCAACTTCGCGAAGGAATGGCTGATCACGGGCCGGACGGACTTTGCGATTGGCACGAATGACCATGCCTTCATCCACTTCAAAGTAGACAAGGGCACACAGCCGACGGCAACCAGCTTCCTGGATCCGATCTTCAACGCAGAGAGCCCTCAGCCCTCTTATGAAGGTCAGTTGAATGAGACCCACAGCTTCTCGCCGAACCTGACCAACCAGTTCCTGTTCGCAGCCAGCTACTATCGCGCCATTTTCGTCAACACGAATGACACGGCGCTGGCACAGACGATTCCCTTCGTCCTTATCCCTGAGGGATTTGAGACCCCGGGCGGATCGTGGGACCAGTTTGGAAACGCGTCAAGCTGGGTGGGCAACATTGACTACGCACTGCCCCAGGGCCGCAACGTCACGGGCTATCAGTTCAACGACGACGTGAGCTGGACCAAAGGCAACCACAACATTCGCGCCGGCTTCACCATGCGCCGCGACGACATCACCGACTACACCTCGAGCGAGCACAACGTCGCCTTCGCGGGCGGCGAGAACATCATCCTCGATGAGGGCGATTTCGCAGCCGGCTATACGGATGAGTGGGCCGAGCGGATTCCGCAGAAATTGAGCGAGCCAGTGGCGCTGTATGTAATGGGCGCATACCTGGAAGACCAGTGGAAGGCAGCACCGGGATTGACGGTGACGTTCGGCCTGCGGGCAGAGCACAACGCGAACCCGACCTGCTTGACCAACTGCGTAGCGAACCTGTCGGCCGGCTTCAACGACCTGAGCACGGACCCGAACACGGCTTACAACACGCTGATCACCTCCGGCCGTAAACGCGCATTCTTCAACCAGCAGAACATCGCTCTTGAGCCGCGCGCAGGCTTTGCGTATCTGCCTGGCGGCCCTGGCGGTCACACCACGATCCGCGGCGGATTCGGCATGTTCGCCGATTACTTCCCGGCGCAGATCATGGGCGACTTGCTGGCCAACCCGCCGAACGTAGATCGCTGGACGGTACTGGGCGCCTACTTCGGAGATGCGGTTCCGCTGGATCCGAGCCTTTCGGGCAGCGGTCACCAACTCTCAGTAGCATCAGATGTCGCGTTCCAGGCGGCGTTCCCCACGGGCGGCAGCTACAACTCGATCCTGGCGTCAACTGGCGGCATCTTCCGCCGGCCGACGATCACGGCAATCGCACCCAAGGTTTACCTCCCGACGTATGAGGAGTGGAACCTGGGCATCGAGCATGCCTTCACACCGAGCTGGGTATTGGCAGTCACTTACGTCGGCAACCATGGATACCATGAGCCGGTGGCGTCGCTGCCGAACGCCTACGATCCTTACGGCGACATGACGGGCATTGCGACGTCACTGCCCAACAAGTCGTTCGCCTCAGTAACGCAGTACTACAGCGGAGCGAGCTCGAACTACAACGGTCTGCAGACGACGGTAAACGGACGCATGCGCTGGTTGTCCACGCAGTTCAACTATGTGTGGAGCCACTCGCTGGATGAAGCCTCCAACGGCGGATTCGACGCCTTCGGCGTAAACAGCAACGGCCAGATCAACCCTTACCGCCTGGCGGACAACTATGGCAACGCCGACTATGACGTTCGCCACTACATCAGCGCGAGCTACGTAATCAACGTTCCTTACTGGGGTGGCCCGAAAGTGCTGACCTCGGGATGGGAAATTGCCGGAACGATCTTCCACAACAATGGATATCCGTTCTCGAACAACTCCGCTACCGGAACGATTGTTTACGGCAACGGCGCTCTGGCCCACCAGCTGGACAACAACTTCTCAAAACACTGCGGTGGCTTCAGCCACTTCCTCGGCGGAACACCTTGCGCCTTCTCGGCTCCTGGAACTTCGTCGGCAGGGTTCGCACACTATGACTTCGCATCGTCATACGGCCAGCAAGAGCGCAACCAGCTCTTCGGCCCGAACTACACCGACTTCGACATGGACATCGCGAAGGCCTTCAAGATTCCTGGATGGGAGTCCGCGAATCTGAAGGTGGCGGCCCAGTTCTTCAACCTGTTCAACCACACGAACTTCCAGATCCCGCTGAACGACGTCAGCAACGGCGGCGTAAACGGCGAGCTCTACTCGACGGCCAGCACACCGACCTCGATTCTGGGAGCGTTCCTGGGCGGCGATGCATCGCCCCGGTTGATCCAACTGAAGGCGAGCTTCAACTTCTAAACAAATCAACTTCTACTTAGCACAACTCTGTTGTGTGGGCGGCCCCCTAAAAGGGCCGCCTTTTTTTGCGTGCGGGGAGGCCTGGGATTAAAGACCAGGCGCCGGGAAGCAAAGTCAAAGGCAAGGTCAAGCGATTGCAACACCGGGCCTTCGGCAGAGTGGAAGGCGCTGACGCGCCGGCTTTAGTTGTGGAGGCTAAAGCCTCCACCTACCTAGAGCAAAGGCAAAGGCGAAGTCGCCGGGCCATGCGCCAGGGTTCGCGAGTCGCTGCGAATTCTGCGCGAGCGAAGTCGCCGGGGCCTTCGGCAGAGTGGAAGGCGCTGACGCGCCGGCTTTAGTTGTGGAGGCTAAAGCCTCCACCTACCCAGAGCAAAGGTAAGCAAAGTCGCCGGGCCATGCGCAGGGTTCACGAGTCGCTGCGAATTCTGCGCGAGCGAAGCCGCCGGGGCCTTCGGCAGAGTGGAAGGCGCTGACGCGCCGCTTTATTTGTGGAGGCTAATCCTATGGAGCAGAAGCAAAGGCGAAGTCGCCGGGCCATGCGCCAGGGTTCACGAGCCGCTGCGAATTCTGCACGAGCAAAGCCGCCGGGCCATTCGCCGGCGTTCAAGAGTCGCTGCGAATTCTGCGCGAGAGCAGAAGCAAAGACTAAGTCGCCAGACCATTCGCCAGCACTCACGAGCCGCTGCGAATTCTGCGGATGCTTTGGACGGGGAAGCTGGGGGAAGAGGCGGGGGAGGAAGCGAGTGGCCGGAAGCGGTAGAATGAGGGGCTATGACGTGGTTTCATCGCGAGACGCACAAGATACAGGCCTCGAAAGAGAAGCGGGTAAAGACCGAGGGCCTGTGGGTGAAGTGCGACGGCTGCAAGCAGGTGATTTTCAAGGCGGACATCGAGAGCAATCTCGAGGTGTGTCCGAAGTGCGGGTATCACTACAAGCTGGACGCGCGGCGGCGAGTGGAGAGTTTGCTGGAGCCGGGCTATGAGCTGGTGGACCTGGAGCTGAAGTCAACGGACCCGCTGCATTTCAAAGACGTGAAGAGTTACAAGTCGCGGCTGAAGGCGGCGCGAGAAAAGACCGGGCTGAACGACGCGATCATCAACGCGCTGGGACAGCTGGGCAAGCATCGCGTGGTGCTGAGCGTGATGGAGTACGGCTTTATCGGCGGGAGCATGGGCGCGGTGGTGGGCGAGACGATAGCGCGGGCGGTGGACAGGGCAAAGGACACGCGGTCGCCGCTGATCATTGTTTCGGCATCGGGCGGAGCGCGGATGATGGAAGGGATTGTGAGCCTGATGCAGCTGGCGAAGGTTTCGACGGCGCTGGCGGGGCTGAACGAGATGCGGGTGCCGTATATCTCGGTGATGACCGATCCGACGACGGGCGGAGTGACGGCGAGTTTTGCGATGCTGGGGGACCTGAATGTAGCGGAGCCGGGAGCGCTGATCGGATTCGCGGGACCGCGGGTGATTGAGCAGACGTTGCGGCAGAAGTTGCCGGAGGGCTTTCAGCGGAGCGAATTTTTGCTGGAGCACGGGATGCTGGACGCGGTGGTGGGGCGGAAAGAGCTGAAGGGATATATTGAGCGGGCGCTGGACTGGATGACGGCGGACGGGGACGTGAGCGGGAGCGAGACGCGGGTGAGTGTGGGGGCGGAGAGCGCGTAGGGGGCCGGGCGCTGGCGCGGTATCTATATATGGAGGCCGGGACCTACGTTTGATAAATCGCGACCTGACCACTGATTTCAATTTGTCAAGAACCTCTCATACAGGTGGTATCCAATCCCCGCAACACCACAGAAGTAATGTAATGCGACTGCTTTCCAAAATAGTTTTGGGTCTTTGCCGCGAGAAGTCATCTTGCCATAGCCCAACAGGGCGTCTCCAGAAAGAGTCTCCATAAGCGCGAGCCCGATTGCGATCACGCCAACGATGAGAGCCATGTTCGACCTCGAGTGCGAGTCAATCATGAAGAGGTGGCCCTTTCTTCGATGGGCGATGCCAAGATTCAAGTTTCTTGAGGTGCAATCGTAACACCGGGCCCATCGTCCATTCCTGTCTCCAGGGAGTGACGTGAGCATGGGGGCGAAGACGTTATTCGTAATCACTCCTGCCTCAAGAACTCCCATGTCATGCCTAACGGGTTAGCCCCCATACCCGATTCATCATATGGAGGCCGGGACCGGGAGCGGCCGGGCGCGGGTATCTATATAGAGAGGCCATATCGAGGCCAGCGTATTGAGGGCGGCGTATTGAGGGCGGCGCGGGATTCACGATAGTTCGGGATAGAGCGGGGGCTGGCGCTAAGGGGCCGGATTCTGCGATAAACTTGGAGCTTATGCCGATAGCTGATCTTGCCGGTGCTGCGCAACAAACTGCTGACCTACTGAAGACGATCCTTGCCAAGGGCGGCTTCAAACTGAAATTCAGAATCACTGCGGGCGATGGGGCGAAGGATCCCTCGGGCCTGGAGAACCGGCTGATCTATGTGGAGCTGGCGGGACCGGACGTGGAGTTGCTGACGGCGCGGCGGGGAGAGTTGCTGCGGGCGTTGGAGCATCTGGCGGCGAAGGCGCTGCACCTGGAGCCGAGCGAGCACGACAAGGTGAGCTTTGACGCGGACCACTTCAAGGCGGCGCGCGCGGAAGAGCTGCACGGGCAGGCAAGCACGGCGGCGGAGCGAGTGCGGCGGACGGGCCAGCCGTATGTGTTCGGGGCGATGAATTCCAGAGAGCGGCGGTTGCTGCACCTGGCGTTTCGCGGGTATGAGGATTTGCGGACGGAGAGCGCGGGTGAGGGACATGATCGCGCGGTGGTGGTGTATCCCAAGGATTATTCGGGCCGGCCGGTAGAGCTTGACGGCGGACGCGGGTTTGGCGGACGTGGTCGCGGACCGGGCGGTGGACGTGGCGGCGAGTGGCGGAGATCGGGGCGGCTCGGGCGGCGGATATGGAAACCGCGGCGGCGGCGGCGGACGGGGCGGCTCGGGCGGCGGGTATGGAAATCGCGGCGGCGGCGGAGGACGGGGCGGCTCGGGTGGCGGATATGGAAATCGCGGCGGCGGCGGCGGTGGCGGACGGGGCGGCTCGGGCGGCGGATATGGAAATCGCGGCGGCGGCGGCGGCGGCGGGCGCTACTAGCCGGTAGGCACGGGCAAGCGAAATCCAAAGCGCGAAAAGCGAAGGCAGCTCCGGCGAGGCATGTAAACTGCTGGCACCGTGAGGGCGCGGGTGTTGGGGCGTTCTGCGGGAAGCGCGCCTATGACGATCGAACCGGGAAGAAAACTTGGGCCGTATGAGTTGCTGGGGCGCATCGGCGCGGGCGGCATGGGGGAAGTGTTTCGGGCGACGGACACGCGGCTGCATCGCGAGGTAGCGGTGAAGGTGCTGCTGACGACGGTGGCGAACGATCCGGAGCGGCTGCGGCGGTTTGAGCAAGAGGCGCACACGCTGGCGGCGCTGAATCATCCGAACATTCTGGCGGTGTATGACATCGGGACGGATGTAGCGAGTGGAGTTGCGACTTCATATTTAGTCTCGGAGTTTTTGGAAGGCGAGACGCTGCGCGAGGAGCTGGACGCGGGGCTGCTGCCGATCAGGCGAGTGACGGAATATGCGCTGGGGATTGCGAATGGATTGGCGGCGGGGCACAGCAAGGGGATCGTCCATCGCGACATCAAGCCGGAGAACATTTTTCTCACGAGTGACGGGCGGGTAAAGATTCTCGACTTCGGCCTGGCGAAGCTGGTGCAGCCGGGCGGGGCGGATGAGGACCTGGAGACGATGTTGTCGGGCGGGCGCACGATGCCGGGCGTGGTGCTGGGGACGATGGGATACATGTCTCCGGAGCAAGTGAAGGGCGATCCGGCGGATGCGAGGTCGGACATATTCAGCTTCGGGACAGTGCTGTACGAGATGCTGAGCGGGAAGCGGGCGTTCAAGCGCGACACGGCGGCGGAGACGATGACGGCGGTGTTGCGGGAAGAGCCGGCGGCACTGGAGATGGTGGGGAGCAACGGGAGGGTCATACCGCTGGGGATGCAGCGCATTCTCGACCGGTGTTTAGAGAAGAGCCCGCAGCGGCGGTTTCAATCGGCGAGCGACCTGGCGTTTGCGATCGAGTCGGTGAGCGGGTCGTCAACGCATAGCGGGGTAGTGAGCGGGATTGGGCATATCGCGGCGGTTGCGGCGGTTCCGGCGAAGAAGACGGCGATGTGGATCTGGCCGGTGGCAGCGGTGGCGATGCTGGCAGTGGGGGCGGGGGCGTGGTGGTGGGGGAAGAAGTCGGAGCAGCATCCGGCGCCGGTGTTCAGTCAAATTACTTTTCAGCACGGAGGGATACAAAGCGCGCGATTCATGCGGGACAACGGGTCGGTGGTTTACAGCGGCCAATTCAATAATGATCCGCTGCAGATTTATTCCATGCGGCTGGGAGTGTTGCAGCCGGTGAAGGTAGCGGTAGAGAGCGCGGCTCTGCTGGCGGTTTCATCCGGCGACGAGATGGCGGTGGGGACTTCGCCGGTGTATGGCAACAATTATTGGGAGAGTAATTTGTCGGTGGTTGCGGTGACGGGCGGGACGCCGCGGCCGCTGCTGAATCGCGTGATTGCGGCCGACTATGCGCAGGGGAAGGTGCTGGCGGTGACGCGCCTGGTAGAAGCCAAGTGCGTGCTGGAATATCCCGTCGGGAAAAAGCTCTATGAGAGTGGCGGATACCTGGATTATGTGCGGGTGAGTCCGGACGGAAAGAGCGTGGGATTTTTGGAGCACCCAGTGCTGGGCGACGATAAGGGATGGGTAGCGATGGTGGACAGCACGGGCAAGGTGCGGCAGCTGACGGAGCAGATGGAATCGGTGCAGGGGCTGGCGTGGACGCCGGACGGCAAGGAGATCTGGTATACGGCAGCGATGTCGGGGGCGAGCAACACGCTGTTTGCGGTGAGTGCGGCAGGCAAGGCGGAGGTGAGAGTCATTCTCGGGATGCCGGCGCCGGCGCAACTGCAGGACATCGGGCCGAACGGGCGAGTGCTGATGAAGGTGATCGAGGGAGGCTACACAATCTCGGCGGTGGATGGCGCGACGGGCAAGGAGACGCCGCAGATGGGGCTGTATAGCCACTCGGTTCCGAATGAAATTTCGCCTGACGGGAAGGCACTGATTTATTCAGAGTATGGCGGGCCGGTAGGAGCGCTGTACCAGGTGGTATATCGCAAGATGGACGGGTCGCCGCCGTTGGTGCTGGGAAGCGGGGACAATGCAAGGCTATCTCCGGACGGGACATCGGTGGGGGCGCTGGTGGGGACGACTCCGCCACAGGTGGCAATTTATCCGATTGGGGCGGGGGAGAGCCGCACGTTGACGCTGAAAGCGCTGGTGGGAGCGCGTGGTCTGGATTGGTTTCCTGACGGCAAGCACGTGGTGATCGGGGGAGTGGAGGCGGGCAAGGGACGCCGGAGTTACAAGCTGGACGTGGGCAGCGGAGATTTGGAGCCGGTGGGTCCGGAGGGTTTTGTAGCGGAGCTGGTGGCGAGGGACGGCCGGCACATACTGGGGACGACGCCATCGGGGGAGATGATGCTGGACACAGAGACGAAGACGATGCAGCCGGTGGCAGGGATTGGCGCGAAAGATAGCGCGTATGGGTGGACGCAGGACGGCGAGGGGTTGATGGTGTACACGCGATCGGCGGACGTGGCATCGGTGTACCGGCTGGATCCGGTGACGGGAAAGAAGACGCTGCTGAAATCGGTAGAGGAAAAGGACAAGGCTGGAGTGCTCTACGAGCGGATGATGCTGGCAGCGGATGAGAAGTCATACGTGGTGCTGACGGCGAGGGAGACGGATTCGTTGTGGATGGCGGACGGAGTGCGGTAGCTGCCGGGCTTATAACTTTAATCTCTTGAGCCGCAGAGAATTTGCAATCACGGATACAGAACTGAAGCTCATGGCGGCGGCGGCGATCATTGGATTTAGCAAGAGGCCGAAGGCGGGGAAAAGGACACCTGCTGCCACGGGCACTCCAATCGTGTTGTAGAAGAAGGCGAAGAACAGGTTCTGCCGGATATTGCTCATGGTGTGCTGACTCAAACGACGCGCCTTGACGATGCCGAGCAGGTCACCTTTGACGAGCGTGATTCCGCCCGTCTCCATGGCGACATCGGTGCCGGTGCCCATGGCGATTCCTACCTGGGCCTGGGCGAGAGCGGGCGCATCGTTGACACCGTCGCCTGCCATCGCGACGATTGCGCCCTGGGCCTGCAGCTGCTGGACCACCTCTGCTTTTTTATCCGGCAGCACGTCTGCGTGAAAATCAATTCCGAGCTTCTTGGCGACGGCGGCCGCAGTGGTTTTGTTGTCTCCGGTCACCATCACGACCCGGATGCCTTCGTTCTTGAGGGCGTTGATGGCTTCGACGGTGGTGCTCTTGATTGGGTCAGCGACGGCAATGAGGCCGGCAAGCTGCTTGTCGGAAGCCACAAACATCACGGTCTGGCCTTCGGACTGGAGCGCCTCAGCCTGCTGGGTGAGGGGGCTTGAAGATGAGCCGATATCGAGCATGAGTGCGGCGTTGCCGATGGAGATTTTCTTTCCCTCAAGAAGCCCAACCACTCCTTTGCCGGTGATGGATTGGAAGCCAGCAACCGGGAGGAACTCGAGGTTCCTCTGTTTTGCGGCGGCGATGATGGCAGCGGCGAGAGGATGTTCGCTGGCTTGTTCCAGGCTGGCGACCAGCTGCAAAACTCCGGCCTCGTCGAAGCCCTGGAGAGCAACGACGGTGGTTAGCCGGGGCTTTCCTTCGGTAAGAGTTCCGGTCTTATCAACGACCAGAGTGTTGACCTTTTCAAAGATTTCCAGAGCCTCAGCATTGCGGATTAGTATTCCCGCACTCGCGCCTCTGCCGGTGCCGACCATGATCGCCATGGGGGTGGCGAGGCCGAGCGCGCAGGGGCAGGCGACGATGAGAACGGCGACGGCATTGACCAGAGCGTGAGCAAACCGGGGCTGGGGTCCGTACAAACTCCAAACGATAAATGTGGCGACCGAGATGAGCAGGACTGCGGGAACGAAATAGCCGGCAACGACATCGGCGAGGCGCTGGATGGGAGCACGACTTCTCTGCGCCTGGCTGACCATCTGGACGATGCGGGCGAGCAGGGTGTCGGCGCCGACCTTCTCCGCCTGCATGAGAAAACTGCCGGTCCCATTGATGGTGCCACCGGTGACTTTCGCGCCGGGCGTCTTCTCAACCGGAATGGCCTCGCCGGTGACCATTGACTCGTCAATCGAGCTGCTGCCTTCGAGGACCGCGCCGTCCACCGGAACTTTTTCGCCGGGGCGGACGCGCAGATGGTCGCCAACTCTGACTTCAGTCAGTGCGACGTCGGATTCAGCGCCATCGGAAGCAACTCGTCTGGCTGTGTTTGGAGCCAGGCTGAGGAGAGCCCGGATTGCGCTGTTGGTCTGCGAGCGCGCCTTCAACTCCAGAACCTGTCCGAGCAGAACGAGGACGGTGATGACGGTCGCGGCCTCAAAGTAAAGCGGGACGCCGCCGGACATATCGCGGAAAGACGGAGGGAAGAGCTGCGGCGCGATGACCGCGACCAAGCTGTAGAGGTACGCGGCAGCGGTGCCGATGGAGATGAGCGTGAACATGTTGAGGCTGCGATGGAGAATGGACTGCCAGCCGCGCTCAAAGAAAGGCCAGCCGCCCCAAAGCACAACCGGCGTTGCCAGGGCAAATTGTAACCATCCGAGGACATTTGGATTTACGAAATGCTGCAGCGGATGCGCCGGCAGCAGATCGGAGACCATGAGCGCCAACAGGGGCAGGGTCAACACGACACCGACCCAGAATCGGCGGGTCATGCTGGTCAGTTCAGGGTTGGATTCGTCCGCGGTCAGCTCGCGCGGCTCGAGGGCCATGCCGCAGATTGGACACTGGCCGGGACCATCGCTCGAAATTTGCGGGTGCATGGGACAGGTCCAGTCCGAATGCCTGGCCGGGGCGGCTGGGGTCGCGGGTTCAAGAGCCATGCCGCACTTCGCACAGCTGCCGGGGCCCTTGTGCTGCACCTCAGGATGCATTGGGCAGATGTAGTCTGCCCTGGGCTCAAGCCGGAGAGCTGCCTGCGGTGCTTTGCCGGCTGGGGTCAGATACTTTGCCGGATCTGCCCGGAATTTCGTGGCGCATCCGGCGCTACAAAAGAAATAGCGGCTTCCGTCGTGCTCTTCGGAGTTGGAAGAGGTGGCGGGGTCAACTTTCATTCCGCAGACAGGATCTGTCGCCGCGCTGGGCGCATGCGGGGCGAGTGGATCAGTGGTCGCAGCGTTTGGGTTGAGCGGAACAGGCATCTACATCAAGCCTAAATGAACGGTCGTTAATTGACGGCTCGCGGTCGGGTCAGAGCCCGAGCTGCGCAGGCCGGAATGGACAGGTTATTCGTGGCGGAGAGCCTCCATGGGTTCGACGCGGGAGGCGCGAGCGGCGGGGATCCAACCAGAGATGAGAGCGACGGCGAGCAAGAGGCCGCCGGCAGCGGCGAGTGAGATGGGGTCGGCGGGCTTCAATCCGTAGAGCATGGTGCCGACGATGCGGCCGAGGAGCAAAGCTGCGGCGAGGCCCACGGCAGCGCCGAGGAAGGCGAGTCGAGCGGCCTGCTTAAGGACCATGGCGCGGACTTGCCGGCGCTCGGCGCCGAGAGCGAGGCGGATGCCGATCTCGTTGGTGCGTTGGGAGACGGTGTAGGCCATGATGCCGTAGATGCCGACGCAGGCGAGGGCGAGAGCGAGCAGGCCGAAGCCGGCGGTGAGCGAGGCGAAGATGCGTTCCTGCTGGGTGGTGGCGTCAATTTGCTGCTGCTGGGTGCGGACGTCCATGAGCGGGAGGTCGCGGTCAACGCGCTGGACGGCGGCGCGGAGTGAAGGGACGATTTGTTCCGGCTGGAGCGGAGTGCGGATGACGTAGGTGAGGGCGCCGACGCCGGGCTGCTGGACGTAAGGCTGAAAGTAGAGTGGGGGCGGTTCATCGCGGAGATTGTTGTAGCGGACATTTGAGAAGACGCCGGTGATGGTGATCCACTGCGAGTCTTTCCCTTTCCACTCAGTGGTGAAGCGCTTGCCGATGGGATTTTGTCCGGGGAAGAATTTCTGAATGAGGGCGGGGTTGACGAGGGCGACGAGGGGGGCGGTGGAGGAGTCCTGGATGGTGAAGTTGCGGCCGGAGATGAGCGGGATCTGCATGGTGGAGAGGAAATCGCGGCCGACGGAGGCGTACATTGCGGAGCCGCTGTCGTCGTGCGTATCGGGCCTGGGATCGGGCGAGCCCTCGACGCGGAAGTCGGAGCCATTCATCGAGGAGGCGACGAGGGGGACATCGGTGAGAGAGACGCTGGTGACGCCGGGGACAGAGCGGAGCGCCTGCTCGACCTGGGCGTGGAGCTGGACATCTTTGGGGGCGGGATAGCGGAGGCTGGGCGGAGCGAGATCGAAGAGGAGGAGGTGTTCGGGGCGGAAGCCGAGGTCAATGGAGTTCAGGTTGATGATGGAGCGCAGGAAGATTCCCGCAGCGAAGACGAGCAGGGTGGAGAGGGCGACCTGAAAGGCGACGATGGCTTTGGCGCCGAAGTGGCGGCGGGAGCGGGAGGCGGTCTTGCTGCCTTGCTTGAGGGCGGTCGAAATCTCGGCGCGGGTGGCGGCCCAGGCGGGAGCGAGGCCGAAGAGGAGGCCGGTGAGGATGGTGATGCCGGCGGTGAAGCCAAAGACGCGCCAGTCGAAGGGGATGTGGACGTCGGTGACTTGCCAGGCGGCGGAGAAAAGTTTTGGCAGAGCGGCGCGCTGCGAGTAGCCGATGAGGAGGCCGAGCGATCCCCCGATGAAAGAAAGGAGAAGGCTCTCGGTGAGGACCTGGCGGAGGATGCGCCAGCGGCCGGCGCCGAGGGCGAGGCGGACGCTCATCTCTTTTTGTCGCGATGAGGCGCGGGCGAGCATGAGGTTGGCCATGTTGGCGCAGGCGAGGAGGAGGACGAGTCCGACCATGGCGAGCAGGACGTAGAGAGGCTGGGAGTAAGTTTGCGCCGGTGTAGTTGAGGCCTTTGCTGCCGTCCTGGAGGACGAGGCGGGGAAAGGTCTCGCCGGCTTTGACGGTCATGGTGGCGCGGATGGCGGCATCGAGTTGGACGTTGAGAGCGGACTGGGCCTGCTGCATGGAGACGCCGGGCTGGGCGCGAGCCATGAGCTGGAGCCACCAAAGGTCTTTGCTCGACATAAAAGAGCCTTCGTTGTGTTGTTCGGCGACGAGGAGCCCGATCATTGAGAGGGGCATAAAAATCTCGGGCGATGTCTGAACGCTTTTGGCGCCGGTGAACTGAGCAGGATTGACTCCGATGATGGTGGCGGGAGTTGAGTTCACGGAAATGATTTTGCCGATGACGTTGGGTGAGCGGCCGAAGGCGCGCTTCCAGTAACCGTCGCTGAGGATGACGACGGCTCCGGCATCGGGCGTGGAGTCGTCGGCGGGAAGGATGGGGCGGCCGAGGGCGGGCGCGACCTGCATCTGCTGGTAGAAGTTTCCGGAGACTAATTCGGCGTCAACGGACTGGGCGGAACCATCCACGGTGACGTTGATGCGGCCGACGTCTTTGAAGGCGAAGATCGGCTGGAGGACAGTTTGAGATTTGAGCAGCTGGTAGACGGGATAGGAGAAGGAGGCGAAGGTAACTTTTCCGTTCGATTCATGCCACGTGCCGTTGACGGAGTGGACGACGAGGTGACGTTCGCCGCGGAGGGTGAGGTAGCGGAGCTGGTCGGGATGGGGGACGCCGAGTTTTTCGAAGAGCATTTCGTTGGCGGCGGAGAAGATGGTGGTGTTGGCTCCGATGGCGAGGGCGAGGGAGGCGACGGCGATGATGGTGAAGCCGGGAGATTTTCTGAGGATGCGGGAGGAGTAGCGGAGGTCGGCGAAGAGTTCGTCCCACCAGCGGAGGCCGAGGGAGTTGCGCATGCTGTCTTTGTGGGTGTCGAGGGTGCCGAATTCCAGGCGTGCCTGGCGGCGGGCTTGTTCGGGGGAGAGGCCGGAGTGGATGAGGTCGGCGGTGCGGGCGTCGAGGTGGAAGGAGATTTCGTCGTCCATGTCGGCTTCGAGGCGAGAGCGGCCGGTGATGGAGCGGAGCCAGGAGGAGAGGCGGGCGAGGGAGTTCATGAGCGGGCCTCGGAACCGGCGAGGCTGGCGGCAGTGAGATCGAGGATGGTGCCGATGATGCCGGCCATGCGATTCCACTTCTCCATTTCGTCGGCGAGCTGTTTTCTTCCGACGGCGGTGAGGGAGTAATACTTGGCGCGGCGATTATTTTCGCTCTCTCCCCACTCACTCTTGATGGCGCCAGTGTGTTCCAGACGATAGAGGGCGGGGTAGAGGGAGCCCTGCTGGATGACGAGGCGGTTGTCGGAGATTTGCTGGATGCGGAGGAGGACGCCGTAGCCGTGGAGTTTGCCGAGGGAGACGGCTTTGAGGATGAGCATTTCCAGAGTGCCTTGCATGAGGTCAACTTGTTTGGGCATATCTCTCCTTGACTGGCTAGGAGAGAGTGTGGCGGAACTCTCCTAGATTGTCAAGGGGAGAGGGGGTGAAGCAAAAGTCAGGTGGGAAGCGGGCGGGGATGTAAACTGCTGGCACCGCGGAGGGGCTGGAGTTTGGGGCGCAGCCGCGATTCTAGTTATGTCCATTCGAGTTGGCACAAGACTTGGGCCTTACGAACTGCAGGAGCGCATAGGCGCGGGCGGGATGGGCGAGGTATTTCGCGCGGAGGACACGCGGCTAGGGCGAACGGTCGCGGTGAAGGTGTTGCTGGGGGCGGTGGCGACCGATCCGGAGCGGCTGCGGCGGTTTGAGCAGGAGGCGCGGACGCTGGCGGCGCTGAATCATCCGAACATTCTGGCGGTGTATGACATTGGGACGGTGCCTGCGGGGGAGGCGAGCGCGGGGACGCCTTATCTGGTGTCGGAGTTTCTGGAAGGCGAGACGCTGCGCGGGAAGCTGGACAATCTGGGCGCTTTGGGAGTGCGGCGGTCGGTTGAATTCGCAGAGGGGATAGCGCGGGGACTGGCGGCGGGGCACGGCAAGGGGATCATCCATCGGGACATCAAGCCGGAGAACATTTTTTTAACGCGCGACGGGCGAGTGAAGATCCTGGACTTCGGGCTGGCGAAGCTGGTGGCGGCGGGCGGGAGGAACGACAGCGAGACGCTGCTGACGACGGGCGGGGGAACGACTCCCGGCGTAGTGCTGGGGACGGTGGGATATATGTCGCCGGAGCAAGTGAGGGGAGAGCCGGCAGAGGCGACGTCGGACATATTCAGCTTCGGGACGGTGCTTTACGAGATGTTGAGCGGGAAGCGCGCGTTCAAGCGGGACACGGCGGCGGAGACGATGACGGCGGTGCTGCGGGAGGACCCGCCGGAGCTGACCGAGAGCGGATTTCACGGGCCCCCGGGGCTGGAGCGGATTGTGTCGCGGTGCCTGGAGAAGGACGCGCAGCAGCGGTTCCAATCAGCGAGCGATCTGGCGTTTGGTATTGAGTCGCTGAGCGGGACGAGCAGCAGTTCGGGGATTGGTCAGAGCGGGGCGTTGGCCGCGGTCGGGAAGAAGCGGAGCTGGGTAAGTGCGGCGGCGTGGCCGGCGGCTATAGCGGCGGTGGTGGCGGCAGGCGTTGGGGGATGGTTCGCGGCGGCGAAGATGCTGGAGCACACGGCGCCGGAGTTTACGCAGCTGACGTTTCAGCGGGGATATATTCCGAACGCGCGCTTTACCAAGGATGGGGCGTCGGTGATTTATGGCGGGCAGTTCAATAACGATCCGATGGAGATTTATTCGGTGAGGATCGGGGTGCTGCAGCCGGTGAAGGTGGATACGCCGAGCGCGGCGCTGTTTGCGGTCTCAACGGGCGATGAGATGGCGGTGGGGACGGAGCCGGTCTACGGCAGCAATTATTTGATGGGGACGTTGTCGGTGGTGCCGGTGACGGGGGGCGCGCCGCGGCCGCTGCTGAAGGGCGTGTCGTCGGCGTCGTATACGGAGGATGGGAAGGCGATGGCGGCGACGCAATGCCTGGTCAGCAAGTGCACGCTGGAATATCCGCTGGGCAAAAAGCTCTATGAAAGCAACGGGTATCTGGACTGCGCGCGGTTGAGCGTGGACGGGAAGAGCGTGGGATTTCTGGAGCATCCGATCCTCGGAGACGACCGGGGATGGGTGGCGGTGGTGGACACGGCGGGCAAGGTGAAGAAACTGACGGGAGAGCTGGAATCGGTAGAGGGATTGGCGTGGTCCAACGATGGGAAAGAGCTCTGGTATACGGCGGCGATGACGGGTGGAAGCAAGACGCTCTATGGAGTGAATCTCGACGGGAAGGTGAGGACGATCCTGGGGATGCCGACGGCGGCGCGGCTGCAGGATGTGGGGCCGAACGGGCGGGTGCTGATCGCGCAGGAGGCAGGCGACTTTACGATTTCGGCGACGGACGCGACCGGGAAGGAGACGCCGCACCTGGAGCTGTATAACGGCTCGGTGCTGAACGATATTTCTCCGGACGGGAAGGCGGTGCTGTTCACTGAGGTCGGCGGATCGGTGGGGACGCTTTACATGGTGGCTTACCGGAAGACGGATGGGTCGCCGGCTCTGACACTGGGGCCTGGCGGTATTCCCAGGCTGTCGCCGGATGGGCAGTCGGTGGCGGCGATGATCCTGAAGAGCCCGCCAGAGGTGGTGATCTATCCGATTGGAGCGGGAGAGACGCGAACCTACCCGCTGAAAAATCTGGTGACAGCGCGGGGCGTGCAGTGGTTCGCGGATGGAAAGCGTTTGACGATTGTGGGAGCGGAGGCGGGCAAGGGCCGGCGAAGCTATGTATTGGACCTAGGGAGTGGGGAGCTGAAGCCGCTGGGGCCGGATGGGTTCAAAGTATGGGCGGTGGCGCACGACGGCAAGCGAATCGTGGGAGTCGTCGGCGCGAAGCCGGTGATATTCGACACGGAAACGGGGAAGTTGGAACCGGCCCTGGGGATTGTTCCTGAGGACGATGTCTTCAGGTGGACGCGGGACGACCGGGGGGTGCTGGCGTCTGCGAGCGCGCCGGGAGCGCTATCTGTGGATCGAGTGGATGTGGCAACGGGGAAGCGAACGACACTGATAAAGCTGGAGGAAAAGGACAAGGGGGGACTGTTGGAGGATGAGCTCATGCTGGCCGAGGATGAGAAGTCGTATGCGACATTCCGGGTAACGAGAATGAACACGCTGTGGATGGCAGAGGGCGTGAAGTAGGGGAACGGGAAAGATGGGGGGCGGCAGGGAGGGGCGCGGATATAATCTGGGCTGCACTCTTTCTCAGATCCATTTCTGCCATAAAGACATGACACTTCCGATAGGCACGAAGCTAGGACCCTATGAGTTGCTTGAGCGCATTGGCGCGGGCGGCATGGGGGAGGTTTATCGGGCGCGGGACACGCGATTAGGGCGTGAGGTCGCGATCAAGCTGGTCTCGGACCGGTATCTGGCGGAGGCGTTTGGGAGTGGGAGCAGGACTCCGGGGAGCGGTTCGCCGGGAAGCGGGACACCGACGACGCCGGGGACGCTGTCGCACCGGCGATTTCTAAGAGAGGCGCAGTCGTCTGCGGCACTGAACCACCCGAACATTTGCACGGTCTTTGATATAGGGACGTGGGACATAGGCGAGCAGGAGGGGCGACCTTACCTGGTGATGGAACTGCTGCGCGGGGAGACGCTGAAGGAGGCGTTGCGGCGGAGCGAGCTATCTGTAACTGAGATTGTTACGTTTTCGCGGCAAATGGCGAGTGCGCTGGCAGCGGCGCATGCCCAGGGGATCATCCACCGGGACATCAAGCCGGCAAACATCTTTGTGGTGGGGGCCGAGGGCCGGCGGCAGATCAAGATACTGGATTTTGGACTGGCCAAGCAGCAGGGCGCGGAGAATTTGCCGGAGTCAGGCGACGCGACGGCGACGTTTGGCGGGCAGACGGCAGTGGGGGACCTGACGGCGGCGGGGGATTTAACGAATCCGGGATCAACGCTGGGGACGGTCTCGTATATGTCGCCGGAGCAGGCGGAGGGTCAGCCGCTCGATGCCAGGACGGACCTCTTCTCGATGGGGACGGTGATATTCGAGATGGCGACGGGGCGGGTTCCTTTTGCCGGGGCGAGCCCGGCGGGGATATTTGCGGCGCTGTTGCGAGAGGAGCCGCCGGCAGTGAGCGCGGTGCGGGCGAAGGAAGAGCGGCCACCGATGCCGGCGGGATTCGATGCGATTGAGGCCAAGCTGCTGGCGAAGGACAAGACGCAGCGGTATCAGCATGCGGCGGAAGTGGAGCGGGACCTGGAAGGACTGGATAGGGAGCCGAGCGGGGCGTTTCAGGCGGCGAGCGGGACGTTTCAGGCGGCGAGTTCGAGCGGGTCGGTGCCGGCAGCGAGTGCGGCGGCGAGTTCGGGTTACGCGGCGGTGAGCCGAGCCGGGTCGTTGCCAGGCAGCAGCGGCGGGCGCAGGAAGCAGAGGGAGTGGATTGTCGGGGGGCTGATTATTGCGGCGGCGCTGCTGGGTGCGGCGGCGTATCACCGGTACTACGGGAAGCCGGCGGCAGGGCATGGCGACGCGACGCCGGCCGAGGGGACGGGTGTAGCGACGGAGAAGATGAAGGACTCGATCATCCTGGCGAATTTTGTGAACCAGACGGGGGATCCGGTTTTCGACACGACGTTGAACCAGGCGCTGCGGATTGATCTGGAGCAGTCTCCGGTACTGAGCATTGTGAGCCAGGAGCATTTGCGGCAGAGCGTGAAGTATCTGGGCAAGCCCGAGGACACGGCGGTGACGCCGGAGATTGCGCGGGAGATAGGCGAGCGGGAGGGGATGAAGGCAATCCTGACCGGAACGATTGCGCGGCTGGGCAACGAATATCTGATCACGCTGACGGCGCAGAACACGGCGACGGGAGATGAGATAGCGAGCGAGCAGGTGCAGGCCTCGGACAAGGACCATGTGGTGGACGCGTTGTCGAAGGCGGCGGCATCCATGCGGGCAAAGCTGGGCGAGGACCTGGCGAGCATCAAGAAATTGAATACTCCGTTTGGGCAGGCGACGACCCCGTCGCTGGAGGCGTTTCGCGCCTATGCGCTGGGCGATGTGGCGCACGAGAAGGGGGCCGATATTCCGGAAGCGGAGGGACACTACAAGCGGGCGCTGGAGCTGGACCCGGATTTTGCGATGGCGTATGCGCGGCTGGGGGTGGTCTATATCAACTCGGGCCAAGTGGCGAAAGCGAACGCGTATTTTACGAAGGCCTATGAGCTGTCAAAGCATGTGAGCGAGAGCGAGCGTCTTTACATAACCGCACACTACAACGAGAACGTAACGGGCGATGTGCCGAAGGTGATTGAGACGCTGCAGGAGATGATCCAGACGTATCCCACGCAATTGTCGGCGTATATCAATATCAATGTGGCGTACCAGGAGCTTGGACAGTTTGAAAAGGGCTTGCCGTATGCGCGCAAGGCGGTGGAGCTGGCACCGGAGGACGCGATAGCGGCGGAGAATCTGCTGGCCGATCTGATGTCTCTGGGGCGGCTGGAGGAGGTACGACAGGAACTGGCGCGAGAGAACAAGTTGGGGATGGAGAGCGGCACGAGCGTGACCATTCAGCATGTGATCGGTTATTTCCTGCTGGGAGAGACGCAGGAGATGCAGCGCCTGGTGGCCGGAGCCGCGGGACGGGCGGACGAGTTTCTGGTGACGGGAGCGTTGGGAACAACGCAGCAGTACGGGGGGCAATACAAGCAGTCGTCGCAGACATTTCAGCGGGCATTCGAGCAGGCAGGGCGGTCGAAGGCACCGGACGCGCAGGCCGGGATATTGCTGTCGGATGCACAAGGACGCGGGCTGGCGGGACAGTGCGAGGGCAATGAAGCGGCGGTAGAGCGGGCGCTTGGGCTGGACAAGAGCAAGCAGACGCTGGAAGCGGCGGCGCTGACGGCGGCAGTGTGCGGCAACGGAAAGCTGGCGTTACCGATAGCGGAGGAGTTGGGCAGGAAGAACCCGCAGGACACGCTGGTGCAGGATGTTTACCTGCCATTGAGCAAGGCGTTTGTGGCGCTGGCGGCGGGGCAATTTCAGCAAGCGGCGGATTATGCGGAGCCGGCGAAGCCGTATGACGGGTTGTATCCGGGGTCGTATGTGCAGGGGCTGGCATACCTGGGGATGCATGACGCGGGGAATGCGGTGAAAGCGTTCCAAGCGGCGACAAAATATCCAGCGGGTGCGTTGGCTGCGTCGGAGACAGTGGCCTATACCGGGCCGGCGCAGCTGGGATTGGCGCGGGCATACGCGATGGCGGGCGACAAGGCGGACGCGAAGAAAGCGTATGAGGCGCTGTTTGCGATGTGGAGGAATGCGGACGCGGACCTGCCGATGCTGGTGGCGGCGAAGAAAGAGTACGCGGGGCTGTAGGGGCGGCTTCCAGCTACGGCAGTAGCGAGAGCAAGAGCAAGGGCAAGCGATTGCGCCCGGGCCTCCGGCAGGGCGGAAGGCGCTGGCGCGCCGATTTTATTGTGGAGGCTAAAGCCTCCACCTACCTAGACCAGCGGCAACGTCAAGGGCAAGAGCAAAGGCAAGGGCAACGGTAAGGGCAAGAGCAAAGGCGATGCGGGGTTCAAGAGCAACCGCAGGTTCCTCCACACTGTAGCAGAGACAAGAGCAAAGGCGAGGGTTCAAAGAGCAACCGCAGGTTCCTGCACTGCGTGGCCTCGCCGGCGCGAGCCCACTCCGGTCGGAATGACCCAGTAAGAGCGAGGTGTGCGAGGCGTTGTGGATGCGATGAAGAGAGCATTCAGAGCAGGGGCTGGACTGTGACGGCGAGCGAGAGCCGGCGGGGGCGCGAGGAATTAGGATGGAAGCGATGGAGCATAAGCGATCGCGGGCATTGCAGGCGCGGGCGGAGGAACTTTTTCCGGGCGGAGTGAACTCGCCGGTGCGGGCGTTTGGGGCGGTAGGCGGGGAGCCGCCTTTTGTGGCGCGGGGCGAGGGCGCGTATTTATGGGACGCGGACGGGAACCGCTACGTGGATTATTTCGGCTCGTGGGGGCCGATGATACTGGGTCACGCGAAGGCGGAGGTGGTGGAGGCGATCCGGGATGCGGCGGGAAATTCTGTGTCGTTTGGAGCTTCGACGGAGCTGGAGCAGCAGTTGGGGGAGATGGTGACGCGGGCTTTTCCTGCGATAGAGAAGCTGCGATTTGTGAGCTCGGGGACCGAGGCGACGATGTCGGCGATACGGGTGGCGCGGGCGGCGACGGGGCGGAAATATTTAGTGAAGTTTGAGGGCTGCTATCACGGGCATGCGGATCCGCTGCTGGTGAAGGCGGGATCGGGAGTGGCGACGTTCGGGATTCCGGGATCGGCGGGAGTGCCGGAGGAGACGGCGCAGTTTACATTGGCGCTGCCGTTTAATTCCCTCACCGCGGTGGAGCAGGCGTTTGGCGAGCACGAGGGGGAGATTGCGGCGGTGATCGTGGAGCCGGTGGTGGGGAATGCGGGATGCATTCCGCCGGGCGAGGGATATTTAGCGGGGCTGCGGGAGCTATGCGCGCGGCACGGAGCGCTGCTGATTTTCGACGAGGTGATGACGGGATTTCGGGTGGCGCGAGGCGGGGCGCAGGAGTTATACGGGGTGACGCCGGACCTGACGTGCCTGGGGAAGATTGTTGGAGGCGGGGTGCCGTGCGCGGTATTTGGCGGGCGGGCGGACGTGATGGATCTGCTGGCGCCGCTGGGGCCGGTGTATCAGGCGGGGACGCTGAGCGGAAATCCCCTGGCGATGGCGGCGGGGATTGCGACGCTGCGCTATTTATACAATCACGGTGACGAAATCTATCCGCGGCTGGAAGGGCTGAGCGGAGCGCTGGTGGATGGAGTGCTGGTGGCAGGGCGGCAGGCCGGGGTGGAGATGTGCGCGAACCGGGTGGGGTCAATGTTCACGTGGTTTTTCAGGGCAGCGCCGGTGACGGATTTTGCGTCGGCATCGGGGTCGGACACGGAGAAGTTCGCGAAATTTCACCGGGGGATGCTGGAGCGGGGATTCTGGTTTCCGCCATCGCAGTTTGAGGCGGCGTTTTTGTCGGCAGCGCACACGGACCATGATGTGGCGGAGACGATTGCGAAGGCGGCGGATGTATTTGAGGCGGGTGGTTAGCGGGGAGGCGGCGGGTGGTGGGGAGCAAATCCAGAGAAATGGACTGAAGGAAGACGAACACAACGTTGAGGCGCGGGATGCGCATCGTATAGGGACCATGCTGACGGGCCCAGTGCGAGCGGAGAGATCGGGAGTGGCGGGGACGGGCGTGGGGATCGGGCGGGAAAAGATGCGAAGAAAAAATCCGCTGGTCCCACTGGTGGGATATCTGGCGGCGACATTTTTGATAGCGACGCTGTCGAGCACGATGACGGCGCCGCAGATTCACGGGTGGTATGCGGGGCTGGTGAAGCCGGGGTTCAATCCTCCTAACATGATTTTTGGGCCGGTGTGGACGGTGCTGTATGTGTTGATGGCGCTGGCGGCGTGGCGAGTGGCGATGGTGACGGCGGTGGGAGAGGCGCATGCGGGATGGCCGGCGCGGCAGAGTGCGCTGCTTTTCTGGTGGCTGCAGCTGGCGCTGAATTTTGCGTGGAGCTTGTTGTTCTTCCACATGCACCGGATTGGCGGAGCGCTGGTGGATATCGTGCTGCTGCTGGGCGCGGTGACGGTGGTGACGGTAATGTTCTGGCGGATATCGCGGACGGCGGGGCTGATGCTGCTTCCTTATTTATTGTGGACGGGGTTTGCGCTGGCGCTGAACCTGCGGATATTTCAGCTGAACGGGTAGGGGACCGCCGGCAGTGGTCGGGAAATAAGCCTGGGAAAAAGAAAATAAACCTGGGGAAAAAGAAAACCCCACCCTGTGCGTGATGAAGCGGCGCACAGGATGGGGAGCCCGTTCTCCGGCAATGTGGGCTTTCGCCGGACTTGCTGTTGAGACTGCTAGCGGGGCTGGCCAAGGGGGGAACCGAGGTCAGCCGCCGACCGGGGGAGGCTAGTCGGAGACACCGTAGCCGAGCAAGGTAACGGGGCTGGGGGGAGTGATGGGGACTCCGCTGGCTCCTGTGGAGATGGCGAAGGTAAGGGTTTGATAGCTGGTGGAGCTGGGAGTGTAGGTGAAGACGACCTCGCAGCTTCCGTTGATGGCGATGGTTGCGCCGCAGTTGGTGACGTAGGTGAAGTCGGTGGTGTCTCCCGAGGGCGTGAATGAGAGGGGGACGACCTGGCCGGAGCCGTTAGAGATGATCAGGCCGAACGTGGGTGAGGTGCCGAAGGGTACCGCGCCGAAGTTGTGCTTGTTGGAGTTGAGGGTGATCGAGCCGGCGGCGACGGCCTGGGCAAGCAGGGTGCCGGTATTGGACGGGGAGAAGACGCGACCGTGGGGCGCGATGGTGAAGGTCGCGCTGTCGAATTCAGGAACTGCGGGAGCGGTGTAGGTGAAGACGATCTCGCAGAAGGCTCCAGCAGCGACGCTGGCCGGGCAGTTGTTGTTCTGGGTAAAGTTGGGGCTGCCGGAGAGCGTGATGGAGAAGGGGAACGCGTGCAGGGTGTTGTTGGTGAGCTGGACGCCGTAGGTGGAGGAGGTACCCTCGGGGACGCTACCGAAGTTGTGTCCGGCGCTCGAGAGGGTGATGGTGTACGGATTGGCCTGGACGTTCACGGTGACGGTGGCGGACTCAACACCGCCGCAGGTGACGGCGTAGGTAGCGGGGCCAGTGGCTGACTCCCTAATGAACTTCGTGCCGTGGAAGTTGACCTTGCCGGAGAAGCTGCCGGTGGAGGAGGAGGCATAGCAGAGCTGCGCCGAATCGCTGAAGGCGTTGGTGGTATTCCACTTGAGGAGGAAGGTAACGCCGGCGGTTGGCGTGGCATTCGAGGAAGTGATGGTGATGGCGGGTGGGACAGCGGTATCGGGGACGAGTTGATAGATGGTGCCCTGGCCGCCGGCTCCGCCAGCGATGGTGGGGCCGTAGAAGTTGCCGTCGGCACCCTGCATGGGAGCGGTGTAGGGCAGTTCGCCGGTGGAGGTGGTGAAGCTGTAGAAGCTATTCACCGCCGAGTCGCCGGGAGTGTAGGAGTAGATGGAGCCGACGGTGTCAGTCCCGCCAAAGAACTCGGCGCCGTAGAAGTTGCCATCACCGGCGAGGAAGAGCGGGCCGATCTCGGGGCCGCCTTCGCTATAGCCGGCAGCGTTGCCGGAGTCGAGCGAGGCAACGGGGGAGTAGATGGAGGCGAGGGCGTCGGGGAAGAGCTTGAAGACGACACCGAAGCCGTTGGCGCCGCCGAGGAAGGTGGATCCGTAAAGATATTTGTCGCTGCCCTCGGTGAGCTGCGTGGTGGGGACGGCTCCGTCGCTGCCACCCTCAAAGGTGTGGAGGACGAGGAATTTGTGGGGGGCGGCATAGGCGACGCGGAAGATTACGCCGCAGCCGATGGCGGGATTGCCTTTGGAGGGACAGGCGGAAGCATCGCCGCCGGCGGAGGTTACGCCGAAGAGGTTGCCGTTGCTGCCGCGGAGGAGGCCGGAGTAGGGATTGCCTCCGTCAGCGCCGCCGGTAAAGGACCAGAGAGTGGAGATGGCGGGAGTGGCGCCGGGGGTATAGGAGAAGACGGTGCCGTAGTCAGAGGGGCCGCCGCCGAAGGTGGTTCCGTAGAAGACGCCGTTGGCATCCTGAATGAGGCCGCCGAGGGGACAGGTGCCCATGGCGGAGCCGGTGGTTCCGGTAAAGGTGACGACGGGGGCGACGGCGGGAGTGGCGCCGGAGAAGCCGGTGACCTGAAAGAGGGTGCCGAAGACGGTGGCGTTGTTCTGGTTGGGATCATCGCTGCCGCAGGTGGCGCCGTAGAGGTTGCCATCGCTGGCCTGAAAGAGGTGAGCGGCGGGGAAGGTGAAGTCGCCAGAGGCGGGGAAGCTGAAGAGGGTGGTGAGGGTTCCGCCAGGCGTTACGCGGAAGAGGGAGCCGGTATTGTTGGCTCCGCCGAAGAAGGTAGCGCCGTAGAAGTTGCCGTCGCTGGCCTGGATGAGGCCGCCCCAGGGAGCGGAGCCGTCGGAGGGAGCGCCGGCGAAATCGTGGAGGGTGGTCTCGGTGGCCTGCGCGTGGCTGGAGATGGGGAGCAGGGAGCAGATGGCGAAGGCGAGAGCCGTGATCCAAAGCTTGAGGAAATTCGAGGGAGAGTTAAACATGAGGTCCATCCTTCCGTTGGCTTAAGCCAACGTTGCGGTTGCTGGTCCCCCGTCCAACAAACTAGCCGATGTGATGCAGAAACTTCGGCGGCAGAAGCATGGCAAAAAACAAATTCAACAGTGATGACATTTTTAGCCGCAAACCCGGGGAGTAGCGCTACCACTTTGGGTGTAGTGGCGTGGCGCGTCGGGGTAGGGCGGGAATTTGATGCGGCAGGAAAGCCTTATGGAATAAGGGGGAGAGTTATGGCGGGGGAGCCAGTAGCTGAGAATCAGCAGCGGGGGAATTATTAGCGGGGGAGTTAGTTGCGGCGGCGGAAGCGGACGGAGAATTCGTAACCATGAGGGGCAGGAAATAGCTCGGCGATTTTGCGCAGGCGTTCGGCGAGGGCGCGGGGGGCGAGGAGGGGATATTCGCGTTCGCGGAGATCGTAGTAATCAACGTCGTTGAAGAGACTGAGGAGGTAGACGGCGAGGGAGTCAGAGAAGGCGGCCTCGAGGAACTCGGTCTTGGCTTTTTCGTCCACACGGGGAGTGCCGTTGGGGCCGGTGGAGAGGGCGCGGCGGCGGGCATCGTATGCATCCTGCGAGGTCTCGCCTTTGGCGTCCTGCTCGGCCTGCTTCCAGACGAGGTCGGCGAATTCCGGAGAGACGCCGGCGTGCTCGACGAAGCCGTGGCCGATGTTGATGAAGAATTCGAAGGCGAGGGCGAAGCGGTCGCGCATGAGGCGGGCAGAGATGAAGATCATCTCGGCTCCTGCAGATGACGAATTGCGATGGCAGATGGCCTGGTCTTCGAGATCGGGCGAGTAGTCGGAGATGACGGGAGTGTCGTTGTCGCCTTCGGTGAGAGTGAGGGGGACGAAGTAGAAGGCTTTGCGGCCGAGGGCAGCGGCGATGGCGGGGGGAACGGTTTCGACGAGGCGGCGGAGGTCGGCGGCGTCAACGCGAGTGTCTCCGAAGCTGGCGTAACAGATGCCGTTGGGCGATTGCTCGACGGGGGCGAGGCGGGCGACCTCAGCGGCGGGGAGTGGGGCGGTTACGGGCATGAAACTCAATTTTATCTGGAAATGGGGAGGAGGTGGAGTGCGGAGAAAGCCACTAGAATGGGGGGAATGAGCGGCGAGATAGAGACGGATAGGACGGGGCCGGAAGCGAGCGGCGCGGGAGTGGTGAAGCCGGCGAAGCTGCTGGGGATTCCTGTAGGGGACTTTGGATTTTTCGCGACGCTGCTGGTGGCGGCATCGGCGGCGATGCTGACGTTTTTCGCGACGACGTTTTTATCCATCATCGGGGTATCTATATATAAGGGGATCAGCGGGAGCGGGGTGTCGCTGGCGGTGAGTTACAAGTACATCGCGTTTCCGACGGCGTGCGTGGTGCTGGCGGTGAGCCTGGTGTATCTGATGACGGTGTGGGCGCGGCGAAAGATGCGGCAGGGACGGGCAGAGGCGTAGGCGATGGAGCTGGTGAGGATTGGGCTGGCGGAGTTGAGTGGGGCAGGCGATCCGCCGTCAAAGGCGCAGGGCGAGGAATGGTGCGGGCGGCTGGAGGCGGGGGACATTTTGTATTTCCCGGAGACGCCGGTAAAGATTGCGGCGGAGGACCTGGAGTTTTTGCTGGGGCAGCAGCAGACGTCGTCTTCGCTGCACAAGAATGTGGCGTACAAGCCGGATAAGAATGAAGTGACGGGCCTCGATGCGGCGACCCCGCCGGAAGCGCAACAGAGGTTGCGGCGAGTGCTGGGAGATTACACAAAGACAGTTACGAAATTTCTAACGCATTTTCTGGCGCCGTATGAGGCGCGGTGGCAGCTGGATTACGGGAGCTTTCGTCCGCAGGAGGAGGAGAACCGAGACCTGCCGTTGCGCAAGCGGAACGATTTGCTGCACACGGATGCGTTTCCAACGCGGCCGACGCGAGGGGCGCGGATATTGCGATTCTTCAACAACATCAATCCGACGCGGACGAGGAACTGGATTACGACGGACACTTTTGGGGAACTGGCGCCGCGATTTGCGCCGCGGGACCTGCCGTTGCCGGAGCCGCACAGTGGAATTGGGCGAGTGATGCGGGCGGCGGGGAATGCGGCGGGGCTGGGGAAGGCGATTCCGTCGCTGAAGCGGACGCCGTATGACGAGTTCATGATGCAGTTCCACAATTTTTTGAAAGAGAACGCGGAGTTTCAGCGGGAGTGCGTGAAGAACCGGTTTGATTTTCCGCCGGGGTCGAGCTGGATGGTGTATACCGACACGGTTTCGCACGCGGTGTTGAGCGGGCAGTATGCGCTGGAGCAGACTTTTCTGGTGGCGGCCGAGGCGATGGTGCGGCCGGAGGTATCGCCGCTGGGAGTGCTGGAGAGGCTGGCGGGAGCGCGGCTGGTTTAGGGCGGCGAGCTGCATGTTGGGACGCTCAACCGGAAGGCTGGGGATGCTGTAGCTGCTGCGAATTCTGAAACAAGATTTGGCAGTGGGGCGGCGGACTATCTAAATAGATAGCGGGAAAGAGTGCGAGGGGTTGAGGCGAGCGAGAGCTTGCGAGCGAGCTAGATCGCGGCGATGGCGGGAGCGGGGCGTGCGGCGGCGATATCGCGATTGACGGCGGGGGCGATGATGCGGAGCTCGTCCATCAAGCGGGCGAACTGATCGGGGAAGAGGGACTGGGGGCCGTCGGAGGCAGCTTTGTCGGGGTTGGGATGGACCTCGATGAGGAGGCCATCGGCTCCGGCAGCGACGGCGGCGCGGGCCATGGGAGGAATTTTGTCGCGGCGGCCGGTTCCGTGGGAAGGGTCGGCGAGCATGGGGAGATGGGAGAGCGCCTGGACGACGGGGATGGCGGAGATGTCGAAGGTGTTGCGGGTGTAGGTCTCGAAGGTGCGGATGCCGCGCTCGCAGAGCATGACGTCGTAGTTGCCGCCGGCGAGGATGTATTCGGCGGAGAGGAGGAGCTCTTCGATGGTGGCGGAGATGCCGCGCTTGAGCAGAGTGGGCTTGCGGACGAGGCCGATTTCGCGGAGCAGGTTGAAGTTCTGCATGTTGCGCGCGCCGATCTGGAAGACGTCAACGTAGGGGAACATGAGTTCGATCTGCGAAATCTCCATGACCTCGGAGATGATGAGGAGGCCGAATTTGTCACCGGCTTCGCGCATAAGCTTGAGGCCCTCGATGCCCATTCCCTGGAAGGAGTAGGGAGAGGAGCGGGGCTTGAAGGCTCCGCCACGGAGGAAGCGGGCGCCGGCGGAGGCGACCTGTTCGGCGGAGGTAAAGATCTGCTCGCGGGATTCGATGGAGCAAGGGCCGGCCATGATGGCGACTTCGCGGCCGCCGACGGAGACTCCGTTGGGGAAGCGGACGATGGTGCCCTCGGGGCGGAACTCGCGGCCGGCGAGTTTATAGGGGGAGGAGATGCGGTGGGCGTCGGCGACGCCGGGCATGACCTCGAAATCGCGGACGTCGAATTGGGAGGGAGTACCGACGCCGGCGAGGACGGTCTGGCGGGCGCCGGTGGTGCGATGGACATTGAAGCCGAGGTTGACCATGCGCTCGATGATGTCTTGCACCTGTTGCTCGGAGGCGTGCTCGGTGAGGGCGATGATCATGAGCGGGGCTCCTGCGAGCGAGGGTCGGGGGGAGCGGGGGAGGCTGAGGTTGCCGCAGGCGCGGTGATCTTTTCTTTCTGGATGGAGCGCATGACGTCAATGATGCGTTCGTAGATGTGCTGGAGGTCCAGGTCGGCGAGGGGGCCGGGGTTGGCGGCGCGGACGTTTGAAAAAATCAATTTTTCGCGATTGGGTTCGTAGATGGGCATGTCGGTAGAGCGCTTGAGATCTCCGATGGCCTGGGCGGCGCGGGCGCGCTGGGAGAGCAGGGCGACGAGCTGGCGGTCGAGGTCGTCAATGAGTTCGCGCCATTCGGCGAGGGTGGAAGGGGTGCCCATGGGTAATGGTAGCAAGGCGGAGGCGGGGATGCAGGTCCGCGTTGGGAGATGGCAGTTCCCGGGGGCAGGCCTGGGGCTGGGGTAGAGTGCAGCGCGGACGCGCCCGCGCCGCCAAAATTCCCTGCTATCTTGCTACATGCGCTCCCCGCGCGCCTTTCGCGCCCCCTGGCTCATCTTTTTCGCGGGATTCGCGGTGCGCCTCGCCGTACTGATGATCGCCCACCCCTTCCGGCTGGGGTCGGACCACGACTACTTTGCTTTTGCGGGAGAGGCGGGCCATGTTGCGCGGGCACTGGTCACAGGCTACGGCTACTCCGACCCTTTCTGGGGCCACACGGGCCCGACCGCGTGGGTCCCGCCGGGACATCCGCTGCTAATCGCTGCGCTCTTCAAGATCTTCGGAGTTTTTTCCAACCGCGCCGCGTTGGCGCTCTTTCTGCTGCAGGCCGGTGCGCAGGCGTGGGTGGCGCGCTTCGTCTGGGAGATTGCGGCCCGCAGTTTCGATGCCGACCCGGCTCTGCCGCGCTCCCTGGCCTGGCGGATGACTCCGTCGTGGCTGGCGGCATGGTTCTGGGCGCTCTATCCGGGATTCTTCCAATACTCCGTGTGGTGGTCGTGGGAGACAGCGATGTCCACGTTCTTCTTCACCTGGGCGCTGGTTGTAGCGCTGCGCATTCGCCGGGTGGGAGAGGCGCCCGCCCAATTTGTAACAATAAATGACTCTGATGCACAGGATGCACCAGTATTTGTAGCTGAGACTGAGCGTATTGCAAAGACGCCATGGGGTCTGTGGAGCATATTCGGCCTGCTCTGGGGGATACTCTCGCTTTACAACCCGTCGCTTCTCCTGTTTCTGCCGGTTGCCGGCATCTGGCTGCTTCGCGACCCGGGCTCGACGGTGGGCGCGCAGTTGCGCCCGGCCGCGGCTGCGGCGCTCATCTGCCTCGCCCTCTTCACTCCGTGGATGGTGCGTAATTACCGGGTCTTTGACCACTTCATTCCCGCCCGGTCGAACCTGGGGGTGGAGCTCTGCGTGGCAAACTGCCGCGGCATAAACGGCACGCTGGGAGTGATAGACCAGCCCGCGGTCTCGCCGCCGGAGTTTGCGCACTACGCCCGGGTGGGGGAATATCAGTACACGCGCGACAAGATGGCTGAGTTCAAAGAAGCCGTTCGCCGCTCCCCGGCAAAATTCGTCGGCCTCTGCCTGCTGCGGGTTGACCTCTACTGGTTCGGAGTTCCCGGGCGCTATCTGAATCCCTGGAAAGACGCGGCGCGCCTGCTTGCGTTCGCACCGTTTGCCGTCTCCGGCATCTGGGGCGTGCTGCTCGCCTATCGCCGCCGCCGCCCTGCCGGAGGTCTCTATCTGCTGGCTCTCGCGATCGTCCCCATCCCTTACTACTTCGCCATAGTTCTGGCCCGCTTCCGGCATCCGTTGGAGCCGATCCTGATCGCGGCATCGGCTTACCTGGTCTGCTCCGCACAGAGATCGTGGAAGGTCAGACCTCTTTGAATTTGAGTTCTGTTGATTGATCTTGCCTGCGATCCAGTTGTCGGCTTCATTTCGGGCAATACGAACATCTCTCCCCGCTCAATCGGATTGCAAGACTAACTCCCGGCCCTGAAATCGTAATGCGCTTCCAACCGACCGCATGCTCCCACTCGAATGTCGCGATCAGCTTTTTCCCCGCTTCGCCCGGCAGCTTCCAATTCCGCATGCATGCTTCCATCTCCTCGGGGTTCGAATATGCCTGAGCGACTGGCTTAATATCCGACGGAACTCCATCTTTGCTCACATTGAATCCGTACACCGCTGTGAAGCTCATGTGGGCTTGCATCAATGCCGGCTTTAGCGGCGGCATGCAGAACTCGATCTCCTGCCCATTTGCCATCCTCAGTCCGACCGACGCAAAAATGGCCAACCATGCGACGAGACAAACCCTCTTCATGCCCGCCATGCTCTCAGGATTTTCTCCTCACGCGCAAGGTGCTCTATCCTCCACCCTTTCCGCGCTTTTCCGCCCCCGCTTCTCCGTCCGCCCCTTCACCCGCTAGCCCTCTCTTTCCTCCACATTTTGCCCCGCCCCCCGGCGCGCGTTCTACTCGCCCCGCTTTTGCTACACTAGCCCGCACGCGGCCGCGCCTTACCCCTCCCCTTCTTCCGCGCGCAACTCCCGGGCCACGTTCCCATCTTTCGATCCGACTGGAGCCGCTCCCATGCGCCGCGCCGCCTATGCACTTGTTTCTCTCGTTGCTGTTCTCTCCGCCCTCACGCCGATAGCCCACGCCCAGGCGGGCAAAGAGTCCGTTCTCTACTCCTTTAAGGAAGAGGTCACCGACGTGACCGCGCCCTACGCCGGGATCACGGTTGACTCCAAAGGAAATTTCTACGGCACCGGAACCAACTACGGCGGCCCCACCTTTCATGGCGGAGTCTGGGAACTCTCCCCGCCCGCAAAAGCCGGCGACCCCTGGACCGAGCAGGTGCTCTTCAGCTTCGACAACAACGGCACCGATGCGTATAACGCGGGCTCCGGCGTGATCCTCGACTCCAAAGGCAATCTCTACGGGGTCACCAACGAGGGCGGCGCAAATAACAAGGGCGCGGTCTATGAACTCTCTCCGCCGGCAAAATCCGGCGGCGCGTGGACTGAGAAAATCATCCACGACTTCAACAATGACGGGGTTGACGGATATAACCCGTCGGGCAATGACCTGGTCTTCGACTCCAAAGGCAACCTGCTGGGCTGCGCAGCGGAAGGGGGATCGCACATTTATGGGGTGATCTACGAGCTGACTCCGCAGACCAACGGCACGTGGACGGAGACCATCATCCACAACTTTGGGGCCGGAGGTGACGGCGCCGGGCCCGCGTGGGGGGCTCATCCCCGACTCTGCCGGGAACTTCTACGGCACGACCAGTTCCGGAACCCCGACCAACAACAGCAGTCCCTCGGGAACTGTCTTCGAGATCTCTCCTGCGTCGGGCGGAACCTGGACCTACACGCAGCTGTATGCCTTCCAATCCTCCACCGCCCTCAACGCCGGCGATATCCTCGGCTCTCCCGCCTTTGACAGCGCCGGGAACATCTACGGCACCAGCTACTCGGGCGGAACCAATCTGCTCGGCACGGTCTGGGAAATCTCTCCGCCGGCGACCTCGGGCGGCGCATGGACCGGACAACTTCTATACAGCTTCGGCGTCAATCCCGACGGCAACTATCCTTATGGCCCCGTGACCATCGTCGGCAGCACAGTCTACGCGACGACCACTCGCGGCGGAGCCAATTCCGGCGGCACCGTCGTCGCCTTCACTCCAAAAGCGGGCGGCGGATGGAATTACAACATCGCCTATGCCTTCGGCGCCTACGAAGGCGATGCGAGCGGTCCTTACTCCGGCATGATCGCCGACGCGAATGGCGACCTCTTCGGGACCACGCTGAGCGGCGGATCGGCGGGTGGCGGAACGGTGTTTGAAATCGCCGGCAAGACCGGCTCCTCGACTGCGCTCAGCATCACGCCCACGACGGTGACGGTGGGCGAAGTGGTCACCCTTAAAGCCACGGTCACGGGCGCGGGCGGAACGCCCTCCGGCTCGGTCACGTTCTCGACGGAGGGAGTGACGCTGGCTACGATTGCGTTGAACGGGTCCGGCGTCGCGACTTTGCCGGCCAACTCGAACGGCTATCCGCCGGCGACGTATCCGATCATCGCGACTTATTCCGGCGACTCGACCTTTGGCAGCTCGGTGTCACCTGCCGTCAATGTGAACCTCGAGAAGGCTCCTACGTCCACGGCGCTGGTGGCGTCGCCGACTACGGTTACGCCTCCGGCGAGCGTCACACTGACTGCCACGGTCAAGCGCTCAAGCCCGGGCGCGCAGGGAACGCCCACGGGGTCGGTCACCTTCTCCGCCGACGGGATCACCCTTGCCACCATCAAACTCAACGCGAAAGGAGTGGCCTCGGTAACCGCTCCGAGCTCCGGCTATCCCGCCGGGGCCTACCCGGTGAAAGCCGTTTATAGCGGGGACTCCTCCGATACCGCTTCGACCTCATCCACGGTGACGGTGACGGTGAAGTAGTTGCGGCTGTATTGATAGGTCGGCCCCGGTTTCGCCAATCCGCCGTTCGCGTCCCGCCCGCAGCGTAATAGCGAGCGGGACATTGCGTAATGTCCCCTATCGTCCTCTCTTGTCCCGTCCTGCCCCTTTGAGGCCCGGGGCGCCCACGCGATACTCGCTGTCATGTCGCATCGTCGCGTCCCATCGCCGCTTCTTCTGGTCCTCGCCCTAATCGCGCCCCTCGCCCTGGCCCCTGCCGCGAGCCATGCGCAAACCTGGACCGCAACCGACCTGCACGATTTTACCGACACCGGCGACGGCGCTTTTCCCGCGGATAACCTGATCCAGGCGCACGACGGCAATTACTACGGCACGGCCAGATCCGTTTACAAAATCTCTCCCACCGGCACCTACAGCACGGTGAACGGCTCCATCTCCCCAGGCGGCTCGCTGGTTGAGGGGCCTGACGGGCTGCTTTACGGCGCTTGCGGACAGTGCGGAGCCGGGGGTAAAAGCGCAATCTTCAAGATGACGACCGCGGGCGTGGTGACGATTCTTTACACCTTCAGCGGCGGAAACGATGGCAGCGGCCCTTCACCCGTCATCCTGGGAACGGACGGCAATTACTGGGGAACTACCTACTCGGGCGGGAGCGGCGGGCTTGGAACGATCTTCAAATTGACCCCGGCCGGCGCGCTCACCACGGTGTATGCCTTCCCCTCGGATGGCAGCCAGGGATATAACCCGACCGGCATCCAGCTGGTTCAGGCCAGCGACGGCAAATTCTACGGAGCGGTCTTCCAATCGCCGCCCAACCAGATCATTCTTTCCAAACCGGGTAATCCGCATTCTCTGACAGAGCCGTCCCTTTCCTCCGCTGACGGCGGCATCATCTTTTCGGTCACGACCAGCGGCGGATTTGCCCAGGCCTATGCCTTCGGGGCAAGCGACGGAAACGATCCCAATGTCTCCATGGTGGAAGGGCAGAACGGCAAACTTTACGGCGAGACCGCCTATGGCACGAACGGATACGGCAACATCTTCGCGATGACGGTGGGAGGCGGAAGCGGCAGCTACTCGACGCTATACAACTTCACCGGCTCCTCCGATGCCGGAACTCCGGAGGGCCCAATGGTGCTGGCCTCGGACGGCAACTTCTACGGCACGGCCAGCGGCGCGGTGGCCAACAGCGGTGAAGGCGGCACGGGAGCAGTCTTCAAGCTGACCGGCTCGGGGACGTTCAGCCTGGTGAATTTTGTGGACGACGATAACGGAAATCCGGATTCCGGCATGGTGCAGGGATCGGATGGAAATTTCTACGGAACATTCGATACGCTGGGATCTTTTGCCGGGCAATGCAGCCAGTTTGGCTGCGGTAGCGTGTTCAAGCTTGCGCCCTCAATTAAATTGGCGGCCCCGGTGCAACTCTCGCTTAGCTCCGCCACGACGGAGCCGGGCACTGCGGTGACCCTGAGCTGGAAGGTGCTGAACGCATTCTCGGACACGCTGCAGCTCTGCTACGCGTATGAAAGCGCGGCAGCAGCCGGCAGCTGGACAGGCAAACAGAAGGGCACGCTGAGCTCCAGCACGCACCTTTACACCGGGTCGGCCCAGGTCACGCCGACTGCTGACGGAACCTATACCTACGCGCTCACTTGCGGCGGGCAGGAGTCGGGACAGGTCACACTCACGGTCAGCGGCAAGGGCAAAGACAATTCCACGACGGCGCTGACCGCCACGCCCAATCCGGCGAGCGTCGGCCAATCGGTCACCCTGAAAGCCACGGTCACGGGATCAGACTCGACTCCCTCGGGCAGCGTGAGCTATGACGTCGGCTCGATTGTGCTCACCACCGCGAACCTCAACGGTTCCGGAGTTGCGTCCTTCACGGCCAGCACCAACGGCGAAGCCGCAGGGACGTATCCGGTCACGGCGAGCTATGGCGGCAACACCAGCTACAACAGCTCCAATTCGTCCACGGTCAACGTCACGTTGAATAAGGCCCCGACTGCGACCACGCTCAGCTCGTCCACGACCACAGTAACTCCGCCGGCTGATGTCACCCTGACCGCGACGGTCAAGCGCACGGCGAGCGGAGCGACGGGGGCTCCCACGGGCTCGGTAACCTTTGCGGTCGGCTCGACAACGCTGGCGACGGTCAAGGTCAACGGCTCGGGAGTTGCAATCCTCAAAGCCAGCAGCGCCGGGCAAGCGGCCGGCAGTTACCCGATCACCGCCAAATATGCGGGCGATGCGGGGGACAATTCCTCAACCTCATCCGCCGTGACTGTGACGGTGAAGTAGTCGCGGCTTAATTAATCGCGGAAGACCCAGATGACCGGGTAACTGCACACTCGAAGTACCGGGAACAAGCGTCACCGTCCCGCCCGCAGCGACATTGCGAGCGGGACATTCTTTTATGTCCCCTATCGCCCTCTCTTGTCCCGTCCTGCCCCTTTGACCTCTGACGGCGGCGCGCGATACTCGCTCTCATGTCGCATCGTCGCGTTTCAACTCTGGTTCTCAGCGCCTTCGCCCTCGCCCTCATCGCACCCGTCGCCCTGGCCCCCACTGCCCAAGCGCAGTCCGGGACCTATGCCGTGGTCGCCGACTTCACCGACGGGCCTGAGGGAGGCTATCCGATCGTCACCATGATCCAGGCCGCCGACGGCAACTACTATGGCGCGGACAGCTACGGAGGAACGAACGGCACGGGCGTGGTCTTCAAAGTGACCCCTGGCGGGACGCTCACCGGCTTCTACAATCCCCCGAGCGGGGCTCCCACTCCCGCAACCCCGCTTACCCAGGGCGCGGACGGAAACTTTTATGGCGTACTCTCCAGCGGGGGCAAAAACGGCTTCGGCTCGATCTTCAAGCTGACCGCGGCCGGAGTGCTCACCACCATCCACGACTTCTCCAACGCGCCCGACGGCAGCTACGCCAGCGGCCCGCTTGTGCAGGGCTCTGACGGAAACTTTTACGGCACCGCGTCGCAGGGGGGCAACCTCAGTGACTGCCCGGGCGGCTTCGCTCCCAACGGCTGCGGCACAATCTTCAAGATCACACCCTCCGGAACCTTCTCCGTGGTTTACACCTTCACCGGCGCCGCGAGCGACGGCGGCTTTCCGAGCTACGGACTGGTGCAGGGCGATGACGGAAATTTCTACGGCACGACCGCCAACACCGTCTTCCAGGTAACGACGGCGGGGAAGATCAAGACCATCGCGACGTCTAACTTTGGCACGGACGGCGCCTACATTCTGGGACCGCTCGTCGAAGGGACCGGGAGCATCTTTTACGGCACCAACGGAGAGTCGGGAGCCAGCGGCTACGGCACAGTTTTCTCGGCTTCGGTGGCCAGCGGTTACAAATTGCTCTACACATTTACCGGGCAAGCCGACGGAGGCGCGCCGCTCTCGGGCATCACGCTGGGCACGGACGGCAATCTTTACGGCACGACGAGCCAGGGCGGCAATCTCGGATGCGCCGCGGGCTTTGGCTGCGGATCTATCTATCAGATAACTCCGGGCGGAAAGTTCACGTCACTCTATACGTTCGGCACACAGGCGGACGGAATCCTCGGCGGCCCGGCGTTAAACCAGGGATCGAGCGGCGACTTTTATGGCACAGCGGGGAACGGCGGCACCTCGTCAAACTGCGGCGACGGCTGCGGCACGGTTTTCTCGTTCGCGATATCGCCGGCTCTGGTCGCGCCGGTGCAGCTCTCGCTCAGCAGCTCATCGGTCAACGCGGGCACACCTTACACGCTCACCTGGAAGGCCAACGACGCCGTCTCAACGACCGCGCAGCAGTGCTACGCATTCATCCAGGGCGGAAAGTCGGGCGCCGGCAACTGGACGGGCAAACAGACCGGGACCTATAACTCTTCGACGCACGTCTACTCCGGCTCGGCCTCTCTCACTGCGACCACTGCAGGAAGCTACACTCTTGCCCTGACCTGCGGCGGCACCGTCTCCGGCTTCGCCACGGTCACGGTCAGCGGATCGAGCAAGCCCGCCTCCACGACCGCGCTCACGATCACGCCGACATCGCTCAGCGTCGGACAATCCACAACTTTGAAGGCCACGGTGACCGGGTCGAGCGGAACTCCCTCCGGCTCCGTCACATTCTCCGCCGATGGCGCCGCGCTGGCCACCGTGAATCTGAACGGCTCCGGCATCGCATCGCTCACTGCAACGTCGAACGGCTTGCCGCCGGCGACTTACCCAGTGATCGCGACCTACGCGGGAGACACCACGTATGGCGGATCTGTTTCCCCGGCCGTCAACGTCACCCTGGCGAAGGCTCCGACGGCAACGACGCTCACGGCCTCGCCGACGACTGTTACTCCGCCGGCGAGCGTCACGCTCACCGCGACGGTGAAGCGCACGGCTTCGGGAGCCAGCGGCACACCCACCGGCTCGGTAACCTTTACAACGGGCGGGGAAACGCTCGCCACGGTGAAGCTCAACGCTTCGGGAGTGGCGAAGCTGACTGCTCCCAGCTCTGGCTACCCGGCGGGGAGCTATCCCATCAAGGCGGTTTACGGCGGAGACTCGGGCGATTCGACGTCTACCTCAACTGCCGTTACCGTGACGGTGAAATAGCTCTCGGGGAACATACGTCGCTGCTCTCGCGTAACTGTCGGCAGAGGTGGAACCATGTTCTCCTGGCAACAGGACCTTTTCCGTCCGCTGCGGCAACTCGCGCGCACTCCGAGCCTCGTCATCACGGTCGCGCTGTCAATCGGCATCGGCATCGCGGCCAACGCAACCATCTTCTCGATCGTTAACCGCTTCGTGCTGCGTCCGGCGCCTGTCGGCGATCCGTCAACGCTGCTCGCGGTGCACACCATTCCCGGCGGAGAGGTGTGTTGCAACGGTTTTTCGACGCCGCTCTATACCGATCTGCGGGCGCAGGCGAAATCTTTTTCCGGAGTCGCCGCTTACTACGCACTGCTTCCGGCATCCATCGGAGGCGCGGGCGATCCAGAGCGCGTCTGGGGACAGTCCACGACGACGAACTTTTTCAGCGTGGCTCAACTCCCGATGACATTAGGGCGCGGCTTTTCTGACGCCGAAGAACGCAGCCCCGTCGTCGTGCTCGGCTACGCACTGTGGCAGCGGCGCTTCAACGCCGATCCGGCCATCGTAGGGAAATCCATACTGCTCTCCGGCCATCCTTACACCGTGGTCGGAGTGACCGCTCCCGCATTTCACGGCATAGATCAAATCCTCTACACGCAGTTCTGGGTACCGCTCGGCGACGTTGATCAGCTGACCGCCACTCTTCCGCGACACGAGGACCGAAACTTCCACTGGCTGGAAGTGATCGCGCGGCTGAACCCCGGGGTGACGAATGCGCAGGCATCCGCCGAACTGGCGACCATCGCCAAACGGGTCGCGGTGACCAACCCCGCGACGGACAAAGGAATGCGATTCGTGTTCGAGCAAGCGGGCTCGCTTCCTCCGCACGACAAATCTTCCGTCCTGACGTTTCTCGCGATGCTTGGCGTGGTCGCATTTCTCGTGCTCTGCATCGCCTGCGCGAATGTTGCGAATCTTCTTCTTGCTCGCGGCGCCGACCGGCAGCGGGAGATGGCGGTGCGGCTGGCGTTAGGCGCAACGCGTGGACGTCTGCTGCGGCAGCTGCTTATCGAGAGCACGTTGCTCGCTCTCGCCGGCGGGGTTGTGGGTGCGTTCCTCTCCCTGTGGGCGGTTCGCGGCCTGTCCAGCTTTCGGCTGCCCGCGCCGGTTCCGCTGGACATCAGCGTCAACATGGATTGGCGCGTGATCGCCTATACCTTCGCGATCAGTGTGGTCAGCGGCCTGCTTTGCGGACTCGCGCCTGCTTTCGCCGCGGCGCGCCCGGTCGTGATGAACGCGCTCAAAGGTGAAGACTCGCTGGCTCGACCCGGCCGCCGCTTCACGCTTCGCAACTTTCTCGTCGTTGCGCAAATTTCAATGTCCGTCGTGCTGCTGTGCGCGACGGGTCTTTTTCTGCGCAGCCTGGGCAAGGCCGCGAGCATTGACGTCGGGTTCCGCTCGCGCGGCGTACTCATGATGGCACTCGACCCATCGCTGCACGGCTACACGCCGCAGCAGACCACCCAATTCCTGTCACTGCTGCGTGATCGCGTGGCAGCGATCCCGGGCGTTTCATCTGCCGCGATCACCGACATGCCGCCACTGTCAGACGGCAACCGCAGCGATACCTTCAGCGTGGTCGGCCGCAAATCAACCCGGCCTGATCCCAACGTGGATATGTTCATGGCCAGCCGAGATTATTTTCAGACGATGGGGATTCCGCGTCTCATCGGCCGCGACTTTGGCAACGAAAATCCCACCGGGCCCAAGGTGGCAATCATCAACCAGCAGTTGGCCACAATTTTATTTGGAAATGAAAATCCGATCGGCAGGCAAATTACCGGCGCGGGCGCAACCTACGAAATCATCGGCGTCGCCGGCAACACTAAATCCCGAACCCTGGGCGAAAATCTTGCCCCCGTGCTCTACCGCCCACTCGAGCAAAGCATCAACGGGGACCCGTCCTTCATGGGCTACTCGGTACTGGTCCACACGGCAGGCGATTCAGCCAGCGTTGCCACGGCCGTCCGTCAGCAGATCCACTCGATGGACCCGACGCTCGCCATCTTCAACGCTGCGACGGTGGAGGAGCATCTGCATGACGCACTCTTTCTGCCGCGCCTGGCCGGCACGCTGTTTGGAATTTTCGGACTCGCCGGGCTGCTGCTGGCCGCGGTGGGACTTTACGGCGTGATGAGCTATTCCGTCAGCCGGAGAACGCACGAGATTGGAATCCGCATGGCACTCGGCGCGCAGCTGGGCTCGGTGCAGCGCATGGTGGTTGCCCAGGGCCTGCGTCTCACGGGGATCGCGCTAGCTCTCGGGATCCCGGCTGCCTTTGCGCTGGCTCGCTTCTCATCAAGCGTGCTCTATGGAGTGGCACCTCACGATGTGCCAACGTTCACCGTGGTGCCGGCGTTTCTGGTCGCGGTCGCGCTGCTGGCGAGTTGGATTCCGTCGCGAAGGGCTGCCCGTGTGAATCCCATTGAGGCGCTGCGCTACAACGGATAGGTGGGAGGAGCGCAGAGACGGCGAGTTTTGCCCAGGTCTTGCATAGACAGTCGCGGCGCCATGCCGATTTCTCTACAGTTCGTCACATTTGCCCCGACGCCGGTCGCGGCCAGGTCTAGAATTTGTCGCATGACACGCCGACTGCTCGCGCTCTGCGCAATCCTTCTCGTCCCGGCACTCAATGCCCAAATGGCTCCCGCTCCCACGCCTGCACCGAAGCCAGCCGCGAAGCCGCCGGCCACATTGCGCAGCACGCTGCTCTCCGAGCTGCACACCACGCACGACAAGGCGGAGTGGTTCGTCCCGGTGAACACGGCCATCGCCGGACTGACCGCGGACCAGGCCAAATGGGTCCCCACCGATGCGGCGGGCAAAATTGATTCCAACACCAATCACTCGGTGGGAATGATCACGTATCACCTGCTCTTCTGGAACACCTATGTGCTGGCGCAGCTCAAAGGCGAAAAGACCGCGCCCGACCCGGGCAACAATACTGAGACGTTCAATAACTTCGATCCGGCCACGTGGGCCAAGTCGGTGAAGGACCTCGACGCGGTGCTGACGGGAATAGAAGACCTGGTGACACATGCCGACGACGCGACCCTGGCAAAGATCGCGCCGGTGATCGCGCATGTCGCGACGCACAACGCGTATCACACGGGGCAGATTATTTACGTTCGCAAACTGCAGGGATCCTGGAACCCGGACAACGGAGTGAAATAGCTTTCGGTCCCCGCGCCGCCGCCGCCCCGATTACATTCCCCGCTCGTCTTGCGACACCCCTATTTTCCGGCGGGTATAAGTGTTGCTAATTCGTTGGCGCCCGGCGCTTTAAGAGGGGAGGAGACAAATCGCCTGCCGGCCATTGCTCCCTGGCTGCGCCCGGCTGATAATGCTCGCGAAAGTCTCAGATCCCGAACTCGGCCCCCTGACATCCCATCCTGTACCCCGGAGCAACGCGCATGCGCCGTCCTGCCTACCTTCTGGTTTTTAGTTTTTTAGTTTCACTCTCTCTCGCCGGCGCAGCCCACGCCCAGGTCACCCAAACCGTCATCTACGATTTCTGCCAGCAGACTGGCTGCCCCGACGGCACCGACCCGACATACGGCATGTCCCTCCTCTTCAATGGCTCTATTGTTGCCACCGCCGACGGTCAGGGCAACGGCGCGAGCGACACCAGTGGCGGAGCCGTCATCGAGCTCACCCCCACCGATCTCTCCTCCATCTACACTTCCTCAGTCATCGCTGAGTTCGCCGACCAAACCCCTTCCGTCAGCGGATATCATCCCCAGCGCCACTCCCATCCAGGGCCTCAACGGCGACCTCTATTTGCTCAACGACGAGGGAGGTGTCACTGCCTCTGCGCAAACCGGCAGCGGCACCATCTCGCAATACGCCCCGCCCTACAACCTTTCTCTTCTCCAGGAAGTCATCTACACCTTCTGCTCCGCCAGTAACTGCGCTGACGGAGCCTATCCGAACTCCCTGATTCAAACCAGCAATGGTGATTTCTATGGCACCACCGATCAGGGCGGCGACTATCACAACGGCACTGTCTTTCATTTGGATTCCTCCAACACCCTCACTGTCCTCCACTCCTTCTGCGCCGACAATAACTGCACCGACGGATTCGTTCCCACAACTCTGCTTGAGGGTGCTGACGGAAACTTCTACGGCACCACCTACGGCGGCGGCGACGCCGACCACGGCATTGTTTTTCAGTTGACTCCATCCGGCACCTTCGCCGTTCTCCATTCCTTCTGCAGCGGCGGCACTAACTGCCCTGACGGCGCCGACCCCTACGGCGCTCTCGTCCAATCGGACAATGGCAACATTTACGGCATCACCCCGTACGGCGGCAACAGCAACAGCAGCGCCATGAGCGGCACCGTCTTCTACATTGACACCACCGGCGCCTTCCACACCCTCATCAACTTCGGCTGCGTCTCAGACGCACCTTGCATCAATGGCACCGAACCCAACGGCAGCCTCGTTCAGGGCTCCGACGGCAATTTCTACGGCACCACTTCTCTCGGCGGCTCCGCAGGCGCCGGAACCGTTTATCAGCTCCCGCTCAACGGCAGTTCCGCCACCACTCTCTTCAGCTACTGTGCCGGCACCTCCGCCCCTTGCCTCAACGGCTCCGACCCCTTTGGAGAATTCATCATCGGTCCTGACGCCAACCTCTACGGAACCCTCGCCAGCGGTGGCCCTTCGGGTAACGGTGTCGCCTACTTCCTTTCCACCTCCAGCTTCCTCAAGCCCCCCGTGCAGCTCACGCTCTCCGCTTCCACCGTCGCCGCCAACACTCCCGTCACTCTCTCCTGGACCGTCCCTTACGCCTACTCAAAAACTCTCCAGGTCTGCGGAGCCTTCGTCCAGAACTTCGCCACCGGAGCCGGCAAATGGACCGGCCTGCAGACCGGAACCTATGCCAACCACGCCTACTCCGGTTCCTCGGTCATCACTCCCACTGCCGCCGGAACCTACACCTACGCCCTGACCTGCGGCGGCAGACAATCCGGCTTCGCCACTCTCACGGTGACTGCCGGCAAAGCCAACGCCACCGCGGTGCTCTCCGCTTCGCCGACCTCGGTCAGCGTCGGGCAGTCGGTCACGCTCAAAGCCACGGTCACAGGATCAGGCGCCACTCCCACAGGCAGCGTCACCTTCTCAGCCGATGGAGCCACTCTCGCTACCGTTGCCGTGAACGGCTCCGGCGTTGCGTCGCTCACCGCCTCGACCAACGGCACGCCTCCGGCCACCTACCCTGTGATCGCGACGTATAACGGCAATTCCAGTTACAATTCGTCGGAATCTTCTGCAGTGAACGTCAAACTCGCGAAAGCTCCGACCTCGAATACGCTTACTGCCTCACCCGCCAGCGTTACTCCTCCCGCGAGCGTAACCCTGACGGCCACGGTCAAGCGCTCCGCCTCATCCACCACGGGGACACCCACCGGCTCGGTCACGTTCTCTACCGAAGGGGTCACACTTGCCACTGTCGCGCTGAATTCTGCGGGGGTCGCGAAACTCACCGCCTCCAGCAAGGGCTATCCCGCGGGGGCTTACGCCATCAAAGCCGTCTACAACGGAGACAGCTACGACGTATCTTCAACTTCATCCGCCGTCACGGTCACGGTGAAATAGCTCGTAGCTGTTTCGCGCAAACTCTTTGACCACGCTGCGCCGACCCGCTACACTGGCCCGCATCCGCGTCTCTGCTCCCGGACTTGTGAATGTAGGATCCTGCCAGCCCATCCGACGAGCTGCGGCGTTTGATCGCGACCGCCGGAAGCGGATAGCAGCGACCCGCGTCGAATCCCCGTCACGCCACGCCACCGCAACTCGACATCAGGAGTGCTCCAGTGTCCGATCCAGTTCCGCAATCTCTCGATCAACTCAAGGCCGCGTTCCAGGGCGAACTGATCCAGCCCGCCGACGCTGCCTACGACTCTGCGCGCAAGGTCTACAACGGGATGATAGACAAGCATCCGCGGCTGATCGCCCGCTGCACCAGTGTTGCCGACGTCATCGCGGCGGTCCGCTACGGGGTGAGCAACAGCTTGCTGACTGCGATTCGCGGCGGCAGCCACAACGGAGCCGGACTGGGAGTGTGCGACGACGGGATGGTGATTGACCTCTCACCGATGAAGGAAGTTCGGGTGAATCCTGAAGACAAAACGGTGCGCGTGGAAGGGGGTTGCGTCTGGGGCGACGTGGACCGGGCGACTCATCCGTTTGGAATGGCCACGCCCAGCGGCTTCGTCTCATCTACCGGAGTCGGCGGGCTTACGCTGGGGGGCGGCATCGGTTATCTGACGCGCACCTACGGCCTGACTATAGATAACCTGCTATCCGTCGAAATCGTTCTCGCCGATGGCCGGGTGGTGACTGCGAGCGGCGATGAGAATTCCGACTTGTTCTGGGCGGTGCGGGGCGGTGGGGGAAACTTCGGCGTCGTCACTTCGTTCGAGTTCCGTCTTCATCCGGTGAGCACGGTCCAGTTCGGCCCGACCTTCTGGCCGATCGAGCAGGCGCCGCTGGTCCTCACCGCCTTCCGCGATTTCATCCAGAGCGCTCCTGAATATGTGAATGGCTTTTTCGCTTACCTGGTGGTGCCTCCGGGCCCGCCGTTTCCCGAGCACCTGCACCTCAAAAAAGTTTGCGGCATCGTGTGGTGCTCGACGGGCACAGAGGCCGACACCGAGGAAATTCTTAAACCGATACGCTCGCTCGGCACTCCGCTGTTCGATCACGTTGGCCCCGCGCCATTTCCTGCCGCGCAGTCCATGTTCGATCCGCTTTTCCCGGCCGGACTGCAATGGTATTGGCGGGCGGATAATTTCACCGAGCTCAGCGATGAAGCGATCGCTGAACATGCCAAGCATGGGCCAAAAATTCCTACGATGCTCTCAACCATGCATCTCTACCCAACAAATGGAGCGGCGCAACGCGTCGGTAAGACGGACACTGCCTACAGTTTTCGCGAGACGCTCTTTTGCGAAGTCATTGTCGGGGTGGATCCTGATCCCGCGAATGCGCCGAAGATCACGGAGTGGTGTAAGAGCTATTGGGAGGCGCTCCATCCTTTCTCCGCCGGGGGAGCCTATGTCAACTTCATGATGGAAGAAGGTCAGGACCGGGTGCAGGCGACCTATCGCGAAAACTACGCGCGCCTCGCGGAGATCAAATACAAATACGATCCGAGCAACTTTTTCCGGGTGAACCAGAACATAAGGCCTGTGGCGCCGGTTGAATGATGCGAGACGTGCCGGCGACGCAGCGTCAGTTATAGGAACGAACTCAAGTGAGAGGGACGGCTAACGCGGGTGCGGTTGCGGGGGCGGGCGTTCGAGAAGAGGTAGACGGCTCCCAAGGTGAGGAGGGGGTCGAGGGGATTGCGGAAGCGCGTGGAGATGAGGATGACGAAGTAGCCGGGGAGCGGGATGAGGGCGAGGTTCCAAAGGAAGAAGGCGGAGGCGGGGCGGCGGTGGTGGAAGGCGAGGAGGAGTCCTGAGACTCCTGCAACGCTGAGGGTGGAGTAGAGGATGCGGCGGGCGAGGGACATGAGGCGGTTCTCGGCGTCTCCGTGGACGATGCCGAACCAGAAGAAATAAGCGCGATAGAGCGAGGCCTGGGCGAAGGTTCGGGGAGAGCGGCGGATGGCAGCTTTGGCCTGGGCCATTTTTTCGCGGCCGTAGGCGAGCTCTCCGATTTGACCCATGCGGTCGCGTTCGACGGTGTCGAAGGCGGGGTGGGCGACGAGGTTGAAGGCTCCCGCAAGGCCGTGGCAGTTGCCGAGACAGAACTCGACGCCGAGGTTGGTGCGGGCGGGGACGAAGGCGTGGAAGACGCGCTGGTTGCGGAGCATCCACGGCGTGAAGAGGACGAGGAAGATGAGGGCGGCGGTGATGGAGCCGATGATGCGGGGAGTGAATGGCTGGGGCGAGCGAAGAAGAATGTAAATGCCGGAGACGGGGAGGATGAGGAGGAGGGAGGGATTGAGTAGCGAAACGATTCCCCAGGCGAGGCCGTAGAGGGGCCAGAGAAGGCGGGGGTTGTCGGAGTTGGAAGTACCGGGCGACGCGGGGTCGCGATGAGGTTGCGGGCTGGAGTGCCGAGCGAATTCTGAGAATGGGGTGGATGCAGAAGCGGAGCGGATGCCGGCGAGTTGGAGGGTGAGGAGGATGGCCCAGGTGAAGAAGAAGACGGAGAGGGGAGTCTCCCAGATCCAGAGGAAGGCGTAGGGCATGGAGTCGGGCCAGAGGGCCCAGAGCCAGGCGGAGGCGAGGGCGACGCGTGGGGAGAAGCAGCGGAGGCCGATTTTGTAGACGAGGACGGCGGTGGCGGCCTGGGCGAAGCATTGCAGGAGGAAGATGACGGCGGCGGAGGCAGCGGAGTAGACGCCGGTGATGCGGAAGATGGCGGCGAGCAGGAGCGGGTATCCGGGCGAGAGCCAGGCGGAGGGGATGGGGAGGTCGAAGGGGCTCATGAAGCCGTGGCCGGTGGCGAGGGAGCGGGCGACGCGGCCGACTTCGGCTCCGTAGAGGTAGTGGTCGGGGGTGGCGGGGATGCGCCAGGTGTGGAGGTAGAGGACGGCGGCGGCGCGGATGAGAAATCCGACGAGAACGATGAAGGCGGGGCGGGTGAGGATGCGGGGGAGAGAGCGTGGGGAAGAAGCGGGCACGGGAAGAGTGTAACGGTTGGGGGGCGGGGGCTCGCTGCGCGAGCTATTCGTGACCACCGCGTTGACGAAGCAAGTTCGCGATGTCGGAGTGACCGGTGTGTATCGCCCATGCCAATGGCGTGCCCGTTTTATCCGCCGCATTGACATTGGCCCCGTTCGCGAGAAGGGTTTCGACTACATCCTGGAAGCCTTCGGCAACCGCAATGGTCAAGGCGGTATTGCCCTCTATTGCGTCCCTGACGTCAGGGTGGGCGCCGTGAATGAGGAGCATTTTCACGCCGATAACATTGTCCGCCAGCGCCGCGTAGTGCAACGGCGTCAGACCGTTCTCGTCGACAGCGTTCACATCGGCTTTATGGTCAAGCAACAGTTCCATCAGGTCGGCGTGATCTCCACTCGCCGCCTGATGCAGGGGAGTGCTTCCGTGGTTGTCCCGCGCGTTGACGCTTGCATTGCTGACAAGCAGTAACTCCGCAATTTCTTTGTAGCCATTCGCCGCCGCAAGGTGGAGGGGGGTGAACCCATCTTTGTCTTTGCTGAAAACAAGATTGGGATTGGCGCTGATCAGTCTTCGAACCTCTGCGACGTCGTTCTTTTTGACGGCATCGTGAATCTCTCCGGCGACGACGAGAGTGCTGGATAACAGCACAAAGAGAAAGACGACAAAGCGCGGTCGTTTGAGGCGAGAGAGAGAAGCCACGAGAAGAGTTTAGCGGCAAGAGGGCTGGGGGCGGGGCGGGGTGGCTCAGGCGAAAACGCTATATGCAGTTCGGCGCGGAATTTCGCGGTGAGTGGGCGGGGCGCACTCCTCACCGCGAAGCGGCTATGTCTGCGTCAGCCTTGCTGAGCCTGCGGCTTTGCGGCCAGAAGGCCTTGGAAGCTTTGGCGATATTCAAGAAAGACGAGCACCCAGAGCACGCAGGCGACCAGCGCTGGAGCAATGCCGGGGGCAAGCGTGAGGTGGAAGGCGAGGATGTTGTAAAGCTCCGCGGCGAGCAGGGTGAGGGCGAGGGGAACAAAGAAGCCGGAGAGCAGAAGGAGCCCGGCAATCAGCTGCAGCGCGAAGAAAAACGCGGCAAAGTGCGACGCACCGACGGCGATGAAAAATTGCTGAGCGAGAGGATTTGCCGGCGGCGGTTGATGGATGAAGTTGAGAAAGCCGTTTAGTCCAAAAATAGTGAACATCAGGCCGAGCAGATAACGCGCAACTATAGATACGATCTTCATTTCGGGGCTCCTCTTAAATCGTCTGCGCGTGCGACTGCACGGCGTGAAGGTGCGGGGCGATAAAGGTATCGCGATCCTGACCGTGGTTGAGCGCCATGGTTCCGCCGGCGGTGAGGAAAGTGACGTCGGTGAGGCCCTGGAAGGCGAAGACCGTCCGCAAATACGGTTCGACGAAGTTGAAGGACGCCATCTGGGTGCCGGCGTCATAGATGCCGCCCGTAGCGAGGATGAAGGTTGCTTTCTTGCCGGTGATGAGGCCCCTGGGTTTTCCGTCGGCGTAGGAGAAGGTTTTTCCGACGCGGGTAATCTGATCGATCCAAAGCTTGAGGACGGATGGGACACCGAAGTTGTGCATGGGTACGCCGATGACGAGCTGGTCGGCCTGGAAGAGCTCGGCAAGCAGGGAGTCGGAGAGCGAAAGCAGCTGCTTCTGCTCGGGAGTGCGAGCGTCTTCGGGGGTGTAGACGGCGGTGACCCATTCGGCATTGACCGGCGGGATGGGGGTTGCGGTGAGGTCGCGAACGATGACGGAGCCATTCGGGTGGGAAGACTTCCACTGGGCAACGAATGCGCTGGTGAGCTGGCGCGAGACGGAATGTCCGTAGAGCGGGCTGGAGTCTATATGGAGAAGCGTGGGCATGGGTGAGGCCTCCTGTACGTCATTTGACGATTAAGCGACATTTGTTGATTCACTATAATTGACAAGTGTCGTTTACGCGTCTTGTGATGGAAAAGGGTCTATGCTGAGGGTGGATGGATGAAGCGACAAAAGTCGGCGGGGCGGCGGGGGAAGCGACCGATCCGAGGATAGTGCGGAGCCGGCGGATGTTGATGGACGCGTTGGCCAAGCTATTGAGGAAAAAGGGGTTTGACGATATTTCCGTACAGGAAATTGCTGATGAGGCGGGGCTGAACCGGGCCACGTTCTATCTTCACTATCCGGACAAAGGTGCGTTGCTGCAGGCGATGACGGCGACGCGGTTCGGGGAGCTGATTTCAAGGCGGGGATTGTCGTTTACGAATTGCGACGGTGCGCTGCGGGCGATTGCTTTGGGAGTTTGCGACTATCTGGCGGAGACGACGGCGTGCGCCGGCGAGTTGGCCAAGATGCCACTGGAGGGATCGATCATTCCTGTGGTCGAGGCGATGTTTCGCGAAGGGGCAGGGGAGCACGCGATGAAGGCGGGGACAGACCTTGAGCTGCTGGCGACAACGGCGGCGTGGGCGATCTTTGGGGCGGCGAGAAGCTGGTACCAGAGACCGGACCGGATTCCGGCAGAAGAGATGGCGGCGAAGATCGAGGCGATGGTGAAGCCGGTGCTATTGAGCGCGACTGAATAAGCGCGGGTCGGCGGTGGCCGGTTAAGCAAGCGAATGGAAATCAGAAAAGCAGGGGCAGAGAGCCGAGCTCCGTCTGAGATGCCGGCAGCGCCGCAGGTGCGGCGAATTCTAAAAGAGAAGAGTAAAAATCGGCAGGAGTTGAGGGGAATCGGTGCGCGGGGGCTTGGCAACGGGTAGGGTGAGGTGTGAGTCTTAACTAACGATGCCAGGACAAGAAGAGCGGATGGAGGCCCAGGGGGCGGTGGCTGCTCCTGAGCGAGGCCGCGTGCAGCGGCAGGAACGGGTGGAGCGACAGGAGCAGTCGGCGGCGGAGACGGAGCGGGCGGCGCGGACGGGAGTGACCGTGTTGCGGAAGGCGGGGAGTGCGACCGATCCGACCTGGTATAAGGACGCGATTATTTACGAGCTGCATGTGCGGGCGTTTCAGGACGGCAACGGAGATGGGATTGGGGATTTTCCGGGCATTCTGGAGCGGCTGGATTATTTGCAGGACCTGGGGGTAACGGCGATCTGGCTGCTGCCGTTTTTTCCTTCGCCGCTCAAGGATGACGGGTACGACATCTCGGACTACATGAATGTGCACCCGAATTATGGGACGCTGGAGGACTTCAAGAAGTTTCTCGACGCGGCGCATGAGCGCGGGCTGCAGGTGATTATCGAGCTGGTGGTGAATCACACGTCGGACCAGCATCCGTGGTTTCAGCGAGCGAGGAACGCTCCCGCAGGATCGCCGGAGCGGGACTTTTATGTGTGGAGCGATACGGACCAGAAGTACAAAGAAGCGCGGATTATTTTTACGGATACAGAAAAGAGCAACTGGACGTGGGACCCGGTAGCGAAGGCATATTTCTGGCACCGGTTTTTCTCGCATCAGCCGGATGTAAATTTTGACAATCCGGAGGTGCTGGAGGAGGTGCTGAAGGCGCTGCGCTTCTGGATGGACATGGGAGTGGATGGGATACGGCTGGATGCGATTCCTTATCTGGTGGAGCGGGAGGGAACGAACTGCGAGAACCTGGCCGAGACGCATGTGCTGATCAAGAGGCTGCGGGCGGAGATTGATGCGGGCTATGACGGGCGGATGATCCTGGCGGAGGCGAACCAGTGGCCGGCGGATGTGCGGCCGTATTTCGGCGAGGGGGATGAGTGCCACATGGCATTTCATTTTCCGCTGATGCCGCGGATTTATATGGCGTTGCGGCAGGAGGACCGGCTTCCGATCGTGGACATCATGGCGCAGACCCCGGAGATTCCGGACATCTGCCAGTGGGCGCTGTTTTTGCGCAACCACGATGAACTGACGCTGGAGATGGTGACGGAGGACGAGCGCGACTATATGTATCTCGCGTATTCGGCCGATCCGCGGATGAAGATCAATGTGGGGATACGGCGGAGGCTGGCTCCGCTGATGGATAACAACCGGCGGCGGATCGAGCTGCTGAATTCGCTGCTGTTCTCGTTTCCGGGAACGCCGATTCTTTATTACGGCGATGAGATTGGGATGGGGGACAACATCTATCTCGGCGATAGGAACGGGGTGCGGACGCCGATGCAGTGGTCGCCGGACCGGAACGCGGGATTTTCAAAGGCGAACCCGGCGAAGCTTTACAGCCCGGTGGTGATGGACCCGATTTACGGCTACGAGGCGGTGAATGTGGAGGCGGAGCAGGCGGACACTTCGAGCCTGCTGCACTGGATGCGCAACATGATTGCGCTCAGGAAGCTGTTCAAAGTATTTGGGCGGGGGACGCTGGAATTTTTGGAGCCGACGAATCGCAAAGTGCTGGCGTATGTGCGGCGGTATGACGGGGAGACGGTGGTGTGCGTGGCGAACCTGTCGCGATTTGCGCAGCCGGTGCAGCTGGACCTGAGGGAGTTTGTGGGGATGGTTCCGGTGGAGATGCTGGGATATGTGGAGTTTCCGCGGATTGAGCAGGGTTTGTATTCTCTAGCGCTGGGGCCGTATGGATTTTTGTGGCTGGAGCTGCATGCAGCGGCGGAGCAGCCGGGGATCACGGCGGCGGATGCGCTGGCGGAGCCGTTGCGGGTGGCGGCGACGGATGACTGGGAGGGAATGTTCGCGGGGAAGAATCTGCAGCGGCTGCAGGAGGCAATCCTGCCGGAGTATTTGCCGCGGCAGCGATGGTTTGGATCAAAGTCGCTCGAGGTGAAGGGCGTGCAGGTGCTGGACTGGGGACGGGTGAGTGCGGCGGAGTGCGTGATGGTGCTGGCCGGGGTGCAGAGTGGCGGGGCCGGCGGAGAGACGATTCGGACAGACCGCTATCAGATGGTGCTGGGAATGGCGCAGGGGAAGGCCGCAGAGGAGATCGAGAGGACGCAGGCAGGGGCAGTGGTGACGCGGATATTCGCGGGCGGAGAGGAAGCGCTGCTGTATGACGCAACCTATGACGGGGCGTGCATGACGGCGATGTTGAAAGCGGTCGAGACGAGCGCAGAGAGCGAGACGCAGGCGGGGAAATTGCGAGGGCGGCCGAGCAGCGCGTTCGGGGAAATCAGAGGGAGCGAAGAGGCAGCGGCGCGGCATGGGAGCGCGGAGCAGTCGAACACGAGCGTGCTGTTTGGCGAGCGGATGATCATGAAGCTGTTTCGGCGGCCGGAGCCGGGGCCGAATCCCGACACCGAGATTGGGCGGTATTTGACGGAGAAGACGAGCTTTGACCGGATCGCTCCGTTTGCCGGGAGCCTGGATTATGAGCGGGCGGGAACGGACACGCTGGTGGAGCCGACGACGCTGGGGATGGTGCAGGGGCTGGTGGCGAACCAGGGCGATGGATGGGCGTGGACGCTGGAGGAGCTGGGGAGATTTTATGAGGGCGCGGTGGCGGCGGAGTTTCCTGCAAGTGAGCGGGCGGCAAACCTGCGGCCGGTGAGTGACGGCGGGCACGTGGCACTGAGCGATGCAGCGCGCGAGCTGGTGGGGCTGAGCGTGGATGCGGCAGGAGTGCTGGGGCGGACGACGGGCGAGTTGCACCGGGCGCTGGCGCAGCCGACTGAGGACCCGGCGTTTCTGACGGAGCCGATCACGGAAGAGTACCTGGGAAGCGTGGCGGCGGGCGTGGTGCGGATGGCGAGCGACGCATTTGTAACACTAATGCGCACATTTCCAACATTGCCCGAGGACGCGGCGGAGAAAGCAGCGGTGGTGCTGAGCCACAAGCGGCAGTTGCTGGAGGACCTGCGGTGGCCGGCGGACCTGGAGCTTGAGGGCAAGCGGACGCGGGTGCATGGGGACTACCACCTGGGGCAGGTGCTGCGGGTGAAGACGAATTTCGTCATTCTGGACTTTGAGGGCGAGCCAGCGCGGGGGTTGGAGGAGAGGCGGAGGAAACACTCTCCGCTGAAAGATGTGGCGGGGATGCTGCGGTCATATAGTTATGCGGCGCAGGCAGGGCTGATGCGTTATACGGAGCGGCGGGCGGATGACCGGAGCCGGCTGGAGCCGTGGGCGCGGCTGTGGGAGCGCAGCGTGGCGGGCGAATTTTTGCGGGAGTATCGGCGGGCGCTGGCGGGCAGTGGCGTGGTTCCCACCGATGACATGGCGTTTCAGCGGCTGCTGGAGGTTTATTTGCTGGAGAAGGCGCTGTATGAGTTGCTGTATGAGCTGAACAACCGGCCGGCGTGGGTGGGGATTCCCCTGGCAGGGTTGGCGGAATTGGCGGAGCGCTAAACGATGACGGAGCCAGCGGTGATGACGGCGAGTGCGGCGACGGTGAGTGCCGGGGCAAGTGCTGCGGCCGAAATTCGGGCGGACGTGCTGGTGTGCGTGCCGAGCGGCTCGACGCGGGAGTCTCTGGCTCCGCTGGCGGCGCAGATGCGGGCGTGGCGGGCGCCGGTGGTGTTCGGGCATCCGGACGTGACGGAGGAGACGGCGCTCGCAGATGGCACGCGGGTAGTCGGCTATGCAGGCGCGGCAGCGGCGGCGGATGGAAGCGTGCTGCCGTGGGACACGCAGGCGGAGGCGCTGGAAAGTGTGGCGGCGGTGGCGCGGCGGCTGGGAGTGAAGGGCTGCGTGCTGCTGGGGTCAGATTATGGCGCGATGCGGGGCGAGGATATTGTGGCGCTGGCGTTGCCGCTGCTGGAGCAGGGTCGCGAGCTGGTGATGCCGGTGTATCGGGCGCGGCCGATGGATGGATTGCTGAATACGGCGGTGCTGTATCCGCTGGTGCGGGCGCTGTATGGAAAGCGCGTGCGGTATCCGATAGCGGCGGAGTTCGCGGCGACGGCGGGGCTGCTGGAGCGGGCGGTGAAGGGCGCGGCTCCGGGCCGAGGGCAGGCGCGAACGGCGTTTGTCGCGACGGAGGCAGCGGCGGGCAATTTGCCACTGTCGCAGGCACAAATATCGTTGCGGCGGGGAACGCAGGCGGGAAGCGCCGATCTGAGCGGAATCCTGGCGCAGATTGCGGGGCCGTTGTTCAGCGATATGGAAGTGAAGGCGCCGCTATGGCAGCGAGTGAGAGAGTCGCAGGAGGCGGGCGAGGGACGCGTGGCGGCAGGCGGGATGTTTAGCGCCGGGATGAACAGCGGCGGAGCGGACACGGATGCCGAGGATGAGGGCGCGGATGTGGCGGGGATGGTGGAGCAGTTCCGGCTGGGCGAGCGGAATTTAGGGGACGTGTGGGGATTGGTGCTGCCTCCGGTAACGCTGCTGGGGCTGAAGCGGCTGTCGCGGACGGACGCGGAGACATTTTTGATGCCGGATGAGCTGTGGGCGAAGGTGGTGTATGACTTTGCGCTGGCGAACCGGACGCGGGCGATGGCGCGACAGCATTTGTTTGGGGCGCTGGCTCCGCTGTACCTGGGATGGGTGGCCGGGTATGCGCGCGAGGTCGCGGAGTTGAGTGCAAGGTCGGCGGCAGAGAAGCGGGACTGGGTGGAGAAGCGGGTGGAGGCGCTGGCGCTGACGTTTGAGCGCGAGAAGCCGTATCTGCTGCAGCGGTGGCGGTGGCCGGACCGGTTTAATCCGTAAAACGTAACTGGTTATCAGTAATTAGAGACAGATATTCGAGATATGTAACAGCGAATCGGTAATTGCAGCGGGAAAGCGAAGGGAGACAGCCTATGTGGGGACAGATCGAGCAGGCGCTACGAGGTTCAATGCAGCGGGTGATGACGAAGATTGCGACGCTGCTGCCGGGCCTGCTGGCCTTTGTGCTGGCGTTGCTGATTTTTGCGCTGGTGGGATGGGCGCTGGCGTGGGTATTGGGCAAGGTGCTGGCGGCGGCGCGATTTGACGAGCGCGTAGGCGGCGGAAGCTGGGAGGGCTGGACCTCGTGGGCGGGCGAACACACGGCTTCGTGGGTGCTGATGCGGATCGTATTCTGGGGAACGTTTTTGCTGGGCCTGTTGGTGGGAGTGGCGTCGTTTGACGCGGCGTCGGCGTATGCTCTGTCTCCCTATCTGGCCGCGTATGTTCCGCGGCTGTTGTCGGCGATGGTGATACTGGTGCTGGGGACGGTGATGGCGCGCTTCTTGTCACGCACGGTGCTGATAGGGGGGACGAACGCGCAGCTGCAATATGCGCGACTGCTGGGAGTAGGCGTGAAGTGGCTGGTGCTGGTGGCGACGGCGGCGATGGTGCTGGACCACCTGAGCATCGGCGGGGAGATTGTGGATCTCGGCTTCGGAATATTGTTTGGCGGGATTGTGCTGGCGCTGGCGCTGGCGGTGGGGTTGGGTTCGCGGGATGTGGTGAGCCGGGAGCTGCAGCGGGAGGTAAGGCAGACGCAGCAGACGCCGGTGGAGAAGAAGCTGCATCACTTCTAAAAGTCAAAAGCGCCGATCGGGACGGGGAGAGCTGGCTTTCTGGAGGCGCTCCGGACAGTTGGGCGAGAAGTCGCGGCCGATCGGGACGGGGAGAGCTGGATTTTCGGAGGCGCTCCGGACAGTTGGGCGAGAAGTCGCGGCCGGTCGGAGCAGGGAGAGCTGGATTTTTTGGGGATGAAAGCCGGGCGGAAGTGCGAAGATAGGCCGCATGGCGGTAGACAAGGACCTGAGTCCGGCGCGGGTAGAGGCGTTCAGCGATGGAGTGATTGCGATCATCATCACCATCATGGTGCTGGAGCTGCACGTGCCGCAGGACCACACGCTGCACGGGCTGCTGGGATTGTGGCAGACATTTGCGAGTTACGCGCTGAGTTACCTGCTGGTGGCGATTTACTGGATCAACCACCATCACCTTTTCAGCATGGTGAAACGGGTGGACCTGGGAATTCTGTGGTCGAATATTGTGCTGTTGTTTGTACTGTCGCTGGTGCCGTTCTTCACCGCGTTCGTGGGGCAGAGCAAGGGCAGTCCGTTTGCGGTGCTGATGTATGCCGGGGTGATGTTTTCCGGCGGCCTGTCTTTCATGGTTTTGAAAGTGGCGATCGCCAAGCACCACTTCAAAGGCGATGCTGAGATGGAGAGGCTCGATCATGCAGCGACGCGGAAGAACACCATTGCGCTGGCGATGTATGGGATGGCGATGGCGAGTGCGTATTGGCATCCGGCATTGTCAATGGTGATGATTGGGCTGGTGGCGGTGATGTATCTTGTGCCGGGATCGTGGATAGAGAGCAGGGATTGAAACGGATTTAGAGAGATGAAAACAGGCCAGCGTAGATTTCGCGTCATCAAATGGCTGATCGTCGCCGTAGATGTATGTTTGTTCTTTGTACTCTTAAATGCACTATTTCTTGTCCCCGGTCCATACCTCGGCGAACGCGGGGTAATCATCGTGATGGCTGCAATCTTGTCAGGAATTGTTTCGTGGATTTGTGCGAGGATGTTCGGCGCCGACGGCAGCCAGGTTACGGATGGGGCGCGGGCAAATGACTAAAGCGAGATGAGGGCGGGAAGCAACTTGAGGCGCAGGTGGGAGCGTCTGAACAACTACATCTGACAAATTAGTTAGAGGATCGTCGGCTTAAATTGAGAAGTTGGCCGGGCGGAGGGAGAAGCCTCTGTTCGCCAATAGAAAGGCCTGTTAGAGCGTATGTCTGTGACATTGATGCCGGGAACGCCCTATCCCCTGGGGGCAAAAGCGAATGCAGAGGGAACCAATTTTTCACTTTTTTCGCGCGGGGGCACCGGGGTGGAGGTGTGCTTTTTTGACGAGCAGGGGCGCGAGACAGAGAAGGTGAGGCTGCGGGAGCAGACGGCATATTGCTGGCACGGATTTATTCCCGGCATCAAGCCGGGGCAGAGATATGGGTATCGCGTGTATGGGCCGTGGGAGCCGGAGAAGGGATTGCGTTTTAATCCGGCGAAGCTGCTGCTGGATCCTTATGCGGAGGCGGTGGCGGGCGAGGTGGACTGGAGCCAGCCGCTTTTTCCTTACAAGATGGATGGGAGCGAGAACGCGGACCTGGTGATGGATGAGCAGGACTCGGCGGCGGGGATGCCGAAGGGCGTGGTGGTGACGCATGATTTCGACTGGGGCGGGGACCGGAGGCCGATGACGCCGTTGTCGGAATCGGTAATTTATGAGACGCATGTGCGGGGATTTTCGATGCGGAACCCGGCCGTTCCTGAAGAGCTGCGGGGAAGTTATGCGGGGCTGGGGCATGAGGCGAGCATTGAGTATCTGAAGAAGCTGGGAGTGACGGCGGTAGAGCTGATGCCGGTGCATCAGTATCTGCAGGACAAGGGACTGGTAGACCGGGGATTACGTAACTACTGGGGTTACAATACGCTCGGATATTTCGCGCCGGAAGCGCGGTATAGCTCGCGGGGAGATGCGGGCGGCCAGGTGATCGAATTCAAAGAGATGGTGAAGTCGTTGCATGCGGCGGGCATCGAGGTGATTCTCGACGTGGTCTATAACCACACGTGCGAGGGCAACGAACTGGGGCCGATGCTGAGCTGGAAGGGCATTGACAACCTGAGCTACTACCGGACGCTGGCGGACAAGCCGCGGTACTACATGGACTACACCGGCACGGGGAACACGCTGAATGTGCGGGAGCCGCAGGTGCTGAAGCTGATCATGGACAGCCTGCGGTATTGGGCGACGGAGATGCATGTGGACGGCTTCCGCTTTGACCTGGCGGCGACGCTGGCGCGCGAGCTGCATGACGTGGACCGGCTGAGCGGATTTTTTGACATCATTCATCAGGACCCGACGCTGTCGAACGTGAAGCTGATTGCGGAGCCGTGGGATGTGGGCGAGGGCGGATACCAGGTGGGGAATTTCCCGATTCTGTGGGCGGAGTGGAACGGGAAGTATCGCGACACGGCGCGGAAGTACTGGAAGGGCGATGAGGGACAGCTGAGCGACCTGGGATACCGGCTGACGGGATCGAGCGACTTGTATCAGCTGGACGGGCGGAAGCCGTATGCGAGCATCAATTTTGTAACAGCGCATGACGGATTTACGTTGAACGACCTGGTGAGCTACAACGAGAAGCACAACGAGGCGAATGGGGAGAACAACCAGGACGGGGCGAACGATAACAACAGCTGGAACATGGGGGCCGAGGGGGAGACGGACGACGCTGCGATCAACGAGGCGCGGGAGAGGCAGATGCGAAATCTGCTGGGGACGCTGCTGTTGAGCCAGGGGGTCCCGATGATCTCCGGAGGCGATGAGATTGCGCGGACGCAGCAGGGGAACAACAACGCGTATTGCCAGGACGACGATATCAGCTGGTACGACTGGAAGCTGGATGAGCGGGAGAAGCGGATGCTGGAGTTTACGGCGGGGCTGATCCAGCTGAGGAAGAAGCACCCGAACCTGCACCGGCGGAAATTTTTTCAGGACCGGCAGATGCGGAACTCCGCGGGCAGAGATATTGCCTGGTATGGGGCGGATGGCAAGGAGCTGGGTGAGGATTCGTGGCACGCGGGATGGGCGCGGACGATAGGCGTGATGCTGAACGGCAAGACGCTGGATACGGTGCGGATGGATGGGACGCCGATAGAGGACGATACCTTTCTGCTGCTGGTGAATGCGCATCATGAGGCGTTGAGATTCAAGCTGCCGGACGCGCCGGGCGGAGGAGGCTGGCAGAAGGTGCTGGACACGGCGAACATCATGGCGCCGTTTGATGAGGAGCAGGCGAAGCTGACGGTGCGGATGGAGGCACGGAGTCTGCGGTTGCTGAGGGAGCACGGAAGCGCTCCTAAGCGGCGAGTGAAGAAGAGCGTTGTGGGCGGCGAGGCCGCGGGGGGAAGTGCAGAGCACGCAGCAGAAGAGCATGCGCCGGAGGGCGAGGCGGAAGTGAAGGCCGACGGCGGCGAGCAGGCAGGGGCAGAGCAAGCGGCGGCAGGTGGCGAGGCGGAGCATTCTGCGGGCACAGAAGCGAAGCGCGAGAGCGGGGACATGACGAGTGAAACCGAGTGCGGCGATATACACGGTGAGACGCCGAGTGAGCCAGTAAACTAACCAGCGAGTGCAGGAAATAGATGCGATAGTTCGGTGGCTGCCGGCGGTAATTGCGGGAGCGATGGGAGCGCTGGCATTTTGCGGCGTGCTTTACTATGCGGCGGCGCTGTGGGCGGCGCGGGGATATGCGCGGTCGGTACGGCGGGAGCTGGCGAGGCAGGTAACGGAAGAGCGTGGGGATGCGGCCGGGGACGGTGAGCTGGTAAATGCCCGGGCGGTGAGCGTGATGAAGCCGCTGCGCGGAGTGGATGCGGGGATGTATGAGGCGCTGGCGAGCCATTGCCGGCAGGAGTATGCGGGCGAGTGGGAGCTGATATTCGGCGTGGGGCCGGAGGATGCGGGCGCGAAGGCGGCGGTCGAGAAGTTGCGGGCGGAGTTTCCGGCGGTAGAGATGGAGTTGGTGGAGTGTCCGCTGGCGCTGGGGCCGAACGGGAAGGTGAGCACGCTGGTGCAGATGCTTCCTCGGGCAAAGCACGGACATATATTGATCAATGACAGTGACATATTCGTCGGGCCGAAGTATCTGGCGCGGACGATGGCGGGATTTGCCGAGCCGGGCGTGGGGATGGTGACGGCAATTTATTCGGGGCGATGCGTGGCGGATGCGCGGGGGCGGATTCCGGTATGGGCGAAGCTGGAGTCGCTGACGGTGTCAACGGACTTTGTTCCGGGAGTGCTGCTGGCGATGCGGATCGAGGGCGGAATAAATTTTGCGCTGGGCGGGACGCTGGCGGTGAAACGCGAGGCGCTGGATGCGATTGGCGGGCTGGCTCCGCTGGTGGATTATCTGGCGGACGATTATCAGCTGGGCGTGCGGGTGATCAAGGCGGGGTACAAGGTGGCGATGTCGCCGGAGGTGGTGGCGACGGGGGTTCCGGCGTATAGGTGGAAGGCGTTTTTGTCGCACCAGCTGCGGTGGCTGCGCACGGTGCGGGATGAGCGCAAGGCCGGTTATGTGGGATATGCGACGACGTTCGGGCTGGTGTGGGCGACGGCGGCGGTGATTGCGAGCGCGGGCGCGTTGTGGAGCTGGGCGCTGCTGAGTTTGACGCTGGCGGCACGGCTGGCGCTGGCGCTGGCGGTGGGAGTGGGAGTGCTGGGGGATACGCAGGTGTTGCGGGATCTGTGGCTGGTTCCGGTGCGGGACTTTGTGGGGGCGGGGCTGTGGCTGGCGAGCTTTGGCGGGGATGAGGTGGAGTGGCGCGGGGTGAAGTTTCGGCTGGAGAAGGGGAAGCTGGAGAGGGTGTAGGGGGCGTTTGGGATTGCGAGATGGGTCTGCCCTTTAAGCGCCGTTTCGTTTGCCAGTCAGGCTAACGATTTTAAAAACTTTTAGAAGCTGGCTCCGCCGCGGTTGGGCTGGTTGGAGACGATCTGTTTGCCTCCCGAGGCGGCGATGACGTAGGCGGGCGAGGGGAGGGTGGGGAGGGTTCCGGGGCGCGTCCAGAGGAAGATGCGGCGGGGCTGGGTCCACTGCGCGGCGATGGAGGCGGGAGTTTCCCAGATGGGAGGGGCGCCGGGGAAAAAGGATCCGTACCAGAGGTCGGAGCTGGGCTCATGCAGGATGTGGAGCGGGCGGTGGAGATAGTAGTTGAGCGAGGAGGCGTCCTCGTATTCCCCATTAACGACGAGGAGGGAGTTGGGAGTGAGCTCGGGCTGAATGGCGTCGGCGAGGATGCGGGAGCTGAGGATGGGAGAGAAGGTGACGAGGGCGAACCATGACGCGATGAGGAGCGCGGCGGCCATGGAGGCGAGGAACATGTTCGCGGTCCCTGGACGGTGACGGCGGCGGAAGAAGAAATTGCCGGCGGTCCCGGCGATGAGGGCGAGGGCGACGATCAAGAGCGGCCAGCGGAAGAAGCTCATGGCGGAGAGGGAGAGGTCGCGGAAGTGGCCGAAGGAGAGCGCGTAGTCGCCGGGATTCTGCGAGAGGACGGAGGAGATGTCGGTACCGGTCTGGGGAGCGGGAGCGCGGAGGACGAGGAAGAGGCAGAAGAGCGCGGTGACTGCTCCGGCAACGAGGAGGAAGAGGGAGATGCGGCGGCCGGCGCGAAGGATGGAGCCGGGGGTGGGAGTGGCGGCGACCTGGATCTCGATGGAAGCGGCGGAGGAGAGAGTGGATTGCACATCGGGAGTGAAGGAGGCGTGATGTTCGGCGGCGAGCCAGGCTCCGATGAGGAGGGCGAGGGCGGGCAGGGCGGGGAGGACGTAATACTCCTGGCGGGTGGAGAAGCTGAAGAAGACGAGGATGGCGGCGGCCCAGATTCCGCAGAACAGCCAGGGGTGGAGTGGGGCGGGGAGCTCCTCACGCTTTAACGCGCGCCAGAGCGGAATTCTGCGGAGAGCTTTGAAGAGAAAAACGGACCAGGGAAGAAGCCAGACCAGGAGAAGGCCCCAGAAGACGAGCAGGGGAACGGTGTCGTAGTCGTGGGGGACGCGGCGGCCGACGTAGCGGGCGAACTGGTCGTTGATGAAGTAGAACCAGGCGAAGCCGCGCACGTTTCCTGCAGTGGGGAGGTCGCCGGGATGGCCGTAGGTGGGCGATGCGAGGGCGGCGGCCCAGTGCCAGGGCACGGTGAGCAGGAGAAAGAGGACGGTCTGCGAGGCGGGGCGGATGCGGAGCAGGTGCCAGAGATTTCGCGTGCAGGCGAGATAGAAGAAGACGATTACGACGGGAAAGATAAATCCTATTAAGCCTTTGGTGAGGACGGCGAGGGCGGTGGCGGCGGCGATGCCGAGGCAGTCGAGGTTGGAGGGATATTCCTGCGATAGGGTGCGCCAGAAAAACAGAAGCGCAAACGAGATGAAGAGGGTGAGCAGGATATCGGGGATGAGGATGCGGGTGAAGATGAAGACGCCGAAGCTGGTGAGCAGGATGATGGCGGCGTAGAAGCCGGCGCGATCGGAGCGAAACATTTCGCGGCCGAGGCGGCGGGCGACGTAGGCGAGGGCGAGCACGGCGAGGGCGAGGGGAAGGCGAGCGGCCCAGACGTGGAAGCGCGGATCGTCAAGCGGGCCGCGGAAGGGAGCCATGAAGGCGGCCATGAGCCAGTAGAGGAGGGGAGCTTTTTCGAGGTAGCGGACTCCGTCAGCGGTGAGGGTGACGAAGTTGTGGTTGAGCAGCATTTCGCGGGAGGCTTCGGCGTGGACGGAGTCGGCGTCGTCGAAGAGCGGGGGGAGAAAAAGGGCGAAGGAGGAGTAGAGGAGGAGCCAGAATCCGAGGATGACGAGCGAGTAGCGGGGCGGATGGTGGGCGCGGGAGACCACGGGGTGAGGATAACGCAAAGGCGAGCGGATAGCTTCCGGCTTTTGGGTGCGAGCTAAGGGCGGGAAGTAAACGCGGCGGGATTGAACCGCGGCGGCTAGCTGGTTTTTCTGGGGTCGAAGGTGATGGGGCCAGCGGCGGGCGATGATCCGTTGGTGGTCGTGGCATGGCCGTTGGAGGCGGAGCCGTTGGCAGGGGAGAGCGGGATATTGGATGGGCCGTCAGATCCGCGAGCGGCGCGACTGGGCAGGTCGGGGCGGAGGGGGAGTTCGGTGCGCTCTGATCCGTAGGGGAGATTGGGGGCGGGGGCCTCGGTGTTGTAGGGCGGATAGGAGCGGTCGGGATAGGACGCGGGGGTGACGGGCGGAACGGGATCGGGGATATCGGATTGGGAGGAGAAGGGCTCGCGGAAGGGGACGGATGCCGGTGGCGGCGGCGCGAATTTCTGCTTGCGCGAAGGGGCGGAGGCGGGAGGGAGATTCGTGGCTGCCGGGTATGCCGGGTTCGAGTCGGGCGAAAGCGGATCCGGGGACCCGGTGGAGCGCTTGGCTCCCGAGGCGGATTTGGGGTCGGCGAAGATGCGGGGGAGGACGAAGGCGGCGAGGATTCCGCCGAGGATTCCGGTAGCGAAGCCCTGGAAGTAGTGGCGGCGGCGAACGGGATCGGCGAGGTCGAGGGGCGGCATTGCGAGGGTGGTGGAATTGCTCATATTGGTGGGAGGGTGGGGAGGGGAGCGGGGTTGCACGGGGTTGATGGTTGGCGGGCGGGGAGCTCTCGTAAGTCGTTGAGGCTTGGTGGGGGGAGGCGGGAAAAGGAATTCCAGCGAGCTTTTACTGCTGGGAGCTTTACTTGCTGGGGCGCGACTCCGGCGGCACAAGACCTTGAAGGCGGTAGTACACAACGAGCTGGCCGTAGTGTTCACCGCTATGCTCGATGATGCCGTAGGCAATGTCGATAACGCGCGATTTCTGCCCAGGGAGATACTCAAACTCTGTTGTCATGCCTTTGTCGCCTTTCGCCTGGATGGCGGCGGCACCATCGGCGAAGGATTTCTTGACGAACGCAACGATGTCGGCCTTTGATTTGTATTGGTCGCGCTTCGGATCTGCCGTGGGAAGCTTCTGCCCCGTCACAGTATCGGTGAAGTAGTAGCAAGAACCGGCCGCGTGCAGCAATTGCTCGGCGAAGCTCCGCTCCGCGGGTGTCGGCTTGAAGTCGTATTTGTCCTCGGGAAAATCTTCGGCCATCGCTATCAGCTTGCGGCCAATATCATTCCACGAATCAAGCACGACTTTCACTTCCGGATCTGCAGGTTTGACGCCTGCAGTTTTCTTCGTCGCGTCCTGGGCATGGGCGGGAAACGCGGATGCCAGCAGCACGATAGCGAGAAACAGTGTTCTTTTCATTTCTTCCTCCATTGTTGAGTTTCGGGGGTTAAGTTTCGCGAATCAAAGCTTGAGTTTCTTATTTCGACGGCGCCAGTCCGGCAACAACGGCAGCAAGTTTCTCGAGTCGCCCGCTCTGGATTGCGTTCAGCATGGTTTCGTTGCCAATGAGAGTGAGTTTCGTCTGGCCGTCTCCAATATCCTCAAAAGAGGATTGCCGGTCAATGTCAGCTGCTGGTTTGCGATTCTTGGAGCCTATTCCCTGGTCTCTCTGAACCTGACAGGCGCGCTAAGTCAGATCGATCGGTCCATGGCGACGAGTGCTGGGGCAGGTGGAGGGAAAACTGAGGAGATTGGTTGATTGATGGGCGAGGCGGGGAGGGACTATGCTTCGGAGGGCTGCCGGCCAGGCGTTGGGCGGCAGGCACCAGGCTAGCGAACAAGAGCAAGAGAAAGAGAACAAAAGCAAGAGCGAGTTAAAGAGCCGGGGGACGAGAGAGCGTGGGAGCGATGCAGATGAGAGCGGGACGGAAGGCAGAGCTGCTGGTGGCAGCGGCGTTTGTGGCGGCGAGCGGGATGGTTTCGGTTGCGGCGTGGGGGCAGGCGGCGGCTCCCGCGGCAGGGCTGACGGGATTGACGACGGTTGAGAGTGCGACGGCGCTGCCGAATGGGATCGAGGTGAAGGCGGGCGGAGCGGTGATGCGGGTGACGGCGCTGACGGACGAGATCGTGCGGGTGAGGGTGGGCGTGGGGCAGCTGCCGGAGGATGCGAGCTGGGCGATTGTCCCGGAGGCGCACGGGAGCAGCGTGACGGTCGAGGCGCTGGATATGCCGAGCGCGGTGGGATTCAAGACGAAGGCGCTGGATGTGGAGATTGCGCGAAATCCGTTACGAATTGTGGTGAAGGACCTGAAGGGAAACGTAATCAGCGAGGATGCAGTGGGCAAGAAGACGGTGCTCGGAGTGCAATCGCTGAGCGGGGCGACGGCGGCGAGCGGAACCACAGGTGAGGCGGGGAATTCAAGCCAGGGCTTTGTGGTGTGGAAGGCGATGCCGGCGGACGAGCATTATTTTGGGCTGGGCGATAAGCCGGGGCCGCTGGATCGGCGGAACCAGGCGTTTAGTTTGTGGAACACGGACGCGTTTGGGTGGCAGGAGTCTACCGATCCGCTGTACAAGGCGATTCCCTGGTACATGGGATTTCGGCAGGGGCGGGCGTATGGAGTGCTGCTGGATAACACGTGGCGGACGTGGTTTGACTTTGGCAAGACGGAGCGGGATGCGATTGGATTTGGGGCCGAGGCAGGGCCGCTGGATTATTACGTGCTGGGTGGGCCGACGCCCAAAGACGTGATGCGGCAGTACGTGTGGCTGACGGGGCGCGCGGCGTTGCCGCCGCGGTGGTCATTCGGATATCAGCAGTCGCGGTACAGCTACTATCCCGAGTCGCAGGTGCGGGAGATTGCGGCGCGGTTGCGGAAGGACAAGATTCCCGCGGACGTGATCTGGCTGGACATTGATTATCAGGACCGGAACCGGCCGTTCACGGTGGACAAGACGCGGTTCCCGGACATGGGGAAGCTGGTGAAGGACATGAAGGCGGCGGATTTTAATCTGGTGCCGATTGCCGATCTGCATGTGGCGTATACGCCGGATGATCCGAACTACGCGCCGTACAAGACGGGTGCGGCGGGGAACGAGTTCGTGCACAACCCGGATGGCAGCGTGTATGTGGGGAAAGTGTGGCCGGGGCCAAGTGTGTTCCCTGACTTCACGCGGGCGGAGACGCGAACCTGGTGGGGCGCGCAGTATAAGCAATTTGTGGATTGGGGCTTTGCGGGATTCTGGGACGACATGAACGAGCCGTCGGTATTTGACGGGCCGGGCAAGACGATGCCGCTGGACACGGTGCACCGGATCGAGGAGCCGGGATTTGTAACCAGAAATGCTACACATGCGGAAATTCATAATGTGTTTGGCATGGAGAACTCGCGGGGGACGTGGGATGGGCTGCTGACGCTGCGGCCGAACGAGCGGCCGTTTGTGATGACGCGGGCGAGCTATGCGGGCGGGCAGCGGTATGCGGTGACGTGGACGGGGGACAATTCTGCGACGTGGAACCATTTGCGGCAGACGACCCCGCAGATGGAGAACCTGGGGCTGAGCGGATTTGCGTTTGTGGGCGCGGATGCAGGCGGATTTGCCGGATCGCCGCAGCCGGCGCTGCTCACGAAGTGGCTGGAGATATCGGCGTTTCAGCCGATTGATCGGGACCACACGGCGAAGGGAACAAAAGCCCAGGAGCCGTGGGTGAACGGGCCGCAGGCGGAGGCGGTAATCCGGAAATACATCGAGTGGCGGTACCGGCTGCTGCCTTATATATATACGTCGGCGGAGGAGACTTCGCGGACGGGAGCGCCGCTGTTGCGGCCGTTGTTTGTGGAGTATCCCACGGCGGCTGCGGATGGGCACCCTATAGATATAGATGCGGGCGGGGAGTTTTTGCTGGGGAGCTCGCTGCTGGTGGCGCCGGCTCCTTATCCGGATGAGGTGGACGATTACACGCTGACGTTGCCGCCGGGGCAGTGGTGGAATTTCTGGACGGGGCAGAAGATGCCGATGGCGGACAGCGCGACGGCGTTGCTGCGAGAGATCGAGCAGAACAAAGATCCTTTTTACGCGGAGCGGCCGGAGGTAAAGGCGCGGCTTGCGGCGTTGGCGCCATTGCGGGTGACTCCGGAGGAAGACGTGCTGCCGGTGTATGTGCGCGGGGGCGCGATCCTGCCGCTGGAGCCGTTGACGCAGAGTACGGCGGAGGTTCCGAAGGGGCCGCTGGAGTTGCGGGTGTATGCGCCGGCGAGCGGGAGTGAGTGCGCGGGCAGCGTGTATTGGGATGACGGGCACACGCTGGATTACACGAAGGGCGCGTATTCGCGGCAAGCGTTTGGCTGCACGGCGGACGCAAGCGGCGTGACGGTAAAGATGGATAAGCGCGAGGGGAGTTATGCGCCGTGGTGGAAGGAGTTTGAGGTCGTCGTGTATGGAGCCGGGCCGGGATGGACGAAGGCGAGTTGGAATGGCGCGGCGGTGAAGACGACCTGGGATAAGGCGGCGGGGACGGTGAAGGTGGTGGTTCCGGCGAGCGCGGAGGGCGGGGAGCTGAAGGTCGGGGCGAAATGAGGGGTTGGGAGGCGGCGGTGAGCGCGGCGATTCTGGTCGCGGCGCTGTCAGGGCAGGCACAGACACAGACGAAAGCTGCGGCGGGAGATGCGAAGCCGCAGCAGAAGACGGCGGAGCCGGCGACGGGCGGGACGGCGACTGGCGGGCGGCGACGGGCGGAGCGCATGCGGCGGTGCTGGATGCGGAGAAGCGTCCGATCACGGCGGGCGGATTCGTGAAGAGCGGGCCGGTGGTGTTTGAGGATACGGCGGCCAAGGCAGGGCTGACGGCGTGGCGGCACACGATGGGGACGCCGGAGAAGGCGCAGATACTGGAGACGGTCGGATCCGGCGTAGCCCTGCTGGACTATGACAACGACGGGTGGCTGGATATTTATCTGGTGAACGGGTCAACGGTAGATGCGGAGAATGGGAAGACCAAGGCTCCGCATGCGGCGCTGTTTCACAACAATCGCGACGGGACGTTCACCGATGTAGCGGCGAAGGCGGGAGTGACGAACGATCGCTGGGGATTCGGCGTAGCGGTTGGGGATTATGACAATGACGGCTGGCCGGACCTATATGTAACCAACTTTGGGAAAAATAGGCTGTATCACAACAATCACGACGGGACCTTCACCGATGTGGCGGAGCGGGCGGGAGTGACGCTGGGGAACTGGTCCACCGGGCCGACGTGGGGCGATTATGACGGCGACGGGCGGCTGGACCTGTTTGTGCCGGGGTATGTGCACTACGATCTGGCGAATCCGCCAAAGGCCGGCGAGGGCGTGGGGATGGGATTCTGCACGTTTCGCGGCGTGGCGGTGATGTGCGGGCCGCGCGGGCTGAAGGGGGAGAGCGACCACCTGTTCCACAACAATGGGGACGGGACGTTCACCGACGTGAGCGTGAAGGCGGGGGTGGCGGATGCGGCGGAGTACTACGGATTTTCGTCCGTGTTTGCGGATGTAAACAACGATGGGCGGCTGGACCTGCTGGTGGCGGATGATTCAACTCCCAACTATTTGTATGTGAACAAGGGCGACGGGACGTTTGAGGACGCGAGTTATGCGTCGGGCTACGCGCTGAACGAGAACGGGCGAGAGACGGCGGCGATGGGGATCGCGATTGGCGATTACCGGAACAACGGGCTGCTGGATATTTACAACACGACATTCTCCGACGACTACAACCCTCTCTATCGGAATGACGGTGACGCGAATTTTACCGATGTTAGTTACGAAATGGGGATCGCAGATGTGACGGTGCCATTTCTCGGATGGGGCACGGGGTTTGTGGACTACGACAATGACGGCTGGAAGGATATTTTTGTGGCGAATGGCCATGTGTATCCCCAGGCAGATCAGAATGCGTGGGGGACGAGCTACGCGGAGCGGCCGCTGCTGTTTCACAACGAGGCGGGGAAGGCGTTCAGCCTGGTTGCGGCGGTAGAGGGGACGGGCCTGGCGGAGGTGATGGCGGGGCGAGGGGCGGCGTTTGGCGATTTATTTAATGATGGGAAGATTGATGTGGTGATTAACTGCGTGGATTCTCAACCGGTGCTGTTACGAAATGTGGTGAAGAACGGGAACCACTGGGTGGAGATGAAGCTGGCAGGTGGGGCAAAGTCTCCGCGGGATGCAGTGGGGACGACAGTGTATGTGACCGTTTCAAATGCGGCCGGGGAGAAGATGAAGTTACGCGGAGACGTGTTGAGCGGCGGGAGCTTTGAGAGTTCGAACGATCCTCGAGTGCATTTTGGATTGGGAGCGGCGACGACAGTGGAAGCGGTGGAGGTGCATTGGCCGGACGGACAGGTGGAGAAGGTGAAGCTGCCGGGAGTGGACCGGATAGTGACGGTTGAAGAGGGAAAAGGCGTGGTGGGGGGCCCGATGCGGGGGGCGAGGCGCGCGGGAAAGTAGGCGAGGCGGATCCAAGCAAAAGGGCAAGCGGGCGGATGGTAAACTGCGGGCGACCACTTCTTCGCATTCATTTCTGTCGTTATCGGCCCGGGGCGCATGACGATACAGCAAGGCACACAGTTCGGTCCGTACAAGATACTGGAGCAGATCGGCTCCGGCGGGATGGGCGAGGTGTATCGCGCGCTGGACACGCGGCTGGAGCGCGAGGTGGCGCTGAAGCTGGTATCAGACAGCTATCTGGCGGCAGAGGCGGGAAGCGGGAGTCCGTCACCGGCGGCGGGGACGCCGCACACGCGGGGACATTTAAGTCACGAGCGGTTTTTGCGCGAGGCGCGGTCGGCGGCGACGCTGAGCCACGCGAACATTTGCGCGATCTTTGATACGGGCGAGCAGGATGGGCGCCCTTACCTGGTGATGGAGCTGCTGCACGGCGAGACGCTGAAGCAGTACCTGGTGAAGGCGGGCAAAGAGCAGGCGCTGACTGCAGAGGAAGTGATTGCGTTTTCGCAGCAGGTGGCGGCGGCGCTGGTAGCGGCGCACGGCAAAGGGATCGTTCATCGCGACATCAAGCCGGCGAATTTGTTTGTGAACGACGCGGGTCGCGGGCGGAAGCAGATCAAGGTGCTGGATTTTGGCCTGGCGAAGAAGCAGGGGACGGAGGCGTCGCCGGATTCGCGGACGGTCGGGACAGATGGAGGCGGGGCAGGAGCGGGAGCAACGGCAACGGGGTCAACGGCGGCAGCAGAGCTGACGAGTCCGGGCTCGACGATTGGGACGATTGCATATATGTCGCCGGAGCAGGCGAAGGGGCAGCCACTCGACGCGCGGACGGATTTATTTTCGCTGGGGTCGGTGATGTATGAGATGGCGACGGGGGTAAGGCCATTCGCGGGGCAGAGTACGGCGGAGGTTTTTGTTGCACTGCTGACGAAGGAGCCGACGGCGGTGACGACGGTGAATGCGGCGATGCCGGCGGAGCTGGACACGATTGTCGCGAGGCTGCTGAAGAAGGAGACGGGGGAGCGATATCAGAGCGCGGAGGAGTTGCTGCAGGACCTGGAGTCGCTGGGCGGGCAGGCGTCGAGCTCGAGTGTGCACGCGGCAGCAGCGAGCGGGATGCATGCGGCGGCCACTGGAGTGCCGGCGGGAGCGAGCCGGGCCGGCGCGGATTCGCGGCATGAGGAGAGAGTGGAGCGGCGAGAGCAGAAGCGTGACGAACGCGAGCGAGTGCGGGAGCAACGGAGAGGAGACCGGAATCCAGTAATTGCGGCGATCGTGATTGTGTTGCTGCTGCTGGGCGGAGGGTTCGCGTGGTGGAAGCACAAAGCGACTCCGGCGATGAATGTGACGTTGAATGGGGTAAAGCCCGGCGAAAACGGGGCGGCGGGAGATGCTTCGGTGGGGACGAAGAACGCGATCATCGTGGCGGACTTTGTAAATCACACGGGCGATCCGGTATTTGAAACGACGCTGAATCAGGCGCTGGCAGTGCAGCTGGGGCAATCTCCTGTGCTCGACATTGTGAGCCAGCAGCATTTGCGGCAGAGCCTGCAGTACCTGGGGAAGAAGCCGGACGAGACGATCACTCCGGCGATTGCGCGCGAGATTGGAGAGCGGGAGGGGATCAAGGCGATCCTCACCGGAACGATTTCAAACCTGGGGAACGATTATGTGATCACGCTGGCGGCGCAGAATACGGCGACGGGCGACCAGATTGCGAGCGTAGAGACGCAGGCGGCGGGCAAGGAAAAAATTCTAGATGCGCTGAACCAGGCGGCGGCGCAGATGCGGGCGAAGCTGGGCGAGTCGCTTTCGAGCATTGCGAAGTTGAACACGCCGTTTGGGCAGGCGACGACTCCGTCACTGGAGGCGTTTCGCGCCTACGCGCTGGGCGATGAAGCGCATCAGAAGGGCAACGATATTCCGGAGGCGCAGGACCATTACAAGCGGGCGCTGGAGCTGGACCCGAAGCTGGCGATGGCATGGGCGCGGCTGGGGGTGATTCTGCTGAACAGCGGCCAGCACGGGAAGGCGATGGAGTATTTCACCAAGGCGCACCAACTGAGCGGGGATGTGAGCGAGCGGGAGCGGCTGTATATCGAGGGCCACTACTACTCCGAAGTGCTGGGGGATATTCGGAAGGCGATTGAGACGCTGGAGGTGGCGATCCAGGAGTATCCGCTGCAGGTGGACAACTATGTAAACCTGGGCGCGCTGTATGAGACGGCTGGGGAGCCGGAGAAGGCGCAGAAGATTCTGATGAAGGCGCTGGAGGTGCAGCCGGATGAAGCGGTGGGACTGGCGGACGTGATTGCGGCCGATATTCAGCTGGACCAGACGGCAGGCGCGACGAAGACGATGGATTATGAGAAGAAGCTGGGGATCAACGATACGGGGAGTCTGCAGTATGTGGCGGCGCTGTATGGGACGACCGGCGACATGGGAGCGCTGCAGAAGATCGTGGCGGAGACGGCGGGGAGACCGGACCAGTTTCTGATTACGTCGCAGCTGGGGAACATGCAGGCGCAGTGGGGGCAGTTCCGTCAGGCGGCGGTGTCGCTGAAGCAGGCGGCGGAACAGGCGGGGGCGGCGGGAGCTCCGGACGCAGCGGCGGGACTGGTGCTGAACGCGGCGTATGCGGGGTGGCCGATCGGGGCGTGCGATGATCCGGATGGCGCGGTGAAGAAGGCGCTGGCGCTGGACAAGTCGAAGCCGACGCTGATCGCGGTGGCGGCGACACAGGCGTATTGCGGGAACGCGAAGGCGGCGTTGCCGGCGCTGGAAACGCTGGAGAGGAAATATCCGGAAGACACGCTGATACAGCGGGAGATTGTGCCGCAGGGGCGGGCGTATATCGCTTTGCAGGCGGGAAACGCACAGAAGTCGCTGGACCAATTGCAGCGGAGCGAGGCGTTTGATCTGGTTTCGCCGGGGCCGTATCTGCGGGGGATGGCGTATCTGGAGCTGAAGGATGCAGCGAGTGCGATAGCGGCGTTCAAGATTGCGACGAAGTACAAAGGCGTGAGTTATCTGAGCGAGAGCAACTTGTTCTACCCGATGAATTATTACGCGCTGTCGCTGCTGGGGCTGGGACGGGCGTATGCGATGGCGGGGGACAAGGCGGATGCGAAGGCGGCGTACGAACATTTCTTCAGGGAGTGGAAGGATGCCGATCCGGGGCTGGCGGTGATGGCGGCGGCGAAGAAGGAATACGCGGCGTTGTAAGAGCAGTTGTCGTTTGGCGGCTGCGGGTGATGCGGCAGAGATAAAAAAGCAGTCGCGGCGATGCCGGTGGTTCAGGGCAGGGGACGCTGATAGACTGCGGGCAACCTTAAGAGGAACGTTTTTCGAAACGTTGTCAGCCCGGGGCGCATGACGATACAGCAAGGCACACAGTTCGGGCCGTACCGGATACTGGAGCAAATCGGCTCCGGCGGGATGGGCGAAGTTTATCGCGCGCTGGACACTCGGCTGGAGCGAGAGGTGGCGCTGAAGCTGGTTTCGGACAGCTATCTGGCGGCGGAGGCAGGGGCGGGGAGTCCGTCACCGCATGCGACTCCGCACTCAAGAGCACATTTATCGAATGAGCGATTTTTGCGCGAGGCGCGGTCGGCGGCGACGCTGAGCCATCCGAACATTTGCGCGATATATGACGTTGGGGAGCAGGATGGCCGTCCGTACCTGGTGATGGAGCTGCTGCGCGGGGAGACGCTGAAGAAATATCTCTCGGGCGCGGGCGGGCAGGGATTGCCGGCGGGCGAGGTGGCGACATTTAGTCAGCAGGCGGCAGCGGCGCTGGTGGCGGCGCATGGCAAGGGAATCGTTCATCGCGACATCAAGCCGGCGAATTTGTTTGTGAGCGAGGCGGCGCGGGGACTGAAGCAGATCAAGATTCTGGATTTCGGTTTGGCGAAGAAGCAGGGGACGGAGGCGTCGCCGGATTCGCGGGCGATGGTGACGGGGAGCAAGCCGGGAAGCAGCTCGGACCAGACGGCGACGGGTATGACGGGGACGCCGGGGGGAACGGGACCGACGGGGACGATGGATCTGACGAGTCCGGGCTCGACGATGGGGACGGTGGCGTATATGTCGCCGGAGCAGGCGAAGGGCGAGCCGCTCGATGCGCGGACGGACCTGTTTTCGCTGGGGTCGGTGATGTATGAGATGGCGACGGGGAAGACGCCGTTTCGCGGAGACTCGACGGCGGAGGTATTTGCGGCGCTGCTGAAGGAGAATCCGCCGGCTGTGAGCAAGGTAAATGGCGCGATGCCGAAGCGGCTGGATCCAATTGTGCAGAAGCTGCTGGCGAAGAACAAAGCGGAGCGGTATGGGAGTGCCGAGGCATTGCAGGAGGATCTGGATGGGCTGAGTGGGACGGGATCCGGATCAGGGAAGAGGGCGAGCCGGGATGAGAGTGCGGCGACGCGGAAGACGCTGGTGGGAATGTCGCTGGTGGCGGTGGTGATTTTGCTGCTGGCCGGCGGATATACATGGTGGAAGCATCGGACGGGAGTGGGCGGGAAGACTGGGGCGGTGGCGGGGACTCCGTCAGACGCGGGTGAGGCAGCGGGAGCGCCGAAGGAGACGAAGGACTCGATCATTCTAGCGAATTTTGTGAACCGGACGGGCGACCCGGTGTTTGAGACAACATTGAATCAGGCGCTGCGGATTGATCTGGAGCAGTCGCCGGTGATCAACATAGTGAGCCAGGACCATCTGCGGCAGAGCGTGAAGTATCTGGGGAAGCCGGAGGACACGCCGGTGACGCCTGAGATTGCGCGAGAGATTGGCGAGCGAGAGGGAATGAAGGCGATTCTGACGGGGACGATTGCGACGCTAGGCAAGCAGTATGTGATCACGCTATCGGCGCAGAACACGGCGACGGGTGACGAGATAGCGAGTGAGCAGGCGACGGCGGCAGACAAGGAGCACGTGCTGGAGGCGTTGGGCACGGCAGCGGCGGGGATGCGGGCGAAGCTGGGTGAAGATCTGGCGAGCATCAAGAAGCTGTACACGCCGTTTGGGGAGACGACGACACCGTCGCTGGAGGCGTTTCGCGCGTATGCGCTCGGGGATGATGCACATCAGAGAGGCAACGATATTCCCGAGGCGGAGGGGCATTACAAGCGCGCGCTGGAGATCGATCCGAATTTTGCCATGGCGTATGCGCGATTGGGGGTGATTTACATCAACTCCAACCAGGCGGCGAAGGCGGACGAGTATTTTCAGAAGGCATTTGAGATGTCTAAGCATGTGAGCGAGCGGGAGCGGCTCTACATCCTGGGCCACTACTACGAGGACGTGACGGGGAACGTGCCGAAGGAAATTGAGACGCTGCAGGAGGCGATCCAGACGTATCCGGGACAGTTGGACAGCTATACCAACATCACCGCGGCTTACGGAATGATCGGGCAGGCGGACAAGGCGCTGCCTTACGGGAAGAAGGCGGTGGAGCTGCAGCCGGACGATGCCATCAGCTCGGAAAATCTGGTGGCGATGTATCTGTCGCTGGGCCAGTTGGACCTGGCGCGGCAGGAGATAGAGAGAGCCCATAAACTTGGGCTCGACACTTCGACGGACGTGATTTGGGTGCATCTGCTGACGTATTTCATGCTGGGAGACTCGCAGGCGGTGAAGCGGTATGTGGCGCAGTCGGTCGGGCGTCCGGACCAATATCTGGTGACGCAGCTGCTGGCAGCGACGCAGCAAATCTCGGGCCAGTACAAGGAGGCGTCGGCGACGTTCCAGCAGGCGTTTGATCAGGCGGGACGGGCCAAGGCACCGGACGCTCAGGCAGCGATCCTGGTACTGATGGCGGAGGGCAAGGGATTTGCCGGGCTGTGCGAGGACAATGAGCAGTTGGTGAAGCGGGCGCTGGGATTGGACAAGAGCAAGCAGACGGCATCGATGGCGGCGCTTTCACTGGCGATTTGCGGGAACGGCAAGCAGGGAGTGGCGATGATGGAGGAGCTGAGCCGGAAATTTCCGGAAGACACCATGATCCAGAATGATTATCTGCCGCTGACGAAGGCGTTTGCGGCGCTGGCAGCGGGGGATGCACAGCAGGCGACCGAGGAGGCTGAACCGGCGCTGCCGAGCGACATTATTTTTCCCGCGTCATATGTGCAGGGGCTGGCATATCTGAAATTGCAGGATGCAGCGCGGGCGGTGACGGCGTTCAAGGCGGCGACGCGGTCCCTGGCCGGGCCCCTGGCGAGTGGGACGCCGATGCAGCCGCCGTTTTATGGGCCGGCGCAGCTGGGATTGGCGCGGGCGTATGCGATGGCGGGCGACAAGGCGGAGGCGAAGAAGGCATATGAGACGCTGTTGGCGACGTGGAAGAATGCGGACGCCGATTTGCCGATGCTGGTGGCGGCGAAGAAGGAATACGCGGCGTTGTGAGGGGGAATGTAACCGGGAGAGTATAAATAAAAATCCCACCTCCGTGAATGATGCGGGAGGTGGGTTGAGTAGGATGCTGCGGGTTGCGTCTTACTTGGCGTTCCAGAATGCGGGATCGGACTTGACCCATTCCGCGGACGGGTAACTCAGCTTTGGATTCACGGCGAAGAAGTTGACCTGGCTGGACTCGATGGCGGCAGCTCCGAGGTCGGCCATCTTTTTCTGATCGTCGGCGCTGAGAGACATGCCGAACTTGGCGGCATCCGCCCACCCCTGGTCAACTGCCGGCATTGATTTAAAGGGAACGAAGACGGCGAAGAGTCCGCCGTTGTCGGTCCCATAAAGACTTTGGAAGGTGGCCCACTGCGAGTTGGGAGCGACCTTGGCGTAGTAGTCGGTGTAGAGCTTGGCGATGGCGGCCCAGTCGGCGTCGTGACCGGGCTTGATTTTGAAGATGTCAATCTCCCAATAGTGGGCTGTGCCGGCGTCAATGCGGTCGTTGTAACTCATGTCTTTGCGATAGGCCCAGACGGATTGGGAGAACTCGGTGAGGTTTTCTCCGTCGTTGATCATGGCCGTATCCATCGCGGCTCCGAAGGCGGCGTCGGTGCGCATGGCGTCAAGGTCTTTACCCCACTCGGCGAAGGAGTCATAGCCGGACAAGAAGAGGGCGCGGGTTGGGCCGGAGAGCGAATCCAAACCGATGTAAGCAGTCTTGATTTTTGCGTCGGACATGGCCTTGGAGAAGGCGGCCTCGGTTTTCATGTGCGGGGAGCCGGATTTGCCGGGCTTAAGCATCTCGCGCTGGACGACGAGGATGTTGGGCGGCGGAGGGACATCGGATTTTTGTGCGATGGCCGGAGCGATCGCGGCGAAGAGGAGGGACGAACCGAGAAATAATGCGGAGTAATTTTTCATGGACGCTACCTTTCAAGCGTTGAGAGAAGGACGAGGGGGAAAGATATTTTGAGCGGCCGGGCGGCGAAGTTTGAGATTCCGCGGCAAGCCATAGGGCCGAGGTTGCAAGGATTCGTAACCGGGGGGAATCGTATACGCCGCTCTGCGGGAATGCAAGACAGATTGCGCGGAGGAGTGCGCAAGGAATTGCGGGAGTGAGGACGCCGCCGTGCGAAGAGAGGGGGAGAGCGGCAGCGGCTATACTCGCGGGCATGGATTTCTTATGGACACCGTGGCGGTATGCGTATGTGACGGATGAGAAGCAGGAGCGGGCCGGGGTTCCCGCAGCGTTGGCAGAGTGGCCGGGGGACACGCACTGCGTGTTTTGCAATTTGCTGGAGGCGACGACATACGCGGTGAAGCACGGCATGGATCCGGTCGAGGCGGACAAGGCGGCGCGGATTGTGGCGCGGGGCGAGCGGACTTTCGTGGTGTTGAATGCGTATCCCTATGCGAGCGGGCATGTGATGGTGGTTCCGTTTGAGCATGTGGACGAGCTGAGGCGGTTGGACGGGGCGACGGCGGCGGAGGTGATGGAGTGGGCGCAGCGGATGGATGGAGTGCTGCGGGAGACGTATCGTCCCGACGGAATCAACATGGGGCTGAACATGGGGAAGGCGGCGGGGGCGGGAGTCGCGGGGCATTTGCATTTGCACGCGTTGCCGCGATGGCTGGGGGACACAAATTTTATGACGGTGGTGGGGGAGACACGGGTGGTTCCGGAGAGTTTGGAGAGGACGTGGGAGAGGTTGCACGGAGCGCTGAAAAAAGCTAATAGTTCCCGGACGACAGTTCTCAGTTGAAAGAAAATAGAAGCAAGTGCGATAGGGAATAAAGTGACTTCGAGGCAGGGCCGGGCATCTGAGAGGGTATGAGAGAAGTACGGGGCCAGGACTGAAGAGAGCGGCGGGGCGGCCAGACGGCGGGCAGAAGAACGGAACGACGGGCACGGGGCAAGGAAAACGGTGAGAACCGGCGGGACGGGGTGCTGCGGACGGTGTTGGATATGATTCATCCGCCGGGGGGCTTGCGCAAAGAGGGCAAGGACTCACGGCTGACCGGGCTGACGCGATCACTGGAGCGGCGAGTGCTGGGGCTGCGGGTGACGGACGGGAAGCGGGGCGGGGAAGAGCAAGGGAAGCGCTAGAGGGCGGCGTATTCTTTTTTGGCGGTGACGAGCATGGGGAGATCGGAGTCGGCGTCTTTCCAAGTGGTGAAGAAGGCCTCGTAGGATTTTTTGGCGTTGGCTTTGTCTCCGGCCATCGAGTAAGCGCGGGCGAGGCCGAGTTGGGCCTGGGCGTAGAAGGGAGCGCTAAGCACAGATTGCCCGACGCCATTCATCCGCGAGCGGGTGGCGGCCTTGAAGGAATGGATCGCCGAGGCGGCGTCCTTGAGTTCGAGATAGGCCAGGCCCTGGGCATAGGAAGCCGGAAAATTGATGTCGTTTGACGTGGCTGGATCGGCGGCATGGATGGCGTCCTGCCAGCGTTTCTCGGCCAGTGCCAGATATGCCCTGGTCAGCGGCAGAAAGGCATCTTGCACGAGCGTGTCTTCCGGATGTTTTTCGGCCCAACTCTTCCGCTATCGGCAGTGCCACTTTGCCATTGCCGCAAAAGGCGGCTGTGAGCGCGGCTAGTTCCAGGGTCGGAGTGCTTTTATCCAGGGCCAGCGCCTTTTTTACCATTGCCTCGTTGCCGTCGCAGAGTCCTGCCAGGCCGCGGCCGGCCGCGTTGGCGAGCAAGATGGACGCCTGCGCATCCGGCGCCTTGGCCCGACCGGCTTGTTCGAAAGCGCGCTGCAATGTCGCATCCGCCAGGCGATACTGGCCGGAGAACTGCTGGGTTACAGCGAACGTCGAAGTTACGACAAATTCATCGGGCCTTCCCGATACGCCCGCCACAAGCCGCTCGACCTGCTGGGGCTCTCCCAAGAGGAAGTAGCCCCACAGGAAGCCGGCGGCAACGTCGGTACTGGCGTCCAACCCCAGCTTGTGGGCTCGTTCCATCTCCGCCCGTGCCTCCTCCCAGCGATTCAATGCAAGATAGTCCGTTAGCAGGCTGGAGGAGGTGATGGCATCTTCGGGATACATGGCGGCTGCCTTTTGCCCATAGGGCAGGCCGGCTTCATCCTGGCCGATGAACTCATAGGCGTCGTTGATGTTGACGTAGGCGTCGTTCTGCGCGGGGTAGGTCTGGATGGATTCCTGCAGGGTCTCAATGGTCTTTGGGATGTTGCCGGTGACGCCCTGGTAGTAGTGCCCGGCGATATAGAGCCGCTCGACCTCGCTGACATGGCTGGAGAGTTCAAAGGCTTTGGTGAAGTACTCATTTTGCTTGGCCTGCATTCCGGCGTTGGCATAGATTGCTCCCAGGCGGGCATAGGCCATGGCGAAGTTAGGGTCGAGTTCAATGGCGTGGAGGTAGTGGCCCTCGGCCTCAGGAATGTTGAGAGCCTTGCCGTGTGCCACATCGCCGAGAGCATAGGCGCGGAAGGCTTCAAGAGACGGAGTGGTGGCCTGGCCGAAGGGAGTGTTGAGCTTGGCGATGCTGGCGAGATCCTCGCCGAGCTTGGCGCGCATGGAGGCGGCAGCGGTGCCTAATACCGGGAGGACGTGGTCCTTGTCGGAGGCGGTGACTTGCTCGCTGGCGATCTCGTCGCCGGTGGCGGTGTTCTTGGCGGTGAGCGTGATTACGTATTCGTTGCCCAGCTTGGCGATGGTTCCGGTGAGGATGGCTTTGAATCCCTCGCGCTCGCCAATCTCGCGGGCAATGGCCGGAGTGATGACGGTGTCATCCGGCTTGCCGAGATATTTCACGCTCTGGCGGAGGTGGTCTTCGCTGACCACGTTGATGACGGGAGATTGTTCGAGGTCTATGCGCAGGGCCTGGTTGAGGGTGGTGTCGAAGACGGGGTCGCCGGTCTGATTGATGAAGCTGGCGAGGATGATGGAGTCTTTGGCTGATCCGGATGGGACGGGCCCGGATGGGGTGGCGCCGGTGGCAGGGGAATGGGAAGCAGAGGTTGGCGCGTGCTTGAACCAGGCGAAGCCGCCGATGATGACGAGGACGACGGCGAGAGCGGCGATGAGCGCGGGTAATTTGCTGGATGCTGTTTTTGCGGAGGCAGCGGATTCGTGGGCGCGAGAGGCGTTGCGAGCGGGATGGAATGGGAAGCGCTGGCGGCGGTGACCCGGCTGCTGGAGCTGTGGGAGGCGTGAGTGTCGAATGTCTCGAGATCCTGCATGAGTTCGTCGGCGGAGCGGTAGCGCTGCGCGGTTTCTTTGGCGAGGAGTTTCTGAGACGATGCTGTCGAGCGCGGGAGGCATTGCGGAATTTACGGATGAGACCGGGGCGGGATCTTTGGTGAGGAGCGCGGCGAAGACTTCAGCGGTACTTTGGCCGGGGAAGGGTTTGCTGCCGGTGGACATTTCGTAGATGACGGCTCCGAGAGAGAAGAGGTCGGTGCGGGCGTCGAGGGGCTGACCCTTGGCCTGTTCGGGGGACATGTAGGCGATGGTGCCGATGGTGGAGCCGGGGCTGGTGAGGTCGGCGTTGGCGACACCGGTGGCGGCGGTGGCACCGGTGGCATCGGAACCGGTTGCGGGGCCGGAGCTGGCAGCGCTGACGGCGCGGGAGTCGGGAGAGGCGTCGGTGCCTTGTTTTTTGGCGAGGCCGAAGTCGAGGATCTTGATTTGTTTGCGACCGTGGGCGGCCTGGCTGACGAATAAGTTGGCGGGCTTGATGTCGCGGTGGACGATTCCGGCGGCGTGGGCGACGGAGAGGGCGCTGGCGGCCTGCTGGCTGAAGGCGACGACTTCGTCAGGGGAGAGGGGGCGCTCGAGGCCGGACTTCACCAGATATTGTTTGAGGGTCTCGCCGCGGAGGAGCTCCATGACGAGGTAGGGGCGACCGTCCTGCTCGCCAGTGTCGAAGATGGCGCAGATGTTGGGATGGCTGAGGGTGGCAGCGGCGCGGGCTTCGCGGAGGAAGCGTTCGTGGGAGAGATGGCCGCGGGTATGTGGGGTTCCGGCGACCGGGGAGGGGCTGCCGGCGTTGAGGTCAGAGGCGAGGTAGGAATCGGAGACGAGTTTGAGGGCGACTTCTCGCTCGAGGCGGGTGTCGAAGGCGCGATAGACCTCGCCCATTCCGCCGGAGCCAATCAGCTCGAGGATTCGGTAAGGGCCGAACTGTGTGCCTTGCGGTATCGTCATTCGTCCTGGCTGACAACGATAGGTAGAGATAGATGCGGCGGTCGAAGGCAGTTTAACAGCGCGGGGAGGTCAGGAGAAGAAGCGGCACTAGAGGGCGGCGTATTCTTTTTTGGCCTGGGCGACGATGGCGAGGCCGGGGTCGGCGTCTTTCCAAGCGGCGAAGAAGGCTTCGTAGGATTTTTTGGCGTTGGCTTTGTCTCCGGCCAGAGCGTAGGCGCGGCCGAGGCCGAGCATGATCTGTGCATAGGGCGCGACGCTGAGCCTATGCATGGAGGCGATCTTGAATGAAGCAATTGCATTTTGTGCGTCTTTTAGTTGCAAATAGGCGAGGCCCCGGAGGTAGGGTCCGATGGAGACGAGGTCGAGTCCCTGGCTCTTGGTCAGGAGGTCGAGAGCTCTCTGAGGCTGCGAATCATTGATCGCAATGATGGCCTCATACTGGGGACCCAGCTGCTGGACGAGAGTGTCCTGGGGATACTTCTTTTCCAATGCGTCAATTGCGTCGGTGGCAGCCTTGGCTTTTCCGCACAGGGCAAGCGAGATGGCTACGTTGCGTTGCGTCGGCTTGCTTTTGTCGAGGGCGAGCGCCTGCTTGACGGCACCTTCTACATCCTGGCACTGGCCGACGACCCAGCCGGTGGAGGCCGCATCGAGCAGAAGAGAGGCCTGGGCGTCTTTGGCCTTCATCGATTGCGCGAAGCCAGCGGCTTGTTGATAGCTCTTGCGGGATTCCTCAAATTGCCCGCGTTGTTCCTGAAATTGCGCCCAGGTTCTCCAGAGAACGAATTGGTCGGGGCGCCCGGCGCCGGCGGTCAGCACTTTCTGGGCGCCAGCATAATCTCCGTTTACAGCGTCCAGAATCATCTCGTAGACCAGGATGTCGGTCCCGTTAAGCCCCAGCTTCTTTGCCTGGGCCATGTATTTCTCGGCCTCTTCGGGTTGGCCGCTCCTGGCATAACTCACCATCAAGTCGCCGAGGGCAACGGCGTCTTCGGGTTGGATGGCGAGACTCTTGAGGAGAGCTTCCCGCTCCTTATCCAGCTGGCCCTGCTGACCGTAGAGGACGGCGATATTGATGTAGTTATCGATCTGGAGGGGATATTCCTGGATCGCGACCTGGAGAATTTCCGTGGCCTTGTTGAGGTCGCCGAGGACTTCGGCGTAGTAGTGGCCGTCAATGTAGAGGCGCTCGCGTTCGCTGACGTCGTTGGAGAGTTCGTGGGCTTTGGCGAAGTACTCCATGGCTTTGCCGGACTGGCCGCTGTTGAGGTAGAGGACACCGAGGCGGGCCCAGGCCATGGCGAGTTTGGGATCGAGCTCGAGGGCGCGCTTGTAGTGGCCCTCGGCCTCGGGGATGTCGTTGCCGCGAGCGTGGGCGGCGTCGCCGAGAGCATAGGCACGGAAGGCTTCGAGTGATGGAGTGGTGGCCTGGCCGAAGGGGGTGTTGAGTTTCTGAATGCTGGCGAGGGATTCGCCGAGCTTGGCGCGCATTTGCGAGGCGCCCTGATTGAGAGCGTCGAGGACTTTATCTTTTGCGGGGGCCTGGGTTTGAACGCTGGCGATCTCTTCGCCGGTGGCGGTGTTTTGCGCGGCGAGAGTGATGATGTAGTCGCCGCCGAGGTTGGAGATGGTCCCGGTGAGGATGGCTTTGATGCCTTCGCGCTCGCCGATCTCGCGGGCGATCTCGGGAGTGATGACGGTGTCGGGCTTCTTGCCGAGGTATTGGAGGCTCTGGTGGAGGTGACGCTGGCCGATGATGTCGAGGATGGGGGACTGACCGAGCTGGACGGCGAGAGCCTGATTGAGGGTGGACTCAAAGACGGGGTCGCCGGTCTGGTTGACGAAGTCGGCGAGGATGATGGCGTTTTTGGCGGCGGAGGAGGTAGCGGGAGCGGTCGCGCCGGTTGCTGCGGAGTTGGCGGGGGTGGGGGCGGAATGTTTCCACCAGAAGAAGCCGCCGGTGAGCGCGAGGACGATGACGACGGCGGCGAGGATGGAATTTCGAATTGGGTTGGAGGAGGCGGGCGGGGTGGCGACGGGGACGGAAGCGGAGGACTGCGAGGCGGCAGCGGAGGTTCCGGCAGCAGCGGGGAAGCTTCCACTGGGGGCGGCGTGAGCGGCGGAGCTGCCGGAGGTAGAGGTAGCGGCAGTGGGCAGGGCGTCGAGTTCTGCGAGAAGGGCCTCGGCAGTTGGGGTGCGCTGGTCGCGATCTTTGATGAGGAGGCGAGAGACGATGCCGTCGAGCTGCGGAGGCATGGAGGGATTGGCGGCGGAGACCGGCGGCGGGTCTTTGGTGAGGAGGGCGGCGAAGATGGTTGGGGCGGTGGCTCCGGTGAAGGGCGGGGCGCCGGTAGCCATTTCATAGATGACGCTGCCGAGGGAGAAGAGGTCGGTGCGGGCGTCGAGGACTTTGCCTTCGGCCTGCTCGGGGGACATGTAGGCGACGGTGCCGATGGTGGAGCCGGGGCTGGTGAGGCCGATGTCGGCGCCGATGGCGGTAGCCTGGCCGCCGAAGGTCGCGGTGGCGTCGTTGGAGTCGGCGAGGTCGGTGGCGCCTTGTTGCTTGGCGAGTCCGAAGTCGAGGATCTTGATCTGGCGTTTGCCGGCCGGGCCAACGACGAAGATATTGGCGGGCTTGATGTCGCGATGGACGATGCCGATGGAGTGGGCGGCGGCGAGGGCGGATGCGGCTTGACGGGAAAATGTAACTACTTCGGTTGCAGATAACGATCCGCTGCGAAGGGCCTGCTTGAGGGTCTCGCCGCGAAGCAGCTCCATGACGAGGAAGGGGCGGCCTTCGTTTTCGCCGATGTCGTGGATGGTGCAGATGTTGGGATGGTTGAGGGCGCTGGAGGACTGGGCCTCGCGGAGGAAGCGGCGGTGGGAGACGGCGCCGGGGGTTCCGGATGCAGGCGTGCCGGTGATCGGAGACCCGGAGCGCGGGGAGGAGGTGCCGGAGCCGAAGGCTTCGGAGAGATATTGGTCGGAGACGACTTTGATGGCGACTTCGCGATTGAGGCGAGTGTCGAGGGCGCGATAGACCTCGCCCATTCCGCCGGCGCCGACGGGCTCGAGAATCTTATAGGGGCCGAACTGAGTGCCTTGCGGTATGGTCATGCGATTTGGGCAGAAGACTGCGGAAGAAATGGAGGTACAAAGGTTGCAGGAAGTCTAACAGTGGAGAAGGGAGGCGGCTACTGGGAGGCGGCGGGGCTGGAGGTATTGAGCAGGATGGTGAGGGGGGCGATGTGTTCCGGCTTGACGTAGCGGTTGACGAGGAAGCGCCTGCCGTCCGCCGCGACGTCATAGGTGAACATGTCGGTGGTGGAGACGGGCGCGCGGCCGTGCACCTGGAAGAGAGGCACCGGGGTGCCGGATGAGAATCCTTCGGCGGAGCTGACGGGGACGGCATTGAGGAAGCTGTTGGTGGCGATGTAGAAGATCTCTTTGCCGTCGGGGTTCCATCGCGGCTCGGAGCCGCCGCCGCGGGAGATCTGCCATTTGCCGGAGAGCGCGGGGAAGGAAGTGACGTAGACCTCCCAGTCGCCGGACTCGTCGGAGGCGTAGGCAAGCCAGCGGCCGTCGGGGGAGAACTGGCCGTTGGTCTGGTTGGAGTCCTTGGTGGCGAGGATCGGGGTCCTGGCGCCGGTGGCGGCGTTAAAGAGGAGGAGGGACTCGCTGTCAGTCTGATAGGTCACGAGCACCTGGGTGCCGTCGTGGGTCCACGCGTTGGGAACGAGGTCGTCGCTGTCATTCAAGCGCGCGATGACGCGATCGCCGGCAAGCCCGTTGGCGGGTTTGACCAGCAGCATTGCAGTATCGGGCACGCTGCGCCAGGCAATTTGTTTGCCGTCGGGTGACCAGACGCCGCCGACGTCTTCTGCCGGGTCAAAGGTGAAGCGGGTATCGCCGAGGCCGGCGGTACTCTTGAGCCAGACATCCACGTTGTTGCTCCTGGTGTCGGCTATATCCACGACGACGTGGGTGCCATCGGGGGAGATGGATGGATTGTCCTGGACGCCGGGGCTGCCAAGGGTGCCGAGGATTTTGCCGGTGCGATCTATCCAGGTAAGCAGGGAGATGGAGGCGCCGATGCCGGGGTTGAAAATCACGGTGCCGTTTTCAGAGACAGTGAGGGCAGCCCATAGCAGGCCGGGCTGGTATCCAACTTTCTTAGAGACGACGTTGGGTTCGCCGGTTACCTTTACGGCGTCGAGATCGAACGGGGCGCTCACCAGCTGGCCGTGATCGTCAGCGAAATAGAAATGGTGCTGGTCGAAGCCGAAGTTGGAGTGGCAAAGCTGGACCAGTCTTTGTTCCTTTCCGGCGAGGTCGGAAACATAGATTCCGCTGACTCGATCGTTGGCGCGCATGGCAAAGGACCCCGACCAGTAGAGGAAGTGCTTGCCGTCGGGCAGGAAGACCGGCCAGCGGTGGTTGTCGGAGTGGAACTGTTTGAGGAGGACAAGGGTGAGCGGAGCCAGCCCGGAGCCATCGGGATTGACGCGATAGAGACCGGTGTCGGCATTGGGCGCGAAGATGATAACGCCCTGCGAGCTCCAGGAGCCGCCGCGACCCATCAGGGCGAGGGCGATGGCCTGGGGCGTGCCACCATCGGCGGAAATCTTCCATAACTTGCCGTTGGCGAAGTAGCCGAGGTAGCGATTGTCCGGCGACCAGAAGGGATAGCTGCCGCCGAGCGTGCCGGCAACGGGCGTGATGGTGGCGGAGCCGATGCGCTGAGTCCAGATCATGGGGAGCTCGGTCTCGGGGTCGGGCGCGATGAAGGCGAGCCGGGACCCGTCAACGGTGAGGGCCATGTGGCTGATGCTTATCTCTTCGGTTCCTGCGATGGCGAACTGCATGCGGGTCGGCGGGGTTGCGGACTGGCGGCGGGCGAAGAGCCAGGACAGGGCGGCGACGAGGATGATTGCGGCGGCGATCAAGAGCCAGCGGAGGGAGTTTGCGCGGGTCGCGGGGAGTGCAGCGACGGCGGCGGCTCGGGACGAAGTGGTGGTGTCGGCGCCGGAGAGCGAGCTGAGAGCGAAGGAGAGATCCTTGGCGGACTGGAAGCGCTGCTCGGGATTTTTTTCAAGACAGCGGCGGACGATGCGGTCGAGCGCGGGAGAGATGGGGTGCGAGGAGGTGGCGGCGGCGAGGTCAGGCGGATCTTCGCGCATGACGGCGGTCATGGTTTCGACGGCGGTGTCTTTTTTGAAGGCGCGGACGCCGGAGAGCATTTCGTAGAGGACGGCTCCGAAGGCGAAGATGTCGGTGCGCGCGTCAACGGCGTCGCCGCGGACTTGTTCCGGGGCCATGTAGCCGGCGGTGCCGAGCACGGTTCCGGCAGAGGTGTGGGACTGGGCGACGGTGGCTTCAGTGGAAGAGGGCTCGGGTGGCGCGAGTTTGGCGAGGCCGAAGTCGAGGATCTTGATGCGGCCGTCGCGGAGGACGAAGATATTCTCCGGCTTGAGGTCGCGGTGAACGATGCCGCGGTCGTGGGCAGCGGCGAGTCCGTGGGCGATCTGGACGCCGGACTCGATGGCCTTGCGCTGGGGCATGGGGCCGGCGTCGAGGACGGTGCGGAGGCTTTCGCCATCGAGGAGCTCGGAGACGAGGTAGGGCGCGCCGTCCTGCTGACCGATGTCGTAGACGGCGAGGATGTTGGGGTGGTTGAGGGCGGCGACGGAGCGGGCTTCCTGCTCGAAGCGGCGGAGGCGGTCAGTGTCGGCGGCGAAGGAGGGGGGAAGGATTTTGATGGCGACATCGCGGCCGAGGCGCGAGTCGGTGGCGCGGTAGACCTCGCCCATGCCGCCAGAACCGATTTGCTCGAGGATTTTGTAGGGACCGAACTGTGTGCCTTGCGGAATGGTCATGCGATTTAAAAAGAGGCGAGCGGAAGTGGGCTGATGAGGCTGGGGGAAGTTTATCAGTGCGGGGGAGGGGTGGGGCGGTTGTACTCCCACCATCATCCGCGACGCTACAGGTGTGGGCGCGGGGGTGGTTGCGATGCGAGATTTTCCTGGCTGGATCGGGCTACGAGCTAGTTACGGGGAAACAGATTGACTACGGCAGCAATGGCTTCAGGTTTCGTGATCATGTCGGAGTGACCCATTCCCGGGACGATCGTCACTGGAATATCGTTCCGCTCTCCGTCAAAGACTGCGGCGAACTTCTCCGGGAGAAACAATTCGTCCTGGCTGCCGACCAGGACCTGTGCCGGCTTGCTGATGGCGCGGATGTCTGCCCGGTAATCCTTATGGGGTTGGAAGTTCTCTTCCATCCGGAACGAATACATGGGAGTCGTGGCCTCGATGTCGGTGGGAACCGGGAAGGCCAGGACAGGTAAACCGTCGAAATGATGGATGCCGAAGAAATTGAAGATGGAGAGGCCCACGATCCTCTTGATGGAGACGCTGTACCAGACGTTGTGCTCAGGAGAAGCCTTCTCATTTGGAGAGGCGGGGCGGACAGTCGGCGCGTTGTAGCGCAGGAACGGAGACAGGAAGACGAACCGGTCGAACTGACTGCCGGGATCGCGGCCGGCGATCCGCAGAGCAAAACCTCCGCCGGAGGAGAAGCCAACGAGGGTCCACCGGGCGTTTTTGTATTGCGAATGGACCGCATTCATGAAGTCGGCCATGTCGTCGTCGAGCTGACCGAGGTAGGCGGTATCTCCGTGGGGATAATTGGCGCCATGGCCACGCAGGTCGGGAACAAAAACCGTAACGCCGCTCTGCTGCAATGCCTGGGCCATGAGATGCATGTCTTTGCTGCTGCCCGCCGAGCCGTGAATGAGGACCGCGACCTGGCCGGCCCGGCCGGGGTAGAGGCGATAGGAGAGCTGCGGCGCCGTCTCGCGCCGGGTAGCGTGTGATCGGGGGAAGACCAGATAGATCCATCCGGCTAAACGGGTCTGTGACCGATTTTGCGGGGCCGCGGTTGGGTGAGGTGGCCAAAGCCGACGAGCATGCCAGCAACGGCGAGCAGCGCCACCAAGTAGATCAGTGCGCCAATTCCGATCCACTTCAGGATGCGTGCCAACTTGAGCTCCCCGACTTTGTGTGCGCCGTATACTTCCGGTCTCGAGTATACACTGTATACAGATGGGGGCAACGACCTCGCAAAAGATCTGTGCAGCGGCTCTGGAGCTCCTCGACCAGTCCGATGATCCTGCATCAGCGAGCATGAGGCGTATCGCCGAAAAGGTTGGCATTACCCCGATGGCTCTTTATCGGCATTTTCCCAATCGAGAAGCCCTGCTGAGAGCCGCGACCGAGATTGAATACCAGCGGATCGCCGACTACTTCAAGGCTTCGAATGCCCGCAGCGACGCAACTGGGCTTCGGGGAATGAGCGGATATCTCGACTACGCGCTCGATCATCCGAACCTCTTTCGCTACATGTACTTCTCGCAACGGGCCGATGTGTTGGCTTATCCGGACGCTCTCAAGACAGGAAAATCGCCATCTCTGAAGATGCTGCATGCTGGGGTGAGTCGGCGCGATGCAGCAAGGCAAACTTCGTGCTGATGATGTTCACGAAACGTCCCTAACGATCTGGGCGCATGCGCATGGGCTTGTGACGCTCTACCTGAGCGGACGAATCCTGCTCTCCCGCCGCAGTTCACGCAGTTATTTTTGCGTTCCATGGACAGGCTGCTACGGGGCCTCGGTTGAGAGTTTCTCGGTCAGTGGAACGGGGGGCGGGGGAAATCAGTGGTCGTCGTCGTCCATGCGGCTGGCTTCGAAGCTGACGATTTTCCAATTGCCGAGTTTGCGGGCGTAGACGCGGGTGTAGCGATATTTACCGGAGATGTTTTGGCCGCCGTTGGTTCCGGTGAGCTCAGCTTTGGAGGTGACGACGGCGGTCGAGCCTGAATTAAAGACGCGGACTTTCACATCGGAGAAGTTGAGTTTGGTGATGTTGAGGGTGCCGGCGCGGCGCTGGGCGATGGCTTCATCTTTGGTCTGGATGAGGCCGTTGGCGGAGATGCCGATGTAGTCGTCGTCGAGCAGGGCTTCCATCATCTTGATGTCGCCGGAGAGGGTGGCTTTGCGGTAGAGGGACTCGAGCTCTTCGATCTCCTTATGGACTTCGCGGCCGGGGTGGTGGGGAAAGACGGCGCGGGCGGGAGCGGGGAGGGCGAGCAGGCACAGAACCAGGGGGACCGCGAAGGACACGCGGCAGACGTTAATCCGGAAGACCCCGGGGCCGGGCACGTGGAGGCGGGACATGGCTGAGACTGCGATGGTAAGCCGGGGAGAGCGACGGGCGCAAATCATTTTCAGTGAGAGGGAGGTTGCGGGGGTCGTATTGCGGCCTGGTGAAAGGGAGCCAGAGCGCTGATGGAGATGCAGTTGCGGGAGTGGTTGGCGGGGCGGGGGGAGCGGTGCTAGAGTTTCCGCCATAGAGCGCGGGGCGGGCCCCAACGATAAGCAGGAAGCAAAAGCAGGGGCGAGGGCGCAGGCATATATAAGGATTAGAGAGGTGCGGCGATGGTACGGCTGATCACAGTGGAGCGGGAGTATGGCAGCGGCGGGGCGGAGTTTGGCAAGGCGCTGGCGGAGCATCTGGGATGGGCATTCAAAGACCACTGCCTGGTGGAGGAGGTAGCGGCGCAAGCGGGGGTTTCGACGCGGCTGGCGGAGGAGTGCGATGAGCAGACCGACCCGTGGTATCACCGGGTGAGCAAAGTCTTCTGGGCGGGGAGCACGGAGCGGATGCCGGGAGGTGAGATTGACGAGTCAACGTTTGACTCCGAACGCATGGCGCGGCTGCAGCGGGAGCGGGTGACGCGGGCGGCGGAGGAGGGACACTGCGTAATTGTGGGGCGCGGTGCGGCGAGCATTCTGACGACGTTTCCGGGAGCGTTTCACGTGTATGTGTTTGCCAGCATGAAGCGGAAGGTGAAGTGGTTTCAGGAACACTATCCGGCAAAGGCGGCGAACGCGGAGGAAGAGATACTGGCGGTAGACCGGCGGCGGGCGGCGTATATCAAGCGGTTTTACAATCACGACTGGGCAGACCGGCGGCTTTACCACATGATGGTGGATGCGTGCATGGGGCATGACGCGATGATGGGCGCGGTGCTGGCGGGCGCGGGATTGATTCGGCAGGAAGTTCGAAGCTAGCTTGGGCTCTCAGTGTTTTGCTGCCGGCCGAGGCCGGGGCGAGAGCAGGGGAGGGTTGGCGAATGCGATGAGGCGGCAAACCCGCGGGACGGCGGGCGAGGACAAGGACGAAGAATTCTGAACAGGGAAGTAATCAGAGATGCGGGGGGGACAAGGGCAAGCATGAGCACGATGCGAATTGGGGGCGGACCGGGGAGCGGCTTTGGGTGCAGCGGGAGCCGCGGGGAAGATTTCTCTGGAGAGCGCGCGGGAGAAGCTGGCGGCGGCGTATCAGCCATACGCTGAGGTGATGCGGCGGGAGGAGTTCTGCGTTGAGTTGTATGCTCCGCAGGAAGAGGACAAGCAAAATCCTCACGCGCAGGACGAGCTGTATGTGATTGCGCGGGGGCACGGGGTGTTCAAGCGGGGCGGGGAGCGGACGCCGTTTCAAGCGGGCGATGTGCTTTTTGTACCGGCGTGGATGGAGCACCGGTTTGAAGAGTTCAGCGAAGACTTTGAGACGTGGGTGATATTTGTGGGGCCGAAGCGGTAGGGCGACGCGGAGTGGTACGGGATCGAAAATTCTCATGATGGCGCAGTGAGCGGATGCGGCCGGGGGAGCGGGCGTGGGTCGAGGCCGGGTCTTGGTCGAGGCGTCGCTGGGGTGGATTTTTCCCGCAATGGGACAGGCGTTCCCGAAAGTGGCCACGACGTCAACATTTGTAACTGAGAAATGCTATTTGCGCCCGCGAGCTACAACTTTTGGGGTAGGATCCGAATACAACTTTTGGGTCACTCTCCGATATTGAAGGCTATTTCAGTTTCAGAGAGCGGCCGATGAACAAATCTGCCGAATCAAGGAGCTGAAAATGGTTCTCACGATGTGGTTCCTCTGGGCTTCAATTTCCTCAGTGCTGTTTGGGTTGATGGTTTATGGCGGGATGCTCCGGATGCACGAGGGCGCGGTGCTGGTGCTCTCAGAGGTCACGGCAAACAGCTATACGCAGGCGGTGCATGAAATCGTGATCAAGATTCAGGCACGGATGCAGCCGGCGCTGCGGGCGTTTGGCGGGGCGACGGCAGTGCTAAGCCTGCTGCTGGTGAGCACCTATGTCTACAATGCCGCAGAGATCATTCGTTCGCGGATGCACTGAGGCGGGCGAAGGTAGATGCAAATGAACCCGGGCCTTAGGGCTCGGGTTCGTTATTTGGCGGTCGCGATTCGGCGGGGAGTGAGTGCTGACTAGAGGGGATCGTCGGTGTGCATCTGGCCGCCTTGAAGCTGGAAGCTTCCGGCGAAGGAGTCGTAGGACTGGGCGGCGCGGGATTCGCGCTTGGTGGTGGTGATGACACCGATGGTATAGGCGACGGTCTGGACAGGAAGCTGATTGATGGCGAAGCGGACGATGAGCAGGCGCGTCTGGCCGAGGTCGTCGGGATCGGGGGAGGAGCAGGTGAAGCGCATTTCCATCGCGGGGAGGCCGGCGAGCTGGACGGGGGAGGAGGACTGCTGCATATTTTTGCCGCAGACTTTGGAGGCGGCTTTGGTCTGCTCCTCGGCGAACTCGTTGAGTTGGTCGGTGGGAGCGGGCTCGGCGCGGACGTAGAGGATGTCTCCCCCAGAGGTGCGGGCGTCAAAGCCGGTATCGGCGCCGGCGGAGCCGAGGTAATGGACATGGGAGCCGGTGGGGGGCTGGACGGAGAAGCGGTATTCAGAATTCTGGTAGAGGGGCGGGTTGGCCTCAGCGGCGGCCGCCAGGGTGATGGCGAGGAAGCCAGCCAGGACGAGGCGGGATGTGGAAAAAGATTGCATATACAAGTCTAACCCGAATTGGCCCAAGAAGATGCGGGGATGTGAGGGGGTAACGAGAGAGAAACGTGTAAGTACATATAAGTAGTAGTGAAGCAAAGGGGTGGGGGCGGGGCCATTTTGGGAATTGGGGGGGCAGGAGAGAGCGGAGACGGGGTGGGGGGAAGGACGGTGTCTACAACATGACAACGCAACGGCTCCCAACGTTCGCTGATGGATACATTATTGAGTGGATATATATGAGAGAGAAAAGAGATAGGAGCAAGAGGCTCAAGAGCTTATTTGTGATCCTATTTTTCGTGTCACTGCTGCCGCCATTCCTTTCAGCCAGTCCAGATGAGGACTCTGTGCTTCTCGATAAGATCGCAAGAAGTGCGAAGAATAACTCCATGCTCCTCAGTCAAATTAAAAAGGGAATCATTGAGGTGCGCGACGGGACACCACACTCCGTGGCCCGATCAAACGCAGCAGAACATCTGGCATCGTTGATTAGACAAATAGACCCGAGCGCGATTGATGATGTAACCCTGGGTGACCTAATCGCTCTTCTGGATATTCCAGATGATGCAGTGCGTGCATGGGTAGCAGGAGCGCTCGGCGATGTTGGACCTCGCGCACATGCTGCGGTTCCTGAGTTACTCAAGATATTGCCCGAGGTGGACTGTGTTCAATTGGAGCAGACCGGAATAACTTCCGCATTTCCTATCCGCTACGCGCTAAGGAAAATCGACGGGAAAGAGCCGCCGCCTCCAGTTTGCAACGGCAACAACAAATGATTTGCGGCTAGGAAATCATTGCTAAAACTCCACCTGCAAGTGAAACGGGAATCTTCCACTCCGGCGTCGGATCGTGCAATGACGAATCCCAGAGCGGGCAATGGAAATTGCGATTCCCAGGCGCATTACTGGCGGCTATACTACGCGCGGTAAAAGAAGCAAGTTGAAATACAGGATCAGCATTCGCCTGGATTGCGGAGTTGAGTTTTATGCCTGGGTTCCCTCGCGTGTGGCGATTGGTTTGTGTGTTGGCGGTGTGTCTTAGCGGAGAGCTTGCGCTGGGGCAGGCGTATGAGGTGACGAATCTCTACGACTTTGACCTCTTTGGATATGCAACGAGCGGAGTGGTCCAGGGGGGAGACGGGAATTTTTACGGACTGGCCGCGTCGGGCGCGACGGGCGTTTCGGATCTCTATCGGCTGACTCCGGTGGGAGTGCTGACGGTGATTTATACATTCACTGGCACGAGTACCAATCCGAACTCATTGATCCTGGGGACGGACGGAAATTTTTACGGTACGACGGAGTTCGGGGGAGTGAATGGCGAGGGTTCGCTGTTTCGGATCACGCCGGGGGGAAGCTTCACGTTGCTATTCAGCTCGTCGAGGGCAGCCGGCATACATCCTCAGGGGATGGTGCAGGGGGTGGACGGGAAACTCTACATAACGACTGGATCGGTGACGCTGGGCGACACGAGCTCGATTGCGAGCTTTGATCTGACGACGGGGACGGTGGTGCTGCTGCATAACCTCTCGTATCTCTCAGCGATCGGGCCGTTGGTGCAGGGCACGGACGGAAACTTTTACGGAGCCATCACCTCGCTCGAGGGACAGGGGGGAGTATTTAAAATTTCGCCGGCCGGCGATTACAAATTGTTATTCAATCTCCCTCAGCAATATGGTCAGTTTCAGATGTGGTCTCCGCTGGTGGAGGGGCCGGACGGGAATTTCTATGGGTGGATCAGCTATACCTATGGCCTGGCGCTGACGGCGATTTACAAAATCAGCCCCAGTGGCGTGGGGTCGCTGGTGCATGAGTTTCCGGCGGGAGCGACACCGGCAAATTCGACGGGTCCGACGTCGGCGTTAACGGTGGGGTCGGATGGGAAGTTATACGGGGAGTACTACACGGTAGCGCCGGACTATGGAGATAAGCCGGGCGAGTTATATTTTTTCAGCCTGACGACGGAGGGGAGTTTCGAGCAGACTCTGGTGGACGAGAACGAGTACGGGGCAAATGTCACCGCGTTCATTCAAGGGACCGATGGGGCATTTTATTCCGCGGGCGAGGGGACGATTCAAAGGATTGGCAATGGGCTGGGGAAGCCGATCGATATTGCCGGGGCCGGTGAGTGTAACGGTGAGCCCGGCGGTGATTGCTCCGGGAGAGACGGCGACGCTGACGTGGAGTGTCGAGAACGCGTATGGGCAGTCGGCGAATTTGTGTTTTGGGTCGGGAGCCTGGAGCGGGGTGCAGGCTGCGTCGGGAACGAAGACGATTACGGTCGAGACGGCGGGTGAATATTACTACGGGCTGACGTGCGGCGGGGTGGAGTCGGGGCTGGCGGAGTTGATTGTGGGGAGCAACCGGGCAGCGAGTGCGGCGAGTGTGCAGGGGCCGTATCCTCCCCAGGTGATCGTGGGAAATGATTTGACGCTCAATGCGACGGTTGCATCGGCCAGTGGAAAGGGGCCGACACCGACCGGGACGGTGGCGTTTTCGGGGGACGGGGCATACTTCTTCACTTATCCGCTGAGCGATGGCGGAGCGACAGCCACTTTTTCGACAGCGATGCTGACGCCGCAATATTTATCCATGTCGGTTACGTATAGCGGAGACTCGAATTATCTGCCGTCGAGTTCGGGAACTCCGGCGGTGGTGCTTGTGCAGGGAACCCCGGCGGTGATTGTGACAGTGCCGGCGGTCGTTGGTGAGGGCCAACCTTTAACGGTGAGCGCGAATGTTCTGCCGGTGAATAATGGGCCGATCCCGACGGGGACGGTAACGTTTACTGCTCCCTATGGATCGGCAATCAGAAATGGAACCGTTCCACTGACAAATGGGAAGGCGACGATAACTTCCAACTCGTCCACGGCTCAACAGGGTACCGTGGTTGCTCTGGCGTCTTACAACGGTGACACCTATTATGTGGCGGCAAAGGGACAGGCCACTTATACCGTGGAGGCCAATACGCTGATATCGCTGACGGTGTCACCGAACCCGGTCACCGAGGGGCAGACGACGACGTTGCTGGCGACGCTGACAACAACGAGTGGAGTCTCGCCGACGGGGACGGTGACGTTCGGGATTCCGGGATTAGTGATTGGGACGGCAACGGTAAGTAATGGGGCGGCGATGCTATCGGCCTCGAGTGCGGGGGTTCCACCGGGGACATATGCGGTGACGGCGACGTACAACGGGGACCTGGTGAACGCGCCGGCGACGTCGGCCGCGGTGAATGTGAAGGTGACGGCGCCGTGAGTGGAGGGCAGGGAGAAGAATTCAGAAAAGCGGGGCTAGGTTTGAATGTCGCTGGCCTGGCCCAGGGTGACGGGGACATCGATGCGTTTGCGGCCGCGGTAGATGGTGATGGTGACCTTGTCTCCGGCACGATGGCCGTTGAGGATTTGCGATAGGTCGGTAGTGTTGGCGATCTGCTGGCCGTCGAGGGCGACGATGAGGTCACCGCCAAGCATGATGGGGGTGTTGCCGAGGTAGGCCTTTTGGGTGCCGGCGCGGAGGCCGGCCTGGTCGGCGGCTCCGCCAGGAACGACGCGCTGGATGAGGACGCCGGAGTCGGCGGCGAGGCCCATTTGTTCGGCGAGGTCGGCGCCGATGGGGAGCGAGGCGATTCCCAGAGAGGGGCGGAGGACTTTGCCGTAGTGGGCGAAGTCGTCGAGGACTGCCTTGGCGGTGTTAATGGGGATGGCGAAGCCGATGCCGGAGGACTGATCGGCCCCATTCTGCGCGATGAGGGAGGTGATGCCGATGACGTCGCCGTGAGAGTTGAGCAGGGGGCCGCCGGAGTTGCCGGGATTGATGGCGGCGTCGGTCTGGATGGCGTCTTCGATGGGTGCGCCGGTGGGGCCGCGAATGGAGCGGATGGAGCTGATGATGCCGGAGGTCATGGTTCCGGCGAGGCCGAAGGGATTGCCGATGGCGTAGACCTTCTGGCCGACGACGAGATTGCGGGAGTCCGCCAGGGTGACGGGCTGGAGGTTGGAGGCGCCCTGAATTTGTAACAGTGCGAGATCGTGTCCTTTGTCGCTGGCGACGACGGTGGCGGCATATTTGTGTTTGTCGTGGAGGGTGACCTCGACACGGCGGGCGTCGGCGATGACGTGGTAGTTGGTGAGGATGGAGCCTTTGGAGTCGAGGATGAATCCGCTGCCCTGGCCTTGCTGGGGGACGGGGCCGTAGAAGAAGTCAAAGGCGACGGCGGTGGAGGTGATGTTGACGACGGAGGGAAGGCATTTTTTGTAGACGGCGATGTTCTGCTGCTCTTCCTGATCGTAGGCGGGCGCGGCCTCGGCTTTCTCTTCACTGAAGCTGAAGTCGGGGAGCGAGACATTGCCGGCGGCCCGGTGTGCATCGGCAAGAGCGGCGCGGAGGTAGTGGGCGGCGGGCGATCCGATGGAGCGGCTGGTGATGGCGTAGAAGCCAACGATGAGGAGCAGAGCGATGAGGAGGGGACGGAGGGCGCGCATTTTTTCTAAAAATATTGTACCGGGGGGAGGGGGAGAACGGATGCGGGTCAGGGAGTGCGAATGCGGTCGGCGAGGTCGGGGGCGAGTTGCTGGAAGTGGCGAACGTTCCACGTATAGATGGCGGCGGCGTTGATTTTGCGGGCGCATTGGAGCAGGAGAGCGTCGTAGATGAGGGGTCCGCGCTGGCCTTGCCCGGCGAGTGTGGAGGCGGCGGCAAGATAGTCGCCGCCGTCAAGCTTAACGAAGGAGAGCCGTTTTTTAATGTCTGCAAGGAACTGGAGTGCGATTGCGGGTGAAGTGTGGCCGGGAGTAGCGAGCCTGGTGACGGTGTTATAGACATCGGCGAGAGTGTAGAGGCTGCAAAATCCGGCGCCGGGGCGAAGGCGCTGATAAACGCGGAGGCTCTGGGGGTGATGGATGTGGATTCCGAGAAAGACGGGCAAGAGGGCAGAGGTGTCGAAGAAAACCGGGCCGGGCGGCAGGGCGGTGGTCGGGGTGGTGGAGGCGGACAAGGCTAGTCTTCCAATCTAACGGGCTCGGCGAAGCCGTCGGGAGCCGAGTCGGCGCCTGAGTGGAGTTCGGCGCGACGGTCGTAGTCCTCGTTGAGGCTGGCGCGCACGTCGAAGTCCACCGGGGCGCGGCCCTTGAAGGTCAGGACAGGAACCCCATCCTTATAGACGATCTCGCCTTCGTCGCGTTGGGGCTCCAGGTGGATGGCGTAGCCGATCTCGGCAATTTTGAGCGAATCGCCCGGATTCAAGTGCAGCTTCTGGCGCATTTTGATGGGAATGACAATGCGGCCAGCTTTGTCTATGGTGACGAGCATGCGTTGAATATATCGCGGTAATTCTAAATGTCAATGACATTGGAATACCAATGGCAAATGGTATTTAAAAAATGGCATGAGCGGGAGGGAGGGCCATGGAAGGCGCGCATCAGCTGATTCTCGTCCCTTTGAAGACAGTTACCGGGGAGCCTTCTGCCAGGAAAGCGGAATCCGGATCGCGCCGCAGGACTTGCGCCATGTCGGCTCCGTAGAGCCCGACGAGGTTGCCCGAAAATTCTGCCCGCCTGGCGTTCCTGATGAGCCAACGAGGATGTTGGACTTCATATTCCAGGCAGCCGCCGTCTGGTTGCGCCGCATAGCCCCAGTAGTGTTCGGTGATGAACTGACTCAGGGAACCTTCGGCAGGAAGAAAGCTCGGGTCTTCGGTCTCGATTCGCATGGAGCAGTGGTCGGGAGCCGAGCCCCAGGCGTATTCCGCCTCGACGACGCCACTCTTATCGTCGGACCGAAGTCGATGCGACATGGGCACGCAGGAATAGTTTTCGTTGAACGCGAAGCGAGCGATGGCGGCGACGGCGTATCTGGGGACGAGCTCGCGGATGAAGACTGCGCCTCGCTTTGATGAGCGGCGGACGTAGAAGCGGAGGTTCACCTCTTCAAACGATTGGTGGAAGGGGATGGGCAATCCGTAGATGCGGGTGCGGTTGAAGAGGAAGCCGACCATGCTGACGTAAGTGCTGCCGTCGAAGGAATCCAACTCGGTGCCGGCGGGCACGAAGGGTTTGAGCAGAGAAGGATCGACTGCGTAGTTGAGCATGACGAGGCTTTTCCACTCCGCGGTCAGAAATCTGCTCTGGGGTTTTGCTTCCATGATGTCTCCTCTATGCCAGCGCGGAGGGGCCTTGCGCCAGCACGGCGAGCCTTGTGCGAAGTTTGTTTGTCATTGATTCGCTAGAGCTTTACGCTGTGTACGGGAGGCGAGCTTTCGTGCGCTGGTTTATTCACTCGTGGCGTTTCTACTGAGAATCGACTAGTAGTTGGACTCTCTGCGGTAGTTAGCGCCGCTGTATCATTTGTCGGTCTCTTGTATGGGGCTTGGGGCTCTGGAAATGGAACAAGTGTGCCTCAAGAGCTAATATGGATTTCCCCTCTCCTGTGCTTGCCAGCCGTGCTCCTGTGCATGCTATCTATTCGGGCGGGGGGAATTGTCGCATGGATTGTGTTCGCCGAAAGTTATGGATCTGTTTTTACAGCACAATTACAAGAATCGCAGCAGGCAAATGCGTCCTGATCATGGTACCGCAGAT
>CAVZTG010000008.1:0-615362 GCA_963778195.1 Terriglobales bacterium | reverse complement strand
CCCCGCCGAGCTGCGCGAAGTTCTCGCGTCCGCCTTATTCAGCTTCCAGAACCCGGATGTACTGGTGTGGACTAATTGGAGCTATGCGGAATTTCTCGCCGCGTCCTGGTGTATCTCGCAACAATTGACGAATGTCAGCATTAAAAATCTGATCTCGGTCTCCGGAGATAGGAAGGTAGGCAAACCGCAGCAACTTTCATCAACCGCGATCTGGATTGGAGAGATTCGGCACGAGTTGCAGGGCCATCTTGTCGAACTCAACCCCAGCCTACTTCTCTTCATCGACGAGGGCGCCGTGGATGCTGCAATTCTGCCACGCTTAGTTAAGCAATCGATCGAGACAAAGACCACCTGGGAGTTGGCGCGTCAGGTCTCGTCATACGCTCGTCGCTTCAAGTATCCCGGTATCATTCAACAGCTTTCCCAATATCTCCGTCGTCCATGGGACGAATGGGAATGTGCAATGTCTTTATATATCGCAATCGCTTGCGGACTTTTAGAACTCAGCAACGAATTCGTCGCCATCACAGAAAATGACACCGCATCGTTAGACGTGCGACAGCTTGCAGCGTCAGCGATTGCACAGATTGGCACAGATGAGGCTCGTAGGGCCATCCGGCACTTCGCCACAGATCCCGTGAACGAAGATGTCAGAGATAACCTAAAAGGTTGCGCGCTGAAGGCCAACTGGCCTAACAATTTCTCATTCGCCGAGCTGATGCCATTGCTAACGCCACCGCGGAGTGCTAATCACTCTGGTTGGTACGAGTCGTTTCTGGTCAAGTTCGCAAATGAGCTAGATATACATTTGCCCGCAGCGGATGTTTTGCTTTATTGGGGTGGGCACAGCAAGATTGGCTTGCCGGAAATCAAAATACCCATTTTGATCCGATAGTTGAGAAGATCATGGTCTCTGCATGGGGAAGTATCCGGGACGACGAGATCCGGCGAGCCTTTGTTTCGTCTGTGCTAAACCGTCTGCGCAATCATAATTCTGGATTCCCGAAACGAATTGGACTTAGGTCTCGGAATAATTGGACCGATCGTTAGCCAGGACGGCGAGCGTCGCGCTCTTGTTCTGCGGTCCGCGCTTCTTGCGGTCGAACAATCTCCATACATCCTGCGGGCGCTCTGTTCGACACTACTCGTAGCCCCGACTGATTCCGAATTCCTGCTAGAAATGGCCCGCGATGGGGATGACGCGCTGCGGAAAAATTAGCACTGTATTCTTCATGCTGGATCGGGCGGACGCGAATGTTCTGACCGCAATTTATCGCGGAACACAAGAACGTGTCATTGAGGGAACACTTGGGTCTCTGCTCAACGTGGAGCTCGGGTCCGGGACAGCCCAACAACTACGTGCAGAATGCGAGCGCGAAGAGCGTCAGGCGCTGGCTGACCAAAACGCGGTCGAAAACAAGCTTAGAGCTCTTAACCAACTTCTGGACAGAAGTGAGAACGGTGAAGCCGGCGCATGGCTTAGCATTTGGGACTCTGTACTCGTGGCAAAATGGCCGGGTGTTCCTAGTTGGGGGGGAGCATCGCGACTTGATCAGTTAGCTTGTTGGGTATATTTCGACAATGTAACGCGTGAGCGACTCTACCTAGCTGCTCAACGCTATCTTCTGATTGGAGCCCGGCCGGCGCTGGAGTTGTTTTCCCAGACGGGATGGCCGAGTTGGGTCTCCGCCGAATTCTCTGCATTGCTGAACACCTTTGAACGCTTTCCGGCTGGTCTTCTGCCCGTGGATAATACCTTATGGCAACGGTGGTGCAGATTGGCTTTGTGGTACGCATTCGAAGGATCAGACGAGCGTGACCGCGCATTTCGAGGTTTCCTAGCGCAACGGCTCCAGCCGTTTGTTGCTGCAGCCGAACAGGTATTGAATTTCCACATAGCGCAGAAACGGCGTTATTCAATCGCGGAGGGGCTCCGTTTCGACTGGACGCCGGAGATCGCACGTTTCGTATTGGATCAGACTCGACGCATAGACCTTGAGAACTCATGTTGGGATGAACTGTCCGCGCTTGGGCTCGCGGAGGCCCCAGAGCTCTTCGAAGAGTATCTCTGGGAGAATTTGGCCGGTTGGGCGGACACTCTGGTGCTGGGAGAGATGAACGCCTGATCACGATTGTGGCCCTCCTGTTGCGCCGATCGACGCCCGGTACCTGGACCTCTTTAAAAGGTCTAATTATTCTTGAACCTTCAATTGGTCAGGCAGCGATCCTTCGCGCCGCAGATATATCACAGGAAAATGCCTGGCTGGAGCATCTGAATGACGACGAGATCGCGGATTTCTATATCTGGATGAGCCGGCAGTTCCCGGCAGACATTGGTCAGATCCAAGGCGCGGGGTTCGTGGGAGACGAGATTAAGATTCGGATGCTGCGGGAGTCGGCTTTAGTCAACTTGCGAAGCCGGGGAAATTTTAAGGTTTTCCGTTCAGTATTGCGAGCGCTCCCGGACATAGCGTGGCTGCCGATGCAACTGGCTTATGTAGAAGAAGCGCACTTCCGCCATCGCTGGCGAGTCGAACGCCGGAAGGACTTCTGCTTATGGCCGCTGAGAACAGCGTTCCCTGGTATTTGAAAAAGCAGTCCCTCGTCATCCTTCTTATTGTCGGATTTCTGAGTCTGGCCATCGCGATCACTAGTTTCGTGACTGCGGAGGGCACCTGGCGCATCATCGCGGTGATTATTAGCAGCGCGATCTTCTTCGTCCTGAGCGGCCTGGTCATTCGTCTCTGGATATTGGACCGCAGGTCTAAGCCATAGCGAAACACAAAAGGGGACGGGTGCCGATCCACCACTATCTAGAAACGGTAACCCTGCTAGAAAATGCCCATTAGTTTATCCAGCATGAGCCTCGAAACCGGTTGTCAACAGCAACGACTGTGACAGCGCGCTCTAAGACCGCCGTATACTTCGCCATGCCCGCGCCGCGCGTGAATGACGATGTCCAAAAGGCCATCCTATCGCACCATGCCGACCTGCCAAGATCGTGGAGGTTGCGACAAAAGCTGCCAAGTCCTAATCTTTTGATGTACCTTGAGACGAACTTATCGTATGCCGGTAAATGGCTGGAGGACCCATGCCGATCCAACACCACAAGAAGTCCGATGTCACGAAAGTACTTGAGATATTGAAGGATCGAGTCTCAAATAATGATAGAGACGTCATGGCAGCCCTTTCGGACACGAATCGAGAAGAAGTCGACCCTTCAATTGGAGATCCGCATGCTTATCTGTTGAGTCATCTAAATCGCGCCATTCATTTTGTCGACTCGGAAGAGTATTTCGATGGAGAAGCATTTCATTCGCGGCATCCCCTTGCCGCGCTTGCACAAGAGCATCTGAGCACTACGGCAAACAAGGTGATACACGGCGACGCGGGAGATGTTCTCCCAGCGGCCGTCGATGTGTTTGGCGAAGGCAATCCAATTGTTTGGGCTCCCGTGATGGTCAATATACTCCTCGATACCTCAGACCGAAAGCCGATTTCAAGGTGGCGACAGAGGCGAAAAGCTATATCCGAATACCCGACAAGTGTACGATCGCTCTTCTAGGCGATTGGGGAGCGGATAACAACCACGCCCAGCGTATCGCAGAAATTGTTAGAAAGCGTGGCGTGGACATCGCAATCCATATGGGTGATATCTACTATGCAGGCAGCGACTACGAATGTTGTCGCTTCCTGGCCAATTGGCCGATGAAACTAATGGCAGAAATAGCTTTGCTCTGAACGGAAATCACGAGATGTATTCCGGCGGGAGGCCTTACTTTAATAGAGTCCTGCCGAGCTTCAATCAGGAGGCAAGCTACTTCACGCTCTACAACGACTACTGGCAAATTCATGGACTTGATACTGCTTATGTCCCGTTTAGCATTGACGGGAGCGTGCCAACAGAAGACAAGGCGGGCTTCTGGAAACGCTTCGAGGAACACGTGAAGGCGGTAGTCACTTTCGTCGATCATGAGAATTTTGACGCCAAGCCTGACGCACGCTTACGGGCGCAGTGGGAGTGGCTGGAGCAAAGATATGAAATTCAGGAGATCGAAAGAACATCCTCTTGAGTCACAATCAGCCCGTTTCAGCCTATTTGGCAGAGTTTCAAGCTGGAGCGTTCCTCTATGAGCAGTTCTGGAAGTTTAGAGAGACGATACCGAACGGCATGAATAGCATTTTTGCCTGGTTCTTTGGCCATGAGCACAAAGCAACAATCTATAGAGACTCCCCATCGATTTTCAAAGCTCGATTAATAGGTAATGGTGCGATTCCGCACTCGGTTCAAGCTCTTGTCCATCCGCAGAAGGATGAGAGAAATGCTCCGTGTACGGATGTATTTACAATGAATGACCGTCCATTGAGCCCCAATTTTTTGGGAGTACACGAATTGGATTTGGCCGTCAGCATGGTTGCATTTCTCACTTTTAACGGACCCGATGCATATATCGAATACAGAAATGAGGACGAGTCCGTTTTCCTGAGAGAGAAGTTGTCGGGAGGGCCTAACGAAGTTCTCGAATGGGGAGAGGGTATACGGGAAATTTAATCAAATTATTCATTTAGCGTTTTACGGATGTTTTACAGCGAAAAGAGATTGGCGGAGGCTAATTCAACCGATGGCCGAGCGAAATACAGAGAAGATAGGGCAGGAAGAGGTCATTGCAGGCCAAGAATTTACAGTCGAGGATGGGCTAGGCTGAAGTTGGAAGAAAGCGGGGCTGTATGAGTGTGTATCAGATTGCCATTTTTGCTGATGGGGCCGAGTCGTATGCGGCTACATTGCGGGCGACGATACAGCGGAATATTGAGGAGCTTGGCATTCCTACGGGGATGCTTTCTTTTCTCGATGATAGTTCTTTCGCCGACCGCGATCCAAAATCCCCGACAGTTGGCGTTTTCTTTGGCTTGACGCCACATCCAGCTGCAAATTCGCGTCTTTCTAATCTCATCGAGCAGGCAGCGCTCGTGCTGCCGGTAGTCCAGACCTTGGATCGTTTCAACGAATTCGTGCCGGATGACTTGCGGCCCATTAATGGATGGCTTTGCGGCCCGAAGTGGGCTGGACCGGGTTGCTTCGTGCTTCTCGAAGGGCTGGGTTTACTTCGCAAGAGTCGCCGATTGTTTATCAGTTACCGGCGTGTCGAAACGCAAGGGGTCGCAATCCAGCTTTATGAGCAACTCGACGCCAGTGGCTTCGATGTCTTCCTCGATACGCACAGTCTCCGTCCAGGAGAGCCTTTTCAGGAAGTGGTTTGGCACCGTTTGGCCGACACGGACGTTGTGGTTTTACTCGATTCGCCTGGCTTTTTGGCCAGCCGGTGGACCGAAGAGGAACTCGCTCGCGCAAACTCCACCAATCTTCAGATATTGCAACTCATCTGGCCCGGAAGTACTCTGGCGTCGGCAGCCGCCTTCAGCAAGCCTCTCGCGCTGGCTGATAGCGACTTTGAAGTTGTAACAGACCTGCTCGGAGCAACCGCGCGTCTACGAGATGCGTGCCTGAAGCGGGTGACACTCGAAGTCGAGTCCCTGCGTGCTCGCGCTCTCGCCGCCCGCCATACGTATTTGGTCCAGGAGTTCTTTTCAGAAGCTGTTGCCGCTGGCCACCGACCACAAATACAGCCGGAACGATTCATCCTACTGGAGACAAAGGGAGGCCATCATTACGTGACGGTACCGACAGTCGGGGTGCCTGACGCCGTCCGCTATCAAGAGCTTGAAGATGAAATGGCCAAGCACCATAACGCAATAATCCTGCTCTACGATGAACGCGGCATCCGGGATAAGTGGATGAACCATCTGGATTGGCTGGATCGGCAGACCCTGCCGGTAAAGAGTCTCCAGGTGTCAAAAGCGAACTCATGGCTTGGAGGATTGACCTGATGCCCTGCATATTTCTTTCTGCCAGCATCCCACTGCCAGACGATGACGCCAGATATCTGGACACGGCCGACATCATCGCGATCCGTGACAGTATCCGCGCGCTAGTTAGCGTCGTCATACCATCGGGTCAAATTGTCTTCGGTGGCCACCCAGCGATTACTCCTCTCATCCGCCTAATCATCCGTGGCATGACACCCGACGTCAATCAGCACATCACGCTCTATCAAAGTGCTTACTTCCGCCGGGACTTTCCACCGGAAACCGCGGAATTCGAGCAAACCCGAATTATCGAGGCAATCGATACCGACGAAGAAGAGAGTCTGATGCAGATGCGTGAAGCGATGATCGGCGGTCATGATTACGATGCCGGAGTCTTCTTGGGGGGAATGAACGGTGTGGAACGGGAATATGAGATTTTCAGGCGCAGGCACCCGAACAAACCGGCCTATCCAATTGCGTCAACAGGGGCAGCCGCGCGCATTTTGTTTTATGAACATGCTCGCGATCAGGTTGAATTGCTGGCTGACCTGCGCTATCTATCGCTGTTTCGTCGCCTTCCTGGTGTCGGAGCGTTGTGATCTTTCACCTTACGATTTGAAGTGCATTTGTTCTTGAAAGGATTTAGACGATGCCCCGTTCCGTCTTCTTCAGCTTCCACTACGACCGCGACATCATGCGGGTTCAGCAGGTGAAGCAGCACTACATCACCAAAGGAACCTACACGGAAACTGGTTTTTTCGACGGCTCCCTAGAAGAGAAGGCCAAGAAAGAGGGCGACGCGGCGGTCAAGAAGCTTATCGATAACAATCTCGTTGGAAGCAGCGTGCTGTGCGTGCTAATCGGAAAGGAAACCTATACTCGCCGCTGGGTTGACTACGAAATTCTTAAAGCGGTCGAGTATGGGATGGGGATTTTTGGAATCAGAATTCACCAGCTAAGAGATCCTAGGCAAGGCACGGATATCGCCGGTAGCAGCCCTTTCCAATTTTTGGGGTACGGCGCACGGGACGGAAAAATGGTTCCGATGATCCAATACCAGTCCGGATGGAAGGATGCTCCATACCTGCTTCCTATAACTCAGGCGGCTGCCCCCTATCTTAAGAACACCAACAAGCCAGTCTTGAGCAGCCTGTTCAGCGTGTACGACTGGGTCGATGGGAACGGCTACAGCAATTTCGGGAAGTGGGTTGAAGAGGCGGCCAAGCAGGCTGGAAGGTGATTGAACAAATGATTGAGCCTCGGCACGAAAGCAGGAGAGGGTGATGGCAAGAAGGGTATTTTTTAGCTTTTATTATGCGGGCGATGGCTGGCGTGCGTCGCAAGTCCGAAATATGGGTGCGCTGGAGGGTAATGCCCCTTGTTCGGATAATGATTGGGAAGCGGTCAAGAAGGGCGGTAACAATGCCATCGAGAAGTGGATCGCCGATCAGCTGGTTGGCAGGTCGTGCACCGTCGTTTTAGTCGGAGGAGAAACCGCGAGCCGGAAATGGGTCATACACGAAATCAGTGAATCCTGGAACGAGAACATGGGGGTTGTGGGTATAAGAATTCACAATTTGCGCGATAGCTCCAATAACCTCGGCATCTATGGGTCAAATCCTTTCGATCTCGTAACATTTAGTAGCAATGGTAAGAAGTTATCATCCGTCGTAAAACTATACGACCCAGCGGGAGCAACAAGCACCGATGTCTACAAGACCATTAAGGACAACATTGCCGCTTGGGTCGATGAAGCAAAAAAAATACGCGCCGCAAATGGAGACGATGATGCATCGCCATAGTTTTGGTTACCTACCCACACCAAAGCAATCGATTTCGTTCAGCAACGATAGCTAGCGTTGAATTTCTTCTATTTTATTCTTCGCTGGCGGCTCGGCCCCGCATTACCAAATCGATGAAGCTTTCCATGGAACCAGAATCCTCTTCGGAGTTCTTGGGATTGTTCGATTGTCCGAGATATTGCTTGCCGAGAAAGATTAGAGATCGGACATTGCCATCCATGGCGCTCTGCAACTGTGCTCGGCGTAATGAAATCGACCGGTGGGCCTTCGCCCTGGCTGCAAGCTGGCGAAACCGTTGCCGAAACTCCGTTTCAGAGATTTCCATCAGGTTGGCAATCTCATCCTCTGATGCACCCAGGGTAATGAGCTCTTCGATTCGTTTTGTGTCTATCTGTTTCGGATTATCCATTAGCCCTCCCTGGCGCAAAATCGATTGAAGGATCGCGTTCGGCATATCTGATTGTCGGCACAACTGAGACTCTTTTCTTCGCTTCGAAGGCCTTCCTCTTCTGGGCGCTGCCGCAGCGATTCATGTCACACCAATGCCGCCCGGCTTTGCTGAAGTCCAGAAATATCTTGCGACACGCGGGGTTGAGGCAGTATCGGACCTTTCTTGGATCCGCGTGGTTAGTGAAATTCAGGATCCGTCCCGCCAGGAGCGATAGCGGCAACTCAGATCCTCTCTCCATGCCCGATTTCCAGGCCCAATGCCTTCGAGTAGCCCTGTTTGATAGAGGAATCCAATAAACTTCGGAGACGGCATTCCGAAGGAAGCTATCCAGATCACGGGTGGCAGGGAAATCCGGGTTCATCCCCGCATATACGAGGTTGGCTACGCTTTCGCGCATGTCTTTGACACAATCCAAGGTCCATTTTTGAGACTTGGAGCCAACAGTTTGTAGAAGATAGGCGCCAACGCGCTCGGGAAGAACTCCGGCCCACACGGTAAAGCGAATGAGGTCGATGTAACTATTTAATCGTTCTCTCGGTCCGGTCGGACGAAAGCGCCATTCCACGGTATTGACCAGGTCAAGAGCCGCATGCCCCGCGGTAAGGCGGAATTCGGGAGGTCGAGGTTGATAGACACTAGGCATAAAAAGTTTTGTTAAGTTGGCTTTAGTGATCGAACGATTTACTTCTTCTTCGTCTCTGAATCGGTAGTCAGAGGATCCATGCTGGGCTTCGACTTCACGAGTTCGTCTAGATCGATGCGATCTTCGAGATTCAACTCGATTCTCGGAAGGCCGGTATTCGCGTTCGACTCGCCAGGTCGATCTGCTGGAGCGTCTACTGAGGAATCAACCACTTCGTCGGAAGGCGAGACATTGCGTTTTTGCCGGTATCTGCGCTTGCCATGGCGAACTATTACATCGTCGGCACTTCGAGCTTCATCGATCTCCTTTTTGTAATAGCGCAACAACGAGTCGCTGTTGCAATGCAAGATCATCGCAATCGCGTCCACGGTGTAGCCGGCCTTCGCAAACTTAAAAACATCAGCTCCGGAAATTGTGATCCTCCGCAGTCGCCGCGATCCTCTCCTGATGAATCTCGGAGTCACAGCATTTGCATTGCCCGTCATCCGGCTGCGCTCAGGCAGCGCTCTCCTACCGCGATGTTCTGCCTGATAGACGATTGTGTCGATCACCCGCGAATCGACTTCATCTCTCGGATCGAAGCTTTCTGCCGTATGGTCCGCGTAGTGCGTGCTGTGAATCAGGACCAGCATGCGTCGAGCCGTTTTGTACGTCACTCCTAACTTCCTTTTGAGGAGAGTCGCCGGTATTCGAAAATCACTGCTGTAGAGATACCAAGCCTCAAACCAGAGCGACAACCGTGTCGTCGAACCCTCGAAGATGGTGTCAGCCAGTGGATACGCCTGATGGTGACAGAGCTGGCACGCAAAAGCTGAACGCCCAGGAACTCTCACATGGGTGGCTTCGGAGCGACACCCATCGCATTTTTTTCTTGCGTCCGGCCAGCGCCGCCGAATAATCTCTTCTAGGTAGGCTTCGTCTTCTTCGGTGACGACGCAGCCCTTTACGATCGAGCTCATGCTCGAATCCTACCTCCGTCCTGCAGGCCGAACGTTCCAGTTCGCAGCCGACAATCAGCAGGGAACCAAGAAAATTACTCGTCTGTCCCGAGGGGATAACTTCACCTTTTTCGCTCGAATTTCGGGAGCGGGACGTCCTTAAAATCGGTCAAATTGGCGATTTGTCGGAAAATAAAAACCGGATAGCCGAAATCAGCATTTCTACCGAGATCTGAGCGCGGCGCGAGCCTGAAGTCGGGGCAGCGAGCGGCACATCTCGGCCTCTCTCGTTCGAGCCTTAGCAGGACACGGATTCTCCTACTTGCCCAATGGAATCAATTCTCTAGTACGAGTCGGGGCGAGAAAATCCGCGAAAACGCGGCTAATTTTAGGGATTTCTCTGCTGTGGGAGGGTCGCTGATTTCGCGGAAGAATGAATGGCGGAGAGAGGGGGATTCGAACCCCCGATACGGGGGTAAACCCGTATAACGGTTTAGCAAACCGCCGCCTTCAGCCTCTCGGCCATCTCTCCGCGTCGCTGGCGTGATTATACGTGAGCGCCTACGCCGCAGCTCCCAGGAAAAACTTCGCCTTCCCGCCAACCGCGATTTCTGCGCATATAAACTCGGTCGGAGTGGATCACGCGGGCGCAATTTCGGCGGGCGCACCTCGAGGCCGCCGCCTCAAGCAGCTGCGCCTGCTGCCCTTGGTCGCGGCGACTTACTTCATGGTCTCCGGCGGCCCCTATGGCCTCGAAGACATCGTCGGCCAGGCTGGCTTCGGGCGCGCCCTGCTGCTCCTCGCCGTGCTTCCCCTGATCTGGGCGTTGCCGACTGCGCTGATGGTCGGCGAGCTGGCGAGCGCGATTCCCGCAGAGGGTGGATTTTTTGTTTGGGTGACGCGGGCCCTCGGGCCGTTCTGGGGATTCCAGGAAGCCTGGCTGTCCCTCGCCGCTAGCGTCTTCGACATGGCTCTCTATCCCACACTTTTTGTGAGCTACCTCGGAATGCTGGCGCCTGCGCTCGTCGCCGGACGACGCGGCTTCGCGTGGGAGGCGGGAGTTGTGCTGGTTTGCGTTGGCTGGAATCTGCTCGGCGCCTACGACGTCGGTGAGGGAGCGCGATGGATGTGCGCGCTCTTCCTCGCTCCCTTCGCCGTGCTGGTCGTCGAGAGTGTGTGGCATGGTGCGCGGCATCCCCCGGCCGGCGGAATCGCGTGGGGCCATGTCGCCGGCGGCAGCATGAGCACCGCGGTTCTCGTCGCGATGTGGAATTACATGGGTTGGGACAACGCCTCGACAGTCGCCGGAGAAGTGGACCGGCCGCAGCGCACTTATCTGCGGGCGATGCTGGGCGCCGTCGCGCTGGTTACGGCGAGCTATTTGCTTCCTGTGCTGGCGGCAGCGATCTCGGGCATCGGTGCGGCCCAGTTCGCAACCGGTGCGTGGGTAGACGCGGCGCGGACAATCAGCGGCGAGTGGCTCGCTGTTCTACTCACCGCCGGTGGCGCCCTGACTGGAGTCGCGATGTTCAACGCGCTGACCTTGAGTTATGCACGTCTGCCTCTGGCGGCGGCGCAGCAGCGCTGGCTGCCTGGCGCATTTGCAAAGACAAATCGGCGCGGAGCACCGTGGGTCTGCGTGCTCGCGTTGGCGACCGTGTGGCTGCTGGCGTTGGGCCTGAGCTTCGAGCGCCTGATCGAGGCGGATGTGACCCTCTACGGCGCCAGCCTCATTCTCGAGTTCGTCGCACTGGCGGTGCTCCGCGTGCGGGCCCCGGGATTGGCGCGACCGTTCCGCGTGCCCGGCGGATTAGCGGGAGCAATTGCGCTGGGCCTCGCCCCCGCAGCGCTGATTTTTTATGCGATCGTCGCCTCACGCGGAGAAAAAATGGGCGGCCACTCGGCACTCTTATGGTGCTGCGGCATCGCAGCGCTCGGACCAGTCGCTTATTCCGCCGCGCGATTGATGCGATCGCGGCGCGCGAACAATTAGGCGGAGATGGGTGCGGTGGCAGCCGTGCGGATCCATTGCTCCATCTGCTCGTGACCGACAGCCCCGGCTTGCTGCGAAACAACGCGGCCGTTAACCAGCACGATGAAGTTGGGGATGCCGCGAACGCCGAACCGAGCCGACAGCCCGGGGTGCTGCTCCGTATCCACCTTGAGCACGACGGCCTGGCCCGCCATGTTGGCGGCCGTGCGAGCCACCTCCGGCGCAACCATGCGGCAGGGTCCGCACCACGCGGCCCAGAAATCCACCAGCACGGGAACCGTAGAATTCTGAATCACCTCATCGAACAGCGCCGGATCGGCGGCGAGCGGCTCGGCGATGGGCGGCAGCTCCGCCTTGCACTGACCGCAACGGCCGGTATCGGCGAGGTGGCTGGCGGGGATGCGATTCTTCTGACTGCATTGGGTGCAAGTGCGGATGACGGGCATGGCGTGCCTTCCTTCGGGTCTATTTTGCGCCACTATCACAATCGTTGGGCTATCAATTCGATGCAGGAGTCGGTGGAAGGTAGCGGCGCCCCTATCTATATATATACCGAGATATGTAGCGAGTTGCCGAGCGCGGGGTAATCGATTTGCCTGGAGGCGGAGCCAATCCTGCGAGATAATCGTAGAAATTTTTTTGCCTGGGGGCGCCATGTACTTGCTGATGCTCATTGCGCTGTTGCTGCTCTTGCCGGTCGGATCGGTGATTGCGGAGTCGCTTCTTCATCCCCACGCGGCGAGCGTGATGACGCTGGTAGGTAAATGGTTAGTATTTTGGGCAGTCGGCATTCGCCTGCTGCTGGCAGGGATTCGGCAGGTGATTCAGCCTGCGTTCACAGCTTCGGAGATATTCGGGATTGAGGACGATCGATCGTTTGCCATCGTCCGGGAAGTCGGCTTTGGAAACTTGTCCATGGGATTGCTGGGCGTCTTCAGTCTTTTCCGACCTGAATGGATCGTTCCCGCGGCCATTGTGGGTGGTCTCTACTACGGGCTCGCTGGCCTGGGCCACGTCTTCTCCGCGCAGAAAAGCGGAAAGGAATATATCGCGATGCTGTCAGACGGATTTGTTTTTGCCGTGCTGCTGGCATTTGTCTACAGCCGTCTGTTCTAGGCCCTTCGTACGGCGCGTTTGGCGGCCTTTCGCTTGGCGGATTTCGCGGCCTGCTCCTGCGCTTCAAGCTGAATATTGTGGGCCCTGACGATCGCCTTGATCAGCCCGGGGAAGCGCCCGTCTAGCTCTGCGCAGCGTGACGTGTTTTGCATCTCAACGCCGCGGCGCTCGCCACGAATCAGTCCCGCCTCGCGCAGTGCTTTGAAGTGCTGGGAAAGTGTGGACTTGGGGATGGCCCGGCTCGTCGCACTTTGCAGGTCGGTGCAGCTCTGTGAACAGCTTGAGGCCGCTATATCGGTGAATATGGCCACACGGACCGGGTCGGAGAGCGCGTGCAGGATGGCCTCGACGGTTACATCTTCGATCGAGGGGTGGAAAAGCGGGCGCATTCCTCCATCATAGGCCAAATCGTGTAAAAGTTCCATAGTTCGCAATTCCTGAACTAATGAATCCGGATGACGCCGTCCTCATCTGATTGTCAGCAAGCCGCTGGAAGGCTGGGCGGACGTGGCGTTCGACAGCCGTTTCCAAGGTTCAAACCGTTCGGCAAACATCTCTGAAAGAGGAAAAGCACATGAGCAAGCTCAAAGGTAAAGTAGCAGTCGTAACCGGCGCATCCAAGGGAATCGGAGCAGCCATCGCAAAGCATCTCGCCGCAGACGGCGCGTCAGTCGTAGTGAACTACGCATCCAGCAAAGCCGGAGCCGATGTCGTGGTCGCGGCGATTGAAAAAGCCGGCGGCAAAGCGGTCGCCGTCGCCGGGGACGTCTCCAAAGCCAACGAGGCCCAGGGCATCATTGACGCGGCCATCAAGCACTTTGGCCGGCTGGATATTCTTGTGAACAACTCCGGCCTCTATGAGTTTGGCGAGGTCGAGGCGGTCACCGAAGAGGCGTTCCACAAAATGTTCAACGTGAACGTGCTCGGCTTGCTGCTCACGACTCAGGCCGCGGTAAAGCACCTGAAGGAAGGCGCGAGCATCATCAACATCGGATCATCAATCAGCCGGCTGACTCCTCCCGGCGCTGTTGTCTACACCGCAACCAAGGGCGCGGTGGATGCAATTACGGGCGTGTTTGCAAAAGAGTTTGGTGCGCGCAAGATCCGTGTGAACTCGATCAATCCAGGAATCGTGGATACGGAAGGAACACGCAAAGGCGGCTTCGTCGGATCCGACTTCGAGAAGGGATTGGTTTCCCAGACTCCTCTCGGGCGCACCGGCAAACCGAGCGACATCGCCTCAATCGCGGCATTCCTCGCTTCAGACGACTCCGGCTGGCTGACCGGCGAGCTGCTGCACGCGAGCGGCGGCCTGTAAAACTCTCCCAGTCTCAGCTCCGAGCCGCTCCTGCAATCCCCGGGGCGGCTTGAGCTGTTTTAGCGCCGAACCATTCCCCCGCTAGTCCGTGCGTCGGATTTGCTGCAGCGTGATCTCGCGTCGTTCTGTGAATCCCAGTCGGCGGTAGAGCGCAATCGCGCGGTGATTCGTCACCGACACCAGCAGAAATGTATCCAGGCCCGCCGCAACATGGGCAGCCAGCTCATGAGTGATCAGTCGCCCCGCAAGTCCGCGGCCAGCGTAGCTGGGATGCGTGCATACTGCGCTGAGCTCTCGAATCCCCGGCAGTGCGAGCCGCTCGCCCGCCATGGCGATGAGGTCTGTGTCGGATTCAGCCCCCAGTTGCGGCTTGCGAATTCCGTAGTAAGAGCCGAGCACGTAAGTGCGTGGCCGGAAGAAGCCCGGAAAGGCGACATCGGTCAGCGCAACCATGGCGGGCCCATCCTGTGCAGCCAGTGCTTCGATCGGCCCGTCGCAATCAGCCGCAGACGGCGCCGAAATGGCAGCCCCGCGCGGAAATATCATCTGCAGACACGGCAGCGGACTGAGCACCTCCAGCCCCGTGCACGCCGGAACCGATTCCGCCGCGAAGTAAATTCGCTCGCCCGGCTGCTCCGAAGTTGGCGGCGCAAGCATCTCGCGGAGTTCGGCAAGCGCCGCCGCAGTTTCTTCTCTGATTGCCGCCATGGGCAAAACGTCGGCCGGATAGCGCAGTGCCGCCGGCGATCCGGATGCGCCTATGGCCAGATGGGCGTGCTCGGTCGTGAGCGCCGTCCATATGGGGGAATCGAGCGGGTGCGACATAAATGGTACGGAATGCAGCTTCAGGCGCGCGACTATTTCTTCTTGTTGGCTTTGAACCGCTCATGGGCTTCGACGACTTTGGCGCGCGCATGTGCGGCATCGTGCCAGCCGCGGACCTCGACCCGTTTGCCTTCGAGATCTTTATAGATCGAAAAAAAGTGGGTGATCTCCCGCAGCATGTGCGGATAAATCTCCGAGTAGTTCCACACATCCTGGTAGCGTGGATTGTTTTGCCCCACCGCCAGAATTTTTTCATCCGGAACGCCCTGGTCGAGCATTTCCATTATCCCGATGGGGCGCACATTCATCACGCAGCCAGGAAAGCTCGGGGCGTCAACCAGCACCAGCACATCCTGCGGATCGCCATCCTCGGCCAGCGTTGACGGAATGAACCCGTAATCCCCCGGATAGTGGACCGGCGAGTATAGGTTACGGTCGAGACGGAAGACGTGCAGCTTCTTGTCGTACTCGTATTTATTGATGCCTTCGAGAGGAATTTCGATGACCGCCTGGATGATCTCAGGGCACTTTTCGCCGATCGGAAGTTCTAAATAATTGACCATAATTTGGGTGGCACTCGCGCAGGGGCGCACCGCTTATAATCAGGCACAATGATGGCCCATGTCTACGTCACGATGAAGCGCACGGTGCTCGACCCGCAGGGGCAGACGATTGTGAATGCGCTGAAAAAGCTGCGGTTTGCCGGGGTCGAGGATGTTCGCCAGGGCAAATACTTCCAGCTCACGCTCAGCCAGGGGTTAAATGAAGCCGATGCTCGCGCTGCGGTTGAGCGCATTGCCCGCGAAGTGCTGACTAACCCGGTCATCGAAGAGTTCAGCTACAAGCTGGAGGATTGATGCGCGCGGTGCTCGGATTCGTGGTCGGTTACGCGATTTCGCTGGCCTCGTCGCTGGCGTTTTTTCGCTTGGTCCATCAGGACCCTCACGGTCCGGCCCCGGTATGGATGAAAGCGCTCGCGGCACTGGTCGGCGTGGCGTTCGCCCTGCTGGCTGGTTTTGTCGCCGTGAAGATCGGTGGGCCCGGCGGCGGGCAAAAGACGGGCACCGCGGTTGGGATTGCAATTCTCGTGGTTGCGCTTCTGTCGGTCATATTCGATATCAGGGGCGCCCACTGGTCGCAGGTGATCGCGATGGTCTTGATGGCTCCCGCGGCCGGCCTGGGCGGACGGATGGCAGCAGAGCGGCGTTATGCTCGGGTGAAATCGGCCGTCTAGCGCCCTATACGTACAATAGAAAAATATGTGCGGAATCGTTGGATATGTCGGACCGAAGCCGGTCGTCGAGGTCATCCTGGACGGGCTGCGGCGGCTGGAATATCGCGGGTATGACTCCGCGGGCATTGCCGTCGGCGGAGCCGGCGATGGCCTCGAGCTGCGGCGTGCCCAGGGCAAGCTCAAGAATCTCGAACAGGTCATCCGCGAGGAGCCGCTGCTCGGCACCTACGGCATCGGCCACACCCGCTGGGCGACGCATGGCCGCCCCACCGAAGAGAACGCGCATCCCCACCGCGATTGCAGCGGACGCCTGGTCGTCGTGCACAACGGCATCATCGAAAACTACATCGTGCTCAAGCGCCAGCTCGCGGCCGAAGGACACAAATTCGTCACCGAGACTGACACGGAAGTCATCGCGCATCTGGTCGAGAGCGAGCTGAACAAGGAGCCCGGGATCCCGCTCGAGATCGCCGTGCAGCGGACCGTAAAGCAGCTCAAGGGCGCATTCGCGATCGGAGTTTTGTCGGCGGATGATCCGGAAAAGATTGTCGCCGCCCGCATGGGTCCTCCGGCAATCATCGGCCTGGGCAAAGACGAGTTCTTCATGGCCAGCGATGTGCCGGGAGTCTTGCAGTACACGCGCGACGTCTATTTTCTCGATGATGGCGATATGGGAGTCATCACCCGCAGTGGCGTGGTCCTGACCAATTTTGAGGGCGTGCCGGTGCGCCGCCAGATCCAGCACATCACGTGGGATCCGTTGCAGGCGGAAAAGGGCGGCTACAAGCATTTCATGCTCAAAGAGATTAATGAGCAGCCGCGGGCGATTCGCGACACCATGCTGGGTCGGATTTCGCTGGATAGCGGCCGCGTGTTTCTCGCCGACATGAATATCTCCGATGAGGAATTTCGTGATGCCAGCCGCATCAATATCGCCGCCTGCGGAACCAGCTGGCACGCGGGCCTGGCAGGCAAGTTCATGATCGAGCGGCTGGCGCGGATGCAAGTGTCTGTGGATTACGCGAGTGAATATAGATACCGCGATCCCATCAGCGATCCGCACGCCCTGGGATTGTTGATCACCCAGTCGGGCGAGACCGCGGATACGATTGCGGCGCAAAGGGAGATGCGGGCTAAGGGCTCAAAGACGCTCGCCATCTGCAACGTCGTCGGCAGCATGATTATGCGCGAGGCCGATGGCGCCATCACCACCAACGCCGGGCCGGAGATTGGCGTCGCATCTACCAAGGCCTTTTCTGCGCAGTTGGCTGCGCTCATGTTGTTGGCGATGTTCCTCGCCCAGCAGCGCGGCACGATTACCGAGCAGGAGAGCAAGCGCCTCATGGAAGAGTTGAGCCTCATCCCGGGCAAGGTCGAGGATACGCTGCGGGCGCGGGCAGACGACTGCGAACAATTGTCCAAACACTATTACAATTCCCGGGATTTCCTCTACCTCGGTCGCGGTATTCATTATCCGTTGGCGCTCGAGGGCGCGCTCAAGCTCAAGGAAATCTCCTACATTCACGCCGAGGGCTATCCGGCAGGGGAGATGAAGCACGGCCCCAATGCTCTCATCGACGAAGACCTCCCGGTGGTGGTCCTGGCCACCCGGGACGAGAACGATCCGGCTAGCGTGCAGAGGTATGAGAAGACGCTGTCGAATATTCAGGAAGTGACCGCGCGTTCCGGCCGCGTCATCGCGATCGCCAACGAAGGCGATCACGAGATCGCCGACCTGGTGGAGCATACCCTGCATGTGCCTTCTGCGCCCGAGCTCCTGCTGCCCCTGATCGAAATTATTCCGCTGCAGCTCTTGGCCTATTACATCTCGGTCCGGCGCGGTTGCGATGTGGACCAGCCGCGAAATCTGGCCAAGAGCGTGACCGTGGAATAGTTGCGGTACTAAGTTACAAATTCGTTGCAACTAATGTGGAATTCGTAAGGCCCGGGCTAAGTCCCGGGCTTTTTATTTTCTGAATCATTTCGAAACTTCTTCGTTGCGGCCGGGTCTCGCCTACCAATGCTAAGAACCAAGGTCTCTGCAGCGCTCATGCACGTTGAGTGGAACTGAAAAATTAATCGAGGTGACAGACGCATGAAGAAGCAAATTATTGGATTCGGCGGACTCGTTCTCGCTATGGCGGCGATTTCGGGTTGCGGCAGCAGCAGTGCGACAGGCGGCAGCGACATCGCGTCCACAAACGCGAAGGGAGCAGCCACCGCAACGGCATCTGAGGCTACTGAGATCGTTTCATCGATGACCCCGGCCCAGATGACGTCGAGCGGGGGCGCGTTCACAAATGCAGCCGACTCAGATACGTCGCAATGCCCGGCGGTGGATGTGAAGTCCACCGGCGGCAACGGTCAGTGGACGGATGAAGTGCTGACTTACACCGCGCCGCCGTGTGAAATCAGTGGGCCCAGAGGATATGCGACCTTGTCCATCACCGGCTCGCTTGAGCTCACGCGCTCCAATTCGGCGGGCTATAGCTTTGAGAGTGACGCCAGCAATCTGGAGTTTGCCTTCGCGACCGGCAAGACCACGTATAGCGAGACGCGCAATGGAACCCGGAACATAACTGCGAATGCAAATAGCGCCACGGCCGCGAACAACATCACCGTCAACTACGTCGGCGCCTTCCAGGATGGAACGCTGCTGGATCAAATGGCGGCGTCCTTCACTCCAGTGGGCGGTGCGACGCTGGTCGCGGGCCAGCCCCTTCCGAGCGGAACGCTGAACGTGAATGGCACGGTGGAGTGGAGCGGAACCAACTCCGGCGGAACATACACCGTCACCACCGTGACCCCGCTGGCCTATGACGCAACCTGCAAAGATACTGAGCCGAGCCCATTCGACTCGGGCCAGGTACAGCTGCGTTTAATGAGCGAGAGCGGTGACGCGTATGCGCAAGTGACTTGGGCGAACTGCGGCAAGCCGTCGGTCGTTTTCATCGCGAACTAGCGGCGCAAGCGGAACTGCGGCTGCGGGGAGTGGTGCTGTTGGGGCGCCATCCCCCGCCGCTGTTTGCTCAGACCGCTTCGCGCGGCTTGGCGCCGATGACGGCAGGCACTTTCAGCTCTTGACCAATCGCGTCCAGCACTCCATTTAGAAAATTTATCGAAGCCGGATCAGCGTAGCGGCGCGCAATCTCGATCGCCTCATTGATAATGATCGGCCCCGGAGTGCGCGGAAAGCCCAGCATTTCCGCGACCGCCATGCGCAGCAGGTTACGATCCACCGCCGGCATCCGCTCGATGCGCCAGTTCTTGGCATGGGTCTCGATCAGCCGGTCTATAGTCTGGGCGCGCACATTGGCGACGCGAAAAAGGTCCTCCGCAAACGCGCGTGTCGGCGGATCAACTTCTTCACGTGAGCTCCAAAAAGTCTCTTGCACTTCGTCGTCGGATTGTTTGGCGATGTCTGCCTGATAAAGCATCTGCAGCACTAGTTCGCGGGACTTGCGGCGGGCTCCGGTCATGCAGTCACCGGCTTTGCCGCAAGCTTGCGAGTGAGAGAGACCATTTCGATCGCTGCGGTGGCAGCCTCAAATCCCTTGTTGCCCGCTTTCAGACCCGCCCGGTCCAGCGCCTGCTCGAGTGTCTCGCAGGTGAGCACGCCAAAGCTGTGGGGCACGCCGCTTCGCATCTGAGATTCGCCGATGCCGCGCGCGACCTCGTTATAGATCGCTTCGTAGTGCGCCGTCTCGCCGCGAATCAGGCAGCCGATCGTGATCACGGCATCCACTGAGCCGGTGTCGGCTAGTGTGCGGGCGGCGGAGGGAATCTCCCATGATCCGGGGACGTATACCAGCGTGATCTCCGACCGGCGGGCTCCACTGCGCTGCAGAGCGTCCAGCGAACCCTGCAGCAGGCGCTCGGTGATGACCGCGTTCCAGCGCGCGATGACAATTCCAAATCGCATGCCGCTGGCGTTCAGATCGCCGGAGATGGCATCGCGAGCTTCCGGGGTGTCCCACGCCCAGAAGGAAAAGCTGAATCCGGCGACCGGCTCAATGGTGAAGAGTCGCGATTTCCACGAGGTCGGCGCGATGGCGGAGATCACGCCCGTCCCTCCATGCTCCTTGGCCCACTGGGTCGCGACGCGATGCACGTCGTCGAGCGCGGAGACGTGGACGTAGACCGTGTCGTCCGGCGTCGCGCTGCCCGCCGGGGCAAACTCGAGATTGGCGAGCGGCGCGAGAAAAGAGAGCGCGCGGCCGGAGGAATTGCTCCAGGCCGGCCCGGGCTCGAATCCCAGCGCCGAAAAAAAGCTGTCCAGCCGCTGATGATCGCTGGCCGACGGCGCCGTGCGCAGAAGTGTAATGCTGTGAATCATGCTCTTTCGAGTTTACTATCGCGTCGGCTCTCCGGAGGTTTTTGCGCGCGCCGCGAGGCTTGGATAGACTCAATGCTGGTCAGGAGAGCGATGGCATACGAATACATTCTGTTTGAGGTAAGGGACCGCCTGGCGGTGGTCACGCTGAACCGTCCAAAGGTGCTCAACGCGCTGAGTTCCGCGTTGCTTGGCGAGCTCGAGCACGCCTTCATCGAGGTCCGCGACAACGACGCGATCGGGGCCGCCCTGCTGACCGGCTCCGGCGAAAAAGCCTTTGCGGCGGGCGCGGATATTTCCGAGCTGGCGCTGGCAGTTGGTCCGGCCGCGCGCGCTCTGGCGCTGCGCGGACAGAGAATTTTTTCTCTCATCGAAACCTGCGGCAAGCCGGTCATCGCCTGTGTCAACGGCTTCGCGCTCGGCGGAGGCTGCGAGCTGGCCATGGCCGCGACGCTGCGACTCGCCAGCGAGACGGCAAAGTTCGGCCAGCCGGAAGTCAAGCTCGGCTTCGTCGCCGGATATGGCGGCACCCAGCGTCTGCCTCGTCTCGTGGGCCAGGGGCGAGCGCTGGAGCTGCTGCTCACCGGCGCCATGATCACCGCGGCCGAGGCCTATCGCATCGGACTCGTCAATCAGGTGCTGCCGGCCGATAAATTGCTTGCGCGCGGCGAAGAGCTGGCGCGTGAGATGCTGGCCGTCGCTCCGGTCGCGTCCCGGCTTACCCTCGAGGCCGTGCATCGCGGCGCGAACATGGCGATTGAAGATGGCTTCGCCCTTGAGGCCGCGTTATTCGCAGTCAGCAGCGCGACCGAGGACAAGGCAGAGGGCACCGAGGCGTTCCTGGCAAAGCGCCCGGCGGTGTGGAAGGGACGTTGAGGCTTTGGGAGAGAGGATGATAGCGGGGAAGGGCATGCGATCGAAACAGCCGAAGGCCAACGCTGATAAAAATTTGCGCGTGTCCGTTTCTTTGGCCGCGGCAACAACGCTGGGGATTTTTCTCTTGGGCGCGGCAGGCTGCAGTCGCGGCGTAGCCAGTTCGAGTCCCGCGACAGCCACTCCGTCGGGATCGGCGGCCAACGGCGCGCCGGCCTCCGCTGCTTCCGCAAAATCGGCCGCGATTGCGGCGGAGAATTCCCGCAAGGCGGCGCAGGCCGCGATGGATCAGCAGCGCACCGAGTTGGAGCAGGTCCCTCCGCCCACCAAGTCGCATTACTTGATCGTGCAGACGGCGAGTGCTTGGCAGAACCCATTCATCGTCGTCGGCACTGACAAGCTGAAGGTCGAAGTGATGATGGGCGACGCCAACCCTCTGCCCGGAGCGGGCGGCCTGCTGCGACCGGCGGCGGCTCGGCGCAATGTCATCGAGATCAAGACAGACGATCTGGGAAAGATGCTGAGTTCACTCCCGGTGAATGCGTGGCCCTATGGGCGAGTGGCCGCAGTTGAAGAGTCGCAGCAGACCACGCGGCAGGATCGGATCGAGATGCGCCGCAATATGGAGGCGACCCTTCAGACCCTGAATAGTCTCGGCGTGGTGATCCACGAGTGGACCGAGCCGCCCGCCCGGTAGATCGCTTGTTGCCCATAAACTAGGCGAGACTCCACGCGCGCCTCTGTTATGCTGGGCGCGGTTTTTCGCCGAGCGCAATGAACGCCATCCACTGGACAGCACTCCTGGTTTTTGCGGGCTTCTTTCTCCTGGTCACAGTGATCGGGTTCATGGCAGCGCGCTGGCACGGCGGCTGGCGTCCCGGCAAAAAAGGTGTCGTCATATCGCTCGCGAGCCTCGACGAATGGGGCCTGGGCGGCCGACGCTTCGGCACGCTGATCACCTGGTTTCTAATCGGCGGCGAGGCGTATACCGCATACACGGTGGTCGCGGTCCCCGCCCTGGTTTACGGCGCGGGCGCCTACGGATTTTTCGCCGTGCCCTATGCAGTCTTCGGCTACCCGTTTATGTTGGTCGCGCTGCCGCGGTTCTGGAGGCTCTGCCATGGCCGCGGATATGTAACACTGGCAGACTTTATTCGTGGCACCTTTGAGAGCCGCTGGCTTGGTGTTGCGTTCGCCCTCACTGGCATCCTCGCGACTATGCCTTACATCGCATTGCAGCTGGTCGGCATGCAGATGGCGATCAGCGCGCTCGGGCTCAACGGCGAGTGGCCGCTGATTGTCGCGTTCCTGGTGCTTGCGGCTTTCACTTACACCAGCGGCATGCGTGCCCCCGCTTTGATCGCGGTGCTAAAGGACCTCATGCTGTGGGTAATGGTGCTGGCGGCAATCGTCGTCATTCCGTCAAAGCTCGGCGGCTACTCGCACATTTTTTCCTCCGCAGGCACGGCGCTGGCGCAGCATCATCCGCCGGTAGGGTTGATCCTCGGCCCCGGGCAGTACTGGGCGTATGCGACGCTCGCGTTGGGCTCCACGCTGGCTCTGTTTCTCTATCCCCACAACATGACGGCCATTCTTTCCAGCGGTAGCGCACGCGCCATCCAGCGCAATGCCGCGCTCCTGCCCGCGTATAACGTGCTTCTCGGACTGGTGGCGCTGATGGGATACATGGCCCTGGCCGCCGGCATTCAAACGAAGACGCCGAACATGATTGTGCCGCTGCTGTTCATGAAAATGTTTCCGGAGTGGTTTGCCGGTTTCTGCCTGGCGGCGATCGGAGTGGGCGCACTGGTTCCGGCCGCAATCATGTCCATTGGCGCGGCCAACCTGGTGACCAGAAATTTGTGGGGCGAGTTCCAGCGCACGCCCATGACCCCGTCGAGCGAGGCCACCATGGCGAAGATCGTGAGCCTGCTCGTGAAAGGTGGAGCGCTCGCGTTTGTGATTGGGCTGCCCCTGACTTTCGCCATCCAACTCCAGCTGCTCGGCGGCGTGTGGATGGTGCAACTCATGCCCGGATTGCTGAGCGGCCTCATTGCAAAGGGCGGCAGACGCATCTCTTCGGTCGCGCTGCTCGCCGGATGGGCGGTCGGGTTGACCAGCGGCACCGCCATGGTCGCGTCGCTGCATCTGAAGTCGTCCATCTATCCGGTTAAGCTCTTCGGCGGAGTCTATCCGATGTACGCGGCGATTCCCTCCGTCGTGCTGAATGCGGCCGCCGTATTGCTCGTCGAGGCAGTGGTGCGCGCCATCGGCAACACGGGCCGCAAGTAGCAGAGGCTCCGGCTCAGACAAGCCGGATAGCGATGGTTAACCTCAGTTCGCGGTTTGGTATGGCCGTATGAGAACCAGATCGGCAGGCACGGGGCTTCCGTTCGCGTCAACCAGGTTCGTCGGAACGGGAGCGCCGTTGTCAGAAGGAAGCTGCGTCGGCGGTGCCGTTGTAGACGGCTGCGGGATCGTAATGAAGTGGAGCAGGTTGTCGCCGCTCGTGGTCACGAAGAAAGTTTTTCCATCCGGGCTGACCGCGCCGGAGGTCGGTGCGGTCGGAGTTCCTGCCGACGTGGTGGCGAGCGGAATGAGCGCGAACTGCGCCGATCCGCCGGCGCCCGAGGTCAGTTGGTAAACCGGGAGCTTGGCCGGCGCGGAGGAGGAGGCATCGGTATAAGTGACGAACGCCGTGTAAGTGGTATTCGGCGTCGGATTCGTGAGATTGAATGTCGCAGAGGTGGAGTCTACGCCGGTCAGCGTCGCTCCCGTGATGCTTCCATCGGAATATTGTGTGAGGTTCGTCGGAATCGTCAGCCCGGTATCGGCCAGGGGACAGAGACCGTTCGCTCCGCTGGGAACATCCGTCTGGATGTCGGAGAAGGTGAGGCCGGCCGCATCATTGGCTCCAAAGACGTGTTCGCCATCGTTGCTCGAGTTGATCACCGACGTGTTCGCCGCGACGTTGGCAGCAATCGGAAAATAAATCGGCGGAGCAGCGATGATGTTCGGGCAGTATCCCAACGCGGTGGTGGATGTGCCTGCGAAGAATGCCCCGACCGCGGGAGTGACGACCGCCACGTCACTGGCTCCGCCCGGCAGTGCGTAGGTGGCCCAGCCGGTGAACTTGTTATAGACGATGCCCGAGGTCGTCCCCGTTGCGATGTAAACGGTTTGATTGTCGGGAGTGAATTGCGCTCTCAACGCCGGGCCGGTGTAGGGACTCGTGAAGGTTCCCGCGGAAGTGTTGTAGAGATAGATCGCGTTGTTGGGAACGCCGTTGTTTATCACGTTGTTGAAGATGACTGCCGTCGAGCCGTCGGGCGACACGGCCAGCACTTTTCCCGGCACGTTCCTGTTCACCGCGACGATAGCGTTGGTCGCCGTGTTCAGCACCATGAGTTCAGTCGAGCTGCCGAGATAGAGCCGCGAGCCGTCCTGGCTGACGACGGCCGAGTTCGGCGTGTATGGCAGCTGAATCGGCTGCGTCACAATGCTGCCGTTGTTGTTCAGAATGGCCAGCGACGGGTTCGAGAAGTTCACCATATAGAGGATGGAGCTCACCGCGCCCGGAGCAACCACGCGAAGTGGATTGCTGATGATCGGCAGCCCATTGCCGGTCTGAATGTCCTGGCCATCTGAGGGAGCCGGCTGGCCGATCTGATTCACTTCCGACGGATTGCAGCCCGGCGGCAGACAGGCAGCGTAGATATCTCCATTGCTGGCGAACTTGGGCGAGATCAGCCCCGTGGTTGAAACCGTCAGCGTTGATGGATTGGTCGACGTATATGTCAGCCCGGTGAGGCTGGTGAAAGGTACGCCGCGCGTGTCGAGAATCTGTTCCCCGGACGTGCTCGTCCCCAGAGAGATTTGCTGATTGTTGTTGGGATTCACCGTGACCGAATCGCTGCCGTTGACATTGATATTGATGGCGGCCGGCGGGCAGGTCGAAAAGCTCCCCGCATTTGAGCTCACCAGCGAGATCGTCGCCGTCACCACGGTGGACCCGGGTTGATTGGCCGTCGCAATGCCTTGCTGCTGATTCACTGTGTTCGCGGCGAAGGAGACCACGCTCGTGTTGTTCCCCGCATAAGTAATGTTTCCCACCGCCGCAGTGATATCGGTGGCGCCGTTGCAGACGACCGAGCAGTAGGGAACTGTCGTTCCCTGCGACAGGCAGGCCGGCACAATCGTTGAGCTCGACGTGCCGCAGCTCACTGAGGAGGAGCAACTGCCGGTGGATGTGCCCTGGTAGCTGGCCACACTGGTCACCGGGGGGTGCACAAAGATCTGCACCGCGTTACTGGTCACCGGGCCGGCCGCGGCCGTGATCAGCGCGTAGAGATTGCCGTAGTTGGGCGCGGAAGCGGAGCCGAGCAGCCCGTTGATAGTCGCATTCGACGGCGGTGTGCAAACCGTGTAGTTCTGAATGCCGCCGCCGGAGTTGCGGTTCCATGTGCCCGCGCAGAGTACCCCGCCGGGCGAAACATCGAGAAGACTGGGATTCGTGCTGCCGTAGCTGTACGAGGCGACTCCGACCGTGTTGCCAATGCAATTCTCTGCCGTCGGTGAGGCCAGAATGCGTGTCTGGCCATAGGCCAGTGAGACCGTGGAATTCGTGGGCTGCAGAACGATCTGATAAACCTGCGAGATCTTCGTGAAATTATTAGGCGCTGGGCAGTAGTTTGAAGCATTGACTCCGCAGCCGGAGATGGAGACGCCCACTGGCAAGGAGCACAGCAGGAGCAGACACAGGGAAAACAACCGCTTCATTGAACCTCCCCGCCGCGCGCTTCAGCGCTCCCGGCGGTCCCGCCATAAAAATTTCTACTCGTCAAACTTGCCCGTCGTGCCAGAAATGCCCCGTCGAGCTGGACATTGTTGTGAGATGTCCTAGTGTAAAAGCTATAACGCGAGAGGGCAAACCGGGCTGTGCGTCATTCCCCGCCCGGCAGTCTTGAATATTCGCCCCTGCGTCACTTCGCCGGCATGTATTTGGCAAACCAGTCCAGGGTCTTCGCCAGCACATCCAGGCTGTGCTCCCGCGTTGACACCCCGTGACCTTCGTTGGGATAAATGACGAGCTCGGTCGGCACGTTTAGGTCCTTCAGCGCATGCCATAGCTCGAAGGATTGCGGCGGCGGACATTCGCCATCCCGGTCTCCGACAAGAATCAGCATGGGAGTCTTGATGTTCTTTACAAAATTGATCGCCGACATCTTGGCATACACCGCCGGATCGTCATAGACCGACGCGCCGAAGTAGGGAATCATCCACTGGTCAATTGAATTTTCGCCGTAGTAGCTCAGCCAGTTGGAGATTCCCGCAAAGGCCACGCTGGCCCGGAAACGCTGCGTCTGCGTCGGCGCGAACATGCTCATGAATCCGCCATAGCTGCCGCCGGTGATGCCCACGCGCTCCGCATCCACAGGCAGCTTTTTCTGGATCGCGTCCATGCCCGCGAGAATGTCGCGCAGGTCGCCATAGCCGAAGTCTTTGCGGTTGGCCTCGACGAACGCCTCGCCCTGTCCGAAGCTGCCGCGCGGGTTCGGTTGGAAGAAGAAGTAGCCCGAGTTGGTGAAGGCCGCTGCATATCCGTTGCCCCAGCGCGCTGTCACCGCCGCCGCCGGCCCGCCGTGCACGCTCACGATCATCGGATATTTCTTGTGCGAATCGTAATCGGTCGGATACGACAGCCAGCCCTGCACCCGGAAGCCCTCGCTCTGCCAACTGATGCTCTCCGTCTTGCCCACCGCCGATTTCGCCTCCGCATTCAAGTGCGTGATCTGCTCCAGGTGGTCCAGCCTGCCCGCCCAGATCTCCGGCGCACGATCAAAGCCGTTGCGGGTGAAGGCGACCTCCCCGTTTCCGGCGACCGAGATGCTCAGCTCGTGCCCGGCCGTCTCCAATCGTCTCCGGCTCTTTGAAATAGGTCTTGTCGTCAACTATCCCGCGCGCCGCATCCAGCTTGTGGATGGCCACATCACCCTGGTCCAGCTCTGTGAAGAGAATGCTCGACGGCGACTCCCAGTGAATCCACGCCGGCGTGGACTTGCGTCCCTCTGTCAGGTTCTTCGGCTGCCCGCCCTGCGCCGAAACGCTCCAGATGTCCCCACCCGTTGACCCGAAGTCAGACATCAAGCCGCCAATGAAGGCGACCTGCGATCCATCCGGCGAAATGCGCGGCACCGCAATCTGCAGTCCATGCAGCGGCCCCGTCACCGTCGAGGGATCGAGAATGACTTTGGGCGCGGCGTTCGCCTCGGTTGCCGACTCCATATAAAGCTTCGCCACCCACCAGTTGTTCTCCCCCGGCGGCGGTGCCCCCGTGAAGACCACCGAGCCGGAGTCCGCAGCCCAGTCATATTCATAGATATGCAGCTTCTCAGGCGTCACGAAGCGGAGCGTGCCGGCCGCGTCCAGTGTGGCCAGGCGCTGCACTTCCGTCAGCATCTGCTGATCAATCACCCCTTCCGGCACTCGCTGCGCTGCCGTCGCTCCCGAGGGCCTCGTTGAGTTCGCTACATATAAGAAGGAGACCAGCTTGCCGTCCGGCGACCAGCCAGGGTCGCCCACATCGCCCTTGAGCGAGCCAATCTGCTTCACCGAGCCGTCGCCAACCGTGATCAGCGCAATCTGTTCCTGGTCCGATTTGCCGTCTTTGTCACAACTTAGCAACGCGGCGATGGTCTTGCCATCGGGCGACCAGGCCGGATGGTTGAGCCCGCAATCCTTCTGCGCGATCGTCTTTTTCGCCCCGCCGGAGCGCAGCGGAACCACCTCAAGCGACGTGCCCTCCTTGCCGTAACTCACATATACCAGCGACGACCCGTCAGGCGAGATGGCCAGCTGGTTGAGCGGAACAGCCCGCTTGCCCATCATCTTTTGCAGCAGGGCCGCGTCCGGCTTTGCGCCAAGACCGATTGCATCCGGCTGGGCAGCCGCAGCGGCCGGGGCGGCTGTCTGCTGAGCCAGAGCTTTCGGCGCCGCGGCGGGCAGCAGAAGGGCGAAACTGAGCGCGATTGAGGCGAGTAACGGAGAGACGGAAGGCAGCAACGACGGGCGGATTCTCATCAAGTGGGATGCTAGCACGGTAGACTGGGGCTGATCGAGCCGGCGCTCCCGGTGAGCCGGAAAAATGATTGCGGCAACTGGCGAAAATCCTTCGCCGATTCGTGGGTTGTGGATTGACTTGCCGAGACGTTGCTTGCTATTCTTAGAGCAGTTTCGTGAAGGGTGGGGGAAGCCCTGCCCGTCATCACCGCAAGCCAGAATTTCTGACGCCGCTGATTGAAGCTTTGAGTTGGTCGCGGGAGATTCTAGAAGCAGTAGAGCAGGGGCTTGCGGTCCCTCGCATGGAGATCCACGACACCGAGCCACCTTGGCCGGCTATGTGGGTCGGAACAGCGAAACGGAGTCGGCCCAGTCCAACGGGCACTCGGCCACCGTCGCGGTTCGAAACAGGTAGAGGCGAATGGAGTGCGGATTTTGCGCGGCGCAATTGCGCCGTCAACTGTCCCTGCGTGGCATCAAGCCGCGTGGCACAAGCTGTCCGGCAAAAGCCGCACGGCAGCAGCTGTCTGGCGAATTCAGACCGCTTGGGGCAGGCAACGGCCTTGCGGAATTGTGCCGCGGGCTGGTCGAGTTTGGGTTCTGCAGTAGCAGTAACGTCGAGTTTGGGTTTGCAGTAACGAAGTAACAGCGGTTGAAGGAAATCTGAAGGAGCAAAGTTTTGCCGACATTTCATCAGCTAGTCCGCAAGGGTCGCACGGCGCCGCGCTACAAGACCGCCAGTCCGGCGCTGCAAGGTTCGCCGCAGCGGCGTGGCGTTTGCACCCGCGTTTACACTCAGACGCCGAAGAAGCCGAACTCCGCCCTGCGCAAGGTTGCCCGCGTCCGGCTGACCAATGGGATCGAAGTCACCACCTACATCCCCGGCATCGGCCACAACCTCCAGGAGCACTCGATTGTGCTCATCCGCGGCGGCCGTGTGAAAGACCTCCCCGGCGTTCGCTATCACGTCGTGCGCGGCACCCTCGACTCGGTCGGCGTCGCCAATCGCAAGCAGAGCCGGTCAAAGTACGGCGCCAAGCGGCCCAAAGTAGCGGCCAAGTAAACAGAAATTTAGAAGCAAAGAGGAAACGGACGTTATGCCAAGAAAAGGACACATTGCCAAGCGTGAGGTTGCGGCCGACCCGGTCTACAACTCGACTCTGGTGACCAAGTTTGTGAACTCGATGATGTGGGAGGGCAAGAAGTCGACTGCCCAGGGAATCTTCTACATCGCGATGGAAAATCTTGAAAAGCGCGGCGGCGATGAGGCCCTCAAGCTCTTCAAGAAGGCGGTTGAGAACTGCAAGCCGCTGCTTGAGGTCAAGACGCGGCGTGTCGGCGGAGCCAACTATCAGGTCCCCGTCGAGGTCAATCCCGAGCGCCGTACCTCGCTCGCCATTCGCTGGCTGATCACCTACGGCCGTGGCCGCGGTGAAAAGGGCATGGTCGAAAAGTTGTCGAACGAGCTGCTGGACGCGGCCAATGGACGCGGCGCCGCCATCAAGAAGAAGGAAGATGTTCACCGCATGGCCGACGCCAACAAGGCGTTTGCACATTACCGGTGGTAAGTCAGTTCAAGTTTGAGTTCATAGCAGGAACCAGGGCATCAGGACCGCGGGCCAAGGGCTCGCAGAGAGAGAAGAATCAAAGTGTCGCGACAGGTACCTCTAAATCGTTGCCGGAACATCGGAATCATGGCGCACATCGACGCCGGGAAGACGACGACGACCGAGCGGATCCTTTTCTATACCGGGATCACGCATCGTATCGGCGAGGTGCACGAAGGCACGGCCACGATGGACTGGATGGCCCAGGAGCAGGAGCGCGGCATCACCATCACCTCCGCCGCCACTACCTGCACTTGGAACAATATCCGCATCAATATTATTGATACCCCCGGCCACGTTGATTTCACCGCCGAGGTCGAGCGCAGCCTGCGCGTGCTTGACGGAGCCGTTGCCTGCTTTGACGCCGTACACGGCGTTGAGCCGCAGTCGGAGACGGTCTGGCGCCAGGCCGACAAGTACGGCGTGCCCAGGATCTGCTTCATCAACAAGATGGACAAGGCCGGTGCCGACTTTGAGCATGCCATTGACACCATTCGCAAGCGCCTCAATGCGCGTCCGGTCGCCATCCAGATTCCGATCGGCCAGGAAGCAAAATTTGTCGGCGTCGTTGACTTGATCGAGATGCGCGCCATTCTCTGGCACGACGAGACCATGGGCGCAAAATACTCAGTCGAAGAGATTCCCGCCGACCTCAGGAAAAAAGCGGAAGCCTTCCGCATGCAGCTCTTCGAGTCCGTTGCCGAGAACGACGACGACATGATGCACAAGTTCCTCGAGGGTGAGAGCCCGTCAGCAGAGGAGCTCAAGGCCGCTCTGCGCAAGTGCGTCATCAAGATGCAGCTCTTCCCGGTCATGTGCGGCTCGTCCTTCAAGAACAAGGGCGTGCAGACCCTGCTCGACGCGGTGGTGGATTATCTGCCCAGCCCGCTCGACATTCCCCCCATCCAGGGCCTGGACCCGAACAATATCGAAGTCAAGCTGACCCGGCACGCCGACGACACCGAGCCGCTGGCCGCCCTGGGCTTCAAGATCATGACCGATCCGTTTGTCGGCCAGCTGATCTTCCTCCGCGTCTACTCCGGCGTCTTGAAAACCGGCGACCCGGTCCTCAATCCCCGCACCGGCAAGACCGAGCGCATCGGCCGCCTGTTGAAGATGCACGCCAACAAGCGCGAAGAGATTCACGAGATTTGGGCCGGCGATATCTGCGCCGCAGTGGGACTCAAGCAGCTCGTCACCGGCGACACCATCTGCTCCGACAAAGACCCGATTGTGCTCGAGTCAATCACCTTCCCCACGCCCGTCATCGCCGTCGCCGTCGAGCCCAAGACCAAGACCGACCAGGAGAAGATGGGCCTGGCCCTCAGCAAGCTCGCGCAGGAAGACCCGACCTTCAAGGTGCATACCGATCCTGACTCCGGCCAGACCATCATCAGCGGAATGGGCGAGCTGCATCTGGAAATCATCGTTGACCGCATGATGCGCGAGTATAAAGTCGAGGCCAACGTCGGCAAGCCGCAGGTTGCTTACCGCGAGACCATTCGCAAGGCGTCTGAGGCCGAAGGCAAGTACATTCGGCAGACCGGCGGCTCGGGCAACTACGGCCACGCCAAGATTCGTCTAGAGCCGAACGAGGCCGGCAAGGGCTACGAGTTCATCAACGACACCAAGGGCGGATCGATTCCGCGCGAGTTCGTCAAGCCGATTGACCAGGGCATTCGCGAAGCCATGCAGGGCGGAATCCTCGCCGGCTACGAGATGGTTGACGTCAAGGCGACGCTTTATGACGGCAGCTATCACGACGTTGACTCCAACGAAATGGCGTTTAAGATTGCCGGCTCGATGGCGTTCAAAGAGGCTGCCCGCAAGGCCAGCCCCGTGCTCCTCGAGCCCGTCATGTCGGTCGAGGTGGTTGTGCCAGAGGAGTATATGGGCACCATCATCGGCGACCTTAACTCCCGCCGCGGACGGATCGAAGGCATGGAGCATCGCGCCGGGTCCCAGGTCATCAAGGCGAACGTTCCTTTGAGCGAAATGTTTGGCTACGCAACACACATGCGGTCGGCAACGCAAGGTCGGGCCACTTATTCCATGCACTTTGCGAGATACGAAGAGGCGCCACGCTCGGTGAGTGAAGAAATCATCGCGCGCGTGCAGGGCAAAGAAAAATAAACCGGTTCAGTTACATCGAGCTTTAAGAAAAAGGACAAAGGAATAAAGACATGGCGAAGGAAAAGTTTGACCGGAGAAGCCGCACGTGAACGTGGGGACGATTGGGCACATTGATCACGGCAAGACGACGTTGACGGCAGCGATCACCAAGGTGCTGTCCAAGCACAATCCGAAGATTTCGTTCCGCAGCTTCGATTCGATCGACAACGCGCCGGAAGAGCGGGAGCGCGGCATCACCATCGCGACGGCGCACGTTGAGTACGAGACGGCCAACCGGCACTACGCGCACGTGGATTGCCCGGGCCACGCCGACTACATCAAGAACATGATCACCGGCGCGGCGCAGATGGACGGCGCGATCCTGGTAGTCGCGGCCACCGACGGCCCCATGCCCCAGACCAAGGAGCACGTGCTGCTGGCCCGCCAGGTTGGCGTGCCCTACATCGTCGTGTTCCTCAACAAGTGCGACGCGGTTGAGGATCCTGAGCTGGTTGACCTGGTCGAGATGGAAGTTCGCGAGCTGCTGTCGAAGTACAACTTCCCGGGCGATGACGTGCCGGTGATTCGCGGCTCGGCACTCGGTGGACTGAACGGCGAAGCACAGTGGGAAGCCAAGATCGACGAGCTCATGGAAGCGGTCGACAAGAATGTTCCGCTGCCCGCGCGCGCCATTGATCAGCCGTTCCTCATGCCGATTGAAGACATCTTCTCGATCTCCGGCCGCGGCACGGTTGTGACCGGTCGTATCGAGCGCGGCAAGGTCAAGGTGGGCGAAGAAGTTGAGATCGTCGGCTTCCGCGAGACCCGCAAGACGGTGGTCACCGGCGTTGAGATGTTCAAGAAGCAGCTGGACGAAGGTCTGGCCGGCGACAACGCGGGCCTGCTGCTGCGCGGCGTGGCGAAGGAAGATGTAGAGCGCGGCATGGTTCTGGCCAAGCCCGGCTCGATCACGCCGCACACCAAGTTCAAGGCAGAGATTTATGTGCTGAGCAAAGAAGAAGGCGGGCGTCACACTCCGTTCTTCAAGGGCTACCGGCCGCAGTTCTACTTCCGGACCACCGACGTCACGGGCGTCGGCGGAGCTGCCGGAAGGCACCGAGATGGTGATGCCGGGCGACAACGTATCGCTGAGATCACGCTCATCACGCCGGTCGCGATGGAAAAGGGTCTGCGCTTCGCCATCCGCGAAGGCGGACGCACGGTAGGCGCCGGCACGATCTCGGAAATTCTTAAGTAAGCAAGACAACCTGCAATGCCGCGAGCGGCGCAATCACTCTCGCGGCGGATGCAAGAAGAGCGAACGAAGACCATGGTAGGACAGAGAATTCGCATCCGGCTCAAGGCATACGACTATCGCGTGCTCGACAGCTCAACGGGCGAGATTGTGGACACGGCCAAGCGCACCGGCGCAACAGGTTGCGGGCCCGATTCCTCTGCCGACGGTGAAGAACAAGTATTGCGTGCTTCGTCAGCCCGCATGTTGACAAGAAGTCGCGCGAGCAGTTCGAGATTCGCACTCACAAGCGGCTGATCGACATCCTCGAGCCGACCCAGCAGACGGTGGACGCGCTGATGAAGCTCGATCTCCCGGCTGGCGTGGACGTCGAGATCAAGGCATTCGAGAAGTAACTGACCAGCATACACCGGCAGTGCGGCTCCTTGCAGGGCCGACGCATGATGAGGAGAGAGAGACGATGGCAATAACTGGAATTCTAGGTAGAAAAATCGGCATGACGCAGGTGTTCGATGAGAAGGGTGACGTTCACCCCATCACCGTTCTGCAGGCGGGCCCGTGCGTGATCACGCAGCTCAAGACAGTCGCCAATGACGGCTACGACGCAGCGCAGATCGGGCTGGTCGAGTTTGTTAAGGAGTCCAAGGTCAACAAAGCCGCAGCGCGGGCACTTTGCCAAGAGCGGTGCGGCACCGGTCGCTGCTCAAGGAGCTTGCCATCGAGGCTGCCGGCAGAAGCCGAAGCCAAGCCCGCCGTTGAGGGCGAAGCGGCCGAGGCAGAGGAAGCGGCTCAAGGCTGGCGATCGCGTTCTGGTAGACATCTTCTCCGACGAGAAATATGTCGACGTCGATCGGCACCAGCAAGGGCCGCGGATTTGCCGGAGTTGTTCGCCGGCACGGATTTGGTGGCGGTCCCAAGTCGCACGGTCACATGTTCCAGGTGCAGGGCTCGATCGGCGCCTCCTCGTTTCCGTCGCGCGTATTTCCCGGGCAGCGCATGCCTGGCCACTTCGGTGTGGATCGCGTCACCGTCCGCAATCTGCGCATTCGCGGCATCGATCTTGAAGAGAATTTGCTGATGGTCGAGGGCGCGGTTCCCGGGCGCGCGAACGGATATGTCGTCATCTCCAAGGCCAAGCCGCCACCGCAGAGAGCGTCGTGGATTTGCCGGCTCGGGCACGGTTGACCCGTTGAAGGCCAGCAAGCGCGCTGCAGGTTCAAGAAGAAGTAACTGCGGTAAAGCAACTGACGAACGGATTTAAGAAATTCGGATTTCAAGCCGGCGGCCAAACGCAGCCGCCGGAAAGATTGAGAAGTTAAGGACGATGGCAAACATTGACGTAGTAAATCTCGGCGGAAAGAAGGCCGGCTCGCTTGAGCTGGGCGGACGAAGTCTTTGGTCCCGAGCAGGTGAACCGGCGCTGTTGTGGGAAGCGGTGAAGCACTACCGCGCCGCCAGCGGCAGGGAACGGCCGCGACCAAGAACCGCAAGCTGGTCTCCGGCGCAGGCAAAAAGCTGTGGAAGCAGAAGGGTACCGGCCGCGCTCGCGTCGGCTCCATCCGCTCTCCTCTCTGGCGCCATGGCGGAACGGTCCATGGACCGCAGCCCCGCAGCTACGCCTACGCGTTTCCCCGCAAGAAATTGCAGGGTGCGTTGCGCGCCGCCATCGCGGCCAAACTGGTTGACGGAAGCTGACCGTCGTCGACTCGCTCGAGATTAAGGATGCCAAGACCAAGCTCTATCGCCAGGCGCTGAACACTCTCGACGCGAAGAAGACCATCCTGTTAGTAGACGCGGCTTCAGTCGGTCAGCGAAAGTCTGCAGCGCGGCGCGCGCAACCTCGAAGGTGTGGACGTCATGCTCACCAGCGATGTGCATCCCTACGACCTGCTTCGCGTTGAAAAAGCAATTTTCTCCCAGCCCGCCCTCGCAGCTCTGGCCGAGACGCTTAAGAAGAGCGTTTCCAAGCGCAAGCACGCGGCGGCGGAGAAGCAGGGCGATATTAAGGCGGCCAAGAAGCCGTCCAGGCGCAAGAGCCAGAAGGAGGCAGCGTAATGCCGAATCTTTATGACATAGTGCGGCGCCCCCTGATTACTGAAAAGGGCGTTGGCGTGAAAGAGACCGAGGGCACGCTGGTATTTGAAGTTGCCCCCGGTGCTTCAAAGACCGAAGTCAAGCAGGCCGTCGAGACCCTGTTCAAGGTCAAGGTCGCCACCGTCAGAACCATCAATATGGTGGGCAAGGAACGGCGGCGCGGCAAGTTCGCCGGCTTCCGGCCCGACTGGAAAAAGGCATATGTGCGGTTGAAGGCCGGGGAGAAGATCCCCGACTTTGCCGGCAACCTCTAAGCCGCATCTGAACAATTTGGTTGTAAATAGCAGTTGGGTTCCTAACCCTGGTTGTAACTACAGAGATGTAACGCTTAGGACCGGCCAGCTGCGGCAACGCGGGAAGAGAAAAGAAGATGCCGATTAAGACATACAGACCAGTCACACCGACGCTGAGGTTTCAAGACAACGCTGACGACCGATGACATGACGTCGACCAAGCCGCACAAGCCGTTGCTGGCAACGCGCAAGCGTACCGGCGGACGGCGCAACTCCGGCGACCTGACCATGCGTCACCACGGCGGCGGCCACAAGCGCAGCTGCGTCTGATTGACTTCAAGCGCGAGAAGGCCGGCATTCCGGGCAAGGTCGAGACCATTGAGTACGATCCCAACCGCAGCGCCCGCATCGCTCTCATCGCTTACGCCGACGGCGAAAAGCGCTACATTCTGCAGCCGGTCGGCCTCAAGGTCGGCGCGACCGATCATGAGCGGTGCCGAGGCCGACATCCTTGTCGGCAACGCGCTGCCGCTCAGGCGATCCCCGCCGGCACGACGGTCCACAACGTTGAACTTCGGCCGGGCAAGGGCGCGCAGATGGTTCGCTCGGCCGGAGCCAGTGCGCAGCTGGTCGCCAAAGAAGGCGAGTACGCACTGCTCAAACTCCCCTCCGGCGAAACCCGCAAGGTGCTCGTTGAGTGCATGGCGACCATCGGCCAGGTCGGCAACACCGATCACGAGAACGTGACCATCGGCAAGGCAGGGCGCAACCGCTGGATGGGCATTCGCCCCACCAACCGCGGCGTTTCGATGAACCCGGTCGACCATCCGCACGGCGGCGGTGAAGGCAAGACCTCAGGCGGACGCCACCCGGTCACGCCCTGGGGCCAGCCGACGCGTGGATACAAGACACGCAACAACAAGCGCACGGACGCATTCATCGTCAGCCGCCGGTCGAAGTAAAGGCAACGGTATCGTAACTGGATTTAGAGACTTAGAGGGCTGACGACATATGGCACGTTCGACGAAAAAAGGACCGTTCATTGACGCGCACCTGATGATGAAGGTGACGGTGATGAACCAGTCCAACGACAAGAAGGTGATCAAGACCTGGTCACGCCGCTCGACCATCCACCCGGACATGGTGGGGCACACGATTGCGGTACACAACGGCCGCAAGTTCATCCCGGTCTACGTGACGGAGAACATGGTAGGACACAAGTTCGGCGAGTTCGCGGCGACGCGGACCTTCAAGGGCCACTCGCACAAGCGAGCGCGCGAAATCGACGCTAAGCTCGGCCAAGTAAGGAAAGTTTAGAGGCACAGAAGAGATGGCAACTGCGACACAACAATATCGGGCAGAGGCGAGAGTTCCAGCGGGTATCGCCGCAAAAAGCGCGGCTGGTGCTGGACCTGATCCGCGGCCAGCGGGTCGATCAGGCACTGGAGACGGTGGCATTCACGCGCAAGCGGGTGGCTCCGCTGGTTGAGAAGGTGCTGCGCTCGGCAATTGATAACGCCAGCTACCTGCGCCAGGAGCGCGGCGACAGACTTGGACGTTGACCGGCTCTGGGTCAAGCAGGCAATCGCCAACGAAGGTCCGCGCATGAAGCGGATCCGTCCCGCTCCCATGGGCCGCGCCTTTCGCTACCAGCGCCGGATGTCGCACATCATCATCTCGGTCGCGGAAAAGGGCGGCACCAGCCTCGCCACCACCGTCGGCGACGAGGCGGCCTCTGAAGCAGCGCCGAAAAAACAGAGCGCAGCCAGAAAATTGGTCGCCGCCGCAAAGAAGTCCACCACCGGCAAAAAGACGGCGCCGCACAAAGCTGCTCCCCACAAAGGCGAGCACAAGGCGGCCGGCCACACCGCAGGATCGAAGAAATCGCAAGGCAAGAAGACAGGTCAGAAGAACAAGTAAAACCGCACGGCAGCACGACAGGCAGTCACAGTTAGATAAACGCGAAGTAGCAAAGCAGAAGGATTTCGAGAGGAAAGTAATTTATGGGACAGAAAGTCCATCCTTACGGGTTTCGGGTCGGCATCAACAAGCCGTGGCGCTCGCGCTGGTTTGTCGAGCGCGGCTACGACAAGCTGCTGGTGGAAGATTTCCACCTGAAGAAAGAGCTGCGCGAGAAGCTCAAGGCTGCCGGCGTTAGCTCGGTCGAGATTGAGCGCCCCGGCAACAAGCTCCGCATCATGATCCGCACCGCTCGGCCCGGCATCGTCATCGGCCGCAAAGGCGCCGAGATTGACAAGCTCAAGCAGGAGCTGCAGAAGCGCACCAATCGCGAGGTCTTCATTGACATTCTCGAGGTCAACAAGCCCGAGCTCGATGCCCAGCTGGTGTCAGAGAACATTGCGCTGCAGCTGGAAAAGCGTGTCGGCTTCCGCCGCGCCATGCGCAAGTCGGTTGACTCCGCGCTGCGCTTCGGCTGCCGCGGCATCAAGGTCCGGGTATCGGGCCGCCTCAACGGCAACGAGATTGCCCGTTCGGAGTGGTATCTGCAGGGGCGCCTGCCGCTGCACACTCTCCGGGCGGACATTGACTACGGCTTCACCGAGGCGCACACCACCTACGGCATCATCGGCGTGAAGACGTGGATTTATCAGGGCGACATTTATCAGCAGAAGAAGCGCGAGCCTCAGGCGCAGGTTGGAACGAGCATTTTCTAAGCTGGAAGGATTGAAGGACAGACATCATGTTGATGCCGAAGAAAGTGAAGTATCAGGAAGCAGCAGAAGGGGCGCAACCGCGGTAAGGCGTGGCGCGGCGGAGAGCTGTCGTTTGGCGATTTCGGCCTCAAGGCAATGGAGCCGGGATTCATCACCGACCGTCAGATCGAAGCTTCGCGCGTCGCCATGACCCGTTTCATCAAGCGCGGCGGCAAGATCTGGGTCCGTTTGTTTCCGGATAAGCCCATCACCAAAAAGCCGGCTGAAGTTCGTATGGGATCAGGCAAAGGCCCGCTCGACCATTGGGCCGCGCCAGTCAAGGCTGGCAAGATCCTGTTCGAGATGGAAGGCGTAACCGTTGCCATGGCGCAGGAAGCTATGCGGCTCGCCAGCCACAAGCTGCCGCTGGAAACCAAGTTTGTACAGCGGCCCGGTGCACGTGTCGTCGCCGCAGTGAAGTAGCAACTCAAGCAGAGTGGATAGAGAAGGGAATCACGATGGACGTTGAGAAGATCAAGAACTTTACCGATGAGGAGCTGGCGCACCAGGAGCTGCAGGCGCGCGAGCAGCTGTTTCGGCTGCGCTTCCAGATCCGCAGCGGGCAGCAGGAAGGCGTGAAGAAGCTGCGCGAGCTGCGCAAGGATGTCGCCCGCATGAAGACAGTCGCTCGCTTCCGCACCCTGTACGGCAGCTCGGTCGGCGCAGGCGCCGCGGTGCAGTCCGTCAATGCCGGCGCTGCAGAGACGGCCGCCAAACCTGTAGCTGCAAAAGCGGCGGCAGGCAAAGCTAAGTCAGCCGGCAAAAAGGCTGCGGCAAAGAAGACAGGCAAAAAGGCCGGTCCCAACAAGACCGTGAAAAAGGCAGTAGGCAAGAAGGCTTCCGCCAAGGCGGCGGGCAAAAAAGCCACCGCTGGGAAAAAGACGACCGGCAGAAAGGCTGGGAAGTAAGCGATGACGGCAAAGACAGCAGAGAAGACACAAGGCGCACCCACCTCCCACCGCAACGAAAAAGTGGGCGAGGTGGTTTCGACCAAGATGCAGAAGACCATCGTGGTCGCGGTCGAGATGCGCAAGGCCCACCTCAAGTACAAGCGGGTCGTGCGCTCAACCAAGAAGTTTTACGCGCACGATGAGTCCGGCACCGCGCACGTCGGCGATGTGGTCCGCATCCGCGAGACTCGTCCGCTCAGCAAGCTCAAGCGGTGGCAGTTGGAAGAGGTCATCCGTCGCTCCTCGCTCGGTCAGGTCCCTGAGATCGCCGACACCATCGCCGAGTCCATTCAGGTCACCCAGTAACGGCACTTCAAGATTTAGCAGTCCAGCAAGCGAAGAGGAGAACGAGCCATGGCAGTACAGATGAGAACCATGCTTCAGGTTGCCGACAACAGCGGCGCGCGCAAGCTGCAGGTGATTCTGCCGCTCGGTGGCTCCACCGGTGCCAAGGCCGGCCTGGGCGATGTGGTCACCGCCGCGGTGAAAGAAGCTTCCCCCGACGGCCAGGTAAAGAAGGGCAAGGTCGTGCGGGCGGTCATCGTTCGCACTCGCAAAGAGTACCGCCGTCGCGATGGAACCTATATTCGCTTCGATCCAGAATGCGGCCGTGCTCATCAATGAGACCAACGAGCCGGTCGGCACGCGCGTCTTCGGTCCGGTCGCCCGCGAGTTGCGCGAGAAGCAGTTTATGAAGATTGTGTCCCTGGCGCCTGAGGTTATCTAACAGTCGTCCAGTGGCAGGCATGAGAAGCGGAAACGGTTACAGGAATCAAGAGCTGCAAACAGACGCAGCGAAAAGGATGGAACGGCAATGGCTTTGAAGATACATCGCAACGATACGGTGGAAGTGATCGCGGGCGCCGACCGTGGCAAGCGCGGCCGCGTGCTCCGGGTTTATCACGGATAAGAGCCGCGTCCTGGTCGAGCACGTTCGCGTCGTGAAGAAGAATGTGAAGCCCAATCCCCAGCGAACATCAAGGGCGGAGTGGCCGAGCAGGAAGCGCCCCTCAACCTCTCTAACGTCCTCGTCGTCTGCCCCAGTTGCGCAATGACGGCGCCGGATCGGTTTCAAAGTGGAAGGCGACAACAAGCTCCCGGGTCTGCCGGCGCTGCGGCACCGAGATCGAAACGAAGAAGAAGTAAGACGCAACATCAACGGAACGGTAACCACTCCGAGAGCGTGAGAGAGGAAACAGAAATGGCAGCAAGACTGAAAGCGAAGTACGAGAAGGAAATCCGGCCCGCCCTGCAGAAGCAGCTGGGGCTCAAGAACACCATGGCGGTTCCACGCCTCGACAAGATCGTCGTCAACATGGGGCTCGGCGAGGCCACCCAGAACGTCAAAGTCATGGATCCGCTCATGGCTGACCTGGGCGCAGTGACCGGGCAAAAGCCGGTCGCGACCAAGGCGAAGAAATCTATCGCGGCCTTCAAAGTCCGCGCCGGCATGCCGATCGGGGCCATGGTCACCCTGCGCGGGGACGCGATGTATGAGTTCCTCGACCGCCTGATTTCTATTGCTTTGCCGCGGGTGAGGGATTTTCGCGGAGTTTCGATGAAGAGTTTTGACGGGCGTGGCAACTACACGCTTGGCCTGCGCGACCAGTTGCTCTTTCCGGAGATTGACTATGCGCGCGTCGAGAAATCGAAGGGCATGAACGTGACCATTGTGACCACGGCGAAGGACGACAACAGCGCCCGCGAGCTGCTCAAGCAGTTCGGCATGCCCTTCCGGGCAGCGGCGTAAACGAGAGGATTTATGGCGACAACTGCAAAGCGAGTCAAGGACGCGAGGAAGCCCAAGTTCAGCAGCCGGCAGCATAACCGCTGCAAGCTCTGCGGTCGCCCCCGCGCATATCTGCGCAAGTTCGGCGTATGCCGCTTGTGCTTCCGTCAACTGGCACTTCGGGGAGAGATTCCCGGCGTGGTCAAGTCCAGCTGGTAACAGCAACCCCTGCTGCTGCGCCCCACCCGGGCCAGGCGGCAGGAAAACTGAAGAACTATAAGGAAGCATTCCCGCAGGTTCCTGGCGCAGCAAGGCCGGGCGAACGGGGAGTGTGAAGGAGAGACGATGAATCTGACAGATCCGGTAGCCGATTTCATAGCCCGCTTGCGCAACTCCATTCGCGCACGCCACGCCAAGTTGGACGTGCCGGCCTCAAAGCTGAAGGCCGAGATAGCCCGCATTCTTAAGGAAGAGGGCTACATCGCCAACTTCAAGACGGCGGAAGAAGACGGCAAGCAAGTGCTGCGCGTGTACCTCAAATACGGCGCCAACAACGAAGCTGCCATCCGCGACCTGTCGCGCATCTCGCGCCCCGGCTGCCGCGTTTACGTTAACCGGGACAGCATCAAACGCGTCCAGGGTGGCCTCGGTATCTCCATCATGACCACCCCCAGGGGCGTTATGACCGGTCGCCAGGCACGGCGCGAAGGCGTCGGCGGAGAGATTCTCTGCGAGGTCTGGTAAGCGTAGGTTATTTGTAACTCGTTTTGTAGTTTTTTGTAGGCCAGCAGCACCGGCTGCAGTGGAATGGAGCTCCGCAGACCCAGGCGGAGACCAGGACTCGCAAGCCAAGAAGGATTCAAGTTATGTCGCGTATTGGAAGAAAGCCGATCACCATGCCCTCCACCGTGAAGTACACGGTCGAAGGCAACGTCGTCGTTGTGCAGGGCCCCAAGGGCAAGGTGGAGACGCGCCTCCCCGCGGCATTCAACTCGAGCTCAAAGACGGCACGCTCAGCGCCGTCCGCCAGAATGATTCCCAGGCCGCTGTCCACGGGCTCGCGCGCGCGCTCGTCTTCAACGCCGTCGAGGGCGTGACCAAGGGTTGGACCAAGGAGCTCGACATTGTCGGCATCGGCTATCGTGCGGAGTTGAAGGGCAAAGGCACCGTGGTTTTCACGCTCGGCTACTCCCATCCCATCGAGTTTCCTCTGCCGACCGGCGTCGAGGTGGCGATCGATCCCAAGCAAACCCACTTGACCGTCAGCGGAATTGATCGCCAGAAGGTCGGACAGGTTGCGGCGGATATGCGCTCACTGCGCAAGCCCGATCCGTACAAAAACAAGGGCGTGCGTTACACCGGCGAGCGTTTGAAGAAGAAGGCCGGCAAGACCGGAGCGAAGTGATCGCGGCTTTTGCAGGCGTGAGCGTAGCGGGAGCCTGCAAGCGATCATCCTGAGGAGCGCGAGCGACGAAGGATCTGCTGTAAAGGTTTTCGCTCTACTACGAAGGTGAACTAAGGTTTTTTGCTCTACCAGGGATTTGCACCAGGGTTTCGCACTAGGAAATAAACCGAACGGGGACGCAGGGCGTCTCCGCTATTAGGAAGGAAGACCAGCATGATTGCATTGAGAAGTCGCGATGAGGTCCGCAAGCGGATCCACGGACGAATTCGGCGGAAGATGAGCGGGAGCGCAGAGCGTCCCCGGCTCAACATCTATCGCTCGCTGAACCATATTTACGCCCAGCTGATTGACGACGGCGCGGGAGTCACCCTGGCTTCCGTCTCCTCCCTCTCAGCCAAGGTGCCCACCGGCGGCAATGTCGCCGCGGCCCGAGAAATCGGCAAGCAGATTGCCGGCCTCGCCAAAGAAAAAGGCATCAACAAGGTAGTGTTCGACCGTGGCGGCTATCTCTATCACGGCCGGATCAAGGCGCTGGCAGAAGCGGCGCGTGAAGCAGGACTCGAGTTTTAAGCACGGGAAGGACTGGCGGAAAAGACTATGGCAACATTTCGTAGAAAACTGGATGCGGGCAGCTTCAACCTCAAAGATCAGGTTGTCGCCATCAACCGCGTGACCAAAGTGGTCAAGGGCGGCAAGAATATGTCGTTTGCCGCACTCGTCGTTATAGGCGACCCCTCGGCCGGAGTCGTCGGCTATGGTTCGGGCAAGGCGAAGGAAGTGCCCCAGGCCATTCGCAAAGGCATCGAGAGCGCTAAGAAGAACCTCGTCCGCGTCAACCTCACCCGTACCTCCATTCCTCACCAGGTGTTGGGACGCTTCGGATCGGGCCACGTGCTGCTTAAGCCGGCTCCTGAAGGAACGGGCGTCATCGCCGGCGGTGCCGTGCGCGCCGTCATGACCTCGGTCGGCATTCAAAATGTTCTGACCAAGAGCTTGGGCACCGCCAACCCGCACAATGTGATCAAGGCAACGTTTGATGCGCTGACCCAGTTGCGCGACCGTGCAGAGGTCGCTGCGCTGCGCGGCAAGTCGGTAGAGGAGCTCTAAACCAATGGCAGAGAAAAGCAAGAAGTCAGTCAACAAGCAGCCCCGGACCGAGGCCACCAAGGCCGCCGGGACCATGATGAAGGTCCAGTATTACCGCTCCATGATTGCCACGCCTGAGAAGCACAAGCGCGTCGTCAAAGGGTTGGGATTCACTCGCCTCAATCAGGTCGTCGTCCGCGAAGACACTCCCTCGATTCGAGGCATGGTCAACACCGTGCCCCATCTGGTCCGGATCGTCGAGTAACTTTTTCCGTAATTCGCACTTCGTAATTCGCACTTCGTAGTCAGCAGTCAGTAGTTGATCCACAAAAATTAATGCGAGTCGGCGGGTGGAAGCCCCTCCGGCGTTAGCGGAGAAAAAAGCAATGGCAATGAATCTGTCGAACCTGAGAGCGCCAAAGAAGGCGAACTCGAAACGCAAGCGAGTCGGTCGCGGTATGGGATCCGGCATGGGCAAGACCTCCACCCGCGGTCACAAGGGTCAGGGCTCGCGCTCCGGCTCCAGCCTCATGCGCGGTTTTGAGGGCGGTCAGATGCCTCTGCATCGCCGCTTGCCCAAGCGCGGCTTCACCAACATCTTCCGCACGGAATATACCGTCATCAACCTCAGCCGCATCGCCGACCTCAAAGAGACCGAGCTTACGCTCGAAAAGCTGAGCGAGCTTGGCCTCCTCAAAAAGAAGCATGAGCTGGTCAAGGTCCTGGGCTCGGGCGAGATCACCGGCGCGGTCACCGTCCACGCCCACAAGTTCTCAAAGTCAGCGCAGGAAAAGATTGAGAAGGCCGGCGGCAAGGTTGTCGTCATCGGCGCCTAGTAAAATCAGAGGCAGTTTCCCGCTCAAAACCGGGCAGGAAATCGGGCAAGTTAACTCGAAAATGCAAGTGGGGCAGGCGACAGGTTACCAGCCATGTTTGAAAAATTCTTAAACATCTTCCGCGTTCCCGACCTGCGCAAGCGGGTCCTCTTCACGTTGGCCATGCTCGCGGTCTACCGCGTCGGCGGCCACATCCCCACACCCGGCGTCAACACCGACCTGCTCGCCCAGTTCTTTGCCTCCCAGCGCGGCTCAGCGCTCGGCCTGGTTGACCTCTTCAGCGGCGGCAACCTGCGCAAGCTCACGGTATTCGCGCTCGGCATCATGCCCTACATCACCGCGTCCATCATCTTCCAGCTGCTCACCGTGGTCTACGAACCGCTGGCCAAGCTGCAGAAGGAAGGCGAACTCGGCCGTCGCAAGATTACCCAGTGGACCCGCTACATGACCGTCGTGCTGGCGGCCATTCAGTCCTTCGCCATCGCCGAGACCCTCATCCGCGGCTCCCAGGGCGCTCCCTACGTCACCAATCCCGGCCCCGGTTTTGTATTGATGACCATGCTTACCCTGACCACCGGTTCGGCCTTCATCATGTGGCTGGGCGAGCAGATTACCGACCGCGGCGTGGGTAACGGAATGAGCTTGCTCATCTTTGCCGGCATCGTCGTCGGACTACCCCGCGCCATCGCCGAGCTCTACGACAAAGCCAAGACCCAGGCCTGGGGAGCATTTACCGTTCCCGCTCTCATCCTGCTCGTCGTCGGCATGATCGCAGTCGTCGCTTTCATCGTGTTTGTCGAGCGCAGCGAGCGGCGCATCCCCGTCCAGTATGCCAAGCGCATCGTCGGACGCCGCCTCATGGGCGGCCAGTCCACCCACTTGCCCTTGCGGGTGAACTCGGGCGGCGTCATGCCCGTCATCTTCGCCGCCTCCATCCTCTCCGCGCCCCTCCTGTTCGCCAACAACGATTACGTCCACAACAGCCCCTTCCTCAGCAAGCTGCTGGGCTACCTCCAGGTCGGCGAGCCGAGCTATGAACTGCTCTACATCGCGGCCATCGTCTTCTTCGCCTACTTCTATATCTCGATCGTCTTCCGCCCCGATGACATCGCTGACAACATGCGCAAATACGGCGGCTTCATTCCCGGCATCCGGCCCGGCAAGCGCACGTCAGACTACATCAACGACATCCTCACCCGCATCACTCTGGTCGGCGCGATTTACCTGATTCTCATCTCGCTCATTCCCCAGTGGCTGATCGGCGGCATCCACTTCAATCACCTCTGGCTGGTCGGCGGCTTCTTCGAGCGGCTTCCCGCCTGGGTCACCAACGGTCTCGGTGTGAACTTCTACTTCGGCGGCACCTCGCTGCTGATCGTCGTCGGCGTCGCGATGGATACGGTGAACCAGATCGAGTCTCAGCTCATCATGCGGCACTACGAGGGCTTCACCCCGCGCAGCGGACGCATCCGCGGACGCCGGGCGTGGTAAGAGAGAGCGTGCTGGTGTCGGAACCCGAAGCCACGGATATTTTTCCCAAGGGATCCGCGCACCCGGAGCTGCATCTTGAGACCCCCGGGCCTATGCTCCTGCTCGGCGCTCCCGGAGCCGGCAAGGGCACCCAGGCCAAGCGCCTCGATGGATCTTTGGTCGGTTCCCCAGATCTCTACCGGCGACATCCTGCGCGCCAACGTTGCCGCCATGACCGACCTCGGCAGGCAGGCCAAAGCATTGATGGAGCGGGGCGAACTCGTCCCCGACCACCTGGTAAACGCCATGGTCGCCGCCCGCCTCGCCCAGCCCGACACCCAGCGCGGCTATATCTTCGACGGCTATCCCCGCACTCTGCCCCAGGCCGCCTGGCTCGATAGCCACCTGGCCGGCAGCCAGCAGGGCACTGCCGGGGCCCTCCCCATCGTTGCTGTAAACATTAGGGTTAGCTATACTAGTCTTCTGCGCCGAATTACCGGAAGACGCACCTGTCCGCGCTGTCAGCGCATCTATAACGTGTACCTCAAGCCGCCGCTTCACGACGGCGTTTGCGATGTAGATGGTTCAGCGCTCATGCAGCGTGCCGACGATAATGAAGATGTGTTTGCTGAGCGGATGCGGGCCTATGAGCTGCTGACCGCTCCCGTGATCGAGCACTACCGGCTGCAGGGAAGGTTTGCCGACGTGGACGGAGAGCAAGAGGTTGAGCAGGTTTCGGCCGAGGTAGTTCGAGCCATCGCGCGGCTGCGGGGTGTGGTCTAACTATGCCGGTCATGTTAAAGTCCACTCGCGACATCGAGAAGATGCGGCGCAGTGGCAAAGTGGTTCGCCAGGTGCTCGAGGCGGTGCGGGAGCACGTCAGGCCCGGCGCAACCACGATGGATTTGGAGCACATCGCCGCCGACACCATGCGCGCGGCGGGGGCGACTCCGGCGTTTAAGGGATATCACGAGTATCCCTGCGTGCTCTGCACTTCGGTCAATCACGAAGTCGTGCACGGCATTCCCTCTGAGAAGCGCGTGCTTCGCGAGGGCGATATTGTTTCGATTGACACCGGCGTCGTGCTCGATGGTTTCTACGCCGACAGCGCGATCACCGTGCCGGTAGGCAAAGCCGTTGACCCCAGGGCGCAGCGGTTGCTCGAGGTCACCCAGCAGTCGCTGGATAAAGGGATTGCGGCAGCAAAAGTTGGCGCCCGGTTGGGCGACATCGGAGCTGCCGTGCAGGAAGCAGTAGAGGCGGAAGGATTCAGCGTGGTCCGCGAGTTTGTGGGCCACGGCATCGGTACCAGCCTGCACGAGGAGCCGCAGGTGCCAAACTATGGCACGCGCGGACAGGGCATGATTTTGAAAGAAGGCATGGTGCTCGCGATCGAGCCCATGGTCAACGCCGGCAAACCGAGTGTGAAGGTGCTGGCGGATAAGTGGACGGCGGTTACAGTTGACGGAAGCCTGAGCGCGCACTTTGAGCACTGCGTCGCGGTCACGGCGGATGGGCCGGTAGTGCTGACGTAAGACAAACTTTGCGCTTCCTGCACGAACGGAGGCGCAGCAACACGGGAGAGCGATTGTCGAAAGAAGACGCGATTGAGGTAATGGCGACGGTGCTTGAAACTCTGCCCAACGCCATGTTTAAGGTGGAACTCGAGAATAAGCATCAGGTGCTGGCCCACGTTTCCGGCCGCATGCGGAAGAACTTCATCCGCATCTTGCCCGGGGACAAGGTCGCCATCGAGCTGAGCCCTTATGACCTGAGCCGCGGGCGCATCGTTTACCGCTACAAATAACGCAGGATTAAGCAAAGGAAAGCAGTCATGAAAGTTCGGGCATCGGTAAAAAAAATTTGTGACAAGTGCAAGGTCATCCACCGCCGCGGGGTGGTGCGCGTGATCTGCGAGAACGCCAAACACAAGCAGCGCCAGGGCTAGTCTCTGGAGCTGTCGATAGTAGTTACTGCAACACTGCAACGGGGACCACGGGCTAGTTACGCCGGAATTAAGGCTTGCGATGAACCTGCGGTCAACGAGACGGCGCTCGACGGAGAGAGGCTTCACCGGCGAGTGAGAATGGAGTCCGGCGGATTATCCTTCCGGACCTAACCAATCCTCCAGTCATCTGGCTGGAGTACGAAAGGGAACTATGGCACGTATAGCCGGAGTCGATCTGCCCCGTGGCAAGCAGGTGCGGATTGGACTCACTTACATTTTCGGCATCGGTCACTCCCGGTCCAAAAGCATTCTTGAGGCGGCGAAGGTTGATCCGTTCAAGAAGGTCCAGGACCTGGATGAGGACGAGGCCAACCGCATCCGTCAGGTAATCGAGCAGGAAGGCAACATCGAGGGCGACCTGCGCAAGGACGTCTCGATGCACATCAAGCGCCTCATCGAGATCCAGTGCTATCGCGGACTCAGGCATCGCCGCAATCTGCCCGTTCGCGGTCAGCGCACCCACACCAACGCGCGCACCCGCAAGGGACCGCGTAAGGGCACGGTAACCAATAAGAAGAAAGCGACGGGCAAAACCTAATGGCGAAACCAGAGGTCCAGGCCAAAGGCAAAGCCGCGCGGAACAAGAAGTTCAAGAAGCGCGAGCGCAAGAATGTCCCGCACGGTCTCGTTTACGTGCAGGCGTCCTTCAACAACACCATCGTCACCATCACCGACCTGCAGGGCAACACCCTGTCGTGGAAGAGTTCGGGCTCGCTCGGCTTCCGCGGTTCGCGCAAAGGCACGCCCTTCGCAGCCCAGCAGGCCGCCGTCAATGCCGCCAACCTGGCCCGCGATCATGGCGTCAGGACGGTGGATGTGCGGGTCAGCGGTCCGGGCTCCGGTCGCGAATCCGCAGTGCGCGCGCTGGCCACGGCGGGCATCGAGGTGAGGTCCATTCGCGACATCACACCGATCCCCCACAATGGCTGCCGTCCGCCAAAACGTCGCCGCGTATAAGCTGCGGCCAAAACATGACTCTGGGCATGTGGGCGGTTCGCGGGATTCGAAGCTATACTCCCCCGCGCCGCCCGCCCGCCATCTGGTTATGAGAATTCGCTGTAAATGCGGTAAAATAAAGACAGTCAGGGACCGGGACGAAGGCGCTTGCCGTAAACCGGTCGTCCTCTGAATCAAGGAGAATTACGTGGCGAGATATACAGGCCCCGTGTGCCGGTTGTGCCGGCGCGAGGGCATCAAGTTGTTCCTTAAGGGCGCGCGGTGCTTCACCGACAAATGCGCCATCGAAAAACGCAATTTCGCGCCCGGCCAGCACGGCCAGGGACGCAAGACCAAAGCCAAGATCGTCGGCTACGGTTTGCAGCTGCGCGAAAAGCAGAAGGCCAAGCGCATCTACTTCACCCTCGAGAGCCAGTTCCGCGCTTACTACGAGAAGGCTGCTCGCACCCCCGGCGTCACCGGCGAACTGCTGCTCCAGCAGCTCGAACGCCGTCTCGACAACGTGGCCTTCCGGCTCGGCTTTGCCACCTCGCGTCGCCAGGCTCGCCAGATCGTTCGCCACGGCCATGTCGAGGTCAACGGTCGCAAGGTGAACATCCCTTCCTTCCAGGTCGGCGTAGGCGACCAGATTGCCATTCGCGAAGGCAGCAAGAAGCTCGTCGTGGTTGAGGGCGCGGAGGAGTTCCACCGCGGCCAGCTGCAGGTTTCATGGCTCGAGGTTGATCGCGAGGGGCTGCGCGGCAAGGTTCTCGCACTGCCCAAGCGCGACGACGTCCAGCTGCCGGTCAACGAGCAGCTCATCGTCGAGCTCTACTCGAAGTAAGACAAGTTTAGAGGGCCGCTTCTTAAGCCCCTCCGGCGATCAGCCGGCACCAAGCTTAAGCAGCGGCACTCGAATGCAACACCGCGGTGGCAACGCCGCGCAATCTAAAACCGACGAAGGAGTACCAGCACGGCCGCTACAAAATGCTTCGTGGCGATTGCCGTGGATGGAAAGGCGAAACAACTATGTTATGGCGTGGATTTCAAAGACCGAAGCGGCTGGTAGCAGACACCGAGACGCTCACCGACAAATACGGCAAGTTCAGCGCGCAGCCATTTGAGCGCGGATTTGGCACAACCATCGGCAACGCCATCCGGCGCGTGCTGCTGTCCTCCATTGAGGGCGCGGCCGTCACCGCTGTCAGGATTGAGGGCGTCCTGCACGAGTTCCAGTCAATCCCTGGCGTCGTTGAGGATGCGACGGACATCATCCTGAACCTGAAACAGATTCCCTTCAAGTTGAATGGTGAAGGGCCCAAAGCGCTCTACCTGCACGCTGACCAGCCTGGCGTCGTGACCTCGGGAATGATTGAGGCCGATGGCGACGTGGAGATTCTGGACCAGAACGTTTACATCGCGACTGTGAGCGAGGGCGGCAAACTCGATATGGAAATGCGGCTCAAGCGCGGCCGCGGTTACGTTTCCGCCGACAAAAACTTTGACTCCGATCTGGGCATCGGCTTCATCCCCGTTGACAGCGTCCACTCCCCGGTTCGCAAGGTCAATTACACCGTGGATGCGGCCCGGTTAGGCCAGATCACCGATTACGACAAGCTCACCCTTGAGGTCTGGACCAATGGCACCGTGGCGCCGGCCGATTCCGTCGGTCTCGCCGCCAAGCTGCTCAAAGACCACATGAGCATCTTCATCAACTTTGAAGAAGAGGTGGAGAGCGACCTGGGCGCAGAAGACGGCCAGCCGCGTATCCGCAATGAGAACCTGAACCGCTCGGTCGAAGAGCTGGAATTGTCCGTTCGCAGTTACAATTGCTTGAAGAACGCGAACATCCAGTCCATCGGCGAGTTGGTGCAAAAGACTGAGGCCGAAATGCTGAAGACTAAAAACTTCGGCCGCAAGTCTCTGAATGAGATCAAGGACATTCTGGCGCAGATGGGCCTGTCCCTGGGAATGAAGATTGACGAGAACGGCAATGCCGTTCCCGGGCCGACGAGCGTCATGCCCCAAGTGCAGCTCGCCGGCTACCGTCCGGTTGAAGACGATGAGGGCGACGATGATTTCTTGCTGCCTTCACAGAATGAGCCGGAAGGGTTCTAAGCAATTCGGGGGGTGGGTCTCTGGCCCGCTCCCCGCTAGTTTTTCTTATTAAGATTTGAAAGCGAGATCACCGTCATGCGTCACCGCAATGCAGGCTTCAAACTCGGACGGAACACCAGCCACCGGCGCGCGCTGCTGCGCAACCTGACCACCTCCGTGCTGCTGGAAGATAAAGTTGAGACCACCCTCGCCAAGGCGAAGGCGGTCCGTCCCCATGTCGAAAAGATGATCACCCTCGGCAAGCGTGGCGATCTTCACAGCCGCCGTCAGGCTCTGGCCTGGCTGCAGACCCGCGAGGCCGTCACCCGGCTCTTTTCAACCGTCGCTCCCCGCTACGGCGATCGTCCAGGCGGTTACCTGCGCATCGTCCGCACCGGCTTCCAGCAGGGCGATAACGCCGAGATGGCCTTCATCGAACTCCTCGGCGCCGAGCACGAGCTGGATGAGAAGCGCCAGCATCGCGCCGAAGCTCGCACCAAGCGCCGCGAAGAAATGCAGAAGGCTCTGGCCGAAGATCAGAAGCCGGAAGACAGCGGCACCCCTCCGGGCGACGTTCGCTAATAAGTCCGAAGCAAAGTCTTCGACAATACACACTGTTTGTTTACAATCAGCACGCCCGCGAGGGCGTGCTTTTCTTGTGCCCGCCATCCTGCGCTCCCCTGAGCTCAACGAGGTGCTGTGACGCAACCCGACCGCAAATCGCGAGCGCTGCACACTGCCGGCAAAGACGCAGCCTCGCATGCGCATGATAAAAAGCGCACCGGCCTCATGCGCGTCCTCGCCATCCTCGGGCCCGGATTGGTGACCGGCGCGGCCGACGACGACCCGTCAGGAATTTTTACCTACAGCCAGGCGGGCGCGCAATTCGGCCTGGGCCTGTTGTGGACGGCCGTCTTCATGCTGCCCCTGATGATCGCAATTCAGGAGATGTGCGCGCGCATCGCCATCGTCACCGGCAAGGGAATCACCACCGTCATCAAGCAGCACTACTCGAAAACATGGCTCTACAGCATCGTCATCATGCTGTTGATCGCAAATACCATCAACCTCGGCGTGGACCTGGGAGCCATGGCGGAGGCGGCAAAGTTGCTCGTTCCCGTGCATTATGGAACGGCGGTAGTGGCGTTTGCCCTCATCCTCATCGGCCTCGAGATCGTCGTGCCTTACCGCCGCTATGCCGCAATCCTCAAGTGGCTGACTGTATCGCTGCTGGCTTATTTCGTGACCTGCATTATCGCTACGCGGAGTTGGCCGGCTGTCCTCAAGGCCACCTTCGTGCCGCAAATGCACTTCAGCTTTCAATACCTCATGATCATCGTCGGCGTGCTGGGCACCACCATCTCGCCCTACATGTTCTTCTGGCAGGCCGCGCAGGAGCGGGAAGAGGCCGAGGAGCGAAAAGACGCCAAGCAGCATCACCAGGCCCGCCGCTTCATCCTCAAGAACATGCGCATTGACACCGTCTCCGGCATGATTTTTTCCGAGATCACCGCGTGGTGCATCTTGCTCACCACCGGCGAGGTCCTCCACGCTAACGGAATCACCGATATCAAATCGGCAGCGCAGGCCGCCAGCGCAATCGAGCCCCTGGTCCGGACCTTCCCCCACGCCGGCAAAATCTCCGAAGTCATGTTTGCGCTCGGCATCCTCGGTACCGGCGCCCTCGCCGTTCCCATCTTCGCCGCGACATCGTCATACGCGCTCAGCGAGCTCATGGGGTGGAAGGAGGGGCTCGGCCTCAACTTCTCTGAAGCCAAACGCTTCTACGTCGCAATTGTGGCCGGCACCGTCATCGGAATCTTCATCAACGTGCTCGGATTGGACCCCATCAAGGCGCTCGTTTACACCGCTGTGCTCAACGGCGTGGTCGCGGTGCCAATGATCTTTCTGCTGATACGCATCACCGGCAACCGGAAAATTATGGGCAGCAATACCAGCGGGCCGCTGGGATCAACACTGAGCTGGCTGACGTTTGCCGGCATGGGGCTGGCTGCGGTCCTCGCGTTGTATGCCTTCGTCACCGGCCGCCAGTGAGCTTCAGACCGCCGTAGGGTCGCGGTCGGCTTCACTCCCCGGCCGAAAAAAGGCCCGCAGGCCGAACCATATCGTGATCATCATGAACGCGCCAAAGGTATCCAGCACCACATCGTGAAAGGCCGCCGTGCGTGAAGGAATGAATGACTGGTGGATTTCGTCTGCCGTCGCCAGCAAAAACGCCAGCAGAATGGCGCGCAGCGCGCAGCGGCGCCGGAAGCGCGCGATGGGCTCGCGGGTTCGCGGCAGCAGGGTGTGGATCCAGCAGTAGTAAAACGCCAGGCCAATCAGTCCGAATCCAATCATGTGCCCGAATTTTCGCATCTCCCAGTTGATGAATCCCCAGCGGTCCCAGGAGACGATCCAGATGTGCTCGTTAAACCAGCCGTAATACTCCTCCTTGGTGTTGTGGGCGGAGTAGTGGTCGGTGGACTCGACCCCGATGACCACGAAACATACGATCGAGAGCCACCAGGCGCCAATCCACTGCAGAATGTTGCGGGGGCGATAGCGCCGGAAAGATCCTGCGGGCCTATTTGTATCTGCGACAGTTACAGTTGGACTACTCGACATGGTAGTTGGGGGCCTCGCGGGTGATGATGACGTCATGCACGTGGCTCTCGCGCAGCCCGGCATTTGAAATGCGGACGAACTTGGCGTTCTGCTGCAGCTCGGCAATCGTCGCGCAGCCCAGGTATCCCATGCCCGAGCGCAGGCCCCCGACCAGCTGATACACCATCGCGCCCAGCGGTCCCCGATACGGCACCCGGCCCTCGATGCCTTCAGGCACAAACTTGCCCAGCCTGTTGGATCCGTTCTGATCGCGGCCCGTTATGTCCTGCGATGCCTCGCGCTCCGCGGCCCGGTCGAGATCGGCGACTCCTTGGAAGTAGCGCTCGCCCGAGCCCTGCGCCATCGCCGACAGCGAGCCCATCCCGCGATACGCCTTGAACGACCGCCCTTGGTAGAGAATCGTCTCCCCCGGGCTCTCGTCCACGCCCGCAAATAGCGATCCGATCATCACCGCGCTGGCCCCCGCCGCAATCGCCTTCGTCACGTCGCCGGAATACTTCACCCCGCCGTCCGCAATGATCGGCACGTTGTGCTCGCGAGCCGCGCGATAGGCCTCTGAAATAGCCGTGATCTGCGGCATGCCCGCCCCCGTCACCATGCGAGTCGTACAGATTGAGCCCGGTCCGATCCCAACTTTGATCGCATCCGCGCCCGCTTCGATCAGCGCCAGCGCCCCCTCATAAGTCGCAATGTTTCCCGCCATCAGGTCTACGTTAGGATGCGCCTTCTTTATCATCCTTACCGCTTCAATCACCCGGCTCGAGTGCCCGTGAGCGCTGTCAATCGCCAGCGCATCCACGCGGTAGCGCAGCAGCTCGTTGGCCCGCTCAACAAAGTCGCCCGTTGCTCCGATTGCCGCGGCCACGCGCAGCCGGCCCTGATCGTCCTTCGACGCGTTGGGATATTTCAGCTTCTTCTGAATGTCTTTGACCGTGATCAGGCCCTTGAGCTCGTAATCGCCGTTCACCACCAGCAGCTTCTCCACGCGATGCTGATGCAGGATCTTTTCCGCGTCCTCCAGCGTCGTCCCCACCGGAACCGTGATGAGGTTCTCCTTCGTCATCACCTCGCTGACCGGGATGTCGGTGCGGGTCTCAAATCGCAGGTCGCGATTGGTCAGAATTCCCACCAGCTTTTTATTCTTCGTCACCGGCACGCCGCTGATCTTGTACTTCCGCATCACGTCCAGCGCATCCGAAATGCGATGCTCCGGCGAAATCGTCACCGGATCAACAATCATCCCGCTTTCAGAGCGCTTTACTTTGTCCACTTCCTGCGCCTGCTGCTCGATAGACAAATTGCGGTGGATCACGCCGATGCCGCCGTTCTGCGCCATCGCAATCGCCAGCCGCGACTCGGTCACCGTGTCCATCGCCGCCGACGCCAGCGGAGTCTGCACCAGAATGTTCCGCGTGATGTAAGTCTGGGTGCTGACGGTTGCGGGAACGACCTCGCTATACGCTGGGACGAGCAGAACGTCGTCGAAGGTCAGGGCTTCGGGGACAGGAAATTCAATCATTTCGATTCCACTCGCAGGGCCCGGCTTGCAGGGCTCGACTTGCTCGGTTGCTCGACTTGCTCGCTTGGAAGGAGCAGCGAAATTTTTGTGTTTGGGTGAATCTTCTTATTGTACGGGTGATGCGATAGGACGCCAAGCCGTGACCTCAGCAGCATCGCCCCGCCAGGTCGCCGTCAGGAAGCAGCAAATCGCGCCCGCAGCCAAAAATCCGCCTCGCCTCGGCGCTCAACCGGCCCACTCGCTCTTTAAACGCGGCTTCAATCCACCCGCTGCCAGGTGAGCACCCAGTTCGCGATCTCCGGGCTCGGGCTTGGCGGATTAATAATCAGCCGGTTGCCCACGATCTTGAACGGCCGCGGCTGCGTTGACCCCAGGTAAACCGGCGACCACGCCACCGCAGGATAATGCGTCAGCGTCGAATGCTCCGAATCCAGCTTGTAGGTTCCGCAATACGACAGCATCGAATCGAACGTCGCCACCTTCTCATTCGTCGTCGGATGGCTCTTGTCCTTCCACGACATCCGGTCCGGATCCATTATCTCGGCGCACATGTGGCCGTCGCGTTGATACATGATGTAGCCCTTGGCATGCGGGCCAAACATCGGATCGTGCTGAATGCTCCCATCCGGCTTGGTGATTTCAATCGAGACCAGCTTCCAGGTCCCGACCAGATTAGCCACCGTGGGATGCGCGATGGGCGTGGCCGCCGCAGCGGATTGCGCCACCGCAGACGTGCCGAGAGACGAGAGCAGCAGCAGGGAAGTGAACAGGATTTTCATCGGGGATCTCCGGGAATGAGTTGCGGCGACTGCGCGGATTATAGGACGCACGACCCGCCCTCCGCTGTGCCCAATTTGTGGTGCATGCGCCGCGCCCGCCCTCGGCCGCTCAGCGGGATTGAACTCTGCCCCCGAACGGCGTATCCTTAAATTAAGCGAATTTGTTCCGTGAGCGCTGAGAGTTGAGCGGGCGGAAGAAATGAGTGGGCGAAAGCCCACTTTTTATTTGCGCTGTTTTTGCTGATTGCTTGGCCGCCGCCGCCTGATTTCTCAGCCGTTCAGAATTCCGGCAGCCACGGTATTAAGGTTTTATTTTGTTGGAGTTAGGTGAGCATGGATCTCGACCAGATACGGACTTTGGCGCAGCGCGTCGCGGCTTCGCACGGGCTCGATGTGGTCGAGGCTGAGTTCACCGGCGGAGGCAAGCACCGCGTCCTTCGCATCTATATAGAGAAGAATGCCGCGGGCCGGGCCAGGTTGGCAGAGCAGGCTGCGGAGCGGTTGAAGCAAGCGGAAGCAGACCAGGCCAGCGGGTCCGAAACTCTGCCCCGCGGGTTTGAAGATCGCATTGATCAGTTGGCCGGCGTCACCCACGAGGATTGCGCTGCATTCTCGACCGACTTCGGCACGATTTTGGATGTTGAGGATTTGGTCGGCGGCAGCAGCAGCTATGACCTGGAGGTTTCTTCTCCCGGTCTCGACCGCAAGCTCTACGGGCCGGAAGATTACAGCCGGTTCCGCGGCAACCTGGTCAAGCTTCAAACCAGGGAGCCGGTGAATGGAAACCGGCACTGGCAAGGACGGATTGGCGAAGTAAAAGGAAGCGGGTTTGTGCTGGAGCTCGCCGCGGGTGCAGCAAAGGCAAAAGGCAGTGGCAAAAAAGCAGCAAAGGCAGCAAAGGCCGCAGCGCACGACGTTCGGCTGGAATTTAACAACATCGAGAAAGCAAATCTGGAGCCGGAGATTTAACCTGCCGGCCCCGGGTGGAGTGAAACAAGTTTATGGCAAGCGTTCTTTACGAGACGATTGAGACATTGAGCCGCGAGAAGGGCATTGATCCGCAGGTAGTCGTGGGTGCGGTTGAGGATGCGATCGCGCTGGCGACGAGAAAGTATTACAAGACCACGGAGAACATGCGCGGCGAGCTCGACAAAGACTCCGGCGAGATTCGGGCCTACGTCTACAAGACCGTCGTTGAAAATGAAGAGGGCATCGAAGATCCGGTCAACCAGATCAGCGTTGAGCAGGCGCGCGCCATTGCGCCCGACGTTGAGACTGGCGGAGAGATTCGCTACTACAAAGCCACCGAGGGCCTCGGCCGCATCGCCGCGCAGATGGCCAAGCAGGTCATCTTCCAGAAGGTGCGCGAGGCTGAGCGCGAGACCGTGTTCAATGAGTATGGTCACCGCGCCGGCGAAGTGCTGACCTGCATGGTCAAGCGTGTCGAGCCGCAGGACGTGATTTTTGAGTTGGGCAAGACCGAAGCGCGCATGCCCCGTCGCGAGCAGTCTCGCCTCGAGCAATTCGCCGTCGGCGAGCGCCTCCGCGTCGTGCTGTTGCGCGTAGACAAGGCCGCGCGTGGACCGCAGGTGATTGTTTCGCGTGCCGCGCCGGAGTTGGTGCAGAGCCTCTTCCAGAGCGAAGTGCCGGAGATTTATGACGGCACCGTCAGCATCCGTGCCATTGCGCGCGAGGCCGGCGAACGCACCAAGATCGCCGTCCAGAGCCGCGACAAAGATGTTGATCCCGTCGGCGCCTGCGTCGGTATGAAGGGCATGCGCGTGCAAAGCATCATCCGCGAGCTCCGCGGAGAGAAGATTGACATCATCGAGTACAGCGACGAGATCACCACCTTCGCTGAGAAGGCGCTGCAGCCGGCCAAGGTCAGCCGCGTCAGCATTGCCGATCTCACCGACAAGCAGATCGAAGTCATTGTGGACGACACCCAGCTCTCCCTCGCCATCGGCCGCAAGGGGCAGAACGTTCGCCTCGCCGCCAAGCTGCTCGGTTGGAAGATTGACATCAAGAGCGAAGAAGAGAAGCGTCAGGAAGTCGAGCAGCAGATGCAGGCTCTGGCCAGTGTCCCCGCCACTCCGATTGAGAAGATTGAGGACCTCGGCGAAAGCGTCACCCAGAAGCTGGTCGCCGCAGGCATCACTACCGTCGAAGCGCTGGCTGACATGACCCCCGAGCAGTTGGAGGAGATTCCCGGCATCGGCGAGAAGACGGTCGAGCGCATCAGCATGGCCGTGCGCCGGCACTTCGGGCAGTTCGAGACGCCGGAATCGGCCGCTGCCGGCGCCGATGAAATGCAGGCGGCTGCCGACCTCAACGATGCTGGAACCTCCCCCGACGGCGTATTCGTCCGCGATGAGGACCGCATGGGCGAGGCCCGGCTGAGCGAGTTGACCGAGTCCGGCGAGCTGGCCGGAGATGAGGGCGTGGCAGTTGACAACACCGCAGTCGAAGAGCCGGTTATGGATCCGCAGGACCTGGCCGACATGCTGGCCGCGGCCCAGGGCGACATTGTGGACAAAGACAAGGAGCCTGACGTCGGTAAATAGGCAGTTAGAGCGCAAATTGCAGCGGGACTTGCAGAATCAGAGGATAATGTAGATTGCGGTAGCTACGTCCATGACTGCGGGGTTTTTCGATGACCAGTTAACGGGTGAAGGGAAAGTAAAAGAGGCGAATGAGTAAGGTCCGTATCAACGAAATTGCGAAAGAGCTCGAGGTCAAGAGCAAAGCCATCCTGGATGCTTTGTCAGAGATGGGTATTGGCGATAAGAAGACCCATTCGAGCTCGCTCGAAGACGATGAGGTCGCCAGGATCCGCGGCTATTTCCGTTCCGACAAGGAACGTCCGCACGGCACAGCGACCAGGCCGCCCGCCGGGCAGGATGCCAAGCCCAAGATTGACTGGTCAAAAGTCTCAAAGCCCGGCGATGTGCTGCGCGCGATTCAACAGCGCAAAGAAGAAGAGTCAGCGCCCCGGCCGAAGACTACGCCGGCCCCGGTCGTCGTTGTGCCGCCGCCGTCTGCAGTGAAGAGCGCTTCGCCTGCCAGTGCAGGCACCAGTCCCTCCGCAACCAGTGCGCCCGCAGCGGGTACGACTGCACCTGGTGCAGCCAATCGGCCGGCAGGAATTGGCGGGACTGCGCCGGCACCTCCTGCGCCGCGACGCATCGTTCCTCAACCCAGACAAGCACCAAACATTGTGGCAGCACCTCCGGCCGCGTTGACATCAAAGTTGCCTCCCGGTCCCGTCGTAGCCAGACCGCCGGCAGCGAGCGGAACGGGAGCCGATTTGCGTCCAGCAATTGCAACAGCGCCTCCACCCAGTGCCCCGGTCGTGGTCAAGCCGGCAGCGGTGAAGGTTTCTCCGGCAGCTCCAGCAGCGCCGGCAACAACGGCTCCCGCGGCAACGCCCGCGGCCGCAGTTTCAGCGCCCGCCTCCCCGGCCATCGCCCCGACCATCGGAGCGACCACCGCACCGCCCGCAGCGGCAGCGCCCCCCGCGGCTCCGGTAGCCACCACCCCGGTTCCCGCTCCACGCCGCGTGATCATGCCCATGACCGGTCCGCGTCCGGTTTACACCTCCACCGTTCCCTCCGCCACCAGGCCTCCCGCCGGAGTGCAACGCGGACGGCCAATATTTGACCGCCCCAGGCCGCAGGTTCCAGGCGGACCCCCGGGACAACAGCAGCGTCCAGGCATGGGCACCGGCCCCGGTGCACGCCGCCCCATGCATCCCACCTCAGCCGGCCCCGGCGGAGCTCGCCCCGGCGGCCGTCCAGGATTTGGCGCCCCTCGGCCCGGAGCCCCCGGAACGCCGGGCATGCTGCCGCCTCCCACCGATGCCGGTCGGCCTCCCGCCCGCCCAGGCCAACGCCGCGGCGGACCGCGTTACGAGAAGAGCAAAGAAGGCCCGATGAAGGGCTTCAATCCGCCGACTCGTTTTGGCGGAGCCGTCATTCCCCTCGAGCCCTTGCCGATCACCCGCACCATCACCGTGACCGAGGGCATCAGCGTTAAGGATCTGGCCGAGAAGCTTGAAACCCGCGCCAAGGACCTCATCGCCGTTCTCTTCATGCGTGGCGTATTTGTAACCGTAAACCAGTCTCTGGATTCAGAGCTCGTCAAGGATGTCGCGCGCCACTTCGGCGCCGACGACCCAGTTCATCAGCTTTGAAGACGAGATGGCGAACGAGGCCCTCGAAACCATGATGACTCAGGAGAATCCTGGACGAACTTGAAGTCCCTCGGCCGCCGGTCGTCACCGTCATGGGCCACGTCGACCACGGCAAAACCTCGCTGCTCGACGCCATTCGCGAGACCGACGTCGCCGGCGGCGAAGCTGGCGGCATCACCCAGCACATCGGCGCCTACAAGGTGAAGATCGCCAAGGAGGACTCCCCCGCCTTCGGCCGCGAGATCGTCTTCCTCGATACCCCGGGCCACGAAGCCTTCACCCGCATGCGTGCCCGCGGCGCCAAGGTCACCGACATCGTCGTGATCGTCGTCGCAGCCGATGACGGCGTGATGCCCCAGACGCTTGAAGCCATCGACCACGCCAAGGCCGCGAAAGTGCCCATCATCGTCGCCGTCAACAAGATCGATAAGCCCGACGCGCAGCCCGATCGCGTCAAGCAGCAGCTCGCCGATCGCGGATTGTCCCCGAAGCCTGGGGCGGCAGCACCGTGTTCGTCGATGTCTCGGCCAAGAAGCGGCATCAATCTTGACCTGCTGCTCGAAATGATCTGCCTCGTCGCTGACCTCGGCAAACCTCAAGGCCACTCCGGGACCGCCCCGCCGTCGGCACCGTCATCGAAGCCAAACTCGATCGCGGACGCGGCGCTGTCGCCACCATCCTCGTGCAGAACGGCACGCTGAAACATCGGCGACAACTTCATCGTCGGCAACACCTTCGGCAAAGTCCGCGCCATGTTCGACGACCGCGGCCGCGCCATCGAAAGACGCCGGCCCGTCAACCCCGGTCGAAATTCTCGGGCTCGAAGGCATGCCCGACGCCGGCGACACCTTCCTGGTGATGGCGGACCGCGACAAGGCCAAGGGCATTGCCCAGTATCGCAAGATGAAGGAGCGCGAAGTCACAGCTCGCCAAGAGTTCCCGCGTTTCGCTCGAAGGCCTGGCCGAACAGATCAAGTCAGCAGGGCATGAAGGAACTGCCCATCATCCTCAAGGGCGACGTGCAGGGCTCGGTCGAAGTGCTGGCCGACTCTGCTCACCAAGCTTTCAACCGACAAGGTGCGCATCAACGTCATCCACTCCGGCGTGGGCGCGATTACCGAGTCCGATATTCTTCTCGCCTCCGCGTCAAACGCCATCGTCATCGGCTTCAATGTCCGGCCGGAGCGCAAAGCCGCCGACCTCGCCGAGCAGGAGGAAGTTGATATCCGCCTGCACTCGATCATTTACGAGCTGCAGGATGAGATCAAGCGCGCCATGCTCGGACTGCTCGATCCCGTCGTCAAGGAAACCCATCAGGGGCGCGCGGAAGTTCTCGAAAGTTTTCCGCATCCCGAAAGTTGGCACCATTGCCGGCTGCCGCGTCAGCGACGGCTACATCCGCCGCGATAGCGACGTGCGTCTGGTTCGCGATGGCGCTCAGGTCTTCAAGGGCAAGCTGGCCAGCCTGCGCCGCTTCAAAGACGAAGCTTCAGAAGTGCGCGCCGGGCAGGAATGCGGTATGGGCATCGCCAACTTCAACGACGTCAAGGTCGGCGACGTGATCGAGGCCTTTGTCACTGAGAAGGTCGCCGCTGAACTCGGAGAACTCACCGCCAAATAATCCCCTCAAGCTGAAAATCAGGCCCGGATGCGACAAGCGTTCGGGCCTTTTTGTTGTCGCGAGCGGGAGCAAGCATCAGTGTTTAAAATCGAAGGCCTATACGGAGCACCCATGAAAGACATCAGCAAAATTCAGGCAGCTTTGCGCGAGCAGGGCATCGAAGCGTGGCTTTTTTTCGATCATCATCATCGCGACCCTATCGCCTACCGCATCCTCGACCTCGACGAACACGCCCACGTCACCCGCCGGTGGTTCTATCTGATTCCCGCCGACGGCGAGCCGTCAAAGCTGGTGCATCGCATCGAGTCGCATAAGCTCGACGCGCTCCCCGGCGAGAAGGCGGAATATTCCTCGTGGGCCGAATTGACCGCCGGCATCGAGACTCTGCTCCACCGCCACAAGCAGCTCGCCATGCAATATTCGCCGAACAACGAGATCATGTATATCTCGCTCGTAGACGCGGGAATGATCGAGCTCCTGCGCGGAATGGGCAAGCAGATCGTGACCTCCGCGAATCTCATCAGCCAGTTTGAAGCCGTCCTCACTGAGCAGCAGCGCGACAGCCACTACGTTGCACAAAAGAAGATTGACGCTCTCCTTGCCGAGGGATTCAAAGTGATGGGCAGCCGCGCCCGCGCCGGCGACTCTGGCTCGCACGAGTATGCGATGGTCGAGTGGCTCAGCGAGGCCATGCGCCGCGAAGGGCTCATCTGGGAGCACGGGCCCAACGTCAGCGTCGGCGCCAACAGCTCCGACTCACACTACGAGCCGACGGCCGCGAATTCAAAACCGATTCGTCGCGGCGACTTTGTGCTCGTGGACATCTGGGCACGTGTGGATGCGCCCGGCACATGCTTCTACGACATCACCTGGACCGGAGTCGTTGACCGCGAGCCCACGGCACGCGAGGTCGAGGTCTTCACCGCGGTGCGGGATGGTCGCGACGCGGCGATTGCAACCGTCACCGGCGCATTTGCCGCGGGCAAGCCGCTCGCCGGATGGCAGGTGGACGATGCGGCGCGCAAAGTGATCGTCAGTCGCGGGCTGGGCGAATATTTCACCCACCGCACCGGGCATAACATCGCCACCGAGCTGCATGGCAACGGCGCCAACCTCGACAATCTCGAGACGCACGATGAGCGGCTCATCCTGCCGAACACTTGTTTTAGCGTCGAGCCCGGCGCCTATCTCAAAGAGTTTGGCGTGCGCAGCGAAGTCAACATGATGACCTGGCCGGGTAGCGCCGCGGTGACAGGACGCGTGCAGACAGAGCTGCTGCGGCTATAGCGCGACTGCTATGATTAATGTGCGCATGGCAGCTAGCGAAACTCAGCAACAGAGCAAAGCTCATCCCAACACAGTGCGGGCTTACCGGGCGTTTTTCGCCGGATGGCTGGTGCCTGGCGGCGGCCACCTCATCGAGCGGCGCTGGGCGCGCGGCGCATTGCTGTTCGTCGCGATCGTCGTGTTATATGCCTGCGGACTCGTCATGCAGGGCAAGGTCTATAACCCGAACGCCGGCGACGTGCTCGACATCCTTGGATTTTTTGGCGACTTGGGATCGCTCGGCTTATATGGCTTGGCGCGGCTGATGGATTGGGGCCAGCTCCCGGCACAGGTTGTGATGGCGGACTATGGCACGAAGTTCATCGTCGTCGCCGGACTGCTGAACTTTATCGCCGCGGTGGACGCATACGACATCGCGCTGGGGAAGAAGCCGTAATGCAGGTCTCACACTTCACTGCTGTCTTGATATTCGCCGCCTGCGTCTCCGTGGTGTTTGGCATCACGCAGCGTTCCACGCCGCGCACCATGGTCAAATACGGGCTCTATTGCTTCGGCCTCTTCCTGGCTGGCACCATCGTTGCCAGCTGGGCCATGTATCTGATCCGCCGATAAATTTTCAAGCCACCGTTGAGCAGAATACAAGCAGGCCGACATAGCGCGTGCGTGATCTTCGCGCCATCGCTCAGGCCCGGTCCGGCGCATCCCGAGTCCGGAGCATCCCGATCCGGCGCATCCCAGATAAACGCTTCGAAGTCGTGCCGCAGCTGAAGCCCGCGCTGTGAATAGAGATCCACGGCCGCGTGATTTTTTTCTGTCACCGTCAGCGTGATAGCGGCGAAGCGCTGGTAGTGCAGGTGGGCCTGGTTGGCATCGAGCATTGCATGCGCCACTCCCTGGCCGCGCAGCTGCGGCGCCACGCAGAGCTGAGTGATGTGCGCCACGTCGGAGCGCACGCGCGAGCACAGCAGCAGGCCGACCATCTCTCCCGTGCCCGCCTGCACCACAACGCGAGAAGCGCCCGCATCGAAAAATCCGCAGCCAGGAAAGCGAATAATGTTGTGTAGGAATCTTTCGGCTCCCGCAATTGAGCGGTACTGGTCGTTGATGTGCGCGTCAATATGTCCCTGATATGACTTGTGCACCAGCTGGGCGGCGTGATGAAAGTCGCTGTCTTCCCAGCGGCGCATGATGAGATTGCTGCGGCGCGACAGGTCATGCGGCGCGGCCGCCACCGCGGGATTTTCAAGATCGAGCTCAAGCAGCAGCCGGCGGTGCGGTTGGAATCCCGCCGCGAGAAATGCGGGATGCAGCACGCCCGCAGGATGCAGCAGCAGCTGCGACTCTATGCGTTGCACCTGCGGAGAATGCTGCAGGGTTTCAAGCAGGTGCCGCAGCAGCAGGATCTCGGTTTCGTGTGACGAGCCTGCGGAGTCTGCCGCGGCCACGGCTGGGCTCTCTAAGTCGGCGTGATTCAACCCGGCGTGATGGTTGGAGTTCGCAGCCCAAGGCGCCGCGATGTTCGGGCTGGCAAACGCTCCGCCAACAATCGCTTTCGCTCCTTCGTATACGCAGAAGACATAGCCGGTGACTTTGCCCTGGGTCAGCGCGACGTAGCCGGGCAAGCTGCGTTGATCGAAGTAGCCGAGCAGTAGCTCGATGGAGTTGCGATAGTCCCAACGCAGGCGTTCGCTCCAGAGCCGCGACTCCTGTTCGAGCAGCGGCCGCAGCGCCGCCGCAGAGAAGTGCCGCAGGTCTAAGACTTCGGGTTGGAGGGCGGTCGTCATGCTGCGCGCAAAAATTCAGCTACAGCAGTGTAGCCAATCGCGAAGTGAGCTGGCTTCACCGGAGTGACGAACGTGTCAGGGCGTCAGGGAGAGACGGTGAGAGGAGTGACCGCAGGCGAAACCCAGAAGACGTCGAGGTCCTGCGCCGGGTCGTGCAGCAGAAAGAGACGCTGGCGCCCACTGAGGAACTGGTCGAGTTCCTGCGCGGCGCCGTGGCGCGCAACCAGCAGATGCGCAGCGAGAGGAACGCCGTCATTGTGATAGTTCACGATGCGCTGATTGCGATAGAAGGCGAGACCGTATTCAACGTCGCGGCGCGTGTTGTAAACCGCGACAGTCGAGGTCGTCGCCGGCAGCTGCCGCATCTGGATTGCGAGCGGACGCGCGGAATAGATCTGATCAATCAGCGGCCCGTTGAGGTGAATGAGAAAGTAGAGAAGCAGAACGATAGGGACCATGGAGGCGGTGCGCAGCCGGTCCACGCTCGCGCGCCAGCCGATGGCCAGCATAAAAAAGGCAACCACGGCGCCCGCGATCACCGCGATGTGTACAGGGCGGCCTGTCGGCCAGCTCTCTCCCCGAGCCACATAAGCAGGAAGCAGCAGCACGGCAGTCGCAACGGTTCCCATGAAGAGCGCGTGTGCGGCGACCAGCCAGCGAGGCAGTCCGCGCAGTCGCATGCGGCCGAGATAATCACCCGTGAGAATGGTGACCGCCGGGATGGAGGGAAGAATGTAGCCGGGAAGTTTCGATCCGGAGAACGAGAAGAAGACCAGCGGGATGAGCGCCCACAGCACGAGAAACTCGGGGAACGCATCACCGGCGCGCGGCAGCCATAGATAGCGATTGGCACTGCGGCGGGCACGCCACTCGAGGATCGCGTCTTCCACCGCATCAACGAAAGCTGCGCCGGCGAGCACCGTCCAGGGCACGAGCGCCAGCAACAGCACCGGGATGTAATACCAGACCGGCTGGTGATGGTGGAAGCGGTCGGTGGCGAAGCGCTCGAGATTGTGTTGCAGAAAGAAGACGCGCAGAAAGTTCGGGTTGCGCTTCTGGACGGCGATGTACCAGGGAAGGACGATGATGAAGTAGAGCAGGATGCCGGGCAGCCAGAGGCTGCGTTTGAGCAGCGACCATTCGCGACGAAGCGCGGCGAAGGCAATGATGGTTGTCAGCGCGATGGCGGGCGCGATCGGGCCTTTGGCGAGCGTGCCGGCGGCGACGAAGAAGTAGAGATCAAAGAGCCAGAATTTGCTGCCCGTTTCATACCATGCGTACCAGCCGAGCAGGCCGATGCACACGGGCGCGGCCAGCTGCATGTCGGTGGAGGCGCCGCGCGCAAAGGCGATGATTCCCGCGCACGAGGCGGTGATCAGCGCGGCGTGGAGATGGCCTCCCGGCCGGAAGCGCCGCATGTGCAGAAAGACGAGCACCACCAGAGCGAAGGCGAAGCTGGTCGAGGGCAGGCGCGCGGCCCAGTCGCGAATGCCAAACTCCTGAAAGCTGAACATGGCGCGCCAGTAGAAGAGCGCCGGCTTCTCCAGCCAGGGCATTCCGTAGAGGATCGGGGTGACGTAGTCGTGATGGACCAGCATCTCGCGGGCGACCTGCGCGTAGCGAGGTTCGTCGGCGCCGACCAGTCCAATCTTGTCGCCGCCAAATAACGGGACCAGGCCGTAAGCCAGGAAATAGGCAGCCAGCAGGATGACCAGCAGAGACTCCCACGCAAACTCCATGTCAGGCAGAGTGAGGCGGGAGAACCAGGCGGATAGCGAGGAAGCGTTTCCCGGAGCGGTGGAACGGCCATTCTGCGACGGGTTATCCATGGGACAGCGTAGTTAGCCTAACAGAAAGAATACGCGCAACTTGAGCGAGTCAGGGCGCGTGAAAGCAGTGGTCAGAGCGTGAGCGAGCGGGAGCGCGAGGACGACTTCTGCGACTGCGCGAGATGTTGGCGGAGCGTGGCGAGGATGAGGTCGAGCGAGTCGTTGAGCGGGCCGTCGAGAGTGCAGCCGGCGGCATTTTCGTGACCGCCTCCACCGAAGGTTTCCGCAATGGAGGCGACGTTGATGGTTCCACCTTTGCTGCGCAGGCTGAGGCGCATGCGGTGATCGGGCAGTTCGCGGAGAAAGACGGAGACGTCAACGCCGGCGATGCCGACGGCGTAGTTGACCAGGCCTTCGCAATCTTCTTCGGCAGCTCCGGCGGCGGCGAGGTCGTCCTGCGTGATCCACATCCAGGAGAGGCGGCCCTCGCGATGGAGGTTGGAGAGCGCGGCTCCGAGCAACAGCATCTTCGAAGTGGGATTGGTGAAGTAGACGTCCTGGGCGATGCGCGCGGGATGGGCGCCGAGCTCGACCAGCGCGGCGGCGAGGCGGAAGGTGTGGGCGTCGGTGCCCTCGTAGGCGAAGAGGCCGGTGTCGGTGACGACGGCAGTGTAGAGGCAGGTCGCGATCTCCGGAGTGATGGGGACGCCGGTGGCCTGCGCGAGGTCGTAGATCATCTCGCCGACGGCGCAGGCATGGGGATCAATCCAATTAATGTTGGCGAAGTTGCGGCCGCTCTCGTGGTGATCAATGTTGATGAGGAAGCGGCCGTCGAGGCCATGGAGGCGGGTGCGGGGGATGCCGTCGCATTCCAGCAGAATGACGGCGTCGTACTCCCCGTCTACTGACGCAGCGCAGCGGACGGTGCGCGCGCCGGGCAGAGTTTCGTAGATGAGGGGGATGCGGTCGGCGAGGATGAGGTCAACGTGTTTACCGAGCTGGCGCAGGAGGGCCCCGCAGGCGAGCAGTGAGCCGATGGCGTCTCCGTCGGGACGAGCGTGGGCCGTCACCAGGAAGCGGCGGCGACGGTCTATCTCGTGGAGGACATGGGACAGCATCGGGGCCCTACTTTTGTGCGAGCGGCTGGTTGGCGGTGGTGGCGTCGGTGGGGGAATCAGGAGTGGCGGCGGGAGCCTTGGTCTTGCGCTTGATGCGGCCGAGCAGCTCTTCCATGCGGGCACGGACGTGGTCGGAGTTGTCGAGGTGGAAGGTGAGTTCGGGGACGTGGGCGACGCCCATGCGGGCTTTGAGCTCGAGGCGGATGAAGCCGCCGGCGGCACGGAGGGCTTCCATGGTGACGCGCTCGTCCTCTTCGCCGCCGTCAACCGAGACGTAAACGCGGGCGGACTTGCCGCCGCGGGTAAGGACGACTTCGGTGACGTAGGCGAGGCCGAGCCGGGGATCGTTGAGCTCGCCGGCGATCATGGAGCTGATCTCTTCGCGCAGAGTTCCGGCGACCCGGTCCTGATGGTGCTTGCGTCCGCGTTGTTCCGGCATGGCGCCCTCCTTGTGCTTAGAGAAATCGGTCGCGGGTAAACGAATTAGGGTACCAAAGGTTGGGGGGGAATCATAACGGCGGCGGGAGAGGATTCTCATGTTCCACGTGGAACATGTAGTCGGCTGAAGCACATAGGTGTGCGTGTGCGGACAGTGCGGAGGGCGGCATTTGTCTGCTGCGTGGCCGACCGAATTCCATCATTCAAGCCAACGCGGGGGCCTCTTCGAGTAAGCTTCCTTAGGAATGGGAACTGCCGGCGGGGGCGCGATGCAATTTTCCGACATAGCTCTATCGAAGCGGCTGGAGCGCGCAGAGGGACAAGCCTGCCTGCAATATGCGAAGGCGCGGAAGAAGTTGCGGCCCGAGAGCGGCGCGGAGTGGATGGAATTGGCGGGTGCGTATGCGGTGTTTGATGGCGCGGACTCCCCCGCCACGCAGACTTTTTGCCTGGGATTATTTGAGGAGCTGACGGCGGAGACGCTGGAGAAGATCGAGAAATTTTTTCTGGAGCGGGGCGCGCCGGTGCAGCACGAGGTGAGTCCCCTGGCGGGTGTGCCGGCGATGGACCTGCTGTGCGCGCGCGGGTATCGGCCGATGGAGGTGACCAGCGTTGTCTATCGCGAGTTGGAGGCGGGTGGTGCGTTGCCGGCTCCGCCGGCCTCGGGCGAGGTCAAGGTGCGTTGGATTGGGCCGGGCGAGGCGGAGTTGTGGGCGGATGTGAGTGCGCGGGGCTGGACGCCGGAGCATCCTGAACTGGCCGAGGCGGTGCGAGAGTTTGGCCGGGTGGCAGCGGCGCGGGACGGGAGCTTTTGTTTTCTGGCCGAGATAGACGGGCAGGTTGGCGCGGCGGGGGTACTTTTCATGCATGGGGGCGTGGCGCTGCTGGGCGGTTCGTCAACGGTGCCTGAGATGCGGCGGCGGGGGATGCAGACGGCGTTGCTCAAGACGCGGCTGGGTTTTGCGGCGGAGATGAGTTGTAACGTCGCGATGATGGGGGCGCTGCCGGGGAGCGAGTCGCAGCGGAACGCGGAGCGGCAGGGATTCCGGATCGCTTATACGCGGACGAAGTGGAAGCTGGTCAGGTGAGGTCGGGCGAGTCTTCGAGGAAGGTCCAGTAGGAGTCGGCGATCTCTGCGCCGAGGTCGTTGGCCAGGCGGGTGACGGCGGATTCGAGTTGCAGCATGAGTCCCGCCAGGTAGTCGCGCGAGTTGGAGATGGCGGCGAAGCCGATGGTGGCTGAGTTCCAGAGAAGGGCTTCGTCGAGTTCTGCGACAGAGACGTTGAAGCCGTGCTGGATTTTTTCTTTGAGGCTGCGGACGACCTGGCGACGGTCTTTGAGGGAGTGCGCGTGTTCGATGCGGAGCTCGATGGTGAGGGCGGCGACGGGCATGGGAGTCGGACTAGCGAGACCGAAGAAGAAATAGGGCAAGCGCAAGCATCAAGATTCCAATGAACATGACTACCCAACTCGCCACGCGCATCCTGCGTTGGCGCTCTTCTCTGGAGAGGTGAGCTCGGGACCTGGGTGGCGTCTCTGGAACCTTGAAGCGTCTGAACCAGATCGCGTTATAAAAACATGCGACCGCGCCGATGAAACAAATAATGATGGTTGACTTCACGCTAATCATCCGGTCAGGCTTCGCCCAAGGGTTTGAGTTGGGCTTCGGTGGGCGGCCTGGTGAGCAGGCTGACGATGATGAGGCAGAGCAGGGCTGCGAGGAGCGCGGGGAAGATGGCGTCGCGTTGCTGCAGGGCGGTGGGGAGATGGTTTTTGACGAAGCCGGTGTCCCAGAAGACGGTGATGAAGGTTCCGGCGGCGATGGCGGAGACGGCTCCCGCAGAGTTGGCACGGCGCCAGTAAAACGCGGCGAGGATGACAGGGGTGAGTGCGGCGGAATAGATGGTGTAGGCCCAGAGGGAGCGTTTGAGGACCGAGTCAGTGTGCATGGCGAGGTAGAGCGCCCAGATTCCCAGCAGGACAACCATGAGGCGGGAGATGATGAGGATGCGTTTATTCGAAGCCCTGGGGTCGATGTAGCGGAGGAAGACGTCGTTGATGAGATTGGTGGCGGGTGAGAAGAGGTAGTTGTTGGCGGTGGAGATAATCTTGGCGAAGACAGCGCCCATGAGGAGCGCGCCGAGCAGAGTGGGCAAGCCGTGAAGCGCGGTGTAGGCGATGACTTCGCGGGGGCGGTCGTGGACCTCGCCGGTGGGGAAGGCGGCAGAGGCGAAGACGGCGAGGGCGGCGATGGCGGCTTCAAGGATGATGGTGCCGATGATCCATCCGACGACGGCCCGGCTGGCAGCGCGGGGCGATTTCGCAGAGAAGAATTTCTGATACATGGACTGATTGCCAAGCATGAGGAGCATTGTCGGCAGGAAGAGCTCCATAGCGGAGGGAGGAATGCCCGTAGCGAAGTGAAGATCGCCGAGGACCTGGAAGTGGGTGGCGGGGAGTGAGTGGATGACGTTGGCCCAGCCTCCCGCGGTATGGAGGGTGAAGGGGAGAGCGATGAGCAGGGTGACGGTGGCGAGGATGCCGATGAAGACGTCCATATAAGCGACGGAGGCCATGCCGGCGATGGCGGTGAAGACGATGACGAAGGCGGCGATGATGTAGGCGCCGAGTTTGGGGGAGATGAGGGAGGGGAAGATGAGGTGGAGGATGTCGCCTCCGCCAATGAGCTGGTAGCTGGTGATGGCGGTATAGGTGAAGAGGATGGCGATGACGCCGAGGATGCGGGCGGCCTGGTTGTAGCGGGCCTCGAGCAGGTCGGGGATGGTGAACTGGGCGAACTTGCGGGCGCGCGGAGCGATGAAGTAGATGAGCAGGAGTCCGGCCCAGCCGCCGCCGCCTTGCCAGAGAGCGGCGAAGCCGTGGCGATAGGCATTTTCAGCGCCGCCGAGCAGAGAGCCGGAGCCGATCCAAGAAGAGAGCAGGGTGAAGACGAGGACGAAGGCGGGAAGGGAGCGTCCGGCGACGAGGTAGTCGGCCTTGGTCTTGGTCTTAGAGAGGCGCGAGAGCGAGACGACGAGCAGGATGACGACGATGGTGAGGAGTACGCCGGCGTAGAGCGGGGACATGGGAGCCAGTGTAAACGCGGGCGCGGGGCGGCGGGGAAATTTGCCGGGGCGGCGAGCGATTGGAGCGGGGCGGCGAGCGAAGCGGGTCGGGGCGGGAGTGGCGAGGGGGTCTACTTTAAGGCGGGGGATGCTGCGAGGGCGGCGGGTGGAGTGCGCTTGCCGAAGATGGCGGTGCCGATGCGGACAGTGGTTGCGCCCTCTTCGATGGCGACTTCAAAGTCATGGGACATGCCCATTGAGAGGGTCGAGAAGTCGAGGCGGGGATAGCGAGCGGCGAGCGAGTCGCGGAGCAAGCGGAGGCGGCGGAAGTAGGGGCGCGCGGGTTCTGCGTCATCACTCCAGGGCGGGACGGTCATGAGGCCGCGGAGGGAGAGGTGGGGGAATTCGGGGAGGCGTTCGAGGAGGATGTCGAGTTCTGCGGAGTCGGGGAGGAGGCCGGTTTTGGCAGGCTCGGAGCTGAGCTTGATTTCGAGCAGGACGGGGAGGGACGCGGGGAGGGACGCGGGAGCGGAGGAGGAGTGCGAGGGGGAGACGAAGGCGGAATTCTGAGCAGCGGTGTTGAGTTTTTTGGCGAGGGCGAGGGAGTCGAGCGAATCTATCGCAGAGAAGATCTCGGCGGCGCGGGCAGCTTTGTTGGACTGGACGTGGCCGATCATGTGGAAGCGGAGTGTGGAGGGGAGCGCGGGGGTGGCGGCGGCGAGTGCGGGAAGTTTGGTGGCAAACTCCTGGACGCGATTTTCTCCGAAGACGGTGAGGCCGGAGCGGGCGGCGGCGAGGATGGCGGCGACGGGCTGCTGTTTGGAGACGGCCATGAACTCGACGGAATCGGGGGAGCGGCGGGAGCGATGGCAGGCAGCGGCGATGCGTTCGCGGATGAGGGCGATGTTGGCGGGGATGGCGGCGAGGCCGGGAGCGAGGTCGGGAGCGAGCGTCGGGGTTCAAGTCAGGGGCCATGAGCATCGGCCAGGCTCAGCGGCCATGACCCTCGAGATACTTTTCGACTTCGAGTGCGGCCATGCAGCCGGATCCGGCAGCGGTGATGGCCTGGCGGTAGCGGCGGTCCTGGACATCTCCGCAGGCGAAGACGCCGGGGACGCGGGTGAAGACGTTGTCGGTGGTGATGAGGTAGCCTTCGTCGTCGATATCGAGCTGGCCGGAGAACATTTTCGCGTTGGGGATGTGGCCGATGCCGAGGAAGATGGCGCTGACATCGAGCATGGATTCAGTGAAGGTCTTGTTGTTTTGCAGGCGCAGGCCGGAGACCTCTTTATGGATGTGTCGCTGCCGTGCATTTTCTGTTCCGAGGAGAGGACCTCTTCGACGGTGGTGTTGGTGAGGAAGCGAATTTTTTCGTGGGCCATGGCGCGGTCGAGCATGATCTTGCTGGCGCGGAAAGATCCGCGACGATGGATGATGAAGACGCGGCTGGCAAAGCGGGTGAGGAAGAGAGCCTCTTCCATAGCGGAGTCGCCGCCGCCGATGACGGCGACGTCTTTGCCGGAGAAGAAAAATCCGTCGCAGGTAGCGCAGGAGCTGACGCCGTGGCCGATGAGGGCCTGCTCGCTGGGGATACCGAGCCAACGGGCACTGGCTCCGCTGGCGATGATGAGGGTGCGGGCGCGAATGGTTTCCGAGCCGAGGCCGATTTCGATGGGATGCCTGGAGAGGTCGGCGGAGACGATGATGGCCGTGGCGGAATTCTGCGCCGAAGCGGGCGGCCTGTTTGCGCATGTTCTCGATGAGCTCGGGACCCTGGATGCCGTCGGGCCAGCCGGGAAAGTTCTCAACGAGGGTGGTGATGGAGAGCTGGCCGCCGGGCTCATGGCCCTCGATGACGAGTGGCTTGAGGTTGGAGCGCGCCGCATAGATGGCGGCGGTAAGACCGGCGCAGCCGGTGCCGAGGATAACGGTATCGCGAACGGCGTCTGACATGGAACTCCTAGCGGGGATTGCAACTGTTTGATTCTAACGTCGCCGGGGGGATGCAGGGGAGTCCGGCGAGGGTGAGGGGCGGAGAAGCTTCTAGAATCTGGAGCATGGCAAATTTAGCACTGATTTATGGGATGCGACTGCTGCCCGCGGATGAAGTGGCCGGGGTGGGTGAGGCGCCGATTGCGTTGAAGAATGGCAATTCGGCGCAGGTGACGATGCATTTACTGGAGGGGACGCGGGAGCAGATTGAGGCGCAGCTGCGGCAGAGTGTGGAGGCGTTTTTCGAGTTTTTTCCTGAAATATAGGGGCGAGGGGGAAGGGTGGGCAGAAACGGGAGCGGGGTGGAGCGGAGGAGTGGGAAGAGAGTGAGTGAGGGGAGGAGGATGGTCGAAAGAATACGCGGGGGAAGGCTTGCGTATGTGGGGAGGAGCGCGTGGAGGTGACGGAGGGTCGGTAGGCGCTTATAGATGTCGCGCGGCGGCAGGTCGGTCGCCTGGCGGGGGTCTGCGGGCGCGATTGCGATCGTGCTGATGGTGGTGGCGACGGCTGAGGCGGGCGGGCCGCGGTGGGTGGCAGGGTCGGCATACTTCAACAGCAACGTGATGGGCGCAGCCGATTGTGTGGGCGGGCGGGAACATCGCTTATTACACCGACCAGGGAGCGCTGAGCAGCTATGTGAATAATGCTGCGGCGGGAGTGCTGGTGGCAGAGGCGGCGGCTCCGTGGACGCAGGTGGCGACGGCAGCGGTGACGATAAATCCGGCGGGGACGTTGAGCGAGGACGTCAACGGGACGAATGTGTCGTCGAGCGGAGGCGCATACGGGGGCGGTGAGGTGACGTGGCCGGAGGATGTAGAGAGCACTGCGAAGCCGCTGGCGGTGATTTATGATGCGGATGGATTCCGGTGCTGGATACGCTGCTGGGCGAGGGGGCGAGCGATCCGTCGGAATGCCTGACGAATTCCGTTCACAGCTTTGTGGACAACATGAGCGTGAGCGCGAACATTGCGCATGCCGTGGTGATCCTGAACGGGCTGTGCGCGGAGAATGCGTCGGAGGTGGAGGAGATGCAGTATCTGCTGACGCGGGAGTTTGGGCGGCTGCTGGGTCTGGGATGGTCGCAGGCGAATGACAATGTGTTCACGAAATCTCCTATGCCGACAGAGAGCGACCTGGAGGGCTGGCCGCTGATGCATCCGATCAATGTGGATTGCGGGACGGATACGTACTCGTGCGTGGGAGGGAATGCGTTCAGCCTGGCGATGGACGACCGGGCGGCGCTGGGGCGGCTGTATCCTGCGGCGAGTTTTGCAACGACGACGTTAAAGGTGCACGGAACGATCAAATTTGCGACGAAGCAGGGGATGCAGGGCGTGCTGGTGACCGCGACGCGGCTGCTCAAGGGGACGAATATTCCCGACACCTCGAAGGTGGCGACGGCGGTGAGCGGGGAGCTGTTCGCGGGAAATGCCGGAAACGTGGTGACGGGAACGGTGGATGGGGCGGGGAATGCACTGGCGCAATTCGGGACGAACGTGGCCACGTACGAGGGGCAATATACCTTGTCGGGGCTGGAGCTGCAGCCGGGATATGCGACGTCGGACTACCTGTTCACGCTGACGGCAATAAATCCGTTGTACACAGAGAGGGAGTCGGTGGGACCTGAGATTCCCGGAACCCCGCTACCGTCGGGAACGATGATGTCACGAGTGCTGCGGAACATGCAGGTGGGCTCGAATTACCAGGAAGACTTCACCATCACCGACTCGGCGGCTGACGCGAGCAGTGAGACGGTGGGGACGCAGGCGGCGCCGGGGGCGATTCCTGCCTCGGGTGAGTGGAGCGGGCGGCTGAGCGGATATGGCGAGGTGGGATGGTTCACATTTGTGGCGCGGCCGAGCCGGACGTTCACAGTGGTGGCGCAGGCGCTGGATGAGACGCAGCAGCCGAGCGAGCGCAAGGCGATGCCGGTGGTCGGGGTGTGGCTTCCGGGAGATGCGGCGGGCGCGGCGGCGGATTTTGCGACGCTGCAGCCGTTCAACTGGTCGGTGTTTGGAGAGACGAAGTTGAGCGCGAGCACGCCGGCAGGGGATGGCGCGGCCGGATATTCGATGACGGCAGCGATTGCAGATTATCGCGGGGACGGGCGGCCGGATTACAACTACACCGGCCGGCTGTTTTACGCCGATACCGTTTCGCCGGCGTATGTGCCGGTGAGTGGCGGACTCATCAGCATTGGCGGGACTGGATTTGAAGGCGGGGAGAGCGTGCTGGTCAACGGACAGCCGGCGACGGTGCTTTCCGTGACGCCGACGGTGGTGTTGGCGATGGCCCCGGCGTCGGCAGCGGGAGCGGCGGATGTCGAAGTGGACGACACGGTGGCGGGCGCTGAGGCGGTGATGAGCGGGGCGCTGACATACGGAGCGGCGGCGGCGGATTCGCTGGTGGAGATTGGAGCGCCGTCGGGAACAGTGGCGACGGGGTTGACGGCGGCGGCGCCGTGGATGGTCGAGGTAGTGGATGGAAATAATGCGCCGGTAGCGAATGCGAGCGTGACGCTCGCGGTGACGTCGGGCAGCGCGACGCTGGCGGTGTGTGGTTCGGCGCAGTGCACGGTGAAGGCGTCGAGCAGCGGAGTGATTTCGACAGCCGTGACCCCGACCGCGAACGGAACGGTGACGCTGACCGCAACATTGACGGATGGGAGCACGGTGGCGGCGCAGTTTCTGGCGCAGACAGCATCGGGCCTGACGCTGGTGCCGGGAGTGCAAAACATATTTGTTGAGGCGAGCAAGGCACTGAGTTGGCCGGTGAGCGTGACGGCGATTGCGAACGGGGTGGTGCAGAGCGGGGTGGCGGTGACGTGGACGGTGACAAATGCGAGCGGCACGGTGCTGACGACGAGCAAAGTGAATACGAACAGCGCGGGAGTGTCGTCGTATACGGCAGGGCTGCCGTCTTCGCTGACGCCGGGAGCTGCGGCGCAGGTGAAGGCGTGCACGAGCGGCGGAAGCTGTGCGGTGATGACGGCGACGGCTACTCTGCCTGCGATGCCTGCGATTGTGGCGCTGTCGGGGAGTGAGCAGAGCGTGACCGACAACCAGACGCTGGCGCCGCTGGTGCTGCTGACGACGGATGGAGCGATTCCGGGGAACCCGGTTGGCGGGCTGCCGCTGTCGGTGACGGAGACGCTTTACAGCTATTCGGGATCGTCGGCGCCGAGCGGGAAGCAGCCGAGGGCGAAGGTAATTGCCACCGAGACGATCGCTGTGAAGAGTACGGCGGCGGCGGTGTTGAGCATTCAGCCGTTTCAACAGGCGGGGGTGGAGTCGGTGCTGCATATATCGGTGGCGTCGAGCACGACCGCGGGGACGCAGGTGCTGGGGACATTTGTCTATGAGCTAGGACCGGCGCTGGCCCCCGGGGGCAGCCAGGGAGACCCGGTGGTAGGGAGGAGCGGCGCGCCGATTGGGCGTCCGGTGAGCAAATAGGCGCAGGGGCGGCGTGATTGCCGATGAAAATTGAGGCGCTGGAGCATCTAAATCTATAGGTATGCGAGAGCGTGCCTTAAGCTGGATGTGAAAGAGAGCCCGACGACATGGCGGAAGCGAAAACAGGCAAGACAAGACCCCGGGTAATCGTGGTGGGAGGCGGATTTGGGGGACTATTGGCGGGGCAGAAGCTGGCGAACGAGCCGGTGGATGTGACGCTGATTGATCGCACGAACCATCACACATTTCAGCCGCTGCTTTATCAAGTGGCGCTGGCGGTGCTGTCGCCGGCCGATATTGCGCAGCCGATCCGCGCGGTTTTTCGCAAGGCGCAAAACGTAGAAGTGCTGATGGACGAAGTGACCGGCATTGATGCCAACGCGCACAGTGTGCGGCTGCGGAGCGGGACCACGATGACGTACGACTACCTGGTGCTGGCGCCGGGGTCTACGCACTCTTATTTCGGACATGAGGAGTGGGCAACACTGGCGCCGGGGCTGAAGACGGTCGAGGACGCGACGGAAATCCGGCGGCGGGTGCTGCTGGCGTTTGAGCTGGCGGAGCGGCAGATGGATGAGCACGGGACGCATCCCCCATTGAATTTTGTGGTGGTGGGCGGCGGACCGACGGGAGTTGAGCTGGCGGGCGCGATCAGCGATATTGCGCGGCTGCATTTGAAGAGCGACTTCCGCCACATTGATCCCTCTGAGGCGAAGGTGCTGATCATTGAGGGGAGCCCGCGGATATTGGGAATGTATCCCCCGGACCTGTCGCAGAAGGCAGTCGAGCAGCTGAACCATCTGGGAGTCGAAGTGCAGACGGGGAAGCATGTGACCTCGATCGAGCCGGGGGCGGTGTATGTGGGCGAGGAGCGGATTCCGTCCGTGGTGACGCTGTGGGCGGCGGGAGTCGCGGCGTCTCCGTTGGGCAAGATGCTGGGCGTGCCGCTGGACAAGAAGGGATGCGTGCTGGTGGATTCGAACCTGAACCCGCCGGGGCATCCGGAGATTTTCGTGGTCGGCGATCTGGCGCATGTGGAGCAGGACGGGCACCAGGTTCCGGGAGTGGCGCAGCCGGCGATGCAGATGGGAACGTATTCAGGAAAGATGATTTTGCGCGACCTCGAGAAGAAGCCGCGGACGCCCTTTCATTATTGGGACAAGGGCGACATGGCAACCATCGGACGGAAGGCGGCGGTGGCGCGGATTGCGTGGCCGTTCAAGGCGCACTGGAGCGGGACGTTCGCCTGGCTGGCGTGGCTGATCGTGCATATCTATTTTCTGATCGGATTTAGAAACCGGCTGATGGTGCTGATGGAATGGGCATGGACGTACCTGACGTTTGCCGGCGGAGCACGCCTGATTACCGGCTCGAGAGTGCTGCCGGGCTGGGACGATCAGGAGGGCGGACCGAATGCGCCCATCGAGGCGAGCGCGGGGCAGAGTGTGGCGACGGCGAAGGAGTGATTTCGCGGATGGTTGAGTAGAAAGAAAAACGCCGGGTTGACTGTCGAGGTCAGCGCGGCGTTTTGATTTTCAGCGAGGGTTGGTTGAGCTAGGCGGCTTCTTCGACAGCGACGCGGACCGAGGTGAGCCAGCCGTGGCGGTCGGGGCGCTTGCCGTGGACGATGCCGAAGAATTCTTCTGAGAGACGCTGGGTGATGGGGCCGGTCTTGCCGTCGGCGACGGTGATGCGGTCCACGGAGCGAATGGGAGTGACTTCGGCCGCGGTGCCGGTGAAGAAAACCTCGTCGGCGATGTAGAGCATTTCGCGGGGAATGGTCTGCTCCCTGCACTCGATGCCGAGGTCGCGGGCGAGGGTGATGACGGAGTCGCGGGTGACGCCGGCGAGCACGGAGTTGGCGAGAGGCGGGGTGTAGAGGACGCCTCCGCGGACGAGGAAGATGTTTTCGCCGGAGCCCTCCGAGACATAGCCATTGACGTCGAGGGCGATGCCTTCGACGAAGCCGTTGAGATGGGCTTCCATGCGGATGAGCTGGGAGTTCATGTAATTGGCGCCGGCCTTGGCGAGGGCAGGCATGGTGTTGGGCGCGAGGCGGCTCCACGATGAGACGCAGACGTCGGCCCCCTCGTCGGTGGTGACGTATTTGCCCCAGGGGTAATTGGCGATGTAGACCTCGACCGGATTGTTGAGGGGGAAGACGCCGAGCTCGCCGTAGCCGCGGAAGGCGACGGGACGGATGTAGCAGGGGGTGACCTTGTTGGCCTCTACGAGCTCGACGCAGGCGGTGCAGATCTGGTCGAGGGTGTAGGGGACGGCCATGCGGTAGATCTTGGCGGAGTCGAGGAGGCGCTGGATGTGCTCGGGCATGCGGAAGATGCCGGCCAGGCCCTCCTGCTGCTGGTAGCAGCGCATGCCCTCAAAGACGGCGGAGCCGTAATGGACGACATGGGACATGACATGGACGGTGGCATCTTCCCAGGGAATCAGGGTGCCGTTGTGCCAGATGTTCTCCGTGGCGTGAATGGGCATAAAAGGGCCGTGCTCCTCTCAGGTAATTGAATTTTAGCGCCGGAAGGCGGGGAAGGGCCAGTTGCAGTTCGTTGAGATGAAGATTTGTGGCGAATTGTGATATGAATCTGGGGAAATCAGATGGTTCGGTAATGCCGGGCCAACTCAATAGTAAGTTACCGGAGAAAAAGCGGGCGAGGCGAAGATGGGACTTGCAGGAGGGCGGAAGACAGGTCAAGCTGGCAGGGATAAAGGTTGAGGCTGGTTCTGGACAGGTTGAGCGGGACGCCGAAGTTTCGTGGCGCCGGTGGAGTTCAAAGAAAAGGGCAAAGTAAAAAAGAGTGGCATACTCGCTGCATTTTGTACCCAGGAGAAAAACGACAGAGGTCACGGTGAGCGTGGCGACGGGTAACGCGCTGGGCGCGCCGTTGCAACAGCGCACGTGGCCGAACTGGGTAAAGCTGATGCAGGAGATCCGGCCCTATCTTGAAGATACGGAGCGGAAGCTGGCGCAGGCGCAACTCTCGCAGGGCCGGTCGTGCTGGCTGCCGCGGGTGTATCTGACGGACGCGGACCTGGAGCGGCTGGGATTTTAGGGAGCGAGCCGGCGGAAGCGAACCGGGTGAACGGAATTCATGAGGAAAGTGAAAGGCCCGCCTGGAGGCGGGCCTTAGTTATTAGAGAGGATTGCGGCGCGGGCTATGGGGAGCCGGGCGGCGGAACGGAGCCTGTCGTCGAGGCGGCCACGCAGCTGGGCAGAGTGGTGGGGACAACGAAGGGGCCATTCTGCAATCCGGAGAGTTGACCGGTGGAGCTGTTGAGGCTGAAGCCGGTGACGGTGCCGCCGTTGGCGAGGTTTCCGCCAGAGTTGACGCTGGATAGATAGTCGGCGGTGAAGATGTATTTGCCGAGGAGCGGCTCGATGGCGAGGCATTGCGGCTGGGTCCCGGTGGTGGCGGTGCCGCTGCTGGTGGCGCTGAGGGAACCACCCTGGGACTGGCTGATGACGTAGCCGCCGATGGTGTTGCTGCCGGAGTTGGCGACGAAGAGGTATTTGCCGCGCGGTTCCACCAGGAGAGCAGTGGGACGGGAGGAGCCGTTGCCGGCGTTGGTAGAGACGCCATACTGCGCGCCCTGGCCGGCGCTGCCGCATCCGGACATGGTGATGCCGGAGAGGACGCCGGTGTTGGATGGGGTGTAGCCGAAGATGCAGTTCTGCGATTCGTCGGAGATGTAAACGTAGCTGCCGATGGTGCTGGCGTAGCTGGTGATGGAGGCGAGTTCAAGGCCGACGGAAGTTGTTCCGATGAGTGTGAGGTTGCCGCCGGTGTTCTGGTAGGTCCATACAGTTCCGTTGGGATTGGAGGTGTCGGCCATATTCCACGAGGCGACGTAAACGAAATCGCTGGCGGGAAGCGCGGTCACGCCGACGGCATTCTGATTATTAGAGAGAGAGACGACGTTGGGAGTGCCGAGGGTGCCATCGGTGGAGTTGATGGGGAAGATGTCAATGTCGCCATTGGTCTGGCTATTGAGAGCGTAGGTCTCGACGACGTAGAGGTAGCTTCCGGTGGAATCAACGGCGATGCTGGTGGGCAGGGTGCCGGAGGTGTTGTAGGTATTGATCGGCGTGATGTCGCCGTTGAGATTGCCGCCATTGTTGGTGATGCCGTACTGGACGACAACGGGAGAGGAGCCGGCGGGACCCTGGCAGAGAACGTAGAGGTTCTTCTGATTGGGAGAGACGACCTCGGCCACGGGATTGGTGTAATTCAGCGGGGCAGTGGAGTTGGCGACAGGATAGATGGCGCCGGTCTCGCTGTTGATGCCGAGGATGCTGATCGGGGTGGGCTGCGAGGTGGAGCTGGCGGAGTAAGCGCCGGTGACGTAGAGATAAGCGATGGTGTAACCGCCTCCGCAGGAGTTCAGGAAGAGGGCCAGGCCGAGAGAGAACGTTAAAGCCAGGGCTGCCCGGCCGAATTGCCAAAACTTCATTACATATCCTTTCGCTGCGGAGCACGTTTTGGGGGATACGGCAGACCGCTGCTGGGGGTTGAACCCGCTATCGCATTGTAAATCACAGAATAGGGGTACCGGTGCGGGCGGGGGGCGAATGAGGGGAGGCAGAAAGAAGAAAGAAGGAAGATGAGAGTTGGCGGGAGCCTCTGCTATGCTCAGGTTTACATAAATTGAGGCCGTGCTCGCCGGGGAGATTCAGCGGGGGCGGAATGCGCAGGAGAGGCCTTTGCCAAGTCAGCAGGAAGTTCGTTGGTCGGAACTGAAGGTTGGCGTGTTGATCATCGTGGCGCTGATCACGCTGACGGGTTTGATACTGCTCATGTCGAACTCCGTCGGAGGATTATTCACCCCCAAGCTGGTGCTGCGCTCATATTTTGAGAATGCGGCCGGGCTGAAGGAAGGGGCGCCGGTGAATCTGGACGGGGTAGCGATTGGCGTGGTGAAGAGCGTAAAGATTGTGAACTCGCCGTCGCGGCGACTGGCTCCGGTTGAAGTGACGATGAAGGTGAGCAGCCAATACAGATACGGACTGCGGAAGGACTCAAAGACGTCGCTATCCACGGTGGGCGTGCTGGGCGACACGGTGGTGGACATCAGCAGTCAGACGGGAAATGGTCCGCTGGTGCAGAACGGCGATGAGCTGCCGACGAATGAGACGCCGAGCCTGCAGGATGTGATCAAGGCGAGCCAGGGAACGATCCAGCAGTTGAATACGATTCTGGCCAAGGCCGATACGGTGATTGACAACCTGGTGCAGGGCAAAGGTTCCATCGGGCTGTTGCTGAATAGCCCGGAGCTCTATAACAAGGCCAACGATGCGGTGACGCATCTGAATGATTTGCTGGACGGAATATCCAAGGGCAAGGGATCGGTGGGCAAACTGATCTCAGACGATGAGCTCTACAACCGGATAAACGATACGGTGTCGAAGCTGCAGGATGTTGCCAAGCAAGTGGACAGCAACCAGGGCACGGTAGGGAAGCTGATCCGCGATCCCTCGCTCTATGACAACGCGAACAAGACGATCGCCAACCTGAACACGCTGACGACTAACGTGAACCAGGGCAAGGGCGCGTTGGGAATGATTGCGCAGGACGAGAAGTTCCGGGCCCAGCTGAGCGATACGGTCACCAAGCTGAACGACCTGATCACGCAGATAGACACGGGGAATGGAACGGTGGCGCAACTGGTACGGAATCCTTCGCTCTATAACAATGCGGACCAGATGCTGACAGAGACGCGGGGGCTGATCACGGGGATCAGAGAGAATCCGAAGAAGTATCTGACCTTCCACGTAAAGATTTTCTAGACGAAGCGGCGCAAGTGCAGATGCCAAGTGCTGCGGGGGAAGAGCTCTCTGCGTTGCCGAGAGCCGATAATTGCGGCTGGTTGCGGAAAGAAGCCGGGGAACAGAATTGACCGGGAGCGGCCAAGGGTGGCGTTTCTCCATTACAATCACAGCAGTCTTTTGAAGAGGGAAATGTAAATGAAGTTGAAGCAATGGGGGCGGATAGCCCTGCTGGTTGGAGTTTCAGCGGTGCTCGGATTAGGCACGCTGTCGTGCACGGACTATACGCTGGGTTATCTGTTTGTGTCGTCGGGACGGTACAGCCAGATCTACACGTACATCGTGGATGCGAACACCGGGGGATTCCGGCTGCTGAACACGGAGCCGAACAACTACGGCGGCCAGGGGAATCCGGGAAGCTCGGGTGGAAACGATCCGACGAAGATGGTGGTCGCCGCGGGCGGAACTTACCTCTACGTATTGAATCCGGGCAGCGCGAACGTGCAGCTGTTTACCGTGGGTGGAGACGGCGTGCTTTACAGCGTGAACGGGGTGAACATTCAGCCCGAACTCACCGGCCAGGATCCGGTGGACATGAAGCTGAGCGCGGACGGGAACTATCTCTACGTGTTGAGCCAATACGCGCCGACGACGTATGTGACCCCGGGGACCTCGGACACGCCATGCGTGACGGTACCGGCAATCGGATGTCCGGGAGCGATTGCGGTTTATGCGATCGGCAACAAGGGCATATTGAGCCCGGTGCCGAACACAAACAACACCAGCGGGCCGACGATTTATTACTTCCCGGTGGGCGATTTGCCTTTGCAGATGTATGCGGGCGGCGGGTCGGTCTATACGGTGGACAACGGCAGCTCCGATATCTGGATATGGACGGTGCCCTCATCGGGCGGCGGATTCCTGCAGCCGGCAGTCAACAGAGTTGCGTGCGCGAGCCCGACAGGTGGGTCTTGTGACCTGGTGGCGCTCACCGGAAACTCAGCCTATGTGTATGCAGCGGATCGCACGTCTGGATATATCTATGGATACGCCATTGGAACGGGCGGATTATCGCCGATCCCGGGTGGACCTTTCTATAGTTGCCACGGATCGTCCGACACGACTCCCTGCACGAACATTGGACCGGATTTTCTGCTGTTCGATCCGAGCGGAAAGTATCTGTACGTGGCTACGACGGCATTACAGACTTCCACGACATCGCCGACACCGGCGAGTTACGTCTACGGCTTTTACCTGCCGAGCAGCGGCGTGAGCCCGGGGACGATCGCGTTCATCAACGGATCGGCGATTGGACCGAACCCGCAGTGTCTTGCGATCTCGACGGGGACGGAGTATCTCTACTCGGCGAACTACAACGATGGATCGGTATCGGGCCAGCGCATCGTGACCATCTCGGGCGAGCTATCGCCGATCACGGGTGGTCCGGCGTCGCAGCTGACGGCGGGACAGGCAAACTGCGTCGTCTTCAGCAACCGGCACTAAAGCGAGAACAAAGTAAGAGCAGTGAAGGCTCACCCTGGCGGTGGGCCTTTTGCTTTTTGGGGGCGAGAGCGACGGCGGCGAGTCAGTCTTCCATGATGACGACGGCGAGGGCCATGGAGCGCTCGTGGGTGAGGGAGAGCGAGATGTGGGCGACTCCGAGGCGGTCGGCGTGGGCAGCGGCGCGACCGGAGAGATGCAGGGTGGGAGGGCGGCCGGGGTGACGGCGGACCTCGATTTCCAGCCAAGAGACGCCGCGGCTGATGCCGGTGCCGAGAGCTTTGGCGGCAGCTTCTTTGGCGGCGAAGCGGGCGGCGTAACTGTCGGCCGGAGCCCTTGCTGCGGGCCTCGCAGTAGGCAATCTCGGCGGCGGTGAAGATGCGGTCGGGGAAGCGGTCGCCGAAGCGCTCGATGGACTGGACGGATGCGCGGGATTTCGATGATGTCGGTACCGAGGCCGAGGACCATGGGTCAATACTAGTAGAGTGGTATTAGCAGAGCGGATTCGTAGAGCGGGGCGGCGGGGCGAAGCGCGTGGGAGGGTCAGGCTTCGATGAGGCCGTAGCGGCGGCGCCAGTGTTCGCGGAGGCGCTGCATGATGGCGGATTTTTCTGGCGGCGTGAGGTTGCGGGGCAGAGGGGTTGGAGGGCGGGCTGCATGAAGGCGGCGGCTTCGCGGCGGGCGATTCGAGGATCTTTCGGTCGCGGACGATGTTGGCGATGCGGAAGCCGGGGAGGCCGGCCTGGCGGGTGCCGAAGAATTCTCCGGGGCCGCGAATCTCGAGGTCGAGTTCGGCGAGCTCGAATCCATTTTGCGTGCGGACCATGGCGTCAAGGCGCAGCTGGGCCTCGGGAGTGACGCGAGGGCCGGTGAGCAGGATGCAGTGGGATGCGGCGGCGCCGCGGCCGACGCGACCGCGGAGCTGGTGGAGTTGGGCGAGGCCGAAGCGCTCGGCGTGTTCGATGACCATGACGGTGGCGTTGGGGACGTCGACGCCGACCTCGATGACGGTGGTGGAGACGAGGACGTCGATTTCGCCGCGCTGGAAGCGGCGCATGGTGATTTCCTTTTCATCGGGGCCATGCGGCCGTGGAGCAGGCCGAGGCGAAACCCTTCGAGTGGGCCGGCGCGAAGTGAGTCGAACATTTCTGTGGCGGACTTGAGGGGGAGTCGGGTCTTCGCAGATTTGCGCGCGGCTTTTTCGCGAGGGAGCCGGTGAGTTGAAATTCTTCCTAGACCTCGGGCGGCTTTTGCTATCGGCCGGGCAGTTTTTTTGCGGGAGCGGCTCGGGTGAGAGCGGCGTGACTCAATCGCGGCCGGAGTCAGGATCGGAATCCGAATCGGCGTAGGGGGGTTCGCGGAGGCAAGTCGAGCTCGGGCTCGTCTTCCTCGGGCGCCCTTCGATGACGGGGTAGACGATGTAGGCCTGGTGGCCGGCGGCGACTTCGGCGCGGACGAAACTCCAGACGTCGGCCTGCTGGCTTTTTCTGGAACGAGGCGGGTGAGGATCGGCGTGCGGCCGGGCGGGAGTTCGTCGAGGACGCTGAGGTCGAGGTCGCCGTAGAGGGTGAGGGCGAGGGTGCGCGGGATGGGCGTCGCGGTCATGACGAGGACGTCGGGCTCGGCGGCGTTTGGCTTCTTCATGAGCTTGAAGCGCTGCATGACGCCGAAGCGGTGCTGCTCGTCGACGATGACGAGGCCGAGGCTTGGTCGAAGTCCACACTTTTTTCTCGATGAGGGCGTGGGTGCCGATGACGAGCTGGGCCTCGCCGCGCATGATGCGGCCGCGGGTGGAGCGTTTGCGATCGTCGTCGAGCGAGCCGGTGAGGAGAGCGACGCGGTAGTGGCGCGAGGAGCGCTCGAGTCAATTTGCGGGCGACGAGGTAATGCTGGGTGGCGAGGATTTCTGTCGGGGCCATGAGGGCGGCCTGGTAGCCGTTTTCGATGGCGAGGATGGCGGCTTCAAAAGCGACGATGGTTTTTCCGGAGCCGACGTCGCCTTGCAGGAGCCGGCGCATGGGCGGGGGCGGCGCATGTCGGCGACGATTTCTGCGAAGACGCGTTTCTGCGCGGCGGTGGGGTGGAAGGGAAGAATCTGCTTGATCGCTTCGCGGACGGCGGGGCTGGTGGAGAAGGCGATGCCCTGGCGCTCGCGCATGCGGCGGCGCTTGAGTTCGAGGCCGAGTTCGAGGAAGAAGAGCTCTTCGAAGATGAGGCGGCGGTGTGCGGGCGTGCCGAATGCGAGTGAGCTCGGAGGTGGCGTGTCGGCGGGCGGGAAGTGGACTTCGTGCAGAGCTATCGCGCGAGCGAGGGTAGATCTGAGTCGCTGCGAGCAGCGCGCGGGCAGCGTCTCGGGAATGTTGTCGCCGAGCTCGGCGAGGAGGCGGAACATGATGCGGCGAACCCAGCGCGAGGCCGAGCTTGCGGGCCGCCGAGCGATTCGTAGATGGGGACGATGCGGCCGACTTCGAGGAGGCGGTCCTGCGGATCTTCGCGGGATCAGGTCGGGCGGGGAGGACCTCAAACTGCGGCTGAATCATTTTGATGGGGCCGCGACCGGATGCGCGAGGGCATCGACGCGGCCGTGGAGGGCGAGGAGTTGGCCGGCCTGGAAGCGGTCTTTGAGATAGGCGCCGTGGAACCAGATGCACTTCATGGTGGCGGTGCCCTGGCCGACGGTGATCTCAAGAATGGGCATGCTTGCGGGTGCGGAGGAGGATGGACGCCGCGGACTTCGGCGATGATGCTGGCGATTTCGCCGGATTTGACGGTCGGACAAGGGCTGCGGGTGGAGGCGGTCTTCGTAGCGGAAGGGCAGATGGTAGAGGAGGTCTTCAACGGTGAGGATGTTCTTGCCGGCGAGAGTTTCGGCGATGGCGGGGGCCGACGCCTTTGACGAACTTTACTTCCGTCGAGAGCTCGAGCACTGTTGAACATTGTAAAGAGCGAGTGGCGGCGGGCATTGTGGATGTTGGGAAGGGCGAGGCGGCGAATTCGCGGAGGTTTGTTAAACTTTGCGATGCCGGGAAACTATTGATGGCAATTGTTGAGCTGGACCAGTATCTCGAAGTGCGTACGGGACGAAAGTCGCCGTGGATCAATTGAGCCTTTCGATTCCGGCGGGCGGATGTTTGGGCTGTTGGGGCCCAATGGCGCGGGAAAGACATCGAGCATCCGCATGATGATCGGGATCACGATGCCGGACAATGGGACGGTTGCGGTTGTTTGGAAGCCGTTTGAGCGGAAGGTCGCTGGCGCGGGTGGGGTATCTGCCGGAAGAGCGCGGGCTGTACAAAAAAATGAAGGTGCTGGACCAGCTGGTGTTCTTCGGGCAAGCTGCATGGGCTGGATGCGGCCGAGGCGCAGCGGCGGTCAAAGAATGTGGGCGGAGAAGCTGGAGATTGCCGAGGCGCTGCCAAAGAAGACCGAAGAGCTGTCGAAGGGGATGCAGCAGAAGATCCAATTTATCTCGACGCTGCTGCATGAACCGGAGCTGATCATCATGGATGAGCCGTTCTCGGGGCTGGATCCGGTGAATGCGACGCTGCTGGAGGACACGCTGCTGGAGCAGAAGAAGGCGGGGAAGGCGATTTTGTTTTCGACGCACCGGATGGACCAGGTGGAGAAGCTGTGCGACTCGCATTTGCCTGATTGATGGCGGCAAGGCGGTGCTGCAGGGCAGTATGCGGGAGATCAAGTCGCGCTATCCGCGGAACCGCGTGCTGGTGGAGTATGAGGGGCAGACGGATTTTCCTGCGGATCCGACTCATTGCGGAGGCGAGCGATTATGGCGGGCACGCGGAGTTGAAGTTGAAGCCGGACGCGGATGCGCAGAATCTGTTGCGGGACATCATGCAGAGAGTGAGGGTGCACAAATTTGAGGTTATGGAGCCGTCGCTGGAAGAGATTTTTATCGAGACGGTGGGAGGGAGAGCGCGTGCATAACACGCTGGCTGATCACGAAGCGCGAATACCTCGAGCGGGTGCGGAGCAAGGCGTTTGTGATTCATGACCCTGATGATTCCGGCAGTGATGGCTCTGTCCATCTTCGCGATTTATCTGACGACGCAGCATCTGGCGGCGATAAGCACATTGTGATCGGCAGCAACGACGCGGACCTGGCGCTGGAAGTGAGCGACGAGCTGGCGGCCAGCAAGGCGGCGCCGATCCAGGCAGATGTGATTGCGCCGGCGGATAAAGCCAACAAGATGCGCTAATTGCGGCGGGTGGACGACAAGCAGCTGGACGGATATCTGTGGCTGGACCAGCCGCAGGAATGCGGGACGCGACGGAGGTGACGTATACACGCGTTCGTCGGCGGACATGTTTTCACCAGCCGGATACAGGACGCGGTGAACAATGCGCAGGTGCGGCATGCAGCTTGAAGAGCAACGGCTTTCACAAGGCGGACGTGGATAACGTGATGAAGCAGGTGACGGTCCAGACGCAGCAGGTGAAAAACGGCAAGGTGGTGACCTCGGACTCGGGGCAATCCTTCTGGGGCGGCGTATCTGATGGTGTTGCTGCTGTATTTTACCGTGACATTTTTCAGCATGAATGTGGCGCGATCGGTGATCCAGGAGAAGACGTCGCGGATTTTTGAGGTTATGCTCGCGACGGTGCAAGCCGAGCGACATGATGGCGGGCAAGATGATGGGGTGGGCGCGGCGGCGCTGACGCAGATTGCGATCTGGATATTGCTGGGAGTGCTGGCTGTGAGGAATTGCTCTGGGACCCGGCTGAGCCGGAGGTGCGCCGATCCATCTCGGAGTGTCATCGCTGCAGGTAGCAGGATTTTGCGTTTATTTATTGCTGGGCTTCGCGTTTTACAGCGCGGTGGCAGCGGCCTGCGGGGCCAGCTTAAATGCGGAGCAGGAGGTGCAGCAGTTCAGCTTTGCGCTCGTGATGCCGATGCTGGTTGCGATATTGTCTCGTGCGTACATCTTGAGCTCGCCGAATGCGGCTTACTCGGTGTTTCTCTCGCTGTTTCCGCCGACGCCGCCGATGGCAATGTTCCTGCGGCATGACTGGCGCAAACGCCGCCAGTCGTGGCAGATTGCGTTATCGCTGACATTGATGGTGCTGGCAATCTGGGGAGTGCTGTGGGTTGCGGCGCGAATTTATCGGGTGGGCATCCTGATGTATGGCAAGAGGCCGACGCTGCCGGAGCTTTTGCGCTGGCTGCGTTACGCCTAGAATGAAGCCGGTGAGGCGAGAGGGCGCAGCGGCGAATCTGGTGACGGGATTTGCGATGCTGGGGCTGGCGGTGGTTCCGCGCGATGATGGCGCTGCTGCTGGGCGTGCTGGGAGCGACGCTGCGTTACCGTGACATCATCGAGCCGGGAGGCGTTTGAGCAGAGAAAGGACAGCGCGCCCGGGATTTATTGCTTCTGGCATCGCTCGCTGCTGCGGCGCGGCGCATCTATTTAGTAATTGGCACATCGCGATATTGATCAGCCGGAGCTATGATGGCGAGCTGATTGCGCGGACGGTGGAGAGGCTGGGATTTATCGGCGGTGCGGGGGTCGAGTTCGCGGGGAGGCAGCGCGGCTCTGCTGGCGGCACGAGAAGCAATTTCGCGCGGGATCGAATGTGGCGTTCACGGCGGACGGGCCGCGAGGGCCGGTTTACAAGGCGAAGGCGGGGCGGTGCGGCTGGCAGAGATGACGAGCGCGGGATGGGTCGGCGCGTTTTATGTGCATCCCGTATCGGCGTGGAAGCTGAAGAGCGTGGGACGAGTTTCTCGATTCCCAAGCCATTTTCACGGGCGGTGGTGAGTTTTGCGCGGGTGGTGCCGGTTGCAGGAGAGTTGGACGAGGCGGCGCGGGAAGAGCAAGCGGGCAGAAGTTGAGGCGGCGGTGGAGCGGGCGCGGCTGCGCCGCAGAGCGCGGGCATTGGTAACAGTAAATGAACGTATCGGATTTTGACTATAACTTGCCGGAGGAGTTGATCGCGCAGGAGCCGCCGGCGGTAGCGCGGAGGCTCGCGCATGCTGGCGATGGAGCGGGCAGACCGGGGAGTGGCAGGACCGCTGGTTTCGCGAGCTGCCGGAGTTGCTGCGGGCAGGCGATGTGCTGGTGATGAATGACAGCCGGGTGTTGCCGGCGCGGCTGCTGGGGCGGCGGCGATTGGCGGACGGAAGGCTGGCGGAGGGTCGCATCGAGGTGTTGCTGCTGGAGCAGACGGGCGAGTGGACGTGGACGGCGCTGGCGCGGCCGGGACGAAAGCTGCATGCGGGAGCGCGCGTAGTCTTTGAAATCCAGCATGAGGGTGAAGGGGCTGCGAGGCTGGAGGCCGAGGTGCTGGCGGCGGGGGAGAACGGAGAGCGGACGCTGCGGTTTGAGGAGTGCGCTGATTTTTGGGCGCGGCTGGAGGCGCTGGGGCATGTGCCGTTGCCGCCTTACATTCACCGGGCAGATGAGGCGAGTGACCGGGAGCGCTATCAGACGGTGTATGCGCGGGAGCGCGGATCGGTGGCGGCGCCGACGGCGGGACTGCATTTTACGGACGAGATGCTGGCGGCGGTGCGGGCGCGCGGGGTGGAGATTGCATTCGTAACGTTGCATGTGGGGCTGGGGACGTTTCAGCCGGTGACGGAAGAGCGGGTGGAGGAGCACCGGCTGCACGAGGAGCGGTACACGCTGCCGGCAGCGACGGCGGCGGCGATTGAAGCGGCGCGGAGAGAAGGGCGGCGCGTGATTGCCGTGGGGACGACGGTGGTGCGGACGCTGGAACATTGCGCGCGACGAGTCGGGCGGATGGAGCCGCACAGCGGGCGGACGGATATTTTTCTGTATCCCGGCGCGGAGTTTTTGGTGGTGGGAGCGATGCTGACCAATTTTCATCTGCCGAGATCAACGCTGCTGATGCTGGTGAGCGCGTTTGCGGGGCGGGAGCGGGTGATGGCGGCGTATGAGCATGCAGTGGCGGAGGGCTACCGGTTTTTCTCCTACGGCGACTGCCTGTGGATCGGCTGACGGATAGACTTGGGTGGAAGGCAGCATGGCGCGGGCAACGGAAAAAACAGCAAACGAAAAGCGGCTGGAGAAGAATGCGGCGGTAAAGGGCGCGGCGGACGCTGGCGGCGTGAAGCCGGCGATTTTTCTGCTGGACGCGATGTCATTCATCTTTCGCGCGTATCACGCGATGCAGCGGACGCGACCGATGAGCACGCGGACGGGCGTGCCGACGGCGGCGACGTATGTCTTCATCAACATGCTGAACAAGCTGCGGGCGGATTTTGCGCCGGAGTATCTGGCGGCGGTGTTTGACGTGAGCGCGCCGGTGTTTCGTGACGAGCGGGCGCGGACGCTGGCGACGGTGAAGAAATTCAACGTGAAGACGCAGACGTTTGAAGACGTTGATTACGGCGGCTACAAGGCCAATCGCGCGGCGATGCCGGAGGACCTGGCGCAGCAGCTGCCATACATTCGGCGGGCGCTGGAGGCGTACCGAATCCCGATACTTTTTTATGAGGGCTACGAAGCCGATGACGTGATCGGGACGCTGGCGCAGGCAGGGCGAGGAGGCGGGGCATCCGGTTTACATCGTGTCGAATGACAAGGACATGATGCAGCTGGTGACGGAGCGCGTGCTGATACTGAATCCGGTGAAGGACAACCTGGTGCTGAATCCGGCGAAGGTTGAGGAAGTGCTGGGCGTGCTGCCGGACCGGGTGATGGATGTGATGGCGCTGCGCGGGGATTCGGTGGACAACATTCCGGGCGCGCCGGGGATTGGCGACAAGGGATCGGTCGAGCTGATCAAGCAGTTTGGGACGGTGGAGGGAGCGCTGGATCATGCGGCGGAGGTGAAGCGGAAGTCGTTATCGCGAGTCGCTTGAAAATAATCGCGACGCGGTGATGTTGAGCAAGGAGCTGGTGACGATCCACTGCACGATTCCGATGGAGCTGGAGCTTGAGGCGATGCGGGTGCGGGAGCAGGACGTGGAGACGAGCCGCGCGCTGTTCATGCGGAGCTGGAATTTACGACGCTGCTGAAGGCGCTGAGTCCGGGAAGTGCTGTTGCGAGCTGCAGGGGCGGTGAGCGAAGGCGGGGCGGCGACAGCGACAGTGAGCGTGGCGCCGGAGGCTGAGGTCGAGTATGTGACGGACTCCCACGGCGGCAGAGGTGAAAGAGCTGCTGGCTGCGGCGGCAACGCGGGGGCTGGCGATTGCGCTCGAGGCGGAAGTGGCGACGGCAGAGAGTGCGGAGGGGCTGAGGAGGAGCAGGGCGAGGGTCCGGCGACGGGTCAATGTCGCTGGATTTTAGCGCGACGCCGGAGAAGCCGAGGGAGGCGGAGAAGGCGCCGAGTGCTGTGGGCGGGGCTGATGGGCGGGAGTTGAGGGCGAGGCCGCGAGCGATTCGGAGGAAGGCATCAGAAAGCGGGAGTGTGCAGACGGTGCTGCGGGTGGATCTATTGAGCGAGGCTGGGGCGGGAGTGCGGGCGGCGCTGGCGAATCCGGCGATCGCGAAGCAGGTGCATGATGCCAAGGCGACGCAGCGGGTGATGGAAGACCGCGGGCTGAAGCTGGCGGGGGTGCGGGATGACGTGATGCTGTATTCGTATCTGATTAATCCGACGCATGGCAGTCACAAGCTGGCGGATGTGAAGGCGCGATTTTCAGGCAGAGCGCTGGGCAAGGCGGGCGACGAGGCGGTGATGGAAGCGGCTGCGGCGGTGGGACAGCTGGCGGCGCCGTTGCGCAAGCATGTGAGTGCGAGCGAATCGCTGAAGACGTATGAGGAGATTGATCTGCCGCTTTCGCCGGTGCTGCTGCGGATGGAGCGCGAGGGCGTGCGAATTGATGCCGGCGTGCTGGGAGAGATTTCGCGGCGGATGACGGGCGAGATGGCGGTGCTGAGCGAGCAAATTTACGAGATGTCGGGGCAGCGGTTCAACATCAATTCGCCGAAGCAACTGGGCGATGTGTTGTTTAACAAGATGGGTCTGCCGAAGCCGCTGAAGTATGGCAAGGGCAAGGTGATTTCGACGGCGCAGGATGTGCTGGATGAGCTGGCGGAGCATCATGCGGTGCCGCGGCTGGTGCTGGAGTTTCGCGGGCTGGCGAAGCTGAAGTCGAATTATGCCGATGCGCTGCCGCTGCTGGTGGATGCGGAGCAGCGAGTGCATACGACGTTCAACCAGGTGGGGACGGCGACGGGGCGGCTGTCTTCGACGAATCCGAATTTGCAGAATATTCCAATACGGACAGAGCTGGGGCGGGAGATTCGGGCAGCATTTATGGCGGCGCCGGGAAATGTGCTGCTGTCGGCGGATTATTCGCAGATCGAGTTACGATTGCTGGCGCATTTCTCCGAAGACCCGCTGCTGGTCGAGGCGTATCGCAAGGGACACGACATTCACACGCTGACGGCGGCGGAGGTTTTTGAGATTGCGCCGGAGGCGATGGACAAACAGACGCGCGACCGGGCGAAGGCGATCAATTTCGGCATTGTGTATGGCATCTCGGCGTTTGGGCTGGCGCAGCAGAACATCGGAATTGATCAGCACGAAGCGCGGATGTATATCGGGCGGTACTTTGAGCGATACGCGGGCGTGCGCGACGTTTATTGACACGCACGATTGAGGAGACGCGGCAGACGCAGCAGGTGCGGACGATTGTTTGGGCGGGTGCGGCCGATTCCGGACATCTTGAGCAGCAATGCGAACATGCGGGGATTTGCCGAGCGGACGGCGGTGAACACTCCGCTGCAGGGTACGGCGGCGGATCTGATCAAGCTGGCGATGATCCGGCTGGACGCGGAGATGGCGGGCGCGGGCTGCGATCGCGGATGACGCTGCAGGTGCATGATGAGCTGGTGTTTGATGTCCCCGGCGACGAGGCTGAGTAGATGCGGGTGCTGGTGAGGGAGATGATGGAGAACGTGATCGAGCTGAAGGTGCCGCTGGTGGCCGATGTGGGCGTGGGGGAGAACTGGCGGGACCTCGAATAGAGCCGGCGAAGGCTAGTCCATGCCGATGGCGGACTGAATGGCGGCGATGATGCGGGCGGTGTGGTCGCGCATGGCGGCTTCGTCTTCGGCTTCGATCATGACGCGGGCGAGTTTTTCGGTGCCTGAATAGCGGACGACGACGCGGCCGCGGCCGGAGAGAGCGGATTCGGCGGAGCGGATGGCCTGGGAGACGGCGGGGATGGAGTCGAGCGGCGGCTTGTCGTTGACGCGGACATTCTGAATGACCTGGGGGTAGACGACGAGGTCGCCGATCAACTCGTGGAGCGGGCGGCCGGCGGCAGCGAGAATGTCTGCGACGACGAGTGCGGTGAGCAATCCGTCGCCGGTGGTGGCGCGATCGAGGAAGATGATGTGGCCGGATTGTTCGCCGCCGAGGACGGCCCCGGAGCGGCGCATTTCTTCGAGAACATATTTGTCGCCGACGGGAGCGCGAAGCATTTTGATTCCCGAGCGGGAGAGGGCGGCCTCAAGACCCATGTTGGACATGGTGGTGGCGACGACGGTGTTGGCGGCGAGCCTGCCCTGGGCGAGCAGATGGCGGGCGACGAGCAGAAGGACTCCGTCGCCATTGACGGGATGGCCGTGGGCGTCGGCGAAGAGAACGCGGTCGGCGTCGCCGTCAAAGGTGATGCCGAGGGCGGCCTGGTTGGTGGCGGTTTCATGGGCGACGATTTCGGGGTGCAGGGCGCCGCAGTTCTCATTGATGTTGCGGCCGTTAGGCAATGCATGCGTGGAGACGAGGTCGGCGCCGAGGGTGTGGAAGAGAGCGGGCGCGATGTGGGAGGCGGCCCCGTTGGCGCAGTCGAGGACAATCTTCCAGCCGGTGAGGTTGAGGTTGGGGACCTGGGAGCGCAGCCAGGTGACGTATTGATGCGCGTCCTGGGGATTGGGAATGAGGCGGGACGGGGGCGGGGTGGTGACGGCTTCGGCAAAGGCCTTTTCAAGAGAGGAGAAGATGCCGGCCTCAATCTCGAGCTCAACGGAGTCGGCTAATTTGTAACCGTCGTGGCCGAATATCTTGATGCCGTTATCGCGCCAGGGATTGTGCGAGGCGGAGATGACGATGCCCACCTGGTAGCCGAGGGAGTGGGTGAGATGGGCGACGCCGGGGGTGGTGAGGACGCCGGCAAAGTCAACGGAGACGCCGGCGGCGGCGAGGCCCTGGGCGAGGGTGGCGGCGATCCAGGGGCTGGATTCCCGGGTGTCGGTGCCGAGCGAGCGCGCGGGGCTGATCGGTGTGGCGACGCATTTGATGGCCGAGAGCCGCACCGGTGGCGGCAATGGTGGGGGCGTCGAGGGGAAATTCCCCGGCTACGGCACGGATTCCATCGGTTCCGAAGAGCTTGCGCATCATGACGAGGATAAATGTTTCGCGTGAATCAAGTATTGCGGTCGGTTGAGCGGATGGTGCTTTGGACGGTGCCGGAGGCGAGGCGGGTGTTGAGGGCATCGCCGGGGCTGAGGGTGGCGGCGTCGCGGAGGAGCGCGCCCTGGGCGTTGAAGACGAGGGCATAGCCGCGTTCGAGCACGGCTTGCGGCGAGAGGGCGTTGAGTTGGGCGGTGAGCGGGGAGAGGCGCTGGCGTTGGCTGGCGATGCGCCGGGCGGCGGCCTGGCGGGTGAGGTTGTCGAGCTGGTCGAGGCGGGTGCGAGCCAGGAGCAGGCGGTGCGCCATGTGGGGCGGAGAAAGCTGGAGGTTGAGTGACTGGAGGCGTTCGCGCTGGCGCTTGATGTCGAGGCGCCAGGCGTCGCAGAGGCGGGAGGAGAGTTCGTCGAGTCGCTGGAGGCGGCGGGCGGAGAAGTCGCGCATCCCGGAAAAAGGGCGTGAGGTGACGGCGGCATTGAAGCGCTCGCGGGCGAGCATGATGCGATAGCGGAAGGCGCGGAGGTTGCGGTCGAGCAGCTGGGCGAGGCGCTCGTCAACGCGGTAGTGATGCTGGGTGATGATTTCGGCGGCAGCGGAGGGAGTGGGCGCGCGGAGGTCGGCGACAAAGTCGGCGATGGTGAAATCGGTTTCGTGGCCGATGGCGGAGACGACGGGGACGTGGGAGGCGGCGATGGCGCGGGCGAGCGATTCGTCGTTGAAGGCGGCGAGGTCTTCGAGCGATCCGCCACCGCGAGCGAGGACGATGAGGTCAACGGTGCCGGGGTTGGAGTGGAACCAGTCCAGTGCCGCGAGAAATTCTGCGACGGCGGTAGAGCCCTGGACGGTGGCGGGATAGAGAAGCACGTTGAGGCCGCGATGGCGGCGGTGGACGATGTTGAGAAAGTCCTGGACGACGGCGCCGGTGGGCGAGGTGATGAGGCCGACGTTGACGGCGAAGGGGGGCAGGGGACGCTTGCGGTCGTCGTCGAAGAGACCTTCGGCGGAGAGCTTTTGCTTGAGCTGGTCGAAGGCGAGACGGAGGGCTCCGTCGCCGAGGGGCGCGATGGTGTTGACGACGAGCTGCATCTGACCGCGCGGTTCGTAGACGCTGACGCGGCCGCGGGCGAGGACCTGGAGGCCATCCTGCAGATTGAAACGGAGGAGCTGGGCGCGGGAGCGGAACATGACGCAGGAGAGCTGGGCGTCGCCGTCTTTGAGGGTGAAGTAGAGATGGCCGCTGGGCGCGGGGCGGCAGTTGGAGACTTCGCCTTCGACGCGAACATCGAGGAAGCCCTGTTCGACGTGGCGAGTGAGGGCGGCGACGAGTTCGCGGACGGTCCAGGTGCGCGGGGCGGTGGAAGCGGGGGCGTCGCGCTGATCGTCGCGCTGATCGTCGAGCTGATGCGGCGGTGAGTGAGAGCGGCGTGGCTGAGAGGCCGGCGAGGGGGAGGAGCGACTGCGCGGGGGCGTCGTTATTTGAAGCGGCGGGATCTTGAGATGGAGTTGGTGAGGCGGAGCGCGGGGTACGGCGGGCCGGCTTGTCGAAGAGGAAGGGGGAGCGGGGCACGAGGTGAGTTTAGCAGCGGAGGATGCTGGGGCGGGGTGACGCGGCGGCGAGGTTGCTGTAGAACAATGCACTAGACTGGGCGAGGCGAGCAAGAGAAAGCCCAGCGAAGGGGAACGTGCGGGATGCAGGAACAGACGATAATCCGTGTGCTGGCGATGGCGCTGGGGATATTTTTTGTCGCGACGGTATTGCTGGATGCGTTCGAGACGATTATTTTGCCGCGGCGGGCATCGGGGCGGTTTCGGCTGACGCGGCTGTTTTATGTGCTGACGTGGCATCCCTGGGGAGCGATCTCGGACTCGATCCGCAACAAGAAGCGGCAGGAGACGTTTCTGAGCTTCTATGGGCCGCTGTCGTTGCTGATGCTGCTGCTGGTGTGGGCGACGCTGATGGTGGTGGGATTTGGCCTGGTGTATTACGGGCTGGGGTCGCCGGTGAGCGGGCCGACGACGCCGCGAGGCCTGGCAACGGATATTTATGTGAGCGGGACGACGCTGTTCACGCTGGGGCTGGGCGACGTGGTTCCGACGCGAGAGATTGGTCGCGTGCTGCTGATCATGGAGTCGGGATTGGGCTTCGGATTTCTCGCGGTGGTGATCGGATATTTGCCGGTGCTATATGGGGCGTTTTCGCGGCGCGAGGTGGATATTGCGCTGCTCGATTCGCGGGCCGGATCGCCGCCGAGCGGGATGGAGCTGTTGAAGCGGCACAGCTATCCGGGCGGTGAAGAGGACCTGGCGATACTGCTGGAGAAGTGGGAGCGGTGGGCGGCGGAGCTGCTGGAGAGCCACATTTCGTATCCGATTTTGTGCTATTTCCGGTCGCAGCACGACAACCAGAGCTGGGTGTCGGCGCTGGTGGCGATACTGGATGCGAGTTCCCTGCTGCTGGCGGGGATTGAGGGGCAGTGCGCGCGCCAGGCGCAGCTGACCTATGCGATAGGGCGGCACGCGCTGGTGGATCTGGCGCAGGTGTTCGGGGTGCGTCCGCAGATTGCGGCAGGCAGCGAGCGGCTGCACCAGGGCGAATATATTGTGATCGCGAAGAAGCTTTGCCAGGCCGGACTGGTGCTCGACCGGTCAGAGGCGGCAGAGGGAAGACTGACCGAGCTGCGCGGATTGTACGAGGGCTATGCGGTGGGGATAAGCAAATATCTGCGGATGCCGGTGGATGGCTGGCTGGTGGAGCGAGAGCGGAAGGACAACTGGCAGAAGGTGGCGCGAATTTCCGGGGTGGACAAGGCGCAGCAGGAGACGAATCCTTTTCTCGGGGTGCCTGAGATTTTTGACGATGACCACTTGTAGGGGCGGGAGCTAGCCAACGACCTGGCGGAGAGTCTGAATGTGGCCGCGGATGGCGGCGAGAGCTTCCGGCGGCAAGTCGTTTAATTTGCCGTCGCGAATTTCCAGGGTCTGTTCGATGAAGCGGGCGGCGTCGGTTCCCTGGGGATAGCCGAAGGTACCGAGGGTCCCGGCGAGGCGATGGGCTTCGTCCACCGCCTCCTGTCGTAGCTGGGGAGAGCAGTCGCCGCGCTCGAGAGCGGTGAGAGCTGCCTCGATCGTAGTGACGCGAGTTCTAAAAAGGGGGAGAGATTTTTGCCAGAGCGCGAGGAGCGCGTCGGCGAGAGGATCGCCCGCGGGCGCGATGCCCATCATTGCTTCAGGCCTGCCAGCCCAGTGCAGTAGAGATCTGCTGGGCGAGAGTGAGTGGGTCGAAGGGTTTGGAGAGGACGGCGGCGACGCCGAGGTCGGCAAAGCGGCGCTGGTCGGCTCCCTGCACTTTGGCGGTGAGCAGGAGCACGGGGATGGAACGGGTGCGGAGGTCCTGCTGCAGATGCTGGAAGGTGGTGGGGCCGTCCATGCCGGGCATCATGACATCGAGCAGGATGGCGTCGGGGCGTTGTTCGATGGCGCGGCGGATGCCGTCGGCGCCGGAGGTGGCGGTGGTTACGTTCCAACCGGCGACGGTCTCAAGGCTGAGCGCGGCAACCTGGCGGATGTCTTCTTCGTCGTCAATGATCAGAACAGAGTGCATGGATTGGGCGAGAGGGCGAGAAAGCTGACTGCTGGCCCATGCTTAAGTGGTAACAGAGAAGGCACTCCCCTGGATATGGGTATGAGCGCCGCGGAGCATGGTGAGAACCAAGCTTTCAACCTCCGCGGGCTGGACTCCGGCGCGGGTGAGGAGCTGGGTGGGGCCGTGTTCGAGCATGGACATCTCTTCGTGGGAGACATCGCGGCCGGAATAAACGACGAGCGGGACCTTGTGGAGCTCGTAGTGCTGGCGGAGCCAGGCGACGATTTGCATGCCGTCCACGTCGGGGAGAGAGATGTCGAGGACCATGAGGTCGGGGCGAAGGCGCTGGCAGCTCTGGATGGCCTGATTGCGAGTGCTGGCGTGGGAGACGCGGAGACCGGCGCGTTCGAAGCTGGAGCCGATGGCGCCGGCGAGATGTTCGTCGGCTTCGACGACGAGGACCTGGGAGAGCCCGGGACCATCGTGGAGCGCATCGCCGAGGCTGGTGAGGAGCGCGTGTTCGTTGATGGGCTTTTGAATCCACCCACTGATCTCGCCGGCTGCGGGCTGCGGGCCTGAGCCGGAGACGCTGAGGATGACGACAGGAATGCCGGCGGTAGCGGGATCGTTCTTGAGCTGGTTGAGCGTCTCCCATCCATTGAGGCCGGGCATGTTGAGATCGAGCAGGATGGCGCTGAAGGAGCGCTGACGGGCGAGGGAGATGGCCTCTTCGCCGCGGCCAGCCTCGACGACCTGATAGCCGTGCTGCTGCAGGTGATGGCGGACGAGGGCGCGGCTGGCGGGATCGTCATCGCAGACCAGCACGGTCTCTTCAAGAGCGGCAAAGAGGTCGCCGGTCGATGGCAGAGAGGGTTCGAGGCCGGCGTGGTCCTGGGTGCGCGGCATGAAGATGCGGAAGGTGGTGCCGTGGGCGAGGTTGCGTTCGGCCCAGATGCGGCCGCCGTGCTGTTGCAGGATGGTGCGGCAGATGGCGAGGCCGAGTCCGGTGCCGCCCTTCTGGCGGGAGTCGCTGGCGTCAACCTGCTGGAAGCGGTCGAAGATGCTTTCGAGTTTGTCTTCCGGGACGCCGCGGCCCTGGTCCTCGACGGAGATGATGACCTCGGAATCGGCGGGCTCGACGGTAAGAGAGACGCGCGAGCCGGCGGGGGAAAACTTGATGGCGTTGCTGAGCAGGTTGGTGAAGACCTGGACAATGCGGTCGGAGTCAGCTTCAGCGGAGCAACTGGGGGCGGTGCATTCCAGACGGATATCGGCCGCGACGGCCATGGACTGCATGGTCTCGACGGCCTGGCGGGCGAGGTCGCCGATGTCGAGGGCGCGAATCTGGAGGACGCTGCGGCCTGACTCCATGCGCTCGAGATCGAGAATGTCGTTGATGAGGCGGACGAGGCGGTCGGTGTTGGCGACGGCGATGCGGAGCAGCTCGGCGGCCTTGGGAGACATGTCGCCGAGGAGTCCGGCGGAGAGCAGGCCGAGGGCGCCGCGGATGGAGGTGAGCGGGGTGCGGAGCTCGTGGCTGACGGTGGAGACGAACTCGTCTTTCATGCGGTCGAGCGCGTGGCGCTGGCTGATGTCGCGGAGGGAGAGCACGGTACCGACGACGCGGCCATGTTCCATCATGGGGGCGGCGGCAAACTCGACGGGGACGCTGGAGCCGTCGCGGCGATAGAGCGCGTCCTGTCCGGCAGAGCTTTCGCGGCCGCTGAGGGCGCGCAGCAGACGGCATTTTTCGTTGCAGGGGGAGCCGGAATTTTTGTGGCCGTGGAGGAGCAAGTGAAGGTCCTGCGCGGTGAGGGCGGCGGCGGGCTCGCCGAGCAGGCTGGCTCCCGCGGGATTGACGAAGAGGGTGCGGCCGTCGGGATCGGTGCCGTAGATTCCTTCAGCGACGGTGTTGAGGATGGATTCCTTCTGGCGGTCGAGGTCGCGGACGCGCTCATCCTGCGAGCAGCGGGCCATGAACTGGCCGAGGGAGGAGCCGACCGTTTCCATCGCGGTCATGAGGTCGCGATCAACGGGGATGCGGGCGGAGGAATAGAACTGCATGGAGGCGATGACGCGATCCTCAAAGCGAACGGGAACGCCCCAGCCGCTATGGAGGCCGGGACGTGGAGTGGCGAGGGCGACGTCTTTGGCGTGGGGCTGCGATGTTTCAAAATCCTCGAGCCAGACGCCGGATTCTTCGCGCCAGACAAGGCCGGGAAGACCCTGACCGCGGCGGAGCGGCAGCGGCGCATCGGAACCGGAGCCGGGGCCGGGGCCGGAGCTGGTGACGCTGTCACCGTACCAGACGGCCTCGCGCTCCATCTCGGCTTCGAGCTTGTCGAGGGTCCAGAGATCGGCCGCCTCCCAGCCGAGGGCTTTGGCGATGGCTTCCAGAACGAGGGGCAGAGCGGTGGGGCGGGAGGAGGAGCGGGCAATGATTTCGCTGGCGGCGAGTTCGGCGCCGAGGCGGGTCTCGCGGCGGCGGAGCTCGGTGATGTCGTGGCAGATGCAGCGGATGGTGACGGGAACGCCTTCGACGTGGCGGCAGCCGAGGCTGGCTTCGGCGTAGAGGATGGTTCCGTCGGCGCGGCGGAGCTGGAGCGGGATGGCTTCAAGGGCCTCGCCGCTGAGGGCGCGGCGGAGAAGAGTGTTGGCGAGTGGCCGCTGTTCGGCGGAGAAGACAGTCTCAAAGCGCGCGACCGACATTTCTGCGGAGTTGAGGCCGAGTTTTTGCAACCACGCGGGATTGGCGTAGAGGTAGCGTCCGGCGGGCGTGAGAGCGCAGATCATTTCGGAGGATTGCTCGAAGAGGTCGCGATACTGGCGGGCGTTTTCGCGGGCTGAGATTTCGGCGATGATGCGGGCCGAGTTATCGGTGGCGATGAGAGCGAAGCCGGCGACCGCGCCGGCGGGGCTGGAGATGGCGGAGAGATGGAGCTGGACGGGGAGCGGGGCTCCGTCGCTGCGCAGGAGGCGAATCTCCAGGGCCGGGGCTCCGGTGGATTGCGCGTGCTGGACATAGTGAAGGATGGCGGCGGGCAGGTCGGGAGCCGGCGAGCCGGCGCTGGCTCCGGGGCGGGGAACGGACTGGCGCTGGTTCAGCTCATGGGCGAGGCGCTGGGCTTCGCCGGGCATGCAGAGATCGTCGAAGCGCATGTGGGCGACGGCTTCGGTCGAGGGATAGCCGAGCAGCTGCTCGCCGGTGGGATTGATGGAGGTGACGAGTCCGGCGGTGTCGAAGGTGAGGATGAGCTGGCCGGGGGAATAGAAGACGGCGCGATGAAGTTCGCTGATGCGGCGAAGGGAGGCCTCGGTGCGGAAGGAGCGATAGGCGCCGAGCACGAGGAGGACGGCGCCGAGACCGAGCAGCCCGATGAGGGAGGCCAGGCCGGCGGAGAGGAAGGAGAGATTGCGATGGACGGAGCCGCGAGTGACGCCTTCGAGTTCGGAGAGATGGAACTGCTGCGCGGACTCGATGCCATCCAACTGCGCGAGCAGATCGTCGCGGGGATTGGCGACGGTGAGGGTGAGGATGGATTCGGTCGGCGGGTTGCCGGACTGCTGGCTGAGGGTGAGGGCGTCAATGGTCTGGAAGAGAGTGTTGGTGCCGTGCTGGAAGGAGGAGAGTTGCTGCTCCTGATCGGGCGCGGCAGCGAGAGTCTGCTGCAGCTGGACGAGGGAAGATTCGACCGCCTGCTTTTGCTGCTGGTAGGCGAAGGCGTAGCGCGGGTCGCCGGTGTGAAGGCTGGCGAGCCCGGCGTAGACGGCCTCCTGCAGGTGGGAGCGGACGGCGTCGCAGGCCTGGAGCGAATGGTGGAGCGCGTCAGTCTGGCGAGTGTCGGTCTGCCAGTTTTTGAGAGTGGCATAGGAGTAGGCAGCCAGCGCGGAGAGTGCCAGAAGCGCCGCGGCGCTACCAAGCAGCGTGATCCGAGGTTGGGTACCCTTCACGGGGGAAATGGCCTTTCTCAAAAACCCGCCGATGCGGAAAGTGAAGCGAGACAACGAAAAGCTGCAACAGTTGTGGAAAATCTCATTCTCAGATACCGCAACTGACTCTAATTGAGCCGTTTGCGTATGACTATTATGTGGGAGGAAGTGGTGCCCATAAAGTAACGAAAGTGCACTGACCCTGCAGCAGGGCCGGAGTGATGTTGAGGGCAATAGAAAACGGGCTATCAGGGACGATAAAAATTGTTCCGCGGGGCACGGGAAGCGGTGCGGGCAGGGACAATAAAAACGGCCGACAATAAACGCGACAATAAAAACGGCCGACAGTAAAAAACGGCCTCGGGAGGCCGTTGGGCGATTGATGCTCGATGGTTGAGGAGTGACAGGGGACGGGATCAGGCGGTAACGGGCTCAAGCAAGCGGGCCCAGCGGCGTTCTTTGCGAGCGGCGTGGGCCTGTTTGTGGAAGGCGTATCCGGTGATGAGCGGGAGGGCGAGGGTGGCCTCGCTGTAGACCATCTGCTCGAAGGTGGTGTCCACCTTGCCCCAGCTGGAGGCTTCTTTGAGGGTGGAGGAGCTGAGGGCGCCGTCGCGAACATCGGCGACAGTGATCTGAATGGCGTACTTGTGCATGGGAGCTTCGGTGCCGAGGATGTCGGCGGCGACGACAATATCCTGCGCGAAGTTTTTGGGCACGCCGCCACCGATCATAAGAAGGCCGGTGGTGGGATTGGCGATCTTGAGCTGGGTGAGCTCGTAGAAATCTTTGGCGGAGTCAATGGAGACTTTGGGCTTGTCCTGCCGCGCGTGCTGATGGGCGACGAGGCCAAAGCCGGCGGAGCAATCGCTGAAGGCGGGGCAGAAGATGGGGACATCTTTTTCGTAAGCAGCGAGGACGATGGAGTCGGCGCCACCTTTGGCGGGAGTTTTGCCTTCGCGTTCGAGGTAGGCACCCATCTCGCGGATGAATTCGCGCGAGCTGTAGGGGCGCGGCGGGATGGCGTTGGCGATTTTCTCAGTGGTCTCGTCGCAGTGGCGGAGCTCCTCCTCATCAATGAGGGTGTCGTAGATGCGATCAATCATGAGTTCGCGGAGGGTGGAGTCTTCGGTGCCGGACTTGTAAAGCTCGTCGGCGATCCAGTGCTTGAAGCCGAGGGCCTCGAAGAAGTCCTGGTCAACGATGTTGGCTCCGGTGGAGACGATGGCGTCCACCATATTGTTGCGGATGAGGTCCACGAAGACCTGCTTGAGGCCGGCGGAGATGAGGGAGCCGGCGAGGCAGAGGATGACTCCGCAGTCCTGGTCGCGGAGCATGCGCTCGTAGATGGAGGCGGCGCGGGCGAGGTCACGCGAGGTGTAGGCCATGTGGTCCATGGCGTCAACGAGGGCGACGACGTTGTGCTGCTTGATGTCAATGTGCCGGATGGGCCGGCTGAGGAGCTCTTTCTTAGTAGGCATACCTCAAGGATAGCAAGGCTGGGCGCGGGGAAAATGTGAATTTTGGGGAAAGGAAAAGGCCCGGGCAAATTCTCAACAGGAGGAGAGAGCGCCGGGCCTGGCGGTGCGAGTTGGGGATGAAGCTATTTGTTGGTCGCCGATTGCGGAGTCGCGTGAGTGCTCTGCGGGGTGGCGTGGTCGGGCGAGACTGCACCCGCGGCCGGCGGAGGCGGAGCTGCCATGTCGTCTTGCCGGCGCTCGATGACGGCTTGGCGGCGGTGGTGGATTTCTTCCTGCGGCGCTTGTGGTGGACGGTCGTCGGCTTGGCGGCGGTCGAGGTGGCGGCGGGAGTGCTGGTCTGGGTCTTCTGCGGAGTAGCGTGGTTTGCGGAAGATTCCGAGCTTTGTTGGGCGAGGGCAGCGGTTGGGAGAACCAGGGCAGCGGTTAGGGCGAGAGAAGCAAGACGGCGATCCATAGCGATTTCTCCTGAGTATGGTCTTTCTACCGGGTGTTGCCAGAGCGAAAATGGGGGAGGAGTGGTTGAGTTAGTTAATTCTCTTCCTCTTCTTGTGACTGCGGCGTCGCATGGCCGCCGTGGATGGGTGATTGTGGGGTTGCGTGTTGCTGTTCGGAGTTGGCGGGGACACCTTGCGGTGTAGCGTGCTCCTCGTCAATCTCATCTTGCTGGCCCAGGTGCAGAGCGTTCATAGAACCTCCAGCCGGCAGCTTTCTTGTCGGTTATTCCTTGTAGTGGAGCAGGGAGAAAACGTCAAGGCCGGGAAGGCGCTGGCGGCCGTTGAGGAAGTCGAGTTCGACGGCAAAGGCGACGCCGGCGATGTCGGCACCGAGGCGGCGGACGAGCTCAGCGGTTGCGGCCATGGTGCCGCCAGTGGCGAGCAGGTCGTCAACCAGCAGGACACGCTGGCCGGAGGTAACGGCGTCCTCGTGGATCTCGAGGGTGTCGGTGCCGTATTCGAGGTCGTAGGTGATGGCGGAGGTCTTCGCGGGGAGCTTCTTAGGCTTGCGAACGGGAACGAAGCCGGCGTTGAGGCGGTAGGCGAGGGCGGGGGCAAAGATGAAGCCGCGGGCTTCGACTCCTATAACGAGGTCAATTTTGCTGTCGAGGTAGTGGTCGGCGAGAGCGTCAATCAGAGTGGCGAGGCCGACTTTGTCGCGGAGGAGTGTGGTGATGTCGTAGAAGAGAATTCCTGGCTTGGGGAAGTCGGGAACGTTGCGGATGAGCTGCTTGAGGTGGTCGGGATTGAAGGCGTCGGACATGCAGATGATTTTTGCATGCGGGGCGGCGGAGGGCAAAAGCGAATGGCGGCAATGCGAGGCGGCGTGGTTGTTACCAGGCGCCGTCTATGGTGAAGGGGCCGAGGTTGGAGTCTTCGGCGTCTGCGAGCTCGTGGTGGTGGATGCGATCCACGCGGGAGCCGCGGGAGCCGCGTTCGAGGGCGGCGCGGAGTTTGGCGAGTTCAGCTTCGTCGCCTGAGGCGACGACTTCGACGCGACCGTCATCGGTGTTGCGGACCCAGCCGCGGAGGTGGAGCTGGGCGGCTTCGCGCTGCACGAACCAGCGGAACCCGACGCCTTGCACGCGGCCGGAGATGAGGAAGTGGCGGACCATAATTAGTTCCGGAAAAATTGCTTGGCGATGAAGATGGCGTTCGCCGGGCGTTCGGCTAAGCGGCGCATGAAGTAGGGGTACCACTCGGGGCCGAAGGGAATATAGACGCGCATGCGGAAGCCTTCTTTGACGAGGGCGTGCTGGAGGTCGCGGCGGATTCCGTAGAGCATTTGGAACTCGAAGGAGTCGCGGGAGATTCTGTTCTCATCCACAAAGCGCTTGGTGTCGCGGATGATGGCCTCGTCATGAGTCGCCAGACCGTGGAAGATGCCGCTGGTGAGCAGCTGGCGGGTGAGTTTGAGGTAGTTGGCGTCCACGTCTTTTTTGGCGGGGAAGGCGAGATCGGGCGGCTCCTTATATGCGCCTTTGCAGAGGCGGATGCGGATGCCGTCGGCGACGAGCGCGGTGATGTCGGCTTCGGAGCGATAGAGGTAGGCCTGGATGACGGTGCCGATGCGGCCGCGATTATCGGGCAGTGAGTGGACGCGGCGGACGAGGTCAATGGTGGCCTGGGTGTAGGGGGAGCCCTCCATGTCCACACGGACGAAGCTGTTGGCCTGGACGGCGTGGGCGGTGAGGTCGCGGACGACGGATTCGGCGAGGGAGGGGTCGAGGTCCATGCCCATCTGGGTGAGCTTGAGGCTGACGTTGGAGTCGGTGAGTTTGTGTTTGGTGATTCCGTCAAGGAGCTTGTGGTAGGTGGTGGCGTGCTTTTGCGCTTCTTCGGCGGAGTGGACGCTTTCGCCGAGGGCATCGAGGGTGGAGGCGATGCCGAGTTTCTGGAGGGAGAGGGCGGCGCGCATGACTTCGTCAATCTCCATGCCGGCGACGAAGCGGCTGGAGAGGCGGCGGCCGACGGCAGAGCGCTCGGAGAAACGGCGGAGCGGCTTGTTAGTTGAAAGCGCGATGAAGGTGGAACGAAGCAAGGACGGCTCCTGAGAGTTAGGCCCGGGGAAGTAAGACCGGGGGTTGTCTTGCAAATGTATTGGACTTCGGAGTTCGACTGACGATTGTCGCATGGGACGAGGTGAAGTTGGGAGTAGGGTCGGGAGTGAGGCGATAGCAATTTTCTTTTCACAGAAAATTGGCAACGGATGGGTGGGACGCGGCGTCTTAATGGAGTTACGCGCCCGCGCAATATCGCGAGGGGAAAGTCCGGCGGTAACGGCAACTGAATTATTACAACCGAAAATCTGGTGGTGTTTATGGTTACACAGTGTGCGAATCCGACATGCGGCAAGCCGCTGCACTATTTGCGGGAGGGCCGCATATTTCTCTTTGAAGTGCCGAAGGCGGAGACTGCCGAGGAGCGGGGCAGGCGGCTGGAGCACTTCTGGCTGTGCGGGGAGTGCAACGTCTCCTTCTATATAGAGCAGGATGGCGAGGTAGGGGTGAAGCTGGTTCCGAAGGGACAGCCGAGGCGTCCGACGCCGGTGCTGAGCCCGGACGAGGCGATCGCGAGTTAGTCGTCTCCACAGGTCAAGTGCGCCGAGCGACGCGGATGTATGGGCTATGGCTTCGGGGCGGGATGGGCTCCGGGCGGGAGCGCGGCGGGTGACGACTTCCTGCGCGCCGACGGGTGCGGTGTAGGCGCCGGTGAGTGAGTACCAGCGGATGCGGGCCATGTCCTCAATCATCTTGATTCCGTCTTTGAGGTAGCTGAGGCGGGAGCGCTCATCGTGTGCCCAGGTGACGGGGACTTCGCGGACGGAGTAGCCCATCTTGCCGGCGAGGAAGAGCATTTCCGGATCGAAGCCCCAGCGCTCGATGCGTTGCAGGCGGGCGATGCGGAGGGCGGGGTCGCGACGGAAGGCCTTGAATCCGCACTGGGTGTCGGCGTAGTGCAGGCCCATGACGCCGCGGGTAACGAGATTGAAGCAGCGGCCAAACAACTGGCGATACCAGGGCTGACGGATGGTCTGGCGGGTGCTCTCGAGCCAGCGCGAGCCGATGGCGATGTCGGCGCCGTCGCTGATGGCGGCGAAGAGGCGGCTGGCCTCTTCCATCGGCGCGGAGAGGTCGGCGTCGGTGAACATGACAATCTCGCCGCATGACTGCTGAAAGCCGCGGCGGACGCTGTAGCCCTTGCCCCGGTTGCCGGGATTTTCGACGAGGCGGATGCGGGGATCGCGAGCGACGAATTCCTGAACGATGGCGGCGGTGCGGTCGCGCGAGCCGTCGTTGACCACGATGATCTCGGCGTCCCAGTGCTGGGAGTCGAGGCAGCGCAGGACCTCGGTGAGGCAGCTCCCAATCCGCGCCGCCTCGTTGAAGGCGGGGATGATGATGCTATAGGCGGGATGGGATTCGCAATTGGACATAGCTCGGCGTGACGCGGCCCGATTCATAATACGTCAATAGTTAGACGCGGTTGGGCGAGTAAGAGCGAGATTTTTCCGTTACACTGCGCTAAAGGCGGGTAGAGCGTGGAGCCATTGATAGAGCAAAAGAAGAGTCACCGGTCGCTTTGGTTGTGGCTGGGCATAGGTGGGGGAGTATTTCTGCTGTTTTTCTGCGCGATTTTCTGGATGGCGTGGATGATTGGCGGCTCGAGCGGAAGCGATGACGGGTTCCGGGCATTTAGCGGGGGAAGCATCGCGGTGGTGGACATTGACGGCGTGATTCTCTCGGCAGAGGACACGGAAAACGACCTGCACAAGTTCGCCGATGACGATTCGGTGAAGGCGATCATCCTGCACGTCAATTCTCCGGGCGGAGGCGCGGCGGCGTCGCAGGAGATTTACCACGAAGTGCTGGAGATACGCGAGAAGAAGAAGAAACCGATCGTGGTCTCGATTGAGAGCGTGGGGGCGAGCGGGGCGTATTACATTGCGTCGGCGGCGGACAAGATTTATGCCAACCAGGCAAGCGTTGTCGGCTCGATCGGCGTTATCGCGGAGTGGGTAAATTACGGCGAGCTGATGAAGTGGGCGAAGCTGAAGCAGGTGACCTTCAAAGCCGGCGATTTGAAGGAGGCGGGAACGCCGACCCGGGACCCAACCCCGGCCGAGGCTGCGTATTTGCAGAGCCTGATTGACAACATGCATCAGCAATTTATTGACGATGTTGCCAAGGGGCGGAAGATGCCGGTGAGCACCATCGAGCCGATCGCGAGCGGGCGGGTGTGGACGGGCCAGCAGGCGCTACCGATGCATTTGATTGATAAGGTCGGGACGTTTCGGGACTGCCTGATGGACACGGCGGAGAGCGTGGGGATCAAGGGCGAGCCGAATGTGGTGCGTCCGGTGAAGCCGCGGCGCGGCTTGCTGGATGTGGTGGCGGGGGACACGGACCTGAGCATTTTGAATCCGGCGAAGATGGTGTCAAAGGCGATGGAGGAGAACCCGGGATTTTATTTCCTCTGGAAGTAAAGACGGGGCAGGGGGACGGCGGCGAGGCAGGGAACCAAGGTGGTGCTGGCATTCAGACTGATTTTGGGTGACTTAGGGGCTGGAAAATGCGACTACTATGAGGGAAGGAGCCTGGAAGAGCCCATGACGAAAGCGGAATTAGTTGAAGAAGTAACCCGGCTGGGAGATTTGACGCGGCGTGATGCCGAGGTCATTGTGGAGACCATTTTCGAGTCCGTCGTGGGTGCGTTGCGGACGGGCGATAAGGTGGAGATCCGGGGATTTGGGAGCTTCAGGACGCGGCAGAGGAATGCGCGGACGGGGCGGAACCCGAAGACGGGCGCGACGGTCGAGGTTCCGGCAAAGCGCGTGCCGTATTTCAAGCCGAGCAAAGAGCTGCGGGATATGGTGAACACGGGCGGGCCGGCTGCGGCGGCTGCAGAGAAGGCACCGGAAGCAGTGGACCCGCATCATCCGCCTGCGATGTAGGGGTTAGTTAGCGCAGACCAATGGCTGACATCATGCGACCGGTGAAGCCGCGTTCGGCGCGGTGAGAGAAATATTTGCCGGTGGAGCAGGCGGTGCACTCCCCTGATAGCCAGATGTTTTTGGCTTTGATTCCGGCGTCGAGCAGCTGGCGGCGATTGGCCTCAAAGAGGTCGAGGTGCGTCTGGGGGCCGAGGTTGGAGTGGCCGGGCGCGCGCGCGGTGAGAAACAGCATGGGATATTTCTCTTTGATGGGGTCGAGGTCGTAGACCTCGCGGAAGAGCTTAGGCGCGTAGGCAAACTGCGAGGTGAATTCGCTGATCACCTCTTCGCCGACGGCATAGCAGCAGGGGCCGATGCCGGGGCCGATGGCGGCGAGTAACTTTGCCGGGTCGGAGCCGTAGCGGAGGCGCATGAGGCCGACTCCTTTTTCGACGATGCGGCGAACGGTGCCGCGCCAGCCGGCGTGGAAGGCGGCGACGGCGTGGTTGACCGGGTCAACGATGAGGATGGGGATGCAGTCGGCGGTCTGGATGGCGAGCAGGAGGCCGGGCTGGTCGGTGGTGATTCCGTCGCCTGCGAGGGCGGCGCGCTGGGCGGCGCCGGCGGGTGAGGCTTCGCGGATGAGGTCGGAGTGAATCTGGCGGAGGGTGGCGAGCTGCGGCTGCTTGCCGGCGGATTTTGAGGAGGGCAGAGGCGAGCCGGTAAAGAGGCGCCGATTGCGTTCGACATTGCGCCTGGTGTCGGAGGCGGTGAAGCCGAGGTTGAGTTCTGCGGCGGAGCGATCGGGGGAGTAGATGGTGGTGAGGCCGCCGGAGCGGGTGGAGAATCCGTGCATGAGCCAGGGGAGTTTTTGCCAGGCGGGATATGGTTAGGGGGTGTTTCGAGGAGTCAGCGGCGATTGCAGCGGCGGAGGTTGATTCTTCGTGGTCGTGCGAGGCGCGTGTGCGCTGATTTGGGGGACGGCATGCTGCAAATCTTGATTTTAGTGGGTGGGATGAGGCCTGCATGCGGCAGGCAGACGCAGACCCGCCCTCCGGCGGGTCTGGGTAAGAGGCTGGATGGGATAGGAGGTGGGCTGACGGGGCGGGAGCGTCCGGTGGCGATGAAGATTGCCATGCCGAACGCGGGGGACTGCGTGGGGGACTGCGAGGGGAGAATTTGAATGCGAGTGCCTCTTAACTATTGAGAAATGGGATGCGATGGGGGGAGCGAGGTTGCCTCGATTTCTGCGAGCCGCTATTGCGGGGCACTGAGAGGCGGAGCGGGAGAGATCGTGGTGACGAGGGGGAGAGAGGCGGCGGCAATCTGGGCGATGTCGAGGAGTTGCGGCGCGGTTCCCTCAGGCATGGCGGCGAGGGCGTCGCGGAACATGGTGTTGCAGAAGGGGCAGGCGGCTCCGATGACCTGGGCGCCGGTGGCGGCGAGTTCTTCGGCGCGATTCACGCTGACGCGCTGACCTTTTTCTTCACCGAGAAAGGCGAGGCCACCGCCGGCTCCGCAGCAGAAACTCTTTTCGCGGGTGCGGGGCGGTTCGACGAGGGTGCCGAACTGCTGGACGATTTCGCGCGGCTGCTCGTAGACGTCGCGGTAGCGGCCGAGGTAGCAGGGGTCGTGGTAGACGATCTTCTGGCCGGTGTCGGCGTCGGTGGGGAGCTTGTCTTTGTAGCGGGCCATGAACTCGCTGTGGTGCTCGATCTCGGGGGAGGCGCCGTACTCCTTCCAGTCGGTCTGGATGGTGCGGACGCAGTGGGGACAGATGGAGACGATTTTCTTCACGTTATTGGTGCGCAGGTTTTCGAGATTTTCTTCCGCCATCATGCCGAAGGCGAGGTCGTTGCCGAGGCGGCGGGCGGGATCACCGGTACATTTTTCCTTCTGCAGAACGCCGTAAGATGACGTTGAGGTAGCTCATGACGCGGGCGAAGGAGGAGATGATCTCGCGGCCCTTGGGGTCGTAGGCGCCCATGCAGCCGAGCCAGAGGCAATACTCCTGGGTGCCGTCGAAGATGGGGAACTGCTGTTTCTGGATGAACTTTTCGCGCTCCGATGAGGAGAGGCCGAGGGCGTTGCCGTTGCGCTCGAGGTTGAGGAAGAGGTTGGTGCCCTGCTCATCGTCCCAGTTGCCGGTGTTGACCGCGCCGCGACGCAGGCCAATGATCATGGGCAGATGCTGGATGCCGACGGGGCACTGGAATTCGCAGGCGCCGCAGGTGGTGCACTGGAAGGCGGCGTCTTGAGAGAGATATTTTCCGAGCAGCGGCTGCTCGCTGTGGGGGCCGACATCGTTGAGGTAGCGGCGGAAGCCGAGCGCGATCTCTTTCGGGTTGAGCTCCTTGCCGGTGTTGTTGGCGGGGCAGTGCTCGGTGCAGCGGCCGCACTCGACGCAGGAGTAGGCCTGGAGGGCGATGATCTGGGTGATGTCTTTGCCGGTGACGAGGCCGAAGTCTTCGTCGCCGACCAGCGGCGGGATGTCGGAGAAGCCGGGGCGATCGAAGAAGATGGCGAAGGGACTGAGGATGAGGTGGAGATGCTTGGTGTGGGGGATGAGCGGGAGAAAGATGAGGATGGTGAGGATGTGAATCCACCACAGAGGCTTGGAATTTTCATAGCCGGGAACGAAGGTGGCGATGAAGGAGACCATGAGGGTGAAGATGAGCAGGGCAATAAATCCTGACTCGTAAGAGAGCTTGCCGAGCGCTTTGGGGCGGAGGACGAAACGCCGGAAGGCAAGATAGGCGATGGAGACGCCGACGAAGACAGCAAAGATGGCGGCAAATCCGAAATAGAAATGGCCGAACCAACTCTCGCGGGAGACCAGATGCAGGTGGATGCCCTCGAGGAAGTCGGTGGTGGAGACGAGGGCGAAGACGAGAAAGCCCCAGAAGACGAAGGCGTGAGTGATGCCGGGGAGCGGGCGCTGCGAGATGACTTTGGATTGGAAGAGGACTTCGGAGGTGAACTTCAAAACGCGCGGCGCGAGGGAGCCGAGGTGGAAGGACGGATCGCGTTTCGAGGTGAGGATTTTTTTGAGGGTGGGGCCGAAGCGCAGAAAGAACAGTGTGGCCGAAGCGGCGACAAGTGCGAGGAAGATGGCGGTCTCCAGCAAGGAGAAGGTCATGAGGGCGGTGGGCTCCGGCGGGGTTGATGTGACAGGACATGGTACAGCACAGAAGCGGCGTGGTGAATTAGGGTTCAGCGGCGGTAATATCTGGAAGAGTTGCTGGGAGAGTTATCCGGAGAGAAAGAAATATGGCGACCGCTGAAGGTCGAGGCAGGAAGCTGCTGTGGATGGCGGCGGCGGGGTGCGCGATATTTCTGGCGTTGCAATTTGTGAGGCCGGGGTTGAGCAATCCTGCGGTGACGGCGGAGATTGACGCGCCTGCCGAGGTGAAGGCGATCCTCAGGAACTCGTGCTACAGCTGCCACTCGAACGAGACGAAGCTGCCGTGGTTTGACCGCGTGGTGCCGGCATACTGGCTGGTCCGGAGCGACGTTTTGATGGCGAGAAAGCGGCTGAACTTCTCAGAGATTGGCGCACAACCGCCGGCGAAGCAGAGAGCGATGTTGTATGAGGGGCTCAACCAGGTGCTGCTGGGGGCGATGCCGCTGCCTTCCTACCTGGCAGTGCATCGTGGTGCAGTGGTGACTCCGGAACAGGCGGCGGTGCTGCGCGCGTATTTGACGCCGGCGGGGCCGATGCCCGCGACGAGCGCGGCGGATGTTGCGGCGGCGGATGAGGAGTACCGCGCCTGGGTTGGGAATGCGGCCGGGCAGATGCAGGTGAAGGACGCACCGAACGGCATGAAGTTTATTCCCGACTATAAGAACTGGAAAGAGATCAGCACCACGGAGCGGTTCGACAACGACACCATGCGGGTGATCCTGGGCAACGATGTTGCGGTGCGGGCGATTGCGGCGGGGCACATCAATCCCTGGCCGGATGGGACAATTTTTGCCAAGGTCGCGTGGCATCAGCAGCACGACGGGCAGGGGATGGCGCGGCCGGGAAAATTTCTCCAGGTTGAGTTCATGGTGCGTGACCACAAGAAATACGTTTCGACTCTGGGCTGGGGATGGGGGCGTTGGCTGGGCACGGAGTTGAAGCCGTATGGGAAGGCGGCAGATTTTTCGAACGAGTGCGTGGGCTGCCATTTGCCGGTGCGGCTGAATGATTCGGTTTACACGTTTCCGATTCCGGGGCACATGTCGGCGGCAAGTCTCGGTCAGCCGCCGGGCCGATTGCCGGGGCCAAGAGGGGGACGGCCATGAGGGCGCGGGTGAGGCTGAGTGTGGCATGGGCGATGAGCGCTGCGATATTGCTGGCGGGATGTTCGGGGGAGAACGCGAGAGTGCGGACCCACCTGAATACAGTGGCCGCGTTGCGGGGCGACTTGCCGGTAAATCCCATGCAGTGGAAGGTGATCACGTCGGGAGTTCAAAGCGGAGGCGCGGGAGGGGTGATGTACACGGTCTTCGGGAACGATGCGGCGGTCGCATCGGCGCGGACAAACGCGCAGCCGGAGTATCCCGCGGGGGCGGTGATTGCGCTGGTGGCGTGGAGCCAGCAAGGGGACCCGCGCTGGTTTGGCGGCAGGGTGCCGGGGACGCCGACGTCGGTCGAGTTCGTCACGGTCGGCGCGGGAGCGAATGGCGGGCGGACGTATGCGTATGAGCAGTACGGGGGCAAGCCGCTTCGCAAGATTGCAGCGGAGAGCGGTGCGAAGCCGGGGGAGCGCGCGAGTTATTTGCTGGCTCAGCGGGCCGCGGTGATGCCGTAGGGAGCAGGAATGCGTCGCGCCGGGAATTCTCCAGCAGCTGCTGGTTAGTTCGCTAGGCGCCTTTGGCTTTGTTGATCTCCGCAGTGAGGGCGGGGACGATGTCGAAGAGGTTTCCCACGACGCCGTAGTCGGCAATCTCGAAGATGGGAGCCTCGGCATCTTTGTTGATGGCGAGGATGGCGCGGGAGCCCTTCATGCCGACCAGATGCTGGATGGCGCCGGAGATACCGAGCGCGACGTAGAGTTTGGGCGCGACGGTCTGACCGGAGGAGCCGATCTGGCGTTCGATGGGGAGCCAGCCGGCGTCGCAGATGGGGCGTGAGGCTGCGATTTCGCCGCCGAGGGCTTTGGCGAGGTCCTCTGCCATGGCGATATTTTTCTGCTCCTTGATGCCGCGGCCGACGGAAACGATGATCTCGGCCTGGGAAAGGTCCACGGCGCCTTTGGCTTCCTTAAATTGCTCGTGGGGGTGAACGCGGATGGCGTCGGCGGGGATGGTGACGGCGACATTCTCAACCGGCGCGGGCGCGGCACCGGCTGCTGCGGTGTCGGCGCGGAAGGAGCCATTCTGGAAGGTGGCGATGTGGGGCGCCTCGCCGGTGAAGGAGACGTCGGCGGAAAACTTGCCGCCGAACATCTGGCGGGTGAAGAGCAGCTTGCCGTTTTCGTATTTGTAACCGATGCAGTCAGAAATCAAAGTGCGGCCGAGGCGCAGCGCAAGGCGCGGGGCAAAGTCGCGGACCTGATAGGTGTGGGGCAGGAGAACGATCTCCGGCTGATGCTGCTGGATGAAGTCGGCGAGGGCGGCAACATATCCGCCATAGGTGTATTGGGCGAGCTCGGGAGCCTGAAGCGCGTAGACCCGGGCGACGGCGCGGGAGGCGAGCTCCTGGGCGGCGGCGTCAATCGAGGAGCCGAGAATGGCGACCTCAACCTGGGCGCCGGTGTGGGCGGCAATCTGCTGGGCGGCGGCGATGGTCTCAAGGGAGACGCGGACGAGCTTCTGTTCGCGCTGTTCGGCGATGACGAGGATGTTGTTAGCCATAGGAATTCTTAGGAGTGCTTTCCAGGCGGCAGCGGGCCGCAGTTGCGATCGGAAATTTCGGAACCGTTAGTCGAGGCGGGGAACACCGCGGCGCATGGCCGTGCCTTTGATCCCGAAGAACAGGGTGAGCGTGGCGGCGACGACGAAGTAGTAGACGATGAGGTGGCGCCCAGGGGCGTGCGTAGACGATGTCCTGGCCGATCCACCAGGTCATGAGGGTGGACATGATGGCGAGCTGGCCGGAGATGACCTGGAAGACGAGGCCCATCTGGCGGCGATAGTCCACGGCGGAAACCTGATCGGGCGTGAGGTTGGCTTCGTCAAGTGCGAGTTGTGGATTGGCCATGGCAATCTCCTTTCGGTTGATTGAATCATGCCAAATCTTCGAAAGTTTATCGCGGAAGGGAGCACCCTTCACGAGACGGGGCGGATTTTTCTGCGGGCTGCGCTAGAAGGCGCGGGCGTCGTTGCGGAGCTTTTCGACCAGGGTGCGGGCGATATCGGCCGGCGAGCCCTCGATGCAGCTCGGTTTGCTTCTGTTTGACGGGGACGTAGAGTTTTTCGATCTGTTGGAGGTTGGCGGTGAGTTTGTTGGCGATCTCGGCGCGGCTGACTTTCTTGAGGGGCTTGTTTTTGGCCTGCTTGATTCCGATGAGGGTGGCGTAGCGGAGCTTGTTGATGCCGCTCTGGATGGTGAGGAGCGAGGGCAGAGGCATGTCGAGGAATTGGTAAAAGCCGGATTCGAGCTCACGTTTGACCTTGACGCCGGAGTCGGTCTTTTCGATGCCGATGATGATGGTGGCGTGGGGCCAGCCCAGAATTTCCGCGAGCAGGACGCCGGTCTGGGCGTATCCGTAATCGTCGGACTGGAGACCGGTGACGATGAGGTCGAACTGTTCGCCGGCGATGGCGGCGGCGATGGCGCGGGCAGTATTGACTCCGTCAAGATTGGTAAAGCTGTCGTCTTCGAGATGGATGGCGCGGTCGGCGCCCTTGGCCAGGGCCTCGCGGACGGCCGCCTGGGCGCGGGCCGGGCCGACGGTGATGGCGACAACCTCGCCGCCGTGCTTTTCTTTCTGGCGGAGGGCCTCTTCAAGAGCGTAGGCGTCAGGCTCGTTGACTTCGTAGGAGATGTCTTCGCGGATCCAGGTGCCGGACTCGTTGAGCTTGAGGGTGGCGTCTTTCTGGGGGACGTGTTTGATGCAGACGAGAATTTTCATGGGATGTGATTGGGTGCGGGGAACTGGGGTAGCGTACAAGTTCCGGAAGCAACGTGCCAGTATAGATGAATTGCGGTTCAGCGTGGAGTTGCGGCGGACGGCGCCGCAGCGGGATTAGAGCAAGGCGTTAGATGAAGGCGACGGACTGGAGGCCGGCGACTTCAAAGCGCTTGCGGCAGCGCAAATTCTGGCAGGCGAGCTGGTCGTCGCGGCGGACCATGTAGGACTGGGCCTTGGCGAAGCGGGCGCGATCGCGTTCGTCGGCGCCGCGTGGGACTTGAGTTTTCTTGCGGCGGACGATCCATTGGATGGCGTATTCGCCGGGCTGGCCGCAGTGAGGACAGGTGAGGTTGTGACGGCGCTGTTCGGGGCGCTCATCGAAAAAGTCGCGTTCTTCCATGAGGTCTATTGTGCGCCAAAGCGGGGGCGGATGGCGAGCGGGAGGGGGCGGAGCGATTCAGCAAATTGAAAACCATTCTTGTGGCGAGATTTTGATTTCCGCGGCGGGGGCGGCCGGGGCATACTGTCGCGATGGCACGCAAACCCAAGAAGCAGACGTTCTCAGTCACCAAGGCGGTGAAGGCGAATGCGCGGGCGCGTGTCGGGCAGCCGAAGCCGGCGAGGGTGCTTCCTGACGAGACCAAGCAGAATCGCAAGCAGCGCAAGCACAAGCAGGGGCTGGAAGATTTGATCGCGAAGGAGGAGTGATGGACATACAGATGGTGACAACCGGGCTGGATTTGCCGGGGTATCGGGTAGTGCGGAACTGCGGCGTGGTGCGCGGGATCGTGGTGCGTTCGCGAAGTATTTTTGGCACGATCGGCGCGGGATTGCAAACGCTGATCGGAGGCAACATTACAATTCTGACTGACCTTTGCGAGAAGACGCGGCAGGACGCGTTTCTGATGATGATGCGGCACGGTGATGAGCATGGGGCGAACGCGATTATCGCGGCGCGCTACGACGCAAACGAACTAATGGAAGGCGTGACCGAGGTGCTGGCATACGGCACGGCGGTTGTCGTCGAGAAGGCGTGAGCAGATGGCGAGAGTAACGGGAATTGGCGGAGTGTTTTTGCGGGCGCGTGATCCTAAAGCGCTGCTGGCGTGGTATCACGACAAGCTGGGCATCCAGCTGACCGAATATGGCGGCGTGGAGTTTGTGTGGGACGACAGCGAAGCGCCGGAGGGCAAGGGGAAGACGATCTGGGCACTGTTTCCTGCAAACACGAAATATTTTGGTCCCGGCGAACAGGCGGTGATGATGAACTTTCGCGTGGACGATCTCGATGCGTTGCTGGTGAAGCTGGAGGCGGCGGGAGTGGAGATTGACCCCAAGCGCGACAACCAGGACTATGGCAAGTTCGCGTGGATTGTGGACCTGGAGGGGAATCGCGTGGAGTTGTGGGAGCCGCTGCCAGAGAAGGAAAACGGGTAGGCGCGAGCCGGAGGAAGCCGGCCCCGATTAAGAACAACGATTAACAACTGGGGATGGGACAACGCGACTAGGGCGCGGGGGGAGAGCCTCGTCCGGTGAGTTGGCGGATGAGGGCGACTTCCTCCGGGCGGTAGGGAGTGCCGTCGGCGTTGAAGATGTCGTGATGCCAGACCGCAGGCTGGCGGTCGGTGTAGGGATGCTGATACGAATCCCACGGGTAGATGGTTTGCGTCTTGCCGGCGACGAAGCCCCAGCTGATGGCGGCGACGTTGTAGTGCTTGGCGACGGGCAGGATGGCGGCGAAGGTGCTGCCGGTGGAGCGCGCCATATATTCCGTGCAGATGAGTGGGCGGCCGAATTTGCGGAGGTCGAGGACGGCCTGCTCGAAGTTTTTAGCGCCGGAGTAGTTGTGGAAGGAGAGGATGTCGGACTGATCCACCTGCACGCGGGCGGTGGGAGAGAGCGCGGCATAGGACGACCAGTCGCCCTGCCAGAGGCCGCTGGTGAGGGGCTGGGAGGGATGAGCGGAGCGGGCCCAGGCGAAGACCTGAGGGAGAAGCGAGAGCACGCGCTGCTCCTTGTCTTTAGGCTCGCGAGCGGAGTAGCTGCCGTTGTTGGGATTGTCGGGCTCGTTCCATAGATCCCACGCGAGGATGCGACGGTCGGTGGCGAAGGCGGCGATGAGTCTGGGTGACGTAAGCCCGGAGGCGCGGAAGCTGCGACGGGTCTTCGAGGGCGGCGGCACCGGGGGACTGGACCCAGCCGGAGTTGTGGATGCCGGGAGTGGGCGGGTGCTGCGGGCCGAGGCGCGGGGCCGGGTCCCAGCAGGAGTCGAAGAGGACGAAGATGGGGCGGATGTGGTGCCGGTCGGCGATCTCGAGAAATGTGCGGATGCGGTTACGAAATCCCGCGGGGTCCTGCTGCCAGAGCAGGTCGTGGAGGAAGACGCGCATGGTGTTCATGCCGATGGACTGGGCCCAGCCGAGCTCCTTGTCAATCTGCTGCGGGTCAAAGGTCGCGGCCTGCCACATCTCCAGCTGATTGATGGCATCGGCGGGAATGTAGTCGGCGCCGACGAGCCAGGGCTGCTCTGCATACCAGGCGTTGGCATGTTGCGTGGTCCAGCGGGCGGGAGCGGGTGAAGCGGCGGCGGGAGTTTGCGCAGGACCGGTGCAGTGGTGAGGAGCGAGAGCGCGAGAGCTGCGAGCAGGATGGGGCGCGGCGGCATGGGGAACACTTTACATCCGGCGTGGGGGTGCGAGGGAGGGCGGTGATAGCGGCGATGCGAGCGAATTCGCGGGTGGAGTCGTCGTATTTGAAGGGCGGGGGAAGGTGGAGAGCAGGCGAGTGTAATGATTCGGCGCACCGCGTGTGATGCAGTGGTCCCGGTTTTCCGGCAACGATTCACATGCTTTCAACAGTCTGTTAACAGAGCAAAGCCGCATAACGGGCGGGGACGCGGGAAAAGGGTGGAAAGCGAGTTCGGGGAGAGGCGATGTTTCGCTGCGGTTTCGCCCTTGCGCGAGGGGCCGCGGGTTCGTACTCTTTGCAAGCTTTCAGTTGTAGAAGATTCAAACGTAGTTCGCCTTTTTAAACTGACAATTCAACGGGACTGCCAGAGACAGTGGCGCCCGCGCCCACTCAAGGATGAGAGCGTAGAGACGCTGTGCAGCATAGCAGCGATGAGGAACCGCTCGGTCCGAAGACGGCGCGAGACGTGCATTTTCTCGAGGCCAGTCCGCCCCCTAACCCCTGAGACAAGGGCATGAGGACACGTGTTGACTGCGGAACCGCCGCAGTGAGCGCGACGCCCGAAGTGTGCCTGAGCCAACTTGTCGCAGCGGATGGAGGCGAGGCAACCGGCGGGGGGAGACCGCACAGGAAGAGAGACAAGAAGAACATGCGGCCGAAAAAAATAATACCTGTGTATGGACGACAACGAGCAGGCGTTATCGGTAAGGAAATTTTTGCTGGAGACGCGCGGCTATCGCGTGCTGACGTCGCTATCTGCCGACGAGGCGCGATGGAGCATTTCGAGAAGGGCGGGATTGATCTGGTGATCTGCGACCTGGTGATGCCGAAGGTTGACGGCAATGAGCTGGTGCGGCGGATGAAGGAGCGCTCCCCGGAAGTGCCGGCGATGCTGATCAGCGGCGCGGTGCACCATTGCGATCGCGCGACGCCTGCGGATGCGTTTCTGCCGAAGGGCGCGTCGTCGCCATTGGAGATGCTGGAGCGGGTGCGGGTGATGGTGGCGCGCAAGCGCGGTCCGCGGAAGCAGGTGGACCGAGGCCGGAGGCGCAGCCGCAGACAGTGACGCGCAGGTCGTCGCGCAGCAACAGATCGCAGCTTCTTGAGTTGGGGCGCGGGCGGAGGCCTGCGCCTTATACAATCGAGAGTGGATGCCACCATAATCCGTGCAGAACCTGGAGCAAGACGTATCTGGCGGGGAGGGTGACTGTGACGGCGCTGCAGGGACGCCATCTTTCGAATTCAGCGGCGGGGAATTTGTCAGCGTAGTCGGGACCGAGCGGCAGCGGCAAGTCCACGCTGTTTTATTTGCTGGGCGGGCTGACGCGGGCTACGGACGGCGAAATCTGGATCGACGGCATTAATTTGCCGGCGCTGAACTGACACTGAGCGGACGCGGATGCGGCGGGCGCGGATTGGATTTGTCTTTCAGCGCTTTAACCTGCTGCCGACGTTGACGGCTGAGGGAAATATAGAAATCGCGCATGAGATTGCGGGCAAGAAGGGGCCGCTGGACCGCGAGCTGATGCACCGGCTGGCGGGGATGCTGGGGATCTCCGGACGGCTGGACCATCGCCCGGCGGAGTTGAGTGGAGGCGAGCAGCAGCGCGTGGCGATTGCGCGTGCACTGATCGCGCGACCGGCAATTTTGCTGGCGGATGAGCCGACGGGAAACCTCGACACTAAGAATTCTGAAGCGGTGTTGAATATGTTGCGCGAGAGCAGCCGGGAGCTGGGGCAGACGGTGATGATGATCACGCACAATCCCGAGGCGGCGCAGATTGGCGACCGCGTCGTTGTTTATCCGGGATGGCGAGATGGTGGGCGAGGAGCGGCACCGGTAGCGAAATATTGCCGCTGTGCGAGCAGGCCGGAACGGGAAGTTCAGGTGGCCGGCGGTGGGCGGAAGTTTGACCTATACTGCGCGCGCTACTATAGTGGATATGAAGAGCGGGAGTAGCTCAGTGGTAGAGCATTGCCTTGCCAAGGCAAGGGTCGCGGGTTCAAGTCCCGTCTCCCGCTCCAGACAGCCAGATCCTGAGGGCCGTCTTTTCCGACACCCTGGCAGGCGATGAGCGTGGCGCCGCGGACTAGAAGGCGCGGTACCCAAGTGGTAAGGGAGAGGTCTGCAAAACCTTTATGCGCCGGTTCGATCCCCACCCGCGCCTCCATTATTTCCAAACAAATCAGTGAGCGGGGTAGTGACCGCGTTTGAGCACGGCGCGACTTTGTTCGCCGGCGTGGATGACGCCTGCCATTTTGGCGAGCTGGGCGTAGCCGGAGGCGGAAGAAACCTATCGCGGGGCATGCGCGTCATAAAAGAAGCCGTAGAAATTGGCGCTAGTAAATGAGAAGGCCGCTGATTCCGGCAGGAGGGAAAGACAAATGGCCAAGTTAACGAAGCCGAAGCGCGACGAGATCGCGACGCAGAAATTTGCATTTCCAAAACAGCGCAAAGAGCCGCTCGAGAATGCCTCGCACGTGCGCAATGCCGCGGCGCGGTTTAACCAGGTGGAGGGCGTGACGGCAGCAGAGAAGCGTGCGGCCTGGAAGAGGATTGAGTCGGCAGCGAAGAAGTACGGGGTCGAGCTGAAGAAGAGCGCGTAGGCGGGCGCTGACGCTGGCGCATTGCCATTCGGCGGCGCGGAGGCGATTGAGCAATTCGGCGATTGGGCGCACAGGTGCGCCTGGCGGCGGTAGCGGCCCAGGCATCGAGAATTCATAGAGTTAGCATTTGGTTGCCGCAGACTGGCGACCAAATAGCGCTTCGCGGCAACGCGTGAGTGGGGGCGGCATCGTATCCAGTGATGCTCCCGGCATTGAGGAATGTGCCGGTGGAGCGGGCCATTTGAGCGCGGTGGTGCGTCTTAATCCATAGACTGGAAGTAGAGAAAATCCCGAGGCGAACTACGAGGTGTTGATGGCGGTTGAAGCGAGAGCGGCGATGACGATGCGATGGCGGAGGTTTCTGCGGGGACTGGTGTGTGCAGCGGTGGTTTGCGTGAGTGCGGTCGCGGCGCGGGCTGATGCGGCTCCTTTTGACCTGAATGGGCCGACGCTGCGGGTGTCGGTGACGCGCAATGGAGTGACGCTGCCGATATCGCAGGTGCCGAATCTCGCGGTGGGCGATCAGGTGAAGATCAAGGCGGACCTGCCGGAGGGGCAGGCGGCGCGCTACCTGATGGTGCTGGCATTTTTGCGAGGGTCAACGAATCCGCCGCCGGAGAATTGGTTCTTCCGTTCCGAGACCTGGAATCGGAAAGACAAAGATGGAATGACGGTGACGGTGCCGGAGGGCGCCGAGCAGGTGATCGTCTTTCTCGCGCCGGAGACGGGCGGAGATTTCAAGACGCTGATGAATGCGGTGCGGGGCAAGCCGGGCGCATTTGTGCGGGCGTCGCAGGATTTGAATCAGGCGAGTCTGGACCGGGCGCGGCTGGATGCGTATCTCGCGGTGGTGCGGCAGCTGAACGCGAGCGATCCGCAAAAGCTGAAGGCTGGAGTGCCGGTGCTGGCGCGCAGCCTGGCGATGAAGGTGGACAAGGAATGCTTTGACCGGATGACGGAGCAACAGGCTCCCTGCCTGGTGAAGGACCAGGACGCATTGGTGCTGAACGATGGGCACAGCGCGTCTATCGTGGACATGCTGACGTCGGGGCCGTCGGCGGACCTGGCGATGAGTTTGAGCTATGCGCCGCAGGCGAACTATGGATATTCGAGTCCGTATGTGGCGTCGGTGATGGATATCGCGCGCATCATGGATAACTTCCGGACGGCGCAGTACCAGTACATTCCTGCGCTGGCGCGGCTGGAGCAGGACAAGATGTCGCTGTTGTTGAATACGCCGCCGTCGTTTCACAATCCGAAGTCGGTGCTGGTGATTGCGATGCCGGCGATTGAAGCGGTTTCTCTGCCGCCGCTGCAGGCGGTGGATGCCAAGCAGACCTATTGCGTGGGCAAGCCCGGCCTGGTGCTGGGAGTGGATGGGGCGCCGCTGGTATTCGCGACGGATTATGCGCACGGGCTTGAGCTGCGGGTGGCGACGAAGGATGGAAAGAGCATGACGTTCCCGGTGCGTGCGGACGCGCTGGGCGGCGGACTGGTGGTTGAGGCCCGCGCAATGAAGCTGGAGGAGTTGGGAAATCCGGTGAACGTGACGCTGCAGGGATATTGGGGATTCGATCGCTACGATGGCCCGACTTTCCGGCTGGGCAATGCGCAGACGCAGACGTGGGAGCTGGCGGCAGCGGACAAGGACGCGCTGGTCGTGGGCCGCGAGGACACGGTGCACCTGGTGAGTAAGGATGCGTGCTGCGTGGACACGGTGAAGCTGAAGGACGCAGCCGGCAAAGAGGAGAAGTTGGAGTGGAAGGCGACGAAGCCGAATGAGATTGAGGTGAAGCTGCCGCTCAAGGCGCAGAAGCCGGGAGCGTTGACCCTGGAAGTGGCGGAGTATGGGGCGGCGGAGCCGAAAACAGTGGCGCTGACCGGATTTGCCGAGGCGGGCCGGATGGATGGCTTCACGATTCATGCCGGGGATACAGAAGGAGTGCTGAAGGGCCAGCGTCTGGATGAAGCGGCGCGGATGAAGCTGAACGGGATGGAATTTGTTCCCGGCAAGATGACGTCGGCGTCGGGCGCGGACCTGCTGGTGATGGAGACGAAGGACGCCAAGGGGGCTGCGGCGCTGAAGGCGGGTGAGACGGCGAAGGCGACGGTTGAGTTGAAGGATGGCCGGAGCGTTCCTCTGGACGTGACGGTAGGCGGCGAGCGGCCGGCGGTTGAGCTGATCGGGAAGAACATCAGCTTCGCGGGCGGGGCGAGCGCGTCGAGCGAGACGCCGGGCGGAAGCGAGAACAATATTCAGCTGAGCAATCCGGACGAGCTGCCTCTGGATGCGAAGTTGACGTTCTCGGTGCGGGCGAAGGTCCCGGCGGAGTTTTCGCGCGAGCAGAAGATTGAGGTGGCGACGGAGGATGAGTCCTACACGGTGCTGCTGACTGAGGCGAACGGGCTGACGCTGGGCGACAGGAAGGTAGCGGTGGCGACGCTGAATCCCGCGAAGGATCTGGGCGAGTCGGCGTTTGGGCCGCTGAAGTTTCGCGTGATGGATAACGAGGTGCCGGGGGCATGGCAGCCGCTGGCGACGCTGGTGCGGTTGCCGCAGTTGCGGACGCTGAAGTGTCCGGCGGCGGCGGACGCGCCGTGCCAGTTGGCGGGAGGCAATCTTTTTCTGGTGGATGCGGTCTCGGGCGAGGCGGATTTTGGGCATGCCGTCGAGGTTCCCGATGGATTTACGGGCTCGGTGCTGCAGGTGCCGCACCCGGTCAGCGGCGCGCTGTATGTGAAGCTGCGGGATGATCCCGCGGTGGTGAACCAGATGACGCTGACGGCGGAGACGGCGAAGGCGGTGAAGTCCGCGGTGAAGCCGGAGCCTGCGGTGGTGAACGAAGCGGTGAGAATGGCGGATGCGCCGGCAAAGACAGAAGCGGCGGCAAAGTCTGATGCAGGGCCGGCGACAGTGAGTGGACCGGCGGCGAGTGGACCGGCGGCGAGTGCGACAGGCACAACGAGTGGCGCGGCAGGAAGCAGCGTGGTGCCGGCGAGCGCGGCGACCGGCGGGGCAACGAGTGGTGGTGCGGGCCCGGCGTCGCAGTAGCGATTTGTGCGCCCACTGTTGCTTAATTTGCCGGCTGCTATTTCAACGACATGACGAGGATGCGGCCGTCGGAGTGAAAGCTGCCTCCGGTGGCGGTGTGACCTTCGCGCAGCGGATCTTCGGGCGTGAGGAAAGCGGCCGCGTTGAGAACGCCGGCTGACTGGACGCTCGAGAGGATGAAGCCGCGCTCTTTGTCCACGTCGGGATCAATGTGGTGGGTGATGTCGTTGTTGCGCTGGTCGCGTTCAAAGCCGAGGTCATGGGTAGCCGATCCGACGAAGAGCGGCTGGCCGGCGACGGTGAGCGTAGTTCGCCAGAGTCGAAGGTGATGGCGAACGGCGGCGACCTCGAGTGGGCTGGCGCGAGCGAAGGAAAAATCCTGCGGACGGTTGAAGAGGTAAAGGGTGCTCATCGGCATCTCGAGGTAGGGCTCGCGCTCCAGCGTCGAGAGCAGCCCGTGGAGGAGCGCGTCCTGCGTGGTCTTGTCCACGGCGACCCAGCCGGCAGCTTTGAGCGCGGCGGTGACCTGGGCGGCGGTGCCGATGAAAGCGAAGTTGACCATGTCGCCGGGGTGGCCGGATTCGTCAGCGACGCGGCGCGGAATGGTGGAAAAAAGCGCGGGCGTGATGGGCAGAGTGACCGGCGCGGCGGCGGAAGGATGGCCCATGGCGGCGAAGTGGAGATGGACGGAGTAGCTGCCGGTGGCGGGGAGATCGTCACTCAGGTTGATGCGCAGGGAGAGGACTCCTGCCTGGTGAATGGTGACGGTGCAGGCGGCGCAGAGTGGAAAGGCGACGGAGGCGTCGCTGTCAGGAGCGCCGATGCGGGCGATGAGTTGACCGGTGTTGGCCGAGGGCAGAGGGAACTGGCGGAGCATATCTTTCCAGCCGCGGGCGACTCCGTCAGGAGAGACGTGGCGATTGTCGGGTAGCTTGAGGCTGCCGGTCGCGGAGATGCGGAGCTGATCGCCGGGGATGACGGTGAGTTGCGTATCCACCCAGCCTTTGGAGCTGAGAGAAAAGGCGGCGCGGAGAGAATTGTCATCGCGAGTGAAGCGGGGATTGCCGTCGGCGTCGTTCGAGGATTGCGTGGGCCTGGGCGGAGCGGGCGCGGGGACGTTGAAGGAGTAGTCGGTGCGGCGGACTCCGGGATCAATGGCGGGGAGTGGAATGGGTTCAACTCCGGCGCGGACGACGCGGACGACGGGGGGGGCGGGGGATTGGGCGAACGCGATGGTCGCGACGAGCACAAGGGTGAGGCCGCGAATTAGCAAGCGCGAGGGCATCGGTGGAAAGATTGTCGCGCAGTGGGGCGCGTGCCGGGCAAAAGAAAACGCCGGCAGATTTGAGGTCCGCCGGCGCGTGATTCCAGATGAAGCGAGTGGTTAGGTGCCTTCCGACCAGCTGGCCAGTACTCTTCCTGCTCGCGGCGTGAGGCGGTCGATGCTTGATCGGCCATGGCTTCGAGCTTCAGGCTTGCGCGACCTTCTGGTCGAGATCCTTGCGGCACGGAGTAGACCTTCTTCTCCATGTTCGTGTGGTTGGCGACCAGATACTCGGCAGCAGAGGGCCTGGTTGGCGAAGCTCATATCCATCACCGATGCGGGGTGACCTTCGGCGGCGGCGAGGTTGATGAGGCGGCCTTCGGCGAGCAGATAAATCTTGCGGCCGTCGCCCATGTTGTACTCCTCGACGAACTCGCTTGGTCGGGCGATGCGACGGTCGCAATGCGCTCGAGCGCGGGGATGTCGATCTCGACGTTGAAGTGGCCGGAGTTGGCGATGATGGCGCCGTTCTTCATGCTCTCGAAGTGCTCCTGCCGCAGAACGCTCTTGTTGCCGGTGACGGTGACGAAGATGTCGCCGACCTTGGCGGCTTCGGCCATGGACATGACGCGGAAGCCATCCATCACGGCTTCAAGCGCGCGGGTCGGGATCGATTTCGGTGACGATGACATCGGCGCCCATGCCGCGGGCGCGCGAGGCGAGGCCGCGACCGCACCAGCCGTATCCGGCAACGACGAACTTGGAGCCGGCGAGCAGGACAGTTGGTGCAGCGGATGACGCCGTCGATGGTGGACTGCCCGGTGCCGTAGCGGTTGTCGAACATGTGCTTGGTCAGCGCGTCGTTGACGGCGATGATCGGGGTAGCGGAGCACGCCTTCTCTTGACCATGGCGCGCAGGCGGATGACGCCGGTGGTGGTCTCTTCGGTGCCGGCGATGACGTCGTCGAGGCCGTCCTTGCGCTTGGTGTGCAGCAGGTTGACGAGATCGCAGCCGTCGTCCATGGTGATGTGCGGCTTGCGTGTCGATGGCGGCGAGATGTGGCTGTAGTAGCTGTCGTTGTCCTCGCCCTTGATGGCGTAGGTGGAGATGCCGTAGTGGCCGACGAGTGCGGCGGCGACGTCATCCTGCGTGGAGAGCGGGTTGGAGGCGCAGAGGGCGATTTCGGCGCCGCCATCGCGAAGGGTGATCATCAGGTTGGCGGTTTCGCTGGTGACGTGCAGGCAGGCGGCCACGCGCATGCCCTTGAGCGGCTGTTTCTTGATGAATTCCTTGCGAATGCTCTGCAGCACCGGCATGGACTGATTGGCCCACTCGATGCGCTTGCGGCCTTTGTCGGCCAGTTCCAGACTCTTTACGTCGGAATTTATCAGTGGTCGTGGTCGGCATGCGTCCTCAATCAGAAAGTGTCTAGACTTATTGAGGATACCATCCGGTAACCCGGCTCACTGTGGGGATTTCCTACGCGGCTGTGATGTTTCGTATCAGGCTTCGATTCAGCGGCTTGCAATTTGCGTTTTCTTTCGATGCCCCAGTGATAGCCGGCGAGGCTGCCGTCGCTGGCGTTGACGCGGTGACAGGGAATGGCGAGCGCGACGCGAGTTGGTGGCGCAGGCGCGGGCCACGGCGCGGACCGCGGCGGGTTGACCGAGCTGCCGCGGCGACCTGGAGAGTAGGAGCGCGTTTCGCCTTGCGGGATTTTGTGCAGAGCGTGCCAGACTTTTTGCTGGAAGGCGGTGCCGCGGAGGTCGAGCGGGATGGATTCGGCTTGTTCGCCGGCGGCCGATGCTGGAGTGCGGGGATTGCGGCTTCAAGGATCGTCGCGGCGGAGGCGTGGGGATTGTTGGAGGATTCAGTTTCGAGATTCGCGCGATGGATTTGCGCCGCGTGAAAGGCCTCGCGAAAGCTGTGGAGTTCGGCGGTGAGGGAGCCGGAGGTGTCGGCGAAGGCTACGCGGCAGAGGCCGCGAGCCGTTGCGGCGACTAGTAGTTTCCTAAGGCGTGGGGATGATGGTGTAGACGATCGATTCGCCGGGGCGCCTTTGCGGGCGCGGTGGGCGGCATGGCGAGGGTGCGGGCGGCGTCGTGGTATGCGGGGCCGGGGGATTGTAACCGGAATCGTACAAAGCGGCGGTGAGCCGATTGGGCGCGGGGAAGCTTTGCGGCGAGCGGATTGCGAGCGCTGGGCGGATTGGTAGGCGCGGGGGCTGAGGCCGTAGGCTCGTTGGAAGGCGCGCTGCAGATGCGTGGGGAGACGCCGGCAATCTGGCGAATTCGGCGAGCGAGATGTGGCTGTCGGAGTTCGGTCGAGGTAGTCGGCGGGTCGCTTCGAGCCATGCGGCGTCAGGCGACTGCGGTGCTTCGCGGTTTGCAGCGGAAACAGGCGCGGAAGCCGGCAGCTTCGCTGCAGAGGTGGTGGCGAAGAAGGGGACGCCGTCGGGGCGCGGGCGGCGGCTTGGGCAGGTCGGCCGGCAGTAAATGCGCGTCGAGGTAACGGCGTAAACGAAGCGGCCTTCGGCGGAGCGGTCGCGGGTGAGGACGGCTTGCCAGAGTGCTGGGTACGGGAAGAGTAGCGGGAGGGCGGTTGTGGGCATCGGAGTGTGACCGCGGTGTGTCATGTTGCCATGATGGGCCGGCTGCGGGACAGAGCGCATTCGGGATTCTTGCGGTCAAAGTGCCTTTTTCGGCGAGGCTGCGGGGATGGGGGCAGTGCGGTATTTGGCGGCCAGGCGATCGAGCCACAGGATGGTGGCCTGATGGCGGTAAGCGAAGGTGGAGCGGAGCATGGCGTGCGGAGCGAAAATTGAGTTGGCGATGTTGCCGAGCGGACCGAAGGGGAGGGCGTATTCGACGTCTCTGTAGTAAGGTGCCTGCGTATTCCGTTTTGTGTGTCGGCGGGGGCGGTGGCAGTGTTTCCAGTAGGCGAAGGGGCCGGCTTCCTGTTCGTCGCAGAAGCTTTCGTTCCAATGAACTGGCGATGGCGCGATCCAGGACACGCGAAACGGCGCGATAAGGAAAGGGGCGGAAGCTGATGGTCAGCGCGGGGCCGGTCCAGCGGCGAAGCTCTTAGAGGCAGGTTAGAGGCGGGGGCGCGGTGTAGGGGGCGGAGTGCCTCCTCGATGCGCGCCTTTTGCCAGCGGGGGAGGATGCGGGGAAGATTTTCCGGCTGGGCGAAGAAGGCGAAGACTGCTTCTACGGGAAGGGGAGCCATTGTTCGGATTGGAAGTGGTGGAGTGCGGCATCGATTGTGGGAGGGTGCGTGTGCTTCGATGCGTCGCGCGCAAAAAAAATCGCAAGGGCGAGGACGTTGTGTCCTGCACCCTTGCGAACTTGCAGGCGCTGTGGACGTCCGCAAGAGCTTCCGAGGAGAGACCGTGGAAGCGGGGGAAATGACGGAGGAAACTTAGTTGGGCATCAGACACGGTGTCGATGACGTGGATGACGCCGTTCGACTGGTAGACGTCCGCGATGGTGACCGTGGCCATGCCGCCCTTTTCATCGGTGAGCATGATCTTGCCGCCGGATATGGTCGCGGTGATGGTGCCGCCCTCGACGGTCTTCAGAGTTGGCCTTGCCGCCGCCCGCCTTGATCATCTTCATCGATGTCTTTGGCGGAGAGTCTTGCCGGCGACGACGTGGTAGGTGAGGATCTTGACGAGGGTGGCCTTGTTCTCCGGCTTGACGAGCGTGTCAACGGTGCCGGCGGGCAGCTTGTCAAACGCTTCGTTGGTGGGCGCGAAGACGGTGAAGGGGCCGGGGCCTTCGAGGGTGTCGACCAAGCCGCGGCCTTGACGGCGGCGACCAGGGTGGTGTGGTCCTTGAGTTGACGGCGTTCTCGACGATGTTCTTGGTGGGGTACATGGGGGCGCCGCCGACCATCGGGTCCTTCTGAGCATAGGCGCCGGATCGGAACGATTACCAGGAAGGCGGCCACTGCGGCGCAAATGCGATATTCTTCATGATCTTCCTTTCCTTGCTAGTTAAGAGCATTTCGTGCTCTATCCCATAGAACGGGCCGGAGAGGAGAACGGATTGCGTGGCGGCAGAAAAAGTATTTCTCAGTAGACGCGTATTGTTGGGACCGTAAGTGTTGCGGGCCTTTTGTAACAGTTCGGGGAGCGCAGAGACGCACGAAAGAGTTGCAACTGTGATAGGGATTCGGCGATTCACTAGTCTTGCGAGAGGGGAGTGAAGAGCCGAGCATTGAGTGAGCGACGTACGAACCATCAGCGAAGCGACAGCCGTGCGGCGCCAACGCGGCATGACGCGATCTGGCTGCGCGTGATTGGCGCGGGCAAGCTGCTGAAGGCGCTGACGCTGATCGTGCATCGGGGTTCAGCGTGCTCCAGCCTGGTGCACACCGGCTTTAGCGCGAGATGGCGCAGTTCGCGGCGCTGATGCGGTATAACCCGGAATCGAAGCGCTGATCCACTGGCTTTTTGATAAAGCATCGCTGCTGCCGGACCGCGGCTGGAGCAGGTGGCTGTTGGCGTTTCTCTAGCGGCGACGGAGCTGGTGGAGTCCTATGGGTTGCTGTGGCAGCGGCGTGGGGCGAATACCTGACCTGCGGTTTGACGATCGCGTTTTTGCCGCTGGAGATTTATGAGCTGTTCGCGCACTACACGTGGGTGAAGCTGGTGTTCACTTTGCTGAATGCGGCGATCGCGTGGTATCTGGCGTGGCTCATTCTGCGCAAGCGGCGCATGGAGAAGGCGGCGGAGGAGCTGGCGGCGGCGCCGACCGGGGCCTGAGAGGGCAAAGCAAACGAGGGGCGAAACCACTTTCGCCTTATCTTCACCCGCGGGACTTTGCAAGGGGCATGTGGGCGATATTCGGGGGCAGAACCTATGTGCTAAACACTGCTTCTAGTGTTTAGGTACAGGGAAACCGCTAGATATTGTGCTTCCGGCTGGGCGTTTCGGGGAATCCACGTCTTTTCAGCGACTTAAAACGAAATCAGGCTAGACATAGACTGTGATTCCGCCGATGATGTGGACGAAAGTGGTCGAAAGTGGAAGGAAAGATATGATCCCTCCCAAGAATCCGGCCGGCTTGAGAAGTCTTGCATTTGCAGCGTTATTCGGCAACAGGAGAAACGAACGATGTTCCGTGGCAATCACCCAACACGAGTGGACGAGAAGGGACGGCTGAAGTTGCCGGCCGAGTTCAAGCGTGTGGTTGAGGAGAAATACGGAGTGCAGTTCTACATCACCAGCAAGGATGGCCGGGTGGCGGAGGTTTATCCGATGCAGGAGTGGGAAGAGATGGAGGCGAAGCTGGCCAAGATTCCGAACTTCAATCCTGCAAAGAAGAAGCTGCTGGACCGGGTGAACTATTTCGGCCAGGTAGCGGAGATGGATGCGCAGGGACGGATTTTGCTGCCGCAGATTCTGCGGGAGACGGCGAAGGTGACGGGCGACGTGGTGGTGTTTGGGATGCAGACGTACTTAGAGGTTGCGAATCACGATGACTTCCGCCAGCACATGGAAGCCAATCCTCTGACGACTGAGGACGAGAAGGCGCTGGCAGATTTGGGTTTGTGAGTTTGGGTTGTGAGTGAAGCGGTGAAATCCCCCCAGGGGGAGCGCATGCAGGGCGAAGGGCATGTGTCAGTTCTTTTAGAAGAAGCGATCCGGTTTTTGAATCTTCGGCCCGGCGGGCGGTACATGGACGCCACGCTCGGATATGCCGGGCACGCCACAGCGATAGCGAAAGCGATCGGCAAGCAGGGCGAGCTGCTCGGATTTGACCGCGACCCGGCGACGTTTGCGATAGCGCGGGAGCGGTTGGAAGGCTTGGGCGAGCAAGCTCCGGGGCTGCGGTTGCGGAACGAGGCATTTTCCGCAGCGGGCAGAGAAGTAGAAGCGGGCAGCCTGGACGGGCTGCTGGCGGACTTCGGAGTGAACTCGGCGCAGCTGAGAGAGGCAGGGCGGGGATTCAGTTTTCAGGCGGACGGGCCGTTGGATATGCGGATGGATACGCGCAGCGGAGAGACCGCCGGACAAGTGGTAAATCAGGCGAACGAAAAAGAACTCGCGGACCTGATTTACGAATTCGGAGAGGAAAGGAGGTCGCGGAGAATCGCCAGAGCCATTGTCAGGGCGCGGCCGATTACGACGACGGCGGAATTAGCCAGAGTGGTATCGGTCGCGGCCCCGGCGATGAAACAGGACAGGATTCACGCAGCGACCAAGACTTTCCAGGCACTTCGAATTCGGGTGAACCGGGAACTGGAGGAGATAGACGCGCTGTTGCGGTTTGCGCCGCAGTGGTTAAAGCGCGGGGGGAGGCTGGTGGTGATCAGCTTCCACTCCCTGGAGGACCGGCGAGTGAAAGATGCACTGCGGGAAGGGGCGCAGCAGAAAGTGTGGGAGATTCTGACGCGCAAGCCGGTAACGGCAGGCGAGGAAGAAGTGGAGAGAAATCCGAGGGCACGCAGCGCGAAGCTGAGGGCAGCGGAGAGGATGTAGGGCCGAGTGGAGAGAGTTCAAGAAAGATTTGTAACAGCAGTAAGGGAATTAGAAATAAAAACAAGCTCATGGCGGCCGGGAGGGAACGTCCCACCTGGAAAAAGGCGAAGAAAGTCAAACACATCCCACCTCCGTAGCGGTCTCACCCGGCCAGCCACGAGGCAAGCAAGCAGAGGATGGCCTTTAACGGGACGAGTGGTAGAAGTCGGCGGTAAAGAAGCAAAGGCAGGACGGGCAGGGCAAGAGTAATCACTGAAGTTGAGGAGCGGGAACAATGGCGACGCAGGCGATGGTCTTAGAGGGAATGCGGCACAGGACAGAGACGGAGTCCTACGCAGAGCACAACATGCAGCGCTATGCGGAGCAGATGCGGGCGCGACGCGGCCCGACGCCTGAGCTCTATTGCCCCAAGCACATTGACAACAGCCGGCTGAAGACTGAGGCCGATCCGCGCAGAGTGCGGGAGATCCGCAGCTTCGTCGTGGTGATGGTGGCGCTGTTCCTGCTGGTGATGGCCTATGTGGCGCAGCACTTCGGTGCAATCGAGTACGGCTACAAGATTGAGACGCAGAAGCAGACGCTATCGCAGTTGCGGGAAGACAACCGGCAGCTTCGCTTGTCAGATGCCGAGCTGAATGCTCCGCTGCGGTTGAACCAGTACGCGCAGAACATGGGGATGGATGCGCCGTCGCCCGCGCAGCTGGTGGGACCGGAGACGAGCGGAAGCGATGGAGCGCCGGTGCTGGCAAAGGCCACGGCCCCGCAGGCCACGGCCCCGCAGATGAATGCGGAGCAAGCGCAGTAGGCGAGCGGCTGGTCGGCAGATAGCAAGCTGGATAAACAAGGGCTAGAGAAATTCTGAGGGAGTGGTGGGGTGAGAATCGAGCGAGCGCCACAGACGGGTCCGGCACCGATACGCAGGATGCGATTTGTCGTGCTGGCGGGCGTGCTGGCGTGCTGGGCGGCGCTGATCACAGGACGGCTGGTGCTGCTGCAGGTCTTTCAACATCACCACTGGATGGTCGAGGCGGACCACCAGCAGATGCGGACATTTGAAATCGCTCCGCGGCGGGGCATTCTCTACGACCGCAATCTGCATGAGCTGGCGATGACGGTGCTGGTAGATTCCGTCTTTGCGGTGCCGAGCGAAATAGACGATAAGCAGGGGACGGCGGCGACGCTTGAGAAGATCGTCCACCGCGATCCGACGGACAAGTTCACCTCGAAGGAACAGATTGCGGCGCGGCTGGAGGCGCACAACTTCGCATGGGTCGCGCGGAAGATTGATGCAGCGACGGCGGCCGAGCTGCGGAAGGCGAACCTCAAGGGAATTTATTTTCAGAAAGAGTTCAAGCGCTTCTATCCCGACAATCAGCTGGCGGCGCAGGTGCTGGGCTATGTCGGCACGGATGACAGCGGGCTGGGCGGGCTGGAGCTGAAGTACGAGGACGACCTGCACGGCGAGCCGGGGCGCATGCTGACGGCGATGGATGCGCGGCGGCAGACGCTGGCGAGTGTGGAGCACGATCCCGCGCCGGGGAACAGCATGGTGCTGACGATTGACCAGAACATCCAGTTCATCGCGGAGCGCGCGCTGGATAAAGTGGTGAGCCAGACGCACGCGCTGCGCGGAACGGTGGTGGTTGAGGACCCGCACACGGGAGAGATATTGGCGCTGGCGACGCGGCCGACATTTAATCCGAACGACTTCAAACATGTGGGGCACGATCTGCTGACTGATCCGGCGGTGAGCGACATTTATGAGCCGGGATCAACGTTCAAGCTGGTGACATATTCCGCGGCGCTCGATCATGGGGTAGCGAAGCCGACGGACGATATTGATTGCCAGGGCGGAAAGATCACGTTGTTCGGGCGCACGATTCACGACGATAAATCCGACATGGGCATGGGCGTGGTGACGGTGCAGCGGGCGCTGGAGAAGTCGAGCGACGTGGCGGCGGTGAAGCTGGCGCTGCGGCTGGGACAAGGGACGTTTTATGGCTACATGCGCGGCTTTGGATTTGGCGACCGGACGGGCATTGAGTTGCCGGCGGAGACGCGGGGGCTGCTGCGGGTTCCGCAGCGCTGGAGCGCGACCAGCATTGGGTCGCTGGCGATCGGGCAGGAGGTTGGCGTGACTCCCGTGCAGCTGGCGGCGATGGTTTCGACGATCGCGAATGGGGGCACATATTTGCCGCCGCACATTTTGAAAGCAGAAGCGATGGGCGGAGAGGAATCCAAGCTCAAGGCCGATCCTTATATGTTGCGCAACACCGTATCCGGGACCCTGCCGGAGGGATCGCATCGCGTGATCAGCGAGATGACGTCGGCGCAGATGCGCAAGATGATGGAAGGCGTAGTGATGAACGGGACGGGGAAGGAAGCCGCGTTGAACGGCTACTCCGCGGGCGGCAAGACGGGGACGGCGCAGAAGATTGATGTGGTCACCCACACCTATTCAAAGACGAAGCACATTGCATCCTTCGTGGGCATTGCGCCGGTGAGCAATCCTGCGATCACGGTGGCGGTGGTGATTGATTCCCCTGAGGGCGGATATTACGGCGGTGCGGTATCGGCGCCGGTATTCAAAGAAATTGCGCAGCAGACGCTGGAATATCTGGGCGTGCCGAATGATGAGGAGATCAAGGCGGCGCCGGTGAGCGCGAAGATGAAGCCGCAGGAGCTGGCCGAGGATGCGCCAGAGGACGCGATCGGCGATGCGGCGTGGCTGACGGCCGGGATCAATGAGCTGCCCAACACGGATCCGCTGCGTGCAGGGTCAGACGACGCGAATGCAAAGGCGGCAGCGGGAAGCGCGGCGCGGGTTGGAGTGAGCGCGAGCGCGAAAGATAGCGGCGTGCACCTGGTACCGGAGGCGATGGCAGCCAGCCCGAGTGCTGCTGAGGATGCGGCGGCGCCGGCGGCGAGCCCGAGTGTCGTGAGTGCCGCGGGAGAAGCGAAGGCTGCGGCGAGTGATGGGATGGTGGTGGTTCCCACTCTGATTGGGAAGCCGGTGCGCGAGGTGGTTGAGACGGCGCGCGGGGTAGGGCTGACGGTCGCCGTGATGGGCAGCGGATTGGCGGAGGCGCAGGCCCCGCGGGCAGGGACGAAAGTGCCGCCGGGGACCGAAGTCAGGGTGCGGTTCGCGCGGTGAACCAGCCGCAATCCAGCACGAATCCTGAACGATAGAATTGGGCATTCCGCATGCTCTTCTCCGAAGCCACCGAGAACACCGGGATAAAAGCCAGCGCCGGGCCGGAGGTCGAGGTCCGTCGCGTGGAATATGACTCGCGACGCGTGGGGCCGGGCAGCATTTTCGTCGCGATGCGCGGCGGCAGTCGTGGATGGCAACCGTTTTATTGAAGGCGCGATTGCTGCCGGAGCAGCGGCGGTGATTACCGACGACGCGGAGCGATTCGCGGAGCTCGAGGAGATGCATCGCGGGCTCGCGGTGGGACTGACCGAGCATGGGCGCAGGACGCTGGCGCTGGTGGCGGCGAATTTGCTGGGGCATCCTGAGCGGCGACTGACATTGACCGGAGTGACGGGGACGAACGGAAAGACGACGACGACGCATGTGCTGGAGGCGATGCTGACGGCGGCCGGGCGGAAGGCAGTGCTGGTGGGGACGATTGCGTATCGGGTGGCAGGCAGGGAGATGCCGTCGGTGCATACGACTCCTGAAGCGAGCGATTTGCTGGAGCTGCTGGCGGCGGGAGTGGAAGCGGGCGCGAGCGAGGCGGTGATGGAGGTGAGTTCGCATGCGCTGGAGCAGGGGCGAGTGTGGGGGATTCCGTTCGAGGTCGCGGTGTTTACGAATCTGACGCGGGACCATTTGGATTTTCACGGCACGATGGAGAACTATTTCGCGGCGAAGAAGAAATTGTTTCTGCCGGGCGGTGAGAGCGCGGCGCCGCAGTATTCCATCGTGAATGTTGAGGATGAGGCGGGGCGGGAGTTGCTGCGAGAGCTCGATGCGGTGGGCGGGCGCGGGCAACGTGTGGACGTATGGAGTGGAGGAAGGCGACTTCCACGCGGAAGATGTGCAGATGGCAGTGAGCGGGACCGAGTTTCTGCTGGTGACTCCGGTGGGAAGTGTGAGGCTGCGTTCGCGGCTGGTGGGGCGGGTGAATGTGCTGAATATGCTGGGGGCGGCGGCGGCGGCGGTAGCGCGCGGGCTGACGCTCGAGCAGATTGCACAGGGGCTGGCGGCGATGGCAGAGCGTGCCGGGAAGATTTGAGCTGGTGGATGCGGGGCAGCCGTTTGCAGTGGTGGTGGATTACGCGCATACCGATGACGCGTTGCGGAATTTGACGGCGATGGCGCGCGAGCTGGTGGATGGCGGGCGGGTGATCACGCTGTTTGGCTGCGGGGGAGATCGCGACCGGACGAAGCGGCCGCTGATGGCGCGGGCGGCAGCGGAGGGCAGCGACTTTGTGGTGCTGACGTCGGACAATCCCCGGAGCGAAGATCCTGAGGCGATTTTGCGGGATGCGGCGGAGGGATTTGCGCGCGAGGCGACAGAATTTGTAGTGATGGTGGACCGGGCAGAGGCGATTGACGAGGCAATCGGGCGGGCGCACAAGGGCGACATCGTGTTGATCGCGGGCAAAGGGCACGAGAAGACGCAGACGACGCGGGATGGCGTGATCGCGTTTGATGACGTGGCGGTGGCGCGGGCGGCGGTTGAGCGGAAGATGGGGAAGGCATAGCGAGAATATGCAACTGAAACTGAACGAAATACGGCAGGCGCTGGGCGTGACGGCGGAGGGAGACGCCGCGGCAGCTGCGGGAGAGCTGTTGGCGACGGGATATTCGATTGATTCGCGGACCCTGGAGGCCGGCGACCTGTTTTTCGCGGTGAAGGGCGAGCGGTTTGACGGGCACAGCTTTGTCGCAGGCGCGATGGAGCGGGGAGCGGTGGGCGCAGTGGTGGCGCGAGCGCGTGCCGGGTGAGATATGCCGCAGTGAACGCCGAAAGAGTGATCCTGGTCGAAGACCCGCTGCAGGCGATGCAGCAGCTGGCGCATTGGGTGAGGGAGCGGTGGAAGGGACGCGTGGTTGCGGTGACGGGGAGCGCGGGCAAGACGACGACGAAAGAGGCGATCGCGCAGACGCTGGCGCGGCGGTGGCGCGTGCTCGAAGTCGCACGGAAATCTGAATAATGCGTTCGGGATGCCACTGCAGCTGCTGAAAGTGGACGACAGACACGATGTTGCGGTGCTGGAGATGGGGATGAGCAGCGCGGGAGAGATCGCGGCGCTGGCGCGGATTGCGGAGCCGGATTGGGGAGTTGTGACGGTGGTGGCTCCGGTACACAGCGAGTTTTTTGCCGATGGAATTGCCGGCGTCGCGCGGGCGAAGCGCGAGTTGGTCGAGGCTCTGCCGGCGAGCGGTGTGGCGTTTTTGAATGCCGATGATGAGCGGGTGAGCGAGTTTCGGTGGGCATCACCAAGGCAAGGGTGGTGACGTTTGGTGCTGGCGCGAGTCAGCCGATATTAGAGCGGCGGAGTCGAGGACCTGGGAGCCGAGGGGACGACGTTTGTGATTGCGGCGCGGGAGAGCGGCAGGCGTGCCGGCTGGCGTTGCTGGGGCGGCACAACGTGAGCAATGCGCTGGCGGCGGCTGCGGTGGGCGCTGGAAGCAGGCGTGTCGTTGGCGGAGTGCGTGGCGGCGCTGGAGGCGATGGTGCCCCGGACAGCCGCGGACAGATGCTGCGATTGGGCGGCGTGGTGTTGATCAATGATTGCTACAACTCGAATCCCAGGCGCTGGATGCGATGGTGGATACGCTGGCCAGCGATGAAGGCGCAGCGGCGGATTGTGGTCGCGGGCGAGATGCTGGAGCTGGGTCAGCGAGGCGGACGCGCTGCATGCAGCGTGCGGGCGGCACATCGCGGCGAAGAGATCGACTGGCTCGTCGGAGTCCGCGGGCACGCGCAAGCGCTGGTTGCGGATGCGGCGAAATCGGCGGGGATGAAGCGATTTACTTCGAGCCACGGCGGAAGAGGCCGGTGACTGGTTAATCAAGTATTTGCGGCAGGAGCGACGCGGTGCTGCTGAAGGCTTCGCGTGGGGTAAGGTTGGAGCGCGCGCTGGAGCGTTTGTGGGCGCAAGCAGAAAAATGCGTCGCGCTGAGGTGGCCATGCAGCGGGAGCGGTGATATTTTTGAGCCCAGCGGGCCGGCGTAGGTGCGACCGGCGGCGGGCCGTTGAGAGATTGAGGCGGAGGAAGATTGCTTTACTGGCTGCTCTATCAAAAACTGTTTCCCTACTTCGTCCGTTCCGGATCTTTCGGTACCTGACGTTTCGGACGGCGTTCGCGAGCCTGACGGCGCTGCTGATTGCGCTGCTGATCGGGCCGTGGGTGATTCAGCGGCTGCGGGAATTTCAGATCGGCCAGTATATTCGCGAAGAAGGCCCGAAGGAGCACCAGAAAAAAGCCGGGACGCCGACCATGGGCGGCGTGCTGATCTGCATCGCGGTCACTGGTGCCGACGCTGCTGTGGGCCGACCTCGAGCAATCCTTATGTATGGATTGTCATGTTTTCGACTCGTCGGCGTTTGGCGGGATCGGGTTTGCGGACGATTATTTAAAGGTGGTGCACCGGCGGAACCTGGGGCTGACGGCGCGCGGCAAGCTGGTGTACCAGGGGCTGGCGGGAGTCTGCATTGCGGTGGCGCTGCTGTTTTTGCAGGCGCAGGGATCGTATTCGACGCGGCTGATTGTGCCGTTCGCCAAGCGCTTCCGTCCGGATCTGGTGATTCAGTGCCTGCAGCACTACGCACTGGTGGCCGCTGGCGTTTGTGCCGTTCGTTGCTCTTCGTCGTGCTGGTGATTGTGTTTTCAAGCAACGCGGTCAACCTGACGGATGGGCTGGACGGCCTGGCGATCGGGTGCACGATCATTGCGGCCGGGGCGCTGGCGGTGCTGACGTATGTGAGCGGCCACGTGGTGTTCGCCGATTATCTTGAGCTGCAGCGGATGCCGATGGCCGGAGAGCTGACGGTTTTTTGCGGGGCGATGGTGGGGGCCAGTATCGGGTTTCTTTGGTACAACGCGCATCCCGCGGAGATTTTTATGGGCGATGTGGGATCGCTGGCGCTGGGGGGCGCGATCGGCACGGTGGCGGTGATCATCAAGCAGGAGCTGCTGCTGCCATTCATCGGCGGAATCTTTGTGCTGGAGGCGGTATCGGTGATCCTGCAGGTGGGGAGCTACAAGCTGCGCAACGGCAAGCGGATATTCAAAATGGCGCCGCTGCACCACCACTTTGAGCTGCTGGGATGGAGTGAGTCGAAGGTGATTGTGCGGTTCTGGATTGGGGCGCTGGTGTTCGCGCTGTTTGCGCTGACGACACTCAAGCTGCGCTGATGGGACAATAGCGGAAATGAGCGATTCGGAAACGATGGTGGCGACGAGGGCGGAGATGCCGCTGCGCGGCAAGAAGGTGCTGGTGGTCGGGCTGGGCAAATCCGGCCTGGCGGCGGCGCTGTTTTTGCGAAGCAAGGGCGCGCAGGTCACGGTGAGCGATATGCGGAGCGCCGAGGCGCTGCGCCAGGAGATTCCCACGCTGCTGGAGCAGGGCATCGCGGTCGAGACGGGTGGGCATGGGGTGTTGACCTTCCGGCGACAGGACTTGATCGTGGTGAGCCCGGGAGTGCCGCTGGACACGCCGGAGCTGGCGAACAGCCGCAACCTGGGGCTGCCGGTGATTGGGCGAGCTTGAGTTGGCGTGGCGATTTCTCACCGGGCCGATCGCGGCGATCACCGGATCGAACGGAAAGACGACGACGACGACGTTGTGCGGAGAGATTTTTTCGCGCGGGCCGGAAGAGAGACGGTGGTCGCGGCAATATCGGGGTGCCGCTGATCTCGGTGGCAGAGCAGACGACGCCGGAGACGCTGGACGATTCTCGAGGTATCGAGCTTTCAACTGGAGACGACCGAGACGTTTCACGCCGCAGATCGCGGTGGTTCTGAACATGACGCCGGACCATCTCGACCGGCACGAGACGTTTGAGAAGTATGTGGATGCGAAGGCGCGGATCTTCGCCAACTAGGGCCGGGGCGACTGGGTGGTGCTGAACGCGGATGATGACGTGGCGCACCGGCTGGCGGCGCGGACGCCGAATCCGGCGGGGGTGGTGTGGTTCAGCCGCGGGCGGGCGGTGCGGCAGGGCGCGTTCGTGCATGAGGGGTCGGTATGGTTCAAGGCGGCGGAAAACGCGGCAGCGGAGGCGGTGATGCCGGTCGGCGAGATTCCTTTGAAGGGCGAGCACAACGTCGAGAATGTGCTGGCGGCAGTATGCGTGGCGCGGCTGGCGGGGATTGAGGCGGAGATCGTGCGGGCGGCGGTGGCGGAGTTTCGCGCGGTCGAGCACCGGCTGGAGTTTGTGGCCGACGGTGCAGCGGCGTGGAGTACTACAACGACTCCAAAGCGACGAATGTGGATGCGGCAGCCAAGGCGCTGGCGGCGTTTGGGCAGGGCGAGAAGCCGCTGGTGCACCTGATACTCGGCGGCAAGGACAAGGACTCGGACTACACGCAGCTGCGGGAGCTGATTCAGAAACGGGCGGTCGCGGTGTACACGATTGGTTCGGCGGCAGAGAAAATTGAGCGACAGCTGGGCGGCGGTGCGAAGCTGTTTCCGTGCGCGACGCTTGCAGTAGCGGTGGGAAAGCGGCGGAGGCGGCGGAGCCGGAGAGTTGTGTCTGCTGGCTCCGGCCTGCTCAAGCTTCGACCAGTTTGATAACTACGAGCATCGCGGCAGAGTATTTAAGGAGTTGGTGCGGGCGCTGGCGGAGGAGCAACCTCCCGGCGCGGTGACGCGAAAGACCGATGGCGAAGCGGGTAGGCGTAGACAAATGGATGTACGGCACGGTGATGGTCCTCGTGCTGCTGGGGCTGGTGATGGTCTTCAGCTCGTCGGCCGTTGTGGCGAGCGAGAAATTTCATTCCGCGATCAACTTTTGTGGTCAAGCAAGCGATCTGGGCGGTGCTCGGGTTGATCACGATGTCGGTGCTGATGCATGTTGACTATCGGCGCTGCAACAAGCCGAATGTCGTCTTCATGATGCTGGGAGTGACGACGCTGTTGCTGCTGGTTGTGTTTACGATGCACGACTCGCATGCGACGCACCGCTGGATGCGGCTGGGACGTTTTTTCGCTGCAGCCGTCGGAGTTTGCCAAGCCGGTGCTGGTGCTGTTTCTGGCGTGGTTTTTGCAAGACCACATGCATGTGATGGATGACTGGCGGAAGGCGGTTTTGCCCGCTGTGCTGCCGATGTTGCTGCTGGTCGCGCTGATTTTGAAGGAGCCCGATCTTGGCACCGCGCTCGTCTGCCTGGCGGTGAGCGCGATTTTGCTTTACCTGGCGCGGATGCCGTGGAAGTACTACGCGATCGGCGCAATCGCAGCGGCGCCGGTGTTGTACTACATGCTGTTTCGGGTTGGTTGGAGAGTCGGCGCGGATGCGCACCTTCATGCATCCGGACGCAGGATCCGCGCGGCGCCGGCTTTCACATCATGCAGTCACTGATTGCCGTCGGAACGGGCGGCTGGACTGGCGTTGGATTGATGGAGGGAAAGCAGAAGCTGTTCTATCTACCGGAGTCGCACACGGATTTTATCTTCGCGAATATTGCGCGAGGAGCTCGGCCTGCATCGGCACGCTGTGCGTGCTCGGGCTCTTCGTCTATCTCGGCTATCGAGGGCTGCGGGCGGCGATGCTGGCGCGCGATCCGTTTGCGCAGTTTCTCGCAGTGGGGATTACGGCGACGATCTTGATCCAGGCATTCTTCAACATCAGCGTGGTGCTATCGCTGGTGCCGACGAAGGGAATTCCGCTGCCGTTTATTTCCTCCGGAGGGACGTCGCTGTTCATCACGCTGGCGTCCATGGGCGTGCTGCTGAATATTACGCGGGAGATTGAGTAAAGACTGTGGCCGCTGCGCGTAGTCATTGCCGGCGGCGGGACGGGCGGCCACATCGTTCCCGGGCTTGCGATTGCGCGGGAGCTGGTCGCGACACCACGGCGCCAAAGTCACATTTGCGGGGACGGAGCGCGGGATTGGAGTCGCGGCTGGTGCCTGCGGCAGGATTTCCGCTTCGTCTGATTGCTTCGGGACCGCTGAAGAGTGTGAGTCCGCTGGCGACCCGGCTGAAGTCGGTGGGGCGCTGACGCAGCGGATCTGGCAGGCAGCTCGCGGCTGCTGCGGAAGCAGCAGAGGCGGATGTGGTGGTGGGAGTGGGGGATATGCGTCGGGGCCGGCGATGGCTGGCGGCGCGGCTTCTGCGGATTCCGAAGCTGGTGTTTGAGCCGAATGCGATGCCGGGCATGGCGAACCGCATGGCGGGAAGCTGGGCGCAAGCAGCGGCGATGCATTTTGCCGAGGCGGGGAAGTATTTTCGCTCACCCTGCAGGTGACCGGGAGTGCCGGTGCGGCGATGAGTTTTTTGCGCTGGGTCAGAAGCAGAAGAGCGGTCACGCTGAGGCTGCTGGTGTTTGGCGGCAGCCAGGGAGCGCGGGCGCTGAATGATCGGGTGCCGGACGATTGCGGAGAAGTTGATGCGGAGGGCTGCCGGGGCTGACGCTGCTTGCATCAGAGCGGGGCACGATTCATGGAGGACACAGCGCGGCGCCTTTGATCGAAGACGGATTTGCTGGGTGCGCGGCGTCGAGGTGCGGGAGTTTCTCGACGACATGCCACGGCACTTTGGCAGAAGCGGACCTGATTCTCGTGCCGGAGCGGCGCGAGCACGGTGGCGGAGCTGGCAGCAGCGGGAAAGGCGGCGGTGCTGGTGCCGTTTCCTCGAGCGACGGACGATCATCAGCGAAAAATGCGGAGGCGTTTGCCGCAGAATGGAGCGGCGGCGGTGATCGCGGAGCAAGACCTGAGCGCGGAGTAGCTGTTGCAGACGCTGGCTGTCCTGCATGCGGGATGGGGAGAAGTTGCGGGCCATGGGAGAGGCGGCGCGGAGCCAGGCGCATCCCGGCGCGGCCGGCGGGATAGCGGAGATGGTGGAGCGGGCTCGCGAAGAAGTCAAAATCGCTGAAGTAGAGACGGGAGTTGCTGCACAGAGAAAAGGCCCCGGCATTTCGATGCCGGGCCGCTTTTTATTTGAGGGAGAGCAATCGGCTTACCGATGTACCGCCGCCACCGCCACCGCCGTGACCCCCCCACCCAACCGCCACCGCCGCCGTGATATCCACCACCACCGCCGAAGCTCCGCCGCCTGTAGTGGCCGCTGCCACCGCCGAGGGTGCACCGCCACCGTAGGCGCTGCCGCCAGAGGATGACCGCCGCCGTATACGGATGCCGCCGGGACGACCGCCGTAAGTGTTGCCGCGATTGCCGCGGCGCTGCCGTCGTGGTGCCGTCCGCCGTAAGCTCCACCATGGCTGGCCGCCGTTGTTGCCAGCCGCGCTGGTGCGTGCCGTAGTGGCCGCGGTTGCCGTCGGTGCCGTAGTGACGCCGCGTTGCCGTTGTGCCGTAGGCGCCATGGTTGCCGTTGGTGCCGTAGCCGCCGTGATTCATATTGCTGCTATGGGCGATGGTCTCGTGTGCCAGTGCGGCTGCAGGCTCGCGCCGCCGCGGTACATGCTTCCACCCCAGCTGGTGTGGCGGAAGGTGCGCGCAGTTAAAGCCGCGATAGCCGCGTAGCCCGGCCGCCACCAGTTGCTGCCGCGATACCAGCCATATCCACGCCATCCCCAGCCCCAGCCGCCGAATCCCCAGTAGCCGACGTTCCATCCCAGCCGCCGAATCCCCATCCCCAAAAGCCGGGAGTCCAGACTGCGCCGACGTAGGGTGCGATGACCCAGGAGCCGTTGATCCAGTAGTAGCCGTTGGGCCCCACGCCCAGTAGCCGGGAGCCCAGATGTATCCGTCCCCGGGAGCAGGAGGAACGCGACAACCGCCGGAGCGACCGGCGGCGCGACCGAGATGCCGACGGCCACCTGGGCCATGGCAGGACGGTCATTGCGGCAGGAATCGCAACCAGGAGCAGCGCCAACAGTGCGAAACGAACATTCGCATGTTAAGCCTCTCGGATCCGGTCCTTCGTATCCACTCACACTTTCGCTGGCTTGGAGGAGCCGAAATCCTGCAAAAGTCTCCGGGCATCTTGCGGCCCTCAGGGAATTCTCTCTATTACATTAGATGGGAGTTTGGCAGGAATGTTGCGGTCTGGCCAATGGCTTTTAAATGGCCTATTTAGGGGCGGTGCTTTGAGTGGAACCAGGGCGCGGGGGGAATATTTTGCATCCTTTCGCCGGGCGAGCGCGGTGAGCGGGGGAAAGGGAGCGGGAGAAATCCGGCGCTGCTACAGTCTGGAATTCGACCATGTTTGCCAAGACACAACGAGTGCACTTCATCGGGATCGGCGGCATTGGCATGAGCGGAATCGCGGAGATCCTGCTGGCGCTGGGCTATACGGTCTCCGGCTCGGACCTGCAGCGCTCCGGCGATCACCGACCGGCTGGCGGGGCTGGGCGCGACCGATCATGGAAGGGCACGCGCGGCGCATGCGCTGGGCGCGGACGTAGTGGTGACGACGTCGGCGGTGAGCGCGAACAAATCCTGAAGTGCTGGCGGCGAAGGCGCAGAAGATTCCCGGTGATTCCGCGAGCCGAGATGCTGGCCGAACTGATGCGGCTGAAGTACGGGATTGCGATTGCGGGCATGCATGGCAAGACCACGACGACGTCGATGATTGCGATGGTGCTGGCGGCGGCCGGACTGGATCCGACGGTGGTGGTGGGTGGACGGGTGGACGCGCTGGGATCGAATGCGCGGGTGGGCAAGAGCGAATATCTGGTGGCGGAGGCGGATGAGAGCGACCGGTCATTTCTCAAGCTGTCGCCGATCCTGGGAGTGGTGACGAATCTCGATCGCGAGCACATGGATTGCTATCGCGACATGGAGGATGTCGAGGCGGCGTTTCTGGAATTCATGGACGGGGTGCCGTTTTACGGGAGCTGCGTGATTTGCGCCGACGATGCGCGGCGTTGCGGGAGCTGGCAAGAAGGCGCGGCGACGGATCTTTACTTACGGCACGCATGCCGAGGCGGCGTTCCAACTTGCATTTGCTGGAGAAGCTGCGGCTTCGGGCACGGATGGCGTGAGGTCCCGCGCTGGTGCTTCGAGGTCAGCTTCGACAAGCTGGCGCTGGGCGAGTTTGAGCTGCATGTGCCGGGGCGGCACAACGTGCTGAATGCAACAGCGGCGGTAGCGATCGGGACGCTGCTGGGAATTCCGCAGACCAAGATCGCGGCCGGGCTGAAGTAATTTTCGCGGAGTTGACCGGCGGTTCCAGATGAAGGGAACGGAGCGCGGGGTGACGGTGGTGGATGATTACGGGCACCATCCGACGGAGATTCTGGCGACGCTGCGGGCGGCGCGGGAGTGCGGATACAAGCGCGTGCACGTGATCTTTCAGCCGCACCGGTATTACGCGGACGCGGGACCTGATGGCGGAGTTTGCCGGAGCGTTTGGGGACGCGGACACGGTCGAGATGCTGGACATTTATCGCGGCGAGCGAGGAGCCGATTGCGGGGATGAATTCGCCGGCGCTGGTGGCGGCGATTGGCGGCGCGGGCGTGCATTATGCGGCGAGCTTTGAAGAGGCGGCCGAGGCGGTGGCGGCCGAGGCGCGCGCGGGTGACGCGATACTGACGCTGGGCGCGGGAAACATCTCGGGGCTGGCGCCGCGGGTGCTCGAGCGGTTGGGCGAGGCGTGAGGGAAGCGGGGGAGTAAACCCGGCCGGGAAGATACCCACAAGAAACCCGAAATATTCAGGTGAAAACCCGGAGCAAGAGGGATATAGTCGAGACGGCGATTCTCGCGGCTCCTTCACTGGCGTGCGCAAAAACTATTCATCAAATGGGCAAGGCGCTGCGGCATTAGACGACGGCCTTTACGGCGACGAGATGCTGCAGATGGACGAAGAGCGGCCCCGACCTTCGCGTCGGACGCGAGCCGGATCGCGGCTGGAAGAGCTGAATCCCGGAGACCTCGAGATAGCCGAGCCGCAGGAAGCGCGGGAGCCGGCGCGCGGGCGCAGGCTGACGGCAAAGAAGAAGTCGCTGCTGCCGGAGACCAAGGCGGGACGCATCGTGCTGGGCGCGTGTGCGCTGGTGGCGCTGGCCACGCTGGCGGCGGCGGGATATATGGTGCGGGAGTTTTTCCGGCTGGACCCGCGGTTCCGGGTGGCTTCGTCAGAGCAGATCGGCGTGCAGGGCACGCGGCACGTGACCGCGGATGAGGTGCGGGACGTATTCGGCGAGGACATGGGGCGCAATTTGTTTTTCATTCCGCTGCGCGAGCGGCAGAGGCAGTTGGAGACGCTGCCGTGGGTGGAGCATGCCACGGTCGAGCGCCTGCTGCCGGACCGCATCGCGGTGGTGGTGAGGGAGCGGACCCCGGTGGCGTTTTCGCAGGACGGAGACCGGATACGGCTGATTGACCGCCACGGCGTGCTGCTCGATCCGTCACGCGGGGCGGAGGCGCAGGGCTACTCCTTCCCCGTGCTTCAGGGGGTGGGGACGGATGTGGCGGCCTCGACGCGCACGGCGCGGATGCAGTTGTACGAGCGCTTTCTGGCGGACCTGGATGGCGGCGGGGAGAAAGTCTCATCGCGGCTGAGTGAAGTGGACATCAGCGATCCGGAGGATGTGCAGGCGGTGATTCCCGAGAGTGGCGCGGCGTATCTGGTGCACTTCGGTGACGAGAAATTTGCCGAGCGCTACAAGATCTATCAGGCGCATTTGGCGGAGTGGAAGGGGCAATATCCCCGGCTGGCGACGGTGGATTTGCGGAACGCGCCGCAGGTCGTGCTGGGCATGGGCAAGGGGCACGAGAGCGCGGGCGATGGAGCGGTGGCGAAGGCGGCTGCTCCGGCGGCGGAGAAAGCAAGCGCGCCGGTAAAGACAAAGGCAAGCGCAGCGAACAAGAACGTGAAGGCGGCGAAGGGCAAGACTCCTGCTCCCGCCAAAAAAGCCGCAGTGGCGGGGACCGCGAATAGTAGCCCGGCGAATTCTGCAAGCAGGGCTGGAACTGGACTGACAACGCAGCCGGCAGTGAATGCGGCGGCCGGAACGCCGGCGGGCAAGAAGCCGGCGCTGCATCTGCATGCGACGAATGCGGGAGGGGCGCAATGAGCCGGAGCGACGGATTGCTGACCGTGATTGACGTGGGCAGCGCAAAGGTGTGCGCGCTGACGGCGGAGCTGCATGACGGATCGCTGCGGTATCGCGGACACGGGCTGGCCGAAGCGCGCGGGATGCGGCGCGGAGTGGTGAGCGACCTGGGGCCGGCGACGGAGTGCATTCGCGAGGCGGTTGAGGCGGCGGAGAAGACGTCCGGCTCGATGATTGCGTCGGCCGTGGTGGGGATTGGCGGGCCGCATGTGCGGGGAGTGAACAGCCGCGGCGGAATCAGCCTGGGCAACCGGATGCGGGAGATCACTCGCGAGGAAGTGCGGGCGGCGGTAGACCGGGCGCGGAGTGTCTCTCTTCCGCCAGGACCGCGACGTGCTGCACTTGCTGCCGCAGGAATTTTTGCTGGATGACCAGGCGGGGATTCACGATCCGGTGGGAATGATCGGGAGCCGGCTGGAGGTGAATCTGCATATCTCGACCTGCGCCGCGGGGGCGATGCAGAGCATTGTGACCTGCGCGAACCGCGCCGGGGTCGAGGTTGAGGACACCGTGTATGAGGGCGTGGCTTCGGCCGAGGGCGTGCTGTCGGCGGATGAGCGCGAGCTGGGGATTTGTCTGGCGGACATCGGCGCGGGTTCGACGGAGCTGATCGTATTTTTTGAGGGCGCGGTGGCGCACTCCGCGGTGCTGCCGATTGGCGGGGACCACTTTACGAATGATGTGGCGATGGGGCTGCACATACCGGTGAGCGAGGCCGAGCGGCTGAAGATGGATTACGGCCACGCGGTCGTGACCGCCGTTCCCCAGGTGAATCAGATTGAGCTGCCGGCGGGGGACGACAGGCCGGCCCGCACGGTTCCCCACAGACTGCTGAGCGAGATTCTGGAGGCGCGGGCGACCGAGCTCTTCAAGATGCTGCGCGACAACCTGCGGCAGGGCGGAGTGCTGGAGGCGCTGGGCGCAGGCTGCGTGCTGACGGGCGGAGGCGCGAAGCTGCCGGGGCTGCTGGATACGGCCGAGAGCATGTTGCGGGTTCCGGCGCGCGTGGGATCACCGGTGCCGCTGTCGCGGCTGCCGCAAGGGCTGATCAGGCCGGAGTTTTCAACCGTAGTTGGAATGCTGCTTTACGTGCACCGGCGCATGCAGTTGAGGGCCGGAGAAGAGACGAGTTTGGCTGCCCGGCTAAGGGCCAAACTATTCGCCGCAAGTTTGTGAGGTCGAATGAAACCGAAAAAAGGAGTGAAGCCGAAAATGACGCCGACAGATATCCGGATACAGTTCCAGGAAGAAACGCGCAAGGGCGCAAAGATCAAGGTGATTGGCGTGGGTGGCGGCGGCGGGAACGCGGTGAACCGCATGATCTCGGCGGGCCTGGAGGGCGTGGAGTTTATCGCGGCGAATACCGACGTGCAGGCGCTGGCGTTTTCCCAGGCCCCGGTAAAGCTGCAGCTTGGGGTGCGGCTGACCAGCGGGCTGGGCGCGGGAGCAAATCCCGACGTGGGCCGCAAGGCGGCGCTGGAAGATTCGGAAAAGATCATCGAGGCGTTGGAAGATGCCGACATGGTATTCGTCACCGCGGGCCTGGGCGGCGGAACGGGCACGGGCGCGGCGCCGGTGATCGCGTCGCTGGCGAGCGAGATGGGCGCGCTGACGGTGGCGGTCGTGACCAAGCCGTTTGCGTTTGAGGGCAAGCGGCGGTTGCAGCAGGCCGAGCGCGGCATGCAGGAGCTGCTCGACGGGGTGGACACGATGATCGTGATCCCGAACGAGAAGCTGCTGGCGGTGGCCAAGGATGCCGGATTCTTCGAGTCGTTTCGGATTGCTGACGATGTATTGCGGCAGGGGGTGCAGGGAATTTCAGACATCATCACGATTCCGGGTATTATCAACCGCGATTTCGCCGATGTAAAAACCACCATGGCCGGCATGGGCTACGCGGTGATGGGCACGGCGATCGGTTCGGGCAAGGAGCGGGCAGTGCAGGCGGCGCGAGCTGCCATGGCGTCACCGTTGCTTGAGTCGGGAGCGATTGATGGAGCGCGCGGAATTCTGATCAACATCACGGGCGCGAGCTCGTTGAAGCTGAGCGAGGTGAACGAAGCGTCCACGATCATTCAAAGCGCGGCGCATGAAGACGCGAACATCATCTTCGGCGCGGTGCTGGACGAGAGCATGGGAGACGAGGTGAAGATAACGGTGATTGCGACCGGCTTCCGCAACGAGATGCCGCGGCGGCGGGAGCGGATGCTGATGGTGAGCGACGATCCGCGGGTGATCACGACCAGCTCGATGCCGCGGTTTGCCAGCGAGGAGGTCGAGGAGGAGCGCTGGGGTTCGGCCTCGGCTTCGGCGGAGGAGATAGATTTGGATGGGCGGGCGCCGGGGATTGAGATGGACATGGCGGCCGGGTCCGAGCTCGGGGCAGAGGCTGAGCCGGAGTTGGAAGCAGAGCCGGAGCCAACGCCTGAGAACATAGATATCCCCGCATTTCTGAGGCGGGGCGGGTTGTAAGGCCAGGTAGAATAGGGGTATAGCGGTGAAGCTTTCAGGTCATGGCCTTTTTTGGGAACGGGGAGCAAGCTGATTAGACCGTATATATAGAGGAACCTGGGTCATGCGGGGCATCTATATAGTGTCAAAAGAGTTTGAAGCATGCGTCATAGTTGTGTATTTTGGGTTTAATTAAACGGGACCACCTGGGCACCTCATGATGAAACGGAACACCTTTTCTGCCTTCCTCGCGACATTGGTGCTTGTCTTCGCCGCAACCGGGGCGTGGGGCGCCAATAACAACCCGACGACAAGCAAGACGGCGCATGCCCGCCGTACCCATGGGACGGTGCAGGAGTCAACGCACGCCAGGAAGAAGATCGCCAGCCTGCAGCACCATTACCGGTCTGCGCGGGCCCATGTGGTGAGTGCCAGCCTGCATGCGCGGCATCATTATTATGAGCGGTTTACGGCGAGTTCTTTCGCCGACAACATTACCGCTGGCGATGTAACGGCCGGCGAAGATCCCATTGTGCGGCAGGCAGCAATTGACGCACTCGACGGAATGAATGGCACAGTGGTCGCGCTTGATCCCGATACCGGGCGCATTCTGGCGATGGTGAACCAGAAGCTGGCCCTGTCGAGCGGCGCCGAGCCGTGCTCGACCATCAAGGTGAGCGTGGCGCTGGCGGCTCTTGAAGAGCACATCATCACCAAAGAGACGCCGGTGAAGTTGGGGCCGCACTATTCCGTGACCTTGACCGAGGCGCTGGCCAAGTCGAACAACTTATATTTTGAGACGCTGGGCCGGGAGCTTGGATTTCAGCGAGTGCGGCAGCATGCGATGGAGTTTGGACTGGGCGAGCTGGCGGGCTACAACATTTCCGGCGAGCAGCTGGGCCGCTATCCCGACACGGTGCTGCCGGAAAAAGAGGGCGGCGTAGGCAAGATGTGCTCGTTTGGGCAGGGCGTCTCAATGACGCCGCTGCAGCTGGGAGCACTGGTGGGCGCGATTGCGAATGGCGGGACGCTGTTCTACCTGCAGCATCCTGAGTCGCCGGCTGAAGTTCTGGCGTTCCAGCCCAAGGTGAAGCGCGCACTCGACATCAAACCGCTCATCCCTGAGATTTCGACCGGGATGGAAGCGGCCGTAGATTACGGCACGGCGCGGTCGCTGCACACCAGCTTCAAGGAGATTCCGGTGCTGGGCAAGACCGGAACCTGCTCGAATAACGGCACGCGGTATGGCTGGTTCGCTTCCTTTGCCAACACCAGCTACGGGCGCATCGTCACGGTGATCTTCCTTGAGGGCGGGCGGCCGACGTTTGGTCCCAAGGCGGCGGAGTTGAGCGGTCACTTCTACCGCAATCTCTACGACCACAGCTATTTTGCCGACAAGACGAGCGCGATTCCGATCACGGATTCCAAGGCGGCGACCAGCGTAGGCATCTCGCAGTAGCTGGAAATGAGCGCAGGCAGTCGAAAGAAAATTCAGACAGATGTAGAAATAAGGGAGCCGGTAACGGCTCGCTTAACTTTTTGGGCGTCTAATTGTGCCAGTGGCGGGCGGGGCGGATTGGAGCGACGAGGACGCATGAAGATTTTGACCGCGGCAGAGATGGGCCAGACCGACAAGCGCACGGTGGAGGAGTTCGGCGTGGGCTCGCCCGAGCTGATGGAGAACGCCGGGCGCTGCGGTGGCTCGTTTTATGCGCGATAACTATCCCGATCGAGAGCGCGTGGTGGTGATGTGCGGCAAGGGCAACAACGGCGGGGACGGGCTGGTGGCGGCGCGTCAGCTTGCGGGCGAGGGGACGCGAGTCCCCGTCGTGCTGCTGGCGGAGCGCGGCGAGTTGAAGGGCGAGCCGGCGAAGAACCTGGCGAAGTTCGTGTCAGCCGGTGCGACGGCCAGCATTCGAGGCGTCGCAGATGCGGAGATCGAGCCGCTGCTGGCAAATGCCGATGTGATTCTGGATGCGGTCTATGGGACGGGTTCCGGCCGCCGCTGCGATGTCCTGTCAGAGCTGGTGCGGCAGAGGTTGCTGCGTGAGGGCAGCCGGTGGTGGCGGTCGATCTGCCGAGCGGCTGGGACGCGGACTCGCGGCAGACGAAGGCGAGGCGTTTCGCGCCGATGCGGTAGTGACGTTCACGGCGCCGAAGCTGGCGCATGTGTTCGGCGACCTGACGGCGGCTGCCGGTCGATTGTGGTGGCGGGGATCGGCTCGCCGGAGGAAGCGATTGTTCGTGAGGCAGAGCTGGAGCTGGGCGGGCGCGGCGAAGGCGCAAGTTCGAGGCGCCGCGGCGACGGAATGGCAACAAGGGGCAGTACGGGCACGTGCTGGTGATTGGCGGGGCGAGAGGCAAGGCGGGCGCGCCGTCTATGTCGTCGCTGGCGGCGCTGCGGGTGGGCGCGGGCCTGGTGACGGCGGCGGTCTCGGCAGGCCATTTTGTCGACGGTGGCGCAGATTGCTCCCGAGCTGATGACGAGTGCGCTCGAGGAGACGCCGGGGCGGCTCGCGCTGGGCGAATGCGTCGACGAGGGCTGGAAGAGCTGCTGGAGAAGAATCACGTGCTGGCGATCGGGCCGGGGCTGGGTCAGGAGACGGAGACGCAGGATTTGTGCACGCGTTGGTGGCGAATAGAGAGATGCCGATGGTGCTGGATGCGGATGGGCTGAATGCGTTATGCCGGGCATGACGGAGAAGCTGCATGGCGGCAAGCGCGGACGCTGGTGCTGACGCCGCATCCGGGCGAGATGGCGCGGCTGCTGGGAACGACGGTGAAGGAAGTTGAGGCGGACCGCGTAGAACATTGCGAGAAAATTTGCAACCGAACATGAGCTAATTCTGGTGCTGAAGGGGTGGCGGACGCTGGTGGCGCATCCCGATGGACGGGTAGCGTGAATACGACCGGGCAATCCGGGATGGCGAAGGGCGGAAGCGGCGACGTGCTGACCGGCATCGTGGCGGGGATGCTGGCACAGGCGAAGGCCTACGGAGCGAGCGCAGGCGAGGCGGTGGATGCGGCGGTGTATCTGCACGGGCTGGCCGCGGATCTGACGGTCGAGCATGGGGACGAGCACACTCTGTTGACTACCGACATCTTCTGGTATTTGCCGGGTGCATATCAGTTCCGCAGCAATGGACGATGAGGGATTCGCGTGGCTGCAGCGGATTTCCCAGGAGGTTGCGGCGATGACGGAGAAAAAAAACGGCGGCGTCGGCGAGGCTAAGGGCAAGAACAAAAGCTGGAAGACGGCGTCGAGCGAAGACACGATCGCGGTGGGGCGCGAACTCGCGGGAATGCTCAAGCCGCCGACAGATGATACTGCTGCGCGGAGGAATGGGCGCAGGCAAGACGACGCTGATGAAGGGGATGGCGGAGGCCCTCGGAGCGGCGGAGGCGGAAGAGGTGACGAGTCCGACGTTCACGCTGATTCACGAGTACGAGGGCCCGGGGATCGAAGGGGAAGGTTCAGGCGTAACGGTGCGGCTGTTTCATCTCGACGTGTACCGGCTGGAAAACGAGCGGCAGCTGGAGACCCTGGGGTGGGAGGAGCTGCGAACTGCGAACAGCCTGGTGCTGGTCGAGTGGGGCGACAAATTTCCGGTGCTGGCCCAGCAGGCAGACGGAGAGATCGAGATCGAGCCGCTGGAAGGCGACGGACGCAAGATCACGCTGCGGATGAAGCCCGAGTCGAAGAGCGCGTGAGTTAGCCGCGCAGATTTCGCAGCCGGCCGATCAGAAGCCCATGATGTTATAGCCGCAGTCCACGTAGATGGTCTCGCCGGTGATGCCGGTGGCGAGGTCGAGGCGAGAAAGAGAGCGGTCTTGCCGACCTCATCCTGCTCGACGTTGCGGCCCAGCGGCGCGCGCTCGGCGTGCGACTTCAGCATTTCGCCGAGTCCGCCGATGCCGCGGGAAGCCAGTGTCTTGAGCGGGCCGGCGGAGATAGCATTCACGCGAATGTTTCGCTTGCCCAGGTCGGCGGAGAGATAGCGCACGGTGGCTTCAAGCGCGGCTTTGGCGACGCCCATGACGTTGTAGTGGGGGACGACTTTTTCCGCGCCGAAGTAAGTGAGGGTGAGCACGCTTCCGCCATCGGTCATGAGCGGGGCGGCGCCGCGCGTGAGCGCGATGAGCGAGTAGACGCTGACGTCGTGAGCGATGCGGAAGTCTTCGCGGCTGGTGAGCAGAAAGTCATTGTGCAGCGCCTGCGCGGGGGCAAAGCCGATGCTGTGGACGAGCACGTCGAGCTTGCCATAAGTCTCTTTGAGCTGGGCGAAGACCTGGTCAATCTCGGCGTCGCTCGAGACATCGCACTGGAAGGCGCGGGCGCCGGGCAGGTCGGCGATGAGGCCCTCGGCCTCCTGCTTCATGCGGTCGTTTTGATAGCTGATGGCGAGCTGGGCGCCGGCAGCGTGAAGATTTTGCGCGATGGCCCAGGCGATGCTGCGTTTGTTGGCGAGGCCAAAGATGGCGGCGACGCGGCCGTTCATATCAATCATTTGCGTGACTTCCTAACGAGACGTTGGTGGAGCTGACCGGGGACGCGATGGCTTGCAGGCTGCGGCCTTTGGCAGGATAGCAGCCGGTGGAGGATCGTTCGAGCGCGCGATTATTCCGCAAGGTCAATGTGGGTGACGTGGTCAATCGGCCGGCCGAGGAAGAGGCTGCCGAGGGACCGAAACTTCGCGATGGAGTCGGTAGCGTAAAACGTGCAGGGAGTGATGGAGGCCGGATGCCGGCGGGAGTTCGCGGAGCTCGGCGGAGAATTGACGGGCGACGGCGGCGGCGGTGACTCCGGCGGAGTCTATGATCCGCATGGGGTGAGGGAGCGCGCGCTCGAGCACAGAGCGGAGCAGCGGATAGTGAGTGCAACCGAGGAGCAGCGTGTCGGGATTGAGGGCGGGCGAGAGATTGGCAGCGCGGGCATGGTCGAGCGCTTCGGTGAGGTAGATGCGGGCGACCTCGGCGGTTACGGCATGCCGGCACCCAACCTTCCTCTACCAGTGGGACGAAGAGCGGGCAAGCCTTTTCCGACGACGCGCAGGCCGTGAGCGGCGCAGGCGTCGCGTAGGCGTGGCTTTCAATGGTAGCGGTGTTGCCGAGGACAAGAACGTCGCGATTGATGTAGGCGGCGTTGGCCGCGGCGGCGCCGGTTTCGATAACGCCGAAGACGGGGACGTTTGAGGCGGCGCGGATTTCGTCAAGCGCGAGAGCGGAGGCAGTGTTGCAGGCGATGACGAGAAAGTCAGCGCCCTGCTTTCGAGAAATTTGGCGGAGGAGACGGCGTAGCGCGCGATGGTGGATCGCGGACTTCGATCCGTAGGGAAGCCTGGCCGAGTCGCCGAGGTAAATGAAGTCAACGCCGGGCAGCAGAGGCAGCAGGGCGCGGAGAACGGTGAGTCCGCCGAAGCCTGAATCGAAGACGCCGATGGTGACGCTCATGGCTGGTCGTCTCCGGTGGGAACTTCCTGAAGCACGCTGTAGGAGCGCTCGAGGTCGGCGTGTCCGGCGAGAGTGGGGCGCGGCTGGCCGTCAATGAGAAAGCGCACCTGGCGAATCTGCGGCAGGTTGGCGTGTAGCGTGCGGACGATGGAGCGGATGGTGAGCATCTCGGGCGTGATGCCGGAGGGATGATGTTCGGCGAAGCTGCGGTCGAGGTTTACCACGGCGAGCTGGGGGGTGACGTCGGTGTCTATATCCAGCTCAGTGGGTTTGAGCGGGAGAAAAAAGACATCGTCAACCGTGGCGCCGGGGGGTAGCGGATGCATGGAGAGCGGCTTTGAATAATCAGTCAGCAAAGCGGAGAGTAGCACGCGGGCCTGGGCATTGGGCGAGGCGGGCAGAGCCATCTGGCGAGTGACGCTCGACATGGTGTCGTCGGCGTCGTTGGCGAGCCAGAGCTTTACGTCCTGGGTATGCGCCGGGGAGGCGGGCGTAATCATCGGCGTGTCGGCGATGGATTGCAGCCGGTCGGCTGCGGCCTGACGCATGCGGAGGAGTGCGATGGCCATTCCCGCGACACAGGCGATGAGGACGAGGAAGAGAATTTTTTGATAGCGCGGGATCATGGTCTGGCCTTCATGGCGTGGCCCTCATCCGGGTCCACTGTGCGCGCCATGAGCGCAACCCCTCGACCAGCGAGTTGATCAGGGCCGGCGAGTCGGAGGCAGCGGGAGCGAACTCGACGGCGACCGCGGGGCAGTGCATGCGTTCGAGCGCGGGCAGAGAAGCGGGGGCGAGGAATGCGGGGAGAGAGGAGCTCTTGAGCGAGGCCTGCAGAGTGGAGGCAAGCGCGCGGCTCTGGTGGAGGTATCCCGCCTGGGCCTGGGTCCAGGGAGTGAAGCCGGTCGCCTCCGGCGGCGCGGGAACCGCGGTGAAGATGTGAACGCCTGCGCTGGCGGCGGTGAGGTGCAGGCTGAGGCAGGCGGCGGGCAGGAGAGAGGCTGAGGTTTCGCCGCGCTGGTCGGGGGAGAGGTTGGCGTCGGAGTCGCGAGTGAGGCGGACTTCGATGCCTTGAGCGGTGAGTGCGTCGCGCAGGCGAAGTGCAAAGGCGAGCGCGGCGGATTTTTCCGTCGCGTTGGCGGAGAGTGAGGTGCCCGAGTCGGCGCCGCCGTGGCCGGGATCGAGCAGGACGAGGAAATGGGCTGCAGGCGCGGGTTTGGCGGCGGGCTGCGGGTGGTGCGTCGAGGCTGCTCGTTGGCCACAAAGGGAGAGAGGCAGCAGCAGCGCGGCAGCGAATAGAGCGACCGTGCGGATGAGCGCAGCGGTGTCGGGAAATACGGAAGAGCCGGTGAATTGAGTGCGGCTGCTAATCGAGCGCATAGATGGTGAGACCGCTGAGCAACTTGGGATAGAAGTCGGTGCTTTTTTGCGGCATGGTTTCGCCGGCGAAGGCGACTTCGCGAAGCTGTTCAAGGGTTGCGGGGCGCAGAGGAAGGCGATCTGGGCGCGACCGCTGGAGACCTGCTCGAGTGCGTCGGCGGAATCGCGGAGGTAGTTGAGATTGGTCTGGTTGACGATTGACTCCGGCGTAAGGCCGATGAGTTTTTCAAGGACGATGCCGTGCAGCTGGGCCACGTCGAGCCGGCGCTGGCGTTCGCTGAGCGCGGGCAGTGCGTCGGCGAGCTTTTCCTGCCGGGTTGGTGAGCAGAAAGAAGCGTCCGCCACAGGCTGCGACCAGCGCGGTGGCTCCCTCGGCGGTGCCGAGAGCGGGACTTTGCAGCGTCGGCATCGGGGAGTCTCGGCGACTTCAAAATATTCTCGGGCGCGGGTGAGGAACTGATCCAGCGAAAAGTCACTGAGCCCATGGACGACGCGATGGGTGGGGAGGATGGTGAGGCCCTCGGAATCCATGTTCACGAAGGTCATCATGACGGCGGCTTCGGGATAGGCGGGAGCGAAGTAGGTGCCGCGGGGGTCGCGGGCGCGAGTCCGGCGGGATGGTGCTCGCGAGAGTAATTCGAGCGCTGTCTCGTAGCGGTGATGGCCGTCGGCGATGATCAGCTTTTTGTCCGCCATGGCGCTGACGACGAGATTGATGATGGCGGGATCGTCGACGGTCCAGAGGCGATGGAGGACGCCGTAGTCGTCGGTGACTTCGACCTCTGGCGGGCGCCGTCGCGACGAAGAGAAGCTTCTCGACGCTTTGGACCGGGTCGGAGTAGAGCATGAATATCTGGCCGAAGTGGGCGCGGGTGGCGCGAGCAGGTTCAGGCGGTCGGATTTCGGCTTGGAGAGGGTCTGCTCGTGGCGGAAGACAACCTGCTCGGTGTAGTCCACGATTTCGCCAAGCGCGATGAAGCCGCGGCGTTCCGCAACGGCTCCGGTGATTGCCGGGGACGGAATAGCCTGGCAGTAGGCGTAGATGGCCGGGCCGTGCTCCGGGACGAGAATGCCCTGCTCGCGCCAGTCCTTGAGATTCTGCGCGGCACGGGTGTAGACGTTGTCGCGTCGTTATCGAAGAGCTCAGGCAGGCCGAGGATGACCCGGACCAGGTTGTAGGGGCTGCGCTGGTAGTAGGCCTGCTGCAGCGACGGAGTGATCTTGTCGTAGGGCTGGGTGACAACGTCGTCCAGGCGGACCTTGAGAGGGTTATAGCGAAGAGCAGCAAAGGGATAAACGCGGGCCATGCGGAGTTGTGGAGACCAACCTCTCGTTCGGATAGGAGCTTCTCCAACCATTCTACCGGGCGGCAGGGGAGGCGATTATGGAGGCGGCCGGGGGAGTGGGAGGAGTGGGTTTGGCCCGGATGGGAGTTAGCTGGAAGTGAGTTTTTGTAGGGTGGTCACATTGCCGGTCTCAGCGATGGTATGGCGAAAATTATGACAATTGGTGGGGCCGCAAAGTGCTAGCATTCTGGGCAGGTGAGGTGCATTCCGATGCGGGACCCAGCGCGCAACTGCAGCGGGCAGGGAAGGCCGAACAAGGGAATGGGCAAGGGCGGATGGCTCGCTCTGCTGACTGCGCTGGCGTTGATCTCGGTTCCGGCGGCGTGGGCGCAGACCAGCCCGGTGGACAATACCAACGCGATTGATACCAAGGTCCCGCCGCCAAAAGTAGACGATGCTGTGCCGATCACTCCGGGCCTGAAGCTGCGGCCGGGCGAACGGCTGCGCGTGGATGTGAACCTGGTGATGGTCCCGGTGACCGTGACCGATGGGCTGAACCGGCTGGTGACCGGATTGGAGAGGGAGAACTTCTTCATTTTTTCAGACGGCGTGCTGCAGGATGTGAAGACGTTTTCAGTTGAAGACGCCCCGGTCTCGATCGGAATTGTGCTCGACCTGAGCGGCAGCATGGCGAACAAAGTGGACAAGGCGAAGCAGGCGATCATGGAGCTGCTGAAGACGTCGAATCCGCAGGACGAATATTTCGTCATCACGTTTAACGACCGGCCGGAGCTGGTGCAGGACTTTACCAGCTCGGAATCGGAAGTGCGCACGCACCTGGTTTCGCTGCAGCCGGGACACAGGACGGCGCTGCTGGATGCGATGTACTACGGCATCGTGAAGATGAAGCAGGCGAAGTATTCGCGCCGGGCGCTGATTGTGGTTTCAGATGGCGGCGATAACCGCAGCCGGTATACCAATGGCGAAGTGGCTTCGCTGTTGAAGGAAGCCGACACGGAGATATTCGCGATGGGCATTTTCGATATGTATGCGCCGTCGCCGGAAGAGGTGCACGGGCCGGAGCTATTGAGCGAGTACTGCGAGGGCACCGGCGGACGGCTCTTTAAAGTTGAAGACATCAATGATTTGCCGGACATTGCGGCCAAGATCAGCGCCTCGTTGCGGAACCAGTACGTGCTGGGATTTGTGCCCAAGGATCCGAAACGAGATGGCAAATGGCGTAAGCTGAAGGTGAGGCTGGTGCCGCCGAACGGGTTGCCCGCCCTGGAAGTCCATGCCCGTAACGGATACTATGCGCCGTCGGAATAAACAGATCAGTCCAGTTTCCATACTTATTCTTGCAGCTTGTTTGCCGGCCACAGCGGCGGGAAGCGTGCGCCCGCCCGACGCTGGAGTTTCGACGGCGGCAAATAGCACGCAGGCGACGCAGCAGAGCGCGCAGCGCCGGGCAGCGGCCGGGCAAGCGGCAACGACCAGGACAAATGGAGCGGGAGAGCCGCAGCTTCCGCTGACGCTCGACCGTGACCCGGTGCCTTCGCCGGATGACGCGCCGGTAACGGCAGCGGCCAAGCCGCAGACCATCCAGAAAGAAAACGGGCAGTACGTGCTGCATCGCGATGTGGACGAGGTGCTGCTGAATGTGACCGTGCTGGATGACAAGGACCGGCTGGTGACATCGCTCGACAAGGCCGATTTCAAAGTCTATGAGGATGGAGTGCAGCAGCAACTGGCGGTCTTTCGCCACGAGGACCTGCCGGTGTCGCTGGGAATTCTGGTGGACGATTCCGGGTCAATGCAGCCCAAGCGCGCGGCGGTAACCAAGGCGGCGCTCGACCTGGTGCGGCTGTCGAATCCGCAGGACGAGACATTCATCGTGAACTTTTCTTACCAGCCATTTTTGGATCAGGACTTCACCAGCGACGTAGGCAAGCTGAATGAAGCGCTCGGCCGCATCGAATCGCGTGGAGGCACGGCGCTCTACGATTCCATCTCCGCTTCGGCGGACCACATGGCGGAGGTGGCGAGGCATTCGCGGCAGGTGCTGCTGATCATTACCGACGGCGAGGACAACGATTCCACCTCGACGCTGGAAGAGACGGTAAAGCGGGTCCAGGCGCTGGGTGGGCCGGTGGTATATGCGATCGGGCTGTTGTTTGGCGATACCGGCCGGGGCGAGGCGCGCATGTCGAAGCGGACGCTGAGCATGCTGGCGCAGGAGACGGGCGGAGTCGCTTACTTTCCCAAATCGCTGGCGCAGATAGATGATGTGGCGGCCGAGGTGGCGCGGGACATTCGCAACCAGTATGTGCTGGGATATCACTCGACGAAACCGGAGGCGCTGGGCGGCTTCCGTCGCGTGCAGGTGGTGGTGAAGGCGAAGGGATATGGAAAGCTGAGCGTGCGGACCCGGACGGGCTATTACCCCACCAAGCAGGGGGCGACGCCGGAGAAAAAGGGCGCCGGACTATGATGGTTCGGGGAATCGGTATGTCGGCGGTTCTCAATTAATTTGTCATGAGCATAACTTCCGAGCCCACTTCCGCTGTCGGTGCACTGCGCGTCGCAGAGAGCCTGCTTGAGCTAATTGGTCACACGCCGATGTTGCATTTGCGGCGGCTGAGTCCGGCCGGCGGCGGGCAGATTTACGCCAAGCTGGAGAGCTTTAATCCGGGCGGAAGCGTGAAGGACCGCGCGGCGCTGGGCATGGTGCTCGAAGCGGAGCGGTCGGGCCGGCTGCAGCCAGGCGGGACGGTGGTCGAAGCGACGGCGGGAAATACCGGCGTGGGATTGGCGCTGGTGGCCCGCAACCGCGGATACCGCGTGGTGCTGTTTGTGCCTGAGGGCTTTGCCGAGGAGAAGACGCTGCTCATGCGTGGCCTCGGCGCGGAGGTCTATCGCACGCCGGAAATTGATGGCATGGCGGGAGCGATCGTAATTGCGAAAGAGTTTGTGACGAGGACGCCGGGCAGTTTTATGGTGTCGCAGTTTGAAAATCCAGGCCAACCCCGAATATCACGCGCGGACGACAGCCAAAGAGATTCTGGAGCAGATGGGCGGGCGGGTGGACGCGTTCGTGGCGGGCTGCGGGTCGGGCGGCACCTTCACCGGCGTCGCGCGAACTTTGAAGCAGGAGCTGGGCGACCGGGTTTATACGGTGGCGGTCGAGACGGAGGGCTCCGTGCTGGGCGGCGGCGCTGCGGGCAAGCACCGGGTGGAGGGCATTGGCGCGAGTTTCGTGCCGAAGACGTTCGATTATTCCGTCGCCGACAAGATTGTCGCGGTGACGGATGACGACGCCTTTGCGATGGTGACGCGGCTGGGGCTGGAGGAAGGACTGCTAGGCGGGTCCAGCGCCGGGGCGGCAGTTTTCGCAGCGGTTGAGCTGGCGCGGACGATGGGACCGGAGCAGCGAGTAGTAACGATCATTCCGGATTCTGCTGAACGGTATTTGTCTAAAGGAATATTTAACGGCGGCAATATTTGACGGCACGCTGACGGCGGAGCCGGAACGGTGGACAGGCAGGCGATGACAGAGAAAGTAAAAAAAGAGACGTCGCAGGGATTTGCGACGCGCGCGATTCACGATGGGCAAGAGGCCGATGCGGCAACCGGGGCAGTGAATGTTCCCATTTATCTGACCTCCACTTATTTGCAGGATGGATTAGGGGCTCCGCGGCAGGGCTATGAGTATGCGCGGGTGTCGAACCCCACGCGGACGGCGCTGGAAACGAATCTCGCGTCGCTCGAGGGCGGCCGCTCGGCGCATGTTTTTGCCAGTGGCATGGCGGCGATCACCGCCCTGTGCACGATGATGCGGAGCGGGGACCACGTGGTGGCCGGGAACAATATGTATGGCGGCACGGTGCGGCTGTTCGACCAGGTGCTGGCGCGTTACGGGCTCGACTTCACTTATGTTGATACGAGCGATCCGAAGAATGTCGAGCGCGCGCTGACGGCGAAGACGAAGCTGGTGCACATTGAGACGCCGACGAATCCGCTGATGGCGTTGACCGACATTCGAGCGGTGGCGGACATCTGCCATGCCAGGGGCGTGGACCTGAGCGTGGACAACACATTTATGTCGCCCTATTTTCAGCAGCCGATTGCGCTGGGCGCGGACATCGTGATGCATTCGACGACGAAGTTTCTCAACGGGCACAGTGATGGATTAGGCGGCGTGCTGGTGGGAACCAGGCCGGAGCATGCCGATACGTTTGCATTCGTGCAGAAGTGCACCGGCGGAGTGTTGTCGCCGTTTGAGTGCTGGATGATTTTGCGCGGAGTGAAGACACTCGCGGTGCGCATGGAGCAGCACGAAAAAAATGGGCGCGCGGTGGCGGCGTGGCTGGAGAAGCAGCCGAAGGTGAAAAAGGTTTTCTACCCCGGGTTAGCATCGCATCCTCAACATGAGTTGGCCAAGCGGCAGATGACGGGATTTGGGGCGCTGATTACCTGGGAGACGGGCTCGCTCGAGGCGGCGGCGGAGTTTCTGAAGCGGCTGAAGCTGTGCACGCTGGGCGAAAGTCTGGGCGGAGTCGAGACGCTGATCTCGCATCCTGCAACGATGACGCATGCGGCACTCGGGGTGGCGGGCCGCGAGAAGATCGGGCTGACAGACGGGATGGTGCGCATCTCGGTGGGCATCGAGAACGTGGACGACATTCTGGCGATCTGGATCAGGCGCTGCGGTAGGGAATTCGTGCGGCGCGGCGGTGCGTCGCTCATTCGATAAGGGAATTGAGGGTGTCGAAGGTCACTTTCCCCGGTTTTGCGCGCGACCGTGTATTTGCATTTGTGATAGCCTGATAAGTTTTCCTTATCAGGAGAGTGCGCATGGCGACAGCGTTAAACGGCGGGAATACAGGCATTGTGGAGCATCCGTGGGAGGACACGGAGGACCAGCGGCAGTTGCGGAAGGAAATCCGCGACTTCGCGCAGCGCGAGATTGCGCCCAACGTGATGCGGTGGGACGAGGCCAGCGAGTTCCCCATGGAGGCGCTGAAAGGCCTGGGGCGCATGGGGCTGCTGGGGATTATTTTTCCCACCGAGTATGGCGGCGCGGGGCTGGGGTATGTGGATTACGTGCTGGCGATCGAGGAGCTGTCGCGAGTGGACGGCTCGATCGGGATCACGGTGGCGGCGCACAATTCCCTCTGCAGCAATCACATTTTTCTCTGCGGAAGTGAGGAGCAGCGCAAGCAGTATCTGCCACGGCTGACCAGCGGGGAGTGGCTGGGCGCGTGGGGACTGACGGAGGCGGGCTCGGGCTCGGATGCGGGTGGGGCGCGGACGACGGCGGTCAAAAAAGGCGACTCGTGGGTGCTCAACGGCAACAAGACATTCATCACGAATGGTACGTATGGCGATGTCGCGGTGGTGATCGCGGTGACGGATAAGAGCCAGGGAACGCGGGGACTTTCTGCCTTCGTGGTGGAGAAGGGGACGCCGGGATTTCGCGCCGGGAAGAAGGAGAACAAGCTGGGGCTGCGGGCGAGCGACACCTCGGAGCTGATCTTTGAGGACTGCGAGATTCCCGCGGAAAATCTGGTCGGGAAGCTGGGCGAAGGATTCAAAGACGCGATGCGGGTGCTCGACGGAGGGCGAATCTCGATTGCGGCATTGTCGCTGGGGATGGCGCGGGGAGCGTTTGACGCGGCGCTGAAATACTCCAAGGAGCGGCGGCAGTTTGGCAAGGCGATCTCCGAGTTCCAGGGCATGCAATGGAAGATTGCGGACATGGCCACGCAGCTGGATGCGGCGCGGCTGCTGACGATTCGCGCGGCGCAGCGAAAGGACGCGGGGCTGCCGGTGACGCGGGAGGCCGCGATGGCGAAGCTCTATGCGAGCGAGGCGGCGGTGAAGATTTGCGACGAGGGCGTGCAGATCCACGGCGGGTATGGCTTCATCAAGGACTATCCGGCGGAGAAGTTTTATCGCGACGTGAAGCTGTGCACGATTGGCGAGGGCACGAGCGAGATACAGCGGTCGGTGATTGCGCGCGAGGTGCTGCGCGGCTAGGGCGCTATCATCATTTACGGGATGAGAGCGACTGAGGAGAACGCGGTAGCCGGGTTGGTTGACAAGCTGCGCGGCGGAGACACGCGAGCGCTGTCGCGAGCCATTTCGCTGGTTGAGAATCGTGCGCCGGATGCCGGGGCGCTGCTGTCGGCGTGCTTCCCTCATACCGGCAAGACGCTGGTGATTGGGCTGACCGGGGCGCCGGGCGCGGGCAAGAGCACGCTGACGAATCAACTGGCGCGGGCCTATCGGGCGCAGGGAAAGACCGTCGGAGTGATTGCGGTGGATCCGACGAGCCACTATACAGGCGGAGCGATTCTCGGCGACCGCATCAGGATGCAATCGCAGGAGGGCGATCGGGACCTCTATGTGCGAAGCATGGCGACGCGCGGATTCATGGGAGGGCTGGCGCGGACGACGGCCGACGTCGCGACGGTGATGGAGGCGAGCGGCAAGCACGTGCTGCTGATCGAGACGGTCGGAGTGGGGCAGGACGAGATTGATATTGTGCGGCTGGCGGATGTGACGGTGGTGATGCTGGTCCCGGGCATGGGCGATGATGTGCAGAGCCTGAAGGCGGGCATTATGGAGATTGCGAATATTTTCGTGATAAACAAATGCGATCGCGATGGCGCCGAACGAGTGGAGCGCGAGGTGAGGATGATGCAGTCGCTGATTTCTCATCACGAGGCGGACATGTGGGTTCCGCCCGTGGTGCGGACGATTGCGAGCGAGGGCACCGGGATTGAGGATCTGCAGAAAGCGATAGCGCGGTATGAGGAATACCTGGTGCAGCGCGGGCTGCTCGAGAAGAAGCGGGCGGAGAACTGGCGCGGGCGGCTGCTGGAGATGATGCGGCAGCAATTCGTCGAGCGCGGTATCGGGGAGATGCTCGGGGCCGAAGCACTGGAGCGGCATGCGGCGGCCGTGGCCAGGCGGGCGGAAGACCCTTATGTGCTGGTGCCGCAGCTGATGGAGCAATTGCTGGGAGGACGGGAATGAGCGGGGTCGGCGGCGTGGGGAAGATTGATCACCTGGGCATCGCGGTGAAGAGCATTGCCGAGGCGCGGAAGTTTTATGAGGCGCTGGGGCTCAGCATTGAAGCCGAGGAGACGGTTGAGGCCGAGCGCGTAAGGACGGCGATGGTTCCCCTGGGCGAGAGCCGGATCGAGCTGCTGCAGGCGACGGATGAGACGTCGGTGATTGCGAAGTTTATCGCCAAGCGCGGCGAGGGGCTGCACCATGTCGCGATCGCGGTCGAGGACATCGAGGCGGCGGTTGTGGAGATGAAGCGGAAGGGCGTGCGGCTGGTGCAGGACAAAGTGCAGCGCGGCGCGGGCGGCCATCTGTATGTGTTCGTGCACCCTGCAAGCGCGGGCGGAGTGCTGGTGGAGCTGGTGCAGTCGGCATGAAGGTGCTGGCGATGCATACGACCGGCTTGGATGCGACGGTCGCGCTGGTCGAGGTTGCGCCGCTTGAGGTCGAGAGCGACGATGCGCCGGGTTTTGAGACCGAGGAAATTAAAAGTCGCGGGCAGAGGAAGCTGACACGGCGCAGTGGGGCGGCAGAGCTGGTTCCTGCGATTCGCGAACTGCTGGCAGAGGCGGGCTGGGCTGCGGGCGATGTCGAGGCGATTGCGCTGGCGGTTGGGCCGGGGTCGTTCACCGGCATTCGGACCGGGTTGGCGACAGCCAAGGGCTGGGCGACAGCGATAGACAAGCCGGTTGTGATGGTGTCGTCGCTCGCAGTGCTGGCGAGCGCGGTCGAGCGGGGATGGGCGGTGCTCGACGCAGGTCGCGGAGAATTTTATGCGGGGCAGTACGCCGGCTGGGGCAGAGAGAGAATTCGAGAGGCGCTTTTGGGGCCGGAGGAATGGTTGGCGACGGCCCGTCGGGGCGAGCCTGTGGTGGTGTGCGAGGAGAGTGTTGCGGCGGCACTGCGCGGAATGGGACTGGAAGTTTTTGAGGTTTCGGCGGGCGACGCTGAGGCGGTCGCGCGGGTGGCGGCAGAGAGGCTGCTGCAGGGCAAAGGCGATGAGTGGGAGCTGGCGGACGGCAACTATCTGCGGCGCCCGGATGCTCAAGTAAAGCTGGAACAAAAAGCGGGAAAGCATTGATTCAGGAGTTTATCGTCCGCTCTATGCTGGCCTCGGATATTGCAGCCGTGATGCTGCTGGAGCAGGCGAGCGGCGAGGCGGCACACTGGCCGCTGGCGCAATATGCGTTGCTGGTTGAGCGCGGTGCTGCGGCGGGCGAGAGCCTGATTCGGCGGCTGGGCCTGGTGGCGGATATGAATGGGCGCGTGGTTGGCTTTCTCGCGGGGCGCGCGGTGGCGGGCGATGGCGAGGCGGAGCTCGAGAACATGGCAGTGGCGGCGGGCGAGCGGAAACACGGCATCGGTGCGGCGCTGCTGCGGGAGTTTCTGGAGTGGTGTGCGGCGGGCGGACACGGGCGGGTGCACCTTGAGGTGCGCGAGTCGAATGCAGCGGCGCGGCGGCTGTATGCGAGGCACGGATTTGTTGTAGCGGGGCGGCGGAAGAATTACTACAAGGGTCTGGAAGCCGAGAATGGGGCCGAAGATGCAGTGACGATGGTGCTTGCAGTGACGGCTGGAAATCGGCCAAACGCTGGGGAATAGAGCCGGTTCCGCCGATGTGGAAAATAAGCCGGTCCGCGAGTTGCCGAGAGGCCACCCGCGTGGTAGTTTGGCGTTCTTAAGAAGCAGGAGGTACTTGCCCATGGATGAATCCGTGCGCGAGCAATTGGCCGATGCCGACCCGGATTTTCGGCGGCTCGCAGAAGAGCACAGCGAATACGAGGGGAGACTGAAGGCATTGCTCAGCAAGCCTTATCTCTCCGATGATGAACAACTGGAAGAGGTGCAGCTGAAGAAGCAGAAGCTGCGGCTGAAGGACTTGATGGAAGCGCGGAGCCTGCACTGGCAGGCGCGAGCGATGACTACCTGATCCCCTGAGAATTGTTGATACGAACGGGACGTGTGTCCCGAGATGCGAGCGGCCCGTCGCATAGGGGCCGGAGTGTGCGGTCGCGGTAGAATCGTAGGCACGCATGGTCCGGGATGGAATTTATTACGCGCTGGCTCTGGTGGCTGTGGGAGCGTTGATCGCGTGGCTGACGGGGACGTGGTGGTGGGCGATCCCGCTGCTGCTGCTGGCGGCGTTTTTCCTATGGTTCTTCCGGGACCCGGAGCGCAAGGTTCCCGCCGGGGCCGGGCTGGTGGTTTCCCCGGCCGACGGCAAGGTGACGGCCATTGGCCGGGTGTCAACGCTTGAGGGTGAGCGGATACGGCTGAGCATCTTTTTGAGCGTCTTTGATGTGCACGTCAACCGGTCCCCGGTCGGGGGCACGATTCGCAGCAAGGAATATCGCGAGGGCGTTTTCATGAACGCGATGAATCCGCGGTCGGCCTCGAGCAACGAGCAAAACGTCGTCGAGATGGAGTCTGAGGACGGCTACGAAGTGGGGTTCTCGCAAATCGCGGGGCTGCTGGCGCGGCGGATTGTTTTCACCAAGCGGGTCGGGGACCGGCTGCAGCGCGGAGAGCGGGTAGGACTGATCAAGTTCGGCTCGCGGGTTGACGTGTTTCTGCCGCGGGAGAGCGACCTGCGAGTGAAGGTCGGAAACAGAGTGAAGGGTGGAGCGAGTGTTCTGGCCGAGCTGCCGCCGGGCGAGCGTGAGATTGAGTTCGCCACCGAGGCAGAGCTGGTAGGTGCTTCATGACGGATGCGGAGAAGGCATTGACAGAGAGCCAGCCGGGGAAAGTGCGGCGTCCGATGCCTCAGCGCATGCGGCGGGGGATGTATGTGCTGCCTTCGCTCTTCACCGCGGGAAACATGGCGGTGGGCTATTACGCGATTACCCAGAGCATGCAGGCGTCGGCGGCCGAGCCCAAGCATTTCGATCACGCGGCGCTGGCGATTCTTTTCGCGATTCCGTTTGACGCGCTGGACGGGCGGATCGCGCGGATGACGAATACTGCGAGCGAGTTTGGCAAGGAGCTGGATTCGCTGGCGGACGTGATTACGTTTGGAGTGGCGCCGAGCATCCTGGCATATTGCTGGGGCTTCAGATGCTGGGGCCGATGGCGAACCTGGAATTCAAACACAAGATTTTGCAGCTGGGAATTGTCTTTTGTTTTCTGTTTCTGGTTTGCGGGGCCAGCCGGCTGGCGCGATTCAACATCAGCGAGAACCCGCTGCCGAAGAATCCTGGCCGAGCGGGGAGGAAGTATTTTGTAGGCATGCCGATACCTGCGGCAGCCGGAGTGGTGGCGGCGTTTGTGCACTACTTCAACGGAACGCCGGTGACCATCTGGTGGGTGTCGCTGATATGGATGGGCATGGTCGGGTTCATCGGATTTTTGATGGTGAGCACGTGGCGGTTCTGGTCGGGCAAGGAGATTACGCTGGCCGACCAGCATCCTTTCCAACTGGTGGTGCTGCTGGCGGGGCTGATTGCGCTACTCGTGTTGTTTTCAGAGACCGTGTTGCTGGCGGTAGGGCTGGGTTACATGGTGTCGGGGATATTGGCGCGCGCAGCGTATAGCTGGCGGCGACGCCGGCACAGAACGGGACCGGGCACGGCGCCAGAGACGAGGACCGCATAATGTCCGGGCCGAGAACGTATGCAATCGCGATCGTGGGGGCCTCTTCGCTGAAGGGGAAGGAGCTGAAGGACGCGCTCACGGAGTCAGTCTTCGCCGAGGCGGAGTATTTTCTCTTTGACGACGACGAGACGCTGGGCCAGCTGGAGCAGGTGGGAGACGAGATGACGTTCGTGCGCGCGCTGACGCCGGGAGCGTTTGAGCGCATGGATTTCGTTTTCTTCACCGGGACGGCCGAGCAGACGAGGCAGTTCTGGAAAGAGGCGCAGAATGCGGGCGCGAGCGTGCTGGACTTGAGTTTTGCGCTGGGGGCGGACGATGGCGCGGTGCTGATGGCGCCCTGGATGCAGACGATTCCCGAGCCGCGTATTGATACCCCGGCGTATGTGGTCGCGCACCCCGCGGTCCAAATGCTGGCGCTGGCGGCAGAGCGGATGTCTGCGGTGGCGGAGATTGAAAGCCTGGGTGCGACCCTGCTCGAGCCGGCTTCGGAGTATGACCGGGGAGCGATGGACGAGCTGCACCAGCAGACGGTGAAGCTGCTTTCGTTCCAGCCGCTGCCGCAGCTGATCTATGACACGCAGGCGGCGTTTAACCTGCTGACCACGACGAGCGCCGAAGCGAAGGTTAGCGTGGCGCGGATCGAGCAGCTGGTGCGGGAGGAATATGACGCGATGGGCGGCCTGCCGCCGCTGCATTTTCAGGTGACGCTGGCGCCGGTGTTCCACGGATACATCATTCCGGTGCACGTGGTGCTGAGCGAGCCGCGAACGGTGGAGACGGTGAAGGATGCGCTGCGCGGACCGCATATCGAAATTGTGAGTGCGGAGCAGTCACCCAGCAATCTCAGCGTCGCGGGACAGACCGACGTGTTGGTGCGAGTGCGGCCGTCAGGCGAGCGGGGCAGAGACTTTGTGATGTGGCTGGCGGGGGACAACCTGCGGCTGATGGTGGCGACGGCAGTGGATGTGGCGTCGAACTTGAGAGCGCTGCGTCCGCGCGGAAAAGTGCAGTAGGGCTCCAGCCGGCTTAATCCCGCGTGTCGGGTAATTCTTCTTCGCCCGGCCGCTCTTCCTCATAGATGCGCAGGATGTAAGCGTCGGTCATGCCAGCCATATAGTCGGCAATGGTGCGAGGCAGTCCCTGAGTGGCGATGTTCTCCTGCTGATGCAGGGGCAGAGCTTTCGGATGGCGCATCCAGTAGTCGAAGAGCTCGGCGATAACCTGCTGGGCGGTGACTTTTTCCTGTTCCAGCTCCGGATTGTTGTAAAGCGCCTGGGAGAGGTAGCGCTTGGCATTGCGGCGCGCCTGCTCCATCTGCGGCGAAAAGGCGACGAGCCGGGTGGGGAAGCGACGAACATCGTCCAGGGTAACGATGCCGGCATCGCGGAGTTGCGATTGCGTGTGGGTGACGAGGTCTTCGACGAGCGCGTTGAGCATCTGCTTTACCGCCTCGTTGAGCAGCAGCCGCGACCATGCGTCTGGAAAGGCCTGGTGCGCGATGCGGTAGTGGTGGGCGAGCAGGGGCAGATGGTCGAGCGCGTCGTTGAGATCAATCAGGCCGGATTCGACTCCGTCATCGAGGTCGGCAGTGAGGTAGGCGATCTCGTCGGCGAGGTCTATGAGCTGGGCCTCCAGGGGCGGCCGGGAGTCGAGCGAGTAGGCGGCGAGTTCAGGATGGTCTGACGATTTGTAATCGCGCGAGTGCTTGATGATGCCTTCGCGGACCGCCAGGGTGAGGTTGATGCCGGGGAAGGCGGCGTAGCGCTGCTCGAAATATTCGACGATGCGGAGCGCGTGAAGATTGTGATCGAAGGAAAGATTGTGCGCGGAGAGAGCTTCGTCGAGGGCGCGCTCGCCGGCGTGTCCGAACGGTGGATGGCCGATGTCGTGGACCAGGGCCAGGGTTTCGACGAGGTCTTCGTTGAGCGCGAGGGCCCGGGCGATGGTGCGCGCAATCTGGGTGACCTCGAGAGTGTGGGTGAGACGGCTGCGCAGGTGGTCAGAGAAGCGGCGGGTGAAGACCTGCGTCTTTCCGGCGAGGCGGCGAAAGGCGCGGGCGTGGAGCACGCGGTCGCGATCGCGCTGGAATGGGCTGCGGAAGGGATGTGACGGCTCGCTATGGGCGCGGCGAGCTTCAGCGGCCGACTCCTGGCTGGAGACAGCGAAGGAGGCGAGCGGCGGAGTCGCGGTCACGGCTTGCTGGTCGAGCTCGACACCGGGCCTTCGCGGGCGAGACGCACGCGCGCGCTTTCGAGATGCTTCTCTACCCGCTCCATATCGCCGGGCTCGTAGTCAACCGGGTTGGACTTCTGATATTCGTGCAGGGCCAGCTCCCACTGCGCGGCGGCGAGCTTGAGGCGCCCGGTCTTTTCATAGATCTGGGCGAGGTGATCGTGCAGCGAGGGATCGGTGGGCTGCCGGTCGAGAGCTTTGTGAATGTTCTCTTCCGCGAGCTGATATTGGCCCATCTTGAAGTAGACCCAGCCGAGGGAGTCGAGGTAGGCGCCATTCTGCGGGTCGAGTTCGACGGCTTTTTTGACGAGCTTGAGCGCGTCGTCGAGACGGACACCACGCTCGGCCAGCGAGTAGCCGAGATTATTCATGGTGAGGGCGTTGCCCGGATCAATAGCGAGAACTTTTTTGTACTCGGCTTCAGAGGCGTCGTACTGCTTTTCGCGATCGAGCAGAACGCCGCGAGCGAAGTAGACGGTCGCTTTGTCGTCCGGCTTGGTGGCGAACTTCTCGGCCTGGTCAATGGCGTGGGAGGCGTCTTGAAAGCGCCGGAAGCGGGTATAGATGTCGGCCAGCGAGAAGTAGACGTCGCGATCGGCGGGCGCGCCGGTGAGCATGCTGTTCTCCAGCTTGACCGCTTCATCGAGCTTGCCGTCGTAGGCGAGCTGCAGGGCGAGCATCATCTTGAGGTCGCGATTGTTGGGCAGAGCCGCGACGGCTTCCCGGGCCGCGGCAGTGGCCTTATCCCACTGGCGGGAGTCGCGATAGTTGTCTACCAGCGACTGGTAGCCGTGGACCTCATATTCGCCACCGAGGGAGATCATTTTGCGGTAGCAGTCGGCAGCCTGCTCGGTCTTATTCTGCTCGCGATAAACGATGGCGAGGCGCTCGAGGAAGATGGCGCGATTGTTCTTCTGCTCCTCGTTGGGAGCTTTGCCTTCAGCGCTGGTGCCGGCGACGAGCTTCTCGAGGATGGCGACGGCGTCGTCGTAGTGGCCGAGCGCGTCGTCAATCAGGGCCTCGTTGTAAGAGATCTCGACCGAATCCTGGACCAGCGTCTTGGCCTTCTTGAGGGTTGCGAGGGCCTGGTCGTATTTGCCCGAGCGGCGCTGAATCTCGGCGATGCGAATGTAGGCCATCGCATCCTGCGGGTCGGCGGCGGAGATGTCGCTGTAGGCCTTGAGGGCGCCTTCGAGCTGATTGTCGTAGAGCAGGTTTTGCGCGAGGCCGCGTTCGGCTTCGAGATTGTCGGGCTCGAGGTTGAGCGCGCGGCGATAGGCGGCAATGGCCTGCTTGGGGTCTTTCTGCTGATCGTAGGCCGCGCCAAGGGCGAACTCGATCTTTGAGGTGCGGTCTTCGATGGGGACGGCGTTCAAGGTCTGCAGCGCGCGCTGGCTATCCCCTGCTCGCTGTAGAGGCGGGCGAGGTTGAGAATGGCGTCGTCGGAGCCGGGATCAATCTGGCGGGCGGCGAGGAACTGCTCTTTCGCTTTGGCGGCGTCGTGGTCCAGCGTGTAGAGCTGGCCGAGCAGCAGGCGGTCTTCAAGATTCTTCGGCTCGAGCGCGATGATCTGGACGTATTCAGAAATCGCCAGCTTGAGGACCTGTTCGGACTGGCTGTCGTCCTGCATGTCGCCGAGTGAGCGGAGATAGATGCGGCCGAGCAGTTTGTGCGCCGCGAGATTTTTAGGGTTCTGCTTAATCAGGTCCTGCGCCTGCATGATGGCGTCGCGGATGCGGCCGAGACGGAAGTAAAGTTCGGCGAGACCGGTGTTGAGGTCCTGCGAGTTGGGATCTGCGTTTAGCGCCAGCTTATATTCCTCGATCGCCTGATTGGCAAATTCGGGACGGCCGTAGCTGGTGACCATCTCCTCATAAAGATGGGCAAGAGAATAGTGATAGTAGGCGGCGGAGCGATCGGGAACGGCAGCAGTGGCGGCGGGCTTGGCGCCGGCAGCGGGCTTGTTGGCGGCGGCCTGCTGTGCGCGGGCCGGGCTGGCGTGAGCTGGGATGGAGCAAGCGGGGGCCAACAAAGCGGCGACGCAGAGGCTGGTGACCCAGCGATATGCGCGCGAAGAGCGGGGAGTTCCTGAGAAGACGGGGGCTGCGGGCGACTGCGGGAACATCATGAGACCGGCGCTCCTGACGCCAAAAATTGAGACACGGCACCAAAATTCGGGCGACGGCTGCTTCTATAAGTGTACGGGAAAAGTGCCGCTGAACGTAAAGATGCCTGCCGGCGCGCGCGGGATGCGAGCGGGCTGCAAACCCGACTGGGGGCGATCGGAGCCCCGCCTAGTGACGGAAGTGACGCATGCGGGTAAACACCATGGCGACGTCGAGGCGATCGGCGGCCGCGATGACTTCCGCGTCGCGCACCGAGCCACCGGGCTGGATGATGGCGGTCGCACCGGCGGCAATGGTGGCCTCCATGCCGTCGGGGAAGGGGAAGAAGGCGTCGGAGGCGGCGACGCATCCGGTGAGGGGCAACATGGCTTTCATGGCGCCAAAGCGGGCAGCGTCCACGCGACTCATCTGGCCGGCGCCGATGCCGAGGGTCTGGCCGTCGCGGGCGTAGACGATGGCATTCGACTTGACGTGCTTGCAGACGCGCCAGGCAAAGATCATTGAGGCGAGCTCGTCGTCTGAGGGCTTGCGCTGCGTGACGATTTCCAGATCGGGGATGGTGATGTGGCCGGTGTCGGCGTCCTGCAGCAGGACTCCGCCGGAAACTTGCTTGAGCACACGGCCGGGGGCGGCGGGATGCACGATGACGAGGCGGAGATTTTTCTTCGCCGAGAAGATGGCACGGGCTTCGGGGGAGAAATCGGGAGCGACGACGGCTTCGACGAATAGCTTGGCGATCTCTTCGGCGGCGGGGCCGTCAACCACGCGGTTGATGCCGATGACGCTGCCGAAGGCGGAGACAGGATCGGCGGCCAGCGCTTTGAGATAGGCGGCGCGGATGTCGTCCCCGGTTGCGGCTCCCGAGGGATTGGTGTGCTTGATGATGGCGACGGCGGGGGAGTCGAATTCGCGAACCAGCTCCCAGCACGCGTCGAGGTCAACCAGATTATTGAAGCTGAGTTCCTTGCCCTGCAGCTGCTGCACGGCGGCGATGCCGACCCCGGAACCATCGGCGTAGAGAGCGGCGCCCTGGTGGGGATTCTCTCCGTAACGCAGCGGCATGACTTTTGAGTAGCGAAGGCGGAGCGTGGCAGGGAATGCGTCGGCAGCGGCGGATTCAGTTCCCGGGCCGGGGAGCGATTCCAGAGTGGAAGCGATGGCGCTGTCATAGGCCGCGGTGAGCGAGAAGGCAGAGCGGGCGAGACTCCAGCGGGTTTCGAGCGAGAGCGTGCCGCTGGTAATTTCCATCTCGGCGGCGAGCACATCGTAGTCGGCGGGAGAAGTGACGACGGCGACGTCGTGAAAATTCTTCGCAGCCGAGCGGATCATCGAGGGGCCGCCGATGTCTATGTTCTCGATAATTTCGTGGAATGCGACGCCCGGCTTCTGCGCCGTCTTCTCAAAGGCGTAGAGATTGACGACGACCATATCAATCGGAGTGATGCCGTGCTGCTGGATGGCGGCCGTGTGTTCGGCGTTGGAGCGAATGAAAAGCAGGCCCCCATGCACCTTGGGGTGCAGCGTCTTGACGCGGCCATCGAGCATTTCAGGAAAGCCGGTGAGGTCGGAGATGTCCTCTACTGTGAGGCCGGCTTCGCGCAGCGTGCGGGCGGTGCCGCCGGTCGAGATGAGGCGGACGCCGTGTTCGGCCAGCGTGCGGGCGAATTCGGGGAGACCGGTCTTGTCAGTGACGCTCAACAGGGCAGTACGGATTTTGCGTTCCTCGCTCAACTTGCTTCCTCTCGGTGATGGCTTTTGGGGCGGCGCGATTTGTAAATTGCGATTCTAGGGGCGCGGGCGGGGATTGTCATTTTTCGCGCGAGATGTGCGACGGGACGGAATGAGATGACGGGAAATGTGTCGAGCCGCGGCGCGAATTGTGTAGGCTGTAGGGAATGGGTGGAGGCGGACAGCAGTGGCAGGGTGGAGGCAACGGGCGGCCATTTGCGCCGCCGGAGATATTGCCTCCGCTGGGCGCAGACGAGCCGGCGCGCCCACACGATTATGTTTACCGCACCGGCCCGCCACCGCCGCAACCGGCGCAGCCGAGACGCCAGCCGCTGTTGCAGTGGAAGGCGGCTCCGGCAACCTATGTGCTGTTAGCAATCAACCTGCTGGTGTTCGCGGCAATGTCGTTTTCCGGCGTGTCGGTCACTGATCCCAAGCCGATCGAGCTGGTCAACTGGGGCGCCAACTATGGCCAGTTTGTGTTGGCGGGGGAATGGTGGCGGCTGCTGACCGCTACCTTCGTGCACGTCGGCATCATCCATCTCGCAACGAACATGTGGTGCTTGTGGAACCTGGGACTGCTGGGCGAGCCCTTGTTAGGGCCGCTGGGATTGACGGCAATCTATTTGCTGACCGGAATCGCGGGAAACCTGCTGAGTGTCGCGGTACATCCTGACGTGGTGGGCGCTGGAGCCTCGGGCGCTGTCTTCGGAATCGCGGGGCTGCTGATTGTGCTGCTGAAGAATGCGCACCTGCCGGTTCCTAAAGCTGAGTTACAACGCCTGCGTCGGAGCGTGGTTTATTTCGCGCTGCTGAATTTTATTATTGGATTTGGAACGTGGGCGTTTCGGACAACCATCCAGATTGACAATATGGCGCACCTGGGAGGATTTCTGACCGGGCTGGCCCTGGGAGTGCCGCTGGCGCCGCGATTGATGTCAGGGAGAGCGCGATATTACCGCAGGCAGTCGCTGGTATTCAGCGCAGCGTTGGTGCTGATGATAGCCGCGGGATTTTTCGTGTCGGCGTTTCGGGGCTGAGCGCACAAGCCCGTTTTTCTAAACAGTGAAGCTGGCCTGGGAACAATGCATCGGGTGACCTGCGCAGCACTATGGAGCGAAAATCGCTGCTTATCAGGGAATGTATTAGGAGATCTTGATGCCGCAGAGAGAATCGGGCGGGGACTTGGCAGGGCCGGCGAAGACGCAGGCCGGAACGGCAAAATCTCAGCTTATTGGGGGCTGGCTGTAGCAGCGAACTTTCGAACCATGGCAAGGAGTAGCTTCTTATCGCTCTCATTCAGATTAGTGGAGTAGCGGCGAATCTGGGTTAGAAACCGGAGCTCGTCGTCAGTAAGTTTGTGCCCGTGCATGTCCTGTCCGAGAGACTCTTCGGCGAAGAACTGAGCCAGAGGCATATCCAAAGCAAGTGCAATTTTTGACAGCGTTTCCAAGGACGGGATGGTATGTCCATTTTCAACGCGTGATAGGTAACACCGAAGCAATCCAGTTCGCTTCTCAATGTCACCCTGTGACAGGCCCTTTTGCAACCGATAACCGCGAATAGTAATTCCTATCTTCTCGGTCTTAACTACTTCGTCAACTCTCATTTAACACTCCCTCACACCGCCTCGAAGAAGGTAGTTACTTCGAGGTTGCTGCCTACTAAACCACACTCAAAACAAGCAAGCAAGAATAAACGTTAGGTTTACTTAGATGCAGAATCTAGGTAGATGCATGACGCTATTCGGGATCCGCAGCATATTTACCATTTAGTAAACAGTCGGGTAGGCTAACTGTCAAGGGTTCTTTTGAAGAAATCAAGCATGCGCTGATGGGCGTCCTGGGTATCGGCGGGGCGGTAACCGTCTTTGTTGATAGGGTTTTCAAAGCCGTGTCCGGCGCCTGGGTAAATCTTGATGTCGGGGTGGCGGCCGTCGGCCTTGAGAGTAGCTTCGAAGGAGTGGACATCTACCGGAGTGATGCCGCGATCGAGTGCGCCGAAGTTGCCCAGCACCTCAGCCTTCATCGCATTAAGTTGAGCTTTGTCGGTGGAGAGCGCGCCGTAGTTAATGGCGACGGCGCGAATGGCTGGGTCGTTAAGCGCTAACTGCAGCGCGAGCCCGCCTCCCATGCACCAACCCACAGCACCGATGCGGTCTTTGCGAACATCCTTGCGCGACCCCAGGTAGGTGACCGCGCCCTGCATGTCGCGGAGCGCGCGGTCTTGCGGCAGGCCACGCATGAGTTCATGAGCCACATTCGGGTCCTGCGTTGCTTTGCCGCGATAGAGGTCAACCACCAGTGCTGCGTAGCCGTGACTGGCAAAGTCCTGCGCCTGTTGCTTCACCCAGTCACTAACTCCCCACCACTCGTGCACAACAACCAGTGCGGGGTAGGGACCCTTGGTTGCCGGGAGATAGAGCAGCGCTGAAACCGTCTCGTCGCCGCTCGAGAATGTGACGGTTTGAGGAGCCGCTTGAGCGGGCGAGGCAGCAGTGGCCTGGCTGGCGGTTTCACCTGTGGCCAGACCGCTAGTTACCGGGGCGGCAGCTAGAGCGAAGGTGGTTACTCCATTAAGGAGTAAGCCAATGGCAAGTGTGGGAAGCAGGCGGGCGAGCGAGCGAATGTGGATATTCATGAGCGACCTCGAGGGTTGTTAGTCAGCGGTGGAAGGTTCCTATCGTGCGGGATGCGAAATGCGGTATCTAAAAAGCGCGGGAGAAGGATATCTCAGCCGCCCATGTACATGCCGCCGTTCACGTTGAGCACGTGGCCGGTGATATAGCTGGCGTCGTCGGAGGCGAGAAAGGCGACGGCGTGGGCGACGTCACTGTCGGTTCCTGCGCGGCCCAGCGGGACATTGGCGAGCATGGCGGTGCGCTGGGCTTCGTTGAGCACGGCGGTCATGGGAGTTTCGATGTAGCCGGGGGCGACCGCATTCACCGTGATGTTGCGGGAGCCGAGCTCGCGGGCGAGGGAGCGGGTGAGTCCGATGAGGCCGGCTTTGCTGGCGGCGTAGTTAATCTGGCCGGCCTGCCCGGTCTGGCCGACCACGCTGGTGATCGAGATAATCCGGCCATAGCGGGCGCGTAACATGGCAGCGGCGATGGACTGGGTGAGCAGAAAGGTCCCGGTCAGGTTGGTATGAAGCACCTCGTCCCAGTCCTTCCGCTTCATGCGCAGCATCAGGGTATCCCGCGTAATGCCGGCGTTGTTGACCAGGATATCCACCTTGCCCAGGCGTTCAAGCACGGCCTTGGCGGTGGAGTGGATGGAGTCTTCGCTGGCCAGATCGAGCGGGAAAGTCTCGGCCGCTCCGCCGGAGGCGCGAATTTCTTCCGCGACCGTGGCCAGCTTGTCTTCGCTGCGGGCGCAGAGGGCGACCGAGGCGCCGTTGCGGGCAAGTTCGAGCGCGATGGCTCGTCCGATGCCCTGTGAAGCGCCAGTGACCAAGGCGGCGCGGCCGTCGAGTTTACCCATGTTGCGGCCTCCTGACAGGGAAGTCGCGCCGGGGAGGCTGCGGCTGCCCTGGTCACTGGTTGACTGACTACTTGTGCATCATCGAGCCGGCATTCTTATTGGCGTCGGCAACGGCCATCTTGAGCTGCTCGTTGGCTTGCTGCAGCAGGTCCTTGGCTTTGGCCGCATGACCTCCCATGTCGAAGTCATTGGCAGCCTGGGCCGCGCTGAGTTCGTTGTAGGCTTTTTCGCCGGCAGCCTGGGCGGCGGCAAGGTGGGGGTGACGGCCCGCGTTGATCTGAGCGATGACGCCGGTCGAGGCCAGCATGGTCAGTCCGAGCGCGGAGCTAACGAGTAAACGATTGATTTTCATTGAGGGAACCTCCGCAAGTGAAGGTACCGGATTCGCTGGCAATGTTCAAATTCCAGTGGAGAAAAGCCGGTGAATTTTTGCCCCCCGGCGGAGACTCAAAAATGGCAACGCTTGAGACAGAATTGCGACCCGCTTTCCCTCAAGCGGCTGCCGTATTCTGAGAGCCCGATGACAGACGCAGACAAGCAGACGACGCTGGGCCCAAACTCAGAGAGCAGGAACGGCGACGCAAGAGACAGCGCGGCGCAGACGGATGTGTATGCGGTGCACGGCGCCGACCCCGAGGTGCTGGCCTATGCGATGGCGAAGTATTCGCGGTCCTCGCTCACCATGCGGGAGTCGCTGAAGGAGATTTCTTCCCAGCGCGCCGAGCAGTTTCTCGACACCTTTTATTTTCAGTATGGCCACCGTTCGATCGCGGACCTGGCGCATGTGGCGTTTGCCATTGAACGCCTGTCGTTGCTGGCGGCGATCGAGCTGGTGGATGAGCAGCGCTGGGATGGGCAGGAGCGCTCCACGCGCTATCAGAACTTCAAGAAGAGCGGCTGGTATACGCCGGAGTTTTCAGGAGACGGCAACGCGCGGCAGCAGTTTAGCGATGCAGTGACGGCGCTCTTCGCCGGGTATGAGCGGCTGTCGCAGGCGATGACGGAGTATCTCAAGACGCAGGTGGCGCGTCCGGAGACGATGAAGGAAGACGCGTTTGAGCGCACGCTGCGGGCGCGCGCGTTTGATGTGGCGCGATATCTGCTGCCGCTGGCGACCAACACCTCTCTGGGGCAGATTGTGAATGCGCGAACGCTGGAGACGCAGATTTCGCGGCTGCTGTCGAGCGAGTTTGCCGAAGTGCGGGTGCTGGGCGAGCGGCTGCGCAAGGCGGCAGCGGGCGCGGCCTGGAATGTGCGGCAGGCTGCATCCGACGCGCTGGCCGAAAAAGTGGTCGCTGCCGATCCCGGACTTGCGGCCGAGGTTGCCGAAGTGCTGCAGCATGAGACCCGCGTGGCGCCGACGCTGGTGAAATATTCCGCGCCCAATAAATATGAGATGGAGACGCGCCGGGAGCTGGCTGAGGCGGCGAGCGAGCTGATGGGCGGCGTGCGGGTGGAAGCGGCTCCGCTGGTGGATCTGGTTGAGGACCGCGGCCAGCGTGACGATGCGCTCGAGATCGAGCTGGCGGTGAGCCTGCTTTATCCCCACTGCCACTACTCCTACCGCCAGCTGCGCGACGCGGTGGAGGAGCTGCACGAGGCACGGCGGCGCGAGATCATCGCGCTGGGAACGCGGAACCGCGGCAAGCATGATGAGCTGCTGCGCGCCTACAGCTCCGGCCAGGCGCTGAAGTTCGACATATTGATGGATATTGGCGGCTTTCGCGATATGCACCGGCACCGGCGTTGCGTGCAGCTGCGCCAGAGTTATACGGCGGAGCACGGCTTTGCTGTTCCCGAGGGCGTGACCGAAGCCGGGCTGCATGGGGAGTATGACGCGGCGATGGCGTCGGCATTGCAGACGGTTGAGTCGCTCAGCCAGGGCGCGGGCGCGGAGAGTGAAGCAGACGCGCAGTATCTGCTGCCCCTGGGAGTGCGGTGCCGGACGATGTTCAAGATGGATTTTGCCGAGGCAGTCTATATATCAGAGCTGCGCAGCCAGCCGCAGGGGCATTTCAGCTATCGCGAGGTGGCGTGGGAGATGTATCGTGCGGTCGAGCGGCAGCATCCGTCTCTGGCGCAGTTCTTCAGAGTGACGGATGTGCGCGAGCCGGTGGATTTGCTGAAGCGGTAATTTGGGAAATGAGGATTCAAAAGTTGAAAAAGCGGAACCTGGTTTGGGCAGCGGCAGTGATGGTGATGGCGGCCTGCGGATTGCAGTGCGGGGCACAGACAGCGACGAAAGCAGCGGCGACGAGCGCGGTAGACACGCCGCTCGACCGGATCCCCTATCAGCCAGGTCTTGACCCGGCTTCGATGGATAAGAAAGCCGACCCTTGCGTGGACTTCTACCAATACTCCTGCGGCGGCTGGAGGAAGAACAACCCGATTCCCGCCGACCGGGCGCGTTGGGATATTTACGACAAGCTGGCGCAGGACAATCAGCGGGTGCTCTGGGGCATTTCGCAGGCCGACGCCGACGCCAAGGATCGCACGCCGGTGCAGCAGAAGGTCGGCGACTATTATGCGGCGTGCATGAATGTGGCCGCGGTGAATGCCGCCGGGATGAAGCCGATTGAGGCCGACCTGGGAGCGATTGCGGCAATTCAGAACAAAGGCCAGATCACCGGATACGTGGCCAGGGCGCATCTGGACGGGCAGGGAAACCTGCTGTTTCGCGCCGGCTCGATGCAGGATTATGGCGACGCCGAGAAAGTGATCCTGGGCATTGACGCGGGCGGCCTGGGACTGCCGGACCGGGACTACTACACGCGGACCGATCCGAAGTCGGTGGGCATTCGGGAAAAGTATCTGGCGTTTATCGCGCAGATGCTGGAGATGAGCGGCGAGCCCGAAGCAAAGGCCAAGTCGGACGCAAACCAGGTGATGGCTTTTGAGACCACGCTGGCCAAGGCATCGCTGACCCGCGTTGAGAAGCGCGAGCCGCACAACCTGTATCACATGATGACTCTGGCCGAAGTAGAGAAGTCGGCGCCGGAGGTGAACTGGAGCGAATACTTCGCGGTGCAGGGAGTCACTCCGAGCGGCGCGATGAATGTGAGCGAGCCGAAGTTTTTCGTCGCGATGAGCCAGGCCGTGAAGGACACGCCGCTCGACACGCTGAAGACCTATCTTCGTTTTCACCTGCTGAGAAACGCCGCGCCCTATCTCTCGGATAATTTCCAGCAAGCGTATTTCGACTTCTATTCAAAGACGCTGCGCGGAGTGCCGCAGATGCCGCCGCGGTGGAAGAAGTGCGTGCGGGAAGAAGACCGCTTCATGGGAGAGGCGCTGGGGCAGGAGTTTGTCCGGGTTGAGTTCACGCCGGAGAGCAAGGCGGCCACCGTGAAGATGACCCAGCAGATTGAAGATGCGATGGCGAGCGAGATTCAGCATCTCGACTGGATGAGCGATGCCACCAAGCAGCAGGCCCTGCAGAAACTGCATGCGGTGAGAAACAAGATTGGATATCCCGATAAGTGGCGCGATTATTCCACCCTGACCATCAAGCGGGACGATTATTTTGGCAACGTGCAGCGGGCGCAGACGTTTGAGGTCAAGCGCGAGTGGGCCAAGGTGGGCAAGCCGCTGGACCGCAACGAGTGGGGCATGTCGCCGCCCACGGTGAATGCGGAATATGACCCGCAGATGAATGACATTAACTTTCCCGCGGGAGTGTTGCAGCCGCCGCTTTACGATCCGAAGATGGATGACGCGCCCAATTATGGGAATACGGGCGGGACCATCGGGCATGAGCTGACCCACGGATTCGACGACGAGGGGCGGCAGTTTGACGCGCAGGGCAACCTGAAGGACTGGTGGACTCCGGAGGACGCGAAGAAGTTTGAGCAGCGCATACAGTGTGTGCGCGACCAGTATGCGCAGTATGTGGTGGTGGATGACATTCACATCAACAGCAAGCTGACCAGCGGGGAAGATGTGGCGGACCAGGGCGGAGAGCTGCTGGCCTATATCGCGTGGAAGGCGCAGACGGCGACCATGAATTTAACGTCAGAAGGGGGATTGACACCCGATCAGCGTTTTTTTGTGGGATTTGCGCAGTGGGCGTGTGAGAACGACCGGCCGGAGGATGCGCGCAGCAATGCCATGCTCGACCCGCACTCTCCGGGCAAGGACCGCATCAATGGCGTGGTGGTAAACATGCCGGAATTTGCCAAAGCGTTTGGCTGCAAAGCGGGGCAGCCGATGGTGAAAGCGAATGCTTGCAAAGTATGGTGAGCAAGGTTGTCAGAGTGGTTAAACGAGGAGATTCCTGCTGCGGGAATTTTCGCTTTTTGTTTCCCTAAGGTTTTAAACGGTGATATTCTGGGCACCGATTAGCCAATTCCCCCGGCCCTATGGAGTGTATGTGACAGACGATAAAGAGCGGACAAAAGCAATAGACCTGGCGTTAGCGCAGATAGAAAAACAGTTCGGCAAAGGCTCGATCATGCGCCTCGGCAGCAAAGAGGCGATCGTGCCGATATCGGTCATTCCCACCGGCTCAATCTCGCTCGATGCAGCCCTGGGCGTAGGCGGAGTGCCGCGCGGGCGGGTGGTCGAGATATTCGGCCCCGAGTCCTCGGGCAAGACCACGATGACGCTGCAGATTATCGCCGAGGCGCAAAAGCTGGGCGGCATGGCGGCGTTTGTTGACGCTGAGCATGCGCTGGATCCGGTGTATGCCCAGAAGCTGGGCGTGGATGTAGACAATTTGCTGATTTCGCAGCCGGATTATGGCGAGCAGGCGCTGGAGATTACCGAGGCGCTGGTGCGTTCGGGCGCGATTGATGTGCTGGTCGTTGACTCGGTCGCGGCGCTGGTGCCGAAGGCGGAGCTGGACGGAGAGATGGGCGACAGCCACATGGGCCTGCAGGCGCGGCTGATGTCGCAGGCGCTGCGCAAGCTGACCGGAACGGTGAGCAAGTCGCGCACGTGCCTGATCTTCATTAACCAGATTCGCGAGAAGATTGGCGTGATGTTCGGCAATCCCGAGACCACCACCGGCGGGCGCGCGCTCAAGTTTTATTCCTCCGTGCGGCTGGACATTCGACGGATTGCGGCGGTGAAGGACGGCGATGTAGTAGTCGGCTCGCGCACCAAGGTGAAGGTAGTGAAGAACAAGGTGGCGGCGCCGTTCCGCGAGGCGGAATTCGACATACTTTACGGCGAGGGAATCTCCCGCGAAGGCGATGTGCTCGATCTGGCAGTGGCGCAGAATATCGTGGACAAGTCGGGAGCGTGGTTCAGCTTCCAGGGCGAGCGCATCGGCCAGGGCCGCGAAAATGTTCGGCAGTATTTCAAAGACAACCGGGCGACATTCCTCAGGGTTGACGGCGAAGTGCGCAAGAAGCTGAACATCACGGGCAAGCCGCCGGCTCCTGCGGCTGCGGTGCCGCCGGTACCGGGCAACGGGATTGCAACGGCAGCTGCAGTGGTAGCGGCTGCTGCCAATGCGAATGCTGCGGCCGAGACAGCGAAAGTGGGCGTCCGGAAATAGATGCATACCGTAAAGGCGATCTATCCGGGTAGCTTTGACCCATTGACCAATGGGCACCTGGATTTGATTGCCCGCGGGGCGCAGTTCGCCGATGAGCTGGTGGTTGCGGTCCTCGATAACGAGGAGAAGCACCCACTGTTCTCGGTCGGCGAACGCGTCGAGATGCTGCGCGAGGCCACGCGCGGCGTCGAAAACGTAACCATCGCGACGTTTGAAGGATTGCTGGTAGATTTCGCCAGGCGGCAGGGAGCGCGGATGGTGCTGCGCGGAATCCGCGCCATTAGCGACTACGAATACGAGCTGCAAATGGCGTTGATGAACCGGCGCCTTTCCCCGGATATCGAGACCGTCTTCATGATCCCGGCAGAGAAGTATTCCTATGTGAGCTCGCGGCTGATCAAGCAGGTCTTCAACCTGGGCGGTTCGGTGGATGGGCTGGTGCCCCCAAACGTGCTGGAGCGGCTGAAGTCGCGGGCGGGCCGGCCGGCGAAGTGAAGGCAGCAACCCGGTGGTGGCCTCAGAGAAAGGCGCGGCCGGGATATCCACTGCGGATTTTGGCGACGGCACTCGCGATGCACTTTCGCGCGGCTGCTGAATCTGACAAGATAACTACATGAGCCCAGTGAGCACAGCCGCAGCGGCATTTACGCGCCGCATGGACCGCATCGAAATTTCCGCCACCATGGCGATCACCGCTGAGGCGGCAAAGTTGCGCGCTCAGGGCGTGAAGCTGGTGGACTTTGGCGCCGGCGAGCCGCACTTCGCGACCCCGCAGCATATCAAGGACGCGGCCATAGAGGCGATCCAGACAAACTTCACGCGCTACACGATGGTGACCGGCATTCCCGAGGTGCGGAAGGCGATCGTCGAGCGCCATGCGGCGGATTTCGGATCCGACTACGCGCCCGAGGAAGCGATCTTCACGACCGGCGGAAAGCTGGCGTTGTTCGAGGCGCTGCAGGCGCTGGTCGAGCATGGCGACGAGGTCATTCTGCCGGTGCCGTACTGGGTCTCCTACAAGGACATCATTCAGTATGGCGGCGGAGTGCCGGTCTATCTCGAGACCAGCGAGGCGGACAATTTTCGCGTCACAGCGCAGGCGGTCGAGGCGCTGCTGACTCCGCGCACGAAGGCGATCATTTTGAATTCGCCATCCAACCCGTCCGGCGCAGTGATTGCGGCCGATGACCTGGAACAGATTTTGCGGCTGGCGCGCGATCGCGGCATCTGGCTGCTGCTCGACGAGTGCTACATCTATCTGCAGTTTGAGGGGAAGGCAATTTCCGCCGCCGGATTCAAGGATGCGAAGGACACGGTCGTGGTGCTGGGCTCGCTGTCGAAGACCTATGCGATGACCGGCTGGCGCGCCGGATATGCGCTGGCTCCCAGGGCGCTGATTAGCGCGATGGGAAAGTTGCAGAGCCAGAGCACGTCATCCACGGCGGCGATTGTGCAGAAGGCTTCTATCGCAGCGCTCAAGGGTTCGCAGGAGTGCGTGCTAAAAATGCGCGACGACTACAAGTCGCTGCGCGATGAGGCGCTGGCCGGGCTGGCCGCGATTCCGGGTGTCACCTGCACCAAGCCCGAGGGCGCTTTTTATGTGTATCCAAACATGTCGGCGTACCTGGGCCGGGGCGGAATCGAGAACACGACCGAGCTGTCGCGGCGACTGCTGCATGAGGCCAATGTCGTGGTGGTTCCGGGCGAGGCGTTTGGAACCAGCGAGCATATTCGGATTTCCTACGCGGTCTCGCACGCCGATGTGGCCGAGGGGCTGGAGCGCATGAAGCAGTTTCTGGTGAAGCTGTGAGATGCCGGGGATGAACCGGGCGAAGTCAGAGAATGCCGAGGTCGAGATACTCGACGTGCTGGTGATCGGAGCCGGGCCGACCGGGCTGGCGTGCGCGATTGCGGCGCAGCGAGCGGGATTGCAGGCGGCGCTGGTAGACAAGGGATGCCTGTGCAACTCGCTCTTTCACTATCCCTCGAACATGACGTTTTTCACCACGCCGGAGCTGCTGGAGATTGGCGACATTCCATTCTCCAGCCCGAATCAGAAGCCGACCCGCAATGAGGCGCTCGAGTATTACCGCAAAGTGGCCGAGCACTACGACCTCGATGTGCGGGCCTATGAGCGGGTGACGGCGGTGAATGGCGGGGACATGGACTTCGCCGTGCACACTGAGGACAGCTACGGCCGCGAGCATGTGTATCACACGCGCAAGCTGATTCTGGCGACGGGATATTACGACCTGCCCAACTGGATGAACATTCCGGGCGAGGATCTGCCGAAGGTGAAGCACTACTATCACGACCCGCATCCCTATTTCGCGCAGGACGTGCTGGTGGTCGGCGGCAGAAATTCCGCAGCGATCGCGGCGCTGGATTTATGGCGGCATGGAGCGCGGGTGACGCTGGCCTATCGCGGACCGAAGATGCATCGCCATGTGAAGTACTGGATCCTGCCGGATGTGGAGAACCGGATAAAGAACGGGGAGATCACGGCTTATTTTGATACGACGGTAAAACGGGTCACGCCTGACAGCGTGGTGCTTGAGACGCCGCAGGGCGAGCGCGAGATTCCGAACGATTTTGTTTTCGCCATGACGGGCTATCACCCCGACTATGAGTTTCTGCGCCGGCTGGGCATTCGCAGCGGCGGAGACGATATGCAGCCGGAGTATGACGTGGATACGCTGGAGAGCAATGTGCCGGGAATTTATCTCGCCGGAGTGATTGTAGCCGGGGCGCGGACGAACGAAATCTTTATCGAGAACGGCCGCTTTCACGGGTTGCAAATTGCGGCTGACCTCAAATCAAAATTGCAGGCCGAGACTGCGGAAGCGAGCGGGGCGAGGGTTTGAGCCTGTATTCTGTGGGGCATGGGCCGGCAGGGCAGGAGGCGACAAGGATGAGGGCAGCGTGAATCAACCAACCTCCCTCCGCCGACAACTGGTGCTGTGGACGGTGCTGGTGCAGTGTGTGCTGGTGCTGGGCTACATGGGCCTGTCAGTGTGGAAGGACCTTCGACTGCTGAGTGATCGCAGCGAGCAGCGGCTGCGCTACCAATCACAATTTCTGGCGATCTCGGCGTCGGCGCCGCTGGCCCAGCACGACATGGATACGCTGCTGGGGCTGCTGGCGATTGAGCGCCGGTCCACGACAGTTCGCGGAGCACAGATTACCGACCTTCTCGGGCGATCCATCGTGCATACCGACAGCTCGATGAATGGGCGCGACGTGCTTCGCGACGACGAGATCGCGGCACTGCAGCCGCCCTACCGGACGCAGGTTTTGCGCACCGCCAATGGGATGGAGGGCGTCTCGCCGATCGAGCAGAACGGCAAGACGGTCGCGCTGGCGTGGATCTATCCCGACGCAAGGACCGACCGGGAGCAGATTACGCCGGGTGATCAAGAGCAGCTCGCTTTACGGCGTGCTGGCGATCGCGGCGAATGCGCTGGTCGCAATCCTGCTGGCGGGCACGATCACGCGGCCGGTCAGGCAGCTGGTGCGCGGAACGCGCCGAGTGGCTCAAGGCACCGCGCCGGGCGAAGTGTTTCCGCTGCGGGTGAGCAGCCGCAATGAAATTGGGGAACTGACCGAAGCGTTTAACGCGATGGTCGAGTCACTCGAAAAACAGCGCGCCGGATTGAACGATACGCTGGCGCTGCTCGACTCCATGCTGGCGAATGCGCCGGTGGGCTTTGCCTTTCTCGATCGCAAGTGCCGGTTCGTGCGGCTCAATCAATATCTCGCCGACATGAATGGCCAGCCGGTCAGCCGGCATCTGGGACGCGAGGTGAAGGACGTGTTTCCGCCGGCGTTCGCCGGAGACGCGGCACGGATGATCGAGCGCGTGTTTGAGACCGGCGAGTCGGTGCGGGACCGGGAGATGTCGTCGTATCTGCCGGAGGCTGGGCAGGCGAAGAGTTGGAATGCGAACTTCTTTCCGGTGCGGGCGGCAGGGGAGCGAGTGCGCTGGGTCGGCGTGATTCTGAGCGAGACGACGGAGCGCAAGCAGACTGAAGAAGCGCTGCGGCGCTCAGAGAAGCTTGCGGCTGCGGGGCGATTGGCGGCCTCCATCGCGCATGAGATTAACAATCCTCTCGAAGGCGTGACGAACCTGCTGTACTTGCTGCGGCATCATGATTCGCTGGACGACCGAGGCGCGGCAGTATGCGGACATGGCGCAGCATGAGGTCGCGCGCGTGTCGGAGATTACGCAACAGACTTTGCGTTTTTACAGGCAGTCCACGTTGCCGGTGACGGTCGCGCTCAGCGAGGCGATGGATTCCGTGCTGGTGCTGCATCAGGGCAAGGTGCATGCGGCGCAGGTGGAAATATTGCGGCGCTACCGTATCCGGGCGATGTCCTGGCGATGAGTGGAGAGATTCGCCAGGTGCTGGCCAACCTCGATCGGGAACGCGCTGGATGCGATGCGGCAAGGCGGGCGGCTGTATTTTGCACGTGGTGCCATCGAGGGATTGGCAGACCGGCAAGCCGGGCATTCGGCTGGTCTGCGCGGACACGGGCAGCGGGATGGATAAGCCAGTGAGGCAGAGTATATTTGAGCCCTTCTTCACCACCAAAGAAGCCACCGGCACCGGGCTCGGACTTTGGGTAAGCGCGGAGATCCTGGCCAAGCACAGTGCGACCGTGCGGGTGAGGAGCCGGACGGCGACCGCGGGTAAATCCAGCGGGACGGTATTTATGGTGTTCTTTCCTGCGGACGGATTGCAGCGGATATTGTCGGCGAAGGATCTCGAGGGCAACGTGAGCGAAGCGCCAGCGGTGAATGCTTAGTCGCTAGCGCAGAGTGGGCGCGGGCAGCGAGAGCGTCTTCGGCGAGCATGAGATGCTGGCGGGCGAGGGATTGCCGGTGTGCTTCCAATCGTAAGCGCGGGGCGGCTCCTCATAGAGATATTGCACGCGGATTCCGCCGAGAGTGGTCTCGACGGACTGCGGCGTCTGCGAGCGGTCCACAAAAATGGTGATGGCGGGCTCAGTGGGATTGTCGCGGCTCTTGCCCACGCCGACGCCGAAGACGGCGGGATCGCGGCGGATGGCGGCGCTGTAGCGCTGCTTGATGGCAATGGCAGCGTCAATGCGATTGCGCGGCAAGGTTGAGAGCGCGGCCACCGCGGGCGGATGCAGCGGGGCGAGTCCGTTAGCCAGAGCGATGGCGGTGGTGGGAATGACGACGGTGCGGAAGCCGCCGATGGTCTGGGGCACGCTCGCAGGCACGTGGTCCTGGTCTACATAGAGCAGGAGTGCGGCTTCGCCGGGTGAGTCCTGGCTCACTCCCGCCTCAACGCTGAAGAGTCCTTCGATGGAGCCGAGCAGCGCGGGACGATTCGCGGCAGCTGCGGCCTGGGCAGCGGCGCGGCTCTCAGCAGGCACGGGAATGCCGGCAGATTGGGCGAAGCCGGCGTTGGCGTCATACCGCAGGCAGCTGACGGAGTGGTGCGCGCCTCCGATGAAAGCTGCGGTCGCGCCGGCGCCAGCCGTCTGCGCGGCAAATTGATTCATTGACTGCAAGACGTCGCGCACCGGATTCACAAACGTGTCGGTGGTGTTGCCGGCAAAGAGCAGCCCGACGGGTTGCGCCGTTTGCTGGTCGGCAATGATGGCGCCCGAGTCGCCGGAGTCGCTGAAGGCGGACCCTTGCACATCCAACTGATTGGTGAAGAGCTTGGTGATGCTCTTGCCGCTGCCGTCGCAGGCCGTGTTGTAGGTGACGGTGAGGTCCACGGCGATGTTGCTGATGGCGTCGCAGGTGAGCCCGGTGGTGCGGCCGCTCTTGACCACGGGCGGAATTGAAGCGCCGGCGAGGGTGACGTCTTCAGGATCGCTGGCGAGAGGAGCGTTGCCGGGCGAGCCGTTGACCGAGGCGCCGAAGCCGAGAATGGATCCCGATGGATCGAGGTTGCCGGCATTGGTCTGGGCGAGCGCGAGGTCAACGTTGGTGGCTGAGTCTTCAAGAGAAGGAAAGTAGCTGAGGTTGCCGACGGGGTAGGAGGCCATGGAGCCGCAGTCGGTGTCTATCAGTCCCGGCTGCAGAATGCTCTCGCCGATGGCGGCCTGGTCGGAGCGGGCGAGGACGTGATTATTGCCGAGGATGTAGTCGTTGCCGCCGATCGAGACGAGGGCGCCGAGCGTTCCGCCGCAGCAATATTCCGCCGCCGTGTCGTTGGCGTTGCCGCCGGAGGTGCCGAGGACGTCGAGGCCGCGCTGCAGTGCTTCATTACTGAGTGGCGAGACGTTGGCGGAGTCGTTGAGCAGCAGGCGCGCGGTGGCGATGGTGGGAGAGCTGGAGCTGTTTTCAGCGCGAATGTAGAGGCTCGCTGAAGCAGCAGCCGGCAGCGAAGCGGGCGCCGTATAAAGCACGCTGCAGCGGGTGAAGGTCTGGTGCGAGGACTGGCAGCGCGGCTCTGAGAAGCTGCCGTAGGCCGCGGGGAGCGAGGCCCCCTGGGCGGAGTCGGCGACGCTCCAGCGAACGGAACCGCTGCCGATCTCGGCGATGCTGGCGTAGAGGCGAGTCTGCGAGCCGGGAGTGAGAGCGAGATTTTCCGGCGCCAGAGAGATTGAGGGCGAGAGCTCGATCTGCTGCACCGCCGTGACGTTCGGATCGGAGCGGAGAGAGGCCGTGATGCGAACCGAGACCGAATCCTGCGAGAGGTAGGTGGGCGGCGTGTAGAGGCCAGCGGAGTCAATCGAGCCGGGGCCGGTTTCCGGGTCGCCTCCGGCGGCGAACCAGTCTACTTCGGCGGGAGATGAGGAGCGGGGCACGGCCGAGAAGTGGACCGAGCGGGCGGTCGAGGTCGCAGTCACGTCGGAGTTGATGGTGAAGACGTCGTTTCCGGTCCCGCGGGCGACGGTGGCGCCGCAGCCGGCGAGCAGAATCGCAGACACAGACGAGGCCGTGAGCAAGAGCAGGGGGAGAATTCTGCGGGAAGATCTGGCCTTGCACCCGGCTGGTGCGACGAGAGCGCGAGGCGCGGCGATGTCGGCTGGAGCGGGAGTCGCGATGAGGCGAAGGGACGGCAAGGGTACTTCCATCATGCAGCAGGACTATTAATTTCAGTCTAACGCTTTGGGGTATGAGCTGGCAGACTTTGGGCACAATGTGCCGGATGCGGCGATAGCGGGCGGCCTATATCAGGAATGGCAGCCGGTTCTTAAGAAAGAACGCGCCTAAGGAAGCCGTGGATGCCATACCAGCCGAGAAGGCAGAGCGAAAGCGTGAGAGCGGCAATGATCAGCCACGAGGGCATGTGGGGCAGCGACGGCGTGAGTGAGGCGCGCAGGCCTTCGCTCATATAGACGATCGGGATTGAGCAGGACGAGAATCTGCAGCCAGCGAATTTTGCAGAGCGCCGCCCAGGGATAGTAGACGCAGCCGAGGAAGGTGATGGGGACGACGACGATCGAGAAGATCAGGCCGATCTGACGGGGTTCGACCGACGGTGCCGATGGCCAGGCCGAGGGCGCCCGCGGTGAGGCCGGCGAGCAGCATGAGGACGGTAATCAACAGCGGCCAGCTCGAAACCTGGACAGCGACGGGCGTCGACGGCACGTAGAACGCGAGCGGGAAGACGACGGCGGCGGCGATGATGCTTTGCAGCGCGGAGAAGCAGACTTTTTCGATCGCGACGGCGGCAACCGGCAGCGGACACATCACGCGGTCTTCGATTTCGCGGGTGATGCCGAACTCGGTGGCCAGCGGCAAAGCGACCGCGGCGATGCCGGAGAACATGATGGCGACGGCCATCAGGCCGGGCAGCAGGACCGTGCCGAAGCTGACTCCGGCATGCGCACAACATCATGGCGGCCGCTGCGCCTGGCCGATGCGCGGAAAGATGTAGGTGAAGACGAACAGAAAAAGCAGCGGGTTCATCACCATGCGAATGATGAAGGGCCGATCTCCCGGCGCAGGACGCGGAAGTCGCGGAGCACGAGCCCGGCGAAGGCGCTTGGCGTAGACCAGGCGGCGGCGAGGGAGAGTCTTATTCACGCAGGTCCCTCCCGGTCAGGCGGATGAAGACGTTTTCAAGCGTGGGCTCGGTGATGGACGATGTCGCGCAGGCCGTAAGGCGCGGCCGCCTGGACGATTGAGGCCAGCAGTCCGTCCGCCGATTGGCGCGAAAACGCAGCAGGCCGTCCGTGGTCCTGCCTACTGACTGGACGTGCGGCGGCTGCTGCAGGGCTTCCATGAGTTGTCAATGCGGTGCGTGTCACGCACATCGAGATGGTAGATGGTCTGGGCGCCGAGGCTGTTTTTAAGGCGTTCGGGCGTATCGGTCACCAGGATTTCGCCGTTATCAATGATGGCGACGTGGTCGCAGAGTTCGTCGGCCTCTTCCATATAGTGCGTGGTGAGCAGCACGGTGATGCCCTCTTTGTGCAGGTCGCGGACCATCTTCCACATGGCGATGCGGCTTTGCGGATCGAGGCCGGCGCTGGGCTCGTCGAGAAAGAGCACGGCGGGATGATGAGCGATGGCGCGGGCGATTTGCAGGCGCTGGGCGAGTCCGCCGGAGATTTGCCAGGGAAAGCTGTCGGCTTTATCGCTGAGCAGAAACTGGTCGAGCAGAGTCTTGGTGCGCTCGCGTGGGTCAGCGCGTGACTGGCCAAAGTAGCGGCAGTGAAAGTAGAGATTTTCGAATACCGTGCAGGCCCGGTCGAGAGTGTTGTATTGGGTGACGACACCGATGTAGCGGCGGGCGAGAGCGGGGGAGCGAACCACGTCCACGCCGGCGATGCGCACTGAGCCGCTGCTGGGCAAAACGCGGGTGGTGCACATGCTGATCGTGGTGGTCTTGCCCGCGCCATTGGGGCCGAGCAGGCCGAAGATGCCGCCGTCCGGGACTTCGAGGTCAATGCCATTGACGGCGGTGACGGGCGGTTTGCCGTCGAAGACTTTGACGAGTTTTTTGAGCTCGACTATCAAGCAGCACCATTATAGGGAGCAGCCGTAGTGAGCGGAGTCGGCGCCGCCGAGCGCCTGAAATAAGTGGCGATAAAACCGGGAGTGGAAGCCGGGAAGTGTTGAGCGGACGAAGAAAAAGGAGCGCTTTTTTAGGGCGCTCCTCGGCTCCACTGAAGGAAGATGCGAAGTTATGCGGCGTTCGTATTCCGCATTACCGGGGCCTGGCTCAGATTCAGCGTCTGAACGGGATGGAACGGGACCACGTTAACCGCCGGACGGAAGGAATGCTGATGACGCAACTCGCGGCCCGACATCAGGCGCATCGAGCTCAGCGAATATGGCATCTCGCGACCGCAGTCCAGGCACACCTTGTAGGTGTGGCGTTGCATGGTAAACGGACGGCTGAGGTCCTGGTGTCTGCAGCCAAAAAGGAAATCCAAAATTGCGTTCAAAATGTACATGTCTTTTTCTCCCCCTAAGTTTGTTAACCCTTAAATTGCGGTTTTTATTGTTGGCTTCTAAGACTTCTGAGAGGACCGCTTTTCTCCTGGGGTCCCTCTAATTGGGTATCGCTATTCTCCCCCGAATGGATGCCCCCCATGACACAAAAGTTGCGCAAATCGTGTGAATGCTGGTTCCCAAAAGGGGTGAGCATTTGCAGGTCGTGCTATGGGAATATGTAAGTTCCGCGCTAAGTACTTGGCAGGGTGCGGGTTGAGATATGAGCCGAGGCGAATGTTAACGCGCATGGTTCCAGATGCAGTCAATGTTAATTTCCCGAACTGGTCATCGTCAGTGAGGATGTGGCAGGTAGGACGTATAGGTAAAGATGTGAGATGGATGTTGTTATGTAGCCAGCAAAGTGCGGAAATGAAAGCGGAGGAAGCAAGATGGCGCGTGGATGGGAAAGCAAGTCCGTCGAACTGCAGCAGGAGCAGCCGACCAGTGCTGAGAAAGCCGCGGCGGGGGCGGTGACAGCGGAAGGAAAACAGAAGCAGCGGACAATCGCGAATTTGCAACTGAAACGGCAACAAATTCTGGATACGAAGACTTCGCATCCCGGGCGCAGGTCGGCCCTGCAGTCGGCACTTCAGGATGTGGAGCAGGAGCTGGTCGCGCTGGGGCAGGCGATCTAGAGACCAGGCGCGGCAGTTTCCACACCCCGCCGCCAATTCACGAAGTCGTTCGCCGGTTAAAGAGCAGCGAGTTGGCCTGGTCCACAGGAGTCAGCAGAATCTCCGAAATGTTGACGTGAGCGGGGCGGGAAGCGGCCCAGACAATGGCTTCGGCGACGTCGGCCGGCGTGAGCGGAGTCAGTCCCTCATAGACTTTGGCGGCGCGTGCGTCGTCGCCATGAAAACGTACGTTGCTGAATTCCGTCTGCACCATGCCGGGGTCAACCGTGGTCACGCGCAGCGCAGTTCCAAGGACATCTTCGCGCAGGCCCTCAGTGATGGAGCGCTCGGCCGCTTTGGTGGCGCAATAAACGGCTCCCTTGGGATAGGTCATGCGGCCGGCCGTCGAGCCCAGGTTGATGATGTGGCCGCGACCGCGGTTGAGCATGCCGGGAACGACGGCGCGAGTGACGTAGAGCAGCCCCTTCACATTGGTGTCAATCATTTCGTTCCAGTCATCGAGCTTGCCTTCTGCCAGCGGGTCGAGGCCGCGGCTGAGGCCGGCGTTGTTCACGAGGATGTCTATCGCAGCCCATTCAACCGGCAATGCAGCGACCGCTGCGGCGACGGCGTCGGAGTCGCGCACATCGAGCGCCAAGCAGTGGACCTCGGGGGCGCCGGCTGAGAGAAGAGCGGCGCTGTCGGCGACGAGGCGGTCTTTGCGACGGGCAGCCAGCAGCAGCCGGCAGCCCTGTTGGGCAAAGGCGGTGGCGCACGCGGCTCCGATTCCGGAGCTGGCGCCGGTGATAAAGACGATGCGGCCAGAGAGCAGGGATGAGGCAGGCATGCCCTTCAGCATACCGGGAAACACCACGCCTTAACTCGCCTTAAGGAGTGGGCGCGATGAGTGAGTGTGAGATGGCAAAAAGCGCGAGTTCGAGGCGCGTCGAGACGCCGGTCTTGTCGAAGATATTTGAAAGGTGACGCTTGACCGTCTCTTCGCTGATGGTGAACTGGCGGGCGATGTCACGGTTGCTGCAGCCCTCGATGATGCAGCCGACGACTTCGAGCTCGCGAGGAGTGAGGCCGTAGGTCTTGCGCTCCGGCGGCTGCGCCTTTTGCATGAGCTCGTGCAGCGCGGCGACCAGGTTAACGACGCGCTGTCCGCCGATCCAATAATCGCCAGAGGCGACCGTCTGAATGGCGACGGCGAGATGCTCCGTGGCGGCGTCTTTGAGCACGATGCCGCGGGCCCCGATGTGGAGGGCCTCGATGATCTGCTGGGTGGTGATGGTGCTGGTGAGCAGAATGATTTTTACGCCCGGCGACTTGCTCATGATGGCGCGCATGGCCTCAAGCCCGGGCAGGCGCGGCATAAGCAGATCGAGCAGCAGAATATCCGGCTGCAGCTCGATGGTCTGAGTGATGGCTTCGTCGCCGTCTTCGGCCTCGCCGACCACATCCATACCCTGCTGGGTGAGCATGTTTTGCAGGCCGATGCGGACGACCGGATGATCATCGGCCAGCACGAGCCGAATCGGAGTGCCGTTTTGTTTATGGGGAACGCTAGTCATAAGTAAAACCTCATTGCAGTCATCTGGTTCCTGACGCGGTGTGCGTTGGAGCCTGGTTTAAATCCGTGATGGAGCTGAGACGGGAAGAGAGCAGAGCGTGGGCCGCTTCGACATCGCGGGTGAGAGCGTCAAGAGGGGCGATGGCGGGCATCTTGCCATCGGCGGTCATTTGCTGTTCGAGTGCCGAAGCTTTTTGCGCGATAAGCGCGAAGCCGAGCATTGAGCTCGAGCCTTTTAGCGCGTGGGCCGCCATGCGGAAGGCCTCGCGGTCGCGAGATTTCGCAGCCGCCTTGAGAGCGGTCAGGCGCTGCGACGCGTCAAAGAAATATGCGTTGTAGAGCGACTGCAGGGCAGCCGGAGGCAGCATGTGCACGAAGCGGCGATAGGTGGCTTCGGCGAGCACGGGTTGAACGCCGGTGGCGGGCACGGAAGCAGCCGGCTGGCGGGGCTGGCCGCCGCGGATCGCTTTGCGCAGGGCCGCAGGACCGAGAGGCTTGAGCATGAATCCGTCGAGCAGCGCGAGCGCGGCCTCGTTAGGAGTCGAGGCGCTCATCCCGAGAATGCGAACGCTCGGGCGCAGCTGGCGCAGACGAAGCAGCAGGTCGGGTCCGCTGAGGCCGGGCATGTGAATATCCATCAGCACCAGAGCGGAGACGCCGGCGGGAACTTTCTCGAGAATGCGAAGCGCTTCCTGGCCGGAGAGAGCGGTGGCGGCTTCGACGTGCTCAGCGCGCAGCAGTACCGAGACGATCTCCAGGTGAATGGGATCGTCGTCAATGAGCAGAACATGCGGGCTGGGGTGGACTGCCGGCATACGCCCCTCAGACGGTTTGAACGGTTTTGCCTTGGTCTCTGAGTGCGAAGTTGGAACCATAAAGGACAGAGAGTGTTACTTTCCCGGCCTCCAAACCGGGGAATGGCGGAGGTTCCCGGAACGTTGTATTGCGCGCTGTAGTTGACCATGCATGCGCGTCTACCTTTTATTTAACAACGGAGTGCAATTGGCAAGGAAAATCTATGATTGCATACGAGATGCCTGAGGGGACGCCACGCCGCAATGGGAAGCCGGGGGAGCAGCCGGCGGGGGTGCCGGCGGCAGGTCAGGGCATGAGGCCAGAGGCGCGCCGCAGCCTCCCTGGGCGACGCTGGGGATGGGGTAGGCGGCGCATTCGCGGGATGGCTGGCATGTGGGTGTCGCTAATGCTGGCGGCTCCCCTGGCGGCCGGGCTGGGGCAGGCAGCAAGTGCGGGCCCGGCGGGTGCCGAGCAGGCCGCGGCCGGGCGCAGCGGGCTGTATTCGCGGGAGGTTCTGGTTCCGGCGGGGAATCTGCCCCAGGAGGCGTGTGTGGCGCTGGACGCGCGGGTAATGGAGCACGCCGCGCCAGGCTTGGAAGACATGACGCTGACCGCGGACGGCCGGCCGGAGTATTTCGCGCTCACCCTGAGTTCGGCGCAGGGAACCAAGGCTGAGGCGGCAACCATCGAAAACTTCGCCTCGGGCAGGGCCGCGGATGGGCAAGCCCAGACCAGCTTCGATCTGAAGATGCCGGTGAAGACCTACGACTCGGTGATGCTTGACCTGCGGGCGAGGGATTTTGTCACGGTGGCGGAGGTGACCGCCAGTGATGGTCCGCGCTGCCACTGTGAACGGGATGCTGCGGCGAAGAAGCTGGGCGAGTTTGTGATTTTCGATTTGAGTGGCAAGGCAGCACCGCGGCAGACCACGTTGCGCCTCGGCGAGACCCACGCGCCATATCTCCACGTCACGTTGCGGAGGCAGTTTTCGCGGGCGGAGCTGGAAGGTGCGACCGTGGCTCCGTCGCGGGCGGCGGAGGTGCTTTTCACCAAAGTGGCGGAGACGAAGAACGTGACCCAGCAGGGCGGCAAGACGGTGGCGACGCTCGATGTGCCGGGCGGCATTCCGCTGGAGCGAATCGAGATTCAGGTGGCGCCGACTGCTCCGGCCTTCAGGCGCGCGGTCACAGTTGAGGCCGTTCCTGCTGCGGGGAAGAGAGATGCTGCGTTTACTGAGTCGTTCAACGGCTACATCCAGCAGATACACGAATCGAGCGGCGGGCAGATGCTGGACGTGAAGCAGATGACGCTGGATAGCGTGCTGATGACGAATGAAAATGGGCCGGCCCGCGTCACGGTAACGATTGATAACGGCGGAGCGGCACCGCTGCCCATCGAGAGTGTGGCGCTCGAGATGCGGCGGCGGAGCGTCTGTTTCCAGGCGCGGCCAGGGGTGCGGTGGGAGCTTTACTACGGCGGCGCCGGAGCTGAGGCCGCAGGAGACGCGGGCCGGCGTACGTTGATTGAGGCGAAAAATTCGCTGACCGCGGTGCTGGGCGAAGAGCACCTGATGAGCGGGCCGGTCACGGTGAAAGAGATCACCTGGGCAGAGAAATACCCGGCACTGCGATGGATATTCGGTGCCGTGCTGCTGGGCTTCGTGCTGGCGTTGGTGCTGCGCGGCATGCGGCGGATGAGCGGACACCCGCGCTAGCTAGCGCAGCGAGGCTTCGACCTGCGTGATCCAGTCCGGCGGCTTGAGGATTTCGCGCGGCTTGGGCCCGTCGGCGGGGCCAACGATTCCGTCGCGCTCCATCAAGTCAATCAGGTGTGCGGCGCGGCCATACCCGATGCGCAGACGACGCTGCAAGAGCGACGTCGAGGCCTTGCCGAATTCGAGAACCAGCCGGACGGCATCCTCGAACATCTCGTCCGTCGTGCCATCGGCTTCTTCCCCGGCATCGAGCTCGCGATTTTTCTCGTCCCGCGGAGATTCGAGGAAGCCCTGGACGTACTCCGCCTGGCCCTGGTCTTTCCAGAAATTCACCACGTCGCCGATTTCCTTCTCGGTGACAAAGGGCGCGTGGACACGATGCAGGCGCGAGGTTCCCGGCGGAAGAAAGAGCAGGTCGCCGCGACCCAGCAGCGCTTCAGCGCCGTTGGAGTCGAGAATGGTGCGCGAGTCAACTTTAGTCGCCAGCCGGAAGGACATGCGCGTAGGCACATTGGCCTTGATGAGCCCGGTGATCACGTCTACCGAGGGGCGCTGCGTGGCGAGCACGAGGTGGATGCCCACGGCGCGCGCCATTTGCGCAAGACGAGTTACAGATTCCTCGACGTTGGCTTTATCGAGCATCATCAGGTCGGCCAGCTCGTCAATGATGATGACGATATATGGCAGCGGCTGCTCGGTTTCGCCCTCGTCGAAGAGGCCGGGCGAGTTCCCGTCAAAGAGTTTGTTGTAGCCCTCGATGTTGCGAACGCTGCGCGAGGCAAGCAGCTTGAGGCGGCGTTCCATCTCGCGGACCGCGTTGCGGAGCGCATTCGCAGCCAGCTTGGGCTCGGTGATGATCGGGGTAAAGAGGTGCGGAATGCCCTCGTACATGCCGAGCTCCACACGCTTGGGGTCAACCAGAATGAGCCGGACCTGGGCCGGCGTGGCCTTAAAGAGCAGCGACATGATCATGGCGTTGATGGCCACGGATTTGCCGCTTCCGGTTGAGCCGGCAATCAGAATGTGCGGCATGACGCCGAGGTCGGCCGTGACGATGCGGCCGTTGATGTCTTTGCCCATCGCCAGGGTGAGGCGCGAGCGCGAATGGTTAAAGGCGTCGCTCTCGATGATGTCGCGCAGCCAGATGGTCTCGCGTTCGAGGTTGGGCACCTGTATGCCGACGGTGCTCTTGCCGGCCATGCGCTCGATCAGAATGCTCTCCGCCTGCATGGCGAGACAGAGGTCTTCGGCGAGTCCGGTGACGCGGCTATATTTGACCCCCGCCTCGGGCTTGAACTCGTAGGTAGTGACCACCGGGCCGGGATTGATCTGCGTGACCTGCCCGGTCACGTCGAACTCGGCACACTTCTCGATGAGCACCTGCGCCTGATCGCGCAACTCGTCTTCGCGGACGTTGTGGGCCTTCTCGCTGCGATGCAGCAGGGAGCTGGGAGGAAGACGGAATCCGCTGAGCGATTTTGGCGTGACGGTGACTGAGGATGGAACCGCATCGGCCCGCACCGCGATGGTGAGGGATTTTGCCGAGGTCGGGTCTACCGTGACGCCGGCAGCGATGGGAGTTGCCGCAGCGACCACGGCGGCGGGGACTTCCACCGGCTTGGGGCGCTCGACGGGAACTTTGGCGCGCGGCATATTGCTCCACATGCTGGCGGAGCGGCCGGTGGTCAAAGGCTCGGCAGGCAGCGCGTCGTCAAACAGGCGGCCCGCCGTTGGCCATGTCGGCCGCCATGTCGTCGGCCGCCGCGGGCGAGTGGCTGCGCGATTTTGCGGCGCGGGCCTGGGCCCGGGCAGCTTCGCGAAGAGCCTTCTCCTGCTGGCGGAGCAGCCGCTTGCGCTCCTGCTTCTGGTGCCGGAGGAGCTGCCAGTTGTGGTAGCGGTCAATCCACGCCTGCACGAAGGCAAAGCGCACCGCGGCCCAGGCGCGCGCCGAGCGGAACGAGAATGTGGTGGTGAGGTAAAGCGCGATGGCGGAGAGCGCGAGCGTGATGAGGACTGCCCCGGTCAAGTTGAGGTAGTGGACCAGGAAATCGGAGACCAGCCGGCCCGAGAGGCCTTCGATGGGCGCGGCATGGCGCCACTTTAAATGCCAGGGAAGCATGGCGAAGAGAGCGGGAACGGCGAGAAACCATAGTCCGGCGCCGACCCACTTGGCCCACGGCGTCTGCATTTGCAGCGAGCGAATCCACGCCCAGCCAAGCACGCCGAGCAGGATGGGAAGCGACAGGGCGGTGATCCCGATGAGCTGCAGGAAGACGTCGCTGATCGCTGCGCCGGCGAGGCCGACCCAGTTGGCGGCGCGCGCACCGTGATAGGCGGCCGTGTTCCACGAGGGGTCAGAGGGGTGGTATGAGACCAGCGCGAGAAAAAGCAGCAGGGCGCTGACCAGCATCGCCATGCCGACGAGTTCGTTCAGGCGGCGGCTGCGGGTCGGTTTGAGGACGGCGGCAAAAGGATTCATAGACACGACAACGGCCGCAGGGAAAACCTGGAGGCCGCGCGGTGCACAGAGCATCCCTATTGTGACAAGCGGCGGGTGTCGAGCAGTCAGCTATTTGCGGTTGGGAACCCAGAGTGAAACGGGCAGGTTCCCATAATGTCGGATTCCGCCGCGCAGATTGTCGGCGCAGTTTGGTGGCTAGATGATGCCCTTCGCCCAAAGCAGCACCACGGCGCCGAGAATGATGCGATAGACGGCGAACACGGTGAAGCCGTGATTGCGCACCCAGCCGAGGAACCATTCGACCACTCCCAGCGCGACAAAGAAGGAGACGACCATCCCGATGGCCAGCACGATCCAGCGATGCGGCGTCATGACCAGCGGAACCATGGCTTCGGCAGCGATGGCGGTGTGCTTGGGATGGAGAGTGCGCAGGAATTCGTACCCGGTGCTCGCAATCATGATGGGGATGGAGAGCAGGAAGCTGAACTCCAGCGCAGCCGGTCGCGTCATGCCGACAATCTGGCCGCCGGTGATGGTGGACATCGAGCGCGAGGTGCCGGGAAAGACCGCGGAGGTGATCTGGCAGAGACCAATCCAGACCGCTTGCCAGGTGGACATCTGTTCCACTTCGCTGGTGGGCGGGGTGGTGCGGCTGCTCCAGGCGTCAACCACCCACATGACGATTCCGCCGATCAGCAGGGCAAAGCCCATGACGTAGAGGCTCTCCAGATGCTTGCCGATGACCTTGATAAGCAGCAGCGACGGAATTGAAGTCGCGACAAAGGCGATGGCGACCAGCGACAGGGGATGGTTCCAGATGGTGCGGTTGCCGCGCTCACCGCGGGGAAAGGTGCGAATGTAGCCGACGATGCGGGCGAGAAAAAGCAACAGCAGCGCGAGAATGGCGCCGAGCTGGATAACGATGGTGTACATCTTCCAATAGGTATCGGTGAGATCAATCTTGAGCAGGGCCTCGGTGAGGCGCAGGTGAGCGGTAGAGCTGACGGGGAGAAATTCGGTCAATCCTTCGACGATGCCTAATAGAACCGAGACGAGGTACTCGTGCACTCAACCTCCGGGCGCGCGCTAGTCGCGGTCGCTGCCGTAAATAGGGATGGACTGCTGCATTTTGTATACCAGAAGCGCGGCGCGGGCAGCGTAGTCAGTTTGGGGGAACTTAGTTTGTAATTGCTGAGCGATGGCCTGGGCGTCGGCGCGGGCTTTGACGGCTTTGGCTTTGTCTTCGTGACTGTCTTCCGCGTTGAGCATGTCGCCGGCACACGCCAGGCGCCAGGCCGCGTTATAGAGGGCGTGGGGCGTGCGGGGCGAGTCAGGATATTCGGCGGCAAACTTCTGGTAGATCTCGGCCTCTTTTACCGGGCATTTGACTGAGCCCTGCCAGTCGCCGCAGAGCTTGTTGTCAATCTTGTCCCACGCAGCGAACGACGCCCACTTTGAGCCGGGATACTTCTTCTCGATCTTGCGCATCTCGTCGTCGTCAATCTGGCCGCGGAGGTAGTTTTCCTTTTCGTGGGCCGAGGGCCGGGACTGAACGTCGGCGCGGTCCAGCTGCCAGCGGATGTCAGCCGAGCGCCACATGGCTTCGGGCACCAGGGGCGAGTCGGGGAAATATTCGGTGAGCCGCTTGTAGAGCAGGCGAGCTTGCTGAGCGGCGGCGCGCTGGCCGGTTCCGCTGGAGGCGAGTGCCTCAGATGAAATGGCGGCGCCAAATAACAGCATGGCGCCATCGGCCTGTCCCTTGCGGACCAGGCCCTTGTCGAGCATCCATCCTGAAGCGGGAGCGATTTTCGCATCCACGCCGAAGGCCTCTACCTCGTCGGAGTTTTGCAGAATGTCGGTGTTGGCGAAGACGCGGATCCATCCGTTCGTGGCGGTTTCGATGATCGAGACTTCGTGGCCCTGGGTGACCGGCTGGATCTGGTGCGAGTCAGTTGAGGGGCCGACGAAAAGCACGGCGTCGCGGATGAGAGTGGCGGTCTGCCCGCTGCGCGCGGCCTTGGCGTCAGGCGCGGGAAGCGTCTGCGCATAGCACTCCGGCTGCGGTTGCGGCGAGAAACAGAGAGAGCGTGGCGATGCGGGAGATGGACATGGGCGATACCGGTGGAGCAGCTTTAGTTTAGTCCGAGATGAGGGGCGCGGGCTGGGCGAGCGCCTGCAGCAGGATGGCGGCATCTACATTGCCCCCGCTGAGAATCGCGACGGGATGGTTGGCGGGCGGCAGTTGCTCGCGATGGAAGAGCCACGCGGCGGCTGGTTACGGCTCCGCTGGGCTCGGCGACGAGGCGGGCATGGCGCAGGATGTGGCGCCATGGCGCGAAGTATCTCGTCTTCCGAAACCGTGATAATCGCGTCAACATAGGCGTTGAGGTGGGCGAAGATTGTGTTTGCCGATCTGCTGGGTGCGGAGCCCGTCGGCCAGCGTGCGACAGGTGTTCAGCGTCGGTCCACGCGACGCGTTGGTTCGCTGCGAGAAACTCTGCGCGGCATCGGCCGCAAGTTCGGGCTCAACTCCCGACAACGCGAATTTCCGGTTGTGGGCGAGTTTGATGGCAGCCGCAACGCCACTGAGTAATCCGCCTCCGCCAACCGGCGCGAGCACGAGGTCGACAGCAGGCAGTTGCTCGAGAATTTCCGCGCCGCAAGTGGCCTGGCCAGCAATGATGTGGGGATGATCGTAAGGCGGGACGATGGTGTAACCGTGATTGCGGGCAAGAGCCTCGGCGCGTTCGCGGCGCTCTTCGCTGGCCGGGCCGACGGTGACAATTTCGGCGCCGAGCGCGCGAGTGGCCGTCAACTTTTATCGCGGGCGCGTCGCGGGCATCACGATGACGGCGGGAATTCCCAGGGCGCGCGCAGAGTAGGCAACGCCCTGGGCGTGATTGCCGCTGGAGTAGGTGATGACTCCGCGCTGCGCGATCGGAGGGGGGAATCTGTGCGATCAGGTTGTAGGCGCCACGGAGTTTGAAGCTGCCGATGGGCTGCAGGCTTTCGGCTTTGATAGACAGATCGTCGCCGCATGAAACGACGGGGGTGAGCAGAGCGACCCCGCGAAGCCGCTCTCGTGCCGCAGCGATATCGGCGAGAGAGATTAGCCCGGCGCTCACCGGCTCACGTCCCCGGTCATCATTTCGACACATCTTCCCCGGTCATCATTTCGACACATCTTCCCCGGTCATCATTTCGACACATCTTCAAGGAAGAGAGCAAAGGCGTGGACCAGCTTCCATCGATCCGGCCAGTGTGGCGGGCGGCTGGTCAGCGGGCATCTGATCGAAGTTCACGTGCGTCATCAGCGGAGTGAGCAGCGCGGACTGGACGGTCCCCGCTGGCAGATCGTGCTGCAGCCAGAAAAGCTCCGATGCGGGGATGACGTTGTCGGTCGAACCCTGCAGCAGGTAGACGTGAGCGCGGAGGCCCGGCGACATTGCCGGCGGGAGAAACGGCAGTGAGCGAGGGCAGATTCTTGAGGACGATGGACGTGTGTCCTCGAGCATTTCAGGATTGCGCGGATCGAGCAGATGAGCGAGCTCGACTTTTTGCGCGGGCGTGAGTTGCGCGGAGAGAATCTTCTGGCCGGGAAGATCTTCGTAGAGCACGGCGCGGAGCACCGGCTTGAGGGCAGCGACATCGGCCGCGGGAACATAAGCGGCGAGGTGTTCGTATTCGAGGACGAGCGGGCCGTAGGGATGCGGCGCGAGGTTGAAGCGCGTGCCGTCGGGCATGACGGCAGTAGCCGTCGAGGTAGTAGCGGACGACATGCTCCATCGAGTCGTGAGCGCCGACTGTCTGGATGCAGCAGATGTCACGCGCGTAAGCAGGATCGGCGGCAGCGAGCAGCGCGAGCCCGCCGGAGAAGCTCATCCCGATGATTCCGACAGGATGACCAGTGCGCGCCGCGAGAAAGTGGGCCGACGCGCCGATTTGCTGGATGGTGGCGGGCGTCATGCGGTAGTCGCGCAGGTCGGCGAAGTCGGGAGTGAGAACTTGAAAGCCGCTGGCGGCGAGCGCCGTGGCGAGCATGGTGAGCCGCTGGTCGTCCATGCCGAGGCGCTGGATGCCGTGAAGCAGAAGAATGCCGCGCGGATTTTAACCGTGGTCGGCGCATAGAGCAGCGCCTTGAGATCGGGCGAGCCCGGCATGGGGACGGAGATTCCGTTGACCGCCGCGTCGTGATGAGCGACCGGCGCGAGCAGCAGGGAATGCGCTTGCCCTGCATCTCGAGGTTGATCGCGGCCGACTGCATGTGCGCGCGAATAGGCGGCCAGTAGTAGATAAGCAGCGCCACGATGGCGATCGGGACCAGCACCCAGACGCGGGCGCGAATCCACTCGACCGAGGCGTTGGGAGGATTGCCGGAGTTGGAAGATTCGTCCGCCATGGCTCAGCTACATGTTAGCGAAAGGCGCGCCAGGAATCTTGAATCAGATTTCCTCTTGAATCAGATTTCCTTCAATCAGATTTCCTTGAATCAGATTTCGAGGATGACGGGCAAGAATCAGCGGGCGGCGGCTGGTGCTCTTCTGGATGTACCGCTTGAGGTCGCCGCGAATTTTCTCTTTGATCACGCCGTAGTCGGCCTTCTCTTCCGTACTCGACGAGTCGAGCGTCTGCATGACGATTTCGCGGGCGCGGCGAAGGGCCTCTTCGTCCATGACGGCGAGACCGCGAGCAATAATCTCCGGCGCCGACTCGACGCGGCCGTTCTGGCGATTGATGGCGAGAATGGGGAGAACGATGCCCTCTTCGCTAAGCACGCGGCGATCGCGAATGACGACGTCTTCAACCACGTCGGCTGTTGACCCGGCGTCAATGCAGACCCGGCCGGCGGTGACCCTCTCACCTTTGCGCGCGGTGTGGGCATCGAGCTCGAGCACTTCGCCGTCTTCGAGCAGAATGGCTTCCCCAGCCGCCCCGGTAGCGGTCGCGAGGCCGGCGTGGCGCTTGAGATGGCGATAGTCGCCGTGAATGGGAATGAAGAATTTAGGACGGAGCAGGTTGATCATCAACTTCAGCTCCTCCTGACTGCCGTGGCCGCTGACGTGAATGAGCCCGTAGCTGCCGTCGTCGTAAATCACGTTGGCTTCGCGGCGGAAGAGATGGTCAATCATGCGGAAGATAGCTTTTTCGTTGCCCGGAATCACGCGCGAACTGAGCACGACAGTGTCGCCGGGCTCGATATGCGCGTGCTTGTGATTGTTGACCGCGGCCCGCGACAGGGCGGACATGGGCTCGCCCTGGGTGCCGGAGATTAAGACGCAAACCCGCTCGGGAGGAAAGTCGCGAATCTGTCCAGGATTGATGAGCATGCCGTCGGGCGGATTGAGGTACCCGAGGTCCTGGGCGATCTCCGTTGATTCCTGCAGCGACCGGCCGACCATCGCGACCTTGCGATTGTGTGCAAAGGCGAGCTCGAGCGCGATGTTGATGCGGTGGATCGAAGAAGAAAAGCAGCTGAAGAAAAGTCGGCGGCGCGAGTTGTTGAAGATCTCATCCAGGCGCGGGCGGACCGAGCGTTCACTCGGCGTATAGCCGGGGCGATCTACATTGGTCGAGTCCTGCAGCAGCGCGAGCACGCCGTTGCGGCCGTATTCTGCAAGCGTCTGCAGATCGAAGGGATTGTTGTCCGTCGGCGACAGATCAATTTTGAAATCGCCGGTGTGAATGATCACGCCGACGGGGGTGTGAATGGCGAGCGCGACGCAGTCAACCAGGCTATGCGTCACGCGGATGGGCACGACCTTGAACGGTCCGAGCTGAAAGCCCTTGTTCGGGAAGATCTCGATGAGTTCGGCGTTGTCGAGCAGCCGATGTTCTTCCAGCTTGCCTTCAACATAGGCGAGGGTGAACTCGGTGCCGTAAACCGGCACGCTGAGCTCGGAGAGGATCCACGGCAGGCCGCCGATGTGGTCCTCGTGGCCGTGGGTAAGGACGATGGCACGGACGTGCTGCCGATTCTCAAGCAGATAGGTGATGTCGGGGACGACGATGTCCACGCCGAGCAACTCGGTCTCGGGGAACATGAGGCCGGCATCGATGACGATGATGTCATCCTGCCAGCGAATGGCCATGCAGTTCATGCCGAACTCGCCGAGACCGCCGAGTGGGATGATTTGCAGCTTGCCGGGAGAGATGGGTGAGGAGGGCATAGGTGCTGGAAAGACGAGCAGAACGCGGTTAGAATTTTCAGGCTAGCACAATTTGGAGAATTTGCGACTAACGCAACAGATCTTCGAGCGCGGTCGAGAGACTGGTCTTTTCGTCGCGATATTTGACGATGACGGGCGCGTAGAGGGAAATGCCCCATTCCGCGCCTTGCCGCGGTTGACGGCGCGCGAACCGGGAACGACGACCGCCTCTCGGGGCACGATGAGCGGAGTGTCGGCGGAGGCGCGAATGATCGTGACGTTGACGAGATCGTAGAGCGGCGTCGCGCGAGTGAGAATGGTTCCGGGCGCGAGCACGGCTTCGCGTGCGGACGACGTGCCTTCGTAGACGCCGCAGTTGCCGCCGACCAGGACGTCGTCTTCGATGATGACGGGGCTGGCGTTGACGGGCTCAAGCACGCCGCCGATTTGCGCGGCGGCGCTGAGGTGGACGCGCTTGCCGATTTGCGCGCAGGAGCCGACCAGAGCGTGGGAGTCGACCAGCGTGCCTTCGTCAACGTAGGCGCCGGTGTTGATGTAGCATCGGCGGCATGCAGATGACCCCGGGCGCGACGTAGGCGCCGTTGCGGACTGCGCGAGCCGCCGGCGACGATGCGAACTCCATCGGCGAAGTGAGAAGTGGCGGGCAGGAAAGGTGCCTTGTCGACGAAAGAAAGATCGTGACCGCCCAGTGGCCTCAAGCTTGCCGAGACGAAATCCGAGGAGGATGCCCTGCTTGACCCAGCTGTTGACTTGCCAGCCGGTGGGGGCGGCGGAGTCGGGGCTCCGCAGCGCGCATTTTTCCATCGGTGAGCTGGTCGCGGAGCTGAAGAAAAATTTCGAGAGCGAGCGGGAGTCCTCAGAAGCGACTGCGCGACAGCCGAGCGTCCAGCGGAGAGACATGCGCGATGCGGAATGTCGAGCGCGAACCAGTGCTCGATTTGCTGGCGCAGAACGAGGAGATCCACGGAGGCCTCAGTACATCCTATAGTCGCCGGGCTCCTGCGGGGCGTGGGTGAGCAGGCCCGATTCGCTGGCTAGTTTTTCCAGGCGTGCGCGGGTGCCGGGATTCGGCGGGACCAGCGGCAGGCGATAGCTCTCGGTGATGCGGCCCATTCGCGCCAGCACGCATTTCACCGGGATCGGATTCGACTCCCAGAAATTCGCAAGCATCAGCCGGTAGTATTTGCGATTGATGCGCCGGGCCGGATCCAGTCGCCGCTCAGCGCAGCGTTGACCATGGCGGACATCTCCGCGGGAATTTCATTTGCAGTGACCGAGATCAGGCCGATGCCGCCCACGCCGATCACGGCGAGAGCGACGTTGTCATCTCCGGCAAAGACTTTGAACTTTGGCGGGACGATGGTGAGCAGCTCGGTGATTTGCGGCAGGCTGCCGCAGGATTCTTTGATGCCGATGATGTTGGGAATTTCGGCGAGTCGCGACGACGGTGGCGGGCTCGAGGTTGGCGCCGGTGCGTCCGGGAATGTTGTAGAGCAGCACGGGCAGATCGCGTGGCTTCGGCGATCGCGCGGAAGTGCTGGAACTGGCCCTCCTGCGTGGGCTTGTTGTAATAAGGGTTCGCGGTCGAGCAGCCCGGCGAGCCCTGGGATGCGGGAGGTTGCGCCGGCTTTTTCTACGGCCTCGCGGGTCGAGTTGTGCGTGCAGCCGGCAAAGACCGGCACGCGGCCGGCCGACGTCTCGACGACCACTTCGATGACGCGCTGCCATTCGTCGTCAGAGAGCGTGGGAGTTTCGCCGGTGGTGCCGCAGGCGATGAGGAGCTTGATGCCGCTTTTAATTTGCCAGCGCACCAGGCCGTGCAGCGCGGGTTCATCGAGGCTTCCGTCAGCGCGGAAAGGAGTGACCAGTGCGGTGCCGCAGCCTTGCAGATTCGAAAGGGATGACATCAGGGAAAAGTCTACACAAGCCGAGATTGTGAATAACGGGGGAGAAAGACGGTCGCGAGAGGAAGGCGGCGGCTTGAGTTCGGAAAAGATATCGCGATAATCGAAGACGCCGGTCTTGCCTTCGAGCCATTCGGCGGCGCGGACCGCGCCCTCGGCAAATCCGCGGCGGGAGAAGGCTTCGTGTTGGAGGATGATGCGGTCGTCTGCGCTGCGGGCTTCGATGGTGTGGTCGCCGGCGGATTCGCCTTCGCGGTGCGAGGTGATTTCGGCCTCGGCGCCGACGTTCGCGAGCATTTTGCGGACGGTTTTGGCAGTGCCGGACGGGGCGTCGAGCTTTGTCGCGTGGTGTGTTTCGGTGATGTGATCTGTAGCCGTGCAGTTCGCGAAGACGCTGCCAAAGTCTGCGCGAGTTGGAAGAACATCTGCACGCCGACGGAAAAGTTGGAGCTGTAGAGCAGAGCTCCGCCGCGACGTTCGACGATGCCGCGAATGCTCGGGCAGAGAGTCATACCAGCCCGTGGTGCCGACGACCATCTTTGATCCCGCCGCGAGACATGCGCGCATGTTAGGGATGACGGCCTCGGGCGTGGTGAAGTCCATGACGACGTCGAACTGGATGAGGAACGGGGGCGTCAGTGCCGAGCCGCTAATGTTCTCGCGTTCGGAAAGGGAGCGAAGGCTGTGGCCGCGTTCCTGCGCGACGTCGGCGACGAGGCTGAGCCGGTTTTGCCGCGGCCCAGCAAAAGAATACGCATAGCTACGATTTTAGCTGGTTCGCGAGTGCTGTGCGAGTGCAGCCGCCGAGAGCGACGGTGCATTTTTCGCGCTTCAGATCGAAGACAGCCGGGTCGGGGTTGGCGAAGAAGTGTGCGTGCAGCGATCGCACGGCTTCTTCGATGTCGTCCTCCTCGATGACGAAGCTCATATTTATCTCCGACGCGCCCTGGGAGATCATGCGGACGTTCACGTTGCGGATGGCGGCGAAGACCTGCGCGGCGATACCGTTTTGCCCGCGAATATCGTCTCCCAACCATGCAGACCAGCGCCTTGTGGCCCTCGTATTTCACGTCCGCGAGCTGGCTGAGGTCAGCGGCGATGGCGGGCATGGCTTGGTTGGAATCGACGGTGAGCGAGACGCTGACTTCCGATGTCGAGACCAGGTCGACCGGGCATTGGTGGTGGTCGAAGACTTCGAAAATCCGGCGCAGGTAGCCGTGCGACATGAGCATGCGGCTGGCGACGACGTCGACGATGGTAAGCGCGGTGCTTGACCGCGATGGATTTGAACGGACTGCTCGACCGCGGCGCGAAGGCGGTGATTCGCGTGCCTTCGCTTGAGGGATGTTTGCGAATTCAGGACGAAGACGGGGATGTTTTTCTGTACCGCGGGAAGAATCGTCGCGGGGTGAAGAACTTTGGCGCCGAAGTAGGCGAGCTCGGCGGCCTCCTCAAAGCTGATGTGGCGGACGCGGAGGGCGTCGGGGCAGATGCGCGGGTCCGCGGTCATGATGCCGTCGACGTCGGTCCAGATTTCGATGGCGCCGGCGAGGAGTGCTTCGCCGAGCAGCGCGGCGGTGTAGTCGGAGCCGCCGCGGCCGAGCGTGGTGGTGACGCCGGATGCGTTCTGAGCCGATGAATCCGCCGAGGACGGGGATCTTTCCGACGCGAGATGCGGGCAGAAGTTGCTGCGCAGCGGCGTGCTCGATGTGTTCGGGCAGCGGGAAGGCTCTGCCGTGCTGATCGTCGGTGATCATGCAGGTGCGGGCGTCGACGTGCTGCCGTTGAGCCCGCGATCGGCGAAGAACTCGGCGATGAGGCGCGAGGACAGGCGCTCGCCGAAGGAGACGACGAGGTCAGTGGTGCGCGCGGTGAGCTCGCCGACGGCGGAGATCCGCGCAGTAACTCGTCGAGCGAGTCGAACTCGGCGTCGAGCCACTGATGTGCCGTGGCGGTGCAGTGGGAGAGCAGCAGCTCGGCGGCCGTTTCGATGCCGGGCGCGAATGCGGCGCGAATTTCGAGTGCGGCAGCCTTGGTCACCTCGGCCGGCTGCTGCGCGCGGCGGCGAGCAGCTGGTCGGTGACCTTGGACATCGCGCTGACGACTACCATCGGCGGATTGGCCGCGGCCGCGGCGCCAGGCGACGATGTCCCCGGTGCGCGGGATGGCGACAGCGTCTTCCACCGAAGTGCCGCCGAATTTCATGACGACGATGTTCATGCCGCGGGCCCACCGGTGCGCGCGGATCGCAGCGTTTGCGCGGAGAAGCTTTCCTTGGGCGGCGAGCATCTCGGCGTTGAGCAGGGCCGCTCCGGCGGCGCCGCGAATCGTGTTGTGCGAGAGCAGCGTGAACTTCCAATCGAGCAGGCTGCAGGGGCGCAGGCGGCCGATGGTGGTCGCCATGCCGTGGCCGCGATTGACGTCGAGACGCGGCTGCGGCCGATTTTCTTCGCGGTAAATTCGATCGGCTGTGGTGGCGCGCTGGGCAGACGCGGGCTCGCGAGCGGGATGGAACTCCTGCCAGGCGGCGAGAACCTCCTCATGCGTGGCCGGGCGCCGAAATTTTACGCTGACACATTCGGTGTGGCCGTTTTCGACGGCGACGCGATTGCAGTGCGCGGTGATTTTCGCGTCGAGCGGATGGACATGATCGCAGTGACAGTCCTGCCGAGGAGCTTGAGTGTCTCAGCCTCGAGCTTTTCTTCCTCATTTTTAATGTAGGGGACGACGTTGCCGAGAATATCCAGCGATGCCACGCCAGGATAGCCGGCGCCGCTGATGGCCTGCATGGTGGTGACGAAGATCGACTCGAGGCCGAAAGCGTCGCCCGAGCGGCTTGAGGGCCATGACGAGGCCGACGGCGCAGCAGTTGGGATTGGTGACGATGTATCCGCCGCTCTCTCTGCGCCAGGCTGCCGGTCGATGAGCGCGAGCTGCTCGGGGTTGACTTCGGGAATGACGAGCGGGACATCCGGGCGCCATGCGGAAGGCGCTGGAGTTGGAGATGACTGCGCAGCCGGACGCGGCGAAGCGCGGCTCCAGTTCGCGGGCGATGTCGGAGTCGAGCGCCGCGAAGATGATTCTGCGGCGCGCCCGCCGGGCGTGGCGGGAGAGACCGGCATCCGCGCGATGTTCGCGGGGCAGCGGCGTGTCGAGCTTCCAGTTGACGGCTTCGCCGTATCGCTTGCCGCTGGAGCGGTCGCTGGCCGCGAGCCACGTGATCTCAAACCACGGGTGATGCTCCAGCAGTTGGATGAAGCGCTGGCCGACCATGCCGGTAGCGCCGAGGATGCCGACGGATTGCTTCTTCTGTTGCATGAACGTTCTTTCTAGTTTGGCTCAAGTTGGGGCGTGCGCAAAGAAAAATGCGGTGGCGCGCCGGTTATCTACTTCGACATCTACTTTGCGTTGAAGCTGAAGTCTGCGGTGGTGGCGGCGTGGGTGGCGACGGTGATGGTCGTTGTTTTCTCGCCGAGCTTTTCGTGAACGGCGGCTGAGTTTGTAGGTGCCGGGCGGCAGGCCCTGAATCTGGTAATGACCGTCGGCGTCACTGATGGCGAAGAAGGGATTGGGCGCGACGTTGATGAAGGCTTCCATCCAGGGATGGTTGTTGCAGCGCACAGGGATCATCGCTCTCAGGCTGCGAGAACAGCATGCGGACCGGCTGTCCCATCGGCGCCTGCGAGATGTCGGACTCGTGATTGGCAGGCAGCGTCGGGCTCGGGATGGACGTTGTGCATCGTCATGTCGCTGGTGTGGACTTCGACCGGTTGGCCGGCCATGACGGCAAGGACGTGAGGGATGTAGTGGCAGCCTTTCTGGTCGAGGATCGACGGGCGTGATCGGGCGCGGCATAAATCGCGGTCGCCCAATCCCGACTTGATGTAGATATAGACGTTGGCGAGGTCGCCGTTGTGGACGATGTACTGCTCGCTTGCGAACGGCGTGGGATTGCCGTGAGACTGCAGGCCGGGTCCTGCGTCATGTCGATCGGGATCGGCGCGGGGGCGTCACCCTTGAAGGAAATGGTTCCGCTGACGGAACCGGCTGTGGCTGGGTCAATCTTGGTGAAGGCCGGCTGGGCGGCGGGCGCAGGGGCGCTCTTGTGGCAGCCGCTGACGAGCGAGAGCCAGACAGAATTGCCCGGCGAGCGCAGGTAGCGATGCAGAGGCGCGGGTGATGCACAGCACACTTTGTGCTCCTGAAGTTGCAGGTGAAACGGGGCGTATGGGGTCCTACCGAGGGCGGCGATGACTGCGTCGGCGAATTCGCTGGTGCCGGCGCTGCCGCCGACGTCGCGGGTAAGAGATTTTTTCTGCTTGTAGACATCGAACATCGCGTTCTCGACGATCGTTGCGGTCGCCGCGTCATCCGAGGTGGCGAAGCATGAGGATGGACGACTGCAGCAGCGCGGTCGGGTTGGCGATGTCCTTGCCGGCGATGTCCGGCGCGGAGCCGTGCACGGCTTCGAAAATCGCGCACTTCTCGCCGAGATTCGCGCCAGGGACGAGCCCGAGGCCGCCGACAAACGCCGCGCAGAGGTCGCTGACGATGTCGCCGTAAAGATTGGGCAGCAGCAAGACGTCGTACTGATATGGATTCATGACGAGCTGCATGCAGGTGTTGTCGATGATGTGCTCGCCGTAGGTGATCTCGGGATATTCCTTGGCGACGTTGCGCGCACAGCGCAGGAAGAGGCCGTCGGACATCTTCATGATGTTGGCCTTGTGGATGGCGTGGATCTTTTTGCGCCTCTCGCGGCGGGCGTAGCTGAAGGCGAATTTCGCGATGCGGGTCGAGGCTTTCTCCGTGATGATTTTCAGCGACTCGACGACGCCGGGGATGATTTCGTGCTCCAGGCCAACGTATTCACCCTCAGTATTCTCGCGGACGATGATGAGGTCGATGCCGGGGTAGCGGGTCTCAAGGCCAGGAAGATTCGGATGGGACGGAAGTTGGCGTAAGAGCTCGAACTTCTTGCGCAGGGAGACGTTGATCGAGGTGAATCCGCCGCCAATTGGCGTCGTGACCGGCCCTTTGAGGGCGACGCGCATTGCGCTCGATAGCCTCGTAAAGCTCGTTGGGAATGTACTCGCCGTGTTTTGCGAAAGCGTCCGCGCCGGCGGCGAAACGCTCCCAGGCGAACTTGGGCCGGTCTTTTCGCCGGCGGCTTCGAGGATGCGAACTACAGCGTTGGTGACTTCCGGACCGATGCCGTCGCCGGGAATAAGAGTGATGGTGTGGTTGATTGCGGTCGTGTCGCTCCTGAATTAGTCAGTTTGCAGTCCTTATTCTGTGGCGTTTGGCGCGGCCTGCGCGTGGTCTGGAGTGAGATGAGGCGATCGAGTTCGTGCTTTGAACTCGCTGGACGCCCTTGAAAGTCAAGATAGACGCGAGGCGAAGCGGATGTAGGCGACCGCATCGAGCAGCCGGAGCCGCGACATGATCAGCTCGCCGATTTCGCTGGTCGTGCGCTCCCGCTCGGCCGAGTCGATCACGAAGGTCTCGGTCTCGTCCACCATCGATTCCAGCATGGCCGCGGAGATGGGGCGCTTCTCGCAGGCGCGCAGCAGCCCGGAGAGTACCTTCTGGCGTTCGAAGCGTTCGCGGCGGCCGTCTTTTTTCACCACCATGTAGGGAATCTCGTCAATGCGCTCGTAGGTGGTGAAGCGTTTGCCGCAGCTCTCGCATTCGCGCCGGCGACGAATCGAAGCGGCGTCCTTGCTTTCGCGGGAATCAACAACCCGGTCCTGGGAAAATGCGCAGAAAGGACACTTCATCGGCTAGAGCGATTTTAGCAGTGGTGAAGCGGCAGGCAGCGATCAGGCGGCCGATTCGGGATGGCCGGCAATTTCCAGCTTGTCGGCTTCAAGGTGCTCGCTCTCCTCGGTGATCTTGCGCAGCGAGACGCCCTCGATGCGGGCGAAAATCAGGCCGAGGGGAATCACGCTGAGAAAAGTGACGATCTGCAGCAGCGCCGCGCAGCCGATCGAGGGCTCCAGCGGGGCGCCAAGGCCCTTCATCGCGGCGCTCACCACGCCGACCTGGGTGAACCATCCGATGATGGGCAGCTGCAGCACCGAGCCGCCCATGCTGGCCGCCATCATGAGCATGACGCGCGAGGTGTTGAGCATGTAGAGGTCAGAGAAGGCGTGCACGACCGCGAAATAGGCGGCGATGATCAGTCCCCACATGGCCAGCGAGAGCACCAGGGCCCAGATGAAGTCGGCGAAGGATGCGCAGCGCGTTCAGTCCCTCGCGGAAGCTGAGGATGCGATCGCGGACCGCAGCGGCGAGCCTGGGCGAGATGCCGCGCAGGGAGTTTTCCGCGGTAACGGCGAGCGCTTCGCCGCGCATGCGGACGAGGATCAGCGAAGAGGGCTCCGGCGACAGAGACGACCAGGCCGAGCCATCCGGCGCGGCTGAAAGCCTCATGATGCGGCAGCGTGCGCGTGTCCGGCGCCAGCGCCAGCACTGAGCAGAAGATCAGGGCCATGGCTCCGGCATCGAACATGCGCTCGATCACATACACCGCAATCTGCGAGCTCACTGAAGATTCACCCGCTTGGCGACGAGGTAGGGGCGGGCGAGATCGGCGGCGCGTCCGAAGATGGCCACCGCGGTGAAGCCGACGACCTGGGTCCCGATGAGCTGCTGCGGGGGGACGGCTTTTTGCGGGCGCAGCAGCACCGCCCAGCGGAAAGCGCGAAATACGTAACCGAGATAGATACAGATAATGCCGACCGCGATGTACCACGGGTTGGCGTGGTGCAGCTGCTGCCAAAACATGGCCCAGTCAAAGTGGACGCGACGAAGAGCGACGACAAATCCCGCCAGCAGGATGCAGACGGCGGCTATCAGAATCCAGCGGCTCTTTGGCATAGAGAGAGGTCAGCGCGATGCGATGGTGGTCAGCGACGCGTGCGGCTTGTGCATTTGCGCGTGCAGCGCGGCCGCAGCCAGCGCCTTGCGCCGGTTAAAGTCGTGGATCACGCGCGCCACATAGGCGCGGGTTTCATAGTAGGGCGGGATGCCGTGATATTTCTGCACCGCTCCCGGCCCCGCGTTATACGCGGCTAGAGCCAGCGGAAAATTGTCGTGGTAGTAGAGCAGCAGCGCGTTGAGATAGGCGGTTCCGCCCTCAACATTTTGCGCCGCGTCAAATGAGTTGTTCACTCCGGCCTGGGCGGCGGTGCCCGGCATCAGCTGCATCAGGCCGCGGGCTCCGGCGCGAGAGACAGCGTGGGGATTGCCCCCGCTCTCGGCATGAATCACGCTGGCGATGAGGTCGGGATCGAGATCGTGGCGGGCCCCGGCGCTCGAGGTCAGGCCGGCGAGTTCGAGCGGCGCGACGGAGTTGGCAGCGGCGGCGGGGGTCGTCGAGGACTCCTCTAGCGGCCGCGGCTCCGGCGGCAGCTCTACTTTTTCGACGGAGACGATCTCGGCGGGCTGGATGTCAACATAGTCGGCGGTGCCGGCGTGGAGGTAGAGGCGCGTCTTGCCGTTGGCCGGCTCCATGCGAGCGCAGACCAGTTGGAAGCCGTTGCGGAGGCTCACCTGGAGGGCCTGCGAAGGCGAGGCCGGTGCACCGTCGGCTGCACCCGCGGCGTGGGCCGGCAGAGCGGCCGCGGCCAGCAGCAGGGCCGGGATCAGCAGGCGAAAATTGGGGCGCAAGGGCACTCTTAACATTTTACTCCGCAGGGGTGGGGACCGGTTCGAGCAGGCTGACAAGCGCATGGGCGACTCCGTCAGAGTCATTAGAATCAGTGACTTGCCACCCGCTGGCCGCTGCCTCGGCGAGCAGTTCGGGTGAGGCGTTGGCCATGACGAAAGGGCGCCCGGCATAGCGCAGCATGTCGAGATCGTTGAAGTTGTCGCCGATGGCCGCGACCTGTTCCGGCAGCAGGCCGCGGAGTCGCGCGAGCTCGTCGAGGGCGGGGCCCTTGCCGCATCCGGCGGGCAGCAGGTCAACGATGCACAGGTCGCGAGCCGCATATTCGGTGCGGTGGATTGAAAGCGCCGCGGCCAGCGGACTGGCGATCAGTTGCGACTCGATGGCGCGCATCGGAGCGATGTGGCCGCAGACCATGGCCTGGATGGGCGGGGCGCCGCGAAGGCCGTCTTCCAGTGGCGAGATTTCAGAGATGTCGGGGCCGTTTTCCGCGACCCATTTCTGAATGATGGAGTTGAGCGCGGCCCTGTTCTCGACGAGCAGTGAGCCGGGCTGATGCAGGCCGAGCGGCGACTCGCCTATTTTGTCGAAGGTGAAGACCAGCGCGTCGCGATGCTGATCGAGCTGGTGGCAGAGCTCGAGGGCAGCGGCAGTCGGCAGGGTGGTGCGGGAGAGCAGGCGGCCGTCGGCGGTGCGAAGCACGGTTCCCGTCGAAGAGATGATGACGTCGTCAGCATGCAGGTTGAGGTCATGCAGCAGCCGCAGGGCGTAGTTGTGGCGGCGCCCGGTGGCGATGACGATCTCTATTCCGGCGGCGCGTGCGGCGGCAATGGCGGCGACCGTGGCAGCAGAGATTTGCTGGCGCGAGTCAACCAGGGTGCCGTCAATGTCTATGGCGACCAGGCGAATGGGATTCACAGATGGCACGTCTATCACGTCTATAAGGATAGCGGCATGGCACCCGGGCGGATTGGGGAGCAGGGAAGCCATGGTCAGGGTGCCGATATACTCCAGACGGATAGAGGCGCGGGAACGCTTGAGAGATCGGCCGGGAAAGGGCAGAGCATGAGCGCAAGGGAAAAATCGGCGGCCGGATTTGCGAGCGCGCATATTCTCTCCAGCGCCGCGCGGCCCGGGCTGCTGCTGCTCATGGCGTGGGCTCTGCCGGATCAGACGAATCTGGCGAAGACGATTGCGGCGTCCGGCGCTGCGGTCGTGGTCATGGCCCAGGGTGATGACGGCACGCTCGCCGGCATGGGCTCCCACCGGGTGCACCGAGTGGCGAAGGGCGCGGTTTCAGAGCCGGACCAGCGACAGGCGCTGCGGTCTCATCTGGAACAAGACGGGTGGCTACTGTCTCCCAGCGGCGCACAGGCCGCGGCAGCCGGATGGAAGTTGGTCGAGGGCGGCGAGCCTTCCGTGCTGGTGGTGGATTTTGTATCGCCGCTGACCGAGGCGGCCGAGGTTGCGCGCTTGCTGGGCAGGCCGCTGCCGGTAAAGCTTCCTGCGCGGACCCAGGTGGGCGGGATCATCACGCCGCAGTAATGGCAGGGTCGCGATTAGTAACCGTTCGAGATCAAATAATCCAGTGTGAGGGTTGAAGCAGAGCCGTGTGCCCGCTGCGCGGCGTATTTCGCCAGCACGTCAGTCTCTATATTGATGGCGGCCCCGGCCGCGAGCGTGTGGATGTGGGTGACCCATAGGTATGCGGGATGACGGCGACGTCTACTTCTACGCCCGTGCCGTCGGGGCTCGGCTTCACCTCGGCGACGGTCAGGCTGATCCCGTCGAGAGCGATGGACCCCTTGCGCGTGATGTTTAGCGCGAGCGCAACCGGCACCCAGACGCGCAGGCGCCAGTCGGTGGAGTCGCGATGCTCCCCATCCACCGGCTCGAGCGAAATCAAGCGGCCTGTGCCTTCGATGTGGCCCTGCACGATGTGGCCGCCCAGCGGCTGCGCCGGCAGGCGTGGGCAGCTCGAGATTCACCAGCGAGTGATCGGGCAGTCCCGAGAGAGTGGTGCGCGCGATGGTTTCTTCAGCCAGGTCGGCGGAGAAATGCGTCGCCGCGGGAGCGATGGCGGTCAGGCACACTCCGTTCACAGCCACGCTGTCGCCTTCGCGCAGACGGGATACGAGCGACTCGGGCGCGCCGACGGTGAGGCGAAGCGTGCCGCCGCGATGTTCGCGTCGCGCGATGTTGCCGGTTTGTTCGATCAGTCCGGTGAACACAGGATTAGTCTGCCACGGATTCGATGCCGGGCTTGCCGCCGGGATTCTCTCCCCCAGCGCCCGCCCAGGGATCGCGGAGGTAGCCGGTGAAAAGCACGTCGTCGTCCATGCGTTCGGCGGTGACGTGTTTGAGCGTCGCAGGCTCCGGCGGATGGAAGCGCAAGCCGGAGCTTCCCAGCAGCTGCGGGGCGTAAAACAGCGCCAGCTTGTCCACTGACTCGCTGGCCAGGGCGCTGCGGGCGAGTGCGGCTCCCGGTTCCAGCAAAACGCTCTGGATCTCGAGGCCGGCGAGCGCGCGGAGAACATCAGGCAATGAGACGCGGCCGTCGCTATCGGGCTTGGTCGCGAACACGCGGACGCCGAGCTCTTCCAGTTGGCGAGCATGCGCCGGCATTGGCTCGCAGCAGAAGACGAGCAGGTCGGAGTCGGGCCCTGATTCTGACTTCGCAGTCGCGATAGATGCAGTCGCGACAGATTTTACGACGCGGCAATAGAGCGGCAGGCGAAGCTGCGAATCAAGCACGACCCGCAGCAGAGGGCGGCGGCGCCCGAGGCCGCTGCGGTCGGTGAGCAGAGGGTCGTCGGCGAGGATGGTGCCGATTCCGGTGACGATGGCGTCAGAGGCGTGGCGGAATTTCTGCACCAGGCGGCAGGCGGCGTCTCCGGTGAGTTGCAGGCGGCTGCCAGTCGGCAGACTGCCGGGCGGCGGCGCGATGCAGGCGTCGAGGCTGAGCGCCAGCTTGAGGGTGACGAAGGGAAGACCGCTGGTGATGAACTTCGCGAAGGCGTCATTGAGCGCGCGAGCTTCCGTCGCCAGCATGCCGGTCTCGACTGCCACGCCGGCAGCGCGAAGCCTTGGCGAGTCCGCGGCCCGAGACTTGCGGATTGGGATCTTCCGTGGCAACGACGACGCGGGAAACTCCGGCCGCGATGAGCGCGTCAGCACAGGGCGGAGTGCGTCCGTGGTGGGCGCAGGGCTCGAGAGTGACGTAGGCGGTGGCTCCGCGAGCCGATTCGCCGGCCTGCTCGAGGGCGACGATCTCAGCGTGGTCGCGCAGATCATATTGATGAGAGCCTTCGCCGATTACTTTGCCGTTTTTGACCAGAATGCAGCCGACCGTGGGATTTGGCGCGGCCAGGCCAACGCCGCGGACAGCCAGCCTCAGCGCAAGCTGCATAAAGTGCGAGTCGGCCAGCGGATCGTCCGTGTGCATCGTCATCAGGCCTCGAGCAGTGAGACGGCAAAGGCGTGGGGGTCGAAGGGCAGCAGGTCGTCAAGCTTCTCTCCGACGCCGACAAAGCGGACGGGCAGCTTGAGGTCCCGCGCGATGGCCACCACGATTCCACCCTTGGCGGTGCCGTCGAGCTTGGTGAGAACGATGCCGGTCACTCCGGCGGAGTCGGTGAATTGGCGGGCCTGCTGCAGCCCGTTCTGCCCGGTGACAGCATCGAGCACGAGCAGAACTTCATGGGGCGCGTCGGGCGAGAAGCGTTGCGCGGTGCGCCGCATCTTGTCCAGCTCGGCCATCAGGCCGGCTTTGTTGTGCAGGCGGCCGGCCGTATCCACAATGACGACGTCGGCGCCGCGGGCCTTGGCCGCTTGCAGCGCGTCGAAGAGAACCGCCGAGGGATCGGCCCCCGAGCGGCCCTTGATAAGCGAGACGCCGGAGCGATCGGCCCAGGTCTCGAGCTGCTCAATAGCGGCGGCGCGAAATGTATCGGCGGCGCAGAGAATTACCTGCTTGCCCTGGCGCTGCAGCCACGCGGCCAGCTTGCCGGCGGTGGTCGTCTTGCCGGTCCCGTTCACTCCCACCAGAAATAAAATGTAGGGCGGCGCGGCGGCGGGGCGTGACGGCGCACTGATTCCGACCAGCAGGGATTCGATTTCCTGCTCGAGTGCGGTGCGCAGTGCGGCTCCATCCTGCAGTTGCTGGCGGCGAAGTTTCTGCCGCAGGTCATCCAGTATCTGGGTGACGGTTGCAACGCCGAGGTCGGCGGAGATGAGGCTGGCCTCAAGCTGCCCGAGCGACGCTTCGTCCACCGGACGGGTGAGCGCCATGATGTCTTCAACCCGCTCTTCCAGCCCGGCGCGCGTGCGCGACATCGCCTGCTTCATCCGGTCAAAGATGGATTCCTGCTCGGGCGGTTCGTCGAGCGATCCGAAGAGTGTCTGAATGTAGGGCACTACTCTGAGTTTAGCGAATTATTCGTCCCGGCCCGGGCGGGCCAGCAGATCGCGCATGGCGCGCAGCGGCGCCTTGTTGTCGTAGAGAATCGCGGCCACCTGTTCGGTGATCGGCATCTCGACCGAGTGCTGCCGCGCGAGGCCGAGCGCAGCCCGGGTGGTGCGAATGCCTTCGGCAACTTTGCCGTGCAGCCCGGCGACGATCTCAGGCAGCGACTGGCCCTGGCCCAGGCCCAGCCCGACAGCGCGATTGCGAGAGAGCGCTCCGGTCGCGGTCAGCACCAGGTCGCCGATGCCTGCGAGCCCTGAGAGCGTTTCAGAGCGGCCCCCGGCTGCGACCGAGAGGCGGGTGATCTCCGCCAGGCCGCGGGTGATGAGCGCCGCGCCGCTGTTGCTGCCCAGCCCCAGTCCGGCGACGATTCCCGATGCGATGGCGATGACGTTCTTGAGCGAGCCGCCGATTTCCACTCCGGTGACGTCTTCGCTGGTGTAGATGCGCAGCGCGGGACTGGTGAAGTCCGCCTGCAGCCGTTCGGCCAGCAGATGATTTCCGGCGATCGCAAGTGTCACCGCGGTGGGCCGCCCGGCGGCAACTTCCTGCGCGAACGACGGGCCGCTGAGCACTGCGATGGGCAGCTTGAGCTTGCGCTCATCGAGGACTTCGGCGATCACCTGGCTCATGCGCAGGTAGCTGTGATCTTCGATGCCCTTGGTCGCGCTGACCAGAATGTGCTCCGGCCGCAGCAAGGGGAGCAGCTCGGAGTAAACTGGCGCACGTGATGCGACGGAGCCACGGTGAGAATGACCTCGGCGTCTTCCGCGGCCTCGCGCATGCTGGTGGTGACCAGAATTTTTTCCGGGACCGAGAAGCCGGGCAGGAAGAGAGAGTTCTGCCGCGACGTGCGGATGGACCCGGCGACGACCTCGCTGTGCGACCACAGGCGAATGTGGTGGCTGTCGTGGTGCGAGAGAGAGAGTGCAAGAGCGGTGCCCCAGGCCCCGGACCCGATGACGGCGATGCGGCTCATGCTGCCTTTGGAGCTCCGAAGCGATGCTCGGTGCCGGAGAGCAGTCGGCGAATGTTTTCGTGGTGCTTGAGGATGATGATGAGCGGGATGAGGATGAAGGCGACGACCGCGGCCGGAGGAACAGGATGCGCGTTGGCCAGCCACAGAGCCAGCGGCGGCATTGAAGCAGCCGCCAGGATCGAGGCCAGCGAAACGATGCGCGTGATCAGGAAGACGATGATGAAGATGAGCAGCGCGGCCAGTGCGGCCTTCCACACCAGCACGAGGAAGATGCCGAGCGCCGGTAGCCACACCCTTGCCCCCGCGAAAGCCGAGCCACACCGGGAAGACGTGGCCGATGATCGCAGCGCAGCCGGCGATGGCTGGCGCGATGCCCGAGCTGTTCACAAACAGGCCGTTGAAGTAGGCGTTGATCCACAGGCCGGCAAACACAGCCAGCGATCCTTTGAAGAGATCGAAGAAAAGTGTGAGGATGCCGAGGCCGCGGGCCCCGGAGCGCACGACGTTGGTGGCCCCGATGTTTCCGCTGCCCGTGGCGCGGATGTCCTCGTGGCGGAACAGCCGGACAAAAATGTAGCCGAATGGGATAGAGCCGAGCAGGTAACCGGCGATCGCGGCGAGGATATAGGTGAGCATCTTTCCGTAGTGAGTTTAGCAGCGATTCGGCGGAGTGATTAGAGAAGCCGAAGGCGAAGCATGTCGAGCGCGAGCTGGCTGGCGAGCCAGCGCACATTTTCACGGTCGCCGCGGAAGTGGCGTTCCTTGACCACCGTCTCGCGGCCATCGGCCAGCGCCACGTAGACCAGCCCGACGGGAGTGTCTGCAGTTCCGCCGCCCGGGCCGGCGATTCCGGTGACCCCGATGCCCAGCGTGGATCCGGTGCGTTCGCGGATGCCTTCGGCGAGTGCGGCAGCGACCGCCCGGCTGACCGGGCCAAATTCGTCGAGCGTGCGGACGGGAACTCCAGCGAATTCAACTTTGGCCTCGTTGGTGTAGACGACGGCTCCGCCCAGAAAAGACCGCGAGCTGCCGCTGACGCTGGTGATGCGCTCGGCAATCAATCCGCCGGTGCAGCTCTCGGCAGTTGAGAGGGTCTCGCCGCGCATCTCCAGCAGCAGCAGCACGACCTGCTCCAGAGCCTCGCCGCGCGAGGAGAAGACCGCTTCCTCGCCCATCTCTTCTTCGATGAGATCGCTGAGTTCGTCCACGCGTTGCTGGGCGCGAGATTCCGTCGGAGCGGCGCAGCTCAGGTGCAGCTGAATTTCGCCGCGGGTGGCGAGGATGGTGGTGTCTACGTCGGCGAACTTGGTGTAGATGGGCGCGACGCGGGCGTCTACCTCAGACTCCGGCTGCAATGCGATGCGCAGCATGCGGCTGGCAAAGGCGCGCTTGGGCAGCACGGTGCGCAGCCGGGGTTCGCAGGACTGCTCAAAGATTGTGCGCATCTCTGAGGGAACCCCGGGCAGCAGGATGATGATCTTGCGGTGGGTCTGAAAGACGGTGTCGAGCCACTGGCCGGGAGCGGTCCCGCTGGGGTTGGAAAGGATCTCGGCCCCGCGCAGAAGATCGGCCTGCTGCGAATTGTTCGGCGGCATCGGAATGCGCCGGTCAGCGAAGCGCTTGTAGAGCGAAGTCAGGATGTCGGGATTGCGGATGAGATCAATGTTGAGCGCGTCGGCGACCGATTCGCGGGTGAGGTCATCTTTGGTCGGCCCGAGACCGCCGGTGATGACCACAAGATCGGTGCGCGGCAGAGCGCTCGCGACCGCGGAGGCGATGAGCGCCCGGCGATCTCCGACCACAGACTTCGCGATGACGTTGACCCCGAGAGCGTTGAGCCGAGCGGTGAGATAGAGCGAGTTCGTGTCCTGACGAAACGGCGTCAGCATCTCGGAGCCGATAGCGAGGATCTCGCAGTTCATGCTCAATTTTTTTTTTTTTTTTTTTTTTTTTTTTCTTTTTCTGCGAGATGGTACACAGCGTCGTGGGTGGCAAGCGCCATGCTTCCGTCAGGCAAAAATGTGAGGCCGACGATGCCGGGACCGCTGAGCGCCAGGCTGGCCTCTGCTTGCGGCAGTGATGGCGACAACTCCGCGTGCACCGTGAAGGGAAGCGGCGACGTAAAGGTCTCCGTTGGGCGCCATGGCCAGGCCCTGGGGACGGCCCAGGCCGGCATAAAAGGTCCGCGTGTCGCCCTCTGTGTCTATCGCGAAGACGGTGTCGTAGCTCGATGTCGTCGGCGCGGTGACGTAGAGCATTCCATAGGCGCGAGGCAGAGGTGGAAGGCGGCGACGCTGGCCTCGAGCGTGGCGAAGACGAAAACTGGCGGTCGGGAGCGATCTTGAAGATGGTGCCGCTGCGATCGCCGCAGAAGAGATTTCCTTCCGTGTCCATCGCCAGCCGGTCGCAAGCCCCATGCCCTCGGCATAAACAGATTTTGCGCCCGACGGAGTGATGCGGTAGATCGTGCCCTCGTGCCGCGAGGAGACGTAAAGGTTCCGGTCGGGATCAAGCGCCAGTCCCGTCGCATTGAGAATTCCGCTGGCATAGGGGCGGACGTTGTACTCGGCATCAATGCAGAAGACTGAGGTGCGCACGGCCTCGCCGCGCTCGCCGGAGTAGACGACGTAGATGTTGCCGTCGTCGTCGGCCACCGGGCTGCTGACCGGGTGCATGTCTTCGGCGATGGGTACCGCAACCCGCAGCGGCAGAGAGTTCGACGCGTGTCCGGCATGGCGCAGCAGCACGTTGCCGCTGATCGAGCCGGCAGGAATGCGCAGCGTCACCCGCTCGGCGCGACTCAGCGTCACCGGCGCAGGAGTGTCTCCGATAAAGGCCGCCGGATTTTCGAAGTTGCGCGGCGCCAGGCCCGACCCCAGCACCTGGACCTCTCCCCCGGCATGGCGGCGCGAGGATGCAGCTCGGTGAGTCGCGGTGAGCCATTCGTCGAGGTCGCAGAGTCAGTCATGATTTAAGGGCCTGGGCCTGAGCCAGGTGGAGAAGTCAGGATACTAAATGCGAGCCAGAGCTGGCTCGAGCCGTCCTGTGCGCTTGCAGCGGCGCTAAAACAGATGGCTCATCGCAAAGACGTGGCCGCTCAGAAAATGCCGCAGCAGCCCAGTCAGGATGAGGGCGTAGATTCCCGCGGCGACGTCGTCAATCATGATTCCCCAGCCCTCCGGCAGGCGTTCGAGCGCGGAGACGGGCCAGGGCTTCAGGATGTCAAAGGCGCGGAAGAGAACCAGCGCGACCAGCGCGGTGCGCCAGCTGGCGAAGGGCAGACACGCGGCCAGCAGCGCCGTGAACTGGCCCGCAGCCTCGTCAATGACCACGAATCCGGGATCGTGAATGCCGCTCTCCCGGGCAACCCGGGTGGAGGCGACCACTCCCACCGCCGTGGTCACCACGGCCAGCCCCAGCGTGACGATGAGGAGTGCATGCGGCGCAAGGTGGACCGGGAATGCAAGCGCCAGCCACAGCAGCGTAGCCACGACGGCGGTCCAGGTGCCGGGCCCCGGTCTGAGGTAGCCCAGTCCTGCGCAAGTAGCAATGAACCAGCTTGGACCGCGGCGCATGGCGATGGTTGCCGCCCCCGTCGTTCTAATTTGCTTCATCGTCACGAGAGGACTGGATTCCGGACGGGAGGCTCTCCAGAACTTCGGGGTCCAGGATGGGAGAGCTGATCTCGATAGACGCCCGAGGCCCACTTGCCCAGGTCAATGCGCTGGCAGCGTTCGCTGCAGAAAGGGAAACTTCAGGCAGCGTCTTTGAGAACGAGCCCGTTGCAGGACGGGCAATGGAGGATCTTTTACGCTGCGCTTGGCATTGGGTCAGTCTCCTCGATTAAGCAGTCGAATTCGGACCACCAGATCGTGGTCGAGCGTTTCGGTGACTTCGCGGAGTGGAAGCGTGCCGGCGCACAGCGATTCGTGGGGCCGAAGTCGTTGATGAATACTTTGCCGTCAATCTCCGGAGCGTGCATTGCGGTCCGGCCCTCCCACAGCAACGGCGTTTCGTCAGATTCGCCCTCGACCAGCACTTCCACCGTGCGGCCCAGCAACGCGGCTTTTCGCGGCGGCTGATGTGCTGCTGCATCTCCATCAGGCGGCGTTCGCGGCTCGGCGGGTGCGCATCGGAACCTTGGCGGCGAGCGAGTGGGCACCCGCGCCTTCTTCGTCGGAGTAGCGGAATACGCCCATCCAATCGAACTCGGCCGCGCGACGAAATTGGACAGGATGGCGAAGTCTCTCGTCTGTCTCGCCGGGAAAGCCGACGATGAACGAGGTGCGCAGCGTGATGCCGGGGACCTTGCTGCGAACGCGATCCAGTGTCCTGAGGAAGATGTCGGCGCCCGCGCCGCGCTTCATGGACTTGAGCACGCTCGGCGAGGCGTGTTGCAGCGGAACGTCGAGGTAGCTGCAGATGTTGTGGTGCGCCGCCATCACTTCGAGCAGCCGGTCGGTGATGCGGTTGGGATACGCGTAGAGGAAGCGCAGCCACTTGAGGTCTGAGATCTGAGCGAGGCGGTCGAGCAGCTGCGCCAGGCCGTCTTTCAGGCCGAGGTCCTCGCCGTAACAGGTCGTGTCCTGGCCGATGAGGGTGAGCTCGCGAACTCCGGAGCCAACCAGCCGCTCGGCCTCAGTCACGATGGATTCAAAACGCCGGGAGCGAAACTTGCCGCGCAGTTGCGGGATGATGCAGAAGCTGCAGGGATGATCGCATCCCTCAGCGATCTTGATGTAGGCCGAGGCGCGCGGAGTGGAAGGATGCGCGGCGTCTCGTCGTCGTAAAGGTAGGTGGGCAGCTCGGCGACCGCGGAGTTCCACTCATTGCGATCGAAGCGGCCCTGCTTTTCGCGGGCATCGCCTTCGGGGCGCGACGGTGGCGCGCAGCGTCCGTCTGTGGCCTGAGCCGCGTGCCGGTAAGAATGTTGAACGGCGAGGTGGATACCGCGGCTGCGGCGGCTTCAATCCGGCGGCTGCGAGAATCGCCCGAGTTCTCCCGTGCCGACCACCGCGTCCACCTCAGGGATCTGCGCGCGAATGTCGTTGCGATAGCGCTCGACCAGGCAGCCGGCGACGATCAGCTTCTGGGCGCGGCCGGAGGATTTGAGGCGGGCCATTTCAAGGATGGTGTCTACCGACTCCTGCTGCGCCGAATCAATGAACGAGCAGGTTTGACCACCAGAACGTCGGCCTGCTGGGCGTCGGTCGTCAGGCGGGCGCCGGCCTGCTGCAGCATGCCCATCATCACCTCGCTATCCACCAGATTTTTAGGGCAGCCGAGGCTGATGAAGCCGACCGTCGGATGGGCCGCATCCGACTCCGCCCCGCCCCGCCGGAAGTGGCAGGAGCCGCAGCAGTTGCCGGGGTCTCCGGTGATGCGATGGATCCGATGGATCGATTCGATGGTTAAGGGCACTCCTTCTAGTGTAACGGGTTAGCAGCCCGGTCGCCGGCAGAAGAAAGCCGGGCGGGAACGCGGCGAAAATGTGCGCCGGGAGAGAGAAGTTTTGGCGGCAAATGCCGATGGGGAGTGTGCACCCTTCCCCATGAAACCACCTGACATTGATGACCCAGTCGCGCCCGCAAAGCGTCGCCCTGCGGCACCGCGGCGCAGGTCTAAAATTCCGCAGCCCTCGGTTCGCCAGAAGTTTTCGGCCAGGCGCCACTGGACTGCGCTGCTCGGCCTGCTGTTGTCGTTTTGCATGCTGCTGCCGGCCGCAGCGGCGCCGCGAAGGAACGTGACCTGGAACCCGCTGCACACCAGCGGCAGCGCGATTGTGGATAGTTCCGGCCGCCCATCACCCTGATTGGCGTGAGTTGGTGGGGCATGGAGACCAGGAACTTCGCGCCGCTGGGGCTGGACAAGCGCTCGCTCGATAGCGTGCTGTCAGAAGTGAATGTGATGGGGTTCAACACCCTGCGGCTGCCCTTCTCAAATGACCTCTTGCGCTTGGGCGCGGCGCCGGTCGGCATCAACTACGAGCTGAACCCCGAGCTGAAGGGGCTCAGCGGATTGCAGCTGATGGACGCAGTGATTGCTGCGGCAGGCAAGCACGGGCTGCGCGTGGTGCTCGATCGCCATCGCCCCGATGCCGCGGCGCAGAGCGAGCTCTGGTATACGCCCGAGCATAGCGAGCAGGAGTGGATTGCGGACTGGACCACGCTGGCCCAGCGGTACAACGACAACGATGTCGTGATTGGCGCCGACCTCGACAACGAGCCGCACGGACGGGCGACCTGGGGCAGCGGCGATATGGCGACCGATTGGAGATTGGCGGCCGAGCGCGCGGGCAACGCCGTGCTCAAGGTCAATCCGCACTGGCTCATCTTCGTGCAGGGCGTGGCGACGGTCGCCGGCGATACCTATTGGTGGGGAGGCAATTTGTCGGCCGCGGAAAAGAGTCCGGTGCGGCTGGCGGTGGAGAGCCAGCTGGTCTACGCGCCGCATGATTATCCGCCGAGTGTGAGTTCGCAGCCCTGGTTCCAGGCGGCGGGATATCCCGCCAACCTGCCGCAGATTTGGGAGCAGCACTGGGGATATCTTGCCGCCAAACACTTCGCGCCCGTGGTGATGGGCGAGTTCGGATCGCGGCTTGAGACCAACGAAGACCGCGCCTGGATGATGCAGATGGTCTGGTACCTCAGGCAGCGGCATATCAGCGCCATGTGGTGGTCGCTCAATCCCGAGTCTGAGGATACGGGCGGCCTCTACGATGACGACTGGGCCCTCATGGAGCAGGCGAAGTTGCGTGCCTTGCAGCCGCTCTTGCGCGAGGGTCGCGCGACCGTTGAAGTTGCGATGGCGCGTCGCTCGACGGTGTTATTCTGATCTCTGTGCCGGGCCCTACGCGACGCAATCCCGCCAACCCCGCCAGGTCCGGAAGGAAGCAACGGTAACGGGCCAGTGCGTGCGCAGTAGGTTCCCCGGTACATGATGTTTGGCCGCTGGAGATCAGGTGGCAGCGCCGAAGGCGGCTGCGAATCCGGCGGCTCACCCGCTTCGATCCGGAGGAAGCGATTTGACGCCGCAATGAGTCGCGCCGGCAGCTGCGCCGCGCCAAGATCAGCTCGCTGGGGACCTACGTTCCCCCCACGCGTGCTCACCAACGCTGACCTCGAAAAAATGGTCGATACCACCGACCAGTGGATCATGGAGCGGACCGGGATCCGCGAGCGCCACCTGGTGGACAAAGGCGTAGCGCACCAGCGACATGGGCGCTGAAGCGGCGCGGCGGTGCCTGCGAGAAGCGCGGCATCGCTGCCACCGAGGTTGAGGCGATCATCGTGGCGACGGTGACGCCCGACATGATGTTTCCCGCCACCGCCTGCCTGGTGCAGAACAAGATTGGCGCCACCGGCGCCTGGGGATTCGATCTCTCCGCGGCCTGCTCGGGATTTGTTTATGCGCTGCAGGTGGGCGCGAAGCTGGTCGAGAGCGGCGCGCACGACAAGGTGCTGGTGATTGGCGGCGACACCATGTCGTCGATCCTGGATTACACCGACCGCTCGACCTGCATTCTGTTTGGCGACGGCGCGGGAGCGGTTCTGCTGGAGCCGGCGGCCGAGGGCGAGGTCGGCTTCATCGACTTCGTGCACGAGATTGATGGCTCGGGCGGCGCGGCGCTGAACATGCCGGGCGGCGGCAGCCTGAATCCTCCGACCGCACGAGACGGTGGACAAGAAGATGCACTTCGTCCACCAGGACGGGCAGGCCGTCTATAAATATGCGGTGCGCAAGATGGCCGAGGCTTCAGAGCGGGTGCTCGAGCGCAATGGCTACGCCGGCTCTGACATCAAGCTGCTGATTCCGCACCAGGCCAACAAGCGCATTATCCAATCCACCGCCGACCGGCTGGGACTGCCCGACGACCGGGTCGTGATCAATATAGATCGCTACGGAAACACGACGGCGGGGACGATTCCTCTGGCCATGGAGACGGCGGTCGAGCAGGGGCGCATGAAAAAAGGCGACCTCATCCTGCTGGCGTCAGTCGGAGCCGGCTTCACCGTGGGCGCCTGCCTTTTGCGCTGGGAGATCTAACGGCCCAGTAGCCTGAGCGGCGGCGCCGGCGGCAGGGCAGAGCATTGGGCCGCGTAATCGAAGAAAAGCTGGAGTCCTTCCAGGCACTCGCGATCGAGCGAATAATAGATGTTGCTGCTCCAGTATTCGCGGATCACCGCGGGCGGAATGGCGATGCGCGGCGCCCACTCCTCAAGCAGCGGATCGAGATGCCGGAGTCCGGCGTCGCGGCTGGCCTGAAAGTCGGCGGTGATGACGGCCGGATCGTGCGACCCGGCGGCGACCACGTCAGAGTGCATCGCCCAAAAAGCAAAGACAAAGGGCAGCCCGGTGTGGCTGCGCCATATCTCCGCGAGGTCATGGCAGCGCCAACCGCGCTGGGCAGCTTCTTCGCGACCGAGTAGCGCCGGGTCGCCGATCAATAGCGCAGCGTCGGCCTCCGCCAGCATCGCGTCGAGCTGCGGCGGCTTCTCGATGTAGCGCGGGCCGGTCCCGATGAATTTGTAAAACAGGACTCGGGTCAGCGCAGCCGACGTGCGAGAGGTCGAGTCGAGCGCCACCGTGTTCACGTCCTCAAGATCGCGATCGTCTTTGGTGACGAGAATGATGGAGCGGACGTGATCGAGCGACGCAATGGCAACGTCGGGCACGACGATCAGATTCGGATCCGTAGCGTACGCAGCGACGGGAACAAGTCCGATGTCGGCGGTGCGGGCAGCCAGTTCAGCAGCGCACTGATTGGGCAGCGTGAAGTGGACATCGTAACGAGTGGCGAGCTCATCGGCCCGCGGCGCGTGCAGAAAGTCCCACATGAGCGGGGCGGTGTTGAGAAAGCTAATAGCGGAGACGCGGAGCTTTGAGGGCGAGGGCACTGGGTAGTTTATACGGATGCTGGGTCGCGGCGGAGCGCGGGCGATTTCCCAAAAATGTGCAACTCGACGGTGACTCTTGGATGAATTGCTTGACTTCGCCGGGAGCGGGGCATAGGCTCGCCCGCAATCCCCCCGGTCTACCCTGGACATTTCACGGTCCACGCCCGGACATTTCGCGTCCACGGAGCAAATAGACAATCATGGTGTCGAATAAAGTAAGCCGCAATGGCGCCTAGCGAAGCGCAGTTGGCCTGGCTGACGCTGGATATGACGGATGGCATGGGCCCCAAGCGAATCTGGGCGGCGATGCGTTCCTTAAATTCCCCCGAGATGATTTTCCGGCAGTCGCAGACCGAGCTTGAGAAGCTGGGGCTGCCGGGCAACGCGGCACAGTCGGTCGCCGGCGGAGGGTCACGCAAAAAAGCGGAAGAAGAATGGATGCGCGTGACCGAGGCGGGTGGGCAGGCGCTCACGCCGGGCGACGCGGCCTATCCGCAACGGCTGCTGGAGATTTATGATCCGCCGCCGGTGCTGCGATGCCTGGGAGATTTAAGCCTGCTCAATCGTCCCGGCCTCGCGATTATTGGCACGCGGCACCCCACTCCTTATGGCAGCGGGATGGCGCAGCAACTGTCGCGCGACCTGGCGAATCGAGGCCTGGTGATTCTGAGCGGCATGGCGCGCGGCGTAGACACCGCAGCGCACATCGGCGCTCTCGATGCGAAGGGCAAAACCGTCGCCGTGTGGGGCACCGGAATTGATGTGATCTATCCCAAGGAGAACAAGAAGCTGGCGGAGCAGAATCCTGGCCGAGGGCGGGGCGATCCTGAGCGAGTTTCCCATGGGAACATTTCCTGCGCCGCAGAATTTTCCGATTCGCAATCGCGTGCTGAGCGGAATGAGCGTGGGCGTGCTCGTGGTCGAGGCGGGGGAAAACAGTGGAACGCGAATCACTTCGCGCTGCGCGCTCGAGCAGAATCGCGAGGTCTTCGCGGTGCCGGGCAACGTGACCAACAAGCAGTCCTGGACTCCGAACACGCTCATCAAGCAGGGCGCGAAGCTGGTCGCGACGTGGGAAGATGTGTGGGAGGATCTGCCGACAGATGTGCGAGCTACGGTTGATGACGGAGCGCTCGGCGAGATCAAAGTTGAATCCTCAGAGGGGGCTGCAGCATCGGTACAGTCAGCAAGGCCGGTTCCGCCAGAGCACACCGCTGTGTATGACTTGCTTCGGAAAGACGAAGCGATGCAGCTGGATGAAGTGATTGAAGCGCTGGTGCCGGACGCTGAGTTCCCCGGAGATATTTGCCGGCATTGTTTGAGCTGGAATTAGCCGGGCGAGTGCGGCAAATGCCGGGAAAAAATTATGTGAAATGCTTTTGAGAAACCTGTTGCGCCGGCCCTGCGGCTGGCTTGACTGCGTCGAACCGTGATAGGTTCCAGAATTGATAGAGAACTGAAAGCAGGAGTGGAATGGCTAAATCGTTAGTGATCGTGGAGTCGCCGGCCAAGGCGAAGACGATCGGAAAATATCTCGGCAAAGACTTCCAGGTGGAGGCCTCAGTCGGCCACATCATGGATTTGCCGAAGAAAGAGATCGGCGTGGAGCTCGAAGCACATGACGTTCGAGCCGACGCTGGTCGTGTCCCCGGGCAAGGAGAAGGTAGTTGAGCGGCTGAAGAAGCTGGCGGCCAAGGCCGACATGGTTTATCTGGCGCCTGACCCGGATCGCGAAGGCGAAGCCATCGCCGCGCATCTCGCGATCCAGCTCAACCCGGTAGTGAAGGACAAGAAAAAGATCCAGCGGGTCACATTCAACGAGATCACGAAAAAGGCCGTGCAGGAAGCGTTTCTGCATGCCAGCGACATTGATGAGCACCTGGTAGACGCGCAGCAGACTCGCCGCGTGCTCGACCGGATTGTGGGATACAAGATTTCGCCGCTGCTGTGGGACAAAGTGCGGCGCGGATTGTCCGCAGGCCGGGTGCAGACCGTCGCCTTGCGGCTGATCGTCGAGCGTGAGGCGGAGATTCGCGCATTCAAGCCGGTCGAGTATTGGACCATCGGAGCAAACCTGACTCCTTCGCCCGATGGCAAGGAATTTGCAGCGCGCTTCTTGGGTATCGATGGCGAGCAGTCGCTGGTCGACACGGTTGACACGCCCTCGGTTCCTGATGAGAAGCAGGCGCGTGCGATCGAGCAGGCACTCAAAAACGCAAAGTGGTCGGTGCGGCAGGTGGAGCGCAAGGAGAAGCGGCGCTATGCTCCCGCTCCCTTCACCACCAGCAAGCTGCAGCAGGACGGATCGCGTCAGCTCGGATTTAATGTGCGCCGCACCATGGGCATCGCGCAGCGGCTCTATGAGGGCATCGAGTTGGGGCCGGATGGCACCGTCGGTCTCATCACCTACATGCGTACCGATTCGACGCGCGTTTCCCCGGACGCGATTGCCGGAGCCCGGGACCATATCGCAGCCTCGCCTGGGCAAAGACTATTTGCCGGCCGAGCCGAATGTATTCAAAAGCAAGAAGGACGCCCAGGATGCGCACGAGGCCATTCGCCCGTCCGATGTCGCCATGGAGCCGGAGAAAATCAAGCAGTATCTCAGCGACGAGCAGTATCGGCTCTACAAGCTGATCTGGCAGCGCTTCGTGGCTTCGCAGATGCTGCCCGCAGTCTTTGATCAGACGACGGTAGATATTGTCGCCAGGGCGGACCGCAGCTATGACTTCAGAGTCACCGGTTCGGTGCTCAAGTTCGACGGCTTCCTCAAGGTCTATGAGGAGTCGAAGGACGCCAAGGACGAGGACGATGAGGCGCTGAAGAACCAGCTGCCGGAGATGAACGATGGAGACGCTCTGGTGCTCAAGGCGCTTTTGCCGGAGCAGCATTTCACCGAGCCTCCGGCGCGATTCAACGAAGCGTCGCTGGTCAAGACGCTCGAAGAGCGCGGCATCGGCCGGCCGTCTACTTACGCGACCATCATTAATACCATCCAGGAGCGCGAATACGTGCAGAAGAGCGGCGGCAGGAATGGCCGCTTCGTTCCGACCGAGATCGGTCAGGTGGTCACCGGGCTGCTGGTGAAAAACTTCGAATATATTTTTGACCCGCAATACACCGCCAAGCTCGAAGAGGAGCTCGACGAGGTTGAAGAGGGCAAAGAGAAGTGGACCGACCTGCTCAAGGGCTTCTACGGATACTTCAAGAAAGAACTGAAGAACGCCGAGAAGCACATGGACAACGTCAAGCGGATGGAAGAGCCGACAAACGAGATCTGCGAGGTTTGCGGAGCGCCGCTGGTGCTGAAGTGGGGCAAGTTCGGCACCTTCTTCGCGTGCAGCACCTATGACAAGAAAAAGAAAGACAGCTGCACCTTCACCAAGGAGAATTTTGCGGCGAAGCCGGACCTGCAGACTCCGGAAGGTGAGCAGCAGGAAGAGTATTGCGAGAACTGCGGCCGCGTGATGGTGTTGCGCAATGGCCCGTGGGGACCGTTCATGGCGTGTCCGGGATATAACGAGGACCCGCCCTGCAAGACGGTGCGGCGTCTCAACCAGAAGCAGCAGCAGAAGCCCCCCGTTCCGCTGGATGAGAAGTGTCCCAAGTGTGGCGAGCAGCTGGTGCTGCGCAACGGCCAGTATGGTGAGTTCGTCAGCTGCAGCGGATACCCGAAGTGCAAGTACATCAAGCAGAATTTGATTGGCGTGCATTGCCCGCTGTGCGCAGATGGCGAGATTGTGGAGAAGAAGGCGCGCCGCGGAAATTATTTCTACGGCTGCTCGGAATATCCCAAGTGCAAGTTCACTTCAAACTACAAGCCGGTTGACCAGAAGTGCCCGGAGTGCGGCAGCCCCTATCTGATGGAGAAGACGCTGAAGTCGGGCGTCTATCTCATCTGCCCGAACAACAAAAAGCCGTCGGCGGAGGAGAAGCCGGCGCGCCGTGGCAAAAAGGTCGCAGAGGAAACAGGGCCGGCGATCGAGTGCACCTTTAACGAGCGCATCGGCGATGCCCCGGTGGTGGAGGAAAAGGCCGAGAAGGATGATGAGGCTGCGGTCGCTGTCAGTTAAGAATTCAGCCCATGGCACTGAAGTGGGTTGCACCGATAGCGGGCGCGGATGTAAAAAGGTCGGCAGAGAGATTCGGAGGCTACAAATGCAAATGCGTAAAGTTGCGGTGATGTTGGCGTTGTCCGGAGCCATGGCGTATGCGGCGGGATATCCGGCGGGCGGCGATCAAAAGCTGTCGGGCTGGATCAGCGATTCAAAGTGCGCAGCGGCACATATGGGCTCCGGGCAGGCTTGCGTGAAGAAGTGCATTGCCGGCGGAGAGAAGCCGGTGTTCGTAGACGATGCGACGAAGAAGGTCTGGGCGATTGACGACCCGGCATCGGTCAAGGATCACTTCGGACATCACGTTGAGGTGACGGCGAGCGTCAACAATGCCTCGAAGAGCATCCACATCGGCAAGCTGACCATGCTCAAAGACCAGGGTTCGAGCGCCGGACAGGGCAGCATGGACGATATGCACTGAGTTCAAGCCGGTAAAGATTGGAATCCAGGCGGGCAGAGCACACTCTGCTCGCCTTTTTCTTTTTGCCCTGCCGCCCGGGGGGCTGAAAACGGCAGCCGCCGCTTGGATTTTTAATGCCACGGGTTGAATTTTTCATCTCCCCCAGCCTCGGCCGATTATGGCGGCTATAGAAAATTTGGATGGTCCACCCGTAACTGCTTGAAAATAATAGGTAGCCGCGACTGCGGGGAGCAGGCGGAGAGTTTGGCCCCTGGCTTGCATATATGTATGGCATGTAGGCGCTTCGAGAGAAGCAAAAACAACCGAAGGTCAAATTTAAGGAGATTGAAAATGTCAGTTCAGAAGAAATCACTCATCAGCCAGCGCTCAGCAGTCCAGAAGGCAATCTTGGCCAACCCGACGCAGTCACCGTCAGTTTCCCCGGCAATCCGCCCGGCAGTTCGTCCCGCCGTTCGGCCTGCAGTTCGCCCGGCCGTTCGCCCCGCAGTTCGTCCCGCCGCCGCAGTTCGTCCCGCAGTTCGCCCGGCAGTTCGTCCCGCCGTCCGGCCCAGCAGTTCGTCCCGCCGTTCGCCCGGCCGTTCGCCCCGCCGTTCGCCCCGCAGTTCGTCCCGCGGTTCGTCCGGCAGTGCGGCCTGCGTAAGAGAGTCGGCTGAGTTCCTTCGGTTGGGAATATTCAGGGACGGCGGCCTGAGAAAAGCCGGCTGCCTCCAGGCTCTCGAATCCATCGACAAAGAAATGCCCTCGCGATTGCGGGGGCATTTTTATTGCTCAGGTTAATAACGATCCCGCTCTGCGGAATCACAGCTCAAGCCGCCTAGATACCTAGGCTTACTGCCCCTCTCTAACCAATTACTTCAACTGTCTGCCGAGACCCTAATAGGCTCGCCACTGCTCGCGCGGCAGCATCACTTGAAAGCACGTGTCGCCGGGTTGCGACGTCACCGAGATGTGTCCGCGATGCTTGCGGATAATCCGCATGACGGTGTCCAGGCCCATGCCCAATCCTTTGCCGGGCGCCTTGGTGGTGAAAAAGGGCTCGAAGATCCGGTCCTTCATCTCGGGCGGAATGCCCGTGCCACTGTCGCGAATCTCAACCTTGAGCCACTCGGGATCGGTCGAGAGACGGACTTCGAGACGGCCGCGGTCCTCCATAGCGTCGAGGGCGTTCTCCAGGAGCGCCATCCAGACCTGGTTCAGCTCGGCGCCAAAGGCGGTAATGCGCGGCAGGTTGGGCTCGAAGGATTCGACCACCTGCACCTTCGACAGACGAGACTGCAGCATGGCGAGCGTTGTTCTCAGCGCCTGCGGCATTTCAATGTCTTGCAGCGGCGCCTGATCCAGGTAGGAATAATCCTTGATCGCCTCGATGAGGTCGAAAATGCGGGCGGTGGAGTTGAGGATGGCGACCGTCATCTCCTCAGTCCTCAAGGTGGAGGAGAACTGCGAGAGGAAAACCGGCAGCGCGTCAACGCTAAGAAACGTAGTGAGGGCCTCGAGGTGAGGAACGGTGACGCCGCGTTCGGCCAGCACCGGCGCGGCATTCCAGGCATCGGGCACGGCATGGGCCTCGAGCCAGCGCTGAATGTCCTGCTCGTGATCGGCGCGGGCAACGCCGACTGACCCGGACTGGGCGCCTGCGCGCGGTGGCAATGTCTGTTCCCAGCCCCGAATGCGCTCAATGGTTTCGCTGGGCAGGCAGAGCACGCCAAGCTCGTATTTCTTGTGACCGTAATTGCGCAGCTCCTGCTGCAGATGCATTGCGGAGCGTTGCGCCGCCGAGGCCGGATTATTGAGCTCGTGAGCAAGGTTGCCGGCCAGCTTGTTGAGCGCCGACAGCTTCTCCACCTGCTGCTCCATGCGCGTGACCTCGCGAACGCGGTCAAGCAGCAGCGCCACCAGCCGGCCCTTGAGCGCGGGGATGGCCTGGAGCATCTCGGGGAACATTGATTTGTTAAAAGCCAGCAACCACACCGGGCCCATGGCGACGCCTTCGCCACCGTGCGTCTTCATGCGGGAGAAGGGGATGAGGCCGGTGATCTCCCCGGCGCGGCCGATGAATAACTCGCTGCCGGCGCCCATGCGGCGGCGCACGTGGATCTCTCCCTCAAGAATGATGGACATATATTCCGCGGGATCTTCCTGGCGGAACAGCACGCGTCCGGCTTCGACGCGCAGCTCGCGGCCGTGTTCGGCGAGCCAGACATACTCACGCTCTTCGAGGCCGTCGAGTGGGGAGACGCGGCGCAGAGCTGCCACCAACTCCGGAACCGGGGTGGCCGCTTCGACTGGCAGAGTTTCGATTTCAGAAACGATCGACATTCCTGAATGTTATTCCACCACGCACGGTTGCGTGTAAAGGAGGTATGTAAAAGGGCCGGAATCACGGCCCAACGGGGTGAAATGCGGGTTTAGCTGTGCACCGGCTCCGGCGTTGCCGCGGCTGCCGTCGGCTCGACGGTGACCGGGTCGAGGAATGGCATGGCCGCGCGCAGCTCTGCGCCGACTTTCTCTATGGGGTGCGTCCGCTCCTGCTGGCGAGTGGCGTCAAAGTTGGCGCGTCCGCTCTTGCACTCCGCGATCCAGCGTTTGGCAAATGTGCCGTCCTGCACCTCGGTGAGCAGCCGCTGCATCTCGGCGCGAACCGCGTCGGTGATAATGCGCGGCCCGGCGACGTAATCTCCATATTCGGCCGTGTCAGAGATGGAGTAGCGCATGTAAGACAGCCCGCCGCGATACATCAGGTCAACGATCAGCTTGAGCTCGTGCAGGCACTCGAAATAAGCGATCTCGGGCTGATATCCGGCAGCGACCAGGGTCTCGAAGCCGGCTTTGACCAGCGCGCTCACGCCGCCGCAGAGCACGGCCTGCTCGCCGAAGAGGTCGGTCTCAGTTTCCTCGGTGAAGGTGGTCTCGAGCACTCCGGCGCGGGTGCTGCCGATGGCTTTGGCGTAGGAGAGAGCTTGTGCGAGGGCCTTCCCCGAGGCGTCTTGATGGACCGCGACAAGCGCAGGAACGCCGCCGCCCTCAACATAAATCTCGCGGACGCGATGGCCCGGCGACTTGGGCGCGACGAGAGAAACGTCAACGTCTTTGGGCGGAACAATGGTGCCGAAGCGAATGTTGAAGCCGTGCGCGAACATGAGGGTCTTGCCCGCGGTCAGATGCTTGGCGACATTGTCGGCATAAATCTCGGCCTGTGTCTGATCGGGCGCCAGGATCATGACGACGTCGGCCCAGCGCGCAGCGTCGTCCACGCTGAGCACTTCGAGGCCGGCGGCGCGGGCCTTGGCGGCCGAGCGGCTGGCCGGATGAAGGCCAATGCGAACGTCTACGCCGGAGTCGCGAAGGTTGAGCGAGTGGGCGTGGCCCTGCGAGCCGTAGCCGATGATGGCGACTTTTTTGCCGCGAATAAGTGCGAGGTCAGCGTCGTTGTCGTGAAATGTCTTTGCCATAGTCTCTCCGTTTTGGTCTCTAAAAATTGCCCGTTTGGATTCTGGATGTTTATAGCTCAGGAAAATTCTCCCGGTTCGAGGTCCTCTTCGACCGCGTCCGCCCAAGCCTCTTGTTGCGCCCGCGCCGTGTGTGAGAGGTCAGAGTGCGCGGCTTCGGCTTGCGAGCCGGCGTCGCCCAGCGCCTGCAGAACGCGGCTGGTGTGGTGGCCCCGGCGCATCGCCAGGCGTCCGCTGCGTGTGATTTCGAGCACGCGCTGCTCGCCCTCGTTGAGCACCTGCAACAGGCCTTCGACTTTGCTTTCACCGCCGGTGATCTCGAGCATGATGGATTCCGAGGTGAGGTCCACGACCCGCGCCCGGAACACCTCGGCCAGCTCGAAGATGCGGGAGCGGTCTTTGCTTCCCGCCGAAACTTTGATCAAGGCCAGCTCGCGCGTAACGCAGGAGTGCTGGCTGACGTCATCCACCTCGAGCACATTGACCAGCTTGTAGAGTGACGCGGCGATGCGATGACTGCTCTCCGCCGGCGCTTCCGCCACCAGCGTCATGCGCGAGACGCCGGGGCGCTCGCTGTGGCCGACGGCGAGAGACGCAATGTTGTAGTTAAGCCGGCGGAAGAGCGACGCAACCCGGGTGAGCGCGCCGGGCTTGTCTTCGACCAGGACCACGAAGCTGTGCAGCATGGCTAGCGGTCCTCCGCGGATTCGATGAGAGGACTGTGGCCGGGCGACTGCGGCCGGCGAATCATCTCGTGGATGGCCGCGCCCTGCGGGATCATCGGGTAGACGGAATCCTCTTGCTCGACCTGGAAGTCAATCAGGTAAGCGCCACCCTGCTCGCGCGACGCTGCGACCGCCGGCAGAATCTGCTGCCGCGAAGTGACCGCCGAGGCGGGGATGCTGTACGCGGCCGCCAGCTTTACAAAGTCCGGGCTGAGCAGCGGCGTGGATTCGTAATTCTTCTCGTAGAAAAACTCCTGCCACTGTCGCACCATGCCGAGATAACCGTTGTTGATGATGGCGATGTTGAGGTCCAGGTCCTCCTGCCGAATGGTGGCGAGCTCGGGGCAGGTCATCTGGAAGCCGCCGTCGCCCGCGATCACCCAGACCTCTTTTTCCGGCAGCGCGACCTTGGCCCCGATGGCAGCAGGCAGCGCAAATCCCATGGTGCCGAGGCCGCCGGAGGTGATCAGCGAGCGCGGATGTTCGTGCTTGTAATACTGCGCCTCCCACATCTGGTGCTGGCCGACGTCGGTGACGATGATGGCGTCGCCCTGCGTCGCATTCCAAAGATCGTTGATCACGTGCGCGGCATAGAGATGGCCGTTGTCGGGCAGGTTGCGGATGTCGCGCACGGCGGAGTCGCCCTTGCTGTCGTAAATCGAACGCAGCCACGCGGAGCGATCGCATTGCGCGATGAGCGGAAGAAAATGTTCGAGCACCTGCTTGATGTCGCCCAGCAGCGGCACATCCACATGGACGTTTTTGTTGATCTCCGATGGATCAATCTCGATGTGGATCTTTTTGGCGTGCGGCGCATAAGAGCCGGGCGTGCCGATGACGCGATCGTCGAAGCGCATGCCGACGGCGATCAGCAGATCGGCCGATTGAACGGCGTCGTTGACCCAGGCCTCTCCGTGCATGCCCATCATGCCTAGCGAAAGAGGATGCGAGGCAGGGAAGCCGCCCAGACCGAGCAGGGTGGAGGTGACGGGAATCTGCGCGCGCTCCGCGAATGCCAGCAGCTGGCGAGTGGCGTTCGACTGCATGACGCCGTGGCCGGCGAGAATGAGCGGGCGCTCCGCTGTGCGGATGAGTTCGAGGGCCTCGCGCATTGCCGCGCCGGTGATGCCGAGCATGGGATGGGACCGAACCGGGCGCGGAGCAGCCGCGGCGAAGTCGAAGATAGCGTGGCCCTGCTGCGCGTCTTTGGTTATGTCCACCAGCACGGGGCCGGGGCGCCCGCTGGTGGCGACCTGAAACGCTTCGCGAAGAACCGGCGCGATGTCTTCCGCGCGCGAGACAACGTAATTATGTTTGGTGACGGGCAGGGTGACGCCGGTGATGTCCACCTCTTGAAACGCGTCGGTGCCGAGAACTTTGCTCGAGACCTGCCCGGTGATGCAGACGATGGGCGATGAGTCGAGCATCGCGGTGGCAATGCCGGTGACCATGTTGGTGGCGCCGGGGCCGGAGGTAGCGATGGCGACTCCGACTCCGCCAGTCGCGCGCGCGTAGCCGTCGGCCATGTGAACCGCAGACTGTTCGTGGCGCACCAGGATGTGGCGAATGGGAAATTTGCGGAGCGCATCGTAGGCGGGAAGAATAGCGCCGCCGGGATAGCCGAAGACATGGCGGACCCCTTCGCCCTCGAGCGTGGCCCAAAGAATCTCCGCTCCGCTGAGGCGCGGGAGAGAGGGATGCGGCGATGCGGGAGACTTAGGCATAAGTGAGCTCAGGCTGTGACGGCTGCGGGAATCGTGGCGGGTGATTGAGTGACCGTGACCGCGCCCTCGGATGCGGAGGCAACGGTATCGGCATATTTGCGGAATACTCCGGCAGCGAACTGCGGCTCGGGCGGAGTGAATCGGAGAAGACGGGTAGCCATCTCTGCGGGTGAAACGACCAGGCGCAGCTCACGGTTCGGAATGTCGAACTCGATGATGTCTCCTTCGCGGACCGCGGCGATCGGCCCGCCCAGAGCGGCTTCCGGGGCGACGTGGCCGGCCATGAGTCCGCGAGTTGCGCCGGAGAATCGGCCGTCGGTGAGGAGCGCGACGTTTGATGCCAGCTCTGTGATTCCGGCGATGGCGGCCGTGACAGCGAGCATCTCGCGCATGCCCGGGCCACCGCGTGGACCTTCGTAGCGGATTACGACGACATCATTGGGAAAGATCTGGCCGCACTCGACGGCGTGGAACGCGGCCTCTTCGGAATCGAAGACGCGAGCCGGTCCGCGATGCGTGAGTCGCTCGTGGCCGGCGACTTTGATAACGCAGCCGTCGGGCGCGAGATTGCCCTTGAGGATCACAAGGCCACCGGTTGACTTCAGCGGCGTTGCAGCCGAATGGATCACTTGCTGGCCGGCGGATTCTTCTGCGAGTGCCGCTTCCTCGGCGAGCGTCTTGCCGGAAACAGTCGGAGCGGAGCCGTCCAGATGATCGCTCGCGATTAGCCGCTGTGCCAGCAGCCGGCTGCCACCCGCAGCCTGATAATCGGCGGCCATGAAGCGCCCGCCCGGCTTAAGGTCGCAGAGCAGAGGAGTGCGGCGGCTGATGCGGTCAAAATCATCAATGGTGAGCGGGATGCCGGCCTCGCGCGCAATGGCGAGGAAGTGCAGAACGGCGTTCGTCGAACCGCCGGAGGCAGCGACGCTGGCAATAGCATTCTCAATCGAGGTGCGCGTGATAATGTCGCGCGGCTTCAGCCCGCGTTTCACCAGCTCCATCACCATCACTCCGGCTGCGGTCGCGGCGGTGAGCTTCTCCGGCAGGAATGCGGGCACGCCGGAGAGCGACATCGGAGCGATGCCCAGAAATTCGCAGGCCACCGCCATCGTGTTGGCGGTGAATTGTCCGCCGCAGGCCCCGGAGGATGGGCAGGCCGCGGCTTCGACAGCTTCCAGCTGCCCGTCGCTGATCGTGTGGCGGGCGTGGGCGCCGACGGCTTCAAAAACATCCTGGATGCTGAGGAATTTTCCGTCCAGCTCGCCAGGCGCGATGGAGCCGCCGTAAAACATCAGGCCCGGAATATTGAGACGGCCCAGCGCCATCACCGCAGCCGGCAGGTTTTTGTCACAGCCGGCGATACAAATTAATCCGTCAAACAGATTTCCGCGGGAGATAAGCTCGATCGAGTCGGCGATAATCTCGCGGCTGATGAGCGAGGCTTTCATGCCCTGCGTGCCCATCGTGATTCCGTCCGAGATGGTGACGGTGTTGAACTCCATCGGCGTGCCGCCCGCCTGACGGATGCCCACCTTGATTGCCTCGGCGAGCTCGCGCAGGTGGAAGTTGCACGGGCCGATTTCTGTCCAGGTGTTCGCAATCCCGATGATGGGGCGCGCAAGGTCGGCGCGTGAATATCCGCTGGCGCGCAGCATCGCGCGGGCCGGGGCGCGATGGGCTCCCTCAGTCAGCGGAATGCTGTTCGATTTGCCGGAGTGATTGCCGTTGCTGCTCATTAAGCTTCCTTATGCGCGATCGAGGCGGGATGTGCGCCGTGTGCTCCGTGAGCGCGTGGGTGAAACCAGTGCCGAGGCTGATGGTGCTGCTCAAATCTCTCCATGTGCCCGGAGTGGCGCAGCGAGAGGCCGATGTCGTCCAGGCCGTTGAGCAGGCAGTCGCGGCGAAACGGATCCATGGTGAAGTTCGCGTGGAAGCCGTAGTCGTCGGTGACTTCATTTGTTTCGAGCGAGACGGTGAGTGAATAGCCGGGATGCATCGCGGCCCGTTCGAGCAGGAGCTCCACCTGCTCCTGCGGCAGAGTGACCAGCAGGATGCCGTTCTTGCCCGCGTTCGAGTAAAAGATGTCCGCGAAAGTGGGCGAGATCACGCAGCGGAAGCCGTAGTCAGAGAGCGCCCACGCCGCGTGTTCACGCGATGAGCCGCAGCCGAAGTTTTTGTTGGTCACGAGAATTTCCGCGCCCTGGTAGCGGGGAAAATTCAGCTCGAAGTCGGGATTCGGCGCCTGCTTGCCCGCCTGCTCGTCCCGCTTGTAGCGCCAGTCGAAGAAGAGAAATTCGCCGTAGCCGGTGCGCTCGATGCGCTTGAGAAATTGCTTGGGAATAATCTGGTCGGTATCCACATTGACGCGGTCGAGCGGAGCGACGAGGGAGTGCAGTGTGCGAAATGGCTTCATGCGTGCGCCTCGGTGGTGACCGTCGCGTCCCCGAACTTCGCGTCGTTGAATCGCCATTGGCGGACATCGGTGAAGTGTCCGGCGATGGCAGCAGCAGCGGCCATCATCGGGCTCACGAGATGGGTGCGGCCTCCGCGGCCCTGGCGGCCTTCAAAATTCCGATTGCTGGTCGAGGCGCAACGTTCGCCCGGCGCGAGAATGTCAGGATTCATGCCCAGGCACATCGAGCAGCCGGGCTCTCGCCACTCAAATCCCGCCGCCACGAAGATGCGGTCGAGGCCTTCGCGTTCCGCCTGCGACTTCACCAGCTGCGATCCGGGCACGACCATCGCGCGAACCGTCGGATGCACGTGATATCCGCTGACCACGCGGGCCGCGCTGCGCAGGTCTTCAATGCGGGAGTTGGTGCAGGAGCCGATGAAGACGCGGTCAATCGGGACCTCCGCAATCGCGGCGCCAGGCTGAAGCGCCATATATTCCAGCGCGCGCTCGATGGCGCGATGCTCCGATTCCGAAGCAGACGGGTCGGGATGCGGAATGTGCCCGGTGATCGGGATCACCATGCCGGGGTTCGTTCCCCAGCTGATGAACGGCGAGAGATCGGCCGCGTTGATTTCGAGTTCGCGGTCGAAGACGGCGCCGTCATCCGTCGCAAGCTCACGCCAACTCGCAACCGCTTGCTCCCACGCCTCCCCGGTCGGCGAAAAGCGGCGGCCCTTGAGATACGCGAAGGTGGTCTCGTCGGGAGCGATCATTCCGGCGCGCGCGCCCGCCTCGATGCTCATGTTGCAGATGGTCATGCGGCCTTCCATGCTCAGGCTCTGAATGGCGTCGCCCGCATATTCGATCACATAGCCCGTGGCCCCGTCGGTGCCGATGCGGCCGATGATGGCGAGGATGATGTCTTTAGCGGTAACGCCCGCGGGGATCTCGCCGTTGATCGAGATGCGGAACGTCTTCGGCTTGCTCTGCTGCAGGCACTGCGTTGCCAGCACGTGCTCGACTTCCGATGTTCCGATGCCGAAGGCCAGTGCTCCAAACGCTCCGTGAGTTGATGTGTGGCTGTCGCCGCAGACGATGGTCATGCCCGGCTTCGTCAGCCCGAGCTCGGGGCCGATCACGTGGACGATCCCTTGTTCAGCGCTGTGCATATCGAAAAGCTCGATGCCGAACTCGGCGCAGTTGCGATGCAGCGCGTCCACTTGCTTTGCCGCGATGGCGTCTTCGATGATGAGCCGGTTCGGAGTGGTCGGGACGTTGTGGTCCACCGTGGCGACGCAGCGGTCGGGACGCCGGACTGTGCGGCCGGCGAGACGAAGTCCGTCAAACGCCTGCGGTGAGGTCACCTCGTGCAGCAGATGCAGATCAATGTAGATCAGGGCCGGCTCGCCTGCGGGCTCGGCGACGAGATGCGACTCCCAGACTTTTTGGAAAAGCGTTTTTGGCGTCGTGGTCATTGATTTCGATTGTCCCTAAACTGCGTGCAGTGCCTGGTGCCGGTCAATCGCGTGATTGAATGCCTGGAATACGAGCGAGCTCATTTCGCGCGTGGTGACTGGCTTTTCATTGCTGCCGCGAACCAGGTCCGCTGTGCGATGACCCGCGTCGAGCACCTCCTGCACCGCGGCTTCGATGGCCGCAGCCTCGGCGGGCATGTGAGCGCTGTAGCGCAGCAGCATGGCAGCGGTGAGAATGGCGCCCAGCGGATTGGCTTTCCCCGTTCCCGCGATGTCAGGCGCGGAGCCGTGGACCGGCTCGTAGAGATGCACCGTGCCGCCCAGCGTGGCCGAGGGAAGCATGCCGAGTGAGCCGGTGATCACTCCGGCTTCGTCGCTAAGGATGTCGCCGAAAAGATTCTCCGCGAGGATGACGTCGAAGGCGCGCGGCGTATTCATCAGGTGCATCGCACAGGCGTCAACATAAAGGTGGTCGAGCTTCACGTCCGGATATTCCTTGCCGACATTGGTGACGGTCGAGCGCCAGAGCTGCGAAACCTCGAGGACGTTGGCCTTGTCAACCGACGTCAGCTTTTTGCGGCGAGTGCGCGCCAGTTGAAACGCCACATGAGCGACGCGGCTGACTTCGGCCTCGCTGTAGCGCATGGTGTTGATCGCCTCTCCGGTCTCGCGGTTCCACGAGCGCGGCGTGCCAAAGTAGAGTCCGCCGAGCAGCTCGCGCACAAAGAGAATGTCAACGTCCTTGGTGACTTCGGCGCGGAGTGGAGAATTTTCCGCGAGCGACGGGTAGGCAAACGCCGGCCGTAGATTCGCAAAGCCGCCGAGTGCTTGCCGCAGCTGCAGCAATCCGGCTTCCGGCCGCCGATCCGGGGGCAGGGAATTGAACTCATTGCCGCCGACCGCGCCGAGCAGAACGGCGTTGAGTCGAGCGCGGCGTCAAGCGTGGCCGTGGGCAGCGGTGAGCCGTGCGCCTTGATTGCCACGCCGCCGATGGGCATCTCGGTGAATTGGAATTCGTGCCCGCCGTATTCGCCGCAGGCCTCAAGAATGCGAACTGCGGCTGCAGTAACTTCCGGGCCGATGCCGTCGCCGGGCAACAATGTGATTTTCAGCTTCATGCGTCTCGATTCCTTTTCAGAGTTGGGAGCAGCTCAGGCGGTGGTTTGCGCGGGAGCTTTCTCGTTGGCTGCAGCGGGAGGAACGAAGACCGGCGCGGCCTGATGTCCGGCGCGTGCGCCGAGCAGCGAGATCAGATCCTGGTCGTAAACACTTTTCTTGCGGTCCGCGAGCTCGGTGAAGCGAAGGTAGAGGGTGTCCAGCTCGGCCCCTTCCACTTTGTATCCCAGCTCCGCCATGCGATAGGCGAGCGCGTGACGCCCCGAGTGCTTGCCCAGCACCATGCGGTTGCAGGGCTGGCCGACCGAGGCAGGGGTCATGATCTCGTAGCAGAGCGGGTTAGCCAGCATGCCGTGCTGATGAATTCCCGCTTCGTGCGCGAACGCGTTGGCCCCGACCACTGCCTTGTTGGGCGACGGACTGAAGCTGATGAAGCTCGAAAGCATCTGGCTCGACGGGTGCAGCAGTTCATGGCGTATGTTGCAGCTCACCGGGTAGCGGTCAGAGCGCACGCGGACCAGCGTCGCGATCTCTTCAAGGGCCGCATTGCCGGCGCGTTCGCCAATGCCGTTGATGGTGCACTCCACCTGGCGGGCGCCCGCTTCAATGGCAGCCAGCGAGTTGGCCACGGCCAGTCCCAGGTCATCGTGACAGTGGGCAGAAAAGATTATCTTGTCCGAATTGTCCACGCGCGCGCGCAACGTGCGGATGATGTTGGCGAACTCGTCGGGAGTGGTATAGCCCACGGTGTCGGGAATATTGATGGTGGTCGCGCCGTTCTCTACCGCCACGTTGATCATCTTCACCAGGAAGTCGAGGTCCGAGCGCGTCGCGTCCTCTGCCGAGAACTCGATGTCGTCAGCGTGCTGACGCGCGTGGGCGACCGAGGCCGCGGTCTGGTCTATCGCCTGCTGGCGCGACATCTTCAGTTTGTATTCGAGATGGATGTCGGAGCTGGCGAGAAAGACGTGGATGCGTTTGCGCTTGGCCGATTCCAGTGCCCGGGCAACCGTCTCGATATCTTCTTTGCGGCAGCGCGCCAGCCCGGCGATCACCGGGCCGTCGGTGATCTCGCGTGAGATGGCGACCACGGCGGCAAAGTCTCCGGCAGACGAGATGGGAAAACCGGCTTCGAGCAGGTCAACGCCGAGGTCAGAGAGCTGGCGCGCCATGTGGAGCTTTTCATCGTGGCGCATGCTGCAGCCGGGCGACTGCTCGCCGTCGCGCAGAGTGGTGTCGAAAAAGAAGAGGCGGTCCGGTGAGCTGTCTTTGGGGCTGTCGTTAAGGCGATCTGTCGCGCGTTCCTGAGACATGGAAAGAGGGCTCCTTACCTCTCCACTATGGCAAGATGCCACGAATAATGCAAAGTTATAATTGTTTGAGGTGCGATAAGAGATTGTTATATTGTTTTAAGCGCGATAACCAGAGAGGGCATTCTGATGGCGATGGATTTGACGCAGCTCGAGACCTTTGTCGCGGTGGCCGAGGAGCGCAGCTTCTCCCGCGCCGCGGCGCGATTGCACCGCACCCAGCCGGCCGTCAGCCAGACCATCCGCAAGCTCGAACTTGAGGTGGGCGAGGTGCTGCTCGACCGCGCGGCGCGCGACGGATCGCTGACCGCGGCAGGCGAGGTCTTGCTCGAGTACGCGCAGAAGCTGCTGAACCTCCGCATCGAAGCAACCGGCGCGCTCGGCGAGTTGCGGGCGCTGCATACGCGGGCGGCTCAACCTGGCGGCGAATGAATACACCTGTCTATATCTATTGCCCGTGCTGGATCGGTACCGGCGCGAATATCCCCAGATCAAGGTATCGGTGCGGCGCTCGCTGGCCAGCCGCATCGCCGACCAGGTGCAGTTGCACGATGTTGAGATGGGCATCCTGTCGTTCACCACGCCCGATCCGGCGCTGCAGAGCATCGTGGTGTATCACGACGCGCTGGTCTTTGTGGTGAGCCCGGAGCATCCTCTGGCCAAGGCGAAGCAGGTGCATATCCGCGATCTCGGAGCGCAGAATTTTATCGCGCACAACGTCCCCTCGCCGCTGCGCCAAACGGTGATTCAGGCGTTCCAGAGAAACAAGACGCCGCTGAACATGGGAGTCGAGCTGCCTAGCCTGGAGGCGATCAAGCGCTTCGTCGAGATGGGCAACGGGGTCGCGTTTATGCCGGGCCTGGTGGCGCGCCCCGAGGTGGAGTCGGGCCGGCTGGTTCCCGTCAAGGTGCAGGGGATGAACATCACGCGCAAGCTTCGGCTGGTATACCGCCGGCACGCGACCCTGTCCTATGCGGCGGGCGCATTCCTCCAGACCATCGAGGACCTGAGCCGGACGGCTGGCCGGCCCTTCGATTTCGACCGCAAGGCCAAGTAGCTGGCCGCTGAGCAAAACGAGACACTCCCGCGAAATTACTTTTGCCCGGGGGAGCGACTTCTCCTAGCCAGGCTACGTCTCACTATTTAGCGGCAAGGGCTGGAAGCATGAGGTCCGCCGTAAAGGAGAGTTCCCCATGACAAACAAATTCTTCGCCACCCTGGCCGTCTTCGGCCTGGGACTGGCGCTGATCCCGGCAACGCTCGCGCAGAGCGCCCCGGCCCCCGATGCGTCGCAAGCCCCACCGCCTCCTCCACCGATGGAGGGAGGAATGGGCGGCGGAATGCACCACGGCGGCAAGATGCCCGACTCACAACGGCAACTCAAGCACATGACCCGCGAGCTCAACCTGACCGCCGATCAGCAGGACCAGGTCAAGCAGATCCTCGACGCGCGCGACAGCCAGATGCAGCAGAACCACGCCAATACCTCGCAGTCCGTGCAGCAGCAACGCCAGACCAGCATGGGGATCATGAAGGATACCAACGAAAAAGTGATGGCCGTGCTCAACGATCAGCAGAAGCAGAAGTATCAGGCCATGCAGCAGCAGCGCATGCAGCACATGCAGCAGCATATGGGCGGCAACGGCGGCCCTCCGCCACCTCCACCCGCCGGCGGTGATGCGCCCATGCAGCAGTAACCCCCCGCGCGACGATGAATCGCAACGGCAGCGAAACAGAACTTCGGCCTGTCTTCCCTCGGGGAGGCGGGCCGTTGTATTTAGGGCGACGATTTCCACAGACGCTGCGCGTGGCCGAGTGGGGTGCGTTGAGCGCCGCGCGCTGAAGTAAGAGCAGGGCATCCAGCGGAAGTGGTAGACGGGCAGGTACAATGTGGAAGCCGGATTTGATTTTCACGGACAATGCCGCGAGGGGAATATCCACGCGGAACAAAGCGAGGTAACGAGCAGGAATGAAGCGGAATTTAGTGTGGTTGGTTCTCTTGCCGGCATTGGCCGTAGCAGCCGTGGCTCAGGAGAGCCGCCAGGATGTGAGTGTGGGCGTGACGGGGCTCTTTCCCGTCACCGTGTATGGCAACTCCGTGATCGCGCAGAGCCGTAATGTGATGGGCGGGCTGGCGAGCTACCGTTTCATGCTGTCGCCGCGGAATGCGCTCGAGGCGAACTACCAGTATTCGCAGGAGTATTACAACTACAACAGCGGCAACGCTTACCTGGTGAGGATCCACGCCCGGGTTCAGGAATTCTCAGCGGCATACGTCTACAACCTGAATTTCGGAAACTTCAATCCATTTGTCGAGGTCGGGCCGGCGGGATTCATTCTGAGCCCTCTGCTGGATTCCGGAACATCCACCCTCGACAGCAGCAAGAACACCTCAATCGGCGGAATCTATGGGGTCGGGCTGGCGTATGAGATTAGCCCGAGCTTCGATATTCGCGGCGAGTTTCGCGGCCTGATTATGAAGGAGCCGAGCTTCAATATCCAGGCAATCAGCACCAACCGCTATACCAACGTCTCAAATCCGACGATCGGTATTGCATATCACTTCTAACGCCTGATAGCTGGACCATCATCAAGGAAAGAAGCCACGCCACTGTGCGTGGCTTTTCTCTTTGGGGCAGGGAAGCGGGGGCGCCAAAGCGGCAGGAGCATGCGGAAGCGTTAGCATCACCCGGGCGATCCAGCCGTGCCGGAGGCAGGCCGGAGGCGGGCCCAGGCGTCTCGGGATCGGGTGCTCGGGCCCAGGTCACTCAGGCCCAGTGGACTCAGGCCACAGGCGCCGGGCTCAGGTGTCGCGGGTTAAAGAGAACCAGCAGCAGCAGCGCCGGCATGGCGGCCGGTCTAGGGGTTCGGCCGGATGGAAGGCTTCCGGACTGGCTTCGACCGCGGGGCTCGACCGCGCCTCGATCACCCGCGGGCCAAAGAAAAAGGCCCCGAAAAGGGGCCTGATCCTGAGAAGCGGAGTCGCTTTAGAAGAAGCGGTACTTGACGCCGAAGGAGATCATCAGCGGGGTGAGCGAACCAGCGCGAGTCTGGTAGTCGTTGGCATGGCCGAAATTCCACCAGTCCTGATACTCCACGTTGACTGCCTGGATCGTGATGTTGTGCTTGTAGCGCCAGTCCAGACCGCCGCCCATAGTGAACTGACCATAATCGTGGTGTGGATTCCCGGGATTGGGGAAGGTCAGACCGCCGTAACCAACCAGTATCTTCGCGAACGGGATCCAGCGGTTGCGGGCGTAGAAGAAGCGGGGACCGATACCGAAACTTGATTGCGAGGTGCCGCTCAAGCCATTCCAGCTGGCATAGTGGTACTCGGCCTCAAAGCCTGCCCACTGGCGAGCGTTGAGGTCGCCAACCACTGCGAAGCCATACATGGTGTTGTAGCCGTAATCCGGCTTAACGATAGAAAAATCGCCGCCAGCTTCGATGCTTCCGCCCTGCATGAGCGCGGGCATAGCCTGGCCATGTGCAGCCGCCATCGTGCCGAGCAGGAAAACCGAGAAACAAAGCAATCTTCGAAACACTGGCAATCTCCTGGACTAAATTTTAATCTCCGGGTTCTAAGCGAACCCGGAGGAGGTAAACAATGCACAACGCCTGTCTATCGTTCTATCTTACTGTTGCGGAGCTGGGTCTGCGGTAGTTCCGGCGTTGGTTGCTGTGGTCGTGCTCGGTGTAGTGGCGCCAGTATAACGTGTCAGACGGATCGCCACCGGTGTAACTTCAAACGGCATCTTGTCTCTTGCAGTGTAGTATGCAACTGGTTTGGCGTGAAGCAGAAATAATTGGTCGGCCCAAGAATCTACCCGGATGCGGCTTCCCAGGGGAAGTGCAGCTGTCTGGTCGAGTCGTGAAACTTCCAATTTGGAGCCTTTTTGCATTACCTGCTCCATCCAAGGCTCGCCCGTTTTGATGTCTTTGACAATAGCGTCGCCGATACGGGGAGTGTTCAAGTTTACAAGTGCCGGTGCCAACACCTGCAATTGGCGCAGATAGAGTCCAGCCGAGCCCAACTTGTCTTTGTAAGGTGAGTTCTTGAGCAGGTCAAATGCCTTGGTCGCTGCCTCGGCATTGTCTTCCGCCGTGTGTCCCATCGGGATGCGCTCAAATGTGGACTCATTCGGGAAAAGCAGCCGGTCGTTGAAGGCATACTTGGTGTCAATCCGGTGACCCAGAAGAATATGGGCCAGCTGGAATGAGAGCACCATCGCCAGGCTCGACTCATCCGGCAGCGTGTCAATCAGACCACGGCTGAGCAGGATGGTGTTGCCGACCGCGAGCGATTCCAGAGGATCGGTCATCAGCACGCGGCAGTGAATCGGCTCCTGCATGTTGATGTTGTTGGTGACGATGATGTTGTTGGTCACCGTCTCCAGCAGGCCGTCAACTTCTGAGCTGGGCGCGTCTACCAGGCCGGCAGTCTGCAGCCGGTCCAGGATGTTCGTTTCTGCCTGCGTGACCCACATGCGCTCTGCCTGCAGCGGGCTGATGTCCTGGCCCTGTGATTCGTCCTGCGCGTTTTCCACCTTGATGTTGCCGGCGGTGTCCTCATGCGTGGGCGTCTTCAGTGAATAGCCCCACAGCCGGGACTGCGCCTTGAACCGGATCGGATGCTCTGCATTCTTGGAGTTGGTCTCCTCAATGTAGATCTCTGAAGGCAGCCACAGGCCGGGCTGGATGTTGGTGCGCCAGCTGTCAAAGTGGAAGAAGGTGCGTTCGTCGAAGTTGCTGCCCGTATAGACGCCGTTCATGCGAACGATGTTGCTGCCCTGGTCCTCGACCCAGATGCGGCCAAGAAAGCGACCGCGCGCCTTGTCAGGGATCGGGCTGACGTCAAACACATAGGTGCGCACATCGCCCAGAAAAGCGCGACCAACATAGGAGAAGGCGTAGTGTTCGCGATCGAAGCTGCCTACGTCCAGCACTGCCATGTTGGCAAAGCCGGCCGGGACAAACTCCATCTTGAACGCCTTGGTGAGGCCGCCGAGGAAGGCAGTGGAGCCGTGGAAGAAGCCGCCCTTCTCGTTCTTATTGATGTATGACTTCTCACCCACCTGGCCGGCAAACGAGATTCTGCCGAAGATGTATTGGTCGGATTCAGGCGTGGTGAGCACGACAGCATCCGGTTTCATTTGCTGGATGTAGGTTTCCACCACAGGCGTATGGACCTGCAACGCCTGCACGGTAACCTTCTCCCGCGCGATACAACGGTCAATTACGCCGCTCTGTTCCGCCGTAAGCGGGCTAACGACCGGGGTATTCTTGTCTTTTGCCTGGGCCAGCGTTCCGGCAACCAAGAGCAGACCACAAACTAAGGCTCGACGAAGGGACATAAAGTTTTTAACCATCCGAGTTGAAGGAACTAAGCCATCATGGGCCCAGTTCGTATTTTTGTTAATGCCGCTAACGAGTTAATACTAAGAGAGCAAAAAGGTTACATGGTAGATAGTGACCTGATCGATGAGCTGACCATTAGCCATTGCCGGTTTGAAGCGAGTGATGCCAACCATTTGCACCGCTGCCTCATCCAGACCGTGACCGAGCCCGCGTACAACTTGTAGAACTTCGGCGTGTCCGTCCTTATCCACACGGATCTTCAGGACAACCTCACCCTCTATCCGCAAATTGCGGGCGTCAGCTGTGTAATACTGCCGCGGGTCAGGTTTAGCAAGAACTTCAATCGGCGTGGTACGGGGTTCGTTATTAGCCTTTTGAGAGCCGGAAGGCGCATTGCCAACCGTGCTGCCAAAGCCGCCATCCTTTACTGTGCCGCGACCGGTGCCCGTACCTCCGGGTACACCCCCCTCGACACCGTTAGCGAATCCTGCCACCGCTACCTTGCCGTGACCGGTTCCGCCCGGGACCCCACCTTCAACTCCTGCACCAAAGGCGACACCCTTGACCGAGCCTTTTCCTGCTCGACCCGCACCCTGGGCCTCACCCTTGGGCATGTCGAACGAGCCCATCGAAGCAATGTTGGCCGGCTTGGTCGCGTTCGGGTTCGGAGTCACACCCTGTGGATCGCCGAACCCACCCGTCTTCACCGTGGGCGACTTCATATTGTTAGCCTGCTTGGTCGGAGTCGCAGCGGATGCGAACAGTCCAACCTTCGGCGGCGGCGGCGGAGGCGGTATCGCCTTCGGCGGAGCCGCTGGAATGTTCGGCAGCTTGGGCTGCTCCAGCTTCACCAGCACCGGCTTCGGCGGAGGAGGAGGTGTCTCTACCTTCGGCGGCAGCGGCTTCGGCGGCGGTGGGGGAACCTTTACCTTCACCACCGGTGGCGGCTTCGGCTTCGGCGGAGGAGTTTGCTCCGGCAGTACCAGCTGGGTACTGACATACTGCTCAATCTCTTTGTGCTTCAGTGCCGCCAACGCCAACACCATCAGTATGGCGAAGATGATCCCATTCGCCACCATGCTGGTCAGGAAAAACTTCAGGCGTCCCGGAGGGTCGGGTAACAGTCCAAACCGGTCGTCGATGACAATGTCGTTGCCGTCATCCTTGTAATCCATGCTCAAATCCCCTCTCTCGGACAAGAAGCCACAGGCTGAAAAAGAAATCCAATTACTCGCGCACAGCCAGCGAACGGCTGGATCCCGAATTGTCTGACAAGCGGATGTCAGACAGAAAAACTGCGGTTACAAATCCCCTCCAGTTTTATTCGGAACTACTGTCGGGGTGTTCCCATTATCGTATGGTTCACCCCGCTCCGCGCAATAAAAAACTTGCCTCCACTAGGGTTATAGCGGTAGCACTTCGGTGTTAATCAACACCGTTGCTATTACCCCTCAGTTGTGGCCTGCCTCTCGGAGTTTGATGCTCTTGCTTCGCTGCCCAGCCTCTTATTACTTGCTCGCGGGGGCCGCAGCGGGCGCGGTTTGAAATAGCTTCAGCGCGTTCTTCGTTGTGTTGTAGACGCCCCAGCCTGCAGGTACGCTCACCACAATCCACGCCAGCAACACCAGCCAGACGGGAGATTTCTTCGTGCTTGCCATGTGGGATTCTCCTTGTCGCTCTTAGTGTTTCACTGCGCCTTGGTTTCGTGTGACGTGTGCATCCAATATTTTGCCGCTACCGGCCGCACCATTAGGTTGGCGAAGAAGCCGATCACCAGAAGTCCCGCCATGATGTGCAGAATCAGCGGATAAGCCTCTTGTCTTGCCGCCAGCGGAGTCATGCCGGTATGTGTGTGCACAAAATGATCCAACAACCCATTGACGAGTAGTGGGCCGCAGATGCCTGCCACCGACCACGCAGTGAGCAGCCGGCCGTGCACCGCGCTCACGTGATGTGTGCCAAACAGATCTCTCAGATAAGCCGGGATGGTGGCGAATCCGCCGCCATACATCGTCAGCACAATGCACGCCAGAGACACGAAGATGCCGATGCTGGAGGCGAGCGGAAGCAGGAAGTAAAGGATCGCTCCCAGCACGAAGAAGATGAAGTACGTATTCTTGCGCCCGATGTAATCAGAGAGCGACGCCCAGAAGAATCTGCCGCCCATGTTGAAAAGGCTGAGCAGCCCCACGAACCCCGCCGCGGCAAAGGCGGAGACGCGAAACAGATCCTGAATCATCGGCGATGCCTGCTCGATCACTCCGATGCCGGCAGTCACGTTGACGCAGAGCACCACCCACAGCAGCCAGAACTGCGGCGTGCGAAACGCAGTGTTCACCGCCACATTGTGCTTGGTCACCAGGGCCGTGGGTTTGGCCGGCGGCGTCCATCCCGCGGGCCGCCAGTCCATGTGCGGAATGCGAATCGTGAACACGCCAAACATCATGAAGATGCAGTAGAGCGTGCCCATGACGATCCACGTGTAGGCGATCGCCTCGCGGCCTTCGTTCTTGAAATAAGCCATCAGCATCGTGCCCAGCGGTCCGCCGATCATCGCGCCGCCGCCGAAGCCCATGATGGCCAGCCCGGTCGAGAGGCCGGGGCGATCAGGAAACCACTTGATCAGCGTCGAGACCGGCGAGATGTAGCCGAGTCCTAGTCCGATGCCGCCGATCAGGCCGTAGCCGAGGTAGATCAGCAGCAGTGAGTGCTGCGAAACGCCCAGCGCTGAGACATAAAAGCCCAGGCCGAAGCAGATGGCGGAGACGAACATGGCCTTGCGCGGGCCGGCGCGCTCCAGCCACTGGCCAAAAATCGCCGCCGAGAGCCCCAGCACGCCGATGGCGAGCGAGAAGATATAGCCGATCGCCTTGAGGTTCCAATGGCTGCCGTCCGGCGCCGCCAGCGCCAGCAGCGGGTTCTTGAAAACGCTGAACGCATAGACCTGGCCGATCGAGAGATGAATGGCGAGTGCGGCCGGCGGGGCCAGCCAACGGTTATATCCGGGAGACGCGAGTGAGTGTCTCCGATCAAGAAAGCTCAGCATGCGGAGCCTCGTTTTTTTAACAATGTGGTGAAGCGGCTACAGACGAATTGCGACGGCGAGGTCGTTGTAACAAGATCGAAACCCCGCTGTAAAGATGCCTGTGTGACAGTGCGGTAAATTTCGCCGACGGATTTTATACAGTGGATACTCTTGCACGCGAGGGAGCGGCGGATTTAGTTTGGGTCACGTTTGCGATTCAGTGTTCGGGAGAGATATGGCGACGGAAGAAAATCTAAGTAGCAGCCTGCATGAGGACCGCGTCTTTCATCCGCCGCCGGAGTTTGCCAGCCAGGCGCAGGTGAAGAGCATCGAAGAATACCGCGAGCTCTATGAGCGTTCCATCGCCGATCCCGAAGCGTTCTGGGCCGAGGCCGCGCAAGCGCTCGACTGGTTCCAGCCGTGGACCAAGGTGCTGGAGTGGAATGAGCCCTGGGCCCGGTGGTTCGTCGGCGGCAAGCTCAACCTCTGCCACAACTGTGTGGACCGCCACGCCAAAGGCGCGCGCGCCGACAAGACCGCAATTATCTGGGAGAGCGAGCCCGGCGAGATCCACCGGCTCACCTATCGCCAGCTGCTGGCCGGCGTCGAGCGCTTTGCCAGCGGCCTCAAGTCGCTCGGAATCAGCAAGGGCGACTGCGTGGCCATCTATATGGGCATGTGTCCCGAGCTGGCCATGGCGTTGCTGGCGTGCGCGCGCATCGGCGCCGTGCATTCGGTGATCTTCGGCGGCTTCGCCGCGCAGGCGTTGGTAGACCGCATTCAGGATGCGCCAGGCCGTCGCCGTCCTCACCCAGGATGGATCGCATCGCCGCGGCGCCGAGGTCAGGCTCAAGGCCACGGTGGATGAGGCGGTGCTGAAGTGTCCCTCGGTCAAGCACGTGGTCGTGCATCTCTGCACCGGGACCGCGGTCACGATGAAGGCCGGCCGCGACATCTGGCTCGAAGACCTGATGGATGCGGCGCCCGCTCACTGCCCGCCCGAGCCCATGGATGCGGAGGATCCGCTCTACATCCTCTATACCTCGGGCACCACCGGCAAGCCCAAGGGCATCGTTCACACCACCGGCGGATACGGTGTGCAGACCGCCTATTCGACCAGGCTGGTGTTTGACCTGCGCGAGGACGACGTCTATTGGTGCACCGCCGACATCGGCTGGGTCACCGGGCACTCCTACGTCGTCTATGGCCCGCTGCTCAACGGAGCCACCATCCTGATGTATGAGGGCGCGCCGAATTTTCCTGCGCCCGATCGCTTTTGGAAGATTGTGGACGCGCACCGGGTGAGCATCTTCTATACCGCGCCTACCGCGATTCGCGCCTTCATGAAGTGGGGCAGGCAGCATGTGGAAGGAAAGTCGCTCAACAGCCTGCGCCTGCTCGGCACCGTCGGCGAGCCGATCAATCCTGAAGCTTGGATGTGGTATCGCGAAGTCATCGGCAAAAATCGTTGCCCGATTGTGGATACATGGTGGCAGACGGAAACGGGCGCGATCATGCTCGCTCCCGCGCCCGGTGCGGTTGCGACTAAGCCCGGTTCGGCGACGCTGCCGCTGCCCGGCATCGTGCCCGAGGTCGTCACCCGAAGCGGAGAGCCGGTCCCGGAAGGTCAGGGAGGTCTGCTCGTCATTCGCAAGCCGTGGCCCTCGATGGCGCGGACCATTCACGGCGATCCCGATCGCTACATCAAGCAGTATTGGTCCGAGGTTCCGGGCGCATATTTCACCGGCGACGGCGCGCGCCGCGATTCCGACGGCTACCACTGGCTGATGGGCCGTGTGGACGACGTCATCAACGTCTCCGGCCACCGGCTCGGCACGATGGAGGTGGAGTCCGCGCTGGTGGCGCATCCCAAGGTCGCCGAAGCTGCCGTCGTCGGGCGGCCCGACGAGCTGAAGGGGCAGGCAATCGCCGCGTTCGTGACCCTCGAGATGGGGCAAACTCCCTCACCGGAGTTGCGCGAGGAGTTGCGCGCCTGGGTAGCCAAAGAGATTGGCTCGCTGGCGCGGCCGGATGATTTGCGATTCGCCGACGGCCTGCCCAAGACGCGCAGCGGAAAGATTATGCGCCGGCTGCTGCGCGAGCTGGCTTCCACCGGCGAGATCAAGGGCGATACCACCACGCTTGAGGATTTCTCAGTCATCGCGCAGCTGCGAGAGAGCGACGAGGGCTAGCCGCTCGCAGATCCGAGGCCCACAGATCAAAGGCTCACAGATCAGAGACCTGCAGATCAGAGACCTGCGCAGAATTCCGCCAGCGTCGCGACGACGCGCTCCTGCTCCGCCGCCGTCAGCTCGGGATAAATCGGTAGCGCCAGCACCTCCTGCGCGGCGCGTTCGGCAACCGGGAAATCTCCCGCGCGGTAGCCGAGCGATTCAAGAGCCGGCTGCAGATGAATCGGCAGCGGATAGTAAATCTCCGATCCGATATTGTGCCGGCGAAGAAATTCGCGGGCCGCATCGCGGCGGCCATCTCCGATCCGAACGACATACTGATGAAAGACCGGCACGCCGCGCGGGTCAACGAAGGGAAGCACCACCCCGGGCGCTCCCGCGGCTGCGTCCTCGAGCGAGACCGCCAGCCGGGCCTGCTTGAAGAGCTGGTCGTAGAGCGCGGCGACTTCCAGGCGTCGCCGGTTCCACTCCGCGAGGTAGCGGAGCTTGACCAGCAGCACGGCGGCCTGCAGCGTATCCAGGCGCGAGTTCCAGCCAATCTCGTCGTGGTAGTAGCGGCGGCGCATCCCGTGGTTGCGCAGCGCGCGGGCCCGGTCGGCGAGGGCCGCGTCGTCCGTCGTCAGAATTCCGGCGTCGCCGAAGGCGCTGAGATTCTTGGTGGGATAAAAGCTGAAGGCGGCAGCCTGGCCGAGCGACCCGGCCGGTCGCCCCTGCCAGAGAGCGCCAATGGCCTGGGCCGCGTCTTCTATAACAACGAATCCGTGTTGCTGCCTGAGCCCCTCGCATGCGGTCATGTCCGCGCACTGGCCGTAAAGGTGCACCGGCAGCACGGCGGAGACTTCAGGGGCGCCAGGCCGGCCGAGCACTTCGGCCACGCTCGCGAAGTCGAGATTGAAAGTGTGAGGATCAATGTCGGCAAACAGGGGGCGGGCTCCGGCGCGCAATATGCAACTGGCCGAGGCGAAAAACGAGAACGGCGTCGTCACCACCGTCATGCCCGGCCGGTCCCCGATTCCGGCCGCCGCCAGCCCCAGCCAGAGCGCGTCCGTGCCCGAGGCGCAGCCCACCGCCGAGCTCACTGCGCACCGCGACGCGACGGCCGTCTCAAGCTCCACAACCTCTTTGCCGAGAATGAATTGCTGGCTGTCGCAGGCCCGCTCAAGAGCCGCGAGTATCTCTCCCCGAAGGCTCACGTACTGGCGTTTGAAGTCCACGACTGGTATCGGAGAATCTGCCGGACTCAGGCACCGGAGCGCCGGACTCAGGCACCGGAGCGCCGGGCGGGCTGGCAGAGGAGGACATGACCGAGGAAATCGTAGCACTCAGCAACCACCCCCCGAAGCAGTACCCGAAGCAGCACCCCCGAAGCAGCACCCGGAGCGGTGTTGCCGGCAGGAGGCGGTAGATTGTGCGATTACTGCATCAAATTACCCACCGGCCCGGGGAACTCGGCCATGGTTGCCAAAGGCAGGCAGGGGGCGAATTCTTTTACCCTGGGCCCACCGGGAGCAAAAGAAGGTTTTAGAATAAGGGCAGGCGGCAGGTGTGTCGTCTGAATGGGCGTCGTCTGCAAGTGGCGCTGTTTGAATGACGTAAATGGGATTCAATAAAGAACTAAACAAACCGAGAGATTAAGGAGATCGGCATGGACGGCAAGCCGGCACAAAATATTCAGGACACTTTTCTGAACACGGTCCGCAAGGACAAGACCCCGATAACGATTTACCTGGTGAGTGGGGTAAAGCTGACGGGGCGGATTCGTTCCTTCGATAAATACTCAGTGCTGCTGGAAAACAACAGCCAGGAGCAGTTGATTTTCAAGCATGCTATTTCCACTGTGGTCAGTGGCAGGGCAGTGATCCACTCCGAGCACCGGCCAACTCACGGCACGCACACGGGGCCCACGTCAGTAGGCCACGCGGAAGAGGCAGCGACAGGTTCCTAGTATTTCAACTCATCGAGTGAAGCGGAAAAAAACCTCTGCTCCGACGCAGCCAACCCGGGCGAGCGGTATGGCCGAGCGCGCGGTGCTCGTGTGTCTTGAATTAAAGGCCAGGCCGCGCAAGCCGGGAGCACGCAGTCAGCGGGCGCTGGCGCGCGGCACTGTCCCCGTCTCGCCCGACGCTCGCTCGGATGTGAAGCAGCGGAGCTCGCCGCCGCTCCCCTGAAGTCCAACGAGCGCGAGCCGCTGACCGGGGTCTTTATAGACAGCTTTGAAGAAGAGGTTGCGGAGTTTCGCGAGCTCGCTGTCAGCGCCGGCGCCGAGATTTCCGCCGAAGTGCTGCAGCGGCGCAGCCAGCCCGACCCGGCTACCCTGATCGGCACCGGCAAGCTGGAAGAGATCAAAGCCATCGTCGCCGGCGCGGACGCCGACCTGGTTCTCTTCAATCAAAATTTGACACCGTCGCAGTTACGAAATGTGGAGCGCGAGCTGCCCTGTCGCGTCATAGACCGCACCCAGCTCATTCTGGATATTTTTGCCCGCCATGCCCGCACCCGTGAGGGCCACCTGCAGGTCGAGCTGGCCCAGTTGGAATATCTCCTCCCCCGGCTCACCGGGCGAGGCGCCGCCATGTCCCAGCTCGGCGGCGGCATCGGCACCCGCGGTCCCGGCGAGACCAAGCTCGAGACCGACCGGCGCCGGCTGGAGCGGCGTATGGACCACATTCGCGGCCAGCTCGAGGCCGTCCGGCGCACCCGGCGCCAGCAGCGGCAGCGCCGCGAAACCGTTCCCGTCCCGACCGTCGCGCTCGTCGGCTACACCAACGCGGGCAAGAGCACGCTGTTCAACGCGCTCACCCAGGCTGGCGTGCTCGAGTCGGCGCGCATGTTTGCCACCCTCGATCCCAAGTTGCGCGCCATTGTTCTTCCCTCGCGCCGCCGCGTATTGCTGGCCGACACCGTGGGCTTCGTGCGCCAGCTGCCCCACACGCTGGTCACCTCCTTCCGCGCCACCCTTGAAGAGGTCGAGCAGGCCGAGGTGCTCATTCACGTCCGCGACGCGTCCAGCCCCACCCTCGAGCGGCAGAAGGAAGATGTCGAGAGCGTTCTGGCCGAGTTGGGCGCCGGCAGCAAGCCGCGGATTGAAGTGCTCAACAAGGCCGACCTGCTCAAGCCGGAAGAGAGAGAAATCCTGCGGCAGCGCGAAGACGGAATTTTTGCCTCCGGTCTGCGCAAGACCGGCGTGCACGAGTTGCTCACCGCGCTCGAATCCGCGCTGCACTCCGATCCCATGCAGCAGGCCTGGTTCCGCATTCCCCAGTCCGAAGGCGGCGTGCTCGCCGCGCTCGACGCGGGAGCGATGGTGCTGCGACGCGAATTTGTCGAGGACCATGCCCTGGTCGAGGTTTCAGGGCCAGTGTCGCTGCTCGGCCGATATCGGCGCTATCGTTTGGCCGCGCCGCCGAAAACGTTGCGCCCCGCGCCGGCAACCCGGACTACCAGGACAACGAAGACTGCGAAAAAAGTATCCCGCGCCCGCTGAAAAATTCCGCGCGCTAAAGCCGGCGTCGCGCAAATTAGAAATTCAGAAAAAATTGTTGGCCACAAATAGCAACGGGCCGCTGCGCGGGCGTGGTGGAGTGTCCCTGGCGCTACAGCCCGTCCGACCCTGAAACGGGTCTGGTGGTACTTTTTAGTCTAGTCCACGCCACATGTCTGTCAAGAGGATTGAGCGCGAAAACTGCCCGATTTTCGTGCAATTGACAGCTTTTCACGCGACCGCCTGCGGTTGACATGGCACGCGCAGGTTTATATAAAAGAGTGTTCAGCCAAGACATTTAGTACTCCTGTTCTCTCCCGAATACACCTATGGAAATTCTCCATCAGATTGGCGAGCTGGTGCTCGGCTCCGTGCCGACCATCGTGCTCTTTCTGCTCTCGATCGCGCTCTATCGCTGGCTTGTCCACAACCCTTTGCACAAGGTATTGGACAAACGGCGCGAGCTGACCACCGGCGCGATGGAGCAGGCGCGCCAGGGAATCGCCATGGTCGAGGCCAAGACGCGGGAGTATGAGGGACGGCTGCGGCTGGCGAGAAACGGCATTCAACTGGCCCGTGAGCATCGCAAGCAGCAGTGGAATGTGGAGCGCGATGAGATTCTCGGCTCCGCCCGGGAACGCGCGCAGATCAAAGTGCGGACGGCGAAGGTTGAGCTGGAGCAGGACGCGTCTGAAGCGCGCGGGACGATTGAAAAGTCCGCCGCAGCGCTCGCCGACCAGGTGCTCAACGCCGTACTCGGCGGGGGCGCGCGATGAAGCGCCACGCTGGCATGGGACAGGCAATGAAAATTGGAATTTTAAGGGCCGCGTTTTTCGCCGTCCTGCTCGCCGTCGGGCTCACTGCCGGTATCGCGCGCGCACAAACAGCGGCCGAGCCCGCTCCCGCAGCCACCGCTCCGGCAACTACCGATGCCAGCGGCCCGCAGGCCAACGGCGAAGCCAGGCCAGCCGCAGACCAGGAGCCCGAGGACGAGAAGCAGCAGTATCGCGTCTCCGACTCCACTCGCTACATCGCCCGGCGTCTCCACGTTTCTCCCGAGCGCCTGGCCGACGTTTCCGAGTGGCTGAATGTCGGAGTTGTATTCGTGGCGCTGGCCTGGCTGCTCGTCAAATTCCTGCCGCAGATGTTTCGCAATCGCGGCGCCCGCATTCAACGCCATCTCGAAGAGGCCCGGCAGACGTCAGAGGAATCGCGGCGGCGCCTCGCCGATGTCGAGGAGCGGCTCTCCCGGCTCGACGACGAGATCATTCGCCTCCACGGGCAGTCCGAGCGCGACCTGCAGGCCGAGGAAGAGCGCTTCCGCTCGCTGATGGAATCGGAGAAGGAAAAAATTATTGACTCCGCCGAGCAGGAGATCACCGCCGCCGGAGCCCAGGCGCGTCGCGAGTTGAAGCAGCTGGCCGCCGAGCTCGCCGTCGGCCAGGCGGAGAAGAAGCTGCGCTTGACCGACGACATGGACGGAAAAATCATCGGCCGCTTTGCCCAGACGCTGGGGGACAAGAACTGATGGCAGCATTTGTGCAGCTCTATGCCCGGGCCTTCGCCGATGTGGCGGAGAAGACCAGTCTCGATCCGGCGAAAGCGATGGAAGAGCTCAACGCATTCGGCGCTACATTCGCCGAGAGCCGCGACCTGCGCGAAGTGTTGAGCAATCCCTCCGTGGTCTTTGAGCAGAAGCTGCGCCTGCTGGATGCGCTTTGCGCCAGGCTGGGCACCAACGGCGCGACCAGAAACTTCCTCGCCGTGCTGCTGGAGCATAACCGCATCGGCGCTTTATCCGAGATCCTCACCGAGACCCAGTTGGAGCTCGACCGGCGCAGCGGAATGGCCGAGGCCGAAGTCGTTACCGCGCGTGAACTCTCAGCCGCCGAGCGCAGCGAGTTGGATAGCGGCATCGCAAAAATTGTAGGCAGCGCAAAGGTGCGGACCCGCTACCGGCTCGACCCCTCGCTTTTGGGCGGAGCCTTGGTGCGGGTCGGATCAACGGTGTATGACGGTTCACTGAAGGGCCAGTTTCAACGGCTGAAAACGCAACTGGCCGCGGATTAGAAGCACAGCAGAAATCCTGAGAATGAGAAGCTCGGGATTAAGCAGCGAATCAACGAATTTTGAAACCCTAGGACACAGGTATGACGCAAATCAGAGCAGACGAGATAACCCAGATAATCCGCGACCAGATAGAGAACTTCGAGTCCAAAGTGCAGGTGGACGAGGTCGGCACCATCATCTCCCTCGGTGACGGAATCGCCCGCATTCACGGCCTCGACAAAGTGATGGCCGGCGAGCTGCTGGATTTTCCCCACGGCGTGTTTGGCCTGGCCATGAATCTGGATGAAGACCAGGTCGGCGCCGTGCTGATGGGCGACTACACCGAGCTCAGCGAGGGCGACGAGGTCAAGCGCTCCCACAAGATCATGAGCGTGCCGGTTGGCGACGCCATGATCGGCCGCGTGGTCAATGCTCTGGGCCAGCCGATTGATGATCTCGGCCCCATCCACACCACCGAGACACTCCCCGTCGAGCGGTTGGCGCCCGGCGTGGTAGATCGCCAGCCAGTGCGCGAACCCATGGCCACCGGCATCAAGGCGATTGACTCGATGATTCCGATCGGCCGCGGACAGCGCGAGCTGATCATCGGCGACCGTCAGACCGGCAAGACCGCGATCGCGATTGACACCATCCTCAACAACGCGAAAAACAATTTGATCTGCGTTTACTGCGCCATCGGGCAGAAGCGCTCCTCGGTCGCCCAGGTGGTCAAGACGCTCAGCGACCGCGGCGCCATGGCCTACACCATCGTCGTCGTGGCCTCGGCCTCTGAGCCCGCTCCGATGTTGTATCTCGCGCCTTACACCGCGACCGCGATTGCGGAGTATTTCCGCGACCGGGGCCAGCACGCGCTGGTCATTTACGACGATCTTTCAAAGCATGCGACCGCATATCGCGAGCTGTCGCTGCTGCTGCGCCGCCCACCGGGCCGCGAGGCATATCCGGGCGACGTCTTCTATCTGCACAGCCGTCTGCTCGAGCGCTCCGCAAAGATGAACAACGAAAAGGGCGGGGGATCACTCACCGCTCTGCCCATCATCGAGACCCAGGCGGGCGACGTCTCGGCCTACATTCCGACCAACGTGATTTCGATTACCGACGGACAGATATTCCTCGAGACCGACCTGTTCAACTCCGGCGTCAGGCCCGCCGTCAACGTGGGACTCTCGGTCAGCCGCGTCGGATTTTCCGCCGCCATCAAGGGCGTCAAACAGGTCGGCTCAACGTTGAAGCTCGATCTCGCGCAGTATCGCGATCTCGCGGCCTTCGCCCAGTTCGGCAGCGATCTCGACAAGGCGACCCAGCACCAGCTCAATCGTGGACAGCGTTTGACCGAAATTCTCAAGCAGCCGCAGTTTGATCCGCTGGGCTTCGACAAGCAGATCATGATCATCTACGCCGGCAACAACGGCTTCCTCGACGATCTCAAGCTCGAAGACATTCGCGCCTTCGAAGACGGGCTCTACAAGTATCTCGATGCGTCGCAGCAGCCGCTGATGAAAGAGATCGTCGGCAAGGCCGGCTTGTCTGACGACCTCAAGAAGCGCATGAACTCCGCGCTTGAGGAGTACAAGAAGGACTTCCTTCAGGACCACGATCGCGTCGGCCAGAAGCGCGTAGAAGAGACTGCGGAGGCCACGGCGTAAAGGCGCACTCTCCCTATGGCGAACGTACTCGATTTACGGCGACGCATCCGCAGCGTCAAGAACACGCGGCAGATCACCAAGGCCATGAAGATGGTCTCGGCGGCTCGTCTGCGCCGTGCCCAGGAGCGGGCGCTGGCATCGCGGCCCTACTCGCGCATGCTTACCAGCGTGCTCCAGTCGCTCGCGCGTCGCGTTGAGACCGGCGGCGACAGCGGTGGGGAAGCGATGCATCCTCTGCTGGTGCAGCGCGAAGAGAAGCGCATTCTGCTGGTCGTCATCTCCGGCGAAAAAGGTTTTGCCGGCGCCTTCAACTCCAACCTGCTCAAGATGGCCTTTCGTTTTCTCGAGAGCAAGCGCGGCATGCACATAGACATCGAGCCCATCGGCCGCAAAGGGCGCGATGCATTTGGCCGCCGCTATCCGCTGGTTGACCTGTCTCCGCCCAAAAATGCCTCCTCTAAAAACGACGCCGCCGGGCATCCGGAACCTGAGCGCAACCGCGTCGCCGAGATTGAGATTACCGGCGAACACCTCGGCATGCTCGCCGACCTCAAGTTCTCAGAAGTCGCAGAACTGAGCGACGGAATCGTGAAACGCTACGAGAGCGATCAGATTGATTCCGTCTACCTCGTCTATAACGAATTCAAAAGCGTCATCTCGCAGCGCGTGGTCGTTGAGAAGTTGCTGCCCATCGCCAAAATCGGCGAATACAAAGTTGAGACCGCGGTCGAGCAGACGGCAGAAGAGCGCGCGCAGGCCGGGCGAGCCGCCATGACTGCCGGCGTAAGTCTGCGCGGCCCCGGAGATGAGCCCGACGGTGAGTCGGCCAAAGCTCGGGATGGACGACGTTGACTACATCTACGAACAGCCGCCATCCAGGCTGTTTGAACATTTGTTGCCGCGCTACATCACCACGCAGATCTTCCACGCCATGCTAGAGTCAGTCGCCGCCGAACACGCAGCGCGAATGACGGCAATGGATGCTGCCACCAGTAACGCGTCGGACATGATAGACGCGCTGACATTACTAATGAACCGCGTACGTCAAGCGGCCATCACCAAAGAACTGATTGAAATCGTGAGCGGTGCAGCCGCTCTGCAAGAGGGACAATGACCGATACAAAGAAGAACGAGTCGCAGGAAAATGTTGGCCACATCATCAAGGTCTCAGGGCCTGCCGTAGACGTGCAGTTTGAAGAGGCCAGGATGCCGCACATCTATCAGGCGCTGCGCGTTGTCAGCGATGGCTTTGACGTGCCCACCCCGATTGACGTCATCCTCGAGGTGCAGCAGCATCTCGGCGAGGGCCGCGTGCGCTGCGTCGCGATGGAAGGCACCGAGGGCATGGTTCGCGGCATGAAGGCCATTGATCTTGGCACCCAGATCATGGTTCCCGTGGGCCGCGCCACGCTCGGTCGCGTGCTCAACGTCATCGGCAAGCCGGTGGATGAGTTAGGCCCCGTGAACGCGACCAAATATATGCCCATCCACCGCCTCGCTCCGACCTTTGAAGAGCAGTCCACGCGCGAGGAAATGTTTGAGACCGGCGTGAAGGTCATTGACCTCATCCAGCCATTTCTCAAAGGCGGAAAGATCGGACTCTTCGGCGGCGCCGGTGTCGGCAAGACCGTCGTCATTCAGGAGCTGATTAACAACGTCGCCTCCAAGCACGGCGGGTTCAGCGTCTTTGCCGGCGTCGGCGAGCGCACTCGCGAAGGCAACGACCTGTGGCTGGAGTTTCAGGAGTCGGGCGTTATTGACCTCAAAGATCCGGCGAAGTCCAAAGCCGCCCTTGTCTACGGCCAGATGACCGAGCCGCCCGGCGCGCGTCTGCGCGTGGCACTCACCGCTCTCACCGTCGCCGAATATTTCCGCGACGAAGAGGGCGCCGACACGCTGCTCTTCATTGACAACATCTTCCGTTTCACCCAGGCCGGCTCCGAGGTTTCAACCCTGCTCGGCCGCATGCCGTCAGCCGTCGGCTACCAGCCCAATCTCGCAACTGAGATGGGCGAGCTGCAGGAGCGCATCACCTCCACCAAGCATGGATCCATCACCTCGGTGCAGGCGGTATATGTTCCGGCCGACGATTTGACCGATCCCGCTCCCGCCACCACCTTCGCTCACCTCGATGCGACCACCGTGCTCTCGCGTCCGTTGTCCGAGCTGGGCATCTACCCCGCGGTGGATCCGCTGGCCTCGACATCGCGCATTCTCACCCCGCGCATCGTCGGGCAGGAGCATTACGACGTCGCGCAGGAAGTGAAGCGAATCCTGCAGCGGTATAAAGACCTGCAGGACATCATCGCCATTCTCGGCATTGACGAGTTGTCTGATGCCGACAAGCTCACCGTCTCCCGCGCCCGCAAGGTGCAGAAGTTCCTCTCCCAGCCGTTCCATGTGGCCGAGCAGTTCACCGGCATTCCCGGCCGCTACGTCAAGGTGGCCGACACCGTGCGCAGCTTCAAAGAGATCATTGACGGCAAGCATGACAACATCCCCGAGCAGGCGTTTTACATGCAGGGCTCCATTGAGGATGTGCTCGCAGCAGCGGAAAAGATGAAGCAGGCGGCGTAGCCAATGGCAGAGACAAACCACAACACGAGCGCAGCCGGCGGGAACGCGGTCGCGGAGAACCTCATCCAGGTGAGGCTGGTAACTCCGGACCGGATTCTGCTCGACACGACCGCGAGTGCGGTGGAGTTGCCGGCCGCGAATGGCTACATGGAGGTCCTCCCCGGTCACGCCCCGCTCCTGTCCGAGCTCGGCGCGGGCGATGTCAGCCTGCACGGCGGCGAGGCTGGCGAGCAGCGCTATTTCGTGGCGTGGGGATTTGTCGAGGTTCTGCCCCATCGCGTGACCATGCTGGCGGAGCTGGCGGAAACTCCCGCGCAGATTGACACTGGCGAGGCCCGCGAAGAGCTGGAGCGCGGCGCCAAAATGTGGCAACAGGCGGGCGACAATCCTGCGGCCTATGAAGAGGCGAACGAAGTCATCTTCGAGGCCGAGCGCAAGCTGCTGTCGGCAGGCAGCACGGGCCACTCCGAGTAGCCGCCACCGGCGGAACAATAAATCAGCCGCGGCGATTATTCCGGCGGCGTGTTGATATAGCCGGTCGGAATGCACGCCCCACAGGGCGGCAGCGGGCCCTTGGAGCGGAACGCGTCCTTGTTCTTGTCATAGATAAAGTTGACCAGCCCGTCGCGGTAGTCAATCTGGAAGACCAGGCTTCGCAGCGCCGGATAGCCCAGGAAGCCGGAGATTTCCGTGCCGATGCTTTGGCTCATGGCCGAGTGGTCCATGATGAGAATGTCGCGAATCGCCGCTTCCGCGTGACCAAAGCGCACGTCAATCTTTCCGCCGGTCGCAAGCTTTTCAACCCGGCCGCTGAGGCCCTCAAGTTCGTCGGCGCTATCTGAATAAGCGTGCGTCACGCCCCTGGCAGCAGCCCGGCTGATTGACATCGAGAAATTCCCAGTGTCGAGCACCATCAACCCCGGCGGCCCGTTATTTATCGAAGCCCGGATCAGCAGCAGATGGCCGAAGCGAAAAATCGGCGTGAAGTTTTTCATCTCCGGCGCGACATATGAGTCGTACGGCCCATGGCTGGCACCGGACTGCCCCGTCCCCGCCCCGCCCCCGGCACCGACCCCGAGACCGCTTCCGATGACGACTGGTCGGCGTTGGTTGAGAGCGAAGCGGTCGAGCCGCCCGACTCGCCTCCAGGTCGCGGCGGCAATGGCGACAGTCCCAGCTTGTGGTCAGGAAAATTGATCGAGACCAGGTAGGAGCGGAATACGTCGCTGCCGATCAGGCCGTCCATTCCTAAAACTTCGCGGCTGTCTGTTATGCGGACCATGCAGTTTTCAAACTCGAGTTTGCCGATGCGAATGGTCGAGGCATAAGCCAGATGAGCCAGTCGCGGGCCGTGATCGCCGAAGCCGCCAATTTTGGCGTCCTCCTTGAACTTCAGGCCGGCATGTTGCGCAAAGGCGCGTCCCACCAGCAGTCCCGACGCTCCGCTGTCAATCGCCAGCCTCGCTGTCTTGCCATTAATACTTGTGTCCAGCGCCCACTTCTCAATGTGGGTCATGTCGCGCATGATGGGCACCATGGGGATGTCGGTCTGCTCTACCGCCGACACCAGGTGGCAGGATTGCTGCGACGGGTCGTCGAGAAATTCCTCCTCGCGGTCAATGCGGGCCTGCAGTCGCTCCGTCTGTTTCTCCCCGAGTTGCTCGCTGTGCTCCATCAGCTTCTTGAGCTGCGTGAGCTGTTCCGCGGCCGGCAACGTGCTGATCCAGAGCGTGCGAATCTCCGGATCCGCAGGGTTGAGCGCATATGCCGTCCGGATCGCGGTGCGCGATGACGCGTACATCGAGCTGGCGCGGGCCACTCGCGCAATGCCGATTCTGGCGAACGGATAGCAAGGGTCAAGCTGCGTTGCCCGGGAGAAGGCCTTGTCCGCCTCATCAATGTGGCCCTGGCGAAAAAGCACCTCGCCCTCTGCTGTCTGGGCCGCTGCCGAGCCGGGATGCGCCGCAACCACGGCGTTCGCGGCCGACACCGCGGCATCAACGTCGCCCGATTGGATCAGCGACCAGACCATGCGCTCAGCCAGGTTGGCGTCGTCGGGATGGGCAGCGACCAGCTTCTGATACTCCGATGCGGCTGTCTTGAAGTCCCCTGCGAAATAGGCCTTCTCCGCCTCGTTCCCCGGCGGCTGGTTCGCTGGAACCGATTTGCAGGCGACCGCATGGGCCGGGGCCGCGCACAGCAGCACAACCGCCGCTGCCATCGCGAATGATGACGGAAAAGATCTGGGCGTCACCACGCGTTTGATCCGTGCCTGCGATCGTGGCGAAAGCGAATGAGCCCGTCGCGATAGTCAATATCAATGATCAGCTGGTAGAGCCCCTGGTCGGCGATAAAGCCCGCAAGTTCCATACCCACTTCGCGGCTGAAAGAGTCGAGATCAATGGCCGGGTCGCCGCCGAGGTGCATTTGCAGGTCCTTGCCGTAACGCATGGTCACGAAGCCAACCGTGTAAACGTTGGCGACCTTGCCTGAGAGGCCGCGGAACGAGTCGCGCAGAGAGTGGTCCAGGGTCGTCTTGACAAATTGCGGCGACACCCGCGAGTTGAAAAGCGCGTCCGAACCCGTGCTGCCCGTATCAATCAACATCAGCTTGTTTGTCGCATCGTTCAGCTGCGTGTTGATGATCAACTTGCTTTCGCCGGCAACATACATCGGCACAAAATCTTTCACCTCGGGCCCGTCGTAGGGGTCGCTCATCGCGGTGGCGTTCTGGCCCGGCGTCACCGAAGAAGTCAGCGCCAGAGGCTCCGCCGGGGTGGCCGCATTCTGTGGCAGCGGCTGCAGCCCGAATTTTCGCAGCGGGTAATCCAGCGTGACCATGAAGTCCTGGAACACGTCCATTCCCACCAGCCCGCTCGAGCCGACGACACTGCGCTGATCGCTGACGATAACCGGGCAGTCGGCGAATTCCATCCCGCCGATCCGCAGGCTGTCGGCATAGGCCATGTATCCGCTCACCGCGCCCTGGTCGCCGATGCCGCTAATCTTGGTAGAGACGACGGATTTGAGTCCCGCCTTCTCAGCAGCAATCCGGTTGATGAGAATTCCGCTCGCGCCGGTATCAATCGTGAGGCGCACCGGCGATTGCTTGTTGATGCTCATGTCCAGCGCCCACGCTCCCATTTGCCCGACGTCATTGGCATGCGGCGTCATTGAGACTTGCGCCGAGGTGAGTGGAGTCACCAGGTGGCAGTGGTGTCGCGCCGCCTCCTGCTGCTCCTGCAGATACCCCAGGCGCCGCTCTCCCCTGGCCTTGTCGCTCTCGCTGATATTCTTTGCCCCCAGTTCCCGCATCACGGTGGCGATGCGCTCCTCGAGCGAGCGGGTTGAATCCATCGCCCAGTAAATATCCGGGTCAGTCGGATCCAGCTGGTTGGCCACCTTCAGCTGCTTATACGCCGACGCATGCATCGAGCTCAGCTCCATGATTTTGTACATGTCGAAATGCGCGCGCGGATAGCAGACGTCTTTCTGGATTGCGTTGACAAAGAGCTTCCACGCAGCCGGAACGTTGCCCTGCTGCAGCGCGACCTCGCCGGCGGCGGCGACCAGTGGCGCAGACTTCGAATCCGCCGCCCGCACCGAAGCGACCAGCGTCGCAGCCTCGGCATTTTTCCACTCTGCGAGATACGCGCGGGTCAGGCCGGCGACTGCTGCGGGGTCTTCAGGATGCGCGCTGAGCAGCTTCTGATACTCCGTCGCCGCGACCTCCCACTCGCGGTTCCAGAGTGCTCTTTCTGCGCTGTTCGCTGCCGGGCGGCCCGGCCCCAGCGCGGTGCAGGATACGCCGGCGGCTTTGCTCTGCGCCTCAGCCGGCACCGGGAGCTCAACCGCCATCGCAACGGCAGCAATCAGCATCGTGGCTATGAGCGACAAGCGGGCAGGCAGTCGGCGTGGCCGATAAAGAGCTTTCACAGGCTTTTCCCAGAATGCGGAGTGAGAATCGGCCTACGTTAGCATGGCGTTCGCTGCCGTGGCCAACATTTGCCGGCGGCCGGAAAAAAGATTTGCGCTGACCCCCGAAATTACGCGGATTCGGGACAGAAGACCCGGCTAAAGGGCGGGCAAGAAAGAATTTGGTAACCCGAGCCGGGACAATGTAGTCTTCATGCCGGGCATGCAAGAGGTTACCAACCATAAGTGGGAAGCAGCGGCGGCGACCAACATCGGCTTGGTGCGCGAGGGCAATGAGGATGCCTACGGCATTCGCCTGGAGCGGGGCGCCTTCGTCGTCTGCGACGGAATGGGCGGAGCTGCGGCCGGCGAGGTAGCCAGCCGTGTGGCGACGGAGTCTTTTCTTGCCACCCTCGACGGGTTGGAAGAGTTCAGCCAGGATGGCGCCCGCGCCGCCGTGCGCCGTGCCGACCAGGCAGTGCGAGACGCGGCACAAAAAGATGAGCGCCGGCAGGGCATGGGCACCACCCTCGTGGCTTTGTTGCTCGCCCAGACTGCGCGACACGGCTGGCTGGTGCATGCGGGCGACAGTCGCGCCTACCGCCTGCGCGACGGCCGGTTGGACCAGATGACCTCCGACCACTCGTTCGTTGAGGAGCAGGTCAAATCCGGTCAGCTCACCCGCGAAGAGGCCGAGCGTTCGCCGCTGAGAAACGTCATCACGCGCGCGATTGGATCGTCAGCCGCCACCGAGCCGGATGTTCTCCCCATCGAAGTGGCCGCCGGAGACGTCTTTCTGCTCTGCACCGATGGCCTCACCCGCGAGGTCGGCCACGACGGGCTGCTGCAGGTTCTCAAGAGCGAGCACAAGCTTTCTACCGCGTGCACCGCACTGGTCAAGGCGGCCCTGGCCTCGGGCGGCCGCGACAACATCACCTGCCTGCTGGTACGAGCGCTCTAGCCGGCGCAGGCAAAAATTAAGGGACAGCAAATGGCTGAGATCAAATGCATCGGAGTGGTCGGCGCAGGCACGATGGGCAACGGCATCGCGCACGTGTTTGCGCGCGTGCCGGATTCAACGTGCACCTGTGCGAGGTCGAGCAGCGGTTTCTCGATCGCGGCATGGCAGCCATCCAAAAAGAACCTCGATCGCGAGGCCGCCAAAGGCAAGATCACTCAGCCGGACGACGCGGCAGTGCGCTGGAGTCGCATCATCGGCACCCTGCGGCGCGACGATCTTGCCGCAGTGCGACTTTATCATCGAGGCCGCGACGGAGCAGTTCGAGGTCAAGGCAGCAGCTCTTTCACGAGCTCGACCGCATCGCGCGCCCGGGCGTGATCCTGGCGTCGAATACCTCCTCCATTTCGATCACCAAGCTCGCCGCGCAGACCGCGCGGCCCGAGCCGCGTCATCGGCATGCACTTTTTCAATCCCGTGCCGGTGATGAAGCTGGTCGAAGTCATTCGCGGCCTCGCGACCAGCCAGGCCACCTACGACGCTACAAGGCGCTGGCCGAACAGCTCGGCAAGACGCCGGTCGAGGTCAACGATGCGCCGGGGTTCGTCTCCAACCGCGTGCTCATGCCGCTGCTCAACGAGGCCATGTTTGCCGTGATGGAAGGCGTGGCCACGGCCGAGGCCGTGGACGAGGTCTTCAAGCTGGGCATGGCGCATCCCATGGGCCCGCTGACGCTGGCCGACTTCATCGGTCTCGACGTCTGCCTCGACATCATGCGCGTGCTGCAGTCAGGGCCCGGGCGATCCGAAGTACCGGCCCTGCCCGCTGCTGGTCAAGATGGTGGATGCAGGCTGGCTGGGGCGCAAGTCGGGACGCGGTTTTTATCGCTACGAAAGCTAGCGCGATTTCGTCGAATCAGGAAATCGCCGCCCCCGCATCCCAAAGCGTCTCTGCTGAGGACATGCCCCGTTTAGTCCATGATTCCCACACTCACGGCGTATTCTGCTTGAGATGATGCGGATGACAGTGCTGGCCAGCGGCTCCCGGGGCAACAGCACCATTGTCTCTACCGGGCAGACCCGCCTGCTGGTCGATGCCGGCCTCTCCTGCCGCGAGCTGATGCGGCGCATGCGCCTGGCCGAAGAAGATCCCGAGACCCTCGACGCCATCGTCATCACTCACGAGCATCAGGACCACGTGCAGGGCCTCGCCGTTCTGGCGCGCAAGCTCGATATCCCCGTCTATTTCACCGAGGCGACCCATCGTGCCTGGATGCGCTGGATGGCCCCGCAAAAGAAAATGACCTACGCCCAGTGGATGGCCGCGCGCCAGGCTGCCAACCCTCAGGCCATCTGCGACGCATCCGGACTCCGACGAGCTCCGGCCAGATCGTCCGACCCGGGGCTCCGACCCAGACGACTCCGACGACTCCAACCCGCTCGATATCGCAGCCTCGGCGGCCGCCCCTCACCGGCCGAAAAAAAGCTGCCCAGAGAAAAAACCGCCGCCGAGCTTACCTACCTCCCGGCCGTCGAATACTTCCGCGCCGGCGCAACATTTTGTGTCGGCGATATTGAGATCACCGCGTTCACCATTCCCCACGATGCCGCTGACCCGGTCGGCTTCGTCTTCTGCGCCGAAGGGCTGCGTATGGCCATCGCCACCGACCTCGGCTACGTTCCGCAGAATGTCTGTGCCGCCCTCAGAAAGTGCGATGTGCTGATGATGGAATCGAATCACGATGTGGAAATGTTGCGCAACGGCCCCTATCCCTGGAGCGTCAAGCAGAGAGTTATGTCGCGAGTCGGACACCTCTCCAACCACGCGCTGGCCGATTTCTTCACTACCGAATATGACGGCAGCGCGCAGTATGTCGTCCTGGCACACTTGTCTGAAAGCAACAATCTGCCTGAAATGGCGCGGTTAAGCGCAGAGCAGGCGCTCAGCCAGAGAATGCCGCTGCTGCTCAACCGGCTCGTCCTGGCCGCGCAGGATCAGCCGCTTGCGCCGATTCTGGTCTAGCCCGCATCTAACTGCGGTGACACCGCTGAATAGACCTATAGCCAAAGCGCAGCGGACTGGTTACGATGAGATGAAAAGCAGACGGAAAAGCAGATAAATGAGCCGCCCCAGCAAGCCAAACGGATGTACGGATAACGTCATCGGCGGAATTCTGTCCAGCTGGCGGTATGACATCTCAGGCCTCGACCCGGAGATGCGGCGCGACTACGAACAGCACCTCAGCGAGTGCTCCTACTGCAAGGCGCGGCAGCGGCTGCATCGCACCATTGACGTTGTCCTGATTACCGTCAGCACCGGCTCCGTGATTTCGCTCCTCATTGCGCTCGCCGTCATCCATAAGATTGAGCCCGTGCGCCACCTCGCGGTCCTCCACCTGCATATCTATGAACGCGACATTGCGGTGAGCATGCAGCAGGGGGCCTTGATCGGCCTGGCATGTTCCTTCTTCGTGTGGCTGCTGGTCGCATTAATGACGCCCGCGCCGCAAACCATCACCGGTTACGCGCGCGACCTCGGCGAGAAGCTGCCGCAGGAGTTGAAAGAGCGGCTGCCGAAAATGTCAGCCTGAATATCAGTCGCCCCCTCATGACCACGTCCGTCAAGCTTGGCGTCGCCAGCCTCATCGCGCTCGTGGTCTCCGGAGTGCTCGAGGCCTCCGACCCCGACGGAGTCTTTGGCATCGGCTTGCTTATCCTCTCCGTCATTCTCGGATTTCTCGCAGGCTGGCTGGGCAACCGCTGGTGGATGGCGGTTCCAACCATCATCGTCGTCTTCTTCGGCTTGATTCTTCTGGCGGGATATCACGCCATCTGAGCCCGCTACCGCGGCAGCTCCAGTTTCCCGTCAGCTCTCTCACCCGTGCCACCTGGTAGCGCGTGCACCAGTGACTTCAGCTGCTTGAGAATGTTTTCTGTCGCGCGCGGATCAGCATAATTCGCCGTCCCCACCTGGACCGCCGTGGCGCCTGCGAGCAGGTATTCGACCACGTCCGATCCGGCGACAATCCCGCCAATGCCGAGGATGGGAATTTTTACCGTGCGCCAGGCGTCCTAAACCATCCGCAGCGAGATCGGCTTGATCGCCGGGCCTGACAGTCCGCCGGTCACGTTGCGCAGCCGCGGCGTGCGTGTCACCGGATCAATCGCCATCCCGATAAACGTGTTGGCGACCGAGAGTGCATCGGCTCCTGCCTCGGCGGCGACGTGCGCCATGTGCGCGATGCTGGTCACATTCGGCGACAGCTTCACGATCAGCGGGCGGGCCGCGGCCGCCTTGGCGCGCGCCACGATCTCCTCCAGCAGGTGAGGATCGTTGCCGAAGACCATGCCGCCATGCTTCGTGTTCGGGCAGGAGACGTTCAGTTCGTAAGCCGCAATCCCCTCAGCGCCATTGAGCACGCCGATCACCGCCAGGTAATCTTCAACCGACGAGCCGAAGACATTCGTGATGATGGGCGTCGTCGTGAGCTTGCGCAGCGCGGGCAGCTTCTCGCTGACGAAGGCATGCACGCCGACGTTTTGCAGCCCGATGGCGTTGAGCATTCCCGCCGCGGTCTCAATCATCCGGGGAGATTGATTGCCCAGCATGGGCTCGATCGAGAGGCCCTTGGTAACGATGGCGCCCAGCGAGTTCAGAGATACGATGTCGGCGAACTCAACTCCGTAACCGAACGTCCCGCTCGCCGCAATGATGGGATTCTCCAGCTCGATTCCGCAGAATTGCACCGAGAGATCGGGCGACGGGGGAGAGCTCATTGATTTGCTGCTCCCGAAGGATTCGCCGATCCCGAAGGATTCGCCGATCCCGAAGGATTCGCCGCCGGCGGAGTGGCTGCCGGAGGATTCGCCGGCCTCGTCGCGGGCACAGAAGTGGAATCAGCAGTCCCTGGCCGGCCGCAGTCCCTGCCGGCGCCTTCAAAGCATGGGCGCCCCGTCGCCGCAGCGGCGTCGCAACCGAGGGATAAACTGCCGTGTGCAGCGCCTGGGTCAGCACCTGCCCGATGGAGGCGCTCGGCTGATTGATTCCCAGCAGCGATGCCATCGTCGCCGCCAGATCTACCGGAGCGACGCGACCGTGATATGTGCCGTGCACAAACGGCGCGCCATAAAAAGCCAGCGGCACGTGGCGGTCATAATTCCACGGGCTGAAGTGCGTGGTGCGGTTGGGATTTGTTCCCTCCATCTGGAACGCCTCGAAGATGGCCATCACCCACCAGCCGCCGTTTTTTGAGTAGCTGTGCGCCAGCAGTCGGCCCATCTCGGTGGAGGCGAGAAAGTCGCCCTTCGCCAACGCCACCCGCGTGTAGCTGGCGACCAGGGTGGGCGGCGCGGGCCAGCGCTGCAACGGCGGCGCGGAGCCGGCAGACGTGGCCGATGTCGCCAGACGTAGCTGTCGCCGAGGTAGCTGTCGCCGAGGTAGCTGTTTTTGACGGCGGCGCTGCCGCAGGGGCGCTCGCCGTCGAGTCCGCAGTGTCGGCCGCCTTCGCTGCAGACGCATTCGTCCCCACCGCTGCCGCCGATCCCTGCGCGGCCAGCTTTGACAGCGCTGCCGGCAAGCCGTCGCGGACCGCCTCTTCCGCGTCCTGCTCGTTAATCCCGGCCCGGTCAAAGGGGCGCTGGTCCAGCTGCAGATAAGGCAGGGATTGCGAGGGCAGCAGGTAGTTAATTTTTTCCCCCGGTGAGAACTTGTCGTTCATCCCGGCGTTGATCGCGGCAGTGAGCGCCTTCACATCAATGTTGGCCGCAGGCAGCCCCAGTGCGCCGGCCACCGCCGGGGTGGGAGCCACGCCGTGATCGGCTGAGAGCGCGACCCATGCGTTGCCCAGTCCGCCCTCGAGATACTTGTCCAGCCAGGTGAAAAATCCGTCGAGGCTGGTGTCCAGGCCCTCCACCATCTCGCGTTCCTGCGGGGAGTCGGGCCCGTAACGATGGCCCGCCAAATCGTTCGCAGACAGGCTGATGATCAGCATGTCCGGCGTGGAGTGTTTGCCGAGCTGCTCGCCCTGGATCAGCGCCCGCGCAAAGTCGAGCTGGTAGTCGTTCGCCTCCGGGCTGATGCCGACCTGCTCGTAAAAGTTTGTCGGATTGTCCACCCCGGCTGCCTGCGCCGTCTCTGCCGCCTCGCCGGATGCGTTGAAATCCTGCGCCCACTGCGGCAGCGCCGTCATGTAGAAAGACGAAGTGATAAAGCGCCCGCTCACCGGATTGATCCAGAACGCGCCGTTCGCCGCCGCCCCGGCAGTCAGGATGGCCGCGCGGTCTTTGAGCGACACCGAATAGACGAGTGACTGGCCGTGTGTCGCAAGCCGCAGCTCATCGCCCAGTGTGCTGGCCAGCAGATTCCGCGGCGAAGCTCCCCCGTCCGCTCCCTTCGCGTCGCCCACAACCGAGTAGCGCGAGTCTTCGACGGAGGAGACCTGGCGCTTCACATTGCGCGACAGGTCCCACCACTCATTCGTCGCGATGCCGTGCCCGTCGGTGTAAGCGCCGGTCCCGATCGTCGAGTGCCCGGGCGCAGTCGAGGTGTTCGCGTAATCGTAGTAGCAGTCGCTGAAGTTGGCTCCCTTGTCGAGAAACAGCTTGAAGCCGTTGCCCTTGAAGTCAGCGCGATAGCGCTCCAGATAATCGCCGCGAAACTGATCAATAACGATGAGGACGATGAGCTTGGGGTGTCCGTCATAGGCGGTGGCCTGGGCGGGAATAGGGCAGGTGGTCAGCAGCAAAGCGAAGGCTGCTGCCAACGCCGTGATGCGGGCCGGGAACGGAGCGCGGCGCATACTTTTATCGTACCGAATCCCAACCGATTGCGGGGAGCAAGCTCTCCCGCTGCAGCAAGAACCCTTAGCGGTAGCACGGAACAGAGGGAGCAGGGAACCAGCATTTACGCCACCTGCATTTACACTGGGGAACGATGCTTGATCTGGGATTCGTACGCGAAAACCTCGCGCTCGTTGAGGAAAAGCTGCGCCAGCGCGGCGGCGGCGAAGACCTGCTGGCCGACTTCGCCCGCATGGACCAGCTGCGACGGCAAAAAATTACTGAGCTTGAGAGTCTGAAGAGCCGGCGCAACAAGCTCTCTGAAGAGATTGGCCGGCGCAAGCGCGCAGGAGAAGACGCAACCGGTCTCGCCGACGAAACCCGCACGCTCAAAGCCGAGGTCGAAGCCCTCGAGGGCGAAACGCAGGTCGCCGACGCAGAGCTGCGCGAGATTCTTGCGCGAGTGCCAAACCTGCCGGACTCCTCCGTGCCGGTCGGAAAAAACGAGCACGACAATGTCGAAGTAAAAACCTGGGGCACCAGGCCGGCCTTTGATTTCGCGCCGAAGCCGCACTGGGAGCTGGGCGAGAGCCTCGGGATTCTCGACCTCGCGCGGGCCGCAAAAATCTCCGGCGCGCGCTTCGCCGTCTACTGGGGCCAGGGCGCGCGGCTGGAGCGGGCGCTCACCAGCTTCATGCTCGATTTGCACACGCAAGAGCATGGCTATACCGAAGTGCTCCCGCCGTTCCTGGTCAACAGCGCATCGCTTTACGGAACAGGCCAGCTGCCGAAGTTTGCCGGCGATCTATTTAAATGCGAGGACGGCGACCACTGGCTGATTCCAACCGCCGAGGTCCCCGTCACCAATCTCTACCGCGACGAAACGTTGGATGAGGCCAGCTTGCCGCTGTCGCTCGTGGCCGGCAGCTCTTGCTTCCGCTCCGAGGCCGGCTCCTACGGCAAAGACGTCCGGGGAATCATCCGGCAACATCAGTTTCAAAAAGTCGAGCTCGTTAAATTTGCCGCGCCGTCTCAGAGCTACGAGCAGCACGAGCGGCTCACCCGTGACGCCGAGATCATTCTGGAGAAACTCGAACTGCCTTACCGCCGCATGCTTTTATGCACCGGCGACATGGGTTTCGCCTCGGCCAAGACCTATGACCTCGAGGTGTGGCTGCCCGGGCAGGGGCTCTATCGCGAGATTTCGTCGTGCTCAAACTTTGAGGCGTTCCAGGCACGCCGCGCCAACATTCGCTTCCGCCCCGCGGCCGGCAAAGGCAAGAGCGAATACTTGCACACCCTCAATGGCAGCGGCCTGGCGATTGGCCGCACCTGGCTCGCGATTCTCGAGAATTACCAGCAACAGGACGGAACGGTACGGATTCCCGCGGCGCTGGTACCCTACATGCAAGGGGAAACGGTCTTGCGGCCGAGGAAAATGTGACGGAATGCGAGTGCTGAAGAGTTATCTGTTCTGGACATATGAGCGCGGCAGTTTTCACTACGACGTGATGGTCACGATCATCCTGCTGTTCATATTTCTCGCGCCCCGTTTTGTGAATTTCCGCGACAAGCCCGCCGAGCGTTTACCCGCGGCGAGCGAAGTTTTGGTTTCAAAGGGCCCGGGGCTCAGCCTCGTGTATCAGATCAGCGCGACCGCGGTGGATGGCACCGGCTCAGAGGAAGCATTTGAGCACAGCCTGTTGCGTATTATTGAGCCCATCTCGGGCGGCGTCGAGCTGGACCACTATGAGCCGGTGAAGGACGCCAATGGCAAGCTGGTTGCATATAAAGTTTGGGTGCGCCGCTGAGTCGGCGCGCAACAATTCTCGCGAGGACTGCTTCTAAATCAAGCGTATGACCATGAGAAAAGTTTGTTTGTGGCTGGCCGCGCTGCCGCTGCTGGTAACCCTTGCCAGCGCGCAGGATGCGCTCCACAAAGTGTTGACCGAGATGGATGCGTCCAGTCAGAAGTTCCAATCCGCGCAGGCCGATTTTGAGTGGACCGAGTTTGAGGCCGCCGTGCAGGAGACCGACACCCAGAAGGGGACCATCTCTTTCAAGCGCGAGGGCTCGGAGATGCAGATGGCCGCCCACCTGCTCACTCCCCAGGAGAAGTTTGTCATCTACAAAGGCGGCGTGCTCCAGCTATACGAACCCAGGATTGACCACCTGACCGAGTTCAGCGCGGGCGCTAACCGGCAGCGCTACGAGAGCTTTTCGACGCTGGGATTTGGCGGCCGCGGCTCAGCCCTCGAGAGCGCCTGGACGGTCACCTACCAGGGAACCGAGATTGTGGATGGAGTCGAAACCGCGAAGCTGAATCTCGTCGCCAAAGACGCCGGTGTGCGGAATGTCTACGACCATATTCTGCTCTGGATAGACACGACGCTGGATGTTTCGCGCAAGCAGCAATTCTTTGAGCCGTCGGGAGATTATCGAATCGCGCACTACACCAACATCAAGGTGAACGGAAAGATTCCGGCAGACGTTTTCAAGATTAAGACGACGTCGAAGACCAGCGTGGTCAAGAAGTAGCGACGCGCTCTGATGAATTGCGGCTCGCGAAAGCGGCGGCTCCGGCCGCGAACAGGATCGGGAAGAACTCCAGCGTATAACGAGGCTCGGCGTTCTCAATCGTGAGCAGCAGCAGGCAGCGCAGCGCAATGTAGAGCAGCATGGCCGCGGCCAGCGGCACCCGCCCGCGAAAAAATCCCACCACCGCAATCACGATATAGAAAAGATTGACGGCCGCCAGGGCGAGCGCGATGGCCGACTCCTCCGGGTGCGCGTCCCACTCCCACCAGCGCGACTCGATGGGAAACAGCTCAGTGCGCGGCCGCAAAGCCATGTCGGCAAGCCGCAATAGAGGCAGGCCAACGTAAAAGCGAAAGCGATGGGCCGCCACACGCTGCTCCGCCAGTACAGCGAATTGAGCGTCCAGCGCGGGCGTCATGGTGAGGTCGGCATTGTGCGCGTCCAGCAGTTGGCCGGTGGCTTCTCGCTGCGCGGCCGAGTCAAACGCGCGATCGGGCAGCAGTCGTATGTCGAGAGCGCAATCGTCGGCGCACCAGTAGAACTCCTCGTTCGACGCCGCATCGGCGAACCATGTCTTCGCCCAGCGTTTGTAACCTGTTTCAGCTAATTCGCCGGGATCGTTGGCATAGCGCGGCGCCAGCGGCTGCAAGACGTGAAAGACGTGGGCATTGCGCAGCGCCCACGGCACGAGCGGAAGCAATGTGAGGACGCAGCAGAGAATCAGCGCCGCAGCTCCGCCCTTCCAGCGGCCTCTGAAAATGCGCCAGGCGAGCATCGGCACGACGGCAGCGGCAAGCAAGCCCCCGTCAGGCCGCAGCAGGATTGCGTAAGCAAGCGCGACGCCGAGCAGGCCGCTCCATCGAAAAGCGTGGCGCACCCGGCCCGCCTCGAGCGCGCGCACCAACCCGTCCGCTGCGAACAGAGCCAGCGCGACACAAAATATTGACAGCGTCTCAGTGAGCGGAACCGCGGTGTAAGCAGCCGTGAAGGGACACAGCGCGCCGAGCCAGAGCGCGACCACTCCCGCGCGGCTGCCGAGATGCTGTCTCACCAGGGAGGCGATCAGCACGCAACCGCCCAGGTCCGCGAGCACCTGAATCCAGAGCGCGGGGTAGTAGTGGCCAACGCCGAAGACGGAAAACACTGCGGCGAGAAATAATGGATAGCCCGGCAGCCGGATCAGCGTCGCGTGCAGATCGGCGCCCGACCCCAGCCCATAGACGTGATGCTGCAGCCAGTTTGCGGCGATCGAGCCGTAAACTAATCCGTCGCCCGAGACCAGCGCGAAGTGGCGGATCATGTATGCGCGCAGCAAAAAGCCCGCCAGTAGCGCGAAGGCGATCGAAATTCGGAGGCGGCGCGAACTCCGTCACCGGAGCATCATACAAGCCGGTCGGCCGTGGCCTCTCACCGCGCGTGACGCCCAGAGAGTGTTTGACCTTGCCATGGCCGCTGCTTAGGATGAGCTTGTCCCCGTGCCCAACAATAAGCCAGTTTTTTATGACCCACAGCGCAAGCGCTGGAAGCGGCTTCGCCGAATGCTGGATATTACCGGCGTCGTGGTCACGGTCGTGCTCGTCGTCTTTTTCGTAACCGTAATTCGGCGAGAGGCGCTGCCCGAGCTGCTCTTGGTAACGCCGAAGAAAAATTACAAGCCGCTGATTGAGCAAATTCGCTCAGAAGGCGATCGCAAAGGGAAGTCCGCGACCACCCCGGCGCGCCGCAAGACTGACCGCAAGCCCTCCGACATCCCTCTAAATTCCGGTGAGGGTTTGCGCGCGGCTTATTACGTTGATGATGACGCGGCCAGCTTCTCCTCATTCCGCGAACACGTGCACCAGATTGACCTGCTCTTTCCCGAGTGGCTGCACGTCATCTCGGCCGACGGAAGCCTGACCACGAACACTGAAGACAATCGCGTGGTCAATGTTGTGGACCGCACCGTGGTGCGCAACGTTGACCGCCAGAACAAGATCTGGCAGACCATCACCAACGCCAAGGCGGAGAAAGAGATTGAGCTCTTTCCCATGGTCAACAACTACAACATTAAGAATCAGAGCTTCGACGCGGTCATCGGCGACATGATGAAGAATCCCGCGTCACGCGCCAACTTCCGGCGGCAGATGGATACATTTCTCGCCGCCAATCCCCGCTATCACGGCCTCTCGCTCGATTTTGAAAACATCCCCGACGACGCCCAGGATGGCTATCGCGCGCTGATTACCGAGCTCTACCAGGACCTGCACGCGCACAACCTGCGGCTGTATGTGAATGCCGGGGTGAGCGAAGAGACACTGACGTTCCAAACCATGGCCGCGAATAGCGACGGCGTCGTGCTCATGAATTATGACGAGCACGAGACTGACAGCGATCCCGGGCCCGTCGCCGGGCAGGAGTGGTTCGTCGCCAATCTGCAGCGGGTGCTGAAGATTATTCCCCGAGACAAGCTCATTTGCGCGATCGGAAATTACGGCTACGACTGGAGCCTGCCGCTTCCGGAGAAGGGCGCCAAGTCCAAGGTCAAGCCCAAGGTGCTCAACACTGATGTGCTTGACCACGTGCAGTCGGCGTGGCAGGTCGCTGCCGACTCCGGCGCCGACATCCATCTCGAACCCGGCTCGCTCAATGTCCACTTCGCTTACGACGACGAAGATGAGCACGTGCGCCATCAGGTCTGGTATCTCGACGGAGTCACCGCCCTCAATGAAATGCGCGCCGCCCGCGAGTTAGGACTGCAGACCTTCGCCCTGTGGCGGCTGGGCTCTGAAGACCGCACCCTGTGGGGCATCTGGGATCATCCCAATGCCGAGTCCGCGCCGGATGCGCTCAAGGTCGTTCCGCCCGGCCATGACGTTGACACCGAGGGCGACGGCGACATCCTGCGCATTATTGACACGCCACGCGCCGGCCTGCGCGATGTGACGCTCGATCCCGACACCGGCCTCATCACGCAGGAGACCATGCAGAGCTATCCGCGGTCTTACACCGTGCAGCAGTACGGCTACCATCCCAACGAAGTCGCGCTGACTTTTGATGACGGCCCCGACCCGGTGTGGACGCCGCCCATTCTCGAAATCCTCAAGAAGAAGAACGCGAAGGCGACCTTCATGGTGATCGGCGAGCAGGCCCAGGATAACGTCGGCCTGCTGCGGCGATATGTTCGCGAGGGCCATGAGATTGGCAATCACACCTTCACCCATCCCGACATCAGCGAGATCTCTCAGGCGCATCTGGAGCTGGAGCTCAACCTGACCGAGCGCTTGTTCGAGAGCAAGCTCGGGCTCAAGCCGCTCTATTTCCGGCCGCCATATTCCATCGACCAGGAGCCGGACACCGACGATCAGGCCCGCCCCATCGAGATCATCGAGAAGATGGGCTACATCATCATCGGCGACAAGATTGATACCAGCGACTGGGATGAGCATCCCCAGAAGACCCCGGCAGAGATCACGCAAAGTGTGCTCGACCAGTTACAAATTATGAAGGTCAAGCCGTGGTTCCGCGGCAGCATCATTCTCTTGCACGACGGCGGTGGCAACCGCGCGGCCACGGTCGCTGCACTGCCGGTATTAATTGATACGCTCCGTGCCCACGGCTACAAGATTGTCCCGGTATCGGCGCTCATGGGCAAGACGACAGCCGAGGTCATGCCTCCGATTACTGGGCGGGAGCGTTGGGCGGCGCGCGTGGATTCGCTCGCGTTCTTCGGGCTGGCCGCGTTCAGCCACTTTGTCGTGACCGTCTTTTTCGTTGGCGACGTCCTGATGAGCGCGCGCCTCATCATCATCGGGCTCTTCGCGGTCATTGACCGGCTGCGCAAGCGCAAGATGGTCGCTGGGCCGGATTACAAGCCGGCCGTCGCCGTGCTCATTCCCGCGTATAACGAGGAGAAAGTCATCGCGCGCACCGTGCGCTCCGTGCTGCAGTCGGATTATAAAAACCTGCGCGTCATCGTCATTGACGACGGCTCGAGCGACCGCACCTTCAACGTGACCCGCGAGAGATTTCCTGACGAGATTGCTGCCGGCCGGCTGACGGTGTTGAGCAAGCCCAACGCCGGCAAGGCGGAGGCGCTGAATTTTGCGCTCTACCAGACCAACGAAGAGATCTATGTCGGGATTGATGCCGACACCATCATCGCCCCCGACGCGATTTCGCGCCTCGTGCCCTATTTTGCCGATCCCGAAATCGGCGCCGTGGCGGGCAACGCGAAAGTCGGCAACCGCGTAAATCTCTGGACCCGCTGGCAGGCGCTCGAGTACATCACCAGTCAGAATTTCGACCGCCGCGCGCTCGATCTATTCGACGTCGTCACCGTCGTGCCCGGAGCAATTGGCGCATGGCGCACCGACGCGGTGAAAAAAGACGGCGCCTATCACGCCAACACCGTCGCCGAGGATGCCGACCTCACCATGAGCCTGCTCGAGCAGGGCTACAAAGTCGTCTACGAGGACCGCGCCCTCGCATTTACCGAGGCTCCGGCGAACGCGCGCGGTCTGATGCGCCAGCGCTTCCGCTGGTCGTTTGGAATATTGCAGGCCGTCTTCAAACACAGGAAAGCATTTCTACGGCACCGTGCGATGGGCCTGTTCGCGCTGCCCAACATCATCATTTTTCAAATGCTGCTCCCGTTGGTCTCACCGTTCATTGACATCATGTTTGTCGCCGGCACCATTCATTTTCTGGTGGATAAGCACTTCCATCCCGACACGGTGGATGCCGCCAGCTTCAACAAGCTCGTCGTCTACTTCCTCACCTTCCTGATCATTGATTTTCTGGCCTCCTCGCTCGCCTTCCTGTTGGAGCGGCGGCACCCGGCCAGCAAGGGAGACGCATGGCTGCTCTTCCACATCTGGCTGCAGCGCTTCGCTTACCGGCAGGTGTTCTCGATCGTGCTGTTCAAGACCATCAAGCGGGCCATTGATGGCAAGCCGTTTTCGTGGGAGAAGCTGGAGCGCACGGCGAGAATGTCGCGATCCACCGAGCGCATCGCCGAGGGAGCATAGCGGCAGCACCCGGGCCGGCAGCACTGGCGGCGGCAGCACCCGGGCCGGCAGCACTGCGGGCAACGACCGCCGCGGTGGTCTAAACTTGAATGGTTATGGCGACCGCTGAGATTTCTACAATTATTTCTGCCCGCGTACCCCAGGGCGAGTTCCGCAACGAAGCATTCACGAATTTTGCCCGCGAAGATAATGCGCGCGCCATGCGACAGGCTCTGGCTCGCGTCGCCGATCAGCTCGGGCACGAGTATGACCTGGTGATCGGCGGCCGCAGGCTGCGCACCGCGGAAAAGATTACGTCGGTCAATCCCGCAAAGCCCGCGCAGGTCGTGGGCATTCACCAAAAGGCCGGCGCGGCACACGCCGAGCAGGCCATGCAGGCGGCGCTCTCGGCTTTCGAGGTCTGGAAGCGGACGCCGGTTGAGGAGCGTGCTTCTTTACTCCTGGGCGCGGCGGAGCTGCTGCGGCAACGCAAGTTCGAGTTCTGCGCCTGGCTGGTCTATGAGGTCGGCAAGAACTGGGTCGAGGCCGACGCCGACGTCGCCGAGACCATTGACTTCCTCGATTTTTATGCGCGCGAGGCGCTGCGGCTGGCGCAGTCCAAGCCGCCCATCCAGCTTCCCGGTGAGCGCAATCAGCTGCTTTATATTCCGCTGGGCGTCGGAGCGGTGATTCCGCCTTGGAATTTTGCCCTCGCGATTATGGCAGGCATGACCGCGGCGGCGATCGTTACCGGCAACACGGTGGTGCTCAAGCCGTCGAGCGAGTCTCCGACCATTGCGGCGCGCTTCTTCGATCTGCTTGAGCAGGCCGGCCTCCCGCCAGGCGTAGTCAACTTCTGCCCCGGCTCGGGCGCGACCTTCGGCAACGCGATTGTCGAGCATCCTAAGACGCGCTTCATCGCGTTTACCGGCTCTAAAGAAGTGGGCCTCGACATTCACGCCCGCGCGGCCGTCGCCCAGCCCGGACAGATTTGGATCAAGCGCACTGTGCTCGAGATGGGCGGCAAAGATTCCATCATCGTGGATGTGGACTGCGATCTCGACGCCGCAGTTGAGGGCGTGGCGTCGGCCGCCTTCGGCTTCAACGGGCAGAAGTGCTCGGCCTGTTCGCGCGCCATTGTGGATTCGAAGATCTATGAAGTTTTTGTGTCGCGGCTCAAGCAGCGCGTGGAGTCCATTGCTTCCGGCGACCCGGCGGATAATTTTGCCGCCGGCCCCGTGGTCAGCGAGTCGGCCTATCAATCCATCCTCGGCTACATCGAGATTGGCAAAGGCGAGTCCCGCCTGCTCACCGGCGGCAACGCGATTGAGACCGAGAGTGGCGGATATTACATCCAGCCCACGGTCTTTGCCGACGTTGCCCCCACCGCTCGCATCGCGCAGGAAGAGATCTTCGGCCCCGTGCTCGCCGTCATTCAGTCCCATGGGTTTGAGGATGCGCTGCGGATCGCCAACAACACCGAGTTTGGCCTGACCGGCGCCGTCTACACCGAGCAGAGGGAGAAGCTGGATCGCGCGCGCGATGAATTTTTCGTGGGCAATCTCTACTTCAACCGCAAGTGCACCGGCGCCATGGTCGGCGCACATCCCTTCGGCGGATTTAATATGTCGGGGACGGATTCAAAGGCCGGTGGCCCCGATTACCTGCTCCTGTTTACCCAGGCGAAATCGGTGGCAGAAAAGCTGTAGCGACTTCGGAATAGTTCTCAGGAAAAGGAAGAGAAAATGAATCTGGCGAAAACTGGAACGCGAGCGGCGCACACTGTTGCGCTGCTTTTTTTATGCGGCATTTTGACTGCGTCACCCTTGCGGACTGCGGCCCAGGCCGCCGCGGCTGACACGAAGAACGACGCGAAGCCATTCGACATCACCGAGGTCCAGGCCGCCGAGGTCGCCGGTCGCTATCAGGATCCCGATGAGCCGGAAACTGTCGCCAGCGTCTACAACACCGGCGCGAAAGTCTTTCTCAACGGCCGCCGCCGCCCGCCGGTTGAGCTCACTCCGGCAGCAAAAGACAAGTTCACAGCGTTCGGAGCCGAGATTTCGTTTACCCGCGACGCCGGCGGCAAGGTGACCGGCATGGTGGTTCCCTCGGGCAGCGGTCCAAAAACGCTGCCGCGTGTCGCCGGTGCGCCCGAGCGCTTTACTTTTCCTGAGTATGTGCGCGAAGAGGTCATGATTCCGTCACGCGATGGAATCAAGCTCCATGCAGTGATACTGCGCCCCAAGGATCAAAAAGGCCCGCTGCCGTTTTTGATGGAGCGGACTCCATACGGTGTGGACGGAAACGATTCCGATAGCCTGAACAGCCGCTACACCGAGCTCGCTAAGAGCGGATACATCTTTGTCTTTGAAGACATCCGCGGCCGCTTCAAGTCCGAGGGCCAGTTTGTCATGTGCCGTCCGCTCGAGGACCACAAAAATCCCAAGGCAATTGACGAGAGCACCGACACCTACGACACCGTTGACTGGCTGCTCAAAAATATCCCCAACAACAACGGCCGCGTCGGCGTGGCAGGAATTTCTTACCCGGGCTTTCTCGCCACCGAGGCAGGCATTGATCCGCACCCCGCAGTGAAGGCGATCTCTCCCCAGGCGCCGATGATTGACGTGTGGCTGGGCGACGACTTCTTTCACAACGGCGCATTTCGTCAGACTTACGGATACGACTACGTGATCGGAATGGAGAGCTCGAAGGAAAATTCCTTCGGCAAGTTGGATGAGGATGCTTACACCTACTTTCTGAATGCCGGCTCGTTTGACGCCGCCGGCAAGCTGGCCAAGGCATCGCAGCTGCCGACCTTCCAGGGATTTCTGGAGCACCCCTCCTACGACGCCTACTGGCAGGCAAGGGGAGTCGCGCACACCCTGACCGCGCTCAAGGTGCCGACGCTCGATGTCGGCGGATATTGGGACCAGGAAGATATGTACGGGCCGCAGGAGGAGTACAAGACGCTCGAGCCGCTGGATAAGACCGGGATTAACTTCCTCGTGCTCGGGCCCTGGCGTCACGGCGGCTGGGCGGGAACGACCCGGCATCTCGGCGACGTGGATTTCGTTCAGGTCACCACCGATCAATTTCGCGAGCAGCTCGAGGCGCCGTTCTTCGCGCACTATTTGAAGGATGAGGGCGAGTTCAAGCTGAAGAACACCGCCGCCTTTCAGACCGGGACGAATGAGTGGAAGTACTACTCCCACTGGCCGCCGCAGGAGTCCGTGCCAACGCCGTTCTATCTGGGACCCAAGGGCGAGCTCGGCTTCAAGAGGCCGTCAGAGAAAGATGCCTCCGTCAGCTACGTCTCCCGCATTACCGATCCGGTGCCATACCGCCATCGGCCGGTGCAGGCGACCTATTCCCAGGGATCGAAGTGGTACACGTGGCTGGTCGAGGACCAGCGCTTCGTAGACGGCCGGCCCGACGTCGCGGTGTGGAAGACCGATCCGCTGAAGAATAATGTGACCATCACGGGCAACGTGCTGGCCGATATTTTCGCCTCCACCAGTGGGACCGACAGCGACTGGGTGGTCAAGCTGATTGACGTTTACCCCGACACGCCGGACCAGGGAAAGATGGCCGGCCACGAACTGATGACGAACATGGAAATCTTCCGCGGACGCTACCGCGAGAGCAACGAGCATCCCGCGGCGACCCCGGCAAACAAGGTTGAGGAATACAAATTCAACCTGCACGCGGCCGACCACGTCTTCCTCAAAGGCCACAGGATTATGGTGCAGGTGCAGAGCACATGGTTCCCGCTCTATGACAGGAACCCGCAGACCTATGTCGCGAACATCATGCTGGCGCAGCCCTCTGACTATAAGGATGCGACCCAGAAGATCTATACCTCCGCCGAATACCCGTCACACCTGGAGCTGCCGCTGGTGGGCAAGCCCTAGCCGACCCTTGCCTGACCTGCGCCCCTTGGCCTGACCTGCGCCCCCAGCCGACCCGCGCCTCTGGCCGACCCGCGTCCCTTGTCCTACCCTCGCCCCGGCCGACCTGCGCCCTAGCTGACTCGCGGCACCGGAGCAGCACCCGGGGCGCTGGCAGTGGGCAGCGGCACGGATCCCGCCTGGGCTGCGGCCTCGGCCAGCACGCGATGGTGGATGGTGAACAGCGCCAGCTCCAGCCGGTCCGAGACCCCGGTCTTGTCATAAACGCTGCGAAGGTAGTTTTTGATCACTTGCTCGGTCGTGCCCAGCACCTGCGCGATCTCTTTGTTTTTGTAACCCTGCACGATCAGGCCGACGATCTTCATCTCTTTCGGCGTCAGCCGGTCGCGAACCCGCGTTCCCACCGCGTCAACTTCGTCCGCGTCAGAGGCCCGGTCGGTTGAGGGCGCCCATTTTTCGCCGCGGGCGACATGCCGCACGCAGTTCACCAGCACCTGCCCCGAGATGTTCCGGTGGATAAAGCCATCAAAGCCAAGCTCAAGATAGCGGCGTGGACCTTCGGCATCTTCACCAATAATGATGGCCCGCGACGAGCAGTCTTTTAGCTGCGCCAGCAGTTGAGGAAAGTCAGGGCGCAGCGACGACGCCATGATAATCACGGATTGGTGGAAGCTGGTGATGGCCGCCAGCAGGCGCGGAAGATCATCACACTGCCCCACAATTCTCAGGTCGTCTTCTACAGCCAGCACCTTGGCAGCACCGGTCCGGAAGATCGCCTGCACGTCGGCTAGGATTACTTTTGTCATGAGTTTGTGACCCGGAAAAAATCAACCTACTAAAACATACAAAAGCTACATCGTCCCCCCCACCAATCCATGCAGACCTTCCCCCAAAATTTACCCCCACCCCCTCCCACCCCAACCCACTTCCCCTTTTGACACGCCCCCCCGGCGGTTCGCGCTTTTACAAAGGTAGAATGGCAACAAGTACTTGAGCCGTTTGGAGATGGAATGGCATCGAACTCCCCGGCTCCGGAAGATATGCATGGCAAATAAGCCGGTTATTTTAGCCGTAGACGACGACGCCAGCGTCCTCGAGAGCGTGGTGCGGGACCTGCGCAACCATTATGGACGCGACTATCGAATCCTGCAGGCCGATTCCGGCCCCGCCGCCCTCGACGTCTGCCGCCAGTTGAAGCGCGCGGCGATGCCGTCGCGCTGATCGTCTCTGACCAGAGCATGCCCGGAATGACCGGCGTCGAGTTTCTCGAGAAGAGCATCGAGTTCGCTCCCGCCGCCAGCCGCACCCTGCTCACCGCTTATGCCGACACTGAGGCCGCCATCCGCGCCATCAACTCCGCCAAAATCCACTATTACCTCACCAAGCCGTGGGACCCGCCGGAAGAAAAGCTCTACCCCGTGCTCGACGATCTGCTCGGCACCTGGTGCCAGGGCTACAAAGCTCCCTATGAAGGCCTGCGAGTCGTGGCCCGCGCTGGTCGCGCAAGGACCATGAGGTGCGCGACTTTCTCGCCCGCAACGGCGTCCCCTTCGAGTGGCTCAATCCGGAATCCGATGAGCAGGTCGCGGGCCTCCTGCGCAAGCGGAACCTCGATGACTCCCGCCTCCCCGTCGTCTTCTTTCCCGACGGAACGCCCTCGTCCAGCCCAGCCGCACCGAGCTCGCCACCCGCGTCGGCCTCCACACCGAGGCGGAGAAGGAGTTCTACGACCTCATCATCGTCGGTGCCGGACTCGCCGGACTTGCCGCCGGTGTCTACGGAGCGTCAGAGGGATTGCGCACGCTCATCCTGGAGCCGGCCGCGCCCGGCGGACAGGCCGGCAGCAGCTCGCGCATTGAGAACTACCTCGGCTTTCCTACCGGCGTCACCGGTGCCGAGCTCGCCCAGCGCGCCTATTTGCAGGCCATGCGATTCGGCGTCGAGTTTCTTACCCAGGAGGCTCTCAGCGTCCGCTTCGATGACCGCTATCGCATCGTCAAGCTGGCCAGCGGGCAGGAGATTTCCTGCCACGTTCTCCTCCTCGCCATGGGCGTTGATTACCGGCGGATGGAGATTCCGGGTCTGGAAGAGTTCACCGGAGCCGGCGTCTATTACGGCGCCGCCCTCTCTGAGGCCGAAGCCTGCCAGAATGAGTCGGTTTACATCGTCGGCGGGGCCAACTCCGCCGGCCAGGCAGCCATCTATTTCTCCCAATATGCCAAAGAAGTTGTAATGATCGTCCGCGCCGCTTCGCTTGAAAATAGCATGTCGAAATACCTCATCGATCAGATTGCTGGCACATCCAATATTCGAGTGGAAACGGGAACCCAGGTGATTGAGGCAAAAGGGACGGCTCGGCTGTCGTCAATTCGCGTCAAAACTCCCCGTGGCGAAGAGGAGTGGGACGCTGGCTCTCTCTTCGTTTTCATCGGCGCTGAGCCGAATACCGACTGGCTGCCACAGATAGTGCAGCGCGACCTCAAGGGCTTTCTCCTCACCGGCCGTGACCTCATGCACGATGGCAAGCGCCCGCCCGGCTGGCCCGAGGCCCGCGATCCCTACATGCTCGAGACCAGCATGCCGGGAGTTTTCGCTGCCGGCGATGTCCGCTACGGCTCCATCAAGCGCGTTGCCTCAGCGGTCGGCGAGGGCTCCATGGCGGTCCGTTTTGCACATCAATATCTGGCGGGCGTATAGCAGATGATTCGCAACCTGCCAGCATCGAGTTATCCCGGCGGCATAGACGCACTCATCGATCGCCTGCGCCAGGTGCCGATTTTCCAAAGCCTCTGCGAAGAACAACGGGCCCTCATCGGCCGCGCTGAGCTCCTCTACGCGTCGGTGGGAGACAAGCCGGTCACCCCCGGCACCTTGATTACCGACCTCTGGGTCCATCTCGACGGAGCCTTCAACCTGTTTCTCCCCACCGGCAACGACCGCCTGCTGCTCTCCCAAAGCAAGGGCAACGAACTCGTCGGCGAGTCCCCGCTCTTCACCGGCGAGCCCACCCGGGCCGAGCTCGAGATCACCAAAGACAGCACCTTCCTGCGAATTCCTCCCCCTGACATCACCGAGCTGATGACCCACTGCCCCGAGATTCGCAAGGCCATCATGGGCAGCCTGGCGAAGCGGATTCAGTCGTTCCAGTTCACCGTCATGCAGCGCGAAAAGATGATCTCTATCGGTACCCTCGCCGCCGGCCTCATGCATGAGCTCAACAATCCCAGTGCGGCAGCGCAGCGGTCCGCGGCCCAGCTGCGGCAAAATCTGATTCGCATGCAGCAGATTAGTTTGCGCTTGTGCGAGTCCCCCCTCACCACCGATCAGCTCGAATGCCTCGCTCACTTGCAGCAGGGCATCTACGGCGGTGCTCCCGCATCCGGCCTCGGCACCCTCGAGCAGTCGGACAGGGAAGAGAAGATGGCCGATTGGCTGGAGCAGCATGGCGTTGAAAACGCCTGGAAGCTCGCTCCCCCGCTCGTCGGCCAGGGCCTCACCATTGAGGACCTTGACTGCGCGCAGCACGAGTTAAAAGGCAAGGTCTTTTCCGACGCCCTCAACTGGCTCGAGGCGCTCGGCTCCAGCATGGGGCTGCTGCAGACGGTTGAGGAGAGTGTCTCCCGCATCACCGAGCTCGTCACCGCGGTGAAGAAATACTCCTCCGGCTCGGTCGGGGACCGCAACATGGACGTCCACGACACCCTGCGCAGCGCATTGCTGATTTTGGGTTACAAACTTCGCTCCAAAAATATCCATCTCGAAAAGAAGTTCGCGCCCTCCCTGCCGCCATTGCATATCGCTACCAATGGAATGCCGCAGGTTTGGACCAACCTGCTGGACAACGCAATTGACGCCGTCCCCGAAGGCGGGAAAATTTTGATCGAGACCGCCGTCGAGCCCGGAGCCATCACCGTCGCCATCGAAGACAACGGCCCCGGAATCCCGCCCGATTTGCAAAATCAGATCTTCGATCCCTTCTTCACCACCAAAGAGGTCGGCAAAGGCACCGGCCTTGGGTTGGATATTGTGCAGCGCAAAGTGGCGAAATGCGGCGGCGAGATACTGCTCGAGTCGCGCCCCGGTCGCACCCGCTTCACCGTGCGAATTCCGTTGACTCCGGCAGAGCACCCGGCTCCCGGCGACGTTGAATCCACCAGCGCCTCAACCGGCGAGCCCGCCACAGCCACCGCGGGCGATCAGCAATCAAACTGAATTCCCCTGTGCCAACCCGGAACCGGCACCTGGCCGGCCTCGCCTTTTCAGCCCGTACACGCTTTTCAGCCCGCAGCAGCAATGACCGTGGGATAGTCCAACGTATTTACACTGCGAAATACCAGCGCTTCAGCCACCGCACCGGCATTAAGATATCGTTGAATCACTATTTCTGGAAACAATTTGCGACTTCTTGCACCCTTGACCATCAAAGACCGAACTTCACAAAGCTCCGCCCGCAAGATCATCCAAAAAGCAACTTTAGCTACAAGATTCAGGGAAGGCCACTGATGTCCATGTCTCATTACACGGTTCTTCGCAGCAGAGTGCTGCTGCCGTTTCTTACGCTCGCTGTCGTTGCCCTGGCCGCGTGCCAAAAGCCCGCTGCCGCTCCTCAGGCCGGCATGCACGCCTTGCCCGTCCAGATCTCCGCCATCAGCATGGCCCCCGTCCCTCGCAGCGACGAATTCGTGGCGACAATTAAATCCCGGCAGTCGGCCACCATTCAGCCACAGGTTGATGGCAACATCGTCAAGATCAATGTCCACTCCGGCGATCATGTCAAGACCGGCCAGGTGCTGATGGAGATTGATCCGCTCAAGCAGAAGGCCTCGCTCGCCCAGCAGCAATCCACCGAGCAGCAGAAGCTCGCTGTTTACGACTATCAACAGGTCCAGGTCGTGCGGCAGCGCAAACTCTATGCCGACGGCGTCATCAGCAGAGACGCGATGGAGCAGGCGGAGGAGGCGTTCAAAGACGCCCAGAACGATTACGAAGCCAACGTCGCCGGCATCAGTCGCAGAAGCAGCAGCTGGGATACTACCGTCTGGCAGCGCCGTTTGACGGCATCGTCGGCGACATCCCCGTCCACCTCGGCGATTACGTCTCTCCCACCACCCTGCTCACCACGGTGGATAAGAACGACGAGCTCGAGGCCTACATCTATATACCCGCCGAGCGCGCCGCCGAGGTTCGCAACGGCCTGCCCGTTCAATTGATGGATACCAAGGGCAACGACCTCGACGACACGAAGATCTATTTCATCTCCCCGCAGGTGGACAATCAGCTGCAGGGAATTCTGGTCAAGACGCCGGTCACCGGCAGCAAAGAGAAGCTGCGCAATCTCCAGCTGGTCACCGCCAAAGTCATCTGGGACGTCAAGCCCAGCACCGTCGTTCCCGTGCTCGCGGTAAACCGAATCGGCGACCAGGCGTTCGTCTACGTGGCCGAGGCCTCCGGGCAGGGTTACGTGGCCAAGCAGAGAGCCATCACGCTTGGTGAAACCGTGGGTAACACCTATAACGTGCCGTCCGGTTTGAAAGTTGGAGATAAGGTGATCGTCTCCGGCACGCAATTTCTGGTTGATGGAGCCCCAGTACAGCCTCTTGGCTGAAGAAAGCAGAGACACCCTAAGTGTTTGTAGACTTCTTTATCAAGAGGCCTGTTTTTGCGACAGTCTGCGCACTGCTGATCATGCTGGCGGGCGCGGTGACTATTCCGACCCTGCCCATCGCCCTGTACCCACATCTTGCGCCGCCGCAACTCGTCGTCTCGGCCAACTACATTGGTGCGAACTCGCAGGTGGTCGAGTCCGCCGTCACCATTCCGATGGAGCAGCAGATTAACGGCGTCGAGGGCATGCGCTACATCTCCTCCACCAGCAGCAATGACGGAACCAGCGCGATCACGACCACCTTTCGCACCGATTACAGCCTCGACATCGCCGCGGTAGACGTGCAGAACCGCGTTTCGGCCGCGCAGGGACGCCTGCCGCAGGAAGTAATCAATACCGGCATCACCATCAGCAAGGCGAACAGCAACTTCGTCTTCGGCGCCGCCTTCACCTCGCCCTGACCATCGCTACGACGACAAGTTCATCAGCAACTACCTCGACATCTATGTCAAAGACGCGCTGAAGAGAATTCCCGGCGTCGGCGATGTGGTCATCTTCGGCGAGCGCAAATATGCCATGCGCATCTGGCTCGACCCGGTGAAGTTGGCCGCGCGCGGCCTCACCGCCCTCGATGTGGTCAGCGCTCTGCAGGAGCAGAACGTCGAGATTCCCGCCGGACAGCTGGGCCAGCCGCCCTCTGACCCGTCGCAGAACTTCCAGCTGCCGATCCGTGCCGTGGGCCGCTTGTCTATCCGCCGACGAGTTCGACCACATCGTCGTCAAAAACACGCCAGCAATGGCCTGGTGCTGCTGCGTGATGTGGGTCGCGCGGAGTTAGGCGCGGAGAGCTACAGCACCGATCTGAAATACAGCAACCAGGAATCTGTAGGTATCGGCGTTCAGCAACTCAGCAATGCAAATGCGCTCGAGGTCGACAAGCTCGCGAAGGCCAAGCTCGAGGAGTTATCAACCTCCTTTCCCCCGGGGCTGAAATACGAAATCCCGTTTGACGTGACCACCGTCGTCGGCGACTCCATCCGCGAAGTGGTCTACACGCTGCTCGAAGCAATCGTCATCGTCATCGTGGTCATCTTCTTCTTCCTGCTGGATTGGCGCGCCACCATCATCCCCGCCATCACCATCCCGGTCTCGCTCATCGGCACCTTCGCGTTCCTCAAGGTCTTCGGCTTCTCCATCAATTCGTTGACCATGTTCGGAATCACGCTCGCCACCGGCCTGGTCGTTGACGACGCCATCGTGGTCATTGAGAACGTCCAGCGCCATATTTCGGACGATCACTCCGAGCCCCATATCGCCACGTCCATCGCCATGAGCGAGGTCACCAGCGCCGTCATCGCAACCTCGCTCGTCCTCGTATCCGTGTTTATCCCGGTCGCATTCTTTCCCGGCACAACCGGCATTCTCTACCGCCAGTTCTCCCTGACCATCGCCTTTTCAATCGCCATCTCGGCATTCAACGCGCTCACCCTGTCGCCCGCCCTCGCCGCTCTCTTTCTGCGGGGAGAAAAAGAGAAGTGGGGCATCTTCGGATATGTTGACCGCTCCATCCAGGCGGTCTCCCGCTGGTACGGCATCGCCATTCACCACGTCCTGCAACTCCGCTACCTGATGCTGGTGCTGTTTGTCCTCGCGTTGGGCGCAACCGGTTATATGTATACGGCCGTGCCCACCGCCTTCATTCCTTCCGAGGACCAGAACTATCTCATCTGCGTCGTGCAGGCCCCGCCGGGTGCGTCGCTGACCTACACCAGCTCCGTCGCCGAAAAGGCCGTCGAACCTGATGCTGGCCGACGACGACGTCTACGGCACCTTCTCGATCATGGGATTCAGCCTGACCGGCGGTTCCGCTTCCAATTACGGCGTCATCTTCGTGCCGCTGAAGTCGCATCAACATACGCACGAAGAAGGGCCACGGGCACACCGCGGCCGTCCATCCAGGCCTATCTATCGCCGCAAGCTCTTCGGCGTCCCCGGCGGACTCGTGGTCCTGTTCGAGCCACCCGCCATCCAGGGCATCAGGCACCTTCGGCGGCTTCCAGTTTGAGCTACAGGACCTGGGCCGCAATACGCTGCAGGACCTCGACGTCGTCGCTCACAAGATCGTCGGTGCCAGCCGCGCCGGCAAGGAGCTAACTGGCCTCTACACCAGCTATACCTCTAACGACCCGCAGCTGCTGGTCAGACATCGATCGCGAAAAAGCCAAGACCATGGCATGTAGCTCTGGCCCAGATCAACGGAGCGCTGTCGGTCTACATGGGCTCGGAGTATGTCAATGACTTCGACTTCAACAACCGCTCCTATCGCGTATATGTCCAGGCCGACGAACCCTTCCGCATGACGGCCAGGGATCTGCGCCAGCTCTACGTGCGCTCGGACAGCGGCCAGATGGTTCCGCTGGATAATCTGGTGACGCATCCAGAGAACTCCGGGCCCGCAGGTTATCACTCACTACAACCTCTTCCGCTCGGCCGAAATCGACGGCTCCGGCGCGCCCGGGCTCTCCTCCGACCAGGCGCTGAAGGCCATGGAGAAGCTCGCCAAGGAAAACATGCTGCAGGGCATGGCCTATTCCTGGACCGGCTTGTCGCTCGAAGAGATCGAGTCCGGCGGCAAGGCGATCATCATCTTCGGGCTCGGCATTCTCGTCGTCTATCTCACCTTGTCGGCGCAGTATGAAAGCTTCGCGCTGCCGTTCATCATTCTGCTTGCCGTTCCAACGGCCGTGCTGGGTGCGCTGCTCTGCCGTTTCAATGCGCGGAATGGCAAACGATGTCTACTGTCAGATCGGCCTGGTGCTGCTCATCGGGCTCTCGGCGAAGAACGCCATTCTGATCGTCGAATTCGCCGAGCAGCTCCGCGCCAAGGGCCGCACCATTGTGGACGCCGCCATTGAAGCCGGCGAGCTGCGGCTGCGTCCGATCCTGATGACCTCTTTCGCATTCATCCTCGGCGTCTTGCCGCTGGCGATCGCGTCAGGCGCGGGCGCGCTGGGGCGGCGCTCCGTCGGAACCACCATCGTCGGCGGCATGATGCGTTTCCACCGTGCTGAATCTGTTCTTCATCCCCGTGCTCTACGTGATCTTCAAAGTGGCGCTGGAAAAGATCACCCCCAAGCGGCATCCCGGCCAGTTGAATGCGCCCGCTGCGGGCCCGGCCACCGAGACTCCAGAATAGGCGGAATGGTACCCTGAATGGTGCCGCCGGGATGGCGGAACTGGCAGACGCAGCGGACTCAAAATCCGCCGAGGGCAACCTCGTGGGGGTTCGACCCCCCCTCCCGGCACCAACTCAATCATCTCACTGCAAGGAGACGAGAATGTCGCTTCGCATCAATGACACGGCGCCCGATTTCAGCGCTCAAACTACACATGGCAAAATCGATTTTCACCAGTGGATTGGCGATGGCTGGGCTGTGCTCTTTTCCCATCCCAAGGATTTCACTCCCGTCTGCACCACCGAGTTGGGCTACATGGCGCGGATCGAGCCCGAGTTCACCAGGCGGAACACCAAGCTCATCGGCCTCTCGGTTGATCCCGTCGAGAAGCACAGCCAGTGGGCCGCGGATATTGAAGAGACGCAGGGCTCCGCGGTGAAATATCCGATGATCGGCGACACCGACCTGTCCATCGCCAAGCTTTACAACATGCTTCCGGCCGAAGAAGCGGGCACCTCCGAGGGCCGCACCGCCGCCACCAACGCGACCGTCCGCTCCGTCTTCATCATCGGCCCCGACAAAAAAATCAAGCTGATGATGACCTATCCCATGACCACCGGCCGCAACTTCGACGAGATTCTGCGCGTGCTCGACTCGATGCAGATGACCGTGAAACACAAAGTCGCCACCCCGGCGAACTGGAAAAATGGCGACGACGTGATTATCCTTGGCTCGGTCTCCGACGACGACGCTAAGACCATGTTCCCCTCCGGCTGGAAAGCGGTGAAGCCCTACCTTCGTGTCGTTGCTCAGCCGAAATAATCATGTGGACCGGCTTGTCCGGCGTGAAGGGAAGAGTTTGTGATTCTGAAACAGTATTACCTCGGCTGCCTGGCGCACGCCTCCTACCTGCTCGGAGATGAAGCCAGCGCCACCGCCGTCATCGTTGATCCGCAGCGCGACATCCAGCAATATCTCGACGACGCCGAGAAGTTCGGCCTCGAGATTCGTCACGTTTTCCTCTCCCACTTTCACGCCGACTTTGTCGCCGGACATCTCGAGCTGCGCGATCATTGCGGCGCGGCCATCCATCTCGGTGCCCGCGCTAAGGCGGAATATGCATTTGTGCCGATGAAAGATGGCGACACCATCGAAACTCCTGGCATGCGTTTGCAGGTGCTCGAGACGCCCGGCCACACCATCGAGTCCATCTCGATTCTGGTTTTCGACCTGGCAAAAAGCGCGACCAATCCATACGCAGTCCTGACCGGCGATACGCTGTTCATCGGCGATGTCGGCCGTCCTGACTTGCGCGCGTCGCTCGGCTGGACGGCGAATGATCTCGGCGCCCATCTCTACGATTCGCTGCGCGATAAGTTGTTGACCCTTCCTGACCAGACCCTCGTCTATCCGGCGCACGGCGCGGGATCGCTCTGCGGCAAGCAGCTTTCCTCCGACACCGTTTCATCACTCGGCGATCAGCGGCGATTCAATTACGCATTGCAGCCAATGTCTAAGCAGGAATTCATTCAGCTGGTCACCGCCGACCAGCCCGATGCGCCGCAATATTTCACCTACGACGCGATTCTGAATACGCAGGAGCGGGTGACGCTGGAAAGAAATATGGAGAAGGTCCTCCGGCCCATCGAGCTGGACGAGGCGATTCGACTGAGAGACGCGGGAGCCCAGTTGCTCGACGTGCGCGACGCCGCTGAGTTTGCCAAGGGCCACCTTGCCGGCAGCATCAATATTGGGCTCGGCGGCCAATACGCCACCTGGGCGGGCACCGTGCTCGATCGCGCCAGGCCGATCGTCATTATCGCTGAGCCGGGCCGCGAAGAAGAGGCGACCCTCCGGCTGGGCCGCATCGGCTTTGATCAGGTCACCGGCTACCTGCACGGTGGCATGCATGCGCTCGCCGACAGGCCCGAGCTCGTGCGCACCACCGAGCGGGTTAGCGCGCCCATGGCGGCAGAGGAGCTGGCGAGCGGCGAGCCGCCCATGGTGCTCGACATCAGAAATCCGCGCGAGTGGGCGACCAGGCACATTGCCGAGAGCGTAAATATTCCGCTGAATCATCTGCAGGAGAGAATTGCCGAAGTCCCGCGCGACCGCCGTATCGCCGTGCACTGCGCCGGCGGATATCGCTCCTCCATCGCGGCCAGCATTCTGCACAACTCCGGCGTAACCAATCTCATCGAGATGGCCGGCGGTTTAGCCGCGTGGGATGCGGCCAGGCTCCCCGTCATAGCCGAAGAGCAGCCCGCCACATAGCTCGGCCGCCGCGTATCGCCAGACGGTTTACGATAGCCGAGAGGACACTAGCCCAATGATCAGGATCAGATTGCCGCGCACAACGGCCAGATTCGTCGCGACCGGCGCAACCGCAGCGCTGCTCCTCTCAGGTGCGTCCGCACTGCATGCGCAGGCGAGCTGTGCGACGGAGAAAAAGATGCTGGACGAGGTCGTCAGCAAGATCCACAACACCCCGACCCATGTCTACTCAACCGCAAAGATGGGCAACCAGAACGTTGATACCGAGATCATCTACGCCGCCGGCAATCTATATATGAAGATCAATGGCAAGTGGAGTCAGGCCGGCACCATCAAAGAAATGGAAGACGCAGCCCGGGAGAAACAGAAGAAGGCGACCCCCAATGATGTCTGCGGTCCAGCGAAAGATGAGATGCTCAACGGCCAGATGACGACGGTTTACAGCTCGCACTCTGAGTCCTCAAGAGGCACCACGCTCGACATGCGATTCTGGATTTCAAAGTCGTCGGGCCTCATGCTGCGTCAGCAGATTAGCAGCGACGGCGGCAAATCTGTCATTGATTCAAGATATGAATATGGGAACGTGAAGCCGCCGTTGTAAGCGCGTATCGTTCTCGCACAAATTAAACAGTCACTTCCAGGTTTCAAATGCGCGGCAATAGCTCGCGCTGGCCGTCGGCCAAAGGGATGCAATGGATTTCCGTCTTTTCAGTGACTACACGCCCAAAGGCGACCAGGGCACCGCGATTGCGCAGCTCCTCGACGGGGTGCGCGCCGGCGACCTGCATCAGGTGCTGCTCGGGGTGACCGGGTCGGGCAAGACCTTCACCGTCGCCAAGGTGATTGAGGAGCTCAACCGCCCCTCCCTGATTCTCGCCCCAAACAAGACGCTCGCCGCACAGTTGTTCCATGAGTTCAAGCAGTTCTTTCCTCAGAATGCGGTCGAATACTTTGTCTCCTACTACGACTATTACCAGCCGGAGGCGTACATTCCCTCCGGCGACTTATATATAGAGAAGGAAGCGACCATCAACGAGGAGCTCGATAAGTTGCGGCTTTCGGCCACGCGCTCCTTGTTCGAGCGCCGCGATGTTCTTATCGTTGCCTCGGTCAGTTGTATCTATGGCCTGGGCTCGCCTGAGGCATATTTCGGAATGCTGCTGATGCTGGAGCGCGGCCAGCGCATTCGCCGCGAAGACATAACTAAGCGGCTGGTCGAGATACTCTACGAGCGCAATGACACGGACTTTCGACGTGGCACCTTTCGCGTTCGGGGCGACGTCATCGAGGTCTATCCCACCTATGACGAGCTGGCCTATCGCATCGAGTTATTCGGCGACGAGATAGAGTCCCTGTCGCAGATTGACCCGCTCTTCGGCACCGTCAAGCAGAAGCTGGCAAGACTGCCCATTTATCCCAAGAGTCATTATGTGGTGGGCACGGACCGCAGAAAGACCGCAGTGGATGGAATTTTGGCCGAGCTCGCGGAGTGGGAAGCCCAGTTGGAGTTTGAGGGCCGGGTCGCCGAGGCCCAGCGCATCCATCAGCGCACCCGCTATGACCTCGAGATGATCAAGTCGGTCGGCTATTGCCATGGAATCGAGAATTACTCGCGACATTTTTCCGGACGCCTGCCGGGCGAAGCTCCGCCCACCCTGCTCGACTATTTTCCTCGCGACTATCTGCTGTTCATTGACGAATCCCACGTCACCGTTCCGCAACTGCATGGCATGTGGCACGGCGACCGCTCCCGCAAGCAGAATCTCGTGGACTACGGTTTCCGGCTGCCTTCCGCCCTCGACAATCGGCCGCTCAAGTTTGAGGAGTTTGAGAGTCGCGCCCAGCAGACCATCTACGTCTCCGCGACCCCGGGGCCTTATGAGCTCACCAAGGCAGCGGGCGTCGTCGTGGAGCAGGTCATTCGCCCCACCGGCCTCATTGATCCCATCGTCGAGGTGCGCCCGGTCCGCGGTCAGATTGACGACCTGCTCGCCGAGATTCGCCTCCGTGCCGACCGCAACGAGCGCGTGCTGGTGACCACCCTCACCAAGCGCATGGCAGAGGACCTCGCGGGATATTACGGCGAGGTCGGCGTCCGCTGCCGCTACATGCACTCTGAGATCGAAACACTGGAGCGGGTAAAGCTCCTCCGGGACCTGCGCCGCGGCGAATACGACGTCCTCATCGGCATCAACCTCCTTCGCGAAGGCCTCGACCTGCCCGAGGTATCCCTGGTCGCCGTGCTCGACGCCGACAAAGAGGGATTTCTCCGCTCCGCCGGCTCCCTCATTCAAACCATGGGCCGTGCCGCGCGCAACGTCAACGGACGCGCATTCCTCTACGCCGACAAAATGACCGACTCCATGCGCCGCGCTATAGACGAGACCAACCGCCGCCGCGACGTGCAGCGCGCCTATAACGAAGCGAATGGCATTACTCCCACCACCATCCTCCGCCCGATAGACATGTCACTGGCCAGGATCCTCAATGCCGACTACGCCGATCTGACCGAGGAAGTGGGCGACCTGCCGGAGTTCAAGTCGCAGGCCGAAGTGGATGCCTACATCGGCCGCCTCGAAGTCCAGATGCGCGAGGCCGCGAAGAAGTTTGAGTTCGAGACCGCGGCCAAGCTGCGCGATCAGGTGAAAGAACTCCGCACCAAGGAATTCCTATTCGGCTGACACCGCCTGCCGCTGCAATCGCAATAGCGTCTGCTCGCTGAGCAGCGCGCGCGTCCATTCTGCCGCATGATCCACGACAATGTCCGGCGGAGCCGCCTCCAGCGTATGCGGCGACAGCCCGAAGGTGCAGCCCACGACCCACGCATCGGCATTCCGCGCCGTCAGCACGTCTACGTCGGAGTCCCCGATCAGCACGGTCTCTGCCGGAGTCACCCCCGCCTCCTCCATCAGCCGGATCAGCCCCAGCGGGTCGGGCTTCTTCGTGTGAAAGCTGTTGCCGCCGTATATCTGAAAGAAGAATCGGCTGAGGTCCAGCGCCTCGCAAATAGCCAGCGACGGCACAATCGGCTTGTTCGTCAGCACCGCCATGCTCGGCATCTGGCGCGTTCGCGGCTCCAGCTGCGACAGCGCATTCTCGAGCGTCTGCAGCGACGAATGCACTCCCTCGTACACATACGTGTAGTCCAGCTTGTGCTCGCGGTAGTAGCTGAGAAAATACATCAGCGCCTCGGAGACGAAATCCTCGTCGTCCGGATCGCCCAGCGCCCGGCGCACCAGCACCGACGCCCCATCACCGATGTATCCCGCAATCACCTCTTCCGGCAACGGATGCCGTCCGTAATTCACCAGCATCGCGTTGATTGACTGTGCCAGGTCGGCACGCGAATCAATCAGCGTCCCGTCGAGGTCGAATACGAAAAGACGAAGCGACTCCGTCGGTATGGCGCGCAGCACTTTCACTCGTCTATTATCGCCCGCGCAAAAGAAAAAGGCCTCTGCGGGGACTATTCGCAAAGGCCATGAATGCAGCCGGGGAAGAAAATGTTGCGTCAGCGAATCTCGATGTCTCCCGAGCCCGTCTCGATGCGGATCGTCGGTCCTCCGCCCTCCACCATGCCCTGGACGTGATGTTTGCTCAGGCTGCCCTGCATCGTGATCGGCTGCTTGACGTTGATGTCGCCCGACGCCGTCTGCGCGTCGAGATCGAAGCCCTTGCCGCCGGGCAGGTTCAGCCTGATATCTCCCGAGCCCGTGTTTAGCCGCCAGTTTGACGTCGGTGTGCCCTCGACATGAATGCCGCCCGATCCCGTCTCGGCGTAGAGTCCGCCGTTCAGGCCCGCAATCTCGATCCCGCCCGAGCCCGTTGACGCCCGCATATCGCCGCCTGAGGTCTGCTGCACTCGAATATCTCCCGAGCCCGTCTGCCAGTTTCACCGCCCCGTGAATTCCGTCCGCATGTATATTTCCCGAGCCTGTCTCCAGCTTCGCATCCGCGCCAATATTGGCGACGCGCACATCGCCCGACCCGGTGTTGCCCGACAATACGCCGGCGATGTCGTTCACTTCCAGGTTGCCCGAGCCCGTGTTCGCCGTCACCGAGCTCGCACGCGGCGCCTCGATCACGTAATCAATCGCCACGTGGCGATACATCTCGTCGTGGCTGCGGCCGATAGTCACATTGTTCCCGCTCTGCTCGATCGGGGGCTGGTTGCAGACCGCCTGCACATGCTCCTCGTCCGATCCGCCGCCGCTGTTCCAGCCATGCGAAGAGTGAACGATGCCCGTGATATGCACCTGCGAGTCGTTGCCCGGAGTCACTTTGATATTTCCCGACCCCGTGTTGACCGCCAGCACAGTCGGCGCGCCCACCGTCAGCGTGCGGTCGAAGTGGCATTCAGCTGCGTGGGAGGCGGTGACGCCGGCGGCGAACAGGAGGCCTGTTCCAAGAACTGCGAGTGCTGTCTTCTTCATGCGTGCTCCTTGCGTGATCCAGAATTTGAATTGCCGGGCCCGTCATCTACTGCTGCAGCACCACGTCGTCGCCCTGCTTCACGCCGCTCACGATTTCCGTGCGGGTGCCGTTTGAAATGCCTGCCGTCACCGGCACGCGCTTCTTGCCGTCCTTCGACTTGGCGTCAGGGATCTCAACAAACGCCTTGCCCGAGTTGTCATAGATCAGCGCCTGCTCCGGCACCGTCAGCACGCCTTTGTGTTCGCTCAGAATGATCTCCGCGTTCGCCGTCATGTTGGCCTTCAGCTCGCCGTTCGGGTTATCAATCGAGACCCAGACCTCAAAGGTCGTGACGTTATCTTTTTCCACGCCCAGCGGCACGATCTTTGTCACCTTGCCGTTGAATGTCTTGTCTTTGAATGATTCGACCTTGATGCGCGCCGGCTGCCCGAGATACACGTGACCGATGTCGCTCTCATCCACCTTGCCTTTGACATAGACCTGGTGCGTATCGCCCAGCGTCATGATCTGCGTCGCGGTGGAGCCCAGCACCAGGATCGAGCTCACCGCATCCCCAATCTGCACGTCGCGCGAGAGCACCTCGCCGTCAATCGGCGACACCACCGTCGTGTAGCTGAGCTGCTCTTCAAGCTGCCCCAGGCTGGCGCGCGCCTGCGCCACCTGCGCCTGGGCCTGCCGCAGCTTGGCTTCGTCTACGCCAATCTGCGCCTGCGCCTGGTCCCGCTTGTTCATCGCCGCCTGATAGGCGCGATTCGAATCGTCCAGCGACTGCTGCGACACCACGCCTTCCTTCTGCATCTCCAGCTGGCGTTGATACGCTTCCTTATATAGAGGCAGGTCCGGCGCCGATGCAGTCACGCGGTCCTGCGCGATGGCGGCCTTGTTCGTTCCGACCGACGCCTCCGCGGCCTGCAGGTTGGCTTTTTGCGCTTCAACTTCGGCCAGAATTTCCTGCTGATCCAGTTGCGCCAGCAGCTGCCCTTTTTTTACTTGCTGTTCGCATCGGCATAGAGCTTCATTACGATGCCGCTGGCCTTCGACTTCAGCTCGACCTCGGTGATCGGCGTCACCTTGCCGGTCGCCACCACGCTCTTGGCAATGTCTTCGTGCGTCACCTTCGCAATGCGGAGGGATCAATCTTGGTGCCGCTGCCCCGGGCCACCACGGCGCCCACGGCGATGATTGCCACCGCCGCTACGCTGCCAATTGTCCATATCCAAAACTTCGATTTGCCTTTACGCGCTGCCACGGTGACCTCCACCAAATGTTGAGTCGAACTGCTTTTCGCTGCCTGCATGGGGATACGCATGGCCAGCCAGCCGGGTTCCTTTTTTTTCTGCAGGCCCGAGCGGCAAAAGGGCCTTGTTTGCAAACCCGGTGATTTGACGCGGACCGGGGCGAAAAGGGTAGCAAGCCCCAATTCCACCGATGCTAGACTCAGAATCGCGATGCTTGAGTGGCTGCTCTTCCGGGCGGTCTTTGTCATTTTTCTGATCTTTGCCAACGGCTTCTTTGTCGCGGCAGAGTTCGCCCTTGTAAGTCTGCGCGAGACCCGGCTGGAGCAGTTACTGGCCCAGGGTGGTGCTCGCGTGCGCGCCGTCGCCCGTCTGCACGGCTCGATGGATGAGTTCCTTCCCGCAGTGCAATTCGGCGTAACTCTGGCCAGCCTCGCGCTGGGCTGGATTGGCGAGCCCGCCATTGCCGGCTTTATCGAGCCTTCGTTCTTGCGCATTGCAGGGTCCTCCCAGCACGCCTGGCTCTATGCCCATCTCGTCGCCGTTGCCGTCGCCTTCGCCCTCATTACCTACCTGCACGTGCTGCTCGGTGAGCTCGTGCCCAAGTCCCTGGCGTTGCGCCGCGTCGAGCAGGTCGCGCTCGCGGTTGCCGGCCCGATGGAGTTCTTCATGCGGGTCACGCGGCCGGCCGTCCTCTTTCTCAATCGCTCCGCCCGCGTGGTGCTGCACGCCTTCCAGATGGCTCCGGCGCAGGAGACCGGCACCCACAGTCCGGAAGAGTTGAAGCTGCTCGCCACCGCCAGCCGCCGCGGCGGCCTGCTGCCCAAATTTCAAGAGCAGGTCATTCACAACGCGGTCGAGCTTACCCATCTCCAGGTGCGCGAGATCATGACCCCGCGTCAGAGAATATTCTCCCTCCCCGCCGACCTGCTTGTTGAGGAGGCCAGTGCCCGCATCGTCGAAGAGATGCATTCGCGCGTGCCGGTCTACGATGCGCAGCTCGGCCCCGAGCACATCATCGGCGTCGTCTATTCCAAAGACATCTCCCGGCTCATGCACTTCCGTCTCACCGCGCAAACCCGCTTCGCTGAAATGCCCTTCGCCGAGGTGAGGCTCCGTCAGATCATGCGCGACGTGGTCGTGGTGCCGGAGTCAAAGTCCGTCGGCTCGCCTGTTGCAGGAGTTCCAGCAACTGCGGCGGCACCTCGCCATCGTGGTAGACGAGTTCGGCACCACCAGCGGGCTCGTCACGGTAGAGGACGCGCTCGAGCAGGTCGTGGGCGAGATTGCCGATGAGTTCGATCCGGTTCCGCGGCCCCCGCTCAGCGTTGCGTCGGGTCCGTTGCTGCTCGATGGCAGCTTGAATATTCACGACCTCGAGACCCAGGCAGGATTGCGCCTGCCCCGCGACAGCGGAGTGGAAACGCTCGCAGGATTTGTCCTGAGTCACCTCGGCAGAATCCCCCGCGGCGGAGAGTCGTTTGAATTTGAAGGCCGCAAGTTTACCGTGGTCGAGATGCACGGAAAACGGATCAGCCGCGTGAGAATCGAGACCGTGCCGCCGGAGCCCGACCTCACCCTTGAGCCGCCGAATCTCGATGGCCCCGCCACTCCAGAGGATCGTCGCGCGTGAGTTTGAAACGGCTGCTATGGAACATCGGGCAGAGGCTGTTGCTGGCGCTGCCAGTGCTCTGGCTCGTCGTGTCGCTCGTCTTCCTGCTGATCCACCTCGTGCCCGGCGATCCGGTCCAGCAGATGCTGGGTGAGGGCGCGCCTCCCGCAGATGTCTCCGCCCTCCGGCACGCCTATGGGCTCGACCTGCCACTGGGTGAGCAGTATCTGCGCTACTGGCGCGGCGTGCGTGCATTTGGACCTCGGCCAGTCGGTGCGCCTCAATCGCCCGGTCACCCAGCTCATCCTGCAGCGGTATCCCTATACCGCCGCGCTGGCCCTCGCCGCCATCCTGCTTGCCATCATATTTTCGTTGCCCGCCGGCGTCGCCTCGGCGCGCCATCGCGGCAAGTGGCAGGACCATGTTCTGGGCGTGGTCAGCCTCTGGGGAGTCTCGTTTCCGCCCTTCGCCCTCGCCCCAATCGTGATTTGGTTCTTCGCAATTTATTTGGGATGGCTGCCGGTCGTCTGGCGCCGACGGCCCCGAATACATCATTTTGCCGGCCCTGACTATGGGCGCGGCGCTATCGGCGATTTTGACACGCATGATTCGCACGTCATTACTCGAAGAGTTAGGCCAGGACTACATCCGCACCGCCCGCGCCAAGGGGCTCAGCGAACGCACCGTGCTCTATCGTCACGCCTTGCGCAATGCCCTCGTGCCGTTGCTGACGATTCTGGGATTGCAGTTCGGCGTCCTGTTGGCGGGCGCGATAGTAACGGAAACGATATTTGCCTGGCCCGGCGTCGGCCGGCTCACCATCACCGCAATCAGCAATCGCGATTATGCGCTGGCGCAAGGCTGCATTTTAGCCGCCGGTCTGACGTATGTGCTTGTCAACCTGCTAACCGACATACTCTACGTCGTCGTCAACCCGCGCATGCGTTCCTGAATTCTCATGTTCCACGTGGAACATGTAAAACCCTCACGGCAGCAGTGTGACGATCTCCGCCCGCAGGGGTCCATCCTCTGCAGCAGTCAGAAATCCCACCGACACCGGCAGGCTGAAACGCCGCGGGCCCGCGCTGCCCGGATTGAAATATAGGACGCCCGCTTTCTCTTCGATCTTCGGCTGGTGGGTGTGCCCGTAGAGCACGGCCGAGAATCCTGCGGCCGCCGGGTTGAGATCGAGCGCGGCGAGATTGTGCAGCAGGTAGAGCGTGTGCCCGGCGACCTCTACCGTTTCAAAATCGGGCAGCTGGCCGCAGGGGCCGTGCGTGTCTATGTTGCCGCGAATGGCGGTGACCGGCGCAATGCGTTTGAGCGCTGCCAGGATCTCGATGTCGCCCACATCGCCCAGATGAAGAATGCGGCTCACTCCCGTCAGAGCTTCGAGCGCTTCGGGTCGCAGCAGGCCGTGGGTGTCCGAGATTACCCCGACGCGCATGCCCTAGAGACCCATGACCAGGCGGGTGCGCGGATCGAGCCGGTCGCGCAGAGCGTCGGCCACGAAGTTGAACGAGAAGATGCAGAGCATGACCGCGAGCGCGGGGAAGACGATGAGGTGCGGCGAGTCGAAGAGGTGCGTGCGGGCGTCGTTGAGCATCGCCCCCCAGCTCGGCGCCGGCGGAGGAACGCCCAGTCCGAGGAAGCTGAGGGTGGCTTCGCCCAGCACCGCTCCGGCCATGCCGAGGGCGGCCTGCACCAGTACCGGCTGCACGATGTTGGGCAGGATGTGGTGGTAGAGGATGCGGGCGTCTCCGGCGCCGGTGGCGCGGGCGGCCTGCACATATTCCTTTTCACGCGCTGAAAGCACCTGGGCGCGGACCAGGCGGGCGTAACCGGCCCAGCCGCTGATGGAGAGCGCGAGAATCAGGTTCCACAGCCCGGGCCCGAGGAAGGCGACGAGCGCGATAGCGAGCAGGATGCCGGGAAGGGAGAAGAAGGCATTCATGACGACCATATTGAGGATGCGGTCGGTCCAGCCGCCGTAGAAGCCGGCGAAGGAGCCGGCGATTAGGCCGAGGGCGAGCGAGAACCCGACGACGCAGATGGCTACAGTCATCGAGATGCGGGCGCCATATATGACGCGGGAGAAGATGTCGCGGCCGAGTTCATCGGTACCGAACCAGTGGCTGAGGGAGGGAGCGGTGAGGCGGTCGGTGAGATGGATGGCGCTGGGGCTGGCGGTGGAAATCCAGGGCGCAAGCAATGCCATGGCGAGAAAAAGCGTGACCAGGAGGAGGCCGATGACTCCTTTGGGTGACTCGCGGCGCCAGCGGAGGAGTGCATTTGTCCACGCAGCCATGATGAAATTCAATATATAAGCCCCTTTGATGGGTTACGTATGATTTTTGGGACTACGGGCAGGTAACAGCGGACATCGTACTAATCTTGACAATGCCGGAACATGCACCGAGACTGAAGACAGCCCCGGAGTGATCGCAATTCACGCACTTCAAGCCCCAGCCGCCCAAAATTGAGCAAGAAGGCGGTGGATGGAATGGTCGGAAATCTTTAGGAGGCACTGAGACGCGGATGGATTTGCAAAACGAAAAAGTGGTCGTGTGTGGGGCAGGTGGATTCATCGGCGGCCACCTGGTCCGGCACCTGCTTGAGCAGAAGGTAGACGTCATCCGTGCGGTTGATTTGAAGCCGGTCAATCAGTGGTACCAGACCTCTGAGGGAGTGAAGAACGCGGTCCTGGATCTGCAGGAGAAGCCGGCGTGCGACGAGGCGCTGGAAGGCGCGACCCTGGTATTTAATCTCGCGGCGGACATGGGCGGGATGGGCTTTATCGAGAACCACAAAGCGCTGTGCATGCTGAGCGTGCTGATCAATACGCACCTGCTGATGGCGGCGCGGGAACAGAAGCTGAAGCGCTATTTCTTCTCCTCATCGGCGTGTGTTTATAACGCGGACAAGCAGCGCAGCGCGAAGGTGATCCCTCTGAAAGAGGAGGACGCGTATCCCGCATTGCCGGAGGACGGCTATGGGTGGGAGAAGCTATTCAGCGAGCGCATGTGCCGGCATTTTGAAGAGGACTTTGGACTGGAGTGCCGGGTGGCGCGATATCACAATGTCTACGGTCCGCTGGGGACGTGGACGGGCGGGCGAGAGAAGGCCCCGGCGGCGATTTGCCGCAAGGTGATTGAAGCCAAAGAGTCGGGCAAGCACGAGATTGAGATCTGGGGTGACGGCCAGCAGACGCGCAGCTTTATGTACATTGACGACTGCGTGAAGGGCACCGAGATGATCATGCTGAGCGACATCCGTGAGCCCATCAATCTGGGCAGCGACGAGCTGGTGACGATTGATCAGCTGGTGGACATCGCGGAAGAGATTGCCGGCGTTCGGCTGAAGCGGAAGTACAAGCTCGATGCGCCACGCGGGGTGAACGGGCGCAATAGCGACAACACGATGATCCTCAAGGATCTCGGTTGGGAACCCTCCATACGGCTCCGGGAGGGATTAGCCAAGACGTATGAATGGATCGAGAGCCAGATGCTGGCGGGCGTAACGCGGTGATGGCGCAGAACCAGCGGCGGATATTGGGGATTAATTTCTTCACGGGCGATGCCCGGGCTGCTGTGGAGCGGATGCAGGAGGGCGGGCTGCTGGTAGTGCCGGCGGCCCCGGCACTAAAAGATCTGGCGACCAAGCCGGCGTATCGTGAAGCGCTGCTGGAGGCCGATCTATGCATCACGGATTCAGGGATGATGGTGCTGCTGTGGAACTGGCTGGAGCACGATTCGATTCGGCGCATTTCAGGGCTGGCATATTTGCGCGAGCTGCTGGCGCGGTCAGAGGTGCGTCAGCCGGGGGACACATTCTGGATCATGGCGAACCCTGAGAGTGCGCAGCGGAACCTGGAATGGCTGGCGGAGCAGGGAGTGAAGGTTCCGGCGGACCATGTTTATATCGCGCCGTTTTACAAGTCGGACTCACCGATTGAGGACCCGGTGCTGGTGGAGCAGGTGAAGGCATTGCGGCCGCGAAACATCGTGGTGACGGTGGGCGGAGGGACGCAGGAGCGGCTCGGGCTATACCTCAAGCAAAACATTCACTATCCAGCGGCAATCCATTGTATTGGGGCGGCTATCGCGTTTCTCAGTGGAGACCAGGTTCACATTCCCGTGTGGGCGGACCGGTTTTATCTGGGGTGGCTGTTTCGGTGCATGTCGCAGCCGGGACGCTACATTCCGCGCTACTGGGAGGCGCGGAAATTGTTTGGCCTGATGCGGCGCTACCGGAGCCAATTGCCGGCGCTGCAAGCGCGGACTTGATTGAGCGCATCCCACTGCAAGCGTCGGTGCGACACAATGGCGAGCACGGAATGGACGCGCACAGAACCGACGCGCAAGAGGGAACAATGACGAAGAAAACTTTGAGGGCAGGCCGCTTTGCTGCGGTCCTAATCCTGCTGGCGATGCCGGTGCTGGTGAGAGCGCAGAGCAGCGGTCCGATGGGCGAGGACACGCCGCAGCAGATATTGCTGGATGATGCGAACCGGGACCGCACGGCGCAGGGGCGGCCGGCGCTGACGCTTGATCCTGCGTTGACGACGGCAGCGCAACGGCACGCGGAGCTGATGGCGTCGCAGAATAATCTGTCGCACGACTTGCCGGGGGAGCCGGGACTGGCGCAGCGGGCGGCGGCGGCGGGAGCGCACTTCTCATCCATTGCGGAGAACATCGCGGTGTCGGACGCGTTGCACCGCATTCACGAAAGCTGGATGAAGTCGGCGCCGCACAATGCGAACCTGATGAATCCTGAATTCACCGTGGTGGGGATTGGGATTGCGAAGAGCGGCGGACACATTTTTGCGGTGGAGGATTTTGCGACGCCGGTGGCGGTGGAATCGTTTAGCGATGTGGAGCGGCGGATTGGCGACATGCTGGCAATCCGGAACATCAAGGTCGAGAGCGATGCGGCGGTGGCGCGGCAGGTGTGCGCGACGGCGCAGGGGAGCGGGGAGATGCCGGAGCCGACACCGAAGATGGTGATGCGCTTTGCGTCGCCGGACCTGACGAAGCTGGGGCCGCTTCTGGATGCGAAGATCGGGGAGCAGCATTTTGCGAGCGCGGCGGTGGGAGCGTGCGCGGACAGCGGCAGCCGGGGATTTTCTCGCTACCGGGTGGCGATCCTCTTCTACTGACGGAGCGGAAATTGAGCACCGGAACGAGGTCAATTGATATACTTGGGGAAGCGGTAGTGAAGGTGGCTGCCGTCCAACCCAGACACTCCTCAGTAGCTCAATGGCAGAGCATTCGGCTGTTAACCGAAGGGTTGTAGGTTCGAGTCCTACCTGAGGAGCCAAATTCTTACTTGCGAGGTGCAGAAAATCCCTCGAGAGCGAAAACCAAAACTAGCGGGCCTGCGCTCATCAGAGTAAGCGCTCAATCTTGTCGAACTGTTGATCCAGGCAAACCTGGACAGGATCATCGCGAAGAGTGGAAGTCCTACCTCGGTAACAGTCACCTTCGTCTTTCCGTTCGACTCACTGAAATCCGTAATGACCGTGACTTCATTTGGCCAGCGGCCCGGGAGCGGGGCCTTCGAGCCAGGAATGGCTTTGCCGGTCTCGTCGGCAAACGAGATGGTGGAGACGATCCTGCTGTTCGGGACAACCTGCTTATAAACGCCGGTGTTCCAGGCCAGCTCTCCTTTTGGTGACCGCATCGCCCACAGATATGTCTGGCCCACGCGAACATCATTTCTGATGAATGGGGCGGTGTAACCGCTTGGGCCCCACCATTGTTTCATCGAATCCGGATCGTTCCACACGCGCCATACCTTGTCCGCGGGAGCGTTGAAAGTGCGTTCGTAGGAACCAGTGGTACGGACCTCAAGGGCGACAAGAACGAGCACCACCAGCGCTAAAGCGGCCGCACCGAGAATTTTGTAGATCATGTGACGCTCCTTCTTATGGGCTCAATGGTCTTAGCGACCGGCGGAAAGCAGACTGCCGGTGTGCCCGCGCGAAACCTTAGGGAGGAATTCTGACACACTTCGTCTGTCTAACACAGTGTGTCTGTCTCGCACAGATAGATTTCGGCAGAGTCGGTTACCGATTGCTGCCTGAGGCGCGAAATTTGCAAATTTAATTTTCATCAAGCCGGGGCGGCGAATATCTCCGTCGCACAGTGCGTGCATCCCATTGAATAGTGTCGGCGATTTATGAGATCGGTACGGCAGGATGGTCGGTTCCGGCGGAGCTGACGGGGGAAGGGTCGCACCTGCAGCGTTATTCGCGGGAATTGCGATGTGTTGAAGTCAACTCCAGCTTCTATCGCCGTCACCGTCAGTCAACCTGGCTGAGGTGGGGGAGAGAGACGCCGCCGGATTTTCGCTTCTCGATCAAGGCGCCGAGGACGATCACGCACGACGCACGGCTGCGAAATGTTGACGGGCTGCTGGAGGCATTTCTGGAAGAGATCGCGCCGATTGAAGAGAAGACCGGCTGCCTGCTCTTGCAGCTGCCGCCATCGCTTAACTTCGAGACTGCGGTCGCTGAGGATTTTTTCGCGAGCCTTCGGCGGCGTTACCAGAGAAGCGTAGCGCTTGAACCTCGCCATGCGAGCTGGTTCACCGAAGAGGTAAATGATCTGCTGCGGGCGCAGGGAATTGCGCGAGTGGCTGCCGACCCTGCGGCGGGGAGCAGTGCGGCTGCGGAGCCGGGCGGGGACGACCGGTTGGCATACTACCGATTGCACGGATCGCCTCGGACGTACTACTCAAATTACGAAGAGGCATTTCTGGTCGGGCTGGCCGGCAGAATTCGCGAGCGCGAAAATGCATGGGTGATCTTCGACAACACGGCTGCGTCGCGCGCCTACTTCAACGCCATTCGATTGCAGGAAATGCTGCGAGAGGGCGGCTGAGAGGAGTGGGCGAGTTAGTGAGGGGCCATCAAAACAGCGGCTGTTTATCGAGGGGAGTGATGATCGAGGGAGTGATGGTGGACGCGGAAGGAATCGAACCTTCAACCTGTCGGTTAAGAGCCGAATGCTCTGCCAGTTGAGCTACGCGTCCATCAATGTGTGCGGTAGGGAAGCGCGACGGAAACGCCAGCGCCTCTTTTATTTTTATATCACACAGGGCGCGATTTTTTAGCACATGGGGCGGGGCGATTGGGTCAGCGGCGGGCGGCAAAAAAATCGCGCAGCAGGGCGGCACATTCTTCAGCGAGGAGGCCGCGGGAGACTTCGACTTTGTGATTGCCGGCGGGATGATTGAGGACCTGGAGGACTCATCCGTCGGCACCGGCTTTAGGGTCGGAGGCGCCGTAGACGAGGCGCTGGATGCGGGCGTGGGCGATGGCGCCGGCACACATGGCGCACGGCTCCAGAGTGACGTAGAGGTCGCAGCCGGTGAGGCGGTAGTTGGAGAGAATGCGGGCGGCGTTGCGGAGGGCGACGATTTCTGCGTGCGCGGTGGGGTCGCTGTCGCGGATGACGCGATTCTGGCCGGAAGAAAGGACGACGCCGTTTTTGACGAGGACGGCGCCGATGGGGACCTCGCCGGCGGAAGCGGCAAGCTGGGCCTGGCGGATGGCGAGGCGGAGGAAGTGCTCAGCGGCGAGTTGAGCGGCGGTCGAGGTTGGCGAGTTCACGGGATGATGCTAGCGGGCTGCTGCTGGGTCATGCAATGGAGAGCGCCGAGGCCCCAGATGAAATCGCGGCAGGGGATTCCGATAATGTTGCGCGAGGGGAAGAGCGAGGCGAGAGTGTCGAGGGCGATGCGGTCGTTGGCGTCAGAGAATGTGGGGACGAGGACGAGGCGGTTGGCGATGTAGAAGTTGGCGTAGCTGGCGGGGAGGCGCTGGTCCTCGAAGAAGACGGGGGCGGGCATGGGGAGGGTGACGATGCGGAAGGGCCGGCCTGACTGGTCGGTGGCGGACTGGAGGCGAGCGAGATTTTCGGCGAGGATTTGGTGATTTTCGTCGGCGGTGTCGGGCTCGATGGCAGTGACGATGGTGTCGGCGGCAACGAAGCGAGAGATGTCGTCAACGTGGCCGTGGGTGTCGTCGCCGACGATGCCGCGGTCGAGCCAGATGACTTTTTCGATGCCGAGGAATTCGTGGAAGCAGGCTTCAAGGTCGGCGCGGGAGAGGCCGGGATTTCTCTGCTGCACATCGCTGAGGAGGCACTCTTCGGTGGTGAGGAGAACGCCGCGGCCGTTGGTGTCAATGCTGCCGCCTTCGAGGACGACGGGTTGGGAGCGGACTTGCGGCTGCCAGGTGGGGAGCTCGAGCATGGAGCCGGCGAGGGCGGGGAAGCCGGCGTCGTTGTGCCAGTTCTCGTATTTTGCCCAGGCATTGAATTTCCAGTGGGTGAGGGCGACGGAGCCGGTGTCGTGGCGGCGGAGAAAGATGGGGCCGGAGTCGCGGGTCCACACACGGTCGGTGGGCCAGCGATGGAAGCGAACGTCTTCGGGCGCGACGCCGGTGAGCTCGAGCATTTTCCACGCAGACTCTTCGGCCTCGGCGTCGTTGACGAGAATCTCGACGCGCTCGACGGAGGAGAGGCAGCGGACGATGTCGGCGTAAATCCAGGGGATGGGCTCGAATTTTCCGGGCCAGTCTTCGGGATTGTGGGGCCAGGCGATCCAGGTAGCTTCGTGCGGCTCCCACTCAGCGGGCATGCGATAGCCAAGGGCGCGAGGGGTGCTCTGCAGGCGCGGTCATTCCGGCTGCTCGTCGCCGGCTGCATCGAGAAAGCGCTGGGTGATGCCGGAGTAAGCGTCAACGCGGCGGTCGCGCAGGAAGGGCCAGTGGCGGCGAGTCTCTTCGATGAGGGCGACGTCAACCTCGGCGGTCAGAATTTCCTCTTTGTCGTGGGAGGCCTGGGCGATGACGCGGCCGAAGGGATCGGCGATGAAGGAGCCGCCCCAGAACTCGAGGCCGGCGCCGGGGACGCGATTGCCGCGCACGTCGCCATGTTCGTGGCCGACGCGATTGACGACGGCGACGTAGACTCCGTTGGCGATGGCGTGAGAGCGCTGGATGGTGTGCCAGGCGTCATGCTGGGCGTGGCCGAAGGCGGCCTTCTCATCGGGATGCCAGCCGATGGCGGTGGGATAGAAGAGCACGTTGGCGCCCTGGAGCGTGGTGAGGCGGGCACCTTCGGGATACCACTGGTCCCAGCAGACGAGGACGCCGAGGTCGCCGGCGGTGGTCTTCCAGGCGCGAAAGCCTTTGTCGCCGGGGGTGAAGTAATACTTCTCGTAGTAGAGCGGATCGTCGGGGATGTGCATCTTGCGGTAGGTGCCGAGGAGCGAGCCGTCGCTCTCAAGGATGGCGGCGGTGTTGTGGTAGAGGCCAGGAGCGCGGCGTTCGAAGAGGGAAGCGATGACGACGACGCCTTCTGCTTTGGCGACGTTGCCGAGGAGGGCGGTGCTGGGGCCGGGGATTGACTCGGCGAGATCGAAGAGCGCGGGGTCTTCACGCTGGCAGAAGTACTGGGCGCGAAAGAGCTCGGGCAGGCAGACGATTTCCGCTCCGAGGCTGGCGGCGTCGCGGACACGGTCGGCGGCCTTTTGCAGATTCGCGTCGGGGTCGGGCCCGCAGGACATCTGCACCAGAGCGATTTTGGATTTCTTCTTTTCGATCATGCGGCTATTTGATTCGTCGCGAGCAGTTGGAGATTCGTCTCGGAAAAAAGACACGCAAACCGCGAGGGTCTGCGTGCCTGGGATTCGGTTGCAGCGGGGCCTATTCGAAGATGAGAATTGCCGCGGCGATGGTGGTGGTCCAGCGGCCGCGTTTGTCACCCACTGCGGATTGGGTGACGTTGGCAGTGCGCACAATCTTGTTGGAGATGCGGTAGATCTCTTTTTTCTCGTCCCAGCTTTTGTCCGGGTCGAATTCCATATCGAGCGTGGTGGCGAGCATCTCTGCGGCGAGCTCTTCTGCGTAGTCGCCGGCCTGGTCGTCAGTTTCGCCGAAGCTGTGGTGTTCGCTGAGGTAGCCGTAGGTGTTGCGATCGGAGGGGATGGCGACGCCGATGCTGGATGCGATGAGGCGGTGGGGCTCACGGGTGGAGTTCTCCGCGACGACAGCAAATACGACTTCGCCGGGAGAGAGAAACTTGAGGCCCTCTTTGCGGGCGATCAGTTTGCATTGCGGGGGGAAGATTGACGACACGCGAACGAGGTTCTGTGCGGCGATGCCGGCGTCACGCAGTGCCAATTCAAATGACGTGAGCCGCTCTTTGTGTTTGCCCACCCCTTTGGTGAAAAACAACCGCTTGGGGATCATGCTTTTTCCCAATTGCTATGCCCTCCTTGGGCGATGCTGGCGCGAAACGCGCAACTTCAAAACTACCATAGGGTGACCCGCAAACGTATCCGCCGCAGTGACAGAAATTGACGGAATGTTTATCGAATTGCGGGGGGTCTTTCGGGCAGGGGAGTAGCGACGATTTCGCTCGCGGATGTTTTCTTGCCGACAGCAAGGGCGGGGGAGTCGGGGCGCAGGCTCTCGGCGATTTCTCGGAAGATGCGGCCGGCGCGACCGAGGGCTTTGTCTTTGCGGTAGATGAGGGCCATCTCGCGACGGAGATCAACGCCGGCAATGGCGACGATGCGAAGGGTGCCTGCGGCGACGTCGTCTTTAACGGCGTAGCGGGGCAGGAAGCCGAGGCCGAGGCCAGCGCTGACGAAGCGCTTGAGGAGTTCGCTGGAGTCGAGCTCCATAGAGATGTTGGGGGCGACGTCGCAGCCATCCTGAGCGAAGAGCGCTTCGAGGGCCTCGCGGGTGCGGCCCTGCTTGGGGACGAGCAGGGGATGGCGCGCGACCTCGGCGAGGGTGGGCGCGTGGTGCACGGGATGCTCGGCGGGCGCGACCAGGACAAGCTCGCTGGTGTGGATGACCTCGGCGACGAGGCGCGGGTCGCTGACCGGGAGCGAGATGACGCCGAAATCCACGCGCTGACCGAGGACAGCGTCAACGATGGCGACACGCTCGGCGCGGCGGATGCTGACCGAGACCTGGGGGCAGAGGCGCTGAAACTCGGCGAAGACCTGAGGCAGGAGGTAGAGGCAGGTGGCCTCGTTGGCGGCAACGGAGAGTTCGCCGCGGGGAGTGCGCTCGAGCTCTTCCATCGCACGCAGGGCCTGGCGGCGGGCGAGCAAAGCGCCGTCGGCATATTCGAGGAAGACGCGGCCACTCTCGGTGAGGGTGACGCGGCCGCCGGAGCGATGGAAGAGGCGGGCACCAATCTCCTGCTCGAGGGTCTTGATTTGCGCGGAGACGGCGGGCTGGGTGCGGAACATTTTCTCCGCAGCGCGCGAGAAGCTATGGTTTCTCGCGACCTCGACGAATGCCCGCAGTTGCTCAAAGTCCATGTCAGTTGCCGCTCCGAGATAGGGTGCCGTGGGGCAAAACGACCGGTAGAGAAAAATGCTCCGCCCGGAGATGAGTCGCGGGCGGAGCGGTGGGGATGGGCTAGAAGCGGTTCCAGAGATATTGGTTGTAGACCTCGTGGTGATAGACGACCTCGCTGGCCTTGACGAAGGTGCCGAGGAGGCGCGGGCAACGGTCGGCAGCGGCCTGCTTGAGGTCGAGGTAGCGGGTCTTCACTTCTTCGCCGAGGATCTTTGTTGTCCACGTGGATTTTTTGAAGTGCTCCATCGCGGAGTAGATGTTGTCGGGAAGATAGCGCTCGGCCTGGCGGAGGTTCTTGATCTTCGAGGTCTCGCCGTCGAGGCCGGACTTGAAGATGGAGTAGAGGGTCATGTAGGGATTTGCATCGGGAGCGACGCTGCGGACCTCGACGCGCGCGCTCTTCTCGTTAGCGAGAGGGATGCGGACCATCGAGCCGCGATCCACGGCAGAGGCTTTGATCTGGTTGGGCGCCTCGAAGTGCGGATCGAGACGGCGATATGCATTGACGCTGGCGTTGAGCAGCAGGCAGATGTCGTTGCCGTAGGTGAGGGTGCGATCGACGAAGGACCATGCCAGGTCGGACAGCTTCTCTTCACCCTTCGGATTCCAGAAGAGATTCTTGCCGCCCTTGCTGACGGAAACATTGGTGTGCATGCCGTTGCCATTGACTCCGACGACGGGCTTGGGCAGGAAGGAGGCGGTCTGGTTGAGGCGGGTAGCGACCTGGCGGCAGACCAATTTGTAGAGCTGGATCTGATCGGCAGCGGAGACTACGTCGCCGTAGCTGTAGTTGATTTCAAATTGCGAAGGCGCGACTTCGGGATGGTCCTTCTCGTTTTCAAAGCCCATGCAGCGGAGGACCTCGGCGGCGCCGTCAATGAAGGTGCGCAGCGGATCGCCGGGCAGGGAGTGATAGTAGCCGCCGGTGTTGACGTATTCAAAGCCATGGGTCTGGCTGAACTGCTGCTCGGCGTCGGCCCCGGCAAAGAGGAAGCCTTCGATTTCATTGGCCGCGTTGAGGGTGTAGCCGTTGGTTTTGAATTGCTCTTTGGCAAAGCTCTTGAGCACGCCGCGAATGTCGGCCTCGTAGGGCTGGCCATTTTTGTCAATCACGTCGCCAAAAACGAGGACCTTGCCGGCGCCGAAGATGTCGGAGGGGGTCCAGTAGAAGGCGTTCCAGTCAATGCCGAGGCGCAGATCGCTCTCGCGCTGGGCGGTAAATCCGCGGATGGAGGAGCCGTCGAAGGTGAGGTTGTCCCAATTCTTGACGATGAACTTTTTGTCGTAGTCGAGCATGTGCAGGCGGCCTTCGAGATCGCTGAAGAGCACGGTGACAGCTTTGACGTGGGACTCATCGCGCAGCTCTTTGAGGCGCTGTTCGCGGATATCGTCAGCGGAGACCCGCTTGCGGCGCTGCTCTTTGGCGGCGAGGTTCCGCTCTTCGAGTTCGGCGTAGGAGAGTGAAAGAAAACTGCGCAATTCGCTCAAGGTTTGCTTCTCCTTCAAGGATTGTTGGGCACGGCGTAGGACAGCAAGAGATGGGGGGATTTCTGCCACTAGCATATCGCGAGGCGGCCAAATATCCAGACCAAATCTCGCGAGCAGGCAGAAGATATTGCGGCGTCGTCTTTATTCAAAACTTATGGCGGTTGCTTTAGAGCGGGGCGCTATTCAAGGCGGATGGTCTTGCCGGTGCGGGCCGATTGCCGCGCGGCATCGAGGATTTGCATGACGATCATGTTGGTTTTGAGGGACGAGAGGCCGTCGTCGGGAACGGTGGAGTCGAGCACGGCTTTGAGGTAAGTGAGGGGATCGCCGATGGCGGTGGGAAGCGGCGGGGAGGTCTGGGTGGTCTCGGGCTTGCCGGGCTCATGGATGCGCAGCTGGTCTTTGAGCACGGTCTGCGCCTGACCGGTGGCGCCGTAGATGACGGTGTCTTTGATGGCGAAGGGCCAGTTCCACGAGGCCTGGATGATGGCCTGGGCGTGGGGGTAGGTGAGGACGATAGTGGCTTCATCATCCACATGCGGGTAGATGTCGGGCTTTAATTGCTGGGTGACAGCGGTGACGGTGAGCGGGGCGTGGCCATCCATCAGCCAGGTCATGAGGTCGGCGCCGTAGCAGCCGAAATCAAAGAGCGCGCCGGCGCCATTTTTTTGCGGGTCGGTGAGCCAGGCGAGAAATTCGGGCTCGACATTGATTTCTTTCGGGCCGTTGTGGCCGTCGCGGAAGACGACTTTGCGCGCCGGTCCGAGCGCGCCGGAATGGAGGAGCTTGTAGGCGTCGAGATTGCTGGCATACCAAGTGGTCTCGTAATTCACCAGCACGTGGATGTGGGCAGCGTTGGCGGCCTGCTGGATGGCGAGAGCGTCGGAGTAACTGGTGGCGAGCGGCTTCTCAACCATGACGTTGATGCCGTGTTTGGCGGCGACCTCGATGACGCGGCGATGGCTGGCGATGTCGGTATAGACGAGGAGGGCCTGGGGCTTGTGATCGCGCAGCATGGTCTCGATGTCGGCGTAGAACATCTCTTTAGGGAGATGGTAGGTCTGCTGATATTTTTCGCGGAGCGCGGCGTCGGGCTCGACGATGGCGACGACCTTAACGTCGCTGCGGTGCATCTGGTCGCTGTTTAGAAATCCGGTGACGTGACCGTGAACGAGGCCGATGACGGCGACGGGGAGCGGGGAGGCTGCGGCCTGGGCGTGAATGTTGGATGGAGCACAAAGCGACAGGAGGATGGCGGCGGCGAGCAGGAGGCGAGAGGCGAAAGCGACTCGATTCGACATTGTGACTGCTAACTGTTTGTGTGCCGGCATTGCCACTCGTGTTTTTCGGATGATAGCCTTTTCAGTTCCACTCATTTTTCGGAGTCCTCACAATACCCATGCAAAAAAGTTATAACGGCGTCGCGCTACCAGCGCAGGGCGCGCCCATAGAGTATGCCAACGGCGCGTATAGCGTCCCGGACAAGCCAATCATTCCATTTATTGAAGGCGACGGAACGGGTCGCGACATCTGGCGAGCGAGCCAGCGCGTGTTTGACGCTGCGGTTGAAAAAGCTTATGGCGGCAAGCGGCAGGTGCAGTGGTTTGAGATATTCGCGGGCGAAAAGGCGTATCGGCAGTTTGAAACCTGGCTGCCGGATGATTCCGTAGCGGCGTGCCGTGACTTGCGAGTCTCGATCAAAGGGCCGCTGACTACGCCGGTGGGAGGCGGAATCCGCTCGCTGAACGTGACGTTGCGGCAGACGCTGGATCTTTACTCCTGCATACGCCCGGTGAAGTATTACGCCGGAGTGCCGAGCCCGGTGAAACATCCGGAGAAGCTGGACGTGGTGATCTTCAGGGAGAACACGGAAGACGTTTATGCCGGGATCGAGTTTAAGGAGGGGACGCCGGAAGCGGCGAAGCTCATCAGCTTTTTGAACGACGACATGCTGAAGGGCGGCAAGAAGAAGGTGCGGCCGGACTCGGGAGTAGGAATCAAGCCGATCTCGATCACGGGGACGAAGCGGCTGGTGCGGGTTGCCATTCGTTATGCGCTGGAGCACGGGCGCAAGTCAGTGACGCTGATGCACAAGGGAAACATTCAGAAATTTACCGAGGGAGCATTTCGCGAATGGGGCTACGAGGTTGCGGTGGACGAGTTTCGCGATCAAGTGGTGACGGAGCGCGAGAGCTGGATCCTGGGGAATCTGGAGAAAGACCCGTCGCTAAGCATTGAGCAGAATGCGGCGCTGATCGAGCCGGGGCTGGAGTTTGCGAGCGAGGGCTTCCGCAAGGAAATTTATGCGGAGGTGAAGCAGATAGTGGATTCGATCGGGGAGTCGCACGGAGCGGGGAAGTGGAAGTCGAAGGTGCTGATCAATGACCGCATCGCGGATTCGATCTTTCAGCAGGTGATTATTCGGCCGGAGGAATACTCGGTCCTGGCGTGTCCGAATTTGAATGGCGACTACATTTCCGATGCCTGCGCGGCCCAGGTCGGCGGGCTGGGGATCGCACCGGGGGCCAATATCGGCGATGGGTATGCGGTGTTTGAGGCGACCCACGGGACGGCGCCGAAGTATGCGGACAAGGACGTGATCAATCCGGGGTCAGTGATGCTCTCCGGCGTGATGATGTTCGACTTTCTGGGATGGGGCGAGGCGGCGCGGCTGATCGAAGATTCCATGGCCCGGACGATACAGCAGAAATTTGTGACATATGACTTTGAGCGGCAGATGCAGGGCGCGACGAAGGTCAGTACCAGCGAATTTGCCACACGAATGATTGCAAATATGGACGCGCGGAAGTAGCGGCGCTCCCCCAACGGATATTAAGGAGAACTCATGCGTAAGAAAGTCACCATCGTAGGTGCGGGTAATGTGGGTGCGACAGCTGCCCATTGGATTGCGTCGAAGGAATTGGCCGATGTTGTGTTGATTGATGTGGCGGAGGGAATTCCGCAGGGCAAGGGACTGGATCTGCTGTCGGCGATGCCGATTGAGAAGCGGGACACGCACATCATGGGTACCAATGATTATGCGGACACGGCGAACTCGGACATCGTGGTGATTACGGCAGGGATTCCGCGCAAGCCGGGGATGAGCCGCGATGATTTGCTGCATACCAATTACAAGATCATGCAGGACGTGGTCGGGAAAGTCGTGGCGCATTCGCCGAACAGCATTCTGATTATTGTGTCGAATCCGCTGGATGCGATGGCGCAGGCGGCGTTCAAGCTGTCGAAGTTCAACCGCGAGCGGGTGATTGGCATGGCGGGGATACTGGATTCGGCGCGCTTCAGGGCGTTTATCGCGGAGGAGCTGAAGGTGAGCGTGGAGAATGTGACGGCGTTCGTGCTGGGCGGTCATGGGGACACGATGGTACCGTTGCCGCGGTATTCGACGGTGGCGGGCATTCCGATCACTGAGCTGATGGATGCGGCGACGATTGAGCGGCTGGTGCAGCGGACGCGCGATGGCGGAGCGGAGATCGTGAAGCATCTGAAGACGGGGAGTGCGTTTTATGCTCCGTCGGCGGCTGCGGTCGAGATGGTCGAGGCGATTCTGAAGGACAAGAAAAAGATCCTTCCTTGCGCGGCATATCTGCAGGGCGAGTACGGGATTACGGGGCTGTATGTGGGCGTGCCGTGCAAGCTGGGGACGCGGGGGCTGGAGCAGATCATCGAGATCAAGCTGACTCCTGAAGAATCGGCGGCGTTGCACAAGAGCGCGGACGCGGTGAAGGAGTTGTGCGCGGTCATCGGTGTGTAGGGGTTCGCTGGTGGAGCATGGACAGCGATATTTTTATCTCGGGGTGCCGCGTGCACCCCGTTATACTTGGCCGCGATGAACACGGCATCTCCCTGGCGGGCTGCGGCGATGCGGCTGCCCATTTATTTGAGCGGAGCGGCGCTGCTGGCGTTTATGGCGAGCCTGTGGCTGCATCCGTCGCCACCGGCGCTGGGCGACTTTGGGGACTGGACTTATGAGGCGGTGCTGCTGCGGGACCTGATTCTGGGGCATGCGCATGCCGGATATTGGCTGAAGATCTATCCGGTTCCGAACAGCTTTAACACGGTGGTGATGGCGCTCTTTGGGCTGGTGCTGCCGTGGAAGGTGGCGGCGAAGCTCTATCTCTGCGTGCAGCTGGCGATCGGCTTTGTGGCGGCGCTTGCGCTGTTTGCAGCGGCGCGGAGCAGGGTGTCGGGACTGCGTTCGAGCTTATGGTTTGTGGTGCCGGGAGCGGTATTTCTCGGAGTGAACTTCTGGTACGGCTTCATGAACTTTCAAGTCGGAATTGCGTGGGCGATGCTGGTCTGCGCATTGCTGCTGCTGGGGTCGGAGAGCGTGGTGGCGTTCGGGTTCCTGCTGACGCTGGCGTTTTTCACGCACATGATTCCGTGCGCGTTCTCATGTCTGGCGGTGGTGTTGTATGCGGCGCAGTATCGGCGATTCAGAATTCTCTGGTCGCTGCTGCCGGTGGGGTTGCTGTCGGCGGGATATATGGCGGGGCGATTTATTTACGCGCACAATGCGGACGCGCAGGCGGCGATTGATACCAAGATCGGATATTTGTCAGGGGCGTTCTTCGCGTTCAAGGTGAACACGTTTTTGAAGTCGTTCGGATTCGTAAATCCGTCAACGAACCTTGATGCGTCGGTAGCGCTGCGCATATTCGGGGACAGGATATTTCTCGGGCTGTTCGTGCTGAACGCGCTGCTGGCGGCGATCTTTCTTTATTTGATTTTGCGACGGGGGATTGCGTGCCTGGGGACGCGTTGTTCGCAGAGCTTTTTGTGGTGGACGATTGCGATTTTCGCGGTGCTGTATGCGGCTGCGCCGGGGAAAGGGCTGGGAGTTTCTGATCCGGGGGCACGGCTGCTGCAGACTGCGTTATGGATCGCGATCTTTCTGGTGGCGGACAGTCAATGGCTGATGCGCATTGCGGCACTGTGCGGAGTTTGCCTGCTGGCGGCGAATTTCGTGCTGTTTAATGCGCTGGCGACGGCGCCGCCGCAGCCGGGAGCGTCTGAGACGAGACTGCCGGCGTTTATCGCGCACTTTGGCCACATGCCTTACGAGGACAAGACGCAGTACTACGACGATCTCGAGCGGGGACGCTTTGATGAGGACATTTTTCCGACGGGGCTGTTTCTCAAGCGCTGAGGCGGGCGTAGCGAAAAGAAAAGCCGCCCGAAGGCGGCCTTTTGTAACAGTAAACAGGAACTAGGCGACGCGCTCGATGGTGACGGTTTCGAGAACGACGGGCTTGATCGGCTTGTCCTGGCTGTTGCGGGGGACGGCGGTGATTTTGTCCACGACATCCTGGCCCTCGACGACTTCGCCGAAGATGGTGTGCTTGCCGGTGAGCCAGTCGGTTTGCGCGACGGTGATGAAGAACTGCGAGCCGTTGGTGTTGGGTCCGGCGTTGGCCATGGCGAGTTTGCCGGGCTTGTCGAAGCGATGCGCGGAGCCCTTGGTCTCATCCTCAAAGCGATAGCCGGGGCCGCCGAAACCGGTGCCTGCGGGATCGCCGGCCTGGATCATGAACTTGGGAATGACACGGTGAAAGATGGTTCCGTCGTAGAGCTTGCGCTTTCCTTTTTCGTTGGTGGTGGGGTGGGTCCAGTCGCGGGTGCCTTCGGCGAGAGAGATAAAGTTCTCGACGGTCTTGGGCGCGTCTTTTTCAAAGAGGCGGCACACGATTGTGCCCTCACTTGTAACCAGTATTGCGTATGTTCCTGCAGCTCGTGCCACTCGATGCTCCTTATTGATTCAAGTAAATAAAACGTTGTTGAAGATTAGATGCTGGATGCCCGGGTTACGGCTGGGGCGCTGGGGTTGGCGCCGGGGCCGGAGTAGCGGCTGGCGCGGTGGTGGTTGGGACCGCGGGAAGAGCAGCGGGCTCGCCCTTTTGCAGCGGAGGCATGGGGGCGTTGCCGCGGAGAATGGTGACGCGAATAATTTTCACGTCGGTGTCGGGCTTGTCCTGTCCGTCACGGGGGACGGCGGCGATGGCCTGGGCGACGGCGAGGCCGGCATCGTCACATTGGCCGAATATGGTATGGCGGCCATTCAAATGCGGCGTGGGCACGGTGGTGATGAAGAACTGCGAGCCGTTTGTGCCGGGCCCGGAGTTTGCCATGGCCATGCGCCCGGGGACATCGAAGGTGAGTGCGTCAACGAATTCATCGGGGAAGTAATAGCCGGGGTCGCCGGTGCCGGTGCCGGTCGGGTCGCCGCCCTGGATCATGAAATCGGGGATGACGCGATGGAAGATGGTGCCGTTATAAAGCGGCACGCCCTTCATAACTTTGTGGGTGGTGGGGTTGGTCCAATCCTTGCGGCCCTCGGAGAGGTCAACGAAGTTTTGGACAGTCATCGGAGCTTCTTTTGAGAAAAGCCTGCAGGTGATGCGACCCATGCTGGTGTCAATGACAGCGGTCGGCCCGGTGGGCTCGACTTTAACCGGCACTTGAGCGCCGGGGGCGTCAGGCAGGGATGCCTGTGCGAGGGCGGCGCCAGCGCTCGAGGCGGCGATTGTCGCGATTAGTGCAAACTTCATTACAAATTTCATGGTCATGAACTCCGTTGTGGCGTGCGTGATTTTCAGGGCTGTTTCTGCGAGATGCGCGGACGCTGCTCGACGCCCTTGAGGTCGTGGCTGACTTGCTCCACCTGGCGGAACACCCGCAACAGATTACCACCCATAATCTTGTGCACGTCGCCGGGAGAGTATCCGCGTGCAAGCAGCGCGGCGGAGATTTTGGGGAGGTCGGCGACGGTGTCAATGCCTTCGGGGCTGGTAGGGATGCCGTCGAAGTCGGAGCCGATGCCGACATGGTCAATGCCGGCGACTTTGGCGACGTGATCAATCTGGTCAATGAGGGCGCTGAAAGGAGGGCGGGGAATTTTTGCGGCCCATTCGCGCTGCAGCTTGTCGTATTCGCCATAGGGAGTGGGCTTGCCCAGCGCTTTGTATTTTGCGTCGAGCTCGGCCTGAGCCTTGGCGATCTCGGGCTGCAACTTTATATAGGCGTCATAGTATTGCTGGCTGACGAAAGCGGAGAAGAAATTTACCTGCACGACACCGCCGTTGATGGCGACGGCGCGGAGCATGTCGTCGGTCATATTTCGTTTGGCGCTGCAGAGGGCGCGGGATCCGGAGTGGGATGCGATGACGGGGGCGCGAGTGACGACAAGAGTGCGGAAGAAAGTTTTGTCCGAGACGTGGGAGATGTCCACCATCATGCCGAGGCGGTTCATTTCGTAGACGACGTCTTTGCCGAATTCGGTGAGGCCCTCTTTGGTGTGGGGGACGGTGGCGTCGTCGGCGTCGCCGGAGGAGTCGGCCCAGTCGTTGGAGTTTGACCAGGTGAGCGTCATGTAGCGGACGCCGAGGCGATAGTAATCGCGCAGGAGGGCGAGACTGTTTTCGATAGAGTGGCCGCCCTCGATGCCCATGAGCGCGGCGAGTTTGTGATCGCGATGCGCGGCCTCGATGTCGGCGGCGGAGAAGGCCATGCGCATTTCGGTGGGATGTTTTGCGGCCTGCTGATAGACGGAGTCGATCAGTTCAAGCGTGCGCCTGGCGAAGTGATCTTTATATTGCGTCGGCTCGACCCAGATGGAGAAGAATTCGGCACCGAGGTTGCCTTTTTTCGCGTCGGGAAGATTGACCTGGGCGCCGGGCTGGTCGAGGTCGTAGCCGTCATCCACAAAGCGCTGCGGGGTGTCGGCGTGAGTGTCAATGACGATGGCAGAAGCGTGCACAGAGGCAGCGTCCTTTGCGCTGGGTGGAGCGGATCGAGCGGGGGCGTGAGCCGCGAGCGGCGGGGGCGGGGGAAATCTGGGCTGGCGAAATCTGGGCGTAGGAAGAGGGAATTGCGGCGAATAAAGCGAGGGCAGGAACGGCGAAAAAGCGAGCGTTCATGCCACCCAGAGTATCAGCCGCATTAGATGGTGAAAACGTCTTTGAGGCCCTGCAGCACGGTGTCGCGGCCGATGTCGGAGATGGCCTCGGTGAGGGGCAGCTGCTTGGGGCAGGCCTCGACGCAGTTCTGCGCGAAGCCGCACTCCTGCACGCCGCCGTCGCCCATGAGCGCGCGCAGGCGATCCTCTTTGAGCACCTTGCCGATCGGATCCTCGTTGAAGAGTTTGACCTGCGCGATGGTGGCGGCGCCGACGAAGCCGGTGCTGTCATTGAATTGCGGGCAGACCTCCATGCAGATGCAGCAGGAGATGCAGCGGGAAAGCGGATAGCGGTCTTCCTGGAGCTGGGGAGCCTGGCGGGGGCCGGGGCCGAGGTCATAGGTTCCGTCAAGGGGGACCCAGGCTTTGACGCGCTTGAGATTTTCAAAGAGCACGCTGCGGTCAACCTGGAGATCGCGGACGACGGGGAACTTGGTGAGCGGCTCGATCTTGAGAGGCTGCTCGAGTTTGTCAACGAGGGCGGAGCAGGCCATGCGGGCTTTGCCATTGATGACCATGGAGCAGGAGCCGCAGATCTCTTCAAGGCAATTGGAGTCGTAGGCGATGGGCGTGGTGATGTTGCCGGCCGAGGTGACGGGGTTAGAGGCAATCTCCATAAGCACGGAGGTGATGTTGAGGCCGGGGCGCCAGGGGAGGGTGAATTTCTCCCACACGGGGGCGGCGTCGGGGGTGGCTTGGCGCTTGATCTCGATATTTATTGTCCGCTGTTCTGACGTGCGCTCTGGCATGGATAGCTCCGGTTTACTTTGCCGCGTCATAGCGCCGCGGCCGCGGCTTGATGAATTGCGTGTCCACTTCTTCCCACTCGAAGCTGGGGCCAGCCTGCTCGCCGCCAAACTTTGCTTTCGTCGTCTTGAGGAAGCGTTCGTCGTCGCGGTCGGGAAATTCCGGCTTGTAATGTGCGCCACGGCTCTCATCGCGCAGCCTTGCGCCCTGGGTGACGACGCGCGCGAGATGGAGCATGTTGCCGAGCTGACGGGTGAAGGCGAAGCTGGTATTCGCCCACTGGCTTTTGTCGCTGAGGTTGATTTTCTTGAAGCGCTGCTGCATGTCAACGATTTTGGCGTCGGTGTCGTCGAGATTCTTGTTGTAGCGGATGACGGTGCAGTTTTTGGTCATGAGCTCGCCGAGTTCGCGCCAGAGGCGGAAGGGATTTTCTTCGCCGGAGGCGGAGAGGAGCTGATGGTTGAGTTCGTGCTGGCGTTTTATTTCGGCGGCCGCGGCGCTCCCGGTGTCGCCGGCCGTGAGGCCCTTGGCGTAGTTGACAGCTTTGGGCCCGGCGACGAAGCCGCCGTGGATGCAGCTGACGAGCGAGTTGGCGCCGAGGCGATTGGCTCCGTGGATGGAGTAGTCGCACTCCCCGACGGCGAAGAGGCCGGGGATGTTGGTCATCTGGTCGAAGTCAACCCAGAGGCCGCCCATGGTGTAGTGCATGCCGGGGAAGATCTTCATCGGGGTGATGCGGGGGTCGTCGCCGACGAACTTTTCGTAGATCTCGAGGATGCCCTCGAGCTTGCGATCGAGAATTTTGGGATCAATGTGGGTGAGGTCGAGGTAGACCATGGCCTGGCCGTCGATGCCGAGGTTGATGTTCGTAGACGACCTTATGGATGGCGCGGGTAGCGACGTCGCGAGGGACGAGGTTGCCGTATTTCGGATACCACTCTTCGAGGAAGTACCAGCGGTCGGCCTCGGGGATGGTGGTGGGGTCGCGCTTGTCGCCGAGTTCGCGGGGAACCCAGACGCGGCCGCCCTCGCCGCGCGCGGACTCGGACATGAGGCGGAGCTTATCTTCGCCGGGGATGCAGGTGGGGTGGACCTGGATGAATTCGCCATTCGCGTAGTAGGCGCCTTGTTGATAGACGGCGGACTGGGCGGAGCCGGTGCAGACGACGGAGTTGGTGCTCTTGCCGAAGATGGCGCCGTTGCCGCCGGTGGCGAGGATGACGGCGTCGGCAGGGAAGGCGCGGACTTCCATGGAGCGGAGGTCCATGGCGACGATGCCGCGGCAGGCGCCATTGCCGTCCACGATGGAGGAGAGAAATTCCCAGCCCTCGAACTTTTTGACGTGGCCGGCGGACTCGTGGCGGCGGACCTGCTCGTCGAGGGCGTAGAGAAGCTGTTGGCCGGTGGTGGCTCCGGCGAACGCGGTGCGATGGTAGAGGGTGCCGCCGAAGCGGCGGAAATCGAGCAGACCTTCGGGAGTGCGATTGAAGGGGACGCCCATGCGATCGAGGAGGTCAATGATTCCGGGAGCCGGCTTCGCACATGGCCTTGACCGGGGTCTGGTTGGCGAGGAAGTCGCCGCCGTAAATGGTGTCGTCAAAATGCTAGCGCGGTGGTGTCGCCCTCGCCTTTGAGATTTTTAGCGGCGTTGATGCCGCCCTGGGCGCAGACGGAGTGGGAGCGCTTGACCGGGACGATGGAGAAAAGCTCGACGTCGGCTCCGGCCTCGGCGATCTTGATGGTCGCCGCCAGGCCAGCCAGTCCTCCTCCTACTACGATCACCTTTGGGGCCGTTGCCATTGCTGAATCTTGTCCTTTCGTTGCTGGTGCTACGGGGTCGGCGTGGTGCCGGAGGTATAGGTGCCGCTCTGAATCTGCTGCGGCGTCAGGTCCGCGGGTGCGTTGGCATACTTTGGACTGACGAAGGCGTAGATGCTGGCGAGTCCGATGAGGCAGAGAACGGTGCCGCCGGCGGCGCAGACCCAGCCGAAATTCTTGCGCGCTTTAGCGCCGGGAGTGATGCCCCACTTCGCGGAGAAGAGCCAGATGCCGTAGCTGAAGTGCCAGCAGATGGCGATCATGGCGATGACGTAGACGGCGAGCATCCAGGGATTTGAAAGCTCCACCTGGACTTTGTGGAAGGCAGCGCCGGGATGTTCGGGGAGGCTGACGCCGGTGAAGCGCTGGCGGTAAATATGCTGCGCGATGTAGGCGAAGGCGATGAGGCCGGTCCAGCGCTGGGCGACATACATCCAGTTGCCGGCCCAGGGGTAGTAGACGACGTTGGACTTGCCGCGAATCCAGATATAGACGCCGTAGAGGGCGTGATAGAGGAGGGGGATGAAGATGAACGTCCACTCAAGGACGCGGGCGAAGGGCAGCGCGTTGAGGAACTTTACTTGTGCGGCGTAGGCGGCGGGACCTTTGAGGGCTTCGAAGTTTGAGACGAGATGCTCGATGAGAAATGCACCGATGGGGATGATGCCGCTCAGCGAATGCAGTTTGCGCAGGAGGAAGGAGTGGCCCTCGCCGGGACGCAGAGGTTGCACTCCCCGCCGCGCGGCGACAGGGCTAACAGCGGTGGCCATGTTGGGGATCTCCAGAGCGGGATGTGGGAGTGAGGTGCAACTTTACATTTTGGTGGGTAAAGAGAGCACAGTCAAGCCGAGGCGATGGTTGAGTTTGATCGGGCTGGTGATCTGCGCGAGGTTTTAGCGCCAGCCTTCCAGGAGTTTTTGCAGGGCGCGGCCGCGATGGCTGAGAGATTGTTTGGTAGCGAGGTCAATCTCGGCCATGGTCTTGTCGAGCGAGGGAAGCCAGAAGAGGGGATCGTAGCCGAAGCCTGCGGTGCCGCGAGGGGCGGAGAGGATGAGGCCGTCCACGGTGCCTTCGGCGGTGTGGAGGGTGATGCCGTCACGAGCGACGGCGAGGGCGCAGCGGTAGCGCGCGGTGCGGAGCGGCGAGGGGACGGTAGAGAGGCGGTCGAGGAGGCAGGCGTTGTTGAGGGCGTCGGGTGAGACGGTGGAGGATTTGAAACCAGAGTCGGGAGACGGGGTGAAGCCAGAGTCGGGAGACGGGGTGAAGCCTGAGTCGGCGGCGAAGCGAGCGGAGCGGACGCCGGGAGCGCCGTTGAGCGCGTCCACCTCAAGGCCGGAGTCGTCGGCGAGGACCCAGAGGCCGGGCGCGAGGCGGCTGTAGTATTCGGCCTTGCTGCGGGCGTTGGCGTCGAAGGTCGGGGAGTCTTCAGGAGGCGCGGGGATGGCGGCGAGGCCGGGGAGCGGCTGGATTGCAACATTCAAAAGACTGGTTGCGACGGCGAAGTCGCGGAGCTTGCCGGCGTTGGTCGAGGCGACATGGAGAAGGGCGGGCGGCATGGGCGCAGTATAGGGCCTGAGTCGAAATCCGGGGAGGCTTGCGCGGGGGACGGCAGGGCTTCATCCTAAAAGCTATGAGCCGCCAACAAACTGCCAAAGACGCGACGGGGACCGCACGATCGCATACTGAATATTTAGTTTTTGAGACGCGCAAGCGCCGGGAGATGGTGCACATCACGCCGCAGGTGGAGGAGATCGTGGCGCGGAGCGGAGTGAGCGACGGGCTATGTTTCGTTTCGCCGATGCACATAACGGCGGCAATTTATGTGAACGATCATGAGAGCGGGCTGATCCACGATATTGAGAAGTGGCTGGAGGAGCTGGCGCCGGCGCGGCCTGATTATCGCCACCATCAGACGGGCGAGGACAATGCGGACGCGCATTTGAAGAGCCTGTTGCTGCATAACGAGACGACGCTTCCGGTGACGGGCGGGCAGCTGGACCTGGGAACGTGGCAGAGGATTTTCTATGCGGAGTTTGACGGGCAGAGGAGCAAGCGGGTGATCGTGAAAGTGTTTGGCGTGGGCGAGGCTAGCCGGTGACGGCGAGTTCCTCTTCCAACTGCTGCTTCTGAAAGAGGTCGGTGTAGTAGCCGCCCTGGGCGAGGAGTTGCTCGTGGGTGCCAAGCTCGACGATGCGGCCACCCATGAGGACGGCGATCTGGTCGGCATGGCGGACGGTGGAGACGCGGTGGGAGATGAGCAGAGTGGTGCGGCCCTGCATTCTATGGCGCAGGCCGGTGAGGATCTGCTCTTCGGTGTAGGTATCAACGCTGGCGAGGGCTTCGTCGAGGACGAGGATGCGGGGTTCGCGCAAGAGGGCGCGGGCGAGAGCGACGCGCTGCTTCTGGCCGCCGGAGAGAGTGATGCCGCGCTCGCCGACCAGCGTCTGGAAGCCGCGGGGGAAGTCGGCGAATGTCGCCGGCGATGTGGGCGGCGGTGGCGACCTGCTCGATGTCCTGCTGAGTGGCGTCGGGCGCGCCGAAGCGGATGTTTTCGGCGATGGTCTCGCTGAAGAGAAACGTCTCCTGCGGAACGAAGCCGATGTTTCTGCGCAGAGTGTCGAGCGGGTATTCGCGAATGGGGCGGCCGTCGAGCAGGAGCGATGCCGGGAGCGGCGTCGTAGAGGCGGGGGATGAGATTGGCGAGGGTAGTTTTGCCGCAGCCGGTGGGGCCGACGATGGCCAGGCTGGTGCCCGCGGGAATTCGGAGGGAGACATCTGTCGAGCTACGGGGCGGTCGCCGTAGGCGAAGGTGAGATTGCGGAATTCGATTTCGCCGCGAAGGCGGATCGCCGCGCGAGCTCGGGCCGGGCTGCGGCAGTCGTCAATGGCTGGGCTTCGGCGGTGAGGATCTCGTGGATGCGGGTGACGGAGGCGGTGCCGCGCTGGAATAGATTGACGACGTAGCCGAGGGCGATCATGGGCATGGTGAGCTGCAGCGAGGTAGACGAGGAAGGCGACGTGAATCCGCCGACGGAGAGGCGGACATTGAGGATCTCGCGGCCGCCGAAGAAGAGGGCGAGGACGATGGCGAGTCCGAGGTGAACTCGAGCATGGGCCAGAGCATGCTGACGAGGCGGGCGAGGGGGAGGCTGCGGCGGATGTATTCGAGGTTGTCGAGTTCAAACGCTGGGCCTGAGCTTCCTCCTGGGCGAAGGCGCGGACGAGGCGGGCGCCGGAGAAATTCTCCTGCACGCGGGCGGAGATTTCGGAGAACATTGCCTGGATGCGTTCGAAGCGCTGATGGATTTTTCGTCCGAAGGTCTGGATGAGCACGCTGGCGAGGGGCAGGGGCAGGAACGCGAAGAGGGTGAGACGGGGGCTGATGCGCCACATGAAGAAGAGGGCGCCGAGCGGTGAAGACGATGGTGTTGGCGCTGTACATGATGGCCGGGCCGAGCAGCATGCGGACGGCATTGAGGTCGTTGGTCATGCGGGCCATGATGTCGCCGGTGCGATTGCGCTGGTAATACTCCGGCGGCTGCTTTTCGAGGGTGAGGAAGAGGTCGTTGCGGAGGTCGAACTCGATGTCGCGGGAGACGCCGATCAGGATCCAGCGGGTGAGAAAGAGGAAGACGCCTTTGAAGCAGGCGAGCGCGACCAGGGCGACCGCATACAAAAAGATCTGGCGGTGAGTGGCGCCAAGCTTGAGGTCATTCATGGCGTGCTCGATGACGAGGGGAAAGACGACCCAGGCGCCGTTGGCGAGCAGCACAGAAACTCCGCCGAACGCCATCGGCCAGCGATAGCGCTTCAGGTAGGGATAGAGAGGCTGGAGTTTATTGGCCATGCAGTCTCAATGTTAAATGCGCGAGAGCGGGGGCGAGCCCGCGAAGGAGTGCGGTCTTACCGGGAACAGGGCCGGGATGGGGAGCGCGGGAGGCAGATTAAGTGGGAGCGCGCAGCAGGAGATATCCGCCGGCGAGGGCGAAGAGGATGTCGGGGCTCCAGGCGGCGAGGGCGGGAGGGAGCATGCTGGCGTTGCCCATGGCTTCAAAGAGATTGGCGACAACCCAGTAGACGATGGCGATTCCGATAGCGACGGCGATGCCGGCGAGGGAGCCGCGGCGGCCCATGCTGAGGGCGAAGGGAACGGCGATGACGGCCATGACGAGCGCGATGAGCGGGATAGGCGAACTTGTGGAAGAGAGCGACGCTGCAGGCGGACGACATCGAAGCCGCTCTGTTGCAGGTCGCGGATGTAGTGCTCGAGCTCGCGAATATTCATCTCCGCGGCGAGGCGAACTTCTTTCTTGAAGTACTCGGGCTGTTCGCGCAGTTCAGGGAAGGTGGAGAGCTCGAACTGCTGATACTGCTTGACCTCGTCGCCGCTGAACGTGCGCTGCCAGCCGTTCTCAAAGACCCATCGCTTGAGGGCGGGCTGCCAGGTGACGGTGCTGGCGAAGATTCTCCGGGTGAGGAGAAAAGTTTGCGGGTCGAATTCAAAGACGGTGAGGTCGGCGAACTGATTGCGGTCGGTATCGAAGAAGCGGTAGTAGTAGATGCGGCCGGGCTCGCCGGGGCGCTGTTCGCCGAAGATCCACTTGCGGTCGGGGCGGAGGAAGGTTTGCGCGGGCTTGCCCTTGATGCCCATGCGGAGCGCCTCCTGCCGGCGGTTGGTGGCGGGCAGGTAGAGGTCGTCGAAGACGAAGAGGGTGAGGGCGAGGATGGCGGCGATGACCATGACGGGAGCGACGACGCGGTAGAGGCTGATGCCGGTGGTTTTCATCGCGGTGAGCTCGCTGGTGCGATTGAGGACGCCGAAGGTGCCGAGGACGGCGATGAGAACTCCCAAGGGCGCGCTGACGTAGATCATCGAGGGCATGAGGTTGAGCAGATAGTCGCCGACGGTGACGAGGGGAGCGTTGTTGCGGATGATGTCGCCGAGGAGTTCGAAGAAGGTGAAGACGAGCAGCAGCATGACGAAGGCGAACGATCACGAGCACAAAGTTCACGGCGAAACTTTCGAGGACGTATTCGTCGAGGATGAGAGGGAAGCGGTGGCGGCGGCCGCGGACGGCGGTTGCGACGGCGTCTTCGGCTTGCTGCTCTTCGGCCTCGGGCGACTTTGCGACGGCGGAAGAGGTTGGCGATGGGGCCGATGGTCGAGGCGCGCCGCGCGTCATCTGGCGGAGCAGGAGAAAGCCGGCGACGGCGAAGAGAGCGTTTGCGGCCCAGACGCCGATCCACGGAGCGATTTTGTCTTGTCGTGCGAGGGCGACGCCGGTGGAGGAGAGAAAGTAATAGACGAAGACGAGGAGGATGGTGAGGACGAAGCCCGCGCCTTTGCCGCCGCGGCTGGAAGACATGCCGAGCGGCACGCCGACGAGCATGAGCACGAGGCAGGCGAAGGGATAGGAGAGGCGCTTCTGGAGCTCGATGGCATACAGCGGCCGTCGGCGCTGGTGCGAGCGGGCGAGATGTTCGCGGGTGGACATGGCGAGGATGGGGGCGTCGGCGCGGCCGAGGCGGGATGTCTTCCTGCGGCCTGGAACTGGATGGGCAGCTCGGTGTCGGCGAAGGTGGAGATGGTGTATTGGTTGGGATCGGTGGTCGAGGTGTCATGCTCGGCGCCGTTGCGGAGGCGCATGCTGCAGCGTCCGCTGCGCGGTGGCTGACGACGGTGGCTTGCTCGGCGGTGGTGATGCGCGGGGCGCCGGGCTGCGGAGAGGTCGGCGAGAAAGACTTTGCGCCAGGAGGCGATGCCTGGCGGTGGCCGGATGTCCTGGACGTAGAGGACGTAGTTGTGGAAGTCCTCGTAGAAGACGCGGGGCTGGACTTCGAAGGAGGCCTGGGTGGTCTTGAGGGAATTTTCGAGGCGGAGCAGAGCTTCGGTGGCGCGGGGAGCGATCCACAGCGTGTTGAGGAGGGCGAGGGCGCAGGCGAGGCAGCCGACGGTGGCAAGGATGCGGACGAAGTATCCGACGCCGATGCCGGCGGTGCGCATGGCGATGATTTCGCTGTCGGCGGCCATGCGGCTGAGTCCCAGAAGAATGCCGACGAGGGTGGCCATGGGCAGGGTGACGGTGAGGGTGTTGGGCAGGGTGTAGACGAAGACCTGGAGGACGCTGATGAGGGGGGCGTTATCGCGGACGACGAGGTCGAGGATCTGCCCGAGATCGCGCATGAAGAGCACGAAGGTGAAGAGCACGCCGCCGAGCAGGGCGTGGGAGATGACTTCCCAGAGGATGTAACGCGTCAGGATGCGCACAGGAATTCTGTGGCTGAGTTTAGCTGTTTTGGGGCGGCAATCCTATGGCGGGAAGGGGGAGGATGGCTTTATTGCACACGATTGCGGGGATCAAGGTGCGGAGAGAGGGCCATGGCGCGGGTAACGGTAGCGGGCGGGCGGTGGTCGCCGGCGGCAGTGGTTGGAGCGGAGGCAAACATGGGAGCGGAGCCGACGATGGGAGTGGAGCCGACGACGGGCGTGACGCCAACCATGGGAGCGGCGCAGAGGATGGTGCCGGGGCCTCTATTTTTAGCGGCCTGGAGGGTTTCTTCGAGTTCTTTGAGGACCCAGTCGGGGTGGCGGCCGTAGCTTTCGGTGACGGCGAAGCAGGCAGAGAGGCGGATGGCGCCGTTGGTGCCGGTGAACGGGGCGCCGAGGACGTGGGTGCGGATGCGGTCAGCCTGGCTGGCTGCGTTTTGGAGCTGGCACTCCGGCAGCAGGATGAGGAACTCGTCGCTACCGTAGCGACTGATGCCGTCGTAGCCGCGGATGGTGTGGCGGAGGCGGTCGCCGACCTCGCGGAGGACGCTGTCGCCCGCGGAGTGGCCGGCGTTGGCGTTGAGCTGCGCGAAGAGGTCGAGGTCCATGAGGACGATGGACAGGGGAGAGTTGGTGCGCAGCACGCGCTGGGTTTCGCGCTTGAGATCGCTCATGGCGGCCTGGCGCTGGACCAGCCGGGTGAGCGAGTCGTGGGAGGAGAGAAACTGGACAGCGCGCGCGGCCTCGGCGAGTTGATCCTGCACATTGAGAAGCATCTCGGCGCTGCGCAGCTTGATGCGGGCCTGATGGGCGTCGAGCGGCTTGAGGAGTAGATCATCGGGGCGGAGAGCGCCGCCAAGGATAGGAAGCTCGAGGCGGGCGTTGACGCGAAATTCGGGGCCGCGTGCCGGGTTGGGAGAGTTGGGAGTGCCGTGCTGCGGGCTGCCGCGATGCTGCTCGTCGAGGATGGCAATGACGACTATGGGCCGAATGGCCTGGATGCGCGCCAGTTGCGCCATCATTTCGTCGCTGGCGGTGAGCAGGCCGGCGGGATTGACGATTACGATGCCAGCGCCGTCTTTGCGCTCGAGTGCTGCCTGGGCGCTGGTGGCATTGGTGACGTATTCGGTGGGATAGCCCCAACGTTGCAACCAGCCCATTAGCTGCGTGGCTTGTTTGCGGTCGGGGTCAATCAGCAGGACTTGGCACATCGGCGGCCTCTTGGGGGGTCTGCAACCTCTCCGGGGATGTATATCGGCGGGGGGAGGGAGAGACTTGAGGGGCCGGGGTCAGCCGATGAATTCGACTTTTACTTCCTGAGGAATGATGCCGCGTTCGTGGCCGAGGGTGAGGAGACGGCGGATGGCCTCTTTGCCGTCTTCGCCATAATCCAGGGTGCGCTCGTTCACATACATGCCGACGAATTTGTTGGCCAGCTGGGGGTCGAGGTCGCGGGCAAACTGCATGGCATATTGAAGCGCCTCATCCCGATGGGTGAGGGCGTGGGCGATGCTGTCGCGGACCGCCTTGGTAACTTTTTCCATAAGCGGATGGCCGAGGCTGCGCTTGATGGCGTTTCCGCCGAGGGGGAGGGGCAGGCCGGTTTCTTCTCTCCACCAGCGACCGAGGTCAATGACTTTATGCAGGCCGCTCTGGGCGTAGGTGAGCTGGCCTTCGTGAATGATGAGTCCGGCCTCGTATTTGCCGGCGACGACCTGGGGAATGATCTGGTCGAAGGGAACGGTCTCGGTCTCGATGTCGGGAGAGAAGAGCTTGAGCGCGAGATAGGCGGTGGTGAGAGTGCCGGGGACGGCGATGCGAACTCGGCTGATCTGTTTTTTGGTGAAGGGCCGGGAGGAGACGATCATCGGGCCATAGTCTTCTCCGACGCTGCCGCCGCAGGCCATGAGGGCATAATCCTCTTGCAGGTAGGGGTAGGCGTGGAAGGAGATGGCGGTGACGTCGTATTTGCCGCCGCCGCGACGGGCGTCGTGATTGAGCGTCTCGATGTCGCAGAGGGTGTGTTTGAACTTGAGTCCCGGCACACGAACTTTATTGGTAGCGAGCCCGTAGAACATGAAGGCATCGTCCGAGTCAGGACTATGCGCGATCGTAATCTCTCTCATTGCCTGCCCTGCCATCCCCTTCACATCCGTGGTGCCGCGGAGCGACACACTGCGCCTCTCAAAAACTATTCATTGTCTCAGTGCAACGGGCTTGCTGTCGCGTTTGGGTTACCGGTGATTTAGATGTGGGCGCGGCCGGGACGGTGCCGGCCGGAGATTATGATTTCCATCGCATCCAACCGGCGGCTGCACCGGCGGCGGCAACGCATTTCAGGGCGTCACCGGGAAGGAAGGGAAGCACGGCCATGTTGAGGGTGACGCCGATTGCGGCGTGAGTCATGGCCATGAGCCATACTCCGCCGGCGATCAAGATGAAGAGGCTGCCGACCAAAGCTGCGCCGAATGCGCGGGGAAAGGAGCGCTTGGCGCCGAGCCAGCCGGTAAGCCAGGCGGCAGCGGGGTAGGCGACGAGATAGCCACCGGTCGGGCCGAGCAGGTGCGCGATGCCGAGAGGGCCGGTGGGGGCGAAGACGGGAAGTCCGACGGCCCCTTCGAGAAGGTAGAGAGCGGCGGCAGCAGCGCCGGGGCCGGGGCCGAGCAGGAGGCCGACGAGCAGGACGGCAAAGGTCTGGAGGGTGAGCGGGACCGGGGTCCAGGGCAGGGGCAGGGCGACGTGTGCCCAGAGCGCAATCAGGGCGCTGCCGGCGACGACGAGAAGGCTGGTCTGCAGCCACTGCCGGGAGTTGCCGGCGAGGCGTGGGGCGGCAATGGTGCCGAAGCTGGTAGCTGAATTTCCAGGTGACTCAATGCTCATGGTTCCGTTCCTCTCGCTCATGCATCGCCTTCAAATTTCCCGGCCAGTGATTGCATCTGCACAACGTTTTCGGACTCAAGCGGTTTCGCGTCCGCCGGATCCGCCGCAGTGGGTTGTTTCTTCACGTGTCGCGACACGCCCCAGGCCGACCACATCAGAGCCCCAATACACAGCAATAAAATCGCATACAACAGCTTGATCATCAACTGCTCAAGAATAACAAACCTCGCGCCGGGTGGATGGGTGATCCGAGCAAAGGGAAGTGGCGGCCATGGTGCGCTATTCGTATCGGCGATGGAGCGCTAACGTAGCGGCGATGGTGCGCTATTCGCCGACGGCATCGCGCACCCAGTCGCAATAGGCGGGGCTGCCGCTGTCGGGAGACCAGAGGAGGAACTCGGGCAGCTCGTAGGGATGAAGTTCAAGCAGACGCAGTTCGAGGGCCCGGGATTTGCCGGCGACGGTCTTGATGAGGAGCAGCCATTCCTGCTGCTGCTCGAGGCGGCCCTGCCAGATATAGACCGATTGCAGGCCGGGGAGGATGTTGACGCAGGCGGCGAGGCGCTCGGTGACCAGTGCCTGCGCGATTTTCTCCGCCGCTTCAGAGCTGCCCACGGTCGTCATTGCGAGTCTTACGTCGCTCATCTATAACCTCCTGTGCGGGCAGCATAGCGCGTGGCGCAACTCTGCGTCACACGGCCCGCGTCATTCACCGAGGAGGCACCATGGCAACTCCCATCAAATTTGGCACGTCCGGCTGGCGCGCGATCGTCGCCGATGAGTTCACTTACGCAAATGTTCGCCGCGCGGTCACGGGGATGGCGGAGTATGTTTCATCGCTGCCGGGGAGCCATAGCGTGCTGGTGGGACGGGACCCGCGATTTCTGGGCGAGTCGTTCGTGGCGGAGACGGCGCGGATTCTGTTCGCGCATGGGATAACGCCGCTGGTGATTCCTGAGGCGGCGCCGACGCCGGCGATCGCATATGCGGTGCGGGAGCACAAGGCGATCGGGCTCGATCAACTTTACGGCGTCGCACAATCCGCCGGAGTACAACGGGATCAAGTTTTCGACGCCCGATGGTGCTCCGGCGCTGCCGGAGGTGACGCATCAGATTGAGGCGCGGATTGCGGCGCTGGGCGAGGCAGGTATCCGGCGCCGGCGCCAGCGTGTGCCAATTCGAGCAGGATGACGTGAAGCCGGCGTTATCTGAAGCGGCTGGCGGAACTGGTCGAATCTGCAGGCGATCAAGAAGGCCGGACCTCAAGGTGGTGTTTGATCCGTTCTGGGGGGCGGCGCGGGGTATACGCGTGACATCTGTTGCGAGAGGCCGGGGTGGAGTGCGCGACGGTGCATGATTATCGCGACGTGCTGTTTGGCGGGCACGCGCCGGAGCCGGACGATCACCTGCTGGGCGACTGCAAGGCGAAGATGAAGGAGACGGGAGCGGCGCTGGGGCATGGCGACGGATGGGGACGCGGACCGCTTCGGCATTGTGGATCGAGGATGGGACGTTCATCCAGCCGAACTACATCATCGCGCTGCTGTTCGATTACCTGGTGGAGACGCGGGGCTGGAAGAACGGCGTGGCGAAGTCGGTAGCGACGACGAACCTGATCAATGCGCTGGCGGAATATCACAAGGTGCCGCTGCATGAGACGCCGGTGGGATTCAAATATATCGGCGAGCTGATTTTGCAGGACGCGATCGCGATTGGCGGGGAGGAGAGCGCCGGGCTGACGATTCGCGGGCATGTGCCGGAGAAAGATGGAGTGATTGCCGGGCTGCTGGTGGCGGAGATGGTGGCGCAGCGCGGACAGACGCTGGGCGAGATGCTGAAGGAGCTGTTTGGCAAAGTAGGTTCCTTTTACCCGTAAGGGAGAATTTCCGCTTGACCGCAGAGGGGAAGGAAAAGTTCACTGAGAAGATGAAGAAAGATCCTGCAGAGCTTGAGGGTCTAAAGGTAAAGCAGGTCGTGCGGACGGATGGCCTGAAGCTGATCTTCGAGGACGGATCGTGGGTTTGCTACCGGCTGTCGGGGACGGAGCCGGTGGTGCGGGTTTATACCGAGGCGCGGCAGCTGGAGGAATCGGAGAAGCTGAGCGCGGCGGCACAGAAATGGGTCATGAGTTAGTTGAAAGAGGAAGAGCGAAGTGTTGATACCTACGAATCCGCCGGCAGCGCCGGACGAACCGCCCCTGACCTGGGGAGCGCGCATATTGCGTTTCGGTTACACGGGGCGGCGAAAGTTCGCGACGTGCAGCGGCGCTGGCGCTGGTGATCACGCTGGGGTATCACGTGGTGTTTGGAGACAACGGGCTGACGGCGTATGAGGCGAAGCGGCAGGAATCCGCCGAACTGGCGAAGCAGATTGAAGCGCTGAAGACGGAGAATGCGAAGCTGAGCATGCACGATCAGCATCTGCAGAGCGATCCGAATGCGATTGCGGCGGCGATCCACACGCACATTCACTATGTGAAGTCGGACGAGGTGATTGTGACGGTCCCGGAAGCGGCGGGGCAGCCGGGGAATTCGGGAGCAGCTTCGGACGGGCCGGCGAAGTAGACGGCAAAAAAATAGACGACTAGAAATCCATGTGCACGCGAACGCCGCCGAGGTAGACGGGGCCGCGGGCCTGGTTATATCCGGGATGGGCGACGAACATTTGCTGCAGAGCGAAGAAGAGGCCGCGCCAGGCGTGGAGGTTGTAATAGGACTCGAGGATGTCTTCGCGGGCGTAGTTGAGGCGGCCGTCACCGAGGATGAAGCCGAGGCCGCCGAGGGCGAGATATTTCTGATGGTCTCGCTTGATGGCGTTGGTGACGAATGCGATGCCGAGCTTGTCTGCCGGGCGCGCCCAGCGGGTGCCGCGATAATCGGCGCCCCAGACGAAGGTCTGGTCAACCTCGGTGTAGGCAAAGGATTCGTGCTGGCCCTCATTCCAGCCGAAGCGTGAGAAGACGCGGAGATTTTCGGTGAGGTCCTGCTCAGTGTTGGCGGCGATTCCGTATTTGAGTGCGCCAAAGTGTTCCGAGGCGGTGATGTTGGGCGTGCAAATCTGAACTCCGTCATCGAGGCAGGTGTTGATGGACTGGCGGTAGTTGCCCATGTGGGCGTGGTTCCAATAACCGAGGACGCGAGTGGAGCCCTGGCGGCGGGGCAGCCAGCTGCGGCGGGATTCAAACTCGACCTGCTCGCCGCGGGCGCGACGGAGAGCCCAGTCGAGATCGATTCCATTGGCGACGGTCGGCATGAGGAAGAGGCCGTAGCGCAGGGCCCAGTTGCGGTCCTGATATTCGATCTCGCCGCCGTAGGTGTAGCCGCGGGTGTCGGCGGCGTAGTCGTAGGCGCCGGTGTTATCAATCGTCCAATTCGTGAACTGCAGATGGCTGTCGGTGCCGACGGTGTTGAGGTCGAACATGTCAACGGTGCTCAACTTTCCGGCGCGGAGTTCGAGGCGGCGGACGGGGGCCTGGGTGGCGAGGGCGAAGGGGCCGCGCTGATCGGCGACGTCTACCATTTCGTTGGTGAAGCCGATGGTCTGGTGGATCTCGGCGCGTGCGATGTAGGGAGCGGGGCCGAGATTGGGATTGCGGACGACGTCGAGGTTGGTGAATCCGGCAAGACCGAGGGCCTCGCTCAGGCCGCGGCCGCCGGCACTCTCAACGTGGAAGAGGAAGTCAGTGTTGTAGCGGTCGCCGGGATGGAGGCGGGCGCCGAGGTAGAGAGTTTCGAGGAGGGAGGTTTTGTATTCGCCGGCGTTGCGGAAGGTGTTTTTGCCTTGATAGGGGGAGTGGAAGCCGGGGTGGGCCTGGAAGATGGTGTTGGACTGGCCGGAGATCCACCACCAGGTTTTGTCGGAGTGGGGGAAGAAGGTGAGCATTGGCAGCGGGGCGTCGGGCGGAGCGGGAGTGGAGGCGGTGGGAGGAGGCGAATCCTGTTGCGCGCGGGCATAGGTTGCGGCCAGTGAGCACACGAGCAGGGGGAGGAGCGCGAATTTGTAGCAATGACGAAGCATTTGAGCAGGCGATGCGGGAAATGAAAGTGCAAAAGAGGCAAGTGTAATTCGGGGTCTTTACAAGCGTGTCAAACGGCGCGAGTGGTGCGGAGGAACTCCGATGTAGCGGCGTATCCGAGATGCGGTCGCGTTGCGGTGATATTACCGAGCGGAGGGACGGGCGCAAAATCTATTTGAGCGACGGGGACAGTTGAGGATTGGGGCGAAATTCGCGTGGCGAAAATCCTGAACGATTGCGGGCTTGACCGCAAAAGGCTCTCGCGCTAATCTGCGCTTACACGGGAAAGGAGGATGATCCTATATATGAAATCAGACAGTAATAGTTGCACCGCACGTGAGGTGACTGAGGCTTAGGGCGCCACGCTCTAGACCTGGCGGTACTTCGAATATAACCATCCGCCGAGGCCCACTTGTTCGCGCGCTAAGAGGGGCGCGAAATCAAGCGTGGACGCCTCAGGTCAATCCCAACAGTTCACCCAGAGGGTCGCGAAAGCGGGCCCTTTGCTATTGCGGGCAGCATGCGCTGGCTCTTATTGAAGAGCGGGCCTTTGCATTGGAGCCTCGCTGCAGGTGGCGCTTGTGGCGTGACGGACCACCAGGTGCAACATCGCACGTCAATTTCGGCTGCGTGCTGCGCACTTCGCTCAAGATGACAGCGGAAGAGGATGAGGCTGGTACGAGTGCCCGGCGACGTGAGTGGGATTGCGGGTTCCGGCGGTGGAAGCGAAGTGGATGAGATAACTAGCAGCCGCTTGTCATTGCCGGGAAGGCTTTTCAGTCGCGCCTAATTGTTGGAACGGGAAAATACAAGGACGGCGCGGAGACGGCGCGGGCGCTGGAGGCGTCGGGCGCGGAGATGGTGACGGTCGCGGTGCGGCGGCTGAATTTGGCGACAGAGGGTGGGGCGCAGGGCTCGTTGCTGGACTTTATCGATCCGCAGAGATATTTTCTGCTGCCCAACACGGCGGGTTGCTACACGGCAGAGGAAGCGATTCGCGCGGCGCGGCTGGGACGCGAGCTGGGGCTATCGAGCTGGGTGAAGATCGAGGTCATCGGCGACCAGCGGACGCTCTATCCCGACGTGACGGCGACGGTTGAGGCGACGCGAGTGCTGGTGAAAGAGGGCTTTACGGTGTTGCCGTATACCTCGGACGACATTGTGATTGCGCGGCGGCTGATTGATGTGGGGGCCGCGGCGGTGATGCCGCTGGCGGCGCCGATCGGGAGTGGGCTGGGCATACAGAATCTTGCGACGCTGCAGATTTTGCGCGAGCGGATCACCGAGGTTCCGCTGATCGTGGATGCGGGAGTGGGGACGGCATCGGACGCGGCGCTGGCGATGGAGTTGGGAGCCGATGCTGTGCTGATGAACACGGGAATTGCGGGGGCGCAGGATCCGATACTGATGGCCGAGGCGATGCAGCACGCGGTGATCGCGGGGCGGCAGGCACACCTTGCGGGGCGGATGCCGAAGAAGCTGTATGCGACGGCGAGTTCGCCGATGGAAGGCATTTCGCGCTAGACCGCTACAGCTTTGCCGCCTCATCCCGTTTGGCTTGTGCCTCCGCGGTGCGGCCGTCCTGATCGAGCACCTGGGCATGAAACAAGAGCAGGTTCTTTAGCGTGGACTTGTAGTGAGGTGCTAGTTCTTGACCGGCGGGAGTATTTAGCGCAGCCCGCTCGAAATTTTCAGCGGTCGTCAAATCTTTATCCGCTGGCTTTAGGTCGCCGTTCAGCGCCTCCGCGTTTCCCAGGACGGCATAGGCTGCACTGCTTCCCGAGCCATCGTCGTGACCCAGCTTCACGACTTCGACAGCCTTCTTTGCAACCGTTAGGGCTTCCGGATAGCGCTGTGCGCGCATGAGTGCGCTGGCGTAGTAAACATAAGCGCCGCGGCGTTCAATATACCCGCTGTTCGCTGGGAATTTGTCGGCGGCAGCGGCCATCTGGCCGCATGCGGAGACTGCTTGCTCCGGGTTTCCGCCTGCAGAAAATGCCTCGTGACATTTCTCGGACAGGGAAGAGTATTCGCGCTCCGCCGCTTCCAGCCTGGGGTCTTGCTTTGGCAAATTGAAATCGACGGCGACCTCGGCCAGAGCACTTACTGCAGATCCGTCGCTTTGAAAGGGAACATACGACCACAGCTTGACCGCGTCGACTGCGGCTTCTATGAGCAACGGTGGTCCAGACACCACCTTCACGTTACTGACTTTCCCGTCCGGCGCGACTGAGACCTTCATTACTACCTGCCCCATCACATGGGCCGCTTTTGCGATCGGTGGATACACTGGCTCCACTTTGTGGCGGATATGCTTCGCAGCCTCATCGCGGCTGACCTGCAGGGGCGCCGTACTCACCGTTTGAGCGCTGGGTTGCTGCGCCTGGGACGCATTCGGCACAATGAAAATGATCCCGCTAAGTGTGGCCAGAAAAATTACCGTGCGCATCGTGCCTCCGCGAAAAGTCCCATTGAGAGTACCTGATCTTGTCCCCGGCAAATGGTTCGTAGTTTTCTCCATTCCTTCACCTGCTACACTCGGCCCCATGCGGGTCCTCGGGATTGATTGCGGCACTGAATTCACGGGCTACGGGGTGGTCGAGGAGCTGGATACGCCGCTGCGGCGGCAACTGCTTCCGGTGTGCTTTGGCGCGATACGGCTGGAGAAGAAGCATCCTTTGCCGCAGCGCCTGACGATGCTCTACAGCGAGCTGAGCGCGCTGCTGGTCGAGATGTCGCCCGATGTGGTCGCGATCGAGGAGGTCTTTTATGCCGCGAACGCCAAGTCCGCGTTGAAGCTGGGCCAGGTGCGAGGAGTGGCGCTGCTGGCGGCGGCGAGTGCGGGATTGCCGATTGCGGAGTACGCGCCGCTGGCGATCAAGTTAGCGGTGGTGGGCTATGGGCTGGCGCAGAAGACGCAGGTGCAATTCATGGTGGCGCGTTTGCTGGAGATGCAGGAGCCGCCGAGCCAGCCGGACGCGGCCGATGCGCTGGCAATTGCAATTTGCCATCTGCATCATGCCGAGACAGCGGCGCGACAGCCGGTAGAAGTGCGGATAACGGCTGGCCGGGGTGCTGCGGTCAGGGCGTAGCCGAGGACATAGACGAGCCGGACCGAGACGGCGGAGGCCGTTGAATCGCGCACAGAGGAATCGCCCAGATTGCCATGCAGGGTGTAATGTTTTTCGAAGGAATGATTGGGTTGAGCCAGATCGTGCGCGCCGGGCGTTGGGCGAAGTGGGCAGCGATTTGTGTCGTGGTCATCGGGCTGAGTGAGGCGCAGGGACAAGCAACTGCGGGCGTGACGGGGGCGGGCACTCCGGCGCAAATCATCTTCACCATGGATTTCCCCGGGCAGCAGACGCCGCACTACAAAATTTCGCTGACCGAAGATGGGCAAGGCTTGTATGAGGCGGATGGAGGCACGGGGGAGGCGGGGAAGCCGTACAGCTTCTCAATCGGCGCTGCGGCGGCTGCGCCGTGGTTTTCGCTGGCACGCGAGCTGCAATTTTTTCGAGGCGAGTACGCGGCGAGCCGCAAGGTTGCGTTCATGGGCACGAAGACGTTTCAGTATCAGGGAGCGGATGGCAGCGGTCAGACCACTTTTGGATACACGGAAAATAAGAAGCTGGGAGTGTTGACCAGTGATGCCCTGGCGCTGGCGTTCACGCTGCAACTCGGGCAGCAGTTGCTGGCTGACAGCCGGTTTAACCGCATCGCGGTGGACCAGGACATGGCGGCGCTGAAAGAGGCGTTGAGTCGGCACACGGCGGCCTATCCTCAAGCGATTGCGCCGGTGCTGGCGGTGCTGGCGGACGATACGAAGGTGGTGGACCGGGTGCGGCGCGAGGCCACGACGATGCTGGGATCGGTGTCGCCGGTTAATTAGCAACTCCCGCAAATAAAAGGTAACTTTCCGGAGCGGAGCCGTGTCTATAGCTTGTTAGAGCTGGATTGAGGATGCAGAGATGAGCACTGACCGTCAGCACCATTTCTCGGGTTGCACCTGCCACCGGCTCTCGCACACCATAGTGAAGCTGTTGCTGGTTCTCATGTTGCTGGCAATGTTTCTTCCTTTGGCGGCGCGGGCGCAGTCGCGTCCTGAGGGCCGCGTGTTGCGGCTGAGCTATGTGGATGGGCAGGTCACGTTGTTGCAGGGCAACGAGACGCAGTTTGAGCAAGCGGTGGCGAACATGCCGCTGGTTGAGAACACGCTGGTGCAGACGGCGGACAGTGGCCGCGCGGAGATTCAGTTTGAAGACGGCAGCATCGTTCGGCTGGTTCCGGGAACGCAATTCAGAATTGGGCAACTGAGTGGAACGACGCAGGGAGCGCTACAGAGCGGCGTCGAGCTGCTTTCGGGGGAGGCGTATTTCGAGCTTCGTCCGGCGAGCGGCGACACTTTTACCGTGACCGCAGCGGGGTTGCAGATTGCGCCGACGCCGACGGGGAGTTTTCGGATTGACCTGGGAGCGCAGCCACAGCAGATTGCGGTGAGCGACGGAAGCATTCGCGTGACCCATGGCGGCGACTATAGCGCGCAGGTGAACGGGGATCAGACGCTGAACCTCAGCGACCAGGATCCGGCGCACTATCAGATTGTGCAGGGAACTTCGGCCAGCGCAGACGATCAGTGGAATGAAGACCGGGATCAGCTCATATATAAAGAGCAGGCCGATGCGACGGGCGCGCAGAGCGGGGGCGACTCCGCGGGCTGGGATGACCTGGATTACTACGGGCAGTTTTACGATGTGCCGGGAGCGGGATCGGTCTGGCAGCCGTATGGAGTGGACGCGAGCTGGGATCCGTATGACGCCGGCTACTGGGCGTATTACCCGTGGGGATATAGCTGGATCAGCGCGTATCCGTGGGGATGGGCGCCGTTCCATTGCGGCTATTGGAATTATTACGACAGCTTTGGTTGGGGATGGGTGAATGGCGGCTGCGGCGTGGGGATATGGTTCCCGGTTGCGCCGTGGTATCACGCGCCGCGCTGGTGGCATCCGCCGGTGAGTCCGCCGCGGCCGGTTGGAATTCATCCGCCGGTTCATCGCCGGCTGACGCCAGTCGGGCTGACGGTGCAGCATCCTTTTAAGCCGGCGCCTGCGCGTCCGGTTCCAGCGGAAGCGCGGAATCGTCCGGTAACGATTGCGGGACATGTGGTGACGCCATTGCCACCGGCGCCTCGAGGATCGGCTGCCGGCGGGCTGGGGGCGGGCAGGCCGGGAGGAGAGCGGCTGGCGAATCCTGAGCACGCAGTTTCAGAGCCTGGCGAGCGCTCGACGAATCCCGTGAAGCCGGGTGAGACAGCGCCGAAGGTGTGGCATGGAGGCGGAGGATATTCGCGTCCTGCGCCGGCGCCGTCGCATACGAGCGCGCCGTCGGGAGGATCGCACAGCGGTGGCGGAGGCAGCGGCGGAAGCGGCGGCGGCGGTGGCTCGCACGCGGGTGGGAGCGGCGGAAGCAGCAGCAGCGCGGGCGGGCACAAGTGAATTGAATTCTGCTACGCGGGTGACTTGAGCGCGTTGTGGAGTGCTGCGAGCTGCTCAATGCTGAGGGCCTCGGCGCGAGCGTCGGCAGGGATCGAAGCTGCTGCGAGGGCGGCGGTGATTGCCTGAGTCTCAAGACCGGCGGCGCGAAGATTATTCGACAGAGTCTTACGTTTTTGCGCGAATGCGACGCGGGCGAATCGCTCGAAGGCGGAGCGCTCGACGGCCAACTCTGGGTAACGCGGATGCATGATGAGGCGCAAGACGGAGGAGTGGACTTGCGGGCGCGGGGAGAACGCTTCGGGCGGCAGGGTGAAGAGATATTCAACCGTGGCGGCCATTTGCACGGTAACGGTGAGCAGGCCGAAGTCGCGGCTGCCGGGTTGCGCGGCGACGCGTTCGCCGACCTCGCGCTGCATCATGACGACGGCGGATTCGATAGCGCCGGCGTGCTCGACGAGATGCAGCAGGATGTCGGAGGTGATGTAGTAGGGGAGATTTCCGACGACGATCGCCTTGCCGTCAGGACCGAGACGCTGGCGAATTAACGCGGTCAGATCGGTGCGGAGGAAGTTCGCGGCAAGGACGGTGACTTGCGGATTGCCGGCGAATTTGGCGGCAGACCGGCGGAGAGGGAGGGGTCGAGCTCGATCGCGAGGAGATGGCCGGCGCGGGTGGCGAGCCGGTCGGTGAGGGCTCCGCGGCCGGGGCCAACCTCGATGACGAGGCGGTCGCGAATATCACCGAGAGCGGCGATGATGCGCTCGACGGCGGAGAGGTCGGCGAGAAAATTCTGTCCGAGGGGGGCCTTGTGCGACTTGGGAGGGTTTCGCTTCATCTAGTTTTGGGCAGCTATTGGGGTGCGCTCGGCATGCTCACTGCCGAGCCTGTAGACTAATCGCTTTGCGGGGGCAACAGGCTGCGTTGTGCGGCTGGCGGAGGCCCCGGTCAGGAGAATCCAGAGCCATGCACATTGCTTTCGCAGCCACGGAATGCGCGCCCTACGCCAAGACTGGAGGGCTGGCGGACGTTGTCTCCGCGCTGCCGCGCGAGCTGGTTCGGCAGGGGCATGAGGTCTCGGTCTATCTGCCGCTGTATCGCTCGGTGGCGACGTATATGACGGAGCAGAAGCTGCCGCGCAAAGTTCTGATTCCCAGCCTGACGGTCCCTTTTAGAACGTACAACCGTTTCGTAACGGTGGTGGATGGAGGAAAGCCGGACGGGGTGCAGATGTATTTTCTGGACTGCCCGGAGCTGTTTGATCGCGACGGACTTTATGGAAATGATCGCGGGGACTATCCGGACAACGCGGAGCGCTTCGGATTATTTGCGCGGGCGATGATTGAGGCGAGCAAGCGGCTGGGAGTGCCGAACGTATTTAACGTGCACGACTGGGAGACGGGGATTGTTCCGGTGATGCTGCGGACGCTGTATTACTTCGATCCGCTGCTGCGGAAGGTCCCGGTGGTGCTGACGATCCACAATGCGGGGTACCAGGGCGCGTTTCCGCCGGCGACGACGGAGCTGCTGCTGTTGCCGTGGGATGTTTTCACGATGGACCGGGTGGAGCAGAACGACACGTTCAATTTTTTGAAGGGCGGCATCGTTTACTCCGATGCGATCACGGCGGTGAGTCCGCGTTATGCGCAGGAGATACAGACGCCGGAGTTTGGCAACGGGCTGGACCCGACGTTGCGGCGGCGAGCCAGCGACCTGTTCGGAATACTCAACGGAGTGGATTATGCGGAGTGGGATCCGGCGACGGATACGCACATTGCGGCCCATTACACGCCGAAGGATCTGGCGGGCAAGGTGGATTGCCGGCGCGATCTGCTGCACGCCTTCTCGCTGGACAATGTGGCGCCGGAGACGCCGGTGCTGGGAATTGTCTCGCGGTTTGCGACGCAGAAGGGGCTTGACATTCTCGAGGCGGCGATGGAGCAGATTGCGGCGGAGGAGATTGCGTTTGTCGCGCTGGGGAGCGGGGAACGTTATTACGAGGAGCTGTTCCAGGCGCTGCAGGCGCGGTTCCCGGGCAAGATTGCGGTGCGCATTGGGTATGACAACGCGCTGGCGCACAAGATTGAGGCGGGCGCCGATATGTTTCTGATGCCGTCGCGCTATGAGCCTTGCGGGCTGAACCAGATTTACTCGCTGAAGTATGGGACGGTACCGATTGTGAGGGCGACGGGCGGGCTGGACGACACGATCCAGGAGTGGGACCCGGCGACGGGCACGGGGACGGGATTCAAGTTTGCGGGATATGCGGCGGCAGATTTTTATGCGGCGATTGAGCGCGCGCTGGCGGTCTTCCCGGACAAGAAGGCGTGGACGAAGCTGATGCGGAATGGCATGGCGCAAAACTTCTCATGGGCTGAGTCGGCCAAGCAATATGTGGCGGTGTATGAGGAAGTAGTGAAGCGCCGGTCGTAACAGAGGGACGGCGAAGCGCGAGTTTCAGGCGGGATGGAAGTGGCCGTAGATTGCGGCGGCGGTTTTCTCGGGACGACGGCGCGCAGGGCTTCGAGGCTGGCTTCTTTAACACCGCGGACGCTGCCGAAGTGCTGGATGAGGCGAGTGCGGGTGGTTGGTGCCGACGCCGGCGACAGCCAGCAGTTCACTTTCGCGGTCGCGCATCTCGCGGCGCTTGCGGTGATAGGTGATGGCGAAGCGGTGGCTCTCATCGCGAATGCGCTGGACGAGATGGAGAACAGGCGAGCGGCGGTCGAGGACGACGGGCTCATCCTCCTGCCCGTAGACATAGATGACCTCTTCGCGCTTGGCGATGGAGGCGAGCGGCTGCAGTGGTGTATGCCGAGTTCCTCGAGGGCGCCGGCGGCGGCGTGGAGCTGGCCGAGGCCTCCGTCGATGAGGATCAGGCTCGGGCATCTTGAGCTCGTCATTCTTGATGCGCTGATAGCGGCGGAGGACGACTTCGCGCATGGCGGCAAAGTCGTCTACGCCCTCGACGCCTGCGCGAGCTTGAACTTGCGATAGTCGCTTTTCTTCATGGCGCCGTCTTCCCAGACGACCATGGAGGCGACGGTTTCCGAGCCCTGGATGTGCGAGATGTCGAAGCACTCGATGCGCCGGGGCGCGTCGGGAAGGGTGAGAGCGTCCTGCAGCGCCTCCTGGATCGCCTGCTTGCCGGGCTGGAGGACGCGGAAGCGCTGGTCGTAGGACTGCTGGCATTTTGTGCGGCCAGGTCGACGAGGGAGCGCTTGTCGCCGCGCTGGGGGACGAGAATCTCGACCTTGCGGCCGGTGCGCTGGGAGAGCAGTTCGGCGAGGGCCTCGCGGTCGCTGAACTCTGACGGCACGTAGACCGTGCGGGCGACGTAGTTCTGGTCTATATAGAGCTGCTTGAGCAGGGAAGAGAAGAATGCTCCGGCGCGAACGGGTGCGGGGGCGGCGATGGCGCGGCCAGGGGAGCGAGATCGTTGGTGCCGGCATTGAACACTGTCGCCGTCGTCACTCGCCTCGGGCTCTTCGGCGGAGGAATTCGGGCGGGAACTCGGGGAGCTCTTCCCAGAAGAATTCGCGACGGTCGACGATCTTGCCGGCGCGCATGTGGAAGAGGTTTACGGCCAGCATGCCGCGGTCGTAGTGGTAGCCGAAGACGTCGGCGTCGTCGTTTTCCGCGGAGGCGATGCGCTGCTTTTCCTGCAGCTGCTCGACGGTCACGATGCAGGTCGCGATATTTTGCTGCCAGCTCGAACTGCTCGGAGGCGGCGGACTGTCCATGCGCTGTCTCGAGCGAGTGCGCGAGGTCGCTCCTGCTGCCCTTCCAGAAACATTTGTGTGTCGCGCACCGCTTCGCGGAAGATCTCCGGAGTAGTCAGGCCTTCGACGCAGGGGCCGAGACAGCGCTTGATGTAGTACTGCAGGCAGGGGCGGGCATAGTAGCGCGAGAGGTCGAGTTTGCAGCTGGGCAGCAGGAAGCTGCGGTGGATCAGCTCGACGATGCGGTAGGCGAGGTTGCCGGGGAAGTAGGGGCCGTAATATGCGGCTGCCGTCCTTGCGCAAGCGGCGAGTGACCAAGACCTTGGGATAGCGATCTTTGAGGGTGAGCTTGATGTAGGGATAGGTTTTGTCGTCGCGCAGCAGGATGTTGAAGCGGGGCTTGCGCTGCTTGATGAGATTGTTTTCAAGCGCCAGCGCCTCGTGCTCGTTGTCCACGAGGATGTAGTCGAGGTCCACGGCTTCGCGCATCAGCGAGCCGGTTTTGGCGTTGGCCTGGGAGGCGGCGAGCAGGTAGGAGCGGACTCGCGAGCGCAGGTTTTTCGCCTTGCCGACGTAGATCACCTCGCCTTCGGCGTTCTTGTAGAGATACACACCGGGCCGGGCGGGGAGGGTACGGATTTTCTGCTCGAGATCCAAACTGAGTGGTCCTGATGTGGGGGTGGCGCTGTTAGATAGCTTAACGGCTAAAAAACCCTGCAATTTTTACCTAGTCTTCGCTATTTTACGCCAAGGATGGGCCGGGGAGAGCTCGCCAATTCATTGAATCAAAACGGCTTATAAGAAATGCCCAAAATGGCCCTCGAGTTGCTATGTGAATTGTGATGAAGTTTGCCCAGAGAAAATCTCACAGCATGACGACTACACATGGCTCGCCCCGTGTCGGCTTTCCCGTTGCAGTAGCACTGTCGCTGGCCGCGCTGGCGTGCGCGATTGTGCTCGCCGGTTGCACGACCAAAAACTATGTCCGGACGCAGACCGCGCCGCTGGCACAGAAGACGAATGAGCTGGATGATGCGTCGGCGACGAACTCGCGGAATCTGGCGGACGTGAAGGAGCGGACGGAGACTGGAATCGCTCAGGCCCAGGGCGCTGCGAATACGGCGAACCAAAATGCCCAGACGGCGACGACTGCGGCGGCGAACGCGCAGCAATCCGCACAGCAGGCAGTGAACCGGGTGACGACGCTTGAAGGCTCGGTCGCGAACCTGGATTCGTATAAGACGGTGTCGGATATTGCGGTCTACTTCGGATTTAACAAGGCGGACCTGACGCGCGATGGCCGGACGCAGCTGGATTCGCTGGGAGCGCAACTGGGAACGACGCGCGGCTACATTCTGGAGATCACCGGCGGAGCGGATATCGTCGGAGGAGCGGACTATAACTACCAGCTGAGCGAGCGCCGGGCGCAGGCGGTGGTGCAGTATCTGGCGACGAAGTACAACGTTCCGCCGCACAGGATCTATCTGGTGGGAGTTGGAAAAGACCAGGCGAAGGCGACGCAATCGGCAGCTCGCGCGAAAGACCGGAAGGTGCAGGTGAGGCTGCTAATCAACATGGGAATTGATCCGAACGCGCAGCCGGCGGTTGCGACCAGCGGCCTCTAAACCGCTGAGAATGAACGATGAACCGGACCGCAATGCGCAGCGACTGCGTTAGCGCATGGGCTCGCGGGTGGAAGGTAACCTGACAGATTTCCGCGGGTAAGTTACCGAAGTTTTCTTTACAGCCCCCAGACCGCAACATAATCTTTCGCGCGTGGGCAGTTCTGGGGGAGGGCTGCTCTAGCGCCCGTTGACCTTTCGGGGTCCGGGCGCTTCTTATTTGGTGAGAGGGCAGTCGCGAGCCGGTTCGGGCGGCCTGATTCCGACCGGGCAGATGGGCGGCGATGTGCGGTGCCGGGCAGGCGGTGTGCAGGATCATCCGGGACTTCGGGGACTTCGGGGCGGCCGGGCAAACTGCGACCTTACACTGCGGTCGAGCATCATATAGAGTGAAATCACAGCAGAAATCTACGGGGCTTCCGGTGGTCAATCCGGAAAATGCCGGCTGATAGTCTGCCTGCAGGCCAATTTTGGAGGGTAAATGGGCGCGAACATTAATGATGTGACCGATGCGAACTTCGAGCAGGAAGTTCTGCAGTCTTCGACCCCGGTGCTGGTGGACTTCTGGGCAGGATGGTGCGGGCCGTGCAAGGCGCTTGCGCCGGTAGTGGACGAAGTGGCGCAGCAGTTCACGGGCAAGCTGAAGGTCATGAAGATGGATGTGGACCGCAACGCGTCCACACCGATGCGCTACGGCATTCGCGGAATTCCGGCGCTGTTGTTCTTCAAGGAGGGCAAGGTGGCGGAGCAGATTGTGGGCTTCGTACCGAAGGACACGATTGAGAAGAGCGTGACGCGAATTCTTGCGGAGAACGTGGAGAAGGCAGCGACGGAGAAGACAGCGACTCCGGTTTCGTAACAGAGATTGAGTTAAAAGAATGAGGCCTGCCGGGTGGCAGGCCTTTTTCGTGCGCGGAAACTTGGGTGAGTGGAGCTAGTAGCGGCGAAGGATGCCGAGGACGCGTCCCTGGATTGCCATCTGAGCGGCGGGGACATAGATGGGATCCATCTCGGCGTTGGAGGGCTGGAGGCGGATGCGATCGCCTTCGCGGTAGTAGCGCTTGAGGGTGGTTTCCATGCCGTCAACGAGGGCGACGACGATCTCGCCCTGGCGCGCGGTCTGGGTGGACTCGACGAGGACGAAATCGCCGTCAATGATGTGTTCGTCGCGCATGGAGTCGCCGCGGACCTGCAGGGCGAAGACCTCTCTATTGCCGGTGATGTCGGAGAGGGAGATGCTTTCCGCGGTGGCGACGGCTTCGACGGGGAGGCCGGCGGCGATGCGGCCGAGGAGGGGCAGGCGTTCGCTGCGAGTTTTGGAGCGGGCGGGGAGAACATCAATCGAGCGGCTGCGATTGTGGGCGCGCTGCAGCAGGCCTTTGTTCTGGAGGTTATTGATGTGCTTGTGGACGGTGGCCAGAGAGCTGAGCTTGAGCCCGCGAGCGATCTCTTCGTAGGAAGGCGAGTAGCCGTTGCGTTGCACGAAGCCGCCGATAAAATCCAGCACCTCTTTTTGTCTGCGTGTGATGGCCATGGGGATGAGTCTAGCGAATGAAAGGCGAATCGCCAAGAGCTATTTATGAATGTTCGGAGGCAGTTCCCAGCTAGAAAACACCTTAGCGTGCGGGGCGGGGAGCGAGATAGACGGCCGAGCGCGCTGCCATGTGCCAGCCGTCGGTGTCTTCAAAATCAGGCGAGCCGGTTCCACCATATTTCTGGTCTTCGCTGGAGAAGAGCGATTCCCACCCGCCGCCTTCGGTGCCGAGGAGCGGCTCGGCTATTTCGGGCAGGTTGAGATCGTCGCCGAGGTTGATGACGAGCAGGCGCGCCTGCTGACTGTCGGCGCCATCACGCCAGTAGCGCAGCAGGAAGCAGCGTTCCGCAAGGACGGCGCCGTCAACGCGGAGGTCGTCGGCGACAAAAATTGATTCACGCTTGCGCAGCGCCATCAGATCTTTGTAGAGCGCTGCCAGAGCCGGATCGCGATCGGCATCCGACCAGCTGAGGGTTGCGGCTTGCGCGGTGCTTTCGGCGCCGGGATCGGGAAGCCCCAGCTGCTCGGCCATCTCTTTGGTTGCACCGGGAATGAATTCGCGCAGGAAGTCCCAGCGTCCGTCGCGGACCAGGGGACGAAGCTCCTCGGAGTGATCGGCGAAATAAGGAAAGGGAGTGGTCGAGCCGAATTCCTGGCCCTGAAAGAGCATGGGGGTTCCGGGCCCGAGCAGGAGATAGGTGCTCATGGCGCGATAGGCGGCGGCGCTGGTGAGGGTGCGCAGGCGTGACCCTTTGGTTTCGGCGGAGACCTGATCGTGATTCTCGATGTAATTTACGAAGCGCCAGAGCGGAAGGCCAAAGGTGAGTTGGCCGAGCAGGCGGCGGGGTCCGGCGGTCTCGCCCGGCTTGACGGCGACGGTCTGGCCGGAGGTATCTCCTATGGTCTGGCCGGCGTGGAGGAAGCCGTGTTTCGCGGCGGAGACGAGTTCCTGCACGGAACCTTGAAACGGGCCGAGGTAGTAGGGACGGCGTCCGGTAAGGGCGACGCGGACGGAGTGGTGGAAGTCGTCATTCCAGATGCCGTCGAGTCCGTTGCCCTGGGGCCGCACCATGTCGGCGCGGCGTTCATCGTCTTCGGCGACGATGATGGTTTCGCGTCCTTGCGCGGCAGAGCGCACGGCTTCGCTGACGGCGCGAAGGATGTGGGTGCCTCCGCGGCGCGGACTGTCGTCGAAGATTGTCTGGGTCGCATCGAGCCGCAATCCGTCGAAGCGAAATTCGCCGACCCAGTAGGCGACGTTGGCGAGGACAAAGTCCCGCGTGCCTTGCGAACCTTCGCCGTCGTAATTAATGGCATCGCCCCAGGGGGTATGGTGCTTGTCGGTGAAGAAGGTGCCGGTGAATTGTCCGATGTAGTTTCCGTCAGGGCCGAGGTGGTTGTAGACGACATCGAGCAGGACGCCGAGACCGAGACCGTGGGCGGTATCCACAAAGTGGCGCAGGTCGTCCGGCGATCCGTAGCGGTGATAGGGAGCGAAGAGCTTGACACCGTCGTAACCCCAGCCGAAGCGTCCGGGAAAGTCGGAGAGAGGCATGAGTTCGATGACGGTGATGCCGGCGTCTTTGAGTTGAGACAGACGGGCCTCGGCAGCGGCATAGGTTCCCTCAGGCGTGAAGGTGCCGATGTGGAGTTCGTAGAGGATTTGGCCTTTGAGGCTGACGCCTGGCCAGTCGTTGTTGCGCCAGAGATATTTGCGGCCGTCCCATAGTTGTGAATTTCCGTGCGGGCCGTCGGGTTGAAAGCGCGACCAGGGGTCGGGGAAGAGTTGCTCGCCATCGAGGCGGAACTTGTACTGGCTGCCGTGGCGGGCGAGCGGTGATTCGACGGTGGCGGAGAAATTTCCATTGCCATCGGGCGTGAGGGCGGCGGGCTCATGGGGGGCGTCGGCAAAGACGACTTCGACCTGTTTTCTGCGGGGCGCCCAGACGCGGAAGTGCGCGCCGCCGGAGAACAGCTCCGATCCCATGCCGTAGGGCAGGGACACGTGCTGGGGAGGCTGGCCGGCGGGGGAAGAATCGGGAGTTGCGGGGGCCGTCGAGTCGGTGCGGCCTGGGGGCATGGCGTTGGCTCTACTTTCTAAGGGGCACAGTTAAGAACAAATGGACAGTGCAAATAGGATGCACGATTGCGCAAATATCGTTGCGCTGAATCGGCGGGAGATTTCGCACGATTAAATTAATGCGGCTGGGAGTTTGGGATATTTTCGCTCTCGACACGCTGGCGGATTTCGGTCCACTCTTGCGGATCGATCTGGCGGAACTGGGCGATGAGATAGGGATCGAACTGGCGGCCGGACCAGCGCGCGATCTCTTCAATCGCATCTTCAAAGGATTGGGCGGCGCGGTAGTTCTGATCGTTGGTGATGGCATCGAGCGCATCCACAATGCTGAAGAGCCGGGCGCCGAGGGGGATGGATTCGCTGGTGAGGCTATCGGGGTAGCCTGATCCGTCAAAGCGCTCATGATGATGGCGGACGATGAGGGCGGCGGGGCGAAGGAATTCGATGCCGTCGAGGATTTGCTCTCCCAGGACGGCGTGGGGCTTGAGGTCTTCGAGGGCATCGGGCATGAGGACTCCGGGCCGCATGAGCACGGTGTCGGGGAGGGCGATCTTGCCGATGTCGTGCAGCAGGGCAGCGCGCTCCAGATGAGAGCGCAGGGATTTGGGATAGCCGGAGGCCTCGGCCAGGTGGGCGGCGTAGGCCTGCACGCGGAGGCAGTGAATTTTCGCGCCGCGCTCGCGAGCTTCCTGCGCGGTGAGCAGGGCGGCGATGACGGCTTCCTGAAGATTGGTGAGCTGGGCCTGCAGCACATCCAACTTCTTTTGCTGCAGGTGGAGCGCGTCTTCTGTTTCGGCGCGTTGCCGGCGAAGCGCCCGGGCGGCGGTGGTGCGCTGCGAGGCGCGCAGGAGGGCAGAGGCGAGTTCATCGCCTGAGGTTGAGTCGGAGATGCAATCGGTGATGCCGAGACGCATCGCGGCGGTCATTAGTTCGACGGTGGGCGAGGCGGTCACGAGCAGCACGGTCGTATCTGATCCGGATGCGCGAAGCCGGACGGCAAAATCCATGGCAGCGGTGGAGGCGGCTTCTACTTTGAGGAGTGCGACGTCCCAGGGCGCGGAGGCGAGGGTCTCAAGCGCTTCATCTGAATCGTCGAGTGGCTCCAGGAGGAAGGAGTCGCCGGGCAGGACCGCGTCGAGCGCCTGGCGGACGCGGGAGAGGGAGCGAGCGTCAAGGCGAAGGGCGAGGATTCGTGGATAGGGGGGAATGGTCATTGGGTTAGAGGTTGGAGTGAACGGTGGGGCGAATTGCTTAAGTCGGTGGGGCGAATTGCATAAAGCGGCGGGGCGAATTGCATAAAGCGCGAATGCTGTGGCGAATTGCGGATGCGGACTCCTGTCTGCAAAGCATGTAAATCATAGCGTTTGGAGCGATGGAGCGGGCTAATAAACGGGGGGAGGCACTGGATGTCAAAACGGGAGGGGAGGGGGAGGGTTTCCTGAATGGGGTGGGTGGGGTGGGAAGGGGTGGTGAAGGGACTTGTGAAGGGTTGGGGGCAGGGTAGAGGGTGGAAGGGTTGGATGTGGGTTGGATTTGGGTTGGTGGTTGGGGGCGGGGAGGCTTGAATGCGAGTGTTGATCGTAGAGGATGATAAGGCGCTGGCGGCTTTTCTTTGTGCCGCTTTGAGCGCGGAGAGCGAAAGCATCGAGACGCTGAACGACGGGCAACAGGCGCGTTTGCGAGTTATGACGGAGCAGTTTGACCTTATATTGCTCGATCTCAATCTGCCGGGATGCGATGGGGTGGAGATCTTGAGCGCGGCCCATGTAGCGCAGAAGTCGGCGGCGATTCTTGTGCTGACGGCTCGGGTGGCGGTGGAGGACCGGGTGCGTTGCCTTGACCTGGGCGCGGATGATTGCCTGGTCAAACCGTTCGCGCTGAGCGAGCTGATTGCGCGCACGCGGGCACTGGTGCGGCGGAGCAGAGCGGCGAAGGAGTCGGTGCTTTATTGCGGAGACCTGGAGATGGACCGGGTGCGGCGGACGGTGCGCCGCGCGGGCGTGGCGGTCCACCTTACTTCGACCGAGTTTGCGCTGGCGGAGTTTCTGCTGCTGCACAAAGGGGAGTGCATTAGTCGCGGCGAGTTGCTGGAGCAGGTGTGGAAGGTGCCGGCAGCTTCAGGGACAAACATCGTGGACGTTTATATCAATTATGTGCGCCGCAAGCTGCATCATTGCGCGGCCCGGCCGGTGATACGGACGGTGCGGGGCGAGGGTTACATAATCCGCGAGTCCGGGGTGGCGGGCGCGGGTGAGGGAGCAAGGAATTCAGAGTTCAGGTCGAGACGTGGAGCTGATCGTGCGAACTGGAGCGTGGCATGAATCCGACGAGAGAGATTTCCGTACAGAGATATCAGAGTGAGATTGTCGAGGCGGGATTGCACCGCCTGGCGCAGCCACTGACCGCGGCGCTGTGGACGATAGAGGCGGGGCCGCACATGAGGGGCGGGGAAGCGCAGATAGAGGAGCAGGTGCGGCGTGCTATCGGAGTGCTGCGGATGGTGCGCAATCTGCTCAATGCGATTCATCCCTATCAGGACCCGCAACCGGAGGACCTGAGGGTGCTGGTTGCCGCGGTGCGCGACGAATTGGCGGCGAGTCATTCGGGTACGCGCATGACGCTGGTGCTGGATGATGCGGCGGCTGCGCGAGCATTCTTCGTTCCGGGTGAGGCTTTCAGGACGGCGCTGCGTTTGCTGATTGAGGACTTTCTTCGCCGCGGCTTTCCCTCCTGCGCTGCGCACCTGACCCTGGCAGCGGAGGTGGACGGCTGGGGGAGCAGCTCGCTGGCGCTTTCGATTGCATTGCATTCCCCGGCGTTGACGACACTTGGGGAGAAAGAGATTCTGGCCCTGGTCCGCCGGGTGCAGCCGCTGGAGGATTCGAGTTTTGATTTTGCCGGCGGGTCGCTTCCCGGGGCGGCGTTGGCGCAGGCCATCTTTGCTTCGATCGGCATTTCGCTGGAGGTCGCGATGCATCCCGACACGCTGCACTACAGGCTTCATTTCCGGCCGTCGGCGGAAGCGGATGAGGTGGGCACGGGCGAGGCAGCGGCGATGGAGGTATTGCAATGACTCCCCTGGCCGCTCCGATGGCGGTTGTGGCGATATCGGATCCCTCGAGCCGCCAGCGTGCCTGCGAGATGCTGCGCGGATTGCGCTGGATTGCGCAGCCCGCGGCTGGAGGCGCCGATTCTCTCGTCCAGATGCAGCTGGGACGGTGTGACGCGCTGCTGGTTGATTCCTGGCTGCCGGATTTGGAGATCCACGAGTTTCTGACTGAGTGCGGCCGTCGTCATCCTGAGGTGGATATTGTCATGCTCGATGCGGCAGGCGCGGATTCGCATGCCCACGGGGACAGAAGCGCGAAGGCGCGAAATCCGCGTCGCAATGAGTTGCTGCATGTCTTGAGGCAGGCGCTGGCAGGGGGAGAGGCTCGACCCGAGGAGCGGGACAAGAGAGGCGGCGGGGAATTTTCTCAAAGGTTGGAGCCGGAGGCGGGGCGAGGAGGGCGGGGAGCGGCGGTCGGCCCGGAGGTGGTGGCGGGGGAGACGGAGGGAAAGGTAGCAGGGAAGGCGGCGGGAGCGGCAGGGAAGGGATTGGCGAAAGAGGTGGCGGAGGAGGCGGCGAAAGAGCTGACGGGAGAGGTGGCCGAAGAGGCGAAGCGGGATCGGCAGGGAAGGGATTGGCGAAAGAGGCGGCGAAAGAGGCGGCGAAAGAGCTGACGGGAGAGGTGGCCAAAGAGGCGACGGAAGAGGCGGCGAAAGAGCTGACGCGAGGGGCGGCCGAAGAGGCAGTGGGAGCGGCAGGGAAGGGATTGGCGCCGCTGAGTTCCTCGATCTCGAGGGCGAGTCTGCCCGAGCTGCTTGGGGACGCTCCGGCGATGCGAGAGCTGGCGCGGCGGATTCGGCTGCTGGCTCCGCGGAAGACAACGGTCCTGATTGAGGGGCCGACCGGCACGGGGAAAGAGCTGGTGGCGCGCGCGCTGCATCGGTTGAGCCCGCGCTCACAGCAGCCGCTGAAGGTGATTAACTGCGCGGCGATTCCTGAGGCGTTGCTGGAGGCGGAGCTCTTCGGCCACACGCGGGGAGCATTTACCGGGGCGGTGAGTGCTCGCACAGGCCGCATCGAGTCCGCGCACGGCGGCACGCTGTTTCTTGACGAGATCGGAGAGATGCCGCTGGGGCTGCAAGCAAAGCTGCTGCGTTTCCTGGAGAGCGGAGAGCTGCAGCGCATTGGCGACAACGGAACCGTGCAGGTGGATGTCCGGGTGATTGCTGCGACCAATCAGCCGCTGGCAGCGATGGTGAGGGACGGCAGATTTCGTGCGGACCTGATGTATCGTCTTGCGGTTTTCCCGGTGCGTACGCCGTCACTGGCGGAGCGGAAGGGCGACATCACTCCGCTGGCGGAGCACTTCTTGCGCAAGCACTCCCAGCACGGCCCGGCCAAGACGCTTCAGCCGGAGGCATTGGAGGTTCTGCTGCGTCACTCGTGGCCGGGAAATGTGCGTGAGCTGCAGCATGTGATGGAGCGGGCCTACATCCTGGCCGAGGACAATGCGGAAATTACCGCGGCAGACATTGAGCTCGACGAGATCGCTCAAGCGGCGTGAGCGCTGTCATCACTATGAGAGTGCTGCCGGGTGCGGCGGATAAATAAGAAAAATCTCATGGCGCGACGCTTCGGCAGGGAGCCGATGAAAAGCAACTCCGCCGCGAAGAAAAACTCCGAACATTTCTGAGAGCTCTTTAAGTTCGAGGATGCGCAGGCCGCGCCTCGGGCGAATGGTTTGCGTTTGCGCGCCGGCGTGATTGGAAAGTTCTCATGAGGGGAGAGAAAAGGGGGTTGGGGATGGTGGCGGAGGTGCTTCTAGTTGGGTGGCGGGGCGATGGATGCCTTGCCAATCCGATCGAAAGAGGAACCCATGTCAGACTTTGTATCTTCTTCTCTGCCGCAGTCATTGTCGCAAGCCGGGGAGCTTCATAGCCCGGACTTCATCTCCGCCGAGCTGCCGGAGTTCGTCGAGGGTAAAGCGGAGCCGGTAATGGTTCCGGGAGCGTCGCTCTCGGCCGCCGAGCGGGAGCAGCTGCTGCTGGAACATATGCCCTCGGTCCGCTTCATAGCGCGCCGCATTCACGAGCGGCTGCCGCAGCAGGTAGAGATGGACGACCTGATCAGCGCGGGGGTGGTGGGACTGCTGGACGCATTTCAAAAGTATGACCGCAGCAAGAATGTGATGTTCAAAAGCTATGCGCAGTTTCGCATTCGCGGCGCGATCCTGGACAGCTTGCGCGACCTTGACTGGGGACCGCGGGAGCTGCGCCGCAAGGGCCGCGCGATCGAATCGGCCATTCACACGCTGACGCATACGCTGGGCCGGGCGCCGTCGGAAACCGAGATTGCAGCCCAGATGCACATGCCGCTGGAGAGCTATCAACACCTGCTCGGAGATCTGAAGGGCCTGGAGGTGGGGACGCTGAATGTCGCGCGCAATGAAGACTCCGGCGACGACGAGATCACTTATCTGCCGGGGCCGGAGAGCGACAGTCCGCTGCTGCAGTGCCTGCAGGGAGAGATGCGGGAGCGGCTGGCGGGGGCCATCGAACATTTGCCGGAGCGGGAGCGGCTGGTGCTGACGCTTTACTACTACGAAGAGCTCACCATGAAGGAGATTGGGCTGACGCTGGGAGTGGTTGAGTCGCGGGTGTCGCAGATTCACTCCTCGGCTATTTTGCGGGTGAGGAGTTCACTTGCGACGGGCGGGGCGGGCCGGGCTGGGCGCAAGACGGCAGCAAGCCGGGGCGGAGTGCCGGCGACGCCGGTGGTGAAGAAGGCGGCGGTCGGCAAGGCGCGGTCGTCGGTGAACCAGTCACAGGGAAGCTGCGAGGCGAAGGGAGTGAGTGACGCAGGATAAGCGAAGGGTTAGAAGAATTTAAAGCCATTTGGCCAACCGCCGATATCCGCTCCATGCAAACAACGGAACCGCTCTCCCATTGCGACGAGCCGGCAATGTCTCAGCAGAATCGTGAGCCGGGGGCCGCGGCTGCTGGAATGCCGAGTCCGGCTGCGGCTGCTGTGACTCAGGGGATTGCGGCGGGTCACTCCGGTTGGAGCCGGGACAAGGGGCACAGGACTCGTCGCGTCCGTTCGCACCAAATGTGCGATTTGAGCGAGTGGAGCGGATTCGCCGGGCGCTGGCCTCCGGCAACTACAAGGTGGACGCAGGCATTATTGCCGATTGCCTGATCGCTCATCTGAGACGGTCATAAGGGGAAGGTCGTAAGGGGACGGTCGTAAGGGGAAGGTCGTAAGGGGACGGTCGTAAGGGGGACGGTCATAAGGGGGAGGCCGTGAGGGGGTGAGAGCCGGTGCTATGCTGACTGCCAGAATGACAGCGGCACTGCGATTTCTCTGGGTAGCGACGCGCGGCCATCGGCTTCGGCCGTGGCGCAGCGAGTATTTGCGGTGGCGGCTGGAGACCTACTCCGGCCAGAAGGCGGAGACGATCGGGGCGCGAGATTTTTTGCGGTTTGCATGGCGGGAGCGCGGGCAGCTTTCGCGCTTTGTCAGGTGGACGCGCGAGATGCAGTCGTACCCGCCACCGGCGAACTAGCTCCGAGCGCCGGCGGGGCTCAAGCTCGCAGCGTGACGCTGGTGCCGGGGCCCAATTTGAGGAGCTCCTGGGCGCTGCCGCAGTTCACGGCAATTTCGAGCAAGCCGGAGCTTCCGAAGAGAGCGACAGCTTTGCCCCTGGCTCCCTCAGCGAAATGGCGGCAGAGTTTCGTAATCGTTTTATCGCCGACGTGGAGCGCGATCTTTTCCGGGCTGTGCGGCAGCAGGTCTTCGCGACGGATATTGGTGAGCAGATTGCCGAAGCGGTCAGCCAGCAGGACGACGCCGTCAATCTCGACGCTGCTTCGATCGGCGGAGGTCTTTCGCGAGGCGCGCGTGTTCCCCAGCTTCGCCAGAGGTTGCGAGCCCCTGGTTGCGTGGCCATGCTCGGCGATGAGCGGGCCAAATTCCTCGGCTGCGACGCCGGCGGCAAGGTTTGCGGCGACGGGGGCGAAGATGTCGCGACCATGAAAGGTGCGGCTGCTGCCGGGAAGAAAATATTCCTCATTGGTGAGTTGTCTGACGGAGACTGGCTGCTGCGCGGCTTCGGCGTCATCGAGAATCCAAGTGAGCAGGCCGTTGTCGGGAGCGACATAGTAATAGTTGCCGATATAGGCGAGGAGCGAGCGGCGCTCGGAGCCGACACCGGGATCAACGACGGCGACATGGATGGTTGCTGAGGGGAAGTAGCGGGCGCCCTGCCAGAGCTTGACCGCGCCGTCGAGCACGTTGAAGGGTTGGACGCCATGAGTGAGATCAATGACGCGAGCCTGGGGATAGATTCCGGCGATGACCGCCTTCATGGTTCCGACGAAAGGGTCGTCGAGGCCGAAGTCGGTCGTGAGGCTGATCCACCTGGGGGTTGCGTTGGGCATGGCGATTTCCGCTCAATCGTAGCAGCGGGATGGGAAGCGAGGAACTAGTCTGGAGTTGCGGGTGTCTCTATAGGCAGCGGTTGATGAGCGAAGGGGGAACAAAATCGTGAGAGCGCTGACACTGCTAATTCTGCTGTTGGTTGTGCCGCTGGCTGGGGCGCAGACCGCGGGCGCTCCGAGTGAGGCTTCTCAAACCGCACCTGATGCGCAGCCCTCTAAGACGCCTGTGGCGGGACAGAGTGCGGCGGCGGGACAAAATGCGGCGGCAGGACAAAATGCCGCGGCAGGACATAATGCGGCGCCAGAACAGGGGAGCCCTGCGGCAATTGCGCCAGAGCACATGACGCGGAAGCAGGCCAAGGAGACGTATGACCGAATCTCTGCGCAGATAGCGGCAGGGGACGGGAGCGCGGACTGGACGATGCTACGGTTTGCTGCAGAGCGAGCGGATTTGTATGGGAAGTTTGACGAGTCTGCGGCGCAGGGAAAGATGTACTCGGCGCTGGGCAGCAGGGAGTGGTCCACTGCGCTGTATGAGGCGCAGCAGATTCTCAGCCGGAACATTGCGAACGGCAACGCGCATTATGTCGCGATGATTGCTTATGAGCAGCTGGGGGACAAGGCGCATGCCGAAGCCGAAGACAAGATGGTGACCGCGATTGCCCACTCCATCTTTGGAGACAGAAATGGCCGGTCGGAAGACTCCGCCTGGGTGACGACGTCGGTAGATGAGGAATATTTTGTGCTGCGGGTATTAGGGATGCGGCCGCAGAGCCAATCGCTGGTGGAAAAGGACGGAAGGGCCTATGACGAGATGAAGGTGGTGGATGCGAAGGATCCCGGTCACGAGTTTGTGTTCTGGTTTGATACGACCTATTCGATGCAGCAACTTGCGGACGCCCTGAGCAAGCACCATTCAAAATAAGGAGATAGGACGAAAGGAGATAGGACGGGGGCCGGGGCTGGCGAAAAAAGCGGGCGTGCCGGGCCGGGTTAGGGGCTTCAATTCAGCGGAAGCATATGTTACTCTTAGCTAGACACTTAAGAGTGAATTAACGACAAGAGAGGTAAGGCACACACGTGCTGGCTACTGAAAAAAAATCGGATGTAATCGGCAAGTATCGGCTGCATGAGAGCGACACCGGAAGTCCAGAGGTGCAAATCGCAATCCTGAGCGAACGCATTGGCGAATTGACGGAGCACTTTAAGAGCCACAAGAAGGACCACGCCTCCCGGCGCGGTCTTCTCATCATGGTGAGCAAGCGCCGCCGTCTTCTCGACTACCTGAAGAACAACGACTCTGACCGCTACCGGGAAGTGATCGGCAAGCTCGGCCTTCGCAAGTAAACATCGCTCTGCTGCGCGCAGGGGGCGATGGCGAACGGGTTTTGCCGGTCCCTACAGGTCTCCAGTAAGACCCTCAAGCACGATCACATCATCGCTCGCCCCTCACCGGCCCAAGTTCCCGCCTGCCGCTATGCGAGCCAACGCCCATATTTATTGAGGAAGAGGAAAAATCATATGAAGCAAGATGTCACCGTCGAACTGCATGGCGGCAAACGCATGACCTTTGAGACCGGCCGCATGGCGAAACAGGCCCCTGGCGCCGCTCTTGTGACAATGGGAGACAACATGGTGCTGGCCACAGCGGTGGCCTCGCCGGACCCGAAAGAGGGAATTGATTTCTTCCCGCTGACGGTGGACTACAGGGAATACACTTCCGCGGGTGGACGCATCCCCGGCGGCTTTATCAAGCGCGAAGGCCGTCCCAGCGAAAAGGAAGTTTTGACGTCGCGGCAGATTGACCGCCCCATTCGCCCTCTGTTTCCAGAGGGCTTTCGTAATGAGACGCAGGTGATTGCGCTGGTGCTGTCGGCGGACAAGGAGAACGATCCGGATGTGGCCGGCATTAACGGCGCCAGCTGCGCGCTCGCGCTGTCCGACATTCCTTTCGGCGGCCCGGTTGGAGCAGTTCGAGTCGGACTGATCAACGGCGAGTTTGTAATCAACCCCACCTATGCGGAGCGGAAAGAGAGCACGCTGAACATCATGGTTGTCGGACTGCGCGACGGCATCGTGATGGTGGAGTCGGGCAGCAAGCAGGTTTCAGAAGAGACGGTGGCGGACGCGATTGATTTCGCGCACGTGGAGATCAAGAAGATCGTGGCAGCGATAGACGAGCTTGTCTCGCGCGCGGGCAAGACCAAGCGCACGGTGCCCGAAGTTGAGTTTGACGAGAGCTATTACAACGGGATGAAGGCGAAGATCGGGGCGCGTTTGGCCGATGCCCTGGACACGCACACGCACCCCAAGGCTGAGAGCAACGCGCTGGTGAAGGCGATCAAAGACGAGCTGAAGAAGGAGCTGCCGGCGGACGATGCGACGGCGCCGAAGAAGCTCAGCAAGTATTACGAGCTGTTGCGCGAGAGCATCTTCCGCGAGCAGGTGACGAAGGACCGCATTCGGCCAGACCGTCGCGCGTTTGACAAGGTGCGGGAGATCACGATCGAGGTAGGAGTGTTGCCGCGAGTTCACGGATCGGCGCTCTTCACCCGCGGAGAGACGCAGGCACTGGTGAGCGCGACCCTGGGCACGACCGATGATTCGCAGCGACTGGAGAGCTACGAAGGCGAGCAGCGCAAGCGTTTCATGCTGCATTACAACTTTCCGCCGTTCTCGGTTGGCGAGACGGGCCGCATGACGGGCGTCGGCCGGCGCGAGATTGGTCACGGAGCGTTGGCGGACCGCGCGATATCGGCCGTGCTGCCGACGGAAGACGAGAGCCCGTACACGCTGCGCGTGGTGTCGGACATTCTGGAGTCGAACGGCTCCTCTTCGATGGCGACGGTTTGTGGAGCGAGCCTGGCGCTGATGCAGGCGGGCATTCCGCTGAAGGCATCGGTGGCGGGGGTGGCGATGGGACTGGTGAAGGAGGGCGACGCTTACGCCATTCTGACCGACATTGCCGGAGCTGAGGACCACTACGGCGACATGGACTTTAAGGTTGCCGGCACGCGCGAAGGCATCACGGCGCTGCAGATGGACATCAAGATCGGCGGCATCACGGGACAGATCATGCGCGAGGCGCTCGAACAGGCGCGGCATGGCAGACTCTACATCCTCGACAAGATGGACGCGGTGCTGGCAAGGGCGAACGAGATCAAGTCGAAGTTTGCTCCGCGCATTGAGACGCTGCAGATTCCGGTTGATAAGATTCGCGACCTGATCGGGCCGGGCGGCAAGACGATCCGCGGCATCATTGAGGCGACGCAGGTAAAGATTGACGTGGACGACACTGGCCGGGTGAATGTTGCCTCTTCCGACGAGGAAGGTCTGGCGAAGGCGCTGCAGATGATCAGCGATCTGACGGCGGTGCCCGAGATTGGCAAGACGTATCTGGGCAAAGTTGTCAGGCTGGCGGAGTTCGGCGCGTTTGTCGAGATCTTTCCCGGCACCGATGGACTGCTGCACATCAGCGAGATCGCAGAGCATCGCGTGAAGGAAGTGAAGGACGAGTTGCACGAGGGCGACCAGGTGCTGGTGAAGGTGCTGGCGATTGAGGGCAACCGGATCAAGCTGTCGCGCAAAGCGATTCTGAAAGAGCAGCGCGCGAAGCTGGGATTGCCTGCTCCTGAAGGAAGCTCGGACGATGACAACGGCGGCGGCGAGAGCCAGGGCCGGAGCGATCGGGGAAGCGAGCGTGGCGGAGATCGCGGTGGAGACCGTGGCGGCGACCGTGGTCCGCGGCGTGACCGCGGCGACCGAGACCGCGGTGGGGACAGGGGCGGAGACGGGCGGAGACCGGGTCCCCGGCCACCGCGCGCAGAGCAGCCGGCAGCGCGTTCGTTTGACGAGCAGCAGCCAGCCTCGAATGCGAGCACGATCACAATTGAGAGCGATGGAGAAGTCGGCGACTTTACCTTTGACGAGGATAATGAGCCAAACTTCAACCGAGCCGATGATGCTCCCGCAGGAGCGCCGGGCGTGGCCATTGACGGCGCAGCGGATGCGAATCGTCGTCGCCGTGGCAGACGTCGTCCCGGTGGCGGGGGCGGTGGACGTGGCGGCAACTCGGGCGGCGGTCGGCGCTAAGAGCCAGCACGCTGAATAATCGAGCCGCGTTCTTCGGAGCGCGGCTTTTCATTTTTCGCGGGCGATGCGGCCGTCCGTTAGTCTGGTGACGGATTTATTCCGTCCGCAACAATCATGACCCGTCGCCAACTTGCCGCCTATCTCGTGATCTGCGCCATCTGGGGGAGCACGTGGGCGGCGATTCGCATCGTGGTGACGCAGGTGCCGCCGATGGAGGTGGCCGCGGTGCGCTTCATTCTCGCAGGGCTGCTGATGTTGCCGTTGGTTTATTGGCGACGGATGGCGTTTCCTCGAGGGCGGGCGCTGAAAGTCTGCCTGCTGCTCGGCGTGGTGATGATCGGAGTGCAATATGCGCTGGTGTTTATGGCGGAGCGCTACATCTCCTCCGGGCTCACGGCGATCCTTTACGCCTGCTCTCCGCTGGTAGTCGGAGTTATTTCGCCGCGCATTCTTGGCCGGCCGGTCCCTCGAGCGGCGTTGACTGCGATGCTGGTCGGCGTGGGCGGACTGCTCTTTCTGCTGCGCAGCATTGTCTCGACCGCGCCCTCGCAGATTGCGGCGGCGGCGGTGATGCTGATCGCGATGATTATTTCGAGCACGTGCTCGGTGTATGCGAGCCGGGAGCTGCGCGATGTCTCTGCGTTTGCGGCGTCTGCGGTGCAATTTTTGTGCGGAGGCATTCTGCTGGCGCTATGCAGTGTGTTGTTTGAGCGCGGAGAGCCGGCGGCCTGGACCGCATCAGCAATCGGAGCGCTGATGTTTTTAATTTTCGGCGGCAGCATCACGGCATTCAGTCTTTACTACTGGTTGCTGCAGACGACCGAACCGTTCCGCGTGGTCACCGTGCAATTCATCATTCCATTAATTGCAGTGACGGAGGGAACGGTATTTCTAAAAGAAACAATCCCTTTTTTAGAGCTTTGCGGTGCTTGCGTTGTTCTCTCCGCTGTTATTCTCGTGTTGCGTATTCCGGCCGACGATGATCGTTACCTCGACGTGACCTCAGAGTAACGAAAGGGACGCGCACTCAATGACTATCGTCAAAGTTGTGCAACACAATGGTGACAACGTGCGAGTTTTACTTGCGTTCGTAAAACAAACCAATATTCTTGCCCGAGGTAATTCCCCCAAGGCCCATGAGCGCATCCCTGTACATCGTCATAGAAGGAATTGATCCGGGATTCGACACATTTGTAAACGGACGCACGCTGGCGCAGTATGAGGACGAGCTGGACCGATTGGCCGCCGATCTCAATGCGCGCCCGCTGCTGGATTTCTTTTCTGCCGACGCCAATTCGATGGCGCTGCTGGAAGAGGAAGGCTACAAGCTGGCGCACACGGCAGACGCGCTGCCTCCGCCGCAGTGGTACCCGGCAGAAGAGGGGCTGAATACTATCTCCACACTGCTGGAGCATCTGGAAACGAACCCGGCATTTCTGGGGCCGGACAATGCAGCGGCCTGCAGGGAGCTTGAGCAATACATCACGGTGCTCGAAAAGGCGTCGGCGAAGAACCTGCGCTGGCATCTTGCGGTTAGCTGGCGCTAAGGCGGGGAAGCGAGTCAGGCGGTGACGGTTTCGCTGGCCTCTTGCGACTTGCGGCCGAAGACTTCGCCAAGACGCTTCACCTGGGCCCCGACGCCGCGCAGCTTCTCTTCGATGCGCTCATAGCCGCGGTCAATGTGATAGACGCGGTCAATGATGGTCTCGCCTTCAGCGACGAGGGCGGCGAGCACGAGGCTGGCGGAGGCGCGCAGATCGCTTGCCATGACAGCGGCGGAGGAGAGCGGAGTCTTGCCGCGGACGGTAGCGGTGCGTCCTTCGACGCGAATGTTGGCGCCCATGCGGGCGAGCTCGCTCACATGCATAAAGCGGTTCTCGAAGATATTTTCCTGGACGACTGAGGTTCCCTCGGCCTGGGTAGCGAGAGCCATGTATTGCGCCTGCATGTCGGTGGGGAAGCCGGGATATTCTTCGGTCGAGATGTCGGCGGCCTGGAGCTTGCCGGGCTCACTGCGCACGCGGATGGTGTCGTCGTGGACGTCAAAGCGGACGCCGCAGGACTCGAGCTTGGTCTGGAGCGCGCCCTGATGGCCGGGGTAGCAGCCGCTGACGATGAGGTCGCCGCCGGTGATGGCGCCGGCAACGAGAAAGGTTCCGGTCTCGATGCGGTCGGGGAAGATCCTGTGGCGCGCGCCGTGCAGCTTCTCGACACCCTGGACGCGGATGGTGGAGCTGCCTGCGCCTTCAATCTTCGCGCCCATCTTGGTGAGGAGGGCAGCGAGGTCAACGACCTCGGGCTCGCGCGCACAATTTTCCATCAGCGTTTCGCCTTCGGCGAGCACCGCGGCCATGAGGAGGTCTTCGGTTCCGGTGACGGTAATTTTGTCGAAGACGAGGTGAGCGCCTTTGAGGCGGTCGGCGCGGGCTTCGATGTAGCCGTGTTCCTGGACCATGTTTGCGCCCATGGCTTCGAGGCCCTTGATGTGGAGGTCAATGGGGCGGCCGCCGATGGCGCATCCGCCAGGCATGGCAACGCGAGCCATACCGGTGCGGGCCAGGAGTGGACCGAGCACGAGCGAGGAAGCGCGCATGGTTTTTACGATTTCGTATTTCGCGACGGGGTCGGAGAGATTGCGGCAGCTGATGGTGGTGCGGTGGTGGGCGCGACCGTATCCCAGCTCGACCTCTGCGCCCATCGAAACGAGCAGCTTGCGCTCGGTCTGGATGTCGCGAACGTCGGGGACATTTTCGAGAATCACGTCGTCCTCGGTGAGCAGGGCGGCGGCCATGCAGGGGAGGGCCGAGTTTTTGGCGCCACTGACCCGCACGGTTCCGACCAGAGGGTTGCCGCCACGCACCACAAACTTTTCCATGATGTCCCTTATCTCTCTGTAATCTTTTTCGCTCGCCGGGGGTGGCTGCGCAAGTGCCCATTCGGGTTACCCTGCGGCTGACGGGCGGGTGGGCTAAGCTTTTGCGTCTTCGATAGCGCGGCGAACGTTGTTGTCGCTGGCTTCGAGGCGACGCATGGCTTCCGGCTTGTCTACGCCTGCTTTGAGCATGACGAGGGCAACGCGGACGCTTTTGCCGGCGACCTTGATGGTGCGGACGGCGACCTCGCGGTCAACGTTGCAGGCGCGCATGAGAATGTTGATGCCGCGCTCGACCAGCTTGGTGTTCTTCATGTGGACGTTGACCATCATGTTTTCGTACACATAGCCGAGGCGGGTCATGGCGCCGGTGGTGATCATGTTGAGGATCATCTTTTGCGCGGTGCCGGCTTTCATGCGGGTTGATCCGGAGACGACCTCGGGACCGACCTCGGCGACGATGGTGACGTCGGCGACTTTGCAGAGAGCGGCGTTCTGGTTGCAGGTGACAGCTGCGGTCTTGGCGCCGCGGGCTTTGGCGTACTCCACGGCGCCGACGACGTAAGGAGTGCGACCGCTGGCGGAGATGCCGATGACGATGTCTTTGCGGGTAGGACGGCGGCGGGCAATGTCGCGCTGACCGAGTTCGATGGAGTCTTCGTTGACTTCGGCGGCGGATGCGAGGGCCTTGGGGCCACCGGCCATGATGTATTGCACGGTCTGGGGCGGAGTGGAGTAAGTCGGTGGGCATTCGCTGGCATCGAGCGCGGCCATGCGTCCGCTGGAACCGGCACCGACGTAAATAAGGCGGCCGCCATCGCGCAGGCAGCGGGTGACGGTGTCAATCACTTCGGCGATTTCAGGCAAAGCCTTTTTAACCGCAGCCGCCACCTTGGCGTCTTCGTGATTGATGATCCTGGCAATTTCAAGTGCGGACTTAGTATCGAAACCGTTGGACGCTTCGTTCAGACTTTCAGTAGTCAGTTGGTCTAAGCGGCCCTCAACGTGTCCGTTGCCCATGGCGTGCTTGGGCTCCGTCTGGGTGGTAAGCATAGAAAGAGTGGTCTCCGAACCCCTCTTTCATTCTATCTCCAAAGCCGCTCAATACGCTGTGCATATGCTGCGACCATCGTGGCATTCTCAATACCACCCTTAAGGTTGGGGTAAGTGGCCGCAGGCGCGGCGGGCGACTTACTTGTTCAGAACGGCTTTGATGACGGCATCGTGAAAAGCGGGCCGGAGCTGCTGGATTTTCGTGTTGGCGGGGCCGCTCTCGGTATAGACGCGGTTGGTGAGCAGGGCGACCGCGAGCTTCTGATCGAGGTCAATCCAGAGGGAGGTTCCGGCATAGCCGAGATGGCCGACGGAGTGCGGGGAGAAGTAGCGGCCGGACTGCGACGGGGGAGTGGGGGTGTCCCATCCCAGGGTGCGGCTGGTTGCGGGCGGCAAGGATTCGCGGCGGGTAAAGCGCTCGACCGCGGCGCCGGTGAAGACGTCGCCGGGTTGAAGGATGGCGGCGGCAAACTGCAAGACGTCGGGGACGGTTGAGAAGAGGCCGGCGTGTCCGGCGACTCCGCCGAGGAGAGCGCAGTTCTCGTCCTGGACTTCGCCATGAAGGATGCGGTGACGCCACTCCCAGTCGCGGGTGGGAGCGATGCGCGGGCGAAGTTCGGCCGGGGGACGGAAGCAGGTCTGCGGGAGGGCGAGAGGCTCGAAGACTTCCTGGCGGCAGAGTTCATCGAGCGTGCCGCCGGCGAGGCGCTCGAGGGCATGGCCGAGCACGATGAAACCGATGTCGGAGTAGTCGGCATGGGAGCCGGGCGGCGCGATGAGCGGCATGGTGAGACAGGCTTGGAGGGCGAGCTGGGATTTCTCTTGCGGCGAAATGGCGCGCTCGACTGCGGGCAGCTGATAGAGCTTGCGGTGGGCGGGGAGTCCGGAGGAGTGGGCGAGGAGCATGTGGAGTGTGACATCGCCGCGGCGGGGATCGTTCTGGGGGAGAGAGTCAGGCTGGCGGAGAAATTCCGGCAGCAATTCTGCGACGGGCTGTTTGAGGTCGAGGATGCCGCGCTGCCAGAGGCGCATGGCGAGGGCGGTTGTCGCCATGACCTTGGTGAGGCTGGCGAGATCGTAGATGGTTTCGGCGGAGGCATGGGGCGAGTGGGAGTCATAGGTGAGGCGGCCGACCGCCTCGGCGGCGATGACGGCGCCATCGGCCCAGACGCCAAAGGCTGCGCCGGGAAATGCGCGATCCTCGACGGCCTGTTGGAGGAGTGCGCGGGCGGCGTGAAAGTCTGGCGTGGGCATTTTTATTGGGTCGCTGTCATTGCGTTGAGCCGGGCGTTGGCGTTTGAGATGAGCGACCAGGCGACAACATTCGTGGCGAGGACGGCTGCGGCGAGCCACCAGACATGAGGCCAATCCTGCACGCGGCCGCTACCGACGAAGAAGATGACGTCGAGAGCTGCGGTGGCGAGATGAAGCGCGAGCCAGACAGCACCCAGGCGCCGACTGTGGGCGAAGAGGCGTTGCGCGAGGACTGGGGTGACCAATATGAAGACGGGCCAGCCGTAGAGGAAGAGGCGTTCGAGGGAGCGGCCGAGCAGGGGAGCGAGCAGAAACGAGAGGCAGCCGTAGAGCACGCAGAAGCGCAGGAAGATATTGCCGGTCCAGAGCCAGGAGCGGCGCCGAAGCAGGAGGAAGAGCGTGGTGACGGGGAGCAATCCGTAAGTGCAGAGTGCGACGAGCAGGAGTCGGGCATGCCATCCCGATTCATAGCCGCAGAGGCCGATGGAGTGGATGCCGCCGACGGCGAGAAAAGCGGGGAGGTTGAAGCTCCACCGGGGGACTGCGCAAAGGCCGACGGTATTTGACCAGGGCGCGATGGCGAGGACATTGGAAAAGAAATTCCACGGAGCTTTGGCGGCCATGTAGGTGAAGGCGCCGAGGTGCTCGCTGTTGGAAAGCGCGGCCCGGGTGAGGATTTTCACGGTGATGATGCCGGCGGCGGAGGCGGCAAGCGCGGCGAGTTTGATGGGCATTCGCAGCTGTCGCCAACCGACAGCGAGCAGACAGATGAGGACGAGTATGGTGCTCTCACGAGCCACAAACATGGGCAGGAGCAGGAGGGCTGCGAGCAAGAAGCGTTGCTGCCACAGGCAAACGAGGAAGAGAGCGAGCAGGGCGGCGGAGAACATATCCGGCAGCATGAAGCCGCCGAAGAGGGCGGCCCAGAAATACATGGCTCCCGCGGCGACGAAGGCAAATGTGCGGGCGCCGGAGCGAGCCAGCAGGTAGCCGCAGCAGATGAGGGTGAGGAGCAGGGCGGCGATGCCGAGGATGAGAAACCAGTGCCAGATATCCAACGGAGTGAGCCAAGCGAGGCCGCGAATGAGGAGCGGCTCCAACTGGCGGGAGGCGAAGGGCTGCAGGGTGAGGGCCGTTTCGCCGCGAGCGATGTGGACATACCATTCAGAATCTATGCGGGTGAAGGCGTAGCCGCTGCTGAAGCCGAGGGGGATAGAAAAGGCGGCAACGAGGGCGGAAAAAATGGCTACGGCTGCCCAGCGATGACTCGCGCGCCGCTCTGCCGCTGCTTCTGCCGCCAGCATGCTGCGAGTGTATCGCAGGGCTTGCGGCAGACCGGAGCAACTTGCATTGGAGCGGCATCGTCCCTGAGACTAGGGACGGCGCGCCAAGACAGATGACCACTCCCCCCACCGGCAGTTCTTCAACCACGGCACGGCTGCTCCGCATCTGGCTGCGGGACCTGGTGATTTCTGTCGTTCTCACACTGATTGTCGTGCTGTTTCTCTACCAGCCGGTCAAGGTGGAAGGCACGAGCATGTTGCCGGAGCTGCGCGACAGCGACCGAGTGTTCATCAACAAAATCGCATATCACTTTGAGGCGATTGATCGCGGTGATGTGGTGGTTTTCTATTATCCCGGCGACCCGTCGAAGAGCTATATCAAGCGCATCATTGCGGGGCCGGGAGACAGGCTGCGGATTGACCATGGGCGCGTCTATCGCAATGACGAGTTTGTGCCGGAGCCGTATGTGCCGAAGCGTTACCGCGATGAGCGGTCAATGACGGAGTCGCTAATCCCGGCAGGGGAGTATTTCGTGATGGGCGACCATCGGTCTATTTCAAGCGACAGCCGGGATTTTGGGCCGGTAGCGCGCAACTATATATATGGCAAGGCTGTGTTCGTTTACTGGCCGACTGAGGAAATGGGCTGGGTGCGCTAGCCAGCCGCCTGCCAGCTAGCCAGCCGCCTGCCATTGAGATCACTGCCGGCAGAGGCTTTGTCGAGCCGCTGGATGGCGTCGTCGCCTAACTTGAGGGAGACGGCGTCGGCCAGATCCCGGACGTGGGCCACGGTGGTTGCGCTGGCAATGGGAGCGGTGATGCCCGGTCTGGCGATGAGCCAGGCGATGGAGACGGCGGCCGGGGAGGTCGAGTACTCACCAGCGACCTCATCCAGAGCTTTAAGGATGCGGCGGCCACGACCGGTCAAATATTTCCTGGCGCGGGGGCCGCGGACGCCTTGCTCGAAGTCTTCCGGCTGGCGATATTTGCCGGCGAGAAATCCCTGGGCGAGGGCATAGTAGGGGACGACGCCGAGGCCGAACTCGGCGGCAACGGGCGCGAGCTCTTTTTCGTAGTCTTCGCGGTCGTAGAGGTTGTATTTCGGCTGCAGGACTTCGTAGCGTGGGAGGGACTGCTTCTGGCTGACCTCCATCGCCTCGCGGAGGTGAGCGGGGTCGTAGTTGGAGGCGCCGATGGCGATCACTTTTCCGTCGGCGATGAGTTGGGCGAAGGCCTCGAGGGTCTCCTCGATGGGAGTTGTTTCATCCTGGGCGTGGGCGAAGTAGAGATCAATGGTGTCGGTCTGGAGGCGCTGGAGAGATTCCTCTGCGGCTTCAAGAATATTTTTCCTGCGGAGGCCTTCGCGGGCAGCGAGCTTGCCGACCTTGGTGGCGAGGACGATCTTGTCGCGGTTTCCAGTGCGGCGCAGCCAGTTGCCGAGGATGGTTTCGGACTCGCCGCCGTGGTTTGCGGGCGCCCAGGAGGAGTAAACATCGGCAGTGTCAATGAAGCTGAGGCCGTGCTCGAGAGCGGCGTCGAGGAGGAGGCCGGATTTGGCTTCATCCACGGTCCAGCCGAAGACGTTGCCGCCAAGGGAGAGGGGCGGGACTTTGAGAGGCGAATTTCCCAGCTGACGCAGCTGCATTGGAACTCCTGTTTCGCGGATGATTGCCGTTAGTGACTGAGATTCCCACCGAGACGTTTCGGCTTCTCAGAAGTCGGCACAAATCTCTGATAAAATCTAAAAAATCCACTCCCCGGAGAGGCCATGCAGGCAATACTTGCGCTCGAGGACGGGCGCATCTTTCGCGGTGCCGGATACGGCGCCAAAGCGGAATGCTACGGGGAAGTCGTTTTCAATACATCCCTGACCGGTTACCAGGAAATTTTCACCGACCCGTCGTATGCGGGGCAGATCGTCGTGCTGACGAACCCGCAGATTGGGAACTACGGCACCAACGCCGCCGATGCAGAAGCGACGCGCCCGTATATCGAAGGGCTGGCGGTGAGGGAGTTTTCATCCGTCAGTTCCAACTGGCGATCGCAGCAGGTGACGGGCGAATATCTGGAGCGGTTCCACGTGCCGGCGATTGCGGAGATTGATACGCGCGCGCTGGTGCGGCACTTGCGGACGCATGGGGTGATGCGCGGGGTCATTTCATCCATCGAATCGGACGCAGAGAAGCTGATAGCGAAGGCGCGCTCGATTCCGAAGATGGACGGGATGGACCTGGCGCGGGTGGTGAGCACGAAGGGCCGGTATGAGTGGGACACCAACGATCCGCGGAACTATAACGAAGACCCGCTGACGGAGCCGCTGCAGGAGCAGATGTCGCTCACGCTGTCTCCGCCAGATCTGCATGTGGTGGCGTATGACTTTGGGATCAAGCACAACATTCTGCGGATGCTGTCGCGGGAGGGCTGCCGGGTGACGGTGGTGCCGGCGGAGACCTCGGCAGAAGACGTGATGTCGCTGGCGCCGGATGGAGTGTTTCTGTCAAACGGGCCGGGCGATCCGGAGCCGGTGGATTATGCGCAGAAGAACATTCGCAAGCTGATGGGACGGGTGCCGATATTCGGGATATGCCTGGGGCATCAGCTGATCGGGCTGGCTCTTGGCGGCAAGACCTACAAGCTGCGGTTTGGTCATCACGGCGGGAACCATCCGGTGAAACAGATGAACACCGGCAAGGTGGAGATCACGGCGCACAACCACAATTTCGCGGTGGATCCGGAGTCGCTGAATCCCGCGGACGTGGATCTGACGCACATAGATTTGAACGACAACACGCTCGAGGGACTGCGCCATCGCTCGCTGCCGCTATTTAGCGTGCAATATCACCCGGAGGCAAGCCCGGGTCCGCATGACTCGAACTATCTCTTTCACGATTTTCGAAAGATGATGGAGGAGCACAAGCAGTGAGGCGATTTTTGCTGCTGCTGTTTTCGATCGCGGCCGCCGGCGCCGCGCAAGCGCAATCCGCCGGAGCGTTTCACCATTACATTGCGGAAGTGAGGGCGAACCAGACGGACCCGCGCCTTGCGGCGTTTGCTCACAGCTGTGTGAGCGGGGCAGGGCAGACCGGAGAAGATTTATCTCTACACGGTGCAGAACTCGTGGCTGCTGACGAACACGATGGTGTCGGCGTTTGTGGATTACAGCACGGGCGATGCGAACACGGCGGAGGTCTGGAAGTATGACGGGGTGCCGCGGGTGGTGTATCGCTGGGAAGTGGATATGGAGTATGAGCGCGACAGCCTGTTTTGCATGAATGCCGAGGGAGAGGTGACGCGGGCGGTGTCGCGATTTTTTCCGTCGAGTTCGGGCGAGCCGCGAGAGCATTGGATTTATGTGCACACGGTGAAGCCGGGTCCGCGAGTGAACATCTGGGAGTCCATGGGAATTTACGAAGATGCGCGTGGGGCGCACCTGACGAATCCTGAAGTAAGCAGCGAGGACCGGGATTTTATAGCCGGAGAGCGCCCGTATCGTTACTGGAATGATTTTGATTTCGCGCCGCTGGTAACTCCGGCAGCGCCGGTCGCGGCGACGCCTGCGGTTGCGAAGCCGGCTGAGGCGAATTCGCGGGAGGCGCGCCCATGAGCAAGCGTTGGTTCGCGATCTGTTTAGGGATTGCCGTGGCGACGGCGAATTCTGCGCATGCTCTTGACACGAAAAACAGCGAGACGGCATATCGCGCCGATGTGGATGCGTTCAGCCAGGCATGCATTCAGCAGACGGCGGACCGCAATCCGGACAAGCTGTATGTGCTGCACCAGGGAGAGAACGCGAGCACGAAGATTTCTGAAAAGGACCAGCGCGCGCTTGGTCAGTGGAAGGAATATCCCGCAGACTCGGAGCCGTGGGACCAGTGGACCGGGTCGTGGTCATACGCACAGGTCTTTCACGGCGCGCAGCATCATGTGCTGGTTGACCTGGCGAGCACGGATGATTCCGGTGACTGGGTGCAGGACAGCTACTACTGCTATGACCACACGCATAGTCTGACGGGACTGCTGTTCGTGCGGCGGTCGTTCTCTGACAATGCGGTGCTCGAAGCCAAGCAACAGGACCGGGGAAATGGAAAGCCTGGCGGGGGAAACATCGGCAAGCCGGGAACGGATCAAATCACATGCAAGCCATATCTGCCGGACCAGCCGGAGCCGACGGCGTTTTGTGAGCAGGCGGTGCCAGCGGTGCATCGCGACCTGGTTGTTTATTCGCGGCTGAGGGATTTGCCCTTCGGTCGCGAGCTCAGTCTTTTTTACAAACTAAAAATATCAACACGGGAGTAAGGGCCAATGCCACGCCGAACAGACATCTCGAAAATCCTGGTCATCGGTTCCGGCCCAATTGTTATCGGGCAATCGGCGGAGTTCGACTACTCGGGAACGCAGGCCTGCAAGGCCCTTCGCGCGGAGGGTTACGAAGTGGTGCTGGTGAATTCAAACCCGGCGACCATCATGACCGATCCTGAGCTGGCGGATCGGACGTACATCGAACCGCTGACGCTGGAGTATGTGGAAGAGATCATCCGGATCGAATCGGAGATGCTGCAGAGCACGCCGGGGTCGGGGAAGTTCGCCCTGCTGCCGACGGTGGGGGGACAGACGGCGCTGAACCTTGCGGTGGAGCTGTCCGATGGGGGAGTGCTGGAAAAATACAACGTCGAGTTGATCGGCGCGAAGCTGGGACCAATCAAGAAGGCTGAGGACAGGCTGCTGTTCAAGGATGCAATGACGCGGATCGGGCTGGACGTGCCGCGGTCGCAGCTGGTGAATAACATTCGCGATGGGCTGGAGTTTGCGAGCAAGATCGGATTTCCGGTGATCATCCGGCCGTCGTTCACGCTGGGCGGGTCGGGCGGAGGACTGGCGTATAACCGCGAAGAGCTGATGGAGATTCTGTCGCGCGGACTTGATCTATCGCCGGTGCACGAGTGCCTGATCGAGGAATCGGTGCTGGGATGGAAAGAGTTTGAGCTGGAGGTGATGCGCGACCTAGCAGACAACGTGATCATCATCTGCTCGATCGAGAACATAGATCCGATGGGGGTGCACACGGGCGACTCGATCACGTGCGCGCCGGCACAGACACTGACCGACCGCGAGTATCAGCGGATGCGCGACGCAGCGATTGCGGTGATTCGCGAGATCGGAGTGGAGACGGGCGGATCGAATGTGCAGTTCGGCGTCCATCCCACGACGGGCCGGATGGTGGTGATCGAGATGAACCCGCGCGTGTCGCGGTCCTCGGCGCTAGCGTCGAAGGCGACGGGATTTCCGATTGCGAAGATTGCGGCGCGGCTGGCGGTCGGATATACGCTGGACGAGATTCCGAACGACATCACGCGGAAGACGCCGGCATGTTTCGAGCCGACGCTGGACTACGTCGTGGTAAAGATTCCGAAGTGGCAGTTCGAGAAATTCCCCGGCACAGACGAGGGGCTGGGGCCGCAGATGAAGTCGGTCGGGGAAGTGATGGCAATCGGCCGCACCTTCAAAGAATCGCTGATGAAAGCGCTGCGATCGCTTGAGACGGGCAAGCGGTTGGACACCGAAGTGATCGAGCCAAGGCGGCTGATGCAGAGACTTGTCACTCCGCATCCTGAGCGGCTGTCGTATGTGCGGCACGCGCTGCGGCAGGGAATGAGCGTGCGGGAGATTGCGCGGATTACCGGGATTGATCCCTGGTTCCTGCACCAGCTGAAAGACATCACGGCGCAGATTGCCGAGGTGGCGGAGCATCCGATCGAGAGTGTTCCGGCGGATGTGATTCGGCGATCGAAGCGGATGGGAATCTCAGACGCACGGCTGGCGGATGCGTGGGGGCTGACGGGGAAGGGAGCGCTGGACAAGATTCGGCACCTGCGGCATCGCCACGGGATTCGGCCGGTCTACAAGCTGGTGGACACGTGCGCGGCGGAGTTTGAGAGCTTCACGCCGTATCTCTACTCCTGCTACGACGAGGAGAACGAGTCGCCACCGACGGCGGCGAAGAAGGTGATCATTCTCGGCAGCGGACCGAACCGGATCGGGCAGGGGATTGAGTTTGACTACTGCTGCTGCCACGCGGCGTTCGCGCTGAAAGAGGATGGCTACGAGACGATCATGGTGAATTGCAATCCGGAGACGGTCTCGACGGATTACGACACCAGTGACCGGCTCTACTTCGAACCGCTGACTCTGGAAGATGTGCTGGCGATTTATGACCACGAGTCGTCGGGCGGCGCGGAGATCGGGATGATCGTGCAGTTTGGCGGACAGACGCCGCTCAATCTTGCGCTGCCGCTGAAGGCAGCCGGTGTGCCGATTATCGGGACGTCGCCGGAGTCAATTGATCTGGCGGAAGACAGGAAGCGATTCGGGAAGCTGCTCGAGGAGTTGGATATTCCGCAGCCGCCGGCGGCGATGGCGACGAACATTGAGGAGGCGGTAGAGGGAGCGGCGAGTGTCGGCTTTCCGGTGCTGGTGCGGCCGTCATATGTGCTGGGCGGGCGGGCGATGGTGATCGCTTACGACGCGGATGCGGTGCGGCACTATATGCAGCAGGCGGTTGAGTATTCGCAGGAGCGGCCGGTGCTGATTGACCACTTTCTCGAGGATGCGACCGAGGTGGACGTGGACGCGTTGTGCGACGGCACCGATGTCGTAATTGCGGGCATCATGCAGCACATCGAGGAAGCGGGCATACACTCCGGCGACTCGTCGTGCGTGCTGCCGAGCGTGGATCTGTCGCCGAAGACGTTGAACACGATTCGCGAGTACACGCGAAAGCTGGCGCTGGCGCTGAATGTTATCGGGCTGGTGAATATTCAGTTCGCGATTCAGCGGGAGAAGGTTTTTGTCATCGAAGTAAATCCCCGGGCGTCCCGGACGGTGCCGTATGTTTCAAAGGCCACGGGGGTTCCGCTGGCTAAGATCGCGTCGCGGCTGATGACCGGGCGCAAGCTGCGCGAGTTTCTGCCGGGGAACATAGATTCGGGCACCGACCTGGTGACGGGCGACAACTACTATGTGAAGTCGCCGGTGTTTCCGTGGGCGAAGTTTCCGGGAGTGGATACGGTGCTGGGGCCGGAGATGAAATCCACCGGCGAAGTGATGGGAGTTGCGGCGAGCTTTGGCGAGGCTTTTGCCAAGGCGCAGCTGTCGGCGGGACAGATGCTGCCGTCCTCCGGGACAGTGTTTCTAAGCGTGAACGATCACGACAAGCCAGCGGCCACGGCCTTGGCGCGGCAGTTTGTAGAGATGGGCTTTCAACTGGTAGCGACGCACGGAACGGCGGATGTGCTGGAGCAGGCCGGACTGATTGTCGAGCGCGTCTACAAAGTGATGGAAGGCCGGCCGAATGTAGTGGACCTGATCAAGGGCGGACGGATTCAGCTCATCGTGAACACACCGCACGGGCAGGACACATTCTTTGACGAGAAGGCGATCCGGCGAGCGGCGGTGACGGCGCGCATACCGACGATCACGACGATTGCAGCGGCGAGGGCGGCAGCGGGGGGAATTCTCGCGATGCAGCAGGGAAGCATCAACGTCAACGCACTGCAGGCGCTCAATGCCGCGCACACGGTGGCGGCGGAGTAATCGGGAGCTTTAGTAGGCAGCGCCTTCGCGCTTGAGGGCGCGGCGTGCGCCGAAGGAGTAACCGATGACGGCGAGTGCGGGCCAGGTGCCGATGACGCGGCCATCGCCGGCCATGAGATTTGAATCCGCGGTCACGCTGAAGAGGGTGTACCAGATTTTCGCGATGACGCCGCAGTACTGACATTTGCCGGGGCCGGTCGGCATTTCGAGCACATAGACCATGACCATGAGGAGCCAGACGACTCCTGCGATCCATATGGTCGGCGCGGTGCTGTTGCGAAGGCGCAGGTGGATGAGAAATCCGACGGCCATGGGGACGAGCAAGACGATGGCAGTGGTGAGGACCGCAGGCATGGTGCGCGGATTGATGAGCGTGATGGCGCCGATGAGGACCGCATACACCACGAGGCTGATAACGATGTGAACGAAGAACGATGTGGCCTGATGAAAAACGTCCGCGGGAGTCTTTTCGCTATGTAGGGGGCCGTTTGCCATACGATTGGCCTCAGTGTAGCCCACGGTTGAGGGGCGGCCGGCGGCAAATCCCAGCGTCTGACCCATTAGAATTATCTTTCTATGCTCATAGAGGGAATATTCCCGCCAATCACCACGCCGTTTTATCCCGGAGGAGAGCTTTACCTCAGAAAACTCGAGCACAACGTGGAGTTTTATTCGCGGACACCGGCGGCCGGGCTGGTGGTGCTGGGCTCGACCGGGGAAGCGGTGATGCTGCGGGAGCAGGAGCAGATTGAAGTGCTGCAGACGGTGGTGCGCTCGGCGGCCGATGACAAGGTGCTGATCGCAGGAGTGGGCCAGGAGAGCGTGCTGGCGACGCTGAACCTTGCCGACCACGCGGCGAAGCTGGGATATGACGCGGTGCTGGTGCGGACCCCTTACTACTACCGGGCGCAGATGCGTCCGGCGGAGATGCTGCACTACTACCGGATGGTTGCGGACCGGTCGGGGCTGCCGGTGCTGCTGTATTCGATTCCCACCTGTACGGGTTACGAATTGCCGGTGGCAGTGATTGCGGAGCTGGCCGGGCACAGAAATATTGTGGGCATCAAAGACTCGTCGGGAAACGTGGAGCGGATAGCGGAGATCGTACAGGCGACGGCGGCGGTGCGGCGGATGGTTACGGTGACGCCGACCTTTGCTGCGGTGACGGAGCGCATGGTGCGGGCGGCGGGGGAGAATGCGGCGGCGAATCTAATTTCGATCGAGAGCCTGGGAGGATCGCCGGTAGCGGGGACGGCGCTGAGTTCCACACTGGCCCCGGCACTGAAGACGCGGACGCGCGAAGTTGGTTTCCAAGTGCTGGCCGGTTCGGCCGTTACCTTCAACGCGTCGCTGCAGGCGGGGGCGGTTGGAGGCATTCTCGCGCTGGCTTGTTGTGCGCCGCAGGCGTGCTATGAAGTTTTTGCGGCGCATAAGGAAGGCAATCCGGCGCTGGCGGCTCTGAAGCAGGAGCGACTGGTGCCGGCGGCGCGGCGCATTGTGGGCGAGATGGGAGTTCCGGCAATCAAGTATGCGGCGGGCCTGAACGGATATTACGGAGGGCCGCCACGCGATCCTTTACTGGGGCTGCGGGCGGAAGAGAAGGCGGAAGTGGAGCAGCTGATGGCAGGACTGCGGGCCTGAATTCTCGACCGGGTTGGTGGTGGGTTGAAACGTTAGTAACCAGGCGAGCGACGGAGGTATGATTTGAGCATGGCCGATCACCCGAACACGCCGGAGTTCAAAGACAAGCATCTTTTTGGGAAGCTTGTATCGAGCGCGAAAAATCAGCGGCAGGTTTATGAGGCGTCGTATGGAGCAGGCGATCAGCCGGAGGGCGTGATCCTGACGACACTGGATTCGGCGATGAATTGGGTAAGGAAAAACTCCATCTGGCCGATGACATTTGGGCTGGCCTGCTGCGCCATCGAGATGATGTCAATGGGCGGATCGCGATATGACATTGCGCGCTTCGGGTCGGAGGTATTCCGGCCATCGCCGAGGCAGTCGGATCTGATTGTGATTGCGGGACGGGTATCGCAGAAGATGGCGCCGGTAATTTTGCGGCTGTATGAGCAGATGCCGGAGCCGAGATGGGTGATTTCGATGGGGGCGTGCGCGACGTCGGGCGGAGTTTTCAACAACTATGCCTTGTTGCAGGGAGTGAACCAGGTGATTCCGGTGGATGTGTATGTTCCCGGGTGCCCACCGCGGCCGGAGCAGCTGATCTATGCGATAACGCTGTTGCAGGAGAAGATTCAGGCGGAAAAGGGGACATTGCGGAGGACATTTAATTTAGAGGGCAGCCGGGCAGAGGGGTCTGGAGCGTAGGGGCTTTCGGGGCGAAGAGGTCTGGAATGGCGGGAAACGGGCTGGAAAGGGGGCTCGGCGAGCCTTTTTTGCAGGAAATTTACTCTTTAGTTTCCCGGGGGATTTTGGCGGCGCAGGCAACCATTCAGGATTAAATTGCTCTAAGCTGTTGATTGCTCTACAAAAACTCTCTATTGTGGATGCGGTTTACGGTACAATAAGTTTCGTTGCACGACGGGGGACGGCTGATGGTCGCTTCCGGCTTTCTACACGTAGTAATTTGCACCACTTACTTAGGTTGCGGAGGATAAGACGCATGTACGCTAGTTCACTTAAAAATTTCTGCCGCACGGCATTGGCTGCGGGCCTGATGGGCGCTGTCAGCTATGGCGTTGCGCAAACTTCAACCCCGCCCCCGGCCCCGACGCCGCAGAATACCCAGATGCAAACTCCAGCTTCACGGATTGATATCTTCCTGGGCTATTCCTACTTTGCACCGCACGGTTCGGTGCACAATTCGCCGCAGCCAGTGGGCGCGATTCAATATCAAAGCGTGGACTACGGAGCCATTGTCAGCGGCACGTATTTCCTGAACCGCTACTTCGGCATCACTGCTGATTGGGCGGACCACAGCCTGGGCAAGAACGACGGCTTCCGCACAGCAATGGGCGGTATCGAGTTCCGTTTCCCCTGGGATGATCTGACACCTTTCGTCCACGCGTTGGGCGGCGCCTCGCGCGTAGGTGGACCGAATCTACCTGGCAACCCGGCCTGCACCACGAGCCCTTGCGAGCCCGGCACCGACCTTCTGGTCGAGCCCTACAAGTGGGGCGTAGCGATCAAGACGGGCGGCGGAGTGGATTACAGCCTTCCCTGGTTTAATCATCACCTCGCGCTGCGCGTATTCCAGGCGGACTACGAGTACATTCATGCCAACTTCGGAACCGGCAACACGGAGAGCGATCCTCCGGGCAACGTTCTGGGTGGGCGCGTCAACATCAGCGCAGCCGAGCTGAGCTCAGGTCTGGTCCTGAAGTTCGGTTCGATTGCACCGCCGCCGCCGGTTACGTATTCGTGCTCGGCGAACCCTGCGGATGTATTCCCGGGAGATCCCGTTACTGTTACCGGTACGGCGACCAACCTGGATCCGAAGAAGACGGTTGCATACACCTGGTCAGCCAATGGCGGCAAGATCACCGGCACCACGGCGACCGCGACGGTTGACACTGCCGGCCTGAACCCGGGCAGCTACACCGTGACCGGCCACGTGAGCGAGGGCGCAAAGCCCTGGCAGATGGCAGACTGCACGACCAACTACACGGTCAAGCAGTATGAGCCGCCGACAATCACCTGCTCGGCGAATCCGTCCACGGTTGCACCGGGCGGAGACTCGGCAATCTCGGCGATGGGCATGAGCCCGCAGAATCGTCCGCTGACCTATAGCTACACGGCCTCAGCCGGAACGATTGACCCGAGCGCGACCAACAGCACAGCGCTGCACACCACTGGTGCAGCACCGGGCACGATCACTGTCACTTGCAACGTGCAGGATGACAAGGGTCAGCAGGCATCAGCAACCACCACGGTATCGGTGGAAGCGCCCGCAGCACCGGCAACACCTCACGCTCAGAAGCTCTGCTCGATCACATTTGATCGCGACAAGAAGCGTCCGGCGCGTGTGGACAACGAAGCTAAGGCCTGCCTCGACGAAGTAGCGCTCAGCCTGCAACAGCAGAGCGGTGCGTCAGCTGTAGTCGTGGGCGAGTCGGCCACAGGTGAGAAGATGGGCGACAAGCTCGCGAAGGAGCGCGCTGTCAACACCAAGGCTTACCTGACCACAGAGAAGGGCGTGGATGCTTCCCGCATCGAAGTCCGGACCGGTCCTGAAGGCAGCAAGCAGGTAGAAAACTACCTCGTGCCGTCGGGTGCCACGTTCGACAGCGATGTGCAGGGAACGACCAAGTTCGATGACACAATGGTCGCCAAGCCGATGAAGAAAAAGAAGAAAGCACCGATGCACGGAACACCGCAGTAAGTTCCAAGTCGGTTCGCAACCCTCAGCAACCAGGCTGGCCGGATATTCCGGCCAGCCTTTTTCTTTCCTCCAAATTTCACCTTCGTACCACTTTCGCAACTACGCACACAGGGCCGAGGCGGTTATTCTTTTGAGTGGAGCTCACGGGCTCCCAACCAAAATCCCAGCAATGAATCTGGTGCAATGAATAGAACTTTTGCTCGTCGTCTCGCCCTCTCGCTTATCGCGCTCGTTCTCACCTCAGCCTCGCTGGCGAATGCCGGCACCACAGCAGCGGCCCGCTGGGTACCAATCGGACCGGAGGGCGGCGACGCCCGCGCCTTCGCGACCGACCCTGCGAATCCGAGCCACATCTACCTGGGGACGCTCTCCGGCTGGCTCTACGAGTCCCACGACATGGGGGCGCACTGGGCCCGGCTGGCGAACATAGCCGATCGCAGTGACCTGGTGCTGGACAACATTGTGATTGATCCGGCGCACCCGTCGAACCTGCTGATCGGCACATGGGTGCTGGGCGGCAGCACGGACGGAGGCCTCTATCGCAGCACCGATGCGGGCCACACGTGGACCGCGGTTTATGACATGAAGAACCAGTCCATTCGCGCGCTGACGATGGCGCCGTCTGATCCGAAGATACTGATTGCGGGAACACTCACCGGCGTTTATCGCTCGACGGACAGCGGCGATCACTGGACCAGCATCAGCCCGCCGCAGAACGCAGAGATTCATGAAGTGGAGTCCATCGCGATTGATCCGAAAAATCCCGACATAATTTATGCCGGGACCTGGCACCTGCCGTGGAAGACGACCGATGGGGGAAAGACGTGGCACAACCTGAAGCAGGGACTGATTGACGACTCCGACGTTTTCTCGATCATTCTCGATCCTGTGGCGCCTGCGACGGTCTATCTGAGCGCCTGCTCGGGGATCTACAAGAGCACGGATGCCGGAGAGCAGTTCGCGAAGGTGCAGGGCATTCCCTCAACGGCGCGCAGAACGCGCGTGCTGCAACAGGACCCGATCAATCGCAATACCGTATATGCCGGGACCACGGAAGGGCTCTACAAGACGACGGATGCGGGACATGCCTGGGTGCGGATGACTTCGGCCGATGTGATCGTCAATGACATCTACATCAATCCCAAAGACAACGCGCAGGTATTGCTGGCGACGGATCGCAGCGGCGTATTGGATAGCCACGATTCCGCGGCGTCGTTCACGGACTCAAACCGCGGCTTCATGCAGCGGCAGGTTTCGGTGCTGACGGTAGACCCGAGCAATCCGAAGCAGCTTTTTGTCGGCGTGCTGAATGACAAGACCTACGGCGGCGTATTTGCGAGCGAGGACGGGGGCACGACGTGGACGCAGCGCAGCACTGGCCTGGCGGGCCGCGACGTTTACAGTCTCGCGATAACGCCGGATGGAGTGTTGCTGGCGGGCACGAATCGGGGGCTTGCTGCTTTGAAGATTGGCAGCGGCGCGACGGGCGTGTGGCAGACGGCGGGCAAGGTGGTGACGTATTCGGAGAAAAAGAAAACCAAGACGACCCGCGATCCGAAGACAAAGAAGCTGGTGCGCCAGGTTGTGACCGAGCAGGTAGCGGCTGCAGCGCCGGACATCACGGCACGGGTCAGCGGTATTTCAATCACGGGCAAGAGCTGGTACGCGGCGACGACGCAGGGACTCTATCGCAGCACGGACCAGGGCGCGACGTGGGTGGGTGGACCGTTGCTGGGCGAGACGGAGCTGCATCGCGTGGCAGCGCAGGACCAGCTGGTCTTCGTCGCCAACGTGCACCGGATGTTTGTTTCGCAGGATGACGGCGTGAACTGGCATCCCTCGCTGGTGCCGGACGGAATGTCGCGGGTGTCAGCGATTTCGATCAGTCCTGACGGCGTGTTCTGGGCGGCGGGGCCGGAGGGGATATGGATCAGCCACGACTCCGGGGCAACATGGCAGGCGGTCAAGACGCTGCCGATTAACAACATCAATAGCCTGGCGTGGGACGCCGGCGAAGGCCGCATGATGGTGACGTCGTGGAAGGGCGGGCTGTTCTTTGGCTCCAACGACGATGCGGCCTCGTGGAAGTATTGGTCATCGGGATGGGAGTTGCGCGGGGTGCGGTCCACAGGCGGACATCTCTTTGGTGCGTCGCTGTTCAACGGCGTTGTCATGGATCCTTCGGGCGTTGCTTCGGGGCCATCCATCACGACTCCTGCGACCGCAGTCGGGCAATAGGCTAACGGCGAATGGACCAGATTTCGCGGACCCGCGACGGAGGGGCGACGGCGACAGCGGCAGACTTGCAGGTGCGGGCCTATGGGCCGGAGGACTTCGTGAGCCTGCATGCGCTCGACCAGCTGTGTTTTGTCCCGGGCATTGCCTATGAGCGCGAAGAGTTGCGCTACTTTTTAGGGGCGGCGAACTCGAAGACATTCGTCGCCGAGACGGGCACGAAGGAGATTGTCGGATTTATTACGGTGCAGCTTTATCGGGGGAGGCCGGCCTATCAGGCACGCATCATCACAATTGATGTCTCGCCCGATCTGCGGCAGCAGGGAATCGGAGCGGCATTGATGCTGGTTGCGGAGGATTATCTGCGGGGCCAGATGGTTGGGCGGGTTCGCCTGGAGGTTTCAGTTGAGAATGCGGCGGCCCAGGAGTTCTATCGTCGCTTCGGCTACGCGGTGGTGGGGACGATTCCGAAATATTACCTGGGGTCAATTGATGCGCTGAGCATGCAAAAGGAGCTTTCAGGAGCGCCCGCGCCAGCTCACTGAATTCCGAGCACATCCATCAGCGCTTTTTTCTTTCCGTCATTGAGCGGCCCGGTGGTGCGCCAGAGGATGGTCCCGTCCTTATCCACCAGCAAGAGCGAGATGGTCTGCTCGGTAGAAATCTGCAGTTTCTCTTTGAAGCTGTCTTTGTCGGTATAGAGCGGCACGGTGTGCGCCCATCCGTCCTGGTCGGGCATAGCGCTGCGCATGGCCGAGTTGAGCCACCAGCGGTAGAGGATGTCGCGGCGCGGGAGGACGGGGAGTTCGTAGTAGGAGAAGTCGGGCTCGGGCTTCTCCTGCAGCAACTGTTTCGCAACAGGGAGCCAAGTGTCGGCTTCTTTTTGCTGCTCGCGCTCGAAGGTGACGATGAGGAGGTTCTTCCTGCCTTTGAAATCATTCGGCAGATGCATGGTGGCTTTTTGCAGATTGTCGGCGGTCAGCTTGGGAAAATCCACAGGGTCGCTGCCGTATGCCAGCGCTGCCATCGCGCACAGCACACCAACTAGCACCAATGACCGGCATCGTGTCACCATCCCTCAGCATAGTAACAGCGGGCCTCGCCGGGTCATACATCCATTTAGGCGTGGCATTGTTTGCGTGAGGTCATAGCGGGATCGAGCGAAGATATGGTTCCGAAGTCATTGCGCTATCATCAATACAGCATGAGTGTTCGCTCCCAAGCGCCGGGAACAGCGGAAACCGCGCCGCCGTTGCCCCCTTTTGATGACATCCGCCTGCGCGACATTGGGGCACGAGTGCTCAAGGGCGAGCGTCTCAGTTTCGATGACGGGCTGGTACTTTACGGGTCGCCGGACATTCTTGGCGTTGGTTGGATGGCCAACTATGTTCGCGAGAAGATGCATGGGAACATCGCCTACTTCAACGTGAACCGGCACATCAATCCGACGAATGTTTGTGTAGCGGCGTGCAGGCTGTGCGCGTTCGGCCGGAAGAAGGACTCTCCGGGGGCTTACACGATGGCGCTCGAGGAGGCCTTTGAAGCAGCGGCCAGCGGATACACCGAGGCGGTCACCGAGTTTCACATTGTCGGCGGGCTGCATCCGGACCTGCCGCTCGAATATTTCGAAGACCTGGTTCGCGGACTGAAGGAGCGCTTTCCTAAAGTGCACATCAAGGCCTTCACCATGGTGGAGATCGCGTTTTTTGCGCGCCGGGCCAAGCTGACGATTCGCCAGACGCTGGAGCGTCTGAAGGCGGCGGGAGTGGACTCCATGCCGGGCGGGGGCGCGGAGATTTTTGCCAGCCGAATTCGGCACATCATCTGCGACCACAAGATTGACGGCGACGAGTGGCTGGACACGGCACGCACCGCCCATGAGCTGGGCCTGCGGTCGAACGCGACGATGCTTTATGGGCATATCGAGAGCGATGAAGACCGGGTAGACCACCTGCTGAAGCTGCGGGCGCTGCAGGACGAGACGGGCGGATTTCAGACATTCATCCCGCTGGCATTTCATCCCGCAAACACGGCGCTGGATCATTTGCCGACGACGACGGGGCTGACCGACATTCGCCAGATCGCGGTTAGCCGCCTGCTGCTGGATAATTTCCCGCACATCAAGGCCTATTGGCAGATGATGTCGGCCAAGATTGCGCAGATTTCATTGCGATTCGGCGCCGATGACATTGACGGCACGGTAATCGAGGAGAAGATTTACCACGATGCCGGGGCGACGACTCCCCAGGGAATGCGGCGGGGCGAACTGATGCGGCTGATCGAGAAGGCAGGCCGGGTGCCGGTTGAGCGCGACACGCTTTATCGCGAGGTCACGCGGAACCTGACGGAAGACTCCTTCACCATCGGGGTGTAGAGGAGAACATTCACTCAACGCTATAGGGCAGCGGATTTCCGGCAGAAGGCAGCTATACTGGCCCGCATGACATCACGCCGCGAGTTTCTCGGCCGGTCCGCCTTGACCACTGCAGCCCTGGCTGTGAAACCGCTCTCGGCAGAGCAGTCGCTGACAACATCGGCAAAAAATGCAGTCGCTGATCTGAAGCCTCCCGCGAAGCCGGTGATCGTGTGCCGGCCGACGGGCGATGACACAATCCAGCAAGCATGGGAGATGCTGAGGCAAGGCGCCGACACGCTGGAGGCGATTGATCACGTTTGTATCGGGCGGGAGAACGACCCCAGGGACCATACAGTCGGCCTGGGTGGCCTGCCGAATGAAGAGGGCGTGGTTGAGCTTGATGCGAGCTGCATGCACGGGCCAAGCCGGATGGCGGGAGCGGTGGGCGGAGTTCGCAATATAAAGAATGTCTGCCTGGTTGCGCGCGAAGTGATGGAGCACACGGGGCATGTGATGCTGGCGGGAGAGGGAGCGGAGCGATTCGCGGTGGACATGGGTCATCCGCGGGAGAATTTGCTGACCGATGAGGCGCGGAAGATCTGGCTGCTGTGGAAGGAGACCAACTCGACGAAGGATTGGTGGGGGAGTGGCCCGGGCAATCCCAACTGGAAGCCGCCGGCGGCGAGCGGGGGTGCAAACTCGCCACATGCAGAACTGCGGGGACATCTGCCGCGGATTCCCGGCCCGGAGCATGCCGAGTTAGTTGAGCGGAGCGCACAGAGAGTCTATGCAGCGGCGGCTGACCTGGGGATTCCGCCGGCCGAGCGCTGGCAGGCGGTGGCGCACGTATTGTTTCCGCCGACGGGGACGATTCATGTCTCGGCGGTGAATGCGAAGGGGGAGATGTCGGGAGCGACAACGACGTCAGGACTGGCGTGGAAGATAGCGGGACGGCTGGGCGACTCGCCGATTATCGGGGCGGGCTGTTACACCGACCAGGACGTGGGCTCGGCTGGAGCGACGGGCAGCGGGGAAGAGAATATTCGCGTAGCGGGGGCGCACTCGATTGTGGAGTTGATGCGGCAGGGACTGACCCCCAGGGAAGCGGGAATGGAAACGCTGCGGAAGATCGTGCGCAACTTTGACGGAGACGTGGCCCGGCTGCGATATGTCGAGATGCAGTATTACATCGTGCGGCGCGATGGCGCTTATGCGGGAGTGTCGCTGTGGAGCCATTCAGCGACGAGCGCGCAGCGAACATTTGTGGTTCACGATGGAACGCAGAGGACCGAGCCGATGGTGGCGTTGATGGATGGATTGCCGCAGTGGTGGCCGCCGAAGTGAGTGAATGTAACAGGTGAAATTTGGCGTGTAAGCGGCTGGTATTAATACGGTAATACTCAGGCGACGGCGGGGCTGGCGACCTTCTTCTGAAGATGTTTGTCGCGCCAGTTTCGCCAGATGAGTATGCCGACGCCGACGGCGATGAGGGCGACGAAGGTCCAAATCACGGGGGCCGTGCTTTCGCCGAAGTAATGCTTCCACAGCCGGATGAGGTGCTTGCCGTAGTAGTGAGCGAGCCAGCCCTCGACGAGGTAGCGCGCAGAGCGGAAGATGGCGAAGGTGACGAGGAATTTCTTTTTCGGCATGCGCAGAGCGCCGGCGGCAATGACGAATGGCGTGAGAGGAATGGGCGGAGGGAGCAGTGCAGGTAGCCCGATGCTGAGGACAGGATTCTCTTTGACCCAGCGGGTGACGCGGTCGGTATATTTTGCGGGCACGTAGCGGTGGAGGAGGGCTTCGCCGCCTTTGGCCGCGAGGTCATAGGAGAGATAGGCGCCGACCATCGCGCCGGCGATGGCGACGATGGCGAAGAGAAACCACTTGTCCGGCGTGTGGCTGGCGAGGACGAGCAGAAGCAGATCGGTCGAGCCGGGCAGGGGGAGCGGAATGACTGACGCATCCACCGCAGCGACGGGGAAGAGGCCGACGGAGCCGAGGCCGACGAGCCAATGCATGGCAGTGGGGTGCCGATGCGCCGCGCGGGCCGCCTGCTGGGTGAATGCTGCGATGCGGGCCAGAGTCATTGGGCTTTCGATGCATAGAGACGCAGCGATGGACCAAATAGCCGCAGGGTGAGTTCAAATAGCTTCAAAATGCGGCGATGCCGGTGATGTTTTCCCCGAGGATGAGGGCGTGAATGTCGTGGGTGCCTTCGTAGGTCTTCACGCTTTCCAGGTTCATCATGTGGCGCATGACGGGATAGTCATCGCTGATTCCGTTTGCGCCGAGGATGTCACGAGCCATGCGGGCGCACTCGAGCGCCATCCAGACATTGTTTCGCTTGGCCATGGAGATGTGCTGATGCTCGATCTTGCCGGCGTCTTTGAGGCGGCCGAGCTGGAGGGCGAGGAGCTGCGCCTTGGTGATCTCGGTGATCATCCAGGCAAGCTTCTGCTGCACGAGCTGGTGCCCGGCGATGGGCATGTCGCGAAACTGCTTGCGGGCCTTGGCGTATTGGAGGGCGGTGTCGTAGCAGCTCATGGCGGCGCCGATGGCACCCCAGCTGATGCCGAAGCGTGCCTGATTGAGACACATTAGCGGACTCTTGAGGCCGCCGGATTTAGGGAGAAGATTTTCCGCGGGAATGCGGACATCCTGCAGAGAGAGGCCGGAAGTAACGCTGGCGCGGAGAGACCACTTGCCGTGGACGTCTTGCGCGCTGAAGCCGGGGCGGTCGGTCTCGACGAGGAATCCGCGGACGCGACCGTCTTCATCATCCACCTTGGCCCAGATGACGGCGACGTCGGCGATCGAGCCGGAGGTGATCCACATCTTTTCTCCGTTGAGGACATACTCGTTGCCGTCTTTGCGGGCGCGGGTGCGCATGCCGCCGGGATTGGAGCCGAAGTCGGGCTCAGTGAGGCCGAAGCAGCCGAGCTTTTCGCCTTTGGCCATGGCGGGGAGCCAGAGATCTTTTTGCGCGTCACTGCCGAAGGTGTAGATGGGATACATGACGAGGGCTGACTGGACGCTGACGAAGCTGCGGACGCCGCTGTCGCCGCGTTCCATCTCCTGCATGACGAGGCCATATTCGACGTTGGACATGCCGGCGCAGCCGTAGCCCTGGAGGTTGGCGCCGAAGAAGCCGAGGGCGCCCATGGGCTGGACGAGCTCGCGGGGAAAGCGGCCTTCGCGGTTACATTCCTCGATGATGGGAACCAGATTTTCTTCAATGAATTTTCGCGCCGTCGAGCGCACCAGCAGTTCGTCTTCGCTCAGCAAACCGTCAAACGCAACAAAATCCACGCCCTGAAACTTGAAGGCCATTCCACTACTCCTCTTTCGGTTGGGGAAACTCCCCAGCCTAGCACAGGCCCGCGATGACTTGCTGCTGCTGCGAGAGGCCGTTAGCATGGGATGGAAACGCCGTGTCGCATCGAGGCCCATTGCGCAAGCTGCTGCTGTTCCAGTGCATTGCGCTGACGGTTGCGGTTGCGGCATGGATGGTGCCGACGGCAGCGCGGGCGCAGTCGCGAGTGACTGACTTGAGCGGGCAAGCGGCCGACCCTTTTGCTCCGCAGAATGGCGTAAAGCCGCCGGTTACAGTGCTGATATTTTTGCGCAGCGATTGCCCGATCTCGAACCGCTACGCGCCGGAGATACAGCGGATTGCGAGTGAGTATTCGCGGCAGGGAGCGCGATTCTGGCTGGTCTATCCCGATGCGTCGGACCCGGCAGAGGAAGTCGCGAAGAATGTGCAGGAATACGGTTACAAACTGCCAGTGCTGCGCGACCCGTCACATCAACTGGTGAAGCAGGGCGCGGTGGAGGTGATGCCGGAGGCGGCGGTCTTTCTGAACGGGCGGCTGGTGTATCACGGGCGGGTGGATGACCGGGTGGCGGCATTTGGCGTGTCGCGAGCGCAGCCGACAACGCATGATTTGGAAGATGCTGTGCGGGCCGCATTGCACGGTCATGCTCCTGCGATTGCTGCGGCACCGGGTGTCGGCTGCTACATCTCGGACATCAAGTGACGGGACATCAAGTGACGGGACATCAAGTGATCGGATATCGAGTGAGATGTCGCGCGTTATGTTCTGGGGCGTTGCTGATGCTGGGGAGCGTTTTGCTGCAGGGGCAAAGTGCTGCGGGGCAGGCGAAGGCGGGAAGCGCGGAGGCTCCGACGTATGCTCGCGATATCGCGCCGATACTTTATTCCGAGTGCGCGTCGTGCCATCATCCCAATGGGCCGGGGCCGTTTTCGCTGCTGACTTATGAGGATGCGCGCCGGCGGGCACACCAGATTGCCGATGTGACTCGGAGGCGCTACATGCCGCCGTGGCTGCCGGACACGAAGCTCTCTCACTTTGTTGATCAACTCGAGTTGAGCGACGGACAGATCAAGACACTCGCGGCGTGGGCAGCGGCAGGAGCGCCGGCCGGTGATTTAGCAACGGCGCCGAAGCCGCCGGCATTTGCCGATGGATGGCAGCTGGGGCCGCCGGACCTGGTGCTCACCGCGCAAAAGCCATGGGTGATGCCGGCGTCGTCGGTGGACCAATATCGAAACTTTGTCTTTCGCGTGCCCATCACATCGCCGCGATACGTGCGCGCGGTGGAGATTCGACCGGGCAACACGCGGTCGGTGCATCACGCGAACATACTGATTGACCGGCAGCACACGCTGCGAGCGCGGGATGGGGCCGATGGTCAACCAGGATTCTTTGGGATGGATGTAACGCTGGCGTCGGATGCATTTGATCCGAACAGCCATTTCATCTATTGGAAGCCGGGGGCGGTGGTGTGGTCTGAGCCGGCGGGGATGAGCTGGGAGCTCGATCCGGGGAATGACCTCATTCTGAATATGCATTTGCAGGCATCGGGCAAGCAGGAGGTGGTGCAGCCGTCTATCGGGATTTATTTCACGGATGAGGCGCCGACGGTCCACCCAATGTTGATCGAGCTGGAGAATGATGCCGCGTTGGATATTCCTGCGGGCGCGGCGGATTTTAGAGTGAGCGACGACTTCACGCTGCCGGTGGATGTGAAGGTGCTGGCGGTCTATCCGCACGCGCATTATCTGGGGCATGTGCTGGATGGATATGCGACGCTGCCGGACGGGAAGAAGATCTGGCTGGTGCACATTGCGCAGTGGGACCAGGCGTGGCAGGGGATCTATCGGCTAGAGGAGCCGATTGCGCTGCCGAAGGGGACGGTGGTGTCAATGCGGTATAGCTATGACAACTCGGCGGCGAATCCGCGAAATCCAACGAGCCCGCCGCGCCGGGTCACGGCGGGGAACAGCTCGACCGATGAGATGGCGCATTTGTGGATACAGGTGCTGCCGACTCCGCCGGTGGTTGATGGCGAGGACGCGCGACTGATTCTGCAGCAAGCGCTGATGCGGCGTCTGCTGGAGAAGGACCCGCACAGCTTCGTGGCAAGTTTCAATCTCGGAGCGGTAGCGCTGCAGCTGGGACAGGCGGATGAGGCGATCAAGGATTTTCAAGCGGCAGCGGCGATAGACCCGAAGAGCGCGCCGGCGGCGAACAGCCTGGGCGCGGCGTTGCAGAGTTCGGGACGGGTGGAGGAAGCGGCGGCGGCGTTTCGGCGTGCGATTGAGCTGGATCCGCAATATGCGGATGCGCACTTTAATCTCGGGATGATGCTGGGGCAGCAGGGAGACTTTCAAGGCGCGCGGGCCGAACTGCAGCGGGTGACCGAGATCGATCCGTCGGACGCGAATGCCGAAGCCAACCTGGGCGCGGCCTATGCTCAGCTCGGCGACTTGAAAGCGGCGGAGATGCATCTGCGGCGGGCGCTGGTGCTTGATCCTGAAAACAAGCTGGCGCGGGAGGACTTGAGCGTTGTGTTGCAGGAGCCGCCGGCGAGTCACCGGTAGGGGCGGGTGGTCAGGCCAAATATTCCGGCTGGTCAGGCCAAATATTCTTTAATGAAGGCGTCTTCGGAGTGGGCCAACTCTTCGGTGGTGCCTTCAAAGATCATCTTGCTATCGTTCATCACCATGAAGGTCGTGTTCGGGTCAGTGGTGTGAGCGGGGAGGGGAACCATCTGGTTGGCGGCCTTGTCGAAGCGGTGAGTGGCCATGACGTAGGCGTCCTGCAGGCGGTGGGTGACGAGCACGGCGGTGGTGCCGTAGACGTCGCGCTGCTTGATGACGAGCTCGATGATGGTGGTTGAAGTGATGGGGTCGAGGCCGCCGGTGGGCGAGTCGTAGAGGATCAAATCAGGATCGGTGATGATGGCGCGGGCGATGGCGACGCGGCGCCGCATGCCGCCGGAGAGCTCGGACGGAAATTTCTGCATGGTCTGCTCGAGCTCGACGAAGCGCAGGGCTTCGGCGACTTTTTCATGGGCTTCGGCGGGATCCATATGCTCCTCGTGGAGACGGTAGCCGACGTTGTTTTCGACATTGATGGAGTCGAAGAGGGCGCTCTCCTGGAAGACCATTCCGACGCGTCGGCGGAGCTGCAGAAGCTGTGCTTCGGGCATGGTGGTGATGTCGAGGCCGAAGAGGAGGATTTTGCCGGAGTCAGGCCGCATCAATCCGTTGGCGAGCTTGATGAGAACGCTCTTGCCGACGCCGGCGGGGCCGAGGAGGATGCGAGTCTCGCCTTTTTTTACTTCGAAGGAAATGTCGTCAAGAACCTGCCGGCCTTCAAAGCCGATGGATACGTTTTCAAAGATGAGGACGGGCCCGGTGTTTTCATTGGCGAGCTTATCTACCGCGGAAACTTCCGCGACCGGCTTTTCTTCGACATTTTGGGTCAGCTCCTCGGGCATGATTTGGTCCTCACCGCCCGAAGATGCCGATCATGACGCGGCTGATGAGAAAGTCGGTGGCGATGATGAGCACCGATGAGACGACGACCGCCTGGGTGGTGGAGCGGCCGACACCCTGGGTGCCGCCCTTGGTGCTCATGCCGAAGTAGCAGCCCACGGTTGAGATGAGAAACCCGAAGAAGACCGGCTTCACCAGCCCCTGGAGGACGTCGGGATATTGCAGCGTCTGATAGGCGGTGTGGAAATATTGCGAAGCGTCGAGGCCGAGCATGGAGATGGAGACGGCGCCGCCGCCGGCGATGCCGAGGGCATCAGAGACGATGGTGAGAAAGAAGCACATGATGATGGTGGCGAGCACGCGGGGAGTGACCAGCTTCTTGACCGGGTCAGTGCCGAGGGCGCGCATGGCGTCAATTTGCTCGGTGACCTGCATGGAGCCGAGTTCGCTGGCCATGCCGGAGGCGTTGCGGCCGGTGAGCATGAGGCTGGTGAGCACGGGGCCCAGCTCCTTGATCATGGAGAGGCTGACCAGCTGGCCGGTGACGGCCTTGGCGCCGAACTGCGCGAGCGCGGAAGCGGACTGGAGAGCGAGCACGCCGCCGGTGAAAAATCCGGTGAGGATGACGATGGGGAGAGAGCCGACGCCGATTAGATCGGCCTGCACGATGAGGTCGCCCACATAGAAGGGCTTGCGCGCCACATTGGCAAAGGCCTGGCCGGCCAACAGGAAGTAATCCTGCAGCGTCAGCACCATTTTCTTGGCGTAATCTTCGGGAGACGTGAAGGCCATGCTCTCGCTCTGCGCGCCGTGGTGCTGTCGCGCTCTCCCACTGTAACAAACAAGGCGGCGGAACCGTAATCCCGAATCCTGAGCAAGGGGGGAGGCGGTGAACCGGACGGGTTGAAAGCGAAACCGGGGGGCGGGAAGCCGGGGCAGGTGCCCGGAAAGGCCCGGGTAGCTTATGCTAAGGATTCGTGGCCAGCACCCGCTCATTCTGGAAAGGCATATTGCCATCGGCCCTGCCCAAGGGGGCCGTTCTCGTGCTGGCAGGCTTGCTGGCCGGATGCGGCAGCACGGCGGTGACGACGGTGCGGGTGATCAATCTCTCTCCGGGGACGGGCGCGATTGATTCATTTGTCAGCGACTATCAGGCGGCGTCGAACCTGGGGTATAGCTCGGCCACGAGCTATGTGCAGGTATCGAGCGGCAGTCACACGGTGACGATCAGCCCGAGCGGGCAGGACAAGACGATCCTGGCGCAGCAGAAGATAGATTTTTATTCGCTGAATAATCTGACGATTTTCGCGGTCAATCCCAAGGCGAGCATTACGCCGCTGATTTTCTACGACAACAATGCGGCGCCGGATGCGAACGATTTCAAGCTGCGAATCGTGCATGCCTCGCCGAGCTCCGGAGTGGTGGATGTCTACGTGACTGTTCCCTCGACGCCGATCACTGATGTGCCGGCGACGTTGCGCAACGTGGATTACCAGACGGCGTCGGCCTATTTACAGTTTGCCGCAGGCAGCTATGAAGTGCGGTTCACGGCTGCGGGAACCAAGACAGTGCTGGCGGATACGGCGGCGCTGACATTTGCGGTGGGGGACATCAACACGGTGGTGATCGCCGATGCTCCGGCCGGCGGGGCGCCGTATCAGGCGTACCGCTATGTGGATGCTGAGTTCTCGAACAACCCGACTTGATTAGGAAGATGCGGGCCGGGGAGTGCGGGCCGCTATTCGCGCTGACGCTTGCGGATCTCGATGGTGAGGCGCTTGATCTTCTGGTTCAGAGTGGATAGAGGCACGTGGAAGCGCTCGGCGGCCTCGGTCTGATTCCAATTGCAGCGTTCGAGCATGTCGGTGATGATGCGGCGCTCGACGTCTTCCAGGATCTGGAAGAGGGAAGCATCCTGGCGATGCTCGAGCAGGTTTGAGGTGTATTTGCGGCCGGTCAACTGGTCGGGCAGGAGGTCGCTGCCGATGATGTTGGTGGTGGAGAGGACGACGGCGCGTTCGACGGCGTTTTCGAGTTCGCGGACATTGCCGGGCCAGTCGTAATCCATCATGGAGCGCATGGCGTCGGGGCCGAAGCGTCGCGCGGGGAGATTATTTTCCTTGGTGTAGCGCTCGAGGAAGAAGGCGACGAGCAGGGGGATGTCTTCGCGGCGGGCGCGCAGCGGCGGCATGTCAATGGTGATCACGTTGAGGCGGTAGAAGAGGTCTTCGCGGAAGCGGCCGGCGGCAACGGCTTCGCGCAGATCAACGTTGGTGGCGGCGACGATGCGGACGTCCACCTGGATCTCGTGGGTGCCGCCGAGCTGCATGAAGCGGCGGTCCTGGAGGACGCGGAGGATTTTGGCCTGCGTGTCGGTGCCCATGGTGGCGATTTCGTCGAGGAAGAGGGTGCCGCCGTTGGCGACCTCGAAGAGGCCTTTTTTTGCGGCGACAGCTGAGGTGAAGGCGCCCTTGGTGTGTCCGAAGAGGGTGGACTCGAGCAGGTCGGTGGGCATGGCGCCGGTGTGGATGGGCACGAAGGGGCGGTCGCGGCGGGGAGAGTTGGCATGGACGGCCTTGGCGATGACCTCTTTGCCGGTGCCGCTCTCGCCCTGGATGAGGACGGTGGAACGGCTGGGGGCGATCTGGGCGACGAGGTCGAAAATCCGCAGCATGACATCGGATTTGCCGATGATGTTTTCAAAGTTATAGCGCTGGTGGAGAGCGCGGCGGAGCTGGGTATTTTCTTCTTCGGCCTTGGCGCGGCCGACGGCGGCGCGGATATCAGCGAGGAGCTTCTCGTTATCCCACGGCTTTTGAATGAAGTTTGCGGCGCCGGTGCGGATGGCTTCGACGACGTTGGAGACGGTTCCGTAGGCCGTGATCATGATGACGGGCAGCATGGGCAGGCGCTCGTGAATGTCTTTGAGAATCTCGATGCCGTCGCGGCCGGGGAGAGAGAGATCAAGCAGAACGAGGTCGTAGCTCTTCTGCTCGAGCATGCGGAGGCCGGCTTCGCCATCGGGAGCGGTTTCAGAGACGAAGCCCTCGATCTCGAGGAGCGACTCCAGCGATTCGCGGATGCTGGCTTCGTCATCAATGATGAGAATCTGGGGCTTCACGTCACCGGCATCGGATACCGGCGGCTCCAGGTTGGCTACGACTGCCTCAGACATGTACCGGCTTCCTCACGAGCGGGAATTGAATCTCAAATGTAGTGCCGCGGCCGGGTTCGCTCTCGACCTGGATTTTTCCGGCGTGCTCCTGAATGATGCCGTAGGAGACGCTGAGGCCGAGGCCAGTGCCACGCCGCTGGCCGTCTTTCGGAGTGGACTTGGTGGTGAAGAACGGGTCATAAATTCGCTCGAGAAGCTCGCGCGGAATTCCCGACCCCGTGTCAGACACCTTAACCGTAACACTTCCATTGCTCTCGGTGGCCACGACGAGGCGGCCGCCGTTGGCCATCGCGTCTTTGGCGTTGAGGAATAAATTAAGGAAGACCTGCTGCAGCTTGCCGTGATTTCCGCGAACGACCGGTTGCTCGGCATCGAGCCTCTGGATGACCTCGACCTGGGCCTTCTTGAACTGGTGGTCAACCAGGACGAGAGTTTCGCGGATGACGTCGTGGATGTCCACTTCTTTGAATTCGGCAGCGCTGGTGCGGGAGAAATTGAGCAGGCTGTTGGCAATCTCGGAGGCGCGGAAGGTCTGCTGGGTGATTTTTTCAAGGAGACCGCTCATGCGCTCGTCTCCGCGGGCCTGCTTGGTGAGCATCTGAGCGTAGCTGGAGATGACGGCGAGGGGAGTGTTGACCTCGTGGGCGACGCCGGCGGCGAGCAGACCGATGGAGGAGAGTTTCTCGGCCTGCGCGAGCTGACCCTCGAGCTGGGTGCGGTCGGTGATGTCGTCAACGAGGATGATTCTGCCGACGGTCTTAAAGTCGCGGGAGAGCAGGGGAGCGATGGCCATGTTCACGGTGCGAAGTTCGCCGGCGATGCTGGCGAGGCGGAACTTGTAGAGGTTGTGGACGCCGGCTTTATCGCGCACGCGGCCGAAGTCTTTGATGAAGTCGGGAGGGAAGATGGAGTCGAGCCGCTTGCCCAGGACCTCGGCGCGCGATTTGGCGAAGAGAACTTCCATCTGCGAGTTCCAGCTCTCGACGGAGTCGTTGAGGTCAATGGTGAGGATGCCGACGTTGACCGATTCGACGATGTTCTCGTTGAACTCCTTGAGCCGCTCATACTCCTCAATCTTTTCGCCGAGGCTGGCGTAGAGCTGCGCGTTCTGGATGGCGATGCCGACGTAGTTGCCGAGGGACTCGAGCAGCTCGATGTCTTCGCTGGTGAGGAAGTCGCCGCCGGTGGTGCGACCGAGTCCGAGCACGGCCACGGTTTTTTGCTGCACGCGGCAGGGGATGAAGTAGTTCAGGTCGAGCAAGCGAACGGCTTGCTGTTGAATCGGCTTCCAGCGAAGCTTTTGCTGGGTGTTCTCGATGAAGATGTGGCCGCCGGCGCCGGCTTCTTCAGTGAGGCCGCGGAGGAAGGTCAGGTCAACATCGCCGAGGGTGGCTTCAAGGGGCAGGCCGTGGGATTCGGCCAGGTCGAAGCTGCCGATCGCGCCTGCGGGGAGAAAAACGGCGACGCGGGAGACGAGAAGAGTCTTGGCGAGCTGGTCAACGACGGCGCGGAGGACGGCTTTCAAGTCGGTCTCGGAACTGAGGCCGCGGCCGAATTCAATGAGTGTCTTGCGGTAGTCGTAGCGCTTGCGGTCGAAGAGCCGGTCGAGGTAGCCCTGAATGTATCGCTTTAAGGGATCGAAAAGCTGTGCGGTGACGAGCACGGTGACGACGAGGCCCCATCCGCCGAAGCTGGGCAGGCCTTTGTGGACGAGCTCGGCCAGAACGGCGACGACGGCGAAATACATGCCGACCAGGGCGCCGGTGGCGAGGGTGTAGGTGACGGTGCGCTTGAAGATCAGGTCCACGTCCATAAGGCGGTAGCGGACGATGGCGTAGCTGAAGGTCAGGGGAATGAAGACCAGAAAGATGCCGGCGATGCGGCCGAGCCAGAGGGGAGTGGACCAGTCGGCGAGGTAGGGGATGACGTAGAAGAGGGTGAAGGGGCCGACGGCGAGCAGGGTGCCGCGGACGAGCCACTTGAGTTGCTGGCGGCGCAGGGTGGAGCTTTCGCGGAGGGAATCTGCATAGAGGACGACGGCGGCGAGCACGTAGTAGAGGGCAAGATAGCCGAGGCTGATCTGGTCCAGACGGTGGTGGAGGACCTCGGTAGCGGACCAGCGCTCGATGGCGATGACGTGGAGGGCGACGAGAAATGCGCCGGGCAGGTAGAGGAGGGCGATCCAGAGTCGGCGGACGCGGCGGCGAGCATTCTCATTGGGGAAGGTGGCCGCGAAATGGAGAAAGAGCGCCGGCTGCAGCGCCAGGGCGACGGTGTTGCACCAGTAAATGATCCAGTCAAAGTCGTTGAGCTTGCCGGTGTAGCGGAAGGCGTAAAGAACGAACGAGGCGAGGCAGAAGAGGTAAAAGTGCAGGCTGCGAGGCGCGGTCCAGCGTCGAAATAACACGTAAAGGCCGATGCACAAATAGACCATCGCGATGAGGCGGGAGCCCATGTTCTCGGTGCGGTCGGCGGGGACGAGGATGACCTGGACGTCGAGGCGGACGCCGTGGCGTTCGAGGCTGTAGGTGGCGCCGCGATAGGTTCCGGTGAGGAACATCTGCTGGACGGCATTGGCGACGCGCCGGGTAGGGCTGCCGTTGATGTCAATGAGCAGGTCGCCGGCCTTGATGCCGGCATGCTCGCCGGGCGAGTCGGGGAGGACGCGCTGGGCTTTGAGGCCGCCTGAGGCCTCTTCCCACCAGACGCCGTCGGTAGGCTGCTCAAAGGCCTGTTCCTTTTGGAAATTGATGAATGCGAACACGCATACGGTGACCGTCAACAGCGCCAGAGTCAGCACTGCGGTCCGCCGTTGCAGCTCCTTCAGCATTCACACCTTCCGCTGGTGTCCGCTATCGCGCCGGACACAGCTGTTCCGCACCCTTTGAACATTGTGCACGTTGACTGCCAGCACTAAAACCAACTCCTGCGCAAAATAGGTAAACGATTTATCGCCGTGTTTTGTTTGCATTACGATATGGAATCGCGTAGCCCGGCAGCGAAGAATCTCGTCCCTATCTCCTAGAATCCAGAAGAACTATTAAAAATCATAGCCTCTTGTTTCATGGATTTCCACCATTTGACCCCAGAGATAGACGCGCTGTTCGCTAATATGGCACTCCCTTTCCACCATTCTCTGTAATTCTCTTGACGGCAGGTTCACAATCGGCTGAAGTTAAAAGCATGATCCAGCAGCCTCGCGAGGAGACTGCGGAGTACATTCTTGGCCGCGAGTCCGAGTTCGTTCTCCCCACCTACCCACGCCTGCCCACCGTCTTCCGTAAAGGCCAAGGCGTATATCTGTGGGATACCGAAGGCAACCGTTACCTCGACCTGATGTCGGGGCTAGGGGTGAGTGCGCTCGGCCATGCTCATCCGCGCCTGATTGCGGCGATGACGGAGCAGGCTGGGGAGCTGGTCCACCTCTCGAATCTTTATTCGCACCGCTGCCAGGGCGAGCTGGCGGAGAAGCTTTGCCGGATGAGCGGGATGAGCGCGGCGTTTTTCTCAACGGGCGGGGCGGAAGCGGTAGAAAGCGCGTTGAAGCTGTCGCGTGCCTGGGCACGGAAGAACTTTTCCGCAACGAAGCGAAATTTTGTGGCGCTGGAGCGCTCGTATCACGGGCGGTCGTATGGAGCGCTATCGGTGACGGGTCAGCCGCGCTACCGCGAGCCGTTTGGATCGGCGCTGGAAGAGGTGCGGTTCGTGCCGCGCAATAACATCGTCGCGCTGCGTGAGGTGGTGGACGACAGCGTTTGCGCGATCGTGATTGAGCCGGTGCTGGGCGAGGGTGGCGTGCACGAGTGTACCCACGAGTTTTTGGCCGAGGCGCGGCGACTGGCGGAGGCGCACAATGCGCTGCTGGTGTTTGACGAGATTCAGTGCGGGCTGGGGCGGACGGGACGCTGGTTTGCTTTTGAACACTCCGGCGTGAAGCCTGACCTGCTGGTGATTGGCAAGCCGCTGGGCGGAGGATTGCCGCTGAGTGCGTTTCTGGTGGCGGATGGCAAGGGGCTGCGGGATACTCTGGGGCCGGGACAGCATGGCAGCACGCTGGGCGGGAGTCCGCTGGCGTGTCGCATGGCGCTTGAGTTTCTGGCGATTGTCGAAGAGGACCAATTGTTGGCCCGGGTGCAGCAAACGGGAGCGCATTTGCGCCGGCTGCTGCTGGAACTGGCAGACGACTTTTCGATTGGAGTGCAGGCGCGGGGCGGGGCAGCGATGCAGGCGATAGAGCTGACGGCGCATACGCGGGCAATCGTCGAGGAGGGGCTGGGCGAAGGGCTGCTGCTGAATTCAGTGCAGGGGCACGTGCTGAGATTTTTGCCGCCCTACATCCTGGAGCCGTCGCATATTGACGAGCTGGCGCCGAAGCTGCGCAAGCTGCTCGAACACGCTGAGGCCAAGACCCACCCGCTGGCGAAGCGCGAGAGGCGATGCCGGTGGACAGTGCGAAGCCAAGGGTTGAGGTGGCGAGCGAAACGGTGAGCGAAACGGTGAGTGAAACGGGGACGATTCCGCCGCCTGCGGCAGCGATCGCTCAGTAGCCGCATTATTTTGACCCTGCGGTGGCGAGGATTCGAGAAAGAATTCATCCAAAGCACCCTGGGCGGCGTCTCACAGGAGTGAACTCGAGTAGACCAAGCCTTCGTTCAACCACCTCCGGGGTAATGCGCATCGGCCCGGGCCTGGTGCGCTTATTTGAGAATCTGCGGAACTCGTTGCTGCGGCCGAGGACGGGAGAGAGTCATCGGCCGTTGCGGGCTGCCAGTCCTGACCTGGGGGTGACCTTCATCGGGCACGCCGGGTTTCTGCTGGAGCTTGGCGGACAGCGGTTATTGATTGATCCCAACTTCGCGAACTGGCTGGTGATCGTGAAACGCCTGCGCGAGCCCGGCGTTGCGTTGCCGCATCTGCCGCCGATTGATTGGGTGCTGATCACTCACGCGCACATGGACCACCTGAACCGGCCGTCGCTGCGCCGGATTGTGGGAGAGACGGTAACGCGGACGGGGAGAGCGCCGGGGATCATTCTGCCGAGCAATACGGCTGACCTGGTAAAGGACCTGGGCTTTCGCCAGGTCGTTGAGCTGGACCGCTGGGAGACGCATCGGATTGGCGAGCTGACGGTGACGCACACGCCGGCAAAACACTGGGGAGCGCGGATGCTGCACGACACCCAGCGCGGATTTGGCGGCTATGCGATTGAGGGTGCGGGGCACTCGATCTATCACTCGGGGGACACGGCCTATTTTGACGGCTTCAAAGAGATTGGCGAGCGCCTGGCGCCGCGGATTGCGTTGCTGCCGATTGGAGCGTATTCGCCGGAGAGCTTTCGCAATGTTCACGCGAGCCCGGAGGATGCGCTGCGCGGCTTCCAGGACCTGGGCGCGGACCTGATGGTGCCGATGCATTACGGGACGTTTCGACTTTCCGAGGAGCCGTTTGAGGAGCCGGTTCCGCGACTGCTAAACGCGGCACGGCTGGCGGGGATTGAGGATCGGATCAGAGTGCTGGAGGAGGGAAAGACGGCATTCTTTTGTCCGGCAGCGCCCAGAGGCGATGGGCAGCATCCCACGGCGTCGCTGGATCCCTGTTTCGAGAGGTGAGCGGCGCGGGTTGTCAGGCTGCGGTGAAGCCGAGTTTGACCAGCCAGGATTTGAGAGCCGCCTGCATCTCTTTTAGCTTTGGGCCGGAGTCGCTTTGGAAGAAGTGATCGGCACCATGAATCCAGACAAGTTCGTTTTCGCCCGCGGCGGAGTTGACGATGGCTGCGACGGCATCTTGCGCTCCATATTCGTCGCGGCTTCCGCTGATGAATAGTTTCGGCTTGGCGCAGGCGGCGAGCCAGGGGTATTCATAGCGACGAGTGTCGTGACCAGTGGGCAGGCCGAGGGCGACGAGGCCGGGGACGCGCGGGTCAGGGCAGCAGGCGCGCATGCCGACGGCGGAGCCGAAGGAAAATCCCACGAAGACGATGGGGCGCTGAAATTCGCGAGTCAGCCAGTCGAGCGCGGCGCGAACGTCATCCTGCTCGCCGTGGCCTTTGTCGTGATCGCCCTCGCTGGCGCCGACGCCGCGGAAGTTGAAGCGCAGAACGGGGAGACCGAGGCCGTGGAGGGTCTTCATCGCGTGGTAGACGACCTTGTTGTGCATGGTGCCGCCGCCGGCGGGATGGGGATGGCAGATGAGCGCAGAATATTTTGCTGCGGGGTCGCCCTCGTTGAGCAGGGCCTCAAGGCGTCCGGCCGGGCCCTCGAGGAAAAATGTTCGCAAGCTGGCCACTGAGGTGATTGTAGCGAGCTTTGCATGGCGGGGCGGCGCGATGCGTCGCAGGTCGTTTATGCTGAAGTGCAATGCCGGTTGACCCGATTCAGCTCACTCGACGACTCATGGATATTGACTCCACCTCAGGCAATGAAGCCGAGGTCAGCGTCTTTCTCGCGCTGTATCTGAGAGCAGCTTGGGTAGATACATGACGTGGAGCGCATTCCGGTGCCGTCGGAGCCACAGCGCGCGATTCAATGTTTTTGCCGGAAAGACGGGCGAGACACCGACACTGGTTTTTTCGACGCACATGGACACGGTGCCGCCCTACTTCGCGGGAGTGAGGACGCAGATTATCTCTACGGCCGCGGTTCGTGCGATGCCAAGGGGATTATTGCGGCCCAGGTCGCGGCGGCGGAACAGTTGCGCGCCGCGGGAGAGAAAGTAGCGCTGCTGTTTCTTGTCGGCGAAGAGAAGGACTCGATCGGGGCCAAGACGGCGAACAATTTTCCACGCGGCAACCGGTTCATGATCAACGGAGAGCCGACGGACAACCGGCTGGCTCGCGCCTCAAAAGGCACGCTACGACTGACGTTGCGGGCCCACGGCAAGATGGCGCACTCGGCGTATCCGGAGCTGGGCGACTCGGCGATCCACAAATTGATCGAAGTGCTTCACGATCTGCTGGCGCTCAAGCTGCCGGTTGAGCCCGATATCGGCCCATCCACTTTGAACGTCGGCATCATTAATGGCGGGCACGCGAGGAATGTAATTGCCGATGAGGCTGAGGCGAGACTGCTGGTGCGGCTGGTGGGGCCGGGGCAGCCGGTGCTCGAGCTGATTGAGCGCACGATTGCCGGGCGGGTTGAGCTGCTGACGGAGCCGGAGAATCCGTTCATACGTTTTAGAACGCTGCCGGGCTATGGAACGATGGTGGCTTCGTTTGCGACCGATGTGCCGTCGCTGCCGGCGTGGGGCGAGCCGTTGCTGTTCGGCCCGGGATCAATTCACGTAGCGCACACGCCGGATGAGCGGCTCTCAAAGCGCGAGCTTTACGAGGCGGTCGGGCTGTATGTGGAGATTGCGCGGAAGCTGTTGCATTCCTCGGATGCAGTGGCATGACGGGCGCACAGCGGCTGGGCATCGGGATGGTGGCGTTATTCCAGGGATTGCTGGTTGCGTCGTTCTTTCTCGCGGCCGCGATTCTGATTCGCAATAGCGGAGACCTGATGTTCGTCTTCCATCACTTCACATACGCGATGCAGATCATAGTGACGAGCTGCTTCTACGAAATTCTCATTGCGGGGATTACGTGGTTTATTTTTGCGTCGTGGCCGATTGTCTATATTTCGCCGGAGACGATTCGGGCTCATCGCCGGGAGGCGCTGTTATGCGCGCTGCCGCTGGCTCTGCTTGCTCCGGGGACGCTGGCACTGCTGCTGCTTTATGCGCATAGCAGGGCCCCGATAATGCCGACGCTGCGCTGGACGGTTGCGATCGTGACATTCTTTTACATGGGGATTACGTCGCTGGTAGCGATCTATCAGTACATGCCGCTGACCTTGCAGGCCGAGGCCAACATTCTTAGTGATCGCGAGCCGCGCCGTGACACGGCTGCTGATCATCCAAGCAAGAGTTGAACCTCGGAATCGAATTGTCAGGGAAAACCGAACCGTCAGGATTGAGAATTTTATGAATGCACTTGCTTCCGCTTCGTCCGCGTATCTTCGCTCCGCCGCTCATCAGCCCGTGCAATGGCATGCCTGGGGGCCGGAAGCCTTCGCGCTGGCGGAGCGCGAGAACAAGCCAATTCTGCTGGATATCGGCGCGGTGTGGTGCCACTGGTGCCACGTGATGGACCGCGAGAGCTATGAGAATCCCGCGATTGCGGCGATCATCAACGAGCATTATGTGCCGGTGAAGGTGGATCGCGACGAGCGGCCCGATGTTGATAGCGCGCTACCAGGCGGCGGTCTCAGGCCATCAGCGGGCAGGGTGGATGGCCGCTGACGGCATTTCTGACGCCGAAGGGCGAGCCGTTTTTCGGCGGAACTTATTTTCCTCCAGACGACCGCTACGGCCGGCCGGGATTTGGGCGCGTGCTGGCGACGATGGCGACGTCTTTCACAGCAAGAAGGAGGAGATGCAGGAGTCGGCGCGGTCCGTGATGGAGGCGATCGCTTACAACGAGGCCTACGCGGGGCGATCAGGGGATTTAACCGCGCCGCTGTTACAGAAGCTGATCCAGCATCCCATCTGGCGCAGTTTGATCCGCGTCACGGGGGATTCGGATCGCAGCCGAAATTTCCTCATCCTGCAGCTCTGGATTTGTTGCTGGATGCGGCGGGACGCTCGGGAGATGCGGCGGCGCGCAAGGTGGCGGAGTTTACATTGCGGCAGATGGCGGCGGGAGGGATCTTCGATCATCTTGCGGGGGGCTTCCATCGCTATTCGGTGGATGATCACTGGCTGGTGCCGCACTTTGAAAGATGTCTTACGACAACTCGGAGCTGCTGCGAAATTATGTGCATGCGTTCGCGACGTTTGCCGATCCGACGTTTGCGCGGACTGCACGGGAGATTCTGCGGTTTATGGATACGGTGCTCTCAGACCGCGAACAAGGCGGATTTTATGCCTCGCAGGATGCGGACATTTCGCTCGATGACGATGGCGACTATTTCACCTGGACGCTGGCCGAGGCGTCAGAGGTGCTCGGCGTCGAGGAGCTGAAGCTGGCCACGGTTTATTACGACATCGGCGTGCTGGGGGACATGCAGCACGATCCGGCGCGCAATGTGCTGAATGTGAAGTACACGCTGGAGGAGGCGGCGAGTCGCGCGAAGATTCCGGCGGATGAGGCGGCGGCAGTGCTGGCGAGTGCGCGGGCAAAGCTATACGAGCGACGGCTGGCGCGGACGACTCCATTCATTGATAAGACGATTTACGTTGGCTGGAACGGGATGGCGATCTCGGCGTATTTTGAGGCGGCGCGCATACTCTCTCTGCCTGAGGCGCGGCGTTTCGCGCTGCTGTCGCTTGACCGAATTCTTGCGCAGGCGTGGCACGGCGAAGGCGGCCTCGATCACGTGGTTGCGTATGCGGAGCCATCTACCGGGGCGGCGGTGCCGGGGATGCTGGACGACTATGTCTTCATGCTGCAGGCTTGTCTGGACGCGTGGGAGGCGACGGCTGAGCTGCGCTACTACGCCAGTGCGGTGGAGATTGGGGAGCAGCTGGTCCGGCGGTTTTACGATACGACGACGCCGAGTTTTTATGACGCAGAGCCGCAGCCGGAGGCACTCGGGGCCCTGGCGATTCGCAGGAAGCCGCTGCAGGATGCACCTACGCCTGCCGGCAATCCATCGGCCGCTTCGGGGCTGCTGCGACTGGCGGCGCTGAGCGAAAATGCGCGCTATCGCGAGATCGCGGAGGATACGCTGGAGAGCTTCGCCGGAGTGGTAGAGCATTTTGGCCTTTACGCGGGAGCCTATGGGCTGGCGGTGGCGCGACTGCTCTACGGGCCGCTGCAGGTGGTCATTGTCGGGGAGGACGAGGTCGCCGATCAGCTGGCGGTGGCGGCTTCGAGTCCCTGGCTGGTGAACAAATCAATCGTGCGGCTGCGCCGCGAGCAGTGCCGGGCAGAGATGTTGCCGCCGTCGCTGGCGGCGACGGTTCCGAACCTGCCGCAGGGGCGGAGTGTGGCGATGGTTTGCACGCACCAATCCTGCCTGGCGCCGGTGAGCACGCCTGAGGCTCTGATTGAGCAGCTTGCGGGGATGCTGAGCGCACCGGCGGCAAACTAATTTTTCGGCGTGGTGTCGGTAGGGGAGACGGTCGGTCCGTCGCCGGCTGAGTCGCCGGGCTGGTTGGCGCGCGGTGCAATCTGGGCAACGGCTCCGCTGGCTGTTGCCGAGGGGTAGTTATAAACGCGCAGCGGATCGCCGAGAAGGATGTGCTCCTGATCGAAGCGCTTCTTGATGCGGCGGCGGAACTCGCGAGAGATAGCCCACTGGCCGTTCACCTGGGTCTTGAAGACGACGGGATAGATGACTTCGGAGCCTTTGAAGGCGTCCACGCCGAGAATCTGCGGAGGTCCGGTGACTATCTTGGCGAATTGGGGCTCTTTGGAGACAGCAATCGCGACTTCGTTCAGGACGGCGAGAACCTTGTCGGGATCCTCGCGATAATCCACAGCGATGTTGACCTGGATTTGGGAGAAGTCTCGGGTGAGGTTGGAGACGGTGGTGATCTGACTGTTGGGAATCACGAAGACGGTCCCGGTGTCGCCGTCGCGCAGCTGGGTCTTGCGCAGGCTCATGAGTTCCACGGTGCCGGTGAGGCCGGCAATCTTAATCACGTCGCCGACGTTGAACTGATTCTCGACGACGATGAGCATTCCATTGATGACGTCGTGAACGATGGTCTGGGCGCCGAAGCCGATGGCGATGCCCGCGACGCCGGCCGAGGCCAGCAGCGGCGTGACATTGATGTTGAAGATTTCAAGTGATTGAACGGCGGCGTGGAAGAGGATGAGGCCGTAGCCGGCGGTGTGGATGACGCTGACCAGAGTGCGTATTTGCGGCCCGCGACCGGGACCGACCATGTGGGTGTCTGCCAGATGGCGGAGCTTCCTGGTGACGAAGCGCAGGAGCTGGATAAGAATGAAGGTGATGATCGCGACGACGATCAGCTTGGGCAGGCTGCGATGGAGAAAGTCGAGCAGGTCGGCCTGCCATGCATCGCCCAGCCGCTGCCAGAAGCGCTCATGCTCGAATGCGATGGGGTTGGGGATGCCGGACTTCACGTGTTCCGACGGGGTGGTGGTTGCGGCCTTTGCTGCCGCCTGCCAAATTTGCCGCAATCAAAACCTCCTTGGGAGCGACCGCTCCCCGTTCTTTATAATGCCCGGCATGGGCCGGCGCTCAACACTTGGATGCCGACTGGCGGTGAATTTACTGCTGGCCTCCAGCATTGTGTTTTGCGCGGCGGGTCCGGCCGTGCGCCTTGCAGGCTGCCGGGCAGCCGCCGTCCGCTCAGCAAGCGCCATCGCCAAAGGCCACTGAGGCGCCAGCTCCGGCGCAGAAGGCGGGCGTGGCCCCGGAGAATTCAGCGGCAGGGTCGGACTCGACGGCAACGGGAATTAAGAGCGCGGCAGCGGGAATTAAGAGTGCGGCAGCGGGGCCGGAGCAGGCTGGGTGCGAAGTGACAGCCGGGGCAGACCCGGCAGCTCAGCGCCAGGCCAGAATTTGTCAGCACACACAGCAGTTGCATGTGCTGGCGGTGCGATTGCAGGTGGCCGTCGCCCGATCCTCGAAGGACATGCTGTCGGTGCAGGTGCTGCGGTTATCGGAGCAGATTCAGCTACTCGCTCATCAATTGCAGGCGGAGTTGAAGCAGCCATGAAAAATGTCTCGCGCAATCGCCGTCGTGGGTGGGTCATTATGTTTGGGGCGCTGCTTGGCGGATTGCTCATGGGCTTTCCTCTGAAAGCGGCGGCGCAGTTTGAACGGTCAACTCCGCCGCCCGGACTGCCGAATGCAACGCAACCAGTTTCGAGCGGGCATGGCAGTCCGATGGATCCGGCGACGGCAATCTATACCCACCACATGGTTGAGTTTCAGGTGGCGAAGCGATTCCAAAAGGTGCAGGACGATGCGGCAAAGCTGGTTGCGCTTACGTCGCAATTGCAACAGACGGTGGCGAAATCACCGACCGGGACGATGCCCAGCGACGCATTGCGAGAGGCGGCCCAGATTGAGAAGCTGGCTAAGTCGGTGAACCAGAATACGCGGGACTGACGCCCAAAGACGGGCGGGCTCAGCTTGATTGCCTGAGCCCACTCGATAGTTCGTTTACGCGAGTGATTGGTTTATAGGAAGAGCGGCGCGAGCACCAGGGTGACGGTGGCGAGCAGCTTGATGAGAACGTGCAGCGAGGGGCCGGCCGTATCTTTGAAGGGATCGCCGACCGTGTCACCGACGACGGCTGCTTTGTGCGCCTCGGACTTCTTGCCGCCATACTGACCGGTCTCGATGAACTTCTTGGCGTTGTCCCATGCTCCGCCGCCGTTGTTCATCAGCATGGCCAGCAGGATGCCGGCGATGGTGCCGACCATGAGCAGTGCCGGCGACGGCTTCGGCGCCGCCGAGATTGACGGGGACACCGGCGATGGTGGGGACGCTGCCGAGGTCTCCGGTGGTGGTGACGGTGGCTGCGTAGACGGAGCTGAAGTGGCGGAAGATGACGCCGACCGCACGGGCAGGCGACGGCGAGAACGCCGGGGAGGACCATCTCCTTGAGGGCAGCGCCGGTGACGATGCTGACGCAGCGGCCGTAGTCGGGCTTGTAGGTGCCGGCCATGATGCCGGGGTTCTCGCGGAACTGGTCGCGCACATCTTTGACGACCATCTGCGCGGTTCGCCGACGGCGCTTGATGGCGAGCGAGGAGAAGAGGTAGACCAGCATGGCGCCGAGCAGCGCGCCGACGAAGACGGGCACGCTGGCGAGGTTGATGTTGGTGAAGGTCCAGCCATCGGGCATCGAAGCCGCGATCCCGGCGGCCTGGGCGCGAGCCATTTTGTGCGAGTGACGATGGTGCTGGATCTCTTCGAGGTAGGCGGAGAAGAGCAGGAAGGCGGCGAGTGATGCGGAGCCGATGGCGTAGCCCTTGGTGAGGGCCTTGGTGGTGTTGCCGGCGGAGTCGAGCTTGTCGGTCTTGGTCGCGGATGCGATCGGGCTGGTTGGACATCTCGATGATGCCGCCGGCGTTGTCGGTGATGGGGCCGAAGGTGTCCATCGCCAGGATGTAGGCGGCGCAGGAGAGCATGCCCATGGTGGCGATGGCGGTGCCGTAGATGCCCTTGGCGTAGTTGGAGATGCCGGCGAGGTCGCCGTCGAGGCCCGCGAACGCCGAAGTAGTAGCTGAGCAGCAGCGCGGCGCTGATGACGACGACGGGCATCGCCGGGGTTTCCATGCCGACGGCGAGGCCGCTGATGATGTTGGTGGCGGGGCCGGTGAGCGAGGCCTCGGCGATGGACTGCACGGGGCGGTAGCGGCTCTCGGTGTAGTACTGCGTGATCCAGACGAAGAGGAACGCGGTGACCATGCCGATGACGCCGCAGCGCAAGAGCAGCCAGGCCGACGCCGGGGCCGTCGAGCATGTTGTAGACGGCAGCCGGCGAAGCCGACGAGGGCGAGGACGGAGGTGACGTAGAAGCCGCGGTTGAGCGCGCGCATGGGGTCTTCGTTGTCGTTGGTCTTGACGACGGCGACGCCGATGATGGAGGCGATGAGGTTGATGGCGTGGACGATGAGCGGGAAGAGGATGCCCTTGATGCCGAAGACGGGATAGAGCGCGGCGCCGAGGATCATGGCGCCGACGTTTTCAGCGGCGGTGGACTCGAAGATGTCCGCGCCACGGCCGGCGCAGTCGCCGACGTTGTCGCCGACGAGGTCGGCGATGACGGCGGGGTTGCGGGGATCGTCTTCGGGGATGCCGGCTTCGACTTTGCCGACGAGGTCGGCGCCGACGTCAGCGGCCTTGGTGTAGATGCCGCCGCCGAGCTGGGCGAAGAGGGCGACGAGCGAGGCGCCGAAGCCGAAGCCGACGAGCTGGTAGGGAACGCCGTGCTGCGGATTGATCGAGCCCGCCGAAGGCGAGGAAGAGGACGGCGATGCCGAGGAGCGAAGAGCGCGACGACGACGAGGCCGGTGACGGCACCGCCGCGGAGGGCGATCTGCAGCGCGCCGTTGAGGCTGTTGCGGGCGGCGGAGGCGGTGCGGATGTTGGCGCGGATGGAGACGTACATGCCGGTGAAGCCGGCGAGGCCGGAGCAGATGGCGCCGACGAGGAAGCTGATGACGGTCTTGACGGCGTAGGGCGCGGTGCGGTCGGAGGACTTAGTAGCCGAGGAATAGAGCGATGGCGAGAACGACGGCCATGATGCCGATGGTCTGATACTGGCGGGCGATGAAGGCTTCGGCGCCTTCGCGAATGGCGTTGGAGATGGCCTGCATTTCGGGGGTGCCTTTGTCTGACCCAATCACGTTGCGGGCAAAGAGCAGCGCAACCAAGAGGGCAACGACGCCCACACTCATCGCGATCCAAAGCACCGTTTTACCGTCCGCGGTGCTCGTCAGTGGCGCCTGCCACAGGGCAATTGCTGCAAACATTTCCTTGTTTCCTTCCTCCAAAAAAGTCAGAACTTCGCTTTGCAGCCGCGGGGAATTCCCGAGCTGCGCTCAGACCTGCTTGTTGCCTGTTGCCTCGACATCGTTCCGCGGATTCGGCAGAGATTCTGCCGGAATTGCTTTCTCGATGCGTTCCCGAATGACCGCTCCAGCATCGCCCCGGGGAGTGAAACCGCGTAGGGATGCAGAACGGGGTATTTAACCACGCCGATTTTACGAGGGTCAATCGAGCTCCATTTTACGGGCATTCGCGACGTTTTTCCGTGCGAAGGGGTTTTGTGCCGAGACAGGGCGAGAGAGCATGAAAGCAGGAACGGGAGGGTGGTTAAGAAGCGGGAGGGTAGTAACTCTGGTAATGGGGAGGGGGGTGGAGGAGGGTCAAATTGGGGCGGGGGGGGCCGATAAGTGGGCATGCTTATGATGAGGAGTTGTGCTCGACTGAGCCTTGCCGCGAACAATAACTGGAATATCTTCACGCGTGGACGCACGTTTGTCGGCAGAGACGGCGGCAGTGTCACGCAGCAATGCACGCCGTGGGCGAAGCGGTCGAGGCAGGCGGCGCGGAGGGCGCTGGAGCTGGCGCTTCTGGTATTCGCGTTTGTGAATGGGCGCTGTGCCCAGCTGCCGGCGCCGGGAATGGAAAGCCAGGCTGCGGCCGTAGCAGCGGATTCGGATCAAGTGGAGAACCGGCTGATCGTGGTATTTCGCAACCAGAGCATTCCAGACAAATTTTCGTCGCAGATAGAGCCGATGGGACTGAAGGTTGCGCTGCGAATGGATTCGATGGGGATGGCGGTGCTTGAAATGCCGCCGGCGGGCGGGACATTGAGCGCGACGCAGAGCGGGAGCATCAAGCGGGAATTGCGAGCGCTGCCGGAAGTCGCGTACGTGGTGCACGATCGCATCCTGCGGGGGAGCAGTCTGCGGGTGCGGCCGATGACAGCGGCGATGTCGAAGACTCCGGAGACGGCGGACTGGTATTACACCTCCACGCCGCAAGCCTGGGCGGTGAAGCAGGTGGGCGGGTATGGGAAGGGCGTGCCCGGGGCGGCTGCGCTGGGGCCATGGAGCCTGACCATGGGCAAAGGCGTGACGATTGCGATCGTTGATAGCGGGGTTGCGGCAAATCATCCGGACATCGCGCCGAACCTCGGCTACTCGACGAGCCTGGTGGATCAAACCGCGCTGCCGTCGGTTTGCGACGACGGGTCGCCGATAGACCAGGACGGGCACGGCACCTGGGTGGCATCGCTGGCAGCGGGGGCGATCGGGGAGGGGACGGGGATGGTGGTCGGGGTCGCGCCGCAGGCGACGGTGCTGAATATCAAAGTGCTGGAGCGCGTGCCGGCGGCGGGGAGCGGTACCAGCAAGAAGCTCTGCGAGGACGGCACGTCGGCGGGCCTGATGAGCTGGGTGCTGGCTGGAATTTCGGCTGCTTCGTCACAGAAGGCAGATGTGATCTCTCTGTCGGTGGGCGGGCTGGTGGATTCTTATTCCGGCGAAGGGGCCGGGGTAATAGCGGCATTTAATCGCGCAGCGTATGTGGCGACGAATGGCGGAGCATTGGTGATCGCGGCGGCGGGGAATGACGGCGAGTCGCTGGACAACAATCGTTATGTCGAGATGCCGGCGCAGGCCGAAGACGTGCTGCCGGTGGTCGCATCAACTAATCCCAAGTGCGCGCAAGACCAGCAGGCCGGAGCGCCTTGCGTAGCCGGACCGGTGGCGCTGGCTTACTACAGCAACTATGGAGTGACGCTGCAGGCCGTGGCTGCGCCGGGCGGGAGCGATCCCGGAGGCGCGGGCAATGGCAGCGGGGTTACGGGATATGTGCGCGGCGCGTGCAGCACGGGAATCGCGGGCACGACAGATGGATTGCCTGCAAAGGCGGGGCATAGCTTTGGCTGCTTCAACCTTGGGCACACGGCTTATGTTGAGGCAATCGGTACTTCGGCGTCGGCTCCACTGGTGGCTGGCGTGGCAGCGCTGCTGAAGGGCGCCGCACCGCAGCTTACGCCGCAGCAGATTGCAAACCTGATTCGCACGACAACGACGGCGACGAGCACGCCGTCTGGTGTCACGCTCAATATGGTGAGCGCAAAAAATGCGCTTACGACGGCGATGCAACAGGGGCTCGTGCCGTAGCAAAGAGCGGGAGAGAGGCTGATTCCCACAAGGTGCGCAGCAGTTCGGGGCTGTTCTACGGAGGGATGAAAACGGTACAATCCGATGTCATCCTTCATCGGTGAGGCCGCCTCTTGCGGACGAATGGGGACGACGGAGAAGGAGTCGCGCTTGCCCCGTACTCAGACCGCCAGTGCAGCCCAGCAGGAGAAGGTTATGCAGGGTCTGCCTGCGAGTGAGCTGATTGATATTTATCGGCTGATGTATCTATCGCGGCGGCTGGATGACCGGGAGATTTTGCTGAAGCGGCAGCAGAAGATATTTTTCCAGATCTCGGGCGCCGGGCATGAGGCGATGCTGGTGACGGCGGCGAAGGCGCTGCAGCCGGGAAAAGACTGGTTCTACCCGTATTATCGCGATCGCGCGTTGTGCCTGGCGCTGGGCGTTACCCCGGAGGAGATGCTGCTGCAGGCGGTCGGAGCGGCGGCCGATCCGGCCAGCGGCGGACGCCAGATGCCCTCTCACTGGGGGAGCAAGCGGCTGAATATTGTGACGCAGTCTTCGCCGACCGGGTCGCAATGCCTGCAGGCGGTGGGCTGTGCGGAGGCGGGGCGTTTTTTCGCGCGACATCCTGAGGCGGCCAAGAAGCCTGAGGGAGCCCCGGCGGATTATCGCGAGTTTGCCGATGTGCACTTTCCAGGCGACGAGGTCACCTATGTTTCGGTTGGCGACGGAACGACCAGCCAGGGCGAGTTCTGGGAGTCGTTGAATACGGCCTCGAACCTCAAGCTGCCGGTGCTGTTCGTGGTTGAAGACAACGGCTATGCGATTTCTGTTCCGGTCGAGGTGAATACGTCGGGCGGAAATATTTCTCCGCTGGTTGCGAGCTTCCCGAATTTCTATTTTGCCGAGGTGGACGGAACCGATCCGCTGAAGAGCTACGCCGCGTTTCGCGAAGCAGTCGCGCACTGCCGCTCGGGTAAAGGCCCGGCGCTGGTGCATGGGCACGTGGTTCGGCCCTACTCGCACTCGCTGTCGGACGATGAGCGTCTCTACCGGCCTGAGGCGGAGCGGGAAGCCGACGCGCATGCGCGATCCCATCTCGCGCTTCAGATGCTGCTGGTTCGCGAGGGCATCCTGGATGAGGCGTCGGTGACGAAGCTGGAGAAACAAGTGGATGACGAGATCCAGACAGCGACCGATCGCGCGCTGCACGCAGCTCCGCCCGAAGTATCGAGCATCACGCGGCACGTGTTCAGCGAGGACGTGGAATGTGCCGTCGCCGGCGTTGGCGGTTGAGCCCGCGGTCGGGGCGGACAAGACCGAGCGCACCATGGCGGACCTGATCAACTCGTGTCTGCGCGATGAAATGCGCCGCGATCCCCGGATCGTGGTTTACGGCGAAGATGTTGCCGATTGCAGCCGCGAAGCTTATCTGAAAGACGGCGCGGTGAAGGGCAAGGGCGGCGTTTTCAAGCTGACCTCGGGCCTGCAGGCCGAGTTTGGCGGCGAGCGCGTATTCAACTCGCAGCTCGCGGAGGCGACCATCGTGGGGCGGGCCACCGGGATGGCGACGCGCGGGATGAAGCCGGTGGCGGAGATACAGTTTTTCGATTACATATGGCCGGCAATGCAGCAGCTGCGTGATGAGCTGCCGACGATTCGCTGGCGTTCGAACGGCGAGTTTGTCTCGCCCGCGGTAATTCGCGTGGCGATTGGCGGATATCTGACGGGCGGCTCGATCTATCACTCGCAGTGCGGGGAGAGCATCTTTACTCACACGCCGGGCATGCGTGTGGTCTTTCCGTCGAACGCGCTGGATGCGAATGGACTGCTGCGGACGGCGATCCGCTGCGACGATCCGGTGCTCTTTCTCGAGCACAAGCGCCTCTACCGGGAGACGTTTGGGCGGGCCCGTATCCGGGACCGGATTACACGATTCCTTTTGGAAAGGCTGAAGGTGGTTCGCGAAGGATCGCAGATCACGGTGGTGACCTATGGAGCCATGGTTCCGCGGGTATTGCAGGCAGCGCAGCGCGCCGAGCGCGAGCAAGACCTGAGCGTTGAAGTGCTCGATCTGCGCACGCTGAATCCCTACGACTGGGAAGGGATCGCGGCGTCGGTGACAGAAGACCAGCCGCGTGATTGTCGCGCACGAAGACACGCTGAGCTGGGGCTATGGCGCCGAGATTGCCGCTCGCATCGCGGATGAGCTCTTTGAGGAGCTGGACGCGCCGGTGAAGAGAGTGGCGGCGAAGGATGTTTTCGTTGCCTATCAGCCGATCCTGGAGGACGCAATTCTGCCGCAGCCGGACGACTTTCTAAGGGCGATGGTGGAGCTGTCGAAGTTCTAGCCGCTGGCTGACCCGCGCGTTCTCACCCTGTCAATTTTTCTTCCCGCTGGCCTGCGTCCGGCGCGTCTCGGGCGGGGAATTGGCCTTATAGTGTTGGGACGGGAGCGCAGCCTGCCGGGATATTTTCTTTCGGGCGCGCGAATCCGGAAGCCACAGCCCCACACGAAAGAGGCCGGAATGCAGCGGATTTCCAGGTTGAGATGGGTAGTTGTCGTTGGCAGCGTGATGATGGCGGGAGCTTCGGCGGCTCCGGCGCAGGCTGCGAAGCCGGATGCTGCGGTAGTTGCCAAGAGAAATGCGACGGAGAAGGAGCTGGAATCCGTCGCGATAATCGAGCGCAAGGTGATGGTGCCGATGCGCGATGGCAAGCGCATGCAGGCGGACATCTATCGGCCGAAGGATGAGTCGAAGAAATACCCGATCATCTTTGTGCGGACGCCCTACAACTTCAACTACTGGGATGTGGAGCTGGGCGCGCCGCGTGACATGACGACGGAGCTGGAAGCGGTGAAGCGCGGCTATGCCTATGTGGAGATGAATGAGCGGGGCCGGTATTTCTCAGAGGGCGACTATGACATTTTGGGGACGCCGCTGACCGATTCCGACGACGCGTTTGACTGGATGGGCGCGCTGCCGTGGTCGAGCGACAAGGTGGGACTGATTGGCTGCTCGTCTACCGCAGAGTGGCAGTTGGCGGTGGCATCGCGCGGGAACAAGGCGCTGACAACTTTTATTCCGCAGAGCTTTGGCGCGGGAGTGGGGCGAGTGGGGCCGTATTACGAGCAGGGGAACTGGTTTCGCGGCGGAGCCGTGCAGATGCTGTTTGGAGTGTGGCTCTACGACTACGGACTGCAGACGAATAATGCGAAACCGAACTTTCCCGCGGGGACATCGCAGAAAGATCTGGTGACGGCGGCGCGACAGTGGGACCTGGGGTCCCATCCGCCGACGGTGGATTGGTCAAAGGCGCTGCAGCACCTGCCGGAGAAGGACATTCTGGAGGCGGTGAACAGTCCGCACGGAATCTATGGAGACACGACGCCGAGCGGCAAGCCGGGGATGATCCTGCGGACGCCGAACGATCCCTGCGTGGTATGAGGGCGGATTGTGGAACGACAGCATGAAGATCAACATTCCGGGACTGTGGTTCATGACCTGGTACGACATCAGCACGGGGCCGAACCTGGCGGCGTATAACCAGGTCCGCAAGACGGCGAGCCCTGAAATTGCGAACGAGCAATATGCGGTGATAGCGCCGATGCCGCATTGCGCCTATAAGCGGGCGACCGAGCACAGCATGGTTGGGGACCGCGATATGGGAGACGCGCGGCTGGATTATGACGCGCTCACTTACGGCTGGTTCGATCACTTTCTCAAGGGCGAGGACAACGGCATTCTCACCAAGACGCCCAAGGTGAAGTACTACACGATGGGCAGCAACAAGTGGCAGTCGTCGGAGACGTGGCCGCCGGCAGATGCAAAACCGGTTACGTATTATCTGGCGAGTGCGGGAAGCGCGAACTCCCTCAATGGAGACGGCGCATTGCGGCCGCGCCGGAGGCGAAGGATACGCCGGACAAATTTGTGTATGACCCGATGAATCCGGTTCCCACGCATGGTGGCGGATTCTGCTGCCTGGGCGCGGACTATAAGCCGGGAGCAGTGGATCAACGCGGCATCGAGGCGAGGAATGATGTGCTGGTCTATTCCACCGGACCGCTGAAGGAGGGGATGGAGGTCAGCGGACCGATGGATGTGACGCTATACGTTTCCAGCGACGCGAAGGACACCGACTTCACCGTGAAGGTGATTGATGTGTTGCCGGATGGGACGGCGTTCAATGTTGACGGCAACATTCAGCGGGTGCGATATCGCGAGGGCTATGACAAGCCGCCGGTGTTTATGGAGGCGGGCAAGGTCTACAAGGTCACGCTGCAGCCGATGGAGACGAGCATTTATTTTCCGCCGGGACATCAGTTGCGGGTGGAGGTAAGCAGCAGCAACTTTCCGCAGTTCGATCGCAACCTGAATACGGGGGGAGACAACGTCAGCGAATCGAAGGGAGTTGTCGCGCACAACGTGATCCATCACTCGCGGGAATATCCGTCGAGCATTACGTTGAGCGTGGTGCAGAAGCGGTGAGCGCAGGGCGGCGGGTGATTGTCAAAGTTTGGTGAATCCATGGGCCAAAGCGTTGAACTGGGCGTATTGCCGTTATAGATTGAGCGGCACATGGAAACCGCAGACTTCGATCAACTCCTGACGAGTTACAAACAGGCGGCCGACAAATGGGTCGCCGCAATCCGGGCAGAGGAAGCGCTCGCTAACGCCGACCACTCGATGGTCGAGATGGAAAAGTGGGACGACGCCGGGTTTGCGGTCCACGACGCGGAGGCGGCGGCGAAGAAGGCGCGCGATCAATACAAGAGCGCGTTGCGCAAGAAGAACTACGGATTCTGACGGCGGCGGGCTGTGATTGAGGCCCGGCAGGGCGGCGGAATTCGAGTTGTCATCGCCTGATAGCCCAATTCATGGGAAAATAGAGGTATCCCATGCTTTCAGTCTCCAATGTCTCAATGCGGTTTGGCGGGAAAGTCCTGTTCGAGGACGTGTCCGTAACTTTCACAGCTGGCCGGCGGTATGGCCTGACCGGGCCGAACGGCGCCGGCAAGATCGACGTTCATGAAGATTCTGACGGGCGAAATCGACGCGCAGAAGGGCACGGTGGTGCGGCCGCGGAAGCTTGGCGTGCTGCGCCAGGACCAGTTCGCGTTCGATGCATTCCGCGTGGTCGATACCGTGATCATGGGGAACAAGCCGCTGTGGGAGGCGCTGGAAGAGCGCGAGATCTCTACGCGAAGGCCGAGACTGACCGATGACGGACGGCATGCGGCTGGGCGAGCTGGAGGGCATCGTGGGCGAGGAAGACGGCTACACGGCGGAGAGCTGACGCGGCCATTCTGCTGGATGGGCTGGACATCGCCGATGAGCTGCACGAGCGCAAGATGAGCGAGCTGCAGGGCGGACAGAAGGTGCGCGTGCTGCTGGCGCAGGCGCTGTTTGGCAATCCCCAGGCGCTGCTGCTGGACGAGCCGACGAACTACCTCGATCTGGATTCGATCCACTGGCTGCAGGATTTCCTGAACCGCTACGAAGGCACGCTGATCGTGATTTCGCACGACCGCCACTTTCTGAACAGTGTCTGCACGCACATCGCCGATATCGATTACGAGACGATCATCACCTACACCGGCGGCTACGACGACATGGTGCTGGCGAAGACGCAGATCCGGTCGCGGCATCGGAATCGGAGAACGCGCAGCGCGAGAAGAAGATCGCGCAGTTGAACGAGTTCATCGCGCGGTTTTCGGCCGGTACGCGTTCGAGCCAGGTGACTTCGCGCAAGAAGGAAGTGGAGCGGCTGCAGACCAGCGATCTGGCGCGGTCGAACATTCAACGGCCGTTCATCCGGTTCGACATGAAGCGGCCTTCGGGCAAGCACACGCTGGAGTTCGAGGGCTCTCGCAAGGCGTACGGCGACCAGAAGGTGATTGACAGACTTTCAGCGGCAGCGGTGATGCGCGGCGAAAAGATCGCGCTGATGGGACGCAACGGCGCGGGCAAGACGACGCTGATCAAGGCGCTGCTGGCGAACGCGCCCGGAGTTGTCGCGGAGCCGGACGTTCAATCGATGCGGGCGACGGTCAAGTGGGGCCACGAGGCGCAGATCGGCTATTTCGCGCAGGACCACCGGGTTCGATCGAGAAGGGCATGACGGCGTCCGACTGGCTGCACCAATTCGATCCGCAGGCGACGCAGGAAGAGATTCGCGGCTGCTGGGGCAGATGCTGTTCAGCGGCGAAGAAGGCTTGAAGCCGACCGAGGCGCTTTCGGGCGGCGAGGCGGCGCGGCTGATTTTCTGCAAGCTGATGCTGCAGAAGCCGAACTTCCTGGTGCTCGACGAGCCGACGAACCACTTGGATCTGGAGGCGATCAATGCGCTGAATATGCGCTGCAGAAGTTATGAGGGCACGGTGCTGCTGGTGACGCACGACCAGGACCTGATCGACGAAGTCGCGACACGCATCTGGCACTTCGACCCCGGGGCATCGAGGACTTCAAGGGGCCGTATCAGGAATATATTCAGACGGGCGCAGTGCTCGCGACGCGATAACGCTACGCCGCGAGCCGGTTCGCGCTACTTCTTTACAGGATTCGCCGAGGTGTCCCAGGCTTCAATCGGTCCGAGTCCCAGAGCTTTGACTCCAGCTTCAATCTTGGACTTATCACCGACGAGGATGAGGAACGTGTTGTCCGGATGGACATACTTCGTAGCCGCTTCCGCTGCCTGGGCTGAGGTCACGGATTCCAGTTGGGTGGGAAGCTTCTCGAAATAATCCTTGGGCAAGCCGTAGACCCACAACTCAGAGATAGCCGCTGCGATGTCGTTTCCGGTCTCGAACTGGCCGGGCAGAGAGCGGACGTTTGAGTCTATGGACATCTTGATCTCGGCGGCGGTGAGCGGTTCGGTGCGGATGCGCGCAAGCTCCTTGTAGAGCTGCTCGACGGCGGGCGCGGTGACGTCGGTGCGGACTTCGGCGCCGGCCAGAAACATGGGCCGGTCTTGCGTTGATATTGGAAGAAGGAAAACGCGCCGTAGGTGTAGCCGTGCTCCTCGCGCAGGTTCATGTTGATGCGGCTGGCGAAGACGCCGCCGAGCATGTAGTTCATGACCTGGATGGCGGGAGTCCGGCGCGAGCTGGCGGGCACGCCGACGCCGAAGGCAAAGAGCGCGGTCTGGGGAGCGCCGGGCTTATCGACGAGGACGATGCGGCGTGTGGGCGGCTGCGGCGGGGGCAGGTTGGGCGACGGGCAGCGGCGCTGCCGGTCCAGTTGCCGAAGTACTTCTCGGCGAGTTCGCGGGCTTCGGCTTAGCTCAGGTCGCCGGCCAGGACGAGCGCGGAGTCGGCGGGGCCGTAGTGGGACTTGTAGAAGGCTCGAGTCGTCGCGCGGTGAGGCCTTGTTGGAGCGCCTCGTCGCCGAGGGCGATATGGCCGTAGGGCTGGGCGCCGTAGAGAGCTTGGCGAGCGATCTGGATGGCGATCTGCGTTGGGTCATCCTTCATCTGGAGGAGCGTGGTGAGGCGCTGCCTGCGGAGGCGCTCGAGGTCTTGCGGCATCGAAGGCGGGGTGCAGGACGACGTCGGCGAGGAGATCTGCAGGCCGGCGTCGGCGTGGTTGGTGAGCGACGCTGATGCTGACGGCTGGCGGCTGTCCAGGTGGCTGCACCGATGCCGAGGGGGTGCCGATGCGCTCCGGCGTCCTCGGCGACCTGGGTGGCGGAGCGGGTGGTGGTTCCCTCGGCTGAGCATGGCGCTGGTGAAGGATGGCGACGCCGGGCTTGTCGGCGGGATCGGTTTCGCCGCCGGCGCGGGTTGACCAGGCTGAGCTGACATGACGGGCAGGTAATGCTGCTCGACGAAATAGACCTTGAGGCCGTTCTTGAGGGCTGAAGACTTCGGGCACGGGGAGGTGGAAGCTCGGAGCGGGGCCGGGCGGGGAGCGGTCTTGCGCCAGGCCTGCGAGGTTTCGAAGTCGGCGGAGTATTCGGCTGATCTTGACGTCGGCGTCGGTGTTGTCGGGGCTGCGGGGGACGTCGTTGAGGACTTTTTTGCCGGGGATGCAGTAGACGACGACGCTTTGCTTGGTGCGAGTTACGTGCCGGCGGTGCCTTGACGGCTGCGGCGGTGACGGCCTCATAGCGGGCGATGTCTTTGGGGAGGAAGCCGGGGTCGCCGGTGTACTGGTTGTACTCGTTGAGGTGTCGGCGACGCCGCCGAAGCCTCCAAGGCCGCATGATCTGGCCGGACTCGATCATGTTGCGGGCGCGGTCGAGCTCGTCCTGCGTGGGGCCGTTCTGGCTGGAACTTCGGCGATGACGGTGTCTGCGGCTTTCTCCAGCTGCTCGGGCTTGACGCCGGGCCGGGCGAGGAACTCACAGGTGAAAGTAGAGGCGAGTGCGAGCGAGCGATGGTCGCAGCTGGCCGATTGAGCGATCTGCTGGTCGTAGACCAGGGCGTGGTCGAGGCGGCTGGCCTTGCCGCCGCCGAGGATGTGGGCGGCGACGTCGCCGTCGGCGTCGCCGGGCGTGAAGGCGGGCGGCGTGAGCCAGGCCGACGATGACTTTGCGGGAGCTCGACGGTGTCGGTGACGGTGAGGCGGCGCTGCGCGGTGATGGGCGGCGTGGTGATGCTCGACACTTCGGCACTTCGGGGCCGCGGGGGATGGGGCCGAAATATTTCTCAACGAGCGAGCTTGCACATCTTCGTTGCGAAGTCGCCGACGATGGCGAGGGTGGAGTTGTTCGGCGTGTAGAACTGCTGGAAGAAGTCGCGGATGTCGTCGAGGCGCGCGGCTTCGATGTCGGCGTGGGAGCCGATGACGTCGGCGTAGTAGGGATGGCCCTTGGGGAAGAGCTGGTGGACAGCCTTCGTCGACGAGGCCGTAGGGCTGGCCTTCGACCTCTGGCGGCGTTCGTTGCGGACGACGTCGCGCTGGTTCGTGCAGCTTTTTAGCGGTCGAGGCCTGTCGAGCAGGAAGCCCATGCGGTCGGATTCGAGCCACAGGCCGAGATCGAGCTGGTTGGCGGGCAGGGTCTCGAAATAGTTGGTGCGGTCAAAGTCGGTGGTGCCGTTGACGTCGGTGGCGCCGGCGGCCTCGAGATATTTGAAGTGAGCCTTTTCGCCGACGTTCTTTGAGCCCTCGAACATCATGTGCTCGAAGAGGTGGGCGAAGCCGGTGCGGCCGGCGCGCTCGTTAACGGGGCCGACGTGGTACCAGAGGTTGACGGCGACGAGCGGAAGACGATGGTCTTCGAGCAGGATGACCTTGAGGCCATTGGGCAGCGTGTAGGTGACATAGGGCAGCTTGGGAACTTTGGGGGCGACGCGATGGGCCGCGGCCGAAGTATCCTGTGAGCGACTGCTGGGCGTGGAAAGGCCGTTTGCGGCCAGGCCGGGAAGGGAAACCGCTGCTGCCAGAAGAAGAACCGAACCGCGCTGGAACAAAGACATGAACACCTCAAGCGAAAATTCTGCTATGGCGGATGATATCAATCCGGCGAGTAGTCTGCAGTCTTGTGGCCGGCGGGCCGAAAAACTCGAATTTATGGAGACACAATGAATGCTGCTGTATTAGAAGCCCTGGGGCAGACGCCGAAATATAAGAGCTTTGCCGAGCCAGTCGCGGGTGATGGGGAAGTGCTGGTGACGATGCGCGCGGCGGGATTGCACCCGATTGTGAAGGCGATCGCTGCGGGCACGCACTACATGAGTTCGACGCAGGTGCCTTTTATCGTCGGGCTGGACGGCGTTGGTGTGAAGGAGGACGGGTCCCGAGTCTATTGCGGTGGCCCGAGGAAGCCGTTCGGGACCTTCGCGGAGCGGACGGCGGTGGCTGCCAGGATGTGTGTTCCGCTGCCTGCGGGGCTGGATGACGTGACTGCGGCCGCGGTGGCAAATCCGGGGATGTCGGCGTGGCTGGCGCTCACGTGGAAGGCGAAGGTGGCGGCCGGGGAGACGGTACTGGATTCTCGGGGCAACGGGCGTTGCCGGGCAGTTGGCGGTGCAGATGGCGCGGCACCTGGGCGCAGGGCGGATAATCGCAGCGGGGCGGAATCCCGCGACACTCAAGCGGCTGGGTGAGCTTGGCGCGGACGTGACGATTTCGCTGGAGCAGCCGGAAGAAGCGCTGGCAGAGGCGTTCGTTCGGGAGGCCAAAGTGGCTGGGCTCGATGTGGTCATTGATTACCTGTGGGGCGCGCCGACGCAGGCACTGATCCGGGCTGTGTCGCAGCTGCCTTTGAATCCGGCAGGGAGCCGGGTGCGCCTGGTTGAGGTTGGTCAGAGCGCCGGGCCAACGATCACGCTGCAGGCCGATGTGCTGCGCAGCTCCGGCCTGGAGATTAGTGGGAGCGGCTTTGGAAGCGCGTCGTTCCAGAAGATATTTGAGGTGATTCCGGAATTGTTCGCAATGGCGGCGTCTGGCGTGATTCATCTGGAGACAGTCCAGGTGCCCTTGTCGGAGGTTGAGTCGGCGTGGGGGCGGTCAGAATCGGGGGCGAGGCTGGTTTTTGTGCCGTAGGGCGGGGAGCAGGGCGGGGAATCTGAGGTTGACGGTGGGTCCCGCTGCGGTTTGCCTGAATGTTAAAAGTGGGCAATTGAGACGTCTGTGGGAGGGGGGCGAGACCGGGATTTCTTGACATGACGGCGTCTACGCAAGCAAACTGCCCATGCGTCGCAGAAATCTGCTTCATCAGTTCATTCGGGGCAGATGACCGTGGGTATAACTTGTTCTCGTCGAAGAAGGAACTGGCATTGGCCGATCCAACCGTCAATCGTATGACCATAACGCTGGAGTCCAATCTCGATAGTGTGGAACAGGCAGAGGCCATGGCTGAGGAAGCTGCGACCCGCGCCGGGATCAGCGAGGACGAGCGTTTCCAGATTGCGATGGCAGTCCGGGAGGGCACGGTTAACGCGATAATGCATGGCAATGCTTACGACCCGACGAAAAAGGTAACGGTTTCCTTTGAAAACGACGGTTCTTCTCTTATCATCCGTATTTCGGACCAGGGAGCGGGGTTAGACTATGAACACCTGCCGGACCCTCTGGCTCCGGAGAACATTTTGCGCGGCTCGGGCCGGGGAATTTTCCTCATCCGATCATTTATGGACGATGTAAAATTTCGCCGTCTGAGTCCCGGGACGGAATTGACACTTGTAAAGCATTTACCCACCGCCCAACCGGGCGCTTAAGGAGGAGTTTCCAGTGAGTATGAAAGTCAGCACCCGCCAGGTGGATGGAATCACGGTTCTAGATCTCAGCGGCCGCATCACGCTCGGTGAAGGCAGCGTGCAGTTGCGCGACGCCGTTCGCGACCTGCTCGCCAAGGGCCAGAAGAAGATTCTGCTTAACCTGGGCGAAGTTAACTACATTGACAGCTCGGGCATCGGCGAGCTGGTGAGCGCCTTTACCACCGTCAAGAACCAGGGCGGGGATTTGAAGCTGCTCAACCTGACCAAGAAGGTCCACGACCTGCTGCAGATCACCAAGCTCTACACGGTATTCGACGTGAAGGACGACGAGGCGAGCGCCATCGGGTCATTCGCGAAGTAACCGAGTCACAAACAGATAGAAGGGCTGCCCTAAGGCAGCCCTTTTTCTTTGGCGATGAGCAGGCGGGCTTGCGCCCGGCCTCGCCCGCTGCCGGTTAGTGGGTGGCGGCCGGAGCCGGAGTCATGGTGGAGGAAGGCGCCGGCGCCGGGGCCGGAGCGGCCGACGGGTTGCCGAAGTTTACCGTCGGTACGGCGCGGGATCCGTCGGAGGCCTGGAAGTAGGCCGGGTTCCGCTGGAAGCCTCCGATGCTCGCCCAGATGTTGTTGGGGAAGAGCTGGATGAAGGTGTTGTAGTCCTGGAGGGTCTGGTTATAGCGCCGGCGTTCGACCGCAATGCGGTTTTCCGTGCCGGCCAGCTCATCCTGCAACTGCAGGAAGTTCTGGTTGGAGCGCAGCTGCGGGTAGTTCTCCGAGATCGCCAGCAGTCGGCCTAGAGCCCCATCCAACTGATTGTTGGCCGCGATCTTGCTCTGGGGGTCACGGGCGCCCAGCAGGGCGGCGCGGGCGTTGGCGATGTCGCCGAAGACAACCACTTCCTGCTGCGCATAACCCTTCACCGTATTGACGAGGTTGGGAATCAGGTCGGCGCGGCGCTGCAACACAATATCCACCTGTGACCACGCCTGGGTCACGGCCTCGCGTTTGGCGACCATCTGGTTACGAGCACCGATATAGCTGCCACCGACCAGGAGTCCGCCAACGACCAGGATCAGTACCACGACGAGAACTGCAATTAGGCCTTTACTCATTGCTTTCTACCTTGTCCTTTCATCTAATCATCTAAACCTTACCAGCTTCCTGAAGCGCCGCCGCCACCTGAGCCGCCGCCGCCGAATCCACCAAATCCGTCACCGCCGCCACCACCACCGCCGCCCCACTGGCCGCCGCCACCGCCTCCGCCGCCGAAGAACATGCCGGCGATGAACCAGAGGACGCCGCCGCCGCCCAGCTTAACGATGATGACGATGATGATCAGCAAGACCAGGCCGCCGACTAGGACCTGTTTGCTGGTGAGTCGCTGCGCGGGCTGGGTGCGGAGGTTGGCCTGCGCCGACCACTGGGGATCGAGCTGAACATTGGAGTCAGCGGCTATGACCTGGGCAATCTGCTGCATGGCGACGGTTACGGCGCCGTCATAGTTCCCCTGCTGCAGGTAGGGAACCATGGTGCGGCCGATGGTGCCGACTTTGCCGTCGGGAAGGATGCCCTCGAGGCCGTAGCCCACTTCTATGCGGTATTTGTGGTCGTTGACGGCGAGGAGAAGGAGCAATCCGCGGTCGGAGCCTTTGCGCGCCCACTTTCCACTTTTCTTCAAGGCGAGAGGCGAAGTCGTCAATGTCATCGTCGTCGAGAGAGTGGATGGTGACGATGGCGATCTGCGCGTTGGCGCGATGATCGAGCTGACCGCACAGCATGTTGAGGCTCTGGACGGTCTGGGGCGAAAGGACGCCGGCGAAGTCGTTGACGTAGTCGCTGGCCTTGAGATCCTGGACTTTTTCCGCCGAGGCGAAGGAAAAGAACCCCGCTATCAGCAGAATCAGCAGACACAGGGAGCCCTGGCGAAAGCGTTTCATCGTCAAGCTATTGTAAGCGCGAGGGGGAAACAGGCCGGGGCGGGCGCGGCCCACCCCAGTCAGGAGTCAGAATCCGGTGTTGCGAGCGGCTTATTACTTGCCGTTTAACTTCTTGGATAATTTCTCTGCTTCGCCGTCCAACTGTGCCAGAGTGCCCATGTCTTTCTGTGACTCTTCCTGCAAGTGGACTACGCCGGACCCTTTGGACTCGTCCTGCATGTTTTCGTAGTCGTCATGCTGCAGCTTGAGGAGCGCCGCCACATAGGCTTTGTCGAACTCGTCGCCTGAGAGCTTGGACAAATCCTGATAAGTCTGCGAATAGCGAGAGTTGAGGCCCTTGGGAATTGCGGTCTTCAGCCCGCGCGCATCCACCACCAGGCCTCCGCCAATGGCCATGTGCTTATCGAGCGCTTTTTGAGCGAGAGCCTTGACGTCGGGATTGCTGGTCTTGGTGAGAGCGAGCTTGCTGAAGATAATGGCGGCGTTGCCATCTTCCAGGCCCCGCTGAAGAAAATTTGTGTCCTGTCCCGCGTGGCCCAGGGTGAGTCCAGGATCATTCGCGGTGCCGTAGATGCCGCCGGCTGAGTTACTCAGAGCCTGAGATAGGCCGAGGGTCGGCATAACCGCTGCCGCCGTTGCGAAGAGCGAAAAGTAAAACAAGCTGCGAAGTGTCAATTTCATATTCATAACCCGTACCTCCGGTGCCTCAAGAGCACAACAAATATTGAATCACAGGTGCGCGGCGAAAGGGGAGGCGCGGGAGGAGGAGACATACAAATTGTTCGTGGGAATGGGGCCCATACTGACACAAAAATAAAGCGCCCTTCCGGCGGAAGAGCGCTGTGGCAGGTGATAGTAAGTGGGTGAGTTATCGGCGATTACTTACCGCCTACTTTGCTGTTAACACTTTCCGCCTCTTCGAGGTGGGATTGGATAGTCTTGGCACCATTGGTGGCGAGGTCTCTGACGCCGGCATTTTGCGTTGAACTTGCTTCGGACTTGAATTCGGCCAGGTCCTTTTTGTGGTCCTTGACCATGTCGGCCATATAAGCCTTGTCGAAGTCGGCCCCGCTCAGCGTCTGCATTTTGGCGATTGCCTTCTTCGCGCCCTTGTCGGGACTATTGGGCAGGCTGACGTTGAGAGACTTGGCGACAGTTTCCACTTCGCCTTCCATCTTCGTATGGTCATCCACCATGCGCTGAGCAAACTTTTTCACGTCGTCGTTGGAGGACTTTTCAAGCGCGAGCTTGCCCAACGCGACCTCTCCCATATTTCCTGCGGAGGCCTCTTTTAAGAAGCCGTCGTCGCGAGAGGGCCCCATGTTGTTTGCCATGCCATTTTGATCGGGATTGTTTATGCCCTGAGCTGCGGCACCGTGGCCCATCATCTGAGCGCTCACGGGAAGAGCGCAGAGTGCGCCCAGCGCGGCGATACCGGCCAACTGCTTCATGCTGCGGAAATTCATATATGCTCCTTGCACTTTCTTCACTGCAAAAATTGGGACGAGACATAGCCCACCCTAGTGAAGAATACATTCTTTACACTTTGGGTTGCCTTAGGCAGAGGCGGAATGATGAAGGGTCAAGCGACAAGTTTGAGCAGGTCATATTTCCGCGCCGGATGGCGCATTGCGGTGGCGGCACGGCGCGGCCGGCTCGCAGCCAGTATTCTGTTATTCGCAGCCATGAGCCAACTTTCCCCCGCACAAACTACTTCGCCCACTTCCCCTGTTCAACCCCCGGTCGCTGAGAAACACCATACGGAGCGCACGCTGGCCGGCGGAATCCTGACCGACGATTATGCCTGGTTGCGTGAGCGCAACGACCCCAAAGTCATCGCGTATCTCGAGGCGGAGAACGCCTATACGGCAGCAGTGATGGCGCCGACGGAGCCGCTGCAGAAAAAGCTGTACGACGAGATGCTGAGCCACTTGAAGCAGACGGATGACAGCGTCCCATTCCGTCGCGGCGAGTTTTTTTATTACTACCGCACGCAGGAAGGGAAGCAATATCCGATTCTCTGCCGGAGGCACGGGTCGGTTACAGCGGCGGAGCAAGTGATACTCGATGTGAATCAGCTCGCGGTGGGGGAGAAGTTCATGTCGCTGGGGGACACGGCGGTGAGCGACGACGGCTCGCTACTGGCCTTCACCACGGATAATGTCGGTTTCCGCCAATACACGCTGCACATCAAGAACCTCAACAGCGGGGAGATCTATAACGAACATGCGCCGCGGGTGGGTTCGCTGGCGTGGGCCGCAGACAACAAGACGCTGTTTTATACGCAGGAAGACGAAGTTGAGAAGCGGCAGTACCGTCTGTATCGCCACACGCTCGGGACGGATGCCGGGAAGGACCCGATTGTTTATGAGGAGAAGGACGAGCGTTTCAACGTTGGCGTGGAGCGGACGCGCAGCCGGGGATATCTGCTGCTCGACATCAGCAGCCACACGACGACCGAGGTCAGGTATCTGCCGGCGGATCAGCCAGGCTCTGAGGACTGGAAAACCATTCTGCCGCGGCGAGACGATATCGAGTATTACGTGGAGGAGCGGGGTGGGGAATTTTTCATTCGCACCAACGACACCGCGAGAACATTTCGTTTAGTCACTGCACCGATTGCTTCAGCGGGCGACAAGGCGCACTGGAAAGAGATCATCGCGGCGCGGCCGGACATTGCGCTGGACGGAGTGGATGTTTTTGAGGATTTCTATGTGGCTGAGGAGCGGGTAGAGGGACTGCCGACACTGCGCGTGATTGCGTTCGCTGACGGCGTGAGCCATCCGATTCCGTTTCCTGACCCGGCCTATTCAGCGGCGCCGCAGAACAACGCTGAGTTTAAGACCAGGACATTTCGCTATTCCTACCAGTCGCTGGTCACGCCGAGTTCGGTCTACGACTACGATGTGGCGACGCATGCTTCGGCGCTGCTGAAGAGGACGGAGATCCCTGGCGGTTATGACCCGTCGCACTATTCGTCGGAGCGGGTCTTTGCGACAGCTTCAGATGGGACGACGTGTGCCAATTTCGGTTGTGTACCGGAAGGATCTCAAGCGTGCCGATGGGTCGAATCCGCTTTATGTCTACGGATATGGGTCCTACGGATATTCGCTGCCGCTGGGCTTCAGCGGAAGCCGGCTGAGCCTGCTGGATCGCGGCGTCGTGATGGCCTATGCGCACATTCGCGGCGGCGGGGAGCTGGGCGAGCCGTGGCATGATGCGGGCAGGATGATGGAAAAGCGCAACACCTTCACCGACTTCATCGACCGGCGACGGAGTTTCTGACTGCGCGAACGATTATGGCGACCGAAGGACGCTGTCGCGATCGAGGGCGGAAGCGCCGGCGGATCTGCTGATGGGCGCGGTGGCGAATATGCGGCCGGATCTATTTCGCGTCGTGCTGTCCCATGTGCCCTTTGTCGACGTGATGAACACCATGCTCGATGCGACTCTGCCGCTCACCGTCGCCGGAGTATGAGGAGTGGGGCAATCCGAATGAGGCGGCGGCGTTTGAGTACATGCGCAGCTATTCGCCGTATGACAACCTGCACGAGCGCGGCGTATCCGGCGATGCTGGTGAAGACGATCCTGAACGATTAGCCAGGTGATGTATTGGGAGCCGGCGAAGTATGTGGCCAAGCTGCGCACGTTGAACACGGACGACGCACCGCTGCTGCTGCAGTCAACATGGATGCGGGGCACGGCGGGGCGTCGGGGCGCTACGACTATCTGAAGGAAATCGCCTTCGACTATGCGTTTTTGCTGACGCGAGCTTGGCGTGGAGAAGCTGAGCGTCGGTGGCGCGGCTTAGACCTGGACGCTTCGACCTTGTCGCCTTCGCCGGGCGCGAGGAATAGATTCGTCTCCAGGCCGTGCTGGCGGGTGTAGAGATCGCGGTAGCGGCCGTCGCAGGCGTAGAGCTGCTGGTGCGTGCCACGCTCGACGATGCGGCCCTGCTCGACGACCAGAATCTGGTCGGCGCGGCGAATCGTCGAGAGACGGTGCGCGATGACAAAGGTCGTTCGACCGCGCATGAGGAAGTTGAGCCCTGCCTGAATCAGCGCTTCGGACTCGGAGTCGAGCGAGCTGGTGGCTTCATCCAGGATGAGGATGCGAGGGTCGGCCAGGATGGCGCGGGCAATGGAGATGCGCTGGCGCTGGCCGCCGGAGAGCTTCACGCCGCGTTCGCCGACGATGGTGTCGTAGCCCTCGGGGAAGCGCTCGGCAAACTCGTCGACGCGGGCGATGCGGCAGGCTTCGAGCAACTGCTCTTCGGTGGCTTCGGGGCGGGAGAACTTCGACGTTCTCGCGGATGGTGCCGTCGAAGAGAAACGTCTCCTGCAGGACGACGCCGAGCTGCTGGCGATAGCTGCTCAAGCTTGACCGTGGCGAGGTCGTGGCCGTCGACGAGCATCCGCGCCCGAGCCGGGCGTGTGGAAGGCGCAGAGCAAGCGAGATGATGGTGGATTTGCCGGAGCCGCGGGAGCCGACCAGAGCGTTGACGGTGCCGGGCTCGCGCACTCGAAGCTGATGTTGTGGAGCACCGGCTTGTCCGGCACGTAAGCGAACCCAACATCGACGAAACTGCACTTCGCCGATGATGGGGGCAGAGCTCGATGCGCGTGCGGGATCGGCGTCTTCCTCCTGCTCGCCGAGAATCTCGTGGGTGCGATCGAGGCCTGCGACCGCCTCGGTGAGCTGCGTGCCGATGGCCACCATCTGAACATGGGCGCGATCATGAAGGCGAGGAACATGATGTATGCGAAATAGCCGCCGGTGGTCATTTTGCCGGCCAGCGACCTGGTGCGCGCCGAGATACATGACGAGAGCGCCGACGATGCCGAGCACGGCGGTCGAAGCCAGACTCATGAACGACTGCGCCGTGAGAGAACTGATGACGTTTTGAGAAGGCGGCTCAACGCCACCGGCGAAGACTCTGGCTTCGCGCTCCTCGGCGTGATAGCCCTTGACGACGCGAACGCCGCCGAGCGATTCGGTGAGTCGGCCGGTAACCTCGGCGTTGATCTTGGCGCGCTCGCGAAAGATCGGGCGGATGACCTTGAACGCCGACCGGAGGATGAGGGCGAAGGCGACCATGACGACGAAAGCGAGCAGCGTCATCACCGGGCTGATGCTTGAGCAGCATGGCAAAGGCGAGGACTGCTGTGAGCAGACCGCCGACAAACTCGACCATGCCCGTGCCGATGCAGGTTGCGGACGCCTTCAACGTCGCTCATGATGCGGGCACGAGTACGCCGGTGCGGTTCGCGTCGTAAAAGGAGACGGAGAGCAGGCCGACGTGCTGCTGCACCTGCATGCGGAGTTCAGTGATAAGGCGCTGCGCTGCCTTGGAGAGGAGCTGGGTAAGCGTGAACGAGGTGACGCCCTGGATGGCAGTGGCGGCGAGCACGGCGCCGACCAGCTTGGGCAGCAGCGACACATGGTGCTTGCCCATGACGTTGTCAATGAGCAGCTTGGTGGTGGCGGGCAGAACGAGGCCGGAGACGCGATTGACGATCATCAGGGCGAGGCCGCCGAGCAGGATCCATCGCCGGGGACGCAGCAGCTCCCACACCGCCGGGAGAGCCTTGCTGAGCTCGACCTTCGGCTTGCCGTCGGTGCCTGAGGCCGCCGAGACGGTGCTGCGATTGCTGGTGCGAGACCCCATTCCGGGTGTCCCCCCGCCACTGCTCACGAAACTGGGGCGCATCGCCATAGTCGTTAGATGCCCTCAATCGCTTTCCGCCGCAAAATGGATTGCAACTCGATACCCCTCAGGCTGACTTGCGTTCCCGCCGCGCCGCGATGAATGACCGGACGCACAGCAGGGTGAAGATCAGGCACAGGATTGACATGGCGGCCTTCTCTTCGACTGCGGCTGGGAAGGGGAACGCGACCCCTTGCCAAAGCTGAATGAGCTGCCAAAGCGAGAAGGCGGTGAAAACGAAGCCGAGGAGTGAGACCGTCACCGCGACGTGCATAAACAGCATGCGGCGTCTCTGGTCCGCAGTTTGAGCCGCCATGCCGCAGACGATCAGGATTAGCCCGAAAGCCGCCGGAATCAGCGCGGTGGGATGGGTATGTCCTGTCAGGAGGAACCCTGCCAGCCCCAGGATGACCAGCAAAGATCCGAAAAACGTTGTCAGTCGCGCCAAGTGGTTTCTCCCCTTCGTTCAATACCATCTTAAGTCTTCGCGTCTTTCGGGGCCGCGGTCTGCGGGCAGGGCGGGACCATTATTTTGATGAGGCAGATTGGCGCGGTGAAGGGGTGGGCGCTGGAAATTCAGCCAAAGCTGTTAAAAATTAGAGGTGCCCCGTCAGAAAACTCATTTCGCGAAATCCTTCTCCTGGCTGTCCATTCTTCTGTTGCTGCCATTGCTTTGCGGCCGGGGCGTGGCGCCTGCGCAAGAGGCGACCAAGGCTGCTGCGCCCGCAAGCGCGGGCCAAGCGGTGCAGTTATCGCACAAGACGCCGGTACCGATTACGCCCGAGCCGTCGCGCGCCCAGCGGCTGCGTGAGGTGCTGCAGCAACTGACGACGACGGGCCGGATACTGCAGGTGGTGGCGCATCCTGACGATGAAGACGGAGGGCTGCTGACGCTGGAGGCGCGGGTGGACGGAGAGACGGCAATGCTCTTTACCCTGACGCGGGGCGAGGGCGGGCAGAACGCAGAGGGCGCGGTCTTTTTTGATGAGCTGGGAATTTTGCGGACGGAAGAGTTGCTGGCGGCGGACCAGATTTACGGCGCCGATGAGCGCTTCTCTCATGTAGCGGACTTCGGATTTTCGAAGACTCCTGATGAGAGTTTTGCGAAGTGGGGCGGCAGAGATGTTCCTCTGGCGGACCTGGTGCGGCAGATTCGACTCTTTCAGCCGGATGTGCTGGTCTCGCGCTTTGGCGGGACGCCGCGTGACGGCCACGGACATCACCAGGCGGCAGCGCTGCTGACGCGCGAAGCATTCACGGCCGCTGCGGACTCTAGCCGCTTTTCAGCGGGAGACGCAAAGGCGTGGCAGCCGGCGAAGCTTTACATGGGCAACGTGGGTGACGCGGCGACGCTGCGGCTGGACCTCAACCAGGCGAGCCCGATGCTCGACGGCAAAACTCCGGCCGATATTGCCTGGGAGGGGTTAAGACACCAGCTGTCGCAAGGCGCGGGGAACTGGCACTTCAACCACGCGCGCGAATATGCGAACTACCAACTGGCGGCGACGGCAGCGGGAGTGACTGCGCCGGCGCATGAGACGTCAATGTTCGCGGGAATAGATACTTCGCTGGCCGGGCTTGCGGACCGCTTTCCTGCGGAGGCGGCGAAGATGCCGCAACTGAAGCAGACGCTGACTCGAGTGGCAGCGCTGGTGGCAAAGGCGCAGACAGCGGAGCAGCAATCGCCAGCCGGGGCGGTTGCCCCGCTGGTGGAGGCCGCCAGACTGATGCAGGCGGTTTCGCCTTATTCGCCGGGTCCGCCGCCCTCGGCGCCGCTGGCGTTGCGGCTGTGGCAGAAGCGGATGCAGCTGAATGCAGCGCTCGAGCTGGCCGCAGGTCTTGAGATGACGCTGGTGCGAGTCTCGCCCGGTGCGAGCAGCCCGTTCTTAATTCAAGGCGAGGCGGTTCGGCTAAAGATGGTGATCAGCAATCGGGGCAGTGAGCGAATCACTCTGCGCCCGGGAACAATCTCTTCGAACCAGGGCACGTTGAGCGGAAAACTGCCAGCGGCTTTGGCGGCCGGGGAGAGCAAGGAAGTTTTTTTCACGGTGAATATTCCGGCGGACGCTGCCCCGGTTCGGGCACCTTTTCATCGTGACTCGCCGGTAAAAGACACGGTGTATCAGGTGGATGCTCGCGACAGCTTCGAGCAGGGTGGAGTTCCGGAGGGATTCGCTGCCTTTATCCCATGGCAGATTGCCGGCGTGGATGGTTCGACCAAACTGCAGGCGCCGCTGTTCGTAGCTCCGGCAGTTTCGATTCGGATGGAGCCGGCGGAATTGCTGCTGCGTCGCGATGCCGCGCACGGAGCGGAGGTAAAGGTTATCGTGCGCAACAATAGCCAGTCCGCGCGGCCGGGAGCGGTAGCACTTGCGCTGCCTGCGGGATGGAAGTGCGTGCCCGCAGAAGCAAAGACGACGCTTGCCGCCGGGGCCGCGGAGACGATTTCGTTCAAAGTGGAGTGGCCGGCGGACACCGGGCAATCCCAAACCAGAATCGCAGCCAGCTTTATTTCCGGCGGTAAAAAGTACACCGACGGTTACGAAATGGTGGCGCGCGCCGACCTCGAGGGATTTCCTTATTACGCGCCCGCGCAAAGCTCCGTCTCGCTGGTGGACGCGACGCTGCCGGCAAATCCCAACATCGGATACATCATGGGAGTGGGGGACACGATTCCGGAGAGCCTGGCCACTCTGGGCTTCAGGGTGACGCTGCTGACCCCGCAAGACCTGGCCTCGGGCGAACTGGCGCAATACGGAGCCGTGGTGACGGGCATTCGCGCGTATGCGACGCGACCCGACTTGCGGGATCACAACGGCCGGCTGCTGGAGTATGTGAAGAGCGGCGGAACGCTGATCGTGCAATACGAGCAGGACACGGAGGGATTCAATCGCGGCCACTTCACGCCGTACCCGGCGGTGCTGGGGAATGAGCGAGTCAGCCAGGAAGAGCAACCGGTCGAGATACTGGAGCCGAATGCCGGATCTATTTCGCTATCCGAATCGAATAGCGGAGGCGGATTTTAACGGATGGGTGCAGGAGCGCGGCCTCTATTTTATGAAGGAGTGGTCGTCGGAATATCAGCCGATGCTGTCGTGCCACGACACGAACCAGGCGCCGCAGCTTGGCGGGTTGGTTGAAGCTTCCTACGGCAAGGGCGTGTATATCTACACGGCGCTGGCGTTTTTTCGTCAACTGCCGAATGGCGTGCCGGGGGCGACGAGGCTATTTGTAAATCTGCTGGGTGCGGGGCATGATCCCGCAACGCAGCCGGTGGATGCTGCGCGATCCAGGGCGCGGGGACCGGCGGTCAGCGGCTCTCGACAGCGCTGATTTCCGCGAAGGTCATATTTTCCGCCGGGCTGCCGGCGTCGCGCTTCCACATGAGAAAAAGTTCGCCGTAGGACTGCTGAATATATTCCGACTCGGGCACTCCCAGGGCGAGCGCGGTCGCATCAATCCACGCCGGCGGCCCCTCAAGTTCTGCGTATTCGCCGATTGGTGTGTCGTCGAGAGTGAGATGCCCGATGCCATCGCTATACTCCGTGCGGAACTTTTCATAGCGAAATACCGGGCGCAGTCCCAACGCGAGAAAGACCTGCTCGACGGCGGCTCCGTCTGCCAGCTGGCTCTCGGTCTCTTCGCGCACTTTGTGCGGGCCGCTTGGCTGGGCACCTTCGGCAACAGTGAGCTTTCTCTTGTGAGTGAGCAGCCATTTGTGGCCATAGAGCCTGAGGCGCAGAAGTTGTCCAGCCTGGCGGAGGCGCCGCTCGGGCGTGTCGTAGAGGGTGTTTTGCTCCAGTGTCCGCGGAGTTACCTCCCGCAAACCCGCATGCAGCGCTGCTTTGTGCAATGCACCTTGATCACGCACACGGAATTTGATCTCAATTTCCTGCATACGCCGTTATGCTATGCCAGATGCCCACCCTCGTGCTGACGATCGCCGATCTCGACATGCCCTCCGCCCGGTCTGCCATCACGCAGGCGGCCGCTGCGCTGCGGGCCGGCCAGCTGGTCGCGTTTCCGACAGAAACGGTTTATGGCCTGGGCGCGAATGCTCTCGATGCCGCAGCGGTCGGACGGATTTTCGCGGCAAAGGACCGTCCATCGTGGGATCCGCTGATCGTTCACGTGGAAGGGGAGGGGATGCTGCGAACGGTTGCAGCGGAAGTTCCGCCGGCGGCCCAGGCGTTGATTGAGGCCTTCTGGCCGGGGCCCTTGACGCTGCTGCTGCCTCGAACCGCATCCGTGCCCGACGCGGTGACTGCGGGCCGCTCACTGGTCGGAGTGCGGTCTCCGCGGCATCCTGTCGCTCGGGCGCTCATTGCTACGGCTGGAGTTCCTGTAGCTGCTCCCAGCGCCAATCGCTTTCGCCACGTGAGCCCGACGACGGCGGCGCATGTGCTGAATGATCTCGACGGACGCGTGGACATTGTGCTGAACGCGGGCGCTGCCGATCTCGGACTGGAATCAACGGTGCTGGATGTCTCCGTGCATCCGCCGGTGCTTTATCGTCCGGGCATCATCATGCGCGAGGAGATCGAATCCGTGGTCGGGCCGATCGCGGTCTATCGGTCAGCCAAAAATCCGGATACGTTGACGGAACCGGAAGCGGAGGAAGGAGCGCATTCCCCGGGCATGGACTTTCGCCATTACGCGCCCGGTGCTCCGCTGATGCTGGTGGACGCTCCGGCGGCGGAGTTGCCGAGGGCTCTGTTTGAAGCACTGGCGACTTCGATTGCCGCCGAGTCGGATCAACGGCCGGGAGTTTTGTTGCCGACGGGTTGGAGCGCTCCGGCGCAGGCAATTCCGTGCGAATGGGGTGATTGGGATGAGCCGGCCGACCTTGCGCGCAACCTTTACTCCGGCTTGCGCTGGCTCGATGCGCAATCGGTGACCGGACTGTTTTGCTCCGCTGCCTCCGGAGGGGCCGGAGACGGCTGCATTGCGCGACCGGCTGATTAAGGCGGCGCGGAGCCACTGATTTCCGTCGCATCTTTATTGTGCGATTGCGCGGATAGCGTGACGCTTATTTTTCAGGTGTCTTGTAGAGATATTTGATGGCGTGTTTGTAAATCACCACGCGCGTGCTCGTGCCGGCCGCGCAGCTTGATGCTGTTGCGGTCGTACCACTCGAGAACGCCTTCGACGCGTTCGCCGTCCTCCAGCACTACGACGATCGGGGTCTGCAAGGTCATCTGCTTGTGAAGGAAGAATGACTCGGCGGTTGGCGTCTCGCGGCTTTCTCTCAGTGCCCGCGTCATCAAAGGCGCTTGCGAAAAGGCCGTTGAGTAGGCGCGACCCTGAGAGGGCGACGCGACCGGGGCGTGAGATTCGGGTAGAGGAGACTTTTTCGGGCATGAGATTGCGCTGGTCGTTATGGCTGATGAGGAAAGTTAGACCTTGGGATGCAATTTTCTGCCGTCGCGTCGCTTGGCGTTAAGCGCCTTCCATGCGGGCGGTCATTGCGTCCAGCGACAGAGAGCGCAGCAGGTTGCGACGCATTCCGCTTTCGACGGCGTTGAGACCCTCCGCTGCCTGCTCGACCCAGGTAAAGCTGGCCATGGTCGCGAGTCTTTCGAGTTCGGGCATGATGTCTATGTTTCGCGCCATGTCGGGGACGCCATGCTGGACGAAGAGGACGTCCTCAAGCAGGAGGGCACTGGCCTGCAGCAGTAACGACATCTTCTGCTGGCCGTCGGCACCGGCACGATAGGTCTCAGTCATTTTGAAGAGTGCCGAGTGATCATTCGCCTCAAGGGCGGTGCGCAACAGGACGAGAGCATCGGCGCGGGTGGCCTGATATTCGGTCAAATCAAAATGCAGTGCGCGTTCGGGAGCGCCTTGCGCAAGTCGCGCGACCAGCTGGCGCTGCCTGGGCGGCCAGTCTGGCCGTTCGGCTGACAGGAGCGCTTCGATCTCAGATTGCTCCAGCGCGCCCAGGCGGAAATTAACGCAGCGGGAACGCATGGTCGGCAGCAGTTCGCCGGGATGCTCTGCCATGAGGAATAAGTGGGTCGAGTCGGCGGGCTCCTCGAGAACTTTGAGGAGGGAGTTAGCGGCTTCCTTCATGAACCTCGCTTCGGGAAAGATAAACACGCGGCGGCGCTCTGCCGGATGGCGGTGACTGCGTTCGATGACGGTGCGGACCTGGCCGACTTTGACCAGCAGCTGCGGAGGATCGGGCGGAATCGACGAGAACGTCGGGATCGGTCTGGACGAGAATCCTGGTCTCGCGCTTGTCGGCATCGCGCATCTCTTCGCGCGCCGCTACCGCTTCGGCCACTCGCGCATGCAAGTCCTCGGCTGCGCCGATGCGCACGCACGGTTCGCAAACTCCGCAGAAGTCCGGCAGGCCATCCGTCAGGGGTTGGACGCGGCAATTGATCGCGCGCGCCATCATCAATGCGAGCCGGTATTTGCCGACGCCCTCGGGGCCGCTGAGCAAGATGGAGTGGGGCAGGCGGCCGCGGCCGAGCATCTGCCGGAGCTGCGTTACGACGGCTTGGTTGCCATGGAAATCAGCGAAACCCACTTTCGCAGGGTAGCACTGGGGCAGCCCAGCACTATGTGCGGGGCTCGAGCCTCATGCGCATTCCGTATTTCGGGCGCAGCGTGATCTTGGGTTCGATGCCGATGCGTTGTCCTTCCACGAGCCGCAGCTTCCAGCGCTGGCCGAGGGTGGCGAGCAGCAGCGTGCCTTCCATCCACGCAAAGCTCTCACCGATGCATTGCCGCGAGCCGGCGCCGAAGGGGAAGTAGGCGAAGCGGGGACGACCGGCGGCCGCCTCGGGAAGAAAGCGGTCGGGATCGAAGCGCAATGGTTCGGGAAAGAAACGCGCGTCGCGATGCATAAGCCACTGGCTCATGTAGATGATGGTGCCGCGTTCAACATTCCAGGGGCCGATGCGGAGGTCGGTGTTGGCCTCGCGGCCCATCGCCCAGACGGGCGGGTAGAGGCGCATGGACTCGGCGAGCACGCGTTCGACGTATTCGAGGCGCGGGACATCTTCCAGGCGCGGGAGGCGTGCGCCGAGGGCGGCGTCAATCTCAGCATGAAAGCGCGCTTCGACCTCGGGATTTTGCGAGAGCAGGTACCAGGTCCACGTCATCGCATTGGCGATGGTCTCGTATCCGGCGAGGAAGATGGTGACGACTTCGTCTCGCAGCTGCTCGTCGCTCATGCCGGACTTGTCGTCTTCGGTGTCGCGGGCGGCAATCAGCATGCTGAGCAGGTCGCCGCGATCTTCGCCGCTGGCGCGCCGCTGCGCGATGATGCGTGACATGACCGCGTCGAGCCGAATGCGGGCCTTGCGAAACTGCATCAGGCCGGGGATCGGCCAGTGCAGGTAGGACTCCGCCTTGGGCAACGCGATTGAGAAATGTATAGAGACGCATCACGGTGTTGACTTCGTCGCTGATGGAACGGACCTCTGGAGTTACGTCGGTGGCAAAAAGCGTGCGGGCGACGACCTCGAGGGAGAGATGCATCATCTCGGTGTGCATGTCCATGACGGCGCCGGGGCGCCATTGTTCGCGGAGTTTGGCGCCTTGCGCAGCCATGACGTCGGCGTAGGCCTCGATGCGTTGGCGGTGGAAGGCCGGAGCCGCAATCCGACGCTGCCGCATGTGGAATGGCCCGTTGCTGGTGATGAGGCCCTCGCCGAGCAGGATCTTCATCCGGCGCTGCGTGCGCTCTTTTACAAAGGCGCTCCCTTTGGTCACCAGCACTTCCTGGATCTCTTCCGGCTCACTAAGGAGCAGGACTTTGGTGCCGAAGATGCGATAGCTGGCTGCGGTGCCAAAAGTTGAACGCAGATACTCGAAGAGGATGATGGGATTGGTGGGCCGGAAGAAGCGCCGCAGGATATAGACGGGAAGATTCAGACGCAGTCCGGGAGGCATCTCCGCGGCGGGACTTGATTCAGGGGCCGGAAGTGAACTCGGGGGAGGGGTGGTCTGGGTCGCCATGTTTGACATTCAACTTTTCGAGCGCAGTGCCGGGATCCGCTCTTCCACCAATTCGACAACGCGGTCATGCACGCCGTCAATGGAAGCATCGCCATCCAATGTAACCACGCGAACAGGTTCTCGCGCTGCGATTGCCTGGTAATCGTCTCTTACCCGAGTGAAAAATGCCTCCTGCTCTGCGCTCGAAGCGGCCTTCATCCTTGCCGCGGAGCTTTGCCGGTCATTACGTCGCCGGGCCCGGGAGAGGCTGGTTGCGAAATCCGGCTGCAGCAAAATCGTCAAATCGGGTTGCAAATTATCGCAGACGAGGCGGTGCATTTCGAGCACGACTTCGCTGCCCAGCTCGCGGCCGCCACCCTGATAGGCCTCGGTGGAATCAGTGAAGCGGTCACACAGGACGACTTTTCCGGCGGCAAGGGCAGGGCCGATGACCTCGGCGATGCGCTTGCGCCCGGTCGGCAAACATCAGCGCCAGTTCAGCGCGCGGGGAGCGATAGAGGCGGTACGGGAATCGAGCACGACGAGCGCAGGCGTGTCGCCGAAGGGAGTGCCGCCGGGTTGGCGCGTGACCACGACGTCTACGCCGCGCGACCGCAAATATTCGGCGAGGAGCTTGCGCAGCTGGGTGCTCTTGCCGCAGCCGTCGAGACCTTCGAATGTGATGAATTTTCCTTGCGACATGGCCGGAGTCTATCATCCGCCTATCGTGCTCGTTGCGCACATCTTGTAGAGCGCCCATGCGCCCAGGGTGCAGGCGTCGGCGATTCTCGCCGGACGCCATGCGCTGCTCGAATTCAGCAACGCTGACGCGATGCAGAATGAGGTCGTGTTCTTCGAGATCGCGATCGGTCTCGCCCGGGGTCAGGCCTTCGGCGAGAAAGACGTGCTGCTTCTGATTTACAAATCCATAGGCGATCTGCATCGGTCCCGAGACGAGACCATCGTTCGCGGCGTGCAAGCCAGTCTCTTCGCGCAGCTCGCCACGCGCAAGCTCTTCTGCGATCGACGCTAGCCGTTTCCCATCCGCCTTGAGGCAGTTCGACGCAGCGCTTGCTGGATGGTGTAGCGGAATTGTTCGACGAGGTAGACGTGGTCGCCGTCGGGGGCGCATCGAGCGGGATGATGACGGCGCAGTCGTCCTTGTCGACGACGCCGTAGATGCCGCGGGCGCCGTTGTCGCGCTCGATCTCGTCCTCGCGCAGGCGCATCCATGGGTTGCGATAGACCTCGCGGCTGCTCAGCGTCTTGATGCTCATCGTTGCCTCATACTTTCCGCAGTAGCTGCGCCATTTCCGGCCTTGGGCCAAGGCTCTGCTATCCATTACACTATCCCTGCCATGAAGCTTGCCGTTTCTCATTTTGACTTCTGCTGAGCGCTATTAGCGCATCCGCACAATCGGCTCCGATCACCATTGCTGTGGACGCGACGGATGCGCCGCGCAAGATGCTTCATGCGCACATGACCATTCCGGTTCATCCGCGGACGATAACGCTGGTGTATCCCGAGTGGATTCCTGGCGAGCACGGGCCGACGGGGCCGGTGGTCGATTTCGCGGGCCTGAAGTTTTCTGCGAACGGGCAGGCCGGTCCGGTGGGTGCGCGACGATGTGGACATGTATGCCTTCCACATTGACGTGCCGGCGGGAGTGACGGAACTGGATGCGCGGGCTGATTTTCTGGCGACGGCTCCGGCGAGCGGCGGTAGTTCGGCCGCTTCGACCTCTGCCAATCTGCTCGTGGTGAATTGGAATGAGGTGGTGCTGTATCCCGCAGGGAACGAAGGCCGCCGATGTAGCGATGCAAGCCGTCACTCACACTGCCGGCGAGCTGGAAATATGGCACGGCGCTGACGACGACCCAGACGACGACTTCGGGTGGACGGAACACGATCCAGTTTGCGCCGGTATCGCTCGAGATGCTGGTGGATTCGCCGGTGCTGGGGGGCTTTATTTCCGGGAGATTGCGCTGGCTGAAGATGTGACGCCGAAACATTATCTCGATTTGGCAGCCGATGGGCCGGAAGACCTTAACCTCGGCCGGAGATGATTGCGGCGTTTAGCCGGCTGGTGCGCGAGACCGGAGCACTTTACCAGTCGCGACACTACGAGAGTTATCACTTTCTCGTCAGTCTCAGCGATGAAGTGGCCGCACTTCGGCCTGGAGCATCATCAGTCCAGCGATGATCGAACTGCTGAAAAGACCTTCCTCGATCCCGACCTAAGCCTGTTGGACAGCGATCTGCTGCCGCACGAGTTCACCCACTCGTGGAACGGAAAGTATCGCCGGCCGGCGGGACTTGCGACGCCGAATTATCAGAAGCCGATGATAGGAGACCTGCTCTGGGTATATGAGGGGATGACGCAATATTGGGGCGACGTTCTCTCGGCGCGCGCGGGCATTCAGACTTCGGCGCAGTACAAGATGTATCTGGCGGACACTGCGGCGGGTCTCGATCATCGGCCTGGACGGACGTGGCGCGATCTGCAAGATACCGCGACCGCGGCACAACTGCTCTATGGCGCGGCTCCGGAGTGGGACAACTGGCGCCGCAATGTTGACTTCTATTCTGAGGGCGAGCTGATCTGGCTGGATGTGGATACCACGATCCGGCAGATGTCCGGGGGCAAGCGATCGCTCAATGATTTCGCTGCGCGCTTTCTCGGGCTGAACTTGGCCAATACTCCGCCGATCGTGGTGCCGTATACGTTCGAGGAGGTGGTGGAGAACCTCAACGCAATCCAGCCGAACGACTGGGCGACGTTTTTCCGCACCGGCTCGACTCGCTGTCGCCGCACGCGCCGCTTGATGGCATTACGCATGGCGGCTACAAAATCGTCTATACCGATCAGATGAATGATTATCAGCGGGCGAGCGAGGCTGAGGGTCACAACGTGAACGCGCTGGTTCTCGCTCGGCCTGCGGCTGGGAATGGATGGCGCTATCAGAGACGTGCTGGTGGGCGGGCTGGGCGACAAGGCGGGATTCGGTCCGGGCATGGCGATTGTGGCGATGAACAGCCGCCGCTATTCGAACGACTGGCTGCACGAAGTGTTGAAGCAATCGGTCGCGAGCAAGACCCCGATCGAATTCATCGTCGAGAACACCGGCTACTTCAAGGTTCTGAAGATTGACTATCACGGACGGGGAGCAATATCCCTGGCTGAGCGCGAGGCGGGTACGCCCGATCTGCTGGAAGAGATTTTGCAGCCGCTGGACAAGAAGGACCGCAAAGAGATCAAGGCGATCGAGAAGGCTGCGGCGGATAAATAAATGATTTCTATTTTCAACTTTGAACAGGAAATGAAATATCCATGGCATTTCAACTAGAGCAAATCGACCACCTCGTCCTCACCGTCGCCAACATCGAGGCGGCGGAAGATTTCTACACCGAAGTTCTCGGGCATGGAAGCGATCGATCAACGCGGGACGGCATTCGCTTGCATTTGGCATGCAGAAGATCAACCTTCATCAGCGCGGGCACGAGTTTGATCCGAAGGCGTCGCATCCTACGCCGGGGTCCGCCGATCTTTGCTTCGTGACGGAGGTCGGCGATGGAGGATGTGCTGAGTTACCTGGCGGCGATGCGAGTGCACATCGAAGAGGGCCCGGTGGAGCGGCTGGGCGCTCTGGGAAAAATGCAGTCGGTTTACATTCGCGATCCGGACCGCAATCTCATCGAAATTTCAAAATATCTCTAGAGCGCTGCGCTAAAGGGGAGCGTCGCTGAGGCGCAGGTCTGAAAGTTCGAGCTCGAGGCCGCCGAATTCAGGATGCTCGTTCACGCTGAGGCGGTAGACGATATCGAGCCGTTGGCCGGTGGTCACTGCCAGCGCCTCGATTGTCGAGGCCAGGTTCCAGCCGACGGCATTCCACGCGCCGGGGGCATCGCCCTGGGCGAGGCGGAGACGGATATGGCGGTCCTTCATGATGCGCGGTTCGCGCGAGCACGCGCACTCCTCGGGCAATAAACAGCGGCTCGGGATTTTCCATGCCGAGAGGCTCGAGGCGCTCCAGCCAGGTCATGAGCGCGGGGGTGATGCGGTCAAGCGGGAGTTCCGCGGCGCACTCCAGCTCAGGCAAGCGGTCGTCATCGGTGAGCAGCCCCGAGGCATGCAAGGTGAGTCGGGAGCGCAGCTCTTCGATGCGATCGAGAGGGAAGGGAAAATCCGACGGCGTGGGCGTGACCGCCAAAGCGGGTGAAGACATCGCCGCAGGTGGTGATTGCGTCGAGCAGGTGAAAGCTCCGGATGGAGCGGCCCGAGCCGTGGGCCTCGCCATTTTCGATGGCCATGACGAGGACGGGGCGGTGCCAGCGGTCTACCAGACGCGATGCGACGATCCCGAGCACGCCGCGATGCCATCCGTCGCCATCAACCACCAGGCAGGCTGCGTTACGGAGAGCGGCATCGGTCGCCATGCGCGCATCGGCTTCGGCGAGGACTTTTTGCTCGGCGAGTCTGCGGTCGCCGTTGAGCCGGTCGAGTTTTTCAGCGAGGGCCTCGGCCTGGGCCAGGTCGCGCGTGGTGAGGAGTTCAACGACGTCGCTGGCAATCTCCATGCGGCCGGCGGCATTAATGCGTGGCGCCACGCGGAAGGCGATGTCGGTCGCGGTGAACTGGCCGCGCTCTAAATCGAGGCCGGCGAAGCGCAGGAGAGCGCGCAGGCCCGGATTTTGTCCGCGCACCGGCTTGCGCAGCTCTTTGAGGCCAAGGCTGACGAGGACGCGATTTTCGCCGAGGAGAGGGACTGCATCGGCGATCGTAGCGATGGCGACAACCTTGAGGAAAGAGGGCAGCAGCTTTGTGCGGGCTCGTTCGAGGTCGGCGGATTCCAGAAGAGCCTGGGCCAACTTGAAGGCCACGCCCGCACCGCAAAGATATTTGTTCTCATAACTGCAGCCGGTCTGATTGGGATTCAGCACGGCAAGGGCGCGCGGCACGCCGGCAGAGCCGTCAGGAATGTGATGGTCGGTGACGATCAGATCCAGACCGAGCGCGGCGGCGGCCTCGCCAACCGCGTGAGCGCGAATGCCGGTGTCTACGCTGACGACCAGCGATACGCCTTCGGCGGCGGCACGCTCGAGGACTTCAGGCTGCATGCCGTAGCCTTCGCGAGTGCGGTGAGGAATGTGGTATCGCACCTTGCCGCCGAGAAGTTCGAGCGCGGTCTTAAGCAGCACGGTTGCGGTGGTTCCATCCACGTCGTAGTCGCCGTAGATGAGCACGGTCTCGCCATTCTGTATTGCCAGCTGGAGGCGAGCGACGGCGCGGTCCATGCCCAGCATGCTGAGGGGATCGTGAAGATGCTCAGTCTGCGGATCGAAAAATCGCCGGGCAGCGTCGGCAGTGGCGATTCCGCGGGCCAGCAGCAGTTGGGCGATGAGCGCGGGAACCTCGGCCTGGCGCGCCAGTTGATCCACTGCAGCGGCATCCACTGCAGCCATGTTCCATCGCTTGCTTTGACCTTGCAGCAGGCCGGCGGCGCTGGTCGCGCTCACGGTTGGGGATCGTCTCCCGCGTCCTCGATCACGATGTCGCCGAGAGATTCAAGCATCTCGGCCAGCTGCTGATAGCGGTCATACCATTCGGTCGAGGTCTCGTGCAGAAACATCACGCCCTGGTGAGCGAAGCCCAGCTGCACGTATCCGAGCTTGCCGACGTGGAGCAGCAGTTCGGCGGCCTCCTCAAGGTCAGGACTGTCGGTGTCGGGATATTCGTGATCCTCCAACTGCTCGAGCAGGAGCTCGACGTCGTCTTTCTCAAGCACGGCATCGCTCATCGTCAGGAAGAGCGTTCCTGCGCCCTTGGCGGCCTCGACGAAATCTTTCCAGCTGTCGGGATTGCCGTCGTCATCCCACGCGACGCTGCCCACGTTTTCGTCTACATAACCCTTGAAACGAAACATGCCGTGTCCTTCAATGAAGGCCACCATGTCGTCCTTTAATCCCGTCAGGCTGTCTGTCTGCATCACCATTCGACCGCAGTATCGCACGCTATCGTGGTGAATTGGACGATCTTCGCGGTGCAAAACGTGACCACGGAAGAAAGCGGGACCTGGGGCCCTATACCCAATGCACGATAGGATAGAGACAATACACCCTCAGGAGACAGTCGATTGGCCAAGTTTGAGCACCATGTTTTTGTCTGCACCAATTTTCGCGAGCCCGGCAGCCCCCGCGGCAGTTGCACCACGGATGGAAAAAGCGACCTGCTGCCACTCTTTCAAGGCAAGGTCAAAGAAGCCGGCGTAAAAGCCGTGGTCCGGGCCAACAAATCGGGCTGCCTTGACCAGTGCGAGCATGGGCCGACGGTGGTGGTATATCCCGAAGCGGTCTGGTATGGATTTGTGACCGCGGCCGATGTTGACGAGATCGTGCAGTCGCACCTGGTGAACGGGCGTCCGGTGGAGAGGCTGGTGCTGGCTGATAGCTGCATCAACACGGCAACCTGCCCGCATAAACCGCGTCCTGCAGTGGTGCCGCAGGAAGTGACGGCTGGGGCAAGCGGGCCGGCCTGAGGCGGCGCCGGCGCTAACGAATGCAGCAGGACCGCGCTGGCTGCTGCCGATCCACTTCGCAACTCGTGCTGCCTGACCGGCACACGCGCTACAATCGCATTGCCGTCCTATAGTATCCTCACTAATTCCAATGATTTTTTCCCGTGAATATGTAAACTATCTCGCGCGCCAGACGGTCCAGCAACTGGTGGCCGTGAAGGTGATTCGCACCGACAAACTGCCGCTGGTCACCGAGCGCGTGCATGCCGCGTTGCTCGAGGAGCTGCAGCTTGAAGACCGGATTAATGACGAAGTTCGCGTGATTCTCGATGCTTATCGCGACGATATGCTGCGCACCGGCGCGAGCTATCCTGACATGTTCAAGAAGGTGAAGCAGGAACTGGCCCGCAAATACAAGGCGGTGCTATGAGAATTACGCGCGACAAGCTCAACAAGCTGGCCCACGTAATCGCCGACACGCTGGCGGAGACGGATGAGGCGGAGTTTCTCGAGGACCGCAACACGGTGCGGCAGGCGGCGCGCGCTGCGATGGAGAAGCTGCTGACGGACGAATTGAGGCTGGATACGGCGGCGCGGCTCAAGATCCAGTCGCAGAGAAAGATCATTCCCGAGGGCAGCCAGGAGTGGGACATTCTCTACCGGAAGTACTACAACGACGAGGTCAAACGGCTGGGATTGTAAGGCGGATCGGCGCCGGTTTCGCAGTGTGAGTGAGGCGCGAAGTGGGGCGAGCCGCTGCTATACTTATGGTTGGCCCCGCCGCTTTTGGCGCCATGGTGTAATTGGTTAACACGCCGCCCTCTCAAGGCGGAGAGTACGGGTTCGATCCCCGTTGGCGCTACCAAATCCTGACAACCTGATGATTCCGATGCTGCCGGCGCGGTGGCGAGGCGAGTTTTCGTCTGCGAACGATGCTGACTCGGTATATTGTTCAGCACTCGTGGCATTGATGGCTCCCCAAAAAGCTCGAAGTGTAAGGCTCGCGGCGGTTGTGCTGGCGGCGGTCGCCGTCTGCGGCGTGGGAATCTGGTTCGCCTGGGCGCATCTGCATCGGGGCCGCTTGCGGGCTGTGCCGTCGGCGGTAACGCTCTCTGCGGACGGATACTGGCATCGCGCGTTCCGGCTCGTACTGACGGATGGTGGGAGGCTTGCGGCCAGAGAGGTCCAAGCCGATCGGGAGGCGGGCGGGGGCGAGGCGCGTTTTCGGCAGGAGGGGCCACGCGCGGTCGAGGTGGATCTGCGGGCGCCGGTAATGCCCCAGGAGGCGCGGTTGCGTGCGCTCTGGCATGGACAAGTGGCGACGGTCGCGGTGAAGTTTGCTCCGGATGAGCGGGACAGCTTTGGGGACGGGACGCCGGATTTTCTTCGGCTGCACAGCCCGGAGGACCGCCAGGCGTTTCGGCTATGGTTCAGCGGGATCGCCGAAGCTGAGGCAGGGAAGCCGGCGACCGAGCTGCCGGCGGAGATTGACGATTGCGCCGCGTTACTGCGATTTGCCTACCGTGGGGCGCTGCATTTGCATGATGCGGAGTGGCTGGCCGAGCAGCGGCTGGGCGGGCTGGAAGGGACTCCGTCGGTCGAGCAATATGCCTACCCTCACACGCCGCTGGGGGCGGAGCTCTTTCGGGTGCGCCCGGGGGCATTCGTATGGGGCGACTTGAGCGATGGCGGCTTTGCCCAGTTTGCCGACGCGAAGACGCTATGGCAGAGGAACACGTATTTTGTGGGGCGCGATGTAGGGCGCGCGCAGCCCGGCGACCTGATTTTTTATCGTCAGCTGGAACAGGATTCGCCGTATCATTCCATGATTGTCACGGGACCCGATGCGAGGTGGGTGGTTTACCACACAGGTCCAATCGGCAAAAAGAAAGGTGAGATGCGGCGTGTTGCGATGACGGATTTGCTGCATCATCCTGACGTGCGTTGGCGGCCTGTGCCTGACAATACAAACTTTCTCGGGGTTTACCGGTGGAACATACTGCGCTGACGCGGTGGCGCAGCTATGCGGTGGTGGCGGCCCTGCTGCTGCTGCCGGCGATGCTGTGCGCGCAACGAGCGGTTTCGTTCAACGTGAGCACGAGCAAGACCTTTTCTCCCGACGAGAAACCGACGATCCATCTCTACACGCACGATGTGAATGAGCTGGAGTTTCGCCTCTACCGGGTGAACGATCCGGTGAAGTTTATCTCCGGCCTGAAAGATCTGCACGGGTTTGAAAACGGAAACGACTGGGGACCGAAGGAGCGGATTGACGAGGAGACGTGGCTGGAGCGCTTCCATGACTGGAAGCACCACCTCTGGTTCCTGGTGCGACGGTTCTTTCGCGGCCAGTTCACCGATGAAGCGCGAGATTCGTTGCGCCGCAAGCAGGCCAACCTGGCGCGCCGCAGCCGGATTGTCGGGGTGGCGGAGTTCGCGCAGATTCCGTTGTTGAATGACAAGCAGTTGGTCGCGCGGTGGAGGCAGGAAGTTCCGCCGACGTTTATTTCCGATTCGCAGGACCTGCCGATTGATCCGCTGCCCGCAGGGATTTATTTAGTCGAAGCGACCGACGGGCACTACAAGGCCTACACGGTGCTGATGGTGAGCCGGATGGTTCTGATTACGCGGACCAGCGCCGGGACTGTGCTCGCCTATTGCGTGGACCGGCAGAGTGGCGCGCCGATCTCCGGTGCCGATGTGACGATGGGCTTTGCCGCGCAGCAAGCGGCAACCGCGCAGACGGATGCAGACGGCGTCGCGGAGTTGCGGGCGCCGGTTAAAAAAGCCCAGGTAGACAATTTCTGGATCGTCGCCAGGACGGCCAACGATGTAGCGACGGTTACGCCGGGGAGCTATGCCTTTAATCAGAGCGATGGCAATCGCTGGGCGTCGTTCGTTTATACGGATCGCCCGGTCTATCGTCCCGGCCACACGGTTTATTGGAAGGCCGTGGTGCGAGCTCAGGTGCAGAACCATTTAGAGCTGCCGAAGCTGGCGAGCGTGCATGTCACCATTCACGATCAGCAAGACCACACGGTGCTTGACCGGCAGATGCCGCTGACCAAAGACGGAACGATCGCCGGCGATGTGACGCTGGGGGCGCGCGCGCCGCTGGGTTACTACTCCATACGGCTGGGCGATGACCAGGAGATGGGCAGCGGAAGTTTTCGAGTTGAGGAGTATCGCAAGCCGGAATACCAGGTGCGGGTGAGCTCGGCGCAGCCACGGGTGATCGAAGGAAGCTCGATGCAGGTGGTTATTGACGCACGCTATTTCTTCGGGGAACCGGTCGCGAACGGCAAGGTGAAATATCGCGTCTACCACTCGCGGCACTACTGGTGGGATGAGGGCGCGGACGATGCCGGCGGGGGCGGTGGTGAGGCAGATGCCGGCTCCGACGACAGCAGCAGCGGCCAGGATGACAGCATGTATGGCGCCGACGAGCAGTCGGAGAAGACCGGTGTGCTCGATGCCAACGGCAAGCTGACAATCACGGTGCATACGCAGTTCGATGAGAAAGCGAAGCAGCATTTTGACGAGGACTACACGATTGAAGCGGGGGTGACGGACGCGGCGAATCGCGAGATCACGGGACGCGGCAGGTTCCTGGCGACGGTAGGCAGCTTCCGCGTGCATGTCGAGCCGGCAAGCTATGCGGTGCAAGCTGGGGCGGCCGCATCGCTGCGCGTGAGTGCAATGGATTATGAGAACAAACCGGTGCAGACGACGGTGCACTTGCAGCTTTTCTACTCGCGCTGGTCAAGCGGCAAGACGGTGAGGACGCCGGGGCCCGCTGCCGATGTCGTAACCGATGCGCAGGGAAATGGCACGGCAAGTCTGCAAGCGCAGACCGCAGGCAGCGCCGATGTGCGAGGCGTCCGCGACCACGCCGGAGAATCGCGTCGTGCAGGATTCGACATGGATATGGGTGCTGGGAGGCGGCGAGACCAGTTGGCTGGATAATTCGCGGCGGGTGCAGATACTGGCGGACAAGAAGAGTTATGCGCCAGGCGATACCGCTCATCTGAGCATCGTGTCGCAGATCCCGGGATTTCCACGCACTGGTCGTGGCGACAGGATATTCGACGGAGTTTCGTCACGTGCTGTCGTCCGAGGGAGCGTCGCTGACGTTCGATCTGCCGATTACGACCGATGCCCAGCCAAACCTCAATGTGAGCGCAGTGTTTGTGCGGGACGGTCAGTTGTATGAAGCGAGCAAGGATATCAACGTGCCTCCGGTGCAGGAACGCTTGCAGATCGTGATTGCGCCGGCGAGCCAGGTGTTCCAGCCACAGCAGCTGGCGAATTACGACGTGTATTCGCGCGACTATCAGAACCGGCCGGTAACTGCTGACATGAGCTTCGGCGTGGTGGATGAGGCGCTGTACTCGCTCTATCCCGATACGAGCGGGGACATTGTGAATGGGCTGTATCCGCGGCGGTATGTATATGTGTCGGTGGATTCGTCGCTCGAGTATTACTTCATGGGACGGGCCGGATTGAAGTCTCCGCTGCTCGCGTCGCGTGCGTATCATCCGAATCTCGCGCAGGTGAAGCCGGGGAACGACGTGGTGCAGCCGAAGGTGAGAAAGGCTTTTCCCGACACGGCCTTCTGGGAGCCGGACGTTCACACCGACGGGCAGGGGCACGCGCATGTCAGCTTCAAATTTCCCGACTCGCTGACGACGTGGAGGACGACGGTCCGCGCGGTGACGATGGATTCAAAGGCCGGCGCTGCGATCAATCGGGTGATCGTGCGCAAGAACATCATTGTGCGGATGGGAACGCCGCGTTTCATGCGCAAGGGCGATGAGATAGATGTGCCGGTGATCGTCCACAACTATCTCGACCACGAGAAACAAATCCAGCTATCGCTTGATGTGCATGGCCTCGATGTTGTCTCCGGCGCGCCGCGGCAAGTTACGGTTGCAGCCAAGGCGGATGGATCGGTGATATGGAAGCTGAAGGCATCGCAGCTGGGAACGGCGACGCTGCTGGCGAAGGCGCTAAGCACGGAGGAGTCGGATGCGCTGGAGCTGAGCTTCCCGGTCGAGCCGGTGGGAGTGTTGCAGCGGCGACAACAGCAGGGAGTGGTGAAGGACGCAGCCCCCAGCGCGCAAGCCGCCATCAGTTATCCGGGGAATACCGATCCCGCGGCGCACACATTGCATATTGAAGTCACACCGTCGGTAGCTGGAAGCATCTTTCCCGCGCTGAAATATCTCAGTAGCTATCCCTACGGATGCACGGAGCAGACGATGTCGAGTTTTCTGCCCAACGTGATTCTTGCCGAGACGATGAAGAAGCTGAATATTCCCTCGCCGGTTGATGCCGATGATCTCGCCGCCAAGGTGCAGGCGGGCTTTGACCGGCTGGCCGATTATCAACACGACGATGGCGGGTGGGGATGGTGGAAAGAAGATCAGAGCCGCGTATTCATGACGGCGTATGTAGTGAGCGGACTGGGAGAGGCGCAGCGGACATTTCCGCTGAACAATGCGCAGCAGCAGATGCTGAACCGCGGCAAGCAGTATCTGGTGAAGGCGCTGGCCGAGCATCCGCGGATGGTGCCGGACCTGCGCGCCTATGTGGTGTATGCGCTGGCCCAGGGCGGGGAGGGCAGTCTGAAGGATTCGGTGGATGCGCTATGGTCGCGGCGCAAGGACCTGACCCCCGAGGGCCTGGCGATGACGGGGCTCGCGATGCTGTCGTTATCAGACGGCCGGTCGGCGGACATCGCAAAGCTGCTGGTGGGCGAGGCGAAGCATGATGGCGATACGGCATACTGGCCGTCGAGCTATAGTCCGCTGCTGGATTTCTCCGATGACAACGATGTCGAGAGTACCGCATTTGCGCTGCGGTTCCTGGCGCGGGCCGATGGGGCGAATCCCATCGTGTCGCAGGCGGCACAGTGGCTGGTGATCAACCGGCAGGGCGGATATTGGTGGGATTCGACCGAGCAGACTGCGTTTGCGCTGTTCGGGCTGGCCGATTATCTTGCGGCGTCGAAGGAGCTGCAGGCAAACTTTGATGCCGATGTCAGAGTGAACGGGCAGAGCGTGGCCCATCGGCACTTCAGCAGCGCGGATGCGCTAAGCGGCGCCATTCTTGAGGTGGATGTGCCGGTAGCATCGTTGCGACCTGATGCGAATGTAGTCGAGATTATTAAGAGCGGGGCGGGGCGCGCTTATTGGCTCGCGCAATCCACCTATAACTCCACGGACAAGAAGCTCTATCAGAAAGGCAAGCTGTCGCTGAACCTGACGCGCGACTATTTCAAGCTGGTCCCGGAACATAAGGACGACAAGATTGTTTATCGGCTGCAGCCCATCAACGGGCCGGTGGCGATCGGCGATGTGCTGGCGGTGCATCTCGCAGTGAATGGGTCGCCGGTGAAATATCTGATGGTCGAGGATCCGATTGCGGCGGGCACGGAATTTGTGGAGAACCGAGACAGCTATGAGATCGAGAGTCGTCCGTCGGGATGGTGGGATTGGTATACGCGGCGAGAGTTTCGCGACGATCGTGCGGTGATGTTTGCGACGGAGTTCGAGGGGCGGCAGGAGTCGTTCTATCTGCTGAAGGTGGTCAACCCGGGGAGTTTCAGCATCAGCCCTGCGCGAGTGGAGTTGATGTATCAGCCGGAAGTGGATGCGACCAGCGATCCGCTGAGCCTGCAGGTGACGGAGCCATGACGACACTCAAGGTGGCATGGGGAAAGATGACCGCGCGACTGCTGGCGATGCTGTGGGTAGGGAATGCGGCGGCGATACTGCTGGCGCTGGCGTGGTTGCAGATTCCTGACTCGCATGTGTGGCAGGTGGCAATCTCGGCTTTGTGCGGGCTGCTGTGGGTGGCCGGCGTGTTGTGGCTATACGCAGATATTTTTCAGCGGTTGAGTGCGGAGCCGTGGCCGAGCATGGTGCGCAGGATTGTCGTGATCGTGCTCGTGGTCGTCATCGCGTGGCTGTTGCTCGATGCGATCGGCGCCGGTCGAGCCAAAGAGGGCCTCTTTGCGGGATATTGGAATTCGAAATTCTCCGCGCACTCGCGTGTGTTCTTTACCTATCCGCGACTGGTCGCTTGGCAAGAGGCGTTTTATAACGTGCTGCAATGGGCGCTGGGAACGCTGTTGCTCGCGATTGCTTTTGCCGCGGCGGAGTGGCGGCGTGTGACTGGAATCTGCCGCAACGTTTGGTATTGGGTGGTCGCGGCGATTGCAACCTGGGCCGGTCTTTACCTGACGGGGCTGCTTGCGGACTGGACGCCGGGGCACAGCACGCGAATGCAAATTGCCAGCGTATTGTTGCGCCTGGCGGTGGCTTACACGATTAATATTCTGCTGCTGTGCTGGGTGCTGGCAGTGGCGTCAGCGGCGGACGAGCGCGCGGTTAACCGAAAGACTTAGCGACGCTGCGATGTGATGGAGGCCGGGACACCGCTGGCCAGCCAGCCGCGGACGGTCGCCAATCCAAACTGGTCAATGAGTTGCTGAACCAACGCTGCTGCGGCGGCGTGAGCGCGCTCTGACTGCGCCTGAGTGCCCGGGTGAGCAAGAGCGGCTTCGAGGGACGCGCGGGTCATTGTGAAGGCAGGCGGCGCGCCAGCAGTGTGTGAGGCCAATGCTTCGACCAGACCCTCTCGAAGCCAGAGGGGAGTTTTCGGGGCCGCTTCCTGCTCGACGAGCACGTGGAGAAACTCGTGGAGCAACAGGTTGGAGAGGCCGCCATGGGCTTCGATGAGCGAGAGCGGTTGAACGGTGATGTCGCTGCCTTGCGTTGAGGCGAGCATCCAGCCGGGCTCGCTCGAGAGCTGTCGGAATAGCTCGACGGTGGGAGCGACAACGAGAGAGGGATGAACCTGCGCCTTCGGCGGAAAGAGGGAACGCGCCTGCGCCCATGCTGTGTTGCCGGCGTCGAGCCATGGTTGCGGCGGACCGGTGGTCGCGAGTGTCCATCCTGCGGCGGAGGTTTGGTGCCAGCCGGAGTCGGCGGAGGTGATGCCGGTGTGCGTGCCGGGAAAATAAAAGCTGAGGATGTCTGAGGCACTGTGGCCTTCGATAGCCATTTCAAACGATCCCGCCTGACAGAGTCCGACTCCGTGGCCATAGCCGGTGCCTTCGAAATGAAAGACGCCGTTGTTGCGTGCGATTGAGTACCAGTCGCTGCGCAGCAGGTTCCAGCCCAGGGCGCGCCCCACGGCGAAGCGAAAGCTGGTGGCGGAGATGCGGACGCTGTGCACGTGATTGCTGCTGTCGCGGCCGGTGAATTCGAGCATGCGTGCGCGACCCGCCGGCGTCTTCTCGACGATGCGGATCGAGTCAATCGCAGTGGGGGCAGGCCAGTGCTGAGCGCTCAGGGCGGCCATGAGCTGGGCGTCAGTTAAGTCGGCGTGCCAATGGGCGGCCGAGCGGCGAATGCAGTATGGATCAGGATGCGCGGCGAGGTAGGGCTCATGAACGCCGGGCCAGACGCTGGCTGCGTCGTCGGTGTGTCCGCCGCAGTGCTGCGTGGCGAAAACGGAGGCGCGCCGGTCGCCGTACCAAAGAGTTTCGCCAGCGGTGGCGCGAACGGCTTGTTCGACGAGGGGGCGCGCGCTTCCCAGACGCAAGGCCTGGCAGTGCGTGCTGTCGCAGAGCGCGAAACCTTCGGCGGCGTGGCGCGGGGATTTGAGCGCAAAGGTGCGAGCGACGATTGCCATCGCCTTGAGCGATTCGATGGGCTCGTCGGGAGCCGCTTCTCCGCTGAGTGCGGCGACTACGTAGCGTTCGGTCGGGAGGGTGAGCAGGACGCGGAGCCCGCTCTCGTGGTGATTGATCGCCCAGCGTGCCGGCGGCGCTCGCGACGGAGTCTCCGGATTGGAGGCGGAACGCGCCGATGAGCTCGATTTCAGAAGAAGTTGGTGAGTCCGGGGAGATCCGGAGGCCGCTCGATGACGCGGCCAAGGTTAAGGGCAAGGCGATCGGCCTTTCGGCGCAGTGGGCGCAGGAGCGAATCTTGTTGCCGGGGCCGACGGGAGTGATGGAGAGCGAGCGGACGGTCTGCGACGAAAATACTTCGACGGTGAGGGTGGAGGGCTCGGCAGAGTCGTGCTGGGCAAGCGCGAGAGCGGGGAATGCAATCAGCCAGAGGAGAAAGATCGCGCGAGTTGTGGCCGGGGAGCGCAGAGCAGATAAAGACATCAGCGGAGAGCGTCCTTATACGCGGAGAAAAATTGCTGCGCGAGATGGGCGGCGTCGCTGCCGCTGCCGCGCGGAACATAGATGGCGATTACGACGCGGGGATGATCGGCGGGAGCGAAGCCGGCAAACCAGCCATGAGTCCAGGGTTGACCGGTAGTATTCGCGGTGCCGGTTTTGCCTGCGATGCGGAGGCCGGGGACGGCAGCGTTGTGCGACATTCCGTAGCTGACCGAATCTTCAAGGCCGCGGGAGATGCTGGCGAGCGGCGAATTGACGGGCGCGGCAGTGAGTTGAAGCGCGAGTTGCCGGTATGCTGCGGCGAGCTGCGCGGGAGTTATTTCTACGCCCTCGACGCCGAGAACGTAGAGCGCGATGTCGTCGGGCGTTCGAGGGTCGCGAAGGGTTGCGGAGGTTTCATCGGGAAACAAATGCGTGGGCGCTCCCAGATGGTAGGGAGCAAGTGCGTCCCGCACATCCTGCGGAGAAAGCCGTTGCGCGAGGGTGGCGAAATAGCTGTTGCATGAGTAGGCGAGTGCCTGCTCGGCATCGAAGGTCGAGCCGGCAAGCGGGTGAATGCAGTCGAGGCTGTGGTTGCTGATGCGGAGAGTTCGACGGCAGAGGAAGCGCGTTTCTGGTTGCACTAATCCATGTTGCAGAGCGTAGGCGAGGAAGAATGGCTTGAGCGTGGAGCCTGGCGTCGCCTTCTGGAGGGCCGCTTCATGCGCGTGTGTTGAGCCGAGCAGACGGCCAGTGGCCGAGTCGAGCACGACCGCGACAGCGGATGTTTTACCGACGGATTGATCGAGAGCCCGGGCGACAGAAGATGCGCTAATTGGCGGTGATTGCTGGGCATGAGATGGAAAGCTCATCCAAAGGATGAATGCGACGAGAAGCGCCAGGCGTGAGGTGTGAGCCTTGCGGCGGCGGAGTAGGAATCTCGTTCGGCTCCTCATTTATTGATTGCGACTCTTCTGGATTGTGAAAAAGGAGACTGCGGCGCTCGCCACGGATAGGCTGGCGCAAATCAGCATGACGATTCTGAAGCCGAAGGTGAATGACTCGCGGATCATGCTGCGGATTGTTGCCCTGACATCGGGGCTGAGGCTAGAGGGTGGCTGGAGAGCGGCGAGGCTGATCTCGTTTGCGTGAATCGCCTGAAGCATCGCGGGGGGCAGGGAGAGCGGAGCCAGCAGCTGATCGAGGTGACTGCGGAATGCGAGAACCATGGCAATCATGATGACGGCTACAGCGAGCACTCCGGCGACGCGGGCAACGGCATTGTTTATTCCGGAGGCGGTGCCGATGCGATCATCGTCCACCGAGCCCATGACGACGGTGGTGAGCGGGGCCACGGTTGTCGCCATGCCCAGGCCGAGAACGAGTGTCGGGATGAGGAAGGACTTCCAATATTCGTGCGCTGAATAGGGAACGGCAAACAGCGCGAAGCCGAGCGCGGTAATGATTGGACCGACGATGAGCGGGGGTCTTGCGCCGTAGCGCGCGACGAGTCCGCCAGACCATCGCGAGAGAAGGAACATCAGCACGATCAGAGGAAGGATTGCTGCACCCGTTGCGGTGGAGGAATAATTCTGGACCTGAATCAGATTGAGCGGAAAGAGAAAGACGAAAATGCCGATGGCGGAGTAGAGAAACAGGGTGAGCAGGTTTGCGCCGGCGAAGCTGGCGTTCTTGAAGAGCGCGAGAGGAACGATGGGGAATTTGCTGCGAGCTTCGACGAAGGGGAAGAGGAGGAGGCAGGCGAAGCCGGCGAGCAGGCTGCAGAAGACGCGAGGATTGCCCCAGCCGAGATTCGACGACTCGATGAAACCGTTTACGACGCCGCCGAGGCCGAAGATAGTGAGCGCGGACCCGAGCCAATCTACGCGGCGAACTTCGCAGCTGCGGCTCTCAGGCACATGCCAAAGCGAGATAACGATGACGGCGGCCGCGAGCGGGATATTGATGAAGAATACCCAGCGCCAGGAGGCATGCTCGACCAGCCAGCCGCCGAGAACCGGGCCGGCTGCAGTGGTGATGGCGGTGAATCCAGACCAGGTGCCGATGGCTTTGCCGCGACTCTTCTCGTCGAACGAGGTGCTGATGATGGCGAGGCTGCCGGGGACAAGAAGTGCGGCTCCGATGCCCTGAATGCTGCGTGCGATAAGCAACTCGGGGAGGCTTGAGGCAACTCCGCAGACCATTGAGGCTGCAGCGAACAACGCGACGCCGGTGATGAAGATGCGGCGCCGGCCAAACAAGTCGCCGAGCAGTCCGCCGACGAGGATGAGGGCGCTGAGAAAAAGTCCGTAAGACTCGACCACCCACTGAATGCCGACGACGGTTGCGTGAAAAGTGGCCTGCAGCGCGGGCAGGGCGACATTGACGACGGTGCCGTCAATGAAGGCCATGCTGGAGGCGAGAATTGCGGCGGCAAGAATCCAGGGTTGCGACGCTGCCCTGCATGGAACGAGGTCGTCTGCGGATAGGAGTGTGGCGTCGCAGGGCGTTCTCAGCAAGGGCATGGCAGCCATTGTAGGCGGATGCGAATGCGGCAGAACGGTGTCAGGAATCCTGGCGGTGGGGATTAGTCTTTAACGCGCATTGACATCTCGCCCTTGGGAACATCAACGACGACGATATTGATCCAGACGCCGTGCTTGTTGAAGGTGAAGTGGCGAGTGCGGACTTTGCGAGAGACCACGACGACGCGGCCGCTATCCTCAATCACTTTGCCGCTGGCGTCGTAATCGAATTGATAGCTCTCATAGGAGACGGTGTCGCCGACATCGGGCACCGGCAGAAATTGACCGTCCTCAGCTACAAACGGGTCGTTGTGATCGCTGGCATAGAGAGGGCGACGTGTTTCGTCCGGCATGTATTGAAACTGGATGGAAACTTTCATCGTCGCTGACCTCCGCTGGTCTCTATTGGATACTTCTGCGGGAATTGATTGGAATACACAATATGTCGTAATTGCTCGCTGGTTACTGCTAATCCTCTACAGCGACCGCAGCCTTGAGCTCCTGCTGATTCTGCGGCAGGATGCCGAGTTCGCGGTAAATCGGGCGCATGTGAACGCGGATATCTTTCAGCTGCGTGAAGTACCATGCGGCGCCTAAGGCGCAGCAAATCCCGGTGACCATCAGGGTCCGGGGGGCGCCGATCCACTGAGCAAGACCGCCCGCCATGAGGCTGCCAAAGGGAGCCATGCCGACGAATGCCATGGTGTAGTAGCTCATCACGCGGCCGCGCATCTCGTCGGTGACCAGCGTTTGGATGATGGTGTTCGACGCGGAGAGCTCGAGCACCATGCCATAACCCGCGACGACCAGGGCGGCCATCGAGAACCAAAAATTGCGCGACAGAGAGAAGGCGGCGATGGCTATGCCGAAGACTGCAGAGGACAATCCGATGACGCGACCGAGGCCAAGCACCGATTTGCGCGCGGCGAGAGTGACGGCGGCGGCCAGTGCACCGCAACCGGCGGCGCCCATCAGGAAGCCCAGCGTGTGCGCACCGCCGTTGAGTACCTTTGAGGCGAAGACCGGCATGAGCGTCATGTAGGGAATCCCCATCAGGCTGACCATGGCAAAGAGCAGCAGGATGGTTCGGATGGGAGGGAACTCGGAGACGTATTTCCACCCGGCCCGCAACTCGTGAAGCATCGAGGGAGCTCCGTCAGGCCGGGAGATGCGCGGGGCGAGGCCACGCATTGCTAACAGCGACCAGATGACGGCTATGTAGCTGATGCCGTCGGCGAGAAAGCAGAAGCCTTCGCCGGCGAGCGAGATCACGATGCCTGCGAGCGACGGCCCGAGCAGACGAGCCATATTCACGATGGATGAGTTCAACGCGATTGCGCTGGCGAGGTCGTCGCGACCCTCAACCATCTCGACGAGAAACGACTGGCGGCCGGGCATGTCAAAGGCGTTGATCAGGCCCTGCATGACGCTGAGGGCGAGAATCTCCCAGACAACAATGTGGTGCGTGAGGGCGAGTGCGGCGAGGGCGAAGGATTGGAGCATTGCGAGGGTCTGCGTCCAGACCAGCACCTTTTGCTTATTCCACCGGTCAACCCAGACCCCGGCGAAGGGAGCGAGGAGGAAAGTTGGAATCTGACCGGCGAAGCCGACGACCCCGAGCAGCCACGCGGAATGGGTGAGCCGGTAGACGAGCCACGCCGTCGCCAGGCGGGTCATCCAGGTGCCGATGACAGAGATGGCCTGGCCAAAGAAGAAGAGCTTGAAATTTCTGTGATTGAGCGCGCGGAGCGCCCGGGAAAACCTTGCGGGCATACGTTAGTTTTTCAGATGTTTGCCAGTGGAGAAATGATGCCGCGAGTTGTGGGCGGAGATCCTTCGAGGTTGCGCTACATGCGGGTGCGACGAGGATCGGGATATTTGCCGGTTTCGCGTGTCCCATTCAACCCGCCACGGAGCCATTCACTGCGCTCTGGTTGCCGTTAAGGGTTCGGGGCACGAAACTCCGGCGAAAGAAAAATATAATGGAGGAGTTCCTATCCCGCTCATCCCGAAGAAAGGTTACCGACGCATGGCGCAACACTCAGTTCTGGGCCCGGACGCTTCGACCGCAACGGCGGCGGAGGTTTCGGCTGCGGAACCGGTAACGGAGACGACGGCAAACGCAGGGCCGGCGACGGCAAAGCGGATCGTCAACGACTTTAGCGTGCAGGTGGCGACGGTCAACGGGTCAGGCTCGCAGTCGGCAAACAATGTGCTGCTGCGGAGCATCTTCCGCATGGGCGTGCCGGTCTCGGGCAAGAATCTGTTTCCTTCAAATATCGCCGGGCTGCCCACCTGGTACACCATTCGCGCCAGCAAGCACGGCTACGTCGCGCGGAAGAAGGAAATTGACATACTCATCGCGATGAACGCCGAGACGGCCCGCGAAGATGTGCTGAGTCTTCCCTCCGGCGGAGTGGTGATCTGCGAGGCGGCGTCTGACCTGGCGCAGGTCCGCGACGATGTCATTGTTTATCCGGTGCCGTTTGACAAGCTGACGGCCCAGGTTTGTCCTGAGGCGCGGCTGCGCAAGCTGGTGAAGAACATGATTTACGTCGGCGTCGCAGCCCAGCTGCTGTCGCTCGACATGGTCGCAGTCGAGGCCACATTGAGGAAGCAGTTTTCGCGCAAGCAGAAGGCTGCGGATTTGAACTGGGGCGCAGTGCAGGCGGGTTATGAATATGCCGCGGCCGAGCTGCCCAAGCGCGATCCGTTTACGGTCGAGCGCATGCACGCCACCGACAACAAAATCATCATTGACGGAAATGCGGCGGCCGCTTTGGGTTGCATGTTTGCCGGCGTCACCGTGGTGACGTGGTATCCGATCACGCCATCTTCGTCGGTGGTCGAGAGCCTGATTGATTACCTTAAGAAATACCGCGTAACTGCGGATGGAAAAGCAACTTACGCCGTGGTTCAGGCGGAGGATGAGTTAGCGGCGATTGGCATGGTCCTGGGCGCCGGTTGGGCTGGGGCGCGGTCAATGACGGCGACATCGGGGCCGGGCATTTCGCTGATGGCGGAGTTTGCCGGGCTGGGATATTACGCAGAAATTCCTGGCGTGATTTTTGATATCCAGCGCGTCGGACCCTCCACCGGTCTGCCGACGCGGACCGCGCAGGGCGACATTTTGTCGGTTGCGTTTTTATCCCATGGCGACACACGGCACGTATTTTTGCTGCCGGGCAGCGTGAACGAGTGTTACGAGTTTGCGCAGGCAGCGTTTGATCTGGCGGAGCGGCTGCAGACGCCGATCTTCGTGCTCTCAGACCTCGACCTGGGAATGAATAACTGGATGGCCGATCGGTTTCATTATCCGGAGAAGCCGCTCGATCGCGGCAAGGTGCTCAATGCGGAAGACCTGGAGCGGCTCGGCGGCTTCGCCCGATATAAGGATGTGGATGGAGACGCGATCACTCAGCGCACATTGCCGGGCACCGCGCACCCCCAGGCGGCCTATTTCACACGCGGAACCGGACACAACGAGAAGGCGGCGTATTCTGAGCGGCCCGACGACTATCAACATAATCTCGATCGGCTGGCACGGAAGTTTCAGACAGCGCGCGGATATGTTCCTGCGCCTGTCGTGGTGCAGACCGGGCGCTCGCGGGTGGGATTGATTGCCTACGGAACGTCGGACTTCGCGGTGATGGAATCGCGCGACCAGTTGCTGAAGGAGTTCGGCGTGGAGACGGATTACCTGCGTATTCGCGCGTATCCGTTCACTCGCGAGTTGGAGGAATTCGTATCCAGCCACGACCGGGTTTATGTGATCGAGCAGAATCGCGATGCGCAGATGTTGAGCTTGATGAAGCTTGACCTGCCGGCGGCTGAGATCACGCGGCTGCGCTCGATCCGCCATTACAACGGGCTGCCGATTGACGCGCGCAGCATCACAGACGAATTCATTCTGCAGGAGGGAATTTAACTCATGGCAACGACTGCTCCTCCCGCTCCGGCAAAAAAGACAAACCGCATCGGCCTGCAGGTGCTCGACTATCGCGGCGCCAAGACCACGCTGTGCGCGGGCTGCGGCCATAACGCGATCTCAGAGCGCATCATTGACGCAATGTACGAGATGGGCGTGCAGCCGGAGCGAGTGATGAAGCTCTCGGGCATCGGCTGCTCTTCAAAGAGCCCGGCCTATTTCATGAATCGCTCGCATAGCTTTAACAGCGTGCACGGCCGCATGCCATCGGTTGCGACCGGGCGCATTGCTGGCGAACCATACGATGAAGGCGCTGGGAGTTTCAGGAGATGGCGATACCGCATCTATCGGGATGGGCCAGTTCGCGCACCTGATGCGGCGCAATGTGCCGATGATTTACATCATCGAAGACAACGGTGTGTATGGCCTGACGAAGGGGCAGTTCTCGGCGACAGCGGATATCGGCTCCACGCTGAAGACGGGCGTAATTAACGATCTGCCCGCGATTGACACCTGCGTGCTCGCGCTCGAGCTTGGCGCCACGTTTGTCGGGCGCTCATTCTCTGGAGACAAAAAGCAGTTGCTTGCGATGCTCAAGGCTGCCATCGCTCACAACGGCACCGTGATGCTCGACGTGATCTCGCCATGCGTAACGTTTAATGATCACGAGGGCTCGACGAAGTCTTACAAATATATGCAGGAGCATGAGGAGGCCATCACCGAGGCCAGCTTCGTGCCGCATTTTGAAGACATCGCGGTTGAGTACGATGCGGGAACAACGTATGACGTGGAGCTGCATGACGGCAGCCATCTGCGGCTGCGCAAACTGCACGACACCTATGACCCGACCGACCGGATTTCCGCGGTCAAGGCTTTGATGGAGGCGCACGCGCGCGGCGAAGTGTTGACCGGCGTCTTTTATTTGGACACGAAGAAGCCGTCATTCACCGACATGCTGCACCTGGTGGACGAGCCATTGGGAACGTTGCCCGAGGTGGTCACCAGGCCGGGCAGGGAAGTGCTGGACCAGGTGATGGAGAGCCTGAGGTAATCCGGCGGCGGCGCAGAGAACCGATTTAATCCTTCGTGCTGGGCTCGCCGCTGTGCTCGACGTTCTGGCCGGATTCGGGGAAATCCGAGTCGCCTCCATCCGCCAGATCTTCCATTCGCTTGTCACGCGAGCTGTGGCCGAACTGGCCGGTCATTGATCCGTGGACCTGCGCGCGCTCGCCGGGACGTGTCGGTCCGGTGTCTTCTTCCGCGCCTTTGTGTTCATCACTGTCCGGATGTTGCTGCCGCTGATTTGGATCGTTTGCCATGCCGCCTCCGTCGAGTTTTGCTGCTCGAAGATGATGTGGGTTTGGGTGCCGTGTTGGTGGTCGCCGCGGTCTTGGCGGTCGCAGCCGAGTCTATCCCGGTCTGGCTGGCTGAGGCTGCGCCGGTCTTTGCTGTTTTCGAAGCAGCCGTTGCAGGCAGAGTTGCAGCGCCCTTCCATCCCGCGTTGGTGAGGAAATGCTTGCCGGCGAACATCTTCACCGGTTCGTTGTTAAGAGCGAATGCCTTGCCGTCCTGATTGAACCACACCAGCCCGGCGCCAAGCATGACGCCTTGATCGTTGGCGGCCATCTGGTGCGGTGTGGTGGCGCGAATCTCCGCGACGAACTCGGGGGTGAAGATGACGGAGAATTTTGCGGCGAAGTCTGAGGGAGTATGGAGGAGGGTGCGCCGTCCGTTCGCCGTGTAGGCAAGGGGAAAGGAGACGGCGGCCGCGGCCTGTTGCGGGTCGTTCGCCAGTACTGCAGCGTAGAAAGCCTGCGCGCTTTTTTCCAGTGCCGCGGCGTCCTGCGCCCCGGTTACGGAGTAGCGGCTGTCCTCGGAAGAAACGCCGGGCAGCGTGTCTTCGAGTTGAAGCGCAACTGAGAGTGAAGATTTGCCGTCGTGCGCGGCCCAGGTGCCGGACAGTCCGTCAGAATTTGCCGACGCAGTTTTTTTGAGATAAATGCTGCCGTCCTGAGTGGCGTCGTCGCGGACCTCGCGCAGAGATAGAGACTGCGGGTCAATCATGCGGCCTTCGACTTTGATATCGCTCAAGCTCGGCGGCATGAAGTAGGAGCCGGTGACGGTGCCATCGGGATTCGTGATGAGCGTCAGGCGAATGCGGCCCGGGCCCATGGTGCCGCTATAGTCGGCGAGGCCCTGAGGAGTGGGCAGTGCCGCGGGTTCAACTGACCCGGTGTCGGTCGTGACTGCCTGTGGCGCGCCGGATGTGGGCGGAGGCGCGGGTTGCGATGGAGTTGCGGGCGAGCCTAGCCGCAGCTTGCCCCCGGGGGACGCTACTGCCGGGGGCGCTACTGTTTGACGGTGCCGGAGATGGAGGCTGATTGTCCGCCGGGCTGATGCGCAACTTCGCTCCGCTGCCGTCGGGCGCTGGTAGAGAGGCTGCGGGCGCTTGCGCAATGGCCAGGCTGCCAGACGCGAGCATACCGGCGATGAAAAGCAGCGCCAGTCGTCGGCCAGTCGAGGATCCTCGCAATCGCACGCCGCGGTTACTCCGTTCTCGAAGCGCTGGGCTTGGGAGTGATGGTCACGCCCATTCCGTTGAGCTGCGAACGGGCCTGGCCCGACTCGGGCGACTGGGGATAGCGCTGGATGAGCGCGCGCAATTCCTTCACTCCCGCCGACCGCTCGCCGAGCTGGATGAGGGCGTCGCCTTTGCGCAGCTGGGCCGCGGGACATTTTGTGTTCCCGGGATATTGCTGCAGCACCTGGTCGTAATACTTCGCAGCGTCCCGATACTTGCCCTGATGATAGGCAATCTCGCCCTGATAAAAAGTCGCGGCACCGGAGAGATCATCCTGAGGGTAAGCCTGGACCACCTGAGCAAACTCCTGGGAGGCGAGATCATAGCGGCCGCCGCTATAGTCGCGGTAGGCGCTCTGATACAGGTCCTTCACCGGAGGGGCGGCTGCTGCAGCAGCGCCACCGGAATTATCCGGAGCGCCCTGAGGTTGAGTCTGAGCGGCTCCCCCCGGGCCATTCGCCGCCGGCGGGTTCTGAATATTCTGCTGGGTGGCAGAGATCTCGTTCAGCTGCTTTTCGAGGCGGCCGAGGCGCGCCTTTACTTCGTCAACGGAATCGTTGATTGACTGCATCTGCGAAGACAGCTGCTCGTTGCGAGAAGAATCCTGGTTGGCGGCGAGGTTCTGCTGAATGATCGCCAGGGTCGCGGAGATCTTCTGCATCGTGGCGGCGTCCTGATCCATGCCGTTCTTGGTCAGGGCCCAGCGCTCGTCCTGCGTCTGCTGCATGCGGGCGAGGCTGTCTTCCAACTGCTGCACCTGCACTTGCAGCTGGATTACGTTTTTATCGGTTGCGAATGCCGGGCCGGCAGCGATGCCTGCAAGCAGCAGTACTCCGGCGGACCTGTGTATCCATCGTTGACTCATTGAAACGCTCATATCAACCACCTCATGGCTGTTACTTCGTCGCCTGTAAAAATGATGCGGCAGAGGGAATTGAACTCACCCGCTGCCGCATAAGACATCATCGAAACCGTTTGGTTAGTGGTCCAGATCAAAAGCCGCGCGGCGATTTTGTTGCCAGCATGACTCAGTTTGTTCGGAGCAGAATTGTTTTTCCTTGCCATAGCTGACGGTGCGGATTCGGCTGGAGCTGACCCCGGCCTTCTCGAGCGCCGTGGCGGCTGCGTTTGCGCGATTCTGTCCGAGGGCAATGTTATATTCCGTCGAACCGCGATCGTCGCAGTAGCCGCCGATGACAATCTTCGCGTTGGGATGAGCGTTCAAGAATGCGGCATCCTGCGCGACCGTTGACGCAGCATCGGGCCGGATATCGTAACTGTCGTAGTCGAAGAACAAATCCTTCACATTTTGTTTGAAGGTCTGCTCATCGGTAAGAGAAGTATCGGTGACTGCGGGCGCCGCGGTTACGGGCGCAGCCGGACCGCCTACGGTGACGGTGACGCTGGCTTCGGCCTCCCCGCCATCGCCCTTGGCGACGAGATGGTAGGTGGTGGTGCCGGTGGGCGCCAACATTTTCTGGTCGTTGGGCTGCACGGTGCCGATGCCGTCAATCGAGACGTCGTTGGCGTCGGTCGTTCTCCACACCAGGACAACCGCATCGCCTTTATCAACCACCTGCGGCGTGGCGGTGATGCTCGCCGTCGGCTGAGGCGCCCCCGAGCTCGGCGGAGGCGGACCGGTCGTCTTCTTTTTGCCACAGCCGGACGCTAGCCCTACGGTTGCGATCACTGCCACTATGGCTAAATTTCTGCTCACCAATCTATTCATCTCTTCTTCTCCTTGCTGGGCAGCGTCGTCCACATTTGCGGCTTTCGCGTGCTGTGATTATCTGGTTCGCGTCCCGATTGCTGTTTACTTCCAACTCCAGTCTGGCATGGAGCTCGAGCTCCCGTGAGAAAGCTGCTGCAGTTGCGTGCCATCAGCCAGCATTGTCCAGATCGCTGTCTGACTGCCGCGCTGCGATTGAAAGACCAGGTGCCGGCCATCGGGCGACCACGAGGGCGAGTCGTTTCTTCCTTCGCCGTGCGTGAGCTGGATCCACCGCTTGCTGGCCACATCCATGATGTAAATGTCCTGACCGCCGGGGGCCCCCGGGCCATACTTCCGGTCCCACGCGAAGGCGATGAACTGCCCATTGGGCGACCAGGCGGGAGAGGTCGCGTATCCGCCGTCGGTCATCCGCTGCACGTCGCTGCCGTCACTGCCCATGATGTAGAGCTGGGGCAGGCCGGTGCGTCCGCTGATCCAGGCAATCTGCGCATTCGTTTTCGGATTCCACACTGGGCTCACATCCGGCCCGCGATACTCGGTCAGCCGGTGCATGTCGCCGCCGCTGGGATTGCAGGTGTAGATTTCGGGATCACCGCTGCGCGATGAAGAAAGTGCCAATCGCATTCCATCGGAAGACCAGGACGGGGAAATGGTTGCTCCGCCGGGCTGCTGGAAGGAGAGCATGCGGCCGAGCACGAGGGAATACATCTGCACGCTCCAGCCGCGGTTATTCAGCAGGTGAACGCGACGCTTGGCTGTTGTCGGGCGAGACGTGGGGCGACAGCGCGATACCGTTGTCGTGAGACAGGACTGATGCTGTTCTGCCCGTCATAATCCATGACCCAGATTTGTTTGGTGCCGCTGTGTTGGCGAGACGTAATAAATTTTGCTTTCCGCGATGCCCGAATGCCGCCGCCGAGCCGGAAGATGATCTCATCGGCGAATTTGTGGGCGATGAGGCGGGCGCATCCACGAGGCGGTCGCGTATCGCATATTGCTTGCCGAGAACCTGCGGGGACCCAGTATTCTTCGCGTCGAAGAGCCAGCCATAAACGGTGAGCTGGCCGCCTTGTACCCCGAGGGCGCCGAACGCGACCATGGCAGCGTTGGCAGGGGCGGCAGACCACTGCGCGAGTTGAATCTCTTTTGGCGAGCCGGGCGTGGAGGAGGATTGAAGCTCTTGGAGACCATGTCGAAGATGCCGGCGTTGGTCAGGTCGTTGAAGAGCGTTTTGTCGAATGCCTGTTTCAATTCGCCGACCTGCTGATCCTGGCCGACGGGCTTAAAGTCGGCGACCGCGATCCGAATTTGGTCCACACCCAGGTTCGTACCGGTGCGAACCCAGTCCTGGGCCTGAAGGCGGCCGCAGGTTCCTGTCAAAAGCGCGAGAATTGCCACAGTGGGCAGCAGGGGGAAGCCACGTCTGTCATTCCTTTTAGTCTAGCCGCATCGCTACCACCGTGCGCGGGGGCCCGGCGGATGTTGCGGCCATTTTTTGCTGTGTACGCTTGTGGTTCGCCCTGCGGCTGTTGCAGCCGGGGAGGAATCAGCAATCAAAATTCGAAATAATATTCCACGTTCAACTTGCTCTGCGTGTAGCCAGCCGGCAGCGGCCCGAAAGTCTCGACGCGTTGGATGGCGCGCAAGGCCGAACTGTCGAGTGAGGCTCTGCCGCTGGACTTTTCGATGCGCACGTTGCTGGGCGATCCGTCGCGTGCGATATCGAATGTGACGAAGACGCGCGTGCCGGCAGCTGTGCTTCGGGTCAACCTCGGCTCGATACCAGTTCTGCGCGGCTTTCCGCTTGATCACGTCTACGTACCAGCCATAGCGCGAGCCGAAATCTCCCATCACGCTGACCGGGCCGGCTCCGGATCGTGTTGGTGTTGGAGCGGGGAATGTTGGCGGGAGCGGCCTCGCCGAAGTTGGCGCGATTTTCTGGCCGCGGAATGGGGAGAGGCTTGGCGTGCGATTGCACTTCCTGCCTGGGAGCGGGCTTGGCCTGGGCAGGCTGCGGCTGCGGCTTCGCGCTGGCTTTGGCGGCGTGATCTTTTCAGGGATTGGGATTGCGTCTGGCGGAGGGGTCTGCGGTTTTGTCTCGGCAGCGGGCGGAGCCGGCGCGGGACTGGGCGTCTCGGTGGCGAGCACGTTGTCGGTCGGCGTCTGCGGAGAGGGAATCGGGATGGAGGGCGCGTTCGAGACCAGTGTCGCCTGGACGGCTCCAGATGAGCTGACAGCGCCGCCCCATTGCTGTCCGTGCTGGCTGGCAAACCAAAGCCGACCAGCATCAGCGCCACGCTGCAGCCGATATGAACAATTGCGCGATCCGCACCATGAAACTCTTGATTCGCTCCGGCTCCAGCCAGAAGTCTTCAGGCGCGTGAGTGCGGGAGAGCAGGCGACGCTGTCTGCGCGGTGCAGCGTTTGTCTCACATGAGGCGGCATGTCTCTACTTGCTCGCCGGGGCTCATTTATAGGGCTGGGTGACGATGCTGATGTTGGTGATGCCGGCCTGCTTGACCGCATCCATCACGGAGGCGAAGGCGCCGAAGGGAACACGCTCATCGGCGCGGACATACACGATGTGCTTCGCGGGATCCTGCGTTGGGGTCTGTGTGAGAGGAGCGCTGGGAATGTCGTTCACGTTGATTGGCTGGTCGCCGAGGAAGACGCTGCTGATCGCGATCGATGGTCAAGACCTGGCGCTGTTCGGTAATCTCTTTGACGGTCTTGGTTTTCGGGACCGCGACCTCGATGCCTGATTGCAGCACCGGAGCGGTGAGCATGAAGATGACGAGCAGCACCAGCACTACGTCCACCAGCGGAGTGATGTTGATGTCGGCCAGTGCGGTTTGGGTGCGTCCGTTCAGAGTGAAGGCCATGGTCCGGGACCTCCTTTAATACCGTGGGAGCGAGCTGTGGGAGCTATGCAGCGGGATTCCGGCGTGACGAACCGGCGTCTGTGCCGGACTAACGGCGGACGCTTCGCCGCTCGAGGTCTGGCCGCAGATCCTCCATCGTGCTGTCTTCGATGGCATTGAGCATTCGCGAGCCGAAGTCGTCCAGACGCGCGCCAAATTCGCGAATCCGCGAAGTGAATTGGTTGTAGCCGACGACTGCGGGGACAGCGACGGCCAATCCGGCAGCGGTGGTGATCAGTGCTTCTGAGACGCCCGGAGCAACCGCGCGCAAGGTTGCGGCGCCTGCGGTGCCGAGGCCGTGAAATGCGTCGATGATGCCCCAGATGGTTCCGAACAGCCCGAGAAAGGGTGAGACCGCGCCGATAGTTGCGAGCCACGTCATGCGGCTTTCAAACAGCGTGAGCGACTCGCTGGCCGCGGTTTGCGAAGCGCGCTCCAGAGCTGCGATGTTGCGGGGTGGCCCGCCGTGGCCGCCGGTCTGCCGCTCGTATTCGCCATAGGTTTCTTCAAACACGGTTGCCAGAGGACTGGGCTTGAATTGCTCGCTGACCGCGGCAATCTCTTCCAGGCGATTGGCCTTGCGAAATGCCCGCAGAAAGCGCGCGCTCTGCACGCGAGCCCGCCGGAAGCTCGACCACTTGCTCAGCATGATGGCCCACGAATAGAGGCTGGTGATCAGCAGCAGGCCGAGCACGATCATGGCCACGGGTCCGCTGTTGCGCAGCATCTCCATGATGGCGCTGTCGCCCAGTCGCGCGGCTGCCGGGGCCGCCGCTGTCTGGTCCGGCTGCACCGCTTGCTGCAGCCACATAAAAGAATTTGCCGTCAGTGTTAGAAAATGCATCGCTGGTTTGACGTTAGCAGAGCCAAAACGGTCAGCGAAAGTGCCCGGTCGAGCACCCCGTCAGAGTTCGCGCTTTGAAACACAGACTCGCCGCAGGGAAAATGCTATGCTGCGTCAACCTCATCGGCTGCCATGCTCCTCGAACTCCGCGTTGAAAACTACGCTCTTATCAACCAAGCCGCCGTTAGCTTTGGCCCGGGCCTGAATTTGCTGACCGGGGAAACGGGCGCCGGCAAGTCCATCCTCATTGGCGCGCTGGCTTTGCTTTTGGGAGAAAAGGCGTCGCCGGATGTGGTGCGGCACGGCAGCGAGCGGGCGACTGGTGTCGTGCATTTTTGAGAGCACTCCGGCGGGGCAGAAGATTCTGGAAGCGAACGGGCTGGATGCGGAGCCGTCGAAGGCGAGCGGCGAGATCATTGTGCGTCGGGAGATTCTGGCAGGCGGAAAAGGCCGCGTCTTTGTGGATAATCAGCCCGCTACGGTGACGGTGTTGCGGCAGCTCGCGCCGGAGCTTGCGCTGATTCATGCGCAGAGCGAGAGCCTGGCGGACTTCGACTCCGGGCAGCAGCGGCTGCTGCTCGACCGGTTCGGCGGAATCTCTACGGAGGCTACGGCGGTTGCCTTCAGCGAGTGGCGCGAGGCGAACCAACAGCTGGCTGCATCTCGAGCAGGGCGAGCAAGATCGGCTGCGCATGCTCGATCTATGGCTGTTCCAGCGGCAAGGAGATCCGTCGGCGCAAGTTGCAGCGCGGGCGAAGATGTGGCGCTGGAGGAGAACGCCGGCTCTGGCGAATGCAGAAAAACTCTTATGCCGCGGCGTCTGCGTGTTTGATCTTCTCTACGACGCGGAGAGCCGTCCGCGAGCGGATTGCTGGCGGCGGGCAGCGCATCAGTGGACGAGTTGCTGCGCTATGACGCGAAGTGGGAGCGAGGCCGTGCAGCAGACTGGCCGCAGCGCGCGCGTCGATGACTGATGTTGCGGAGACGGCGCGCGACTACGCGTAGAAGTTTCAGGCGTCGCCGGATCGGCTGGCCGAGATTGAGGACCGGCTTGCGCTGCTCGATCGCATGAAGCGCAAGTATGCTTCTGCGGGGCAGCAATGGCGCCGCTTGATCATGTCATCGCTTTCGGGCAGGACGTCGAGCAGCAGCTTGCCGAGATTGAAAATCGCGACGCGTTGCTGGCGGACTTGCGGAAGCAGGTCGACGAAGGCAGCTGCGGCATTCCGCGCCGCAGCTGACAAAACTGACGCATTGCGAACGACTGCCGCACGCAAGCTGGAGAAGCACGCCGAGCAGCACATCAATCAGTTGGCGATGAAGGTGAAATTTGCAGTCACAGTGACCGCGGAGCGGGAAGATCGCATTGGACGTCGCAAGGCTGGGACACTGTGGCGTGCCGCATCGCCACTACTGCCGGACGGGCCGTTGAAGCCCGCTGCGCGAGATTGCGTCGGGCGGAGAAATGTCGCGCATCCTGCTGGCGTTGAAAGTCAGCGTCGAGGAAGGAGCCGCGGCAGGAAAGTCGCGCAAGCATAGTCAGCCGCGCACGCTGGTCTTCGATGAAATTGACATCGGCATTGGTGGCCGGGCGGCGGAAGCAGTCGGGCAGAAATTGAAAATGCTTTCACGCGGCCAGCAGGTCCTCTGCATTACCCACCTGCCGCAGATCGCCGCCTTCGCCGATCAGCATTTCGCTGTCGACAAGTCGCGAGCAGGGCGGCCGCACCCGGACCTCGGTCCGGCTGCTGGACTGATCGCCGAGCGCACCGAGGAAGTTGCGCGCATGCTCTCCGGTGCGAAGCTGACGGAGGCATCGCTGCAGCATGCGCAGGAGATGATCGCGGCCAGCCGCTATGGTCCGCATCTGGCGAATTTCTCCGCGGCCTTCTAAAATGTCATACAGATGCCTTTTCCCATCAAGACCTGCGCTGTCTGCGGCCAAGAGTTTGAGCTGAAGCCGGACAAGCCCGGCTTTGCCATCCTCTGTCCGCATTCCGTGTGGCTGACGAGGAGGCCGGTCCGCCGCGGTTCTCCCGGGATTGCGGCTGACCGCGAGGTGCAGGCTGCCCGCAGGGAAGCCATGCGAAATCTGCTCTACCGCAAAGACAGTTAGCAATTAGACTGTTGCACGATGAATAAGCCGCTCGTATTGCTCGCCCTCAGTCTGTTTGCAGCTCCCGTTTACGCCCAGCGCACAAAGGCACCGCGCCCACGGGCGTCACAGCTTACTCCTTCCAGCGCCCATCTTTTCTTCCATGTCAACTTCCGAAGGATCACGTCGCAGCTTCGGGACGCCTTCTTGTTTTCATTGAGCCGCAGAGGAAGCCAAGGCGGAGGCGGGACCCGAGGGCAAGGTCACCAGCGTGCAGAGGCGAGTTTCATCACACCGGAGCATCTGTCGCGGCGCCGCGACGTCGACTACCTTGACGCCCGGCAGCAACCGTTGATATTGATACCGATTACATTGCTTTCCCGGCGGGATTTTCGACGCTGCCGGCGGGCGAATATGACGTTCAAGTCCTGCTCGACGTGAATCGCGACTACAACTATCACGGGCCGAGCGCCGGGGATTTGTTCAGCGACGTCGCGTGCGTCCATCTGGACAAGCAAGACTAGCGATCGGCCCGACGCTGACGCTGGTCAGGACAATTCCGACAAGCGACCCGTGGAGATTTTGCGCCGCCGGATGCCGAAGGAAATGCGGCCGCGTCGCGATGATGCGCGAGGCTGGATGCTAGCACGCGGGAAGACGATCGTGTGCCAGTTCAAAGCCCCGCCTGACCGCATTTCTGGGGACGTCCGATCATTTCGATCAAAGGCCTGGGTGCTGTTGCCGCCGGGATATAAGGAGCATCCGAAGGAAAAATTTCCGACGGTGTATTTCACTCACGGCTTCGGCGCGAACATTTGATCGGCTCGACAGTTATGTCGGCAGTCATGCATGACGCGATGCAGAAGAAAGCAATTGCCGCCGATGATCTGGGTCTTCCTGGACGAATCCAGCCCGACGGGCACGCATGAGTTCGCCGACTCAGTGAACAATGGCCCGTGGGGGCAGGCGCTGACGACGGAATTCATCCCCTACTTCGAGACGCAAATACCGCATGGACGCTACGTCGAGCGAGCCGCTTCCTGAATGGCCACTCCTCCGGCGGCTGGGCGACGCTGTGGCTGCAGACCCGCTATCCGAAGGTCTTCGGCGGCACCTGGTCGACGTCGCCCGACCCGAGTGACTTTCATGACTTCACCGGCATTGATCTGTATGCGCCGCACGCCAACGTCTATCACCGGCCCGATGGCACGCCTTATCCGCTCATTCGCGACAAGGGAAAAGTGCTGGCCACTTTGGAACGTTCGCGCGCTTGGAGCACGTGATCGGGCCCTATGGCGGCCAGCTTGCGTCCGTTCGATTGGGTGTTCTCGCCGCGCGGCCCGGATGGGCGCCCGGAAAAGATGTTCAATCGCGACACCGGCGATGTTGATCCCGCGGTGGTGCCGTACTGGCACGACCATTACGACATCGCGCATACATGGTGCAGCAAATTGGCCGACTCTTGGGCCGGACCTCGACGGCAAGATCCACCTGATCGTCGGGACAGCGGACACGTTCTATCTGGATGGCGCCGCGCACAAGCTGCAGGCGGTCCTCGATGACCTGCACGCCAATCAGACTTCCGCTTTCTGCCGGACAGGACGCACTTCGATCTTTACGTGGAGGGCAAGGACCGCTAGGCGCTCTTCAAGACGATTTCGTGGGAGATGTATGCCGTTGCGCGCCCGGGCAGCAAGCCACCGGCGGCTCCAGCTCAGTAGGGTGCGGCTCCGGGGGCCTCTAGAGTTGCACCATTCCCGGTGCAAAACTGGACCTTTCCGATGCGGACGTTCGGGGCGAAGGCGGTATACTGAAAGGGTGACCACTGCCACGATTTCCCCTGCAGTTCCGGCCACCCCGGAAGCTCCCGATCGCGTGACCAAGCGTGTCCTTCTGCTCAAGCCGCGCGGTTTTTGCGCCGGCGTGGTTCGGGCGATAGACATTGTCCGGATCGCGCTTGAGACATTTGGCGCGCCAATTTACGTTCGCAAAGAGATTGTGCATAACCGCTCGTGTTGTCAATGATTTAGCCGAGAAGGGCGCGATCTTCGTCGACGACATTGACCAGGTTCCGAGGGCCAGCGCGTCATCTATAGTGCTCACGGTGTTTCGCCTGCGGTGCGGGAGAGCAGCAAGGCACGCGGACTGAAGGTAATTGATGCCACCTGCCCGCTGGTGACCAAAGTGCATGTTGAGGCGGTCAAGTTTGCGCAAGCAGGGATATTCGCTGGTGCTGATTGGCCACCGCGACCACGACGAAATTGAAGGCACGCTGGGCGAGGCGCCGGATGTGACCCAGGTGGTTTCTCAGCGTGGAAGAAGTTGCGACTCTCGAGGTTCCGGATCCCGATCGGGTTGCCTACCTGACGCAGACCACGCTGTCGCCTGGATGAAGCGCGCGACATCATCCAGGCGCTGAAGCAAAAGTTTCCGAACATCATCGGCCCGCATTCGCAGGACATTTGCTACGCGACGGAGAATCGCCAGGTCGCCGTGAAGAATGTCGCGCACGAGGCCGACCTGGTGCTGGTGGTCGGCTCCGACAACAGCTCGAACTCCAACCGGCTGGTTGAGGTTTCGCGCAACCTGAATACCGATGCGCCTACCTGATCGAGAACTTCAGCGCCATCCAGCCCGAGTGGCTTGAAGGCGTGAACACCATTGCCGCTGACCGCCGGCGCCTCGGCTCCGGAAGTTCTGGTCGCGGAGGTCGTCGATTATTTGCAGCGAAACGGCTTCGGCAACGTCGAAGAAGTAGAGGTGATGCCAGAGCATGTTCGTTTTGGTCTGCCTCCGGAAATTGTGCAGGCCATTGCCGCTGCCCCGGCGCGTCCCCAGCCGCCACAGTAGCGGCTTGGGCGTTCGCTGCCGCAGCTGTTGCGGCCCTGCTTTTTGGCCGCGCTGGATGAGAGGGATTGAAGCTTTGCTTCAGTAGAATTCGTCACTATGGATGGCAAGACTGCACATTCCGTGAGCGCCGTTCCCCGGCATGGCCGACTGGACGAGGGTCTGGACCAAGTGGCGGCAGTCCATCGCCCGTTCGCGCGAGTTTTTGCTCTCCCTGCAGCACGAGGACGGCTACTGGTGCGGCGAGCTCGAGGCGGACTCGATGCTGGAGGCCGACTACATCTTCGGCATATCCTGCTGGGCACCGGTGATCCGGAGCGGCTGAAGCGCGCGCTGAACGAGATCCATGCGCTATCAGAATGCGGATGGCGGCTGGAGCATCTTCCCCGGCGGGCCTCGAACATCAGTCTCTCCGTCAAGTGTTATTTGGCGTTCAAGCTGATGGGCTGGTTGCCGGACCATCCACTTCTGGTTCAAGCGCCCGCGAGTGGATTCTGGCCAACGGCGGCGTCACCGAGTGCAACACTTTTACCAAGATTTATCTGTGCTTCATGGGCCAGTATGACTACGACGCTGTCCCGGCGATTCCGCCGGAGATTGTGCTCGCGCCGAGCTGGTTCTATTTCAACATCTACGAGATCTCCTCCTGGTCGCGCGCGATTCTTGTGCCGCTGTCGATCGCGTACGCGAAGAAGCCGTTCAAGAAGATCGCGCCGGAGCAGGGAATTGACGAGCTGTTCGTCGGTGGCCGGACCAATGCGAAGCTGCGGCTGCACTGGGACAACCGGCTCTTCAGCTGGCGCAATTTCTTCCTCTTGCTCGACCGGATGGTGCACTGGGCGGAGCGCGTCCATATCCGCCCGCTTCGCACTCTCGCGCTGAAGAAGGCGGAGAAGTGGATGCTGGCGCGGCTGGAAAAGTCCGATGGGCTGGGCGCGATTTATCCCGCCATGCTGAACTCGATCATCGCGCTGCGGTGCCTGGGATATTCAGTAGACGATCCGCAGGTAATTCGTGCGATGGATGAATTCGAAAAGCTTGGAATCGAAGAGCCGGAAGTTCCGGGCAAGTCGGCCGGCATCGTTCCGCATGCAGCCGTGCATGTCGCCGGTGTGGGACACAGCCTATGCGATGTTTGCGCTCGGCGAGGCCGGGCTGTCCTAAAGACGATCCGCGTTTGTTGAAGGCGGCGGACTGGATTCTGTCGAAGGAAGTTCGCGACAAGGGCGATTGGGCGGTGAAGGTCCGCGACACGGCGCCGGGTGGATGGTACTTCGAGTTCAACAACGAGTTCTATCCCGACGTGGATGACTCGGGCATGGTCCTGCTCGCGCTGAATAAAGTTGCCAACCCGCGGGAGCGCTATCAGCACGAGGTGTGCCAGCGGGCGATTGACTGGATCTTCTCCATGCAGTGCAAGAACGGCGGCTGGGCCAGCTTCGATAAAGACAACACGAAGATGATCTTCCAGTACATTCCGTTCGCCGATCACAACGCGATGCTGGATCCGCCGACGGTTGATATCACTGGGCGCATTCTCGAGATGCTGGCGATCTACGGTTACACGCGCGAGGACAAGCGTGTGAAACGCGCGATTGACTTCATCTTCCGCGAGCAGGAGCCGGACGGCAGCTGGTTCGGCCGCTGGGGCGTGAATTATCTTTACGGCACATTCCTCGTGCTGCGCGGCCTGGAAGCGATGGGCATTTGGAACCATGAACCGCAGATCCAGCAAGCGGCTGAGTGGATTCGCATGGTGCAAAATCCCGACGGCGGATGGGGCGAGAGTTGCGCAAGCTATGACGATCCGACTACGCGCGGAGTGGGCCAGAGCACGCCTTCGCAAACTGCGTGGGCATTGCTCGGACTGCTCGCGGCAGGAGACACGCGCAGCGATTCCGTCGCCAAGGGAGTTCGCTGGCTGCTGCAGCATCAGAATGCCGCCGGCACATGGGAAGAGAATTCTCAGGAGAACAACCGTCAGTCCTTATACCGGCACGGGATTTCCGCGCGTCTTTTATCTCGGCTACCACATGTACCGCCACTACTTTCCGCTGCTCGCGCTGACCACGTATCACAAAGCGATGCAGCCGCAGCAGCCTTAAGGAGAGCACCAGAGACCATGCCCGTTCCGATCTCACAAATGGGCACCGTCGCCAGCTACGTGCTGACGCAGAAGCTGAAGGGCCGCAAGCGCTACCCGCTCGTGCTTATGCTTGAGCCGCTCTTCCGCTGCAATCTGGCGTGCGCGGGCTGCGGAAAAATCCAATATCCGGCGCACATCTTGAAGAGCGAGCTATCGCCGGAAGAATGTTTCAGCGCGGTCGAAGAGTGTGGCACGCCGATGGTTTCAATCCCCGGCGGCGAGCCGCTGCTGCATCCGCAGATTGCCGAGATCGTCGCAGGCCTGGTCGCGCGCAAGAAGTACATCTACCTGTGCACGAACGCGATCCTGCTGAGCGAGAAGCTGCATCTCTTCAAGCCGAGCAAATACCTCAGCTTCTCAGTGCACATGGATGGCGATCGCGAGCACCACGACTTTTCGGTCTGCCGCGAAGGCACATACGACAAGGCGATTGAGGGCATTAAGAAGGCGGTTGCGCAGGGATTTAGAGTGACCACCAACACGACGCTGTTTGACGGAGCCGATCCGAATTCGGTCCGCGCATTCTTCGACGAGATGATGGAAGTGGGCGTCGAGGGCATGATGCTTTCGCCCGGCTACACCTATGACAAGGCGCCCGATCAAAAGCACTTTCTCGGCCGCGCCCGCTCGCGCAAGCTGTTCCGCGCCATTCTCTCGAATCGCAAGAAGACCTGGCGCTTTAATGCTCACGATGTTTCTCGAATTTCTGATGGGCAAGCGCGAGTTCACCTGCACGCCCTGGGGCATGCCGACCTACAACATCTTCGGCTGGCAGAAGCCCTGCTATCTATTGCAGGACGGCTATGCCGATACCTTTTCAGAGTTGATGGAAGCGACCAACTGGGCAAACTACGGCACCGAGAGCGGCAACCCGCGCTGCGCGAACTGCATGGTGCATTCCGGATATGAAGCCAGCGGCGTTGACCACACCTTTAGCTCGCTGCGCGGACTGTGGGACACGACGAAGGCGATCCTTTTCTCGCGCCACAATGACGAGAACGCCGAGCGGTTGCTGAACGAAGACTTCACTCCGGCGCATTCGCAAAATCCCCTGGTGCAGTTGGAAGTGAAGACCCAGGTGCTGGAGAATACGACCGCATGAGTAATCCAGTTGCTGCTTCAGTGCCGACGCCAGATCAGTTGCCCAAGGTTTCAAATCCAGATGCGCTCGAGGTCGCGCCCGGCTTCGCCCACGCCCAGCTTGAGGGATGGATTCCGGAGCTCGCCACCGATGATGAGATTCGCGATGCGCTTGAGAAGGCGTTTGATTATCGCGGGGACATCACGATTACGCTGAAGAGCGGCGACCGAGATCGAAGGCTACATCTTTGACCGGCGGGCGGGCAAGAATCTGGACGATTCCTTCGTTCGCCTATTCCCGAAAGACTCCGGCGAGAAGCGTTCGGTCGCCTACAGCGATATCGCGGCGCTGGCTTTCACCGGGCGCGACACGGCGGCCGGCAAGTCCTTCGACGCCTGGGTCAGAAAGTATTGGGAGAAGAAGGCGGCTGGGGAAAAGAACATCGGTATCGAAGCCGAGACCCTGTAGCGTTACAATCCTCCTCGCCTGCTCAGAATGACTCTCTTCCTCACTGGAGCCACCGGCTTCATCGGTAGCCACGTAGCGCGCGCGCTTGCGGCTCAGGGTGCGAGGCTGCGATTGTTGGTCCGCTCGACCAGCAACCTTGCGAATCTCGAAGGCATTCCCGCCGAGACCGTCATCGGCGATCTCCGCCAGCCGGAAACTCTAGCCTCAGCGCTTGCCGGCTGCGACGCAGTTTTTCATGTGGCAGCGGATTACCGGTTGTGGGTGCGCGACCCGGAGGCGATGTATGCGGCCAACGTTGGGGGAACGCGCGATCTGCTGCGGCTGGCCCGGGAAGCGGGCGTGCCGCGATTCGTCTACACATCGAGTGTCGCGACGATGGGCTTCCGGTCCGACGGCACGATAGTGAATGAAGACTCGCCGGTCTCGCTCGACAACATGGTCGGGCATTACAAGCGCTCGAAATTCCTTGCCGAGCAAGAGGCCATAGCTGCCGCGCGTGCGGGCCAGCAGGTGATCATTCTTAATCCCACGACTCCGATTGGGCGCAGGAGATATCAAGCCGACGCCGACGGGCAGGATCGTCGTTGACTTCCTGAACCGCAAGTTCCCGGCGTATGTAGATACCGGGCTCAATCTGGTGGACGTCTCAGAGGTGGCGCGCGCACATGCCGCGGCGCTTGAGAAAGGGCGTTCCGGTGAGCGCTACATCCTTGGCGGAGAAAACCTGACGCTGAAACAGATGCTCGACAAGATGTCGGCGATAACGGGAATTCCTTCGCCCCGGCTGCGTGTCCCTCATGATGTCGCGATGATCTTCGCGTTCTTCGACGAGAATATTCAGGGCCGCCTGCTGGGTCGAGAACCGCGCGCCACGGTTGAGGCCGTTCGTATGGGGCGCAAGAAGATGTTCGCCGCATCCGCAAAGGCGGAAGCGGAGCTGGGCTTCCAAATCGTTCCCGTCTATCACGCGCTGCGTGCCGCCATCGAGTGGTTTCGCGCCCATGGTTATGCGCCCGCATCATGAGTGAAACGGGCCGCATCGCAATCATTGCTGCGCTTCCGCGGGAGGTCGCCCCGCTGGTGGCCGGCTGGCCACGAGTGGCTCCCCAACGGAAGGGCGACAGGATTTTTCTCGCGGCCAGTGACAAGGCCATCGTGGCGTGCGCGGGCATGGGGCAGGCGCGGGCCACACTTGCGCTCGAAGCGGCCCAATCCGTCGGACCGATCTCGGCCATCGTGTCTGTAGGATTTGCCGGGGCGCTCGCCGCGGCTGCCCACCTGGGTCAGGTGTATCGCCCCTCCACCGTGATTGACGTGCGGACGGGAGAACGCTACGCATGTGCTGAGGGAGACGGTTCGATCGCAGTCACCACGGCGCAAATCGCGTCGGCGGAAGAGAAGGCCCGGCTCGCCGTCACTTATTCTGCCCAGCTGGTCGAGATGGAAGCGGCCGCACTGGGCCGGCTCGCAGCAGCTCGCCAGATACCATTTTTCTGCTTCAAATCTATCTCTGACGACGCCGCGCATAGCCTGCCAATACTCAACGATTTCGCAACGGTGGATGGACAATTTCGCGCCCTAGCTTTTGCGGCCCATGTGCTGGTGCGCCCATCTTTGTGGGGCCCTGCGCGTGAGCTCGGCCGCGGCGCGAAGGTCGCCGCTCAGTCGTTAGCCACGGCACTCCGGCAATGGCTCGCGGAGCAGCCGCAGAAGCATTTATCCTAATAAGAGCTATCTATGGCATCCTCGACTCTCACTTCCGAACCAGTCTCGACCGTTGCCGTGCCGCGGACGATGCGCGCTGTTGTATATCGCGGTAAAGATGATGTGCGGCTGGAAACTGTTCCGGTGCCCGAGATTGGCCCAGGGGAAGTGCTGCTGCGCATTCACGCCTGCGGAATCTGCGGAACCGACCTCAAGAAAATTCATAGTGGATCGCACTCGGCGCCGCGCATCTTCGGACACGAAATGGCCGGCACCGTGGCTGCTGTCGGAGCCGGGGTAACTACGTGGAAGATCGGCGACCGGGCGATGGCATATCACCACATCCCGTGCGGCGATTGCTACTACTGCAGCAAGAAGACATTTGCGCAGTGCGAATCGTACAAGCGGGTGGGTACGACGGCGGGATTCGAGCCATCCGGTGGAGGCTTCGCGGAGTACATCCGCGTGAGCGACTGGATCGCCAAACGAGGTCTGGTGCGAATTCCCGAGGGCGTGCCATTTGAGCAGGCCGTGTGGATTGAGCCCGTCAACACCTGCTACAAGGCGATCCATAACCTGCAGCTGCAGGCGGATGAAACGGTGCTGGTCATTGGCCAGGGGCCGATTGGAATTTTGCTTGCAGCTCTGGCTCGTCGCACGGGCGCGCGAGTTTTCACGTCGGACCTTTATCCGAAGCGCCATGCGTTGGCGGCCGGCTTCGGTCTCAATCACCCGCTCGCTCCAGGCGAGGATCCGGCCGAGGTGCTGCGGCGTGAAACCGAGGGTCGGGGCGCCGATGTGGTGATTCTAGCCGTCTCCAGCAATGCCTTGATCAAGCCGGCGATGGACGCAGCTCGTCCGGGTGGCCGCATCCTGCTCTTTGCTGCCACGCAGCACTCTGAGGTTGTGGTTGATCCCGCGGTCATTTGCATGGATGAGAAGACGCTGCTCGGTTCCTACAGCTCCTCGGCGGTGATTCAGCAGGATGCGGAGAAATTGGTACTCGACGGTTACAAAAGCGGGTTTGACCTGACTTCGCTTATTTCTCACAGCTTTCCGCTGGAGGATGCGGTCGAGGCCATCCAGCTTGCATCCAATCCCCAGCCCGACTCCATGAAAATTCTCCTGCAGATGGCCGTGCCGTCATGAACGAGACCATGCGCGCCGCCGTCCTCTATGGCAGGGAAGACCTGCGCATAGAGAGCGTGCCGATTCCCGAGCCTGAGCGGGGCGAGATCGTCGTGCGGGTAGAGGCGGCTCTCACTTGCGGCACAGACCTTAAGGTTTACCGCCGCGGGTATCACGCTCGCATGGCGACACCGCCGTTTCCGTTTGGGCATGAGCTTGCCGGCGTGGTGGCCGCTGTCGGAGAGGGCGTGCGGGAATTTTCTCCGGGCGACCGGGTTGTCGCCCTGAACTCCGCGCCTTGCGATGAGTGCTATTTTTGCCGCCACGACCAGCAGAATCTTTGCGAAGACTTGCTCTTCAACAACGGGGCATACGCTGAGTTTCTCCGCATACCGGCGCGCATCGTGGCGAAGAACACATTGCATGTTCCTGACGACGTTCCTCTGGAGCATGCCGCTCTGACTGAGCCGCTGGCATGTGTGGTCCTGGGAGTTGAGCAGGCGGGCATTGCTGCGGGGGATTCGGTCGCGATCATCGGGGCAGGGCCGATCGGGCTGCTCTTTATTCACACGGCCGCGCTGCTGGGCGCTGAAGTCATTGCGGTCGTAAAACACGACGCGCAGGTTGGAGCCGCGAAACATTTCGGCGCCCGCCACGTTGTGCAGATCACCGATACTGGCGATCCAATTGATGCGGTACGCGCTCTGACCCCGCGGCTGCGCGGACCGGACGTAGTCGTCGAAGCAGTCGCCCAACCGGTAACGTGGCAATGGGCAGTGGATATGGTGCGCAGCGGAGGCATCGTCAACTTTTTTGGCGGCCCGCCCTCGGGCACGCTGGTGCAGCTCGACACGACACACCTGCACTACAACAGCATTACGCTCAAGGCGAGCTTTCACCACACTCCGGCGACCGTGCGCAGCGCCTTTGCGCTTATTACCGGAGGGCAGTTTCGCGCCGCGGATTTTCTTACCGGCCACGCGCCACTGGAGGGCCTGCAGCCGGCGTTGGAACGGCTGATGCAGCGCTCGAACGAGATTAAGACCGTGATCACTCCGGGGAAAGTATGAATGCGACTCTGACCAATTCATCTGAGAGCGCGTCTGCGGAGGAGCTGGTTCGGGCCGGGTGGGCAAAACTTCCCCCTGAATACCGCATCCCCGATACGACACCATCGCTTGAGGATGCGCGCGAATATTGTCGCCGGCTTGCGGAGTCGCATTACGAGAATTTCCATGTCGCGTCGTGGTTTCTGCCGCCGCGTCTTCGGCCCCACTTTCATGCGGTCTACGCGTATTGCCGGATTTCTGATGATCTCGGAGATGAGGTTGGCAATCGCGACCAGTCGCTCGCATTGCTGGATCTCTGGCAGCGAGAGCTCGACGCCTGCTATCGAGGCGAGGCGCGTCATCCGGTTTTTGTTGCGCTCGGCGAGACGATTCGGGTCTGCAAGATTCCCCAGCAGCCGTTTAACGATTTGCTGATTGCGTTTCGTCGCGACCAGACGATCACTCGATTCGCGACCATGGACGAGGTCCTCGACTACTGCCGCTACTCCGCGAATCCGGTCGGGCATCTCGTGCTCTACATTTGCGGATATTCCGATGCCGAGCGCCAGCGACTCTCCGATTACACCTGCAGCGCTCTGCAGTTGGCCAACTTCTGGCAGGACGTTGGCAATGATTATGCCCGGGGCCGGATTTATATTCCCGAGTCGGATATGCAGAAGTTCGGAGTTAGCGAAGAGGTCATCCGCTCAGGCGTCGCCACGCCACCGTTTATTGAACTCATGCGACATGAGGTCGGGTACACACGGCAGATGTTCGCTCAGGGATTGCCGCTGATCGGAATGGTGGATCGCGAGCTGGCGGTTGATCTCGACCTGTTCAGCCGGGGAGGGTTGGAAATTCTTCGCGCGGTCGAGGCTCAGGATTACGACGTCCTGCGTGCCCGGCCAGCGATTTCCCGCTCGCGCAAGATTGCACTATTAGTTCGCGCCCTGGCATCGAAGTGGCTGCCCGGGGTCTCGAAAGGGACAACGCGGTGAGCGAGGCGGGAAGTTCGGAAGCCTCGCTGCAGCAAGCCTACCGAGTGTGCCGTCGCATCGCGCGCGCCCGTGCCCGCAACTTCTATTTCGCATTTCTCGCGCTGCCGCAACATAAGCGGGATGCAATCTGCGCGGTCTACGCATTTATGCGCCGCGCCGATGACATATCTGACGACCCGGCAAAGGCTCCGGCAGAGCGTCAAAAGCAATTGCTGGAGTGGATCGAAGGCTGGCACGCCGCGCTCGCGAGTGGCACTTCCGCTGAGCCCGTTTTTGTGGCGTTGCTGGACGCCAGTAAAAGATTTTCGATACCGGCTGAACTACTCGACCAGTTGGTGCAGGGAACGGCGATGGATTTGCTCGACGGCGCCACTGCGTCGGACTCACCCGCTGGTCTGCAAACGCCTTACCGGACATTCGAGGAGCTCTATCGCTATTGCTATCTCGTCGCCTCGGTAGTTGGCCTGGTTTGCATACGAATCTTTGGTTATTCCGACCCGCGCGCCGAGCAACTCGCCGAAGAGACCGGCGTTGCCTTTCAGCTCACCAACATTCTTCGCGATGTTCGCGAGGACGCTTCACTCGATCGCGTCTATCTTCCGGTTGAAGATATGGAGCGCTTCGGCGTGAATGCTGCACAGTTGGCCGGCACCCGATCCAGCAGCGATCTCACGCCTAATCTGCGGGAATTGTTGGCGTTTGAGGCGGACCGCGCCCGGTCTTACTATCGAGCTGCCAACGATTTGTTGCCGCTGATTGATGCCGATGCCCGTCCTGCGCTCACCACGCTGGTCACAATTTATCGGAGACTGCTCGAGCGGATTTCTGCCAACGAGTTCGATGTCTTTTCTGAGAAAATATCAGTAAGCACGCCAGAGAAGCTCCTCATTCTCGGTCGCGGGCTGTCGCAATTGTTGCGCATCAGGATCAGGAAATTCTTCTCGTGAGTTCAACTCCAACCGGCGGCGTTGCCAGGCAAGGCGACTTTCGCGATGTGATCGTCATCGGGGCCGGTATCGCCGGGCTCTCGGCGGCCTGCGCTTTATCCGACGCCGGATTTCGTGTGCGATTGCTGGAGCGGCGTCCCTACGTCGGTGGGCGGGCCTCCTCCTACGAGCATCCCGGCACGGGCGAAACGATAGATAACTGCCAGCATGTGCTGCTCGGGTGTTGCACAAATCTCAAGCACTTCTATCGCACCATCGGCGCCGAGGCGAGCATTCGCTGGTTTGACAGCATTACGTTTGTAGAGCCTGGTGGGCGGCGTTCGACGGTCCGTTCGTCAGCGCTGCCCGCGCCGCTGCACACGGCAATGAGTTTCCTCTCTGCGCCAATGCTGTCGTTCGAGGATAAAGTCGGCATCGGCCGCGCGCTGATGGCTCTTTCTCATGCGTTGCCTCCAGACAGTAACGAGAATTTCCAGACCTGGTTGAGCCGCCATCGCCAGACGGCGCGAGCGATTGAACGCTTTTGGCGGCCGGTCATCGTGAGTGCGCTGAATGACGAGCCGGATCGGGTCTCGGTCCACTACGCGGCGCAGGTCTTTCAAGAGTCGTTTCTCAAATCGCGAACGGCGGGTTACCTGGGAATACCCGCGGTGCCGCTTGGTGAGCTCTATGCGCACGCGACGGATTACATCACTGCGCGGCAAGGCCAGATTGATCTGCGAGCGTCGGTGGAGGCTTTCCGGTTCAATGCCCAGACTTCCCGATGGAGTGTTGTCACCGGGGTGAAAACGTATGAGGCGGATGCGATTGTCTTCGCAGTTCCGTTTGAAGGGATGCGGAAGCTCTTGCCCCTGATTCCGGACGGAGATCCGCTGGCGGTTGAAGCGCTGCAGAAATCGCTGGAACGTTTTCAAGCGTCGCCCATCACCGGTATTCATCTCTGGCTCGACCGCGTGATTACTGACCTTGACCAGGCAGCACTGCTGGAGTCGCCCATCCAATGGATTTTTCAAAAAGCGAAGCTGCCGCCGCCGGACGGTTCATCGAGCCCGGGATCTTACATTCAGCTGGTCGCAAGCGCTTCTGTGGATATGCTCCCGATGTCGAGGCAGGAGATCATTGATCTCGCGATGCAGGAGCTGCCTCAGTTTTTTCCAGCCGCCATCGGGGCGCAGATTATCAAGAGCGCGGTGGTCAAAGAGGTGCAGGCGACTTTTAGCGTTACGCCGGGATTGAATGCTTCGCGGGCCGCCCACGTCAGTCCCTGGCCACGCGCATTTCTCGCGGGCGATTGGACGGCGACCGGGTGGCCGTCAACCATGGAGGGCGCCACGCGTAGCGGCTATCTTGCCGCGCAGGCTGTCGCCGCGGCGGCCGGCCGTCCAACACGCTTTCTGCAGCCGGACCTTGCGCCTGCAGGCCTGATGCGACTCTTCTTGCCTTCGCCGAATCGCAACGGATCGAAGTAAGCCGGGCGCCGGCCCCAAGCCCCGTTACTTGCGCAGGTCCGTTCTCCCGGATTCATTGCCTGGGGGTAAAGATGCCGGCGGCGCCTCTACTTCGGCGGGATGCGCGCTGAAGAGTGAGATCACGAGCACCAGCAGAATGCCGACGGTGACGCCGCTGAAGAATTCCCGGTATCTGAATTGCGCATTGGTGAATGCGGCAACCGAAGCGCAGACGATGGCGGCAATCGCCAAGCCGCGAAGCGCTGTCAGAGAAGCAGGGAAGCGTCGGAGACTCATCGCGCGAGCAGCGCCACTCCCGCGCACACACAGACCGCGGCCGCCCATCGCCGGCGGTTTACGTTTTCTTTCAGGAATATCTTGGCCGCCAGGGCATTCGTCGCAAAGGTCAGCGATGCCGAGGCTGGGCCGACAAGTGACAGATCGGCGTGATCGAGCGCCAGCAGCAGGCTAAAGAAACTCAGCCCCATGCAGGCAATCGCCGGGAAGAGCAGAGGGCTCTTGAGGACAGCAATCACGGCGCCGCCTAATCCTGCGCGCGCCTTGATCACGTCGAGATCGCCGACACTGCGCATGGCCTTCGCCATTAATACGTCGCCGGCCGTGGCCGCCGCCACGATCACGCCGATTATCGCCCATGTCGCCTGCGTTGTATTCACGGCAATACCTTGGGAGCCGTATCGGTTGCGGTGAGCGAGGGGCCTGCGGCGACGAAACCCACTCCCGCGACGATGAGGGCAACCCCGGCCCACCGCCAGGCGGAGACATGCTCATGTAACCAAAACCGCGCAAATACCGCCATCAGCACATAAGAAAACGAGGTCACCGGGAGCACATAGGTGAGGTCCGCCCACGACAGGGCCGTCATCTGTGACGCAAGAAAGCCGAGCAGCATCAGGATTCCCGCGGCTACCCAGGGTGTAGTGACAGCGCCGATCAGAGCGGTCCAATGGTTGAGCGAGATCGGTCCAAGCCGCTTCATGCCTATGTCGAGAAAGGTGTCGCCCAGTGATGCGGTCAGCATCATCGCGGCCAAGACCAGCCATCGCCGGGGAGTGAGAGTGTGAGTCACGGTCTCGATCCCTCGATGGCCGCCGCAAACAGCAAGACACGGCGGGTGCCGTGTCCTCTGTTTAACGATTCGGTCTGGTGGTGCAATTAGGCGCCTGCGCCCGCTGTCGCGGAGGTGTCCGTCTTGGCCGAAACCTTGCGGGATTCGCGGACCATCTTGTTCCGCTCGCCGCGCAGCTTCATAAAGGAGCGAGCCTCATGATAAAGCCGCTTGAGGTCGCGGTTGACGATCGCCTTGCTTACGACGCGCCATGCAGCCTTGGGCCGGAAATAATATTCGTCGTAGAAGCGGTGGACCATCTCGAGCACATAATCCTTGGGGAGCCCGGGATATTCGATGTGGGCGACCTGGTGGCCTTCGTCGTCAACCATCTTGCCGCCATTGATGATGAAGCCGTTCTCCTTGGCGAAGTCGTAAAATTCCGTGCCCGGGTAGGCGTGCGCAATCGAAACCTGGATGGTCTCGACATCGAGCGCCTTGGCGAAGTTGATGGTGTTGCGGATGGACTCTTTGGTCTCGCCCGGCAGCCCGAGGATGAAGTCGCCGTGGATGGTGAGACCGAGTTCGTGGCAATCGCGGGTGAAGTCTCGTGCGCGCTCAATGGTCGCGCCCTTCTTGATGTTCTTGAGAATTTGAGGATCGCCAGATTCGTAGCCGACGATCAGCAAACGGCATCCGGCTTCACGCATCGCCTTCAGCGTTTCACGGTCGGTGGTTACGCGCGAGGTGCAGCTCCAGGTGAGCCCCAGAGGCTTTAATTTCGCGCAAAGCTCGACGGTGCGTGCCTTCTGAATGTTGAAGGTATCGTCATCGAAGAAGTACTCCTTCACGTTAGGGAAGAGCTCCTTGGCGTGTGCCATCTCGGCTGCGACGTCGTCAGTGGAGCGCTTGCGCCAGGCGTGGCCGCTCAGAGTCTGCGGCCACAGGCAGAACGTGCACTGCGCCGGGCAACCGCGGGTGGAGTAAAGCGAGACGTAGGGATGCAGCAGGAACGGCACGTTGTATTTGGTGACGTCCATGTCGCGTTTGTAAATGTCGGTGACCCACGGCATCTCGTCCAACTGCTCCCCGGTCACTTGCGGCCGGTCGGGAGTGTGGGCGATGGCGCCGTTCTTGCGATAGCTGATGCCGAGGATGTCGTCCAAAGGCTTGCCCTGGGCAAACTCGACGACGGAGAAATCGAACTCGCGACGGCAGACGAAATCAATCACCGGGCATTCGTTGAGCGCCTTGTCCGGCGAGGTGGTCACCGGCGGCCCGACGAAGGCAATCTTGATATTCGGATTCGCTGCTTTGATGGCTTCGGCGAGCTTCTGATCGCCGGTCCAGCCGGGCGTGCTGGTGAACAGCACGAGAAACTCATAGCCCTTGCAGATCTCGATCGTCTCAGTAGCGGTGACGTGGTGCGGCGGCGCGTCGAGCAGCCGCGATCCCTCGAGCATTCCGGCCGGGTAGGCCAGCCAGACGGGATACCAGTAAGACTCAATCTCGCGGGTCGCAGGCCAACGCGAGCTGGCTCCGCCATCAAAATTCTCGAACGAAGGGGGATTTAGAAATATTGTTTTTAGCGGCATAGATTAACTCCAATTTTATCACTCTAAGAAGCGCTCCAGCCCCTTGATTTACCGCAATTTAGCCGGTATCAAATCGGCTACGGCTGGGCGCTCGCAGGCGGTGCTGTTTCTGCGGCCCCAGCGCCCTTGCCGCTGGATAAGGCGGTGCGCGCCCAGGCTTCCAACTGGCCTGTTTCCCGCAACAAGCTTAGCTCCGCCTTGACATGTTCCAAACGCGCCGCCAGATAGTCCGTCTGCAGTGCGCGCTCTTCAACGCGTGCCACCTGCGTGTCTTTGGGCGTGACCGGAGCCGAGCCCGGCGTGCCATAGGGACTAGTGGCCTGAGTTTCGATGGCTTGCAACTGGCTCTGGCTGAGCTCGTGCTGCAGCCGGGCAACATCCTCGGCGGCATCGGTCTGCTCCACCGCGCGGCGCAGCCGGACTATGTCTTCGCTGACCTGATGGCGTGTCTGGTCCAACTGGCGGAAGGCTTTGACGGAATCGGCGTCGGCCTGGCGGGCCCGCGCGCCCTGCGCGACATTAAAGAGGGGCAGCGTGATCTGCACGCCGGCCACGATGTTATTCGGAGGAAGCTGCCTGCTGTAGTACTGGGAGTAGTCGTTGAAGTTGGAGTAGTAGCCGTATTGCAGCAACAGATCAATCTGCGGACGCCACAACACTCTGTGCTGCCCAAATGCCAAATGCTGTTTCGCATCAGCCAGCTTCGCGGCTTCTTTGATGGCCGCGCTGCTATCCATCGCCATCTGATGCGATTCGTCATCGCTATTCAGTGCAGGAAACGCCGGGATGCTGTCCGCCTCGGTCCGCCAGGAGCCGCCGCGAATGCCGGTGAGAGCCTCCAGGTGTTCGCGCAGCACGTCGGCCTGGGCTTCGAGGTCTACGCGTTTCAACCTCGCCTGGGCGGCGCGGAGTTGCGACTTCTTCAGCTCGACGGTTGCGTCCACTCCGTTTTGCACCCGCTCTTGCGTGATGCGCACCAGGTCTTTGGCGTCGGCCTCTTCGCCCTGCAGAGCCGTGAGTGAATTCTCTGTGGCATCCAGCTCGGCATAGGTCAGCGCAGTGTCGAGAATTACCTGCTGGCGCGTGTCCTCTACAGAGACTGCCGTTGCCTGCAGACTTGCTCGCGAGGCGCGTATGAAGTCCCGCTGAGAATCGTTGAACACGAGCCCCTGCGCTACCAGCCGCACCACCGAGGGATCGCCAAGAGGGAAGCCGGTGCCCTTCGCCAGTCCCGAGCCGAAGGTGAGCGACGGAATGTAGGCGTCCTTGACTTCATCGAGCGCGGCTTTCGCTTTCGCCTGATCGGCTTCTGCGATCCTCACTGCATCGCTATTGCGCAGCGCCAAATCCACCGCTGTGCCGAATGAAACCTGTGCCCGGGCGCAGTTCGCCGACAGGGCCGCGCAAGCCAGTCCGACGATCAGCCATAGCGCCTTCCGGGTTCCCGATCGCGTCGTATTCCGCAAAACTCTCATCACTCCGGTCAAGCCAGATTCTACCGTTCCCTCGCTCCGGTCAGTGCCCACGATAACTCCCGGGCTGATAGGAGTGCGCCAAATTTTTTGCAGCGGCCGACTCCGCAGCGGCTGCAGCGTCGTCGCCTTTGCGGCGCAGAGCGTCGGCCAGCCTGGCGTGCACTGCAAATGCGGGCGCGTCTTCGCTTAGATGTCCGCCGGCAAGATAGCGCTGCAGGAAGCTGATTGCCAGGTCGGTGCTTCGCCCGGTGCGCAGCAGCAGTGAGGCCCCATCTACCAGAGCGCTGGTGTTCTGCTTGTCGGCGGCGGCGCCCTGCTGGATTGACTGCTCCATTGCATCGAGCAGGCCGCGGCGCTGGTAAAACGACGCCAGCTCCATCCATGCTTCTGCGGGATCTTTCGCAACGCTGATGCCGGCGCGGAGTTCGGCTTCCGCAGTGGTGTAGTCCTTCGCCGCCTCGGCAATCAACGCGAGCAGCCAGTGCTGGCCTTCGGGATCAAGCGGAGCGAGCCGGGACGCGATTGCCCGTGCCTTGCCGATTCCGCCACCGAGAATCGCCGGAGCGGCCACATAGAACTCGCCGAGATCGCGAAGTGCGGCGGGATTTTCAGGAGCCAGCCGGACTGCGGTCTCAAATTCCGTTCGCACCTGCTTGCCCAGCTGGTAAGCCTTCACCAGCGTGACGTGCTCGGCCTGCTCGCCAAATGCGCGCCCCAGCCAGAGATGGTAGTTAGCGTTCGCCGGTTCGGCGGCAACGGATTGTTTGCATGCTGCGAGCGCATCGCTCCATCGCCCCTCGGAGTAGTAGACCCGGCAGAGAAGATTGTTGGCTTCGGCGACATCCACTGCGGCCGGCCCTGGCTTGCTGTCCAGCGCGTTCTTCAACATCGCCTCCGCTGCGTCGGCCCGCCCTTGCTGCAACATTTCGTGGACTGAGTCTAGGCGCTGCGACTGGCTATTCTGGCCCCAGCCGAAAGCCGAGAGAGAGAGGATTATTCCCGCACTAAACAAGACGATGCTTCGGGTCGCGCTTTAAAGCGGCAAGGTTCACGGCGCGACGCTGATCTCCATGCCGTTGCGCAATGCAACGCCATTCACCGAGCCCAGGGCCACGACGTCATCTTTCTGCAGACCGGAGAGCACCTCGGCCTGGATCAGGTTGACCGCTCCCACCTTCACAACCTGGCGGCGCAGCTTGCGGCCGCGGACAACATAAACGTAACTGCCCGATTGGCCTTCGCCGAGACGGAGCGCCTCGCGCGGCATCAGCAGCACGCCGTCTTTCTCCGTCGTCGTTACAGTGACGGTTACGTTTGTCGCGGGCAGCAGGACGCCGTCCGCGTCGTCCACCGTGATCAGGACCTCGCCGACATTCCGTGTGCCATAGTGCACGATACGTCGCGGGCATTCGGGCAATGTGTCCGTGCCAGACGCGGTTCGACTTCGCCGCCCAGACCATTGTCACTTGTTGCCCCAGGGCCAATTTGCCAACCTCGGGCTCATCAAAATAAGCGCGCACCTGCAGGTGGCTGAGGTCAGCCAGCTCGAGCAATTTCTGGCCGATGGATACGTAGTCCGTCGCCTGGACGGTCAAGGAAAACACCGTTCCCGAAAATGGGGCGCGTACATTTGCCTGGTTGATCGTATTGAGCGCCGCGGCATACTGCGCTTTCGCATCGGTCAGCGATGCCTGCGTGTGCTCGACATCGAGCGGCGCGTAGCGGTCCGTTTTGCGTTGCTGTGCCAGGTGGAGGGCGGCATTTGCGGTGTCTAATCGTTGCTGTGCCGCCTGCACCTCAGCCGGAGAGGCCGCACCCTGCGTCGCAAGCTTCTGGATTGCTGCCAAACTTTGTTCCGCGTGCTTTTGCTCCGCCGCCGCCTGCCCGGTCTGGTTTAGCAGAGTGAGCTGCTCCTCCTGCGTGCCGCCATGCTGCACCGCTTGCAGATTGGCTTCAGCCGCCTTGAGAGCAGCGGCGGCCTGGGTGAGGGCTGCGCGAGCGCTGCTGTCGTCCAGGGTCAAGAGCAACTTGCCCTTATCAACCAGCTCGCCCTCATGAACATAGACTGCCTTTACTGACGCAGCTACCGGGCTGTGCACCTGAAAATCGCTGACCGGTTCGACCACTCCGTTTGTGCTTGTGGTCGCCAGCAGGTTTCCCTGCACGACCTGTGCGACGCGAACTTCAGGAGCGCCGTTGGTCAGTTGCCGTACTCCGAGAAAGACCAGGACCAGCAAAATGGCGCCCGCTATCACCCAAATTGTGCGTCGGCGCGTTGCTGTCGTTGTCCCGTTCATTCGGCAATTGTGAAGTATATAGGACGCTTCCCGGAGGGTCTGCGATGCAATCCTTTCGCTTGTTGACCGATGATGCGCCGTCCTTGTTAACCGATGATGCGCCGTCAAAGTCAGTGACGGCCCGCCTCCAGAGGCGGGGTTGCGGCGAGAGGCGCTGGCGGCAGGCAGGCGTTGGCCAATACAATCAGGCCGGAGGTCAGATCATGCGGAAAATCCACCGAAGTGCGCTGCTGATTGTTGCCATGGCAATCACCGCGAGTGCGGCTGTGAAGTTGCAGGGCGTCGCCACGCTGAAGGACCTGCAGCCCACCGGAACCACGGACAAGAGTCATAAACATCAGCAGTACGATTTATTGTTCGTCGCCGCAGGCAAGCAATACACCTGCCGCACTCCGGCCGACAAGGCTCTCAAGGCTACCGATTTTGTTGTTGGCAGTTCGCTGGGTTATCAGCTCAACGGCAACAAGGGCAAGGTCAGAAGCGCCGCGGGAAAAGAAGTGCCATGCACCGTCGTGCGGGTGGAAGACCAGTCTGCCACGCGGCCAATGCAGTAGCTCCCGCCGCACGGCCTTAAATTTGGTTCACCATGGGCACCCGCCGGGTATGTATGATGGACGACAGAGTCCGGCGAACAGACCGTTGACCGCTGATCCTTTAGATCCCCGGCCAGGTCTTGTAGCTCGGTAAATGCTTCGCAAGACAATTTAGAGACGTTCTCTGAAGCCACCGTACTCACACGAGGAAAGGTCTTTGGATGAGCGTTCACCTGGTTAATCCCAGCGACAATTCGTTTGGTACAGCTGTCATCACGCCGCGCTGGCTTTTTGTTCTGGCGGCTGCAACGCCGCAATCGGCAGGCGATCCCATCCTGGTGGACGAATCGCTCGAGCAGATTGTGCCCGAGAGCATCGCCCCGGGCGACATCGTTGGTATCAGCGTTCACACCGGCAACGCGCTTCGTGGCTACGAGGTCGGACGCATGGCCCGGGCCCGCGGAGCATGGGTGGTCTATGGCGGAATTCACGCCACGCTCTTTCCCTCTGAAGCGATCGAGCTCGGCCAGGCGCATGCCGTGGTCAAGGGTGACGGCGATCTGGCATGGGGCAAAGTGGTCAACGATTGCATCGCCGGCAAGCCAGAGACAATTTATGAAGGCGGTCGCATCGGTGGAGAAGAATTTCTCGCCGCTCGCTGGGACCTGATGCCGCGCGACAAATATATGTGGGCGTCGGTGCAGACCATTCGAGGCTGCCCGAAGCATTGCTCTTTTTGCAGTGTATGGCGCACCGACGGACAGAAGCCGCGGCAGCGCCCCTATCAGAATGTGATTGATGAGATCGTCGCGCTGCGCAGGATTGGTTTCCGTTTCATCGCGCTGGCGGACGATAACTTTTATCCTGTCACGCTGACCGATTTGCGGCTTGCCCGCCAGCAGAACAACCTCGCGCGGGTCGAGGAGCTGACGGCGATTCGCGCCGAGCGCTTCCAGCTGATGGAAGATCTCGCCAAGCTGCCCAAGGACATGGTCTTCTTCACCCAGATCACGATGGAAGCAGGCGAAGACACCGAGTTTCTCGACGCCATGCGAAAGGCGAACATCAAGGGCGCCCTGGTTGGGGTCGAGGCGGTGACTCCGGAAGGCCTGAAGGCGGTTTACAAAGACTTCAACTACTCGGGTGAGGCGCTGGCGAAGCAGCTGCAGACATTCAAGCAGCACGGAGTTCACGTGCTGGGCTCGTTTATCTTCGGACTGCCGACCGACAAGCCGGAGACATTTGAAGCCACGGTTGAGATGGCGCTCAAGGCCGGAGTCACGTTTGCGCAGTTCGTCATGATGACGCCGTTCCCCGGCACGGTTGACTTTACCGGCTGGGAAAAACAGCAGGCCAGGAATCCGACCTTGGTGGACGGAGTACCGATCACGCGCTATTGGCTGATCCCGATCGAAGTGCGGCCCAAGATGTTTACCCCGCATCCCTCGATGACGTCGGACGAGATTCGCGACCGCACGCAGCGGGTGTGGGACCGCTTTTATACCTGGAGCGCGATTTGGCAGCGGTCTGCCTGCACGCCGACCCTGCGCGCCCGCGTGGCCTTCATGTTTCTGTCGAAGCTCTATCGCCAGATGTACGCCGGAACCGGGATCTCGACCGATAGTGCCCGGCGAAAGAAATCCCGCACCTGGGCGCGTTGGACAGCGAGACAGTGCCGCAAGCTTTTTGAGGCCAAGCCGATGCCGGAGCTCGAGTCGCCGTCGTGGAAGCTGGGGCTGCCAGGGAATCTGCTGCGGCCTGCATTCCTCGGCGATGTACCGGCTGAGGCGGGACCGTTCGTCGTAATTCCGAAGAGTTAAAGCATTGCTTTAATACGCGGGACCGAGAGTTTTGCGGACGCTTAGCGCCCGTTAAAATATCTTCATGCCTGCTTCTGCCCGCAAAAACGTCCGCCGCTATACCGATGAACATGCCAGTGCCGGGGTGAACCATGCCTTCCCCGATATCGAGACGTGGCCGAATCAGTTTCCCGGCTACGAAATCCTGATTGATGATCCGGAATTTACGTCGGTATGCCCGAAGACCAGCCTGCCCGATTTTGGCCGGATTGTGTTGCGTTACATGCCGCGGAAGAGCTGTCTCGAGCTGAAGTCTTACAAGGAATATCTCTTCGCGTATCGCAACCTGGGAATATTCCAGGAGAACGTAGTGAATCGCGTCCTGGAAGATGTCGTCCGGGCTTGCGGGCCGGTATGGGCCGTCGTCACCGGGGAGTTCCGGCCTCGCGGAGGCATCGCGACGACCATCGAGGCGCGGTATCCGCGGCCTGAAAGTCCGTTAGCTCGGTCCTGCTTTTGTTGGAGCAAGATTATTGAGCGAAGTTCTTCTTGAAGTTGTCTACGAGATTCTGCCCGGTCTTCTTTGAGCTGCCGGTGGCTGAGGTGGAGTAGAAGTAGCTGCCCTCACCCCTGGCATAAACGCGCATCTCGGTGTCGAAGGTGAAGCTGCTGGAGTAGCTGGTGTCGCAGCAGGTGCCGTCCTTTTTATTGTCCTGCTTGGTGGTGTTTTGCACTCCGGGACGGGTGAGCAGAAATTTGATATCGGCCGTCGAGTCGTCATCGGCCAAAGTCATTCGTCCCCACTTCGTCATCGCGTCATCGAGACCATTTTCTACCGCGACCTTGCCCGTCTTGTTTTCCACCCAGTATGTCTTGGCTTTGAATACCTGGCGCGGCCAGCTCAGACTGTCTTGCGCGAGTGTTCCCAGCGAAGCGCACAACATTACCGATGCAAGAATGCCCACAGTCGTTTTTCTGATATCGCGCATGACGCCTCCAGCGTCTGTCATTTTATATCCGCCTGCTATGCTTTCCGGACATGTCCAGCCCCACAGTGAAGCGTCCGGCCAACCCTGCATCCCATGCCGCGCTCGCGCTCACGTTACTGACCACGCTCAACCTGGTCAACTATCTCGATCGCTATGTGCTGCCGGGCGTGCAGCCGATCATTCAGCATGATTTTTCTCTCAACGATGATCAGATCGGCACGTTGAGTTCGGTTTTCTTTCTCGTCTACATGATTGCGGCGCCGCTTACCGGCTGGTTAGGTGACCGTTACGCGCGCAAGCCGCTACTCATTGCCGGCGGCCTGATCTGGAGCGTGGCTACGCTGCTCACCGCGACGGTCCACACCTATCACGAACTTTTATTCCGCCACGCCATCGTCGGTATCGGCGAGGCCAGCTTTTGTATTTTTGCTCCGGCGCTCATCTCCGACCTCTATGGAGCGCGCGATAGGAACCGCGTGCTGTCCATCTTCTATGTTGCGATCCCGGTCGGCGCCGCGCTGGGTTACCTGGTGGGCGGAATGCTCGGGCAACGCTACGGCTGGCGGCAGCCGTTTTATGTTGCCGCTGTTCCTGGCCTGATCGCGACGCTGCTTTTTTGGTGGAAGGTTCCCGAGCCTGTTCGCGGTGCTTCCGAAGCACCACCGTCCGGCGTGCCGGTCTCCCTCGTTGAGCGGGTCGTGGGGCTTTTCCATAACCGTCCGTATTTGCTGGCGGTCTTCGGCATGGCCATGTGGACGTTTTCGATCGGGGGCATTTCAAACTGGATGCCGACCTTTCTCACGCGTAACGGCTTTTCACTCTCTTCTGCCGGCCTCGCTCTCGGCGCCATCACGGTGGTTGACGGGATCGCAGGCACCTGGGCGGGGGGCTGGATTGCGCAACGCTGGCTGCGGACGAATCATCGCGCACTCTATCTATTGTCAGCGTGGAGCTGCCTCATCGCCCTCCCGGGAGCGCTGCTTGCGTTTTTTGGCCCGCGGCCTCTGGTGCTCCCTTCAATCGCGGTGGCCGAATTCTTTCTCTTCCTCAGCACCGGGCCCCTCAACACCGCAGTGGTGAATTCAGTATCCGCAGCCGTGCGATCGAGCGCCATCGCGATAGAGCTTTTTCTCATCCACGCGCTCGGCGACGTTCCCTCGCCGAAGATGATTGGGTGGGTCTCGGACCGCAGCAACCTCAGTCTCGGGCTGGCCCTGACGCTGGTAGCCATGGTCATCTCCGCGCTCGCGCTTTTTGTGGGGGCGCGCTTTGCGCCGCCGCTCGAGCAGCCTGCGCCCACGTCAGCCGCCGCCGCTTGAGACGCCCCTCGCTCCCGGGCAGGGCTGAATCATTCTTAGGGTCTAAGCGCCAATCCCGTTTCCGCCACGTCAAATGATTTACATTGGGTGCACAATTCCTCTGAGCAAGGTCGTCACTGCATGCAGATTTCCCGCCCGCTTTTCCTCCTGGCAGCCCTCGCGCTCGCCGCTCCGCTTGCCCTCGCACAGTCCTACGTTGGACCGCAGCCGACGCCGTTGCCTCCGCCGATCGTCGCGCCCATAGACAAGCCCTACCCGGGGACGATCCAGCTGATGGTTGATGTCAGCGACACCAACCGCCGCGTCATTCAGGTCAAGGAGACGGTGCCGGTCGCATCGGCAGACGTAACGCTGCTCTATCCGCAGTGGATCCCGGGCACGCATTCTCCGACCGGACCGATTTCAAAGATGGCCGGACTGGTAGTCACTGCTAACGGCGAGCGGATTCAGTGGGTGCGTGACCGCGTGGATGTTTATGCGTTCCACGTTCATGTGCCTAAGGGAGCGAAATCTCTCGACGTGGCATTCCAATTTTTGCCGCCGCTGAGCTCGGCGAATGGCCGCGAGGGACGTGTCTCCTTCTCGTCAAAGATTATTGATCTGGCGTGGAATACGGTCGTTCTCTATCCGGCGGGATATTTCGCGCGCGACATTACTTTTTCGCCCAGCATTCGGCTGCCGCAGGGCTGGCACTTCGCTTCAGCACTCGAGCTCGACGGACAGAAGGGTGACGTCGTCCAGTTCAAGAACACCACCCTGAACACCCTCGTTGATTCGCCGCTCTACGGCGGCATCAACTATAAGCGCGTGGACCTCTCGACCGGATCAGACAATCCCGTCTTCCTGGATATTTTTTCCGATGAGCCCGGTGACCTCGCCATTACGCCCGAGCAGTTGCAACTGCATCGCAACCTCGCCCAGCAGGCGCAGGGCCTTTACGCCTCGCATCACTACAACCATTACGATTTTCTGCTGCTGCTGAGCGATGAGGTCGGTGGCATCGGTCTGGAGCATCACCAATCGAGCGAAGACGGCGCCGGCCGCGACTACTTTACCGACTGGGCCAGTGGCATCGGTGGCCGCGATCTGCTTGGCCACGAATACACCCACTCGTGGAATGGAAAGTTTCGCCGGCCCGCGGACCTGTGGACGCCGAATTTCAACGTGCCCATGCAGGATGATTTGCTCTGGGTCTATGAGGGCCTGACCCAGTATTTCGGTTACGTGCTGACCGCGCGCGCAGGCATGCGCTCTCCAGAACAGACTCGCGACATGCTGGCCTTGACGGCGGCCGGCTTTGAAGTGAGCCCCGGGCGCACCTGGCGGCCACTGGTTGACACGACGAATCAACCGACGATCTCTCAGCGATCCGCAGTCTCGTGGGTCAGCTGGCAGCGGCCGGAGGATTACTACACCGAGGGCATGCTGATCTGGCTCGATGCAGACACGAAGATTCGAGAGATGAGCGATGGCAAAAAGTCGCTCGATGATTTTGCCAAGCTCTTCTTCGGAGTGGACAACGGCAGCTTCGTGACTCGGACGTATACGCTCGACGACGTTGTTACCGCCCTGAATCAGGTTCAGCCGTACGACTGGGCCGGCTTTCTCAAAACGCGGGTCTACGATCTCGCGCCCAAAGTGCCTGAAGACGGCTTCACCCGCGGCGGTTACAAGCTCGTCTACAACGACACGCAGGCGGAATGGATTAAGCGCGCCAGCGGTCGCCGTGGGGACAGCTTCTCTACTTCGCTGGGATTCACCGTCGGACCTGAAGGCGTGCTTGGCAACGTGAACTGGGACAGCGTGGCGTTCAAGGCCGGGCTCGCTCCGGGAATTCAACTGATGGCGGTCAACGACAAGGCATATTCAGGGGATCGTCTTCGCGCAGCCATCGTGCAGGCGGAGAAAACGACGGAACCGATCCGGCTGCTATTCAAGAAGGACGGGGTGTTTATCACTTACAGCCTCGATTATCACGGTGGGTTACGCTATGCCCATCTCGAACGGGTAGAGGGCACGCCGGCCCGTCTGGATGACATTCTCGCCCCGGTTAAGTAGCTCGTAAGCAAAGCATGAAGCAGCCCGCATCGCCATCAGGTGACGCGGGCTTTTTCGTGCAAAGTTTAATCCCACGAGCCCCGGGAATGCTGCTAATACTTAGCAGGTGATTCCATCGTTGCGGGTGAGAGATACGGCCGCGTGCTCCTTAATTTGCGGATTGATGCTGTGTTGCGCGGTTGCACAGGCGCAGCAGCCGGCGCAAAAGACCATTGCGATTACATTGGACGACCTGCCAGTTTCGACTTACAGCCAGAATCCTGCGCCGGAGGCCATTCGCGCGCAGCAGGAGATCACGCAGAAGATCCTCAGCGCTTTGACCAGTCATCATGCAGCGGCAACCGGGTTTGTTAACGAGATCAAGCTCAACACTCCGGGCGCGCGTGACGCTTATGCGGCACTGCTGCAGTCGTGGCTCGACGCGGGCATGGACCTCGGCTGCCACGGCTATGCGCATCTCGCTTTGAGCGCCACACCGCTGGCTGCCTACGAAGCAGATTTTTATCGTGGCACCGTCATCACCCCGCTGATGATGAAACAGGCAGGGAAGCGCGAGCACTACTTCCGCTACCCGTATAACGATACCGGCGACACCAGGGAGAAGAAGGAGTCGTTCGAGGCGTTTCTCAAGGATCAAAAATACGACGTCGCGCCGGTCACCCTGCAGAACGATGACTGGATGTACAGCGTGGTCTACGACCACGAGATTGCCCAGGGTGATGCGGCCGGAACGAAGCGCCTGTTGGACGCCTATCTGGATGAGACCCAGCGCCGGATCGCCTTCAATGAGCAGCTCAGCCAAAGCGAATTTCATCGCGTCATTCCCCAGGTCCTCGACATTCACGTGGACGCGCTGAACGCTCAAGCCTTGGAGGCGTTACTCAGCCAGTTCGAACGCGATGGCTACAAATTTGTGTCGCTGGATAATGCGCTGGCCGATCCGGCCTACAAGACGCCGGATACCTACGTCGGGAACGGCGGCATTTCATGGATGGAGCGCTGGCTGCCCTCGCTCGGCAAGCCGATGGATTATCGCGGTGAACCGGGCGCGCCGGCATGGGTGCTTCAGCTTTACAAACAATTTTCGGCGAAGTAATTATTCTTCCCGCTGGATGCGGCGCTCCGTCCACCACCAAACCAGCGCCAGCGTGGCCAGAAACGCGATGATGGCCTGGGAGATAACGCAGTAGAGGCACCAGACCTGCAGGATGTGCTTCTCGATCCAGGTGAGCCTCAGAGAGAACACTAGGCCGACGAGTGTGCCGACGAGCACCCATCCGCGCCGGTTGAACAATGCCAGTGCCGCGAGCGCAAGGTAGCCGATGATCCCGATAGTCGCGACCGGCATGTGATAGATGACCGCGAAATCGCTATGGTTGACGATGCCGCAATCCCAGCGGGCGTTAATGTCGCACGGCTCGGTATCCGTCGAGTAGTGCACATGCAGGGCCAGGCCCGCGACCAACGCGCCCGCCAGGGCCAGCACACAAACTAGATAGCGCATCCGTTCTCCTCAAAGCAATCCGGCACAAAATTCAGCTACCGCAATTCTAAGTCGGAATTGTTCCGCCGGCGATCATTTTGCCGTGGCAGCGGGGGCAGCACTCCCAGGCTCCATCTCACTCTTGCCGCGGGTCGAGGAGACATGGGAAAAGCGTTCGCTCTCCGGCCAACGTGCCCGATCGTGTTCGCGGTTCCGTCCGGCAAATGCTTCGCCCGTGAGTTGAGGATTCGGCACGAACTTCTCGTTGCCGCCGTGGAGCTGCTGGCGACGGTTGAGCACCATCATGGTTCGTCCCTGGTAGAGCTGCACTGTGCCCCGAATCTGGATGTCGGTGTCGCGCAGCGCGGCGAGGTCTCCCACGGCGTCGCGGTCCGAGGCAAAACTCGCAACGAAGAAATGGCAGTCGTCGTCTGAAGTTTCGGGAGTGCAGAGGTCGAGAAAGCGGGTTCCGTCCAACTCGGCGATGTTGTAAACATGGGCCGCCAGGCAGATGTTCTTTCCCTCAGAGGCGGCCGCAGCCTCGGTATTCACGCAGGGCGAGCTCTTTTGCGCGAGGGCGGCGCCGCAGAGTAACACGACCGAAATCGCATGCCAAAGGGAAGGGGGGCGCATCGCTTCGACAGATTACCCCTCAAGAAGCGCGCCGCACAGTGACTCTTTGGCTAGTAGTGAGACTGGGACTAGACCGCTGTCAGTTCGCCATGCTTCGCGCCGTAATGGCTGACAACATAGTCTTCAAGTATTTGCTGGAATTCGGTTACGATATGGTCGCCCTTGAGCGTGATCGCGAGACGCCCGTCTATATAAACCGGGGCCTTGGGATCTTCAAAGGTGCCGGGAAGCGAGATGCCGAGATTGGCGTGCTTCGATTCTCCGGGACCATTGACGATGCAGCCCATGACGGCGACCTTCAACTCCTCGACGCCGGGGTACTTGGCGCGCCACTGCGGCATGGAATCCTTGATGAAGCCCTGAATCTGCTGGGCAAGCTCCTGGAAGTAAGTGCTGGTCGTGCGGCCGCATCCCGGGCAGGCCGTGACCTGCGGCGCAAAACTGCGCAGGCCGAGCGACTGCAACACCTGCTGCGCCACGTGGACTTCTTCTGTGCGGTCGCCGCCCGGCGCGGGCGTCAAGCTGACGCGGATAGTGTCGCCGATGCCTCGGAGCAGGAGCGGCGCCAGTCCGGCGGTCGAGGCGACGATGCCTTTCATGCTCATGCCCGCTTCGGTGAGGCCAAGGTGCAGCGGATAGTCGCAGCGGCCCGCAACTAATTCGTAAGCGTCGAGCAGGTCCTGCACATTGCTGACCTTTGCGCTGATGACAATTTGATCGTGACGCAGGCCGTATTGCTCAGCCGCCGCGGCGGAATCGAGTGCGCTGCGAGCCATCGCTTCAAGCATTACAGTGCGCGCGTCTTTCGGCTCGGCCAGCTTCGAGTTGTCGTCCATCATGCGGGTGAGGAGCGCCTGGTCGAGCGATCCCCAATTCACGCCGATGCGGACCGGTTTGTTGTTTTCTACCGCGACCTCGATCATGGCGCGAAAATTGCTGTCGTCTTTGCGGCCGATGGATACGTTGCCGGGATTGATGCGGTATTTTGCCAGCGCCTTGGCGCAGTCGGGATATTTCTTGAGCAGCAGGTGGCCGTTGTAGTGAAAGTCCCCGATGATCGGAATGGGCAGCGGGGAACTGGGCACCGTGACATTGCGTTTGGCGAGGCCCTCGACGATGTAGGGCACGGCCTCGGCGGCGGCATCGTTGTTGACCGTAATGCGCACCATCTCCGACCCGGCCACGGCAAGCGCTTCAATCTGCGCGATGGTGCCGGGGATGTCGGCAGTGTCGGTGTTGGTCATTGACTGCACGACGACCGGATGACCGGAACCGAGGCGCACTCCGCCGATGTTTACGCTGACAGACTTTCTGCGGGTGACGGGGGGCATGCTGTATCTATTCTAAGTGAAGCACCGGGCTTGGGGCTAAGTGCTTAGCTATGTTCCGCGTAGAGTGCACGAATCGTATGGTGACCCCGGGAAGATTCGAACTTCCGACCTGCGGTTTAGGAAACCGTCGCTCTATCCACCTGAGCTACGGGGCCACTGAACAAAGGTTAGCAAAAGTCAGGGTAGGAGTCTCACTCAGAGCACTTGAGCACGGCGGCGCCGTTAATCTCCTCCGCGGCGACGGCAGCGAGCGCTTCGTTGGCCTGTTCCAGCGGATAGACAGTGACGTGGGGACGCAAATTGATTTCGTGCGCGAGGTTGAGAAAGTCGTGCGCGTCCTGACGAGTCATGTTGGCGACGCTGCGCATCTGGCGTTCGCCCCAGAGCAGCGAGTCGTAGTCGAACTGCGGGATGCGGTCGAGATGAATCGCGTTGATCGCGACAATGCCGCCTTTGCGCAGGGAAGAGAGGGCCGTGATGACGACGTCTCCGCTGGGCGCGAAGGTGCAGGCGCGGTCGAGTTGGACGGGCGGCTTATCGGTGGCGTCACCGACCCATGTGGCTCCGAGTTCGCGGGCGAGGGCGCGATGACTTTCGCCGCGGGTTGAAACATAGACTTCGCAGCCCCAGTGCTGCAGCACGGGCAGGGCGAGGTGGGCAGACGCGCCGAAGCCGAAGAGGCCGACCCGGTCGCCGGGTTTGACTTCGGCAACGCGGAGAGTGCGGAAGCCGATGATGCCGGCGCACAGAAGAGGAGCGGCCTGCTCGGCGGACATGCTGCCGGGGAGCGGCTCACAAAAATCGGCGCGTGCGGTTACGAATTCGGCATAGCCGCCGTTGACGGTGTAACCGGTGAAGACGGGATGGTCGCAGAGATTCTCGGCCCCCATGCGGCAGAAGGGGCAGTTTCCGTCCGTGCCGCCGAGCCACGAGACTCCGACGCGGGCGCCGATGGCGAGGGACGCGCCGGGGCCGTTTGAGACGACTTCGCCGACAATCTGGTGACCGGGAATGAGTGGATCGCGGAGCGGTGGAAGCTCGCCGGCGGTGATGTGGAGGTCGGTGCGGCAGATTCCGCAGGCCTCGATTTTTAGCAGCACTTCGCCCGGGCCGGGCTGCGGTTTGGGGACATCCTCGAGCGTAAGCGGTCGTTCGGCGATGGGCTTGGGCGTGTGGAAGACGGCAGCGCGCATGGAGTTAGGGTACGCCCTGAAACGTACTCAGTCGCGAGTCGCCCATCAGGTCACCGTTATTCGGCGGCTACCTTGGGGCGATCCACCGAAGCAATTGGGGTGAGGAGCGTTAAAATATAGCTATGCCGAAGTACAGCATCGTGGTGCCGTTCCACAACGAAGAAGAGAGTGTGACGGCGCTCTATGACCAGCTCAAGGCGGTGATGGAGCAGGTTGGCGACTCGTTTGAGTTGATCTTCGTGGATGATGGGTCGCGTGACCGGACGTTCCGTCTGTTGAGCGAGGTTGCGGCGGTGGATAGTCGCGTGCTGGTGATCAAGCTGCGGCGGAATTTCGGGCAGACGTCGGCCTTGGCGGCCGGATTCGATCATGCGGAGGGTGATTTCATTCTTGCGATGGATGGCGACCTGCAGCACGATCCGCAGGAGATCCCGAAATTTCTCGAGAAGCTGGAAGAGGGCTACGACGTAGTGAGCGGATGGCGCGAGCAACGGGTAGACAATCTGGTGATGCGGCGGATTCCTTCGCGGATCGCAAACTGGCTGATGGCAAAGTTGAGCGGCGTCGAGATACATGACTTCGGGACGACCTACAAGGCGTATCGGCGAGAAGTGATCCAGGCCATCCCGCTGTATGGCGAGATGCACCGGTTTATTCCCGCGCTGGCGACCTGGTATGGCGCCAGCATCTGCGAGATACCCATCAAGAACATCGAGCGGCCAAAAGGCAAGAGCCACTACGGAATTTCGCGGACCTTCCGCGTGCTTTCGATCTGATGACGATTCGCTTCCTGCTCAGGTATATGACGCGACCGCTGCACTTTTTCGGGCGCCTGGGAGTGACCAGTATTTTGAGCGGCGTCGTGTTGAGCGTCTGGCTGCTCACGCTGAAGATCTTTACCCATCAGGCGGTGATGGATCAGCATGGGCCGATCTTCGTCATCGCCGGCGTGTTTTTGCTGGCCGGCATTCAGTTGCTCGGTGTGGGGCTGTTGGGCGAACTGCAGGTGCGGCACTTCCATGCGCCGCCGTCACAGCGCGCGACCTACGCGGTTGACCGGATTGTGCGCATGCGCGCGTCGGAAGAGAGCCAGCTGCACGACTAGCTGCACCCGCGGCAGAGCCCCGCATCACTATTAAATTTTCGATAGCCCAAACATTTTCGGCATTTCTCTTTGACGTGGCGAAGCATTTGCCTTATAAACAAAGCCTGCTGTAACGGCGGCGAGTCATTTCGCCGCGCACCAAAACAATCCGCGACAGGATGTACGGGAAGACGGTGCAAATCCGTCGCTGCCCCGCAACTGTAAGCGCCAGCAGCCATGCCGAAGTTTGGGCGTGGCAGTCCACACCAGAGTGCCACTGGGCTTTCGCCTGGGAAGGCGGTGTGGGCGGCGCAAGTCAGGAGACCGGTCCTTGTTGCAGACCTAACCACGTCTCGCGGGAGACGGAGGGACCTATGACTTTGTTAAGCCGGCAGCTGTGCCGGATATTTCTTATTTGCGCGGCCGCAGTTACGATTCCGGCGGCGTTTGCCTCAACCATCCTCCCTGCAACAATTCGGGGAACGGTCACTGACACCCTGGGCGCGCGGGTAGCTGGCGCGACGGTGCGCCTGGAGACAGCCGATACAGCCGCTAAGGTTGTTGCCGAAGCGAAGTCCGGCGCGGACGGCGCGTTTTCAGTCGAGGCGCCTGGGGCCGGTCGCTACGTGCTGGTGGTGACGGCAGCAGGATTTGATCCGGCGCGGAGTGAGGGCTTTTACCTCACGGGCGCCCAGACGTTGGTGCGCGCAGTGACCATCGCGCCGGCCCGGGCAAATGCTCAGGTGACGGTGACGGCCACGGGATTGCCGACTCCGCTAGCCCAGGTGAGCAGCGCTGTGACGGTGCTGGGCGAGAATGAACTGCGAGACCACGACTCGGTGGTTGATCCGCTGCGGCTGGTTCCCGGAGTCACGATGACGCAGCAGGGGCAGCGTGGCGGAATCGCGGAGTTGTTTATCCGCGGCGGGACTTCGACGGCGAACAAAGTGCTGGTGAACAATGTGCGCGCGGTGGATGTCGGTGGGCGCTTCGACTACTCGACGGTTGCCGCAACGGACCTGGACACCATCGAGGTCTATCGCGGGGCAGACAGCGTGCTGTATGGAACGGATGCAGCGGCCGGCGTGGTGAGCATGAATACGCGGCGCGGCACGGCGGAAATGCCGGTGGTCAGTTATGCGGCGGACGGCGGGAACTTCGGCACACTGCATGGAGATGTCCAGGTGGGCGGCACGGCAGGCCGGCTGGATTATTTTGTCGGCGCGGATTTGATGAACACGGGAAACTCGATTCCGAACAACGCGTTTCGTGATGGCACTGAGGCGGCGAATCTCGGATGGGCCGTGAACTCGACGACCAGCGTGCGGCTATCGGGAAGGTACAGCGATTCCTCCTCCGGCGCACCGAATGCCTATGACTTTTACGGGATTGCCGATCCGGCGAAGCAGAGCGACCAGGACATGTATCTCGCCGGCACGATAGAAAATCAGACGACAGACCGCTGGCATAACCTGGTGCGCTACGGAGCAGCGAGGAAGCGCGAGCAGTACACGCAGTACGGGACGAATGGCATTGAGGATGACTCCGGAGATTACCTGGGGCTGCCGGTGACCATCCGCGGAGGTAATGGTTACGTCGTATCCGGCCAGGCGATCCTGGATTACGGATTCACTCCCTATCCCTTCACCGATTTCTATGTAAACAATTCCGACGAAGTTTCCTACCAGAGCGATTACCGGTTTGGCGCGCACACGACAGCGCTGTTCGGATTTCACTATGAGAATGAACGCGGCGTGACCGCACTGCCTTACGGGACGCAGTCGGCCAACCGGACGAATTACGATTACACCGGGCAAATCACAGGGGACGTTCGCAACCGGCTGTTTTACACCGTGGGCGGCGGCTTCCAGAAGAACCAGTTGTTCGGTACAGCGGCTGATCCGCGCGTGGCCCTGTCTTATTACCTGGTGCGGCCGGGAGCCGGCTCCTTCCAGGGAACGAAGTTGGTCTTCGACTTTGCCAAGGGCGTGCAGGAGCCCAGCCTGGCTGATCAGACGGGATCGCTCTACGCGGTGCTCGAAGGAGTGACCTGCCCCCCGTCGCCATGCGGACCACAGCTGATTCAGCAATACAACATTGCGCCCATCGGAGCGTTGAACTCACGCAGCTACGACGGCGGTGTGGAGCAGATACTTTTCCGTCAGCGCGCAGTGCTGCGAGCCAGGTATTTTCACAATGAGTTTGGGCGACAGGTGGAATATGTCTACACCGAGGCGCTGGCGTCTCTGGGCGTGGACCCGAACGTGGTCGCCAAGCTGTTGGCGCAAGGCGTCTTTGGCGCCTATGTAAATTCGCTGGATTATCGCGCGCAGGGAGCGGAAACCGAGCTGGAGTTTCAGGCGACGCGGCACCTGTTTGTGCATGTCGGATACACCTATGTGGACCCCGTCGTGCAGAAGTCGTTCTCCTCCGATGCGCTGACGCCGACGATTAATCCGGCCTTTCCAAATATCGCAATCGGAGCGTATGCGCCACTGGTGGGCGCGCGACCCTTCCGGATTCCGCCGCACACGGGATTTTTTCAGGCGACATATACCTCGGGGCGCTGGTTCGCGTCGCTGACCGGATCGGTCGTGAGCCGGGCCGACGACTCCACTTTTCTAAGCGATCAGAATTACGGCTACTCGCTGCTGCTGCCGAACCGCAACCTTGATCCGTCGTATCAGAAACTTGATTTGAGCGGGAACTATCAGGTGCGCCCCTGGCTCCAGGTCTACACGCAGTTGGATAATCTGCTGAGCCAGCAACGGGCGGGGATATTGGGCTATCCCGCGCTGCCATTCAACTTTCGCAGCGGCTTAAGGGTCACGCTGGGCGGGAAGCCGAGCCAGTAGCCGGGACCCGCTGTGGGCGGGAGCGATTCGTGAGAATCAGTCTCCCGCAGCGCCCGAGTAAACGATCGGCGGCGTCGGCGTGGAGGAGCCGGCTGCGTCCTCAATTGTGACGGCGAACATCTTCGACTCGGCGCCGGGTTGCAGCTGCGAGACCTGCAGGCTGACGTTGCCCTTATCGTCTGGGCGGAATGTGCCGGCCGGGATCGGGGAGCCTCCACTGGTGCCGATGAACCAGAGTTCGTAGGCTTTGCCCGCGGGCAGGGGAGGCAGGTTGGAAGCGGTCAGCACAACCGCTCCGGTCGAGCGCCGGTAGAAGGTCTTGATCTGCGGGATGGGATGGGCGTTCGCTGAAACCAGCGTGAAGTGGACGGTATCTGACGCGCGCAACGTGGCGAGCACCTGCTGGGCCTGCACGGCGGCGGCGGCCTGGGTGCGAAGAATCTGCAGCTGCTGCTGCTGCGTGCTGAGCTGCGATTGCAGCATCAGCGATTCCTGGCGCAGGGTGGAGTTGGTGACCACCAGGACCCCGACGGCAGCGAGAAGAATGATGCAGGCCAGGCTGAACGCAGGAATCCAGAACCAGCCTCGACGACTCGCGGGAGCAGCGGCGGTGGGCGCGATGGCTCGCATAAGGCGCTCACGGGCCTGCGAAGACGGCGCCTCTTCAGGCAAGGTCATGGCCAGCACAGCCAGGGCGCCTGCGGTCTCAGATAGCGAGGCCTTGCACTCAGCGCAGTCCTCAACATGGGCGCGGATGGGCTCAGCTTCGGCCGCGGGCAAGGAGCCCAGCGCGTATAGCGTAAGTTCTTCTTCGGCTATGTGCTGGTGATCGCTCATGCTGCCATCACTTTCCGCAGAGAGTTTACCGCTGTGCGAATGCGCGTCTTTACCGTACCCAGGGGTGTGCCGGTGCGCTCGGAAATTTCCGTATGCGTGAGGCCCTCAAAAAAGGCCATCTCCAGTGTGGCACGTTGCTCCTCAGGCATAAGCTGTAAAGCTTCGCGGGCCTGCTGGACGAGTCTTTTTTGTTCAAACGCAGGGCGAGTGCTCAGTTCAGATTCGATCGCCACCGACTGTGCATCCACAAAGTTACGACGCTGACGGATGACATCAATGGACCGGTTGCGTGCCACGACCACAAACCAGGCAGCCATTCCGGCGGGCGGAACGTTCATATTCGGATTGCGCCACACCCTGAAGAAGACTTCTTGCAGCAGATCTTCCGCAGCCTGGCGATCGCCTAAAACGCGAAGGGCCACCGTGAATACCAGCCGATTGTATTTGTCGTATAGCGTCGCCATGGCGGATTGGTCCCGGCTGCGGACACGCTCCAGTAGAGCTCCATCTGTTTCTGCTCCGGATTCTGGTTGCGTCATTTGCAGCTTCTTTCAAAGGAACGGGCAATCGGGCGAAACGGATGGGCCGGCAACGGACAATCTTATGACCATCGTATGATGTGCGGACTGCACTGAAAGCTGCCTCGAGCAGAACGATTTCATCCACACAACAACATTTTTCGAGACAAGAAAGTGGGCGCGCCTGGAATAGCTCGCACCCACCGTTGCAGTTATCGCTATGTTCTCCTGCCGCGGCAGGGTTAAAGCTATTTGAAGCCGTTCGGCCCGGCGTTCAACCCGTTGGGGAAGAAAACTCCGGTTGCCGGGCTTACCACCGCGTTGTTGCTGACCGCGCCGCCCCCGGTAACGATGTTCAGCACCTGAGTGGTGTTGCGGGCAAATGCGATCACGTTGGTTGGGTCGGCATCGGTGAGGCGGGTTGCTGTCGCTGTCGGTCCGCCGCCGAGGCCAGAGGGAGTGACGAAGGTTGAGAGCCCGTAGTCGTCCGGATTCGCGTCGTAGGGATTGGGCGTCGTTCCCGGTGCCAACGTTACCGGCGACGCCGCCAGTGAGAGCGCTGCGCGCAACGTCGAGATCAGGTCGGTATAGCTGCCGATGCCCGTGTTCTGCGGATCGAGAGCATTGATTGTCGTGCGGATCAATCCCGCGTGATAAGCCTCGACGGAAAGAATGCCGGCTGCAGCCGACAGATTTCCTGCTGAGGTGAGCAGTGATGCCGCGCCGTGATACGCGGTCACGCCCACATCTTCGAATACATAGGCGCCGACCAGAAAGGTCTCATCGTTGACATAAGGAGAGAAGCCCGAGCCGCCCGGAATCTGCGCCGCCGTAGCAAGCGCCGGCCATGAGGTCCCAAGGTTGATCGCGGGCTGCGCCACTGCCGAGCTGCCGAGGGCAGATTGCAGGAACAGCACGTGCTTGCCCTCTTCGATGGCCGTCTCGATTGCATACGACGCAACCGGGATGGTGGCGAAGGGAACCAGGCTGCCGCCGGAGACGGTACCCGCAGTTCCGACCGAGCCGGTGATCGGGATGCCGGCAGAAGGAGCACCCGCCGCGATGGCCGCCGCATTCGGCTTGTCAATGGTGCAGCCGAAGGCGGAGAGGTAGTAAAAGTTCGCCTCGAGGTATTCGAGATTGAGGGCGAAGTTGAGAATGTCGGCGTCGGTGTAAGAGGCCGCGGCCGCTGCCGGTGTAGCGCGAGCGAGCACGAGGCCGGCCAGCGCCGTTCCGCCGAGAGCCAGCATTTTGCGGCGGCTCTTGACGATGATGTCATCCAGAATTTCTGTTTCAAGGTTTGCCATGGAGTTATCTGTCCTTTGCCGCTTAGGCTGTTGTGGTCGAGAAGATGCTGTTGGTCCCGTTGGGGAAGAAGCCGCCCTTGGCGACGCCGACTGCAGGCGAACCGTAAACAATGTGGTGAACCTGATTCACATTGCGGGCGAAGCCGAGCGCGTTCGTCGGATCGCAAGCCACGATGGAGCTGGCACTCGTCAGGCTGGTGGGCAGCGCTAGCGGTGTTTCAACCGAGGAGCTGGATCCGGCTTGCCCGTTGTTGCCGGTTGCCGTGCCGGGTGCGCCGGAGTTGCCGACGGTGAGCATCGCTCGCAGAGCTGCAACCTGGTTGGCTGCGGTGAGGTATGCGGTGTTCGCGCTGGACTCGATCGCGCCACCGGTGAGGGCGGTGCGAACATACGCGGCGTGATAGGCCTCGACAGCAAGAATGCCGGCCGCCGCGGTTAGATAGCCGGCGGTTACACCAGCCGCGCTGATCAGTGGCGCCGCGCCCGCGTAAGCGGTAACCCCGACGTCCTCGAAGATGAAGGCGCCGACCAGGAAATATTCGAAGCTGGAGAAGGGATTGAAGGTGCCGCTGATTCCTGCCGCGGTGGCCAGCGGCGCGAAGAAGGAGAGATCAATCGAGGGCATCGGCACGGCCGCTGAACCGAGAGCGCTGCGCAGGAAGCGCACATGCTGCTGCTCCTCGTAAGCGATCTCGTTCAGGATTTCCTGCTGCTGCGTCGTGAGGCCTGCAACCTGGGCCGCGTCGCCTGTCGTGACGGTGCCTTCGGTGTAGCTTCCGGAATATCCTGAAGGAGCGGCGGTGTCAGATGGACTCAAGCCTGCACCGGTTGCCGCGTAAAGATAAAACTGCGCTTCGAGATATTCGAGGTTGAGGGCGAAATTCAGGACGTCGGCGTCGGTGAATCCGCTTGGAGGCGGCGGGTTCGGACTGCTGCTGCTGCCGCAGCCGGCGACTCCGGTGACCACCGATGCCGCGGCAATACTTCCGGCGCCTGCTAGGAACGATCGCCGAGAGAGTGCCTTTTCAATAATTGAGCTGAGTTTATCCACGATGGGTCTCCTGATTCACGATGCGTCTCCTGACTACGGTTGACTAAGGACTGAGTTCGAGCGGGACTCGACTTTGCGGCGTTTATGCACCGCAGGTCTCGCCTCGCGTCTAACAACGCTGAGCGTTTGTTGAAAATGATCAAAGGGCGTGGGGGCATTGCTTGCAGTCCTTTACACGACCCAGTTGTTAGGTGAACGAGCGGATTGTGAAACCGGATTGCGCGACCGCAGTTTTTTCTAAGCGAAAGGCGCGGCGAGTGGCCGCAGAGAGACGAAGCGCCGCGGCCGAACCTCGTCGAGAGCGAGCAAAATTGACCACTTCAGACGCAAGAAAAATCGCATGGAAAAGAAAAGCCCCGCCGAAGCGGGGACCCATGAGCCTGCTACAAGGGAACTTTTGATAGGGGGAGAATGAAACCTATGCCTGGGATTTTCTTCAGTGTGTGTAATCGCGCGTCATTGGTAACAAACAAATCGATTTCATTCGCGGATGCGCAAGCCAGCTGAAGTGCATCGGCGCCACGCACTGGAGTTTCCTTTCGGATCTCCGCGTAAGCGTCGGCAGACTTCTCGTCAAAGCAAAGGATAGTTGAGGATTCAACAATCAATTTTCGGGATAGTTGGGCCAACTCGAGATCGTTTGCTTTCCTGGCGGGGACTTGAATTTCACCAAGAGTGATTGCCGATGTGATGAGCAGGTCCCCCCGCTCCAACATCTTTCTCCTCTGCCGTTGTGCTTCCGGCCCAAACACCTTGTGGCCCTCGAAGAGATAAATGTAGATATTCGTGTCCCAGAAAATACGGCTCATTGGGAGTCCTCCTCCCACCCTCCGCGAAGGCGTGCGACATACTCTACCGCATCTTCTCCGGCCCAGAGGTGTTTGCCGATGCCGATCGCCGCAATCAAGGGATCTTCTTCCGGCTTGGCGTTATGACGCTTGCACCAGTCGGAGTACCAAGCATCTAGGTAGAGGAATTCCGCGGGCAGGACCGCGGGCTTATGCCGGCTATAAAGCCTGCCTTCGGCCACGCTGTCCCCCGGACAAACAATCTCCGATAGCCTTTTCCAAGTGCAAATAGTTCACAAGTCCTGTTGGGTTGCGGAGGCCTGTTGGCGACGCAATGCTGATTTATATGCTGGCGGACGCTGTTGATTGCCTTGTCGGTGAGTTGCAATTTCCGGACCTGTTCCAATATCTCTTCGGTAGAGAATCCCGCCCCAACCCGATTATGAGGATGAAGATCCTTCGCTGGATGGCCTTCATGGAGGGTCGCTGTTGCAATCCAGACAGCATCGGCGACACTAAGGTTAAGCATCTTTGTCTGGTCGAGGCGGTTTGCTGCGGGAGTCAAAGTTGTCATGATCGGGAGCTCCTGTTTGACATGAGAAATCTAGTGGTTTCGCTGGTAAAGGCATCCAGATGCGACCGAAAGCAACGACAACACAGATCATGTGTAGGGTGAAATTTGAATCGGCCGCGATACATAAAACCGACTCGTTTCTGTTCACAGCAGGGGCATGAAAGTCTGGCTAGTTTTATAGGTCTCATATTCATGTTGATGCGCTCTATCTAAATACTATATCACAGTACTATACACTAGACTCTTAATCTGTGGAAATCCAGGATCTCAAACAAAAAAGCCCCGCCGAAGCGGGGCTCGAGTGGTACCGCGATGCTCTGCGGGATTAGTACATGTCACCGCCCATGCCGCCGTGGCCGGCAGGAGATGACTCCTTCTTCTCAGGGATCTCAGAAACCATCGCTTCGGTCGTGAGCATGAGCCCGGCGATCGAGGCGGCGTTCTGCAGTGCGGTGCGGGTGACCTTGGTCGGGTCAATCACGCCGGCTTTGACGAGGTCCTCATATTTGTTGGTGGCCGCGTTGTAGCCGAAGTTTGCGTCCTTGGTGTTCTCAAGGATTTTGCCGATGACCACTGCACCCTCTTCGCCGGAGTTGAGGACGATCATGCGGAGTGGCTCCTCAATCGCGCGACGGATGATGTTGGCGCCGATCTTCTCGTCGCCCTCAAGTGTCTTGGCCAGCTCTTCGACATCCTTGCCGCAACGCACCAGGGCTACGCCGCCGCCGGGGACGATACCTTCCTCGACTGCTGCGCGAGTTGCATGCATCGCATCCTCTACGCGGGCCTTCTTCTCCTTCATCTCGGTTTCGGTGGCTGCACCGACCTTGATGACGGCAACGCCGCCGACCAGTTTCGCAAGCCGCTCCTGCAGCTTCTCGCGGTCATAGTCTGAGCTGGTCTTCTCGATCTGAGCGCGAATTTCCTTTACGCGGCCTTCGATCTCTTTCTCAGCTCCCTTGCCCTCGATGATGGTGGTGTTGTCTTTGTCAATCACCACGCGCTTGGCGCGGCCGAGGTCCTCAAGCTTGACGTTCTCGAGCTTGATGCCCAGGTCTTCGGTGATGGCCTTGCCGCCGGTGAGGATTGCAATGTCTCCCAGCATGGCCTTGCGACGGTCGCCGAAGCCCGGCGCCTTCACTGCGGCTACATTGAGCGTGCCACGCAGCTTGTTGACGACGAGCGTGGCCAGGGCCTCGCCTTCGACGTCTTCCGCCACGATGACGAGCGGCTTGCTGTTGCGGGCAACGGTCTCGAGCAAGGGGAGCAGGTCCTTCATCGAGCTGATCTTCTTTTCGTAGATCAGGATGTAGGGGTCTTCCACTGCCACTTCCATGCGCTCGGTGTCGGTGACGAAGTAGGGGCTGAGGTAGCCGCGATCAAACTGCATGCCCTCGACCACTTCCAGCTGGGTCTCCATGGTCTTGGATTCCTCAACCGTGATGACGCCGTCCTTGCCGACTTTCTTCATTGCCTCGGCGATGATGCGGCCGATGGTGGAATCGTTGTTGGCCGAGATGGTGCCGACCTGGGCAACGGTGTCGTTGTCCTTCACGTCTTTCGACATCTTGCTGAGGGCGCCGCCAACGCGGTCGCCATTCTCATCGGCCTTGCCGACGATGGCCTCAACTGCCTTGTCAATGCCGCGCTTCAGGGCCATAGGATTGGCACCGGCTGCAACCGTCTTGACGCCCTCGCGGTAGATTGCCTGGGCAAGAACGGTTGCGGTCGTGGTTCCGTCGCCGGCAACGTCGCTGGTCTTGGAAGCAACTTCGCGAACCATTTGCGCGCCCATGTTTTCCAGCGGGTCCCTGAGTTCGATCTCCTTGGCGACAGTGACGCCGTCCTTGGTGATGGTGGGTGAGCCAAATTTCTTCTCAATTACGACGTTGCGGCCCTTGGGGCCGAGCGTCACCTTGACTGCATCTGCAAGCACGTTGACGCCGCGCAGGATTGCCTGACGCGAATCTTCACCGTGCAGAATCTGCTTTGCCATAATCACTTGCTCCTGTATCCAGCCGCATCAAGCGGTCAGGAATGTTTGTCGTTCAAAAGTTTGGAAATAAATCTGCGTCGCGTGGCCGAACTTACTGCCGGCCGAGGATGCCGAGTACTTCCTCTTCGCGGAGAATAAGAAATTCTTCGCCGTCAATCTTGATTTCCGTGCCGGCGTATTTGCCGAAGAGCACACGGTCGCCAGCTTTTACGTCGAGCGGGAAAACCTTGCCCTCGTCGTTGCTCTTGCCCTTACCGACGGAGATGACCTCGCCCTCCTGGGGCTTTTCCTTGGCCGAGTCCGGCAGGATGATGCCGCCGCGGATCGTTTCGCCCTCTTCAACACGGCGAAGAAGGACGCGATCATGCAGGGGCGTGAAAGTCTGGACCGCCGTTGCTGTTGCAGTTGCCATATTCTTTTACCTCTCCTAGAAGTGACGCGCAGGGAATTGCCGGCGCGCGTTGGATTTAACTAAAAACGGCCTGTTTTCAGGGGCTGGAAGTAGGGAGGGTGTTTCGATTAGCACTCTCTCCATCCAACTGCTAAGTCTAGGGGCAGTGGGGGAGCGGTGTCAAGTGGCAGAGCGTTAAATCTTAGTGAAACACGCTAAGATTTCGCAGCCTCTGATATAAACCTATTTATATGTGTCAGATACGCCATCGCCAAATGGCTAATTCGTAATTTTGACGATGACGGAGCGAGACGTCGAGGCTTTGTTAGACGAATCGCCCAAATAGTCTGCCGTCACCGGATAGCTCCCCGCCGGGACGCCTGCCGACGATGCGCGCAGCGTTGCTGCACCGCCTGAGAGCCTCGCTGAGCCGATGACCACGGACTGATAGAGGAACCGCACTGTGCCGGTCGGTATCGTGCTGCCGGCGACTGGTTGCACCGTTGCGGTGAGCGCGATTGTCTGGCCTGACGCGGCGGGATTGGGCGATGCGGTTAACGCAGTGGTCGTGGCGGCCAGCGGGGAAGTGACCGTAATTTTGAGTGCAGCAGACGGTACGGCGGAGTAGACGTTGTCGCCGTTATATTGCGCGGTCAGCAAGTAGGTGCCGAGCGGCACACCCGCACTCGAGGCGGTGAACCGGGCGCTGCCTGAAGAGAGCGCAACGGTGGCTAGAGGAATGCTGCCGTCGGCGATGAAGGTGACGGTGCCGGTCGGCGTCGGGGCCCCGTCAAGAGACGGCGCCACTGTCGCGACGAGAGTGGCTTGCTGGCCTTGCGCCACGGTAGCAGGACCGGTGAGCAGCGCGGAGGCAGTGACCGATTGCGTCGCGCTGACCAACGTGGTGGCGCTGACATTGCCGCCGCAGGTGAGGCCGAAGAGATAGCTGCCAGCCGAAGCAAGCGTGATGGATTGCGAGCCATTGATGCGATTGCGGCCCGCTCCAGGTGGCGACGGGCGAGTTCGCGCCTGTGGTCGCAAAACATTGCTGCGCGGAGAGGCTGCTGGCAGTGACGTTCCAGGAGAGTGTGAACGGCTGGCCGACGAGCACAGTGTTAACGCTGGGCGATAGCGTGATCGAAGGAGCGACGCTTTGCGAAGGCGTGAGCTGGAATAGGGTCCCCGCACCGTCGAGCTGGCTGGAATCCAAGCCTGCCGTTGTGTCAAAGAGAACGGCATCGTAAAAGTTGCCGTCAGCGCCCTCGAGCAGCGAAGCGTCGGTGTAGGTGTTGATGCTGCCGGCAGGGAAGTCGTAAAGCGTAGACAACGAATCGGGAGTGCCCCATTCAAAGAGGGTGCCGGTGTCTGCGGCGCCGGAGGATTGAGTCGTGCCGAATATTGCACCGTTGCCGGCGGGAACAAGGGCGGTCGCCGGCAAGCTGCCATTGCTGTCGCCCGAGAAAGAGAACAGCGCGTGAAATGCATGGGATGGCAAGCTCACGGAATAGATCTCTCCATAGCCATCCGGGTCGGGGAAGGTGGCGCCATAAAGTGTGCTGCCGCTCTGGACGAGCCCGTAGAGTGGTGAGCCGTCGGCGAGCGTGAAGTTGTAAAGCACGGTTATCCCGCTGCCGCCCGTATAGCTGAAGAGCGTCCCTTGATTGCTGGCCCCGCCGGCCGAGGTGGTTCCATAGAGGGCCCCATCGGAGGCCTGGAGCAAACGCGCGCTGGGGGATAAGCCTTTTGAGCCGTCGGCCGGAAGCGTGGCGACGTTTGAGTAAACGCCTGCCGTTGAAATCGAGAAGATGGTGCCGCCTGCGTAGAGCCCGGTAGAAGAGCTATAGGGGCCCTGGGAGAGGGTTCCGTAAAGTTTGCCGTCGCTGTTAATCGTGAGCGCGGAGTAGGGAGTGTTGCCGTCCACGTCGGGATCGAAGGAGTGCAGAGTCGTCAGCGTGCCTGTCAACGAAACGCTGAAGACGGTGCCGATGTCATTGGCGCCGCCAACAGTAGTTGTGCCGTAGAGTTTGCCGTCAGCTGCCTCGAGCAGGCCCGCGGCAGGCTCGCCACCGTCCGATGCCAGCCCGGTGAAGCTATATAGCGTAGTGAATACGCCGGCGGGAGTGACGCTGTAGATCGAGCCTTCGCCGTTGGCCCCGCCCAGGTTGGTCACGCCGTAGAAGTTGCCGTCCCCGGCCTGGATGAGCGAGGAGACGGGAAAATCGCCGGCGGGAAAGCTGTAGAGCGCGGTCGCCGTTGCAGTTTGAGATCGTGCCGGAATGACCAGGAGAAACAGGAACATCACCGGCCCGGCCAGACCCGAGCACAGTGAACCCGACTTGGACCAACGCCATCTGATGGAGATAGTTTCGGCCTCCCCAAACACACCCACAGCACTCCCGCGTCACACAATACAAATGATTGCCAGATAAAAAACGAGCTACCAACCTTTCCCGTGCTGGGAGAGAGCGACAAAGATTACCTGCATTACAATCGCAGCATGCGCGTAGTGAGCCGAATGGGAGTTTTGACGGTGGTTCTGGGCCTTTCCGGAATGATGGTGGGAGCCTGGGGTCAGCAGGAGCGCCACGGACGCAAATACAAATCGCCGCCCGCCGCCGCTCACATAGAGGTGACGGTCATCAAGGCTGCGAACGGAAAGCCGGTGGCCAATGCCGCCGTGATCTTTCATCCCCTCGACGAGGGCAATAAAGACTCGGGGAACATGGAGATCAAGACCAACCATGACGGCCTGGCCACGCTGGATGTGATTCCGGTGGGCGACACGATCCTGCTGCAGGTGATTGCGGACGGCTTCCAGACCTACGGCGAGAACTACAAAATTGACGGAGACACCAAGCAAATCGTGGTGAAACTCAACCGGCCCGTGGCGCAGTATTCGGCCTATACGGACCATCCCAATGCGACCAAGCCTCCTCCGGTTGCCCCCGGCGCTCCCACTCCTGCCCCGGCTGGACCGAAGTAGGGGTCCGAGACGCGTGACATCTGCGCGGAAGGCGCGAATCCCTGAGTTGGACGGGCTGCGTGCGGTAGCCATTCTTGCCGTCTTCCTGCATCACGCATTGCATGTGCCCGTGGCCTGGGCCGGCGTAGACATTTTCTTCGTGCTGAGCGGCTTCCTGATTACCGGGATTCTGCTCGATGCGAAAGCAGAAATGGCCGGCGCCAGGCGAAAATATTTCGCCCGCTTTTACGCCCGGCGCGTACGTCGCATTCTCCCCCCTTACTACGTTGCGCTGCTGTTTGCCTCGCTCGCGTTTGGCTGGGCCTGGCTGCATCGCTGGTACTGGTTCATTTTCTTCGGGACCAACATTGGGGAATCCATTCAGCGCAGCCACATGAGCCTGCAGCCTCTCTGGTCCCTCGCCGTCGAGGAGCAGTTTTACATGGTCTGGCCGTGGGTCGTTCTGCTGGCCAGTGAGCGATGGTTAAAGCGCATCGCGATCGCGGCACTGGTCATTGCCCCGGCGCTGCGGTGGGTGTGCACCCCTCTATTTCGTAACCACTTTCCGATATATTTCCTGACTCCGTTTCGCGCCGACCTGCTATGTGCCGGCGCGCTGCTGACTTTGGCGTGGAGACACAATCCTGACTGGGCCAGGGACAAGACGGTGTGGGCGTGGGGAGTCTTGATCGCCGTGCTGGCGGCGCTGTTGTGGGTGGACCGTTATCCCGCATGGCACGCGATGAACAATACGCGCGTCGCGAATACTTTTCTGTATGAGCTGACGCTGGCAGGTTCCGTCGGTTTGCTGGTGGTGGCGCTCAGCGGCAGAGGTTGGCCGGGAGCGCTTTTGCGATGGCGGCCCGTGAGATATATAGGCATGATCAGCTACACCATGTATCTGGTGCACGTGACATGCCTGGAGCTGGTGCGCAAATGGACCGCGGGCGGGCGGTGGTCAAACCGCTGGCTGGTCATGGTCGCGGCATTAGCCATGACCGTGGGCTTCGCTACCATTGCCTGGTATGGATGGGAGCGACGGATATTGCGATTGGGAAGTGGGCAGAAGCCGTTGAATACCTCCGATGACGGCGCACAGAACGAACCCAGAGTGGCAGAGGCGACATGACACTGCAAGGCAAGAGAGTGCTGATAACCGGCGGGGCGCGGCGCATGGGGCGGGCGATCGCTCTGGCTTGCGCGCGAGCCGGCGCCGATGTCGCGATCACGTTCAATGAGAGCTCGGCAAAGGTGCAGGGGACGATGCAGGAGCTGGCCGCGCTGGGTGGCGAAGCAATGGCGATTCGCTGTGATGTGACCGATCCGCTGAGCGTGCGTGAAGCGGTGGCCGAGGCTATATCTGAATTGGGCGGCCTCGATCTGCTGGTGAATAACGCCGGGCGATATGAAGCGGCTGCGCTGGAGACGATGTCCGTCGAGCAGTGGGACCGGATGTTTGCGACGAATGCGCGCGGACCCTGGCTGGTGGCGCAGGCGGCATATGAAACCCTGCGGGCCTCTCAAGGCCGGATCGTCAACATCGGATCGCTGGGCGGGCTGGAGGCTTGGACCACCCATGGCCACTACAACGCGTCAAAAGCCGCATTGCATTCGCTCACCCGGGTAATGGCGAAGGCGTGGGCGCCGGAGATCAGCGTGAACTGTGTGGCTCCAGGATCAATTGCGCTGGACGAGCCGGGAGTCGAACTCGAGACGCCTGGAATTATCGAGAAGACTCCGATGCGCCGCTTCGGCTCCGGCGACGATATTGCCGAGGCCGTCCTGTTTTTCGCTACCGGGCCGAAATTCATCACCGGTCAGGTGCTGGCTGTGGATGGCGGCCTGGGCCTGTAACGGCACCGACCTCAACTCAGCGGGAGAAGAGGCGTCCGAAGAATCCCTTTTGTTCGGGAATCTCTTCGTCGTAGAGCTCCAGCGCCTCGAGTTGCGGCGGAAGCTGGCGATCCTCAAACATCGCTTTGGGATTTTCGATGCACAAGAGGTCGGCGTATTCGCGTCCATAATCGCTGGCGAGTTGTTTGTGTGTTTCCTTCATCAGCGGCGGGCGCGAATCAGTATTGTGAGCGTCGGTGGCGACCACGTGGACCCAGCGCTTGTCCAGCAGCTCGCGTGCGAACTCGGGCGGCAGTGCGTCCGAAGCGGCCGCTCAGAGCGCCGGCCGTGATCTGGATCAGGTGGCCTTCGCGAAGCCAGTCGGCGAGGCGTTCCGGATGCGTGCGCAGCGTCTGGTTGCGCTCCGGGTGAGTAATGATGAGCGTGAGACCGGCCAGCCGCAGCTCATACATCGCCTCTGAGATTGAGGGGGGGATGCCGAAGTCGGGGAACTCTATCAACAGATACTGTCCGCCGTTGATGGAGTATTTCTTAGGGTTCTGAATGGCGTCCTGGATGTTCTCGTAGTTCAGATGAAAGTCGCAGCCTATGCCCAGCGTGACCCGGCCCTGAAGCTTTTCGCGCAGCACTGCAAGGCGGGCGGCATTCTCTTCCGGCTGGTAGGGATAGCGGTCGCTGGCGTGGGGAGTGCACACGATATGTGTAATGCCGTCGGCCGCCGCCATTTCCGCCATGGCGAGCGAGAGCTCGATGGTCGTCGGTCCATCGTCGAGGCCGTAGATAAGGTGATGGTGAACGTCGTACATAGCGTTCTCAAGTGCGGAACGTTTCTAGCCTAACAAATCGCTTTCGATGGAGAGGCGAAGCTCATGGTTGCGGGAGTTCGTCAGCGAGCCGAGGCGAGAGCGTCCACCAGGCCGCGGAAGACTTGAAAGCCGTCCGCCGATCCGAGCAGCGCCTCTGAAGAGCGGTCAGGATGGGGCATCATGCCGAGCACATTGCGGCCCTCGCTGAGAATGCCGGCAATATTGTCGAGTGAACCGTTGGGATTCGCAGCGCGAGTGACCTGACCTTGCGGAGTCGCATAGCGAAACGCGATGCGGTCCTGGCGGCGCAGGGCCTCCAGCGTCGCCTCGTCGCAGAAGTAGTTACCGTCCATGTGGCCGATGGGGATCTTCAGCACCTGGCCGCGCGTTAGTGCCTGGGTGAATGGCGACTGGGTGGTCTCGGTGCGGAGCCAGACCTGGCGACAGATATATTTCAGTCCGGCATTGCGCATTAGGGCGCCGGGCAAAAGGCCCGCCTCACACAAAATTTGAAAGCCGTTGCAGATGCCCAGGACCAGCCCGCCGGAAGCGGCAAACTTTTTGACCGACTCCATGATGGGCGAGAAGCGGGCGATGGCGCCGGTGCGCAGGTAATCGCCGTAGGCGAACCCCCCGGGGACGATGATCGCGTCCGCACCCTGCAGGTCAGAGGAGTCGTGCCAGAGGAAAGATACCGGCTGACGGGCAACCGCCTCAATGGCGTAAAAAGCGTCGTGGTCGCAGTTGGAACCGGGAAAGACGAGCACGCCGAATTTCATGCAATCAGTGTAGCAATGCCGTCAACCCGGGGCGTTGTTCCGGGTGCTAAACTGGGCAGTCGAAGTGCCTCCCCGGGTGGGGCGGCGTGATCGAGAAATACTCTGGATAGAGGAACGGAATATATGTCAGGCCATTCCAAATGGCATTCCATCAAGCACAAGAAAGGTGCCCTGGATGCCAAGCGCGGCAAAGCATTTACGCGACTGATTAAAGAGATCGTAATGTCGGCCAAGCAGGGCGGCGGCGATGTTGACGGCAACGCCCGGCTGCGGTCAGCCGTGGCGGCGGCGAAGGCGGAGAACATGCCGCAGGACAATATCAAGCGCGCCATTCAACGCGGGACCGGCGAGCTGCCGGGCGCGACCTACGAAGAGATTACGTTTGAAGGCTACGGTCCGGGCGGTGTGGCGCTGATCGTTGAGACCACGACGGACAATCGCAACCGCACGGTGAGCGAGGTCAGGCATGCGCTGGGCAAACACGGCGGCAATCTCGGTGAGGCGAACTCCGTGGCGTGGATGTTCTCAAAGAAGGGGCTGATCATTGTGCCCAAGCATGCAGCCGACGAAGAGAAGCTGATGAACCTCGTGCTCGAGGCCGGCGGAGACGATCTGAGCGACGAAGGCGATGACTGGGAGATTTACACCGAGCCGGGATCGTTTGAGGCAGTTCGTGAGGCGATTCAGAAGGCCGGCATTGAGACCACCGTGGCGCAGGTGACGATGGTCGCGTCAACCTATCAAAAGCTGGAAGGGTCATCGGCCAGCGCGATGGTGCGGCTGCTCGAGTTTCTCGAGGACCACGACGATGTGCAGAACGTCTACTCCAACCTGGATATGGACGCGAAGCAGATGGAAGAGATCGCGGGCTAGACTGACCGCGGAATTTGGGAAGTGAAGGCCGCGCTTGCGGCCTTTGTTTTATGGCGGGGGGAGACGGGCATTGAAGAACGACTGGCGAAAGATTGCATTGCTGGCGCTGCTGGTGTCGGGCACAGCTGGAGCGATGAACGCGCAGGCCTCAAAGGGCGATGTCGACGATGCCGCATCGCTCATGGCGACCAGGCCGCGAGAGCTGGGAGTTTTCGCGAGCGGCGGATTTGGCACCAACCAAAACACCTCGGACAAATTTTTTAACCTCGGCGGCCATGCCAGTTGGGTGCTGACTCCGGCGGTGGGGCCGGGATTTCTGCGCGGACAATTTGAGTTTGGCACCGAGGTCATGCCCCTCTGGCAGGCCTACACTCCGGTGGTTTATACGCAGACCGGCGGCGGCCCTGTGGTGCGGCAGGGCGGCACCTTCAAGGGCGTGAGCGTAACGCCGGTCATCTTTCGTTGGGATTTTGCCGGTGGCAGGCGATGGGTGCCGTGGTTTCAAGGCGCGGGTGGCTTGATCTACACGACGCACAAGTTCCCTTCTCCTCCCGGCGACACCAGCGTGTGGAACTTTACGCCGCAGTTTGGCATTGGCACTCACTATTTTCTGCGCCCGCACCGGTCGCTCGATTTCGCAGCAAACGCGGTGCACATTTCCAGCTCGTCGCTGGGCGATAAGAATCCTGGCGTAAACGCGAGCGTGTTCCTGACAGTCGGGTACAGCTGGTGGAAATAGGCAAAGCCGCTAAAACGTCAGAGTCAGCAGACCAGGCGCTGGTCGAGTGCGTTCCAAATTTCTCAGAGGGGCGCGATCGCGCGACGATATTCGCCATCGTCTCGGCCATGCGCGTGCCGGATGTGATGCTGCTCGATTACACGGCCGACCGCTTTCATAACCGCATGGTGGTGACGATTGCGGGGTCGCCAGACGCTGTGATGGAGGCGGCGGTGCGGGCGGTGGGAGTGGCGGCGCGGCGGATTGATTTAAGGATGCATCGCGGCGTGCATCCCCGCATGGGGGCAGCCGACGTTGTTCCATTTGTGCCGTTGCGCGGAACAAATCTTGAGCGGACCGCGAAGCTGGCGCGTCAAGCAGGAGAAGAGATTTTCCGGCGACATGGCGTACCCGTGTTTTTTTATGAGGCAGCAGCGATGCAGCCGGACTTTCGCCGTTTGGAGAATGTACGCCGCGGGCAGTTCGAGAGGGCTGCAGAACTGGGGAAGAAGCCGGATGTCGGCGGGCCGGCTCTCCATAGCACCGCGGGCGCCGCGATTGTGGGCGCGAGAGATTTGTTAGTGGCGACAAACGTCTTGCTGGATACCGATGACGTTCGGGTGGCGCAGATGATCGCGCGAGGATTGCGGGAATCCGGCGGCGGGTTGAAAAGCGTTAAGGCATTAGGCGTGCAGGTGCGCGGCCGCGGGCAGGTGACGATGAATCTGGTGAACTTCAAGGAGACACCGGTGCAGGCGGTTTATGACGCGGTGAGACGGCTCGCGGCTGAGCACAGAGTCAGAGTGATTGAGGGCGAGATTATCGGGCTGGTTCCTGAGTCGGCGCTGGCAGCAGGCAGCGAGTGGACGGAGATTGTGCCGGGCTTCACGCGCCAGAAAAAGGTGTTGGAAGAGCGACTGAAGATGCCGATGGTGTGGCCGGAGGCGGAGGCGGCGCTCGAGCTTTCAGCGTAGAATTATCAACAAGAGAACTGGGCTGGCGACGGCGTAAATACGCTGTTTGACGGCCGCGGATGGGCCAGTGGGCCAGAAGGGCAATAGCAATCGTGAGGGTAATCTTTAAGACGGCAGCGGCAGCCTGTGTGACCGCAATGATGGTGGGAATGTTGCCGGTAACGGCATTGGCAGCCGCGCTCGGCGGCGATGCGCGCACGGCGATTCCTTATGGCGTGCAGCAATTGATTGTGGTGGATTACCGGTCGCTGCAGAATTCAAACGTGGCCATGCAGCTCAAAGATCGCGTGCTGCCTCCTGAGCTCAAATCGCTCGAAGATGCGCTGAAAAAATCCGGCCTCAACGAGAACCATGACGTTGACGTCCTGGCCTTCGCATCGTTTCGCGACAAGCCGGGCGCACAGGCTTCGCGAATTGTCGGGGTCGCGCAGGGTCAATTCCCCATGCGTGAGGTTTTGCTCAAGTTCAAGAAGAACGGCATCAAACCGACACTGATTCGCACCAATAAGGTCTACCCCATGGGAAATTCGGGCATGCGCATGTGCTTCCTTAACAGCAGCACCTTCATCTTCGGCGGACAGGCTGCGTTGCAGGCCGGCGCTCGATGCCCACGACGGGCTGATCCCCAGCATGCTCACAAATACCGAGCTGATCGACATGATGCCCAGTGTGCAGAATGACGCCGTCTGGAGCGTGCTTGATTCCAAAGGCACCCAGACGATGATGCAGTCCGTGCTGGGCCAGGGCGGCGGGCAGATCGCCGACTTCGACACGGTGAAGAAGCGGCTGACTGGTTCCCGCTACTCGCTCGACTTTCAAAATGGAGTGACGTTTAACCTCGACGTTCTCACGCCGGACAACTTCAGCTCTGCGACGATGTCGGCGCTAATGAACGCGGCGTTGCTGTACCGCAAATTGAGCGCTTCCGATATGGAGAAGCAGGCACTGGCGGCGACGACCGTGAAGTCCAGCGCGGGCACGTTGGAAGTGCGTTACGCGGCCAGCGATAACGAGTTCGCGGGGCTGCTGCAATCCAACCTGTTCCAGGCTGTCGTCCACTAACCAGTCCGGCAAAGGCAATCAGAGAAGGCGTGTCCCCAGGGGCGCGCCTTTTTTATTTGCGGAGTATTAGCGAATGGTTCGGAGCGACGGCTTCCATGTCACCTGATTGCCGGCCTCGATCTCGATATCCAACGTGCCTTCTTGGTTCTCCTCCACGATCGGGCCGTCAGATTGATGCGTCTTTCTCGACGAGTCGGTAAAGGTGATGCGAGGCTTGCCGGAGCCTTGAATCTTGAATCGGTAATGGTAGAGCGAGCGATCAGCGATAGCGTTGAGGCCGAAGCTGGCGTTGGGATAATCCACCTGCACGTCAGTGATCGCGGCGCCGCTGTTGTTAGTGATGGTCGCCTGGACGAAGGCCGAGTGGCAGGCCGCGAGCGGAAGCGCGAGAAGAAATGCAGCGGTTGCTAACCAGCGTTGGGCGAGCCGCGGGGGAGCGATCAAAGCTGCGACTTCCTCTCCAGTGTGCGCGCGATAAGCACCACGCCGGGGCGATTGTCATGCAGCGTAATGGGGAAGGCGAGCACGCTCCAGATCCACTCCTCGCCCTTGCGCGGCAGGTTGAGCAGTCCGCGATTGGTGCGATCCATATAGGTCTCGCGGGTGGAGACGACATTTTGCAGGATTTCGCGCCAGTCCGGAGCGAGATCGGGGATGACCTCGAACATGTTTCTGCCCGGGAACCAGGAGCGGTCGTGGCCGAGCAGCTGGGCGCAGGCCTCGTTCACATACATCCAGTTTCCGTCCGCGTCGAGAATCTCGAGGATTACGTCGTCTCCGACGGCCATGTGAATGCGGGAGTAGAAGAAATCGCGCGCGTCCACGACCACGGGCTTGCCGCGGCGCTTGGCTTCAAAGTTGCGCAGCGCGTTGATCAGGTCGTCTACCGAGCTGTATCCCTTGAGCAGGTGCATGTCTTCCACGCCGCCGAAGTGTCGCTCCAGGGTCGCGGAGAGAATGATGATGGGGACTTCCGGTCGCAACTCGCGAAGTTTGGAAGCGACTTCGGTGCCAAACTTGCCGGCGCCGAGGTGATAGTCGAGCACGGCGATGTCAATGGTGTGGATGGCGCCCATGGCCTCCTCCACAGAGGAGCATGCAATCGCCTCATACCCGTGCTGGCGCAGGATAGCGGACCGCAGCACCAGGTTCTCCTCATGGTCATCGAGCAGCAGAACGCGGATGGCGGGAGTCGAGCCGCCATTCCCATTCTCTGTATCCGGTTTGGATGGAAACTGGATTTGGTTTTCAGACATTTTGCTGACGATAGTTCGATGCAGTAACGAGAAATAAGTAATTACGATATGCGGACTTTGGCCCAAAAAAAGTTCAGGATTCGAGTTCAACTAGCAGGTCAGGAGTCTCCCGAAGCATCGCTTGACTGCTCAGGCGCGCGATCAAGCAGCGAGTTCCACCGGCGAACGAGGTCGGGTAGCCGGGCGAAGATAGAAACGGAACGCAGCCATTGGCGATTGTCAAAAGCCGGACTTCCGCTCATGATCTTTCCCGGTGGCACGTCGTGCGAGATGCCGCTTTGCGCAGTGAGAATGACGCCGTCGCCGAGTTTGCAATGTCCCGCTACGCCCGCCTGACCGGCGAGGATGACGCTCTTGCCGAGTTCGGAAGTGCCGGCCAGGCCAGCCTGGGCGCAGAGCAGGGAATCGGCCCCCACCAGCGAGTTGTGCCCGACCTGGACCAGGTTATCTACTTTGACGCCGTTGCCGAGGCGGGTTTCGCCGACCGTGCCGCGATCAATGCATGACAGGGCCTGGATCTCGATGTTGTCCTCAAGCACGGCAGATCCGGCTTGCGTGGTCTTGCGCCAGTGGCCGGCCGTGTCTTTGGCGAAGCCGAATCCGTCGGAGCCGACGATCACCCCATTCTGCAGCAGGACGTTATTACCGAGCCGGCTGTTCTCACGAACGACCGAGTGCGCGTGCGCGAAGAAATCATTCTCAATGACGACGTTGGGATAGATGACGACGTGCGGCAGGATGACTGCGCGATCGCCGATTTGAACGTTATCCATGATGACGGCGTAGGCGCCGACGTGAGCATCTTTGCCGATTTTTGCGGTCGCGGCGATCTGGGCCGTGGGATGGATTCCGGGAAGATAGGCCGGCGGCTTGTAGAAGAGATCAATGGCCTGCGCGAACCGCAAATTCGGATGCGCTGTGCGCAACATGGCCACGGAAACCGCGGGAAATTCCGGCGTCACCAGCACCGCGGAGGCGCGCGTGGAGCGGGCCAAAGGCGCATATTTCACATTGGCTACGAAGGTGAGGTGGCCGGGCCCGGCCTGTTCGATTCCAGCCACGCCGGTGATCTCGACGGAGCCATCGCCTTCAAGCTTGGATTCGAGCGCATCGGCCAGTTCCTTGAGCTTCATGGCAGCACCGATTGTAGCGAAGGGCGAGGGAAGGCCATAGTGAAAAGCGGCTCAGTTGGGGCGCGAGCCGGTGACGGGCGTGGAGGCGAACAGGTCCTCCTGCACCACCGAGGCGGCCGGCTTGCGGCTGGTGCGGGCCTTGATCAGGCCCAGCACTTCGAGCTCTGCGATGGCCAGTCGGGGGATATAAATGCGCTGCGTGTTAGACCGCGTGTCCGGCGGAGTCAGCAGGATGCCTTCGTTTTCAAGCAGCGACAGATCGTTCGCGACCAGGCCCTCGAGCATTTCGTTGTCGTTGAATCGCAGCCGCACCATCAGGCCGGGCGTCCGCGGGCGCGCGGAAAAATTGCGGCGGCCCAGACGTTCAGGATCCGAAGCTCCGGCCGGGCCGAAATCGCGCACGAAGCAGACCATCTTGATTTCAGAAAGTGGCGGCGCCACACGTTTGCCCGAGACGTCCAGCAGCTCAAGTGAGCCCTCGCTGACGAAGTGGCGTTGGCTCACAAATCCGGCGAGCCAATCGCGGCTGAAACGCCGGACTATGACCCTCTTCTGGCTTGAAACCATTGGCTGCGATTGTCGCATAGAGCGCTCAAGGCCACGAAAATTGTGCACTCACTGTAGCCAAAGCGACATCAGTGTGATATCTTCACGCTTTGTGCGGGTAGTGTTCTGTCTTGATAAGTTACTCTTTTCAGAGCATTTAGCCCGCGAGCCCAGATCAACGGTGGCGGATGCCGGATTATATATACCTCTTAGAAAATAGACTCTCCCCAGAGCAACAAAGGGCACTGCGACGCACCACTGAGGCCGCCAGGGCGCGCGGCATGACCGTTTTTCTGGCCGGGGGCGCGGTGAGAGACTTCACCAGCGGCTCACCCGTGCGGGATCTGGATGTATCGGTACAGGGAAATGCTCTTAAGCTGCTGAAAGACTTGGAGAAGTTCGACGCCATCCTGCTCGGCGAGCATACCCCGTCCCAGACCCTCTATCTGAAATTCCCCGGCGGTGTCCGGATTGAAGTCTCCAGCACTCGCAGCGAGCGGTTCCCCAAGCCCGGCAAGCCCGAATATCACCCGGCGAACATCCTCGAAGATCTCAGGCGGCGTGACTTCACCGTCAACGCAATGGCGCTGTCATTAAATGAGGGCTCTTACGGCCTGCTGCTCGATCCTCTAAACGGAGCGGCGGACATCGAGTCGCGGCAACTCCGTCTGGTAAGCAATTACGGATTTATCGAAGAGCCTTCACGCCTGGTGCGTGCGGCCCGGTTAAGTGCCCGCTATGGCTGGGCGCTCGAAGAGAAGACTCAGACCCGCTACGAGACGGCGAAGGCGGAAAATTACATCGAGAACATCTCGGCGTTTTCGCGCGGCTATGAGCTGGAAGAAATCGCGCATGAAGAAGACTCGCTGAAGATTTTGAAGCACCTGGACGCAGAAGGCTGGATGAAGGCGTTGTTTCCGGCATGGACCGCGGCCAAGGCTGACGCCAAGGGACTCGACGAGCTGCGCGAAACTCTCCAGGCTCTGCAGGTGCAGGGCGTAAGCCCGGATTCCTCGGCGGCAGAGATGGAATTTCTGACGGCAAAGGTCCCCTCCAAAGAGCGGCATCTGCTGAACAAGACTCTGTCGCGCAAAGGATTTGCCGAGGAGTGGGATTCGCTGGACGACGACGCAAAGGCACTGGCGAAGCTGTTGACCGGGAAAGAAGCCGCGACGCCCTCAGCAACGTGGAAGCTGCTGACCAGCTATAAGCCCGAAGCAGTCTTGTGGCTGGCGATGACAGGCAAGGGCGCAGCGCTGCAGACGAAGTTCAAAAATTTCTTCCAGGTGTGGCCTGAAGCGCGGCAGCGCATTCCTTACGCCATGATGCAGGAGATGCGCATTGTGCCGGAGTTGCCGGGGTATCAGGATTTGCAGCGCGCACTCTTCTACGAGTTGATGGATAACAAGCTGCAGACCGAGGAAGAGATGCGGAAGTATCTTGAGCCGCATTCTCCGCCCGCCCCGCCGCCGGTGATCACGATTCGCAGGCCGCGTGCGGCCAAGAAGGCTGAGCCCAAGGCTCCTCGCGCCAAGAAGGCGCCGAAGGTAGTGGCGCCGGTCGAAGGAATTGCTGCGGCAGCCGAACCAATCGTGCCGGAAGTCTCGAAGGGCAAAGCCAAGCCCGAAGCAGCGCCTGCGAAGGCGGTCGCTCCCGCGAAAGCGGCGGCCAGGCCTGATGCGAAGAAGGCCGTCCCTGCGAAAAAAGCTGCGCCTGCAAAAGCAGCGGCCAAGCCCGCGGCTAAGAAGCCGGCAGCGAAGCCAGCGAAGAAGGCTGCGGCCGTGAAGAAGGCGGCCAGGCCGGCGGCAAAGAAGAAGCCTGCAGCCAAGAAGCCGGCGCCAAAGTCGGCATCCAGGCCCGCCGGCAAAGCTGCGAAGAAGCCCGCCAAGAAGCGTTAGGCCGCGCCGCCTAAATCATTAAATACTGTTACGATTTGCTCCGCTTGCGCAGGCGCGCGATCTCTTCCATGCGCTGGGCAAGCAGCTTCTCGCGTCCCTCCTGCGTGGGCTGGTAGTAGCGCCGGTCCGCCAGAGACTCGGGCAGGCATTCCATGTTCGCGACTTTTTCCGGCAGGTCATGGGCATACTGGTAGTCCTTGCCATAGCCTTCGCTCTTCATGAATCCCGTCGGCGCGTTGCGCAGGTGCAGCGGAACAGGCTGCTGCGCCGTCGTCTCTACGTCACGCAGCACGTCTCCATAAGCGGTATAGAGCGCATTCGATTTCGGCGCGAGCGCCAGGTAAACCACGGCCTGGGCGAGGGCCAGATCGCCCTCCGGCTGGCCGAGAAAATGGATCGCATCGCGTGCGCTCAGGCAGAGATTGAGGGCCTCTGGCGCAGCCAGCCCAATGTCCTCTACCGCCATGCGGATGACGCGACGGGCAATGTAGAGTGCGTCTTCGCCTGCGACCAGCATGCGGCCGAGCCAGTAGAGAGCGGCGTCTGCATCGCTGTTGCGGACCGATTTGTGCAGCGCAGAGATGAGGTTGTAGTGCTCCTCGCCGGCTTTGTCATACATCAGCACGCGCTGTTGCAGAGCGTCCATGACCATGGCCGCGGAGATGACGTTGGTCGAGCCCTGTTGCGCGAGGCGGGCGGCGAGCTCGAGGGCGTTGTAGGCGTTACGAGCGTCGCCGCTCGAGTAGGCCGCAATCTGTTCAAGCGCGTTGGGCTCGGCGGTCAGGTGCAGCTCTGCGAGGCCGCGAGGCGATGAGAGCGCGCGCTCAAGCAGGCTCACAACCTGCGATTCGGTGAGCGGGCGCAAGGTGAAGACGCGGCAGCGCGAGAGCAGTGCCGCGATCACTTCGAAGGAGGGATTTTCCGTCGTCGCGCCGATCAGGCGAAGGGAGCCGCGCTCGACATAAGGCAGGAACGCATCCTGCTGGGCCTTGTTAAAGCGGTGGATCTCGTCAATGAAGAGGATGGTGCGCTGGCCGTGGTGAGAGGCGCGCTCGGCCTCCTGCATGACCGACTTGATTTCCTTTATGCCGGAGAGCACGGCGGAAAATTCGACGAACGTGGCGCTGGTTGCCGCCGCAATTATTTTGGCGAGCGTTGTTTTTCCTGACCCCGGCGGTCCCCAGAAGATCATCGAGGTCGCCTGGTCCTGCTCGATGAGCGCGCGCAGCGCCTTGCCCTGGCCCAGCAGGTGTTCCTGGCCGACAAACTCCTCGAGCGTGCGCGGACGCATCCGCTCTGCGAGTGGCTGCAGCGCGGTTGGCGTTTCCGGCGATGCCGGGATGGAGCCGAAGAGACTCATGGCTATGCGCTGCGAGCGCGATGGCGCGCCGCTTCGTACATCAGTATGGATGCTGCAACGGCGGCATTGAGCGATTCGACCGAGCTGCCGGCCGGGATGGTGACGCGGACGGTCGCGCGGGCGAGTAGCTCGGAGCTCAGACCGCGGCCCTCGTTTCCGATGCAAAGCGCGATTGAGGATGACCAGGGAATCTCGCCGGGAGCAACGCCGTCACTGGCGACGGCAGCGCAGAGGCGGACTCCGTGCGCGGCCAGCTCGTCGAGGTCCGAAGCGGCGATCGAGAACACAGGCAGACGAAAGATGGAGCCGGCGGAGGCGCGAACAGCCTTGAGGTTCCACGGGCTGGCAGTGCCCGGCAGGGTGAAGACAGCATTGGCGCCAAACGCCTCAGCGGAGCGCAGGATGGTGCCGAGATTGCCCGGGTCCTGTATCCCATCTAGAACGAGAAGCAGCGGTGTGGAATTGAGCCACACCTCGGCCAGCGAATGACTGGGGACATTGAGAAAGGCGGCGATGCCCTGGGGAGATTCAGTCGCCACAGCCCCGTCGAAAATCTCGGCGTCGAGAAGGTGAATCTGCGGCAGCGCCTTGCGCGACGCCTTGGTCCATAGCGATTGAAAGCGGGGAAGCGCATCCTCGCGGACGAATACCTGCTCGACCGAAAGGCCGCTCCGTATGGCTTCAGTGAAAAGATTGTCGCCCTCGATGGCGACGCGCTCGCCGTCCACTCGCCCGTTATCGGCAAAGGCCTGCCGCAGCGCCTTGACGCGCGGATTCTGGCGGCTGCGAATGACGGGCGTGGCGGCGATAGACTCCATCGTTGTGCAGCGATTTTACGCTGCGGGCGAAGTTGCCCGGCAGGAAGGCATGTGTTAGGTTCCGCACAGAGAGACACGAAGACCACCACGTTTGAGAGGAATGGAGCGAGCCACTTGTCCTGCGAGATCGTAAAAATGTCCGCCGCCGAACCTGAGCCTGGGCTGGTGGATTATGTGGCGCGGCAAATTGATTCTGGAATCGTGGTCGGCATGCCGACCGACACGTTCTATGGGCTGGCGGTGGACCCCTCGAACCTGCGGGCAGTGGAGCGGATCTACGAGATCAAGTCCCGTGCCAAGCACAAGCCTCTGTCGCTGTTGATTCGCGATTTGGATCAGGCTTACGAGCTGGCGCGAGACCTGGATGAGCGCTTCGATATTCTGGCGGAGAAATTCTGGCCCGGACCCCTGACCTTGATTGTGAAGGCGGGAACAAAACTGCCGCTGCGGGTGACGGCCAATACGGGCAACGTCGCGCTGCGAGTGCCTGCGGCGGAGATTCCGCGGGCGATTATTGCGAAGCTGGGGCGGCCGGTAACCGCAACGTCGGCGAACCTGCGGGATCAGTCCGAATGTACAGACGCGATTTCGCTCGAGGTGCAGTTGGGCCACTTGCTGCCGATGATTGTGGATGGCGGCATCTCCGGCGGCGATGTGCCGACCACAATTGTCAACCTGACCGAGCGTGGCTGGGACATTCTGCGCGAAGGCGCCATCCCCACCCACCAGATCGCGCTCGCGCTTCAGGATTAAGGCAGCGATGATTGTTCCCGGCAACAATATGCCCCGAACGCGAGGCGCTGGACACTGGGTAGGCAAGGTGTTGTGGCTGGCGATCCTGGTTTTGGTGTTGTGGGCCGCCTGGGTGAGTTGGGAGATTCATCACGTCGCCGAGGTGGATGAGGCACGGCCCGCGGACGCCATTGCGGTCTTCGGGGCCGCGGAGTATGAAGGCAAGCCGTCGCCGGTTTTTCGCGCGAGGCTGGAACACACATTGCAGCTCTACCAGCGCGGCATCGCGCCGATGATCATCACGCTGGGCGGCGAAGACGACATGGAGCACTCCGAGGGCGGCGTGGGCCGCGATTATCTCGAGGCGCACGGTGTGCCGGCCAAGGCCATCGTGCCTGAGACATTAAGTGCGAGCACTGAAGAGTCGGTAACCCGGCTGGCGGCGATCGCTCGGGAAAAGAACCTGCGCACCCTGGTCGTGGTGAGCGACGCGACCCACCTGTTCCGCATTCGTGAGTTGTGCCGCGCCCAGGGGCTTACGGTTTATACCTCACCGCGCGTCGCCGCTGCAGGCCTCAGCCGAGGCGAAAAGCTCAAGCGGCTCGGGCATGAGGTGCTCACCTATACCCTGTGGAAGCTGCACGTAACTCCGGCGGCAGACGCGGGATGATGAACTGGAGAACTCTGAAATTTCCGCCGCGGCGAGTGGAGCACGCGTTGATTTACAATCATGGTTCCGTCAGACCGGCTGTCAGGCGCGAGGAGTGTGGATGAAGTTTGTAGTCAGGCACCGCCCGTTGGCGGCTGGTATTTTGCTCTGCGGGGCGATCGTGCTTTCCAGTTGCGGCAACGCTTATCGCGTCATCATCGGCCCCATTAATCCGGTCCAGCCGACCCCGCTCCCGGAATATTACCCAGTCGTTTTGTCGGTTCCGACGGTGGATGCGGGGACCAACCAGGGTTACGCGACCATCATCTCGAGCGGCGGCGATGCGGCCATTGTGCAAGTGAACGTCGGCGTGGATCCGGTCTATGCCGCGATGACTACATCCGGCAGTCCCGCCTACGTTGTGAATCTCGGGCAAAGTTCCGGCTCCTCGACTACGACGACCGGTTCGATTAGCTCGTTCAGTGTGGTGAGCTCGCTGATTACGGCGCAGGTGGAAACAACAACACTGCCGACCTCATCGTTTCCAAGTTCTGTCCCATCCATTCCGAATTTCGCGAACACGGGTTACGTCTACGTTCCCACTCTGGTGCCGGGCATGTCCACATATCAGGTGGCGGCTCTGGCGCGGTCAAATGCGGCCTGCGGCGGGGTCCCCTGCGTCGTGCAAACGCTTCCGGTGCAAGGAGTGGTGGCGAACTTTGCCGGGCTCACGACCGGCGCCCGCACCTATGTGATCGAGCCAACTCTCAACCAGGTGGAAACGATTGACGTCACCACGAACGGACCAACGATCACAGGCAGCCCGCTGCCGGTAGGGAACACCCCCGTATTCGGCGTGATGTCGCCGGACGGCAACCGGACATTCATCCTGAACAAGGGCGACGGAACGGTAACTGCAATTAATAGCCAGAGCAATCAGGTGATGACGCCTCCCGGACCCATTCCTGTGTGCGGCACAACATCTCCGTGTCCCGGCGCAGCACCTGTCTCGGCGGATTACTACAACCTGGGCAGCGTGCTGGTCACAGCAAACTCCGGCAATAACACCATGAGCGCGATCAACGTCGCGGAGAATGATGCTAATTTTGGCAACGTTCTCTACACCACTCCAGTCGGCACGAACCCCGTATCGGTGACCGTGCTGCAGAGTGGCACGTATGCGTATGTTGCCAACCAGGGCGATCCTTCCGACACCACGACGCCCGGATCAATCAGCCTGGTAAATCTGGCATCGGGCAATGTGGACAAGACAATTGATCTCACATTTACTGATCCTGCCACCGGCACATCCTACGGATGCATCCAGCCGGTGCAGGCTATTACCACTCCCGGAACTTCGTATCAGAAAGTTTTCGTGCGCTGCCTTTACAACACGCAGACCACCACCGGCGGAGCGGTTACCAACGCCAGCTTTGTCTGGGTGATTCGGACGTTCTACCAATCGAGCGCGAGCGGTGATACGGCGGCGAATGTAATTGAAGCCGTGATTCCAGTCATAGGCAATATGACCTACCTGGTTGTGCAGCCGACCAGGTAACCAAACGCAAAATAGCCGAGCAAACGGCACAGAGCGCGTCCCGTCTGCGATGATTTGTCAGATGGCGATCGAAAAATTGCGGCTGGACCGATTGGTGACCGACCGCGGGTTGACGGCGTCACGCGAGCGCGCTCAGGCGCTCATCCTTGCCGGTCGCGTGCTGGTCAATGAGCAAAAAATAGAGAAGCCCGGAGCGGCCGTTGCCGCCGACGCAGTGCTGCGGATACTCGGCGAAGAGATGCGCTATGTCGGCCGCGGCGGCCTCAAGCTGGAAGCTGCGCTTGAGAGATGGAGCATCAATTTGAACGGGAGGTTTTGCCTCGACGTCGGCGCATCCACCGGCGGCTTCACCGACTGCATGCTGCAGCACGGCGCGGCCCGTGTGCTCGCGGTGGATACCGGCTACGGCCAGATCGCACAGAAGCTGCGCGATGATCCGAGAGTGGAGCTGCGGGAGCGCACCAACGCAAGATTGATCCAGCCGGGCGAGTTGCCTGAGGGCATTTCGTTCATCGCGATGGATGTGTCATTTATCTCGGCCACGCTGGTGCTGGGGCCGGTGCTGACGGCGGCATTTGCCGGGCCGGGCGAGAGGCGCGAGATGGTTGTGCTGGTGAAGCCGCAATTCGAGGCAGGACGAGACGCAGTGGGCAAGGGCGGAATCGTTCGCGACCCAGCAGCACATGCGGCGGCAGTTGAGCGGGTGCGGGCGTGCGTAGCATCGCTCGGCGGCCAGGGGATTGAGGTGGCCGAATCTCCCATCACCGGCACTGAGGGCAACCATGAATTTTTGCTCTATGCGCGATTCTCATCCCGACAGTGATGACAAATCCGCGGCGGGCGGTAGAGTAGAGTGACGCATGCCTAAGGTAGCAATCATTTCGAAGCCGCAGAAGCAGGAGCTGTCCGTCATCCTGCCCGAGTTGTTGCTCTGGCTGCAGGCCCGCGGCATTGAGGCGGTCCTTGACCCGGTGAGCGGAAACTACACGCCCACCGCGCACATCGTGCCCCGTGAGTTGCTGACGGAGGAGAAGCCGGACCTGGTCGTAGTGCTGGGCGGCGATGGCACTCTGCTGGCCGCGGCGCGGGTCTTTGCGGCGACCAATACTCCGATCATGAGCGTCAACCTCGGCTCGCTGGGATTTCTCACCGAGGTCCCGCTCAGCCGCATGTATCCCACGCTCGAGGGTTGGCTTGAGACCTGCTGCGAGGTTGATTCGCGCCCGATGATTCGTGCCGATCTGCATCGCGGCGGAGTGAGCGTCGGGACCTTCGACGCGCTGAATGATGTGGTGGTTTCAAAAGGCGCGATCGCGCGCATGGCCGACTTCTCGATACGGCTGGATGGTTCGCTGGTGGCGAACTACCGCGCCGACGGAGTGATCGTCTCGACGCCAACCGGCTCGACCGCCTATTCGCTGGCGGCAAATGGGCCCATCCTGCTGCCGCGCATGGACGCAATGGTGATCACGCCGGTATGCCCGCATCTATTGACCATTCGGCCGCTGGTGGTTCCCGGGGATGCCGAAGTTGTCCTGCAGATCTTAGGCGTGCCCGACCAGACCTATCTCACCATTGATGGCCAGGAAGCAGTGCTGGTGCGGGTGGACGATGAAATCATCTGCCGCAGATCGCCCTATGCGGTGAAGATGATGCGGCTCGGAAGCACCGGCTTCTTCGACGTCCTGCGCCAGAAGCTGAAGTGGGGCGAGCGGTAAGTTTCGCCGCAACCAGGCAGTCCCCAGCCCGCGCAATCAGCCCCGCGCGATCAGCCCTGATATTTTGCACTCACCGCGAAGCTCGTCGTTTATTTCAGCAGCTCGTCCAGCAGAAGCTTGGCCTTTGTCGCAAGCGTGTGCGCCGCTTCAAGGTCCTGGCTCTTGACAGCCTGCTGCGCCTGGTCCAGAAACTTGCGGATCTGTGCAACGGTTGTTTGCTGGTCGGATGAAAGTGACTTCGGCACTGTGCGCAGTCGTTGCTCGGAGGAGCTGATGAGTTCCGTCGTCTCCTGCCTGAGCTGTGACGAGCCTGACGTGTCTCCGGCAGAGAGATTCCCAATCGGTGACGGAGCGCTTCCGCCGTCGGTGCTCGCAGTTGAGGAGGACGGCGGCGTGGTGCCGGCAGTCTGTGCGGCGCTCGTATCCTGCTGCGCGGGAATTGCCGGCGAAGGCTTGGCCTTCTTCTTATGCACCGTCGTGGGCTTGGGTTGCGTCGGTGGCGCCTGCACGGCCGCAGGCGGTGGGGTCTGCGCTTCCTTCACCGGTTCAGGCGCAGGTGTGACCAGTGGCGGCGGATACTCAGCGGCTGGGGCACTGGCAGGGGCCTGTGCCTGCGGCGGCGGCGTTGCCTGGGCTTTCTTATGCCAGGGCGTCGTACAGCCACTAAGTCCGAGCGACACGATCAAAACAAAAGCAGTAGTAAAGCAGCGCAGAGCCATTACCCACAACCTTCTTTCCTGTACCTCTATGCAGGAAGCGCCGTCTGTGGGCGCTGTTCGGCTGACAACAGTGGTAGCTGTAGTGTAAACGTTGTCCCAACATTTTCCGCTGAGTTCACAAAAATATGGCCGTTGTGCAGTTGCAGGATCCGATACGTGACTGCTAGACCGATACCACTGCCCGAGGGCTTGGTGGTGAAGTAGAGATTAAATATCTTATCCAGCACCGCCGGCGAGATGCCGGTACCGTGATCGCGGATGGTCACCACCGCCAGACGAGATTCGCGACGGCACGCCACTTCGAGCTTGCCGCCCCGTGGCATCGCCTGCACGGCGTTCTGCAACAGGTTGAGCAATGCCTGCTTGAGCAGATCGGCGTCTACGTGCACCGGCAGCGCCTCAGCCGTGATTGCCGTCGAGAGGTCAACATTGTGCGCGGAGAAGTCGACCGACTCCAGCTCCAGCACCGACGTTAGGATGGCGCGGAGATCATGCGGCGCCATCGCCAGCTCGACCGGGCGGGAGAAGTCCACCAGCGTCTGGACGACGCGCGCCAGCCGCTGAATCTCGCCGCGGATGATGTCGAGGTGACGCTGGGCCTCGGGCGTGGGGGTATCCAGCTTGTTCCGCAGCAGCTCGAGATGCACCACGATGGCGTTGATCGGATTCTTGACTTCGTGGCCGACGCCGGAGGTGAGCCGTCCGATGGCGGCAAGGCGGCGCGAAAGTTCGAGCTCGTCCTCTAACTGCTGCGCGGTCTCGGCATCATGCAGTGTGAGCAGCGCTCCCAGAGCTCCTCCGCCGGGGGAATTGTCGTCGTGGATAAAGTCGAGCGAGACCTGGATGAGGGTGCCTGATTCGGTCAGGACTTCCTCCTGCAGCAGCGCCATGTGGGCTCCGAAGGCATCGAGAATGGTGCGGCCGAGGACGGTCTTGCGATCGAGGACGTCGTGCAGCGGGCTGCCCAGTATCCGGTCACGATCGCGATTCAGAAAGCGCGCGGCGGCAGTGCTGACCAGCACGGCTCGACCATCGCGAGTAAAGAGGATCAGGCCGTCCTGAAGATTCCCCAGCACCTGGTCGAGGTTTTCTTTGAGCGCGGAGAAGACTTCTTCCACGCTTCGCATGCGCTGGCCGAGGCGTTCAATCTTGGTGGAGACCAGGGCGACCTCGTCTGTGCGCCGCGCCGGGGCCGGCAGCTCGTCAAGCTGCGGAACCTGCGATAGCTCGTCCAATCGCGCGCTGATCACGTTGATCGGGTAGAGTGCCGCGTTTGATAGCAGGGCGGATATGAAAACCGAGATGGCGATGAGAACGGCTGAAAATAGAGCGGCGTTGCGCAGCGCCGGGGTCATCTCCGCCTTGAGAAATGTGGTGCGGATGCCGACGCGGACGACTGCGAACGGCTGCCCGTTCCGTTCCAGCGGCACGGCCACGTCATAGACCCGGGGGCGGCCGAAGACGTGACGCACCTGGGCTGCGATGCTGGCAGAGACCAGCGTTTCAAAATTGTCGCGAGGCGCGAGGAACTGGTCTTGTATTGAAGGGTCGGTGCCGATCAGGCCGTGGTTCGATGTGTCCACCACGGCGATGTCATAAACGGTTGGTGAGTAGCGAATGACCGAGTTGATGATGGACTGCAGGTCAGGGTCTTTGCGCAACGTATCGGCGACGACGCGGCGGAGTTCGACCGGATCGTTGGGGTCGAAGTTGGCTTCGCGTATGCCCGTCTCGAGCGAGTGCCGGACGTCAAACAATATTTCGTGAGCAATCACGTTGTTGCTGGCAAATGCCTGCGCGATGCGTTGATTGAGCAGTTGTCCGAGAAAAAGCGCGGACAGCAAAACCACGATGACGAAGATGGTAGAGAGAATGGACAGCAGCAGTTTGGTCTTGAGGCGCATGAGGGTCAGCCTTGGGGCGCGTCAGAACTGTGGTCGGCTGCTGCCGATGTGTATTCCTTCAGCTTGTTGTGCAGCGTCTTGAGGCTGATCTTGAGTATCTCGGCGGCGCGGGTCTTGTTGTTTCCCGTCGAGGCGAGTGTCTTCAGGATGAGTACCCTCTCGGCCTCTCCCACCGTTGAGCCGACTGAAACAGTCACGCTATTGCCGTCCGTGACCGCCGCTGCGGAGCCGTGCGTCGCTTGCAGGGCAGCATCGGGCCGGACGTGGCCGAAGCCGGGCGGCAGGTGCTGCACATCGAGCTCGCCCTCTGCCGCGATGATCACCGCGCGCTCCATGGTGTTGCGCAGCTCGCGGGCATTGCCGGGCCAGGAATAATCCATCAGCCGCTGCATCAGAGCCGGGGAGATCCCGGTGACCTGGCGCCCATGGCGCGCATTCATATCCTGGATGATGGCTTGCGCAATGGCCGCGATGTCTTCCTTGTGATCGCGCAGCGGCGGCATGTGAATGTTGAATACGTTGAGGCGGTAAAAGAGATCGCTGCGCAGATGTCCGTCGGCGACCGCGGTCTCAGGATCTTTATTGGTGGCCGCGAGCACGCGAACGTCCGTCAGCGTTTCGGTCTTGCTGCCCAGGCGGCGCAGCTTGCGGTCCTCCAGCACGCGCAGCAGCTTGGCCTGCGTCGCGATGGGCATCTCGCCAATTTCATCCAGCAGCAGCGTGCCTTCTTCGGCCAGCTCGAAGCAGCCCGCGCGGCGTTCCACGGCTCCGGTGAAGGCGCCTTTTTCGTGGCCAAAGATCTCGCTCTCGATCAGGGTCTCAGGGATTGCGGCGCAGTTCACCGCGACAAATGCCTTGCTGGCGCGTGGGCTCAGCTGGTGCAGCGTGCGGGCGACCAGCTCTTTGCCGGTGCCACTCTCGCCCGTGATCAGCACGGCGACGTTGCTCGGGGCGACCTGCTGCATGAGTACAAAAATCTGCTGCATCTGCTTTGAACTGCCGACCAGGGGACCGAGAACTCCGGTATCGCGCAACTTGCGTCGAGTGACTTCGAGCTCCTGCTCGGTGCTGCGCTGGCGGGTAGCGTTGCCCAGAATCGTCTTGAGGCGAGTCGTGTCTATCGGCTTCTGAATAAAATCGTAGGCCCCCAGCTTCATCGCATCCACCGCGCTCTCGATGCTGCCCTGGGCGGTGACCACGATGACTGCGGCGGTCTGGTGTGCGGCCCGCAGGCGCTCAATGAGCTCCAGGCCATCGGCGCGAGGCATGATCAGGTCGGTAATGATGATGCCCGGCTGCCAGGCGAGGCACTTCTCCAGCCCCTCGACGCCATCCTTGGCCGTTTCAGTGCGATAGCCCCAGCCGGAGACAAGCTCGGCCAGGCCGCTGCGCGTATTGGGTTCGTCCTCTACGATGAGGACCTTTTCCGCACTCATGACGTTGGAGGAAGGAACCTCTAAGTTTTATCACGGGGCGTTACCAGTTGCGATTTCACCCGCCGCTTGACGCCGAGGCCGGAAAACACCTAGAAGGGAGCCATGTCTTCTCCAGCCATAGCGTTTGCACGCGAGAATCAAGAGCGGTTTCTCAATGAACTGAAGGACCTGTTGCGGATCCCTTCCATTTCCACCTTGCCTGAGCACAAGGGCGATGTGCTGCGGGCGGCGCAGACCGTGGCCGCGGAGCTGAAACGCATTGGCATCGAGAACGTCCGCCTCATTGAGACTTCCGGCCATCCGCTGGTTTATGGCGACTGGCTGCACGCCGCGGGCAAGCCGACCGCGCTGGTCTACGCGCATTACGATGTGCAGCCGGCCGATCCGCTTGAGGAGTGGAAGACGCCTCCCTTTGAGCCGACCGAGCGCAACGGCAACCTCTACGCGCGCGGGGCGGTAGACGATAAGGGCCAGCTATGGATCCAGATGAAGGCCCTGGAGTCGCTCTTTCACGCACACGGCGGCAAGTTGCCGCTCAATGTTCGAGTGATTTTCGAGGGCGAAGAAGAGGTTGGAGGCGAGGGAATCGCGCGATACGTGGCCGAGCATCCCGCCGATTTGAAGGCCGACTTTGCGTTGATCTGCGATACAGAGCTGTTCGCCCCCGGGCTGCCGACGCTTTGCGTTGGACTGCGGGGAATGATCTACACCGAGATCGAAGCCCGTGGAGCAAGGACGGATTTGCATTCCGGAATGTATGGCGGGGCCGCGCCGAATCCCTTTATCGCGCTGGCGCAGGTGATTGCGAAGCTCAAGGATGAGAACGGCAAGGTCCTGATTCCCGGCTTCTACGACCAGGTGAGGCGGCCGGACGCGGCGGAGCTGGAGGCATGGAAGTCGCTGCCCTTCGACGAGAAGCATTATCTTGCCGAAGAAGTCGGTTCCCGCGAACTGACCGGCGAGGCCGGCTACTCGGTGCTGGAGCGCACGTGGGCGCGCCCGACACTCGATGTCCACGGAATGCCCGGCGGATTTATCGGCGAGGGAGCGAAGACCGTGATTCCGGCGCGCGCCAGGGCCAAGGTCTCAATGCGGCTGGTGCCGGACATGAAGGCGGAGGCGACCTTCGCGCTCTATAAGAAGTACGTGGAGTCGCTGACGCCTGCCGGGGTCACGCTCGATGTGCGGCTGATCCACTCAGGCGAAGCGGTGGTGGTTGAGACCGACAACAAATTTATTCGCGCGGCAGCAGCGGCGCTGGAAGAGGTCTGGGGCAAGAAGACCGTGTATGTGCGCTCCGGCGGGTCCATTCCGATCGTCGGTGAGTTTGGGCGCGGGCTGGGAATTCCGTCGGTGATGATGGGCTTTGGCCTGCCCGACGACAACCTGCACGCGCCGAATGAGAAGTTCCACATAGCGAACCTTCATCGCGGCGTGGAAAGCCTGATCGTCTACTTCGAGCGGCTGGGCGGAACGGATTGAGGCCTGAGGCGCGATGGCGGTCTCCACCCCGTGGCTATGTGGTGGCCGGGGGCCAAAGCTCGCGCATGGGCCGCGACAAAGCTTTTCTTGAGTTAGGCGGATTGCCGCTGATAGCTCACGCCATCCACAAGCTCACACCGCTGTGCGACTCGTATGCGATTTGTGGGAACAATCCCCAGCTGGCGGCATGGGGACGACTGATTCCTGATGCGGTCGCCGGCGCCGGACCGCTGGCCGGACTGGTATCGGCAATCACAGATACAGCTGCAGCCGAAGGCACAATATTTGCCATCGTGGTTCCCGTTGATCTTCCCCTGCTGCCGACGGAGGTGATGGCGCGGCTTGCCATGAGAGCGATTAAGTCGGGCAAGTGGGCGACTTTGATTGAGGCCGACGGACACATCCAGCCGCTGTGCGCGATTTATCGCGGAGAGATGGCCGTCCCCCTGCGCCAGCTGCTGGAGAGCGGCGAACGCAAAGTGCTGCCGGCGGTGGATAAAGTGTGCCCCGGTGCGCTGATGGAGTGTGTCTCCCTCGCCGAACTATTCGGGGTCGGGGAAGATTGGGGCGAAGGTCTGCCGGACGGCAGCGGGAACTGGTTTCTCAACGTGAATACCCCGGCGGATTGGGAGCAGGCGGAAAAACTATTGCCGTCGCAGCAGATGCCATAAACAGCCTCGCCGTGTATCTTGAAAATCCCTCGTCGTGTATCTTGAAATTCAATGACGGAGCCGGCCGGGGACACAGTTCAGCCTTACATCGCGTTTGACCACGTGTCGAAGTCGTTTGGCGACCTCGCCGTGCTCGACGACGTCAGCTTCTTCGTCAATCCCGGGGAGACGTTGTGCATCCTCGGGCGCAGCGGCGTCGGCAAGTCCGTCTCACTTGAGAACATCATGGGTTTTCTCAAGCCTGACTCCGGCCAGATCTATGTGGCAGGCGACGACATCATCGGCTTCTCCGAAGACCAGATGCAGTCCATCCGGAAGAAAGTCACCATGGTCTTCCAGAGCGGGGCGCTGTTTGATTCGCTCAGCGTCGGCGAGAACGTCGCCTTTCCTCTGCGCGAGCGGCGGCAGTTGATGGAGGAGCAAATCCAGCAGGTCGTCAGCGGACTGCTCGACATGGTGGGCCTGGCGAAGCTGGGCGAGGAGCTCCCATCAGAACTCTCTACCGGCATGAAGCGGTCCGTCGCCATCGCGCGCGCCCTGGCGGCGCAGCCTGAGGCCATTCTCTATGACGAGCCGACCACCATGGTTGATCCGCTAATGGCCCAGCGGTTAGGCGATTTGATACAAAAGCTGAAGTTCCAGTTGAAGCTCACCAGCATCGTCGTCACCCACGATATGCGGTTCGCCCGCAAACTGGCCGATCGCGTCGTCTTTCTGCATCAGGCCAAGGCGCATTTCTTCGGAACGATGGATGAGATGGACCAGAGCCAGGACGAGATTATTCGAGAGTTTCTCCAGCTCGATGAAGTCTCCATGCCGCGCTAAAGAGTTCATTCTGAATGACAATTCAAAGAAATCTTTAGCAAATCCTGCCACTAAAGGATTACTAAAGTATCAACTCTGCGAAGGAATGCTTGCCAAGGCCCCTCCCTCTAACTGATATTGGAAGTACGGCAGCCTCGGCAAGACGCCGGGAACATACATCGGGAACACCAACTAACCAGAGCAAGCCAATAAGCCAACCAGGTCCTGCAAGAAGAGACCGTAAACACGTTTTCACTTGAGAGAGAGACCAGGCAGACATGGCCACCAGCAGGCTAGTCGATCGATCACCATTTCCGGACCATTACCGGACCGATTTCGCCTCTGCCGGGGTGCCGGGCACAGGCATGTTGCGACATCCGGCGATGCGCACCCTCCTCTGGGTCTTCGCTGATCTGATCACGGTGGCAACCGGGGCACTGCTGGCCGTCCAGATCCGGCTCCACTTCTTGAAGTATGGTGACGTCGCAACCGATTCAATGACGACTTTTGCCGGACGTTCCGCGACCGCATTAGCTGTTCTCTGGTTCGCGCTGCTGCTTGTTGTCATGAGCCGCTCCTATGGCCTCTACGGGCCCTTGACCCGCTGCAGTGGGCTGCACGAGCAACGCATCAATGCGCAGGCCTGCCTGATGGCCGGTTTGCTGCTCGCCGGAACCCTCTACCTCACCCGCGCTCAGATCGTCTCCCGTTTCGTAGTGCTCGTCACCGTCGCCCTGGCCATCTTCCTGCTGGCAATCCGCCGCGGGGTCTGGCGTTACATCATTTACCGGCGGCACGAGCAGGGCATGGAAGTGCGCAACATTCTGATTGTCGGCACTTCCCATGTCAGCAAGTCGCTGCGCTCGCACCTGGATTCGATACGCCATCTGGGGTTCAATTTCCGCGGCTATATCCAGTTTTCGCCGGCCGATCGTGAGGCCCCGGAGCATGAAATCCTCGGCAGCATCCAGGAGCTCATTCCCCTGGCGCGCGCCAATTTCGTGGATGAGATTTTTGTCGCCACTCCCTGCGAACGCGGCATGGTCAAGAAGATCGTTTCCGAGGCCATGGAGGCGAAAATTGATGTCCGCGTCATCCCCGATCTCTATGACGGTTTGGCCTGGGGAGCACCGGTTGAGTATCTGGGGCAGTTTCCCACCATCCCGCTGCACCGGCGCGAGATGCCCATGGCCGAGCAGGTCGCCAAGCGGGGCCTGGATATCGTGGTCTCGACCGTCGGGCTGATCTTCCTCTGGCCGGTTTTGCTGGTGATTGCCGCGCTGGTCAAGATGGACTCGCCAGGCCCGGTCTTTTACATTGCCAATCGCATTGGAAAGAAGGGCCGTCAGTTCCGCTGCATAAAATTCCGCACCATGGTGGCTGACGCCGACGATCAAAAAGCCGACCTCTACTCCATGAACGAGCGTGACGGGGTCATTTTCAAGATTCGCAACGACCCGAGAATTACCAAGGTTGGCGCCCGGCTGCGCAAATACAGCCTGGACGAGCTGCCGCAGCTCTTCAACGTGCTGCGCGGCGAGATGAGCCTCGTCGGGCCCCGGCCGCCGGTGGCAAGCGAGGTGCAGCAGTATGAGCTGGTCCATCTGCGCCGGCTGGCTGTCTCCCCCGGAATCACCGGGCTCTGGCAGGTCGAAGCCAGACAAGACCCCTCCTTTGACAGCTACATCTCGTTTGATACGGCCTACGTCGAGAACTGGAGCCTGTGGCTCGATCTCAAGATACTCATCCGCACCATCGGAGTTGTGCTGGCGGGTACGGGAACATAAGCCGGGCCGCCCACCCGGGGCGGTCGTCGAATTAAACTGGAGATGTGAAGCTTGCACTGGCCCAGATAGACCCGACGGTTGGGGACTTTGAGGGCAACAAACGAAAAATCCTCGACTTTGCCCGGCAGGCTGCGGCACTGCAGGCCGATCTCGTTCTATTTCCCGAGTTGTGCGTATGCGGCTATCCGCCGGCGGATTTGTTAGAGAAAGACTCCTTCATTGCGCGCTCCGGCGAAACGGTGGAGGAGATCGCAAGGGAAGCCCCCGGGATTGCGCTCGTGGTGGGCTATGTGACGCGATCCCCCTTGAAGACAGGCAAGCGCGTGATGAACTCGGCCGCCGTGCTCAAGGACGGCGTGGTGCAGTTTGTCCAGTCCAAGATGCTGCTCCCTTACTACGATGTTTTCGACGAGCAGCGCTACTTTGCCGCCGCGAAAAAGCAGGAGCTGTTGCCCTTTAGCGGAGAGAATCTGGCGCTGACGGTCTGCGAAGACGCGTGGAACGACAAGGACTTTTGGCCGCGCCCTCTCTACGACGTTGACCCCGTCGAGTTGCTGGTCGCAGCCGGCGGCACCATGGTGCTGAATATTTCGGCGTCGCCGTTTTATCGCGGCAAGCCGGCCCTGCGGCAAGAGATGCTGGCGACCTTTGCCCGCAGTCACGGCACCATCGTCGCCATGGTCAACCAGGTGGGAGGCAACGACAGCCTGATCTTTGACGGCAACAGCCTGGTGCTCGGGCCCGACGGCCAGGTGTTAGGCCAGGCGGCGGCGTTTGAAGAAGATCTCCTGCTGGTGGATACGGCCAACGCGGCGCCGTCGTTAGCTACGGGCTACGCCGGCGTGAGTGCCGGCAGCCGCAGCTCTGCGGCGACCGATCCCGCAATGCCGCCCGCTTTGCTCTTGCAGAGTGACCGCGACCTCGATGATGTCCATCATGCGCTGGTGCTGGGCACCCGCGATTATGTTCGCAAGTGCGGCTTTGAGCGCGCGATCGTCGGTCTCAGCGGGGGAATCGATTCTGCTCTGGTGGCCGCGATTGCCGTCGAAGCGCTGGGCAGGCAGAACGTGCTCGGTGTATTGATGCCCAGCGAATACTCCTCCCCGGGCTCGGTGACCGACGCCGAGCAGCTGGCCTCGAACCTCGGCATCGCTGTAGAGAGAATTCCCATCTCCGCCATGTTCCATGCGTTTGAGTCGTCGCTGGAGTCTGCATTTGCGGGACGGCGCCCCGACATTACGGAAGAAAATTTGCAGTCGCGCATCCGCGGCACGCTCCTGATGGCGCTCTCAAACAAGCTGGGCGCGCTGGTGCTGACCACCGGCAACAAGTCTGAGATGGCGGTGGGCTACTCCACACTCTATGGCGACATGGTCGGCGCCCTGGCAGTGATCGGTGACGTCTACAAGACTGAGGTCTATCGGCTCAGCCGCCGCATCAACCGCGAGCGCGAGATCATTCCGTTGGCAACCATAAACAAGCCTCCATCCGCCGAGTTGCGGCCCGGCCAGAAGGACACCGATTCCTTGCCTCCTTATGACGTGCTCGACCCGATTCTGGAGGCATATATTGAGCGCTATGAGGCGCCGGAGATGATCGCCGACGCGACCAGAGCGCCGCTGGAACTGGTACGCTCAGTAGTGAAGCTGGTCGAGCGTTCCGAGTACAAACGGCAGCAGGCGGCCCCGGTGTTAAAGGTGAGCTACAAGTCGTTTGGCCTGGGGCGGCGGTTTCCGATAGCGGTCAAAGTGCAAGTCTGATTGAAAACAACACTCCTCAAAACTGAAAGGAAGTCATGTCATTTCGTTGGAATTTTGCTGGTCTCGCAGCGGCGACGCTGCTGTTGAGCTGCGCGGCTGTCGCGCAATCCGGATCCGCCGGTGCTGCGCCCAAACCTCAGGTCCCCGCTGCCCCCGCCGCTGCTGCCTCTGCCCCTTCTGCCTCTAGCCCCGAAAAGCCCGTCGGTTTCCCCCCGCCCGATGACCGCAACTTCACTGCCACCCAGCCGACGATTGACACCGTCAATGCGTTCCTCAAAGCTCAGATCGGATTTGATCCCAACCGCATCTGGCAGGTCGAAGCGATTAATAAGACGATGGCCCCGGGCTACAGCGATGTGACCGTCCTTCTCGCCGACAAGAGCAATCCGTCCCAGCAGCAGCCCGCGCGGTTTCTGGTCACGCCCGATCAGAAGTTCATCATTCAGGGCTCCACCATCGTGCCCTTCGGAGCCAACCCCTTCGCCGATCTCCGCAAAACACTGCAGGAGAAGGCGCACGGCCCGGCGCGCGGAGCGGAAAGCAAGGACCTGCTGATCGTCGAGTTCAGCGACCTTGAGTGCCCTCACTGCAAAGAAGCGGAAGCCACCATGGACAAGCTGGTGCAGGATTATCCCAGGGCGCGTTTCGTTTACGAGAACTATCCCATTGACCAGATCCATCCCTGGGCGCAAAAGGCGGCGCAGTTTGGCGTCTGCGTAGGCGAGCATGGCAGCGACGCGTTCTACAAGTATGTGCAGAATGTCTTCAACGCACAGGAACAGATCACCGTCGAGAATGCGGATGAGAAGTTGAAGGCTGCGGCAACCGCTGCCGGAGTGGATGGGGCTCAGACCGCTGCCTGCGCCACAACGTCGGAGGCAAAGTCCAGGGTCGCGGACTCAAAGGCTCTGGCGGAGCTGGTCGGCGTTAGTTCCACTCCAACCCTCTTCGTGAACGGCCGCAGCCTGCCCATCACCGCGCAGATGCCCTACGAGATGTTGAAGGCCATCATCAACTATCAGGCGCATTTGGACGGAGTGGACCTGGGACCGGCGCTGAATTCCTTGGCGAAGTAAGACGTGCTCGACACTAAAGGGAAGGGTGCAGCCTGGCTGCGCCCTTTTCTATTTCTCGCGGGTCGCTGATCGCGCCCAGAAAAGCTGCTACCGAAAAGCTGCTACGGAAAAGCCTCTACGGATGGTTGAGCGCGAGCGGCAGCAGCACCATCTTGCCGACGCCGCCTGCATGCTCCAGCCGGACCACGTGCGGAGTGAGCACCATCACCAGCTGAGACGAATCCACCTCGAAGCTCTTGTTGGTCTCAGGGAAGCCGGGAATGTCGTTCAGGCCCGGCACGCCGGTGAGCGCCTTGATCTGCTGTCGCGAGACGGCCCCGGCAATCACGCTGGCTTCGCCTTCCTTCAAGCTGACCGAGCTCTTGTACTCAATGTTGTTGATGACGGGAATGTTGTTGAGTGATCCCGAGCCGAGCGACGAAATCGTCATCTCCAGCGCCAGGTTGATGTCCCCGTCGCGCAGAATTCGCGGCGTAGCTTTGAGCGTGAGGCCGATGTCCTGGTATTGAATGTTGGGTGTGGCCGCGTAAGCCGTAACCGAGCTCGATGAGGATTGGATCTGCGGAATATTCGCCCCCGCATACGGCGACGTGCTGACCGATGAGTAGGACTCAGTGATGATCGGATAGCGGATGCCTTCACGGAAGGTGCCGGTCTGCTGATCGCCCACCCGGAGCTGGATCTTGTCCAGCTCGCGCGTATCGCTGGCAGTGAGCGAGGCGTTGGCCGTCGCCGTGCCCCAGCTGACCCCGCTGGTCGTTAGACCGCCGCCGAAGAGATAGAAACCCTGGCTGAATTGTGAGCCCGTGACCGCACCCGAGGCGATCAGCAGCGCGATGATGCCAAGCGTGTCTCCCGCAGAAACTACGCCGCTGGCAATCAGCTGCTGGATGAGCGCCGAGTTCTGCGAAAGGATGGCGGCTTCTTCTGAGCCCACGTTGAACATGGTGAACTGCGAGGGCGCCTGGATGCCTTCATCCGTCGTGTGGGTGCGCGCGATCTGATAGATGTTCAGGCTGAGCATCACCTGGCTATGGCCGAGGAACAGGTCGGTCAGGATTCGGTTGACCGCGTCGAGAGTACTCTTGGGCGCTCGCAGCGTCAGCGTATTAGTACTGTTGCTCGCAGTTACTTGCGTAACTCCGAGAATCTGCCGCGTGATATTGCTGCAGTCCTGCATCTCGGTCTGAGTGAGCCCCGGCAGGTAAACCGTCTCTTCGAACTGCCGCTCAAATTTTGTTCGGTTCGCCTTCGTGTCCTCTGCGATGAGCACGCGGTGCGGGTCGAGTGGGACATAGAAGCTCCCGCTCAGCATCATCGCCATCGTCACAGCTTCTGAGAATGACAGGTTGTCCACATCCATGCGGACGCCTTTGCGCGAGACCGTCTCATCAATTGCAGGCGTGATTCCGAAGCGCGTGAAGACTTCGCGCACCAATTCCTGCGCGCTGCCGCGGAAATGAAAGCTCTGTGCTTTGGTTACTGGCGCGAGTTCAACAATCCCGCTCTGAATGCGCGGCAGATTCCCTGATGCCGGCACTACGGCGTTTTCCGGCGCTGCCGATTGCGCCGCGGCTTGCTCCTGCACCAGCGGATTGTTGGCGTCAAGCAGTTGCGCCTGGGCGATCGCCTGGCTCGCGACCTTGGCGTCGCCGTCAGCCCGGGCCGCCTGCGCCGTGGTAATCAGTTGGGAGACGATGCGAGCGCGCAGCAACTCATGCTCCATCACATATTCAGGATTGCCGGGATCCAGACGCACCGCTTCTGCGAATTCTCTCTCCGCCACGTCGAACTTGCCGGCGTGGAGCGCTTTTTTCCCTTCCGCAAAGGCCTTGGCGGCGGTTTTGCGATCCGCCTTTGAGACCGCTTTCGCTGAAGGCCTGGAGATTGTGCGAGTGTCGCGGGCCGAGATCTCGACCGGGCTATTGGTCTCAACCACAGGAGAAGACGTAGTCGTAAGCGGAGCTGCCTGACCCTCGGCAAGCGTCGTCGCGGCCAGCAACGATGCGGCCGTCAGAAGGCAGAGCACTGCCTTAGGCGCAGTTGAGGCGCACAAATGATTTTGCTGCTGGGTGGAACATGCATTCAGATAGACGCAACAGACCTCAGGAGCGCGCGCTGCGTTGCAATCCGTCGTAGGGACGGGCACTGCCGGGCGGCCGCTTCAATCCCATCTTAATCTGCGCCGGGTCAAGACGCAGTTCGGTGATGGTGCGGCTGAGTGTATTGCGGTGCATGCCAAGCTCGGTGGCGGCCTTGCACTGATTGCCCTTGTGTGAGGCGAGAACTTCCAGGATGAAGCGCCGTTTAAATTCGCGCACGGCGTCGCTATAGCTCATACCGCTGGCATGCATTTGCGTTACGAGTGCATCCAATTCTCTTTTCACTGGTTCCTCACTCAAGTCCGGCCCGACGGCCCGAGAACAGCAGTTATTGTTTTTACCACGCCACGCAAAGTTTCGGCAGAGAAGATTTCCGGATTACTTTCCCGGAATGAAATGCTGCTCAACGTTTCGGATGACCTCCGTAACCCGTTCGAGCGTCGAGGCGGGTGCGCCTTCGAAAGCCCGGGGCACGGCGGAGAGAAGCCAGGGAGCGATCCGGGATTGGTGCATCCAGTCCTGCAGCCAGGGCGATTGCGGAAACACCGCCACCAGCACGAACAGCCCAATCACCAGCACCACGCAGCCGCGAATAAATCCGAAGGCCCCGCCGAGAAGTTTGTCCGCCCAGCCCAGCCCAATCGCCTGCACCGTGCGGCGCAGCAGATGGCCGATCAGCGCGGTCGCCAGCATCACTACAAAAGCAACGAGCAGAAATGCGCAAAGATCTGCACCCCACACGCTGTGCACCCAGCTCGCGAAGAGCGGATAAGCTCTGGGCCAGTAGCGGCCGGCGGCGAAGAGGCCGAGGATGAGGCCGACGAGTGAGAAGACCTCCAGCAACAGGCCGTTGTAAAGGCCGCGCCAGATCGAAAGCAGCAATATGGCGACGAGTATCCAGTCCAGCCAGTACACGCGGGTCGTCGTCCTTCATGCCAGCTCCGTCTTGCCTGACAGTCGGCGGAAAGCTTCGAAATACTTGTCTCGGGTTCGCGCGACCACCTCATCGGGCAGCGACGGCGCGGGCGGCTGCTTGTTCCACCGGATCTGCTCGAGGTAGTCGCGAACGAATTGCTTATCGAATGAAAGCTGGGCCTTGCCCGGGGCATAGGTATCGGCCGGCCAGAAGCGGGATGAGTCCGGCGTAAGGACTTCGTCGGCCAGGACGATGCCCTTGGCGGTCGTGCCGAACTCAAACTTGGTGTCGGCCAGGATGAGGCCTTTGCTGGCGGCGTGCTCCGATGCCCGGTGGTAGACGGCGAGACTTAGATCGCGCAGCCTTTCCGCTGTCGTGCGTCCGATGCGGGCAGACATTTCGGAGAAGGAGATATTTTCATCGTGCTCGCCCAGTCGAGGATTTAGTCGCGGGCGTGAAAATCGGCTCCGGCAGACGCTGGCTCTCCAGCAGCCCGGCGGGCAACGGAATGCCGCAGACCGCGCCGGTCTTGTGGTAGTCCTTCCAGCCGCTGCCGGAGAGATATCCGCGGACCACGCACTCGACGGGAAACATTTGCGCGCGAGCAACCATCATTGACCGGCCGCGCAGTTCATTTGTGTAGGGCTTGAGCTCGGCAGGGAACCGGTCAACATCGGCCGTGACCAGGTGATTCGGCACGATCTCTTTGAGAAAGTCGAACCAGAACAGAGAGAGCTGCGTGAGGATGCGCCCCTTATCCGGAATGCCGGACGCGAGAACATGATCGAAGGCCGAGATGCGATCGGTAGCCACGAAGAGCAGCCATTCTCCGACGGAGTAGAGGTCGCGCACCTTGCCCCGTGCGTAAAGAGGCAGAGAAGGGAAGTCAGTTTCAAGCAGTGTGCTGGATAGAGTGGTCGTCATCGCGGTCGCAGGAACGAACTTTGATTCTGGTGGGCGCGACGCGCTTTGTCAACGCGCGAGAAAACCACGAAGAGATCGGAAAATTCCGGCTGACTGCGGAAGGTATCTGGCAGGGCTCCCGGCAAAAGCGGCAGCACCAATCTCTCAAATAAATTGAACGACCGGGCTATGCGATGGCGCGCGCCGCCGTCAGCCCCTGACCCAGTTTGACTGAGAGAATGGACGACACACCCGGCTCCTGCATGGTGACGCCGAAGATGATGTTGGCGTCCTGCATAGTCTGCTTGCTATGCGTGATCAGGATGAATTGCGTCGTGTCGCTCAAAGTGCGGATCAGGCTGCTGAGCCGGCGCACATTGGTTTCATCCAGCGGCGCGTCCACCTCATCCAGCACGCAGAAGGGGCTCGGCTGGTACTGGAAGATAGCGACCAGCAGCGAGAGCGCAGAGAGCGCCTTCTCTCCACCGGAGAGCAGCAGAACATTCTGCACCCGCTTGCCCGGGGGATGGCAGATGATGTCGAGGCCGCTCTCAGCCGCATTTTCTTCATCCGTGAGACGCAGCGAAGCAGTGCCGCCATTGAATAAGTAGGAGAAGGCACGCGCGAAGTTCTCGTTGATGCGCGCGAAGGCCTCCTCGAAGCGGGTGCGGCTGATCTCGTCAATCTCCTTGATGCTTGTCTCGGTATTCTCGATGGAGTCGAGCAGATCTTTGCGCTGGGTCTCGAGGAAGTTGTGCCGCTGCGCGACCTCGTTGTACTCCTCAAGTGCCGTCAGGTTGACCGGGCCCATTGACTCCAGCCGCTGGCGCATCGCCTTCACTTCAGATTCTTCCTGAGAGAGGGCCTCGCCGGAAACGCGCACGATTGATGTGTCTTCGCGCAGCACGACTGCTTCCACGCTAAGGTCGCTGGTGCAGGCTGCCTCGAGATGCTCGATCCCGGCATTCAGGCGGGCAAGATCGCTCTGCAGCGAGCCGCGCTGGTCGCGAAGCGAGTCGGCCTGCTGGCGAAGTGTCTTGAGCTGCAGTTCGCCCTCGGCAAATTTAGAGCGCAAATCGGCAGCTTCAGCTTCCAGCCGCGACGTCTCCGCAACCGCAGCATCGCGAGCTGCGGCCAGTGCCTCGGCCTGCTGGCGGAGAAGCTCATTTTCCTGGGTGCGCTGTTGCTGCTCCGCTACCGACGCGGCTTCCATTGAGCCCGTCTCCTGCAGTCGGCGGGCGACTTCCTGGTGCATCTGGCCGATCCGCTCAAATTGTGCCGCGACCGAGCGATGGCGCTCTTCCAGCCCCGCCAGCCGCGTCGCAAGCTCCATTGCAGATTGTTGCGCGGCATCGTGGGTGGCGCGCAGTGCTTCCAGATCACGCGTTCCGTCGGCGATGGTGGCGTCCAGCGATGCGCGTTCGGCGGTGATGGCCTCCATCTCTGACACCATGGCGGCGATGGTTTCGCGGCGTTCTTCCTGCGCAGCGCGATTGCGGTCTATGTCGAGCATCCAGACGGATAGTTTCTGCTCCAGCCGGCTGACCTCGGCTTCAACATGGCGAAGCGCGGCGCTGCTGTCGGCGTGCTCACGCTCGGTCTCGCGGCGCTGGGCCTGCAAAGCACCGCTGTGCTGGGTGAGGGAAGCGATCTCTCGGTCGAGGACCAGCAGCGCTGTCTCCAGCTGGCCCATCTCGGCGGTGAGTGCGCTCAGCCGAGCCTGGGACTCGCGCAGCTCGCGTTTCAGTGCCAGCGGCCCCTCGGCGCGCGGCTTGCCCCCCGTCACCGTGACATTGTGGAAGCACTCTCCGGACGGGGAAAGGAAAAAAGCCTCGGGATTTTCGAGCGCAAGGTCCCGCGCCACTGCCGAGTCAACCGCAAAGTAGCCGTCGCGCAGTCGCGGAAGAATGACTTCGAGCGAACGGCCAAATCCATCGAGTACGCGGACCTTATCTTTCAGCCGAACGATCCCCGAGTTAGCGGAGGCCCGTGTGGGCGCGTCCGACGCGGTAAAAGAGAATCGGGCCTGGGCGTCGGTGGGGTGCACCAGGAAGGTGGCGCGTCCATTCACGTCCCGCTCCAGCAGGCGCATGCCTTCGTTGGCCGCGTCCCAGCTCTTCACCACGACGTAGTTGAGCTCCTCCCGCAGAAACTCGTCCACCACGTCTTCATATTGCGCGTCTACTTCGAGAAAATCAGCCAGCGTGCCGGCGGGCCTCAGACCGTTCTGCTCGCTCTCGCGAAACAGCTGGCGCACCGTATCTGTGGAGTAGCCGTGTTCGTTAAGCAGCTCCTCGAGCGACTTGCAGCGGCCGCTGAGGGTCGCAAAGCTGCTGCGGACCGTATCCAGCCGGGCGCGAGTCTCCCGCTCCTCCTGCCGGTTGTTAAAGAGCGATGCCTCCAGGCTGGCGATTTCGGTTTCGAGCGATTGCAGCCTGCCGGAAGCGGAATCAAAGACTATCGAGACCTGGCCACGCTCCGCGCCTCGGCTGGCCAGCTCTGCGCGAGCCGCTGACATCTCGGCTTCCAGCCGCTGAGCTTCGCGTTCGAGCGAGATGAGCGATTCAGAGGCCTGCGACTGGCGGGCACCGATTCCCCCGGCGCGCGAGAGCAGCGCCAGCCCTTGCCGGCGATGCTCTTCAAGAGCGCGATCGGCCTGCAACACCGATTGATGGGCATCCTGCGCCTGCTGTTGTGCGGTCTGCGCCTGCTGGCGCATGGCGGCGGCCTCACTGACCGCCGTCTCGAGAAACTGCTGTTGCGCCAGACGCTCGGCTTCCAGTTGTTCCAGCTGCTCGCGCTCGCGCGAGATCTCTGCAAGCTGGGCGGAGTGGCGGGACTGCAGCTCGACGATGCGCTCTTCATTCGAGCGCTGACGCGCCAGCATCCGCTCCATCTCAATGTTGGATTGCGATGCCTGTGCCGAGGCCTGACGGGCTGCCGCGTCGAGTTCATAGCCGCGATTGATTGAGGTCTGACGGTCGCCGTCCAGGCGCGCGACGGTGGCCAGCTGCGCTTCCAATTGCACTTCGGTGGTTGCGAGCGAGGCCTCGGTGGCGGATTTGTCAAAGTCCAGCGCATTCAGCCGGCTCGCCAGCACCACGCGCAGACGGGTGCGGAGTTCGTCCCGCAGCACTGCATAGCGCTCGGCTTTACCTGCCTGCCGCTTGAGCGAGATCATCTGCCGGGTAACTTCGTCGAAGATGTCGGTGATGCGGGCAAGATTCTGGCGCGACTGCTCCAGCCGTAGTTCGGCCAGGCGCTTGCGCGTCTTGAAACGCGTTATGCCCGCAGCTTCTTCGATGATGGCGCGGCGATCGTGCGGCCGGCTGGAGAGAATCTGGCCGATACGCTCCTGTTGGATGATCGCGTAGGAATCAGGCCCCAGGCCGACGCCCATGAAAATGTCCTGCACGTCGCGCAGACGGCAGAGCTTTCCGTTGAGCAGATATTCGCTCTCCCCGGTGCGGAACAGGCGGCGAGACACAACGATCTCTCCAGCGCGGGCGGTGGATTGAAACTTGCGGCGCCGGATTTTCAGAGTGACGGCGTCGGGGTCCTCTTCCGCGACCGGCTCCTGCTCCTCGAGCGCGACGCTCGGCTGCAGCTCTGCAGCGGCGTCGTGGGCATACTGCGCGCGGTCCCGGCGCAGCGATTCTTCGTCCCAATCGTTACCGGCGGTGCTGACTTCAATCTCCGGCTCGGCGGGAATGTGGCCGTCGTAAACATCCGGATCAATAAGTGTGAGGGAGACCTCGGCCATGCCCATCGGGCGGCGTGTGGCGGTGCCGGCAAAGATGACATCGTCCATCTTGCCGCCGCGCAGACTCTTGGCAGACTGCTCACCGACCACCCAGTTCAGGGCGTCGAGAATGTTGGATTTACCGCAGCCGTTTGGCCCGACGATGGCCGCGATTCCTTCGCCGGGAAGACTGATTTCCGTTCGGTCGCAGAACGACTTAAATCCAAGAATATGAAGCTTTTTGAGTCGAAGCACAGACACCTCTCGTCGCGGGAGGGGAGTTCCGTCCCACGACCACTGTAGTGGTGGGACGGGTGAGGGTCAACATATGCGATACAACATCTTGTGGATAAGAAGCTCCTTACCCAACCGACAGTTGTTAACTGTACGGTTTCGCGGTTGTCCCCAGTGGAGACCGCAAGAGATTACCAGAGTTTTCTAGTGTAGCGCCCACGACCGTCTACATAAACTGGGGAACCTATCTCGATACGGGAGAGATTCATCCCTGCTGACTCACCCGTTGGTGGCAGACCGACGGCCTCAATCCCCATCATCCGGCGAAGTCTATGAAGCCGCGGTCCGGATTCACCCGCAGCAGCTTCACCGTGACCTGATCGCCGACATCCATCCCCGCCGACCCTTGCATCACTCGACCCTCAACCGGCGGCTTGACCAGCCGCACATACGTGCCCTTCTCACTCGCGCCGGTCACAATTCCTGCGAAGCTCTGACCGATCTGATTGCGCAGTGAGAGTGCGGCAGCCATCTTGAGCGTGGTGCGCTCGACTTTCTTCGCGGCATCTTCCATCTCGGTGCAGTGCTGCGCGATGGTGTCCAGTTCGCCGTCAGAATACGGCGCGACTGCATTATCCAGCTGTGCCTTGATCAGCCGCTGAATGATGACATCGGAATAGCGGCGATTGGGCGCCGTCGAGTGCGTGTAGTCGGTAGCGGCGAGTCCGAAGTGTCCCTGGTCAGGAGTGGAAGCGTTAGAGAGCACATAAATTCCCGGTCCCATGAGCTTGATCACGGCAAGCGAAAGGTCGGGATAATGGACCGGATCTTTCTTGTGCTGCAACTCAAGAAAATCATTGAGTGCGCCGGAGTCAGCTTCGGCCGGCAAAGTCGTGCCCAGGTCCTTGGCCAGCGTCACGATGCGGTCCCAGTTCTTTGGCACGCGGACCACGCGCAGGATTGAGGAACGCTTGGCCGCGGCCAGTGAGCGGGCCATCACCTCGTTCGCTGCAATCATGAAGTCTTCGATAAGGTCGTTGGCACGGCCTTTGCGCAGCGCATTGAGCGCCGTCACCTGGCCATCGGTGACTTGCGCCTGCGCCTCGATCCGGTCGAAATCAAGAGCGCCGCAGAGAATGCGATGGCGGCGGAGAATCTGCGCGGCCTCGTCCTGCAGGCGAAGCTGGGCCTGCAAGTCGCTCGATGCGGCGATCTTCGCGGGCGCAGCCGCAGAATTGTCCAGCCATGCGCTGGTCGCGTCATAGGCCAGCTGCGCGCGATTGTGGACCAGGGCGCGATAGATGCGTTGAGAGCTGACGACATCGGCAAAATCGCATCCGCAGTCTGCCGCCGGTGATGGCGTGTTGACCACGAATTCGATGACCACGGCGGGCCGATCCTGGTTCTCGGCGAGCGACGTCAGGTCGGTCGAGAGCTCCTCGGGCAGCATGGGAAAGATAATGGCCGGCGTATAGACGCTGGTGGTCTGCGCCGCCGCGTGCAGGTCAATCGCTGTGCCCTTTGACACGGCTGCATCAACGTCGGCGATGGCAATCAGCACGCGGATGCCCTTGTCTGTGCGCTCGGCCCACTCGATCTGATCGAGGTCGCGTGACGTGTCGTTATCAATCGAGGACCAGAGCAGCTGGCGGAGATCTTCGCGCGGAGCCCCCAGCCGCGCGGCCGATTGCTCGCGGATCTGATCCACCTGGGCGGCAGTAGCAGCGGTGAAGTCGGGGTGAAAACCGCGGCGAAGCATTTCCGCATGGGCCGCGGCGGCAAGATTAAAAGGCGGATTTGGTTTCGACATCCCGCGCAAGGCTATCACGAAGCCGAGAGCAGGGAAGCGGGCGCCGCCCATACGCAAGCAGAGAGAAGTCGCCACCCGCATTAAGATGAGTGAAGCGCCCGGATGGCGAAACTGGCAGACGCAGCGGACTTAAAATCCGCAGACCCTAACCGGTCGTGGGAGTTCAAGTCTCCCTCCGGGCACCAGCACAATAACCCCATCTCAATGACCCTGCATCGAACGATCCTTGGAGCCCGCGCAGCGTCAGACCCTGCTGCGTGCAGCCAAAAACGAAAGGAACGAAGCGGTTGATGCTGTCTCACTGGGTGCTGGCTCTGATCGTGGGTTTAAGCATCCTGCTGATGCTGGTGCGGCCGCGCGGAATCGCCGAAGCCTGGTGGATCGGCGGCGGAGCGCTCCTCCTGCTGGCTCTACGCCTCGTTCCTCTCAAGCTCGCAGCAAAAGCTGTGGCCGAAGGAACGGATGTCTACCTCTTCCTGATCGGCATGATGCTGTTGTCGGAGCTGGCCAGCGAGCACGGAGTCTTTGACTGGCTTTCCTCCGCAGCCGTCCGCGGCGCAGACGGATCGTGTGGGCGACTCTTCCTCCTGGTCTACGGTGTCGGAACGCTGGTTACCATCTTCATGTCGAACGACGCCACCGCAGTTGTCCTGACGCCGGCCATCTTGACTGCGGTGCGCAAAGCCAGAGTCCATCCGCTGCCGTATCTATTCGCCTGCGCGATGATCGCAAATGCGGCATCGTTCGTGCTGCCGATATCCAATCCTGCGAACCTCGTGGTGTTTCGCCAGGGAATGCCGCCGCTCGGGCGCTGGCTCGATTGCTTTCGGCGTTCCCTCGATTCTGTCAATCGTCGCGACATACGTTGTGATGCGGATCATCTTCAGAAAAGAGTTGGCGGCGCAGATTGAGCAGAGTGTCGAGGCGAGGCCGCTCGCTGCAAACGGAAAGCTCGTGCTCGCCGGGCTGGCGCTGGTCGTGGCCGTGCTGCTGGCTGCCTCGGCGCTCGATCTCGATCTTGGATTGCCGACCTGCCTCGCCGCGTTGGCGATTACGGCAGTCGTCTCCATCAAGGCGCGCAGCAATCCGCTGCGCCTGGTCAAGCAGATCAGCTGGGGCACACTGGCCCTCGTCGCGGGCTTGTTCATCCTTGTGGATGCGGTTGAGAGCATCGGTGCTCTGCAAATTACCGAGGCGGCGCTGCGATGGGTGCAGGGCCTGGCGCCTTCTCTTGGTGCCACGGTGACCGCATTCGCAGTCGGGGTGGCGAATAATCTCGTGAACAACCTGCCGCTGGGTTTGATTGCCGGGGGAACCCTCGCAGCGGCCCACGTCAAAGGCCTGCTGGCGAATGCCGTCATGATCGGCGTTGACCTCGGCCCCAATCTCTCCGTCACCGGATCGCTGGCCACTATTCTGTGGCTGATTGCGTTGCGCAGGCAGAAGCTCGACGTCAGCTTTTGGGATTTCCTGAAAGTGGGAGCGGTGGCGATGCCAGTCGCGCTGCTGGCGGCGGTTGGTGGAGCGATCATGATGAATATGTTGCTGAAGAACTCGTGACCGTTCAGCAGCTGTGACTCTTGGGCCGGCTGTATGCTGGTACGGAATCTGACTTGAAAACTCGCTGGGAAATCTGGGTAGAGGATTGGCGCTTCCGAAATTCCGCATTCTTTATGTTGGGCCGCTGGTGCCGCACGAGAACGTGCTGCATCGCTTCTGGGCGCTCGAGCGGCTTGGTCAGGTTGTCTTTCCGCTCGATGAGCGCTTCTTTGATTCAGGCTCCGGCCGGCTGATGGAAAAGCTGCGGTACCGGCTGCAGGCCGGCTCCGTGGTCCGCGATTTCAACGAGGCGATTTTTCGTCAGGCCATCGGCGACCAGGTGGATGTGGTCTGGGGCGACAAGCAGGTCTACTTGCGCCCCGAAACGCTGCGCAGATTGCGCCGCCATGGCATCGCAAGCGTGGACTTCACGATTGACAATCCCTTCGGCCCGCGCAACGACCCGGGATGGCGGACATATAAGAACTGCATCGGTGAATACGACCTGCATGTGTTGCAGCGCGACGTCAAGCCTGAAAGATTTTTTGAATGCGGGCGCGCGACACGTGATGAAGTGCCAGACTATGTTTGAGCGCGCGGCACACTTTCCTCCGCCGCCGGGTGGAGCGGACAAAGACCGCGATCGCGAGGTCTCCTTCGTCGGCTCACCCTACGACCAGCGCGTCGAGTTCTCTCACCCGGCTCAAGCGCGACTTCGGCATCCCGCTCACTATCTCTGGAATGAAGCGGTGGGCGGAGAAGCTTCCCGCAGACGTCGCCGGAATCTACACCGGGAGCGAACTGCTGGCGAGCGATTACCGCCAGGCAATCTGGAGGTCGAAGATCAACCTCAGCTTCATCACCCACTCCAACCTCGACGAATATGCTCTCAAGACATTTGAGATTGCGGGCTGCGCCGGCTTCCAGATCGCAGAGCGTAGCCCGGGTCACCTCGAGCGCTTCAAAGAGGACGAAGAGATCGTTCTTTTCTCGAGCGTAGAGGAGTGCGCGGCAAAGATTGAGCGCTATCTGCCTGACGAGGCCGCGCGGCAGCGGATCGCCTGGGCCGGGCACCGGAGGGCGGTTGAGTCCGGCTACGACAATGACTCTCAGCTGGCGCGAGTTTCTTGAGCTGGCCCGGATTATGCGAGCGGAGCGGGGCCCGTAATGGCCTGGCGTCAGAGCTCGGTAAGCCGCTGATAGATAAGCGATAGCAGGCAAGTAGCGCCAGTTGAGTTTGTGACGAACGGCGTGCCATTTCTATTGATTTTTAGAGAAAATCTCTGTAAACTCGAAGTTTGGGCTGGGACCACAGCTACAAAACAAATTAAGGTCTCCGCCTGGCGCTTTATTCCTACTTCAAACAGAGGAAGTCACCTAGACATGGCAAAGCGTCGCGGTAATCCTAATTGGGGCAAGCCGGAGCCAATCGGCCCGATTGTTCCGACTGTGACTTCGTTTGAGCAGGTCGTCAAGGAATTCAAGCTGACCCCTGACCAGTACGTGCGGTCCACCCGGCTTGCGCGAGTGGGCACGCCGCAACAAGAACTCGAAGTACATTCCGGAGGCGTTGCTGGAAGCATGGGGCTTTGAGATCGAGTCCACTCTTTAAGCTCAGATTACCTGAGTTGATCAACGAAGCGCCGCCTGCGGGCGGCGCTTTTGCTTTGCTGACAGTAATGCCGAGCCGCTCGATCGGATCTGCTAGCATCGAAGCAGGGAAGACCTGACTGTCGAGCGGAAAGACACCATTCACCGATGTTGCAGGGCGCGCTTGAAGAGATTGCGCGCGGCCGCATGATCGTGGTCGTCGACGATGAGGACCGCGAGAACGAGGGCGACCTGACGCTGGCGGCGGAGTTCGTCACCCCGGAGGCGATCAATTTCATGGCGCAAGCACGGCCGCGGACTGATCTGCCTGACGCTAACCGAAGATCGCGCCGACTACCTGCGGCTGTCAGCCGATGACGGCAGAGAATACGTCGCGCTTCGGCACGGCATTTACCGAGAGCATTGAGGCGCGCGAAGGCGTCACGACGGGAATCTCGGCTTACGACCGCGCCCACACCATTAAGGTAGCGATTGATCCCAAGTCTACGGCGGCGGATCTGGCTGCGGCCGGGACATGTCTTTCCTCTGCGCGCGCGCACGCGGCGGAGTGCTGGTGCGCGCAGGGCAGACTGAGGCCTCCGTGGATCTGGCGCGGCATGGCTGGGCTGATTCCGGCCGGCGTGATCTGCGAAATCATGAAGGACGACGGCACCATGGCGCGCGTGCCCGACCTGATCGAGTTTTGCAAGGAGCACGGGCTGAAGATGCTGACCGTCGCCGAGTTGATCCGGCATCGGCTGCAGAACGAGCGCTACATGCGCCGCGTCGGCGAATCCATGCTGCCGACCGCGTATGGCGACTTCCGCATGATCGCCTATGAGAGTGAGATCGACGGCGGCGAGATCGCATATCGCGCTGGTCCGTGGCGATGTCAGCAGCTGGCGAGAGCCGGTGTTGGTGCGGGTCCACTCGCATTGCCTGGCGGGAGATGTTTTCGGCACGACGCTATGCGATTGCCGCGCAGTTGTCGATGCTTCGTTGAAGGCGATCGCGGCGGAAGGCCGCGGTGCGCTGATCTATCTGCACAACGCGAGCAAGGGTTTCGGGGTTAATCGGCCGCGGCCGACAATAGCGTCGCCGCCAAGCTGATCTTCCATCGCGACATGCGCGCGCAGGAGGCCACGACGAGCGCTTGCAACGGACGTTGCGGCAGGTCGGGATCGGCGGACAGATTCTGGCCGACCTCGGCATTCAAAGATCCGCCTGCTGACGAATACGCCGACGCATGTGCCGGCGCTGCAGGGATTCAATCTCGAGATTGTGGAGCAGGTGCCTCTGGCCGTTACCGCTCGCACCGGCCGCTGACCCTGCGCCCTCACCCTGCGCCCGATCGCCGACGTCCGTTGCAGAGAGATCTATTGCACCGTCACGGTCACGGCTCTCGACGTTGATGGGCCATCGGAATTATCCCCTGAATAGACCGCGGTGATGGCGTAGTTGCCCGATGGAAACCCGTTCGTTGACGCAACGTAGGTCGCGGTTCCACCTGCGACGGTTGCCGACCCGCAGCGTGGTCCCACTGCTCATAAAGGTGACTAAGCCTCCAGGCGTTCCCGTGCCGCTGGTCTGGTTCACCGTGGCAGTGAGCGTAATATTTTGCCCGGACGTGACCGTCGCGGGTAACGCACTCAGAAGGACCGCGGTCGCAGCCTTCAAATTGACGTTGACGCCGCTGGACGTGGAAGCCAGATCCTGGCTGCTGCCCACATAGTGGGCTTTGATGTTGTAGGCGCCGGAGGGAAGTCCGGCCGAGGATGCGGTGAGAGTCGCGGTGCCGCCGTTCAGTTTCGCGGAGCCGATCTGAAGCGTCCCGTAAAGAAATGAAACGGTGCCTGCCGGCTTGTTGCTGCCGGAGACCTCTGATACGACAGCGACCAGAGATACATTCTGCCCCTGTACCGGCGCCGAAGGTGTCGCAGTCAGCGCGGTTTGGGTTCGAGTAGGTTCCGGTCACGGTGAGCAGAACTGTTGCCGAAGTGGCCGGGGCGTTGCTGCCATCTCCCGCGTAGCTGGCAATGATGCTGTAGCTGCCGTCGGCAAAGCCCGCCGTCGAGATCGTGAGCGTCGCGACGCCACCAATCAGGCTGGCGGAGCCGAGGTTGCTCGCGCCCGAGAGGAACGTGACGGTTCCCGTCGGCACGGGGGAGCCTGAGCTGTGCGCGACTGTGGCAGAAAAGGTGACCGCACTGCCGGCGGTGACAACAGACGGCGTGGCCGTGAGCGTCACGGATGAAGTGGAGGAGCCGCCGCCGCTAACAGTGATGTCGAGCGTGCTCGAGACAGACGCGCTGAAACTGGAGTTGCCCTTGTACTGGGCAACCACCGGGTAACTGCCCGACGACAGCCCGGCGGTGGACGCAGAATATTTTGCGATGCCATTTTGCAGCGTGACCGTGCCCAGCACAACCGGCCCAACGCTGAATGTGACCGAGCCGTTGGGAGCGCCTGTGCCGGAGGTCGGAGTCACGGTGGCAGTGAGCGCAGCGTTCTCTCCCACCGTGTAAGTGTTCGCCGAGGCTTGCAGCGTCGTGATGGTGGGGATGAGGCCGGAGGGTGTGGGGCCGTTTCCGCCCAGGGCGATCGCTTGCGTTCCAGCGCTGGTAATCAGCACCAGCGATCCCGAGCGGAAGCCTCCGGCTGTCGGCTTAAAGCTCACCGTGACGATGCAGAAGGGATACGAGCCGTAGAGCCACGCGCCGAGTGCGCCCTGGCAGGAGTCGGACTCGGAGAAGTCGCCGCTCGTCGTCATCGCGAAAGAGAGCGGCGCGGTTCCGGTGGATTGAATCATGAACGTCTGCTTCGCGACGCTCCCTAAAGCTGTTTGCGGAAAGGTGAGCGAATTCGCAGTGACGCCGAAGCCGGGTAATGCGCTCGCGGTATCGGCCGGCATCAGCACCTGGGTGACGCTGTATGTATCCGGACTGCTTGCGGCATTGGTCAACAGCGTCACGGCGGACTCACGCGTGATCGGACTGCAGACGTCGCAGCCCACGTTGGCAGTGGTTTTCAGGGTCAGACTGCAACTGGCCCCGGGAGCGAGCGAGGCCGGGCAGGCGTTGCCGACAATCAGGCTTGAAGCGGAGATTCCGTTGATAAGCAGCTTTTGCGGGCCGGCGTTGACTACCTGCAGCAGTTGCGTCGTTCCATCTCCCTGCGGGTCCGCGCTCAGAGTGATGGGCTCGATCAGCGGCGGATAAGCTGGCGCGGCGAGCCATGTAGTCGGAATTCCGAAGCCTGACACGGATACGTTGATGGCTTGTCCATATCCTTGAACCGCGATAACGTCCGCGGTCTGGCCTGCGCTGTATGGCACGAAGCGCACCGGCATAACGCAGCTCGCACCCGCTGCAAGGGTGGGGCACTTGGTGTTATCCACGCTGAAACCGGCGGGCGGGGTGACCAGAATGCTTTGGGTGGTCGAAGAATTATTGGTGACCGTCAGAGCTTCAGGATTGCTGGCGTTGCCGATGGCCGTGGATGCAAACGTCAGCGACGCCGGCGAGAGCTGCAGGCTGATGGAGGCCGCTCCGAGACTCGACGGCAGGGCCGAGACGGCGAGTGTGTAGGGATAGGTCACGCTGCCGGTGTTAATCGAGATTGAGATGGAGGACGCTACATCGGTTCCGGCCGGCACAGAGTCGGCTGCCAGTGTGATCGAGCAGGATGCGCCCGGAGCCAGGCTGCCGCAGCTGGAGGTGTCTGTGAAGAAGGCGCCGATCCCCAGCGTGATGGCAGAAATGGTCCGCGCCTGGGTGCTCATGTTGGTCAGGGTGACGGATTGGCTCGCAGCTCCGCTGGGCGAGTAGAAGAGCACCGTGGCGGGCGAGAAGCTGATGTCCGCCGGGTCGCCTGCAGAGTTGCCGGAGAGCTGCGATACGAGAGTCGAAGCGCCGCCCGTGATCGTGAGCCGCCCGGCGATAGGGCCGGCAGCCGTCGGAGCAAACGCCACGCTCAGGATGCAGGATGCGCCGGCAGCGAGACTGCTGCCGCAGCCGGATTGTAGCGCGAACCCGGTGGAGACGGTTGCCGTCGAGAGGCTGACAGAAGAGGAACCTGGATTTGTCACCGTAAACAGTGCATAGGCGCTGCTGCTGTGCAGAGGGATGGATCCGTAATTGTAACTGTAGGCGCTCAAAACAATCGCCGGCTGATAGATAGATGTTGCGGCGATGGGGTAGGTCAATGTCGAGCCGCTCTGCGGAGTCAGGGTGAGGGTGCCGTTTTGTGCGCCGGACCCGGTCGGAATCGCTCGTACTCCGATGTAGCAGTTCTGCGTGCAGGTCGTGGTCGAAGTGGCCCCGAAGGCGATGGCCGGCGGCGTGGTGTATTTGTAACCGTTGACCGCCGCAATTTGATAGGGCCCTTCCACCGTGGCCGCGACCTCGCCCTCGATTGCGCCGAGCGAAATCCATTGCGTGGTCTGGGTGCCAAAGGAGATGGGGCCGAAAATGATGGAGGAGATTCCACCTCCGCTCAGCGCGACATTTACCGCAGAGCTGCCGGTCGGCGTGACCGAGAGTTGGCCGAAGAGGACTCCGAGGGCCGAGGGCGCGAAAGAGACCTGGACCGTGCAGGCTCCTCCGGCAGGAATGCTGCCGCCGCAGTTGTTCGTCTGCGTGAAGTTGACCGTGGCGCTAACCGTGATCCCGACCGCTGCGTTTCCAGAATTGCTGAGCGTCACTGTCTGCGCGACTGTGCTGCTGCCGATTCCGACCGCGCCAAAGCTCAGCGAGGTGGGACTTGCCGAAACATTTGGATTGACGCTTAGACCGCCTGCTCCGGGCGTCTGCACGGTCTGCCCGCTGAGCTGCAGCTCTGAGCCGTCGGGCAGTGTGAGCGCCGCCGAGTCGAATGCAGTGACCGGCGAGCTGTAGGTGATGTCTATCAGGCATGACGCAAGTGAGGGCAGCGTAACCGGACAGAGGTCAGTCACCTGGAAGTTCGGATCGGCTCCCGGAGTGGAGACAAAGTCTGGCGCGATCGCAGAGTCGCTCACGTTGGTGAGGACTACGGTGCGAGGCATGTTGAGCCCGCCGATGTACTGCGTTCCGAAGTCCAGCGCCGCCGTCGAGACCACGAGTCCGGAGCCGCCCGTCGCAGGGTTGGCTTCCTCCAGTGCATAGGCCTCGAACTGGATCGCGTTGATCGCCTGACCCGAGTTCTGCACCGTGACGAAGCCTGCTGCAGGTCCGTCGCTTGAGGTGTTGAGCGCGGGATTGGAGAATGTTCCATTGATCACGCAGGTGGAATTCGCCGCCAGGGAATAGGTGCCGTTTAAGCCGAGGTTGCAGGCGTTGCCCGCGCTGCTATCCAGCAAATTGAATTCCGATGAGAATGTGCTCGACGGCAGAAAGCTCTGCGACTGCGGCGTGACGTTGCTCACCAGCAGTGAGAGCGAGGTCTCTCCAACGGAAAAAATAGACTCCCGCGGCTGAACGGCGACCGCGTATTGAGCCGCGCTCAGGGCCGCTCCGCTGAGCGGAAAGGTAGCGACACCGGCGGCAGTAGAGAGCGTAATCGAGCCCGGACCGCCTCCGGTAAGCAGCGCGTTGCACCCGCCGCCCGGGGCGATGGGACTGGTCGCGGTGCAGTCGCTCGAGACGATGTACCCGGCCGAGGAGACGCCGGTGAAGCTGAGCGCCGCCTGGCCCACATTGCGGACCGTGAGGTTGGGGATCGTATCCACCGACACTGCGATCGAGGCGGCGACGGAGGGCGACAGGGAAGCAAGGTATGCCGAGCCGCAGCCGATCGTTCCGCTGGGGCACGCGGCCTGCGCGACGGCGGTGGCAAGGGTCCCATGCAGTGCACTCGATGGCGCGTTGACATAGGGCAGGTCGAGTGCCCCGGCCAGCAGGCTACTCGGGGCAACCAGCGAACTCCATCCACCCGAGACCGCAACCGTTCCATCTGCGGCAACCGCGATGCCGTTCAGAGCGGTCGCACTCTGCGGTGTCGCGGAGCCGTATGCGGCGATGCCGCCGAGCCGCGTGCTGAAGACCAGGTCGCCCTGCGAATCTAACTCCGTGACGAAGGCGGAGCCGACGTGCTGCAGATCGTTGGTGAGATTCCATGCGGCAGCGTGATTGATGCTGCCCACCGCCCAGACGTTTCCTTTGGTGTCCAGCGTGAGCTCGTTGAGATAGCCGTCGCCGAGCGCCGTCGAAGCGGTGATCGAACTGCCATTGGTCGGCACGGCCATGACCATGGCCCAGTTGGTGGCCGATGGAACATTCACCAGCGCATTCGTGACCGGAAGCCCGAGGGCCGTCGCGTTGACTCCGACATAGAGTGTGCCGCTGGAAGACAGCGCCAGCGCCGAGCCGGCCACGGTGCCGTTCGCAGTGCCGAGCAGAGTTGAAAACTCCAGCCCATTCGCGGGCGAGAGTTGCGTCAGAAATAGGTCGCTCGAGCCGATCATCTCCGACTGCAGCGCGTTGATGGTGGGGAATCCGGTGGCGGTATTGCTGCCGGTTACGTAGATATTGCCGGCAGAGTCCGCAGCGACCGCGGCCGGGAATGTGTTGCCGTTCGCTCCGCCGAGGTATGACGAATAGTTGAGCGCGGTTCCCGAGGTGTTAAAGGCCTCGACGAATCCGGTCGTCGTGCATGCCGCAGGAAAGGTAAAGACCGCAGCGTTGCCGGTGATGGGCAGGTCTTTGCCCCGGATCGAGCCCGTCACATAAACCGAATTGGAGACGACAGACAGTGAAGTCGCCGACGCAAAACTTCCGCCGGTCGAGGTGAGAAAGATTGGCGAGAGGGATGAGCTGAATGCCGCAAGAAACGAGCTTTGTGCTGCGGGAAAATTCTCCGCCGCGCCGGCGCTGGCCGAGAGTGTGCCGGACCCGGCCGTGCCGGTGACATAAAGCTGTCCGCCGGCAAATGCGAGCCCCACCCCATGATCGCCCGCAGCGCCGATGTGAGCGAAGGAAAGCAGCATGGTCCCGGTCGGATCCAGCTTCAAAATCCGGACGCCGTCGTTTTCATCGAGCAATAGATAGATGTTGAGCGCGCTGTCCATCTGCACGGCGGGGAAGCTGGCCGTGGTTGACGTCACGCCGTAGTCAACGTTGCGCAGGCCCGCCAGTGAAATGGAAAGCGGCGATGAAGTCTGGGCCGCGAGACTCAGCGGCAGCGAGATGAGAGCTATAAGCAGCAACAGGGGCCGAACAACGGGGGTTGGCATGAGTTAATCCGTGCAGAACCGGTTGCAATTCATTCCAAGCCATGCGGCGAAATTTCTCTAGCACTAAATCGAGAAAAACTGTGGCGGAGAAAGCAGCCGACCGATTTGGGCTGCAATGCGTTACTAAAGTCCGTTGACGACGATGCTCATAGCAAGTCCGCTACGGAGTGGCGAGACCAACACTCCGGCTGGTTACCGGGCCGCACATCCAGAGAAATTTTCGTCTGCGAAATATTTGTGAGAGCGACCCGCGTTTCGCGCGCCCGCCGCGAGGCAATTCGTCCGATTCGCTATGTTAAAGTCGTAATCGAAGTAAGAAGGAGAGATGGCCGAGCGGTTGAAGGCGCACGCTTGGAAAGCGTGTATACCCTTACAGGTATCGTGGGTTCGAATCCCACTCTCTCCGCCATTCATTTCCCCGCCAAATGTGCGGTCCTCCCTTAGCCCAGAAATCCTCGAAATTGCCCGAACTGATGGGGATATCTCGGAACTTGAGTCTAGGCGGCGGTTTCGCCGGCTTGCAGCGAAAGCGAAGGTGCACCGGTCTATTTCATTGAGCCGAGCACAGCTGCGCCAGCGCTATGGATGGTGACGCAAGATCCCTAATTTTTCTCGGAAAGTAATATCTCGGACAATCGAACAACCCCCGAAAACTCCGATGAGGACCCTGGTTCCATGGAAAGCTTCATCGATTTGGTAATTCGTGGAGAGCAGCCCGGGAAGACGAAAATAGAAGAAAGTTAACCTACCTACAGGCATGGGACACACGGCGCGGCCTTGGCACGCGGAAATTCAAGCATTTCCCCCCTACCCCCTATTGCGGATGCGCTTTTATCACATAGAGAATGGTTGTTCGGAGGATCGATGCTATGAGTGATGACGCAACGACAAATCCACTGGCACAGTTGTTAATGGGGAGGCTTTCTAAATGCGACTTTAGGGTCTTGCAGCATGCTTCGCTTCTCACGGCAGGGATTATAGATTCTTAATTCAAGATAGTATGTGTAGCGAGCCCGGAACATTTGATTTGACGTTCACGCATGTAGTCGATCTCAAGTACGAGTCACGAGTGGGCGACGATATCTGGGTTAAGTCTTGGGAAGACGAATTTACCGACTACGCTCAGTGGCTGGCTGCAGGAGAGCGTGAAGGCTACGTTTTCGGCGCCGGCTGGTCACTCGCGTATCCGGGAATTACTGTTGCCTGCTTACGCGGAAGCATATGATTGGTCACTGCGTCTCCAGCGACCAATGTATCCGGCTAAGATTCAGACTGACCTTTTTGAGATCACGCTGGTTTTTAGCGAGGTCCGTCATCAAAAAGTGTCGAACGAAGCCGATATTTTGCGAAAGGTTGTCATTCCCTTGTCCTCTCCAAACAAAGTCACATAACAGACTTCCTCTGAAGGAGCTTCACAGGCTTCAGGCGCGCCGCCGCCCCTGCCGCGTGAAAAATGCTCTCTCGCGCGAGCCAATAAAACTCACAAACAATCACGCTATGAAATCAATTCGCAGCGAACGCTCAGCCTGCGAGCTGCAACTCCACCCGGGCTTCGTTCGAGAAGCTGAGGATGCGCCACGGGATTCCGATGAGGGACTGCTCGGTTTCGCCGATGGAGCGGAGGTCGGCAGTACGACGGTTCTTGTAGACGGAAATCACGGTGAAGACGCCGTGGTGCCCTGCAGCCACCACCCGATCGCCATTCGCCGGTATGCAAGCTGCTGGGTTCGCCATGACTCAAGTCTATTCCTTCACAGCGCTTCGTGCGGGCCAATCGGCTTGCCGCAAGCCGCGGGAAGCCCTATATTTGCCATGAGCGTTTGAGGATCGAAAGCCTCACCGCCACCCCGCACGAAGAAGGACACGATGCCGGAAGCTTCGCCGGAAGTATCCATGCTGCTGAGCGACGGCTCACCGAGCGCGAGTGCATTTTGCGACCTCCCCATATACCATTGGCCGCCTCCAAGATCGCGACCTGGTCCTGACCCATCCCTATGTTTCCCGCGAACACGCGGAAATTCGTCCACGAGGCCGACGGCTATTATCTGCGCGACAGGGCAGCCGTCACGGCACCTTCCTGAATGGACAGCGCGTTGAGCCGCGAGCGCCTGGCACTGCCGGATGACAACATTCGCTTTGGCTCGCTGCAACGGGCCGCTGCTGCAGTTTGATGTCCACAACGACACTTCGAGTTCAGATCCGCGAACTGCTGAGCGCGTTCTCGGCGAGAAGAAGCAGTGACCTCGAAAAGCTGCGCTGGTTCCTGGAGGCGGCACGCCGCTTGAATACCGTCGGCGCCGTTGACCAGATTCTCGCGTCGCTGGTGGAGACGACGCTGCAGCTGACCCAGGTCGAGCGCGGATATGTTTTCTGCGCAACGATGCGGACGGCGTGTTGGAGCTGGCAGTGGGACGCAGTTCGCGCGGGCGAAGTCCTGACCGACGACTCGCACGCTGTCGCACTCCGCGATCCAGCAGGCCATTCGCACCGCCGGCGAATACATCTTGACCGACACGCTGAGCGCGGAGCACGCGGCAGCGCTCCGAATCCATGGTCGCGCAGAGCATCCGCACCATTATTTGCATCCCGCTGCGCAGCCGCCTGATGAACACGAGCGCCGGCCCGGATGCGACAGGCGCGAAATCCTCGGTGTGCTGTATCTCGACGACCGCCTCAAAGCCGGAACGCTGACACAGGTGGACACGCGATCTTGCTGCAGACGATCGCGACCGAAGCGGCCGCGCTGGTTGACAATGCGCAACTGGCCCGCGACGAAGAAGAAGCGCGGCGCTACCGCGAGGAGCTGAACATTGCCGCCGGCATCCAGCAGGGGCTGATGACGGTGCAGATTCCCACGCTGCCGCTATGCATCGGTTTCAGCCCGCAGCATCGCCTGCAAAGAAATTGGCGGAGACTTTTTCGACGTGGTCGCGAATGAAGACAGCTTGTCGGTAGTCGTGGCCGACGTCTCCGGCAAGGGAGTTTCGGCGGCGCTTCTGGCAAGCACGCTGCAGGGAATGGTGTATTCGCAGCTGCTGGCTGGAGCAGTCGCTGGCCAAGATCGCCAGGTCTGGTCAACCGCTACATCTGCGCCAAAGACATTAGAGAAATACGCGACCATGGTTATCCTGCGCCTGTCCAGGCGCGGCACATGGAGTATCTGAATTGCGGACATGTCCATGCCGCTGCTGGTGCGCAATGGCAGTCGAGCCGACTGAAGCAGAGCAATCTGCCGTCGGACTGATTCAAGTGAGCCGGAATACGACGCGCCATGCTTTCAGCTGGAGCACGGCGACCGCGTGCTTCTTGTTACCGACGGTGTCACCGAGGCGGAAAATCCCGAGGGCGAGTTCTTCGGCGACGAACGGCTCGAAGCTCCGTGGCCAAGAGCAATTCGATGGAAGACATCTTCCAGACCGTCCAGCAGTTTTCTCAGAATGCCCCCTCCACCGACGACTGCACGATGCTGGAAGTTCGGTACACCCGCAATTAATGGCCCGCAGACACTTCTGCATAGATGCTGACGACACCCTCTGGGAAAACAACATCTACTTCGAGCAGGCGATCGCGAAGTTCATCTCCTACCTCGACCATCAGGCGCATAGCCCCGAGCAGGTGCGTGAGTGCCTGAATGCCTGCGAGACCGAGAGCATTCTCGCGGTCGGCTATGGGCTGCATAGCTTCGAGCGGTCATTGGTGCGCTTGCTTTGAACAGTTAGCCGAAGGCCCGATGACCGGCACGCGGCACGAGCAGATTCGAAGCTTCGCGCAGGGCATCGCCGAGCAGGAGATCGAGCTGCTGCCCGATGTAGAGGCCACGCTGGCGACCCTGGCCAGCGCGGCATCGGCTACTGCTGGTCACCAAGGGGCATCCCCTCGAACAGACCGACAAGCTGCAGCGCAGCGGACTGCGACGCTGGTTCGCCGCGGTCGAAGTCCTGCCCGAGAAAGACGAGGGGCGCTATCGCCACCTGGTCGAGAAGCATCGGCTCGATGCCGCCACCTCGTGGATGGTAGGCAACAGTCCGAAGTCGGATATTAATCCCGCCCTCGCAGCCGGGCTGCACGCCGTGTTTGTCCCCCATCGTCACACCTGGGTGCTGGAACATACCGAGCTCGCCGCGGCCGTACCTCCGCAAAAACTGCTGCAGGCGGAGCGATTCGCAGACCTCGCCCGCATCTTCGCTGGCTGACTCCTGCGCAATGCATTGATATACTCAAAAGACGCGTGCGGAAGTGGTGAAATTGGCAGACACACCATCTTGAGGGGGTGGCGCCGAGAGGCATAGGGGTTCAAGTCCCCTCTTCCGCACCAAAGTTTTGGGGCGCTACGCCGTCCCAGTCAGGCTGATTATGAGTGCATTGATTCCGTTGATTGTTGTTATCCACGTGCTGGTTTGTTTTTTCCTGATAGGCGTGGTTTTGTTGCAGCAGGGCAAGAGCGCAGATCTCGCGGCAGCCTTCGGCGGCCAGGGTTCGCAGACCGCTTTTGGTCCCCGCGGCGCGGCGAACTTGTTGACCCGTCTCACCACGTGGTCGGCCATTATCTTTATGTTCACTTCGATTTCGCTCACCGTGCTCATGGCCAAGAGTTCCAAGAGCCGCTCGGTGCTCTCTGGCCAGTCAACCACCGCCCCGGCCACCCCCGCGAAGAAGAAGTAATTCATCGTGGCACTGCTGCGAGAGACCTTCCCCGTGGGATTGCTGCAATGCAATTGCAGCATCCTCGGAGATTCCGAGACGGGTGAGGCCATCGTGGTGGATCCGGGCGATGATGTCGCCAGGATCCTCAAGCTTCTTGCCCGGCACAAGCTCAAGCTGAAGCAGATCATCATCACCCACGCCCACATTGACCACGTCGGGGCCGCTGCGGCGTTGCGTCGCGCGACCGGCGCGCCCGTCTACCTGAATCAGAAAGACCTGGCCCTGCTCGGCATGATGGATTGGCAGGCCCAGTTTCTTGGCGTCCCCATGCCTGAGACCGAAGCTCCCGACGCCGACGCCGCCAACGGGCTAATTGTGGCGGCAGGGAACTGGCGTGGGGAAGTCCTCGAGACCCCCGGGCACTCCCAGGGAAGCATCTGCCTCTACTTCGCGCCCGAGTCGTTGCTTCTCGCCGGCGACACGCTTTTTGCCGGAGGCATCGGGCGGACCGACCTGCCGGGCGGCGACCAGGCCCAGATTATGCGCTCCATTGCAGGCACCTTGATGGAGCTTCCCGAGGCCACAATCGTCGTCCCAGGCCACGGACCCGAGACCACGATTGGCGACGAGCGCGAGTTCAACCCGTTCTTGGCATCATAGTAACTAACCTGCATACAGTTACTTATATCGGGAACTAAAAGGTAATAATTAACGAACCAGCCCAGCAGGTTACCTTCTTGGTTCAAGTATTACTCGAGGCTTCTAAAGTGGGATATCAGCCCTCGTACCCCCTGCGTGAAGACTTCCGGCTCCGGTAACAAGCTGATTGCAAAGTAGCCTCTGTCCGGCAGGCCGAAATACCCGCCCGGATGGACGTGGACGTGTTGGCCGAGGAGTAGGCGCAGAGCTTCCTCGTCCGCGCTGCGGTGGGCCGGCAGACGAAGAATGGCATACCAGCCGGCCTCGGCCTCGAGACGGGTCACCAGGGATTGAGCAGCCAGCGCCTCGTCCAGGCTCTTGAGGTTCGCCGCAACCCGCTGCTGGATCTGCCGACGCATCGGCTCCCGCGCCCCGAGAAGTGCCGGCAGGGCATGCTGTATCGGCGTGCTTACCGAGAGGAACGTGTCGGCGATGATCTCCAGCCGCTCCCGGGCGCTCTCCACCAGCGCCGGGGGCCCGTGAAGGGCAATCCACGCCAGCTTCATCTGGGGCAGGCCGCAGATTTTGCTGAGGCCGCTCAGCACCAGCGTCAGGGCCGAGCCACGGCCTGCGAGAAAGCTCTGTGCAGGCATTGCCCTCGGCCCATGGGTAGTCGAGGAAGACCTCATCCACAATCAACGCCAGCTCGTGACGAGCGCAGAATGCATCAAGCCAGTCGCGGTCTGCCGCGGTCGTGAAATGCCCTGTGGGATTGTTCGGGTGAACAATGACGATGGCACGAGTGCGCGGGCTGATCGCCGCTTCAAGAGCCGGCCGGTCCAGCTGCCAGCCATGGTCGTAAATCAGCGGGAAGGGGCGGAGCAACACGTCATCCAATGCCGCCAGGTAGTCAAACAGCGGATAGCTCGGCTGCGCAATCAACACTTCGTCGCCCGGATTGCAGAGCAGCCGAAAGGCAAAACTGTAGGCCTCGCTCGTGCTGGCGGTAAGCAGCAGCCGCTCCGGGGCAATCTCCAGGTCGTGGTCGTCACGGTAATAGCCGGAGACGGCGCTGCGGGCTGAGAGCAGTCCAAAAGGCTCCGGCTGGTATGGCTGCTCAGCGCCTGCGGCCAGCGCTGCGGCAATGGCCGTGTGGTGGTAGTCGAAGCCGGCAACGGTCGGGTTTGAGGCGGTCAGATCGAGCACGCCGGCACCCTTGCGCTGAAGATCGAGCAAGGCTTCGGAGAGAGGACTGGCCGCGAGGTCCCACTCGGTGCGACGGGAAAACATTCTTCAGGCATGGTACTGGAGCCGTTTCTGCGCTTATCCGCACAGCCTTAAGTAAAGACGCTATGTCTGATAATGCATATTCTGTAATAAAGCCCGAAATAGCCCAATCGCCCTAGCTTGCCTCCTGCTGCCGCGCCCTTCTCTCCGTATATCGCCGAATTACTTCTCTGAACTGAAACGCCCAAGCGCAGATCGCCAGCAGCACCAATCCGTAAACAACGGCGATCGTGCCCTGCAGTGGCAGTCGCAGCCTGTCAATTCGTGGCGCAAGCCAAAGGCAGCTCGCCGCAGCAATAGGAATAATGACGGCGATTCGCAGCAGCGGCCCCATCGTGACTCCCCCATGCCCTGCCAGCAGCTGTGTGTTCAGGTGCAGGATGTAAACCGCCTGGACAATCTCGGTCGCCAGCCAGCACCAGAGAAATCCGGGCAGGCCGAAGTGCGGGATCAGCAGCCAGGCAACAATGACCATCAGCAGATAGCTGAAGAATGCATTGCGCGCCATCTCGTGATGCTGGTTGGTCGAAATCTGGAACTGGATCTTGTGTTCTCTGATCGAGATGGTGGCGGAGATGACGGCCATCAGCGTGTAAAGATTCAGGCTGTAGAGATCAGGCTTGTGCAGCCAGACCCGCAGCAAGATCGGCGACAACAGCAGCGCCGTGAAATTGACCACCGGGATCGCGGTGAACAATACCTTCTCCGACAGGTTGTAGATCGACTTGAGCGACGTCCAATCCCGGCGTCCATAGATGTTCGTGACCTCCGGCCCAAACGATGCAGTGAACGTGCCCAGTGCCTGACGCCCCATCGAAAAGATTGACCGCATGATGTTGAACACGACCACCGCGACCGGGCCAAGCAGCCGCTGCAGCATGATGATCGGCAGCTGGAAGGCCAGGAAGTTGCAAACCATGATCAGGCCGAAGTAGCCGCTGGGCGTCAGAATGCTCCGCGCAGTGGCTGTGTCCCAATACCGCAGCGTGGGAAAAATGTCGGGCGCCAGGCGATGCAGGTCGAAGAGAATCAGCACGGTGTATGCCAGCACCATCAGGAACTGACCGATCGCGATCGCCGGAAACGAGCAGTGCAGCAATGCCATCACCGCGGCGGTTGCAACCATCATCAGCCGAAGCACATTCTGCCAGCTGGTTCCCCGGTGCGACATTCCAAAGACCATGAATGTCCCCGCGAAATAGTTCAACGGCAGGTTGGCAATGATCTGCAATCCCAGAAAAAAGATGGCTAATGCCGTGTCATGTTGCGACAAAGAGAGGTGCAGCCAGCGCGACACCGGAAGGTAGAAGACGCCGCTGAGCAGCACCGTCGCCGCAATCGCCATCCCGATCAGCATTCTGAGGCCGGTAGACTGCATCACCTGGTAGCTGTCCATCTCGCCACGGTTGTAGCGAATGGTGAGCTCGTTGTTCACATAGGTCTGGACCCCGAACTGCAGTGTGGACAGGTAGGCGACGGCGGCAAAGAGAGTCAGCCACTCGCCGTAGGAGGAAACTCCAAAGGCATGAATAAAAATAGGCGGCAGCAGCAGGTTCTGCAGCGCGATGATTCCCTGCGAGGTGACTGAGGCGGCGAATTGCTTGACGATGCGGTGCAGATTCATGAGTTGGCGTCAGAACGCAGGACGGGACTACGAAATTCGAGCAGCCCTAACAATTTCTGGAGACGATCACCGCTTGGTAGAACTCTACATTTTGTAACGGCCGAGGTCCTCATCGTTGAGATTCTCAAGCCAGCGGCGCAGCTCCTCCGTGGTGAGGTCCTCAGTTCCCCCCGCAGCCACGCGGCTGGTGCGCAGCACCTGCTCTGAAACATAGACCGGGCAGTCGGCCCGCAGCGCCAGTGCTAAGGCATCCGACGGCCGGGCATCCATGCTCAGCAGTTGGCCGTCCTGCTCCATCCAGATAACCGCGTAAAAGGTGTCGTCGCGCAGCTCGGTCACAACCACTTTCTGCACGCTGGCGTTCAATCCGTAGAGCGCATTCTTAAGCAGGTCGTGCGTCATCGGTCGCGGAAGCGCTACCTTTTCGATTTCGAGCTTGATGGCGTGCGCCTCAAAGATTCCCACCCAGATCGGCAGCACGGTCTCGCCATTCACATCTTTGAGCACGACGATTGGCATGTTGGTCACCGGGTCCATCATGAGTCCGCGGATTTTCATTTCAATGTCCATGGGCGTGCTCCTTTCCTGCGTTTGTCGCTTTAGGCGACCGCCTCCCCGACGAGGCTGTTGGGATGGCTGACCGTAATGCGAACCGGCAAATAACTGCCCGGCGCCGGATCGATCGGTTGCGTCGTGGTGAAGTTGACAGTCTTGTTCTGGCTGCTGCGGCCCATGAACTGGCCGCGCGATTCCCTGCGGCCCTCGACCATGATCTCAACCACTTCGCCCACGTGGCGCTGGTAGTTCACGCGCTGGATCTCCCGCTGATGCTCCAGCAAGCGCTGCAGGCGGCGCGATTTCTCTTCTTCCGGAATGCTGTCAGCCATATGAATGGCAGGCGTATTCGGCCGCGGCGAATATTTGAACGCAAAGACGCAGTCGTACTGCACTTCGTCCAGCAGAGAAAGCGTCTGCTCGAAGTCGGCGTCGGTCTCACCCGGAAATCCGACGATGATGTCCGTGCTCATGCTGATCGGGCGCGGCGAGGACTTCATCCACGCGATTCGTGCCGAGATACTGTTCCCGCGTATATTCCCTCTGCATGGCGTGCAGCACCGCGGAAGAGCCGCTCTGAATGGGCAGGTGGACGTGGTCGCAGAGTGAAGGGGTCGCGGCTATCGCGTCCACAATGTCGCGAGTAAAGTCCCGGGGATGCGAAGTAGTGAAGCGCACCCGGCGGATGCCCGGCACCTGCCCGACCGCGGTCAGCAATTCGGCGAACGTCAGCTTGTCGAGCGGGTCACTGTAGGAGTTCACGTTCTGGCCGAGCAGCTGGATCTCGGTATAACCCTCGCCTGCCATGCGACGCGCTTCTTCCAGCACCGAGGCCGACGTCCGGCTGCGCTCTTTGCCGCGCGTGTAAGGCACAACGCAATAGGCGCAGAACTTGTCGCAGCCCTCAATGATCGTGATGTAACCGCGATGCGCATTCGAGCGCGCGGTGTACTCCGTCTCGAACGTCTCTTCCGTCTGGCGATCGTCGAGCCCGGTGATGTGCCCCTCGCCGGACTGCAGCCGGACCAGCATCTCGGGCAGCTTGCGATACGATGCCGAGCCGGAGACGATCGAAACATAGGGCGCGCGCTCAAAGATCTGTTCGCCCTCTTGTTGGGCAACGCAGCCCAGCACCGCGAAGCGTTTGCCCTGCTTGTGCAGCTTCTTAAAGTCGTTCAGCCGGTTGAAAACCTTCTGCTCCGCTTTGTCGCGGATGGAGCACGTGTTGTAGACAATCAGGCCGGCTTCTTCTTCGGTCTCCACTCGCAGATAACCCTCGTGCAGCAGCGTCCCGATGACTTTTTCCGAGTCATGCACATTCATCTGGCAGCCGAAGGTCTCGATGTAGAAGGTCTTTTCCATCGCTATTGGGGAGTATAGCGCGGGGCATGCGCTATTTACTCGCGATGCGCGGCTTCCGTTTTGCAGCTTTCGAGTGACTTTGCGCCGCCAGTGCAGCGAGCATGCGCTCGGCGTCAATAGCGATGAAGAGGCCGGTACCGCGAGCCAGCACTTCCCCACTCTCGCGACGAATCTCGGCCGCGTTCCAGTGCTTGCGGCCTTCGCGACGCGTGCCCCAGCCCTCCAGCAACAACGGCGTCTGCAGCGGCACCGGCCTAAGGTAGTCAATCTCCATCGTGCGCGTCATGGCGACCACCCCGGCCAGCTTGTTGGCCTTGCCCATGGCTTCGTCGAGCAGCGTTGCGATGATCCCGCCGTGCACGTGGCCAGGAGGTCCCTCGAACCGCTTCGGCACCGAGACGCGACAGATCGCTCGGTCCCCCAGCCCTTCGTCGTAAAAGCGAAGCCGCAATCCGTCACGATTAGATGGCCCGCAGCCAAAGCAGTGGTTGGATCGCGCAGGCAGCATGATTAGGTAGCTCTTCGGCAGGCCGTGGCCGGCAGCCGGGCGGGCCTGTTTTCGCTTGGCCGCCAACTTCGTTTTTTTGGGACGCGTGCTCGGCATGTCAGGTGTGAAGTTTTGAGACTACTACGGCGGCTTTGCTCGGTCGCGCCACGACCGGGCTCCCGGTTGTTAAGATAGAGAGTTACGCAGTTTTTGTGTACGCGGGAGGCAGTTATGGCGGCAGCAAACCACAGCAACAATGGCAAGCATGGCGACGGCGGGGCGAAGAACCGCGAGGGCAACGGACTGCGGCTGAAGTTGGGGCTGGCCGAAATGCTCAAGGGCGGCGTCATTATGGATGTCACCGATGCGCAGCAGGCAAAGATTGCCGAGGACGCCGGCGCCGTCGCCGTCATGGCGCTCGAGCGTGTGCCGGCGCAGATTCGCGCCGAGGGCGGCGTGGCCCGCATGGCATCGCCGAAGAAGATCCGCGAAATTATGGAGGTCGTCTCCATCCCCGTCATGGCGAAATGCCGCATCGGCCACTTCGCCGAGGCGCAGGTTCTGCAAGAGCTCGGCGTCGATTTCATTGATGAGTCTGAAGTGCTGACCCCGGCCGATGAGCTGTACCATGTGGACAAGCATGCCTTCAAAACGCCGTTCGTCTGCGGCGCGCGCGATCTGGGCGAGGCGCTGCGGCGCATCGCGGAGGGCGCGGCCATGATTCGCACCAAGGGCGAAGCCGGGACGGGCGACGTTGTTCACGCGGTCAAGCACATGCGGCAGATCGTCGGCGACATGCGGCGGCTCACCGTTCTGGGCGAAGAAGAGCTGTACGCCGCCGCCAAGGACTGCGCGCGCCCTACGAGCTCGTGCGCATGGTGGCTCGCGAAAGCCGGCAAGCTGCCCGTGCCGAATTTTTCCGCCGGCGGCATCGCGACTCCCGCCGATGCGGCGCTCGTCCGCCAGCTCGGCGCCGAGGCGGTCTTCGTCGGCTCGGGAATCTTCATGAGCGACTCCTACACCTTCGCCAGCCCTGAAGAAGCGGCGATTCGCGCCCGTGCGATCGTCCGCGCCACCACCCACTTCGACGACCCCAAGGTTCTGGCCGAGACCAGTGAGGAGTGCACCGGATCCATGAAGGGTCTTGCCGTCGCTGCGCTGGATGAGAGTTCCCTGCTGCAGACGCGGGGCTGGTAAGGTCCCGCGACGGTGACGCCTGAAAATCGAAAGCCACCGCCGCCGCTGGTCGGCGTCCTGGCTATTCAGGGCGACTATGCGGCGCACCTCCAGCGGCTGCAGCAGTTGGGCGCCGATGCCCGGCTTGTTCGCAAGCCCGAAGAGCTCGATGGCCTCGACGGACTGATCGTCCCCGGCGGCGAGTCCACAACGTTTCTAAAATTTCTCGAGCGCGACGGATTTCTCGACCGGCTGCACAACTTCGTCACGCGACGAAGCCGGTCTTCGGTACCTGTGCCGGCTGCATTCTGCTGGCTAAGGGTGTGTCGCATCCTGCGCAAAAGAGCCTCGGACTTCTCGACATAGACGTTGAGCGCAACGCGTATGGACGCCAGATTGATTCTGCCGTCATGACGGGCGAGACCTCCCTGCCCGGCGGCCCGCTGGAGATGGTCTACATTCGCGCCCCGCGCATCACCCGCACCGGCGAAAAGGTGGAGACTCTCGCCGAGCGCGATGGCTTCCCCGTGCTCGTTCGCCAGGGCAATCTGCTGGCCGCCACCTTTCACCCGGAGCTGTCAGACGATGCCCGCGTGCATCAGCTTTTTCTCGACATGCTTGAGAGGTAACATCGGGCCATGAGCCACGCTGCGCCAGGTCTTCTGATGGATTGGCTGGGCGCCGTGCTGCTCCTCAACCCCGCTCACGATTGGTGGATGCCCGAGAACGCGGCGCTGCATGGCGGAGCGCTCGATGCGCAAATGCGGCAGTCGCTGTGGTGGATGATTGCGCTGCTACTGCTGGCCCATGCCATCCTGCTGACCGCGTGGCTTCGGCGCCGTCGCAATATGCCGGCCGCAGGCGCGCGCCGGCCAATCTCTCCTTGGACCACCGGCATGTTCGTGTTCATCGCGCTGCTGTTCACGTTTCTCGTTCTGCGGGCGGAGATGCTTTGGGCCGCCAATAGATTTCAGGGCGCCTCGCCCGAAGCCATGCAGGTTGAGGTCGTCGGCGAGCAGTTCGCGTGGTACTTTCGCTACCCCGGCGCCGATGCGCGCTTCGGCGAGGTCAAGCCTGCGCTGGTCAGTGCTGCTGAGGGAAATCCGCTCGGCATTGATCCCGCCGACGCTGCCGGCAAGGACGACATCGTGACCAGCGAACTTGTTCTCCCGCTCGGGCGCGAAGTGGACCTTCGGATTCGCTCGCTCGATGTCGTTCACGGCTTTTTTATTCCGGCCATGCGGCTGAAACAGAATGCGCTCCCCGGCAGCACTCTCCACGTCCACTTCACTCCGGCTGCTTTGGGCGTCTACCCAATCGTGTGCAGCCAGGTCTGCGGCAGTGGGCATTACCGCATGGAGGCGAAATTGCGCGTCGTCTCCCCGGCCGAGTTCGCGCAGTGGATGCACACGAAGGCCAGCGGAGGAAAGCAGCCATGAGCTCCTCGGCTCTGCCCCCGGCGGTCAAGCGCAGCCTGCTGCGCCGAGTCTTTACGACCGACCACCGCGTCATCGGATTGCAATACGGCGTGGTTGCGCTCTCCGCAGTCGGCATCGGGACCGTGCTGTCGCTCGTGATGCGCCTGCATCTGGCTTGGCCGAATCTGACTATCCCCGGCTGGGGCATCATCAAGCCCGAAGATTATCTCGCGCTGGTAACCATGCACGGCACGCTGATGGTTTTCTTCGTGCTGACCGTCGCCCCGCAGTCAACCTTCGGCAATCTGTTTTTGCCCGCGCAAATCGGAGCACGCCAGATGGCTCTGCCCTGGCTCAACGCGGCCGGCCTTTGGGGAACGGTTCTTTCGCTGCTCGTCTTGCTCGCGGCTTTTTTTGTTCCCCTCGGCGCTCCCATCGGCGGATGGAGCGCCTATCCTCCGCTCTCCGCCCTTGCCTCTGCCGGGCCCGGCCAGGGTTGGGGAATGGATTGCTGGCTCGCCAGCATCGCCATCTTCTGCATCGCGTCGAGTTGCGGCGCCGTCAATTTTCTGGCGACTGTTTCAGGCGAACGCTGCCGCGGAATGAACCTCGGCCGCATGCCGCTCACCGTCTGGTCCTGGTGGGTCTCCGCGATGCTTATCCTGCTGTCGTTCAGCGTCCTGCTCGCGGCCCTGCTGCTGCTCTTCTGCGACCGTCATCTGGGAACGCATTTCTTCCTCCCCTCTGCGCTCGTCATCAGCGGCGTTCCTATGGTGCGCTCCGGCGACGGCTCCCCTCTGCTATGGCAGCACCTGTTCTGGTTCTTCGGTCATCCCGAGGTCTACATTGCGATCCTTCCCGCCATGGGGCTCACCAGTTCTCTGCTGGCTAACTTCACCCGGCGGCGCCTGGCGAGCTACCGATGGATGGTCGCAACCACCCTCGCCATCGCATTCCTCGGAATCATCGTGTGGGGCCATCACATGTTCGTCAGCGGAATGAATCCCTACGCCGGCAGCGCCTTCGCTCTGACCACCATGGCCATCGCCCTTCCCTCCTCCGCCAAAGTCCTGGCCTGGCTCCGCATGCTTTGGAACAGCCGCTCGCCGCGACGAGATTGGTTCCAACTTCCAATGCTGTTCACCTTGGGATTTCTCTCCTTCTTCGTCACCGGCGGCCTCACCGGCCCCATCCTCGCGCAGCCCATGCTCGACAGCTACCTGCACAACACCTACTTCGTCCTCGCCCATTTCCACCTCATCATGGGGATGGCGGCAGTCTTCGGAATCTTCGCCGCAACCTATTACTGGTTCCCCTTGATCACCGGACGAAAGATGAACACTGCTCTCGGGCAGGCGCACTTCTGGCTGTCACTGGTCGGAGCGTACGGGACATTTCTGCCCATGCATCTCGCAGGATTAGCCGGGCTGCCCCGCCACTACGCGCAGCTGGGCGGCTCCCAGGGTGCCTTCCAGGCATTGCAACCGCTGCAACGCGGCATCACCTTCGCGGCCCTGCTGCTCATCAGCGCGCAGCTTCTCTTCCTCATCAATCTGGCATGGAGTTGGCGGCACGGCACGCCGGTCGCTGCGAATCCGTGGGGCGCAACAACGCTCGAGTGGGCTCCCCAAGCCTGGTTTGCCGATTCAAAGCGAGCCGTCGCAACCGGCCCCTACGAATATGGTGAAGCGAATGTTCTCACTTCGCCACACCCTCAGTGGATGAGCCCAACCGACCCCGCTTCCCAACCTTCCCAACAGGAGTAAGCTAGTTTTTATTCGAGCCTCGCTATGCCTGCTACCTTTACTCACACTCCGGCGGAAGTCGAGAAGAAGGACACGGGAACGGGTGGCAAGCCGCCTGTCGTCCGGCGGCCCACCGGCGGTGGCGGAGACGGCGATAACTGGCACAATCAGCCGCCCGGACGCCGCGGGCCCAGGGAGATGCTGGGGCGCGTTCGGCTGGGCCTCTTCTTCGGCCTTGCCGGAGACATGATGTTTTTTGCCGCCCTCGCCAGCGCGTTTTTTGTGCGCCAGCAGAGCGGTCACTTCGACGCCAGCGAGCAATGGATCAACGATTGGCACCCGGTGTTGATGCCGCCAATTCTCTGGATCAATACTTTGGTGCTGCTCGCCAGCTCCCTCACCATCGAGATGGCCCGGCGGCACCTCTTTCACGAGCCCGATGTGATGGAAGAGTGGTTGGGACTCGGTCGTCCTGCCGGACGGCGCGCCATGCCGTGGCTCATCGCAACGTTGGTCCTCGGCGGACTTTTTCTCGCCGGACAATGGGCGGCATGGGACCAGCTGAAGTTGCAGGGCGCGTACTTCGCGACGAATCCCAGCAGCCATTTCTTCTACCTGCTCACCGGTACCCACGCCGCGCATTTGATCGTCGGCCTTGCGGCGCTTGATTGCGGCCACCGTCGGCCTGCTGGTAGCGCGCCGGATTGAGGTCCGCCAGGTACTGGTGGACTGCACCGCCTGGTACTGGCACGCCATGGGCGTCCTGTGGGTGCTGCTCTTCGGCATGCTTGCGTTCTTCCAATGACGCAGCCGATCACCGTCACCAGATGGCTGGCAACATTGGCTTGTGCGCTCCTGCTGGCGTTGCCGGTGACCGCCGCGTGCACCGCTGTTGCTCAGGGATGCAGCAGCTGCCGGGACAACGTCGCCGGATCGGCGCCCAGGGTGCAGCGCGGTTTGCGACGCGGCATCCCCTTGCTCGCCATACCCGCAGTCGGAATGCTGGCGGCCTTTCTGTGGGTTGGTGCCCGAGGTCGCGCCTCGGAATCAGCCGACTCGCCGCCTTGAAGACAACAGCAGGAACTAGAGCGTCCACTTCCAGCCGTGCGATTCGCCGGCTCCTCCCCCGGCTCCCCCCGACAAAATGCACAATCTCCAGCTTGTCTCCGTCGTGCAGTTGGGTGGCAGTCCATTGCCCTCGCGAAACAATGTCGCCGTTGTGCTCGATAGCGATGCGGTCGCCCTTGAGCGTGAGCGATTCGACCAGTTGCTGCAGTGTGGCCGCCGGGGCCAGGTCGGCAAACTCGCGAGTCACGCCATTGATCAGCAGTGTCAACTTGTGGGAAAGGGTATCACCCGCGAATTGGGTGTCACGATCGCTGGCGTCTGTGCATGGCGATGGGCCGCATCGGCAAACTTCTGCTGGATTCGCTCCCACAACGATCGCCGCACCGGCAGGCCCAGGTAGATTTCGCGGCTGCGCTGCTTCAGCAGTGCAATGGCAGCCACATCTCCCTCGCGCCGCGACCAGGTCGAAACTCCGAAAAACATCTGGTCCTCAAGATATTCAATCGCATGGCAAAGCGCGTCCAGCGCATGACCCTGCTCCGGCTCAATCAGGCGCCGCACCGGCCGCGCCTCCAGCCCTCTGCGCAGCTCCGGCGCAGGCACGAGTGCTTCGCTGGTCTCAAGATGCGGCGGGACCGCTGAGGCCGGCGAAAAAGAATGGCTGCAGCTCCGGTGCGGCATCGGCAAACGCGACGAAATCATAATAGGTGTGGCTGCCATGGTCGAGCCTCCGCAGACATCTTTCATCGGCCGCGCTCGCAATGCCAAGACCCGATGCATCCCGAATGTCGAATCTCTCCCTCGCCGGGGTCCGCTTTGGAACATTCCCGCATTGGCATCGGCGCTTTCCGCCGCCCACCCACCTCCGGACCCCGAAATTTGCATCGCCTCAAGTGACTTGCCTGTGCAAACTTGACTTCACAGAGGTACAAACTTAGAGTCAAAATCAGCGATGACTGCGACTCCTTACTACTGGAACTACCTCCCCTGCTGCTGCAGATTCTGGCCGCTTCCGGGCTCGGCGCGGGCATGGTAGTCGCCTCCTGGTTCATCGGCCGGCATCGCTACAACAAGGTCAAGCAGGAGACTTACGAGTGCGGCATGGTGGCTGAGGGCGATGCCCGCGGCCGCTTTTCTGTGAAGTTTTACATGGTCGCCATGCTCTTCATCCTCTTCGATGTTGAAGTGGTTTTCATGATTCCCTGGGCGGTCATTTACCGTCGCCTGCCCGGGATTACCGGATCGCGATTGTTTGGATTTTGGGAAATGCTCGTCTACCTCGGCTTCGTTGCCGTCGGTCTTATTTACATCGTGAAGAAGGGCGTTCTGGATTGGACGGCGGAAAAGGCCGACCTGTAACAGGAACGATTTTTGCTGCAGTGGAACCGGTCGGGACAAGTCACTGGACGCCACCACACAGAACAATCCGCCAAACGAAACGCCGCCACCACGACACGCCTGCTCAGGCGCCCGAGCCCAATGCCGTCCACACCCTCAAGGCATGGCGCCCCGACACCCTGCTGGATGTAAAGCAAGCCTTCGGCGAGCTCACCCTCACCGTCCAGCGCGAACAGATTCGCGGCCGTCTGCCAGACCCTCCAAGCCGCTGGTTACAACTTCCTTTCCGACGTCACCTGTGTCGATTGGTTCCCTGCCGAGCCGCGCTTCCACGTCATCTATCACCTGCTTTCACACGGCCGCAAAGAGCGCGTTCGCCTCAAGGTGCCGGTCGAGAGCACTCGACCCGTCGTCGACAGCATCATCTCCGTCTGGCCGGCGGCAAATTTTTACGAACGCGAAATCTTCGACCTCTTCGGCGTTCGCTTCGGTGAGCACCCCAACATGCGCCGCATCATGATGCCTGAGGATTGGGAGGGCCATCCCCTGCGCAAAGATTATCCGGTGGAGGGCTATCGCTGATGAGCACGTTCGCTGCCCCTTCTGCATCCCCAGACATGCCGCTCGAAACGCACCGACAGACCGCACCATGGTCCTGAACATGGGCCCGCAGCACCCCTCCACCCACGGCGTGCTGCGCCTGGTGCTGGAGATTGACGGCGAGATCGTCGTCAACGTTGCACCCGACATCGGCTACCTGCACACCGGCATCGAGAAGACCTGCGAGGCGAAGTTCTATCAGCAAGTCGTCCCGCTCACCGACCGCATCGACTACCTCTGCCCGATGACCAACAACCTCTGCTACTGCCTGGCGGTCGAAAAGCTGCTCGAGCTCGAGATTGCCTCCGCGGGCGCAGTGGCTGCGGGTCCTGTTGAATGAGCTGACCCGTCTCAATCGCATCTCGTCTGGCTCGGCACCCACGCGATGGACATCGGCGCGCTGACTATCTTTCTCTACTGCTTCCGCGAGCGCGAAGATATCCTGCGCATTTTCGAGAACGTCACCGGCCAGCGCATGATGACCTCCTACTTCCGCGTTGGCGGCATCGCGCTCGAGCCGCCGCTGGATTTTTGGCCGCAGGTTCGCGCCTTCCTCAAGACGCATGCCGGAGAAAATTGACGAGTATCAGAACCTGCTCACCGGCAATCCGATCTGGATGCACCGCCTCAAAGGTGTCGGCCACCTCTCGCCGAGGACGCCATCGCACTCGGCGTGACCGGGCCTCCGCTTCGCGCCAGCGGCGTGGATTGGGACCTGCGGCGCGATATGCCCTACTCCAGCTACGAGAAATTTGATTTCAAAGTGCCCGTCTCAAATGGCTGCGATGTCTGGGCGCGCTACGTCGTCCGCATGGAAGAGATGCGCGAGTCGGTCAAAATCTGCCAGCAGGCGCTGGACGGCATGCCCGAAGGCCCGCATCAAAGCCGACGCGCCCAAGGTCGTCCTGCCCGACCGCGAGAAGATGAAGACGCAGATGGAATCGCTCATCTATCACTTCAAAATCGTGACCGAAGGATTCACCGTCCCGGCCGGCGAAGTCTACCAGGCCGTCGAATCGCCCCGCGGCGAGATGGGCTACTACGTCGTCAGCGACGGCACCGCGAAGCCCTATCGCGTCCACATGCGCAATCCTTCCTTCGCCACTCTGCAGGCGCATGACAAAATGTGCGTCGGCCGCCTGCTGGCCGATGTCGTCGCCGTCATCGGCTCGATCGACATCGTGCTCGGGGAGATTGACCGATGAGCGCGGCCGCAGCGGAGCTCGCAACCATGGAGCGCTGGGACACCCAGGCCGAGCTCTGGACCTCGTTCGCTTCCCTGCTGCGCAGCTATGCCGCCGCTCATGGGCTCAACAGCCGGCATCAGGCCGTGGTCGAGGTCAGCGCCGACTCCATCATGATTCGCGTCGCCCATCACTGGACCAGCGTCGTCATGCAGCAAGGCCGCGTCACCGTGGACCAGGACTGGAGCGAGCCAGGCTCCCTCGCAACTGCGCGATATCGAGCTGCGCGAGAATGGCGAGTTCCGTTGTCCCTTGCGCCGCCGGTCGCGAGCTAGGAGTCTGTCGAGATGGACATCTTCGCCGAACGCCTGGCAAGCGAGATTTTGTCAGAGGGCCAGGCCATGAGCGAAGTGCAGCACGACAATGTTTTCGCCCGCGCTCGCGGCGCGCTTCGACCGGCTGGTCACGCTCTATCCGGTCGAGCGCTCCGCCCTCGTTCCCATGCTGCTCTATGCGCAGGATGAGGTCGGCTACCTCTCTGACGCCGTCATCGCCGAGATCGCGACGCGCATCGGCTCACCGAGCTCGATGTCCGCAATGTGATCAGCTACTACTCCCTGCTCCGCACCAAGCCCGTCGGCAAATATCACGTCCAGGTCTGCACCAACATCAGCTGCATGCTCCGCGGCGGCAACGAGATTTTCTGAGCACTGCAAAAAGCGGCTCGGGATCGGCAACAAGCAGACCGACGCCGGACGGCTGTTCTCCCTCGAAGAAGTGGAGTGCATCGGCGCCTGCAGCTGGGCCCCCGCCGCAGGTCAACTACGACTTCCACGAGAACCTGACGCCGAACGATGGACAAGTGCTGGACGACTACGCGATAAAGCGATGTTCGATCGAACTCGCAGGCCGGCGGGCAACGGAGCTTGGATCGCACGTAATCGGCAGAAACCATGGCATCTCTCCCCCATCCCGACGAAGTCCCTGTCGTCTGCTACCGCTTCGGCAAAGGCGCGACCAACATCGATCGCTACATCGAGCTCGGCGGCTACGAGCCGCTCCGCAAGTGCCTGGCCATGGAGCCGGACGGCAATCATCGCCGAGATGAAGGCCTCAAACCTGCGCGGACGCGGCGGCGCCGGCTTCCCCACCGGAATGAAGTGGTCCTTTGTCCCCAAGCAGAGCGCCAAGCCGAAATATGTGCTCGTCAACGGCGACGAGAGCGAGCCCGGCACCTGCAAAGACCGCCTCATCTTTGAACATGACCCCCACTCCGTCATCGAAGGCACCATCATCGCCGGCCTCGCGGTCGGCACGCAAGATGGGCTTCATCTACCTGCGCGGCGAATATCGCTATCTCCTCAACATCATGGAGAAGGCCATCGCCGACGCCTATGCCAAAGGCTTCCTCGGCAAGAACATCTTCGGCAGCGGCCTAGATTTCGACATCGTCTCGCAAACCGGCGCCGGCGCCTATGAAGTCGGCGAAGAGTCGGCGCTGATGGAGTCGCTCGAAGGCAAGCGCGGCATCCCGCGCATCCGCCCGCCCTTCCCCGCCGTCGTCGGACTCTATGGCGGACCCACCATCATCAATAATGCCGAGACCATCGCCACCGTCCCCCACATCTTCCGCATCGGCGGCGCGGACTACGCGAAAATCGGCACCGAACGCAACGGCGGCACGCGGCTCTTCTGCCTCAGCGGCCACATCGAGCGGCCCGGCGTCTACGAGCTGCCCATGGGCTACAACCTCAAAAAGATGATTTACGAGGTCGGCGGCGGCATCCCCGACGGCCGCAAGCTCAAAGCCGTCGTTCCCGGCGGCTCATCCACTCCGGTCCTGCTGCCGGAAGAAATCGATATCGGCATGGACTTCGACCAGGTCGGCAAAGCCGGCTCCATGCTCGGCTCCGGCGGCGTCGTCGTGCTCGACGACCAGACCTGCATGGTCGAGTTCGCGCTGCGCACCATGAAGTTTTATCAGCACGAGAGCTGCGGCTGGTGCATCCCCTGCCGCGAAGGCACCGACTGGCTCAAGAAGACGCTGACTCGCTTTCATGCCGGCGGCGGCGTCGCAAAAGACATCGACAACATCCGCTACCTGTCTGAGAACATGCTGGGCCGCACCTTCTGCCCGCTGGGCGACGCGGCGGCGATGCCCACGATTGCGTTCGTCAAAAAATTCCGCAACGAGTTTGAAGATCATTTGGACGGCAAGCCCTGCCCGTACGCGCGGACGGAAGAGCCGGCGCTGGTTTAAGGAGAGATGAATGGCAGACGTAACCTTCACTGTCGACGGCAAGAAGCTCACCGCACCCGCGGGAACGCTGCTCATTGACGCCTGCCGCACCGCCGGCATCGAGATACCCGCCTTCTGCTACTACCCCGGGCTCATCCTGCAGGCCGCCTGCCGCATGTGCGTCGTGCGCATTGAGAAGATGCCCAAGCTGCAGACCGCCTGCACCACTCCCGTCGCCGAGGGCATGGTCGTGCTCAGCGAAACGCGACGAAACGCGGCAGGCGCGCAAAGCCACGTTCGAACTGCTGCTGGGCAACCATCCCCTCGATTGCCCGGTCTGCGATGCCGGCGGCGAGTGCGAGCTGCAGGACATGACCTTCAAGTACGGCGCCGCAGAATCGCAAGTTCGTCGAGATCAAGCAGCATCGCGAAGAGCAGCAATGGTCCCCCGTCGTCTTCTTCGATCGCCCGCGCTGCATCCTCTGCTATCGCTGCGTGCGCATGTGCGGCGAGGGCATGGATGTATGGGCGCTCGGCGTGCAGAATCGCGGCGCCAGCTCAGTGATCGCGCCCAACCGCGAAGACCATCTGGATTGCGAGGAGTGCGGCGCCTGCATTGACGTCTGTCCCGTGGGCGCGCTGACCTCCGGCCCCTATCGCTATAAGACGCGGCCCTGGGAAATGAACCATGTCACCACCGTCTGCACCCACTGCGGCGACGGTTGCAAGACCACCCTCGGCGTCCGCCGTGCCGATGAAGGCATGGCGATTGTGCGCGCCGACAATCGCGACAAGAGCGGGATCAACGGCGACTTCCTCTGCATCAAGGGCCGCTTCGGATTCGATTTCGTAGACCGCGCCGACCGCCTCACCCAGCCCCTGGTCCGGCAGCAGAATGGTCAGCTCGAGCCCGTCAGCTGGGAACACGCAATCCAGTACGTCGGCAAACGCTTCAAAGAGATTCGCGAGCAGCGTGGCGGCAAAGCGCTCGGCGTCATCGGCTCCAACCGCACCACCAACGAAGAGAACTATCTGCTGCAGAAGTTTGCGCGGATGGTGATCGGCACCAACAATATTGACCATCACCGCACCGCGGACTATGCCGCGTTTTCCCAGGCGACGGCGCAGCACAAAGCGGCGACCGCTTCCCTGCGCGATTTCGAGACGGCTGCGGCCGTTCTGCTGGTCGGTGGCGACCCCACCGAACAGCACCCCATGCTGGCCTGGCAGGTCCGCGCCAACGTCCGGCTGCACAGCGGCCGCATCTACATTGCGAATGCCCAGGACATCAAGCTGCGCCGTCAGGCCAAGGCTTACCTCAAGCTCGCGAATGAAGATGGCTACGCGGCATTTGCCTCCGCCCTGCGCGGCGGCGGCCAGGACGACGACACCCGGAATTTTCATCGACGCACTGCGCGGCGAAGATCAGCTCGTCGTCGCCCTCGGTCCGGAACTTCGCGACGGCTCCATCGAAGCCATCGTCGCTGCCTCTGCCCAACGCCAAGTTCGCTCTGCTCGGCGACTATGCGAACTCGCGCGGCGCCGCCGACATGGGCCTCTACCCTGACCTGCTGCCGGGTTATCTGCCGCTCAACTCCGCCGGCATCTTTGCCAAAGAATATGGCGCATTGCCAGAGACTCCCGGCCTGAACCTCCTCCAGATGATGGACGCGGCCGCCCGCGGCGACCTGGCAGCTCTCTACGTCGTCGGCTCCAATCCCGTCGCGCGCTACGGCGTCTCCGCCGAAGCGTTGAAAGACACTTTCCTCGTGGTCCAGGATATGTTCCTCACCGAGACCGCATCGCTGGCCGACGTAGTCCTGCCCGCGGCCTCTGCGTACGAAAAATCCGGCACCATGACCAACGCCTACGGCGACCTGCAGCTGGTGAAAAAAGGCGGCGACCACGCCGGGGTCCGCGGAGACTTCGAAATCATCGTTCGCCTCGCCGGCGCGATGGGCGCCGACATTCGCTCGCTCGTTCCCTACGGACGCGGCGCAAGCGCCGACCTCGGTCAGTCCCGCGGCGCCCAGTCAGGCGAAGCCGATCGCCACGCCGTGTGGCTCGCGGCCCAGCATCTTGAGCCGCGCGTCAGCCCGTTCGATTCAAACGCCGTGCTCGATGAGATCCATCGCCTCGTCCCCGGCTATCAAAATATTTCGCGCCTTACCCTCGCCTCCGGCAATGACCAGCACACCGCGACTGCCGGCGACGCTCTGGTCCAAATCAATCTGAGCGAGCATGCGGGATTAGTCCTGCCCTCCCGCGACACCCTGTTCACCTCCGGCACCCTGGGCCGCTATTGCGACACCGTACAGTCTGTCCCCGAGGCCCATCAGGAGCCGGAAGTGGGGACGATCGGCATGAGCCCGGTGATCATTTTTATCCTGCTCAGCATTCTGAAGGTCGCGGTCGTCACCGTGATCCTGCTCACCGTCGGTCGCCTACACTGTCCTGCTCGAGCGCAAGGTCGTCGGGCGCATCCAAAACCGCTGGGGACCCAGCCGCGTCGGCCCCTTCGGACTGCTGCAGCCGGCCGTCGACGGCATCAAGCTGTTCCTCAAAGAAGACCTCTTGCCCGAGGGCGTCTACCGGCCGCTCTACATCGCCGCGCCCATTATCGCGCTGTCCTGCGCGCTGATTTCCATCTCCGTCATACCCTTCGGCGCGAGCTGGCGGTTTCACGGCGTCGAGATGTTTCAGATCACCGACCTCAACATCGGCCTGCTCGTCATTCTCGGCGTCACCTCCATCGGCGTCTACGGCATCGCACTCGCCGGATGGTCGTCCAACAATAAATATTCCCTGCTCGGCTCCCTGCGCGCCAGCGCGCAGATGGTCAGCTATGAACTGGCGCTGGGGCTCTCGTCATCGGAGTGGTCCTCCGCGCCCAGTCGCTCAGCCTGCGAGACATCGTGAATTCGCAATCCGCGCACGGTGCACTGCGTCTGGAATGTCCTCGGCGGCTTCCAGTTCATTGCCTTCTTCATTTACCTCATCGCTGCCTTTGCCGAGACCAATCGCACCCCGTTTGACCTCGTCGAAGCCGAGAGCGAGCTCACCGGCGGCTATCACACCGAATACAGCTCGATGAAGTTTGCCATGTTCTTCATGGCGGAATACGCCAACATGGTCACCGTCGGCTGCGTCGCAACCCTGCTCTTCCTCGGTGGCTGGACCAGCCCCTTCGGAAATCTGCTCCCCCAGCCGCACAATGCATTCATCGCCGCGCTCCTGCCGGTCTTCTGGTTCGTGCTCAAGGTTTTCTTCTTCCTCTTCCTCTATATATGGGTGCGGGGAACGTTGCCGCGCTTCCGCTACGACCAACTAATGGGCTTTGGATGGAAATTTCTTTTACCCGTCGCGATTCTGAATATCCTGGGCACAAGTCTGGCCCTGGCATTGCATTAAAATTCTGAGGGCAAGCGAAGCGTCATGCACCTGGTCTTATTCTTCATCTTCGGATTGTTGTGCCTGGCAGGTGCGCTGAACCTCGTGCTGCAGAGCCATCCCATCAACAGCGCGCTATCGCTCATCGTCGTCATGTCGTCCCTCGCCGTGCTCTACCTGCTGCTGGGGGCCGAGTTTCTCGCCGCCGCCCAGGTCATCGTCTACTCCGGCGCCATCATGGTGCTCTTCGTTTTCGTGATCATGCTCCTCAATGCCGGGGTGGAGTCGAACTCGCGGCGTCCTCAGCGCCTACACCGTCGGAATCCCCGGAGTCTGTGCCCTCGTCGCCATGCTCACCGCCTTCTTCTTCACCCACCGCGCGGATTTTGGGACCGTCACCCTGGGCAGCTATCTGGTCGGGACCGCGGCCCTCAGCCGTGTGCTCTTCAAAGAGCTCCTGCTCTCCTTCGAGGTCACTTCCATCCTCATCCTCGTCGCCATCCTCGGAGCGGTCGTCCTGGCCAGAAAGGACGCGCAGTGAGCAACACAATTCCTCTGGCCGACTATCTGCTGCTCAGCGCGCTGCTGTTCTCAATCGGCATCGTCGCATTCCTCATCAAGCGCAACGTGATCACCATCTTCATGTCCATCGAGCTCATGCTCAATGGCGTCAACCTTGCCTTCGTTGCGTTTGCCAATCACTGGCACGCAGTCTCCGGCCAGATTTTTGTATTCTTCGTGATGGTCGTGGCAGCGGCTGAAGCTGCGGTCGGCCTCGCCATCATCATCGCGCTCTTTCGTGCCCGTGAAACTCTCAACGTAGACCAGGTGGACTTGCTCAAATTATGAGTACGACTGGTATCTACTGGCTCTTGCCGTTGCTGCCGCTCGCTGCCAGCGGGCTCAATGGCTTTTTCGGAAAGTGGCTGCCGCGCCGCGCTGTCGCTGGTATCGCGCTGCTCTTCACAGCGGCCAGTTTTGGAGTGGCCGCCTGGCTGTTCCTCCATTTCGCCGGGGCCCCGCTCGAACTGCACGGCGTCCAATGGATTGCCGTCTCCGGTTTCCATGCCGACTTCAATCTATATATAGATCACCTCACCCTCGTGATGATGCTGATCGTCACCGGCGTGGGATTTCTCATCCACGTCTACTCCGCCGGATATATGGCCCATGAAGATGGCTACTGGCGCTTCTTCGCCTACATGAACCTCTTCATGTTCTTCATGCTGGTGCTGGTGCTCGCCGGCAATTTTCTGCTGATGTTCGTCGGCTGGGAGGGCGTAGGACTGGCCTCCTACCTGCTCATCGGCTTCTACTTCCGCCGCCCCTCCGCCGCAGCCGCCGGCAAGAAGGCGTTCGTCGTCAACCGCATCGGCGACTTCGGATTTTTGCTGGCCATGTTTCTGCTGATGCTCCACTTCGGCTCGCTCGACTACGCCCAGGTCTTTGGCGCGCTCGGGTCCGGCTCTGCTGTCGTCAGCACCGGCGCACTAACCGCAATCGCGCTGCTCATGCTGCTGGGCGCCACCGGCAAGTCCGCTCAGATTCCGCTCTATGTCTGGCTGCCCGATGCGATGGAAGGCCCGACACCAGTATCTGCGCTCATCCACGCCGCAACCATGGTCACCGCCGGCGTCTATATGGTCGCCCGCTCCCACGCCATCTTTGATCGCTCGCCCAGCGCATTGCTCGTCGTCGCAATCATTGGCGCAGCCACCGCATTTTTTGCCGCGACCCTCGGCATGGTCCAGACCGACATCAAGCGCGTGCTCGCCTACTCAACAATTTCGCAGCTGGGATATATGTTCCTCGCCTGTGGCGTCGCCGCCTACTCCGCTGCCATCTTCCATCTGATGACCCATGCGTTTTTCAAGGCGCTGCTGTTTCTCGCCGCTGGCTCCGTCATCCACGCCCTCGGCGGCGAGCAGGATATGCGGGCCATGGGCGGACTCCGCAAATATGTCCCGGTCACATTTTGGACGATGACCGCAGCCACCCTCGCCATCACCGGCTTCTTCCCTTTTGCCGGCTTCTTCTCAAAGGACCAGATCCTTTACGAAGCCTTCATCTCCGGTTCGACCGGCAAACTGCTCTGGGCCGTCGGCCTCGTCACCGCCTTCCTTACCTCGTTCTACATGTTCCGCCTCTGGTACCTCACCTTTCTTCGGCAGCGCCGCACCGGGCGACGCATCGCACCCGCCGCATGAGTCGCCTTGGAGCATGCTCGGCCCACTCGTCCTGCTCGCCATCCTCTCCCTCATCGGTGGTTGGATCGGCTGGCCCCGCGCCCTCGGCGGCAATGACGTCTTCGCCGGCTTCCTCGCTCCCGTGCTCGGCGACCATACCGCCCCCGAGCGGCGCCGCGGCGCCTCGGAGCGCATCCTCGCCGTCGTCTCGCTCCTCGTCGCGGCGCTCGGCTGGTTCCTCGCCGATCTCCTCTACCGCCAAAAGCCCGCTTTGCCCGATACGCTCGCAGCAAAGGCTCGCGGCCTTTATCCCCTGCTCACCCACAAATATTGGATCGATGAACTCTACTCCGCCATCATCGTTCGGCCGCTCGAAGCGGGCTCGCGCCTGGTGCTGCATCGCGGCGTGGACGAGACGCCTGGTGGACGGCGCATCTCGCGTGCGGCTGAAAGCGCACTGGGCGCAGGCGGAGTCCTTCGCCGCATTCAGTCCGGCAACATTCGCTCCTACGCCGGATGGATCGCCGCCGGCGCCGCAGTCCTGCTTCTTACATGATCGGTCTTCGGACATCGACTCTTGAGGTGGCGCGATGAGTGAGCTGAAGCCCCGCTCATCCTGACCATTCTGATTTTGTTTGTTCCCGCCGCCGGCGCGCATCCTGATCACCCTGCTGCCGCGGCGCGGCAATCATCCAGTGGTGCGCGCTGCTGGTCTCTCTGTCACTTTCGCGCTCTCGCTGCACCTGCCCGCCCATTTCGTTTACGGGCACAGCGGCTTCCAGTTCGAGAGCAACGCCCTGGATCGCGAATCCCGCTATCCGCTATCACGTAGGTGTCGACGGCCTGTCGATCTGGCTCGTCGTCCTCGCGACTTTCCTGGCCCCATCGGCGTGCTCGCTTCGTGGAGCGCGATCAAGTCCCGCAAAAAAGAGTTCTACGCGCTCTTCCTGCTGCAACAGACCGCGATGATCGGCGTCTTCGTCGCGCTCGATCTCATCGCTCTACTACGCCTTCTGGGAGCTGTCGCTCGTCCCCATGGCGCTGCTCATCGGCATGTTCGGACGCAAACATGGCCGCAAGGCAGCGCATCAAGTTTTTCGTCTACACCTTCGTGCCCTCCGCGCTGCTGCTCGTCGCCATGATCTGGCTCTATGCGAAGACCGGAACATTTGACTTCGTCGCGCTTGCAGCAGATGCGGCATGAGCGGCGCGCTGGTCTATCGGACAGACCGCCGGCTTACTCGCTCTCGCTCGCATTCCTCATCGCCTTCGCGCGTCAAAGTTCCCATCTTCCCGCTCCACGGCTGGCTTGCCGACGCACTGTGCGAAGCGCCCACTGCGATGCCGCCATGGTGCTCGCCGGAAAACTCGGCCTCTACTCCATCCTGCGATTCAGCTTCGGCCTCTTCCCTGCCGAATCCCGCCGCGTGGCTCCCATGCTCATCGCGCTCGGAGTCATCGGCATTCTTTACGGCGCGCTGCTCGCCTGGGTGCAGACCGACCTGAAGCGCCTGGCCAGCTATTCCACGCTGTCCATCTTGGCTTTTGCGTACTCGGTATCTTCAGCTTCACCATCGCCTCCACCGATGGCGGCGTCTATCAGATCCTGAACCACGGCATCTCCGCCGGCGCATTGTTCATCCTGCTCGGCATCCTCTACGAGCGCTACGGCACCTACGAAATCAGCGCCTACGGCGGTCTTGGCGGCGCGGCTGCCATTCTTCTCCGCCATGATGGTCGGCACAGCGCTCTCGCTCATCGGCCTGCCCGCGCTCAACGGCTTCGTCGGCGAATTCCTCGTACTCAGCGGCAGCTTCGGCGTCCACACCTATTGGACCGCCGCGGCAACACTCGGCGTTATCCTCAGCGCCGTCTACATGCTGCCCATGCTGCAGCGCGTGCTCTACAGCGAGCCTCTCCAGTCGCGTGCTGGCCCTGGAGCGGACCCGAACCGATCTCATCTGCGCGAGCAAACAGCCATGTGGCCGATGGTCGTGCTCTTCGCGCTGATGGGCGTGCTGTCGCCCTACTGGATGCGTGCCATCGACGGTGCGGTCGGCCAGCCCCTCGCGGTCGCCCATGCACAAGCCAAAGGCGCCCAAATGCTCCGCCGAATCGCACCGCCGCAGCCGCGGCCGTCCAAACATGGCGGCGTAGTGAGAATCGGCCAATGAACTGGCATCCGCATTCTTCCCGAACTCATTCTCATCTTCGGCGGCATGCTCGTCATGCTGTGGCGAGGCCTTCCTGCGCGCCGCGCTCCTCGCGCATCTCGCTCGCCGTCCTCGCACTGTCGCCTCCCTCGTCGCGCATGGGAGCCAGTGTCTGGCAGCTCCACGACCCGCCGGAATGGCCTACTGGAACGCAATCCGTACCGACGCCTTCAGCGCTTCTTCCATGTGCTGCTCTCCGCAATCCTGCTCTGCACCTCCTTGTCATCGACAGAATATCTTGACGACCGCCCCGGAACCGGCGAGATGTACGCTCTGATGCTCTTCGGCACCGCCGGCATGATGCTGATGACCTCGGCCGCTTCCCTTCTGCTGGTTTTTATCGGCCTCGAGATTTCCTCCATCTCCAGCTACGTCATGACCGGCTTCAGAAAGCAAACAGCGACCGGCCCCGAAGCCGCACTCAAGTATTTTCTTCTCGGGTCATTCGCGACCGCGTTCTTCCTCTACGGAGTCGCACTCGCCTTCGGCGCAACCGGCAGCGACAATATTTACGCCATCGGCCAAGTGCTCTCCTCGGTGCACTCACAGCTGGCACCGTTCCCACGCTCGCCTACGTCAGTCTCGCCCTCATGCTCATCGGCCTCGGCCTCAAGGTTTCGGCCGCGCCGTTCCAGGTCTGGACGCCGGACGTCTACGAAGGCGCGCCCTCGCCCGTCACCGGCTTCATGTCCACCGGCCCCAAGGCCGCAGCCTTCGCCGTGCTGCTGCGCGTCCTGTTGGTCTCCTTCCCCACGCTGATCCGACGCTGGTGCTCTGCATCTGGATTCTCGCCGCCGTCTCGATGACCATCGGCAACCTCGGCGCGCTCGTCCAGAACAGCGTGAAGCGCATGCTCGCCTACTCCTCCATCGCCCACGCCGGCTACATTTTGGTCAGCGTTCGCCGGCGGCACGCAGGACGGCGTCGTCCGCCGCATCGTTCTATCTCGCCGGATATGCCGCGATGAACATCGGCGCCTTCGCCGTCACTCAGCTACCCGGCGGATATGAAGAGCGCGCCGCAACCCTCGAAGCGACTATCGCCGGGCTCGGCCGCCGCAGCCCTTTCTCGCCGCCGTCTTCACCCTGTTTCTGCTATCGCTGATTGGCATCCCCTTCACCGGCGGCTTCTTCGGCAAGTTCTACGTCTTCACCGCCGCCTTGCACGCGGTCTCCTCTGGCTGACCGTGATCGGCCTGCTCAACAGCGGCGTCGCAGCTTTCTACTACCTGCGCGTCGTCGCGCCATGTACATGAACTCGAGCCCTCTGAAGCCGCCGCAGATAACGCGACCCGATGGGTTTTGGCACCGCAACCGTGCTGGTCTTTGCCGCCGCCGCCACACTCGTCCTGGGTATCATCCCCGGCCATGTACTGGAGGCTTCGCAAACGGCTGCAGCCGCCTACACTCCGCCAACATCCCCGGCGCCCGTCAGTCCAGGTGCACGGTTACGCAGCAGCCACCGCTGCCCTAGCCGGCTCGCGCAAATAAAAATGCCTCCCCTCAGGGAGGCCCTCATTTTTTAGATAGCGATCTGCGCGGTTACTTCACCTTGACGACGATGATCACGAGCGTGAACAGGGCCAGTGATTCGATGAACGCGAGGCCGAGGGTGAGCAGCAGCAGAATGCCGGCACGCGCTCCGGGATTGCGGGCCACGCCTCGGTAGCAGAACGCAGTGGCGCGAGCCCTGACCGATGCCGCAACCTGCAGCCGCGATGCCCATTGCGATACCGGCGGCCATTCGCCACCAATCCGGCGGATCGGGTTAGCAGCCGTTGCTGTTGCGCAAACGCCGGGACGGCCAAGCACAGCACAGACAGTGTCACGAATAGATATTGCATGACACGACGCATAGTGTTGCTCCTTCAAAAGCTTCCCTGAGTAGTACCGTCAGTGGGTGGTTGAGGCTCACCGGGCTGGCCCCCTCACGCTCACGGCCTGACGCGCAGAAACGGAAGCATCTTTCCGCGCCAAACTTTTTTATGCCGGCATTGCTCTCTCCCGAGAACATTGCGCGGTCTCTCTAGTGCTCCTCCACCGCCACCGCTCCGGCCAGATAGATCAGCGCCAGCAACATAAATACCACCGCCTGCACGACGTGAAACGAACAAGATGCAGCACTAGAAGATAGATCGGCACCCCGATCGGAATAAGCGAGAAGAAGGCCAGAGTACACCATGTCGCCGGCAAACATATTCGCGTAAAGACGGACCGTCAGCGAAAGCACGCGGGCGCAGTGCGAGATGATCTCAATCGGCAAAATCAGCCAAGACGCCACCAGATCGGCCCCAGGAAGTGCTTGCCGTACCCCAGTATCCCTGCTTGCGGACTCCATAACAGTGGTAGTAGAGAAACGTCGGGAATCGCGAACCCCAGCGGAACCATCACGTATGCCGTCGGCGACGCCAGTCCCGGCACCAGCCCAACAGGTTGCAGATGAGAATGAACAGGAAAAGCGCGGCCGACGTACGCCATGAATCGCTCGTATCCCGTGGCCGATAATCTGCTGCCCTGGTCTGGACGAACTCGTCATACATCTCCGCGATGTGCTGTGCGGCGCCGGGCTTTTCAACACGCAGGCTTGCCCTGACGATGACGAAAAACAGGACAGCAGCCGACGCACAACAACTCCATCGCGAACGCATTGTTGATCGGCGCGCGCGGATGCTCCGGATGGATTGCAACGCCGCCAGCATCTCGGTCACGCAGGCACCGAAGTGGTGATTCAGAAATTGCGTGAATAGCAGCTGGTGTTCCATAAAATATTTTGGGGTCGAAACCTAAGTCTTATTTGCTTTACCGCCACTGCCGCAGCAGCTCTGAGGCTTCAAACATCAGCGCAACCATCGCCAGCGCCAGCCGCTCACCAGTGCGTAAACTGAACCGTGCAAACGCTTTAGACTAACATACAGAATGGCCGCGGCGAGCACGAAGCGGAGGAAAAAGCGCGCCACCGCGCCCACCATGTGACGCGGGTTTCACCCCCGGCCGGGCATCCATCCGCAGCCATGATGGCGATCACCATGCTGCGCCATTCCCAGATTCCGATCGCCGAGACGGCCGCCCCGATAACCAGCAGCAGCGCTGACCTCCAGCCTCCCGAAATCCCCGCAAAGACAGCTCCCAGCGCAGCAAAAATCGCCAGCGTGATCAGCGACCTGAGCAGCATCCGCTTCAGATCGTTGTCTGAAAAATCAGCGTTCGGATCGGGCGTCGTCACCGCGGACGGCGTCAGAACGCTCGGCTCTAAGGGAGGTTGGCTCATGAAATGTTCTTCCGAACGATGAGGAACAGCTGCACGAAGCCGGCGACCGCCCCAAACACAAGTCCCACGATGTAGATCCAGTTTTGATGCAGCCAGTGGTCCAGACCCACGCCAATGATCCATCCGATGAACGTGCACGCCGGAAACAGCAGCGCAATCTGCAGCAACGCTTCGGCGCGTACGACGGTTGACCAGGTTCCGTCCGGTTTGCGCGGGTTTCGTGGTCCGGTGGGCATATCCATAAATGTGTGCTCGAACTGTTCGCTTCTCTGCCCCGCCGGGATTCTCCCCGGGGCACTCCTAGGGTATCGCTATACTGACGTTTTGCGTGAAAGGGCGAGCCACGAGTGTTTGAATCCGAGTTTGAGCGCGAGCTTTACGGCTTGCGACAGCAGAAATTGCGACAGATCGAGGCGCTGGGGCAGCCGGCCTACCCCAACAGCTTCGCCGCAAACACGACGGTCTCTGAGGTGCAGTCGCGTTATAGCGCGAGCACCGCCGAGCAGCTCGATCAAGACCGCGTTGCTGTCCAGATTGCAGGCCGCCTCATGCAGCTTCGCTTGCAGGGCAAGGCCGGGTTTGCGCAGCTCCAGCAGGGCGGCCAGCGGCTGCAGATCTACGTCCGCAAAGACAACGTCGGCGAGCAGGGCTTTGAATTATTTCGGCTTCTCGATCTCGGCGACCACGTTGGCGTCGAGGGATATTTGTTCCGCACTCGCACCGGCGAGCTCACCGTACACGTCGAGAAACTCACCTTCCTCGCCGAAGGCTCTGCTCGCGCTCCCTGAGAAATACCACGGCCTCAGCGATGTCGAACTCCGATACCGCCAGCGCTATGTTGACCTCTTCGCAAATCCCGAGGTCCGCGAAGTTTTTGTCAAGCGCGCGCAGGTGCTGGCAGCCGTCCGGCGATATTTTGACTCGCGCGGATATCATCGAGGTCGAGACTCCGATGATGCAGCCCCTGGCCGGCGGAGCCGCGGCCCGCCCCTTCACCACCCACCACAATGCGCTGGATTTGCCTCTTTATCTCCGCATCGCCCCCGAGCTTTATTTGAAGCGCCTCGTGGTCGGCGGCCTGGATCGCGTCTACGAGATCAATCGCAATTTCCGCAATGAAGGCATCTCCACCCAGCACAATCCCGAATTCACCATGCTCGAGTTCTATCAGGCGTACGCCAACTATCACGACCTGATGGACCTGACGGAGGAGCTCATCGCTCAGGTCGCGCAAGAGGTCGTCGGCACCACCAGGGCCGGTCTTCAACGACATCGAGATTGATCTCGCCAAATGGCGCCGCTACTCGATGCGCGAGGCGATTGTGGAGTTCTGGCCCGATGCGGCCGGCGCGAAGCCCGAGGCCGCGGATTTTTCTTCAGCCGACGGCATGCGCAGCGCCGTCACGCGCCTCCGCGCTGCATCGGTCAACATCGCCTACCAGCCCGGCGAGCCCGTGGGCAAAACCATTGCCAGCGTCTTTGAGGCGGTTGCAGAAGAGCATTTGCAACAGCCGACCATCATTTACGACTTCCCTGTCGCCGTCTCTCCGCTGTCAAAAAATAAGCCGACGATCCCGACTGGGTCGAGCGCTTCGAGTTTTACATCGGCGGATTTGAGCTGGGAAATGCCTTCAGCGAGCTGAACGATCCCGAGGAGCAGCGCCGCCGCTTCGAGCAACAACTGGCCGAGCGCGAGCGCGGCGACGACGAGGCCCACGCCGATGGATGAGGACTACGTTCGCGCCCTGGCCTACGGGCTGCCCCCCACCGCCGGCGAGGGCATCGGCATTGACCGCCTGACCATGGTTCTGACCGGGCAAAAATCTATTCGCGACGTGATCCTGTTTCCGCTCCTGCGCCCGCGCGCCACCGGCGGACCGTCCGATGAGCCTGCCCCTGAAACGCCGGGGATGCCAGAATCATCAAAAGAGGAGTAACCTTACCGAGGCGTCACGTTGACCCTGCCGTGCAGCGCAGCGAGGATGCGAAATGAACAGGTTTTCTGGTGCTTCCAGAGGCCATTGAGCAGGTACCCGCAATGGGATTTGACTTCACGCAGTTTGAGTTCGACGCCGACGAGCGTCAGCGGCTGGGCCAGCAGCTCATTCAAGGCATCAACGACTACTTCTCTTCTCTCTGCCGACCGCCCGGTGCAACTTCCCGGCCCCCAGCGAAATTTCCGCGACCTTCAAGACGCTCTGCCCGAGCTTGGCCAGGATGCCTCTCTGGTTCTGGGCGACGCCCTCCGCGACCTGGTAGACAACGGCTTTCACGTCCCCAGCGCAAACTACTTCGGCCTCATGAATCCGACGCCCACCTACATGGCCGTATTGTCTGAGGCCCTCGTCGGGGCGCTGAATCCACAGCTCGCCAGCCTGGCGCGCTCCCAGTTCGCCTCGCGCATCGAGCGTGAGACGGTGCGCTGGATTGCAGATCGCGTGGCATGGAACTCGGACCAAAAGTTTGAAGGCACCTTCACCAGCGGCGGCAACGAAGCCAATTTCAGCGCCCTCGCTCTCGCCCTCCATCAGCGCTTTCCGCAGGTGAAGCAGGATGGGCTCGCCGCCGCTTGATGCCCGCCCGGTGCTCTACGCCTCCGCCGAGTCGCACCACTCTCTCGAAAAAGCCGCTGTCCTTCTTGGCTTGGGGCAGAGCGCACTGCGACGCGTCCCGGTGGACAAGAACCTGCAGATTGATATGCCCGCCCTCGCTGACTCAGGTAGACGCCGACATCGCAGCCGGATTTTTCCCGCTGGCCGTCATCGCAACCGCCGGCACGACCAACTCCGGCGCGATAGACCCGATTCGCAAGCTGGCCGATTTTTGCAAGTCGCGCAAATTGTGGCTGCACGTTGACGGCGCTTACGGAGCGGCTCTGGTCCTCTCTAACGCGCACCGCGATTTGCTCGATGGCATCTCCGAAGCTGATTCAGTCACCATGGATCCGCACAAGTGGCTGGCCATGCCCTTTGCCGCAGGCATGCTGCTCACCCGGCACGCAGCATTGCTCGAGCAGACCTTCGGCGTCGAGACTTCCTACATGCCGCGCATCGAACATCACGATGTGGAGGGCAAGCCGCTGCCGCCGGATTATTACCGCATCTCCGCCCAGTGGTCGCGCCGCATGAATTCCCTCAAGCTCTGGCTCACTCTCCGCGTTCACGGCCGCCAGGCGTATGAAGCCCTCATGACCCGGCAGATGGAGTTGGCGCGGCTGCTCGAAGAGAAAGCTCGCGGCCGGCGGCCTGCTCGAGGTGACTTCGCCCGGCCCGCTGCCGATTGTGAATGTGCGGCTGCGAGTGCCGCTCGAGATGCAAAGCGCACTGCACCGTCAGCTCGTAGCCGAGGTCACCGAGGATGGTGAGTTCTGGATCTCCACCACTCGCGTATGCGGAGAGAGCGTCGTTCGCATGATGGTCATCAGCTATCTCACGCAGCAGATACACGTCGAGAGATTGGCCGAACGAATCGTGCGGGCCGCCCGCTTAGTGGTCGAACGCGCTAGCGTTTCGGCGTAACTACTTCTTGCCGCGCTGCGTCTTCTTCACCACCTGGGCAATGGTGATGCCCTCGAGCTCGCCGCTGATCGCCTTGTTGGCCGACTGGAAGATATCCTTCACCGACGCTGCCACCTTGCGCGCGTGGCCGTCCTTCACGCCGGAAGCGCTGTAGGGCACGTGCAGCACCGGGCGGCGCTCGATGGCCTGGTAAACCGCAGCCAAAGAAATTTTCTTCGGCGATTGCGCCAGGCGTGAACCGCCGGTGGGGCCTTTTTGACTGGAGACAAGCCCGGCATCCTGCAGTGCGGAGAGTATGCGGCGGACCACCACCGGGTTGGTGTCTATGCCGGCTGCGATTTCATCCGAGGTGAGAGTTCTATCCGGATCAGAGGCGAGGAGTGCCAATGCATGAACGCCCATTGCGAAGCGACTGTTAGCTGCCATTTGAAGTCAAAATTATCACAAGAAAACGGCTCGTGCTGTGGCGAAAGCCCAACCGCTGAAAAGATTTTTCTGCGCACTCTCGGGGCCACGCCCAAAGCCTTGCAAAAAATCCTCTCGCGCGGAACACCATCCTCCCCTTGTGTAGAGTATGGAGAGCAGAAAACCGGGCCCGTGTGTGCGACAGAGACGCCTGGACACCTGAACTGGAGCGCAATTGCGGATACTCTTTGTCGGAGACGTCTTCGGGAATGCCGGGCGGCGAATCGTGGGCGAGCATCTGCCCCATGTCATCAAGAACCATGCCGTGAATCTCGTCGTGTCAAACGGAGAGAATGCCGCCGGCGGCTTTGGCCTGACACCCGGCGATTGCCGACGAGCTGTTCAACTTAGGCGTCCACGTCATCACCACCGGCAACCACGTCTGGGACAAGCGCGAACTCATTGAATATGTAAAGGCTGCCCGCCGACAGCCATGAAAGGCGCGCCGGGTATTGCGACCCGCAAACTATGCGCCCGATGCTCCCGGCTTTGGCTGGTATGAAGGTTCACTCCCGGCGACGGCCAGGCCTACGCCGTCATCAATCTGCAGGGCCGCGTCTTTATGGCGACGAATGACGACCCCTTTCGCAAGGCCGACGAATTGATCGCCTCGCAAAATGCGCGCCAGTCATCTTGCGTGGACTTTCACGCCGAGGCAACGTCAGAAAAGAGTCGCGATGGGCTGGCATCTCGATGGCCGCGTCACCGCCGTGCTGGGCACGCACACCCATGTCCCCACGGCGGACGAGCGCATTCTGCCGGCGGCACCGCCTTCCAGACCGATGTCGGCATGAGCGGCCCGTACGACAGCGTGATCGGCGTCGAGCGTGAGCATTGCGCTGCAGCGCTTCATCACCGGCATGCCGGCCAAGTTCGAGCCAGCAAAGGGCAAACAAGAAGATGTGCGCCGCACTGATCGAGTGCGACGGCGCCACCGGGCAAGGCCACCAGCATCCGCCGCCTTATGCTCGGCGAATAATAACGCTCAATAAAAAGCGGCAGCCGAAGCCGCCGCCTGTTATGCATTTGCTTCTCGCCTTAGTGATGGGCGGTGTGCGTCGTGCCGCCGGCTTCGGCTTCTCAGCCGACTTGCCGTCCACCATCGTGATCATGAATGGGCTCTTGGCATAGGAGTCGTACGTCGCGATATACGTCGCCTGGCTCCCGATCGCAGGCACCGTCTTCAACGGCGTTGCCAGCTTGATCGTGTAGTCTGCCGTCTTGCCCTGGCAGCATCGTCAGAGACGGCCAGCTGCACCGTATCCGGTGTCGCGTTGATCACTGCGCCCTGGATGGTGGACGTCTTGCCCTTCATCGTGTCCCACACCTTGTCCGCACTCTCCTGCGATCCGTTACCATGATGAACTCGCGGTCAGTCAGCGCCAGCGTGGTGAGGTCAGCAGTGGTTGTGACCAGCTGATTGGCAATATCTGCCGGCTTGGGCGCCGGGGTCACAGTGGTCGCGAGATCGGCCGGCGGAAAGGCATTGGCCTTCGCCGTTGCCTGGAACGCCTCAAAGCCATCTGCGCTCCCGTGATACTTGTGGTAGTAGTACTGAGCATTCTTGAGGATGTCCGCTGCCTGCGGAGCCAGCGCCGATACCCGCGCATAATAAAATGCCGCGGTCAGAGTGTCCGGCGGGGTTTTGTGCGGCGTAGTCCTGGGCGAGCAGGAACATGTCCTGCAGAGCATTTCCCTGCGTAGCCTGCTCCGGCGGAGTGTCCTTCAGCACCTGTGCCAGGTACTTGATCGCGTTCGGATAGTCCTTCTTGTTGGAGTCGTCCACCCCGATCGCATCTTCAAATATCGGAGCGAAGTCCTTCTGCTCTTTGGCAAACTCCGCAGCCGATATGTCAGCCGGCTTCGTCGCCTGCAGGCCCTTCTGGGCAGCTGCCGCAGCCTGATCCAGCAATGCCTGGTCCGGCGGATTCTTCGATATGGCCAGGTAGCGCTTCAGGCCCGCCTCGGTGACCAATCCACGCAGGTTGTTGGGGTCAATAGCCAGCAGCCGGTCGGCCGCATCGATCGCCTTCTGCGGGTTGTTGGCCTGCTGATACGCCGTGACCAGCGACTCCAGCACCGGCTTCTTCACCGTGCTGCTGGGGTAGGTCTGGAGAAAGGTCTCCAGCGCCGCCGCTCGTGCCGCGGGATCGGCCTGGCCAGTAGCGCTTTGGTAAGCGTTGTATTCAGCAGTATCCAGGGCTACCGTGCCCTGCTGCTGCGCGAGAACCGGAACTGCTGGCACCAGGCAGGGGATGGCTGCCAGCAGCGCAAGAATGATGAACTTCTTCATTGAAGTGGAGCTCCTGAGACGATCGAAGTTTTGATGGGTCCGGTGCGGAACATGAGTTGGTAAATGCTTTTCAGAACGGAAGCAATGGCAGGCGCGATTCCACCGGCCAAAGTTAAGCTGTGCGGATTATAGGGATTCTCTCCGCAGCCGCGCAACTCGCAAATCACAGCATCGGCCGCCCCCGGCTGTGAACCGTCCCAACTCTGCGTACGATCGCACCCGGCCACGCCGCCTTTACTTCCCTTGCCATGAACCCCTCGCCAACCGGATGCGTATAGCTCCATAGGCTCACCGGCGATTACCTGCTCGGTGCAAAGCCGTCTATGAACTGAACGGGAAAGCGGTCCTTGCAGAATGCCACTCGCTGAAATCATGAAACAGACTCTGTCGGCGCTCTGGGCGAACAAGCTCCGCAGCTTCCTGACGATGTTTGGCATCGTCTGGGGCATCACTTCGGTAATTCTGCTGGTCGGCCTCGGCATCGGTTTTAACGCCGATCAAAAAGAGCGCATGCAGGGGCTCGGAACCGATATCGCCATCATTTG
>CAVZTG010000007.1:0-49383 GCA_963778195.1 Terriglobales bacterium | reverse complement strand
TTTTCTCTTCATGGCCAATCTCCTTTGGTGGCGAGGATCTCTAAGCTTTCGCGACACCCGATGATACCGGGAGACGGACTACCCGGCGAGAAAGCCCCACCGCCCCAAATAAAGCGGACAATGTATTCCATGGCGCCGAAAATCACTGTAGGACGCTGGCTCCTCGCCGCCCTCTTCGTCATCGCGGGCGCCATGCACTTCATCCTCCCCGCAGCCTACGAACGCATCCTTCCGCCGTTCCTGCCGCAGCTTTTTATCTCGCATCGCTTTGCCGTCATCGCACTCACCGGCATCGCTGAGATCGCCGGTGGTCTCGCTCTCCTCTTTGAACCCACCCGTCGCCCCGCCGCCATCTGCCTCGCCCTGCTCCTCATCGCCGTCTTCCCCGCGAACTGGTGGATGGCCGCCTCCCACATGCAAACCGGCGCCCCGCAGTGGGCGCTCTGGCTCCGACTTCCACTCCAGCTCCCGCTCATCTGGTGGGCCCTGCTCTACTCAAGAAAATCTCCGCCGGCCAAATCTGCGCTGCAGAATTAATCCGCCGCCAGTCGCCGCAGCCTCTCCGGCGCTGCAAACATTTCTGGTCGCACCGCCGCCGCCACACACGCCAGCCCCTCCAGCAGCGACGGAATCGTCGGCGTATTTAGGAATTCGTCCGGCACGCAATACATCCGCCGCTCCCTGACCGCCCGCAACTTCTCCCACCCGCGCTGCGTCACCACGCGCTCCAGGGGAACCCGGTCCCCCGCTCCACACCACGCCAGCACCATCACTTCAGGATCCGCAGCCGCAATCTCCTCCGCCGTCGTATGGCTCCCCGCCCTTCCCACTGCGACTCCTCCAGCCGCCGCGACCAATTCGTTCACCCACGGTTGCGAATGGATCAGCGGTTTCCCCCACTCCTCGCAATAGACCGTCCGCGGTCCCAGCCCACCAACCTTTTCTTGAACTCGCTCCATCTCCGCCCGCATCTTCCCAATCAATCCCCCCGCCTCATCTCCGGCCCCCGTCAGCAGTCCCAGCATCCGCGTGTCCCGCTCTACATCCGCTAGCGAATGCGGCGCGAACGCCATCACCGGCAGCCCGCTCTCCAACATCGCCGCCAGCGCCGGCAACTGATACGGCACGCTCGCAACAATGATGTCTGGATTCAGCGCATGCAACTCCGCCAGGTCCTCCGCCTTCGCCGTCCAGGAATCAGCCAGCACCGGCAAATTCCGCTCCGCCAACTCCGGCACCTGCTCCACGCACCACCGTGTCACTGCGCACAGATTCTCCACCCGCCCCAATGCCGCCAGCGTCACGCTGATGCTCGGCTGCAGCGAAACTATCCGCGGAAACTTCGGGTCTCGACTCATAGGCGGTCCGGTCGCGGCCATCCTCATTGACAATAGTCTCCGCGATTCTATCGGCCGCCCTCCTCTGCGCCGTTTTCCTCACCCGTCCGCCGCTTTCCACAGGCCAGCCTCTAACCTTGGAGTGCAGCCACGGCGCCTCCCTGTTAAAACTTCTCCATGGCCGCCAAACCGATCGTGATGGAAGGTATCCCCAACTCCATGGAGCGTGGCATCGGTGCCGGCATCTTGCCGGCGCAGGATATACGCAAGCTGCTCGAGCACGGTCACGTCCTCTCCTCCGTCCCCGTCCCTGAGGACAACATCCAGCCCGCCTCGCTCGACCTCCGCCTCGGCTCCGTCGCCTATCGCGTGCAGGCCAGCTTTCTGCCCGGCGCCCACTCCACCGTCGAAGACAAGCTCCGCCAGCTCGGCATGGCCACTCTCGACCTCTCGCAAAAAGCCATCCTCGAAAAAGGCTGCGTCTACATCGTCCCGCTGATGGAAGAGCTCGCTCTCCCTCCCGAAGTCACCGCCAAGGCCAACCCCAAATCCACCACCGGCCGCCTGGATATTTTTGTCCGCCTCATCACCGATCACGGTGTCGAATTCGAAAATGTTCCCGCCAGCTATACCGGCCGCCTCTACGCCGAGATTGTCCCCCGCACTTTCACCGTCGCCGTCCGCGCCGGCATGCGCCTCAACCAGCTCCGCTTCGTCTACCGCAATCCCCCCACCACCGACTCCATGCTCGTTGACCTCGACAAGCTGCACGGCCTCGTCTTTGAGGGTGATGAGGGTGAAGACAAGCTCGCCATCGCCCACATTGATCGCGGCCTCACCTTTTCGATTAACCTCAAGTCGCACACGCCCGGAGAAATCGTCGCCTACAAGGCCCGCAAAAACGCGCCGCTCATTGATCTCGACAAAGTAAATCACTACGTCCCCGAAGATTTTTGGGAGATGGTCCGCAACATCAAAGACGCCAGCCTCGTCCTCGATCCCGGCGACTTCTACATCCTCGCCAGCAAAGAAAAAGTTCGCGTCCCCGGCAACTATGCCGCCGAGATGGTCCCCTTTGATCCCGCCGTCGGAGAATTCCGCGTCCACTACGCCGGCTTCTTCGATCCCGGCTTCGGCTACGGCGACAACGACATCAAGGGCACGCCCGCCGTGCTTGAGGTCCGCGCCCACGAGGTCCCCTTCCTCATCGAACACGGCCAGATCGTCGGCCGCCTTGTCTACTTCCCCCTCATGTCCACGCCCGACAAGATTTACGGCAAGGGCATCGGCTCCAGCTATCAGCAGCAGGCCCTCACTCTCTCCAAGCAATTCAAAAAATAGCCGCCCTTAGAATTCCGTCATTGCGGATTGTTCCCCGTCTCAATCGCCGCCACCTTGTTGATGATCTGCTGCACAAACACCACGCGGATATTCAGCCGCTTCGCCACATCCGGCAAAAATTCCGTCACCGCATTCCCTATCGGATCGAGCGCCATCGCTACCGTCACCCGCTCCACCGTGGACTGCACATTGGTGCTCTTGTAAGGCACGTAAAGATTGTTGATTGACGCAGCCACTGAGTATCCGCCAATCTCCACGAAGTTCGGCATCGGCCGCCCGTGATCGCTCTGCGCCCACACCACCGCGGTTATGCAATGCAATATCCGGCGTTGAATCGTGGCGTCCGGCATCCGGTGATAATGCGGGTCCTGGTGCGTGATTGACGCCATCACAAACGTTCCCCAGAATTCGCCGTTGATGTTCTCCGTCAGCGTCGTGCCAAACTCCCGGCCGAACCCCGCCATCCCCGGCCCATACGCTCCATGCGAATTCGACGCCACATCGAGCCCTGAGAAAAACGCAATGGACATCAGGTTGAACGGGTCGTAAACATTCCTCGCCGCCAGCCGAAACTTCTGCTTCGGCGTCAGCGCGATCGCCGCGGGCGAGTTGCTGAAACGACGGTACCGCTCCGAATTCTGCGCCGGCGTCACGTTCACGCAGCTGCGGTCCGGCGGAGTCTTTGTCGAAGCCGGAATCGCGCATCCCGGCGGCACCGGAACAATCAGCAGCTGCGGCGCCGGCCTCTTCTCATCTGAATACTGCTCTTGCTCATCCGCTCCCTGCCCCGCCTCCGGTTGCGGCGCGTCGGACTGTGCCTGCGCTGCCCCCTTCTGCCCATCCGCTGCAGCCTTCTGTCCAGATGCCGACTGCGACTCCGCCGCCTCGCCTCCAGCCAAATCCGCTGGCCCTGACTCCGCTGTCTCGGCAATCACCTCCGGTTGCGGCTGCGGCGCGTCAGGAATCGCGGCCTGCACCCGACCCGCCCCGGCATCAGCCGCCTGCGCCCACACCCAAGGCGTCGCGAATAACAGTATCCCCGCGCATGCGCTCAGGCTGGCAGTCCGGCGACGCATGAATGTCAGCAACATCCTCCTCGCGCAGTCTTTGCTCTTTCACTTCGGTCCGTTCTGCTTCCGCCCGCACTCAAGCCGGCTCTCAGGTCGCATTCTATCGGCGATCCCGCACCATTTACAGCGACATCAGTCCTCAGGCGCAGGCTCTAACTCACAGCCAGCTACCTCTGCCGCAGACTACCGCTCACCTCAATTGAGATGCGGGCGCGCTCCGCCCGTCTTCACTGCCCGTTCACTCGGTCTTATTTCTCTAGACGCAGCACCGCGCGTATTAGTCGCGCCCCGGCGCATCGCTTTCACGCGACACGCCGTTTCTCAGACCTGTACTCCAGTCGGGCTGCTAGTTCGAGTTGCGGTGGAACATCTTCTGCCAGACGTCCGGCCAGAATTCGAGATACGCGTTCGCGCCCAGCTCGCCCAGCAGCGCGTAGCCGAATGCCTTCGCCGCCACCGTGCCATTCGCGCTCACCGCAGGATAGTAGGCCATCGTCAACGCCGAACCCGTCGCGCGACCCAAAATTCCGCTGTAGTCGAACTCCGCGTGACCATTGTTGCCGCGCGTCATAAAGATGCTGGCAATCACGCCCTTCACGCGGGTTCCGCCGGATTTGCTCCGGCCGATCCGGAAATAGCGCTCATCCTGGTGGAACGCCGCCGCATAGATTCCGTCACTGATGATGTGATTCGAAGCCTGAAGCGCGATCGCCGCGCCAACCCGCTGGCCAAATGCCTCTGAGTTCGTGCCGTATTTCGGATCGCTGTTCCACAAGTGGTTCACGCCACCGACCACGGTGCTGATTAACAGCTGTCCGGGCACAACGCTCTCACGCACCGAGTAGATAAATTTTTCCCCCGGCGACAACGGCTGATATGCCATTCCCGGCTGAATCACGGTGGCGTATTTGCCCGTCGTGTCCGGGTAAAGGAACTTGCCCAGCCCGGTGAGTGGCTGCTCGGCAGGAGTTTGCGCCCGGGCCTGCTGGCCCGCGTTTGTCACGTCGCTGTCTACGCTCGAGCTATAGGTCGCCTCGCTCGCCGTCGTCACCGCGGCGTCCGGCGTCGGAGCATCCGGCAGCGCCGTCGCCCTGGCTACTGGCGGATCTTTCTCCTCAACCGCAGCAGTGGCCGCAGCAGTGGCCGCAGCAGCGCTCGCTGCCTCCTTCGCGGCGGGATCTTTCTCCGCGCGCGCGATGGCTGGCATAGCGATTGAAAAAGCGCACAACAAAACTGCTAGTCGAACGCACGACGGCTCAAGAATATTTTTCATTTGCGGTAAAGGCCCCCGCCCACTTTCCATTCATTTTTAGAACGCTGAATTCCGCCCCGACTCCGGCGAAATCCCTGCGACTGCAGAGAGCACCTATTGTCATGCAAAGTCTGCCATTCGCGGAATTATTTTCGCCTTCTCCGCCGCTTTTTTTTCGCATCTGCATGTTCCTCACTGTGAGCAACTCCCACTCCGTCTTTGAAACGACATTAGTTACTCCCGTGGCACAGCCTCTTGCCCACCGGCGCTCGCGCGCCCACACTGAGTGGAACGGCAAAAAACAAAGGGAGCCCGCACTGATGCCTACAAACTTTGAAGACACCGGCCGCAAAGTTGACGCCACCCTCCGCGATGCCGCCGAGCGCATTGAGTTGGAGATTCAGAAGGCCATTCGCTACCTCAATGACGAAGTCGTTCCCCAGGTCCGGGTGCACGGCTCCCGCGGGCTTCGCGAGGCCTCCGACCAACTCCGCAAGCTGGCTGAGCATTTAGACGAGCATCGGAGCCAACAGAAATGACCGCCGTTTCGCCTGCTCAATCTATTGCGAAACGGCAGCCCGCCCTTGCCTCCCGCGGGCTTGCACTCCTCGGCATGGCTGCCCTCTGCGCCGCCGCCTCCGGCTGCACCCACCACACAAATGCTGCGCGGTCCCAGCCGGCCGCTCCCGCCCTCAACCCTCCCGTCCTTACCGATGGAGCCGACAGCACCGGCAGCGAGATCGCAAAAAATCCCGACTACGGCAAGCCGCCCGGCCCCGGCGAATCCATTGCGCCGCCTCCCCTCACCTCCCGCTACGTCGAGACCGGCATGGCCAGCTGGTATGGCCCAAACTACAACCACCATCGCGCCGCCAACGGTGAGGTCTATGACGAAAACGGATTGACCGCCGCCCACCGCACCCTGCCCCTCGGCTCCATGGTGCGCATCACCAATCTCCGCAACGGGCGCGTCCTCACTCTCCGCATCACCGACCGCGGCCCCTTCGTTCCCGACCGCATGATTGATCTCTCCATCGGTGCCGCCAAAGAGCTCGCCATCTGGCCCCACGGAACCGCTGAGGTCCGCCTCGAGCTCATCAGCTCCCCGCCCGCCGCCACTCCCGGTGGCCGCTGGTGCGTTCAGATTGGCGCCTTCAAAGATGAGGACGCCGCGCTCGCCCTCAAGCACAAGCTGCAGCGCGAATATGGCGACTCCCAGGTCCTCGAATTCGCCGGCCCCACCGGACATTGGGTGCGCATCCGCCCGCCCCATGACAATCGCAGCCAGGCCTACCAGATCGCTGCCGGGCTTCGACCGGTCGAAGGCAATGCCTACCTCGTCCGTTTGGATTAGCCTCCGTCTCCGCTCACCAACACGCTCCAGAAAAATCCGTTAGCATGAGCGGCATGCGACCCTTTGCCGGCTATCAGTTCAGTGCGGTTGTTGGATTAGGACTCCTGCTGGCGACGCTTCCCGGTTGCGCTCAATCGGGCTCTTCAAATTCGGCCAGCTCTCCAAAGTCGTCCGCCTCTCCCAAAACCACGCCTCCCGCAGCGAATCAAGCCGCGAAAACTCCTCAGGGCCCGCCCGATGTCGCCACCCGCTGGCAGACTCTGCGCTTCCTCATCGGCACGTGGGACGCTCGCACTGCCGGCACCAGCGGCCAGGACGTCAAAGACTACGGCACCTACTCCTTCCGCCCCGAACTGGACGGCACCGTGCTCGCGCGCCATAGCTCGCAGGACAAATGCAAAGGTCCCGCCGACTTTGACTGCGACCACCACGACCTGCTCTACATTTTTCGCGACTCCCCCACCGCCCCCATCCACGCCATCTACTTCGATAACGAAGGCCACGTGATTCATTACGCCGTCACCACGCCCGCCCCCGACGTCGCTATCTTCGATTCGACTGACCCCACCGGCCCCCGCTTCCGTCTCTCCTACCAGCTATCGGGCATCGTCCTGCTCGGCAAATTCGAAATGGCCGCGCCCGGCCAAACCGCCTACCGCACCTATCTCGAGTGGGAGGGCCCACGCAAATGACCGCTGCCGACTGCATCTTCTGCAAAATCTCCGCCGGCGAGATTCCCGCCAAGCTTCTTTATCAGGATGATCGCGCCATCGCCTTCCTCGACCTGAATCCGCAGGCCCCATCGCATCTGCTCGTCATTCCGCGCAGGCACATCGCGTCCCTCGCCGAGCTCGCTCCGTCTGACTCATCTCTCGTCGGGCATCTCAACTGGATCGCGGCCCAGGTTGCCCGCCATGCCGGACTCACCAACGGCTATCGCGTCGTCATCAACACCGGCGACGACGGCGGCCAGACCGTCGCCCATCTCCACCTCCACGTGCTCGGCGGTCGCCCCATGGCCTGGCCCCCCGGCTAGCTTCAGTCAAACAAATCAGGCACGCTCGTGAATGCGATCCGCGTCGGCGCAGCTGCCTTCGCCAGATGCATCCCCGCGAAATAAAGCGTCTGCGTCCCATACTTCCCATTCAGCGCGTCCATCGTCTGCGCCAGCCGCGTCCGCCGCGACTCATCTGAAAAAAGCGACAGAGTATGTAACTGCTCCGGCACAATCTCCTGCAGCGACACTCCAACGAAAAACGGCTTCTCATAGAGCTTCCCCTGCGGCCGCTCCTCCCACAGAGAACGCAACGCCTCGAGCAGCGTCTGCGAATCCTGGCACTCCACGATCCGCCGCGATGCATGCCAGCTCTGCTGCGGAATCCCGGAGAAGTGCTGCTTCTCCGCCCGCTCTCGGGGCACCGAAAACTTGATCGTCAGCGTCAGGCTGTTCGTCCACAGCCGCGCCGACCGCAACCGCATCGCCGCCTTGTGCAGCAGCTTGTGCGTCACCGCCCACGCCCCGTCCACCGTACGAAGCTCCGGCGCCAGCACATGGCTGTGCCCGACGCTCTTCGCGTGCTCCGCCGCCGCGTCCTCCAGGTCCTCGCCCCGCAGCCAATACCACAGCTTCTCCCCGCCGATGCTCCCCCAGGCCTTCCGCATGCGCTCGCGATCCAGCGCCAGCAGCGCCGCCATCGTCGTCAGCCCCTGCTCCGCCAGCCGCTTCTCCATCCGCGCCCCAACTCCCGGCAGGTCGCGGGGAGTCAGCCGCAGCAACGCTCCCGGCAGATCCTCCGGCGCCAGCGCCACCAGCCCATCCGGCTTCTGCATGTCGCTCGCGACCTTCGCCAGGTACCGGTTTGGCGCCAGTCCCACCGAGCACCGCAGTGTTGACCCGGCCCGCTCCCGGATCGTCTGCTTGATCTTCACCGCCAGCGCCTTCGCAGCCTCCACCGGCTGCTCCCGGCCGATCAACCGGCACGCCATCTCGTCAATTGACATCACCACGCTCACCGGAACGCAGCTCTCCACCGCCTCGACAATCTTGTTGTGATACTCCACATAAACTTCGTGGCGCGCCTCCACCATCTCGATTCCCTTGCACATCCGCCGCGCCTCGCGCACCTGCGTCCCCGTCCGCACGCCAAACGCCTTCGCCTCGTAGCTCGCCGCGATGCAGCACGTCGTCTCCGCCATCGTCGGCACAACCGCCACCGGTCGCCCGCGCAGCTCCGGCCGCAGCTCCTGCTCTACCGACGCAAAATATGAATTGAGATCGAGGAACAGCCACGCCACGCGACCCGGCGGGCACGCCTCAGCCCTCCCCGCCGACTCCGCCGACCTTGGCTCAGTTGGCATAGCGCCTCGCCTGCCATTCTACCCGAGCGAAGATTCGGCGAATATATCTACCCTATGTTTTCTTCGCGATGACCGTTCCCAGCCACCAGATGTTTCCCCAGCGGTCTCTCACCCCGCCGCCGCGGTCCCCATACTCCTGATCCTTCGGCTCGCTCTCGCTGCTCGCCCCGCTCTTGAGCGCACGCTTATACGTCGCATCCACATCGGGCACGTAAATGTAGTGGCACGCCGCTACTGCCGGCCGCTCCGGCCCCGGCGAATCACTCAACATAAGCGTCGTGTCATCAATGCGCACCTCCGCATGCCAGACGTCGCCATTCTCCCGCAGATTCCGGCTGAGCTCCTCAGCCCCAAACGCATCCTTCAAAAATTGAATGAAATTGCCCGCCTGCCCCTTCGGCAACAGCAGATAGGGAATGCACGACTGCATCCCTGCAGGCTTGAATGTTGCAGCACTCTTGGTCTCGGTCGCTGTCGTCATCAGGATTCCTCCTTGAGCAATCTGCCGGCGCGAATCACTCCCGCCAATCATTGGGATGCAGATCGCTCACCGGAAAGTCTACGCCCGCCGGAGATTCTCGCTACTCCACCGGCTCCGTTGACCCTGGCACCACTCCGTAAGGGCAATTCCGGCAGCCATTTCCGCAGCACGGCCGCTGCAGCAAATACGCCCGCGTAAAAACCAGCAGCCCGTCTTCCATCGTGTAATCGCGCCCCTCGACATACTCATACTCCTCGCCGGAAAGCGAGGTCGCCTTCGCCGAGTCAGCCTTGGGCACATCAGCCATGCACTAAGAATATGCGAGTCAGACGCGTCGCCGCCCCGCCGCTAATTCTGCTTCACCGGCGTCGGGTAGTAGCCTTCTTTGGCCACAATCGTCAGCCCCGGCCGGTTCACCCGCACCTCAATCTTGCGATACGAAGGATCAGTCACCGGCGTCTGGCTGTTATATCCCAGCGTATATTCCGTGCGCGCCGCCACCGTCACCCGCTGGAAGCTCCGCTCAATCCCATCGCGCGTAACCTCTGAATCCAGCGACCCGCCCGTGTGCAGCGCATAGTTCGGCAAAATATTATTGCGCGGCAACAACGGCAGATGGATCTTATCGAGATACCCCACGCCCCACACCGCAGAGTCGCCCACCACCGTTCCGAATACGCCGATGTTGTTCGTCAGCAGAAAGCGCTCGACTTCCTTCTGGCTCACGTGGCTGCCCTGCTCTTTGCCGTCGCTGATGACGTAAATTACGCGACGGCGCTCAATGTCGCGCTTCGCCAAATCTTTCGCCGCGGAAAAGATCGCGTCGTTCAGCGTATAAATCTCTCGCGGAATTACCGGCTGCGCTCCGCCATTGTGAAACGGCGATAGGTTGGGATCGAACGGGCGCCCATTCACCGTCGGGCCCACCGCCATCGGACCGCTATCCACCGGCACCCCCATGTCACGGCCCTTCGCCTGGCTCTGCGAAAGCACCGCACCAATGCGGTCGCCCAGCGCGGCCGTGAAGCTCGTCTGCTGCGTCACCCCATTCGCATAGGTATAGATTGCAATTTCGTCGTAAGGAGTAAACGCTCCGGAGATCGCCCGCAGGGCATCGTTCACTCGCTGCATCACGTCGCTCGTCAGCGCCTGGTCAATCACCAGGGCCACCGACATCGGCACCGCATCCGTCGAGAAATATGTCAGTCTCTGGCGGCGGTTGTCTTCAAACACTTCAAAGTCGCGCCACGTCAGGCCCGGAACCAGTTGGTTGTGCTTGTCGCGAATCTGCACCGGCACGATGACGAAATTTACCGTCACTCGTCCCAGCTTGTAGATCTGCTCCTGGTCGCGACCGGCTTTCCCAATCTCCGGCGCCGTCTGCTGCTGATCGTCTCCCTGCGGCGCTTCGGCGGGCTGGCCGGCAGGCTGCGCTGCCTGCTGCGGAATCTGATTTTCTCCCGGCGCTGGCGTCGTCGCCCCGGCCGGCGTAACCGTGGGATTCGAGCCCGTCCCCGGCGTGAGCGCTCCCGCCGGCAATCCCTGCAGCGGAGCAGGCTTCGGCGCCTCAGGCACGGGCTGTTGCTGTTGCCCGCTCTGCTGCTGCGCTGCGCCCTGCTGCTGCCCCAGCAGCAACACCGCCAAAACCCCCGCCAAACAGACCTGATTCAACACGAAACCTCTCGGTACAGACCAAAAAATCCAGCAGCAACCGTCTTAGGATGCCGACTTTGAGGGTAACAGATGCCGCTTGCCACGGGCCCGGGTTGGTGACGGCCCGCAGGCCGATAAAAACTCTACCTCCACCGCCGCAACGCCGCTTCCGCTGCGTGGAATCCGCACATCCCATGCACCCCGCCCCCGGGCGGCGTGGACGACGAACATATATATAGACGCGGGTCGGGCGTCGCATACCCTCTCAGCGTCGGCCGGCACACCAGTTGCCGCAGCTCCATCGCGCCGCCTGAAATATCTCCCCCCGCCAGGTTCGCATCCCGCGCCGCCAGCTCCACCGGCCCCATCGCATGACGCGCCATCACGCAATCTCTAAATCCCGGCGCGAACCGTTCGATCTGCGCCTCAATTATTCCCGACGCATCCACGCTCGATCCAAATGGAATGTGGCAGTACGCCCACACCACATGCTTCCCCTCGGGCGCCCGGGAAGCATCGAACAATGTCGGCTGCACCAGCAACACAAACGGCCGCTCTGCCACTCGCCCCGCCGCTGTCTCCGCCTCCCCCGCCGCAATCTCCTCAAACGATCCGCCAAGATGTACCGTCAGCGCGCGACCGCACTCCGCTGCCCGCCAGGGAATCGGCCCCGACAGCGCATAGTCCATCTTGAAGATTCCCGGCGCCGGCCGATAACGCTCGAGCGCCTTTACATAACTCGCCGACTTCATGTCCGGTGCCAGCGCCAGCAGTTGCCGCGGAGAAACATCCGCCAGCACCGGCCCGGCCTGCGATGCCTCGGAGAACTGCACCAGCTCGCCCACGCGATTCACCCGCGCCGATGTGTGTACCACTCCGCCTAATGTTTTCAGATGAACCAGCAGTGCATCGGTGAGTGACTGCGCGCCTCCCAACGGCATCGGCCAGCCAACCGAGTGTGCCGCCGCCGCCAGCACCAGCGCTGGCGCTGCGCTCGCCGTCTGCTCCAACGGCAAAAATGAATGCGCCGCCAGCCCCGCCCACAGCGCCCGCGTGCGCGGTGAGTGAAACCAGCTCGCAACCGTCGCCGCCGACCGCAGTGCCCTCATTCCGAATCCCGCCAGCATCGCCGGATGCCGCGGCACATGGACCACCGGCTGCAATATTTCCGCCGCGAACTCCTGCCAGCGCGCCGCCGGCTCGCCCACCAGCGACCGCCATGCCTCTCCGTCCGGGCCCAAAGCTTCACACGCTGCATTCAGGTCGCGCTCCAGCACCACCGCCGTCCCATCGTCCAGCGGGTGTGCCAGAGGGGCCGGCGAGTGAATCCAGCGCAGTCCATATTTGTGCAGCGGCAGTTTCGAATAGAACGGCGACCCCGCGCCCAGGGGATGCACCGCCGATCCGAAGTCGTGCACGAATCCCGGCAGCGTGAGCGGCATGCTCCGCAATCCGCCTCCCGGCTGCGCCTCCGCTTCCCACACTTCAACATGCAGTCCCGCCTGCGCCAGCACTATCGCCGCCGCCAGCCCGTTCGGGCCGGAGCCAATCACGCTCGCCGAATGCGCCCCCATCAATCGTGCTCCGGTAACGCCCCGGGCATCTCGACAATAGCGAAGCGCCCGTCCGGCATCCGCGTCACCACCGGCGCGTAAAGCCCGAGCTCCTTGCGCTTCCACCAGTCGCCCGTCGTATGCTTCTCCGCCCAGCTCGTGAACCAGTATTGCCACAGCACGGCGCGAACATAACGCGGCGGCGCCTTCTCAAACGGATCGCCCGCAAACAGCCGCAGCACCGACGGCGTCCCCGTCAACAGCCGCTCCTCAATCGCCGGCACAATGGGGTACTGCGTCCAATCGCCCAGCGACGCGAACCACAAATTCCAATCCAGCCGCGGCTGATACGGCGCATAGATCCCCGGTCGCGCGTTCAGTGCCTGCGGCTTATATCGGTAGGGATAGGCAGTCCACGTCGTCCCGTCATTCGATCCCTGAAACTCGATCTCGTAGCGGCCGCGCGTCATCACCGCGAATAGCCCGTACTGGTTCGCGATGCGGAACCGCTCCAGCGCAACAATCGGCGCTCGCGGCAGCGGCAGCCACGGCCACGGCATCATCAGCATCTGCGCCGCCGTCGAATAGAACACCAGCGTCAGCACAATCGCGCCGCTGACGAATCGCAGCGTCTCCAGCCGCTCCGGCCACGGGCTCCGCGAGTTTTCGAGGTATGCCCTCGCCCGCGCTCGATGCGCCGCCAGCTTTGCCGCCGCTACCTCCTCATCGCTCGGCTCTCCCGCCTGGCCGCCGGTCTCGCTATCTATATATGTAGCCCCCGCCAGCTCGGCCCCCACCCGCGCTCTTAACCGCCGCGGAATAAATCGGCGCAGAAACTTGTCGTCCAACAGCAAAATTCCCAGCGACAGCACCAGGTAATCGAGAAACGTGTAATTCGCCGTCGCAATCACGCCAATCTCCCACGCCGTCACAATGCAGAAACAGACGATTCGCCAACGCCGCGGCAGAAACAGCATGCACACCACGAATATCTCTATCACCAGGGTCGCCGCCGTCGTCGCCGCGTGAAACCAGTGCGGCAGATGCGCCACGTACCACGCAATCCACGTCGGCAGCGGGCCGTTCTGGTAGTAGTCGTCCATCGCCGTCAGCCCGCGCCACTGTGCATCCCCGCTCAGCAGCTTTACAATCCCCGACTCGAAGAAAATGCAGAACCACTCCCACTGCAGCAAAAACAGGCTCGCCCGCGATGGCGGAGCCGCCGCTCCCAGCCCCGGCCGCAGTCCGCGCGGCGCGAAAAACATCGCGACAAACAGCGCCTGCAACAGCATCCCGTCCGACTGGTAGCCTGAAAAATCCTGCGCCGCCGAAACAAAACTCAGGTAGCAGACGAACGCCGCAAACAACGACATCCGCGGCCACAGATTGAAGATCAGCGCAATCCCCGCCAGCATCCCTATCCAGCAGATGGCCAGCAGCATGCCGTTGCCTGCAGAAATCCAGAACAGCGTCGGCGCGAACCACACCCGAAAGCCGCCCGCATAGCGACTGACCAGGGCAAGATAATCCGCCGCAGGAAGAATTCCGTCCGGCCCCATCAGTCCGCGAATCTGAAAGACCAGCGAGTAAAACGCCGCGAATACAATCACTCCCAGCGCACGCAGAAATATCCATCGCGCCAGCAGCGCATTGGGCACGCCCAGCGCCGGCTCGTAGTGCATCTCCCCCTCACGGCCGCTCGCCGCGCGGGAGCCGAACAGCCACTGCGCAAGATTGGATGGGCTCTGCATTTCCTGCCCGTAGTCTATGCGCTTGCCGCCACGCGGGTGCGCGCCCCCACGCCCCCACTCTCGCTTGTGTCATCCTGTGAGCAAGGGGGAGTCGCCATGCATCTCGATTGGACGCTCGTGTGGTGGGTACTCTTTTATCTCTGGGTCGCCCTCGAAGTCGTCATCGCCATCGCCACCCGCACCCGCCGCGGGCAAGGCAGCGTCCGCGACCGCGGCACCCAGCTCCTGCTCTGGCTCTCCATCGTCCCCGCCGTTACCGCCTGCTTGTGGATGCGCCACAATCCCCGCGGCCTCATCCTCGGCGCCCCCCACTGGCTCGACGTCCTCGCCGTCGCCGTCCTCTTCATCGCTCTCCTCATCCGTGTCTCTGCCGTCGCCATGCTCGGCAAGGCCTTCAGCGCAAACGTCGCTATTCTGGATTCGCAGCAGCTCAATACTTCCGGCCTCTACGGTTGGGTGCGGCATCCTTCCTACCTCGGCCTCATCCTCGTCTTCCTCGCCATCGCTTTGCAGTCGCGCCACTGGCTGGGGCTCGCCATCATGGCCGTCCCTGCCGCCGCCCTCATCTACCGCATCCATATCGAAGAGCTCGCGCTGCGCGATGCCTTCGGCAGCCGCGTACATCGAGTATTCCAAGCGCACCAGGCGACTCTTCCCCGGCATCTACTGACCTCGCTCCAACCCGGGGAGCCCTGTTTACTAACTAGTGTCCCCTCCCCCCAACGTCCCCCGGCAATCGCGCTGACCGAACTAGCATCGCAAGTGGCGCGAGTTGCAGCGTGGACGCGGCCTTTCGCATCCGCTGCATCGTTCACCGGTCGCGCAAGCGGCCTAATAGTGTTAACTATGGTTAACCTAATTGTGTAATTGTAGTGAACTTTCGATGTAAACCGAAGCTATCCGCGCTCGGTTAACTGACATCACTGAAATAACAACACCAAGGTAAATTTTGCTCAAAGATGAGTAAAATTTTCCGCTCGCTTGCTAAAAATTTCACGGCCGCCCGTTTTTGGCCCCTTTCAACCAGCCAAAAACCGCCAAACTTCGCCAAAAAAAGCCGCCGAAATCTCCCCCCTCCAAACGCGGCTTTCCAGCGAAATCGACCCCAAAATCCCCCCCAAACTCAAAAAACTCGATTTTCCGAAATTTGCCCCCCGCCCCAAATCCCCCCGCCCCCCGGAGGATTATCCTGAAGCCATGTCCCCCCGTTTCCGATTCCGTTTCCGATTCCGTTTCCCAGCCCGTTTCCCCCGCCAAATCCGCTTCCGCTCCGCTTTAGCCATCCTCGCCCTCGCCGCCGCCGCCCTCGCCCCCGCCGCCCGCGCTCAGGTCTCCCCCTCGATGGACTCGCCTAACACTCCCACCCATAAACCCGAGCAGCAGTCCAAGCCCGAGCCCGGCGACGAAGACCAGCCCATCCAGATGGACCAGCAGCCCACCCTCCGCGTAACCACCAACATCGTCAATCTCTTCTTCACCGTCTTCGACAAGAGTGGCGAGCCCGTCACCAGCGTCACCCAGAGCGACTGCCGCGTGCTCGAAGACGGCCAGCCCCGCCCTCTCAAAAATTTCGGCCTGGTCCGCGATCAGCCCCTCACCCTCGGCGTCCTGCTTGACACCTCCGGCAGCCAGTCCCGCCTCCTCGATATGGAAAAGGAGGCAGCCAAGCACTTCCTCCGCCAGGTCCTACGCCCCGAACACGACGAGGCCTACGTCATCACCTTCGACATCCACGTTGACCTCACGTCGGATTACACCAACTCGCTCTCCCACCTCGACCACGCCCTCGACAAAGCCGAGATCAACACCGGCGCCGGCACCGGCAGCTTCATCCCCGGCATCCAGAAAAATCAGGGCACCCTTCTCTATGACGCCGTCTACCTCGCCGGCCATGACGAGTTCCGGCAGGAGGCAGGCCGCCACGCCATCGTCATCATCACCGACGGCCAGGACATGGGTAGCCAGGAAAAATTGAAGGACGCCATCGAAGCCGCGCAACGCGCCGACGCCCTCGTCTACGTCCTGCTCCTCTACGATCCCTCCGCCTACGGCAGCTTCGGATACGGCGGCGACAGCGAGATGAAAAAGTTGACCTCAGCCACCGGCGGTCGCGTGTTTGTCATCGGTCACGACGGCCGCAAACTCGAAAAAGCATTTCAGGAGCTCTCCGACGCCCTCCACTCCCAATACGTCGCCACCTTCACTCCCGCTACCGTTGACGGCAAATATCACACCGTCGAAGTCCAGTGCAAAGGTGACGGAATCCGCATTGACGCCCGCAAAGGCTACTACGCCGTCGCGCCCAAATAACACAGGCAACAAGCCAGTCGTTGCCCGGATTCCCGCCCCGCCAACTCCAGCGCACTTCTCAACCACGGCATCCGTCTAGACGCGGCCGCATTTCGATCCTCTCTCGCGCTCCCTCGCCCCCTCGTCCCAAACCCGCGCCCACCGTGTTATTCTCCGCCCACGCCATGAGCACTCCGCCTTACTCCTCCTCGATGCCCCCCGACTTCACCCCGCCCTACACCCCGCCATCCCACTGGGGCCCCTTCACCGCCGGCGAACTCCTCCGCCGCACCTTCGAAATCTACCGCCAGCACTTCGGTCTCTTCTTCGGAATCTCCGCCGTCGCCGCCGCACTGAACTTCGCCCTCGGCATCCCCAACGCGGCCTTCGGTCACCTGATGCGCCCGCACGGCGGCGGCCTTACGCGCCATCCTGCTCTTTCCTCTGCTGTCCCTTGCGTTGTCACTCGTCACCGTCGCCTTCTCAATGGTCATCCTCGCGCTCGCCCACGGTGCCACATTTCTTGGCGTGCACGGCGTCCGAATGGGCAGCACCCCCTCCGTAATTTCCGCTCTCGAGGCCACCTCGCCCCGCGTCGGCTCGCTCTTCGGCGCTTCCATCCTCGTCACTCTGCGTGTGATCGGGTGGGTAATGCTGGCGGCAATTCCCGCAAGCATCGTGGCGATCGTTCCCATCGTCTTGATACCCGGAGTCATGGGCCACGGCGCGTCCGCCGGCGCTACTCCGAACCCAGCCTCGTTTGCGGCCATCGGCGTCATTGCTGTGCTAATCGGAGTCGTGTTCGTCCTGGCGTTTTTGGTCTTCGCCTACTGGACCTACGCCCGCTACATCCTCTTCGTCCCCGTCATCATGGAAGAGGAACTCGGCGCCAACGCCTCCATCCGCCGCAGCATTCAGCTTTCCCGCGGCAGCCGCGGCCGCATCTATGCCCTGCTCGGCATTATCCTGTTGCTCGGAATTATTCCCGTCCCCATCGTTTTCACCCTCGCATTCCTCGGCGCCAAACACCCCGGCATCCACGGCCTCGCGCTCTCCTGCTCGGGCAATTATTCGCCACCATCTTCGGCGCGCTGCTCTACACCCCCGTCGCCGGCATCGGAACCGCCCTCTGCTACTTCGATCTCCGCGCCCGTCACGCCAACGCCGCCGTCATGGCTCCCCCAACTCCGCCGCCGCCTGCAAATCTCTATCCCGGCATTCCACCGTCAGCAATCCCAGCTCCAGCAATCACGCCGTCCACCGGCCCCGGCGAACTCACCTACGACGTCGTCACTCCCACGCCCCCAGCCGCCCAGCCCGCTCCCATCCCTCCGCCGCCCGCGGTCGGGGAACCGAACACCGGCATCGCTCCCACCGAGCCCGAACAGCCCCGCCCTGACGACAACTAGCCGCCGCAAATCAAGTTCGCCGCTTTGAATTCAGTTTGAGCGCACTTGGGATTTCTCCGCCCGCCACCGCCCGATTCGTAACTACAGCGGGATATTCCCATGCTTCTTTGGCGGATTCTTGTCCCTCTTCGTATCCAGCATCCCCAGCGCCGCAATCAACTTCTTGCGCGTCTCCCGCGGATAAATCACCGCATCCACATACCCGCGCTCCGCCGCTACATAGGGATTTGCGAACCGGTCCCGAAACTCCTCCACCTTCTCCGCCCGCGCCGCCGCCATCATCGCCGCTTTCTCTTCCTCGCTCAGCGGATGCTTCCCGTTCGCCGCCTCCGCATCCCTCGCCACCCGCTCCAGCTCGCGCTTGTAAACAATATTCACCGCGCCCTCCGGCCCCATCACCGCAATCTCCGCCGTCGGCCACGCTACGTTATAGTCCGTCCGAATGTGCTTCGAACTCATCACGCAATACGCGCCCCCATAGGCCTTCCGCGTGATCACCAGCAGCTTCGGCACCGTCGCTTCCGCGAACGCAAACAGCAGCTTCGCCCCGTGACGAATGATCCCGCCATGCTCCTGCTGCGTCCCCGGCAAAAATCCCGGCACATCCTCAAACGTGAGCAGAGGAATGTTAAATGCATCGCAGAACCGCACGAACCGCGCCGCCTTCACGCTCGCATTGATGTCCAGCACGCCGGCAAGAAACGCCGGCTGGTTCGCCACTACCCCAACACTGCGTCCCCCCAGCCGCGCGAATCCCACCACAATGTTCCGCGCAAATAACTCCTGCACCTCAAACAAATAGCCGTCATCCACCACCCGCGTGATCACGTCCTTGATGTCATACGGCTGGTTCGACTCCTCCGGAACGATCGTGTCCAGCGACACATCCTCCCGGTCCACCGGATCGGTCGTCGCCTTTCGCGGCGCTTCCTCCAGATTGTTCTGCGGCAGAAAGGTCAGCAGCTCGCGCGTCATCGCCAGCGCCTCGCGATCGTCATGCGCCATAAAATGCGCCACGCCGCTGATCTCGTTGTGCGTCGCCGCCCCGCCCAGGTGCTCCTTGGTCACGTCCTCGTGCGTCACCGTCTTGATTACGTCCGGCCCGGTCACGAACATGTACGACGTCTTGTCCACCATCAGCGTGAAGTCCGTGATCGCCGGCGAATACACGGCGCCCCCCGCGCACGGCCCCATCACCACGCTGATCTGGGGAATCACCCCCGACGCCAGCGTATTCCGCAGAAAAATATCCGCATATCCCGCCAGCGATACCACGCCCTCCTGTATCCGCGCCCCGCCGGAATCGTTCAGTCCCACCAGCGGCGCGCCCACCCGCATCGCCAGGTCCATCAGCTTCACGATCTTCGCCGCGTTGGTCTCGCTCAGGCTGCCGCCAAAGACCGTAAAGTCCTGCGCGAAGGCAAACACCAGCCGCCCGTTTATTTTCCCAAAGCCGGTTACAAATCCGTCTCCCGGAGTCCGCTGCGTCTCCATGCCAAAATCCGTGCAGCGGTGCGTTACCAGCTTGTCGGTCTCCTCAAATGTCCCCTCGTCCAGCAGAAAAAGCATCCGCTCCCGCGCCGACAATTTGCCCTCTTTGTGTTGCCGCTCGCGGCGCTCTCGGCCACCGCCCTCTTCAGCCGCAGCATTGTGCTGGGCCAGTTGCTCAAACTTTTCTTTTGACCGCATGTGGGCAGGATTATAGAGGTTCGCTTCTCGCCATGGCTTTTCGCCGCCAGGCCTTCACTCAATCGCAACGCTCTTCACTCAATCACGGCGCGGCTCTTCACTCGACCGGCGACTGCTCGTCGCTTCCAGTGGTTCCAGCGGTCCCAGCCCTTTGCCTCAATCAGTCGGCGCCCAATCAGTCGGCGATTGTCCAGCTCGACGGCGGCTCTTTCCCTCAACCAGCCCTCAGCCCTCTCAGGCTGTCAGGCTCCCGGCAAACTTAAACCGCATGCCGCGAAAACAGATCGTCCTCTTTGCAGCATCCCCGCGGCCACGCCAGCGCCCCCAGCCCTGCTCCCAGCGCGAGAACGATCACCATCGTCACTCCCGGCGCGTGCAATAGCCAGCTGGCTTTCCCGATCGTCTGCTCCATGATTATGCCGATTCCATGCATGAGTTCCGACCCTCCTCGAGAGGCTTGTGATACACATCAACAGCCGCGCGCTTGCGGCGCGTTCAAAATTCTTCTAGTTAGAAGTTGTCTCTGGCGAAAGAGTTTGCTCGGGCCCGGTGAATCTTCAAACGTCGGTTTTTATTTCCCCGACGGAGTCAAAAGTTAGCACAACTCGCGCAAGACTGGCCGGGATTTTTCTCCGTCCATCACTCCAAAGTTGCGTTTCGCCAGTTCCCATCTGGGTAAACTGGGCCCCATGAACCGACGCCACGCCCTCAAACTCCTTGGCCGGACTGCTGCCGTCACCGCCGCCTCCACCGCCGCCGTTGCCGCTCATCCCCTTGTTTCATCGGCCCTTTCCGTCGAGCCCCAGCAATCCAAAACTCCAAATCAGTCCAGCTCCCCAGCCTCCTCCGCCAACCAGGCCGTCGGCCCCCGCCCCGGTCAGCGCGCCGCCCAGGCCCCTCCCGCGCCTGTTGAAAACCAGGCCGCTCAGTATGGCCCCGAAGAGGTCCGCATGATGGACGAGATCGAGGACCGCGGCGCCCATTACTTCTACGAATGCGCCGACCCCTCGACCGGCCTCATCTTCGACCGCATGCCCTCCTCAGGCCTCGGCTCTTCGCGCCAGCAAATGGCGCTTGAAAACGCCACCACCGCCTCCATCGCCGCCAGCGGATTCGGCCTCAGCGCCCTCGCCGTCGCCGCCCAGCGCGGCTACCTCCCCCAGGCCGACTGCGAGCTGCGCATGCTCTCCATCCTCGACTACTTCGCCAACCACGCCGAAAATGTGCACGGCTTCTTCTACCACTACATGGATACCCGCACCGGAGCCCGCGTCGGCCACCACGAGCTCTCCTCGATTGACACCGCGCTCCTGCTCTGCGGCGTCCTCCATGTCCGCGAATATCTCAACTCCAAAAAATCCGACGCGCTCGCCGACCTCATCACCCGCCGCGTTGACTGGCTGTGGATGTACAACGGCGGCCCCACCCTCGACATGGGCTGGACTCCGGAAAACGGCTTCATCAAATACCGCTGGTCCAGCTACTGCGAATCAACCCTGATGTACCTCATGGCCATCGCCTCCCCCACCCATCCCATCCCCGCCAGCAGCTGGGACGCCATCGAACGCAAGGCCCTCAACTACGGCGGCATCCGCTTTATCACCAGCTACGGCGCCCTCTTCATCCATCAATACGTGCACCTCTGGTATGACCTCCGCAACCAGCACGACCACTACACCAACTATTGGGAGAACTCCCTCGCCGCCACTCGCGCCCACAAGATTTTCTGCATGCTCCAGCACGGCGATTATGAATGGATGGACGAGTCCTGCTGGGGCTTCTCTGCCGGAGACAATCGCCGCGGCGGCTACACCGTCTGGGCCGGACCGCCCAGCATGAATCATCCCGACGGAACCCTCGCTCCCCACGCCGCCGGCGGCTCCCTCGCACTCCTCCCCGGCGAAACCCTCGCCGTCCTCAAAGCCATGCGCGACCGCTATCCCCTCAGCTTCACCCGCTACGGATTCGTAGATACCTTCCGCCCCGATCCGAAGCAGCCCTGGTACGACTCCGACGTCATCAGCATTGACCTCGGCCTCACCATGCTGGCTGCTGAAAATCTGCGCAGCGGCAGCGTTTGGAATCTCTTCATGAAAAATGCCTTCGTCCCCGAAGCCATGAATGCAGTCGGCTTCGTGAAGAACAAGGAGCAGGAAGGCTGACGCGTGTCGTCCCTAATAAAGTCGACGGTGACATGCCGCTCACCACCGCCACTCTGAACACACTCTTCATCGCCACCCCTACCTCCCCACCACCACCCCAACCTCCACCGTATCCGTATGCGGCGGCAGACACACCCGATCATTGCACGACTGATACTTCACCAGCACGTGCAGCGTATGCGCCCCCGGCGCCGCATCCGCTGCCATCTGCAAATGCAAAGTGAACGCCGCCGTGTTCTCAAAAAATCCCGTCGCCACCTGGAACACCGGATCGGGCACTATCTTCGGCTTGCTCTGCTCCACCCGCAATAAATCCGCCGCGTCCCCCTCCGTCAGCGCAACCTCGGTCGCAATCGGTCCGCCCTTCGGCTCCTCCAGCGCATACAAATGCCAGCCTGCATCAATCGCTCCCTCGACCGTCACGCTAAACTTTGCCCCCGGCTTGATCGCCTTCGCCGGAGCCTGCTTCACCGCCCAATGCACCACCGCCGGCCTCGAAGCAGTTGGCCCCGCCGCCCACAATCCCACCGGAACCAGCATCGCCGCCCCCACCGCCGTCACTCCGATCACCCAGCGCCTCACTTCGCCTCCGCCGTCAGCGGCACAAACGCCGACTGCAACACCCGATGCGTCCCCGCGTCCTGCACCCACGCCGCTACCGCTAGATGTTTCGGATCAATCGTCGTGTCCGTCGAAATAAACTCAAACGGCCCGAAGCGGTCGTTGCTCTTCTCGTATCCCGCCAGATACGTCGCCAGTGCTTTACTAATCGCCGCCGGATCGAAGCTCGCATCCACCGTCGCCGTCTTACCAATCTCAACCGGAAACCCGGAGTCCGCCGCCTTCGCCAGCGACCTCACCACCATCCGGTGAAAGCGCATCCCGTTCTCCCCGCTGTAGCGCACATCATCCTCTACCAGCGCAAAGTTAACCACCAGCTCCGGCGGACCCGTCGCCGCAGCCGCAGCAGCCGGCACCACCGCCGCAGGACTCGCACTTTTCTTCTTCTCCGCCTTCTTCTTCTCTGCCTTCTCTGCGGGCTTCCCATCCCCATCCGCCTTCGCTACCGCGTCCGGCTTCTCCACCAGCGACGCCGCATCCCCCACCGTCACCACTGCGCTCGCCTTCACTACTCCATCCGCTCCCAGCGTCGCCGTCAGCTTCAGCTCCACTCCCGTCGCCTTTGAGAGCTGCGCATCTACCGGCTTCGCCAAATCCCCGTAGAGCTTCTCCGCGCCGGCACGATACGCACCATAAAACGACTGCAGCTTCCCATCCACCGCATACATCGGCGTCCCGTTCACGCTATACAGCGTCGCCCGCGCAATCGAGTCAGGATTCGCCAGCGGATCGGGGTCCGGAATGTGCTGGTCAAACGCCAGCGCCACAACTTCATCCCGCGGATACGCCTTCAGAAATCCCTCGACCGCAAGGTCGCCCCCCACGCACGGCGGGCACGCTGACCCGGTGAACAACTCCAGCAACACCGTGTGCCCGCTCCCCCCGGCTTTTCCTCTACCGGCTGCGGCCGGCTTCTCCGGCGTAAACGGCGCCGGATAGAGTGCCGCAAACTTCGCATCCATCTCCGCGACAAATCCCGCATCGCTCCCGCCATGCTGCGCCCGGTAAAGCTCCATCATCTTTCCGCGCCAGGGTGACTTCAGCTCCCCCAGCAACGCCGCCCGCTCAAAATCGCTCAGCGCCTCCGCATCGTTGTGCTCCTGCAACGCAATCTGCCCGCGCACCGAGTTCGCCTCGTCCAGCATCGGATCCAGCGCATAGCTCTCCCCCACCGCCGCCTTCGCCTCCGCCGTTTTCCCCTCACGCAAGTAGACGTTGCTCAGCGTGGCCAGCGCCTCGGCCCGCTCCTTTGAGAAATCCTCGTGCAGTGCAGCGGGCTTCGGCAGCGGCACTTTAAATTTCTTGTACATCTTCGCCGTCTCGCTGTCGTACTTCGCCTCCGTCAGGCTGTCCACATCCTGCTTCGCCCATTTCTCCGCCTGCGCCAGATCCACTCCGCTGCTGCCGCCATTCGCCAGCCGGTCCGCAACATCCTGTTCCTCGCGCAACCGCTCCGGTCCCTTCTTCGTTTCCTTCACTACCAGCTCAGCCTGCTTTTGGATTTCCGCCACGCGCTCCGGAAAGTTCTTCAGCAGCGCATCGAGAATCGCCTCCTGCGCCCGATCCACCCGCGAGCTCTTCGGGTACTGCTGCACAAATTGCCGCAGCGCCTCCAGCCGCTTTTCAGCATCCGTTGTCGCCTGCGCCGCTTTATATGCCCGCTGGTCCGCAGGCAATTGCTTTACCGGAGCGGCCGCCGGACTCCCCGCCGGACTCGCTGTCTGACCTTGCGCCGTCATCCCCAATAACGCGACCCACACTACGGCCGCCAACCCTCGGCCGAGTCTCGCTCCAGCCCCACGCGACATCATCATTCTTCCCCCGAACTCCAAGAAACCGAACTCCAGAAACCGAAGCCGCAAAACTCCCGCCGGCCGCGGCCACTGCCCAACGGCATCCCGATTAAGACGGGCCCCGTCCCCAAATGTTTCACCAGAATACCCCTCGACCACGGGAATGCGAGGAATCCACACAAACGTCCGGCGATACACAGGCCCACGCCGCCTCTCAGGCCATCTCTTTTTCCGCCGACCCGCGCCTCGCTCGTAAACTACAAACAAGTGTCCACCGCCGCCCAGACTTCCGCCGCGCCCGGCAACGATTTCGCCCGCACCGTCAAAGACGTCGCCGACATCGTCAAGATAATCGGCGACTACGTTCGCCTTGAAAAGGCCGGCGCACAAAACTATCGCGGCCTCTGCCCCTTCCACAAAGAGAAAACGCCCAGCTTCAGCGTCCACGCCACCCAGCGCTTCTATCACTGCTTCGGCTGCCACGAGTCCGGCGACGTCTTCACCTTCGTGCAGAAGCTTGAGAACGTCACCTTCCCCGAGGCCCTCCGCATCGTCGCCACCAAGGCCGGCGTCCCCCTTCCCAAACGCACCTTCTCCGGCCCGGAAGAAGCTCGCGAAGCCCGCCAGCGCACTCAGCTCCTCGAAATGCATTCACTCGCCGCCGACTTCTTCCGTCAGCAACTGGCCACCGCCGAGGGCTCCCGCGCCCGCGAATATCTCTCCTCCCGCGAACTCGCCGCCGAGCCGCAGGCTACCTTCGCCATCGGGTACGCCCCCGACAGCTTCACCGCGCTCCGCGATCTCCTCCAGCCAAAATTCGACGAGTCACTCCTTCGCCTCTCCGGCCTCTTCGGCTCCAAGTCAAAAGAAGATGGCGGATCGGGCGACCTCTACGACCGCTTCCGCAAACGCATCACCTTCCCCATCCGCAACGAGCAGGGCCGCGTCGTCGCCTTCACCGCCCGCGCCCTCGACACCGGAGAAAAGGCCGGCCCCAAATACATCAACTCCCCCGAGACCCCGCTCTACACCAAGGGCAACGTGCTCTTCAATCTCGACCTCGCCAAAGCCGCCGTGCGCCAATACGAATTCGCCCTGCTCGTTGAAGGTCAGATGGATTGCATCCGCGTCTACTCCAGCGGAATCAAGAATGTCCTCGCCACCTCCGGCACCGCCTTCACCGAAATGCAGGTGCGCCTCCTCCATCGCTTCGCCCAGCAGGTCGTCGTGAACTTCGATCCCGACACTGCCGGCGCCGCCGCCGCAGAAAAATCCATCGCGCTCCTCGTCGAAGAGGGCTTCGCCGTCAAAGTCCTCACTCTTGAAGACGGCCTCGATCCCGACCGCTTCATCCGCGAACGCGGCGCCCCTGCCTACATCGCCGCTCTCCGCAGCGCTCCCCGCTACACCGATCATCTCCTCGATCGCGCCCGCAAACTCTTCCCGCCGCGCACTGCAGAAAACAAGGTCAAAGCCGTCAACTTCCTCCTGCCTCACATGCGTCGCATTCAAAACCGCATCGCCCGCGACGAATTCGCCTCCGACGCCGCGCAGAAACTCGGCATTGACGCCGCCCTCCTCCGCCAGGAACTCAAAGAGGCCTCCGGCAAACGCAACGCCACCGTCTCCATCGGCCGCGAACACGCGCTCAGCGAGAGCGAACGCATTCTCCTCCGCGCGCTCCTGCTTCCCGCCGGCGATCCTGTCCGCGACCTTGCCCGCCACGCCGTCAAAGACAAGCCTGCGGTATTCTCCGACCTCGCCACCGCCGGCCTGCTCGCCCAACTCGCCTCTGCCGATCACCCGCCGCAATTGCACACCCTCGACATCAGTGAGACGCAGCGCGCCTCACTCGCCCGCCTCCTGCTCGATCATCGCGGCGAAGGCGACGACGAGCTCGGCATGGATCAGGTCGAAGACGCACTCTGCGCCCTCGAGTGCCGCGTCCTCGAACGCCGCCAAAAAGATCTCCGCATCGAAATGGCGCGAGCCGAACGCGCCGGCGATCAGGACACTCTCCGCGCCCTCTGCGACGAGAAACTCGAAATCGACCGCCGCATCATGGAGCTTTAGCGGCTCCGCACCGCTTACACGCCGACACACAGCACTTCGGGGATTGCATCCCCGTCTTGCTTTACCTCGCTGCGCGGCCGACACATCATAAATCGACTTAGATAGGTGTCCTCATCCCCGCGCGCGCCCTCCCGCCCTCTTTCACTCGCTCAACAATTAACCATCCGCCCGCTCCTCGTCTCCCCCTCTCCGGGCAGCGTCCGGCACACCCCTCGCATCCGACTTACTGCACGCCGCGCTCTCAAGCTTGGCCGTCAGTCAGCAAGGGCCGCATAGCGCGCGCGGGCACTCCCGAATCGTTTGCCAGGCGAAGCGAAGACGCTATGGCAGATGCTTTCAGGAGTGCCCGCATGCCGTGCCCCACTCCCCCGCGCTCTCGCAACCGCAAACGAGTAAACTTGGGTTTTGCAGAACGATCACACTTCCGCCCACTCCACTGCTCACGCCACTCCCCCGCGCCTCAACGCCTTCGCCCGCTTTACTAAAGGATGGCGCGCCTCCTCGCTCGCCATCCTCGCCTCCATCTGGGCCCTCACCCAATTCTGGGGAATCTTCTCCCCGCCCCTCATGGACGATGCCGACTCCGTCCACAGCGAAGCCGTCCGCGAGATGGTCCTCCGCCACGATTACGTCACCCTCTACGCCGACGGCATCCGCTACTTCGACAAGCCTCCGCTGCCCTACTGGCTGAGCGCGATCAGCGTCCACATCTTCGGGATGCACGACTGGGCCATCCGCCTGCCCCTCGCCATCACCATGCTCCTTCTCACCCTCTACCTCTACCAGCTCGCTAACCGGCTGGTCAGCGGACAATACGGTGGCCCACTCGGCGAAAAACTCGGCGAGCGCGCCGGCTTTTATTCCGCACTCGTCTTCGCCACCTCGATCGGCCCCTATCTCTTCACCCGCTTCTTCATCCCCGACGTAATGGTGGCGCTCTGGCTCGCCATCGCGGTTGACCTCATCCTCCGCATGGAAAATAGCGTCCTCCGCTACGGCCGCGCCAAGCTCTGGCAAGCCGCCGCCTTCGGTCTCGTCTGCGCCGGCTGCACTCTTACCAAAGGCCTCATCGGCATCGTCTTCCCGGTCGGAATCCTCATCGCCTACCTCATCGTCACCGGCCAGGTCCGCCTCTTCTTCCGCATGCGCCCCTTCACCGGGACCGCGGTCTTCGCCATCGCTGCCGTCCCCTGGCACTGGCTCGCCGCCATCCGCAATCCCGCCATCCCCGGCGTCGAGCGCGGATGGTTCTGGTTCTACTTCATCAATGATCAGTACTACCGCTTCCTCGACAAACGCATCCCCCGCGACTACGACAAAGTTCCGCTGGGAATCTTCTGGCTCCTCCTCCTCGTCTGGCTCATGCCCTGGGGCGTCTGGCTCCCCGCTTCACTCCGTCGCGGATGGCTCACCGCACGCCATCGCGCCAAAATGCTGCGCGAGCGTCTCACCGCGCGCGAGCAGGCTGCCCGCGTGCAAGCCACCATTGACGCCGGCGGCTTCGACACCCCGCACGACGAGCGTGAAGAGGACGCCATCACTCGCCTCACCTGGCGTCAGCGCACCGCCTCCCCGCAAACCCTCTTCTTCCTCTGGGCGCTTGTCATCCTCGTCTTCTTCAGCTTCTCTACGCGTCAGGAGTACTACACCATCCCCGCTGTCCCCGCCCTCGCCCTCCTCACCGGCCTCTTCCTCGCCCGCGAAGATCAGGGCGAGCTCCACACCGATCGCCCCGGACTCTGGGCCGCTGCCCTCCTCATGTTCATCGGTTGCTCTACCGCCGCGGTCTGTCTCTACTTCGGCCTCACCGCTACCGCCCCGCCGCCCGGCATGGACATCTTCCGCGCCCTCAATCAGGATCCCTCCCACTACGCGCTCAGCTTCGGCCACTTCTTCGATCTCACCCGCGAGTCCCTCGGCTTCTTCCACTGGCCCCTGCTCGGCACCGCCGTCGGCCTCTTCATCGGAACCGCCCAGGCCTTCGCCTTCCGCCTTCGCCGCCGCTACTACGCCGCCAACGTGATCCTCGCCGCCTCCATGGTGCTCGTCCTCGGCTGCGCCCATTGGGGATTGAGAATCTTCTATCCCATCCTCGGCTCCGAGCCGCTCGCCCAGGTCATCAATCACAACTGGCAACCCTCAGCCGCCGGGCCGCCCGTCATCGTTATGGATGGCGAATACACTAACGCCTCCGCCCTGAACTTCTACACCGGCCAGCCTGTCATGATGCTCAACGGCCGCATCAACGGCCTCTGGTATGGCTCACTCTTCCCCGACGCTCCCCATCGCTTTGAAGACGACGCGAGCTTCGCCGCCCTCTGGACCAGCCCGCGACAAATCTTCTTCGTCAGCGACCGCGAACCAAACGTCAAACGCTGGCTCGCCGCCTCTCCCACCGCCCACACCCTCGCCGAGAGCGGCGGCAAGTGGCTCCTCGTCAACCGCTAAGCCTTCAACTCTCCAGAAATTCCAGATCACCGGTAAATCTGACCTCACAAGGCGACGCCTCCCACCCCTCCCCAACCCTCCGCCCAGGGTATATAGTGTCGTCAATCGCGGCGTTGCTTCCCCCCTCCGGCGCGTTCGGCCCCGCTTTAAGTTTCCCGATTTCATTTCGTCCCGCTGGAGCACGCCTATGCGCCGCACTCTCCCCGCCTTCTTGTTTCTCGCCCTCGCCTTCAGCTTCTGCCCGCGTCACGCCTCCGCCCAGACCTTCACCGAGTCCACCTTCTACGTCTTCTGTTCCACCGGCGGGGAAGACTGCACCGATGGAACCACGCCACCATTCGGCTCCCAAATCATCCAGGCCGCCGACGGCAATCTCTGGGGCGTTACCACCCAGGCCGGCACCGCGGGCAACCTCGAGGGCTGGGGAACCCTCTACAAAATCTCGCCCTCCGGAACCTACACTGTCGTCCATAGTTTTTGCAGCGAAGGCGGCGGCGCTTGCACCGAGGGCGGTATCCCCAAAGGCAGCGTCATCCAGGGTCCTGACGGAAACATCTGGGGCACCACATCCTTCACCGGAGCCGCCGGCGGAACCGTCTTCAAAGTAACTCCCTCCGGCACCTTCACTACGGTCTTCACCTTCTGCACCGAAGGCGGCAGCTGCCCCAATGGCTCCCTCCCCGCCGGTTCGATCATCTTCGGCTCCGACGGAAATATTTACGGCACCACCTATTACGGCGGCACCAACGGCCAGGGGACGATCTATAAACTCACTCCCGCCGGCAACCTCACGACCCTCTATAACTTTCCCAATCCCTCCACCGGTTCCAGCACTCCAAACGGATTGCTTGAGGCCTCGGACGGAAATTTCTACGGCCTTACTTCACTCGGCGGCACCGGCAACTCCGGAACTTTTTTCAAACTTACCCCGGCCGGAAAATACTCGACCGTTTATAACTTCTGCTCCTTAACAAACTGCGCCGATGGCCAGTTTCCCCGCGGTCCCCAGCTTGTCGAGGGCTCCGACGGCAACTTCTATGCCACCACCTACTGGGGCGGCACCGGCATCTTCAACTACAACCAGGGCGGAGTCGCCTTCTCCGTCTCCCCCTCGGGCTCTGAATCCGTCCTCTACAACTACTGCCTGTACCAGAACTCCGGAGGCAACTGCTCCGACGGCGAACAGCCCGAGGCTGGCGTCTTTCTCGCTGGCGACGGCAACTTTTACGGCACCACGCAGATTCGCGGCCCCAACGCGAATTCCATGGGCACCATCTCTTCCCTCGGCGCCGTCCTCTATAGCTTCTGCGACGCGGGCGGAGTTTGCCCTGACGGCAGCCTTCCCGAAGGAACCCTTATCCAGGGCTCCGACGGCACTCTCTACGGCACCACCTTCGACGGCGGAACCGTTGCGGGCTGCGCTTGCGGCGTCATCTGGAAACTCAAAGCCTCGCCCGCCCTCCCGGCTCCTGTCCAACTCACTCTGAGCAGCACCACCGTCGCGCCCAACGCTTCTGTCACCCTCTCGTGGAAAGCGCTCAACGCTTTCTCAAAGACCATGCAGCAGTGCTACGCCTTTGAACAAGGCAACCCATCCGGCGCTGGCACGTGGACCGGCAAACAAACTGGCACACTCAGCAACAAAGTTTATTCCGGCTCTGCCACCATCACTCCCACCAAGGCGGGAACCTACACCTACGCCCTTACCTGCGGCGGCATCGAGTCCGGCTTCGCCACCCTTACCGTCAGCGGAACCAGCAAAGACCCCTCCACCACCACCCTCTCCGCCACGCCCAATCCCGCAACCGTCGGCCAGACCGTCTCTCTCAAAGCCACCGTCACCGGCTCCGGCTCCGAACCCACCGGCTCGGTCAGCTACTCCGTCACTGGCATCGCCCTCGGCTCCGCGTCTCTGAACGGCTCCGGCGTCGCCACCCTCTCGGCGAGTTCCAACGGCCAGGCGCCCGGCACCTATCCCGTCATCGCGACCTACGCCGGCAACTCCACCTACAACGGCTCCGCCTCCAAGGCCGTCAACGTCACGCTGAATAAGGCCCCCACCTCGACTACCTTCTCCGCCACTCCAACCTCAGTCACTCCGCCCGGCGATGTCACCCTCACCGCGACCGTCAAGCGTTCCACCTCCGGCGCCGCGGGAGTTCCCACCGGCTCCGTCTCCTTCACCGTAGAGGGCATCACCATCGCTACCGCCAAGCTCAATGGCTCCGGTGTCGCCACCTACAAAGCCTCCTCCTCCGGAATCGCCGCCGGTAGCTATCCCATCAAAGCCGTCTACGCCGGCGACGCCAGCGACGTCACCTCAACCTCAACCGCCGTCACTGTCACCGTGAAGTAGCCCGCACTCTCGACGTCGCCGCAGAAAACTATGGGCGCAGCTTCATCGCGCCCATCTCTCTGCCTCTGACCTCTCCCCGCCTCAAATTCCTCCCCCCGCCTGTGAATTTTCCTCCCCGTTTACAACTCCCGTTGTAGCTCCCCCCACTCCACTTCTCGCTACACTCGCTCCAGCGTGTGCGCCCGGGGGCCTACCCGCAATTGCCTCCGCAGGAGTCCGCCCCCATGCCCCCCTTCTCCTCCAGAAACCTCCGCTCCCTCTCCATCCTGCCTCTGCTCCTCGCCGCCTCTCTCGCCGCCGCAAATTTCGCTTCAGCCCAATCTCCCACCCTCGCCGTCAACGTCTCCTCCGGCCGCTATCCCATCAGCCCCTACATCTACGGCCTCGCGAATTACGGAGTCTCCACCGGCTTCGCCACCGAGATCAAAGTTCCCATCGTCCGCTGGGGCGGCGACGGAACCACCCGCTACAACTGGCAATTCGACTCCTCAAACGCCGGCTTCGACTGGTACTTCATGTCCGGCAGCGGCACCACGAATCCCACGCCCGGCGCCTCGGTTGACACCATGGTCTCGACCTACCAGCCCGGCCAGTCCCTCATCACCATCCCCATCATTCCCTACATCAACAACTCCGCTGCGTGGAACTGCAGCTTCCCCGTCGCCGTCTACGGTGCCCAGCAGTCTGTCAATCCCTACGTCCAGGTCAACGGAGGCAACTGCGGCAACAGCATCGCCTCCAACGGCTCGCAACTCGCCGACACAAATATCTACTCCAACAACCTCGACAACACGCCCGCACTCCAGCAGGCCTGGGTCTCCCATCTCGTCTCAAAATTCGGCGCCGCATCCGCCGGCGGAGTCCTCTTCTACCAGCTCGACAACGAGCCCTACGGCTGGGGAAATACTCATCGCGACGTCGAGCCCAACGGTGCCACCTACCCCACCATCGTCTCCCTCGGCCAGCAATACGCCGCCGCCGTCAAAGCCGCCGACCCCTCTGCGAATGTCCTCGGCCCATCTGACTTCACTCTCGGTGGCTGGATTGGCACGCCCTCGCAGCAGAACAATCAGTTCGCCGGCATCTACTACCTCCAGCAAATGTCCGCCTACCAGCAAGCCAACGGCACCCGCCTCCTCGACTACTTCGACGAACACTACTACTTCAGCTTCACCGACCAGGCCTCGCAGCTCGCCTCCACCCGCACCCTGTGGGACCCCACCTACAACGGCGGCACCTGGGTCGAACAATATTATTTCGACGGCCCCATGCAGCTCATTCCCCGCTTCCAGTCCTGGATCAGCTCCAACTACCCCGGCACCAAACTCGCCCTCTCCGAATACTCGATTGACAGCGGCAACAAGACCATCGTTGACGCGCTCGCGCAGATGGATGTCCTCGGCATCTTCGGCCGTCAGCAGCTCGACCTCGCCGCCATGTGGTCTCCCCCCGCTCCCACCGACCCCATCGCCTACTCGTTCCGCATCTTTCGCAACTACGACGGCAACGGCAGCCAATATGGAGACACCTTTGTCTCCTCTACCTCCACCGATCAAACGAAGCTATCCGTCTACGCCTCGCAACGCAGCTCCGACAACGTCGTCACCATCCTCGTCATCAACAAAACCACCGCCGCCATAGCGACCACGCTCGCGCTCGCCGGAACCAGCCTTCCCGCCTCCGCCGCCACCTACACCTACTCCAACGCAAATCTCAACGCGATTGTGAATGCCGGCCCCACCGCCATCTCGAACAACTCGATCTCCTATAACTTCCCCGGATACTCCGCCACTCTCTTCACCTTCGCGCCTGTCTCGCTGTCGCCGACCACGGCCGTTCTCGCCGCCTCGCCCAATCCCGCCACCATCGGCCAGCAAGTCACTCTCGCCGCCACTGTCGCCGCATCGGGCTCCGGAGCAACCGGAACTCCCTCCGGCAACATCACCTTCTCTGTGAATGGTGTGCACCTCGGCTCTGCAACTCTCAACGGCTCCGGCATCGCCACTCTCACTGAATCTTCCAATGGCCTCCCCGCCGGCAGCTATCCCGTTATCGCTACCTATGCCGGAAGCTCCATCTTCGCCGCCTCCACCTCGTCCGCCCTCAACGTCACCCTCGCCAAAGCTCCCACCACCACCACCTTCTCCGCCACGCCCTCAACCGTCACCGCCGGCAACAATGTCACCCTCTCCGCGACCGTCGCCCGCTCCACCGGCAACACCCTTCCTACGGGATCCGTAACCTTCGCCGTCGGCAGCTTCACCATCGGCTCCGCCCACCTCAACGGCTCCGGCATCGCCCAGATCACCGCCTCCTCCGCCGGAATCCCCTCCGGCCAATATCCCATCACCGCGAAATACTCCGGTGACTCGAGCGACTCCGGCTCCACCTCATCCACCGTCACCGTCACCGTGCAATAGAGCTAGTCCAATAACTCGACATAGCCGGGACGCGTCCACACACGACGCGTCCCGCCCGGGGGCCCCCGCCGTCATCTCGACTCGCTCTTGCTTCTAAACATCCTCACATCAAACGCAAACCCTTCCGGCTTCTCGATCTTCACCCTCGCAAACGCCGGATGCGCCGGGTTCAGCAATACGTTCCACTCCCCCTCAACTGCGACTGACGGAACTTCCAGCGCGAGTGATCTTCCGCTCGCAATCCACTCCGTCCCGATGCGCCTTCATCTCGGGATTCTCCAGATCACGCCAGTCGTCGGATAAGTTTCTGAGGTCCAATCGCGTCCACAATCCCTCGCCGTTTGGAACTTCCGCTGAGCACATCACCAGCCCTTCGGCATGCTCCGTCGGGTCCATGTTCACGAAGAATTCCATCGCGGCCAGCGCGCGTGACGGCGATGTGTAAACCATCGCCACGCCCGGCCGGTTCCAGCGTGCCCCATACAAACGCGCGCCCTCGCCGGAAAATGCCGCTTCTGCATATCGCCCGCGGCATATCCGCCAAACCTGCATCAACTGAATAGTCCGTAATCGATTCGACCAAGAATCGTGTCTACAGACTGCACGCCGGCGTCGGTATCGAGCAACTCAAATGGCTTCTTGCCCCCCAGCGCAAGGTTGGGAATTTGCAACCAGCGCGACGCCTTCGTCATGTCGCCGAACGTGTCCTTCGCATGCGCCAGCAGTCGCGCCAGCCGCACCGTCCGGTCTGACTCTGTGGCGGACATCTTTCCGTGTTGGCTCAGCCGCCGGCTCATGGTGCGCGTTGACATGCCCACCACCCGCGCCAGTTGCACCCTGTCCACCGCAAGCTCTTTGGCCAATGCAGCAAACACCGCCACCGGCAGCCCGTCACGAACCAGCAGAATCAGCTCTTCCGACGAACCCACCTTCCGCTTCAATGTCTTGCGGCCACCCATCACTTCTGCAATCGCTGCTACGGTCATAAATGCCACCTGGCGTAAATTTTACGCCAAATGGCGGCCATCGCAAGACCAATCTCATGCCGCTCCGCCCCAATCCTCTACTCCGCGACCCCTTCAAGCGCATGCTCCCGCCCTTGCGCCCACTTTCACTCCCCCCTTTTTGCACCCAAATCCCCTCCTCCGCCGTCTAAACAACTGAAGACAGAAAGCTTCTGCGTCGGGGTTCGCCCCGGGGTCCGCCACAAAACAGCGAGTGCGGGGCGGCCTCCAATGCACAAGCCGTGAGGCAACTCCAAATCGGGTTCCAATTCACTCAGGAATCAAGACTTAGCGGTTTCCTCCTGTGCTACACTATGATTCTCTGGGGACGTGCGCCTTGGCATCCTTCTAATGTTGGATTTGCCCACAGAATGGCCAGCCGTCGCGGCAATATGCCCGCACTTGAGTGTCCTGCCCATGGACGACCGGATCGCGAACTGTCCGCAATATTTTTCCGTCCGCATTAACTCGCATTAACTTACGCTGGAGACGCGCGCGTGGCTGCCATTGATAAATACGAAGAAGATATTCAGAAGCTGATCGAAGCCGGTAAAGAAAAAGGCTTCCTCACTTACAACGAAGTTAACGAGCTGTTGCCCGGCGACCTGAACTCGCCCGACGATCTCGATGACCTCCTCACCACCATCGGCACTCAGGGCATTGATGTCCTCGAGGGCAATCCGAAATACACCCCTGAGAAGCCAGGCTTCGACGGCGAGTCCAGCGGCGAGCGTGAAGAGTCCGACGACGTCGAGCTCGATCTCACCCCCGGCACTCTGGAAAAGACCAACGATCCCGTTCGCATGTATCTCCGCGAGATGGGCACCGTTCCCCTGCTTACCCGCGAGGGCGAAGTAGAGATTGCCAAGCGCATCGAGCGCGGCCAGATGCGCGTGATGAAGGCCATCTCGCGCTCTCCCATCGTCATCCGCGAAGTCATCGCCCTCGGCGAAGACTTGAAGCGCGGCGTCCGCAGCATCAAAGAAGTTGTCACCTTTGACGAAGACGAGATTACTGAAGAGGTCCTGCAGGCCCGCATCAAGGCCACCGTCACTCGCATCGAGACGCTCGTCAAGCACCACAAAAAAGCGCAGCAGCTCACCGAGAAGCTCGACACCATCAACGCCAAGGCGCGCGCCAAAGAGTATCGCCGCACCCGCTGGGGCATCGGCCGCGAACGCGTCGAGGTCTCCCGCATCGTCCGCGAATTCAAGTACACCAATCCCGAGCGCAAGCGCCTCCTCGACAAGCTCAACAAGACCGTAGACGCCATGCGCACCCTGGAGCGGCAGATTCGCTCCCTCGAGCACAAGCACGAGGCCTCGCGCTCTGAAGAGCTCCGCAAGGAATACAAGCGCCAGCAGAAAAACTGCAAGCTCGACATCGAGCGCCTCGAGCAGGACTCCGGCACCTCCATTGACGGCCTCAAACGCACCCAGCGCGAAATGATCCAGGGCGACATGGACGCCGAGCAGGCCAAGCGCGAGCTCATCGAAGCCAACTTGCGCCTCGTCGTCTCCATCGCCAAGAAATACACCAATCGCGGTCTCCAGTTCCTCGACCTCATTCAAGAGGGCAACATCGGCCTCATGAAAGCGGTTGACAAATTTGAGTACCGCCGCGGTTACAAATTCTCCACCTACGCCACTTGGTGGATTCGGCAGGCCATCACCCGCGCCATCGCGGACCAGGCCCGCACCATCCGCATCCCCGTCCACATGATCGAGACCATCAACAAGCTCATCCGCACCAGCCGTCAGCTCGTGCAGGAGCTCGGCCGCGAACCGTCCAGCGAAGAGATCGCCAAGCGCATGGATATTCCCGTCGCCAAGGTCCGCAAGGTCCTCAAGATCGCCCAGGAGCCGATCTCCCTCGAAACTCCCATCGGAGAAGAGGAAGATTCCCACCTCGGCGATTTCATCGAAGACCGCCAGGCCGTCTCCCCGTCAGACGCCGTCATCAGCGTCAACCTCAAGGAGTACACCGGTCAGGTCCTCCGCACTCTCACCCCCCGCGAAGAGCGCGTCATCAAAATGCGCTTCGGTCTCGAAGACGGCTCCGAGCACACCCTGGAAGAGGTCGGCCAGAGCTTCCAGGTCACCCGCGAGCGCATCCGCCAGATCGAGGCCAAAGCCCTCCGCAAGCTGCGTCACCCCAGCCGCAGCCGCAAGCTCAAGGCCTTCATTGACGGCGTCCTCGAATAAATATCAGCAGGGAAGTGCAACATATCAACGGGTGGCTTCGGCCGCCCGTTTCTTCTTGCATATAACCAGCGCCGCACTTCGCCCCTCGCCCCTCGCGCCACGCCGAAATTTTCCCGCCCGCCCCTCCTTTTTCGCTTGGAACCGAACACCGGCCTTTGTACTATTAGCCGAATTCCCGCCGTCCCTAATTTCAGCTTTGAATTCAGCTATCCAAGGGAGAACCATGAAGACGATGCGTTCCCGCTCCTTCCGTTCCCACTCCTTCCGTTCTCTACTCCTCGCCCTCCTCGCGCTCGCCGCCTTCACCCCCGCTGCCCTCGCCCTCGATCCCAACGACGCCGCTGCCAACGCGGCCGGATGTTTCGGCTGCTCCACCTGCATGCTCTTCGTCTTCGGCGGCCTCATCGTCCACATCCTCATCATGGTCTGGGTGTGGAAGGACGCCACCGCGCGCCGCATGGATAACGCCATCCTCTGGCTGCTTCTCTGCTTCTTCGCCCCCCTCATCGGAATCGTCGTTTACCTCATCGTCCGCACTCAGGCCCCGCCCCCACCGCCCTCGCAGCCTCCCTATCCGCCGCCGCCTCCACCCGCCCCAGTCATTTGAAATGTCCCCACTGCGACGCGCGATAACGCGGCCCCACTTTTATTTGCTGGCGGTCGTCGTCATCGCGCTGCTCGTCTTTGCGGATTCGTTTCGCCCCCCGCCTCAACAAATCTCGACCCGCCTCTACGTCCGTGCCGTCCACGTCTATCAACATCACGGCCTCTACCTCGGCAAATACACGCCGCGCTGCCGCTTCCGCCCTACCTGCTCCAACTACTCCGTCGCCGCCGTCCAAAAATACGGCCTCCTCCGCGGAGTCGCCATGTCCGCCCGCCGCATCTCCCGCTGCCGCCGCTCCGTCCCCATGGGCACAGCCGACCCGCTCCCCTGAATTTCATCTCCTGAATTGCATCCAATCAAGCTTCCCCAATTGATACCTCCATCTCTGAATCGAATCGCGATTCATCTTCGCGTGCGAAGACTCCGCTATCCTAGTCACTGTGAAGATCCTTCTCTTCGGCGCCACCGGAATGGTCGGCCAGGGCGTCCTCCGCGAGTGCCTCCTCGATCCCGGCGTTGAATCCGTCATCTCCATCGTCCGCCGCCCTACCGGCAATGACGACCCCAGGCTCCGCGAACTCGTCCTCGTAAACTTCTATGACCTCGCGCCCCTGGCCAGCTACCTCACCGGCATTGACGCCTGCTTTTATTGCCTCGGCACTTCTTCCACCGGCATCAGCGAACGAAAATACCGCCGCATCAGCTACGACATGACGATGGAAGCCGCCGGCTTCCTCCTGCGCCTCAATCCCGACATGACCTTCATCTACGTCTCCGCCACCGGCGCCGACCCCAGCGAACGCGGTCGCATCATGTGGGCCCGGGTCCGTGGCGCCCTCGAAAACGCCCTGCAGCGCCTGCCCTTCCGCCAGCTCTTCATCTTCCGCCCCGCCATCATCCAGCCGCTCCACGGCATTACCTCCAGAACCCGCGGCTATCGCATCGCCTACACCCTCCTCGCGCCTGTGCTCCCGATCATCGTCCGCGCCCTCCCCCGATACGCCACTACGACGGAGCAAATCGGCAAAGCCATGCTCGCTGTCACCCGCAACGGCTATCCCGCCCGCATCCTCGAATCCCGCGACATCAATTCCGTCCGCACCTCCCCTTAACTCCCGCCCGTAACTCCCGCCCCAGCGCAGCTCGCGTCCTTCCGTAATCCGTCCCCTCCACCGCACTCCGCTCCTCCCTCTTTTTCGCTGGCAATTTTCTCCCCGCTGGCCGACAGTATCTGTCGAGGAGTATCCCGCCCTTGCCTTCCTTCCCGCCAGCCTCCCCCGCATCCGCGCCCTCTGCCTTCTCTCTCTCTCCATCGCCGGCCTCGCCGGCTGCGGCAAAACCGTCCTCATCTCTCGCGGCCCCCAAACCACCGCGCCCACCGCCGTCCAGCCCGTTGACGGAATCCCCTTCTACGTCAAACGCGCCTACTGCCAGCAACAGGCCTCCTGGCTCGAGCCGCAATTCAGCCTCAATGTCACCGCCACCGTTGACGGCACGCCGCAACCCTGGCTCGGCACTGCAGTCGTCCTCTCCCGCTCAGAGTTCCTCACCCTCCCCGCCATCCGCAATCTCGCCGCCATCTCCGGCGAAGACATCACCGTCAAATCGCAAGATGGATGCGAAGCCTTCCTCTCCGCCGACAATGCCGTCGGCGAACTTCGCCGCATCCGCATGGAAGCGATTGACGACGCCGACCTCTATCCCGCCATCGCCCGCGGTGACGTCCTCCTCGCCTCCAACTCCGCGCAGATCGTCCCCTATGTTGATTACGAAACCGTCTACTACTACAACACCGCGCGCCCCCTCACCGGCTCCTCGCAGGTGGATGTGAAACTCGCCGCCGACGGCACCCTCACCGAAGGCAGCAGCTCCATCACCGATCAGACCCTCTCAACCATCACCGGAGTCCTCTCCACCGCCATCACTTCATTCGCGCCCGCTGCCGTCAGCAGCCGTGGCCCCTCGAGCGCCCTCCCCCAGCCCTGCCAGGATTTCAAAGGCACCACACTCCGCTACAACATCAGCCACTCCGTCGCCGTCTACCGCCATACCCACACCTTCAAGACCGCCGACGCGAATGAGATTGCCTGCGTCGCCCGCCCCGCAAAATCCGCCGCCGCCTGCGCCGACGGTTGCTCACTCGAGATCACCGACGTTCCCCAGCCCGACGCTCCCAAGCCCGACGCTCCCAAGCCGCCCGCCTCCAAGCCGCCTTCCCCTAAACCCGATCCCAAGCCGCCCGCCAAGCCCTAGCCGCAGGTTCCCGCCCACTTGCACTTCTGCGCCTTCCCTCGCACAATATTCCCCATCATGCACAGCGCAGGATTTCTGCTCTTCCCGTTCTTCATCGCCCCGTTCGGGCTGCTGCTCTACTTCCTCCCCACTATCGTCGCCATGGTCCGCCGCCAGCACAACGTCCTCGGCGTCTTCCTGCTCAACTTCTTCCTCGGCTGGAGCGTCATCGGTTGGATCGTCGCCCTCATCTGGGCCCTCTCCGCTCCCCCCGTCATGGTCGTCCCCATGCCCTACGGAGGCCCGCCGCCGCCCATCCAAATCTGCCCGCACTGCGGCCGCCCCGTCGCTACCGCCGCCGCCTTTTGCGGCAGCTGCGGCGCCCGCGTCTGAAGAATTTTGCAACTTCATCCCTCCCCCCGCCGTATCTCTACCAGGAGCCGACCATGTCCGCTGAAGACAATCTCTTTCTATCCCTTACCGAGCAGCAGCGCCCGCTCTTCGTGCAGGAGATGGCGCGCTACCGCAAAGACGAAGTCATCGGTGTCCTGCTCGCTGTACTCCTCGGTTGGATGGGCGCCCACCAGTTCTATCTCAAGCGCAACGGCCTCGGCATCCTCTACGCCTGTTTCTTCTGGACTGGCCTTCCCGCCATCGCCGGCCTCATCGAGGCCTTCTTGATGCCTCTCCGCGTGCAGCGTTACAACGATGAACTCGCGCTCCTGATTTATTCGCGCATCGTCAACGGCCCCGTCACGCCGATCTCGCCGCCCGGCGCGCCCGTTTATATGACGTCTGTTTTGCCGGCCGCAGCAGTCGCCGCGCCCCTCGTCGCCCGCACCTGCGCGCAATGCGGCGCAGCCATTCAAGGCGAAGCCCGCTTCTGTCCCGTCTGCGGAGCCGAAGCCTAGGCCGGCCGCTCTCGCCGCGCTCCGGCCTCATTCACACGCCGCCAACTACATGTTCGTGTGGCCGCCGCGCATGTCCTCGTTAAACGTCGGCTTGGTGAAGTCCAGCGCCGCATGCAGCGCCGCCTCGTAAACTTCCCGCTGCTCCATCAGCTTCTCCGTCGCCGACCACATGCCCTTGTCCCAACCCTTCGCCATGCCCGCCGCTTCCAGCACCAGCGCGCCCTCCGCCAGCTCTTCCTGCGTCGTATTCAAATACTGCGCGTCACGCGGATCGCTGATCCACACCGGCGCCAGCCCGCCATTCACTCCGCTCAGCCAATAAAGCTTCCGCGCAATATACGCGCTCCGCAGTTGCGGGTTCGACTCGGTAAACAGAAACTTCTTCTGCCACCGCGAGTAGTAGCGCGTCGTCACCGGCACCGGCTGGCGATTGCCGCTCTTCACCATCTCCAGCTGCCCCTGGTCCAGCGTCTTCCGTATCGCGTTGTAGATAAATGTCTCCGCATACGGCTGCTCCGGCGCCGGCACAATCTCGGCAAACGTCAGCGTCATGCTCGCCGCAATCTTCGCGTGCAGCGGCGTGCCCGTTCCATCCAGCAAATGCATCGTCCCGTGGACCAGGAACGTATCCGCCCCCGACGTTGACTTGTGAAACGGCCAGTTGAAGTCGGAAAAGCTCACCGGCAGTCCCTCCACCGTCACATACGCATCCGGCCGCGGATTGCGCAGCCGCAGCGCCGACTCCACCAGGTGCGTCGTCATCTCCGGCAATAACTCCGGCTTGTCGAAATCGAAATTCTCGCTCAGCTCCAGCCGCAATTTGCGCGCCGGGTCCTTCGCCAGCGCCAGCTCAAAGCTCGCCGTCGGAGCCTCGCCAAATCCTGTCGTCTCCGTCGCCGATATCACCACCAGGCCGGCCTGTTGCGCCGCCTGCTCTACCGCTGCGGTAATCGAAGGCTTGCTCCCTACTGTCATCGTCTTGCTCCTTATATCTATGCGCCGCAGATCCGGCGCCGCCACCATTTTACGTTTTTCGCGAGATCCTGACTGATGCCCCGCGAAACTGCTACTCTTTTCAACGGAACCTTTCGCCCTCTGGACGGACTAAATTATGCGCCTTACCTTTTCTTCGATGCCCCTCCGCCGCTCCCTGCGCCTCAATTTTCGTGCCGGCTCGCTGTTCCTGCTTCTCTCGCTCGCCGTGCCCGCCGTCGCCCAGCAGCCTCTTCCTGTCGTGCCCGGCCCGCAAAACTATTCGCCCAGGCCGCACTGGATCGCCGCCAAAGGCACCGCTTATTCTGCTTCGGATCTCGCCCCCGAGCTGCGCCAGCAGATCAATGACGCCGCCAAAGCCGCCGTCGCCTCCTCCGGAATTCCCTCCGCCTCCCTCGCCATCGTCAAAGACTCCCAGGTCGTCTACACCGAGGCTTACGGAATGGCCCGGCTCAATCCGCCCATGCCCGCCCGCGCCGACATGCGATATTCCATCGGGTCCATCAGCAAGCAGTTCACCGCCACCGCCATCCTTATCCTCCAGGATGAGGGCAAGCTCAACATTGACGACAAAATTTCCAAGTGGCTGCCTGACCTCACCCGCGCCAATGACGTCACCATCCGCCAGGTCCTCTCCCACACCTCCGGCTACCAGGATTACTGGCCCGAAGACTACGTCATGACCACCATGATGCAGCCCGCTACTCCCCAGCACATCCTCGACGTCTGGGGAAAGAAGCCGCTCGACTTCGAGCCCGGCACGCAATGGCAATACAGCAACACTAACTACGTCATCGCCGGCCGCATCGTCGAAATCGTAACCAAACAGGACTTATTTGCCTTCCTTGAGAAGCGCGTCTTCACCCCGCTCCAGATGACCAGCGTCATGAATCAGGATTTCAAACGCCTCGCCGACACCGACGCCGAGGGCTACTACCGCCACGCTCTCGGGCCCCTGCGCCCCGCGCCCAAAGAGGGCTTCGGCTGGATGTTTGCCGCCGGCGAACTCGCCATGACCGCCCACGACCTCGGCCTGTGGGACATCGCCATGATCCACCAGGACCCCCGCATCCTCTCCAAAGCCTCCTGGCAGGCGATGGAAACGGAAGTCATCCTCAAAGACGGCAAGGGCAGCAAATACGGCCTCGGCGTGCAGGTCAACAAGTTCAAGGGTCACACCATGATCTACCACTCCGGCGAGGTCTCCGGATTTGTCGCACTCAACCTGGTCTGGCCCGATCTGCAGAGCGCGCTCTGCGTGTTGACGAACCTCGACGCATCCGGCGGCGCCGGCGACGTCGTGCGCGCCGTGATCCCCATCGCGTTTCCTGAACTCAAGCCCCCGGCGCAACCCGCAACCGCCCCATCTGCTGCTGCTGCGAAGCCCGAAGAAAAGGCGCCGGAGCCAGCCAAGCCCGCCGCTGCCGATCCAACCACCGATCAGGCGCGCGCCATCTTCATCTCCCTCCAGCAGGGCAAGCTCGATCGCTCGCTCCTCACCCAGCTCACCAACGACTACTTCACTGCCGAAGCCATCAAAGACTACGCCGACTCGCTCGCTCCGCTCGGCGCCCCGGTCAAATTCGAAGAAGATGTCGAAGGAACTCCGCGGCGGCATGACCTTCCACGTCTACACCGTGACCTTCGCCAGCGGAAAATCGGTCCAGGTCACCACCTACATCGAGCCTGACGGAAAAATCGAGCAGTATCTCGTAGACCCGAAAGGTTAAGCGGCACTCAAAACAGCCACGGCGCGCCCTTCTGCGGCACCGGAATCCCGAAGTGCTCATATGCCGCCCGCGTCGCCACCCGGCCGCGCGGCGTCCGGTCCAGAAATCCGATCTGTATCAGAAACGGCTCGTACACTTCCTCGAGCGCGTCCTCTTCCTCTGCCAGCGCCGCCGCCAGCGTATTCAGCCCCACCGGCCCCCCGCCGTACTTTTCAATAATCGTCAGCAGCAGCCGCCGGTCCAGATCGTCAAACCCGTGCGAATCCACTTCGAGCATCGTCAGCGCCTTCCGCGCGATCTCTTTATCAATGTGCCCGGCGCCCCGCACCTGCGCGTAATCCCGCACCCGCCGCAGCAGCCGGTTCGCAATCCGCGGCGTCCCCCGCGACCGCATCGCAATCTCCTGTGCGCCCTCGCCATCCACCGTCACGCCCATCACCTCTGCCGAGCGCTCCACAATAAACCGCAGGTCGTCTTCGGAATAAAACTCCAGCCGCAGCAATATCCCGAACCGCGACCGCAACGGCGCCGAGATCAGCCCGCTTCGCGTCGTCGCCGCCACAAATGTGAACGGCTTCAGGTCCAGCACGTGCGTCCGCGCCCCCGGCCCCTGCCCAATCACGATGTCCAGCTTGTAATCTTCAAGCGCCGTGTAGAGCTTCTCTTCCAGCACCGGCTGCAGCCGGTGGATCTCGTCGAGAAACAGCACCTGCCGCTCTTTTACATTCGTCAGAATTGCCGTCAGGTCGAGCGCTATCTGCAGCGCCGGCCCCGAGGTCTGTTGGAAGCCCACGCCCAGCTCATTCGCTATGATCGTCGCCAGCGTCGTCTTGCCCAGCCCCGGCGGCCCGAACAGCAGCACGTGGTCCAGCGCCTCGCCCCGCGACTTCGCCGCCTCCAGCGCAATCGCCAGCTGCTCCTTCACCTTCGGTTGCCCGATGAATTCGTTCAGCTTCTGCGGCCGCAGCTTCAGCTCAAACGACGCATCATCGTCTGCCGCTGCCGCTGATACCAGCCGCTCCGGATTGATTTTTTCAGGAGGCATCCGTCGTCAGAATAGATAGAAGGCGGCGGATGTGCAATCTATCACTCCCCAGTGCAGCGATCACTCTTCCAGGAGAGGGTCAACTGCGAGTCACCGTCAGTGGGAGTTCCATTCTTTTCGACCACAACTTGCATGTTGCCATGCGCATGGGTATCGGAGTCGGCAACGATCTGGATACGCGACTGAAAGTCGCGCACCTTATTGTTTCCCTTACACTCCATCGTTAGTGTGGTAACTGCTCCGTCGGAACGCTCATCTATAACGGAACAAGGGTGGTGAGGGCCGACAGAAAGCAACTCATCAACCGTTCCGTTTCGTACACATACGTGGCTGACCTGGTCCGTGGCGAAAAACTTGCTCTGCGCTACATACTCCCACTCCCCGCGTCGAAAATGCGCGGGGGTTTGAGGAGCGTATCCAACGATTAAAACGAGAACGCCCGAAAGAAAAGCTGGGAAAGTTGACATCGCCGCTTATGCCATCAAGTGTCGGCGTTATTCGATCTCAGGCGAGCCCGGCTTTACGCTGCCGCAGTCGGGGCTGAGGAAGCTGCCGGAGCTGTCCATGGTCATGTGAATTGGCTTGCCACCCTTTGAGGTCCCATCCATCTTCATCGTGTAGGTGATGTGGTTCGGATCGATGATGGTCACGGTGAAGTCTGCTGTCGCCGTCATGTTGCCCGAGCACACCATGTGTCCGGTGTATCCCGTCGCGGTGCGATTGAAATTCTGCATCTCGCATCCCGACTGCTTCTGAGTTTCAGGTTTCGGCGCGCCAAACTTCTCGATCTCCTCTTTGGTCACGCACGACTTCACCTTGGTCTCCTCGCCCATGAACGGCATCTTGATGCCCGCGGCTCTCATCTTCTCCATCTGCTCGGGAGAGATCTGCGGCATGCCGGCCATGGTCATCTTGGAGGTGTTCTCCCACAGTCCCGGCTTGACGCTCATCTGAGCCTCTGCGGCGTTCGGTGAAATTGCAGCAGCGGCCACAATCGCCATCGCGGCGGCGGCAAAGCGAAACGACTTGCTGGAACACAGTGCGAAAGACATCATGCTGGAAATTCCTTTCAGCTGAGTTTTAATTTGCCGGCGATAGCGGGTGGACTTTCAATCGAGCGCCCGGCGGGGCTCTTTACCGCTTGCCACTCTAGCCGTTCTGTAACGCTTTGAGAACATAAATTTGCGCGATTTTGCTGCTTTGTTTTGCACAATGAATAACGCCGGTTCACCTCCCCGCTCCGGTCTGCAATCCTCCCCCTCCCCGCCTCAATTAAACTCAAAGCTGCACTCCCCTCCCCGTCCTGCCCGCCCATGACCCTGCCTCGACTCCGCATCGGCCGACCCCAGCGCGTCGCCGCCCTCTTACTCCTCGTCATGCTTGCCGAGTGCCTCTGGGTCATCTCTCACCAGTCCCTCACCGACCAGGACTATAACTACGCCCGCTGCGGCCGCGAAATGTGGGAGAAGCCCTCCCCACTCGCCGGATACTTCACCAGCTGCGGCAATCCGCAGGACGGGACCCTCGCCTACCGCGTCGCCGGCCTCCCCCTCACCCTCGATCGCATCGTCTCAGAATTCGCCGACCACTTCCGCGCTCCCGAAAATCGCATCTACACCGGCGAATCCTCCGACACTTCTCTCTGGGAAATGCGCCACCAGCTCCACTTCATCCTCTGGCTCGAACATCTCCCCTTCGTCATCTTCGCCATCTGGCTCGGCGGCGGACTTTGGTGGGTCGCGCGCCGCCTCTTCGGCAACGAGGGCGGATTTCTTGCGCTCGCCTTCTACTGCTTCAATCCCGAAATCCTCCGCGCCGCCACCGCCCCCAACAACGAGATCCTCGCCGCCTGGGGCCTCTACGGAATCATCTATACCGCCATCGGCGTCGCCCACGCCATGCAGGGCCCGCAGAAAAAGTGGAAGTATCGCATCGCCCTCCTCGCTCTCGCCCTCGGCCTCACCGCTGCCGCTCACATCGTCGCCGCTATCTTCGGATTCGTCGCCGCCATCATCCTCATGTACTACCTCGCCGAACATCGTCGCGCCGAAGTCATGCCCGTCCTCGGCATGGCCGGCTTCACTGGCCTCGTCATCCTCTTCGCCAGCTACGCATTCTCTCCCGGCGCCTTCAGCTATCTCTGGCGCGGCGGCGCCGCCCGCATCTGGTTCTCCTGGCTCCCCGCGCGCTTTGCACTGCTCAATCTGCAGAATGCTCCCTTGCTCATCTCGCTCGGCGTCGCACTACTGCTTTATTGCGGCACCCGGCGCTCCCGCTACTTCGGCAATACCGCTCCGCTCATCCTCTCCCTCCCGCTGCTCCCTCTCATCACCACCAGCGTCTTCAGCCAGCCCTGGCTCTGGGCGCTCCCCCTCATCTTCACCTTCGCCGGCGGAGTATGGGCCGATGCCCTGGAAACAAATTGGCGCCGCGCCTTCCTCGTCCTCGGCGCAGTCCTCCTCATCGCACAGGCCGCCTTCACCACTCTCACCCTCGCCCAGCTTTTGCCTTGAGTCGGCCCGGTTTACCGCGCAATCTCCGTTCCTTCATCGAGCAGGTTCAGATACTCGACATAGGCGTATATGCGATAGCGCTGCTTGCCGGTGATCTCCTTCACCAGTCCTCGCGACTCAAGTCCCTGCAATGCGAGTATGACGGTGGGCTTACTTAGATGAGTTTCCGCGGACGCCCGCTCAATACTCAAATAGGGATCTCTCTGCATTACCTGAAAAACCTGCATCAATGATCCCCGCTGCCTTCCGGCATCCTGCAGCTTTTGCTGGTCCCTCTTAAAGAGCCCCAGCAGATTTCCGGCCAACGCCGTGGCACTCTCTGCCGTCGTGCAAATTCCTTCCAGGAAGAATTCCACCCACTCCTCCCACTCACCCCTCAATCTCACTCTTTGCAAATGATCGTAGTACTCACTCCGGTGCTGCTTCAAATACAACGAGAGGTATAGCAGTGGTTCCGAGAGCACCTCACGCTCTACCAGTAGAAGCGCAATCAGCAGCCTTCCCAACCTTCCGTTGCCGTCAAGAAATGGATGAATGGACTCAAACTGCGCATGCAACAAGGCAGCCTGGACCAGCGGCGAAAACTCCAGCGCACCTTTATGCATGAACTTCTCGAACCCATCCAGGCATGCCTCCATCTCCGGCACCGGCGGCGGAACATATACTGCGTTCCCCGGCCTCAATCCGCCTATCCAATTCTGCGTTCGCCTGAACTCCCCCGGAGTTGCCTCGCTTCCCCGTCCGCTCTGCATCAACACACCATGCATCTCGCGCAGCAATCGCAGTGAGAGCGGAAATCCCTCCCGAATCCGTGTAAGCCCGTGTCGAAGTGCAGCCACATAATTTGAAATCTCTCGAACATCCATCGTGTCCGATGCACTACGGCCGGACTCGAACAGCAGGAAGTCGGAGAGGGAAGACTGCGTACCTTCAATCTGAGAGGACAACACCGCCTCGCGACGCGTGTAGAAATAGAGCAGAAGGTCCGCATCCGGCAAGACGCGCCCCAGTCCATCCAGCCTCCCCAAAGCGAGCGCGGCACGCATTTGCAGCCGATCCGTGGCAGCTGGCAAACGCAGCCCAGGCGTCGGTGGCAAAGCCCCAGGCACATAGGCCTTATAAACATGCGGAGTGCCGCTCCCTTGAGAAAGAAACCTTCCTTGTACGCCCCGCTTCATAATTTAATTTAACTTTATCCGCTAATTCTTCCTTAATCAATTCCTAAACACAACCTTGATTAACCTCAAATTGCACCTAAAACAGTGCATCCGCGCACCCCCCAAAACACCGCTTTTCAACCCCCTGCTAAGTTCCACATTCGACAGACTTTGACGCCCATTCTTCGCCCCTGAAATTTCTGCTAAAATATAAAGAAATCAATCAGTTAGAAGCCGACTAAACCCTCATGCCAGACGATCAAAATCCCCAGCTTCCGCTCGATCCTCCAGACCCCTCCGAGGGCCCCACCGGTGCCGCCTCTCTCGTCCCCATCAATATCGAAGACGAGATGCGCCGCTCCTACCTCGACTACTCCATGTCGGTCATCATCGGACGCGCCCTGCCCGACATCCGCGACGGCCTCAAGCCCGTCCATCGCCGCATTCTTTACGCCATGCAGGAGATGGGCCTGCAATACAACAAGAAGTACAACAAGTGCGCCAAGGTCGTCGGTCAAACCATGGGTCTCTACCATCCCCACGGCGACTCCGCCATCTACGACACCATGGTCCGCCTCGCGCAGCCCTTCAGCATGCGCTATCCGCTCATAGACGGTCAGGGAAACTTCGGCTCCGTTGACGGCGATCCACCTGCCGCCATGCGTTACACCGAGGCCCGTCTCACCCGCATCTCCAGCGAACTCCTCTCCGACATTGATCTCGATACCGTTGACTTCGTCCCCAACTATGACGAGTCCACCAGCGAGCCCTCCGTCCTCCCCGCGCGCATTCCCAATCTCATCGCCGAGCGCCCCGGCACCAGAACCGTGCAATAATCCTCTCCGCCGGCCACTCAAATTGCACCTCAAACAGTGCAACTCCGCAGCCCCCAAAAGCCCTCTTTTCAACCCCCCGCTAAGTCGAACATTCGACACACTTTGGGGCCCATTCTCTGTCGCAAAAATTCTGCTAAAATATAAAGAAATCAATCAGTTAGAAGCCGCCTAAACCACCATGCCAGACGATCAAAATCCCCAGCTTCCGCTCGATCCCCCAGACCCATCCGAAGGCCCCACCGGCGCCGCCTCCCTCGTCCCCATCAACATCGAAGACGAGATGCGCCGCTCCTATCTCGACTACTGATATGAGGTCATCATCGGGCGGGCGCTGCCGGACGTGCGCGACGGCCTGAAGCCGGTGCATCGCCGCATCCTGTACGCCATGCAGGAGATGGGGCTGCAGGCCAACAAGAAGTACACCAAGTGCGCCAAAGTTGTCGGCCACGCCATGGGCAACTACCACCCGCACGGCGACTCCGCGATCTATGACGCGATGGTGCGGCTGGCGCAGCCGTTCAGCATGCGCTATCCGCTGGTCGATGGCCAGGGCAACTTCGGTTCGGTCGACGGCGATCCCACCGGCAGCGATGCGCTACACCGAGGCCCGTCTCACCCGCATCTCCAGCGAACTCCTCTCCGACATTGATCCTCGATACCGTTGACTTCGTCCCCAACTATGACGAGTCCACCGAGCCAGCGCCTCGGTCCTCCCCGCGCGCATTCCCCAATCTCATCATT
>CAVZTG010000006.1:0-390382 GCA_963778195.1 Terriglobales bacterium | reverse complement strand
TGATCAGCAGTATGTCGTCGTTCACCGATACCGATGCCACATCGTCCGCCACCGTATCCAGCGACCGCACCCCCACCGTCTCCGTCGTCCCCACATGCAGCCCCATCCCCGGCTCTGACCCAAATCGCGATGCGGAAATAATCGTCTGCCCGTCATGCATGAAGCGCGACGACTTCACCAGCCCCTGCTGAAATGTCACCTGCGTAAACTTCGGCGGCCCCACCGGCCCTCCTCTGTGCGCCAACCACCACGTCCCTCCCACCGCCCCCGCCAGCAACGCCACCACCACCGCCGGAATCACCCACCGGCTCTTCCCCGCCCCCAGCACTCCAGCGCCCACCGGATACGCGCCCGTCCCCGCCCGCGCCATCGTCCCCGAGCCGCTCGTCGTTGACCGCAGCCCGCTCAACTCCTGCAGCGCAAATGCCAGATCTCCCGCCGATTGAAACCTCTGCTGCGGACTCTTCTCCAAACACCGCCGCACAATATGGTCCAGGCCCGGCGATACCGCAACCTTCTCCGTCGTCATCTCCGGCGGATCGGAATTCAAAATCGCGCTCATCACATCCGCGCTGCTGTCGCCAGTGAACGCCCGCCGCCCCGACAACATCTCGTAAAGCACCGCGCCGAAGCTGAAAATGTCGCTGCGTGCATCCACCGTCTTGCCCCGCAGCTGTTCGGGAGCCATATACCCGGCCGTCCCCATCACCACGTCCGCCCGCGTATGCACCACCTGCGTCTCCAGCACCGCCTCGTTGCCGCCCGACCCCGATCCCGCATTTGCTTCCGTCAGCTTCGCCAGCCCGAAGTCGAGAATTTTTACTCTCCCTTCGTTGGTTACAAATATGTTCTCCGGCTTGATGTCGCGATGCACGATCCCGCGGTCCTGCGCCGCCGCCAGCCCCCGCGCAATCTGCACCGCATAATCGAGCGCCTTTCTCTCCGGCAGCGGGCCGCTCGTCAGCCGCTCCCGCAGCGTCGTCCCCTCCAGCAACTCCGACACCAGATAGGGAATCGTCTCAGTCTGCCCATCATGCTCAAGCGGCATCGTCCCCACATCAAACACGATCAGCAAATGGGGATCGTTCAGCGCCGCAACCGACCGCGCCTCCTGCTCAAACCGCCGCAGCCGTTCCTGGTCCCGCGCAAACGACGCCGGCAACACCTTGATCGCCACATCGCGCTGCAACCGCGTGTCCCGGGCGCGGTACACCTCGCCCATCCCGCCCTGTCCCAGCAGCGACTTGATCTCATAGGGGCCCAGCTTCGATCCGTTGGCCAGCGTCATGTCTGCGCCATTCTATTCGACCACCCGCCGCTTCCCCAACAGCCCGCAATTGATTTTCAGGCAATTGATTTTCGGGCAATTGATTCGGGCAGTTGATTTTCGGGCGGTTACGAAAAGCTTCGTCTGGACCCTCAGCCAGTCCCGCCGCCCCCGGCTCCAGTTCACCGTCAAACCCTCTCTCAGAATTCTCTCCTCAACGCCCGCCGCCGCAACGCACCCCACTCCGCCTCCGCCGACCTCCGCCGCACCTGCCGCCGATCACCTGCCGCCGATCCATCCGCTCCGCGCTCTCCGGCCTGCGGCGCCCACTCCGGCTTATTTTTCCAACTTCGCGCGGCTCGCGCTGGCGAGCACCTTCCGCGCAGCCGTTGGCGAAGCGGCCACTCCCGTCGCGCCGCTCGGCGGCTCATCCTCTCTGCCCTGCATGCTCTTTCCTTTCGATTTGCCCCTGCGGTTGTTCTCATCCGCCAGTCCGGCGCTCCTCCGGCCTTCGCCCGCCGGCGCATCCTTATCTCCGCGCTTAGTTTTTCCAACTTCGCGCGGCTCGCGCTGGCGAGCCACCTTCCGCGCAGCCGTTAGGCGAAGCGGCCACTCCCGTCGCGCCGCTCTGGCGGCGCATCCTCTCTGCCCTGCAGTTGCTCTTTCCTTTCGATTTGCCCCTGCGGTTGTTCTCAACAGCCAGTCCGAGCGCAGCCTCCGGCCTTGCGCCCGCCGGCGCATCATTATCTCCGCGCTTTAGTTTTTCCGACTTCACGCGGCTCGCGCTGGCGAGCCACCTTCCGCGCAGCCGTTAGGCGAAGCGGCCATTCCCGTCGCGCCGCTCTGGCGGCGCATCCTGGTTACCAATCCGCCAACCCAACCTCTCTCCCGCGCCGACACCTCCCCCATTATCCGCTCACGTTACAAGCCGATCGGCCAACCGCGCAATACCACCGAAGCCTTCGGCAGCTTTTCAAATATCGCTTTCGGGAACTGCTGGTCTTCACTTGCGCCAATAGAACCGCGCACCGCACCTACTCCGCCCGCCGCCGCAACGCACCCCACCGCCTCCACTCACCTGCCGCCGATCCATCCCTTCCGCGCCCGCCCGCCTTGCGCCGAACAATCAAGTGTCCGGGCCCTCTTATGATGCCGCCGGCAACATTATTTCCCCAGGTTACGGGTCGCTAACGCGGCCTGCGGGGGGATTTCTAGGGTTTGTGCGGAAGGATCACCGACGGCGGCGCTCCACAGTCCATGCAGGTCGGTTTCACAGGTCGCGCCGTGATCTTCACGTCCAGAGAAGGGAGCATTTCGACTTTGGCGTTCGTCGGCTCTTCGGTCTCCGTGCCGGAGATTTCATACGTGTAGCTCACCGTGAAGGCACCCGTCACGTCGGCGGCGAAGCGCCAGGTCTTCAGATTCTCGACCGTTGGCGACTCCAAGAACCGCTGTCCCGAACGCCCATCGTTGACGGACACTATCTCGGTCTTCACGACCAGCCCGTCTCTGACGATCACCCGCACGACCACTTTCCCGGTTACATGAGCGGCTTTGGCGATAGGAGGGTACATCGGCAGTGTGGATCCCAGAAGGATCGGCACTGCCGGGGCTACCGTGTTCGGGGACGTTTGTCCGGACGTGGAGGCTGTCAGCAAGACGGCAACCGAAAGAGCGGCGATACGGAGTTCATTTCGCACGGGATGTCCTCCGTGATCTATTTGGAAACCTGGGGAACCGCTGCTTTTGGAGTCTGATCGACACCATTCGCCTCAACCCCATCGCTCTTCTCCTCTCAACATCCTACTCGCCCCCCTCCCCTTCTTGACAACTGTATACCTCCTCCATACACTCTCCCCATGCCCGCCTCCGCCCTCCCCCCATCCCATCCCGTCCACTGGCGCGGCATCGCCTCCTTCCTCGCCCTCTGCTTCACCCTTACCTGGGCCGTCGAATTCTTCGCCCTCGCCCACGGCGTCCGCTTCGCTACCCTCAACCTCAAATCCACCGCCCTCCTCGCGGGATGCATGCTGCTCCCCGCCATCTCCGCCTTCATCACCCGCCGCTTCATCACCCGCGAAGGATTTAGCTCCGCCGGCCTCACCCTCCCCCACTCCCTCAAGCCCTACCTCGCCATCCTCATCGGCGTCCCCTGCCTCTTCGCCCTCATCTACGCGCTCACCGCGCTCCTCCGCCCGCCGCCGCAACGCACCCCACCGCCTCCACTCCACCTGCCGCCGATCCATCCCCTCCGCGGATCAGTGGGGCAAGGAGGAGGCATGGCCACCTTGGTGTGCGGCGAAAGTATTGGTTGCTGTCGGATGACCAGGAGATGTCCCGCTGATGATGACGCGATCCGCCGCCGAGAGATCGTCCCAGAAAAGCGCCACATAGCTGTATGGCTGGCGGAATTTGTCTTTGTGTTTAAGAGCGAAGCGGAACGGTATTTCCAAGTGCCAGACGGGGCTCACATGATCCGAAGGCACACTGAACGAAATGTCAGTTCCCGGAGGAATCACATTTAGGAAGGGAGGTCCAGGCTGAGACTGTTCGTTGTAGCCATGTGGACGAGAGACGCGCGGCGATCCGTCTGGATCATGAGCCGAAGCCTCAGCACCCCGGACCTCAGATTCGCTTGCATTTGGCAACAGAAAAATATCTGTCAAGTCGTCTTGACCCTGTCGATAACCAACCCCGGACCCCACAGATTCTGTTCCCGTCGAAGGCTTATTCGGAACCACTTCGTCTTCGATCCACCGCGATTTGTCCCCAAGCTCAAGAGACGGTCGCGCCCCAACTACAACGATGCTTATTCGGCAGTTATTTACGAGATGCAGCCATAGGCCAGTGTTTGGCTCCCCATCTCGCAAAGGGCTTCGAGGGCCGACATGATTGACAACCACATAAAGGTATGGCTTCGACTGATCGATCAAGAAAAAGCCGTCGTCCTGAGCCGGTGTGTGGGCCTGCTGCTGTCCCATAGCGGCCACTGCAAAAATCCAGCACGCAAGCAACGAATTAACCCGTCTAGCCTTCATGGCTGAACCACCTATCCTTTGGTGAAAGCAGGCTTATTATCCTTCGCGCCCTCCTGCTGCGAAATCACTCTCGACAGGTCTGGAGTGATCATCTTGAACGGCCCGTTCGACGCAACCCTCACGACAGACAGCGGCGGGATAACTCCTGTCTTCGCTTTAGTCACCTTCCATTAACGCCCCGATTCATGCTCAACATCCTACTCGCCCCCCTCCCCCTTCTTGACAACTGTATACCTCCTCCATACACTCTCCCCATGCCCGCCTCCGCCGTCCCGCCATCCCACCCCGTCTACTGGCGCGGCATCGCCTCCTTCCTCGCCCTCTGCTTCACCCTTACCTGGGCCATCGAATTCTTCGCCCTCGCCCACGGCGTCCGCTTCGCTACCCTCAACCTCAAATCCACCGCCCTCCTCGCGGGATGCATGCTCCTCCCCGCCATCTCCGCCTTCATCACCCGCCGCTTCATCACCCGCGAAGGATTTAGCTCCGCCGGCCTCACCCTCCCCCACTCCCTCAAGCCCTACCTCGCCATCCTCATCGGCGTCCCCTGCCTCTTCGCCCTCATCTACGCGCTCACCGCGCTCCTCCACTTCGGCGTCTTTACTGGTGATCCCGCCATCGCCCTCGCCCAGGCCGCTCCCCTCCCTCCCGGCAAACATCTTCCCCCCGCCCGCGTCCTCATCTTCGCCATGTCTGCATCCACCTTCCTCTTCGCGCCCTTCCTCAACATCCTCTTTACCTTCGGAGAAGAGTTTGGCTGGACCGGCTACCTCCTCCCTCACCTGCTCCCCCTCGGCCGCTGGCGCGCCACCGCCATCTACTCCATCATCTGGGGCCTCTGGCACGCGCCCATCGTCGCCGGCGGATTCAACTACCCCGGCCATCCCCTCACCGGCATCGTCATGATGTGCGCCTTCACCTTCAGCATCGGCCTCCTCCAATGCGCCCTCCTCATCCGCTACCGCAGCGTCATCCTCACCTCGCTCCTCCATGCCTCGATCAACGCCAACGCCCGCGGCATCATTCCCCTCCTCTTCACCGGCGTCTCACTGCTTATCGGGGGCCCCATCGGCCTCATCGGCATCTCCATCTTCGCCACCGCGGGAGCCGTCCTGCTCTCCCGCTCCCACCCGCCCGCTCCGCCGCTCGCACCTTCCGGCTCCTGATAACTGTATAGTCGAGACATACACTGTGCCCGCTCCCTCCATCACCGTTACCCTCGACTCCCCCGTCCCCGTCTACCGCCAGGTCGTTGACCAGGTCCGCCTCCATCTGTCGAATGGCGACCTCGCCCCCGGCGACGCCCTCCCCAGCATCCGCTCCCTCGCCGCTCAGCTCGGCGTCCACTTCAACACCATCGCCGACGCCTATCGCGAGCTCGCCACCGAGGGTTGGATTGATCTCGGCCACGGCCGCCGCGCCATCGTCCTCCCCCGCCGCCCCGCCATCCCGCTCTCTCCCTCCGAGGTAGATGACTTCCGTCTACGCCTCCGCCACCTCATCGCAGAGATGCGCCTCAAAGGCATCGCCGCCCGCACCATCAAGCGCGATATCGCCGCCGTCCTCAGGAGCTAGCCCCATGCCTCTCACCTCCACGCCCCTCACCCACCCGCTCACTCTCGCCGCCGCCCTCTCCATGCCCTTTTCGAATGCCGCCGGCATCGCGCCCTACCTCCTGCTCTTCCTCCCCGCGCTCATCGTGCCCGCCGCCTTCCTCGTCCCGCTGCTCTGGAGCCGGCACTCGCTCATCCTCAGCATCCACGTCACCCCCGAGTTCCGCTCCTCCCCCGCCTGCTCCCGCCTCATCCGCATATATGTAACCGTAACTGCACTTATCGCTGCCGCCGGAGTCGCCCTCGCCCTCCCTCGCCATCTCCCGCACTTCAAACCTCCTCCTCATCGCCGGCCCCATCCTCGAGCTCATCGCTCTGCTCTTCCTCTGGGCGTGGATGTGGCGCTCTCTCCTCCCTCACCGCCGCCACGTCCCCATCACCCGCACCGCTTCGCTCTCCCCCGCTCCCGCTCCCGACATCGCCTGGTGGATATCAACCCTCGCCGCCCTCCTCCCCCTCGCCGCCGCCGCCTTCATCCTCGCCACCCATTGGTCAGAGATCCCCTCCACCTTCCCCGTGCATTGGGATATGAACGGCTCCCCCAACCGCTTCGCCTCCCGCACTCCGCTCGATGTCTTCTGGCCCATCGGCCTCTCCGCCTTCCTCATCCTGTGGATGGCCGTCCTCGCTCCCCTCACCGCGCGCTTCTCCCCCTCCACCATCACCCAGCCCGCGCTCTTCCGCATGACCCGCAACATTCTCCGCGCCGTCGCCTGGCTGCTCTCCATCACCTTCGCCGCCACCAGCCTGCTCCCGCTCACCTCCGACCCCACCCGCTACATCCCTGCCGGAATCGCGCTGCTCCTCCTCACCTTCATCGCCGTCGCCATATATATAGTTGTCCAGGCCCGCCGCCATCCCGAACTCGCCCGCGCCTCCGACGTCACCGATCCCGCCCACTGGATCGCCGGCCTCTTCTACTACAATCCCTGCGACGCAGCCCTCCTGGTCCCCAAACGCAGCGGCCTCGGCTACACCTTCAACATGGCCCGCCCCGCCGCCTGGGCCATGATGGCCGCATCCTCCTCCTCGCGCTCATTCCACTCGTCGTCACCCTCACCACTCATCACAATTAGCAGTCGCCGCGCATACAATCGCGACATGAGTCACTGGACCGCCGCCAACATCCCCGATCAATCCGGCATCACCACCATCGTCACCGGAGGCAACAGCGGCATCGGCTACATCACCGCGCTCGACCTCGCCCGCAAAGGCGCAAGAGTCATCCTCGCCTGCCGCTCGCTACCGAAAGCCGAAGCCGCCGCGCAGCAAATCTCGCGAACACAGTCCCCGGCGCACGAGTCGAAGCCCGCACCCTCGACCTCGCCTCGCACGCTAGCGTCCACAAATTCGCGCAGCGACTATCTCGCGTCCGGCCAGCCGCCTCCACCTGCTCATCAACAACGCCGGCGTCATGGCCATACCCAAACGCACCGAAACTCACGCGACGGCTTCGAGATCGCAATTCGGCACCAACGTCCTCGGCCACTTCGCCCTCACCGGACTGCTGCTTCCCGGCCCTCATCAGCACAGCCGCCACCTCGCCGCGGCCGCCGCGCATTGTCACTCGTCGCGTCCATCACGCACAAGAGCGGAAAAATCCATCTCAACGACTTACAACTCGCCGGTTACTACACCCCCGGCAAAGCCTACGGCGCAATCCAAGCTCGCCAACCTCATGCTTGCCTTCGAACTCGACCGCCGCCTCCGCGCCGACATATCCCCGTCCTCTCCATCGCTGCCCATCCCGGCGTCGCCGACACCAACCTCTTCATCCGCGACGCGTCCGCCTCGCAGCGTCCCATGCGCGCTTGCGTGCCGGCAACTCATCTCCTCGTCCTCAACTCAGTCGACCGGGCGCCCTCCCCACCCTCTACGCCGCCACCGATCACCGCAGCCCATCCGGCGCTTACTACGGCCCGCACGGCTTCCTCGACGCGCGCGGCTACCCTCGGCCTCGCCGCCATCGCCCCGCAAGCCAAAGATGAAATCCGTCGCCGCCGCCCTCTGGCAAAAATGCGAAGCACTCACCGGCGTCCGTCTCCTCTGAAAAATTTCCGCCGTCCGCGACCGGCTCTCATCCTCACTCTGCCTTCCGCTCTGCCGAAGGCCCGCTCGAAGCGCTCGTCTACCTTATCTGGCTTCCGCTCTCGCCCGCAAGGCACAGCTTCTGTTTGCCTTCGCTCTGCCAAGGGGCTTGCGTTCGCTCTGCGATCCGACCGCTGCCTTCGCTCTTGCCTTTGCGCCCGCCCTTCACTAATTCGATATCCGGCGTCCTAGGACGCTTCCGCTCTGCCGAAGGCCGTCCCTTGTTTGCCTTCGCTCTTGCCTTGCCCTTGCCCTGTTTTTACAATTCGACGCGCGCTCTTTGAGCGCTTCCGCTCTGCCGAAGGCCGTCGCGCAGTGCAACGAAGCGACAATTATCTCCGTCCGCAGCGAGGGCTTCCCTCGCTGCGCTCCGCTTCACCATTACCCGAGCGTCTCCCGCTCCGCTTCACCATTACCCGGCTTCTTCCCGCTCCCGCTCCGCTTCACCAATCTCCAGCGTCTCCCGAAAACTTGCGTCGAAATCTCCCCCCGCACTCCCCCGCGCCGACACCTCCCCCATCATCCTCCACCCTACAAGCCCCTCTCCGGCCGACGCAATCCACCAAAAGCTTCGCGCCGCACTTTTAAAATCTCCCTGCTCCAAAAAGAAACTTCATCCCACTTCGACCCACTCCCCGCCTCTCCCCCCGCCTCTCCCACTCCACCGCCGACTTACTTTGTTAGACTCTTGCGCGGGGCGCAACCCCGGCAAGTGAGGCTCGCACGTGTCCAAGCTCCTCCGCTTCCGCATCTCTCGTTCCAAATCTTCCCCCGCTTTTCGAATAAGCCTCCTCCCCCTCTTCTGCGCCTTCGCTCCTCTCGCACTTTTTTTCGCCGCGCCCGTCCCCGCCTCCGCTCAATCAGCCCCAGCTCCCACTTCCGCCCCCACCTCCGCACCCGCCCCATCTCTCCGCCTCCCCCAATCCGCCGCCGATCTCGCCGCCGCGCTCGCCGCCGATCTCTCGAAAGACCCCGCCGACTCCGACCACGCTCTCGACCGCGCCATCTCCGCCCTCGCCTCCCAGGCCGCATCTATATACATAGCGAGCTCCACCACCAATTCCGACGACGACCGCGCCCACTCCCTCGACTCCCTCTTCCAGCTCCAGCTCGCCGCAGCAAAATATCGCGACTCCCTCTCCACCCTCGCCTCCCTCCGCGAAGCCTGGCGCGCCCAGCCCATCATTCCCTCCCGCTCCACCTGGGTCTACGTGCCCTATGAAATCTTCGCCCTCGCCAAACTCAAGCAGTCCGCCGCCGCTCTCTCCTTCGACGACGCCTACGCCCAATCCTTCCGCGAAGTGTTCGCCAAACTCCCCGACTGGCCCTCCTCCCAGGTCATCCGCACCTTCGCCTACGCCGACTCCGCCCAAAGCCTCCGCTCCCTCCAATCCGACCTCGACGCGCAAAAATCCAAAGACACCATCTCCCTCCCCGACGCCCTCACCCTCATCAACGACTACCTCCTCAACAAAATCATTCGCGATACCGCCCGCCTCACTCCGCCCCTCATCGCTGCCGACGACGCCCGCCGCTACTTCACCGACACCAACATCCTCATCCACACTCCTGCGGGAGTCGCTCTCTGCGCCGACCTCATGCGACCTCGCCCTGCCTCATCTGGCTCCGCATCCGCCGCCTCAAACTCGGCGCCCGCCGCCCTCCCCGCGCTCCTCAGCTTCTCCATCTACGTCGGCGCCCCCGACCAGCTCCTCGTTGACCCGCGCATGTCCGCCGCGAACGGGTTTGCCGGAGTCGCCGCCTTCGTCCGCGGCAAATCCTGCAGCCCCGACTCGCCCTCCGCCTACATCTACGACTCGCTCGATGCCTCCGCCGTCATTGACTGGATCGCCGCCCAGCCCTGGAGCGACGGCCGCGTCGGCATGTTCGGCGGCAGCTATGAGGGATTCACCCAGTGGGCCGCCGCCAAGCGCATGCCCAAAGCTCTCAAGGCACTCATGCCCACCGCCGCCGCCGCCCCCGGCCAGGACGTGCCGATGGAAGGCAATGTCTTCTGGAATTTCGTCTACCCCTGGCCCTTCTACACCCTCGACAAAAAGACCGATGACGACGCCGTCTACGACGATCACACGCGCTGGCAGAAACTCGATCGCGATTGGTATCTCAGCGGCCGCGCCTACCGCGACCTCGACAAGATTGACGGCACGCCCAACCCTGCCTTCGATCAGTGGATCGCCCACCCCGGCTACGACGCCTACTGGCAAGCCATGGTCCCTTTCCAGAAGGAGTTTTCTAAAGTCACCATCCCGGTCCTCCTCACCGCCGGCTACTACTACGGAGGCCCCGGCGCCGCCGTCTACTACTACAGCCAGCTCGAGAAATATGCCATGCAGGCCGACCACTATCTGCTCATCGGCCCCTACGATCACTTCAACGCGCAATACGGCGTCATCTCCGCGCGCGGCCATCTCTTTGAATCAATCGCCGGAATGCCGCTCGATCCCGTCGCCAAAATTGACATCACCGAACTCCGCTACCAGTGGTTCGACTACGTCTTCAAAGACGCGCCCCGCCCCGCTCTCCTCGCCGGCAGCGTCAATTACGAGGTCACCGGAGCCAATCTCTGGAAGCACGCCCCCTCGCTCGCCACCATGGGCAACAGCTCAATGCGTTTCTTTTTGAATTCGGCTCCTGCCACTTCCCCGCTTCCATCCTCCCCGACGGCCTCATCCCCATCCCCCGCCTTTCAGCTCACCGAGGACAAATCCTCCGCAGCCCTTCCCGTCGAACTCAACGTCAACCTCTCCGACCGCAGCGACGTTGACCGTCCCCGCACCGGCGGCGGAGTACTCGACGACTCCATAGACACCCACAACGGAATCGCTTTCATCAGCGACCCGCTCCCCGCCTCAACGGAAATGAGCGGCCTCTTCTCCGCCGGCCTCGACGTCATCATCAACAAAAAGGACTTCGATTTCCAAGCCGACCTCTACGAGCTCACCCCGCAAAACAAATACATCCAGCTCAGCGAATACTGGACCCGCGCCAGCTACACTCACGACCGCAGCCGCCGCAAGCTCCTCACTCCCGGCAAGCGCGAGCATCTCGACTTCCGCAGCACCCGCCTCATGAGCCGCAAACTCCAGCCCGGCTCCCGCATCGTCCTCGTCCTCAGCGTGATCAAAGAGCCCGGCCGCCAAATTAATTACGGAACCGGCAAAGATGTCTCCGACGAAACCATCAAGGACGCCGGCCCGCCACTCTCCATCCAGTGGCTCCCCTCGAGCTACATAGACATCCCCATCTCAAAGTAACTGCCTCTCGCGTTGCCGCCGCGCGCCCGCCAGCTAGCCGCCTACCGCCTCACCCACCGCCGCCCTCTTACTTCCCACTCCCCGCTCAGCACCTGCCGGATCCCCTCGCTATAAGCCTCATGCTCCGCCGCCAATATCCGCGCTGCCAGCGCCTCCGCATCATCCCCGTCCTCCACCGCAACGGTTTTCTGCAGCACGATCACTCCGTGGTCCAGCTCCTCGTCCACAAAATGCACCGTGCACCCGGCCACCTTCACCCCATGCTCCCACGCCTGCTCCTGCGCCTCCAGCCCCGCAAACGCCGGCAGCAATGACGGATGCATATTCACCATCCGCCCCTCCCACGCCCGCACAAACTCCGGCCCCAGCAGCCGCATATATCCGGCCAGCACCACCAGCTCCACGCCGTGCGCCTCCAGTGCCTCTCGCACCGCGAAGTCATGCTCCGCCCGCTTCATCCCCCGCGACTCAATCGTCATCGTCTTGATTCCGCGCGACTCCGCCGCCGCCAATCCCGCCGCGCCCGCCACGTTGCTGATCACCACCGCAATCTCTGCGCCCGGCAGCCGCCCATCCGCGATCCGGTCCGCTATCGCAGCCATGTTCGACCCGCGCCCGCTCAGCAAAATTCCTAGTTTAGTCATTCATCGCCCTGCCACTCGTAGCCGACTCTTCCTGCACTTACTCTTTCGCCGTTCCCGGCCTCATCGCCCTGCCACTCGTAGCCGACTCTTCCTGCACTTACTCTTTCGCCGTCCCGCTCTCCGGTCTCCGCCGCCGCCGTCACTCGTACCGCAGCGCCTCAATCGGATCCAGCGTTGCCGCCTTCCACGCCGGATATATCCCGAACACCAGCCCGATCCCGCACGACACTCCAAACGCAATCATCGTCCACATCGTTGACATCGTCGCCGGCAGAAACGAGATCGCCGCCCGCACGATCAGCGTGATCAGCCCGCCCAGCCCAATCCCAATCAGCCCGCCCAGCGCGCACAGCGTTATCGCTTCAATCGTGAACTGCAGCAGTATCGTTCGCTTCGTCGCCCCAATTGCTTTTCTTATTCCTATCTCGCGCGTTCGCTCCGTCACGCTCACCAGCATGATGTTCATCACGCCGACTCCCCCCACCATCAGCCCTACACTCGACACCGCCAGCATGAAGAGAAACAGTCCACCCGTCAGCTCGGACAGAAACTTCGTAATCGAGTCCGGCGAAAATATGTAGAAGTTGTCCTCCTGCTCCGGCCGCAGCTTCCGCCTCCGCCGCATCAGCTCCGTGATCTCGTCCGTCACCAGCCCCCGCGTGTTCGCCGCGTCCGCCTTCACGCTGATCCAATAGTCCTTCTGCTCCGGGTGGATCTTCTTGAATGTACTCAGCGGAAAATACGCCGTGTTGTCGTCCGGATTCTTCCCGCCCCCCACAATGCTCTTCCGCTTCTCCATCACTCCGACGACGGTAAACACATCGCCCTCGATCTCTACTTCCTTATTTACCCCGCTCTCGTTGCCAAACAGCTGGTCCGCCGTGTCCCGCCCCAGCACCACCACGTTCGCCCGCCGGTCCTCATCCATCGGGGTGAAGTACCGCCCCTCACTCAGCGTCAGGTCATAAATCTTCGGCGTCTCCGGATCGTCGCCCTCTAGAATCGTGCTCTGCGCCGACCGCGCCCCATACTTCACACTCAAATTGCCGACGTTGAATTGCGGATTCCAGTAGCGCAGACTCCCCGCCGCCGCCACCACGTGCGGCAGGTCCCGCATCGCCTCCGCGTCCTCATGCGTCAGCTGCTTCCGCGTCAGCATCTCCGACGTCGGCCGCACCCCGATCACCGGGAACCGGAATACCCACAACACGTTCGTCCCCAGCTGCTCTACCGCCGTCGAGATTTGCCGATTCAGTCCGTTGATCGTTGACGAAATCACGATCACCACGCACACCCCGATCATGATCCCCAAAATCGTCAGCCCGCTGCGCAGCTTGTTCGCCCGCACCGTCTCGAGCGCCATCTTTACCGCCTCAAGGCTCTGCCCGCGCTTTCCGCCTCGCGCCTTCGGCTCGCGTCCCGAGTCAGCCCCCAGGCCCCGTCTTTTGGATTCGTCATTCATCGTCGCTCTTACAGAATAACGCGCCCCGCCCGTCCCCGGTTCCCTCCGCCTTCGCCCCACTTTCCATGCGCTGAACTCGCCCCCCGCCCGCCAAAAAACAAAAAGAGCCGGCTGCCTGCCGGCCCTTTCCGCTCTTCAATCTTCAATCCGCCCGCACTCCCCTCGGCTCGCCGCAGCGCGCCATCACTCCGCCATCAAGAGGGGTCGCCCTCGGTCAGTTATTCCCAGGGCAGCTTGCTGACCATCGTCTTGCCCGGAGGCGCTATCGTCGTGACCTTGAACACGCCGTCGGCGAACTTGGCATACCGCAGCTCCGCCCCGCCCACCATCGCTCCCTGGTCATCGCCCGGCAGACACTTCACGTTCTGCTTCGCGATCTTGTCCTTCAGCTCCGGGGTGAAGACTTCGTCATACATCTTCAGCATCTCTTTGCTGTTCTTGATCTGCATCGGACCGTCCGGCTTATTCCACAAAAACGGGTAATAAACCATCGTGTCCGCCACCATCTTGCGGTCGTCTTCCTTTACCGCTTTCTGCAGCTTCAACATCCAGTAGCGATACTCAATCCCTTCGTTCTTCCCGAACATGTCCACTGTCGTGTTCGTGCAGCCCGCCGTCATCGCCGCCGTGCTGCTTGCCTTGTCCTGCGCTAGAGTCCCCTTGGCCGCTATCAACGACAGCGCCACCACTGCCGCTGCCACCCACGTTGCCTTCCGCATGTCCGTCTCCTATTGGCATTACATCTCTGAACGGAGCGCTGTGATCGGATCCAGCATCGCAGCCTTCCGTGCAGGGTATACGCCAAAAAAGATACCGACTCCCAGGGCTGTAATCAATCCCACTATCACTGACCAAAGTTGTATGGATGAAGGGAATCCAACCGCCAAAGTGATCAGTTTCGCCACCGCCGCTCCGCCTAAAACTCCCACCACTCCGCCCAGCAGACTCATCAGTCCGCTCTCTATCAAAAACTGCAGCAACACGTCTCCACGCCGCGCCCCTAGCGCCTTTCGTATGCCGATCTCACGCGTCCGCTCCGTCACGCTCACCAGCATGATGTTCATAATTACGATCCCGCCCACCACCAGGGAGATCGCCGCAATCCCGATCACCACCGCTGAAAAGCTCTGGCTTATGCTCTTCCATAACCCCACAAAAGTGTCATTCGTCGAGATCTCAAAACTGTCCGCCGCACCCGGTGCATCGTGCCTTTGCACCCTCACAATCGCCCGCACCTCGTCTACCGCCTGGTCCAGGCCCACCCCCGCCGACCCGGCTTTTGCATAAATCGTCACGCTCTTGTTCGCCGCTCCATAGGTGTGAATGAAGCTCTGTATCGGCACCGCTACCCAGTTGTCCTGGCTCTGCCCCAGCGTCTTGCCCTGCTTCTCGCCCACCCCGATCACGGTGTAGACCTCTCCATCCACCCGCAACTCTCTCCCCACAGGATCGCCCGGCCCCATCACGTCATCCACGATGTCTGACCCGACAATCGCCACTCGCTCCGCCCGGTCATCATCCGCCCCGGTGAACCCGCGCCCCTCGGTAATGTTCAGGTTGTACATCACCGGCATCTGCGAGCTCCATCCCCGGATATCGGTATCGGTCGAGCTCTGCGTCCCCGACACAACTTTGCCCGAGGTGTTCAGCAGCGCCCCCACCGCCTGGCACTGCTTGCACCGGTCCTTCACCGCGGCGAAATCGTCCACCGTCAGGTTCTTGCGCTTCTGGTAGCGCACATACTCCTCATAGCTCGTGATCACCGCGGGAGACTTGCTCACCGTAAAAACATCCGCGCCCTTGCCGTATACCTTCGTCGCCACATAGCGATTGGCGCCATTCACCAGCGTCACCACCGCGATCACCGACGCCACCCCGATCACCACCCCGATCAGGGTGAGTATCGTGCGCATCTTGTTCGCCCACAGCGACTGCAGCGCCAGCCGCATTGCCTCTTTGAATTGCATGACCTATATACGATATCAGCGCCCCGTCCGTTGCCTCCCCCTACTTCACCGTCACCGTCACCTTCCCCGACGTTGACGCGCTGATCGAGCTGCTTCCCTCATACACCGCATCCACTGCATAACTCCCCGCCGGAACAGCTGCCGTCGCCGTCAACGCTGCCTTCCCTCCCGACACATTCGCCGACCCCAGCAACTCCGTCGCGTAATAGAAGTTCACCTTGCCCGTCACTACATTCCCCGTGCTCGTCACCGTCGCCGTCAGCGTTACCTTCGCGTTCTCATTCACCGACGTTGCCGAGGCCGCCAGCTTCGTCGTGCTCGTCGCCTTCGTCAGCTTCACATTCACCGTCGGTGAGTTGGACGCATCAAAGCCCGTCACTCCCGCATAGCTCGCCGTCACCGGATAGGTCCCCGCATCCAGCCCCGCGCTGCTCGCCGTCAACGTCGCCTTGCCTCCACTCAATGTCGCGCTCGCAAACGTTGACCCCGCGATTTGGAAGTTCACCGTCCCCGTCGGCGTTCCGCTCTTCGCCGTCACCGTCGCCGTCAGCGTTGCCTTCGCTCCCACCGCCAGCGTCGTCGGAGAAATCGTCAGTGCCGATGTCGTCGTCTCAGATGTCGTTCCCCCCGGCCACGCATTCACCAGGTTGGCAACGTTGAATGTCCCAAGGCCGGTGGTCAAATCGTAACCGGTAGTGGCGGAATACCCTGTCAGAACCCCCGCCTGGTCTCCCGAGGTGCCGGTCACGCAGTCGGTGTCGCCGGTGTAGCAAGTCATGGCGTTGGATCCGCTCGTCGTGTCATAAAAGATGCACGAGTTTCCCGCTTGCACGGTGTTCGAATTGCATTTCGAGTAGTTCTCTTTCGCCGCCAGGCTATAGAAGACTGGGTTGGCCAGCCCTTGCGAACTGCCCGTCTTCTGCACAATCAGCGCCATGATGCCTGCGGTCATCGGCGAAGCCGCCGACGTGCCGCCGTTTTCCTGGTAGATGATGTAGTTGGGATTGCTGTAGTCGCAGGATTTTTCCGGCGAGCTCGAGGCCATGCAGATCAAGAGCGCGCTGCCCGGAATGCCCGTGCTGTACTGAAATCCGTAAGAGGCAAACATCGAGACGTCGGGGAGATCACGCTTTCCATCGGCCGGGATGCCGGTCGACGCCGGTCTGCCACGACGGCTTTTTGTAACCGCCGGAGCAGCTGGACACATCTCCGGCACTGTCCGACGTTGTGCAGGCGCTCACCCCGCCGCCTCCCGAGCCCATCTCTACCAACCCTGGATCGGCGTTGATCGCAACGTTGCAAAGGTCCTCCACGTTGCTGTAGCTGGTGTAGACATTCAGCAGGATTGGGTTGGTGCAGGTGACATTCCACGACATCTCCGGCATGTAGCCCTTGGCGCTGGAGCCGTTGGAGGCGTTGGTCGCGTTCCAGTAAGTGGAGATGGGGGTGGTCGCTTCTACGAATGGCCATTGCAGGTCCGTTCCGCCGACCGCAGTTGCATAAGGCGTGGAAGCCATGCCGCTCACCGCGAGGCCATACTCATCCGCATAGGGCGGCTCTCCATTCTGACTGGTGCAGGTTGCCGATCCTGAATCCCCCGCGGCGACAAAGGAACTGATTCCCGCGGTTGCCGCCTGCTGGAAGGTCTGGTTCCACATGCTGTTCCCTGCAGTGCCGTTTTTCAGCTCGCATTCTCCATAACTCATCGTCAGAATCGGTGCGACCTCGTTATCAACGATGTATGAAATCGCCGTGACCAGCCCGTTGGTCGTCTCATTGTCCACGTCCGCCACCAGCACCACCTGCGCCCCCGGAGCCGTCGCCGACACCATCTCCGTATCTTCGGTATTTTCACCCTGGCTTCGGTGATCCCCGGATCGGCTCCGCTGTGCAGCGTGGTCAACGTTCCGGCCGGCAGCCCAAACGAGCTGCGATAGGTGTTGAAGTCGCTCGTCACCACGTCGCTCAGTGCCACGATCGCGACCTTCACCCCTTTGCCATTGATCGGCGTGCTCTCCTTCCACAACGGCAGGATGTTGTAGATGGTGGCGACGTCGTACGGGGTGAGTTCCTCGCGCTGATAGCCTGTGCTGCCGTCTATATAGCCGAATTCCGGGATCGCGCCTGTCGTTTTGCTTCTGTCAAAGTGCGGGCCTTGTGTCGCGACGCCGCTATCGGAGACCGGCTCCTGCACACCGCCCGCCTTGGGACCATGCACAGAGACGGCGTACTTGCCCGTCTTCAAATCGCGCTTCACATAGTCGCCCGGATGCGAGTAGTGCGTCGGCCGAAAATCGTTCAGCGAGACGATGCCTGTGATCACTGGCGCCAGGGCCTCCGGAATCTCCGGGTCCACATCGTTTGAAATATGCATTTTTCCATCGACCAGGTAGTTGCGCATCTGCACGTGGAACGCCTCTTCAACCTGCCCCACCGTGCCGGTGAACTGAATCCAGACCCGGCCCTTGCCCACTCCAACAATCTGGAAGCCATGGTTCTGCAGCCAGCTCGTCACCGCTGCGATGTCGTCGTTGGAGGGCCCATAGAGCTTGCCGAACTCCTCCGCATGCAGCCAGTGATGAAAGTCCGGCGACTTGGGATCGTATTGGCGCTCGTTGAACGCAGCCAGCGCCGCTTCCTGCTCCGGGCTCCGCTTCAGCACCAGCACCATGCGCTGCAGCAGCTTGTTCTGATCCACCGGCCCCTTGTCCAGCTCCGGACGCACCCCGGGATACGTATTCCCCGGCAACCGCACCAGTCGCGTGTCATCCGGCTGCCCCACCACCCGCGACGGCGTCCCTGACGGAATCATTACCGCCTCCGCACTCTGCGCCCTCGCAAACGTCGGCATCGCGGTGCAGGCTAGACAAACCACGGCCGCCGCAGAAACAGCAGCCAGAGAAACTTTGGATAAGGTGCGCATGTGCAAACTCCCCCGAGGAAACAGATGCAGGCTCCAACCGCCACTTCCCCCGGTCACGCAGCCCGCCCACAATATCCTCCAAAACTACGCGCCCGTCGCCCCCGCGCAAAAGGACATTACAGGACGCAACAGGACATCACGGGACATTCGCTTCTTTTTCCCGTTATCTGCATACAAAGTCGGCCTTTAGTTCCGCCAGCTCCTCGAGGTTCCCCCGCCCCTCACGCCGCCTTCAATATCCTCGCCGGCAAAAATATCACTGCCGCTACCAGCTCCAGCGCACCGTCCACCGCAATCCCCAGCAGTCGAAACGGCAGCAGCAACAGCCACACGATGGGATACAGCACCAGCGCCAACAACGCCAGCGGCCAGCAAAATACCAGCAGCACGCACCACACCAGAAACTTCAGCATCATCCCCTCCTCGCCCGAACCTGCCCCCGCAGCAACCCTACCTATCGCGCCCGCGGCGGTCCTACTTATATAGATGGACTACGCTCTCCCGCCGCCCCCAGTTCCCTCACCCTCGCCTCCGCCTCCGCCACCACTTCCTCCCCAAATCCCTTGAGCCACTCCACCCCCTCCTCCCGCCGAAACCATGTCCCCTGCCGCTTCGCCAGGTTCCTGTGACCCTGCGCCGTCGCCGCCACCGCCTCCGCCTCCGTCATCTCCCCCCGCAGCACCGCCTGCGCCTGCTTGTAACCCAGCGACCCCAGCGCCCGGCACTCCGCCCCATACTTCTTGACCAGCCCCCGCGTCTCCTCGACCAGCCCCTGCCGAAACATCTCTTCCGCCCGCCGGTTGATTCGCCCATACAACGCCCCGCGCTCCGCTGCCAGCCCCAGCTTCACCACCCGATACCCGCGCAATCCCTCCCGCCCATCCGTCCACGCCTCCGTCAACGGCCGCCCCGCCGCCACGCAGACCTCGATCGCCCTTACCACCTTCGCCAGGTCGTTTGCATGAATGCGCTCGGCCGCCTCTCCATCCAGCTTTCGTAACAACCGGTGCACATATTCCACCCCCCGCCGCGCCGCCGACTCCCGCAACCGCGCCCGCAGCTCCTCGCTCGCCGCCGGCCCCTCGAACAATCCCTCCAGCAGCGCCCGCAAATACAGCCCCGTCCCCCCGGCGACTATAGGAAGCTTCCCCCGCGCCGCAATCTCCGCTATCGCCGCCCGCGCTCCCCGCGCATACTCCCCCGCGCTAAACTCCTCCGCCACCGACGCCACATCCACCATGTGATGTCTCACCCGCGCCCGCTCTTCTGCAGAGGGCTTCGCCGTCCCTATCTCCATCTCCCGATACACCGCGACGGAATCGCAGCTCACCACCTCGCCACCCAGTTGCTCCGCCAGACGCACCGCCAGCGCGCTCTTCCCGCTCCCCGTCGGCCCCAGCACTACCACCAGCAACGGCAACGGCGTCAGCAACGGCACAAGCTCTTCCCGCAGGATTGCCTCTTCGCTCTCAGCACCGTTGCTGCTCTGCCCGGCCTTCATATTCATTTGTAATTTTTTTTGTTACGAATTGAATTGTATTTTTGTTGTTACGAATTGACTACCAGCGCCACCAGCCCGGCCCAAACACCACGCCCCAGCCGCCACGCCACGCAATGAATCCCAGCGCTACCAGCCCCGCTACCGCCAGTGTCACCACCTGCCGCCGAAAGATCGACGCATCCGCAGCGGAACTCCCAGCCCCCGCTTCACCGTGCACGTTCTCATCCGCTCTGCTCTTCATCGCGCTCTCTTCCACCGCTCTGGCCTGGCTCTTTGCTGCGCTGCTCTCTTCACTTCGCTCTCTTCCGCTTCGCTCTGGCCCTTCGAAGCTGACTGCTCTCTTCCGCTACGCTCTCTTCCACCGCTCCGCCGCTCTTTGCTCTTCCACTTCGCTCTCCTTCCGCTTCGCTCTTTTTTTTTACTGCTCTCTTCCACTCGTTCTCTTCCGCTTCGCTCTCTTCCGCCCGCTCCGGCGCTTTGCTCTTCACTTCGCTCTTCTACTCCGCTCTCGCTCTGGCTCTTTGCTGCGCTCTGCTCTTCACTTCGCTCTCTTCCGCGCCGCCCCGTCACGGTCAAATCCAATCGCCAAAAAACCTCAACCCACCAGCCCCGCGGCCGACACCTCCCCCATTATCCTGCACCCTACAAGGGATTACGCGCGGCCACAATAACCCGAACGTCCGGCGGCAGCCGGGCATCCAGAATTCGTGCGCCGAAGGCGCTTCCGCCGCTCTCTTCCGCTTCGCTCTCTTCCGCCACTCTCTTCGCCGCTCTTGCACTCCCCTACTTCAGCTGGTCTGGCGGAATGTTATACAAAAACGCTCCCCGGATCTCCAGGTACGGTCCCTTGAAATCCTTCGGCAGCGGCGGCAGCGGCGACGCCCCCGTCAACGCTCCCCACGCTGCCCGGTCCAGACTCGTGTCTCCCGACCGCCCGTCCAGATGCATCAGCTGCAAATTCCCATCCGGCCCGATCCTGAATCGTATCTGCGTCACCCCCTGCTTGTTCAGCGGCGGCCGCGCCGCCTCGGGAATCAGCGGATACCACGACTGCTCGATCAAAAATTTCAGCCGCGCCAGATACGGGCCAAAGTCCACCCCCATCGTGTCGCTCAGTATCTCCATCCCTGACTGGATTCCCTGGTGCCTCACCGGCGCCCCCGCGCCATAATCCCCGCCCGCGCTCCCCTTCGCCGCCGCTGTCGCCGCGCTCCGTATCTGGTCCCCCACCGAGCTGTGCGTGTTAAAGTTCGGTGCCGGAGCCGCCGGCCGCGGCGCATTCGCCATCGCCTGCTGCTGATCCAATGACGGAGTCGGCCTCTGCGGCTGTGGCTGCTGCGGTGTCGGCGCCTGCGGCTGGTTCTGCACCTGCGACGGCGGTGGCGGAGTCGAGGGTTGCTGCACCGGCTGCCCCGTCGTCGGCGCCGGCGGTCCCGCTGCCTTCATCGCCTCCAGCTCCTGCAGCGTCTTCTTGTCCAAAGTCGGATGCGGCGTCTGCGCCACCCGGTCCTTGTCCGACAAAATATTCGTCTTCGGCCGAATGCTCTTCAACGCATCCGCCGGCAAATCCAATATCTGCGCGTCCTTCTCCCGCTGCGCCAAAACGTCTGCGGGATTGATTACCCTCGGCCGATGAAACAGCACCTGCGGCCCATACAGCAAATACCAGAAAATCAGCAGGTGGACGATGACCGATATCCAAATCCCCTCCCGCACCCGCGCCTTCGCCCGGTCATCCTCCAGGTCCTCAATCAGCGTCACCAGCTCATTTGAATCCAGCTCGTCCAGCCGGTTTACCGCCGCACGTCGCGCAGCCCTGCGCTCCCGCGAAGAGAGATTCGGCTTCTCCGTCGGCTCAGTGGGATTGGGGATCTCGGATGTTGGCATTTCGCTGTTCACTACCGGCTGTCACAAACTACGCCGTCAGAATCCTCTCCTCCGCCCCGGACCAAATCCCCGCTTCAAACGAGTCTCTCCGCCCTGACAGTTTCGATCCCTCTGACTCCTGACGCCTCACTGCCTCAAACTTCGTTCCGTTCTCAAACGTCTTCGCGTTCTCAAACTCTGCTGCGCGTCTCTCTATCCCGTCACCATCTATATATATTGACGTCACATATAGACGGCCACACTATAGACGTCCGCCGCGCCCATCGGTCTCCATCTCCCGTCCCCTCCGCCAGCCTCAGCAATTCAACTGCTTCAGACCCGGCGTTTGGATTCAGGTTTTGGCCTACCCCTCTATTCTCTCATCCAAGCCGCTTTCCGGGCGTCCCCTCCCGCCAGACCGCCCTGATCCCTGGCCGCCGTCGCGCCTTGCCTCTGATCCCATTTCACCGGGTCATTCCGGCCGGAGTGAGTGCGCATCAGCGCAATCACGCACCCCAGGGAACCTGCGTTTCCTCCTGCCTTTCTGTGGCACTCGATAGCTGGACACGTTAGCCCCCACCTGCACTCCGTTCTTGAGAATTTTGGGAGCTGCTCGCGCAGCGAGCCACCGCCGACCCTGGCAAAGCCCAGCCTCTATGCGTTCTTCCAATTTTGAACGCTCGCGCAGCGAGCCACCGCCCGCCACTTCCCCCTGCTCTTGAGAATTTGAAAAGCCGCTCGCGCAGCGAGCCACCGCCGACCCTGGCAAAGCCGCAGTCTCTATGCGTTCTTCCGATTTTGAACGCTCGCTAGCGAGCCACCGCCCGCCACTTCCCCCTGCTCTTGAGAATTTCAAGAGCCGCTCGCGCAGCGAGCCACCGCCCCGCGCAGCCGTCAAGGCGGAGCGGCCATTCACGTCGCGCCGCGCCAGCGGCGCACCCTTATCACTTTGCTGTCCATCCGCGCCCTGCCGGAAACGCCCTCTCGGCTACTCTCGCCCTTGCATTTTGAAACCCGCTCGCGCAGCGACCCACCGCCGACCCTGGCAAAGCCGCAGCCTCTATGCGTTCTTCCAATTTTGAACGCTCGCGCAGCGAGCCACCGCCCCGCGCAGCCGCTCAAGGCGGAGCGGCCATTCACGTCGCGCCGCGCCAGCGGCGCATCCTTATCGCTTTGCTGTTCCGCGCCAGCCGCGCTTCTCTATCGCCTTGCTTTCCATCCGCGCCCCGCCGGAAACGCTCTCTCGGCTACTCTCGCCCTTACATTTTAAAGCCGCTCGCGCAGCGAGCCACCGCCCGCCACCTCTCCATGCTCTTGAGAATTTGAAAGGCCGCTCGCGTAGCGAGCCACCGCCCCGCGCAGCCGTCAAGGCGGAGCGGCCATTCACGTCGCGCCGCGCCAGCGGCGCATCCTTATCGCTTTGCTGTCATCCGCGCCCTGCCGGAAACGCTCTCGGCTACTCTCGCCCTTGCATTTTCAAAAGCCGCTCGCGTAGCGAGCCACCGCCGACCCTGGCAAAGCCGCAGCCTCTATGCGTTCTTCCAATTTTGAACGCTCGCGCAGCGAGCCACCGCCCCGCGAAGCCGTCAAGGCGGAGCGGCCATTCACGTCGCGCCGCACCCGCGGCGCATCCTTATCGCTTTGCTGTTCCGCGCCCTGCTGGAAACGCTGTCTCAGCTCAGCTACTCTCGCCCTTAAATTTGAAACCCGCTCGCGCAGCGAGCCACCGCCCCGCGCAGCCGTCAAGGCGGAGCGGCCATCCACGTCGCGCCGCGCCCGCGGCGCATCCTTATCGCCTCGCTTTTCCGCCCTGCCGGACACGCTCTCTGGCTACTCTCGCCCTTGCATTTTCAAACGCTCGCGCAGCAGCCACCGCGACCCTCGCAAAGTCGAGCCTCTATGCGTTCTTCCAATTTTGAACGCTCGCGCAGCGAGCCACCGCCGCGAAGCTCAAGGCGCACGGCCTTTCACGTCGCGCCGCGCCCGCGGCGCATCCTTATCGCCTCGTTGTTCCGCGCCCTTCCTCATCTCTCCTACTCTCCTCTTCTTGAAGGTCGGCGCAGTCCCCCACCTGCACGCGCCTCCCTCCTTTCGAAAGCTGACAGCGAGTCAGCCCCACTCTGAAGCGGAGCGGCAAATGCTTTTTCAGCCCGCCGCAATCCCGAAATTCCCCAAAAAGTTTGCACCAGCCGCACCTCCTCCATCATCCCCCCACCCTACAAACTCTTCCGCCGCCAAACAATCCAACGAACGTTCGCTCGACAATCTCTCCCCCGTTGCTTCCCAACCCGGTTTCTTCCCAAGGTTGCTTCCCCACCCTCCACCAGCAGAGAATGATTCATGCCCGCCGCGACCCAAGAATCCCTCACCTGGAAGTTTTGGCTCCCACTCATCTCCCTCACCGTGCTCGGCTGGCTCCTCATCATCGCCTCTTCCCTCTGGCGCGATAAATTCCGCGCCCATCCCCACTTTCTCCTCAGCCTCCTTGTGATCGGCCTGCTCTGCATGGTCGGCTCGCTGTCCCGCGCGGTCTACTTGCGGATCACAGCAAAGCGCCTCGCAGCCTCATCCCCCCGCAGCTAGCGTCTACAATTTCCCTGTGTCCGCCTCCCCCGCTCTCGCCCCCGTCACCGCCACCGTCATCACCGTCTCCGACGCATCCGCCGCCGGACTCCGCCCCGATACCTCCGGCCCCGCCGTCTCCGCCCGCCTCACTGCCCTCGGTTACAACGTCGTCGCCCACCTCATCCTCCCCGATGAACTCGACCAGCTCACCGCCGCCCTCCGCCAAGCCACCGCCACCTCCCGCCTCGTCGTCACCACCGGCGGAACCGGCATCGGTCCCCGCGACATCACTCCGGAAGCCACCCTCATCCTCTGCTCCCGCGTCCTCGACGGACTCGCCGAGCTCATGCGCCGCGAAGGCCTCCGCCAGACTCCCTTCGCCCCCCTCTCCCGCGCCGTCTGCGGAGTCGCCGGCCACGCCCTCATCCTCAATCTCCCCGGCTCTCCCAAAGGAGCCGTCGCCTCACTCGACATCGTCGCCCCCCTCCTGCCCCACGCCCTCGACCTGCTCGCCGGCATCACCGCCCACCCTGACCACGACGCGACATAAAGTCCACTTCCGGTTACGAATTCGTGATCCTCAGCACTCCACGCCTCACTCTCCGCCCCTGGCAGCCCGATGACCTCGCGCCCTACGCCGCCATGAACGCCGATCCGCAAGTCCGCCGCTTCTTCCCCTCCGTCCTCACCCGCGAAGAGAGCGACGCCGAGATCGCCACCTTCCAATCCCGCTTCGCCCGCGAAGGCTTCGGTATGCTCGCCGCCGACCTCAACGAAACCCGCCCCGGCTCTCCGGTCCAGTTCGCCGGAGTCATCGGTCTCCAGACCATGCCCTACGCCGTCCCCGGCCTCCCCCAGCCCGCTGTCGAAATCGGCTGGCGCCTCCCCCAAAAACTCTGGCGCCTCGGCCTCGCCACTGAGGGAGCCACCGCCGTCATCAACTACGCCTTCAACCAACTCCATCTCTCGAGCGTCGTCGCCGTCACCACCGTCAGTAACACGCCCTCCCGCCGCGTCATGCACCGCCTGGGAATGACCCACCAACCCGCCCTCGACTTCGACCATCCCCGCATCGCAGAGGGCCACCCCTTCCGCCGCCACGTCCTCTACCAACTCCTCGCCCCGAGTGACGCTCCCAGGTAACGCCGCGCTGTCATTCCGCCCTGTTGCTGTTGCTTTTGAACTGCGCTGTCATTCCGACCGGAGCGTTCGCGCTTGCGCGAATGCGCAGCGGAGGAACCTGCAGTTGCTCTTGAGCTTGCTGTTGCCGCTGCTCTTGCCCTTGCTTTCTTTGCTTTTTCTGCGCTGTCATTCCGACCGGAGCGTTCGCGCTTGCGCGAATGCGCAGTGGAGGAATCTGCAGTTGCTCTTGAGCTTGCTGTTGCTCTTGCTCTTGCTCTTGCTCGTTGCTCTTGCCCTTGCTCGTTGCCCTCGCTCTTGCTTTTGCTGTTGCTTTTGAATTGCGCTGTCATTCCGACCGGAGCGTTCGCGCTTGCGCGAATGCGCAGTGGAGGAACCTGCGGTTGCTCTTGAGCTTGCTGTTGCCCTTGCTCTTGCTCCTGCTCCTGCTTCTGGGTAGGTGGAGGCTTTAGCCTCCACGACAAAATCGGCGCGCCAGCGCCTACCGCTCTGCCGAAGGCGCTCTTGCTCTTGGTTTTGTTTTGCGCTGTCATTCCGACCGGAGCGTTCGCGCTTGCGCGAATGCGCAGTGGAGGAATCTGCAGTTGCTCTTGAGCTTGCTGTTGCCCTCGCTCTTGCTTTTGCTGTTGCTTTTGAATTGCGCTGTCATTCCGACCGGAGCGTTCGCGCTTGCGCGAATGCGCAGTGGAGGAATCTGCTGTTGCTCTTGCCCTTGCTCTTGCTCTTGCTCTTGCTGTTGCCCTCGCTCTTGCTCTTGCTGTTGCTCTTGCTCTTGCTCTTGCTCTTGCCCTTGCCCTTGCTCTGCCGTTGCCCTTGCTCTTGCTGTCGCTGTTGCTCTTGCTGTTGCTTTTGAACTCCCCCCTCACCACTCCCCTCAAATTTCGCCGACACCTCCCCCATTATCCGCACCCTACAAGGCCTCCAACTCCAGGCGCAATACAACGAACGTCAGCCGCAGCTTGAGCCTCGTACAGTTCTGCTCCGTCGGAATGACGACGCATGTGCGGGCAAGAGTGAAGGCTGCGCATGGGGCGCCGCAGTTATTCGGCGAGAGGGGTGTCGGTGGGGCCGGGGGAATCGTCGGATGAGGTGGAGCGGTCGCGGCGGCTGCCGGAGAATTGGCGGGCGAAGAGAAGGGTGACTCCGGCAACGAGGACGGCGAAGAGGGTGAGGGTGAGGCCGAGGTGGCGATGGATGGCTTCGGCGATAACGTGGATGATTTCGGGGCCGTAGAAGACGACGAGGACGGAGGTGACTCCGAAGCGGAGGAGGCGGCCGAGGAAGACAGCGAGGAGGAAGGGCAGGGTGCGCATCTCGAAGACTCCCGCGGCGAAGACGAAGAGCTTGAAGGGGGTGGGCGGGGGCAACATGGCGGGGATCAGGAGGGCGAGAAATTCCTGCCGCTCGAAGCGAGCGCGGAGTTTTTCAAAGCGGTCGCGGTTGATGCGTTTGAGCAGGAAGAGCTCTCCGCCGGCGCGGCCGATGAAGAAGGGGACGAGGGAGCCGAGGGCAGAGCCGACGGCGGCGATCAATACATATAGATAGAAGTGGGATTTGTTGGCCCAGACGTAGGAGGCGACGAGCGGGTCCATCGGCACGGCGATGGAGGAGGCGTCAATGAAGGAGAGGGCGCCGAGGCCCCAGATGCCGAGGGGCTTGAGGACGACGAAGACGAAGAATTTGTACTTCGCCAGGAGGACTGAGAAGAAATGCTTCATGACGGCGGCCGGTGGGGGCCTTGGACATTGTTGCATGGTGGGGCAGGACGGCTGGAGTTGGGAGCAGAATCGGGCGTCCTCGGTGGGCGAGCGACCGGGAATAGAAAACGTAGCTCGCGCGGCGAGTCTGCGCAGTAGAGGAACCTGCTCTCTTGCCTCTTGCTCTTGCCGTTGCTTTTGAACTGCGTTGTCATTCCGACCGGAGCGTTCGCGCTTGCGCGAATGCGCAGTGGAGGAACCTGCAGTTGTTCTTGAGCTTGCCCTTGCTCTTGCTGTTGCTTTTGAACTGTGCTGTCATTCCGACCGGCGCGGCTCTTGCAGCGAGCCTGCGCAGTGGAGGAACCTGCAGTTGTTCTTGAGCTTGCCCCTTGCTCTTGCTGTTGCTTTTGAATTGCGGTGTCATTCCGACCGGAGCGTTCGCGCTTGCGCGAATGCGCAGTGGAGGAACCTGCAGTTGCTCTTGAGCTTGCTTTTGCGCTTGTTCTTGAGCCTGCCCTTGCCCTTGCTCTTGATTTGCGTTGTCATTCCGACCGGAGCGTTCGCGCTTGCGCGAATGCGCAGTGGAGGAACCTGCAGTTGCTCTTGAGCTTACTCTTGCGGTTGCTCTTGAGCTTGCTTTGCCCTTGCCCTTGCTCTTGCCCTTGCCCTTGCTCTTGCTCTTGATTTTCGTCGTCATTCCGACCGGAGCGTTCGCGCTTGCGCGAATGCGCAGTGGAGGAACCTGCGGTTGCTCTTGACCCGCCCTTGCTGTTGCTCTTGCGGTTCTTGCCCTTGCCCTTGCCGTTGCTCTTGCCCTTCAGGTAGGTGGAGGCTTTAGCCTCCACAATAACGTTGCTCGCGCAGCGAGCCACCGCTCCGCGTAGCCGCATGGCGCAGCGGCCATTCCCGTCGCGCGGCGTCAGCCGCGCATCCTTCTCCGCGCCCTCGCCCTTGCACTCCCAATCCCCATCCCCTTCTCCCTCGCCATCCTCCCCCGCCCGCAAAAAAAGCCCCGGTCTCGGATCGGGGCTAATTACGTTCAGTCTTCTTCTCCGTTGCGAGTCACCTACGCTGCTTCTCGCCTCGCAGTCGCGCTCGCAGCCCCCACACTATGACCGGCACCAGACATCCGTCTGTTCAATTTGCGACATCAATTTGCGACATCATGGCAGCACAAAGCCCTCCATGACGAGGTGGAGGGCTTATTGGGAGTGCATCGCATTTCTGCGGTGACTCGATACTGCACTGCTGATAGCAAGTTGTGCAAGATGGCGAGATAGTAACCCCCGCCACCCCGCCCCACATGCCCACCACACCCCCGCCACCCCGCCCCACCGCAGCCTCTTTCCCTCACAATCGGCGCGCATTCCTCGCCTCGCCCCCACTGCCGGCCTTCCCCCTTCCCCCCCATTTCCTGACTAACTCCATCTAACTACACGCAGGTTCGTTTTACTAACTAGTTAATATGCAAAGTTACTACACCCAAAATTTCTGCTTGTGAGCAATTCCTTACATTTCCCCGCTATCTACCCGTGAAAACGTCGCCTTGCTCTTCCCCCGCAACTCCATCGGAGCGGCCCCCTCTGCCGCTCACATCAATGACGAAAGCAGACCAGGCGACGACTTCCTTGGCACAACCTTCGACGTTCAACCCCGTTGATTTTCTCTCCCACGCCGGCCTCGGACGCAGAATATTCCAGCTCCACGCCGACTCGCGCTTCTACTCCCAGGGCGATCCCGCCGACTCCGTCTTCTATCTCCGAAGCGGCCGCGCCAAGCTCACCGTCATCTCCCACAGCGGCAAAGAGGCCACCATCTCCCTCCTCTCCTCCGGCGACTTCATTGGTGAGGAGTCGATCGCCGTCAATCCCTGCCAACGGCTCGCCACCGCCAGCGCCATCACCCCCTGCGAAGGCTTGAGAATCGAACGCAGCGAAATGCTCCGCGTTCTGCACGAAGAGCACGCCCTCTCCGACCTGTTCCTCAAATTCCTTCTCTCCCGCGCCATGCGCAATCAGGCCGACCTGGTTGACCAGCTCTTCAACTCCAGCGAGAAACGCCTCGCCCGCATCCTCCTCCTCATGGCGGAGTTCGACCAGATGGATCCGATTCAAACCCTCATCCCCCACATCACGCAGGAGACTCTGGCGGAAATGATCGGAGTCAATCGCTCCCGCGTCAACTTCCTGATGAACCGCTTCCGCGACCTCGGCTTCATCGAATACCGCGGCTACTCCGGTCGCATCCTCGTGCATAGGTCGCTGTTGAATGTCGTCCTCAACGGCTAGCCCCGCCCGCCCCGCCATCCCGCCTTCGCAAAGCCATCATTCCTCCCGCATTGGCACTCTTTGCCCCCCGCTACCATTTGTAACCATCTCGTTACTAATAAAGGCCTTCCGTGTTGACTGGGGAGTAAACATGCAATGTTACCGCCACCCAATTTCTCGGGTGTGAGCAATACATTACATTCCTCCCTGTTTCTCGCGTGACAATGTCACCTTGCTGTCCACTAACTCGATTCGAGCAGCTCCCCCTGCCGCTCACCACCTAAGTGAAAGCAGGCCCGCATTGCTTCTCGATACCAATCATCTGACCTTCGATCCCGCTGCGTTCCTTTCCAACCCAGGCCCGGGCCGCCGGATAGTCCAACTCGAGGCCAACTCCCGCTTCTACTCCCAGGGTGATCCCGCTGACTCCGTCTTCTATCTCCGCAGCGGCCGCGTCAAGCTCACCGTCATCTCCTGCACCGGCAAAGAGGGCACGACCTCCATCCTCTCTCCCGGCGACTTCATCGGCGAGGAAGCAGTCGCCGCCGCGCCCGGCAAACGAATCGTATCCGCCTGCGCCATCACCCAGTGTGAAGGATTGAGAATTGACCGCTCAGAAATGCTTCGCGTCCTCAACCAGGAGCATGCCATGCTCGACATGTTCATGAAATTCCTGCTCGCTCGTGGCGTTCGCACCCAGGCCGCATTAGTTGACCGCCGCTTTAACTCCAGCGAGCAGCGCCTCGCCCAGACCCTGCTCCACATGGCCGAGCTCGAGTCCTTCGATGATCACCAGACCCTCATTCCTCAAATTACCCAGGAAACACTGGCCGAAATGATCGGCGTCAATCGCTCCCTCGTCAACTGCCTGATGAATCGCTTTCGCGATCTCGGCTTTGTCGAATACAAGGGCTACACCGGACGCATCCGGGTACATAAGTCACTCCTGACGAATATTCTCGACGCATAAGTACATAGGTCCCACCTACTCCTTTAGTAACTGCGCCCACTTACATACACTCAGCTCTTAGTATAACTACATGCCGCGCGCTGAAATGCGCTGCGCACTCTTATGCATAACGTGCGCAAAATGTGGTCTTTAGTTATTTACCCGAAGAGCAATACCTTACAGACTTGTATTTCTACGGCCCTCTATACAAGGAAATGTAACTGCTTTCCTACATTAGAGAGGACCACTACCATGGCAGCATTTCATGAACTAAGGACGGCTCCGGGGATGGAATCGCCTGCACCACAGCGCTCCATTCGCACGTTGCCTCGCATTTACGGCGTTACGCCTCAAAATATAAGAGGCATCTCAACGATCGTCTTCACAGTATTACTTCTGCTCGCTACGTATTGCCCCCGGGCCCTGGCAATGGACACCATGCCGGCTCCGGTCATTTCATCGGTTCAACCCAACTACTCCACCAACCCGCTCCAGTTGAATATCTTCGGTACTAACTTCGGTACCGGCCTGCCGACCGTCAACATCGGTGGCGTCTCTGCCGTCGTGGTCAGCTATAACAACACCGAGGTCGTGGTCAAAGTGCCCGCTTCAGTCCTTGCCACCCCGGGTAGCTTCAACCTGATCTTCACCACCGCCGCGCCGGACTGCGAGTCCGTCGTGTTGTTCGACATCACTCTCGGAGCCGTCGGCCCACAAGGGCCCGCCGGATTGCCCGGCCCCGTCGGACTCACTGGTCCCGCTGGCCCCACCGGTCCCGCAGGAGCAAAAGGTGCTAACGGCACCAACGGCACCAACGGCCTCAATGGTGCCGCAGGTCCTGCCGGTCCCGTCGGTCCCGCAGGCGTCGCTGGTCCAATCGGCCCCGCAGGTCCTAAAGGCTCGACCGGATACACAGGTCCCGCCGGCCCCGCAGGTCCAGCAGGTCCCAAAGGTGCCACTGGCGCCAACGGCCTCAACGGTGCTGCCGGCCCAGCCGGTCCCGCAGGTCCTAAAGGCGCTACCGGATACACAGGTCCCGCCGGCCCCGCAGGCCCAGTCGGTCCCAAAGGTGCCAACGGCACCAACGGACTCAATGGTGCTGCCGGCCCAGCTGGCCCCATCGGTCCCGCAGGTCCTAAAGGTGCCACTGGCGCCAACGGCCTCAACGGTGCCGCAGGCCCAGCCGGTCCTATCGGTCCCGCTGGTGCGAATGGCGCTGTCGGTCCCATCGGCCCCATCGGTCTAACTGGTCCTGCTGGCGCAATCGGTCCTATCGGTCCCGCTGGTGCAACGGCGCTGTCGGTCCCATTGGCCCCATCGGTCTGACTGGTCTTACCGGAGCATGCCGGTCCTGCCGGCGCAATCGGTCCTATCGGTCCCGCTGGTGCTGAACGGCGCTGTCGGTCCGCGCTGGTCCGATCGGTCTAACTGGTCTTACTGGCGCAGCTGCGGTCCTGCCGGCGCAACCGGTCCTATCGGTCTAACTGGTCCTGCCGGTGCAGTCGGTGCTACCGGAGCCATCGGTCCCATCGGTCTAACTGGTCCTGCCGGCGCAACCGGTCCTATCGGTCTAACTGGTCTCACCGGAGCTACTGGTGCAGTCGGTGCTACCGGAGCCATCGGTCCCATCGGTCTAACTGGCGCTACCGGCCCTGCTGGTCCTGCCGGCGCAACCGGAGCAACCGGTCCGATCGGTCTGACTGGTCTTACCGGAGCCACCGGTGCAGTCGGTGCTACCGGAGCCATCGGTCCCATCGGTCTAACTGGTCCTGCCGGTCCTGCTGGTCCCATCGGCCTGACGGGTGCGACAGGCGCTGCCGGAGCTATCGGTCTCACCGGCCCTGCCGGTGCTACCGGTTCCGCTGGTCCTGCCGGTCCTGCTGGTCCTGCTGGAGCCGCCGGAGGTCTCTTCGACTTCGCCGACTTCTACGCACTCATGCCCTCTGACAACGCGGCCACCATCGCCGTGGGATCAGACGTACAGTTCCCCGAAGCCGGTCCTACCTCCAGCGGCGGAATCACCAGCACTGGCGCCTCAACCTTCCAGTTGGCCGCCATCGGCACCTACCAGATCATGTTCCAGGTCAGCATTGACGAACCCGGACAACTCGATCTGTCGCTGAACGATTCCGAACTCGCCTACACGGTCGTTGGCCGCGCCACAGGAACCAGCCAGTTAGTCGGTATGGCCCTGGTTACTACCTCAACCGTGGACTCCATCCTGACGGTCCGCAATCCACTCGGTAATAGCACCGCTCTTACCATCACCCCAAAGGCTGGCGGAGCAGAAGCCGTCTCAGCCCACCTCGTCATCACCAGAATCAAATAACCCGCAGGCTTCGCCATCTGCTTTGTCGAGGCCTGTGACATTTCCAAATCTGCATCACTGGTCCAATTGAGCAACACTCCACTCCGACTTGCGGAGTTAGGTGGCACCACCACCTGGCTCCGCATTTTTCTTGCTCCCTAACTCGCCGCCGCCGCTCTCAACTCATATCTCAATCATCATTCTCGAATACTCCCGCCCGCTCTTGCCTCTAGGTAGGCGGAGGCTTCAGCCTCCGCAATAAACCGCGTTCGCAGAACGCTTCCGCTCTGCCGAAGGCCGTCGCGTAGTGCAACGCAGCGACATCACGAAACTCACACGCATCGCGCTGGAATTCCCAGCTGCAAAATGGCCCGCGCCATCGAATGCACCGCTTAAACATCTCCCTCCCTTGCCCTCCCCAACCCTCCCTGCTAACCTTCACCCGTGATTTCCCGCCGCCTCGCTCTCGCCTCTGTCTTTGCCCTCGCTCTCGCTCTCATCCCCGCAAAAGCTCTCGCCGACGACACCTGCCCCGTCATCAATCGCGCCACCGCCGGCGGCATCCTCGGCGCCCCATCCAATCCTGCGGGAGTCGCCGAGGCACAACTCTCCGTCAACTGGCACACTCCCACCAACTACATCTGCACCTTCTCCGCTGCCGGAAACACCCTCACCATCACCATCGGCGCCTACTCCGACCGCGACGGCTGGCCCGCCCAGACCAAAAAATGTTTCGCCGCCCCCGCCCCCATGTCCGCCATCGGCAACGAAGCCGTCGCCTGCTACTCCCCCCAGGCCTCCTCTCCCCTGCAGGCCGAAGTCATCTCCCACGTCCGCGACGTCCTCTTCGACCTCCGCCTCTCCTTCGCCACTCCTCCCGCCGCCGATCCCGCCCGCGCCTACGACCTCCTCCACGACCTCACTCGCCGCGCCGCCGACCAGGTCGCCGGAAACCTCTTCTAACTCCCTCTTCTCCCCGCTCTCTCCTCCCCGCTTTCTCCTTCTCGCGCTCGCTCTATTCTTCAGTGCGTTTTCTTAGAATTCTCCGCCCTGCCGCTCGCTACTCTCCCGCCCCATTGCCGCTCCCTGCCTTCCCCCCTGTGCTAAACTCACCCGCGTCTCTCCCCTGATTTGAATTCCGACTTAGACGGGTGCTCCGCATGCTCCGCTTCAAATCCTCAGCCCTGTTTCTTCTCCCCACCCTCTCCCTCGCCACCGTCTCCGCGCGCGCCCAGGACCCCGCCGCCGTCGCCGCCATCCAGAATTATTTCCAGGGCCAGGAAGTTACCGTCCTCCTCGACATGCCCGGCAGCCAAAAAGGCGTGGACATCAACTTCTCCAAGCCCCAGCCGATGGATTGGAAGGACTACTCCTCCCGCCTCAAAAACTACGGCATCGCCATTCGCAAAGGTGACGTCGCCCGCGTCACCGGCATCGTCGTCAAAAAAGATCGCATCGAGTTCCAGCTCAATGGGGGAGGATTCGGCACCTTCGGCGACGACACCAACGCCACCGTCCTCGCCAAGCCCGTTGAAAAAAGCGGCTACGAAAAACAGCTCGAAAAAGACATCGCCAACACCGACGACCCCGACCGCAAACGCGACCTCCAGCGTGACCTCGATCGCGAACGCGCCCGCCGCGCCCGCGAAGACGCCGCCAACCAGCGCGCCGCTAAGGTCGCCAGCCAGATCAAGTCCCAGCAGATTATGGATAGCCGCGCCCAGGGCGGCTCCCGCTTCAACCTCCGCTGGCAGGGCAAGATTCCCGACGCCGAGCTCACGCCGGAGGCCATCACCGCCCTCCTCGCCACTTACGTCACCCTCGACACCGGCGCCCCGCACGTTCCAGACGCCAACGCCGCTCCCTCCGCCAGCTACGGCCCCCCTGCCGGATCACCCCCGCCCGGCTACGCTCCGCCTCCCACTGCCGTCGCGCCCTCCGCCCGGCTCCAGCGCGGAATGCAGCTCGCCCAGGTCACCGCCCTCCTCGGTCCCGGCACCAAAGTCTCTGAATCCACCTCCGCCGACGGCCTCCACACCGAGGTCTATCAATATGTCTCCGATGAGCGCCACACCGAGGTCACCTACGTCTCAGGCGTCGTCGTCCGCTTCTCCATCAGCTCCAAATAACTCGCTGCAGTTTGTTCACCGCCCGGCGACAATCTGCCGGCTCGCCTCGCCGTCTCTCTCCCGCTTCGTCACATCTTCGCGCGTCCCCCTCGCCTCCACCGCGCCTCCCCTTGGCGCACAATAGACTGCATGTCCGCGCCCACTCCTCGCACCCGCGTCAATCGCATCCCCGATCGCGGCCACTACGATGCCGCCTCCATCCACTCCGTCCTCGATGCCGCCTTCCTCTGCCACCTCGGCTTCACCGTGAATGATCAGCCCTACGTCATCCCCACCCTCTTCGCCCGCGACCGCGACCACGTCGTCTTCCACGGTTCGGCCGCCAGCCGCATGCTCCGTCACGCCGCCACCTCCGTCCCCGTCTGTCTCGAGGTCTCAATCGTTGACGCCATCGTCCTCGCCCGCTCCGCCTTCAACCACTCGATGAACTATCGCTCCGTCCTCGTCCTCGGCGCCGCCCAAATCGTAACTGAGGATGCGCAAAAGCTCCGCGCCCTCGAGCTCATCTCCGAGCACGTCCTCCCCGGCCGCTGGGCCGACGTCCGCCCGCCCTCGCCGAAGGAGCTCAAGGCCACCTCCGTCCTCCGCCTCCCGCTCACCGAGGCATCGGCAAAAATCCGCACCGGCCCCCCGCTGGATGATGACGAAGACTACGCCCTGCCCATCTGGGCCGGACTCCTCCCGCTCTCCACCACCGCCGCCGCCCCCATCCCCGACCCGCGCCTCACGCAGGACTTTCCCTCCATCCCGCTCCCCGCCTACCTCCGCCCGCGTTAATCTCCCCCGCGTTAATCTCCCGCCGATTCAGCCCGCGATTTTGTCCCCCGACTGTTACAATTCCGCGCCCTTTGCTTTTCCTCTTCAAAAGTCCGAAGATTCCAACCCGCACCACGCTACATTCCCGGAGGAACCATGGCCCCCACCCAATGCACTCACGCCGCCGCCCACATCAAAAACGTCAAGCCGCACACCAAAGGCTGTGAGGAGTGCCTCAAGATCGGCGGCACCTGGGTCCACCTCCGCATGTGCCTGGAATGCGGCAAAGTCGGCTGCTGCGACTCATCCCCCCATCGCCACGCCACCGCCCACTTCCACGAGACCGCCCACCCCATCATGCGCTCCGCCCAGCCCGGCGAAGACTGGCGCTGGTGCTACATAGACAAAACCTACCTCTAGAATTCGCTCGACACTCCGCACCCAGCTCTCCCGCAGCTCCGCCAACTCTGCGAAGTCATCCGCGCATTCCGACCGGCCCGTTCTCGGAGCCCGTTCGCGCTTTCGCGAATCCGCAGCGGAGGAACCTGCTGCCGCGGTGTCATTCCGACCGCGGCCCGCGACTAGCGGGCGCCGCGGAGGAATCTGCAGTTGCCTTTGCTCTTGCCTTTGCTCTTGCCCTTGCCCTTGCCCTTGCCCTTGCCCTTGATTTTGATTTTGATTTGCGGTGTCATTCCGACCGGAGCGTTCGCGCTTGCGCGAATGCGCAGCGGAGGAACCTGCGGTTGCTCTTGCCTCTGCGCTCTTGCCTCTGCTCTTGCTCTTGCTCTTGCTCTTGATTTTGATTTTGATTTTGATTTTGATTTTGATGTGTCATTCCGACCGCGGCCCGCGACTAGCGGGCGCCGCGGAGGAATCTGCAGTTGCCTTTGCTTTTGCCCTTGCCCTTGCCCTTGCCCTTGCCCTTGCCCTTGATTTTGATTTGCTGGGTCATTCCGACCGGAGCGTTCGCGCTTGCGCGAACGCGCAGCGGAGGAACCTGCGGTTGCTCTTGCCTCTGCGCTCTTGCCTCTGCTTCGCTGCCTCTGCTCTTGCCTTTGCCTCTAGGTAGGTGGAGGCTTTAGCCTCCACAACAAATCGCAATCGCGCGCAGCGCCTCCGCTCTGCCGAAGGCCGGAGCGAAGTGCAACGCAGCGACTGCCCTGCATATATAGTCCGCACTGCACGCAGCGACTGCCCTACATATATAGTCCGCAGTCATCCCACCCGCGCTACCCGCGGTCACCCGGTCGCAATCGGGCCTTATGCTTCTAAGGCACGACTCCAATTCCTATCCAGCAGTTTGACCATGTCAACGCGCGGTCCGGCGTGCATGTAAAGTCTGACTCCACATTGTTTGCGTCAAAAACCTTCACTACTCTGGGATAAAACACGCCTGAAATTGTTCCCATCGATCTCATAATCGGTCTGCTTCACGCTGGGGCTAATGCCACTATCAAGCGACCTTGCCGCCGTTGATCGCGTCAGCACGAAATCCACACCGGGTCTGGCGTGCACGCTCAATCGTCCACTCCATTGCCCGACGTCCGGCAGATACTACTCCGTGCATGCATCACCTTTCTCCGTGCACACTTATTTCGCCGTCACGCTTTGCCGAACTCAATCTCTCCAAAGCCGTTGGAATTGAGAGTCGTCAGTTCGTTCGCTTGTATTTGTGAATATCTTGTTTTCGGCATCATATTTCTCGCCCTTGAACATCACATGGAACGACCCGCCGTGCACGATAATCGGTGGGTCCGTCCGTCCCTCAGATGCCGGCGGAAGCCGTCCCGGCACCAGATGCGTGCTGGCATACCAGTAGCCGCGCCAGCACCCCAAGACCTCCCGCTACCAACACCAGTACCAACCAAACATACTTCATCCCGCCCTCCGCGCTCCCGCGCCACTCCTAACTCCCCGGCCCGCTCCTCTACCCGGCCCATAAGTCAGTCATAGCTCCCCGAACACGGCCCTACGGCCCCGCGACCGCCGTCCCCACTTCTATCCAGCAGTTACTCCAGTCCACTTTGCTCACCGGCGTGCACGTGAACGACGTCTGCATATCCTTCGCGTCGTGGATCATCAGCACCTTGGGATAAAACTCGCCCAGGTTATTTCCCTGTATCTCATAATCGGTCTGCGGAAGTTTCCCGTCCAGGTTCGTCCCGCCCTTAGCCACAAAATCCGCCAGGCTTACTACCTTGATCGTCACCATGTTATTCGCGCCGGATAGCAGATACACTCCGTGCTGGCACGTCTCATCCGTGCACATTTGTATCTCCTTCCAGCTCGCCGGCAGCGTCACCGTCCCATAGCCGCTCGACCCGAACTTCGTCAGGTCCGTCACCGGCACCAGGAACTGCTTGTTCGCCGCATCATACGTCTCCCTCTTCAGCGTCACGTGGAAGCTCCCGCCATGCACAATAATCGGCGGATCGGTGCCCGTCCCGATAGGATTGCCGCCGCGCTTCACGATCGCCGGCGATTCCATCACATGCTGGTAAACGATCCAGGCTCCGATTGCCGCCCCGGCCAGCAGCGCAATTACTATCAACAATGTCGCCGATGATTTCTTCATAACTCCTCCGCGCTCGCCCTCACGCCCGACTTACCAGTTAGGCGGCTCTAATGTCTCGCTTCCCATCCCTACCGCGCGCCCGCGCCCGCTTCTAGCTGCTGCGCCGCTTCCTTCATATCTGGCCGGGACAAAAACGCCTCATACTGCGTAGGCGACCAAGAATCGTGTAACTGGTGCAGAATGTCAAGACCAAATTTGGCGGCCTCTACGCCCTCTTTCTCCGCTCCCGACATCTGGCACGCACGGCTCACCAGCGCCGCCGCCCGCACCTCTGACTCCACCGCATTCAGTCCGCGAAAATACTTCAGCGCCGCCTCTCCCTCCTGCCGCGCCTCCGCCGCCTTGCTTCCCTCTGCCCCGCCCGCCCCCGCCTTGTTACTGGCCATCGCTATCTCCCCCGCCGTCAGCTCCCACGTCGCCCGCCCCAGCGCATCGCCGTGACTTAGTCCCGCCTTCACCGCCTCCATCTGCTTCGCCGCATCCTCCGCCCTGTCCGGTTTCCCACTTAGCTTTGACTCCGCCTCCGCCTTCACCATCACCAGCTCTGCCGAAGGAGTATCGCCTCCCGTTCGCGCCGCATCCATCCCCGCATCCGCCACCGCCACTGCCTTCGCATACTGCTGCTGGCTCAGCGCCATCTGCGCCCGATATAACGTGTAGTCATCATTCACTCCGCGTCCCGCGTGCGCCCGCATCATCGCCTCCGCGCCGCTATAGTCCCCCAGCCTCCACATCGCGTTCGCGCACTCCGCCGCCACATACGGCTGCATCGCCGCATTGCTTCCCTCCAGCGACTTCGTCAATATCTCCAGCGCTGCAGGATATTGCTCCTGCCGCATCAATATCCTCCCAATCAAATCCTCCGCCTCCGCCACCTGCCGCTTGCTTCCCGCCTGCTCCGCCTGCGCCAGCAGCGTCTTGCCCGTCGTCAGCGCCGGCCCCAGTTCATCCTTGTCCCTCTGCGCCCGCGCCAGCAACTGCGACGCGCTCATCACCCCTTCGCTGAATCCGTACTGCTTGTAGTAATCCAGCGCCCTCTGCGCATACATCTCCTCCTCTGCCGGATCCTGCCGCAGGTTCGCCATATCTATATTTGCCCGCGCCTCCACCCGCCGCTGCTGGCTCTGGTGCGCAATCGCCAGCGCCTGCTGCAATGCCGCCTCTGCCTTCGCCGCTGCCTCCGCTCCGCCCATCTGCAAATACGCGTCCGCCAGCCGCACTAATCCGTCCGCCGCCCAATACTCCAGCTGATTGTTGTTCGCCAGGTTGATCGCCTGGTTCGCATCCTCCAGCGCCTGCTTCTGGTCCCCCGCATCCGACGCCACCGCGCTCAGCTGGTTCAGCGCCCTGATCTCCAGCTGCACTGACGGAATCCGCCTCGCCTCCATCAACGAAGTCTCCAGGTGTCCCCGCGCCTCCACCACATTCCCCTGCTCGTTCGCCAGATACCCCTGCTGATACTCGATCTCCGCCAGCCCCTCCGCATTCGCGTCCGCCCGGTAAAACTTCTCCGCCTGCGCAAATGCCGCCTGCGCTTCCGCCGCATGCTGCATCCGGCTTTCTAAAATTCCAATGTGCACGAATGCCGCCGGCTGGTCCGGAGCCAGCTTCGCTGCTGCCTGATACTCCCGCAGAGCTCCCTCCATGTCCCCGGCCTTTTCTTCCGCGCGCCCCAGGTCCACCAGCCCCGCCGGCTTCTCCTCATCCCCCTGGCCATCGAGGATCGCGCGGTACTGCTTCACCGCTCCCGCATAATCCCGCGTCAACGTCGCCTGGCTCGCCGCCAGATATTTCTTGTCCTCGCCGCTGATGTTCTCCTGGTGCGCCTCCGTCGTCGCGATCAACATCTCCTGGTCCGCCGTGCCGGTAAAATCCAGCTCGCTCCACGCCTCCGCCAGCCGCGCGTGCGCCATCGCAAATCTCGGATCGTTCCCCACCGCAAACTCGAGCGCATTGATCGCCTTCACATACGTCGCCTCCCGCAACGCCGCCACTCCCTTGCCATACCACCGCACCGCTTCAGGATGCGGAGTGTGCATCCGCAATCGCGCAATCACCTGCCATCCCACCAGCCCGGCGACCGCCAGCACCACTACCGCTACCGCGATCTTCGACCGCCGCAGCATCGCCGCCGCATCGTGGCTCGTCTGCGCTACCGGGTTCGCCGCCCGCCGCAACGCCCGCGCTACTTCGGCCGGAGACTTATACCGCTCCGCCGGGTCATACTCCAGGCACCGGAAAATAATCTCCCGCCATCCCTGCGGCGCCTTCGCCAGGTCCGGCTTCTTCGCCCGCCGCACTGCCGCCGCCAGCGGTGTGTGCGCTATATAAGGATGCCGCCCCGTCACCATCTCATACAGCACCACTCCCAGCGCATACACATCCGCCGCGCCCGTCAGCTCTCCGCCTTCAAATTGTTCGGGAGCCATATACTCCGGCGTCCCCGCCACCACATGCGAGCTCCCCGACGCCACTCCGTTTCCCCCCGCCGTCTCCCCCAGGGGAACCGCCAGGCCAAAATCCGTCAGCACCGCGCGCTCCACTCCATTGCGCTTCGCCAGCATGATGTTGCTGCTCTTCAAATCCCGGTGCAGCACCCCCGCTTCGTGGATTGCCGCCAGCCCCGCACATAGATCCAGCGCCAGCCGACGCGCCTCTTTCCAGTCCATCGCTCCATGCCGCAGCCGCTCGGTCAACACTTGCCCGTCGAGAAACTCCATCGTTAAAAATGCCGACGCGCTCCGCCCCTCGACTTCAGGAATCGTGAACAGCTCATAGATCCGGCACACATTCGGCCCGCTCACCTTCCGCGCCAGTTGTATCTCCTGCTTGAACTGCGCCAGCATCCCCGGCTTCGCCGCCGCCCGCAGCCGGATCGTCTTCAGCGCTATCCGCCCCAGCTCCAGGTCCTCGGCCTCATAAACTTCCCCCATCCCGCCGCGCCCCACCAGCCGCACGATGTGGAAGCGCCCCAGCAAAATCTCCCCCGGCGTAAACGTGCTCCCCCGCGGCGCCTCCATCTCACTGTCCGCCGGCAGCTCTCCCGTCTGGCTGCTCTCCAGCAAATGCATCAGCTCGCTTCGTAGCGCAGGATCGTCCGTGCACGCCGCCACATATCCCGCCCGCGCGCTCTCCGGCTCCTTGAGCGCTCGATCAAGCAGAGGCTTCAACCGTTGCCAGAGTTTTGGGTCCATGGGGGCACGTGCCGCTTACAATGCGCGCAGGAATCCGCTTCGCTCCTACCATCCTGCGCATTTTCCCGAAGAATACAGCCGACCCTGCCTGAAGTCCAACGCCACCGCCCGCGCTCTTGCCGGCGCTCCTCCTTGCACACCCTTCGCCTCCGCAATCCCCCCTGCGCCGTAAAATGTATCCCGACAAATCTCTCCCGACCCCATGGCCCCCGAACGGCTGGACACCAACCTGCAGGACACCGACCCGCGATCCCGAACCATGACGGGCCGCCTCTTCTTTGTCTTCAGCGCAATCGTCTTCGGACTTCACACCTGGAAGAACGTCGCCGCCCTGCTTCGCCACTCGCCCCATGGCGGATCGACCTGGCTGCTGACCTTCTGGCCGGCCCTCCCTCATTCAATCAATCTATGGATCAACGTCCTGCTTCAGCTCTATATTTTGTTTGCCATGGTCGCGCTTCTTCGCTCAACGCGAGGCACTGTGCGCATCCTGATCTCCTGCTTCTCTCTCGCATGGCTTCTCTCTTGGATCCCATATCTTCTGCCCGCAATGCTGACTGCAACTCGGTTTCTCATCGCCACGGTGACCTTTGTCGCCTTCGTCATATCGCTGGCAGCGCTGGTGAACTACCAGCCGCCTCCCGCAGGGCAACTCCCGCAGCCGGCGATCCCTCCAGACACACTCCCCGCGACCACGAATTCCAAGCCCCCGATGTCGCGGGCCGCTTGGAACCTGTTCGGCTGGGCCGGCCTCGCAGCTATCGTCTTGCTCTGCTGCTTTCTCTGGGAACCGGCCGTTCGCATAATCGCAGGACCCGGTAACAATCTCTTCGCATCCATCCTGCTGCTCGGCTCCATGGTAATCGGCATCACCAGCCCGCTCGTCGCCGCAATCCGCTCCAGCAGACTCTGGCTCCTTGTCTCCCTCTGCGGAGTACTACTCGCCCTCCGATTCTTCTGGCTGCTCGCGGACTAATAGGCCTTCGATCCGACACCTTCAATCACCGCCGTCGCTCTTGCACTCGCCGTAGATCTTGGCACGCGCCGCCGTTCTTGCACTCGCCGTTGCCTCCAAGGTGGCCGGAATAAATTGTCTCGACAAACAGCCGGGCACCTGACTGCCTCCCGCGCCGACACCTCCCCCATTATCCGCCCACCCTACAAGCTGTCTTGCCGTTGAGCAATCCCCCCAATGTGTGGGGGCACGTGCCGCTTACAATGCGCGCAGGAATCCGCTTCGCTCTTACCATCCTGCGCATTTTCCCGAAGAATACAGCCGACCCTGCCTGAAGTCCACCCATCGCCGCCTCCCTCTGCCCCCTCCCTCTGCCCCTCGCCGCCCGCTCTCTGCAACGCATTCCTGCTCCGCCCCCTCTGGGCATAGAATGATTTCGACTCGATGAACGAAGATCGCAAATACGGTGTGCGCCTCCTTCGCTTGTTTCTTCTCGCTGCCGCCTTCGTGTCGGGAGTGCAAACCTACTCCACCCTCCGCGACCTCATTCTGCACGCGCCCAGCCGGACCTCCACCTGGCTCATCCCCGCCTGGCTTCGCTTCCCCCAGGGCGTCGGCCTCGTGCTCAACGTCCTCTTCGAACTCCTGCTGATCTGGCTCATCTTCCAGATCTATCGCTCCGCCGTCGGAACCGAGCGCATCCTGCTCATCTCTTTCTTCGGCGCAGAATTCCTCAGCCAGTTCCAGGCCCTTCTGCCCACCCTGGTCACTCCCATTCGTATCCTCGCCGGACTCCTGCTCTTCACCGCCTTCCTCTCCTCGCTCTACCTTCTCTACGCCACCTGGAAAGTTCCCGCCGACGAATCTCTCTCCGGCCAATCCCCGCAACGATAATTTCCCTCTGCCCCTCCCACAAAAAAGCGGAACCGCCCCCGCGGTCCCGCCTCTTCACCACGCCTCGCCTTTGCACTTCCCCCGCTTGAACTTCCCGTCTGAACTTCGCGCTTTCAGCGGTTGGCTCGAGAAGTTAGTTTCGCGAAGCTCTTACTGCTGCCCTGCCGCAGCCGTCGCCGCCATCCGCTGCACTCGCTCATTAATCCGCGTGAGCTGCTTCTGCCGCATCTGGTCCGCCGTCGCCTTCTGCTCCGTCGTCAGCACCGTGTTGTAGATTTGGCTCTCAACCTGCGCCCGCTCGACCGTCAGCTGCGCCATTAACTGCGCCTGCTGCGCTGCGATGGATTGCACCTTCGCCTGATCAAACGCCCCCGAAGCTGTCGCCGTCAGCATCGCCGCCCGGTTCTGCGCCATCTGCTCAAACACCGGCCGCGCCGTCGCCCGCTGCGCTTCCAGGATCGTCTTGACCTGCGCCCGCTGCGCCTCCGTCAGGTTCAGCTTCTTCCCCAGCAGCCCCAGGCCGCCATGCCGGTGACCTTCCCATCCGCCACGCTCCCCACGCTCTCCGCCGCCATGCTCACCGGCCGGAGCAGCCACCGCACTCTGCCCCGCCGTCCCCGTTGTCTCGCTCGACTGCCCATACGACAGCCCCGTGGCGCATAACGCCACCGCCAACATTGCTGCACTTAACAATTTGCTCTTCATCTCACTTCTCCTTCATTCCATCCCCAACTGATTTTTGTAACTACCGGCTATCTCCACCCGCGGCCTGTAACTTGGAGTAACTCGTCCCGCCTTACTCAGCCCTGGCTTAACTAGCCACTGTTTCAAATAGACGAAGCAGCCACCCAAAAGACGCCCCCTTTATTTTTGAATGCTCCGCCCTTCCGGCCGCAACTTTTTTCCCGCGCCCGTTTCTCCTTCCCACTCCCCGGCCTCCCGCGGACGTATTTGCTTTTCTCCCCGCCCCGGCTCTTGTACGCTCAATTGCCTCAGGCACAATGGCCGCGCCCAGGGAGCTCCTCATGATCGAAACGCTGGATGGCGATCGCTTCAATCCTCGGCTGCTCGCGCGGCTCGCTGGCATCTTTGCCCTGATCGGCATCGCCGCCGGGGCCTTCGACATCGGCTACGTCCGCGGCACCCTCACCGTCGCCGGCGATCCCGCTGCCACCGTCCAAAACATCCTCGCCCACCAAACCCTCTTCCGCGCAGGATTCGCCGCCCACCTCCTCCTCCTGCTATGCAACGTCCCCAACGAGATCATCTTTTTTCTCCTCCTCCGGCGCGTCAACGGCGTCGTCACCGCCATCGCCATGGCCTGCGGCCTCATCGGCACCGCCATCGAGAGCCTCAACATGCTCAACAACTATGTGCCGCTCCTGCTCGCCGCCCAGGCCCACGCCCTCTCTGCCTTCAATCCCGCCCAGCTCCAGGCCCTGTCCTACACCGCCGTCCAGCTGCAGGATGCCGGCCTCCTCATCTCATTCGTCTTCTACGGTCTCGACGAAGTTCTCTCCGGCCTCATCATCTTCCGCTCCCGCTTCCTGCCCCGCGTCCTCGGAATCCTCCTCAGCCTCGCCGGCCTTTGCTACTTCACCGACGGCTTCCTCAGCTTCCTCACGCCCGCCCTCATCAACCGCCTCTATCCCTACATCCTCTATCCGTGTTTTCCCGGCGAGTTCTCCATCGCTCTCTGGATGGCCATCGTCGGCCTCAACGTCTCCAGGTGGCGAGCCTGGAACTCAACCGCCACCCTCCACGCCGACGGCCTCTAAACTCCCCTTGCCCTTGCTCTTGCTCTCGCTTTGATGTGTCATTCCGACCGCGGCCCGCGACTTTGATTTGATGTGTCATTCCGACCGCGGCCCGCGACTTTGCTTTGATGTGTCATTCCGACCGCGGCCCGCGACTAGCGGGCGCCGCGGAGGAATCTGCAGTTGCCCTTGCCTTTGCCCTTGCCCTTGCCCTTGCTTTTGCTTTTGCTTTTGCTTTTGCTTTGATGTGTCATTCCGACCGGAGCGTTCGCGCTTGCGCGAATGCGCAGTGGAGGAACCTGCGGTTGCTCTTGCTCTTGCTCTTGATTTTGATTTTGATGTGTCATTCCGACCGCGGCCCGCGACTAGCGGGCGCCGCGGAGGAATCTGCAGTTGCCCTTGCCCTTGCTCTTGCTCCTTGCCCTTGCTCTTGCCCTTGCCCTTGCCCTTGCTTCTGATTTTTCCCCGCCTCCCGCCGCTACCCACTCATACTTCAGGCACTCCACCGGGTCCATCCGCGCCGCCCTCGTTGCCGGAACCACGCCGAACACTATCCCGATCACGCAGCTCGACGCCAGCGCCACCACCACCGACCACGACGAAAAGTCCGGCGCGAATCCGCCAAAAAATCCCAGCAGCGCCGGCACCGACAGTCCCAAAATCGTTCCCAGAATTCCGCCGCCCAGCGATATCAGCACCGCCTCGGTTAAAAACTGCATCCGAATCTCGCCCTGCGTCGCTCCCACCGCTTTCCGAATCCCGATCTCCCGTATCCGCGAACTCACCGTCGCCAGCATGATGTTCAATATCCCCACCCCGCTCACCACCAGCGTCACTGCGGAAAAGAGCAGCAGCAGCACGCTCACCGCCGTCGCCGTCTTCTGCGCCACCGAGATCACGTCCGTCAGGTTTCCCACGTCATATACCGACGCCGGCCGGTGCCGCGCATTCACCACCCGCGCTATCTGCTTCGTCGCCTCCGGCACCCCGCTCAAACTCGACATCGAAAAATAAATCTGGTTCACCGCATCGCTCTCGGTAAAAAACCGCGCCACGGTATAAGGAATCAGCACCGTGTCCCCGACAATCTCCGTCTGGTCATACGTGTTCGTCCGCTCCTTGAACGTCCCCACAATCACAAACGGCACGCCGGAAAACGACAGCGTCTTCCCCAGCGCATCCTGGTCGCTCCCATACAGCTTGATCGCCAGCTTCTCCGTCAGCAGCGCCGCCTTGTTCCGCTCCACCGCATCCTGCTTGTCAAAAAATCTTCCCGCCACCACCGCCAGCCGCCGAATCTCCTCATACTGGGGATCGACTCCCAGCACCAGCAGCGGCACCTGCACTCCGTTTCCGATTGAGACCGTCTCGTGCAGATTCACCACCGGCGATGCCGCCACTATGCCCGGAACCTGCTCCTTCACCGCATCCATGTCCCGCGCCGTTAAAAAATCGTTCCCCGCTGTCGCCGACGCATCCGCGATCCCCGCATACTCCACCCAGATCAAATTCGTCCCGATGTTTTGAATGGACCGCAGCACATAATCGCGCCCCGAAATAACAATCGTCACTACCAGGATCAGCGACGCCGTCCCCAGCACCATCCCCAGCGACGTCAGCAAAAATCGGCTCCGGTCCGCCCGCAGTGCATCCACCGCGATGTGCATCACATCATCGGCCACCACGCTCCGCTTAAATCCCGCCGCTACTATCCCCATCGCTTCCAGTCTTTCACCACCGCCGCTCGCCCGTCTCGCAACTCAACTTCCAATTCCTTTTTCTGAATGCGCGACCCTGCCGCTTCAATCACCACGCCCGCCCCTGCCTCTGCCGTTGCTCTTGCGGTTGCCGTTGCCCTTGCGGTTGCTGTTGCCCTTGCGGTTGCTGTTGCCTCCTGCCATTGCTCTTGCGGTTGCTGTTGCTCTTGCGGTTGCCGTTGCCCTTGCGGTTGCTGTTGCTCTTGCGGTTGCTGTTGCCTTGCTCCAGGTAGGTGGAGGCTTTAGCCTCCACAATACAGTCGGCGCTTCAGCGCCATCCGCTCTGCCGAAGGCGCGGGCTTCTGATCGCTTGAACCTGCCTCTGCCGTTGCTCTTGCCCTCGCCTTCCGCCCTACCTCTTCCCCAGAAACACCAGCGTCACTCCAATCACCACCACCACCACCCCCAGCCATCTCTCCCGGCTCACTCGCTCATGCAAAAAAATCCGCCCGCCCAGCGCCCCCGCCACATAGCTCAACGCCGTCACCGGAACCACCAGGCTCACGTTGTAAATTGACAGCGCTCCCAGCAGCGCGAAAAACGCCACCGCCATCATCCCCACTCCCACCCACAGCCACGGCAGCGTCATCGCCCGCACCACCACCCGCAATATTCCCCGCGGCCCCATGCTCTCCGTCGCCCCAATCTGCTTCATCGCCCGCGACACGCACAGCTCCCCGCCCGTCCCCGCCAGCACGATCAGCGAAAACAGAATCAGCTCCAGCATCAGCGACCCTCCGCCTTTGCGTTTGCATTCGCTCGCTCTGCGCTTTTCGTTGCCGTCGTGTTCGCTTCCCCGCGCCCCACCACGATCACGCCCAGGCAGATCACCGCGATCCCCACCCATCGCAGCACTGACACATGCTCGCCCAGCATCACCGTCCCCAGCACCGCCACCACTCCATACGCCAGCGATCCCGCCGGCTGCACAAAGCTGTAATCGGCCTCCGTCAACACCAGCATGTTCGCCAGAAAAAATACCAGCAGCGATCCAATCCCCATCCATATAGATGCGGTCGAAAAGATTCCCCACGCCGTGTGCCCCAGCGCCGCCACCGGCCACACCGCCGGCTCCCCTGCCGCCTTCATGCCCTTGCCCAGCAACACATTCCCCAGCGGACCCGCGATCACCATCACCGCAATCAGCAAATACGTCCGCAGCGGATATCGCTTCCCATACCCTTCCATCGGCGCTTATGGTACCACTGGTAATGCGCCCTTCTTCCGGCGCTCCAGTCCTTTCCCCGTGAGGTAACAGCTCGATTGTGCGGCATCGCCGGATTTACGACGCTCAACTGGCGCCCTGAGCCGGAGCGCATTCGCGACGCCACCGCCACCCTCACTCACCGCGGCCCCGATCAGCAGGACGTCTTCCGCTCTCCCCAATGCTCGCTCGGCGCCACCCGCCTCAAAATTCTCGATCTCCACGCCGGCGATCAGCCCATCTACTCCCCCGACGGCGACACCGTCATCGTCTTCAACGGAGAGATCTACAACCACCTCGACCTCCGCCGCGAGCTCGAGTCCCTCGGCCACACTTTCCTCACCCACTGCGACACCGAGACCGTCCTCCACGCCTTTCTTCAGTGGGACGTGGAATGCTTCGCCCGCCTCCGCGGCATGTTCGCCATCGGCCTCTGGTCAAAATCCTCCCAGCGCCTCGTCCTCGCCCGCGACCGCCTCGGCATCAAGCCCCTCTACTTCTCCCATCGCAACGGCGACCTCCTCTTTGCCTCCGAGCTCAAAGGCATCCTCATCCATCCCGAGCTCCCGCGCCGGCTCTCCCTCGACGGCCTCGATGCCTACCTCGCCCTCAACTACGTTCCCTCTCCGTGGACTCTCGTTGACGGCATCGAGAAGCTTCCTCCCGGCCAATGGCTCTCCTGGTCAAACGGCAAAATTTCTACCGCCGCCTACTGGCATCTCCCGCCGATGCAGCCGGACAATCGCATCACCCTCGACCTCGCCAAACATCAGCTCGACGCCCTCCTCAAGCAGTCCGTCAAAGAGCAGCTCATGTCCGATGTCCCCCTCGGCTTCTGGCTCTCCGGCGGGGTGGATTCCTCCACCATCCTCCACTACGCCGCCCAGGCCACCTCCACCCGCCTCCACACTTTTTCCATCTCCTTCGCCGGACGCAGCTTCGACGAGTCCCCCTACATCAAAGAGGTCGTCAATCGCTACGGCACCATCCACGAGCAGCTCGACCTCGGCCCCAACCTCGATCTCGCGGGAGCCATTGACCAGTTCTCTTACTTCTCCGACGAACCCTCCGCCGACGCCGGCGCTCTCCCCGTCTGGTTCCTCTCCAAAATGTGCCGCCGCCAGACCACCGTCATCTTCAGCGGCGAGGGTGCCGACGAGATCTTCGGCGGCTACCTCACCTACCAGGCCAACCCCATCGCCGCCCGCGTCCGCCATCTGCCCGCCGCTGCCCGCCGCCTCGCCATCCGCGCCCTCGCCCACTGGCCCGTCTCCGATGAAAAGATCAGTTTCGAGTACAAATTAAAGCGCCTCCTCGAGGGGTCGCTCATGTCCCCCGCCCGCGCCCACACCTATTGGAACGGCTCCTTCTCTGACTCGGAAAAAGCCTCCCTCCTCCGCACCCCGCTCCCCCCCGCCCTCAACAGCATCCTCGCCCCCCTCAATCGCTCCCTCCCCGGCGACGGCCTCTCCCCCTTTCTGCAGTTTGACCAGCAGTACTTTCTCCCCGACGACATCCTCGTCAAATCCGACCGCATGAGCATGGCCCACTCCATCGAGGTCCGCCCCGTCTTCCTCGATCACCGCATCGTCGAGTTCGCCGCCCACCTCCCCGCCAGCCTCAAAGTCCGCGGCGGCCGCCAGAAAATCGTCCTCAAAGAGCTCATGCGCTCCAGGCTCCCCGACTCCATCCTCCAGCGCAGCAAAATCGGCTTCGACATCCCCGCTCATGAATGGTTCCGCGGCCCCTTGCTCCCCCTCCTCAACGACTCCCTCGACAACGCCGAGCGCGAATACGCCGCCCTCTTCGACTTCCCCACCATCCGCCACTACCTCCAGCTCCACCGCGACCGCCGCGTCAACATCGGCTATCACCTCTGGGGCCTCATGATCCTCTTCCTCTGGATGCGCCGCTGGAATATCCAGCCCCCCGCCTCCACCTCTACCGCTGCCTTCGCCGCCGCTGCCTCAGCCGTCCCCGCCTCCGCGCTGGATTCGCCCGTCCTCACCTGACCCGCCCCACAGCAAGCGGCCGCAGTCGAGTGCACCTGGCTTCTTCCTTTGAATTCTCCGTCCTTTTCCCCACTTTTATTCCGTTTATTGGCGGCTGCAATTCGACCCAGACGCCCCGCAGCAGCGATAATTACTTCAGGGCTTCGGCAGGCTCAGCTTTTAAGGCGCGATTCACCTTCGCCTTAACTGAATTCAGCTTTTCGCGACACCCGCTTTTTTTTGCACGACCCCGATCTTGTCTGGAGGAAATATGAGGATTGCTGTTCTCGGTGGTGACGGATTCTGTGGCTGGGCCACCGCCCTGCATCTCGCAGCCAAAGGCCATTCTGTCGCCATCGTTGATAACTTTGTCCGCCGCTCGTGGGACCACGAGCTCGGCGTTGACACCCTCACTCCCATTCGCTCCCTCGCCGAGCGTCTCCGCGTCTGGCATCAGCTCACCGGCAAGACCATCAAGCCCTACGTCGGCGACTGCATGGATTATGACTTCCTCGCCGCCACCCTCACCGACTTCCAGCCCGAGGCCGTCGTCCACTTTGCCGAGCAGCGCTCCGCTCCCTACTCGATGATCGATCGCAAACACGCCATCTTCACCCAGGTGAATAATGTCGTCGGCACCATGAACCTGCTCTTCGCCATCCGCGAGCTCATGCCCGAATGCCACATCGTCAAGCTCGGCACCATGGGCGAATACGGCACCCCCAATATTGATATCGAAGAGGGCTACATCACCATCGAGCACAACGGCCGCAAGGACACGCTGCCCTTCCCCAAGCAGCCCGGCTCGTTCTACCACCTCTCCAAGGTTCACGACTCCCACAACATCACTTTCACCTGCAGGGCCTGGGGCCTCCGCGCCACCGACCTCAACCAGGGCGTGGTTTACGGGACCCTCACCGACGAAGTCACCATGGACGAAGCCCTCATCAACCGCTTCGACTACGACGACGTCTTCGGGACCGTCCTCAACCGCTTCTGCGCCCAGGCCGCCCTCGGCTATCCCCTCACCGTCTACGGCAAGGGAGGACAGACTCGCGGCTTCCTCGACATTCGCGACACCGTCCGCTGCGTCGAGCTCGCCTGCCTCAACCCGGCCGCGCCCGGCGAATTCCGCGTCTTCAATCAGTTCACCGAACAGTTCTCCGTCCTCGAGCTCGCCCAGTTGGTCAAGACTGCCGGCAGGTCCCTCGGCCTCAAAGTTGAGATTGACCACCTCGACGACCCGCGCGTCGAAGCCGAGACTCACTACTACAACGCCAAGCACTCCAAACTCATTGACCTCGGCCTCAAGCCCCACCTGCTTTCAAACTCGCTGCTGGACTCGCTCATCAACATCGCGCAGCGCTACCAGCACCGCATTGACCCCGCCCTCTTCGCTCCGCAGGTTAATTGGAGGAAGGTCCACAACCCGCGCCGCATCGTCTCTCCCAACGAGCCCGCCCGCAACTCGCAGGAAGCTTCCACCTCCTCATCCGCCGATTCTGCAGTCACCGCCGAGCGCGCCCCCGTTTCCACCTAACGTCTCCACTCTAACGTCTCCACCTGATCCGCTGCCGCACCTCAAATCCATTCTCAGAATTCTTCGTCCATCCCATCGCAGCCTCCACACGAAAGAGCCCGGCCATCGCGCCGGGCTTCTTGCTTTCACGGTGTCATTCCGACCGGAGTCGGCTCGCACAGCGAGCCCACGCAGTGGAGGAACCTGCGGTTGACTCTTCGCCTTTGCTCTTGCTCTTGGTTTTGTTTTACGGTGTCATTCCGACCGAAGTGGGCTCGCGCCAGCGAGGCCACGCAGTGGAGGAACCTGCGGTTGCTCTTCGCCTTTGCTCTTGCTCTTGGTTTTGTTTTACGGTGTCATTCCGACCGGAGTGGGCTCGCGCAGCGAGGCCACGCAGTGGAGGAACCTGCGGTTGCTCTTGACCTTCGCCGTTGCTCTTGCCGTTGCTCCTTCTCTCTCTTTCTTGAATTTCTTTTGCAAATATCCGCGCCCGAGAGGGCGCTTCCTTGCCGCGCGCAGCGCCGGAGCGCAGTGAGGCTCCGCGAGCAACGCTCCTCCGCGAGTGGAGTGGGCCCCGCGCTCAGGGCGTAGCCCGATTGCGCGGGTAGACGAAGCGACAACAGCGTCAATCAATTTTCAAATAGCGCCGCAGCGCCCTTGCCTTCCCTGCTTTGGCGGCTGCTCTTGTCCTTGCCGGTGACGTTGCTCTCAAATGTCCCGCAGGCCGCTCCCGGGAGTTCCCCCGGCGACACCTCCGCCATTATCCACACGCTACAAGGCGCATTTGCATCGGGCAATACAACGAAAGCGCGCGCACCCCCTCCGCTCGCTCCGCTTTCTCACTCCCGCCGCGGCCGCAGGCCGCATCCGCTTTGCTCTCTCTCGATCCCGCATCCCGCTCGCTCGCTTTCTCACTCCCGCCGCGGCCGCAGGCCGCATCCGCTTCGCTCTCTCCCGGCCCCGCACCCGCTCCGCTCTTTCGAGCTCCCCCCCTACGCCCTCACCAAACTCCCGCCCACGATCCGATACTCCCGCCCCCGCCACCGAATCGTCTTCCGCGTAAAACTCACCAGCCACAGCACCGTCGCCATCCCGTCCCATGCAGGAATCAGCCACAATCTCCCCCACACTCCCCGCTGGCCTAATCCCCATCCGCCAATCACCACCGTGATCGCACTCCGCAGCACTACATACAGCGCCACATACGCCGCCGCGATCCCCCACGCTCCCATCCACGCCCCGCTCACCACCACCGCCACCACCACCCACGCCAGCCCCAGCGTAAATATCAATCCCAAATGTCCCCACGCCCGCATGTGCCGCATCACCGTCATCCATCGCAGCCGCTTCATAAATAATTCGCGCAGCGATCCATAGTCGGGAACCGTCTCCACCGTCGTCGCCAGCAACTTCACCTCGACCCCCTGCTCGGCAATCATCCGCCCCACCAGCAAATCGTCCGCCGGCTTGTTCTCAATCGCCGCATACCCGCCAAACCCCGCCAGCCGCGCCTTCGTCGTCGCTATCGTTGGACCCAGCGCAAACTTCACCCCGTCCAATTCCTTCGCCACCAATATTCCAGGATAAAAATCCGACAGCATCCCTACTTCCTGCAGCCGGTCCACCAGCGTCCCCGCGCTCGCCGGCACATAAAAACAAGTCGCCGCCCCCACCTTGGGATTCTTCAGCGGCGCCATCAGCGTCGTCAGATAGTTCGCCCCCACCCGCACGTCGCTGTCTGAAATCACCAGGTGCTCATACGCCGCCTCGTCCACCAGCCGCGCCAGCTTTGAAACCTTATCGTTCACCGCTTCCTGATTGTTCCCCACCACGATCCGAATCTTGCGCTCAGGAAAATCCGCCTTGATCCGCTCCAGCACCGCATACGCCGGATCGTCCGTCCCCCCTACACAAAACAAAATCTCGTACTCCGGATATTCCTGCCGACAAAAGCTCGCGTAGTTCTCATACGCCTCGGGATCCAGCCCATGCACCGGCTTCAAATTGCTTACCGGCGGTTGAAACTTCACACCACTCGCAGAATTCTTCTCCCTGCCACGCGCCGCCTCCCGCCGCGCCTCAGCAAAAAAGCGCACGCTGCTCCACAGCACAATCAGGTAATAGATAAAAGGAATCGCCGCCACGCCCAGCAGCACATCCCGGACTATGTCCGCCGCCCTCATCTATCGCGCTCGCCGCCCCTCATCATCTCGCCACCCATCTCCACTTCCCGACCGCGCTCCGCCCACTCCCCGCCGCTCCCGTCATCTTAAAGCACCCCGCCTCCGCTTCCCCTCCCGCCATCGCCATCCCTCATCCTGCAAAAAAAATGAGCGCGAGAGAGATTCCCCCGCGCCCAATTTCCTCAGTTACCGCTGGCCAGTTACACAGTCACACCAACCTACGCCGGCGGCGCGCCCGGAACACTCACCATCCACCCCACGCCAAACTTGTCCGTGCACATCCCAAACATCGGCGACCAGAATGTCGGCCCCATCGCCATCTGCACACTCCCTCCCACCTTCAGCGCCTCGTAAATCCGCTTTACCTCCGCCTCATCCGGCGACGACAGCGCGATCTGAAAGCCTCCAATCGGCGTGGACCGGTCCCGCGGCGCATCGCACCCCATCAGCATCCCGTCGCCCATCGGCAGCGACGTGTGCAGCACCTTGTCCTTCCACCCCGGCTCAATCGGCATGCCCTCAGGCGCCTCGCCATACTTCATCGTGAAAGCGTTCTTTGCGCCGAACACCGATTTGTAAAAATCAAAAGCTTCCTCGCAATTTCCGTCAAAGTTCAGATGAACACTCAAATGCATCGCTTCTTCTCCAATTTGATTTTCGGTTTCCTCTACTGCCGATTCAAAAACTCCGCCAGCTTCTCCAGGCTCTGGCTCCAGCCCGCCGTCATGCCCTTCAAATACATCGGAGCCACCTCGGTCATCGTCATCACATGCACGTCAACCGTGACCTCCGTCTTTCCATCTTTCTCTTCGAAATAAATCGAGTTCCAGTTTTCAAACATCTTCTTTCCCTCCCCGTCCAGCGCCGCTGCCGTGAAGTGAATTCGGTGGGGCGCAAAAACCTCCACCACCCTGCCCACCATCGGATGCCCCTTCCCATCCGGCCCCATCATCTCGATATAAATCCTGCCCCCGCTCTTTGCCTCAAACTCGCAGCGCGGATTCGTGAATCCCCGCGGCCCCCACCACTCGGCCAGCATCTCCGGCGTCGTCCATGCCGCGAAGACCAGATCGCGCGGCGCATTAAATGTCCGGCGCAGACGCAGCTCTGTCGGAACCTCGCCCGCCTCTACCATCCCCACCGGATGCTCCACCTCCAGCCACTCCGCAAATTTGTCGAACGCGCTGTTCCACCCGCCCATGTGCCCGTCGCACGCTGCCGCACGTCTCAAATGGCCCGTGCGTAAACGTCATCCGCGTCTTCCTGCCCATCTCCTCCAGCTCCACCGTCACCGTGTTCGCCTGGTACTCCATGTTCTTCAGCCCCGCATCGCGGTGCACGTCCCACGCAAATGTAAATCGCAACAGCTCCGGCGGCCTCACCTCGAGCACCGTCCCCTGCTGCTTCAACATCACCGGCTTCCCGTCTCGCCCCAGTCCCTCGAGCGTCCCCCGCCATGTCGCGCCCACCTGCGGCGGCATCTCAAAATGGCTGGCCTTAAACCCGCGCGGCCCCATCCACTCCACCAGCATCTCCGGATCAGTCCACGCCTGCCAAACCAGTTCCCGCGGCGCATTCAAACACCCGCGTGATCTTCAACTCGTACCCGCCCACCGCCTCCGCGCTCTTCCTGTTCTCCTGCATCATCGTTGCTCCCATCGTCTCTCTCCCTTCAGAATTTGGTCTTCGCCCGCCGCCCGCCATTCATATCCCGCCGCCTTCATATCCCGCCCGCTTCGCTCTCTCCCCCCCCGCACTCCCACTACCGCGGCCCCCGATTCTTCCGCGCAAGAGTCTCCCGGCCTGGCTTTCCCTTCCGCGCTTCGCTCTCGCCTTCTCCGCCTGCAACTTCGCCAGATACTCCTCCAGCCGGTCAAAGCTCTCTTCCCAATATTTTCGGTATTCATCAATCCACGCCGCCGCCTCCTTCAGTGCTGCGGGATTCAGCCGCGCCGGCCGCATCTGCGCCTCCCGCCCCCGCGCGATCAGCCCCGCCCGCTCCAGCACCTTCAGATGTTTTGAGATTGCCGGCATTGACATCCCAAACGGCCGCGCCAGCTCCGTCACCGAGGTCTCCCCCATCGCCAGCCGCGCTAAAATCGCCCGCCGCGTCTGGTCTCCCAGCGCCGAAAACGTCGCATCTAGATGTGTCTCCGTCATGGCTCGCGCTCTCTCTGTACTTAACTATCCGGTTACATAACCGACTGGCTAAATATAGGGCCGCGCACTCCACCTGTCAAGGCCACTTCCGCCACTCCGCGAATCCCCCCCTACTTCCCGATACAAAATTTCGAAAATATCAGCGCCAGCACATCGTCCGCCGTCGTCTCCCCCGTCAACTCATCCAGCGCCCTCAGCGCGCTATAGCAATCCAGCAACAGCATCTCGTGAGGAACCCCCTCCTCCACTCCCACCGCCGCCGCATCCAGCGCCCCCACCGCCGCCCGCACTGCCTCCTGCTGCCTCAAATTCGTCACCGGAGTCGCCGCCAACTCCGCCGTCCCCCGCACCCGCGCCAGCAAATGCGCCCGCAACTCCTCCACTCCCGCCCCCGTCGCCGCCGACGTCTCCAAAATCTCGCGCCCTGCCTCCTCCTTCCTTCCGTCAAAATCGTTTTTAGTATTCTTCGCCCTGCCACCGCTCGCTTCCTCTCCCGCAAGCAAATCCACTTTGTTCCGCACCACCACCGCCCGCCCCCGCAGCGTCTCATCGCCCAGCAACCCGCGCTCCTCATCGTTCAGCTCCGTAGTCGCATCCAGCACCACCAGCACTAAATCCGCATCCGCCAGCGCCTCGCGACTCTTCGCCACTCCCATCGCCTCCGCCTCATCGCTCGCCGCCCGCAGCCCCGCCGTATCCACCAGCTCCACCAGAATCCCTCCCCGCTCGCCCGCCTCCTCCAACACCATCCGCTCCGTCACCAGGTCCCGCGTCGTCCCCGCGCTCGCCGTCACGATCGCCCGCTCCCGCCGCACCAGCCGGTTGAATAGAGAGCTCTTCCCCGCATTCGGCCGCCCCACAATCGCCAGCGTCACCCCCTCCCGCACCACCCGCCCATACGCAAAACTCTCGACCATCTTTTTCAGCGGAGCAGCCACCGCCCCAATCCTCCGCCCAATCTCCTCCGCCCCCATCACCGACACATCGTCCTCGGCGAAATCGATCCCTGCCTCCAACTCCCCAATCAACTCCACCAGCGCCTGCTTCACCGGCCTCACCTCCCGCGACAACGCGCCCCCCATCTGCCGCGCCGCCACCCGCGCCTGCTCCATCGTCTGCGCCTCGATCAGGTCCCGCACCGCTTCCGCCTGCGCCAGGTCCAGCCGCCCGCTTAAAAATGCCCGCTCGGTGAATTCGCCCGGCCTCGCCACCCGCGCGCCCCCCGCCACCATCTGCCCCAGCATCCACTCCAGCAGCACCGGGGACCCGTGCGCCGCTATCTCCACCACATCGTCCCCGGTATAGGAGTTGGGCGCCCGCAAAAACGTCACCACCGCCTCATCCGCCACCTCGGCCCCATCCATCACCCGCGCAAACCGCGCCCGCCCCGACTTGAGCTCTCCCGCTCCCCCTATCTGTAACAGTCCCAGAGCAATCTCCTTCGCCCGCGGCCCCGCCAGCCGGACGATCCCTATCCCGCCTCGCCCCGCCGCCGTCGCCACCGCCGCTATCGTCTCCTGCTCCGCCATGCCTCTCCGTCTCGCTCTCTCAATTCGTCTCCCCGTGCCCCGCAACTCCCCGTGCCCGCAACTCCCCGTTGCCCCGCAACTCACCGGTTACCCGCCCGACAACACTCCGCCCCGCCGCCTCTCGCTCGTCTATCTATATCCCGGGTTCGCTCTATCTATATCCCGGGTTCCTCTATCTATATATAGATACCCCTCCCCACCGCTTTCCGCCTCCACCCCATCCTTCCGCCCCGAAAACGGTGTCATTCCGACCGCGGCCCGCGACTAGCGGGCGCCGCGGAGGAATCTGCAGTTGCTCTTGCACTTGCCCTTGCTCTTGCTCTTGCTTTGCGGTGTCATTCCGACCGGAGCCCGCTCGCGCAGCGAGCTGCGCAGTGGAGGAACCTGCGGTTGCTCTTGCTTTTGATTTCGGTGTCATTCCGACCGCGGCCCGCGACTAGCGGGCGCCGCGGAGGAATCTGCAGTTGCCCTTGCTCTTGCCCCTGCCTTTGATCTTTCCCCAGCCTCCGCAACGCCTTCCGCTCTGCCCGCGCCCCCCGCTGGCATCCACGCCCCCCATCCGCTATAACTTCCCCTATGCTGCACTCCATCCTGCAAAGCATGTTCCACCTTCAGCTCCCGCTGCTGGAAAAAATCCTCCGCCCCGTCATCGTCTACCTTTTCCTCATCGTTTTCCTCCGCATCTTCGGCAAACGAGAGCTCGCCCAGCTCAACCCCCTCGACCTCGTCGTCCTCCTCTCCCTCGCCAATACCGTCCAAAATGCCATGATCGGCAACGACAACTCCGTCACCGGAGGCATCGTCGGCGCCTTCGCCCTCCTCGCCATCAACTGGATCGTCATCCGCGGCCTCTTCCACTCCCCCCGCCTCAATCGCGCCCTCCAGGGTCACGAAACCGTCCTCATCCGCGACGGCCGCTTCGACCGCAAAGCCCTCAAGTCCGAGCTCATCACCGAAGAGGAGCTCCTCGCCGCCATCCACAAACAAAACTTCGACGACGTCTCCGATGTCGAGCTCTGCGTGCTCGAACCCAACGGCTCCTTCTACATCACCGGCCGCACTCCCTCCTCCATTGACCAGCAGCACGCCGACCTCCTCACCCGCTTCGACCAGCTCCAGGCAGAGCTTGCCTCCCTCCGCGCCCTCCTCCCCCATCCGCCTCCCCGCTCCTCCACCCTTTCACAGCCATAAATCGGCCATGAACAAACCGCATCGCCCCTCCCGCGCATCTCTCTCCCCAGAGCTAACTCTCCTTATGTCCTCCCCCACTCCTCCCGGCGTCTCCGCCTCTCATTCCGCCGCTTCGCACTCTGCCTCCGCCTCGCACTCCGCGCCTCACCTCCCACGCGCCCCTCTCCGCCCCCAGGCCTCCCGCCAAGCCTGCCCTCGGCCGCGCCCGCGCTGTCGTTGAAGCCGTCTCCCCTGAAATCAACTCCGGCCGCTTTGCCGCCAAACGCTCCGCCGGAGAATCCCTCCACGTCGAAGCCGACATCTTCGCCGACGGTCACGACCTCTGCGACGCCCGCCTCCTCTTCCGCCACGCCTCCGCCCGCCAATGGCAGCAGGCCCCGATGGAGCCCTACGACAACGATCGCTGGCGCGGCTCCTTCTCCCTCCACGCCCCCGGCGAATATCTCTTCACCGTCGAGGCCTGGGTTGACCACTTCCTCACCTGGCGCTACGACATGCAAAAACGTCTCGCCGCCGCGGGATTCTCCGCCTCTCCTCCCGACACCTCTACGCTCGAGTCCGGCTCTTCATCAACCTCGACACCTGGCGCCGTCCCCCGCGAACTCCTCCTCCAGCTCCGCATCGCCGCCGCCCTCATCAGCGCCGGCTCCCGCCGCGCCCGCGCCCCTTACGTGGACCAGCTCCGCCGCTTCTCCCGCCGCTTCAAAGCCGCCGCCCAGGGCACCTCGCCGCTCGCAGAGATTGCCGCCCTCGCCCTCGACACTGACCTCCTCGCCCTCATGCGCCGCTTCCCCGACCGCCGCTTCGCTACCCGCTACCCCCGCCACCTCCCCGTCTGGGTTGACAGCAAGCGCGCCCGCTTCTCCGCCTGGTATGAACTCTTTCCCCGCAGCACCGCTTCTGTAACTGATACGGTTACAAATACGCCCGCCCACGGCTCATTCGACACCGTCATTGATCGCATTCCCTACGTCGCCGGCATGGGCTTCGATGTCCTCTACCTCCCGCCCATCTCCCCCATCGGCGAAGCCTTCCGCAAAGGCCCCAACAACGCCACCGTCGCCGGCCCCTCCGACCAGGGCAGCCCCTGGGCCATCGGCTCCCGACTTGGCGGACACACCTCCATCCACCCCCAGCTCGGCTCCCTCGCCGACTTCCACCGCCTCATCGCATCCGCCCGCTCTCACGGCCTCTCCGTCGCCCTCGACATCGCCTTCCAATGCTCTCCCGACCACCCCTGGGTCAAAGAGCATCCTTCGTTTTTCAAGCACCGCCCTGATGGAACCATTCAGTACGCCGAAAATCCCCCAAAAAAATACCAGGACATCTACCCCCTCGACTTCGAGTCCAAAGACTGGACCCGCCTGTGGGATGAGCTCCTCGCCGTCTTCCTCTACTGGATCGGCCACGGCGTCCACATCTTCCGCGTGGATAATCCCCACACCAAGCCCTTCGCCTTCTGGGAGTGGGTCATCGCCGCCGTCCACGCCGCCCATCCCGACGTCATCTTTCTCGCCGAGGCCTTCACCCGCCCCAAGGTCATGTACCGCCTCGCCAAGGTCGGCTTCTCCCAGTCCTACTCCTACTTCACCTGGCGCAACACCGGGGCCGAGCTCCGCGAATACCTTGAGGAGCTCACCACTCCGCCTCTCACCGGCAACTATCCCGCCACCAGTGCGCCGGCAAATTTCTTCCGCCCCAACTTCTGGCCCAACACGCCCGATATTCTGCACGCACAGTTACAATCCGGCAACCGCGCCATGTTCACCGCCCGCGCCGTCCTCGCCGCCACCCTCAGCAGCAACTACGGCATCTACGGCCCCGCTTTTGAACTGCTCGAACATCTCCCCATCCGCCCCGGCGCTGAGGAATACCTCGACTCCGAAAAATACCAGGTCCGCTCCTGGGACCTCGCCCGCCCCGACTCCCTCCGCCCGCTCCTCGCCCGCGTCAATGCCGCTCGCCGCGCTCACCCCGCGCTCCAGTCCAACGACTCCCTCGTCTTCCACGACACCGATAACCCGCAGCTGCTCTGCTACTCCAAAACCTTCCAGCCTGCTGTGAATGCCGACTCCGCCGCGCCTTCCGCCTCCTCAGCCTCCGGAGGCTCCACTCCCGCTTCTGCCTCCGCTCCTTCTTCCACTTCTTCCGCTGCTTCTTCCGCTTCTGCCTCCGCTCCTTCTTCCGCTTCTGCCTCCGCTCCTTCTTCCGCTTCTGCCTCCGCTCCTTCTTCCGCTTCTGCCTCCGCTCCTTCTTCCGCTCCTGCCTCCGCTCCGTCTTCCGCTTTGCCTCTACTTCTTCTGTGATTTCTTCCGCTGCGCCCGACCGCATCCTCGTCATCGTCAACCTCGACCCCGACGCTCCGCAGGCAGGATTCACCGCGCTCGACCTCTCTGCCCTCCACCTCAATCCCGACCAGCCCTTCCACGCCGAAGACCTCCTCACCGGAGCCTTCGACGCCCCCAATCCCCCCGACCTCTCCGCCGACCTGCTCAGCATCCACGCCGATCTGATTAAGTCCGGAGCCGCGCCCAACACCACCTACACCTGGCAGCACGCCCGCAACTTCGTCTCCCTCCCGCCCGGACGCGCCCACATCCTCCGCCTCACCCAATAGCCGCCGTCTCCACCGGATGCAATTGGATTCTTCCACGCCACTCTATGGATCGGGGCCACCGCCCAAGAAGCACAGTTTAGAAATCTGGGCTACTCTTTGGCTGCCGGACAGGCGACATACTCATGTCATCCGTAAATCCCCTAGATCGTCCATCGGGCAAGTGCGTGAAGCCTCTGGACATTACCTTCATGGTTGCCAATGCGGTCGGCGCCGCGCTTTACCTTTGGCTTGCGTCTCTCGGCTGGCGAATACCTCAGGAGCATGGGATGGTTCCTGTCACGGGGAGCCCTTCATATGGGCTGCAAGTCTGCCAGTCTTGGGCGTCTTCCTTTTGGCGAATATCGTGTGGGGAGGGCTGCTTTTACGTAACAGAGACGCGAGGAGAGGGGTATGGTGGTTCGTCATAGGCGGCCTGTGGCTGATAGCCATATGCGTTGACTTCGCTCACCACTGAGGCTGCTTGGTCCCAACTCGTCCGGCGTCGATCTCCAGCGAGACGGTTTGTCCTTTCATGTCGCTCAGAGCGGGATCTCTGAAGTCGCCATCTCTGTAGTCACCAGGTTGCGCCATCAGGACGCAATCTTTGAACGGCCAACAATTTCCGAAAGCCACTCCGTTCAGCTTCCAAATCTAAAATGCTCTTGCCTCTAGGTAGGCGGAGGCTTCAGCCTCCGCAATTACCCCGGCGTCGCCGGCGCCTTCCGCTCTGCCGAAGGCCGCACTTTACATTTGCTCTTCGCACTTCATTTTCAAATCGCTCGCGCAGCGAGCGGACGCAGCGGAGGAACCTGCGGGTGCTCTTGCGGTTGCTTTTGCTCTTGCTCTTGCTTCTGCCCTCACCCTCGCGCTTCTGCCCTCACCCTCGCCTGCCCTTTGCTCTTGCCTCTAGGTAGCCGGAGGCTTTAGCCTCCGCGAACCGGTGCGCACAGCGCCTGCCACGCTGTGAATTGGGTTAAGGGTGACACGTCACCCCAGTCAACTATAAGTTTTAACGGACAGAACGACAGAACTACGACCTGTCCACCGAGTTCATCCACATTACCGCTGCATCTGGTGACAAAGTCACGACAGCATTGGTGGGAGTAGTGGTGCCATGAATAACCCCATTTTCACCGGAATCGCGAACCGGTCGAAGATCGGGATCGTATTTACACTCACCTTGATCATCACGACCATCTTTTACGGCCAAGCCCCGAACGGATCAAACAATGGGAACGTCGATATCCCCGCGCTTCTCCGGCATCTGGGTTCGGTGGCCAAAGATGAGGGCATCATGATTGAACTCCATGGAACTTGTATTGCATCTGAACCAGAATTGATTACAGTGCGACCGTTCCATTGGGCGGACTCGATGATTACTGGCAGCTTGGTGGATGTACTGCAGAGCAACTTGCGGGGGAATCTCCAGCTCGCTATCCAGCAGACTGCCCCTACCGTCGTTGTCGTAAGGGATACAGGCGTCTCTGACACTCTCTTCACAATCAAGCTCAAGGAACTCAGTTTCACAAGAACCGAACAGTATTCACCCGATGCTGCGTTGGCTGCGCTTTTGAGCACAGAAGAAGTTCGGACTGGCTTAGCTAAAGCAAATATGAGGATGGTATCGACCGTTCCGGGCCTTCAACATGTTAATCCGGCGAGTGGACTTCATCTGGATCGCCACGTCAAGGACGCGAGCGTTGCAAGTGTTCTCACGGCTATTCTCATCAGGTTTGGGGGCACCATCGTTTACGAGGAGTGTACTGACTCACTGGGACACCGGAAGTTCGACCTCCAATACTAGAAATGACGCCGCCTAAAAGGCCCGACAACAGAGTAGGAGATTGTTTTCTTCGCTGGCGGTCCGCTTCGCATTACCAAATCGATGAAGCCTTTCATGGGACCAGAGTCCTCGTTTTACCCTCGCCTTTGCTCTTGCTCTTGCTCTTGCTCCTGCTCTTGCTCTTGCTCTTGCTCTTGCTCTTGCTCTTGACTTTGATTTTCGGTGTCATTCCGACCGAAGTCCGCTCGCTACGCGAGCGGGACGCAGCGGAGGAACCTGCGGTTGCTCTTGCGCCTGCTCTTGCTCCTTGCTTTTGCTTCTTCTTGCTTTTGTTTTGTTCTTGAAGGTGTCATTCCGACCGAAGTCCGCTCGCTACGCGAGCGGACGCAGTGGAGGAACCTGCGGTTGCTCTTGCTCCTGCCCTTGATTTTGCTTTGATGTGTCATTCCGACCGCGGCCCGCGACTAGCGGGCGCCGCGGAGGAATCTGCAGTTGCCCTTGCCCTTGCTCTTGCTTTCCTGCTCTTGACTCTTGACTTTGATTTGTTTCGGTGTCATTCCGACCGTAGTCCGCTCGCTACGCGAGCGGACGCAGTGGAGGAACCTGCGGCTGCTCTTGCAATTGCTTCTTCTTTTCCTTAGCTCTTGCTCTTGCCGTTGCTCTCGCTTTTTCCCTTGCTCTAGCTCTTGCTGTTGCCCTTGCTCTTGCTCTTGCTCCAGGTAGGTGGAGGCTCTTGCCTCCACAATCAACACGGCGCGCCAGCGCCTTCCGCTCTGCCGAAGGCCGCACTTTACATTTGCCCTTCGCACTTCATTTTCAAATCGCTCGCGCAGCGAGCCACCGCCCCGCGGAGCCGTCAGGCGAAGCGGCCTTCTACGTCGCGCTGCCCCGCAGCGCACCCGCATCCCCGCCGCACCCGCACCCGCATCCCCTCCGCCCCCGGTGTAACATCCGCCTTGTGAATCTCCGCCTCTCCCTCCTCGCCCTCTGCCTCTCCCTCCCCCTTGCTGCGCAGAATATCCCGCCTGCCTCCGCCATAGACGCCCGCGTCGCCTCCCTCATGCAAAAAACTGCCGCCAAAGGCATCGCCGTCGCCGTCATTGACCACGGCAAAGTCGTCTTCGTCAACGCTTACGGAGTCCGCAACGCCAAAGGCGATCCCCTCACCACCAGCACCATCATGTACGGCGCATCGCTCACCAAAACTGTCTTCGCCTACACCGTCATGCAGCTCGTTGACCAGGGCAAACTCAAACTCGACACTCCCATCGCCGCCGACCTCGACAAACCGCTCCCCACCTACGGCCCCGACCCCGTCTTCCCCGACAAATACGGCCCCTACAAAGATCTCGCCGACGATCCCCGGTGGAAGTCCATCACCCCGCGCATGTGCCTCACCCACTCCACCGGCTTCAGCAACTTCTGGTTCATCGAGCCCGATCAGAAACTCCGCATCCACTTCGATCCCGGCACCCGCTTCAGCTACTCCGGCGAAGGCTTCATCCTCCTCCAATTCGTCATCGAGCACGGCAGCAAAGCGCAGGGCCTCTCACTCGATGTCGGCGATCTCACCCACGCCAACTTCGCCCGCCTCGGCATGTCTCGCACCAGCCTCGTCTATCACGATGGCCAGGACCCCAACGTCGCCGACGGATGGGACGACCAGGGCCACCCGCAGCCTCACTCCAAACGCAGCAAAGTCCGCGCCGCCGGCTCCATGAACACCACCATCTCCGACCTGTCGAAGTTCACCGCCGCCCTCGTCGCCGGGGACGGCCTCACTCCCGCATCCCGCGCCGAAATCGACAAGCCCTCGCTCCACATCACCACCGCGAATCTTTTTCCCATCTTCTCCCCCGACCTGCCCGCCAACCAGCAACGCAAAGATCTAGCCGCGGGATTGGGAGTTATCGTCTTCGATGGCCCGCAAGGTCACGGATTCTTCAAGGGCGGCCACGACGGCCAGACCGCCAACACCATGGTCTGCATTGATAAAAGTCAGCGCTGCGTCTTGATTCTCTCCAACGACGTTCGCTCCGAAGCCGGCTTCGCGGACCTCGTCAACTTCATCCTCGGCGATACCGGCGTCCCCTTCGATTGGGAGTATGGCGACCACGCCGGCAAATCCTGATTTTGATTCGCACGGTCATCTCGCCCGCGCCCCGTTCAGCTCCGCTCAGATCCGCATCGGCATGATGATGTACCGGTACTTGTACTCATCACCCGCATCTTCCGGCCGCATCTGCCCCGCGCTCTGCGAGTCCTTGAACTCCAGCCGCACCTCGCCCGTGTTCCCCATCGCCTTCAAAAAATCCAGCAGGTAGCCGGAGTTGAATCCCACCCCCAGCGGATCAAAGCTGTACGGCGTCTCAATCGTGTCTTCGCTCTCGCCCGCGTCGGTTGAGCTCGAGCTGATCTTCAACTCGTTCTGCTCCAGCTTCATCTTCACCGCGCCCGACCGCTCATCCGCAAACTGCGCCACGCGCTGTATCGCCGCCGCCAACTCCTCCGCCCGCACCACCGCGAATTTGTTGTTGTCCCGCGGCATCACCGCCTCATAGTTCGGGAACTGCCCCGTCAGCTTGCGGCTCGTCAGCACCCGCCCGCCGACTTTGAAATACAGCGTCGTCTCATCCTCGGCGAACCAAAGATGCTCGTCCTCCGTCGCCGCCAGCAGGCTCAGCAGCTCGTGCAGCGCCTTCCGCGGAACCAGGGTCCGCTTCTCCCCCGTCACTTCCACCGTCTCGCCCGTCTTCTCTATGTGCGCCAGCCGGTGCCCATCCGTCGCCACCATCGTCAGGCTCTCCGCCTTCATCACCAGCAGCGCGCCGTTCAGCGTATAACGGCTTTCTTCGTTACTAATTGAAAATATCGTTTTCGCGATCAGCTGCTTCAGCGTCGCTATGCTCAGCTTCACCGCTCCCACTTCGGGGAACGCCGGCACCTGGGGAAAATTCGCCCGCGCCATCCCCACCATCTTCGTGTTCGATCGCCCACTGCGGATCTGTACCCAGTGGTTCTCCATCAGTCGGATCGAGATGTCGCCTTCCGGCAAGAGCTTTACATAGTCATACAGCCGCCGCGCCGGAACCGTGCACGCACCCGGCTTCTTCACCTTCGCCACGCAGCTCGTCCGCAGGCTCTGGTCCAGATCGGTCGCCGTGATCGTCACTACCCCATCGCCTGCCTCAAACAAAAAATTTGACAGGATGGGGATCGTCGTCCGCCGCTCCACCACACTCTGCGTCGCCGTCAACTCGCGCAGCAGGTCCGCGCGCGCCACGCTGATCTCCATCACCGCGCTGTTACTTACAGGCTGCTTTTCCTGTTCTACTGTTGCGCTCGGCATCGCCCCACTCCTCCACCCGGCGCATTCGCCCCGCGGCCGCGTCCACCACGCACCGCCTGCGCCGTTAGCTGCCATTCTAGGGCGAATCGCCCCGTCCTTGCAGCAGCGAAATCATCCGCCCTCTGGAAAACCCCGCCCAAACTGACATTTCTTTCGCAGCCCGTTTGCCGCCCCCGCCCCTTCCCCTCTCCAACTTTCCGCATCCCAATAACAGCACTTGAAACTGCACCAAGGCACGAGGAGGAACTATGTCCCACTGGAAATCCATCGCACGCGCTCTACTGTTCGCCATCCTGCCCGTCGTCTTCATCGCCGGCGCCCCCGCCGCGGCCCACGCGCAAGTCTCCGTTCAAATCGGACCCGAGCCCGTCTGCCCCTACGGATACTTCGACTACGCTCCCTATGCCTGCGCGCCCTACGGCTACTATGGCCCCGACTGGTTTGTCGGCGGAGTCTTCTACGGAGCCGGTCCCTGGTTCCACGGCCCCCACGGCTGGTACGGTCACGTTGACAATCGCTACGACCCCCATCACGGATACGCCGGCCCGCTCCCCGAGCGCGGCGCCCAGCCTTTCAACCACTTCAACGGCAACGAAGCGCGTGACGGACAAGGCCACGTTGGCACCGCCAATCACGACCCCGGCGGCGAACATAGCCCCGGCTTTTCTGGCGGAGGCCATCCCGGTGGCGAAGGCCATCCCGGCGGCGGCGGTCACCACTAAACCGTCCCTCACAACGTCCTCACGCTGAACGAAAAGGTCCGCTCCCCCAGCGGGCCTTTTCCATTTCCATTAACCAAACTGAATGCTGGGAACGCGATGAAATAATGGGTAACACGGTGACGCAGTTACCAACCCGCCACCCCCCCCCGCGCGCCGACACCTCCCCCATTATCCCCAACGCTACAAGCCCCAAGTTCCTCCGGCAATCCACCGAAGGTCCGCTGCGATTTTCTCCGCACCGATCCAGGAACCGCCTGCCTTCACCCGTCCCAAATAGATTCCGCGCGTTCTCTCCGCCCGTCGCCACCTACATCTCACTGGCGTGCCCTCGACGAGGTTTGGTCTTTTTTATTCTTAGCCGCTCGCGGAACCAAACTTTTCACGAACCTACCTTTGACGGGAGCGGCCTTCCCTGTCGCGCCGCCTCGCGGCGTCTGATTCTCTTTTCTATTCTCAGCCGCTCGCGTAGCGAGCCACCTTCCCGCGTAGCCGACTAGGCGGAGCGGCCTTCCCCGTCGCGCCGCCTCAGCGGCGCATCCTTATTTACGGCTCGCCAGCCGGAAGCCCTCTGCCTCCGACGATCTTCTATCTAGCTTTGATCTTTCAAATAGACGCCGCTCGCGAAGCGAGCCACCTTCCCGCGTAGCCGACTAGGCGGAGCGGCCTTCCCCGTCGCGCCGCCTCAGCGGCGCATCCTTATTCCCGCGACCCTTCCGCAGAATTCTCCGCCGCGCTACCGGCTTCCAGCTGCGCACTCGTTCGTCGGCCCCACTTCCTGCTAGCCGCTAGCCGTTCCCGCCCACCCCCCGGCCCGCTAGTTACATAAACGCCAACCCCCTCGCCTCCACGCGCCGACACCTCCCCCATTATCCGCAACGCTACAAGCCCCAAGTTCCTCCGGCAATCCTCCAGAAGTCCGCTCCGATTCTCTCCGCACCGATCCAGGAACCGCCTGCCTTCACCCGTCCCAAATAGATTCCGCGCGTTCTCTCCGCCCGTCGCCATCTTCATCTCACTGGCGTGCCCTCGACGACGGTTTGACTCTTTTTTATTCTCAGCCGCTCGCGCAGCGAGCCACCTTCCCGCGTAGCCGACTAGGCGGAGCGGCCGTCCCCGTCGCGCCGCCTCAGCGGCGCATCCTTACTCCCGCACTCCGGCCGTCCCCGTCGCGCCGCCTCAGCGGCGCATCCTTATTCCCGCACTCCGGCCTTCCCCGCCGCACCGCCGCATCCTTACTCCCGCGACCGAGCACGCCCGTCGCCGGCCCCTGCGGCGGTTATTGTCTTATCTCAACCGCCTTCTCATCCGATGCGGTCGGGCGGCCATTTCACTCCTCCCGCGAACCGGGTATCATTGCCTCTCTCCGCCTCAAGAAAGGGCCTTGCCCATGTCACGCCGATCCTTCCTATCGCAGCTCGTCACCCTGCCGCTCTTCGGCCTGCTCTCCCCCGCCGCGCAAGCAACCACTCCCCAGCCTCTCAAAATCATGATGAAGAGTGCCTGGGGCTCCGACGATCCCACCAAAGCCGCCTTCCCCTTCCTGCACGGCAACGCCCTTGCCGAAGCCGGTCACCACGTCCAATTCTTCCTCCTCGGCGAGGCCGTTTCCCTCATGCGCAGGTCCCTCGCCAGCGCCGTTGTTCCCGTCGGCTGGCCGCCCTTGATCGAGACGATGGATAAGGTTGCCGCCAAACACATCCAGATCTACGCCTGCGGCGCCTGCTGTCGCGCCCGCAGCGTCACCGAGGCCGACCTCAATCCGTGGGGCGCAAAATTCGGCAGCCCGCCCATCTTTGTCTCGCTCGTCGAGTGGGCCGACAGAATCATTACCGAGTAACTCTCCGCGCTCCCCCAACCTCTCGCCGACACGCCCCGCGCCTGCTCGCCGGCAACTATTTACGCCCACCCGCGCGCTCAACTATCATTCCGCCTAAGCCAGCCAACCCTGCTCTGAACGAACATCCCTACCCAGCGCCGGCTTGATCGCGTTAGCAGAATCGGAAGGGGTCCCCGACATGTGCAGAAATATCAAGATGCTGTTCAACTTCGATCCGCCCGTTACGCCGGAGGAAGTTCAAGCCGCCTCACTCCAGTTCGTCCGAAAGATTAGCGGCTTCAATAAGCCGTCGAAGGCGAACGAAGCGGCCTTCTCCTCTGCCGTCCAGGAAATCTCTGCCGCCGCGACTCAGCTTCTTCAGTCGCTCGCCACCAATGCCCCGCCGAGAAACCGCGAAGAAGTCGCCGCCGCCCTAAAAGCTCGCAGTGCCAAACGGTTCGCAATGTGATCCTCAGCCGCTCCCGCAGCGAGCCACCTTATACCCGCAACCCTTCCGCAGAATGCCTCCGCCGCCCGCCGCCGCACTCCCAACTCGCACTTCACCGCCGCTGGCCCGCGCTCACCAGCCCTTTGGACGTATTTTGCATCCTCAGCGGCGTCACGGACCAGACTTCGACGGTCGTGACCTCCACCGCGGTCGCAGATGCGAGCAATCCGACAACGACGACGACATTCTATATAGCGGACCAAATCGGTTCAGCTTCGAATGGATATTGCCTACGGGAGCTGGCCGACTTGGTGGGGTGCATTTGAACCTTACGGAGCCGAGATCGATACGAATGTTACGACTAATAATTACAAGTTTTCTGGCAAAGAACGGGACACTGAATCAGGACTCGATTACTCCGGAGCCAGTTCCTTGCCAAGGGGGGAATACTCAATGAAAATCCTGAAAATTATTGCTGCTTTCGTGATCGTCTTCGTGCTGGCCTTGGCGATATTCCTAGGAAGAGCAATTTGGTATACGAGTGTCCCCCGGATGATGGGAGAGTACCAAGCTGAGGGTGCGTGGGGAACTTCCTCGCTGACATTGCGCGCCGACCATACATTCCACCAAAGCGTGACTTTTGCGAATCAGTTCAACGGCAAGGCAGAGGGTACAAAGAGCACGTCAGGCGTTTGGGTGGACAAGGGAAGGACCTTGCTTTCTAAGAAAATCGAGTTCTCATCGTTTGTCAGCCCATCGCCCTTGAACGACCAAAACTTAATCAAGAACTTCGATACGACATACGGTGTGCTTGGGACCTCGTTCGGGATTGAAGTTGATCCTGGAGCGAACATCTACTATTGGAAACAGCGATGATGTATCGGTAGCCGATCCCCTGCCTACGACAGAGCTCGATTTATCTAGACTGCCCTCCCCGTTTGTGCATTGCCTTACAAGTTTTCCGGCAAAGAACGCGATGCTCAGACGGGGGAATCGGGCCTCGACAATTTCTTGGCGCGGTCGTACAGTTCTATCCTCGTAGGAAAGTTTATGCAGCCAGATCCTGCCGGGTTGGGGTCGGCCAACTTATGGAATCCTCAGAGTTTCTATCAATACGGATATGTAATGAATAACCCTCTCGTCAATAGTGACCCGACGGGCAGGGAGTGTGTTTGGGATGATGGAAGCTACGACTTCGGACGATCCGGCTACCGGCAGCTTTAATCTTTGCCAGGGTAAGGGTGGTACGTGGATCGAACACGATTATTTCACCCAAAATGGATTAGCTGATTGGAGCCCGCAATCTAATGCCGACCTTGCGGATATGACCGTCAAGACCGCAACTGTTGATGGAAATGCCCCAAGTAACCGTCACACGCTTGCAGCGGGCCAAGTACCCAGTAGTAGCGCTTCGACTTGGTGGGCTGGATACGTTAACGCGAGTTCGATGCTTGACAATTGGATAGCAGGAACAGGAGCTACGAACACCAACTTTGGTCCGAATTCTCCCGAATCGCAACAGATGATGGGTGCGTACGGGCTTCCTCGAAATGTTGCTTCTTTTCTGAACGGCGGGCCGTCTTCCGGATTCCAGAACTTTGGGGTGAAAGGCTTATTTGCTTCTGGACTCAACCCCACTGCTCAATTCGTCGGATCTTATGGCTGGCGTATGTCGTTGAGCGGCGGAAATCTAAACATCACACTCACGAATGCAACGACGATGTATTCGGCTTTCTACCATGCCCCCGGTCTCAATCCAAACCCACCAACGCGATTCGATTCTGTACTCAATCCCGGCCGACACCCAATGGGCAAGGTCAATCAAACATTTAACATTCAGGTGCCTTGCTCATGAGAGAAACTCTTCTGACTTTGGTTCTAATTGGGTTATCAATGCTTGTTGGTTGCAGTTCCGTCGCAAGCACAAATCCCACTGATTATTTGGGAGAATATATCTTCGTGCCAGCCAGCGCGGTGCCGAGCGATTTCGCGAGCTTTCTCGTTCTGAATAAAAATCACATAGCTCTCGAAATAAGGGTTTCCAAAGACGCCAATCAGACATCGACAACCACGAAGAATTGGTATCTGGATCATGGCACAGACGAAGAGGTTGTGATTGACAAACGAGCCTACCCGATTGAACGAACAAGCTCTGGAATTAAGCTTGTTGTGAATGGCGATCTTGGGCAGGCTTACGAGAAGGTCAGGTGACAGGTGTTAAGTACCTGTACGACCAGGATTTGCCGTCAGTGCCTTTGGCATTGCCCCAAATAAAGGCCCGCGAAGTGGATATGAATCGCTGTTCTGTCTCGGCGATGCTTTGAAGAACAACGCACTCTCGGTGGCGCTCGATGCGGTCGGTCTGATTCCGGAAGCGGAGGGTTTCACCAAAGTCTACGAGAATATGGCTGGTTATCAGATTGCCAGAAGTGCTGGCAATTCCCTCGGGTATCGTGGGATTGTCGCCACTCAGCAGGGAGCGAAGGCCGTCACGCAAGGTAAAGGAGCTATAGGTTTGTTAAGTGGTGCTCTTGGGCTTGGCGATACATATGTCGCAGGCAGAATTTCAAACGGGGCAACTCTTGCTGGGTTTATCCCTGGAGTGGGGACTGCCGCCGCTGGAGTTTCACTTGGTGTGGACGCCTACAGAATCAACAAGGAGACGAGTGCCTGTGTGGCCAGCGGAAAATACGACTAATGACGATCCGGGTTCTTCGCAATTGCGGATGTAGGTCCGCTTCGGGTCTTGGCGATACATCTACTTGAGCACTGGGTTGGACGGTACCCTTTGCTGGATTATCGGCCCTGGTTGGCCAGACCTGATCAAACAGCTTCCTTGGTGTGGACAGGGCAAACAGGATATGGGAGTCAAATGATGTCGCTAATTGACGATGTGAGAGGTGAGATAAAAACGGCCAAGAAGCTACGTCTGCCCTGGTGGGGCGTGTTGTGTGTGGTTATTGGCTCTTTTTTATGCGCTGAGCTATTCGATAAGTTTGGGAAACTCGATCTCGTCGTGCCGATCCTGAACACTATTGTGGTACTTGGTTTTATCCTCGCCTTGAAACGAAAGCTGTGGCGGCACGCGTGGTTCTGGGTCACCATGTTCCTGATCGCATTGATTCATGTCCCTCTGATTCTGTTTGTCCCCTGGGGTACCAAATGGGTTCCCGCCTTAGTGATAGCCGTCATCGATTCGGCGGACTTTTGCTTGATACTGTGGATTATCTCAGCCGTCGGAAAGTTCATGACGGGTCGGAAGCCGCCCAGGATAGCGCTACGGATGACGTATGAATTGACGAGCAGACCTCCCTTTGACGCTACGATGCTACGTATGGACAGACGCTGCCTTCGGCATCGGCTGTGAGGGTGACACATCACCCCGGAACGGGAGCTGTAGAGCAACGGAAAGTTGCTGAAGGATAACTCGTTCAAAAGACTGGCATCTAAAGGGAAATGCTCTCTGCGCGTGTGCGTTGGGAGCGAGCGCGTGTTGCTCACGGGGAACCTTATGAAACACAGCCCCTTAGCCCGCCTCCGGCCCCCTGCTGTCGTTCGACGCGATGCACGGGCGGCGTTCGGCCCGAATCCCCATCCCATCTCCGGCGGTGCTTCTATGAAGCCGCCGCTCAGAATAAAGTCAGTTGGCACGAAGGTCAGCGAGGCGGAGTTCGCGTTGCTGGAGGAACGTGCGCGCGGGGCCGGGATGCGGCTGGGGGAGTGGGTTCGGGAGGCGCTGCTGTCGGCACCGGCTGGAGTCCGGCCCGGACTCCGGCGAGGTTGCGCTGGCGGAGGTTCTGGCCCTGCGGTCGCTGCTTCTCAACCTGCACTTCCGTTCGGCCACGAGCCACCGGTGAGCGAGTCGGAGATGCGTGGTCTGATCGAGCGGGCGGACGGGTCGAAGCTGGAGCGGGCGCGGGAGCGCATCGCGGCGGTTCGAGCTGCGTCCAGGGCGACCGGCCCGGAGCCGGAGAGCAGCGAGCGCGCAGAAACCGAACCGGAGGAGGTCTGATATGGCGGAGTGGGGACGGAAGGAATACTCGAAGAAGTGGCCGAGCCGGACTCCGGTGTGGACGTGGACGGCGGTGTTGGGGTCGCTGGTGTTCTTCGCCGGGATGCTGACGCTGCAGTTCGAGGGTGTGTTGCCGCCAGAATCTCAGGCGCTATGGAGAACTAGCAAAAGACGGCTCCTCGATTACTCCTCCAGCCGCCCTGCTGTCCTTTGCCCCATTTGAGAGGGAAGTGACTGGGGAACGGATCCGGGACGAGCTGGTCGCCTCAAAGAAGAGGGGCATGTGGATGGGCGGCAACCTCCCGCGACTGCCGAGACCGTCAGCTGGTGGTGAATCCTGAAGAAGCCAAGCTGGTGAAGGAAATCTTCACCCAGTACCTGCGGCTGGGCAGCGTCTTCGAGCTAGAGCAGTACCTTGATCGCAAGGGAGTTCTAAGCAAGGCTAGGATAGGATCAGTGCGGAGTTCACTCCTGCCCGTTTCCCTCAATACGCGTTAAGATTCGCAGGATGAGTCTCTCTTCCTTTATCTGGTCCGTGGCGGACTTGCTGCGCGGCAAGTACAAGCCCCACGAGTACGGTCAAGTGATTCTGCCCTTTACCGTTCTGCGTCGCATGGACTGCGTTCTTGAGCCCACGAAGAACGCTTTTCTCAAAGAGTCAGCTAAGCGCGAATTCTCGGCAAACAGCGTCAATCCCTTTCTGACCCGCGCTTCCGGAGCTACCTTCTACAACACGTCACAGATGGATATGAAAGCCGTCATCGGTGACCAGGACAACATCGCCGCCAACCTCGGTGCGTACCTCCATGGCTTCTCCCCCAATGTCAAAGACATCTTTGAGCGCTTCAACCTCAACGCTCAGATCGACAAGCTCGCAAAAGCCGATCTCCTTTACCTCGTTACCGAAAAGTTCAGCAAGATCGATCTCCACCCGGACACAGTCAGCAACGCTGACATGGGGACGATCTTCGAAGAACTGATCCGCAAGTTCGCAGAGCTCTCCAACGAGACCGCCGGAGACATTTCACACCGCGCGAGGTCCTACGGCTGATGGTCATCTGATTTGGCGGTAGGATGATGACGCTTTGTCCAAGCCTGGAGTCGTGCGTACCAGAAAGAAGATGCGACTTACAAATCATGGAAACTTTATCGCCCCAAATAACGGGGGAACTGTTCGATGAATCCAGCGAGCGCAGGACAGTATGCTGCGGCCTCTGCACAAGTCGCCGCTATGTCCGCTCAGTTCCTCTCTCGCATTGGCGAGCCACCTTCCCGCGCAGCCCGCCGGGCGGAGCGGCCTTTCCCGTCGCGCCGCCTCTGCGGCGCATCCTTTCCACGGCTAGCTTCGCTTATTTTTCTGCCGCGGGCCGCGCTTCTTTCTCCGCCGCTAGCTTCTTTCTCCGCTAGCTCCCAACCCGCTCGCCACTCGCGCACTCCCCGCTCCCCGCCTAGTTACACAAACGCCAACCCCCTCAGCCCCCGCGCGCCGACACCTCCCCCATTATCCGTGACGCTACAAGCCCTCCAGCCCTCCCGCAATCCACCAGAAGTCCGCAGCCCCCCTCCCGCACCGATTCAGGAACAGCACGACTTTCGTCCCGATTGAAATCGCCGCGCGCCTCCCCTCAGTTAGGTCAAGCGAAGCGCCCTTTCCCATCGACGCGCGTCCTTGATTCTCCTTCTATTCCTCAGCCGCTCGCGCAGCGAGCCACCTTCCCGCGCAGCCCGCCGGGCGGAGCGGCCTTTCCCGTCGCGCCGCCTCCGCGGCGCATCCATTTCCACCGCTAGCTTCTTTCTCCGCCACTCGCCTCTCCGCGGCGCATCCTTTCCACCCTCGCCTTTCCCGCCGCCCACCCTTTCCGCCTCTCGCCTTCCGCCGCGCATCCCTTCCCGCCCCCGCCTCCCGCCCCTCCCTCGCCCCCCCCCCGCCCCCGCTCCAACGCGCTATCGTCTATGCATGCCGCTCCACCCCCCGCCACCCCCCGCCGCTCACCCTGCAAGATCAGTTCGGACAAATAGACATCTACGTCTTCGACCAGATCCTTCGCGGAAACATCTCCGCCGCAAACTCGCATCCTCGACGCCGGCTGCGGATTCGGCCGCAACCTCGTCCACCTCCTCCGCGAGGGCGCGGAAATATTCGCCCTCGATGCCGACCCCGACGGCATCAACCACGTCCGCCAGCTCTCCGCCTCCCTCGACACAAAACTCCCCGCGGAAAACTTCCAGCTCGGCGTCATCGAGCGCATGCCCTTCCCTGACTCCCTCGCCGACGTCGTCATCTGCAGCTCCGTCCTTCACTTCGCCCGCGACGAAGCATCACTTCCGCGCCATGCTCGCCGAACTCTGGCGCGTCCTCCGCCCCGGCGGCCTCCTCTTCACCCGCCTCGGCTCCCGCATCGGTATGGATTTTGCATGGGTCGAAGGCAATCGCTACCGTCATCGGCGATGGCTCCGTCTGGTACCTGGTGGACGAGCAAATGCTCACCGCCCTCACCGAAGAATTAAACGCCGTCCTCGTTGATCCCCTCAAGACCACCATCGTTCAGGATTTCCGCTGCATGACTACCTGGGTCCTCCGCAAACGCCGCTGAATTCCCCCAGATCCGAAAGGGATGGTTGCCAACGATTTCCGCTGTCTGATAATGATGATTCGCATGTTCATAAATCGTCCGAGTGATCGAGAGGCGTTATGACAAAACGCGTCATATTATTCGGGATTTTGTTTTTCGCCCTGGGCTGCGCGCTGGTGTTTCTCGAGCTCTTTGGTAATGTCGTCTCGTGTATGGTCTTTCATGCTTCGCACGGCAATAAAATGACCTTCAATAACACGAGATACCTTCTACCCATCTCCTGGTATGTCGAAGGGCACAACGCTGATTACTCCGGCGTCCAGGCCCGTCGCGCAGGGTTGAGTCGTGGCTTTAACGCAATGTCATTTTTTGTGAATGATGCCGGGCATCCGTGCGCTCAAGAGTGCGCTGATAAATGGGCAGCCGACATGCTGACTACGCCAAATACGATTGGCAAACCTCAGCTGCTCAGCTTGAATAGTGCTGGCGATTCCCTGATATGTGTCGCCGATCGGGGACGCGAAGGTGGTTCATTGCTCTGTAAATCTCCGGCGATGAACTACAGCATCAGCTTCACCGGTGACGATGAATCATTTGATCAAGCGCTTGCAATAATTCGTAGCGCAAGGCGAAGCTAGCTCGGAACACAATGCGGAAAAGTTATCCTCCGCAGATGTAGCGCTGCGGCTCGCCCGGAAACGCGCACAGGAAATCCTCCGCAAACCCCGCCTACCTCCCGCTAACTTGCCCTTGTTTTTCCATTCCTGTGTGCTAGTTTTAGTCCTCCGCGTGACCGGCTGCCGGGCCCGCAACAAAATTCGCTCCCCGCAAAATTCCTCATTGAGGTCCATGTGAAAAAAGAACGCCTGACACAGATCGTCCTGGTCATCCTGGGTCTGTTGCATCTGGCCCCACTTTATTTTCTGTATCTCGACCTCTGGCATTCCAACTGGATTTTGCAGGGGAAGGACGAGGGCGGCCCGATGTTTCTGAGCTTCTTCATTCCGGTCGGAGTCTTTCTACTCCTCGCCGCAAGGCGCCCGTCGCAATATCGCTCCGCCATTGCCCTAGCAGCCTGGTGGAACATCTCCCATGGCTCCGTCATGGCGATTCAAACCGTGGAAGCCCGGATTCACGGAATCCACCGCGGCTTCGCCGACGTGATCATCTCCCTTGCCATCGGAGCCATCCTGCTAGCTCTTCTGCCGCCCAAAAAAGAAGTATTGCTGGCGTCGCCAACCGCTCCGATCTAACTGGCCGCCCTCAGTCGCTGACCATGTCCACGCCTCCCACAGGATCACCACCGTAGCCAACGGGCCATTGCGCTAGCGTAATAACGCGCACCAAAAGTCCACACGGTAGGAACGCGCAAGTCAAAGGTCCTCAACTTAACGCTTTTATGAATGAGGCCCGAGCTTGAGAGTCTGGCTAAGCTTCGCCATGGTCAGCAAGGAGTTTCGCTATCGGCATAGATAAGCGAGGAGTCTAATCTTCGCCTTCCTTCACCCTGTGCACTTTGTCTTCCCTTGAGTTTCTTATCGACTGCCACAGAATAATCGAGGTCGCCAGTGGCAGAAATATCAGAAGCAGATAGTGTATTCGATCAACCCAGATACTATCTATGTCCGCCACAAGGGCGGAGATTATATAGATCAAAAGAATAAATAAGTATCCAGATAAAAACCCTAGTCCCAACTTATAGCGAGGCTTGCGTTTTGCAACCAAGTAAAACCAATATATTGATGCTGTACATAAACCTATGCTCAAGGGAATCGCTGCGGAACTTTTCACCAGATATTCCTGAACTGCCGGGTGGAAGACTATCCAGGCAGCACCAAGAGTTGGAATCAGTGCGCAGAGAATAACTATTCCCATGCGTCTCCTATACTTTTCCATAAAACGTCTGACTCTCCATGCTCGACCCCAGTCTGCGCGTGAGTTCCGTGCATGTGAATGCGCTGATCGTATGAGTCGGCTCTCCCAATTATGCGCCCTCCTGCATAAACATAGTCTGACCAGGCGTGCGTGCTCTGGAAGGATCGAGGCTGTGCTCGGTCAGCACGACATCCGGCGAGTCCTCTGGATACAACTCCTCGCATGGATTGCTCTCGGTCGGGTTCCGCTGCAATATGGAGCCTCTATATCCATGCCAAACGCGAGCAGCGCAACCGCCTGCTTCGCCCCGCCATTCCGGAAGATTTCCTCCCGTGAGCCCCACTCTAAAACGCACTGCTTCTGCTGCTCTAAAACCATTCCTTAATTCTTATTTACATTCAGTAGCAGTAACCGTTGCCTCTGGATAACTGGAAATCTCTCCCAACCCCATTCCCCTCAACTCCCCACCCTCATCCCCGTTTTCTAAAACACGTCCCCTCGTTTCTTGAAACCCTGCACAACTTCCCCGCTCCCTCCGCCCACTCGCCGCCTCCACCAATCCCGCCCCATTTCCCCACACTTCCCACAGCCTCTCCACCCCCCTCCCGCCGCATAACCCGTCCCACGGTGGAAAGCCCCTCCACAACCCACTCCCCACAGCCTTTCCCGCTCCCCCACTTCTCCACAACTCTGTGAATGCCCACATCACCGCCATCCCTGACTTGCTCGGCCTGCGAGTAGCCTGGACGGACAATCAAATCGCCCTTTGATTCCTGCAACGCAGGAGGGAATGTGATTGACAATGAGGGCCACCACTTAGCGCATATGAACACGAGCGGCGACGTGATTATGGGTGAGTTGTATGCTGACGATAGGCATGTCGCAACCTACAATATCGGCGTGAACATGACGTTCTTCATTCACTCCGACTGGCTCGGAACAGAGCGGGCACGCTCGGAATACAACAAATACGGACCAGTATGGACACGACTCAGAGAAAACCAAAGAGACAAACGGAAAGACGCCTCATGACGACCGTCCCGAAGAAAGGCGTGCAAACGATTTCAAGCACACCGTACAACAGCAAGTGAAGCAATATCAGAAGGATCACAAGCATGAAAACAACAACTAGAGTTCTCAACTCGCTTGTCGTTTTCGCATTCTTTCTATCGCTATTTCTGTCGCTCGGAGTCAGTTTATCCGGTCAGGCTCCCGCGTCCAGGAAGAGCGGACCTGGGTTGGCAGAAATCTCCGGGGAGTTGAGGGCGCAGTTTGGAGAGGTCCGATTTCATCGAGATGAAACACTAGAAGACCGTTTCATTGTTAAGGGGCTTCCTCTGTCGGCATTTGGGCAAGAGCCCCACTTTTTTCAAGTTCAAAGCCCGCGATTCGATCTCTCAAAAGGATTCGTCATAGAGAACAGCACCAACACTCTTCCAACTATGTACGTAGCGAGTTCTGCGGATGGGTTGAATGTCTATAGACTCTATGGCTTTTCGAATCCCGAGGCGGATTTCAATCGTTTGGTTGCCGATGTCCCGCCGCAGAAGATTACTGGAACTGGCGACGCTGAGACGCGAGGTCTGCTGTGCGGTGAGGTCGTGTACGGGCTGTCGTCCCGTTGGTGGATTGCGGATCCGTCAAACGCCGAGTTGCAAGCGGCAGAACGGTCTTTTGCTGATGGTCATCAAGATGGTCTGGCGCGGGGGGCCAAGTGGTGGGACTCGGTCAAAGGAGATCGATCGGCCATCTCGATTCGCACAGTGAGGAATGAGCACGGGGGATTTTCTGTAAACTTGCCTATCTTCTGGGCACCAGTTGAAGGGGACGTTGAGCCGCAAATCAAAATCTACCGGATTAGCGTGAGCGAGAGCGGGATGTGTCACATGGATCAGCAGCCCGTCTCGGTTCTAAAGTGATCCTCGTAACCTCACGCCCTGTTTCGCGCCATCCCGCACGTAATCCACGCAGTCTACGATGCCAGGTACGTACGAGTACGATGCTAGCCACTGTTTGTGCATCTCGTTCTACCAGCAAAGAACGGGATGCCGAAGTTGTATGCTGACGGTAGGCATGTCGCAACCTACAATATCGGCCTGAACATGACGTTCTTCATTCACTCCGACTGGCTCGGAACAGAGCGAGCACGCTCGGAATACAACGGAACGCTATATCAGACTTGTAGTAGCGGGCCGTTCAATGAAAGCCTGACGTGCCAGGCTGCTCCGGGTATCACCAACTACACCGATCCCAGTACCATGCATTTCACCGGCAAAGAAAGAGATACAGAATCGGGACTCGACTACTTCGGGGCCAGATACTTCGCATCGAGCATGGGAAGGTTTATGAGCCCGGACTGGAGTCCTAAGCCCCTACCGGTGCCTTTCGCTGATCTCGGAAACCCTCAGTCTCTAAACCTCTATTCATACGTAGGAAACAATCCGCTCTCCAGGGCAGACAGCGACGGCCACTTCTGGGAAGAGTTGGGGAACTGGTTCAAGTGGGGACACTACGTGAACAATGCAGGGTTAGAGAATGCCCTGAAGAGTGATGCTGATGCCGCCCGTAAAAATCTTGCGGGCTACAAGAATATGCTGTTTGACGGAAAGACGCCGCAAGATGTAGCAGCGAATGGATCAAACAAGGAAGCAGTTTTAGCTGATCGAGCGGCCACAAACTTCCTCACGGGCGTCATGATCGCCAACGCAGGAAATCCATGTGCTAATTCTTCCGGTGTGTCTTGCGGAGCCGTTGTACCAACGGGTGCAATTGCCGACTATGCGACCGAAGACACAGTGATGTCTAGCGCTTATTTTCAGAGCGAGGGTGAAGCTCGGGCTTTTGCTCGAACCAAACTGGGATCGGATATCGTCGAAGTCTCACCAGGAAAATGGCGCAGTGCGGATGGAAGATGGCAGTTCCGGGCGAAGCCCGGTGACGTCAGCGACAATCATGTGCACCTCGAACTGATTAATCCGCAAACAGGAGAGGTTATACAGAATCTCCATCTACGTTGGCCGGAAGGCGCAAGCAGGTGATTGTGAAGATAGAAATTCGGACAGATGTTGTAGTCGCTGATCTGGCAAACCAGTTCGTCATCAAGATATTCTGCACATCCGCGTCAGTGAGCGAATGGTGCGCGGGGCTGAAGAAGTTGCGGAACGAGGAGGCTTCTGCCGTCATCGTTCGCCCCATGTCTCCAATTTCGAAAAACATTCTAGTCTTGAAGTACGATGGGAGACCGTCGGGCCTCGCATCGATTCGCAAAGGGGAAGCGGACAATACGATAGAGATGACAAGTCGCCAACTGGACTATGTTTTCAGCTTCCTACGGAAATTCGAAGAGCATGGCATTGGAAGTGTTGATCACGTCGATGTTGAAGCGACAATACCGGGGGACAGCGGAAAAGACGCGTATATCACGTTCCACATCCCCGTTGCCGCAACACCGATGAAGCCGGAGGAGGCTGACAAATGGTTTCGGAGATAACCACACGAGCTACAGCATCGTAAATGGGTGACACACCATTACGATGCAGACGACTTTACCTACGACTGCGCTCCTCAACTTGTGCAATCGTGCGCTTTAATCGCATCACGTTATACCGGCAAAGAAAGAGATACGGAATCAGGCCTCGACTACTTCGGGGCCAGATACTGTCGCATCGTCGATGGGCCGGTTCATGTCGCCCGATTGGAGTGCAAAGGTCGAGCCGGTTCCGTACTCGAAATTGGACAATCCGCAGAGCCTAAATCTCTACAGCTATGTTTACAACAATCCTCTACGAACAGCCGACCCAGATGGACACTGCCCGGCTTGCATTGAGGAGGCCGAAGAAATCCTGGAAGAGGCTGAGCCTTACGTCGAAGAAGGCGCAGAGAAAGTAGGAGAATGGGGAGCACAAGCTGGGGAGGCAATCGAGAGCGGGGCTTCATCGGCTTGGAATTGGGGTAGGACTGTTCTCGGACTCGGTGCAGCCAGCGCAGTCAAGGGCGACAACAAGCCTGCCCAACCTCCAAATCCGACTACGCCGGTTGTATCGCCGAAGCCCCAAGACTCCCAAACGCCGTCTCAAAATGGGGAGCATGACAAGGGTGCGAGACCGAGTACGAAAGACAAACACGAAAAGGTTCGTCCTGGAACATCTCGCCCGCCCAACTACAAGCCGGATCGGAAGTACAAGCAGCCTAGAGACGACAAGAAAAAGGACCAGAAGCCGCCGTATGTGCGAAAGGACAGGGATAAGCCAGCATCATGAAAACTTACACATGGAAGGAAGCCTTCGACGATGCGCACGAAGCAGCAAAAGCGGGTTCGCCACGCTCACAGAACTTCGTTGGGTACTGCTACGACATCGGGAAAGGCGTCAGGAAGAACCCGGAGCTAGCGTTGTACTGGATCGAGAAGGCCGCGAAAACTGGATACCTTGAAGCAATTTTCAACCTGGCGCTAATGAACGACTTGGGAAAAGGAACCAGCGTCGATGCGAAGAAGGCGTTTCGTCTGTACAAAGCAGCAGCTCAGAGAGGGCATCTGCAAGCCCAGTCCAACTTGGCCATAGCCTATCTGGATGGCCAAGGCGTCAAGAAGGATCAGAAGCAAGGTACTTACTGGCTCCGCAAAGCCGCGCGAAGAGGCGACAGTAAGGCCCAATACAATCTCGGACGGGCCTACGTGGACGGTGAGGGTGTTGCACGAAGCTTGAGCCGTGCGCGGACGTGGCTGCAGAAGGCGGCGAAGAGTGACCATGCGAAGGCAAAGCTATCCCTGAAGCAACTCGACAAAGCCGCAGCCTAAGACCGCAGGCTTTCTCTTCCGGGGGCGTCCTTGCTACGTTTACGCGGGCCGTGGACGCGCTGGTGGGCGTTGTCCAGGCAATCCCGCCTTGTCAGATCGAAAAGACGCGCTGATGCGCTTCCGGAGGTATCGGAGGGCCATCGCTACGCCTATCGCCGCGCTAAAGGCCGCAGTTCGGGCCGACAGGCCCGAGGCCGTGCCGTACTCGTCGCTCGACAACAATCCTTTGAGCAAAGCTTGACAAAGATGGACACTGCTTAGAAGACGTCTGCGTTCCGGCAAAGAAAGAGATACCGAATCTGGGAACGACTACTTCGAGCGCGCTACTATGGCAGTGCGATGGGGCGGTTCATGTCCCCCGACTGGAGTGCCAAAGAAGACCCTGTACCATACGCACAGATAGATGATCCGCAGAGCCTCAACCTTTACTCGTATGTACGAAATAATCCACTTAGCAAGACCGATCCAGACGGGCACTGTCCGTTTTCGTTTGTCGCCTTACCATCCGGAGTCTTAGGGTTATATAAGGGGCAGAGTCAACATTCCGAGCAATTCAAAGATTCCTCAACCTCCAAAAGCCCCACAGAATCTGCAATTGGGAACGCCGCGATGTGCCAGTATGGAAAGTTTTAAACACTGCTTCTCCCGGATGCGGTGATCGCCAATTTTGAATATTGGTCTGAGTTCATCTTACGAATTTAACGGGACGAAGCCCGAAGGTCCAGAAAATCACGGACTACATCAATGCCAATTACCCTGCTCGCATCCTCAACATGCCGGTCTTCAATCCGGCCAACTTCCCCGCCGGAGTGCCCGATGAATAGCAAGAGGACTTCGACGGCCAGGGCCGTTATGCTGGCAATCATGTTGACCGTGGCGGCCTCAGCTCAAACGCATCCAGAACCCGTTGCGGTTCAGCTCTGCGAGGTGTTCTCATCGCCTGCCGAGTACAACCACAAGGTTGTCTCGGTCGAGGGGGTTCTCTCGCCGAGCATCCACTCGCTGTTCTTGTCGAGTCCGGCGTGCGATGCGGAAGAAGATGCGGACTTCACAACCCAAGCTGTTCTGCCCGCGTCGTGGGAAACCTTGCCCCACGGCAAAGAGCTGCTTAAGTTCCTTCATCGGGGGAAGAGTGCCAGCGTGAAACTGACCGGCACGTTCGAAGCCGAGCCACAGCGTTATGGCCCAGACGGGGCTAGGTTCCGGTTCGTCATCAGCGGAATCTCTTCTGTGGAAGCTGCACCACCGGATTTCCATCTGTAGGCAAGAGCCGGAGGGCATCGTATGAAGGCGCAAAGAAAAATACTCTGTCTCTTGCCTTTACTGCTTGGCGTGAACGTCTGCGTTTGCACTGCGGCACCGACCCCTGACGGAGTGCCTCTGTGCGATTTGGTAGCGTCGCCTGATGGGTGTTTGACCAGATGCGCTTCTGGCTGGAGCGCGGGGTTGCGGGCTTTCGCCTTAATGCGGTGGACACGTTGCTTCAAGACCCGGCCCTGGGCGACGAAGAATATCGTCGAGAATCCAAAGGCGAAATCCAAAAGAATTTCCGCGGCGAGCCCCACCAGCACGCCGCTGCAGATTTGGCCGCGCCTGCTGCAGCCCCTGCGCCTGCACTCGCCCGACCGGGCGGAGCGGCCTTCCACGACACGCCGCCTTTGCGGCGCATCCTTATCTACATCTACTGCTCACCACCTCTCCTCACTGCGCACGACCCACTTCCCCACCGATCTCCCCCCGGCCTTCCCCCATCCCTCGTTACCAATCCATCAGCACCCCCCCCACAACACCTCCCGCCGGACGCACCTCCCCCATCATCCGCCACCCTACAAACTCTCAAGCCTCTAAACAATCCAACCAAAGTCCGCCGCCGCCCCTTCCTGCTGCGCCGTCCCATTCCGGCCAGCAGCCCCTCCCCCAGCTAAACTAAATTTCTCCATGCACCGCATCCTCAAGCCCTTCAAGCGCCACGCCCGCCACCTCATCAATCTCTGGAGCCCTCTCCGCGGCGCCGGCATCCGCATCACCCGCCTCGATCCCGACTTCCTCGCCGCCGATGTCGAGCTCCGCTCCCATTGGTGGAACCGCAATTACGTCGGCGTCCACTTCGGCGGCTCCCTCTACGCCATGACCGACGCCATGTACATGCTCATGCTCATCGAAAATCTCGGCCCCGCCTACATCGTGTGGGATAAGGCCGCCACCATCCGCTACCGCAAGCCCGGCCACGGAACCGTCCGCGCCCAATTCCGCCTCACCCGCGAACAAATCCAATCCATCCGCGACTCCCTCGACCTCCCGCCCACCCCCGACGCCACCGGTCGGCTCCGCCCGCCCCGTGCCCAGCCCGTCTTCTCCGTCAACGTCGTTGATCAGGATGGAGACATCGTCGCCGAAGTAGACCGCACTCTCTACATCCGCAAAAAAGCGCCCCCCGCCGCTCAGTAGCCGCGACATTTGCGCATCGACTGTTGCAATATAGTGTTCGCTGTCATCCCGACCGGAGCACTCGCGCCCCGCGCGAACGCGCAGTGGAATCTCCTGCTGCTGTTCTTGCTCTTGCCCTTGCCTCTAGGTTAGGCGGAGGCTTCAGCCTCCGCAATTACCTTCCGCTCTGCCGAAGGCTGGAGCGCAGTGCTACGAAGCGACCAAAGCTCATGTAACTTTACAATCTCGCTTTCGTTTTTCCTGCACCTGAAGAAGGGCGCGCCCCGCGCGAATGCGCAGTGGTGGACGCAGTCTTATGCAAGCCGCTCCCATGGCCGCGAGATTTATGAGATACGGCTGTACGTGCAATCTTCTTCAGAAGTGACTTAGCCTCTTCTTTTTCATCCTCACTTATATCGTCTGGGCTCATTGACTCTGTTCTACTCAGCAGATCAATCGCCACCTTTGTATTCATCCCTTCTTTAATGTAAAGTCTTGCCAATTCTAAGCATGCCGACCCGTCATTCATGCTGATAGCTCTCTTGAGCCAGGTCACGGCAGCTTTATTCTCGCCTTGCTTTGTTAGTAGAATTCCGAGGTTATAGGCCCCGACCCGCTCACCTTGCTTATATGCCTCCTTAAACCACGATGCAGCTTTCGATAGATCTTTGCCCACACCTCGCCCATCCCAATAATAATTACCGAGATTTATCTGGGCTCCAGTATTTCCTAATTCGGCCGCGGCAAGAAGACATATATACGCGCTCTTGAAGTCACCCACTTCTTCATAACGGCCGGCTTCAATAAAGATGTTTTCCGAGTCAGGTGCGGGAATTGTGAAAGAGTTTTTACTCATGAGACGCCCTCGCTCTGCTTGTCCAATCGTTTTAACCGCTCTCCCGTTGTGGGTGGGGAAGGGTGCGCAATTATTTATCTTTTAATCCCTGGCTTTGATACTGGACTTCAATCGCCTTCCCATGGACTGACGGTTACGGATATGTTTTCGCATAAAACGGAGCCATGAACGCCAAACAACGTATAGAAAGTCGTGCGTATCCCATCTTCCTCTTTGCTGAATTCGATTCCGCCGATCACATTCTGCTCATTAAAATCGCGCATTTCAATATCAACAATCCCATGTAGCCAAAAGTCAATAGCTGCTTCTTTAGTCGTAATATATGAGCCTGAACTGTCGAGATCCCTGGTCGTCTCAAATCCATACACCCTGATAGAGGATTTGCCAGCTCGATTTACTGAGATTGATGCAACCTCGAAATCATGAAAATCTGGCCATTCTCCAAACCAGTCGACAACTGCGCGATAATCCTGGACTAACGTAAAAGTTCCATTCATTTTATTCACCAGCCCACAGCATAGAAATAAGGTGGCAACGGTAACACTAAACCTGGACTATTGCTCGATGGAGGCGGTCCCAAACGCAACCTATCACCTGGCGAACCCACTTGCCTCTTGAAATTCGCTATAAACAGCAGGCGGCCACCAGAGTCCCTGGTGGGAGAGTCTTTCTGCCTTTTATCGGCGTGCCGCGCTATGACAATAGAGAATCATCCTTACCCCCGCCCCACGCCGCTAGTTACAAACCCGCCAACCCCCCGGCCTTCGCGCCCACACCTTCCCCATTATCCCCAACGCTACAAGCCCACCGGGCTGCCGGCAATACAACCAACGTCCCCGCCATTCGCGATGATTGTCGCGATCAGCATCTTTTCGCCTCTGCTCAAAACGCCACTCGCCCTCGCTCCACCGCTTCGCCCTTCGCCTCTCACACTCTCCCTCCACTTACTCCGGCCTCTCCACCCGTCCCATAAATAAAATCCCGCCCGACTTGTTGTCGCGGATCAGAAACACAAACGGGTGGTCCGCCCGAAACACTGGCGGAGCCGGAGGTGGCCGCATCGCCGCCATCGCTCCCACCATCACCACCGCCGTCGCTGCTGCCGCTTCCGTCCCCTGCTCGTTCACATCCACATACGCCTTGTGGATCACCGCGGAAATCACAAATCCCGGCCGCGCATCCGTCATCCCCGCAAAATCCGCCTTCCCCTTATCAAACGCCTCGCCCATCCCCAGCGCCGTCAGCGGCTCCTGCAACTCAAACTCCTCCGTCATTTTGAACTTGGGCATCGTCACAATCACCTTCCGCTCCGGATGCAAATCCTCTATCCACTTCTTCGCGTTCGCCGCCCCGGTCTTCGCTGCCGTCAGTTGTGCCTCCAGCCCCGGCAGCCCGCCCGCCTCCCGCGGCAGCAGTATCACCATTGACAGCTCCATCCCCTGGTAAGGCAGCTCCAGCTCCTGAAAGCTCCCCTCATCCGCATAGCGATACCCCGCGCCCTCGCGATGCATCAGCTCCGCCTTCACCGTCTTGCCGTCCGCCAGGTGAAAATCCTCCGGCTTCGTCTCCTCCTTATCAAACGTCGCCTGCCACGCGCCTTTGAAATAAATCGCGTTCGTCAGCACCAGCCGCGTCTGCGGGGTCAGCACTCCCGGCGCCAGCAGGTTCTGGATCTTGTCCGCCGTCTTCTTCGCCACCCAATCGTTAATCGTCACCCGCGACGCCTCCGTCGCGTCTTTGAAATCCAGCTCCTCCACCCCCGCGCCGTAATTGTCGTGCAACTGTTTCAAATAGTCCGCGCGCAACTCATAGCCCTTCCCCGCCCACAACGCATTCGCCACCGCCAGCTGGTAGCTCTCGTGCGCAGCGTTCATCTGCTTCAGCAGCGCCCCCATCGCGGGATTCAGCCTCGCCGCCGGCAGCCTGAAATCCAGCGCCTTCGCCATCCCGGCCGCCGTCTCCCCCCGCGCCCCCGCATACGCCATCCCGAGCGCTGTCGAAATGCTCTCTGGGGAGAAAAACAAATTGCCACTGTGCGTGCGCAATTGCCCATAAAGCGCCACCGCGAATGCGTTATTCCCCTCCACTACCGCCTCCGCATCCGTCGCCTTCTCTTCCCCACCCGCCGCGTTGCCCCCCCGCCGCACCGCTCGCCGCCGCCGCTGTTTTGCCCGAAGCCGTTTCGTCCGCCCCCGCCGCTTCTTTGCCCGCCGTTTCTTTGCCTGACGACCCGCCCGCAGAATTCTTCGCCGTCGCGCCCGCCGCCGCTTCGCCCGCAACCGGCCTCACCGCTGCCCCGCTCTTCGCCGGACCCTCCGCCCCGCACGCCATCCCCGCGCACGCCATCATCACCGCCACTACCGCCGCCGCTCTCTTCATCGCATTCCCCCTGTCGCTACAGACGCTCGCCGCCGCAAAATCTCTCCTGCCGCTATTCACGATTGATGACGCCGCCAGAATTGTAAGCTTGTCCCCATGCCCCCCTCCGCGCCTCCATCCTCGCCCCCCTCCGCGCCCGCGCCCTCTCGCATCGAGATTCGCGCCCTCACCGCCGCCGATATCCCCCGGCACCTCTCCGCCCTCGCCGATGTCCTCCTCGACTGCGTCGCCGGCGGAGCCTCCGTCTCCTTCATGGCCTCCCTCTCCCGCGCCCAGGCCGAAGCCTTCTTCTCCGACGCCCTCCACGCCGCCTCGCGCGGCGAACGCATCGTCCTCGCCGCCTTCGACCTCGACTCCGCCGCCTCCGCCCCCCACGCTCTCGCCACTTCTGAATCCTCCGCCGACCTCGCTTTCCGACCTCGCTGCCGCCGACCTCGCCGATGTCCTCACCGACCCCGCCGCCGCACTCCTCGACGTCGATGGAAAACGACTCGATCCCTCCCGCCCGCTCCCCACGCCTCGTCGGAACCGTTCAGATCCTCCTCGCCACTCCCCCCAACCAGCCCCACCGCGCCGACATCGCCAAACTCCTCGTCCACCGCTCCGCCCGCGCCAGGGGAGTCGCCACCCGCCTCATCCTCCACGCCCAATCCGCCGCCCTCGCCGCCCACAAAACCCTCCTCGTCCTCGATACCGTCACCGGCTCCCCCGCCGAGCGCCTCTATCTCAACCTCGGCTTCACCATCGTCGGAGTCATCCCCAACTACGCCCTCTTCCCCGACGGCCGCCCCTGCGATACCACCGTCTTCTTCAAACAGCTCTCCTGAATTCGGTTTCTCGCTCTCCCCCACCTCCTCGCTCCCCCGCTCCTTGCTCTCGACTTGTTCTCCGGTCATCCCAACCGCAGTCGCCGCCGCCTCCCCACTGAATCCCCCCTCACTCCGCCCCGCTCACTTACTTTGTTCCCCCGCCCCTAACTACCCCATTTTTTGTTACAAAGGATGTAGGACTTCCAAGGCTGCCGACACGAATGTGGCCCTGTTTCACTCTGCCTCACTTTGCACATTCCCCCAGGAGCAGTTCATGCGGTCCCGTCCCCCTCGCGCCCTTAGCGCCCCCCTCTTAGCCCTGCGTGCATCCACGTCCCGTCGCTTGCGGTCCGCCCCCGGCCTCTCCACGCTCGCCCTCCTCGCTCTTCTCCCCATCGCCGCTGCGCCCGCCTTCGCCCAGGCTTCCCCTCACTCCCTCACCCCGCCGCCGCTCCCCGCCTCACATCAACGTCTCTCTCAGAATTCGCTCGACTCCCGCGTCCCCCACTCCGCGCCCGCCCTCACCGCCAACGGCGCTCCCCCGCCGCCGCCCCCCCAGCTCGTCGTCCTCCACAACTACTTCTCCCCCTCCCCTGACGGATACAATCCCGAGTCCCAGCTCATCCAGGCCTCCGACGGCAACCTCTACGGGACCGCCATCCAGGGCGGAGTCGGCGACTACAATTCCGGAGCCATCTACCGCCTCTCCCCCGGCTGCGTCTACTCCCTCGTCTACAGCTTCACCGGTCCCACCGACGGCTCCCATCCCGCCTCCCCGCTCGTCCAGGCCTCCGACGGCTACCTCTACGGACTCACCTCCTCCGGCGGCGCCAACAACACCGGCACCATCTATCAGCTCAATCTCTCTACCCTCGCCGTCACCCCCGTCTACTCCTTCACCGACGGCGGCCAGCCCTCCGGCGGCGATCCCATTGACGACGGCCAGGGCAATCTCTACGGAACCACCTCCTCCGGCGGCCTCAATAACTTCGGAAGCATCTGGCGCTTCAACTACCTCACCAAAACCTTCACTACGCTCTACAGCTTTACCGGCTCCAATGACGGCGCCTTTCCCTCCGCCGGCCTCGTCCTCGCCTCCGACGGCAACCTCTACGGCGTCGCTACCTACGGCGGCAGCGCCTCCGGCGAAAACGGCCGCGGCACCGCCTTCTTCCTCGCCACCGATGGCACCGGATTCACCGTCATCCACACCTTCCACAACGACTCCACCAACGACGGCGCCTACCCCACCACCGACCTCATCGAGGGCGCCAACGGCGATCTCTACGGCACCACCTACTCCGGCGGAACCGCCACCAACTCCGACGGCGTCTTCTTCTCCATCTCCCCCGCCGCCGCCAACTCCACCTTCACCGCCCTCTCCGACTTCATCTATCCCGGCGACGGCATCATGGTTGACCTCGGCCGCCCCTTCCTTGCCGGAGACGGCAACTTCTACCTCGCCGGCTCTGAGGGCGGAGCCAATGGCTACGGCCAGCTCATGCAGGTCACTCCCGCAGGAGCAGTCTCCCCCCTCTACGACTTCCACAACTCCGACGACAACAACGCCTCCACTCCCGACGTCCAGCCCTTTGAGTCCGCCGACGGCAATCTCTACGGCACCTCCTACTACGGCGGCGCCGCGTCCAGCGGAACCCTCTTCCGCCTCCTCATCGGCCTCCCTCCCGCCATCACCCTCGCCTCCAGCTCCCCCTCCGCCTCACTCGGCAGCTCCGTCACCCTCACCTGGGCCGCCAACAACGCCTTCTCGAATAACGCCAAAGTCTGCTTCGCCTCCAGCTCCGACGCGACCGATTCACAGCCCGCCTCCTTCGCCGGCCCCATGCCCATCGCAGGATCCGTCTCCGTCACTCCCAACTCCGCCGGCCTCATCCACTACGCCATCACCTGCGGCGGCGTCGAGTCCGCCCTCACCTCCGTCAACGTCCTCATCCCCGCCATCACCACCATCACCAGCTCGCCCGCGACTCTTCTCTACGGCCAGTCCGGCTCCATCAGCGTCTCCGTCGCCTCCCAATCCAGCAATCCCCCTGCCGGAACCGTCACCATCGCCGCCAACGGCGCCTCTATCCTCACCCTCACCCTCCACAACGGGGTCGCCACCGGAGTCATCAACTCCACCCCCCTCGTCCCCGGCACCTACTCCCTCACCGCCATCTACAACGGCGACGCCAACAACGGCTCCTCCACCTCCACGCCCGCCACCCTCATCGTCTCCAGGCTCACCCCCACCGTCTCCGTCAACTTCAATCCCGGCTCGATCGCCGAGGGCGCGACCGGTTCTGTAACCGCAACGGTTACAAATGGCGGCGTCACCATCCCCCACGGCACCGTCACCTTCTCCGCCGGAACTCTCATCCTCGGCCACGCCACCCTCGCCGCCTCCGGCAGCGGCAGCTCCGCTACCCTGGTCGCCAGCTCCGCCACCTTCCCCGCCGGCAGCTACCCCATCACCGCGACCTACTCCGGAGACACCGACAACAACTCCGCCTCCGCCACCGCCACCATCGCCATCACCCGCGCCGCCACCGTCACCACCCTCTCCGGCCCCTCCCATGTCACCCCGGGCAGCACCGCGACCTTCACCATCTCCGTCGCCCGCCCCAACCTGCCCAATGTCCCGACCGGCTCCATCACCCTCTCCTCCAGCGGACTCACCCTCGCCACCGCCAACCTCACCCAGGGCTCCGCCACATTGCATCTCTCGACTGTCGGAGTCGCCAACGGCACCTACAAAATCACCGCCTCCTATGCCGGAGACACCAATAACCTCCCCTCCGCCTCATCCCCCTTCACCGTCACCCTCGCCCCCTAAGCTTTTTTCTCGATCCCTCGCGGCCCCTCGGGGGAACCCCCGCCCGGGGCCTCGCGCTCCTGCTTCCCGTCCCGCCGCCCTCGCGCTCGGCCCTCCCCGCCCTCACTCTCCTAACGTCGAGTTCGGGCTGCGCTCCGGGGCCTCGCTCGCGCCGTTGAAGTTCGCGCTCCCTCCCCGCCGCCCTCACTCTCCTAACGTCGAGTTCGGGCTGCGCTCCGGGAGCCTCGCTCGCGCCGTTGAAGTTCGGCGCTCCCTCGCCCGCCCCGCCCTCACTCTCCTAACGTCGAGTTCGGGCTGCGCTCCGGGGGCCTCGCTCGCGCCGTTGAAGTTCGGCGCTCGCTCCTCCCCGCCCTCACTCTCCTAACGTCGAGTTCGGGCTGCGCTCCGGGGGCCTCGCTCGCGCCGTTGAAGTTCGGCGCTCGCTCCCCCCGCGCTCGCTCCCCCGCGCTCGCTCGCACTCCGACTGTCGTGCTCCGCTCGCCCGCGCCCTCACTCTCCCAACGTCGAGTTCGGGGGCCTTTGCCTCCCGTCCTTGCCTCTAGGTAGGCGGCGGCTTCAGCCTCCGCAACATCCCGCTCCCCCGGACTCTCCCATATTCCTCCCCCATCAACACCCTCCCTTGACCTCCCTCCCGCCCACGCGCATCCTATTCCCATGCCGCAGGACGAGCTCATCGCTGGCACTCCCTCCCGCCAATATCACGACCGCTTCCGCGACCACTCCCACCCCTGCTCCGTCTCCATCAACGGTCGCTCCTACTCCGCCTACACCGGCCAGACCCTGCAGGACGTCCTCAACCGCAACGACATCGACGTCCCCCACGTCTGCTTCCACCCCCAGATGGGCCCCATCCAGACCTGCGACACCTGCATGGTCGAGGTTGACGGAAAACTAACCCGCGCCTGTGCCACCACCTGCCGCGACTCCCTCACCGTCGTCACCGAATCCGCCGCCGCTCGCGCCGCCCAGCTCGAAGCCTTCGACCGCCTCCTCGGCAATCACGACCTCTACTGCACCGTCTGCGATAACAACAACGGAAACTGCACCGTCCACAACACCACCGCCATGCTCAAGGTCGAGCATCAGGAAATTCCCTTCCGCCCCAAGCCCTACGAGCAGGACCACTCCAATCCCTTCTACCGCTACGATCCCAGCCAGTGCATCCTCTGCGGCCGCTGCGTCGAGGCCTGCCAGAATGTCCAGGTCAACGAGACCCTCTCCATCAACTGGGAAGATCCGCATCCCCGCGTCCTCTGGGACGGCGGCAAGCCCATCGCCGAATCCTCCTGCGTCTCCTGCGGCCACTGCATCTCCGTCTGCCCCTGCAATGCGCTCATGGAAAAGTCCATGCTCGGCGAGGCCGGCTACCTCACCTTCATCCCCCAGCCCGCCCTCGACAAAATGATCGACACCGTCAAAGCCATCGAGCCCGAGCTCGGCTACGGAGCCATCCTCCAGCTCTCCGAAGTCGAAGCCCACATGCGCTCATCCCGCATCAAGCGCACCAAAACCGTCTGCACCTACTGCGGCGTCGGCTGCTCCTACGAGGTCTGGACCAAGGACCGCCACATCCTCAAAATCGAGCCCTACGGCGGCCCCGCCAACGGCGTCTCCACCTGCATCAAAGGCAAGTTCGCGTGGGATTACACCAACTCCCCCGACCGCCTCCTCACCCCCCTCATCCGCCACGAAGACGGATCCAGCTTCCGCGAAGCCACCTGGGACGAAGCCCTCTCCCTCATCGCCCGCCGCTTCACCGAGATCAAAGCCGCCCACGGCCCCGACGCCCTCGCCTTCGTCGCCTCTTCCAAGACCACCAACGAAGAGGCCTACCTCATGCAGAAGCTCGCCCGCGCCGTCATCGGCACCAACAATATGGATAACTGCTCCCGCTACTGCCAGTCCCCCGCCACCAAGGGCCTCTGGCGCACCGTCGGCTACGGCGGCGACTCCGGCTCCATCCATGACCTCGAGCGCTCCTCCCTCATCATCATCATCGGAGCCAATCCGGCGGAAAATCACCCCGTCCTCTGCACCCGCATCAAGCAGGCGCAAAAACTTCGCGGCACAAAAATCATCGTCTCCGACCTGCGCAAAAACGAGATGGCCGAGCGCGCCGACCTCTTCATCCGCCCCACTCCCGGCACCGACATGGTTTGGCTTTCCGCGGTTACGAAATACATCATTGACGCCAACTGGCACGACCGCGCCTTCATCGAGCAGTGGGTCAACTCCTTCGACGAATACTACAAATCCCTCGCCCCCTTCACCCTCGAGTTCGCCGAGCAAACCACCGGCATCCCCGCCGACACCCTCATCCAGCTCGCCCGCATGATCCACGACTCTCCCGCGACCTCCATCTGCTGGGCCATGGGCATCACCCAGCACACCATGGGCTCCGACAACTCCACCGCCATCTCCAACCTCCTCCTCGCCACCGGCAACTACATGCGCACCGGCACCGGAGCCTATCCCCTCCGCGGCCACAACAACGTCCAGGGCGCCAGCGATTTCGGATGCATGCCCGACCAGTTCCCCGGCTACCAGAAAATCGCCGACCCCGAAGCCTTCGCCCGCTTCGAACAGGGCTGGGGCGTCAAGCTCTCCTCCACCAAGGGCCTCAACAACCACACCATGGTCGAGGCCGCCCTCGACGGCAAGCTCAAATCCATGTACGTCAAGGGCGAAGACATGTCCACCGCCGACTCCAATCAAAACGACGTCCATCGCGCCTTCTCCAACCTCGACTTCTTTGTCGTTCAGGATTGCTTCTTCTCCGACGCCTGCCGCTTTGCCGACGTCATCCTCCCCGCCTCCCCCGCCCTTGAAAAAGACGGCACCTTCACCAACACCGAACGCCGCATCCAGCGCCTCTATCAGGCTCTCGAACCCCTCGGCGACTCCCTCCCCGACTGGCAGATTATCCAGCTCATCGCCAACCGCCTCGGTGCCAACTGGAACTACTCCCATCCCTCGGAAATCATGGCCGAGGCCGCTGCCCTCGCTCCCATGTTTGCCGGCGTCACCTACGAACGCCTCGAGGGCTGGAACTCCCTCTGCTGGCCCGTCGATGCCGACGGAACCGACACCCCGCTGCTCTACACCGACAAGTTTCACTTCCCCGACGGCAAGGCCCGCTTCTTCCCCCTCGAATTCCAGCAGCCCACCGAGCAGCCCGACGCCGCCTTCCCCCACCACCTCAACAACGGCCGCCTCCTCGAGCACTTCCACGAGGGCCACATGACCTACCGCACTCCCATCCGCGAGATCACCCCCGACACCTTCCTCGAAGTCTCCCCCGAGCTCGCCGCCAAACTCAATATCACCGACGGCCGCTGGCTCGAGGTCACCTCCCGTCACGGATTCGTCAAAGTCCGCGCCCTCGTCACCTCCCGCGTCCACGGCGACGCCGTCTACATGCCCCTCAACTCCACCACCGATCCCGTCAACCGCCTCACTTCCTCTGAAGCCGACAAAGACACCGACACCCCCGCCTACAAAGAGGCCGCCGTCAGGATTCGCGTCCTCGATGCCCAGGGAGCCAGCCCTCTCCCGCCGTGGAACTTCCGCTTCGGCCACCGCACCCCGCAGAATGGCGTCGAGGTCGAGCGCAAATGGAACCAGAGTAGTTACAATATGCCCGGCTCTACTCCACAATTAGTGCAAATAGAGTTACAAACTGCCAGAGAGAATGCTCGAGAAACTGCAATGACCACCACCGCCGCATACTGTAACCGCAACAGTTACAAAATATGCAACAGGCAAAACCGCAACAACACCGGCCCTGTATTCGACAATCCCACTTTCGACCGCGCCCTCCCCCAAAGGCAGCATGCGTCACCGCAAAAACCGCCAGAAAAAAAGGGAGCAATAATCCGATGGTAAAAATTACAGCTCTTGCCCGCCGGAATTTTCCCTGACAAATCCGGCCCGGTAAATCGCAGGCTCCGGACAAAAATCAAAATCGCCGCTCTCCACCCGACCGACCCCGCACCACCCGAAAATCTAATGGCCAAACCTATCGCTCTCGTCCCCGCCTCCGCCCAGCACCCCCAGGCCGCCCCGCCCGCCCCGCTCTCCAAAGCCGACGCCACCCTCCGCGCCCAGGCCGAGCTCCGCAAACGCCTCGACGAAGCCCCGGCGGAAAACGCCGAAGCCCTCCTCGCCCTCTGGAAGCTCCTCGACGCCGCCCACCAGCACCACCTCCTCGACATCGCCACCGGAGCCATCTCCTCCTCCGACGACATCATCACCCGCCTCGCCGACGCCGGCAGCTCCCCGCCCGCCATCCGCGCCATCCGCAACGCCCTCCTGCTCTCCGAGCTCCTCGGCTCCCTCGATCCCGACGCCCTCCACGCCCTCGTCAAAATTCTCCCGCCCACCGTCTCAGAATTCGCCGCCGCTACGGCTCTCATCCTCCACCGCGACCCAGCCTCCCCGCCCTCAGCCTCCCCAACTCCGCCGCCCCGCCCTCCGCAGCCGCCAAGCCGCCCTCGCTCTGGCAGCTCTTCCGCCGCTTCACCTCCCCAGACTCCCGCCGCGCCCTCTCTCTCCTCGCCGGACTGACCTCCGCCCTCGGCCGCTCCCTCGCCCCCAAAAAATAGCGTCATTCCGCCCTGCCGAAGGCGCGCTCTTGCTCTTGGTTTTGTTTTACGGTGTCATTCCGACCTGCCCTTGCTTTTGATTTGATGTGTCATTCCGACCGCGGCCCGCGACTAGCGGAGCGCCGCGGAGGAATCTGCAGTTGCCCTTGCTCTTGCCCTCCTGCTCCCGAATTTCGCCGCCGCTCTAATTTGTCACCGTCACCAGCGACCGGCGGCGATGTGGACGCCCCGTTATACGTGTCCCCGGAATACACCGCCGTCACGCTATACGTCCCCGGACTGATCCCCGCCGTGCTCGCACTGAACGTCGCCGACCCATTCACCAGCGGCACCGTCGTCAGCACCTGTCCGTTCGCCTCAAACGTCATCTTCCCCGTCACCGGATTATTCGACAACTGCGGCACCGTCGCCGTCAACGTTACCGTCCCGCCCTCAGCCACCGACTGCGGCTGCGCGCTCAGATTTACATAAGTCGGATTGCGCAAATAGAACTGCACGTCTCCCTGCGATGTATAAAACGTCGAAGTCCCGCTATACACCGCCGTGATCGTGTACTGGTACCCCGCATAAAGTGCCGTCGTGGGCGCGCTCACCGACGCCTTTCCGCTCGAGTCCAGCTTCGCCGTTCCCAGCGACGTATTATTCTGCCCCGCCCCGTTCAGCGTGAACGCTACATTGCCCGTCGGCGTCCCCGCACTCGTTCCCGTCGCCTGCACCACCGTCGCCGACACCGTTGCCGTCTGCCCCGAGGTGATCGGGTTCGGGCTCAGCGTCACTGCCGTCGTCGTCCCGTCCTTGCCCTTCGGCACCAGCACTACAGTGATCAGATCCGAGAGTGCGTCGCCATCGTCAGTGTCGCCGTAATATCCCGCCTGCAGCACATACGTCCCGGCTGGATATGCCGTTGACGGCGAGGTCAGCGTCGCCACTCCGTTCACCAGTTTCACGTTCGCCAGCACCGCATTCCCGCCGTCGTAAAAGAAGATCACGCTCCCCGTGGGATAGCCGCTCCCCGGACTCCGCGCTACCGTCGCCTTCAACGTTACGTTCGATCCATTGGGAATGGGATTCGGCGTCACCGCAAATGTAATCGCAGTTGCATAAATGATCTTCATCGTAGTCGTCGCCGTTGACGGCTCGTTGAAGTTGTCTCCTGCATAATCGACCGTCAAGGTATATGTCCCCGGCGCAAATGCCGTCGTCGGGAAATAGAAATACGCCTCGCCGCTACTAAGCTGCAGCGTCTGAATCACGGTTCCGCTGTACGAAATCGTGATTGTTCCCGTCGGTTGCCCCGCCGCTGACTTCTCGCTCACCGTCACCAGCGGCGACGCATACTCGCCCTGAGATAGCGTCCCTATCGCCGGTATCGTTATTTGTGTCGCTGCCTTTGTCGTCGTCCCCGCATTCGCATAGTGGTTCAGCACTGGCAGCAGCGTCGCGCTCCCGCTGTAATTGCTCTCCACGCTCATAATCAGGTCGGGATATTTCGTTCCCGCCAGCGAGATTGCCTTGATCCCATTCACGCTCTGCGGCGACAAGAAGGGCTGCGGCGGATAGAACGTCCCCTTGCCCGAACCCAGCAGTACCGATGGAGTCGCCAGCCCGCAGCATCCATCAACCACGATGTCCACTAACCCGTCCTGGTTCACATCCGCCGCGATCCCCGTACTCGCTCCCTGGTCTCCTAGATTCGTCGTGCTCGCGTAGGTGAATGTCGCCGAATTATTCCCCGTATATAGATACAAGTTGTTTTCAAATGTGCTCTCGGCAAATCCAATCACGCCGAGATCAACCTTGCCGTCGCCATTTAGATCGGCCACGATAACGGCACCGACTGACGCGCCGTCCGGCGTCTGAAAAGTCTTCGGCGCCGCAAACGTCGTCCCCTGGTTCAGATACACCCTTACCGTGGACGCCCCAAAGTCCTGTGCGCCCTGCACCGCCACGATGTCGGGCTTGCCGTCGTTGTTCACATCCGCCACAAACACCAGCCCGCCCGCATTCACCAGGCCGTCCAAAACCGTTGGCGTCTTGAAAGTGCCATCGCCATTGCCCAGCGCGACATACAGGCCGTTCGCCGCACCCTGATTACTGTCGTTCATAATGAACGCCAGATCGCCCTTCGAATCTCCGTTGAAATCGCCCGCCGCCAGTGCCACCACCGGGGCCGCAACATTCAGCACGGTGGACTTCACCGTGAAAGTTCCAGTCCCGCCATTGATCGCGGTCTGGATTGCGCCCTCGTTATTGCCGCTTGACTGCAACCCCGCTACCACCAGGTCAATTGGCGACGTCCCGCTCAGCGGCGTCGCCACGACGATTCCCGGAGCTTCGTAGCCGCCCGTCAGAATCGAAAAATTCACCGGCGTTCCCGCCGTCAATGCTCCGCCCGTGCCGTTGGTCCAGGTCTCCACCGTCACCACCCCGGGGGATGCGTTCGTTGCTCCGACTGCTGCCACATCTTGTTTGCTGTCTCCATTCAGGTCCGCGACTGCCAGGCTGCTCGGTCCATTCGCCAGCTTCACTCCCGATACTTGGGGAAGCAATGCAGCAGGCTGCGAGAATGTAAAGTTCCCCTTGCCCAGCAGGACCTCGCCCATTCCGCCGCCTGCCGCTACCGGTCCGAAGAATCCTTCGCTTGCGATCCCGACCAGGATGTCATTGTTCCCGTCGCCGTCAAAGTCGGTGATGTAGACCGAATCCGCCGAATATGCCGAGGGATAAAACCCCTTCTGCGTAAATTTCCCTGTCCCGTCACCCTGCGTCACTACGATCGCATTGCCCTGGGCATCGCCGAACACCACATCCAGCTTCCCATCTCCATTCAGGTCGCCCACCGTCATCGGTGAGAAAGATCCCGGCGAAACCACCGACAGCGTTGACGCGAAACCGCCTGACCCGTTGCCCAGCATCGCATCCAGCGTTGCTGCATAGTCGCTTGCCGGTGCAATCGACCAGCCCATGATGTCAAGCTTGCCGTCTCCGTTCACATCGGCCGGAGTAGATACCAGCAACTCCGTCTTTCCCGTGTCCGTCGCCACCGCAGTTTTGAAATTCCCCGTGCCCAGCCCCGCAAAATACAGCAGCTCGAAATCGCCCTGGTTCGCCTTCTGCGATGTCACTACCAGATCTACTTTTCCGTCGCCGTTGAAATCCCCTGCCACCATCCCGTACACGCCCGTCGGATTTGAGATTTGTATCGGGGCCTTGAACGTCCCGTCGCCGTTGGCCAGCAGGATCGAGATCTGTCCCGTTGAATAATCCGCCGTCGCCGTATCAACTGCCGCGATGTCGAGATATCCGTCGCCGTTGAAGTCCGCCACCAGCAGGCCGCTCACGTTGTAGCCCACGTTGTAATCCACCGACGTCGCGATCGCCAGCGCCGGAGTCATCGTCCGCACATTCACAATGCTTCCGCCATTGATGTTGAAACCCGCGCCAATGTAGTCCCCGCTCTTGGTCTTGCCCGCGGATACGATGCTCACCATTTGCCCGATCGTGTTCGGGTCCTTGCAGCCGTTGGGGAACTTGTCAACCGTCGTCGTCATCCCGGAAATTGTGTGCAGATACTTCTCGTAGTTCGGTATCGTCTGCACCAGGTCGTAGGTATAGGTCGAGCTGTTCTGCCCCGCCAGGATCTGGCTCAGGGTGCAGTCGGAGTTGCGCTCAAACCCGCCAAACAGAATGTAGGAGACATATCCGAACGAGGTATCCGCGCCCGAATAGTAGGGTGTAAATGTCTCCGCTCCCAGCGGTCCGCCTTCAGGACGCGGCTTCACCGGCGCCTGCGTCAGCTTCTTCACCATCGTCGCCGCGTCTGGCTCCGAATCCCGGCCGAGAGACTCGACCATCCGCCAATAGTCGATCCACGACTTACCGTGAAACGGCGCTGCTGCCGGAGTCGGCACTCCGGTGATGGGCGAACCGTGCGGCTTTGCCGGCGCATCGCTCGCACCCGTCTGCGCCCAGCCGCTCAATACACCGGGCCCGCTCACAGCTAAAAAAAAGACAAAAATTCCAGATAAGAATTGGCGGCGCAAGGCAGGGCCCTCCCTAGGTTTTGGCGAATCGCATTCGACCGAATTGCATCTGGCCGAATTGCATTCGACCGAATTGCATCGACCGATTGCATCGACCGATTTGCATCTGACCGCCGGCGACGGGGGGTTTCGCCTGCGGAATGGGAGCAATCATACATCGCGCCCCCCGCCTCATCTATCACTCCCCGCCAATTTCAATCAGCAATGTCTCGCGGGAGTGGGCGATGGCCAGCCTCTCCGCTCCCTCACTCCACCGGGTCCCATCCGCCTGCCCGCCCCTTCTTCGACCAGGGATGACACCGGAGCACCCGCCGCGCCGCCATCGCGCCCCCGCGCCTCACTCCATACTTCGCCACTGCCTCCCGCGCATACTCTGAACACGTCGGCAAAAATCGGCACCCCGCCGATGTGATCCCCAAAAATCCCGCCACTCCATGCACCACCGGAGAAACCCATCGCTGATATCCCCGCAGCATCACATCCGCCGCGCGTCGCGGCCACAATCCCGCCGCCTCCGTGCTCACGCCATCTCCAACATTGCCGTGCCTCGCCACCCTGCTCTCCATCCAGACCTCATCCATTCGAACTCGCCTTTGTTCTCGCCCTGACTTTTTCTCTTGCTTTCGCTTCCACTCTCGGTCGCGGCTTCTCTCCCGCGCCCTCCCGCGCTACCTCGCGCAATACTTTCCCCACCTCCCGCTCCAGCCGCTCAAACTCGCACGTCAACACCGTCCGTCGAGGATGCAGCACCACATCCCTCTCCCCCGCCAGCAACTCCTCCGGCTGCCGTCGCACCGCCTCTCGCATCCGCCGCTTCATCCGGTTCCGGTCCACTGCCTTGCCCAGCGTCCGCGGAACCGTCAGCCCGACCCTCACCCTCGCCGTCTCGCTCTCCCCCAACTTTTCTCCGCCGCCGTTCTTCGCCTCGCCGCCGCGCCCCGCAACAAACCACCCCATCAGCGCCGCGGAACCCTTCCGGCCCTCGCGATACACCCGCTGATAGTCCCCGTGCTTTTTCAAGAACAGCTCCCCGCCCATGCTCCCCATTCTCCGCCTTCGCCCCGCGTCCCGCCACTCGCCCGCCCTTGCTCTTGTTTTTGCCCTTGCTCTTGCCTTGCTCTTGCTTTTGTTTTGATGTGTCATTCCGACCGCGGCCCGCGACCAGCGGGCGCCGCGGAGGAATCTGCAGTTGCCGTTGCTCTTGCTCTTGATTTTGATTTGATGTGTCATTCCGACCGGAGCGTTCGCGCTTGCGCGAATGCGCAGTGGAGGAACCTGCAGTTGCCCCTGCCCTTGCCCTTGCCGTTGCCCTGGCTCTTGCTGTTGTTCTTGCCCTTGCTCTTGTTTCGCGCTGTCATTCCGACCGCGGCCCGCGACCAGCGGGCGCCGCGGAGGAATCTGCAGTTGCCTTTGCTCTTGCCGTTGCCCTTGCCGTTGCTCTTGCTCTTGCCCTTGTCCTTACCCTTGTTCTTGCTCTTGCTGTTGCTCTTGCCCTCGGCGCATTCGCGCCTTCCGCCCTGCCTTCCCCGCCTCCCCCCAAAAGCAAAAGCGGCCCGGAATCTCCGCGCCGCCCTTTACCAATTTTCGCCTGTCTTGCCGCTATCTATAGATAGCCAGTCAGCTAGTCGCGGAACCCCGGGCTCACGCTCACGCGCTTCCGCCCCTTTGCCCGCCGACGGCTCAGCACCGCCGCTCCACTCTTCGTCTTCATCCGGCTCCGGAACCCGTGTACCTTGCTCCGCCGCCGCCGGTTAGGTTGAAATGTCCTCTTCGGCATCGTCTCTCTTCCTGTTCTCTAATCTCGTTTGTCCCGCGCGCGCAGCCACAAATTCAGCCGGCGTCTCAGACCCCCCGCGCCCCCCGCTCAACCGAGCCGGTCCACGCAGCAGTCCCGTCGCAAGACAGACTTTTATTCTACCAGATTGCCCCCCGGTCACTCAGCTTTTCCATCAGCCCCCGCCCCGCTCTTAGAATTCTTCGCCCTGCCCCTCGCCCGCTCTCTCGCTCTCCCCTTCGCTCCAACTCCCCCTGCACTCCCCGCCACATCTTGTTATCCTTAGTGTTCGTGCAATTCAGTTTTCAGTTTCGTCTGCCGGTTTTCCGCAACTCAAACGTCGCTCCACTCCATCTCTGCTTCAACTCCACGCGCAACTCGGCTCGACCGCTCTCCATCGCAACTCGCAACTTAGCGGACGCTCTTTGCTCCACTCCGAAGCCCGCGCATACTACTCCTTCGCAACCGTCTCTGCGGCACAAACTTCAGCCGCGTCGCCAAAAATCTTTTCTCCTCGCTGCTTTCTCAACCGCGCCACGCCGGTTTTCACTACGCATGGTGCAATCTCTCCATCGAAAAAATATTTGCCTCTCTCCCCTATTCAGCAGCGCGTTTTCCTGTGCTACTATCAGCCCCGTTCACTAATAAGTTTTGCCACGTTCCACGGTCCACAACCAACGTCATGGCGGAATAGATCGCAAGACCCGCAAGCATCCCGGCATCTTCAGATCGCTCTTCCGCTGAAACTTTTTCCTGCAGCTCCTCGCTATCCGCTCACCGCGTTCCCCGCGTTCCCGGTCCGGCCTGCTGCCAGGCGTTTTCCTTAGAGACGTCGCTTGTGTTCCGCGCGCAACGAGAAGTTAATTTTGAAAGGGAACTATGTCACTCGTGCCAAACGCCGCGCCTGCCCTCAACCCCTGGGCGCGAATTCTCAGCGCACTCGAAAAAAAGATCAATCGCCAGTCCTTCGATACCTGGCTCAAGCCGACGCGCTTCTCCCACATCGCCGGCCGCAAACTCTTCGTGCGTGTCCCCTCCGCACAGTTTGAACAAATCGGCGACAAATACTCCGACCTCATTCAGGAGGCCATCGAAAACCTCGTCCTCGAAGTGGACGACGTCGCCTTCGTCACCCCCCAGGAGGAGTCCGCCCCCGTCCGCCACGACGGCGGCTTCGCTCCCGTCCCCTCCCACGCCCCCACCGCCCCCAGCAACTACCGCGGCCAGCGTGACGGCCACTCCCAGCAGTGGGGAGCACCCCCGCAGCAGTCCCGCTTTGACTGGAACACCGCCGCCCAGCTCAATACCCGCTATACCTTCGACGCCTTCGTCATCGGGTCCGGCAACCAGTTCGCCTGCCGCGCCGCCCAGGCCGTCGCCGAGTCCCCCTCCAAGGCCTACAACCCCCTCTTCATTTATGGCGGAGTCGGCATGGGCAAGACCCACCTCATGCACGCCATCGGTCACGAGGTGAAGCGCCGCCAGCCCAACGCCTCCATCTGCTACATCTCCACTGAAAAATTCACCAACGAGATGATCAACTCCCTGCGCTACGACCGCATGACCAGCTTCCGCGATCGCTTCCGCACCGTTGACCTCCTCCTGGTTGACGACATCCAGTTCCTCGCCCAAAAAGAGCGCACTCAGGAGGAGTTCTTCCATACCTTCAACGCCCTCCACGAGAGCATGAAGCAGATTGTCATCGCCTCCGACCGTCCCCCCAAAGAGCTTGCAGAAATTGAAGACCGCCTCCGCTCCCGCTTCGAGTGGGGCCTCATCGCCGACATCCAGCCGCCCGACCTCGAGACCAAGGTCGCCATCCTCCAGAAGAAGGCCGACTCGGAACACGTCACCATTCCCGTTGACGTCGCCCTCTTCATCGCCTCCAACGTTCGCACCAATGTCCGCGAACTCGAAGGCGCACTCGTCCGCCTCATCGCCTGGTGCGGTCTCCACGGCATGGAGATTACTCTCCCCACCGCCCAGACCTGCCTCAAGCAATTCATTGACACTCAGGTCCGCAAGATCACCATCGAGGCCATCCAGCGCACCGTCTCAGAAAACTTCGGAATGCGCGTCACCGAGCTCAAGCAGAAAAATAACTCGCGCGCCGTCGTCGTCCCTCGCCAGATCGCCATGTATCTCGCGAAACAGATGACCGAGGCCTCACTCCCCGAGATCGGACGCCAGTTCGGCGGCAAGCACCACACCACCGTCATGCACTCCATCTCCAAGATTGACGAACAGCGCCGCACCGACAAAGACCTCAACCGCATGCTGAATAAACTCCAGGAAACGCTCAACGGCTAACTCGCAGCCGCTCCGCTTGTCCAGCCGGTGTTGAATTTGTTTTCCCCCGGGTCATCCCGGCCGGAGTGGGGTCGCGCCCTGCGCGATCACTCCGCGAGGACCGCGGAGGACCTGCCGCTGCCCCTGCGGTTGCCGCTGTTTTTAGAATTCGCGCCCCGGCCCCCCTCGCTGTGTCTCCCTCGCTACGAACCCACTTTGCTAATTGTCCACAGCCCCCTTCCCTGAGACCATGCTCTTGGGGGTGAACGTATGAGAGCTCCAAGAATCCCGGTCGCATTTCCAGGCGTTATCCGCAGTGCCGAGCACGAAGCCCGCTGCACCGTCGAAGCCACCGAAGTCATGGCTCCCGGCCATCCGCCCCAGCTCCTCCACTTCCGCGTCCACAATCGCAGCCTCTCCTCTGCCCTGCCCAACGGCATCTACCTCGTCGAAGCCAATGGCGAAACCGTCCGCGTCCGCCGTGACGGAGACTACTGGATCGCCGCCTAGTTGATCCCGATCGCCGCTTAGCTCGATCCCGAATCGCTCGCCTGGCCCTGCCCCGATCTTCGCCTCGCTAACACCGCCGCACTCCCGCCGCCCGCCGCACTCCCCCGTCGCGCCCATGTTAAAGTCCCTTGGAGCGCTCAGCAGCTCCATCGCGCCGGGCATCCCCGCGCCGCCCCAATCAAAGGAGATTCCAAATGAAACAGAAATTGTTTAATATCGCCGCCGTCCTCGCCCTCTTCACCGGAACCGCCGTCATCGCCCTCCAGGCCCACGGTGCCCAGTATCAAGGCCCCGTCGTCAACATCGGCAAGCATCATGGCGCGCTCCGCCACGCGCAGGAGTCGCTCGTCAGCGCCTATCAGTCCATCCAGCAGGCCCAGCAGAATAACGATGGCCAGCTCGGCGGTCACGCCGAACGCGCCAAGCAGCTCATCACCCAGGCCGATGAGGAACTCCGCATGGCCGCCAACGTCTCAAATAACGAAGGCCGCTAACTCCTCCGCTAACTCGCAACTAACTCCCGAGGCCTAGGGCGCCCGTCTCCGCCCCCGCCTCTCAACCGGAGCCTCATGGAAACTACGGCAGAGGTCACCACCGAAGACCGGCGCATCCGCGAGCTCCTCGCCGCCCAGGCCAACGCCGCCGCCCTCTTCCATGCCGTCGAATCGCGCGGCCTCATCCGCCCCGGCATCACCGAGGGCCAGCTCAACGAAGCCATCTACGCCCTCGCCAAAGAGATGTACGGCATCTCTACCTACTGGCACAAGCGCATCGTCCGCGCCGGAAAAAATACCCTCCTCCCCTACGCCGAAAATCCCCCCGACCTCACCATCTCCGACGACGACATCCTCTTCATTGATCTCGGCCCCGTCTTCGAGCAGTGGGAGGCCGACTTCGGCCGCACATTTGTAACTGGAAACGATCCAATGAAACTCAAGCTCAAACGCGACGTCGCCCTCGCCTTCGCCCGCGGCAAGCAGCACTTCCACGCCACTCCCGGCATCCGGAGCAACGAGCTCTTCGCCTACGCCGAGTCCCTCGCCGCCGAATTCGGCTGGCAGTGGGGCGGCCCCATCGCCGGCCACCTCATCGGCCAGTTCCCCCACGAGCGCATCCCCGACGACAAGGTCTCGCTCTACGTCCACCCCGCCAGCTCCCTCACCATGCGCTCCCTCGACGAGCACGGCCACCCCCGCCACTGGATCCTCGAAATCCACTTCGTAGACCGCCAACGCCAAATCGGCGGCTTCTTCGAAGAGCTCCTCACCATCGGCTGACTCCTCCCTTCGCCAACCTAAGTCTTCTTAGAATTCGCTCCTCGCCCTGTCTCGCTCTGCCGAAGCCCGCTCTCGTCATCGCACCCGCTCGTCCCCAATTACAATCATCCCCCATGCCGCTCCTCGCCCGCGCCCGCCAACGCCAGCCCCAATTCCTCCGCGAACTCCGCGCCCTCGTCTCTGCCGAATCCCCCTCCGCCACCGCCCCTTCCGCGCTCCCCGGCCTCCACCACTGCGCCGCCCTCCTCTCCGCCCAGGCCGCCGCCATCGTCCCCACCATCGGCCTCCGCCGCATCCCCACCCCCGCTCACGGAGCCATCCTCCACTTCTCCGCCACCCTCCCCGCCGCTCTGCCCTCCACCAAATCCGGCTCTCGCCCGCGCCCCAAAAAACTCGCGCCCATCCTCTGCCTCGGCCACTACGACACCGTCTATCCCGCCGCTACCCTCCGCCACCAGCCCTTCCGCCTCACGCCCTCCCGCGCCTACGGCCCCGGAACCCTCGACATGAAATCCGGCCTCCTGCTCTTCTTCCACGCCCTCGCCCTCGCTCTCGACCCTGAAAATTCCGCCGCCTCTCCCGGCGCACACTCCTCCCGCCACATCTCCCTCCTCGCCGTCCCCGATGAAGAGATCGGCTCCCCCGCCTCCCGCGCCGTCACCGAAAAATTCGCCCGCCGCATCGCCGCGCAAAATGGCTTCGTCCTCGTCCTCGAGCCCGCCACCGCCGCCGGAGCCCTCAAGACCGCCCGCAAAGGTATCGCCGACTACTCCCTCACCATCCGCGGCCGCGCCGCCCACTCCGGCATTGACTTCGCCGACGGAGCCTCCGCCATCCTCGAAGCCGCCTACCAGGTCCAGGCCATCGCCGCCCTCTCCCGCCGCTCCTCCGCCAATAAAGCCTCGCACAGTTACAAAAGCCTGGCCAAATCGTCCAACAAGCGCATCCGCAGTTACAAATCCCCAAAGTCCAGCCCGCGCTCTGGACTTTCCTCCTCGCCAGCCGCAGCCTCCTTCCGAAACGACGACAGCATCACTCTCAACCCCGGCATCCTCCGTGGCGGAGCCGCACTCAACATCGTCGCCCCCCTCGCTACCCTCGACTTCGAAGCCCGGCTCTCCCGCATTCGCGACTTCGCCCCGCTCGATCGCCGCCTCCGCAACCTCCGCCCCCACGATCCCCGCTGCTCCCTCTCCCTCACCGGCGGCCTCAATCGCCCGCCGATGGAACGCTCCCCTTTGACCGCCCGCCTCTTTCGCCGCGCTGCCGCCCTCGCCCACCAGCATCTCGGCCTCTCCCTCACCGAGGCCGCAACCGGCGGCGCATCTGACGGAAACTTTACTGCCGCCCTCGGCCTCCCTACCCTCGACGGCCTCGGTCCCACCGGGGCCGGAGCCCACTCCCCCGGCGAACACATCCTCCTCAACTCCATCGCCCCCCGCATGGCCCTGATCGCCCTGCTCTTCACCCACCTCGACGCCTGATCCCTCCCTCTCCCCCGCTGCACGCCCCCCGCTTGACTTGACATGCCTAGGCATCTAGGGCTACGCTGCCCTAATACTAAGTTGTCTAGGGATAATCTCGCATGGCGAAAAATGATCTTCAAGGCACCCTCGACCTCCTCGTCCTCAAAACTCTCGCTCAGCTGGGCTCGCTCCACGGTTACGGAATCGTGCTCCACATCCAGCGCGCCTCCGACGACCTCCTGCGTGTCGAAGAGGGCTCGCTCTACCCCGCTCTCCACCGCATGGAGCAGAGCGGCTGGATCGGCTCAACCTGGGCACTGACCGACACCAATCGCAAGGCGAAGTATTACAAGCTCACCACCGCCGGCAGAAAGCAGCTGCTGCAGGCCGAGCAGAGCTTCGACCAGTTAGTAAAAGGCGTTCGCGCCATCCTGCGCTTTGCCTGAGGTCCTATGACATTCCTCCGCCGAATAATTAATCTCTTCCTCCGCGCCAAGGTTGATCGCGAGATTGACGCCGAACTGCGTGCCCACATCGAGATGCGCACCGCCGACAACATCGCTCAGGGCATGTCCCCCGCCCAGGCCCGCCGCGATGCTCTCCTGCGCTTCGGCAATCCCGCCGCCACCAAAGACAGAGTCACTGCAGCTGACCTCGCCCTCGGCCTCGATGGCTTCTTCAGAGACCTTCGTTACGCCTTGCGCCAGCTCGGCAAGTTCCCCATCTTTGCCGCCACCACCATCCTCATCCTCGCCCTCGGCATCGGCGCCACCACCGCGATCTTCACCGTGATGAATGCGGTCTTGCTCCGCTCCATGCCCGTGCCCGATCCGCAGCAGGTCGTCTATCTCCATGTCCCCGGCGGCCAGCCCGACGGCGCCTCCAACACCGGCGACAGCGAGACCTCGTTCTCCGAGCCCGTCTTTCAGGCCCTCCGCCGGCGCCCCCGCGCGTTTTCAGATGTCATCGCCTTCGCCCCGCTTAGCACCGATGAGAGAGTCGCTGTCAGAATCGGCTCCAGCCCGCCCGAACAGAACGCCGGCGAAATGGTCAGCGGAAACTTTTTCTCCGGCCTCGGTATCACCATGGCGCGCGGTCGCGGCTTCTCCCTCGATGACGAAGTCCAGCATGCCCCCGTCGCCGTCCTCAGTTACTCTTTCTGGACCCGCCGCTTCTCCAGAAGCCCCGACGCCCTCGGTCAGACCATGTTCATCAAGGGAATTCCCTTCACCATCATCGGAGTCGCCGGCCAGGGTTTTCCCGGCGTCACCCCCAGTCAGTTCACCGATTTCTGGATCCCGCTGCAGCGCGGCCCCCAGCTCAATCCGTGGGGCAGCCCCGCCAATCGCACCCTCTACAGCTCTCCCACCTGGTGGTGCCTGCGCCTCATCGCCCGCCTCGCTCCCTCGGTGACTCCACGGCAGGCCGCCGCCGAAGCGCTCCCCGCATTTCAAGCCGCCGCCTACGCCGGCCTCGGCACCCCTGACCCTGAAAACTCCGAAAGTCACGTTGGATGTCGTCCCCGCCAAAGGCATTCAGGGCCTCGGCGACAATGACCGCGAACCCGTCGCCATCCTCATGCTTCTCGTCACCCTGGTTCTCATCATCGCCTGCAGCAACGTCGCCATGCTGATCGTCGCGCGCAACTCGTCCCGCCAGCGCGAATTCAATTTGCGCATGGCATTAGGCGCGCAGCGCAGCACCCTGCTCCGCCAGCTGCTCACCGAGAGCTCCCTGCTCGTGCTCTCAGGAACGCTTCTCGGCTGGCTCTTCGCTCTCACCGCCGCGCGCGCCCTCGCCTCCTGGTCGCAGTTGCAGGTGGATCTCCAGCCCGACAAAACCATCCTCCTCTTCTCCTGCGCCGTTTCCATTCTCGCTGCCCTCGCCTTCGGTCTTGCCCCGCTCCGCACCGCCACCAACGCTCCCTTAACCGACGCCCTGCGCTCTTCGCCTTCGACGTCTTATCGCAAAGGTCACAGCGGAAGTGCTCTGCTGGCAATTCAGATCGCGCTCTGCTTCACCTTGTTGACCGCCGCCGGATTGCTTCTCCAGACCCTGCTCAATTTCGAAGCCACGAATCTCGGCATGCGCCCCCGCGGCCTGCTCGTCTTCGGCATCACCCCGCAGGCTGCCGCGACCGAAGATGCGAAATTCGCTTTCTACCGCGAACTGCTCGACCGCATGCGTGCTCCTCCCCGGCGTCGAGTCCGCCACCTTTGTTGACAACCGCGTCGGCAGCGGTTGGAGCAACAACGATGAGCCGACGGTGGACGGCGTTGTCCACTCCTTCGACCAGGTCCCCCTGCGCACCAATAACGTCGGCCCCGATTTCCTGCACGTCCTCGGCATCCCCTTGCTTCAGGGTCGCGACATCCTCGATACCGATACCCCAACCTCGCCTCGCGTCGCTATCGTGAATGAGACCTTCGTCAAATTGCTCCTGCCCCACACCGGCCCCATCGGTCATCAGCTCGGAAATCCTAAAAAGCACCCCTACACCATCATCGGCGTCGCCGCCGACAGCAAATATCGCAGCGTTGACGAGCAGCCCCGCGCCATGGCCTATTACCCATACACCCAGGCCGGCGACATCCCCTCCACTTTGCAGGTGGAGCTGCGCACCTCCGCTGAGCCGGAATCCCTCATGCCCTCCATCGCCCGCGAGGTCCACTCCATTGACCCCAACCTGCCGCTTGAATTGCCCATGACCCAGGTCGCCGTCTTCGAACAGTCCTACTCCCAGCAGCGCCTCTTCGCCCGGCTCGCCATGTTCTTCGGTCTGCTCGCCGCTCTGCTCGTCGGCATCGGCCTCTACGGCTCGCTCTCCTATCGCATCAGCCGCAGGCGCACCGAGATTGGTGTTCGCATGGCCCTCGGCGCGCAACGCTCCCAGGTCCTCTTCATGGTGCTGCGCGAATCCTTCCAGATTGCCGCCCTCGGTGTCGCGCTCGGAATTCCGCTCGCTCTGCTCACCGCTCACTTCATGGCATCCATGCTCTTCGGCCTCAAGTCCTATGACGAAACCAGTCTCATCGCCGCCTTCCTCGTCGTTGTCCTGATCGCCCTCGCCTCCGGCGTCATCCCCGCTCGCCGCGCCGCATCCATTGACCCCATGCAGGCACTCCGCAACGAATAGTCCACTCCGGCAGTGTCTCTCCCTAAGCCCTCCCCCGGGCCACTCCACGATCCTTCCAACCGCTACGACTGCCGCATCGCGGTCTCAATTCCATAGCCCCCACTCAGAATCCCCGGCAGTCAGCCGTCCCACCGCCTGCCCGGTTCCCTACTTTGTGATCTTTACCTCGACCGTATTCGAGGTCCCCGTCAGATAACTCCCGTCCCCCGCATAAAACGCCTCCACCGGATACGTCCCCGCCGGATAACCTCCCGTACTCGCCGTCAGACTCGCCTGCCCGCTCCCGTTCAGCGTCACATTCGCCAGCACCGTGCTCCCTGAGTACAGCGTCACCGTCCCCGCCGGAGTCGGATTGCCCGCCTCACTCCCCGTCACCGCCACCGCGATCGCCACGTTCTGCCCTTCGGCCACTGGGTTCGGCGTTATCGTCAGCACTACCTTAGGCACCGCTTTCACCACCACCGTCACGGGCGGCGAAATGCTCGGCGCATTCATCCCATCTCCCGAATAATGCGCCGTCACCGCATACGTCCCCACCGGCACATCCGCCTGCGGCACCGACAGTGTCGCGCTCCCCGCCGCGTTCATCGGCACCGTCGCAATCAGGTTGTTGCCGTAATAAAACGCCATCGTCCCGCCATACGTCCCGGCCGCATTCGTAATGTTCGCCGTCAGCGTTACCGCCCGACCCTGCCCGACCGGATTCACCGAGACCGTCATCGTTGTCGCCGTTGCCGTCCGAACCTCCGCGCTCACCGTCCCCGACTGCGACGGAGCATTACTCCCGTCGCCCAGGTACGCCGCATAGATCGAATAATTCCCCGCCGCAAGCCGCACCTGCGACGCCGTCAGCACCGCCGCTCCAGCCGTCACCGTCGCGCTCCCCAGCTTCTCCGTCCCCGCGTAGAAGTTCACCGTGCCCGTCGGCGCTGTCCCGCCCGTCGGCGTCACCGTTGCCGTCAACGTTGCCGTCCCGAACCGCAATATCGTTTGCGGAGACACCGCCATCACCGTCGTCGTAGCTGCCTGGCCCGAACTCGTAACATTTACGGTTACAGAATTGCTCTCAAATCCTCCGCAAGTCAGCCCGTACGTCGCCCCACCCGCCGTCGCCGGAGTCACCACCGCGCTCCCGCTCCCGCCTTCCATCCCGACCATGCCCCGCTCGCAAAACACGGCAGATTCGTCCCCGCCGCCAGATTCGACACGCTCCACGTCAGCGTCACCGGGCTCCCCGCTGCTACCGTCGCCTGACTCGCACTCAGTTGTACCGGCGCCTTCATCGCCGTCGGCGGAAGCACCTCCGCTATCCCGCCAATGCCGTAATCCGGCCCCGCATAACCCACCCCCGCATTCCCGTAACTCAGATAAAAGTTTCCGTCCGAGGCCTGCAGCAATCCGCTCGACGGGAATTCCTCCGACAGGAAAGTCTTCACCAGCACCGTGAACGTGCCCGATGTCGTCAGCCGGTAAACAAATCCCGGCTGCGCCTTGCTCTTGTACGTCGTCGCTCCATAAAAATTCCCGTCGCTGCCCTCAAATAAATCCGGCAGCGGGTTATACCCATCCGACGCGCTGTCAAAGGTATGCAGCGTCACCAGCACGCCCGCCGGCTGATATTGAAACGCCGTTGTCTTTGTGATCCCGTAAAAGTTTCCATCGCTGCCTTCGACCAGCCCCGCCGGAGTGCTCCCATCTGACCCGCCCGTGAAGTTGTAAAGCGTCGTCAGCGTCCCCCCGGGCGTCACCTTGAAGAGCAACCCGTCGCCATACGTGCCGCCGCCCGCCGCCGTCCCATACAAATTGCCGTCCGCACCCACCGTCAACCAACTGTGCGCCTGGTACCCGCCGCTATTCGTCGGGGGAAATGTGGCGATCACGCTGTACGTATCGGGCAGCACCAGCTTGTAAAGAAGTATGGTGTCGTCGTCGTTCCCGACATACCCCATCCCGTACAACGTCCCATCGCTGGTCTCAACCAGGTTCCCGAAGGGCTCGAAGTATTGCCCCAAAGCGGTCGTCTCCAGGATATTCACCGCGCCTGTCGGCGTCTCCTGATACAGGCTGTTGCCAGCGGAACCGTCAGAGGTTCCCGTCGGAAGCCGCCAGTGGCCTTCCGCTCAGCCCATACGGTTGACCTAATTGGCCGTCGTCGGCGTAGCTCAGCAAAGTGTCAAAATTGAATCCGCTCGGCGTCGCTCGAAACCAGGTCGCAGTCTCGAGCTCGGTCCCATACAGGTTCCCGTCGCTGGCCTGCATCAGCGTCGATCCGTAGTCCGACACATAGTACTCAACGTAGTACTGCGCCGGATACTGGTACACGAGCTGTTGCGTCCAGCTCTGCCCCTCAGCAACTCCACCGCTCAGCATCGCGACCCCACCTATCGTCGCTACATATGTCGCTATATATAGAGATAACCCGCAAGACCGCCAGCGCCGCATAACCCCTCACCTCGCCTCGCCGAAATTGCCGAATCTCCGCAGCGTGTCGTCATCCTACTCTCTCCCGCCATTAGAGCGCCTCTCACCCGACTGCGCTAAACTTGCAACGCTCGGACCACTGCATCATCCAATCCGACGAAAGGATTCTCCCATGGCTGCCAAACCTGACAAAGCTGAACTCACCGCCCGCCGCGCCGAACCCCTCACCCTGTCCTCCGACATCGCCCCCAAATCTGTTAAGGAAATCTCCGGCGCCCTCAACGCCCTCCTCGCCGACGTCTTCGCCCTCTACCTCAAGACCAAAAACTTCCACTGGCACATGTCCGGCCCCCACTTCCGCGACTACCACCTCCTGCTCGACGATCACGCCGACCAGCTCTACGCCATCACTGATGAAATCGCAGAGCGCGTCCGCAAAATCGGCGGCCTCACCATCCACTCCATCGGCGAGATTTGCCGCCTCCAGCGCATCCCCGACAACGACGCCACCTTCGTCACCCCTGAAGACATGCTCGCCGAGCTGCATGAGAATGAGAAGGCCCTCACCCTCAGCATGCGCTCCCTCCATGACCTCACCGACGATGCGGGAGACGTCGCCACCACCTCGCTCCTCGAAAACTGGATTGACCAGTCCCAGCGCCGCAGCTGGTTCCTCTTCGAGGCCACCCGCACCTCCAGGCCCTGATGCTCCACCGGCTTCTCTAAACATCCCGTCCAGATCGTTCGCAGAATGCGGGCCGCCTCGCCACTTGCGCTCTACCAACGGCGGCTCTCACAAATCAATCCACCGGATTCAACCGCGGCACAATCAGCGGGTCCTCTGCCGTGAAGGGAAACTTCGGAACCGCCGCAACATCCGTCTTGAACGTTGCCGCCATCACCTCCGGCGAAAACATGCTCACCAGCGACTTCCCTCCAATGTCCTGCGCCGTGCTCTGATCAAAGAAAATCAGCAGCGACAGCAACTCGTCGCCGATATTCTCAATGTGGTGCGGATATGCCCGCGGAATAAAATACATATCTCCCGCCTGCATCTCATACGTGTCCGTCACTCCGCCCGGGCTCACGATCGTCATCCGCCCGCGCCCGCCCGTCACATAGCCCATCTCCGCCGTCTCGGGATGCCAGTGCAGCTCGCGCATTCCCTGGTCCGTGATCCGCACCGAAAACATAGACAGCTTATCCAGCGCCGGCCACACCGCTGCCCCCGTCGTATGCGCCGACCCTGCCGCCAGATCAATCTGCGGCAACGCGCGCTCCAGATCATACTTGTACCGGTTGATGTGCAATTCCTCTGCATCCGCCACCGCCGCCGCCGCTCTGCCCCCGATGTTCGTGTCCGCCGGACTGCGCTTCAGCCCCGCGAACGCCGCCGCAGGCAGCCCCGTCGTGTTCCCCAGCACCGCGTCCGTGAAACATCCAAACACGCCCGACAGCCCAAAGTCCTCCACCCTCTCGCTCGAGAACGCCAGAATAATCTCCCCCTCATCCGCCCCCACGTTCTCGATGTGATGCAGCGCCCCCGACGGAACAAAAAACATCTGCCCCGCCCCGATCGTAAAACTGTCATACGCGCTGTGGCTCCCCGCAATCGTCACCAGGTGCGATCCCCGCAGGCAATACCCCAGCTCATTCGCGTTCGCATGCCAATGCGGCTCCCTCACTCCCCGGGGAGAGAGCACCAGTCGCCGCAGCGACATCCGCTGCAACACCGCCAGATCCCCGCTATCCATCCGCGTTATGCTGCCAAACTCATTCTTGAATGCAGGCGCCTTCGCCATCACCGACGCCTTGTGCGCCGATCCGAGTCTTGGATCTATCGTTGCCGGCACTCTCTTGTCCGATCCCTGCATTCAGTTTCAGTCTCCTCACCACGGCAGCGAGCCTCATAAATCATATGCTCTCCGCCGTCCAACCCTCCCGATTTCCTCCGCTCGCCTCGCAATTGCCGGGTTACACTAACTACCCAATGGGTCTCTATCTCCGAGTAACTCACTCATGCTATATAACTCCTCGCTTCTCCGCGCTGGTCCTGCCGGCACTCACGGCTCTAACCATCGCCATCTTCGCGCAGTCATCGGTAACTCCCCTCCGCGCCCAGGCCACTCACGCCCAGCACCGCTCCCCATCCGCCGCTTCCGCATCGGCCCACACTTACACCGTCGCCACATCCAACAAGCCCGACGGATTCATCGTTACCTTCACCAACCCATCCTCCTCCCCGCCCATCACCGCCTATTACATCTCCTATCTCTGTCCCCCGGCCCGGCGCGATGCCGTCGCTCCCGACGCGCTCCTCCATTACTTGCACACCCCCGACCTCATCCCCTCCAACGCCATCCTCGACTTCCATCTCGACAAGCCCGAAGGCAGTAACTCCTGCTCCATCGAAACCGCTGTCCTCTTCAAAGACGCAACCGCCTCCGGCCGTAAGGATTTCATCGCACAGATGCGCGATCAGCGCGTCGTCGCCCGCGATGAAATCATCTCTCTTAAAGCGCTCCTCGCCAAAGCCGCCGCCGGAGACCTCACGGCTCCCTCCCTCGCCGAATCACTGGCCCAACAGAAGGCCGAAATCTTCCAGCAGTCATCCAAATCCCGCGCCGCCGACTCTGCTGACAATTTAGCTGAGGATCAGAGCGGCGACTTGCAATCCGGCCGCCTCGAGGTTGTCGAGCTGGTTGAGAACAAGCTGCAAGCCGCCCTCAAGCAGGATGCCGCCAGAAATGTCTCCCCCTCCGCCAGCACTCTCGCAGCTCACGCTCATGACCTCATCGCCATCCTCGACCAATGGCAGAAGGTTTTAACCGCCGGCCTTCCCGCCAAACCATAAGCCCGCCGCCCTGCCTACTCCATCTTCATGCCCGGCATCGCTGACCGGTCCATGTTGTCGTGGCCCTCGTCATCATCCTTGAGAGACCAGATCTTGTTGGAGTCGCTCTCATACGGGTAGACATGCACCATCCAGCCAAACACATGCGGAATAAACTCCCCGCCCGCGGCATCGCACGCTGCCTTCGTAGTGATCGAACCCATCAATCCGAACTTGGCGTTCGGCCCGAAGTACGCTGCCGCCTGGCCCCTCGGAGCCTTGCAGAAATTCACATGCTGATGCCACTCCGCAATGCTCAGCGGGATGCGCTCGTCCAACTCCTGCTCCGACGCACCCACCCGATCCGTGTACATCACCCCCACCAACTCGTACCCGCCACTCGCAGTTTTCTTGTAGAGCAGCGACGTCGGCTTCAACGGATCAAAGCGATTCCGCGCCTCTAGCGCATTGGCTGCGTTTGTGAAGTGATATTGCTTCTGCGGCAGATTCGGAAGAAAAATCTTGTACCCGGCATCCAGTGCCTTGCGGTAATCGGTAAACGGCTGCATCGCAATCTTCGCGCTCGCGATCACTTGGTCCGCGCGCTGCTGATCACCCGCCTTCACCGGGCGAAACTCTGTCATATGCATATGGCCGGCCGGCATCGCCGCCATGCTGTTCGCAGTTACGCCGCTCGCCGGCAGATTTTTTGACGTCTGACTCGTTCGAGCAATCGCCACCGCTGCCGTCGCGAGAATGCCCAGGCTCGCCATGGCAGCAATCGCAGTTCGAATTCGACGGATAGCAGCAAAAGAACTCATCCCGTACCTCCCGCCCCTCGCGCAATCAGAGTGGAGCAGGCCATAGCTCCACTTCTCACCTTGCACTTCTCACCCTGACCCGGCACCTGGCCAGAAGTTGCGACAACCTGATCCCGCCTCTATATATATTGTTCCGCCTCCGGGCCTCGCGCTCGTGCTTCCCGTTCCGCCGCCCTCGCGCTCGGCTCTCCGGGGCGCTCGCTCGCGCCGTTGAAGTTCGGCGCTCGCTCGCCCCCGCCGCCCTCACTCTCCTGCCGTCGAGTTCGGGCCGCTGCCCCGGGCCTCGCTCGCGCCGTTGAAGTTCGGCGCTCGCTCGCCCCCGCCGCCCTCACTCTCCTGCCGTCGAGTTCGGGCCGGCTCCCCGGCCTCGCTCGCGCCGTTGAAGTTCGGCGCTCGCTCGCCCCCGCCGCCCTCACTCTCCTGCCGTCGAGTTCGGGCCGGCTGCCCCCGGGCCCCGCGCTCAGGGCGTAGCTCGGCGCTTGCGCGGGTCAGCCGAAGCGCACAAACTCTTTCTCGCTTAAATGTCTCAATCTCGACACCCGCCGCCCTCACTCTCCTGCCGTCGCCCTCGGGGCTCTCTATATATAGACACCCTCAGCGCGCTCCCTCTTCGCTCCAGGTAGGCGGAGGCTTCAGCCTCCGCATTAATCCGCGCGCCCAGCGCGCCTCCTTGCCGCGCGCAGCGCCGGAGCGCAGTGAGGCTCCATGAGCAGCGCTCTTTTGCGAATGGAGTGGGCCCCGCGCTCAGGGCGTAGCCCGATTGCGCGGGTAGACGAAGCGACACAAACTCTTCCTCGCTTAATAGTTTTAATCTCGATGCCGCCGCCCCCTCCGCCCTCACCCTCCTGCCGTCGAGTTCGGACTGCCAAAACCTATCCGGAGTAACTTCGTGCGGACTAGAGCCTACCGGTAGTGGGATACGGAGCTCTCAGGGCAAAACGCATGGACCTGTTGAGAGAGCAGGTTCGGTAGTTTCAAATATTACATGCCCAATGCGATCAATTTTTTCTCGCGCGCTAGTCTGCAATGCTCGCGCATCCGCGTCCATACGCGGCACCCATCCTTGCCGTACAAAACACCGAAGTCACCAATGATGCTGCTGTTTAACTGCCCACCTGATACAACCATACAGGCGGCCAAATGTTTTAAGCGTTCTTTCGAAGTTTGCTCGTAGTAGCTCATCCCCAAGAACGCCGCAGGGTTCCGCGTATCCCCCGATGGCCGTGCAGCCCGTTATCCGCGACAATGTTTTTGGGAATTCTCGCCCCGAATAACTGCTGGAAAAGGTATAAGCACGGTAGAGGGTCCGTCACTGTCCACAAAGCATTCAATATTTCTCCCATGCAGTGCCGGGGCGCCAATTCTTTTTCTCGTGTTCGCAGCTTGCATGATCTCCGCGTGTCATGTTCGCAAATGTCGCATCCGCGAAATCGCTTGCCCCTTGCATGTCATGGGCGCCACTCAGGCCGCATATACGAGGGCCACAGCACTAACTCTAATTTTGTCCCATGGTGGCTTGTCTACCGCGAGCAAAATATACTGGCAGCCAAATTAAGCCGGGTATGGCCCAAGCGGATAACTCCAGATCCAGTCCCCAGCACTTCCTACTTTCACGTCATTGCAACTGCTCTCCGGCGTCAGAGTCCTCGGCTAGAGGTTTACGATGCCGAACCGCACTCCCCTTTACCAAGCACTAACGACCTCCCCCCTACTTAATCCCCCGCGGCCCAAAGCTGTTCATCAGCACCTCAAAATCATCCAAATTGGAGTAGGTAATCACCACTCTCCCCCGCCCCTTGTGGTCCTCAATCACCACCTTCAGCCCCAGCGCCGCCTGCAGCTTCTCCGCCGCGTCCCGCACATTCGGGTCCATCGGCGGAACCCACTTCTCCTCCTTCTTCTTGTCCCCCGTCAGCACCGCCGTCACCAGCTCCTCCGTCTTCCGCACCGACAGCCCGCCGTTCACCACCTTGAACGCCACCGCCGAAATCAGCTCCGCGCGCTTGGCCATCTCTGCCGGCCCGACGAAATCGCCCTCCACCCCAGCCAGCGTGCACAACGCCTTCGCATGACCCAGCGACAACGTGCCCGTTGCCACTTGTTCCAGCACATCGGCCGGCAACTTCAGCACCCGCAGATAATTTGTAACAGTAGAACGATTAATTCCTACCTTCGCCGCAATGTCTCCGTGCTCGAAGTGAAACTCCCGCGCCATCCGGTCAAATGCCCGCGCCTGCTCCATCGGGTTCAGGTCCTGCCGCTGCAGGTTCTCCGTCACCGTCCAGACAATCGCCTCCGCATCCCCCAGCGCCTGCACCACTGCGGGAATCGTTTCCTTCCCCGCCAGCTTCGACGCCATCCACCGCCGCTCGCCCGCGATAATCACATACCGCCCGCCCTGCACCGGCCGAACAACAATCGGAGTCATCACCCCAATCTGCGTGATGGATGCCGCCAGCTCCTTGATCCGCTCCTCGTCCACCGCCAACCGCGTCTGATAGGGATTGCGATCTATCAACTCAACCGGCAGAAACACCGCCGCTACCTTCGGCCCATTCGCCGCTGCCCCAGCAGCCACACCCTCAGCCCCTGGCAGAATTCGGACTTCGCCCTCCGCCACCGCTGCGCCAGCTCCCGCCGCCCCGGCACCCGCGGCGCCGCCGTTCGTCCCACTCGCCGGCAGGCTCGGCAGCAACGACTCCAATCCCTTGCCGAGCGCCCGCCGTATCCCCGCCTTGGCCTTCTCTTCCGTCACCATTTGTCTCCCTCACTCACCGCAGTCGGATCCGAATCGTCCTCGGTGCCTTCCTATGTCCTTTATTATCAGTTGGTTGTGGCTTCGCCCCATCTCCATCCGCGCCTTCGCCGCCCTCGCCCGCGGCCACCACCGGCTCAACCGCAGGACTCCGCGACTCCAGCCCCAGCCGGTGCAGCACCTCCAGCCCCAGCGCCCGGTACGCCTCCGCCCCCCGCGACGCCGCATCATACAGCGCCACCGGAAGCCCATGGCTCGGTGCCTCCGCCAGCCTTACATTCCGCGGGATGGAGGCCTTCATCAGCTTCTCCCCAAAATATCCCCGCAGGTTGTCCGTTACCTGCTGCGCCAGGTTCGTCCGCTCGTCATACATGGTCAGAACCACCCCGGCCAGCGTCAGCCCCGGGTTGAACGCCGCCCGCACCCGCTCCACCGTGTTCATCAACTCGCTAATACCTTCGAGCGCAAAATACTCCGCCTGCATCGGCACAATCAGATACTGCGTCGCCACCAGGGCGTTCAGCGTCAACAGATCCAGCGCCGGAGGGCAATCCAGCACCACAAACTCAAACTTCTCCTGCACCAATTCCAGTGCATCCCTCAGCCGGAACTCCCGCTTCTCCGCCCCCACCAGCTCAATATTCGCCCCAATAAGATGATTCGAGCTCGGCACAACCTTCAAATTGTCAATAGGAGAGGCCTGCAGAGCCTCCTCAATCGTCGCCTCCCCAAGCAGCACATCATATGTAGATAGAGCCACTTGGGACTTGGCGACCCCCAGCCCGCTCGAGGCATTTGCCTGTGGATCGCAGTCCACCAGCAGGACCCTGTACCCATCCAGAGCCAGTGCCGCCGCCAGGTTAATCGCAGTCGTAGTCTTCGCGACCCCGCCCTTTTGGTTGGCTATCGCTATAACCCGGGTTTGGACAGGCTCGGTCACCAAAAGCCCAGACTATCCCTCCGGAGCCCTTTGAGCAATGGACCCCGCCTGTGGAACTCCGGAAAATGTTGTGGAATTTGGTTCTTTCCCAGCCCATGTTCCACGTGGAACATCAAACCCCTCCCGCCGGGCTCCGCCATGTTCCACGTGGAACATCAAACCCTCACCCGCCCGGCTCCGCCATGTTCCACGTGGAACATAAACCTGGTCGCTTCAGGGGCCATCCATGTTCCACGTGGAACATGAGAATTCCTGGTTGGCTTGAAAGGGGTCAAATTCCATGTTCCACGTGGAACATGGGAGAACCTACCCCCTGCGCCAGCTCAGGATGGCACCGGGCGAGTTTGGCATTGGAAGCTCTGTTCCAGCCCTAAAGCCGGTCAAAGCTGGCTGATTCTTGCGATCTTGCGGCCCGGCGATCCAATAAAGGGACCCCCCGGGTGCCACCCTCTGGCTAGCAGCCTCAAGCGCGGCCGTCGGATTATCAACGGCCCGCAGCGTCACGGCCTCAAAGGCTCTGGCCCTCAAGGAGGTTCTCGGTGCGGCCCCCATGGACTGTGACATTCGACAGGCCGAGGGCCCGAACGGCCTCCCGCAGAAAGGCGGCCTTGCGGGAGTGGGATTCAGCGAGGGTGACCGCGATCTCGGGCCGGGCGAGCGCGATGGGCAGCCCGGGGAATCCCGCGCCGGAGCCGTGATCGAGCAGAGTTAAGGTGCTGGGCGATATGTGGCGGGCGAGGTAAAGCGATTCGCCGAAGTGCCGTTGAATCACCGCCTCGGGCTGGCGAATGGCGGTGAGGTTGATGCGGGCGTTCCAATGGAGGAGGAGCTCAAGGTAGGTTTCGAGCGAGGCGCGCAATGGGTCGGGCAAAGGGGCGTCGAGATATGGATGAAGCAAGTCCCGCCAGGTCTTGGCGGGCACGGATTGAATCGGCAGCGCCATGGAGTCATTGTAGAGTCTATTACGTTATTGTAACTGATATGGTTACAAATAGGCATAACTTCAGCGGCGATTGGGCAGGCGCTTTCATTGTCCTGAGGAGACGGTTATGGCCGCGCATGTCTTATATTGTGCACCGGCTGTTACATATGCGGGTAAAGCTTAACGGGCGATTGCCGATATATAGAAAAGAGAGGCCCGGCTTCGGCGATGCGGTGGTGTGTAGCGGAGGAGGGCGCCGCAGAGGCGGCGCGACGTGGAAGGCCGCTCCGCCTGGTTGGCTGCGCGGAAGGTGGCTCGCTGCGCGAGCGGCGTCTGATAAAAGGAACAGATCAACTTCATCAGGATTGCGCCGGTCGCTGCGGCGTGAAATTATTCGCTCCGCCTGGTTGGCTGCACGGGAGGTGGGTGCTTCAGGGCTGGCGAGTAGATAAGAGTCGGAGGTCTGGGAGGAGTCAGGCGCGCCGGAGATAAGGATGCGCCGCAGAGGCGGCGCGTCGTGGATGGCCGCTCCGCCTGGTCGGCTGCGCGGAAGGTGGCTCGCTGCGCGAGCGACGTCTATTTGAAAGAGCAAAGCTAGATAGCAAATAGTCGGATGAGATTAGCTCCGCCTGAGAGGCCTCACGTGTTGGGGCTTCGGGGCGCGAGCGGAGATAAGGATGCGCCGCAGAGGCGGCGCGACGTGGAAGGCCGCTCCGCCTGGTCGGCTGCGCGGAAGGTGGCTCGCTGCGCGAGGGACTTCTATTTGAAAGAGCAAAGCTAGATAGAAATAGTCGAAGACAGAGAGGGCTTCCGGCTGGCGAGCCGTAGATAAGGATGCGCCGCAGGGGCGGCGCTACGCGGGGATGTGCGCAGGAATGTAGGTCAAACGAACGGCGTCCTCTCCGACGGGATCGCTGCTCAGCAGGCGAAGGGGAGGCAGGGGACCGGCGAAGTAGGGTCTGCCGCCGCCGAGAATGTAAGGGCGAAAGTACAGGCGATACTCGTCAACCAGACCGGCGATTGACAGTTCGTTGGCCAGGCTTGCACCGGAGACGTCGATGTCTCCGTCACGCTGGGCTTTGAGCCGGGTGGCAAAGGGGATCAAATCTTCGCCGATCAGAGTGGCATTGGAGCTGACGGAGCTAAGTGAGCGCGATGCAATCCACTTCGGCTTTGCGCGCCAGGCTTCGGCGAACTCATGGTCGAGTGCGTCCCAATCCGGCTGGTCTTCATCCCAGTAACGCATGACCTCATACATGCGTCTGCCGTAGAGAACGCCGGCCAGGCCGCGAAAGTAATCAGTGAAATAGCGAGAGAGGATGGGACCGGGGACGGCCCAGGCGGGACCGCCGGAAGGGCCCTCGATGTATCCGTCGAGTGACTGCATCATGCCGTAGATGAATCGAGCCATAGCGAATCTTTCCGAATCGTTGCAGAAGGATATTGTGAGCATAGATTAGGTTGTGGATTGACATACCTTTGAACCGGAAAAAGTTCGATCCGGGAGGTGACGGAAGCAGCATTGAACAGACCGGCTGTCGGAAGCATTTGAAGACAATCGATCCAGATGCCAGCCACAAGTAGTCGGTTCATTGCCTCCGCTGGCTCGGAGCATAATGTTGAGGTATTTTATGAAGCCATTTCTTCTCGGCATGATCTCGATAGGTCTTATATCACTGGGATTTATTGCGTTGTTCCGCCCGCGTAAATTTGAAGCTCTTGCAGTGAAATACATGCCGTCCTCCGGCGTATGGCCCTCGAGAAACTGGGCTATGACCCCGTCATATATTGTGTCAGTAAGAATGTGCGGTATCCTCGCATTGATAATGGGTTTCATTCTTGTCTGGATATCTATACAAAGTTTTCGATACCCAGGTGCTTCCTAGTGCTAGATGCCCGAGCCCCAGAGCGGCATCCCTCACACACTTTGGCGGTCTGCAACCGCATCAGGCCCAGGTTCTAGATTCGGTTTATTCGGCGACCAACCTCTGACTTAAGTCACTGGACGTTTTCGCCGTAAGAGGAGATTTGACCTATGAAGCGAAAGTCCTCGCGCAGTGAAGTCGCTAAGATACTGGAAAATTTTGTCGACAATCTTGGCGATGATTTCGATTGGGATAACTTCTTGTCAATGGGATCTTTCGAGGATCCACAGCTGGAAAAGATCAGACTAAGGTGCGATGGCTTGCAGGATGAATTCCCTGCGAGTGAAGCTGGCCAATATACCGGTCCGGAAGGGATAAGAGTAATTAGAGATTACATCCGAGAGCTGCGAGGCGAACCATAGTTCGGTTTTCTCGCGAGAGAAAAAGAAAAGGCGGAAGCCGGAGCCTCCGCCTGTTTCAGAGCTATGAGGACTGTTACTGGGCCTTGCGCTCTCTGCCGACGCGGAAGAGTTCATTGCAGGTCCTGACAAAGTGGACAGAGCTGGGCGGAGTTTTGACGGCTCCGCTGAGGATGGTCTTGTAGGGAATGCTTTTGCCGTAGTAGGCATCCGTATCCGCCGTATTCTGGTGGACGACATCGCCGTTGAGGTCAATGCCGGCGAACAGGCCTTTGCTGCGGGAGTAGGTGAGGAAGCCGGCGCTGGCGAGCTCGGTGGTAGAGGCCTGTGAGTTGCGACCGACCGGACCGGCTGCGACGGCGATGTCGCCGCCGAGCTTGACCTTATCCCGGAGCAATGCGTCGAGGCTCTTGCGGGAGACGCCGATGAGGACGAGATCGGTGGACTGGCCGCCGATCTGGAAGCCGAAGCTTGCGCCTTCCATCTGGATGAAGACCGGCGCGCTCCAACCGTGACGGGTGCGGCAGGTGGCAACGCCCTGACCATATTCCGCGCCGACGATGAAGGCACCTTTTTTGAAGCTGGGAACGACGGCGACGCACTGCGCCTTGGCGGCGATATCGAGCGGGATGCCTTTGTCGGGCGTATCCATGAGCTCGTGGAGGATGGCGTGAGCGGAGTCAATGCGGTGATCGAGCTTCGCCTGCCTGTCATCCTGGGCGGACGCGAGTCCGGTAACGGTGAGGACGAGGGCGGCGACGGCTAAGTATTTTTTCATGGCTTTCAATCCTTCTTATAGATTCTCCACGCATGCTCTGATGTCGGAGGCGGCGGAGGTGTTGGTTAACGGAGCGCTAGAAAAACAAAAGGAGCGGGACGAGAAAGACAAAGGCGGAAGCCGGGGCCTCCGCCTGTCGGTAACAGACTATCAGTTCGTTATTTGTTGGCGTTCTTATAGCCGCGTTCGTAGCCGTGGAGGAAGGCTTCGCGATAGACGCGTTCATATTGATCTTTGGTCATGGGCGTATTGCCTTTGACGTAGCCGATCGGATGAGTGTAGTAGTGGTCGTTGGTGGGGCGATAGCTGTGGCCGGTGCTGCGATCGCTGATGCCCTTGTCGTAGCCGTCATGGTAGCCATTGTGGGCGGCGACGTTGTCGGCCGCATATCCGAAATCGGCGTAGCCGGGGGTATCGGTAGTGGTGGTGGTGCGAGTGACGGTGGTCTGCTGCTCCTGCATCTGGGCGAGGAGTGGGGTGGTGGAGCCGAGTGCGAGAGCGATTCCGCCAGCGACAGCGAATGAGGCGAGAAAATATTTGAGAGTACGAGTCATGCTTGATTCTCCTTTAAATGTGAGGGCGCTTCTTTAAACCGAAAGCGTTCTGCGGGGGCAAACCGTCGTTCGGGAAACTGCCCTCAATGGTCAGAGGGTGGGGGGCGCGGGGAGGTTGCATGGGGGGAGGCGCGGGCGGGAAGAAGAGGGAGATTTTTTAGAGCAATATTGGACAACTTTTTTGGAGGTAGCGAGAGAGAAAGGCGCGGGGTGACGGCGAAATGGGTTAGTTCATGCCGCCGGTGCCGGGTGGAGGGAGGACGGGGTGCTTCGCGTCCTGTGGAGTGACGTCGGAGTGGACGTGGAAGGGGATGCTCTCGTTGGAGACGTCGGGATGGCTGCGGAGGAATTCTAGGGCAGCGGTATTGGAGAGCGGATCGTCTTTTTTATCGGAGAAGAGGGCGGCCTCTTCTGCAGCTTTTTGTTTCTCGCCGAGGCGGCGGTAGATGATGGCGAGGTTGTAGTGGGCGGCGAGGTCGTCAGGATCAATGGCCTGGAGGGCGAGATACTGTTCGCTGGCTTCGGCGTATTTGTGCTGCTGGTAGTAGCTGAAGCCGAGTTCGCGGCGGGCGTCGCGCGATTTTGGATAGGCGGCGACGACCTGCTGGAGGTTGGTGACGGCGGCGTCGAGGTGGCCCTGATTGCGTTCGACGAGGGCGAGGTAGTATTGGGCGCGGGCGGTGGTGGGCTGGGGCGCGGGCGATTTAGTTTGTAACATCGCGAGAGCTTTTTCGAGGGCTTCGCGGGCGTTGTCGTACTTCTCCCAGCTGATGTTGGCGACGCCGATGTTGGTCCAGGCATCGGGATAGTCGGGGCGGAGCTCGGCGACGCGGCGGAAGGCGTTCACAGCATCCATATATTGTTGCTGGTCGAGGACGGCGATGCCGTAGTTGTTCCAACGCTGCCAGGTGGGATTGTCGGGGCCGGCGGGCGTGGGCGTGGGTGGGGCTGTGGTCGGGGCTGTTGCGGTAGCCGGCGAGGCGGGTGCGGGAGTAGCGGCGGGAGGGGGCAGGTCGGGCGAATTCTCACCGATGTTGAGGGTGCGGGTGCGGGCAGCCATCTCGACGACGGGGTAGGCGGGATGATCTTTGCCGAGGGCGAAGTCGAGATAATCCTGCCGGAAGTGGCGGTAGTTGAGGCGGGCGGTGACGGTGAGAGGGCCTTTGGCGTCGGCGGGAATTTTGAATTCGTAGCGGATGAGGGTGGAGCGGCCGGACTGGATGGTGGCGTCGTAGGCGACGGCGCGGCGGTCCCAAATCTCGTGGATGGCGAGGTAGCGGCCGTTTTTATCAACGAGGCGATTGGTGAAGGAGTGGGCGCGGGGGTCGAGGGTTCCGTCGGGGCGGAGGAAGCCGGAGTGGGAGATCTCGCGGCCGGTGGAGTCTTTGACGGTGAACTCGACCCAGGCCTCGAAGAAGTCGCGCTGCTCGGGGATGAGGGAGTGACCGAGGCCCTTATTCTGAATGACGACGTAGGTCTGGAGGACTTCGCCGGGCTTGACGGAGAAGGCGACGGTTCCCCAGGGAGCGATGAGGGGGGAGTTGGGAGCGGAGGAATCGCGGAGGGCGAAGAGGTCAACGTTGAAGTTTTTGTCGCGGAGGAACTGGACGGTGCGGGAGAGCTGCTCGGAGAATCCGTAATAGAACGGCGTGGTGGTGTTGCCGCCGAGGAAGCGGTGGGAGAAGAGCTTGCCGTCTTTGGCGCCGTAGTCGGTGAGGGCGATGGATTCGCGCTTCATGTGGCAGTCCTGGCAGGACTGGTAGTCGCGGACGTAGAACGGCAGCGGCGACTGCTTATCGAAGGATGAGAGCTGGAACTCGTCGTAGAGGCCGATGGCGCGGAGCCACTTGTAATTCGTAACCGACTTTGGAAGGTTTGCCTTGTGGCAGGAGCCGCAGAACTCGGGCGAGCGGTAGAAGTCTTTCATCACGGCGGCGGAGTGGCGGTCGGGATGGGCCATGATTTCGTCATAGGGCACGGTGCCGGGGATGGGCTGGCCGGCGGCGTCTACCATGACGGCGGGGACGCCCATGACGTAGCTGCCGAGCCCGTAATTGGACTGGAGGCGCTGGATGGAGTGGCAGACGGAGCAGGTGATTCCGTCGGCGTCGAACTGGCGCTCGACGTGGGAGTTCTGGGTGACGGCGCCGGAGAGGAGGGCGATGGGATTGTGGCAGCCCTCGCAGTGGCGGGAGTATTCGATCCCCTTGGCGCGGATGAGGATGTCAACATTCTTGCGGTAGAAGGGCTCGCGGAAGCTGTTGGAGTGGAGGCTTTCGCGCCACTGGGCGTAGGCGGCAGCGTGGCAGTGGCCGCAGTAGGCGGCGGTAGGAAAGGATCCCGGGGGAAGGAACTGGCCGTCAGCGGTGGTGGCGTTGGAGGGCAGGAAGGGGTGGTCTTTGCCGAAGTGGAGATTGTAACCGCTATTGCGTATTTGCGCGTCGTAGGCTTTTTGCTTCTCGGCGAAGGACTGCGTGGTGTTGTCGGCGGAGAGGCGCAGGGTGAGGGCGAGGGTGACGACGGCGAGTGCCGCGATTGCGAGGAGGCGGGGGGCCAGCAGCCGGGGAGCCAGGCGGGAGCGCGATTTGTGAGCGAAGAGCACGAAGGGATGCCTGCGATGGAGTGGGCGCGACTTGTAGCAGGAGAACACGAAAAGAGATCGGCGAGCGACCGGGTACAAGCATAGTGTCGCGGTGAGGCGGAGGCATCCACCAAAGGGTGGAGAGTGGGGGCGAGGGGAGCGGAGGGAGAAAGCGAGGGCGAAGTTATTCGGGATGCGGAGGGCGAGCGGGCGGCGGGGTTTGGCCGGAGGCTGATTGGAGGATGCGGGTGATCTCGTCGTAGCCGAGTTCAGTGGCGAGGTCGGTAGCGGATTCGCCGTCGGAGGATTTGAGGGAGGTGTCGGCGTGGCCGGCAATCAGAGCCTGGACGGTGTCGGGGTGATTGGCCTCGATGGCGGCAAAGAGCGGGAGGTGGCCGGCAGCGTCGCGCTGGTTGGGAGGGACGCCGAGCTGGAGGAGCGAGTTGACGGCGTCGGTGGCTCCGGAATTTGCGGCAGCGATAAGCAGGGCGGCGTTGGCGGGCGTGGCGGAGTGGAAGTCCCAGGCCTCGTGCTGGAGGGCGGCGATGGTGGAGTCGGGTGCGGGCGAGTTCCCTGTTGCGGTTGCGGCGGTGGTCGAGCGGCCAGTGGTCCAGCGGCCGGTGGTCCAACGGTCGAGGCCGGTGATGGCGGCGATGGATTGCTCGAGTTGAGTGAGGGCGGCGGGAGCGTTGGCGCGGTCGGTGACCGATTTGGAGGCGGCGCCGATTTTGAGGGTGACGGTGCGGCCGGGGGCGGAGTCGGCGGAGTCAGTATAGGTTCCGGCGAGTGAGGCGAAGTTGGCAGCGCGAAATTCAGCGACGAGCTTGAGGAGGTCGGCGGCGGGGATGGAGGCGGTGTGGGTTCCGGCGAGGAGGACGTGATCGCGGCCGGAGTAGGTGAGGCGGGCGGCACCGGAGCCGGTGGCATTCAGAGTGATGGAGTAGCTGGGGCAGGCGGCGGGGCAAGCGGCGCGATCGAGGGAGATGGTGAGGGGCGCGCCGCCGGGATGCCAGTGATCGAGCAGGCGGGCGAGGGCGGGGTCGGAGTGGGAGGCGGCGGATGCGGGAGCGGCGGGGGCGGCGGCGGGAGCGGGGGATTGAGTGAGGGCAGGGGGCGGGAGCAGGAGTGGGGCGAGGGCGAGGGCGGAGAGTGAGAGGAGGCGCATGGAGTTCGTGAGCAAGGGTACACCAGGGCGGGGAGGGAGGGATCGGAGGGAGGGTGGAGATGGGGGCCTAACGTTTTGAAGCTGGGCGCCGATAAGAGGCAGAAAGACTGGAGCAGAAAGACTGGGGCAGAAAGACTCGGCGGGGGAATAAAACTCGGCGGAAGAGCTGACGGGCAGAAAGACTCGCTGCGGGAAGACTCGGGCAGAAAGACTGGGCAGAAAGACTCGCTGCGGGGGGCTAAATCACGGGGACGGTTGGCGGAGCGGGAGGCGCTGGCGGAGGGGACTTCCGTTGTATGGTGCGGCGGCAGGAGGCCTTGTAGGGTGTGGATAATGGGCGGGGTGTCGGCGCGAGGGGCGGGTGTGGGGGATGAAATTTCAAAGGTCCCGGCGCGGGCTTGGCGTGGGGTGCGGGAAAATGTGGAGCGGACGAGATTAGAGCGCGGGCGGAATGCGAGAAGGTTGCGCCGCAGGGCGGCGCGAATTCAAAGCAGCGAGATAAGGATGCGCCGCTAGAGCGGCGCGACGTAGATGGCCGCTTCGCCTTGTCGGCTGCGCGGGCGGTGGCTCGCTGCGCGAGCGGCTTTGGCAGTTGGAAAAGCTAAGCGGCGGATAAGGTATGCGCCGGGTAGGGCGCCGCAATTCAAAGCAGCGCGGATAAGGATGCGCCGCGGGGGGATGCAAAACGCGGGAAGCGGATGCGCCGCTGGAGCGGCGCGACGTGGATGGCCGCTTCGCCTTGTCGGCTCCGCGGGCGGTGGCTCGCTGCGCGAGCGGCTTTGGAGTTGGAAAAGCTAAGCGCGGATAAGGATGCGCCGGGTAGGGCGCCGCGAATTCAAAGCAGCGCGGATAAGGATGCGCCGCGGGGGATTTAAAAACGCGGGGATAAGGATGCGCCGCTAGAGCGGCGCGACGTAGATGGCCGCTTCGCCTTGTCGGCTGCGCGGGCGGTGGCTCGCTACGCGAGCGGCTTTGGAAAAAGGCAAGTGCGAGTTGGCATGGGGTTGCGGATGCGGCGGGGCCAATGGTCGGTAAGAGCGCGGATAAGGATGCGCCGGGTAGGGGGCGCGGGTCTGTTTACTAGTAGCGAGAGCAAAGCCACGGCAGATGAAAAAGCAGGGCGCCTGGGGCACCCTGCTCTGAATTCAGGAAAATGTAACTGATTGTGTTACGTTTTGCGGGTGATGGGTTAGCTGTCTGAATTAGCTGTCTGAGTTAGCTATCAGGATTAACTGTCTAACTATCCAGGGTGGCTTCGAGGGTGATTTCGGTGTTTCCGGCGAAGAGGCGGGAGATGGGGCAGCCGGCTTTGGCGTCTTCCGCGGCCTGGTTGAAGGCGGCGAGGTCGAGGCCGGTGACGCGCGCCTTGGTGACCAGGGCGATTTTGGTGATGGTCGGCTTATCGTTGACGCGGGCGAGAGTGACGCTGGCGGTGGTCTCGATCGATTCCGGCTTGAAGCCGGCGGTGGTGAGCTGGGCATCGAGGGCCATGGTGAAGCAGCCGGCGTGGGCGGCAGCGATGAGTTCCTCAGGATTGGTTCCGACGCCCTCTTCAAAGCGGGAGGAGAAAGAGTATTGCGCGTCGCGGAAGAGGCCGCTGCCGACGGAGATGGAGCCTTTGCCTTCTTTGAGTGTGCCGTGCCAGACGGCGGATGCGGTGCGTGCCATGCGAGTGTTGCTCCTTGCTGATGCGATTGAGTTGCAGATTTGATTTTAGCTGCTGGGGCGAGCCTAAGAAGGTACTAGTGACGGGCGGCGTGTGGGAATTAACCTGCCATTGAATGAGTGAGAGCGCAGTTCTGACGGTCGAGAAATTTGAGGCGACGGCCGAGTGCAAATGGGACGGGAGTGAGGCCACGAACGCTGCGAACCACTGCCCGAACTGCGGATCGCGATTGGAGAGCCACCGCTGCAAGATGGTGTGCACCGGCAAGTCGGGGCGCGGATGCGGCTTTTACCTGAGCTGCGCGGATTTTTATTAGACGAGATGACGATGGAGAACGGGAAAGCAAAAGGGCCGGGTAACCGGCCCTTCGCTTTTGTGACTGGTGATGCCCGCGGGTTAGTGCGAGGGGGTGGCAGCGGGACGACGGGTTCCGCCACCGGAGCCGGCTGCGCCGCTGGTGGGAGCGGAGGGCGGAGGAGCGGCGACGCCGGATTTGGTGTTGTATCCGGCAATGATGGCGCGGGTGATGTCAATCGAGGGGAGCGCGTAGATGACGGGGCTGGTCTGGCTGCCGACTTCAAGGACAGCGGTGAAGCCGTTCTCTTTTGAGTATTCCTCAACGTAGTCGTTGACCTTGGTGGCGATCTTGGCGAAGGCGGTCTGCTGGTCGGCGCGGACGTCGTTCTCGTAGTCCTCGCTGGCGCGCTGAAACTCCTTCTGCTTGGCCTCGATGGTGCGGACGCGGGTAGCGCGCTCTTCTTCAGAGAGTTTTTCGCCGCCGGTCTGGAGCGCTTTCTGGAGCGAAGTGATCTCGTCGTTCTGCGCCTTGAGGGTGGCCTGGCGGGGAGCGAACTTTTTCTGGAGCTCGCCGAAGTCGCGCTGACCCTCGTTGGTGTAGAGGACGCCGGCTTCAAAATTCATGGTGGCGATTTTGACGGGGCCGGTGGGGAAAGGCTGAGGAGCAGCGGCGGCCTGAGAGCCAGCGGGTGCGGGAGCGGAGGGAGTGGCGGCCTTGGCCTGTGAGAACGCGGCGGGCGCCAGAGCAGAAACGGAGAGAGCAGCCGCAAGCAATGCAGCCGTAGAGATGGTGCGATTCATAAAGATGGGTTGACTCCTTAGGTGTCAATTGGGAATTGCTGTTTCACTCCCGTGCTTTCCTAAACCGTGCAGTCACCGAGTGAGAACAGGCGCCGGGAAGAAACATGGCGGGAAACAGATTGAGGCTTAGCGGCGATTATATAAGAATGGCGCGGGTTTGGGTCAAACCGGGGGGTGAGGGGAGTGTCTAGGGAGTGAAGCCGACGCTGAGCCAGAGGGGGGCGGGATCGTAGACGACTCCGGCGGCGATGGTCTTGTAGACGTTGCGGGTGTTGCGGATGTCGGCGAGCGGGTCGCCGGAGATGATGAGGATGTCGGCGCGTTTGCCGGGGGCGATGGAGCCGGCAGTTTTGTCGAGGCCGAGGACCTGGGCGGGGACGATGGTGGCGGATTGGATGGCTTGCATCGGAGTGAAGCCGGCCTGGACGTAGATCTCGAGCTCGCGGTGGAGGGAGTAGCCGGGGATGCCCTGGTCGGTTCCGGCAACGATGCGGAGGCCGGCCTGATGGAGGAGGCGGAGAGTATCCATATATCCGTTAAAGCGGGCCTGGGCGCGGGGGGCGGAGGCGGCGGTGGTGGGAGTCTGGTCGAGGGCGGCGCGGAGCTGGGGGGCGACGCGGGAGATGCCGGGCTCGAAGGATGCGATGGGGCGATCGGGCGGGGAGGAAAAGAGTTCAAAGATAGACATGGTGGGATCGAAGACGGTGTGGTGCTGGACGAAGACGGCGAGGTCGGCTTTGGCGGCGGGAGAGGTGAAGTCGTAGTGGGGGATCCAGTTGGGGTCGGGCGGGGTTCCGGCGGGCGGGCGATTGGTGAGGAAGAGCAGCGCGGGATATTGGATGTGGTTGATCTGGTCCATGCCGGCCTGGACGCCTTGAATTGCGTTCATGCCATCGGGGATGTGGCCGGTGACGGTCATGCCGTAGTGATGGGCGCGGGCGGCGATGACGGGGACGAGGGCGGGCGGGACGGAGCTGTAGATTTTCATCTGCAGGGCTCCGGCAGAGTGATAGCGGTCAACGACGGCGATGGCTTCGGCGGGAGTGGAGGCAGTGATGGCGCCGACGGAGGCGGGCCCGGGGCCGTCCACGATGCCGGCGATGTAGATGTGGGGACCGATGCCGCGGCCGCTGTTGACAGCATCGCGGACGGTGGTGATGAAGTCGAACTCGTTGCCGCAGTCGCGGACATCGGTGACTCCGGCGGCGAGATAGATGGGACCCCACTCGACTTGCTCGTAGTGGGCGTGCATGTCCCACAGGCCGGGGAGGACGGTTTTGCCGGTAGCGTCGAGGATGACGGCATTCTCAGGAATTTTGATCTGGTTGCGCGGGCCGGCAGCGATGATGGTGTCGCCGCGGGTGAGGACGATGGAGTCGGGGATGGGCGCGGCGCCGGAACCGTCGATGAGAGTGCCGCCGGTGATGGCGAGGAGTTTTGTTTCAGGGACGGGGCCGGAGGGATGCGGAGTTCCTCCGGGCGCTGAGGCGGTGAGGCGGTCGAGGGCATTGAGGTCGGCGGTGACGGCGTGGCCGATGAAGAGATTGAGGTCGGGTTCGTAGGCTTCGCGGACGGCCTCGAAGTGATCGAACTCGGCGTCGGTGGAGACGAGGGCGACGAGTTGCTGCTGGGGATTGAGCCAGAGGCTCTCTTCGCCCCAGATGAGGCCGCCGATGGTGTAGCCGGTGAGGGTTTCCGAGTGGCCGGAGAGCTGGACGTCGAGAGTTCCGGCGGGATGGATCTGGACGGAGCCGGAGGGGAGGATGGGGAGCGAGGCGGGCCGGCCGTGGGAGAGCCAGTAGCGGAGGAGCATTTGCTGGAGGGAGGCGGGGGCGTATCCCTCAATGGTGAAGAAGGTGGCGGGGAGCGGGGCGGCGGAGGACTTGCCGTTGAGGGAGATGGCGGCGGTGGAGCTGCCGGGGGGAATCTGGATATCGAGATCGAGAGCGGAGGCGCGGGAGACGCTGCCGTTGGAGACGAGCGAGATGGGGCGGAGATCGGCGGCGGCGGTGAAGGTGGTCTTGAGGGGAACGGGGGAGCCGCGATCGGTGAAGAGAAAGTCCGAGGTGAGGATTTGGCGGTTGGAATTTTGCTGGAGGGAGTAGGTCTCTTTGCCGTTGGCTTTGGCGAATTTGTGGAGGATGAAGGTGCCTGATTCCGGTGTAGCGGCGGCGGGCGCGGTGGCGGCGGATTGAGGCGGGAGCGCGGCGGCGGAAGCGAGGGCGAGGGCGGCGAGGAGGGGGATGAAGCGGAGGCGAGAGGCGAGCATGGAGGATAGTATGACGGGTTTTTGGGAAGCGGTGGGGGAGTGGCGGAATTCAAAACCCGGGAATGCGGATGCGCCGCAGGAGCGGCGCGACGGTTGGAATGACACGCAAGACAAAATCAAGAGCAAGAGCGCCTTCGGCAGAGCGGTAGGCGCTGGCGCGCCGATTTTGTCGTGGAGGCTAAAGCCTCCACCTACCCAGAGCAGGGCAAGGGCAAGAGCAAGAGCAAGAGTAAAGGCAACTGCAGATTCCTCCGCGGCGCCCGCTAGTCGCGGGCCGCGGTCGGAATGACGACGCAATTCAAGAGCAAAGGCAACGGCAAGAGCAAGAGCAACCGCAGGTTCCTCCACTGCGCATTCGCGCGAGCGCGAACGCTCCGGTCGGAATGACGACGCAATTCAAGGCAAAGGCAAGGGCAAAAGCAAGAGCAAGAGTAAAGGCAACCGCAGTTCCTCCACTGCGCAGGCTCGCTGCGCGAGCCGCTCCGGTCGGAATGACACTGGCGTCTGGAGGGGCGGGAGGGCGAGGGGGGATTGCGCTCTGACTGGCGGGCGGGATTCGCCTGCGGGACTGGAAGGCGGGACTAGAAGGTAGTGGAGACGGTGAAGCGGAAGGTTTTTCTGGGTTCGCGGAGGAAGTAGGACTGGCCGTAGTAGTGGACGGCCTGGTCGAAGGTGAAGTCTCCGGCGCCGCCGGTGGGGAAGAGGCTGCGTTGGATGAGGCAGGGCGCGGCGTAGGGTGAGGGCGGGCGCGCCGTTGCCGGTGACGTTGGGCAAGGGGCAGCTGCCGGGATAGAACTCTTTGAGGCGGAGCGGATTGTAGGCGTAGTAGATGCGGAAGGGGGCGTTGACGACGGGCAGGATGACACCGACCTCGGCGCCGAGGGAGTCGCGGGGGACGAAGTTGGTGCCGTGGAGAATTTGTAACTGCTGCTGGAAGTTTTCGCGGACGCCGCCTTTGCAGGTTCCGCCAACCAGGTCGGGGCAGCCGTAGAGGGCGGACTGGAGGGAGTAGAAGCCCTCGGTGGTCTGGCGGAGCTGGGAGTTCTTGATGATGAAGTCCATGCCGAAGTCGTTGAAGATTTTGAAATCCACCGGCCCGGCGATGGGGATGCGGTACTCGACATTATTGACGAAGTTGGTGTCGCCGCCGACCGAGCCGATGGTGTAAGCGGGCACGGGGACCTGGACGCAACCTTCCGAGGGCTGGGAGGAGTTGACGGGGACGCAGGTCACTCCATCCCACAAGGTCATGAGGACGCGGGTGGGGACGAAGGCGTAGGGAGTGATGGAGCGGACGTCGAAGCCGCGGATTTCGTTTTCGCCGCCGCCGTAGATGCGGTGGAAGGGGGGAGCGACCTGGCCGCCGAAGCCGGTGATGTAGGTGGCCTGGACGCGGTAGCCGAAGATGTTCTTGCCGTCGCGGGCGAAGTGGATGCCGTTCATCGGGCGGAACTGCTTGTACTCGAGCACGGGCGAGACGTAGCGGACGTTGCCGCCGGCTCCGGTGAAGCCGACCGGCGAAGGAGAAGGATTTGCCGGTGTGGGGGCGGAGCGGATTGTCTACGGTCGAGAAGACGAAGCTGGGAGTGATGGAGCTGGTGCGGATACCGTTGAGCGCGTTCTGACTGGAGATGCTGCGGAAGGCGAGGGTCTGGAAGAGATTGTTGGAGGCCTGGGAGAAGGCCTGGATGGAGGAGGTGCTGTATCCGTAAGTGATGCCGATGCGTTTGAAGCTGCGGGGAATGGCATAGGCGACGGAGATGGTTCCGCCGGTGGTGTTCTGGTTGTAGTTCTGGACCAGGTTGAGCTGGGCCTGGGAGAAGTTGAGGGGGGAGCCGGTGGTGGCCTGATAGTTCTTCGCCTCGTTGTAGTCGTACTTGGAGGTGAAGAGATTGAAGCCGAGCGAGATGGGGCGGTCACGGAAGTAAGGCTCAGTGAAGCCGAACTGAATATTGCGCGAGAGGTTGCCGAGGTTGGCGCCGATGGAGAGAGTCTCGCCGAGCCCGAGGAAGTTATTGGTCTGATACTGCGTACCGATGAAGGCGCCGGAGAGTCCGGAGATGCCGCCATTGAGGCTGATGGAGTTCTTGCCCTTCTCGGTGACTTTGAGGAGGAGGTCCACGGTGCCATTCTCCTGATCCTGATGGGTCTCGGAGTCGGTCTCGATCTTGAGGGGGTTGAAATAGTTGAGCTGATTGAGGCGGAGGATGGAGAGCTCCCAGAGGCGGGAGTTGTAGATCTGGCCTTCTTCAAGCAGGAGCTCGCGGCGGATGACTTTGTCGCGGGTGGTGGTATTGCCCTGGAACTCGATGCGGCCGACGTAGAAGGGCTTGCCTTCGTCAATGTCCACGTCCATCGAGATGGTCTTCTTGGCCTCGTCAATGTGGGGCGTGGGGACGGCGGAGAAGTTAATGTAGCCGAGGCCGCCGTAGGCTTTGCGGAGGTTGTCGAGGCCTTTGCCGACGAGGGAGGAGTCGAACCACTCGCCGTCTTTCATGGGAAAGAGGGAGCGCAGCGCCTTGACGTTGGTGGCGGCCTTGTTGCCGTGGAAGGTGATTCCGGCAAGGCGGTAGCGGCCACCCTCGGTGATGGGGATGGTGATGTCAATGCGCTTGCCGTGCTTGGGGCGGAAGGTGAGGAAGGAGAATCCGTTGTCGTCGCGGATGTGGGTCTGGGGATCGCCGACCTCAGCGCGGAAGTAGCCGCGGTCGCGGAAGGCGTAGAGGACGTGTTCGGTGTCTTCTTCGAGTTTGGATTGATCGTAGGTGCGGTCGAAGAGGCTCTCGAAGATGATGGAGTGGGGGATGCCGATGGGGCGGAGGTTGACCATCGAGTTGCGGAGGATGCGGGCGGGGATGGCGGTGTTGCCGGTGAACTTGATGTGGCCGACCTTAACGGTGGGGCCCTCTTTGATGATGAAGTTGACGCTGACGGCGGCGGGGGGAATGTTCTTTATGTCCACCGTAACTTTGGCGAACTGGTGGCCGTGCTCGCCGAGGACCTGGAGGAGGACGGCGCGGGCGTGGGCGACTCGTTCGACGTCATACTGACTCTCCTGGGAGAGGCCGACTTTCTCTTTTTTGAAGCGCTCGAGGAGGTCGGACTGGGAGATGGAGCTGAGGCCTTTGTAGGTGATCTCGCGGATGGTGGGTTTTTCGCGAACGACGACGATGAGCTGGACGCAGCGGGGAGTGTCTTCGCGCTCGATGCGGACGTCTTCGAAGTAGCCGGTGTTCCACAGGGAGTTGAAGTCGCGCTCGACGGTGACGGGATCAAAGACGTCGCCGGCGTGGGAGAACATGCGGGCGAGGATGGTTTCCTTCGGGATGCGGCGGTTGCCGAGGACCTGCGGCTGGCAGAGAGCCTCTGAGGGAGACGAGGCGACGGGCGCCTGGGCGTGGGCCGCGGGGGCGGCGAGGAAGACGGGAAGAAGGCCGGCAGCGAGCAGAGAGGCAGGGAGGGCGAAGGCAGCGAGGCGGGAGAGGAAGCGGCGCGCGGGAGTGACGGACGTAAAGGCGATGGGCGAAGCCGGAAACGAGGGCGAGGCGCATCGCTGTGGGCCGGGGCGCACTGACGGGGACTGCGGACTGCGGGAACTTGCGTCCCCCTGGATCAAGCGGAAAATAAGCACACCCTCACAACAAAAATCGTCCCCCCGACGCGGGCCGCGGTGCCCCGAGATCTCGCTGACAAGGAAAGAGCGATTCTACAGGAGCCGGAGGGGGGTTAAAAGGGCGGGAGGGGGAGAGGAGCAAGTTTTCGAGGGTGGGGGAGAAGATTTATTTCGCCGGGGCGGAGGGGAATTGCGGCGGGAGTGGGTATACGAAGGGCGGCGGCGGGCCTAAACTGCGAGCGGAAGCGACGGAGAGCAATCGGAAGCTGAAGAGCGGGCAGTTGAAAAGCTGTGGACGAAGCGCGATGCAGAGAGAGGGGGCAGGGAGATGAATTCAGAAGAAAAGAAACTGGGTGAAGAGCTGTGGCCGGCGTTGCCGTATGGGGCGTGGAAGGACACGTATGCGACGTTGCACATGTGGACGCAGATTGTGGGCAAGGTGCGGCTGAAGCTGGGGCCGAATATCAATCACTGGTGGGGATGCGCGCTGTATGTGACGGCGCGGGGGCTGACGACGTCGCCGATTCCTTATGCGGGGAGGAAAGACGGGAGGAAAGACGGGAGCGAAGAGCGGGGGGTTCACGTTTGAGATTGAGTTCGACTTTATCGGGCACAGGCTGGAGATAGAGACGAGCCTGGGGGAGAGGCGGGGGTTTGCGTTGGAGCCGATGACGGTGGCGGCGTTTTACGAGAAGCTGATGGGGGAGCTGGAGTCGCTGGGGATTCACGTGGAGATGTGGACGATGCCGGTGGAGATTCCCCGGCCGGTGCGATTTGATGTGGACGAGGAGCACAAGGCGTATGACGCGGAGTATGCGCGCCGGTTCGGGAGGATATTGAGTTCGACGCGGACGGTGCTGGAGGAGTTTCGGGCGGGGTTCATCGGGAAGTCGAGCCCGGTGCATTTTTTCTGGGGGAGCTTTGATATTTGCGTGACGCGATTTAACGGCAAGCGGGCGGAGGAGAAGCCGGGGGTGGATCCGGTGACGAAGGAGGCGTATTCGCACCAGGTGATCAGCGTGGGATGGTGGCCGGGGGATGGAGAGGTGATCAAGGAGCCGGCGTTTTATGCGTATGCGGCTCCGGCGCCGGAGGGATATGAGAAGGCGGCAGCGAAACCGGAGAGCGCGTTTTGGAGCGCGGCGAAGGGCGAGTTTTTTCTGATGTATGACGACATGCGGGCGGCGGGTGATCCGGCGGGGGCGCTGCTGGATTTTTGTGAGAGCACGTATGACGCGGCGGCGAATCTGGCGAAGTGGGACCGGGCGGCGCTGGAGTGGGATGGGAAGTAGCGGGAGCGAAAAAGTTCGGGAGCGTGAGGGCGGAGTTTTAAATCCAGGTTGAAGCGGCGAGCTAGCTCTCGAGCTCGGCGGAGATGACGAATTCTTTGGCGGAGCGGTCCCAGGTGATGTGGAGGACGTTGGGGCGGCAGCAGACCTGGCAGTCTTCGACGTAGGACTGGCGGGAGCCGGCGGATTCGTCAACGAAGGCGGTGTTCCATTCGCCGCAGCCTGCGCATTGGTAGCCGGATTCGGTGGGCATGGTTGGGCTCGGGTGAAGCGACTGCTGAAACGATAGCAGCGGAGGAGAGTCCGCGCAGGATGACGGTATCTATATATGATGATGCGAAATTTGAATCGCGAGGGGGACGAGTATGCGGGTGGTGACGAGAATGCGGGTAGTGGCGGGGGCGAAGAATTCTGGAGCGGTATGGGTGGTGGTGGTGATGCTGCTGGTGAGTGGAGTGGCGGTGGGGCAGGCGGGCGGCGTCGGCAAGAGTGCGGCCGAGGCGGATGCGGCGGCGGTGAAGGCAGTGATGACGGCGCAGGTAGCGGCGTGGAATGCGGGGGACGTGAAGGGATTTATGGCGGGGTATGACAATTCGCCGGAGACGACGTTTGTCGGCAAGACGGTGACGCATGGATGGCAGGAAGTGCTGGGGCGGTATGAGAAGAATTTTCCGAGCCGGGAGAAGATGGGGACGCTCGAGTTTGGGGATCTCGAGGTGCGGCTGCTGGATGGGGAGACGGCAGTGGTGACGGGGAGCTATCACCTGACGCGGACGGCGGCGGGTGGGGGAGATGCGTCGGGGATTTATTCGCTGGTGTTTCGCAAGACGGCGGCGGGGTGGAAGATTGTGCTGGACCATACGAATCCGTAGAGAAGCGTGCAAAGAGAGAGGCGTGCACCGTTTAAGGTGCAGTGAGCGGGTGCCGAATCGGTTTCTGTAGTTGACCGGGTTTTGCACGGAGTCTACCGTTTGCTAACGACAGGGAGCGGGTTTCGGGGTAGTCTTGCGGCATGGGAGCTTTCGCTTTTGTTGCGCTCGGGGCGTTGCTGGGGATGGGAGCGGGCGCGGCGGCAGTGTGGCTGGCGCTGAACGGACGTGGGGCGGCGGAGTTAGCGGTGAGCGGGGCGCGGCTGGAGGAAGTGCAGCGACAGTTGGCGAAGGCAGACGCGGAGCTGGCGACGGCGCGAGAGCGCAACACGACGCTAGAGAGCCGGCAGGCGGGGCTGGAGGCGAGTCGCTCGAGCGCAGAGAAGCAATCGCTGGAGCGGGAGCGGGAGGCGTTTCAGCAGTCGCGGGCGCAGCTGGTGGAGACATTTCAAACTCTTGCGGGGCAGACGCTGGAGGGATGCGCGGCGCCAGCTGACGGAGGACTTTGAGCAGAAGCAGAAGATGAGTGGAGAATTGCTGGCGCAGAAAGAGGCGGCGATTGACACGCTGTTGCAGCCGGTGAAGCGAGTCGCTGGCGAAGCTGGAGGCGCAGTCGCAGCAGCTGGAGGTGAAGCGCGAAGGCGCGTATTCGGACATTGCGGCGCAGATTGAAGAGATTCGGGTGACGCACACCGCGTTGCGGCAGGAGACGTCGCAGTTGGTGACGGCGCTGCGCAATCCGAAGATTCGCGGGAACTGGGGCGAGCTGCAGCTCAGGCGTTGCATCGAGTTTGCGGGGATGGTGAAGCATTGCGATTTCGTCGAGCAGGTGGCGACGTGGACGGACCAGGAGAAGCGGCGGCATCCGGACGTGATTATCTCGCTGCCGAATGGGCGCAGGTGGTGATTGATGCCAAGACTCCGCTGGAGGCATTTTTGTCAGCGACGACCGCGACGGATGAGGCGCAGAAGGCTCAGCTGATGGCGGCGCATGCGCGGCAGGTGAAGCAGCATCTGGAGAACTTGTGCACGAAGGCGTATTGGCAGCAGTTTGGGGATTCGCCGGAGCTGGTGGTTTGTTTCCTGCCGAGCGAGGTGCTGTTCAGTGCGGCGCTGGAGGTGGACCCGGCGCTGATCACGTTTAATCCGAACGTGGTGCTGGCGACGCCGACAACGCTGATCGCGCTGCTGCGGGCGATAGCGTGCGGGTGGCAGCAGAAGGAAGTGGCGCGGAACGCGGCGGAGATTCGCGAGGTCGCGCTGGCGATTTATAACAAGCTGTCCACGGCGACGGACAAGGTGCAGGGCGTGGGCAACGCGTTGAAGCGCGCGGTAGAGAGCTACAACGGATTTCTGACGACGGTGCAGGGCAAGGGCGGGATATTTTCCCAAGGGCGGAAGCTGCATGATTTGTCGATTGGCGACGGCGAGCTGGAGCTGGTAGCGCCGGCGGAGAAGGCTCCGAGCGCGTTGACGGATGAGGACTGGCACCCGAAGCCGCTGCTGACGCTGACGGCGTCGGAGGGGCAGCGGGAAGAGCGGGCGGTGTGAGTTGAGACCGGATATCGGGTAAAGAAAGACTGAAGAGCGCCGATATAGATGTAGAAGAGCAGGAGCAGCTATCTATTTAGAGGCAAGAGCAAGACGGCGGTAGGGGCAAGAGCGGCCTTCGGTAGAGCGGAAGGCGCTGCAGCGTAAAGCAAAACCACAGAGCAAGAGCCGGCCTTCGGCAGAGCGGAAGGCGCTGCGCGCCGATTTTGTTGTGGAGGCTGAAGCCTCCACCTACCTAGAGCAAAGGCAAAGGCAAGAGGAAAAGCAAGGGCAAGGGCGAGAGGGAGAGCAGGAGCAAGAGCAAAAGCAAGGGCAACTGCAGATTCCTCCGCGGCGCCCGCTAGTCGCGGGCCGCGGTCGGAATGACACCGTAAAGCAAAACCAGAGCGCGGGTCAGAATGACACCGTAAGAGAAAATCAAGAGCGCGGTCGGAATGACGTCGAAACAAAACCAAGAGCAAGAGCCGCCTTCGGCAGAGCGGAGGCGCTGCGCGCCGTTGTTGTGGAGGCTGAAGCCTCACCTACCTAGAGGGAAAGGCAAAGGCAAAGGCAAGGGCGAGAGGGAGAGCAGGAGCAAGAGCAAAAGCAAGGGCAACTGCAGATTCCTCCGCGGCGCCCGCTAGTCGCGGGCCGCGGTCGGAATGACACATCAAAGCGAGAGTAAAGCAGCAGAGCAAAGCAACACGCAGGTTCCTCCACTGCGCATTCGCGAAGCGCGAATACTTCGTGTCGGAATGACGTAAAATAAAACAAGAGCCGGCCGCGGTCGGAATGACAGTAAAAGCAAAAGCAGACGTGGTCGGAATGACACCGTCAAACAAAAGCAAGAGCAAGCAGGGGAGGCAAGCAAGAGCAACCGCAGGTTCCTCCGCTGCGCATTCGCGCAAGCGCGAACGCTCCGGTCGGAATGACACCGCAAGAGCGAATTCGATAAGAACGCTGGGAGCGGCGGCGAAGAGCGAATTCTGAGAGAGATGTTAGTTGGTGAATTTGCGGAAGATGAGGCAGCCGTTGGTGCCGCCGAAGCCGAAGGAGTTGGAGAGGACGGTGGAGAGTTTCGCGTCCTGGGCGGCGTTGGGGACGTAGTTGAGGTCGCAGGCCGGGTCAACGTTTTCGATGTTCATGGTGGGGGGAACGACCTGGTGCTTGAGGGCGAGGATGGAGATGCCGGCTTCGAGGCCGCCGGCTCCGCCGAGCAGGTGGCCGGTCATGGATTTGGTGGAGCTGACGAGGAGCTTGTGGCTGGTGGCGCGTTCGCCGAAGGTGTTGCGAATGGCGGTGGACTCGAGGACGTCGCCGACGGGAGTGGAGGTGGCGTGGGCGTTGACATAATCCACCGAGTCGGGGGTGATCTTTGCGGAGTTGAGGGCGTTGCGCATGGCGCGGAAGCAGCCTTCGCCTTCGGGCGCCATTCCGGTGATGTGGAAGGCATCGGCGCTCATGCCGTAGCCGATAATCTCGGCGAGAATTTCTGCGCCGCGAGCTTTGGCGAATTCGAGCTCTTCGAGGATGAGGATGCCGGCGCCTTCGCCGACCACGAAACCGTCACGGTCGCGATCAAAGGGGCGGGAGGCGTGGGTGGGATCGTCGTTGCGGGTGGAGAGGGCGCGCATGGCGGCAAATCCGCCGACCCCCATGGCGGTGATGGAGGCTTCGGCTCCGCCGGCGATCATGGCGTCGGCATCGCCGCGCTCGATGATGCGAAAAGCGTCGCCGATGGAATGGGCGCTGGTGGTGCAGGCGGTGGCGGTGGCCTCGTTGGGGCCGCGGGCTCCGTATTTAATGCTGACGTTGCCGGCGGCGAGATTGATGATGGAGGCGGGAATGAAGAAGGGCGATATTTTGCGGGGGCCACCGGCGAGGAAGGCGGCGTGTTCGCGCTCGATGACATCGAAGCCGCCGATGCCGGAGCCGATGTGGACGCCGATGCGCTCGGAATTTTCGGGAGTGACTTTGAGGCCGGAGTGTTCCATCGCCTCGTGGGCGGCGGCGAGAGCAAAGTGGATGAAGCGGCCCATTTTGCGGGACTCTTTTTTGTCTACGAAGTGGAGAGGGTCGAAGTCGCGGACTTCGGCGGCGAAGGTGGCGGAAAAGTTGGTGGTGTCAAAGGCGGTGATGGGACCCATGCCGGATTTGCCGGCGATGAGCCCCGACCAGACACTTTGTGCAGTGTTGCCCACGCCGCAGATGAGGCCCAGGCCTGTAACGACAACGCGACGCTGCAAAATTACTTCCCCTTGGACTGCTTCTTGTCGATGTAGTCCACGGCGTCTTTGACGGTCTTGATTTTCTCCGCGTCTTCGTCGGGAATCTCGAGATCAAACGCCTCCTCGAACTGCATGACCAGCTCGACGACGTCGAGAGAGTCGGCGCCGAGGTCTTCCTGGAAGGAGGCGTTGGGGGTGACCTCAGCCTCATCCACCTGAAGTTGCTCGACGATGATTTGTTTGACCTTCTCTTCAACAGCTGCCATTTTGAATCTCCTCTTTATTGTCCTCGGCGAATTCGATTGCGAAAAACTAGATTACGGGAAACGGGGTAGCAAAACTATTCCAGCGGGAAGGCCCGGAAGGTGGGCGGGCAGACCGGCGTCCGTTGATTGGATGCGGGAGAGGCGCGCTCGACGCTCAAGTCTACTGAGGGAGGCGGGGAGTGTAAAGGGAGGGGGCGGGGGGAGGCGGCAATATCGGCCGCCGGGCCGGGGTGCGGCTGCGCTTTCCACGCAGGGGTCTGGTATGGTGAGGGCGAGCGGAGGGTTTCGGCGATGCACAACAATCTTTGGGCGAGGGTGGATGAGATTCTGGCGCGGCATGATTTGCTGACGCATCCTTTTTATAAAGCGTGGAGCGCGGGCGAGCTGACGCGGGAGCAGCTGGCGTTTTATGGGGAGCAGTACCTGGCGCATGTGGCGGCGTTTCCGACATATTTGACGGCGTTGCATGCGCGGCTGCCGGAGGGCGAGACGCGGCGGGCGGTGCTGAGGAATGCGTTCGAGGAAGAGTCGGACGGGCGGGCGCACGCGGAGTTGTGGCGCGACTTTGTGGCGGGGATGGGCGGAGAGGCCGAGCGGAAGACGGGCGCAGAGGCTGCGGCCGGCGAGCGGCTGCCGGAGATTGCGGAGCTGGTCGGGACGTTCAGCGGGATGGCGCGCGAGGAGACGACGGCGGCGGCGCTGGCGGCGTTTCATGCGTATGAGTCGCAGGTCCCCAGAGTGGCGAAGGAGAAGCGTCGCGGGCTGACGGAGTGGTATGGAGCGGACCGGAAGACGGCGGAGTATTTCCGCGTGCATGAGACGGCGGACGTGCATCATGCGGCGGTGTGGCGCGAGCTGGTGGAGCGCGAGATGGAGGCGGCGGAGGAGATCTCTGCGGCGGCTGCGGTGGAGTGCGAGGCGGCGGTGCTGCGCGGGACCGAGCGAGCGGCAAAGGCGCTGTGGAAGGCTCTGGATGGGATTGAGGCGGCGCGGGGCTGCGTCGGGAGTCAGTCGGCTAGAACGTCGTAATAACGAAACGAAAAGCAAAAGCGAAGTCAGGAGCAGCACGATGCGTCTTGCCGGTCGTTCAAAATTTGCCGTGGGAATTTTTGCGTCTGCAGCGCTGGCAGTGAGCGGCGCAGGATTCGCCCAGGCGCAGGCGTCAACTGCGAAAGCTGCGGCGGCGGGAACGCCGATCGCGCTGGGCACTCCGCCGCAGGAGATGACTCCCTTGCTGCTGGCGGTGCATGATGCGCCGGTTCCCTTTGCCGGGTCGGACGGCCGGACGCACATGGCGTATGAGCTGTGGGTGACGAATTTTTCGAGCGGCGATGCGACGCTGGAGAAGGTGGAAGTGCTGGGCGATGGCGCGGTGCTGAAGATTCTCGATGCGGCCGAGGTGGCGGGACACCTGCAGCCGGCGGGGATGCGGACGCCGACCGGGACGCTGGTCCACAGTTCAACGGCGCTGTTGTTTGTGGACCTGGCGCTGGCGCCCGGGGCGGCGATACCGCGAGAGCTGTCGCACCGGATTGCGGCGCGATTTGCAGCGGCGCCGAAGGGCAGGCAGGAGATCTCTGAAACCGGCGGCGAGGTGACGGTAGACCGGCAGGCGGTGGTGGTGATCAGTCCGCCGCTGAAGGGCGAGGGATATATTTCCGCGGACTCATGCTGCGACTCGACACGACATGTGCGGGCGACGCTGCCGGCGAATGGGCGGCTGTGGGTGTCGCAGCGGTACGCGGTGGACTGGGAGCAGTTGAATGCGGAGGGCAAGGTCTATTCGGGCGGCGAGGCGGCGCGGGAGAAGCTTGAGAACTACACGATATTTGGGAAGCAGGCGCTGGCGGTAGCGGACGCGACGGTGGTTTCGATCACGGATGGATATCCGGAGCAGGTGCCGGGGAAATTTCCGGAGACGATTTCGCTGGAGGAGGCGGATGGAAATTCCGTGGTGCTGGATTTAGGGAACGGGAAGTATGCGCTGTATGCGCACCTGCAGCCGGGGAGCGTGAGGGTGAAGCCGGGCGACAAGGTGAGGACGGGGCAGGTGCTGGGGCTGGTGGGGAACACGGGAAATTCTCTGGCGCCGCATCTGCATTTTCAAGTGATGAACGGGCCGTCGTCGCTGGCGTCGAATGGGCTGCCGTACGAGATCAATTCTTTCGAGATCATGGGCTGGTATAAGACGACGGAGGAATTTGATACGGCGGAGGCGAAGGGGGCGCCGTTGGCGTATATGGCGCACCGGCCGGCGCAGGGGGCGAAGGACGTGTTTCCGCTGGACAAGCTGATTGTGGCGTTTCGGTAGGGGGCGCGCGGCTAACGCCGCGCGACGGGATGGCCGCTGCGCTGTGCGATAAGGCATGCGCGGCGAAGGCCGCGCGACGGGATGGGCCGCTCAGCCCGACGGGCTGCGCGGGGCGGTGGCGCGCTGCGCGAGCAGATCATTTATTCAGAGCGGGCAAAGGCAAGGCGAAGGCACGCAAAGGCAAAGGCAAAGGCAAATACAAAGGCGAGAGCAGGAGCGGGGCGATGGCTCGCTGCGCGAGCGGCGGGACCGGGGCACGGGCCGGCGAGAACGAATTCAGATTCAAGATCTGGTGCGCCGAGCCGATAGATACGAACAGGAGAGGTCTGCCTTCGGCCGAGCCGCGGCAAGTGATGCGGGTGGGCGGTGAGCTGTGCGATAAGGATGCGCGGCGAGGCCGCGCGACGGGATGGCCCGCTCCGCCCGGCGGGCTGCGCGGGGCGGTGGCTCGCTGCGCGAGCGGATCATTTATTTAGAGCAAAGGCAAAGGCGAGAGCAAGAGCAAAAGCGAGAGTGCCCCCGAACTCGACATTCGGAGAGTGAGGGCGGGAGCGAGCACGACATTCGGAGTGCGAGATTTCGGCGGGCCGCGGTGGGAGCCGAGGGCGACGTTTGGAGCGCGAGGCGGAGGGGACGCGAATTCGCTAGGGGGTGGAGTTGAGCAGTGCGTCGGCTATGGCGGCGGCTTCGACGGTGGGGCGGACGTCGTGGGCGCGGATGATGTGGGCTCCGGCGAGGATGGCGATGGTGGCGGCGGCGAGTGATGCAGTGACGCGGGCCTCTGCGGTGGGGTCTGCAGACTTGGCGGAGTCGGCGAAGCTTGCGGCGGCGGGAGCTGCGGAGGACTTGTGGCGGTGGCTGAGGAGTCGGAGGTGGTGGAGGAGACTGCGGGTGGGGGGATGAGGTTGAGGGTTCTGCTGAGGAAGCTTTTGCGGGAGAGGCCGACGGCGAGGGGGCGGCCGAGGGTGGAGAGGGCGGGAAGGCCGGCGAGGAGCCAGTAGTTTTCTTCGCCGCGTTTGCCGAAGCCGAAGCCGGGATCAATGGCCATGGCTTCGCGGCGGACGCCGGCGTCGAGGCCCAGCTGGAGAGATGTGGCGAGGCCTTCGCGGACGAGTGGGAGGACGGCTTTGCGGCGGAGGGCGGGCAGGAGGCGCCAGATGTCGGGGCGGCCGCGGGTATGCATGACGATGACGCCGCACTCGAGCTCGGCGCAGGCCTGGGGCATGGCGTCGTCCCAGAGAAATCCGGAGACGTCGTTGACGATGTCGGCTCCCGCAGAGACGGCGGCGCGGGCGACGGCGGCCTTGCTCGTATCAATGCTGAGCAGGGCGGTGGGGCGGGCGCGGCGGATGGCGGTGAGGGCGGGGAGGACGCGGTCGAGCTCCTCCTGCGCGGAGATGGCGATGGCGCCGGGGCGGGTGGATTCGCCGCCGATGTCGAGGATATCGGCTCCCTCATCAAGCAGGCGGAGGCCGTGAGAGAGGGCGTCGTTGGGGGAGAGGAAGAGGCCTCCGTCAGAGAAGGAGTCGGGGGTGATGTTGAGCACGCCCATGACGAGAGTGCGGGAGCCGAGGCGGAGGGTGCGGTCGCGGAGGCGCCAGTCGAGGTGGGGGCGGGGAGAAGGCGGGAGGTGGGGCGAAGACTGAATCCCCAAAGCGGGGTGGACGGAGGGGCCGGACTTTAATTGCGCATCGGAATTGGAGGCGTCGGCCATGGCGGCGATGTTACACTCCGCGGGAAGTGGGGAGCCGGCAAAAAAGATGCGTCCTGGCGGCGGTGTTATCCGTCGTAGTGTGTAGAGCGCCGTGGGATGATCCCCTAAGAGCAGAGTGCCTCGTGATTGCAGAGCGCGGGGTGCACACTGTGGAGGGCCTCACTGGCGCTCATTTTTCTGGCTATGCGGGCGGCTGCGCGGAGCGCGAGGGCGGCGGGGCTGCGCCGGCAGCAGAGCCGGGGACCAAACACAAGGCAAAGGCAGCGGCGAAGGCAAAGGCGGCGCCGAAACTTTCGGGACCGTTGAGTGCGCAGGTAGAGACGATCCTGGCGTCGCCGGGAGCGCGCGGGTCAGTGTGGGGAATCTCGGTGACGACGCTGGATGGGGCGACGGTGTTCGCGATGAATGACGCGATGCGTTTCCAACCGGCGTCGAACGAAAAATTGCTGACGACGGCGACGGCGTTTTCACTTTTGCCGGCGAATCTGACGAGCACGACGCTGGTGATTGCGGCAGGCGGGGGAGCCGGGGGATTGCTGCCGGGCGGAGTGGTGGCGGGGGATTTGATTTTTTATGGCGAGGGCGATCCGTCAATGTCGGCGCGGGTGCTGCCGTTTGCGGGGAAGACGCAGCGGGTGGGGGATCCGCTAGCGGGGGTGGATCAGCTGGCGGCGCAGGTGGTGGCGGCGGGAGTGCGCGAGGTGCGGGGCAACGTGGTGGGGGACGACAGCTATTTTGCGTATGAGCCGTTTGGGCCGGGGTGGAGCTGGAACGATTTGCAGTGGGAGTATGGGGCGCCGGTGAGCGCGCTGACGGTGAATGACAACGTGATTTATCTGACGGTGACTCCGGGGGCGGAGGCGGGAGCGCCGGTGACGTTTAGCTGGCTGCCGGCGGTGGACTACTACAAGGTAGAGAGCTCGATCAGGACGGTGGCGGCGACGGCCGGGGTGAAGACGCGGATTGGGGCGGAGCGGCTGCCGGGATCAAAGATAGTGCGGCTGTGGGGGACGATGCGGGCGGGCGGAATGGGAGTGATGGGGCCGGGAGTGGCGGGGGCGGGAGCGCCGGGGAGCGTGAGCCTGGCGCTGGCGGTTGAGGATGCGGCGCAATTTGCGGCGGAGTCGCTGAAGGAGCGGCTGGAGGCGCATGGGGTGCGGGTGGATGGAGCGGCGGTGGCAAGACATCGTCCGCAGACCGGGATTGAGACCGAGGATGCGGGGAGCGGGACGGGCGGCGGGGATGGAGATGGAGCGAGCGGTGGCAGGGCGGAGAAAACTGAAACTGCGCAAATAAACGGGGCGGTGCAGGAAGAGGCGGTTGCGATGGCGGGGCAGGTTCCTGCAGGGCAGGTGCTGGCGCGGAGAGTGAGCCCGCCGATGCGAGAGGATTTAACGGTGATTAACAAAGTGAGCCAGAACCTGCATGCGGAGCTGGTGCTGGAGCAGCTGGGAGTGGTGGAGCAGGGCGGGGGCGGGACGGGGAGTGTGAGTACGCGGGCGGCGGGGCTGCGAGCGGTGCGGCAGTTTCTGGGGGCGGCGGGAGTGGCTGCGGAGGACGTGACGATTTATGACGGGTCGGGATTGTCGGCCGATGACATGGTGACTCCGCGGGCGCTGACGGCGGTGTTGCGGTATGCGGCGACGCGGTCGTGGGGAGCGGAGTTTCGGGCAACGTTGCCCACAGGCGGCGTGGATGGGACGCTGTCGGACCGGTTTAACGGGACGGCGCTGGCGGGGAAGGTGCAGGCGAAGACGGGGTCGCTGAAGGAGGATTCGTCGCTGTCGGGATATGTGACGGGGGCGAGCGGGCGGACGGTGGCATTTTCGATATTGTGTAACCGGCATTTGCCGGGGACGGCGGCGCGCGCGGTGGTGGACCGGCTGGTGGCGGCGATTGCGGGGGCGGAGTAGGGAGAAGTGCAGTTGCAGGAGCGGCGGGATTAGAATCGCGAGTGGCAGCGCGAGGGTTGACAGGAGAGCAAGATGGCAGCGGAGAAAGTGCAGAACTTTAAAAACCACACGCGGTTTGATCCGGCGTTTCACTTTGTGATTCTGCCGCTGGTGCTGATCAACCTGATCGTCGCGATCGTGATGCTGGTGCGGGACAGAGATGCCGAGCATGTATGGATATTGATGATCGCGGTGGTGCTGTTCATGATGGCGGGGCTGATGCGGTCGTATCCGCTGAAGGCGCAGGACCGGATCATTCGGCTGGAGGAGCGGCTGCGGCTGATGGCGCTGACCTCGGAGCCGCTGAGATCTGAAGTGCACAAGTTGAGCGCGAAGCAGCTGGTGGCATTGCGATTCGCGCCGGATGACGAGTTGCCGGGGCTGGCGAAGAAGGCGGTGGCGGAGAATCTGACGCCGAAGCAGATCAAGGCGCAGATTGTGAACTGGCAGGGCGACCACTTCAGGATCTAGGGCGGCGGAGAAAAACGGAAATCAAGACGGAGTGGCGGCGGCGCTATAGCCAGAGCCGCGACGTTATAGGCCAAGGGCAACGTCGTTATAGGCCAAGGGCAGCGGCGTTATAGGCCAAGAGCAACGTCGGTGGCCTGGGAGAGGCGCGACCAGATTTCAGGGAGCCAGGGTTGGTGTTCGGGCTTCATGAGGACGGAGCGCAGGCAGGTGACGGTTGAGTCTTGCGGGTGATGCGCGAGCGCGGGGATGAAGCGGGCGGGCAGAGTGACGAGGGCGAGATGGAGATCGAGGGCAGCGGCGCGTTCGAAGATGTCGCGGGCAAGCGCGGAAGAGAGTGCGAGCGAGGGAGCGGCGACGGCCCAGCAGACAATATCCAACTGCGGGGGTGAGGCGGGGAGGAAGCGCGGGTCCTGGTCGAGTCGCGCGTAGAGGTCGAGGGCAGCGGCGCGGCATTGGTCGAGGCTCAGAGCGAATTCTGAAGCGGGAAGGTTGGGCAGGAGGCGCTGGGTGGCCCAGAGGGCGACGGCGGCAGCCCCGGCGCGCGAGCACTCGAGGGTGATCTCGCCTAAATGTAACTGAGAAGAAGAGAAATAAGTGTAGGGCGAGTCGTGTTTGTAGAAGCGGCCGACGGCGGGGTCGGCGAAGAGGACGCATCCGCAGCCGTAGGGCTGGAGGCCGTGCTTGTGCGGGTCAATGACGATGGAGTCGGCGCGGTGGATGCTGTCGGCAGCGGCGCGGGCGGAGGGGGAGAGCGAGGAAGCGAGGGTGAAGTAGCCGCCGTAGGCTGCGTCAACGTGGATGCGGAAGCCGAACTGCTGCTGGAGGGCGAGGATGGCGGGGAGCGGGTCAACGGCCCCGGTGGCAGTGGTGCCAAATGTAACTACTACTGTTACGAGTGGCGGGATGGCAGCGGAGGCGAGCTGGGCGAGGCGGGTGGCGAGGGCGGCTGGATCCATCGAGCCGGAGTTGTCGGCGGGAACGACTTCAAAGGGGATGCCGAGGACGGCGGAGATGCGGGGATGGGTGTAGTGGGCCTGGGAAGAGGCGAGGATGAGGGCGGGGCGGGAGGATGCTGACGATGAACTGGTCGCGGCTGCAGCGAGCCGGCTTGCGACCCAGAGGGCTTCGAGGTTGGCGACGGTTCCGCCGCTGGTGAGGTGGCCGAGGTGCTGGGGGAGGGAGAACATGCGGGCGAGGTGGGCGACGGCCTCGACTTCCATGGCGGAGGAGGCGCGGCCTCCGTCAAGGGCGTGGTTGTTGGGATTGATCCAGGTGGCGAGAGAGTAGGCGGCGCGGGCGACGGGGTGGGGAGGCTTGAGCATTTGCCCGGCGTAGAGGGGATGGAAGTAGGGATAGTTGTCGGCGAGGCGGGAGGCGACCTCTAAGAGAACGGCGGGAAGGACGGCGGGGAGGACGGGAGTGGAGGCGGAGTCGGGGGAGCGGAGTCGGGGTCGGGAGAGAAAGGAGGCAGGCCGGAGAACTCTCTGTCGAGCTGATCGAGGGCAGCGGAGAGTGCGGCGAGGGAGGAGCGTTCGAGCATGGTCGGGATAATTGTAGCGAGGGGGAGCGGGGAGGCTCGGGAGTAGAGAGGAATAGAAAATCCGGGAGAAAGGTTTTGGGGAGATTGAGGCCAGGGCGCGGCGAGATTTGCGATACTGTTTGCCACTTCAGAAAAAGCGAAGCACTGATGCTGAACAGGAGCGATGGATGGCGAGCTATGCGGATTGGTTTGTAAAAGAGCTTGAGGGAGAGATGGGAAAGACGCGGAGGATGCTGGCGGCGGTTCCTGACCACGACCCGGAGTGGAGGCCGGACCCGAAGAGCATGACGGTGGGGCGGCTGGCGGGGCATGTGGCGGAGCTGCCGGGGTGGATCGTGATGACGGTGACGAAGGATTCGTTCGATTTGAAGAGCGACTACACGCCGTTGAAGCTGGAGAAGGGCGGGCGGGCGGAGTTGCTGGCGGCGTTTGAGAAGAACGCGGCGGCGGCACTGGCGGCGATGGCGGGACGCACGGACGAATACCTGGGGCAGAACTGGCAGCTGAAGTTTGGCGAGCACACGGTGGTGGAGCTGCCGCGGACGACGGTGCTGGCGGACATGTGCAAGAACCACATGATCCACCATCGCGGGCAGCTGAGTGTATATACGCGGCTGCTGGGGGCTGCGGTGCCGGGGATGTATGGGCCGAGCGCGGACGACAAGGCAAAGCCGCCGGCGTGACGGCGGAGGAGTAAGGAAGCGCGGCGAGATTGAGGCGGGAAATTGAGGCGGGAAATTGTTGGCACGCGACCACGGGGGTGGTGCAGTTGAAAGCGAAGGCGGGTTGGAGGGCGGGAGTCCGGGCGAAGGCGAGTTGCTGGGCGCTGGCGGGCTGCGTGGGATTGGCGGGCGCGGGCGCGGTGGGGCAGACGGCAAATTCCGCGGGGCAAGAGTGCGGCGCCGGTAGTGAGTGCGGCGCCGGTGGTGAGTGCGGCGGCGGCGTTTATTGACCTGCCCAGCAATACGCCAGTCGAGGTGAGGCTGGAGAAACCGATCGCTTCGTATTCTGCAAAGAAGGGTGACGCGGTGGAAGCGGTGGTGATTGCGCCGGTGAAGCTGGGCGAACAGATCGTAGTTCCGATGGGGACCAAGGCAACGGGCACGTTGAAGTATGTGCGGCGGGTGGGAGTCGGGTTCGTGCATGAGACGGCGATCCTGGAAATAGATTTTGACAAGCTGACGCTGCCGGATGGAGAGACGGTGGCGTGGCACGCGCAGGTGGCGGAGGTAGACAACGCGCGGGAGTCGGTGGACAAGAAGGGCGACATAAAGGGAATTTCTTCGACGGGGAGCATTGCTTACCGGGCGTCGGGGATGGTGACGTTCCTGGCGTTCAGCAATCCGGTAGGGGTGATGTTTGCGATGTCGGGCTCGAGCGCGGTGCTGCGCTTCCCTGACCCGGAGGTAGTTTTTCCTACGGGGACGGAGCTGGTGATTCGGTCCGAGGCGGTGGCGCTGGTTCCGGCAGCAGGGGCGGCGAGCGGAGAGGTGATTCCGCCAATCGCTGAGACCGGATTGCAGAGAGAGCAGCTGGAGCAGCTGATACACGGACTTCCCTTCCGGACGTATACGGAGAACAGCGAGATTCCCTCAGACCTGACGAACTTAGTTTTCGTGGGGAAGCGGGAGGCGATCGAGCATGCGTTCGCGGCGGCGGGATGGGTGGCGTCGGACCCGCTGAGCGCGGAGACGGTATATCGCACGGTGCGCTCGATCACGGAGAACCAGAAATATTCGACCGCGCCGATGTCAACGTTGCTGCTGGATGGGCATCCGCCGCAGATGGCGTATTCAAAGACGCTGAACACATTTGCCAAGCGGCATCACCTGCGAATCTGGCAGGTGCAGCCGGAGTGGGACGGGGAGACGGTGTGGACATCGTCTGCAACGCAGGACACGGGGATTGGATTTTCGAAGAAGAACAAGACGTTCATTCACCTGATTGACACGAACATTGATAACGAGCGGGCGAAGGTGGTGAACGATCTGCTGTTCACGGGATGCGTGGACGCGGTGCAGCTGGTGGCGCGGCCGTGGCTGCCGAAGGATGCGAAGAATGGAACGGGAGAAGAGCTGAAGACCGATGGTGCGATCGCGATACTGCAGTTCAACGACTGCGCGGACCCGGAAGGGCCGGTGGATTATTCGACCGACGGGGTGAAGACGGGCGGCAACCGGGGACAGAGGGCGACGCGGCAGACGGTGCTGACGATCAAGAACAACCTGATCCAGCAGAACGTGGTGGTGATGGGATACCAGGGGGTGAAGTACCTGGTGAACCGGAAGAAGGAGACGCCGGCGGAGAAGGCGGCGCGGCAGATGGATGTGGGCGGGGAGGAATACACGATCCAGGGGGAGAAGAGCACGAACCGGTTGTCGGCGAGCCCGCGGGCGAATCCGGGCTGGGAGCCGCGCACGGTGGGCGAGCGAGCGGCGGCGCCGGACCGGTGGAAGGCGCCGAGTGTCGAGCTGGGATTGCATGGCGGGGACTACCGGTATTCGACGGACGCGTTTAATTTCACTTCGATCACGATTTATCCCACGGAGAGCCCGGTCACGTTTTTTGAGTTTGACAGCCAGCTGCATGCGGGATGGAACGCGGGGATCAGCGTGACGCTGAACTCGTATAACCATATTTCGAACGAGCTGAATTTTGATTACGACCGCGGGTCGTTTGAGCTGGGGATTTATGGGAAGAACAACCAGGACGCGGATTATTTTGAGGTGCAGCGGGACGGGCTGGTGACGGCGCAGTTCAGCTATAACCTGCTGTGGAACTTCACGGGCAAGCGGTCGCGGTGGAGGCCGTTTGTGGCGGTAGGGCCGTCGTTCCAGATGCTGCATTTGACGGATGCGCCGTTTAAGAAGGCGCCGGCGTATTTCAGCTTCGGGCTGAAGAATGTGGGGCTGATCACGGCGGCGTATCAGTACGGGTCAACACCGCCGCTGGAGGGGGGCGGGATATTTCAGCCGGGACTGCAGTATGGGGCGGGGCTGCGGTACCGGATCGCGCCGCGGTGGATGGCGCGGGTGGACTATCGGCAGACGCTGACGAGCCAGCCGGATTTCTGGTCGAAGTCGCTGCCGCACATTCAGGACCTGCTGGATTTTGACGATCCGGGATGGACGGCGTCGGAGGCGACACCGGTAGTGAAGAGCGGGCCGTTGCTGGCGGAGAGATTTACGGGCGGGATTTCGTTTACGTTTTAGGGGGGCGCGGGGCGGAGCGCAATTCCCTTCTCTGCGTGCTACCATCTGCTGTTTGCCGGCGTCGAACTATAAGCCAGTGCGCGCGGTGCCCGGAGGGTTGCGGGTAAAAAGTGCGTTAGAGATTACGATTTAAATTCTTAGGAGCTCCCCGAAGATGAAATGTTTTGACTGCGAGTCTGTAGTTGCAGGTTCTGTTGCGTCTTTTTCCCGGCCGATGGCCAAGCTGACGGCATGGCCGATGACTTTGGTGGCGGCGTTGGCGATAGCGCCGATGCTGCTGGCTCCGACACTATCGGGCGCACAGATGGCGGCACCTGCTGCTGCGACGAGCGCGAAGACGATGGGGGGGACGGGGGAACCCGGCATTCAGATAAAGAACATGGACCCGAAGGTGAAGCCGGGCGATGACTTTTATCTCTATGCAAATGGCGGATGGATTGCGGCGACGGAACTGCCGGCGGACCGCGGCGGCATCGGCGTGTTTTCGGCGCTGAGCGATCAGAGCAACAAGAACACGGCAGACATTATTGAGACGGCGGCGAAGTCGAATGCGGCGTATGGGACGGACGCGCGGAAGATTGCGGACCTCTACAACGCATATATGGATGAGGCGGGGATTGAGGCCAAGGGGATGGCTCCGGTGAAGGGGCAGATGGATGCGATCGCGGGGATCAAGGACAAGCAGGGGCTGGCGAGCGCGCTGGGCGCGACGTTGCGGCAGGACGTAGACGCGCTGAACAACACGAATTTTCATACTGCGAATATTTTTGGACTTTGGGTGGCGCCGGGATTTAACGACAGCGACCACTATGCGGCATACCTGATCCAGGGCGGCATCGTGCTGCCGAACCGCGACTATTACCTGGCGGACAACGAGCACATGAAGACGCTGCGGGCCAAGTATGCGACGTATGTCGCGGCGATGCTGAAGCTGGCGGGCAAGGATGACGCGGACAATCGGGCGGCGAAGGTGATTGCGCTGGAGACCGAGCTGGCGAAGGTGCACACGAGCCTGGCGGACAACGAGGTAATTTCCAAGGCAAACAACCCGTGGAAGCGGACGGAGTTTGCGGCGAAGGCGCCGGGGCTGGATTGGGACGCATACTTCGCGGCCGCGGGGCTGAGCCAGCAGGACAGCTTTATCGTGTGGGAGCCGACGGCGTTTGCGGGCGAAGCGGCGCTGGTGGCCTCGACGCCGCTGGACACGTGGAAGGACTGGCTGGCGTATCACCTGATTACGGCATATGCGGGAGTGCTGCCGAAGGCGGTAGCGGATACGCAGTTCGATTTCTTCGGCAAGACGATGTCCGGGGTGTCGCAACAGCGGCCGCGGTGGCAGCGCGGGGTGGGAGTGGTGAACGGCTACCTGGGCGATGCGGTGGAAAGATTTATGCGGAGAAATATTTCTCGCCGGAAGCAAAGGCGCAGGCGCAGCAGCTGGTGGCGAACCTGATCGCGGCGTATCACAAGCGGATTGCGGCGCTGGAGTGGCTGGCCCCGTCAACGAAGGCGGAGGCGCAGGCAAAGCTGGACACGCTGTATGTGGGGGTCGGGTATCCGGAGACGTGGAAGGATTATTCGACGTATGAAGTCAGGGGCGACGATGCGTTTGGCAACACGTGGCGGGGGCGGATGTATGACTATCACCGCGCGGTATCGCGGCTGGGCAAGGCGGTGGACAAGCATGAGTGGTCCATGGATCCGCAGACGGTGAATGCGGTGAATTTGCCACTGCAGAACGCTCTGAATTTTCCTGCGGCGATATTGCAGCCGCCGTTTTTTGATCCTGCGGCTCCGGCAGCGGTGAATTATGGGGCGATCGGATCGGTCATCGGTCACGAGATCAGCCACACGTTCGACGCCGAGGGGAGTGCATTTGATTCCAAAGGCGCAGTGAGGAACTGGTGGACGGAGGCCGACCACAAGCACTTTGAGCAGCAGGCGGAGAAGCTGGAGAAGCAGTATGACGGATATGAGGTCGCGCCGGGCGTGCATGTGAACGGCAAGCAGACGATTGATGAAAACATTGCGGACCTGGGCGGAGTGGCGGCAGCGTATGACGGCTATCGCACGGCGACGGCGGGGACGCGAGTGACGAAGCAGGATGGGTTTGACGGGGACCAGCAATTTTTCATCGCGTATGGGCAGAACTGGGCGCAGAAGGTGCGGGAGGCGATGCTGCGGCAGCAGGTGCTGACGGACCCGCATTCGCCGTCGGAGTTTCGCGCGGACACGGTGCGGAACAGCGATGCGTGGTACAAGGCGTTTGGGGTGAAGCCGGGGGAGAAGCTGTATCTGGCTCCCGAGGATAGGGTGAAGATCTGGTAGGAGGGCAAGGGCAAGGGCAAAGGCAAGCAAGAGCAAGAGCAAAGGCAAGAGCAAGAGCAAAGGCAAGAGCAAGAGGCAAGAGCAAAAGCAAAAGCAAGAGCAAAGGCAAGAGCAAAGGCAAAAGCAAAAGGCAAAGGCAAAGAGCAAAGGCAAGAGCAAGAGCAACAGCAAAAGCAAAGGAGCGCCGCCCGGAGACAGGGGCGGCGTTCTTGTTTTAGGCGGCGCCGGCGGGTGGGGCGCGGGGATAAGGATGCGGCCTGCGGCCGCGACGTGGATGGCCGCTCCGCCTGACGGCTGCGCGGGGCGGTGGCTCGCTGCGCGAGCGACGTTGAAATATGTAGAAGCAAATCGGATGTGAAGTGCAACCGCGAGCCTTCGGCAGAGCGGAAGGCGCTGGCGCGCTGATTTTATTGCGGAGGCTAAAGCCTCCGCCTACCTAGAAGCAAGGGCAAGGGCAAGGCAACGGCAAGGTAAGGCAACAGCAAGCGAAGCAAGGGCAACAGCAAGAGCAACAGCAAGAGCAAGAGGCAAGAAGCAAGGGCAACGGCAAGGGCAAGCAGGCAAGAAGCAACAGCAACCGCAGGTTCCTCCACTGCGCAATCGCGCAAGCGCGAATGCTCCGGTCGGAATGACAGCGTAAAACAAAACCAAGAGCGAGGGCGCCTTCGGCAGAGCGGAAGGCGCTGGCGCGCCGATTTTATTGCGGAGGCTAAAGCCTCCGCCTACCTAGAAGCGAGGGCAAGGGCAAGGCAACGGCAAGAAGCAACAGCGCGAAGCAAGAGCAACGGCAAGAGCAAGAGAGCAAGAGCAAGGAGGCAACGGGCAACGAAGCAACAGGCGCGAACCGGCAAGCAGGCAACAGAAGCAACGGCAAGAGAGCAAGCAGCAACCGCAGGTTCCTCCACTGCGCATTCGCGCAAGCGCGAATGCTCCGGTCGGAATGACAGCGCGAAACAAAAACAAGAGCAACGGCAAGAGCAACAGCAAGAGCAAAGGAACGCCGCCCGGAGACAGGGGCGGCGTTCTTGTTTTAGGCGGCGCCGGCGTAGAGGATGCCGCCAAAGGTTCCAGCGACTTTGAGCCCGTCGGTGCGCAGGGCGCAGTAGCGGGCGTTGAGGCGGGCGGCGTCCCAGTTTTCGACGCGCGGATAGCCGGTGGCGCGGAGGTCGGCGGCGAGGGAGTCGGGAGAAAAGAATCCGATGAAGGGCTCGCCGGCTTTGGCGACACGGGAGGCGAGCAGGTCGAAGGCGATGCGATGACGGAGAGGCAGTGAAGAGCGCGGCGCCATGTAATCGAAGACGATCGAATTCTGCGCACAGATCTGGTGGACCCAGCGGAGAGTGGCGAGGGTGGTGTCGGGGGCGAGATACATGGTGACTCCGAGCCAGGAGAAGAAGGCGGGCTGGGAGGATTCGAATCCCGCGCGGGCGAGGCCGTCGGCGAGAGACTCGCGCTCGAAATCAACGGGCGAGAAGGTGACGGAGGCGGGGATGGGGATTTGGGCGGCGGCGAGGAGCTGGCGCTTCCAGGCCTGGGTGGCGGGGAAGTCCACTTCGAAGACGCGGAGATTTATTCCGAGTGCGGGGAAGGGATTGCGATAGGCGAAGGTGTCGAGGCCGGCGCCGAGGACGACGTATTGGCGGGTTCCGGCGGCGACGGATTGGGCGAGGGAGTCTTCGGCGATGCGGGAGCGGACGGCCATCCAGACACGCACGTATTTGGCGAATTCGGGCTCACCGTGACGGAGTTGCGCGCGAAGTTGGGTGGCAGCCTGGGGGCCGAGGATGGGGAGGGCGAGCGGGTCAGAGAGGATGGGCGGAGAGTCGAGGAGCTGGTGGGCGGCGCGACGCTGGGCCACGCGCATCGCGGTCTGGCTGGGGCGGCTCTGGTGCATCGTGTCTGAAACTCCGCGGGGCGAAGGCTAGACGTACTGGACGGACTTGCGTTCGCTGCGGACGATGCGGCCGATGACGGAGTATTTTTCGCCGGCGCGCTCGAGGAGCATCCTGGCGCGCTTGAATTTGTCAGCGGGGATGACGGCGATGAGGCCGACGCCCATGTTGAAGGTGCGGAGCATCTCCTCCTGCTCGACGTTGCCGAGTTTCTGGAGGTGCTCAAAGATGGGGAGCACGGGCCAGGAGCCGAGTTCGATATGAGCGGCTGTGCCTTTGGGCAGGATGCGGGGAAGATTTTCAGTGATGCCGCCGCCGGTGATGTGGGCGAGGCCGACGACGACGTCGGCAGCGATGAATTTCTTGATGACGCTGAGGTAGCTCTTGTGGGTCTTCATGAGAGCGGCGCCGGCTTTTTCTTTGAGCTCGTTGACGTATTTTTCGGGGGTGTATCCGGCGACCTCGAAGAAGAGCTTGCGGGCGAGCGAGTAGCCGTTGGTGTGGAGGCCGGTGGAGGGGAGGCCGACGAGGATGTCGCCGGCTTTAATTTTTTCTCCGGTGATGAGCTTGTCGCGGTCGACGACGCCGACGATGAAGCCGGCGAGATCGTATTCTCCCTCGGCGTAGAAGCCGGGCATCTGGGCGGTTTCGCCGCCGATGAGGGCGCAGCCGTTGGCGCGGCAGGCGTCGGCGAGGCCGGAGACGATTTTTTCGGTGACCTCGGGATCGAGGCGGCCGGTGGCGAGGTAGTCGAGGAAGAAGAGCGGGGTGGCGCCCTGGACGGCGATGTCGTTGACGCAGTGATTGACGAGGTCGGCGCCGACGGTGTTGTGGATGCCTGAGGTGCGAAGGCGAGCTTGAGCTTGGTGCCGACGCCGTCGGCGGAGGAGACGAGGACGGGCTCTTTCCACTTAGCGGTGTCGAGTTTGAAGAGGCCGCCGAAGCCGCCGATGTCGCCGATAACGGTGCGATTGAAGGTGCGCTGGGCGAGATATTTGATGCGCTGCTTGGCGCGGTCGCCGACGGAGATGTCCACGCCCGCGTCGGCATAGGTGACCGGAGTGGGTACGGCGTGCGGCCGATTCGTGGAAGCTGGCGCGGGACGAGTGGGCAAGTGGGACCAATCCGACAGCGAAATATGCGGCGAAAACGTTGGTGAAACGGGCGGCAGAACGGCGGAGCCAGCCCGCGAGGAGACAGTTTAACACCGGCGCGGGATGGGATGGGTTAAGGGGGCGGAGGCGGGGCCGGGGGCCGGGAAAGCGAAGGCGAGGCGCTAAAAAAGCGAGGGCAAAGGCAAAGGCAGCGGCGAGGGGGGGGAGGGGCGAGGGGCAGAGGGCAAGGGCAAGCGAGCGGAAATTCGCACACGGGATATATGATGGGGCGCTGATAGACTTTCTGCGAGGTTTGTCAACTCATCATCTGCGTAGTAAGACCGGGGCGCATGGCAATACAAGAGGGCACACAGTTCGGGCCGTACCGGATATTGGAGCGCATCGGCTCCGGCGGGATGGGCGAGGTATATCGCGCGCTGGACACGCGATTGGAGCGCGAGGTCGCGCTGAAGCTGGTATCGGAGCAGTACCTGGCGACGGAGCTGGGGAGCGCGGGGAGCCCGTCTGCTGGAACGGGCGGAGCGGGGACACCGCATTCGCGGGCGCATCTTTCACACGAGCGATTTTTGCGGGAGGCGCGGTCGGCGGCGACGCTGAATCATCCGAACATCTGCGCGATCCACGATGTGGGAGAGCAGGATGGGCGGCCGTATTTAGTGATGGAGCTGCTGCGCGGCGAGACGCTGAAGCTGTATGAGGCGAATGCGGGCGGGGCTGGACTGACTCCCGCAGAGGTGCTGACGTTTTCGCAGCAGGCGGCGAGCGCGCTGGCGGCAGCGCATGCGCAAGGGATCATTCACCGGGACATCAAGCCGGCGAACCTGTTTGTGACGGAGGCGGGGCGGGGGCGGAAGCAGATCAAGATTCTTGATTTCGGATTGGCGAAGAGGCAGGGGCCGGATGCGGCGTCGCCGGATTCGCGGACGATGGATGCTGCGTCGGGAGCGGCATCGGATGCGACGTCAATGGGCGTGTCGAATGCGACAGCGGCGATGGATCTGACTTCGCCGGGGTCAACGGTAGGGACGGTGGCGTATATGTCGCCGGAGCAGGCGCGGGGAGCGCCGCTGGATGCGCGGACGGACCTGTTTTCGCTGGGGACGGTGATCTACGAGATGGCGACGGGCAAGAAGCCGTTTGATGGGGACTCGACGGCGGATGTATTTGCGGCGCTGCTGGTGAAGGAGCCGCTGCCGGTGACAGCGGTGAATCCGGCGATGCCGCAGCAGCTGGATGCGATTGAGACGAAGCTGCTGGCGAAGGACAAGATGCATCGGTATCAGAATGCGGAGGAGCTGCTGGGGGATTTGGAAGCGGTTCCGGTGCCGGCTGGGGGCGGGTCGAGTGGGAGAGTGGCGGTGGGACCAGCCACGCCGGGGGCGAGCCAGAGCGCGGTGGCGGCAGGGCTGAGCGCAGCGAATCAGGGTGCAGCGAGCCGGAGCGGGGTTGGAGCGGCGGGTGCGGACCGGAGCGGGTCGCATAGTTTCAGAGCGGGCGAGACGGAATTTCGCACGGCGGAAGATCAGGACAAGAGAGAGCAGGCCAAGCGCGGGAAGCGGAACATCCTGGTGGTTTCCGGGATTGCGGTCGTGATACTGGCGGTGGCGGGAGTGCTGTATATGCGGCGGGACAGGGTGCCGACTCCGCCAGCGGTTCCTGCGGCGCCGGGGACGGTGGCGGAAGAGAACAAGGACACGATCATCATTGCGGATTTTGTGAACCAGACGGGGGATCCGGTATTTGATACGACGCTGAACCAGGCGTTGACGGCGCAGCTGTCGCAGTCCCCGGTGCTGAGCATTGTGAGCCAGCAGCATTTGCGGCAGAGCCTGCAGTTTCTGGGCAAGAAGCCGGAGGAGACGATCACTCCAGCGATTGCGCGCGAGATTGGGGAGCGCGAGGGCATCAAGGCGATCCTGACGGGGACGATTGGGAATCTGGGCAAGCAGTACCTGATCACGCTGACGGCGCAGAACACGGCGACGGGGGACCAGATAGCGACGGTGGAGGCGCAGGCTGCGGGCAAGGAGCAGGTGCTGGATACTCTGGACAAGGCGGCGGCGCAGATGCGCGGCAAGCTGGGCGAGGACCTGGCGAGCATCAAGAAGTTGAATGCGCCGTTTGGCCAGGCAACGACTCCGTCACTGGAGGCGTTTCGGGCGTATGCGCTGGGGGATTTGGCGCACCAGAAGGGCAATGACATTCCAGAGGCGCAGGGCCACTACAAGCGGGCGCTGGAGCTTGACCCCAACCTGGCGATGGCGTGGGCGCGGCTGGGAGTGCTTGATTTGAACAGCGGGCAGCTGGGCGCAGCGATGGCGAATTTCACCAAGGCGCACGATCTGTCGGCGAATGTGAGCGAGCGCGAGAAGCTCTATATTGACGGCCACTATTACACCGAGGTGCTGGGAGATCTGAACAAGGGGGCGGAGACGCTGGAGGTGGCGACCCAGGAGTATCCGCTGCAGATAGACAACTTCATCAACCTGTCGGCGATCTATCAGAACCTGGGGCAGGTGGAGAAGTCACTGGACGAAGCGTTGAAGGCGCTGGCGCTGCAGCCGGACGATGCGGTGGCGCTGGGCAATGTGTTCGTCGGTTACTCACAAATGGACCGGCCGGATGAGGCGAAGAAGTATCTGGCGGAAATCAAGCGGCTGGGATTGAACGGGACCCAGATCGAGATCTGGCAGATGATCCAGGCCGCGGTCAGGGGCGACACGGCCGAGGTGCAGAGGATTGTTGCCGAGACGGCAGGGCGGCCGGACCAATTCACACTCACGAACGTGCTGGCAGGAATTCAGGCGGAGAGCGGGCAGTTCAAGCTGGCGGAGGCGACCTACCGGCAGGCGGCGCAACAGGCGAGCCAAAACAAGGCCCCGGATGCAGAGGCGAGTTCCCTGCTGTTAGCGGCGTCTGCGGGATGGCCGGTGGACCGATGCGACGACGTGGACGGGGCGGTGAAGCAGGCGCTGAAGCTGGACAAGACGAAGCCGACGCAGATTGCTGTGGCGGTTACGCTGGTGACCTGCGGGGACCAAAAGCGAGGGACAGCGGCGTTGGATGATGTGGCGAAGAAGTATCCCCAGGACACGGCGGTGCAACAGCTGACTGTTCCGCAGGGGCACGCCTGGCTGGCGCTGAAGGCGGGTCAGCCGCAGAAGGCGATTGATTTATTGGAGCGGGCGCGGCCGTGGGATGCGGTATCGCCGGGCGGATATATGCGGGGGCTGGCGTATTTGCAGCTGCACGATGCACAGAATGCGATTGCAGCTTTTCAGGCGGCGACGAAGTACAGGGGCTACAGCATTACGAGTGGCAATCCTTATGCGCTGGCGCTGCTGGGGCTGGGACGGGCGTATGCGATGGCGGGGAACAAGGTGGAGGCGAAGAAGGCATACGACAGATTTTTTGCGGAGTGGAAGAACGCGGACAGCGATTTGCCGGTGATGGCGGAGGCGAAGAAGGAATACGCGGGGCTGTAGGGGCGGGGGCGGCAAATAAAAAATCAGGGCAGACAAATTGGGGCAAATGTGTAGATAATGGCTGGCCGCGGCCGCAACGGAGAAAACCCGTAGGCTGCAAATCCGAAGAATGCGTTGAGCGCCCCCAGGGGCGGCGGCGCGGGAGAGAAAATTATGGGTTGGATTGAATGGATTGTGTTGGGACTGATTGCCGGGTTCATCGGCAGCAAGATTGTTAACAAGACCGGCGAGGGGCTGCTGCTGGACATCGTGCTGGGCATAGTGGGCGCGATCGTTGGCGGATGGCTGTTCACGATGTTTGGGGCGCACGGCGTGACCGGGCTGAATATCTGGAGCCTGATCGTGGCGGTGATAGGCGCGATCGTGGTGCTGGTGCTGTATCACGCGCTGTTTAGACGGCGGTAGAGCAGGGAGAGTTAGAGGCCAGGCCGAAGACGAGAGTCGGAGGCAGAGTTAGAGGCAGGGCCGAAGACGAGAGTCGGAGGCAGAGTTAGAGGCAGGGCCGAAGACGAGAGTCGGAGGCAGAGGCCAGGGGCATGGCGAAAGCTGTGCCCCTTGTTTATTGGGGGGAGGCGGGGGGCGGCGGTCTAATGTTATGGCTTGGTTCGCCGATAAGAGGCAAAAAGACCTGTGCGAGCGGGTTGTAGGAGGAAGGCAAAAGCAAAAGCAAGAGCAAAGAGCAAGGAGCACAGAGCGAGAGGAGGAGCAAGAGCAGGAGCAAGAGCAAGAGCAAGAGCAAGAGCGGAAGCGAATGTGAGAGCCGTGAGGATGCGCCGCAAGGCAGGAGCAGTGAGGATGCGGCCTGCGGCGCGATGGGAGTGAAAGGGCGGAGGCGCGGAGATGAGGATGCGGCCTGCGGCCGCGACGGGGATGGCCGCTCCGCCCGGCGGGCTGCGCGGGGCGGTGGCTCGCTGCGCGAGCGGCTTTTTTGTGGAGGCTGAAGCCTCCACCTACCTGGATCAAAAGCAAGATCAAGATCAAAGGCAAGAGCAACCGCAAGGGCAAGAGCAACCGCAAGGCAAGAGCAACCGCAAGGGCAAGAGCAACCGCAGGTTCCTCCACTGCGTGGCCTCGCTGGCGCGAGCCCACTCCGGTCGGAATGACACCGTAAAAACAAGATCAAGATCAAGGGCAAGAGCAACTGCAAGGGCAGCAGCAACTGCAAAGGCAGCAGCAGGTCCTTTGGTTTCTCGTCACAATCCCACCCGTTACCTGGGGCAAGTGCAAAATCAAGAAAACAACGGCAACGGCGAGCTCAACGCAAACCGCAGATCAGGAAATGCGATCAAGAATGCGGATCAGGAATTGAGGATCAGGGAATGAGGAGGAGCTTGCCGTCGAGGCCGCCTTTGTCTTCGATGGCGTGGGCTTCGCGGACTTCGCTGAGGGGCATGACCCTGGCGATGGGGATGGTGAATTCGCCCTGCTGATTGAGTTTTGCGAGTTGGGCGAGGCGTTTTGAGTCCGGCTGGGACATGATGTGGACGACCTGTACGTCGTACTGATCGGCGGCGGGCGGGCCGCTGACGACGGTGCCGAGGACGCCGCCTTTTTTAATCAGCGGCAGGAGCGAGGCGGCAACGGGACCACCGACGGTGTCGGCGACGGCGTCGAGGCCCGGGCTGAATTCATCACCGAGGGCTTGAAGAGCTTTGGGGTCGTCGAGGGCAACGACCTGAGAGGCGCCGAGCGAGGCGGCATCGGCGAGCTGCGAGGAGCGGACACCGGCGATGACGCGGGCTCCGTGCTGCGTGGCGACGAAGACGGCGACGCGACCGACGCTGCCGAGGGCTCCGGTAACGAGGACGGACTGGCCGCGCTTGATTTTGACGGCGCGCTCGACGAGCTGGGAGCCGGTGGTGACGATGAGGGGGAGGGCGGCGGCGTGTTGATCATCCATTCCGTCGGGAATGGGGGCGAGGATGCCGATGCTGGCGATGGCGTATTCGGCGTAGGTGTGATTGGCGAGGGCCATGACGCGCTGGCCCTGAGTGAAGCCGTCGGTCTGGGCTCCGGCGAGGACGATTTCGCCGGCGAGGTCGCGGCCCGGGATCCACGGAAAGGTGATGGGCATGCGGTCTTTGGCGGAGCCGGAGCGAATTTTTTTATCAATGGGATTGAAGCTGGTGGCCTTGATGCGGACGAGGACTTCGCCGTGCCCGGGCTCGGGACGGGGAACGTCGGTGCGGTAATCGAGTTGATCGGGACCGCCGTAGGCGAGGAGCAGGACAGCTTTCATTGAATTGGGAGAGCTTTCATAGGGCTGATTTTGACTGGGAGGGATTGCACCGGTGGTTGGATGCAGATTAATGCGGCGGGAGGCGGATGGGGAGAAAAATCGGATGAATTGGTGGAGTGGGAGACGCTGTGCAGCATTTTTTCACAGTGGGGGGGACGGTGGCATCTGAAGGAATAATCAAGCACTCGATCCGGTGCGATCAAGAACTCAGAGAGGGAGGATACATGGAAGATACGCAGAAGTACGCGACGCTGCCGGCGGACGATTTGACGCGCGGGCTGACGCTGGCGGATACAGGGGAGGGGGCTTATTCGATGACGGCGATTTTGGCGCGTTTGCCGACGCGGAGGGCGAGGGTGGCGGGGAGTTGCGGGAGGGAGATGTGGGCGGCTTTTTCAACGATGCCGTCAACGTGGACGGAGCCGGCTTTGATGAGGCGGGCGGCTTCGGTTCCTGAGGCGGCGAGGCCGGTGGCGAGGAGAAGTTTGTCGAGGCGGATGCCGGGGGCGGCGGCTGAAGGGTCGAGGCCGAGGGAGGCGGCGGGGATGGAGATGCGCTCTGCATCCTGCGGAGTCTCTTTGCGCTGGAACTGGGCGGACCAATTTTCTTCAGCGGAGCGGGCCAGCTCTTCGGAGTGGAAGCCGGCGGTGATGGTGCGGGCGAGGCGTTTTTTGGCGTCCATGGGATGGAGGATGCGGTTGTTGACTTCGAGGCGGAGGGCGTCCACTTCAGACTGGCGGAGGTCGGTGAGGAGGAGCCAGTAGCGCCACATGAGCTCGTCGGAGATGGACATGAGCTTGCCGAACATCTCGTGTGGGGGCTCATGGATTCCGATGGCGTTGTTGAGGGACTTCGACATTTTCTGGACGCCGTCGAGGCCCTCGAGAATTTCTGTCATGAGGACGATTTGCGGAAGCTGGCCGGAGTCGCGCTGGAGGTTGCGGCCCATGAGGAGGTTGAATTTCTGATCGGTTCCGCCGAGCTCGACGTCGCACTGGAGCATGACGGAGTCGTAGCCCTGCATGATGGGGTAGAGGAGCTCGTGGACGCCGACGGGCTCTTCGGCCTGGAAGCGTTTGTGGAAGTCTTCGCGCTCGAGCATCTGCGAGATGGTGGTCCGGGCGGTGAGGCGGACGAGATCTGCGTAGCCGAGTTTGTTGAGCCACTCGGAGTTGAAGCGGACCTCGGTGAGGGAGCGATCGAGGATGCGGAAGACCTGCTCGGTGTAGGTCTCGGCGTTGCGCGAGATTTCTTCGGCGGTGAGTGGCTTGCGGGTAGCGGAGCGGCCGCTGGGATCGCCGATGAGTGCGGTTGAATCTCCCACCAGGAAGATGACGGTGTGGCCGAGGGACTGAAAGTGCTTGAGCTTGCGCATGAGCACGGTGTGGCCGAGGTGGAGGTCGGGGGCGGTGGGATCGAATCCCGCCTTGATGCGGAGGGGCTTGCCGGATTTGCGGGAGGCTTCGAGGCGGTCGCGGAGGTCCTGCTCGCGGATTATCTCGGCGGCACCTTTTTTGAGGAGGTCGAGCTGCTGGTCAACAGGAAGGAAGGTGGGCATGAGGCGTGAGGTCAAGTATAAAGATGTGGGAGGGCGTGGGGATGCGGGCGCCTCGCCGGAAATTGTGGAGACTGTATTGTATGCGGACTTTGACGTGATCGGTAGCGCCGGGATTTTGGCCGTCGTGTGCGGAATCGCGGTTTTATGGGGGAGTCAGCTCTCCAGCGTATGGTCTCGGTCCGGGTACCTATTACGCGGAAGTATATTTTCCCGGCTATGAGGGCGTTGACTCCGATGGCGACCATTGCATTGTGCTTGATTCCTCCGCTTCCACCACGGTGGTCGTCCCGATGGGCTCGGCAGCAGTAACCGTGGTGCCTCCGGCACAGCCTGTGCCGGAGGGCCAATCCGCAGTGATTGCAATTACGGTCGCTCCCGGCCAGTCCTGGGCCAATTACTACACGCCGACCGGAACGGTAACCGTGTTTTATGGAACGGAGACGCTGGGTACGATAAAGCTGACTCCGGTCGCGGGAGCTATCTATCCAAATCAAAACGGCGGTGGCACGTTCACCGCATCTACGGCGGGCATTCCGCCGGGAACTTACAAACTGCAGTTCGGCTACAGCGGCGACAGCAACTACTATCCCGCGACGTCGGCACCGGTGAGCGTGACGGTGGGGCCGCCGTTGACGGCGACAGCGACGGCGCTGACAGTGACGCCGAATCCGCTGGTATTGGGAAACACAGTTCAACTGCAAGCGGTGGTGACGGCGAACAGCCAGGGGCCAGCGCCAACCGGGACGGTGACATTTGCAACTGGCAGTCTGACGCTGGGAAGCGCTGCGCTGACCACAACGACAGCAACTTCGAGCACGGCGACATTCAGTGTTGCTGCGAATGGCATTCCTGCGGGGACTTACCCGGTGGTTGCGAAATACAGTGGAGACGGTTCGAACAAGGCCTCGACCTCGTCCGCAGTTTCGGTGAAGGTGGTTGCACAGACGCCGACCACCACGTCGCTGTCGATCGCTCCTACGACGGAGCCGGTGGTGCAGGGGCAAACCCTCACGCTGACGGCGGCAGTGCAGGAGCAAATCGGCAATGGCACGGCGACGGGCAACGCCAGCTTTCTGATGAACGGCGCTGCGATCTCGACGCTGCCCCTAGCGGGCGGGGATGCGGTCCTGCAGGTGTCCACCTCAGGATTGCCGGTCGGGACGTATTCCCTGTCGGCGAAATATAACGGCAGCTCGACGGCGGAAGCTTCGGCCTCGGGAACGCAGACAGTGATTCTGATCGCCGGGACGACGACGACGCTGACGGCAACGCCGAATCCGGTAACAGCCGGTACGGCGACGATTCTCACCGCGAACGTAACGGAGACTTATGGCAAGAACATCCCGACCGGCACGGTGACGTTCAGTTATCAGGGCAGTGTGCTGGGGACGGGCACGCTCAATGCGAGTGGAGTAGCCACGCTTCCGTTGGCGACTGGCGGATTTTCTTCGGGGACGTATTCGATCACGGCCGCCTATGGGGGCGACAGCGGTAACGGGGCGTCGAGTGGAGCGGTGAGCCTGGTGGTTCAGTAGGCGGGACCGCGGAAGCCGCACGAGAGATGCGCGACAATTGAAGGATGAGAGTTGGCGTTTGGTCGGCGGGGGTTGCCCTATTTCTGCTGGCAAGTGCGGCGTGGGCGCAGCAGTCGGGCGGGGATATGGGGAAGATGCCGGGGATGCAGCAGGCTCCGGCGTCCAGACCAGATGCAAATGCAGATGGGGGCGAATGCGAGCGGCGCGATGATGCTGCGGCAGTCCAGCGGGACGGATGTGCAGCCGCGGACGTGGGAGATGCCGCAGGTGATGCAGATGGTGGGGGCGGGGATGAAGCTGGGGACACCGTCCGGCGCGAATTCAAAAGATGGTTGGCAGTTGATGTGGATGGGGCAGGCGTTTGTGGTGGATGTGCAGCAGACGGGGCCGCCGGCGGGGCGGAGTACGCCGGGTGCGACGGGATTGGACAAACTGTATTCGACGAATTGGGGGATGCTGGCGGCGGTGCATCCTCTGGGCGAGGGCGCGGTGATGTTGCGGGCGATGCTGAGCCTGGAGCCGGCGACGGTGAGTGACCGGCGATATCCCGAGCTGTTTCAGACGGGGGAGACGGCGTATGGGGTGCCGATTGTGGATGGGCAGCATCCGCACAATTTTGTGATGGAGTTAGCGGCGGAGGTGGCGGAGCCGTTGGGGGCACACGGGCGCGGCTACGTTTATTACGGGCTGGTGGGGGACCCGGCGCTGGGGCCGGCGGCGTATCCGCATCGGGCGTCGGCGGCGGAGTTGCCGCAGGCTCCTCTAGGGCATCACTGGGAGGACTCGTCGCACATTGCGGACAACGTGGCGACGGTGGGAGTGGAGTGGGGGCAGGAGCCGGGGCGCGGATTGTGGAGGCTGGAGGCGAGCGGATTTCATGGGCAGGAGCCGGGGGAGAACCGGTGGACGATTCAGACGGGCGCGATGGATTCGTGGGCAGCGCGGGTGGTGGCCGCTCCGTGGCGGAGTGTGACGGCGCAGGTTTCGACGGGGAGGCTGACGCATCCTGAGGCGGCGACGGCGGGGGATGAGGAGCGGACGACGGCGAGCGTGGAGGGAGTGCGGGCGGGATGGGCGTGGTCGGCGATCTGGGGACGGGATTACAAGACCGACGGCCACTATGGGGTGAATGCGGTGACGGCGGAGATGGTGGCGCCGTGGGGGAAGAAGAATTTGTTCACGGGCCGTTACGAATGGTCGCAGCGGGACGAGTTGCTGGATGCCGATCCGGCGCTGAAGGAGAGGTTGCGGGCGGAGACGGGCGAGCGGTGGTTTGACGTGAACGCGTACACGGCGGGGTATACGAGGGTGGTGGGCAACTGGCATTCGACGGAGCTGGGGGCGGGCGGCGAATTTGACGTTGTATGGAGTGCCGGGGACGCTGGTGCCGTATTACGGGGAGCATCCGGTGGGGGTGAGCGTTTATGTGCGGGCGCGGCTGAAGGCGAAAAAGATGGATTGCTGCTGAGGGATGCGAGAGTGGGGCGAATTCTAAAAGAGCTTTTGATTCGTAGAGGCGGAAGGCGGGATTAGTAGAGGCGGAAGGCGGGGGGCTGGCGCGGTTTGTTTTCGAGGTCAGCGAGGAGCGGCGTGTTGAGGAATTTGACGAGGGGCGCGGCGAGGCGGAAGTGGCGGCGGACGTCGGCGAGCAGCGAGGGCTTGAGGGCGGCGGAGGCCGGGAGCGTGGCGGAGACTCCCCACTGGCGGCAGCGGATGAGGTCCATGCCGGGATGATCGGGGGGAAAGCCTTTGGGTGCGCGGGAGAGCTCGAGGCCCTCGAACTGGGTGAAGTTGCGGCGGAGGGTGGGCGCGGAGAGGATGCGGCGGAGCTCGCGATGGTGGTCGAGCAGATGCATGCGGACTTTGAAGAGCTGATCGCGGTCGGGCATGTAGCATCCCGCAGCGATGAGGAGCTCGTCTTTGGTGAGGTGGAGGTAGAAGCCGGCGCCGGAGGTTTTTTCAAGGCCTGAGGCGGCGAACCAGGCGGCGACATTTCGCTTGTAGGGAGTTTTGTCGGCGGAGAAGCGGGTGTCGCGGTAGATGCGCATGATGCATTTCTCTGGAGCGCGGATGAACTCCGGCGCGTAGGCGGCCATGTCGTCGAGGAGGCCGGCGATGAGGGAGAGCATGGGGGCGCGGAGCACATCTATATAGATAGGCTTGCGGGGCTGGAACCATTCGCGGCGGTTATTGCGGCCGAGCTGCTTGAGGAAGGTGATGGCGGCGGGAGAGAAATGGGGATGGAGTGGGGAGGGAGAAGAATTCTGAGGGGAAAACGGGGCGGCAGTGGAAGCGGAGATTGAGGACGGAGATTTGCGCGGAGACTTTTTGGCGGGCGCGGATTTTTTGGGCGCGGATCTGGCGGCGCGGGGGATGCGGATAGACATAGGGATATTTTATTTTGCGGCGGCGATGTCTGGCTGCGGCGTTATCTAGCTGCGGCTAGTTTGAGCCGAGGGCTTTGATGTAGAGGTAGAAGAACTGGACGCCGCGGTAGTAGTCCTCAACGCCGAGGCGTTCGTCGCGGGCGTGGAAGCGGAGGTTGTCGTTGTCAATCTGGAAGCCGTTGATGCCGTAGCTGGGGATTCCGGCGGCCATGGTGTAGATGGAGTCTGAGGCGCCGGTTTCCATCTCAGGGACGATGGGGAGGCCGGGCCAGAGCTGGTGGGTGACGACCGCGAGCGGATCGAAGACGGCGGGCATGGGCGGAGGCGGGGCCATGGCCATGGTGGAGGGGGCGGTGGGATAGAGCTTGAGGGCGTTTGATCTGTAACTGATGGTGATCTTATTCGAGGGGGCCGCGGGACCGCCGGGAAGGCTGGCGGTGGCGGCATTGGCGAGGGAGAGGAGTTGCTGGCGGACCTCTTCGGCGGAGTGGCCGGGGAGGATGCGGCAGTTGACGTTGGCGGCGGCTTCGGCAGGGATGGCGTTGTTGGCTTCGCCGGCGTTGAAGCGAGTGGCGGTGCAGGTGGTGCGGAGGAGCGCGTTGTAGCGGTCGTTAGAGGTAAGGCGCCGGAGTGCGTCGGGATCGGGAGGTGTGGAGAGGATTGCGGCCATGTCGGCGGCGGTTTGCGCCTGGACGGGGTCTTTTCTTTCGACATTGGCGGCCGCGATGATGCGGGAGAGCTCATTGAAGTAGGCGCGGGTGATGGGATTGAGTTCTATGGGAAAGGGCGTGGCCTGGAGGCGGACGAGGGCGGCGGAGATGGAGTCAATGACGTTGTCGGGGGTGGGGAGAGAGCTGTGGCCGCCGGGGCCGGAGGCGGAATATTCAAAGTCGGCGTAGAGCTTTTCGGTGGCCTCGACGTCCATGTTGATGGCGTGGCCGTGGTCGGCGTAGACTCCGCCAGCGTCGGGATTGATGACGAAGGCGACATCTTTTAGCTCGGGGCGATTTTTGAGGAGCCAGTCCACACCGTTGTCGGGGCCGCCCTCTTCGTCGGCAGTGAGGGCGAGGATGAGATCGCGATCGGGGACGAAGCCTTGTTTGCGGAGCTGCGTGAAGGAGTAGACGAGAGCGGCGTCGCCGTCTTTGACGTCCTGGGTGCCGCGGCCGTAGAAGTAGCCGTCTTTTTCAGTGAAGACGAAGGGGTCGGTCTGCCACTCCGAGCGCGGGGCCTCGACGACGTCGAGGTGACAGATGAAGAGGATGGGCTTGCCGGTGGGATGGGGGGAGCGCCAGCGGGCGAGGAGATTTTTGCGGTTGGGATTGGAGCCGATGACTTCGATGTCGGCGGCAGGAAATCCGGCAGCGCGGAGGCGGGCGGCCATGGCGTCGGCGGCGCGAGTGGTGCTTCCGACGGAGAGGGTGGAGTTGATGTTGATGAGCTCGGCGAAGATGTCGCGGGCGAGGATGCGGTCTTCGTGACTGAGCGAGGGAGTGGTGAGCAAGGCGGGGGGCGCGGACTGTGGCGAGGACTGGGCGGGGGCGGGGGCGGGGGCGGTGAGAGCGGAGAGCGCGAGGGCGGCGGAAAGGAAAACGGAGAACCGGGAGGCGGCAGGAAAATTCATAGGCGAAACCAGAGTAGCGCAATGAAGGCGGATGGTTGCCTCGAGCGCGCGATTTTTGTCTCACGCAACTGGCGTCGAGGAGTGCGCAACCCTTGCGAGTGGCTGCGCAACGAAACGGTTATGAGCAACGAATCAAATTCTCTTTCACGGCGACAAATGGTGGGCGGGCTGGGGGCGAGCGTAGCGGCAGCGGCAGTGAAGCCGGCGTTCGCAGGCGGTGCGACAGCGAACGGAGCAAATGCAAAGACAGCGCAGCCGCTCAGGAATCCGGTGGACAAATATCCCAAGCCGCCGTTTGACGGGCAGTCGCAGCCATGGCCGGGGCTGGCGAGCAAGATGGAGCCGCGGCCGGACCATGGGGAGACGAGCTATCGCGGGTCGGGGCGGCTGCTGGGGCGCAAGGCGCTGATCACGGGCGGCGATTCGGGGATGGGGCGGGCGGCAGCGATTGCGTATGCGCGCGAGGGCGCGGATGTGGCGATCAACTACTTCCCGACCGAGGAGCCGGACGCGCAGGAAGTGATCGCGCTGATCAAGGCGGAGGGACGGAAGGCGATCGCGATTCCCGGGGATTTGCGGGACGAGGCATTTTGCGTGGAGCTGGTGGCGAAGGCGGTGGAAGGGCTGGGCGGGCTGGACATTGTGGTGAGCAACGCGGGGCGGCAGCAGAGCCACGAGTCGCTGCTGGATATTTCTACGGAGCAGTTTGACTGGACGATGAAGACGAACATCTATGCGCCGTTCTGGATCATCAAGGCGGCGATGCCGCATCTGAAGCCGGGGGCGACGATTATTGCGACGACGTCGGAGCAGGCTTATGATCCGTCGCCGGAATTGTATGACTATGCGCAAACGAAGGCAGCGACGATGAATTATGTAAAGTCGCTGGCCAAGCAACTCGGGCCCAAGGGCATTCGGGTAAACGGGGTGGCGCCGGGGCCGATCTGGACGCCGCTGCAGGTGAGCGGCGGAGCGTCGCAGGAGAAGCTGAAGAAATTTGGCGGGAACACTCCGCTGGGACGGCCGGGGCAGCCGGTGGAGCTGGCGTCGATTTATGTGCAGCTGGCGGCGGAGGATGCGAGTTATGCGAACGGGCAGGTGTATGGGTCGGCGGGAGGAAGCGGGCAGCCGTAGGGTTGCGGGCGAGGCTGAGGCGAGTTGCGCGTTAAAGTTCGAAAGCGGCCCAGGTGATGGCTGCGTGCTGATTTGAGGTCGTTGCGAAACTTAACAAGGCAATCAGCCACGGAAGGTTCGACCTTCTGCCTGGCCGATCTCACGGTCCTTCGATTCGCAAATCATGTGGCGTTCTATCCGGTGTGAAGAAGTTCCTTCGTCAGTTTTGCTGCCCCAAGCACATTAGTGATGCGCTTTAGGTTGTAGGCCATTGTCGCGATGCCGACGCTAAAGACGTGCTGGCACCCTTGTACGTATATTAGTGATCGCCTATCGCTCGGAGCTTGACGGCCTCTCGGCGGATTGTCTCTGTCTGCACCCGCGTGCTTTCTCTCCTGCCCGAATTCGGATCGATAGCCATGACTGTCTCCGCCAGATAGAGCTGGCTGTCATCACCGCCTGCGTCCAGCGTACTGATCGCGAGAAAATGGGAACGATTCAGCGGCACGATCACCTCAGCACCGTGCCGCTCAGCACCAGAGAAGACAGGCAAGTTCCCCATCGTTCTCCTTGATGCCCGCGCAGCATGCGTGTTGGGAGCGGTTCCATCGGGTCCCTCCGACAGCTGGGCATACTTCCACTGGTGCGTTCCGGCGTCGAAGAAGTATTTCTGATCAATCCCCACGGGACTTGCAGACTTGGACTGGCCAAGCTCAGTCAGACCCATCGGAGCCAGCAACTCTTGAACAATCACGCCCGGCGGTTGATCGTTGCTCTCGGATGTGGCGGGATTGCGTATCCAAATTGTCCTGACGATCTTGGCATCTCGAAACCACCCATTTGCGCTTGGATCGGCAACCGGCCCGTCCAGTACCTTCCAGGCCGATGGATACCAGAAGGAGAACCCAAAAGAGCTGTCGGCGTAGCGGCTGACTCCAGCCACGGTCGATTGTGATCCCGCTGAAACGCCAGACCATGCAAATGAGGCAGTTGTGAGGACCACAACCAAGCTCCGCATCGATGACAATTTCTCTCGCGCCATGCTTCACTTCCTCGAGCTCTAATCGTACGCTCGTTCGATTTGCGCCGTAAATGGGCTTTTTAGGCCGCCTGGATCAGTAACGTGAAGTCGTCTCTTGCCACTGATCTCGCCGAGAAGGACGGTCCACGAGTTTCGTAACGACCTCATTTAGCGGCGCATGGCTAGCAAAGTAGATTCTTTCCACTTTTCCGCGCATTGCACAGGGTGACGCGTGGAGTTGCGGGAACTATTCTTAGTCATTCCGATGGCGACGTATGCAGAACTGAATCTTGACCGGGGACTGCCGGCGGCGATTGATGCCGAGCGGACGATTCTCGGGGCGATCCTGCTCGATAACGAGAGCTTTAATGACGCGAGCGAGAAGCTGCGGCCGGATGATTTTTCGCTGGACAGTCACCGGCGGATTTATCGGCAGATCGCGGAGCAGATGGAGCAGACGCAATCCATTGACGTGGTGCGGCTGGGGCTGGCGCTGGAGCGGACGAAGGAGATTGATGCGGTCGGGGGCAAGCCGTATCTGTGGTCGCTGACGGAGGGGCTGCCGCGGCGGATATCTATTGAGCAGTACGTGCGCATTGTGCGGGACAAGAGCGTGCTGCGACAGCTGATGCTGGCCTCAAGCGAGGCGATGACGCGGGCGGCGGACCAGAGCGAAGATGCGCTGGGACTGCTGAACGATCTCGAGCAGCAGCTGATGGAGCTGAGCGAGCGGGGGACGGCGCAGGGGTTCCACGACATTTCGTCCATCGTGGCGGATTCATTTGGGACGATTGACGAGCTGGTGAGCCAGGGGCGCGAGGTCTCGGGGCTGGCGACGCACTACCAGGAATTTGACCGCATGACGCGGGGGCTGCAGCCGGGCGAGCTGATCATCCTGGCGGCGCGGCCGAGCATGGGGAAGACGGCGCTGGCGATCAACATCGCGGAGAACGTGGCGGTGGTGGATGGGAAGGTGGTGGCGATCTTCTCGCTCGAGATGGGCAAGGAGTCGCTGCTGCGACGCATGCTGAGCTCGCAGTCCGAGGTGAGTTTGCGGGAGCTGACGGGAAACCATCCCGGCAAAGAGAAGTTTGACAAGCTGATGCGGGGGTTGGACAGCCTGGTGAACGCGAAGATTTTTGTGGACGACACGCCGGGCATTTCTCTAACGGAGATGCGGGCGAAGGCGCGGCGGCTGAAGCAGCAGCAGGGCGGCAATCTCGACCTGATCGTGGTGGATTATTTGCAGCTGATGTCGGCGACACCCACGGGACTGGGGGGGCGGCGGTATGAGAACCGCACGCAGGAAGTATCGGCAATCTCTCGCGGGCTGAAGATACTGGCGAAGGAGTTGAGGGTTCCTGTGGTGGCGCTGAGCCAGCTGAGCCGCGCACCGGAAGCGCGAGGCGGGGACAAGAAGCCGTTGCTGAGCGATCTGCGGGAGTCAGGATCTATTGAGCAGGATGCGGATGTGGTGGCGTTCATACATCGCGAGGAGTATTACGACCGCGACAATCCGGAGCTGAAGGGCAAGGCGGAGCTGATCATCGCGAAGCAGCGCAACGGACCGGTGGGGAAGGTAGACCTCGCGTACCGGGACAAGTACACGCGATTTGAGAACCCGGCGCAGAATATTTATGACGAGATGTCGTAGGGGAGAACCCAGGGCTATTCTCATCATCGGAAAAATTTAGTCGGGGTCGGAGCGGATGCCGAGGCGGGTCTGGAGCTGCTTGCGGTAGCTGCGGCTGAGGCGGAGCCGGGTGCCGTCTTCGAGCAGGACCTGGTATTCGCCGTCTTCTGCGAGCTTGAGGCCGCGGACGCGGCTGAGATTGACGATGGTGGAGCGGTGGATGCGGCAGAAGGCAGAGGGGTCGAGATCCTGCTCGAGGTCGGCCATGCTGCGGCGGAGGAGATGGGTCTTTGCCACGCGACCCGGGGACCCCCCCGCTGACGTGGAGGGCGGCGTAGTAGTCGGCGGCCTCAATCCAGTCAATGTCGGCGGGGGAGATGAAGAGGACTTCGCCAGAGCTCTTGATGGCGATGCGGCGGGAGGGCGGGGTGGGCTGGGCGCGGGCGGCGGCGACTTTGTCTTTGGCGCGGGCGAGGGCGCGGTGGAAGCGGGCGTTGTCGTAGGGCTTGAGCAGGTAATCCAGCGCCCCGGCCTCGAAGGCGCGGATGGCATATTGGTCATATGCGGTTACAAATACGACGGCGGGCGGAGCGTCGTTGCCGAGGAGCTCGAGAACATCGAATCCGTCAGACTCCGGCATTTGCACATCGAGGAAGAGGAGGTCGGGGCGGGCAGAGCGGATGGCGGCGGGGGCCTGGACGCCGGAGCCGCATTCGCCGGCGAGTTCGATGCCGGGATCGAGGCGGAGGAGGCTGGCGATGTTGCTGCGGGCGAGAGGCTCATCATCCACAATCATGACGCGAATGGGAGCGGGAGTGAGCGGGCGAATCTCAGTCATGGGAGGAGCGAGCGGGAGAAGCGGCGGCGGTGAACGGGACGGAGACGGAGGCCTCGACGCCTGCGGGCGGGTGGTTGGCGAGGCGGAGTTCGAAGTTGTTGCCGTAGAGGCCGGCGAGGCGGGTGCGAGTGTTGGTGATGCCGATGCCGGCAGTTCCCTGCCGGGGCGGGAGGCTGGGGCCGTCGTTGTAGACGCGGAGGGTGAGCATGCCGTTGGAGCGGGCGGCGGCAATGCGCACTTCCCCGCCCTGAGCGCGTTTGGCGATGCCGTGCTTGATGGCGTTCTCGACCATGGGCTGGAGGATGAGCGAGGGGACCTGGGCGTTGAGGAGATCGGGGGGAACGTCAACGGAGAGTGAGAGGCGGTCGGCGAAGCGGACTTTTTGGATGTCGAGATACTGCTGGGCGAACTCGAGCTCTTCGGCGAGCGGGACCTGCTGGCGGCCGGAGCCGTCCTGCCCTGAATTCTGCAGGGTGCGGCGGAGGAAGTCGCTGAGCGCGGCAATCATGGTGACGGCGTCGTCGCTGCGGTGTTCGCGGACGAGTCCGGCGATGGAGTTGAGGGTGTTGAAGAGAAAGTGCGGCTCGATCTGATGGCGGAGAGCGTCGAGCTGGGCCTTGGAGAGCAGCTCGTTGAGGCGGGCGGTTTCCGCCGGCCTGGCGGGCGAGGCGGGCGCGCGAATCGAGGACGTAGATGACGGCGAGGATGGTGAAGTAGAGGACGAGCGAGGAGAGGATTCCGTTAAGAGACTTGTCGCGCCAGAGGGAGAAGAAGTCGGCGAGGTGGATGGGCGAGTTCAGCGGAAGCGGGGGCGGAGATATCGGCGTAGGGATGGAGCAGGAGGGAGAGGGCGGCGGTGAACGCAGAGAAGGCGAGGCCGATGGCGATGGCGGCGGCAAGGTGGAGCGGCCATTTTGCGAGGGGGCGCAGGGTGACGGGCGGGAAGCGGCGGGCGAGGCGGATGACGAGCGGAGTGGCGAGTGCCCAGGGGAGCCAGGAGATGGTGGTGATGGCGAGGAGTCGAATCCACGCATGGTGCATGCCCTCGCCGCGCATGATGAGGACGGTCTGGATGCCGTCAACGAGGCCGAAGGCGGTCCAGATGGCGGCGATCCAGATGTAGGAGTGCTGGGGCGACGGGTGGGTGGGGCAGGTCGCGTCTATTTCGTGATCGTCCATTTGGTGATCGGCCATTTGATGATCGGCCATTTGGTGATCGCCCATTTGGTGATCGTAGACCAATGGGGACCAATGGGCGCGGGGGTTCGGGAAGAATGCAGCGAATCGCCGGAACGGTGCAGCGGCAGGTCTGGCCTGCGGAGGCGAAGCGGTTGAGACTTGGGGCATGGTGATTTCGGCGAAGGCAGTGATGTTGATGGCGGCGGCAGTTTTGTCGGCGGTGGGAGTGGGGACGGGAGCGGGCGTGCGGCAGGGCGCGGCGGCGGCGGTGGAGCAGAAGGCGGCGGGACAAGAGACGGCGGGACAAGAGGCGGGACAAAAGGCGGCGGGACAAAAGGCGGAGGATGGGGCGGCGCCGCAGTACACAGCGGATGGAGAGCTGAAATTTCCGGAGCACTATCGCGACTGGGTCTACCTGACGACGGGGTTCGACATGAGCTATAACCCGGCGATGCAGATGAGCGGCCATCATATGTTCGATAACGTGTTCGTAAATCCTGCGGCGTATCGGACTTTTCTAGCGACGGGGACGTGGCCGGACAAGACGATCTTTGTGCTGGAGGCGCGGGGGGCGAAGGACAAGGGCTCGATCAACCAGCGGGGAAATTATCAGAGCACCGAGGTGATGGGGCTCGAGGTGCATGTGAAAGATGAGGCGCGATTCGGAAAGGGAGAGAAGGGCGGCGGCAAGTGGGCGTTCTTCAGCTTCGATGACGGGAAGGTTTCAAAGATGATTCCGGCGACGGCGGATTGCTACAGCTGTCATGCGGCGCATGCGGCGGTAGAGACGACGTTCGTGCAGTTTTATCCCACGCTGCTGCCGGTGGCGCAGGCGAAGGGGACGCTGTCGGCGGGATATTTGAAAGACATCGCGACGCAGAAGTAGAGCGGGAGCAAAACAGCGGCGGCGGATCAGGGAGCAGAGAGCGGATCGGCGCGGACGAGATTTGCGGCGGGGTGGCGGGTCGCGGGATGGGCGACGGGCCGGCTTGCGAGTGACGAGACGGTGGTCTTGAAGATTTCGCCGAGGCCGTATGCGCCGCCGGCGCTGGTGGTGCCCCAGAGAGTGCCGCCGGAGCCCTGGACTAATGTGCTGTAGGGAAAAGAGCCGTTGGGGCCGGTGAAAGTGACGAGGACGGTGAGAGTGCCGGAGGCGGGCTCGAATTCAAAGACGGTGCCATCGCCGTAGTTGGAATCGGAGTTGCTGGTGCCGTAGAAGTTTCCGTCAGAGGCCTGAAGGAGGGCGCCGTAAGCGCAGAAGGGCTGACCACCGCCGGCAAAGTTGGAGAGGACGCTGAGGGCGCTGGACTGGGGCGTCTGGTGCAGATTGAATTCGTAGAGCACGCCGAATCCGCCGGCGGTGCCTCCGCTGCGGGTGAGGCCATAGGCGTTGCCGTCGGTGGCGAGGATCAATCCGCCGAACGCGTCGCTGCCGTCGGTCCGGTCGAAGAGGATGGGCTCGGTGATGACGCCGGCGGTGTCAACGGTGAAGATGACGCCGAGGTTGTCGGCGACACCGCCGCGTCCGGTGGTGCCAGCGACGTATCCGTTGCCGAGAGAGATGAGGCTGCCGTAGGGAAAGCTGCCGTCGTTGCCGGGCTCCCCGTTGGGGCCATCCTGTCCGGCGAAGTTGTGGAGGACGGTGAGAGCGCCCGCGGGGGTGAGCTGGAATACGGTGCCGGAAAATTGCGATCCGCCGCCGGCGGTGGTGCCGTAGAAATTTCCGTCAGCGCCGGCGAGGAGGGGGCCGTAGGGATTGGATCCGTCAAGGCCGGTGAAGGTGTGGAGGGTAGAGAAGTCGCCGGAGGTGGTGATGCGGTAGACGGTGCCGTTGTTGTGAGCGCCGCCGGAGGAGGTGGTGCCGTAGAGGGCGCCGTCGCTGCCCTGGATGAGAGAGGCAGCGGGAGCGGCTCCGTCAGACTGGTCGAAGCTGTGGAGGGTGGTGAGGGCGCCGGCGGGAGTGAGTTTGAAGACGGTGCCGAGGGAGTGGGCGCCGCCCTGCATGGTGGTGCCGTAGAAATTCTGGTCGGAGGCGAGGAGGAGTCCTGCGGTGGGGGCGCTGCCGTCGGAGCCGGAGAAGCTGTGGACGATGGTGAGGGACTGGGCGAGGGCGGGAGCGGCGAGGAGTGAAGTGGCGAGGAATGAGGAGAGGAGGAGGAGCGCAGCGGAGATGCTGATGGGCCGCCGGGAGGAGGCGGAGCGCGATTTGCGGCAGGCGTTTGAAATTGCCGCGGCGCTTTCGGAGTTGCCGCAGGCGCTTCTGAAATTGCCGCAGGCGCTGGAGGCTGCTAGCATCTGGCCAAACCTCTGCATGAACCTAGACGATAGCATTCTAAGCGGGAGAATTTTGGACGTGAGCTTTGAGGTCGTGAAAAACGGGGGCGGGGCCAGAGTGGGCGCGGGGGCTGGCGAAGCGCGGCGAAAAATCTGGTGACGGCGTTGCTGCTGTGCGCAGGGCTGGCGGCGGCGGCAAGAGCGGAGGCGCAGACGGGGATACCTTTTGTGCCGGCGCGGGAGACGCTGTTTATCGGGGACAGCATAACGGGGGGCTGGACGGACGAGCCAATCCACGTGGGATTTTATGGGCAGCAGGCGTGCGCGATCCGGCTGCATTTTGCGGCGGTGCTGGCGCAATATCCGCAGGTGAAGCGAGTGGTGATCGAGGCGGGGACGAACGACATCATCAACGGGCCGGGGCCGGGGCTGACGTGCTTCTGGCCGCTGCAGGACCCGGTGTCGAGCGTGGTGGACATGGTGACTACCGCGAAGCTGGCGGGGCTGGAGGTGGTGGTGCTGTCGGTGCTGCCGATTAGCTGGAACAACCAGGCGGGGGAGCCGTGCGACCCGCTGGTTCCGCCATTGAATGCGTCGCTGAAGACGGCGGTGACGGCGCTGGGCGCGACCTGGGTGGATGATTACGATGCGTTTGTGGGGCACCCGGAGTACCAGGTGGATGGAGTGCATCCCAACGAGGAGGGCTATGAGGTGATGGAGCAGATTTATAACTCGACGACCAATCCGGAGGAGTGCAACAAGGGAGTTTGCGGGAAGGTGCCGCCGGTGTCGTAGAGAGCTGGACAGGGAAAGCAAAGGAAGAGAGGCGTTATGAAAATCGTATTCATGATTTGCAGGATCTTGCTGGGGCTGGTGTTTTTCGTTTTCGGATTGAACAAGTTTTTGAACTTCATTCCGGCGCAGATGCCGCCGGGGGTAGCGGGACAGTTCACACTGATACTTCTGAGCACGCACTACATCTGGCTGATCGGCGCGGTTGAGGTGATTGGGGGAGCGCTGTTGCTGGCGGGACGATATGTTCCGCTGGGGCTGCTGTTTCTGGCGCCGGTGATCGTAAACATTCTGACGGTGAATGCGCTGATGATGCCGGCGGGGCTTCCGATTGGGATTATCGTGCTGCTGCTGTGGCTGGTGACGGCGTGGAGTGTGAGGAGCGCGTTCTGGCCGGTGGTGCAGGCGCGAGTGGAAGTGGAGAAATAGCCGGAGGTCGAGAGGGGTCAGAGCGGGCGTAAGAGACCAGACGTCTAAATCCAGACGTCTAGATCCAAACGTCGAGGGGGGCGGTGCGCTACTCCGCCAGCGCTGCCGGTGTTGGGGGTGCCGCGCGGCTCAATGAGAAGCAGCTTGGTTTCGACGGCTGCGGAGGGTTTGTGCTGCGTTCCCTTGGGGACGATGAACATTTCTCCGGGCCGGAGCTCGACGTGGCCATCGGGAAGGTCGATTTTGAGACAGCCTTCAAGGACGATGAAGGTTTCATCCGTATCGGGATGATCGTGCCAGATGAATTCTCCCTGGAGGCGAACGACTTTGAACTGGTAGTCGTTCATCTCGGCGATGACACGCGGAGACCATTGCTCGGGGAGCCGCTGAAATTTGTTCTCGAAGTTGATGGGCGAGTAGGAAGCCATGTCGAGATATTAAGTGACGGGATGAGAATTAATGGCCGCCGCCTTTTTTGAAGGCGGGATTGGTGGCGAGGCCCTCTAGCCCAGTCTTGACGAGTGGCGGAGTGCCGGGCGAGGCGAGCATGAACTCGATGTAGTCGGCGACGAGTGGGTCACTGTGTTGAAAAGAGCCGAGCGACCAGCCGGCGGCAGTGTAGGCGACGCCGCGGATGAGTGAGGGCGTCAATTCATCGGAGTGGTTGGGGGTGTCGCGCCACTTGAGGAAGGCGTCGTAGTCGGGGCGCCAGGCGAGGGTGTCGGCGAGGGCTTTGACGGGGGCGAAGTCGCCGGTGGCGCCGAAGACTCCCCAGAGCATGTCGAGGTGGACGGCGATCTCGGGACCGGGAGAGAGATCGAAGGGGTCGGTGAGCGGCGGCATGGTTGCGAACTCGTCCTGAGCGGCCTGGGGAAGTTTTTTGACGGTGGGGGAGATGTCGTATCCGGCGGCGCGGAGGGAGACGAGGCCGATGCGGCGAACGGTCTCGGGCTGCGCGGCGATGCGGGAGAGGAAGTCGTTGGCGGCGACGGGATCGGCTTTGAGGGCGGCGGAGAGGAAGACGGCGACCTCGACGAGGAGGGCGGGCGAGGGAGCCTGGGCGTCGTCGGCGACGGCGAACTGCAGGATGGGCAGGAGGCGGGCGGGATTGGGCTGGCGGTAGTAGGTGGTGAAGAAGTCGTTAAAGTCCTGCTCGGAGGCGATGGGGAGTTTGCTGCCGGTAGAGAACGACTGGATCTGGATGGAGGCGGGGGAGAGTTGCAGGGGCTTGCCGGCGGGAGTGGTGAGGGCGGTGGCGGAGATGGATGCGGTTCCGTCGGGAGCGTCGTTGGGGACGCACCAGCGGCCGGGGGAGACGCCGAGCGAGGCGGAGGTGGGGAGCGGATTTTTGATGGCGGCGGCGGCGACTTCGCCGGCGGGCTTGAGTTGCTTGAACTGCTGGATGGGTGCGAGGGGATGGGGATCGGAGTGGGAGGCAAAGTCCACCTGAAAAGAGAGGCTGGTCTTGCTGAGGAGGTCGTCGCGGTGGTCGCCGGTTGCGATGACTGCGACGCGGATGCATTGGCCGGGATTGAGCAGGGTGATGTTGTGGGGAGGGCTGACGAGGTCGAGGGTGTGGGGCCACTGGGCGGTGACGACGGCGTCGGAGATGACGAGGAATGCGGATGCGATCTGAGGGGAAGGCGCACGGGGCGGGCGCGGGCGGAGTTGCGGGCGGAGCGGAGGCGGCGGGAGATTGGGCAAGCGCGGCGGGAGGGAGCAGGGCGAGAGTGGTGGCGAGGGCGAAGGGAGCGAGGAGGGAGCGCATTCTGCGAATGCCGGTGAACTTTGGACGCGGCGCGAGAGGCATAAGGCGAGGATAGAACGCGGGGACGGGTGGGGGGAGTTTTAGCGGGGCAAAAAGGCTGATTTGGGTGCAGCCTGCCGGGAGTTGGCCGCATCCTGTAATCTGGTAGCCCGCCGAGCGGTGCGCGGCGCAAGGAGGAAGTGCGGAATGGCGAAGTCGAAGTCAAAGAAAGAGAACGAAGCGAAGGACAGCTCGAAGAACGGTGGGGACGGTCAGAAGAAAAACGGGGACGGGAAGATTACGCGCGAGCAGTTGGCGAAGAATCTGAACGAGGACCTGGCGCGGGAGTACCAGGCGATTATTGCGTACGTGGTTTATTCGCAGGTGCTGAAGGGCGCCGAGTATATGAACATTGCGGACCAGCTGGAGGTGCACGCGAAGCAGGAGCTGAAGCATGCGCTGATGATTTCGCGGCAGATTGATTATCTGGGGGCGACGCCGACGGTGATTCCGAAGCCGGTGAAGATGTCGGAGAAGCCGCGGGACCTGTTGCGGTTTGACCTGGAGAACGAGAACGAGACGGTGCGGAATTATCGCGACCGGATCCGGCAGGCCGAGGCGCTGGGCGAGTTTGCGATGGCGGAGCAGATTCGGCAGATCCTGATGCAGGAGCAGGACCACCAGATTGATCTGGCGACGGCGCTGGGTGAGGATGTTCCGGCGCTGGACAGCGACCCGAAGAAGAAGAAGTAACGAGCCAGCTGCGGAGTGGTGAGAGCAAGGGCAAGAGCAACCAACTGCGGAGCCGGTAAGAGCAACCGCAACCGCAGGTTCCTCCACTGCGTGGCCTCGCTGGCGCGAGCCCACTCCGGTCGGAATGACAGCGTAAGCGGCGAAAACAAAAAGGCGAGACCCGGGAGGGCCTCGCCTTTTGTCGTGTGTGGCAGGTGGATGTTTCAGTTCAAAGGTTTAGTGGATTGATTTTTGCAGCTGCGGTTTGGTGGCGGGGTGAGTGGGGAGTGAGGCGAGGCGCGCGGGCAGGAGCCGGCGGGCTACGTCGGACATGGCCCGGGCTTGCGCGTAGGACGGCATCTTGCGGGTGAGGCGGCCGTTCGCCATTCGCATGACGGGGCTGAGTGCGGCTTTGCCGACCGAGTTGCTGCCGGCGCCGATGTTCGGCGTCCAGTAGGGATCGGTCTTGGAGATGGTGCCGAGGTCGGCCTCTTTGATATTGGCGCTGAGGTCAGAGTTGATGGCGTCAATGAAGGCGTTGGCAAGGACGCCGTAGCCGGTGTTGGTGGGGTGGATGCCGTCCAGGGCGAAGAGGCCGCCGAGGAAGGAGAAGTTGGCGGTGTATCCGTTAACGGTGACGCCGTCGGCGTAGGCGGTCTCAAAGGTTGAGTGGATGTCTACGAGGGTTGCGCCGGCGGATGCGGCGGTGGCTGCGATGACCTGGTTGTAGGCGTTGACCTGCGCCTGGATGGTCTGGACGTCAGAAGGAGTGAGCACGCCAAGAGTGAGAGGGCCGGTGGTGGGGTCAGCGAGGATACCGGGAATCTCGTCAACGGCGGTGGGGTTGACGAGGTCTTCGGGCTGGATACCGAGGAGGACTTCGAGCTCGTCAATGGGCACGCCGGTTTCAGCATTGACCTCGGCGAGGACTTCGGCGCCGGGGGTGAGGTAGGGGACGAGGGTGACGTCAGGGACGTTGGCGATGATGAGGTGAGCGCCGGTTTGTTGCAGGGCGCCGACGGTCTGCTCATATTCCGCGGTGAAGTCATCGAGCGGAGTGAGCGCAACGGGGCTGCCGTAGATGCAGGCGTTGAGGGCGTCATTGTTGCCAATCCAAAGAAAGATGGTGGTGGGCTTGAGGGAGACGCCGAGGGAGTATTGCGAGTAAGCGGTTCCGGCAAGGAGACCGGGGAAGCCGAGGACGAGCTGGGTGATCTGTTCCTGCCCGGTGGTGGGGGTGGGCATGGCGTAGGTATTGAGGACGTCGTAGACGGTGGCGCCGGGGACGGCGACGTCGGTGGGAACGATGGTCGGGTCATCGCGACCGATGGTGGTGCCTGACGCCTCGGTGATGACGGGCGGCGGCCCGACGCTGGAGAGCTCGAGGACGGCGGGCGCACCGGGAGGAGCGATGAGGGGAAGCTTGATGCGGAAGTTGGCCTGGGTGGCGACGACGTTGGCATATCCGTTGGGCTGCTGGACGTCGAGCAGGCTGCCGTTTTGATAGCCGGCGGTGAGCGAGTCGCCCATGAAGACTACCGAGGCAAAGTTGGTGGATCCACCGGCGGAGTTTGAGTAGTTGCCGGGGGCAGCGCAGCCGGTGAGGGCGAGCAGGATGGCGAAAGAGGTGAGGGCAAAGTAGGGCAGGCGGCGGGAGAGTGAGCGTTCATTCATTTTCGTATTCATACGACTCCAAAGGTGACGGGACCTGGCGCGGCTTTCGCGCGGGATTGCAAACGCTGGAGTTTTATCACATTGGAGCAACGATTGGGAACAGGGGAGTTGGGAGGGGTGGCGCAGGTCATTTCACTTCTGGCTGCGGGGGGCTGAGGTCGGGGATAGCGGGGGATTTGAGTTCGACGGTAATGACGCGGAGATCGGAGGCGCCGGTGTTTTCCAAGGTGTGGGGAGGGAGGGGGTCGGACCAGGCGGCGGTTCCTGGGAGAGAGGGAGGGCGGGTGCGGCTGTCGAGGAGGACGGCTCCCTGGGCGTCGCGGCGGATGAAATCGCTGGGGGTCACGATGTAGTGAGTGGCGGGCCAGCGGTGAGTGTGGAGAGGAACTGTGTCTCCGGGAGAGACGTGGGTGTCGAGGACGCGGACGCGATCGTTTTCAAACAGGAGGGAGTGATGCCGGGGGGCAGCGAGGAGGGCGTCGAGGTGGTCGGCCGGGTTGGCGGGAGGCGAGCCGGGCGAGGGCTGCGGAGTGCTGGGCATGGCGGAATAATAGCAACGGGATGGCGGCGACGGAATATGCAGAGAGGGATGGGGAGCGGCGCGGAGCGAGCATGACGGATGTTGCTGCGAAGAGTTCGAGTGGCGGAAAAATGCTGAGAGTGAGGGCGGGAAAATCGTAACCGCGGCGCAACTATAATTGGCCACGGATGGCACTCTGCGCGGGCATGAAACTCGGGCCGTATGAGATTCTCGCTCCGCTGGGCGCGGGCGGGATGGGCGAGGTGTATCGCGCGCGGGACACGCGACTGGACCGGATGGTGGCGATCAAGATATTGCCACCGGCGTTTGGGGGAGATGAGAGACGGCTGCGGCGATTTGAGCAGGAGGCGCGGGCGGCGTCGGCGCTGAACCATCCGAACATCGTGACGATTTATGAACGGGGGCAGGCGGGGGAGCCGGGGCAGGCGGCCGAGGCCGCAACGTATTACATCGCGATGGAGCTGGTGGAGGGCAAGACACTGCGCGAGCTGCTGGGGCCGGGGCTGACGCTGAAGAGCGCGATGGACATTGCGGCGCAGGCAGCGGACGGGCTGGCGAAGGCGCACGAGGCGGGGATTGCGCACCGCGATTTGAAGCCGGAGAACCTGATGGTTTCAGCCGACGGCTTCGTAAAGATTCTCGACTTCGGGCTGGCGAAGCTGGACCCGCAGACGCCGACATCGCCCAACCTGGCGACAGGGACTATGGGGCTGACGCGGCCGGGGCAGGTGCTGGGGACGGCGCGGTACATGTCTCCGGAGCAGGCGCGGGGGCTGGCGGCGGATTTTCGTTCGGACCAATTTTCGTTCGGGCTGGTGCTCTACGAGATGGTGGCGGGCAAGCGGGCGTTTCATCGCGACACGGAAGCGGAGACGGTGGTGGCGATATTGCGGGAGGAGCCGGAGCCGATTGCGTTGCAGCGCATGGACGCACCGGCGCCGCTGTGCTGGGCGATCGAGCGGTGCCTGGCGAAGGACCCGGACAAGCGCTATGTTTCCACCCGCGACCTGGCACGGGAGCTGGCGGCGATTCGCGATCATCTGCGGGACAACGTGGCGGAGAAGGCGGCGCGTCCGCAGGAGGCAGTGGCGGCGAATCTGCCGGTGCAGCGGACGGGATTTGTGGGGCGCGAGAAAGAAGTCGCGGCGGCGAAGGAGCTGCTGATGCGCGAGGGCGTGCGGCTGGTGACGGTGACGGGGCCGGGCGGGATAGGCAAGACGCGGCTGGCGGTAGAGGTGGCGAGCCAGCTGGCGCGGGCCGAGATGGGGAGCGTGGCGGGGAGCGTGTCGTCAGGCAGCGGGTCAAGAGCGGCGAGCGGCGGGTCAAGAACTGCGAGCGGCGGGTCAGGAGAGCGGAGCGGCGGGGAGCGGGGCGGGGATGGAGTCAGGATCTTCCTTCTGGGGAGGCGCGCATTTTGTGCCGTTGTCTTCGTTGCGGGAGGCGGGCCTGATTCCCTCGGCGATTGTGCAGGCGCTGGGGATAAGAGAGGCGGGAGCGCAGCCGCCGCTGGAATTGCTGCGGGAGAATTTTCAAAATGCTTTACGCGAGCCGATGCTGCTGTTGCTGGATAACTTTGAGCACCTGGTGAAGGGGGCGCCGGTGGTTGCGGACCTGCTGGCGATGGCGCCGAACCTGAAGATACTGGTGACGAGCCGGGCGCCGCTGCGGGTATCGGGGGAGCACGAGTTTCCGGTGCCGCCGCTGGCGATGCCGGAGTCATCGGAGAAGTTGTCGGTGGATGAGTTGCGGACATCCCCGGCGGTGGCGTTGTTTGTGCAGCGGGCGCTGGCGGTGAAGCCGGACTTTGAGTTGACGAAGGAGAATGCGGCGGCGGTGGCGGAGATCTGCGCGCGGCTGGACGGACTGCCGCTGGCGATTGAGCTGGCGGCGGCGCGAGTGAAGGTGCTGTCTCCGGCAGCGATGCGGACGCGGCTGAGAAGCCGGCTGCAGTTGCTGACGGGCGGGGCGCGGGATATGCCGGAGCGGCAGCAGACGTTGCGGGCGGCGATTGACTGGAGCTACGACCTGCTGGGGCCGGCGGAGCAAAAACTTTTTCGGCGGCTCTCGGTGTTTGTGGGGGGATGCACGCTGGAGGGGGCAGAGGCGGTGTGCGACGCGAAGGGCGATCTTGACCTGGACGTGCTGGACGGGGTGACGTCAATGGTGGACAAGAGCCTGATCCAGCAGGTGGAGCCTCGGCATGGCGAATCACGGTTCGTGATGCTGGAGACGCTGCGCGAGTATGGGCTGGAGAAGCTGGAGGCGAGCGGGGAGTATGCGTATACGAAGCGGGCGCACGCGGCGTATTGCCTGATATTGGCGGAGGAAGATGCGTCGGAGCAGAGGAGCGTGGGCTCGGCGGAGCGGATACAGAGCTTCATGCTGGAGCACGACAATTTTCGCGCGGCGCTGGAGTGGCTGACGGAGACGGGGGACGCGTTGTGGGGGCTGCGGCTGGGGACGGCGCTGTTTCACTTCTGGCAGATTCGCGAGCAGCATGCGGAGGCACGAGGGTGGATGGAAAAGCTGCTGAACCTGCCGAGCGCGGCGGCGAGGACGAAGGCGCGGGCGCGAGCACTGTTCGCGGCGGGAGTGCTGGCGAATGAGCAGGGGGATTTCCTGCACTCCGACGCAATGCTGCAGGAGGGCCTGGAGATTTCGCAAGAGCTGGGAGACCAGCAAGGGGCGGCGGTTTCGCTGAATGCGCTGGCGGCGGGGGCGCGCAGCCAGCAGGACATGGTGCGGGCGCAGACACTGGTCGAGCAGAGCCTGGTGCTGTGGCGCGAGCTGGGCGATGAGACGGCAATTGCGCGGGCGCTGAGCAACCTATCGAACATTCTGAAGGAGCGGGGCGATCTTGCCGGGGCGCGGGCGCTGCTGGCGGAGTGCCTGCCGATTTTTGAAGCGCTGGGCGACCGGTCGGGAGTGGCGTGGTCGCTGAACTACCAGGGGGACATTGCGCGGGACCAGGGCGATGCGGCGGCGGCGCAGAAATTTTATGAGCGGGCGCTGAAGATTTTCAGAGAGATCGAGGACGCGTGGGGAGTGGCGGGGACGCTGGCCGACCTGGGGAACCTGGCGCGGGAGCTGGGCGATCATGCGGGAGCGCGTTCGCTTTACCGGGAGAGCATACGGCAGTTCCAGGGGCTGGACCACAAGCGGGGGATCGCGCGACTGCTGGAGTGCTTCGCCGGATCGGCAGCAGCGCAGCTTGAGGCGGAGGGTGCGCTGCGACTGGCGGGATCGGCGGCAGCACTGCGGCAGAGCATTGGCGCTCCTCTGTCGCCGGCCGAGCAGGCGAGGCTGGAGGCGGTACTGAATCCGGCACGGCTGGCGCTGACGAACACGGTGGGAGTGACGGCGTGGCTAGAGGGCTGGGCGTGGCCGATTGAGAGAGCGCTGGAGGCGGTGCTGATGGATGCGGAGGAGCCGGAGACTATCCCGCGGTCGAAGGATCAATGAGGCGGCGGACGGCGGAGACGCGATTGGCTGGAATACCGACGCGACGGGCATGCTCCTGAATGGTGACGGGATCGGGCGCGAGGTAGACGCAGTAAATCTTGTCGCCGGTGACATAACTGTGGAGCCACTGAATCGCGGGGCCCATGGCCTTGAGGACGTTCACTGATTTTTGCGCGGCAATCTGGATCTCGGCATCGGTCATGTCGCCGGCTCCGGGAATATCGCGCTCGATTACATATTGCGGCATGGGTCAATTCTAACGTCTTTTGGCTGCGGCGGACGGAGGGACGGGGAGGGCGGGATCAGACGCGGCCGAGATAGAGGTCGAGCCAATCCAAAACGGCTTTGACTAGTTGTGGACGCTGCTGGGTGACGTCATGGGGAGTGTCGAGGACGACGTGGCGTTTATTTTCCGGCGGCGTGCCGAGCATGTTGAAGAGCGGATTTTGGGCGCGCTCGAGCGAGAAGGAGAAATCGTAACGGCCGTTGACCATGAGGACGGGGATTTTAATGCGGGGAGCGAAGTCGGCCTGATCTCCGCCGGGGGGAGGCGGATCGAGGAAGAGGCCTCCATCAAGGAAGATGGCGGTCTTGAGGCGATTCTGCAGGAGCTCGACGACGATGACGCCTTCGGCTGAGCCCATGCTGACGCCGAGGTAGGCGAGCTTGTTGTTATCAATGTCGGGGCGAGTGGCGAGATAGTCCAGGGTGCGGCTGGCGTCTTTGTAGCGATCGCTGGTGATCTCGATACTCTGGGCGCCGTTGGGGAGGAAGAATTTTATCTGGCGTTCGTAGGTGCCTTCATAGATGGGATAGACGACGGCGCGTCCGCTCTGGATGACGTAGTCAATGAACTTCATATCGCCGAGGCCGAGGTCGCCGCTGTGCTGGATGAAGAGTACGCGGGCGCTGGGGAAGAAGAGGACGGTCTGGTAGGGCGGCCGCACATTCTTGGGGAGGAAGATGTAGGCCGACATTCTTTCTCCGCGATAGGCGGCGTCGAAGGAGACTTTTTCTTCGCGCCAGTCCTGGGTCTCGTTGATGACGCCTTCGACTTTCGCGTTCAGGGGCGACTGGGGATAGGTGTAGAGGAGCTGGTAGGCGTTGAAGACGGCGTCATTGGCGGGCTTGAAGTTGGTGAAGTCGCGGGCGGTGACGTTGATGGGAGCGGCAACGGGGCCGGGGAGGGGGGAGATATTGCGGACGCAGCGGAAGCCGTTGGATTCGGAGCGATCGAAGGGGGAGAGGGCTTCGGGCTCGGAGGCAAAGTAGGGCGGAGACTTCCACGAGCCACCGAGGAGGAAGCGGAGGTTGGCGCCGGCCATGGAGTTCAGGACCCATTCGCGGACGTTGCCGGCGATGTCATAGGTTCCGTAGGGGCCGAGGCCCTGGAATTTGCCGACGGGGGCGAGGGCGGTCCCGGTGATGTTGCTGAGCCGGGCGACGGGGCCGGTGACGTCGGTGGGAGCAACCTGGAACCACTGGGCGAGAGCGGGAAGACTTTTGCCGGCGAAGGCGGCGTAAGCGGAGGCCTCAAACCAGCTGATGCCGCTGACGGGAAAGTCGGCTTGTCCGGCGGGGAAATGGCCGGCGGACCAGGTGGAGGGACCGGGGCGGCCGGTGGAATCGCGGAAGAGGGCGATGGCGTCGGAGAAGGAGAGGTCGTGGTCGTCGCGGGAGAATTTCTGGGTCCAGTATTGCTGGTTGGAGTAGCCGCCGGCGTCAACAAACTTTTGATACTCGCGATTCGTGACTTCGTACCGGTCAATGTAGAAGGGCGGAAGATCGTAGGGGCCAAGCCAACCGATGAAATCAATAAGGTCGCGCCAGCCATCCTGGCCGGGTGAGTAGACCATGCCGGGAGGAGCAGCGTGAGGCGGCGTCGAGGTCGAAGTGCACGATGCTTTCGGTCCCAGGAGCGGCGATGAGGTCGGGGGCGCCGGGGCGGGAGACTTTCCAGCGGAAGTAGCCGTCGGGAATTGCGATGTTGGTGAGCGGGGTGACGCCGAGTGAATGCCAGTCGTTGCCGGGGGATTGATAGTCCTGGATAGCGACGTTGGCACCGCTGGGGGTGGAGGTGATGGAGACGGTGGTGGAGTTGGAGTCGGCGAGCTGCTTGAGCTGGGGATCGCCGGGGAGGATTTTGCGGGCGCGCTCGATGAGGAGAGAAGCGGCGAGTTTTTTCTGCTGCGAGAGCAGGTCGTTGATCTGGGGGATGGCCTGATCGCGGGCCCAGTGTTTCTGCGACCAGGAGTGATAGAGCCAGCCGGCGGCGGCGGCGACGATGAGCAGAACGACGACAGAGGAGAGGATGAAGGTGCGGGAGAAGCGGGTGACGGGCTCGGCGGGCAGGAGGCCGGAGGCGCTCATGCGGAGGAGCAGGTCGGAGGTATCGCGGACGACTTCAGAGGCGGCCTGGTAGCGGCTGTCGCGATTTTTTTCCAGGGCGCGAGTGACAATGGATCCGGATTGGGGCGGGGCGTCGGGGCGGAGATCGCGCAACGGAGCAGGCTCTTGCTCAGTGATGGCGCGGAGCACGTCGAGGCTGCTGGTCCCGCGGAAGGGGGTCTGGCCGGTGATGGTCTCGTAGTAGATGCAGCCGAGGCTCCAGAGATCGGTGCGGGTATCGAGCTGCTTGCCGTGGGCCTGTTCGGGCGACATGTAGAGCGGGGTTCCGGCGAGGCCTTTGGTCTCGAGCATGGAGACGGTCTGGTCGGACTCGGTAGGGGCGAGGAGTTTGGCGAGACCGAAGTCGAGGACCTTGGCCTGACCTTTGGGGGTGATCATTACGTTGGCGGGCTTGAGGTCGCGATGGATGACGCCGCGTTCGTGGGCCTCTTCGAGGGCCTCGGCGATTTGCTGGGTGATAGAGGTGGCGTCTTTGACGGAGAGCGGGCCGGAGCGGATCCTGGCGGCGAGCGATTCGCCGGGGACGAGCTCCATGACGATGTAGTCGAGGCCGTCCTGCTCGCCGACATCGTAGACGGCGGCGATGTGGCTGTGGCTGAGCTTGGCGAGGGCGAGGGCTTCGCGATGGAAGCGATGGCGTTCGTCGTCGCTGGCGAGGGTGCCGGGGGCGAGGATTTTGAGGGCGACGGTGCGTTCGAGTTTTTCGTCGAGCGCGCGGTAGACAACACCCATGCCGCCGGAGCCGAGGGGCTCGATGATGGAATAGCGGCCGAGTTTGGTGCCGGCCTTGAGTGTGGATCTGGCGGCAAAATCTTGCGCCATGCGCTGACTTCGCCTCCCGGGGCGAGCGAGATTGCCTGCCTCTCGCGTTGAAGAAAGTTTAGCGCAAGAAGCGGGCGAGAGACTCAGAGCGAGGAGGGGGAGAAAACTTTAGCTGAAGGAGAAGCGGGGATTGCCTTCGGTGACTTTGGCGTGGAGGGTGGGAGTGTCGCCGTGCTTCCAAAGCGGAGTGTGGAAGGTGGCGCGGTAGAGGATGGGGCCGCCGTCGGGCCGGGGGCTGCGCTCAAGGGGGCGCGGGATGCAGACGAACTCGGTGTCGAAGGCAGAGCGGCTGGCGCGGACGGTAGCGTAGCCGTGGCCGCCCATGTCAACGAAGGCGAGATGCGGGGAGAGGTCGGGATTGGAAAGGGCGCGGGCTTTTTCGATGTCGCCGGAGCGCTGATATTCCAGGCAGGATTGGACGCCGCAGCGCAGGAGCAGATTGATGGTGGGCTGCGGGCCGGAGTCGGCGGCGGACTGGCCGAGGTAGAGGGCGCGGAGCGGATGATCCTTAGGGAAGCTGTGTTCGACGGCCTCGACGAACCCCGGGGCGGAGATGGAGCCGGTGACGAAGGAGATTCCGACGGGCTGGAAGGGACGGGGCGGGAGGGATTTTGCGGCGAGGCCGGCCCAGAAGCTGTGGCGATCTCCCGCGACGGTAGCGAAGCCGGTGATGGCGTGTTGCTGCACGAAGTCGTAAATCTCTGCGCGTTCAAAGAGAGCGGTGCTGTGATCGCCGCTGCCAGAGCCCGCGAAAGCTGCGCCGGGCCAGGGCCTGGTGAGGCCGGCAGGAAGATTTTGCAGGTCGGCGCGCATTTCCAGAGTGGGCGTGGTGTTGCCCCAAATCTTCCACGTGGCGCTGGATTGCTGGAGGCGATCGAGGAACCATTTTTTCTGTTCGGCGCCGAGGATAGTTTGCGGGGGCGAGTCTTTGCGGAAGTTGGGAATGCTCTTGCCGCCGTAGGCGATGGTCGCGGGAGGATTGCCGTTGTTGAAGGCGCGGCCGGCGTCGAGGATTTCGATGGCCTCTTCGGGGAGGAACTCGGGAAAGTCGTCGCTCGAGAACGGGTCGGCCTCTTTGCGATCGAGCGGCTCCTCTGACCGGTAGCTGCGCTGGTCGGTGACGATGAGCTCGACGTTGGAGCCGAAGCGGAGGGCGCGATAGCCGCGGAGGCTGTTGATGGCGGCGAGGTTGTTGGGTTCCTCACCGAGGCCGTGGTCGTCGAAGTGAGTGATGGGGGCGTTGGTGACGGAGGGAGGGTCGAAGCGATCGAGCGAGGGGCCGCTGGGTTTTGAAATGCGCGCGGGCTGATACTCGAAGAAGGCCTGGTTGGCGGCGACCTTGCGGGTCTGCGCGGAGAAGGTGCTGTCGCCGAATTTCTGCAGAGCCTGCCAGCCCTTCCAGCTGAACTCGTGGTTGTCCCACATGTTGACGAAGGGCCAGCGGGCGCGCGCGTCCTGGAGGTCGGGGTCTTTGAGGTAGCCGCGATAGACGGCGCGGTAATCATCCACCGTGGTGGGGATGTGGAAGTCGCGAATCTTTTCGCCGTGCTGGTAGCGGACGATGTCGCGGAGGCGGCGGTCGTACATGCCCTGGGGGCGGTCTTCGGGATACCAGACGATCTCGTAGATGAAGTCGCCGAGGTGGAGGACGAAGGCGAGCTGGTCGTGGGCGGGAGCGCGTTCGTCTTCGTAGATCATGCGACGGTAGGCATTCTGCGCGCCCTGATTTGCATTTTGGCAGCTGACGAAGGCGAAGCGGACGGGGCGGTCGTCGTGGGGGGCGGGCGCGGTGATGGTGCGACCGATGCGGCTGCCGTTGCCCTGGGCATCAGTGAAGCGATACCAGTAGACGCGGGCGGGCTTGAGTCCGCCGACGAGAACGCGGCAGGTGAAATCGGAGTCGGCGAGGACGGGAGCTTCGGCAGTCGCGATTATGCGGCGGAAGGAAGAGTCTTCGGCGAGCTCGAGGTGGAGGAGTTGGCGAGTGGTGGGCGGGGCGAAGGGACGGCGGGTCCAGAGCAGAACGCTGGTGGAGTCGGGATCGCCGGAGGCCACACCCTCGGGAAAGAGATCGCGGCGCTCGTGCCAGGGGAGGGCGGAGGCGAGTGACGGATGGGGCGTGGCAGCGGCCCAGGCCGCGGTGGCACCGAGGGCGAGGGCGGACTGGATGAAGCTGCGGCGAGTGGTGGACATGCGGACGCGTTTTCGCTGAGGAGCTGGTTAATACGATTCAGTGGGTGAGACGGGCCCACCGGCGAAACGTCGTCAGGATATCGGCTGGGGAGTGGGGGATGGAAGGCGTTCGAAGGCGTTTTATGTAAGGTCGGCACGGGATAGTGAAGCGGGGAGAGTGAAGCGGGGAAGCGAAGCGGGAAGCGGGGATTATTCCGTGTGCTTCTTCTGGAAATTGATGCTGAGCATGATGCTGATGGCGGCGACTCCGGCGAAGAAGAGGGTGAGGGCGATGCGGCCGCCGCTCCAGGCGTAGCCGTAGCGGAAGAGGCTGGTGCCGATGATGAGGTTGAAGAGCGCCCAGAGCACGTTGACGGTTGGCGATGAGAGGCCGATGCCGGGGGGCTGGGAGAAGGGAGTCGGGAAGCGGTCGCCGCAGACGCCTTTGACGAAGTGGGGGACGGTGTTGGCGAGAAACAATCCGGCGAAGAAGCAGGCGATGAAGTGATACCAGGGCATGGGAAATTCCTTTCGTGATGGGATGCGGGGGGGTGAGTTCAAAATCAAAATCGAAATCGAAATCAAAATCAAAGTCAAAATCAAAATCGGGGGCAAGCGACGGGAGAAGCAAAAAGCAATTAGCGGATGCCGACCTGGCCGCGGACACTTTCGATGAGTTTCTTGGAGTCATAGCCGACGCCGGATTTGAAGACGGTCTCTACGTTTTCGATGTCGTCTATTTTTCTAGAGGGGTCGCCCTTGATGAGGACGAGGTCGGCTTGTTTGCCGGGGGCGAGGGTGCCGATGCGGTCCTGGCGGCCGAGGTAGGCGGCACCGTTGGCGGTGGCGATGTGGATGGCTTCGAGGGGAGTGAAGCCGGCCTCGACGAGGAGCTCGATCTCGCGCTGGTCGCCGAAGCCGGGGAGGACGCCGCCGTCTCCGGTGGGATCGGGGCCGGCGAGGAGCAGGCCTCCGGCTTTAGAGAAGGCGTACTCGAAGTCCATTTCTTTTCTGAGGAGGGAGGCCATGGGGGAGTCGGCGGTAATGTAGGCGCGGTCGGTGAGATAGCTCATGGCCGACTCGGAGGACATGGCGTCGAGGGTGCGCTGCTGGATCGGCGGACGGCCAAGGATGGCGGGTTCAAAGACGGGGAGGGTTGAAGTGACGGCAACGTGATGGGCGATGAGTGATTGGATGAGGGCCTGGACCTCGGGCGACTTGATGTCGCGTTTCTGCCAGGAGGCGGCTCCGTCGCGGCCGGGGCAGACGTCGGGCTTTTTGGCGGCGACGAATTCAGTGTCGGTGAAGACGGGGCCGTGTTCGAAGTCGTCAATGCCGAGGGCGATGGCTTCGGGCCAGGTGACGGAGCAGAGGTGGCCGGTGAGTTTCTTATTGGCGGCGTGGGCTTGCTGGATGGCGACGGCGAGTTCGGCGCGGGAGATGTTCATATAGGCCTTGAAGGAGGTCATGCCTTCGGCGGACCAGTAGTCAACCATGCGTTTGGCGTCGTCGGGGCCGGTGAGCTCGTGCATTTGGGCGAAGCGCGTGGGGGGGCCCTCGAGGTAGGGCGCGGTGGCGTCAATCGCGGGGCCGGGCATGAGGTTCGAGTCAATGCGGGATTTCACTTTGAGGTCGGCGTAGGGCTCGATGCTGCCGGTGGTGCGCATGGTGGTGACTCCCGCAGCGAGGTAGAGGCGGGGGCCGGTGAAGGGGACCTCGGCGATGATGAGGCCGGGCTCGGCGATTTTGTGATTGACGACCTGGACGCTGTAGGAGTCGGTGTAATAGAGGTGGTTGTGCATGCCGACGATGCCGGGGATGACGGAGTAGCCGGAGCGGTCGAGGCGCTGGGCGCCTGGCGGGGCCTGGATGGAAGCGGCGGGGCCGATGGACTGGATGTTTCCGTTGGCGATGACGATGGATTGGTCTTCGACGGCGGGGGCCCCGGTGCCGTCAATCAAGCGGACGTGGTCGAGGACGAAGACGGGCGCATTCACGGAGATGAAGGGCTGGACGTCGGGGCCGGGCGGGGGCAGGTTGGTGGGAGTCTGGGCGAAGGCGGGCGCGGCGATTAGTAACAGTGGAAGCGTAAATAGGGAGCGCATAGAGAGCGGCCTCGTGGGAGCGGCAGAGTGTGGTCGCAATTCTACGCGGGTTGCGTGAGGGGCAAGAGCGCGTTCACTGCGGCCGGGATGACACCTCAACCGCGTGGATCAGGATGCGGGGGGCGGGGGCGGTGGGAGCCAGAAGCCGGGGGTGGAGTGGGAGATTTCGATTTCTTCCGGGGTCATGTCCACCGAGACGTCGGCGAAGAGGGGAGTGGAGAGGTAGCGTTCGCCGGTATCGGGGAGCATGCAGAGGATGGTGGAGCCTTTGGGGGCCTCGGCGGCGACGCGGAGGGCGGCGGAGAAAGTGGCTCCCGAGGTGATGCCGACGAAGATGCCCTCTTTGCGGGCGAGGTCGCGGCTGGCGCGAAAGGCGTCGGCGTTGGTAACGCGGATGAGCTGGCTGATGACATTGGCGGCGACGGCATCGCCGGCGAGTTTGGCGATGAAGTCCGGACTCCAACCCTGCTGGGGGTGGGGATGCCAGGCGGGATGGGAGGCGGAGGCGGATCCGTCGGGATTGCGGGCCTGCTCGATGCCGCTGGAGAGCATGGCGGCGTCATCGGGTTCGGCGACGACGATTTTAGTCTCGGGGCGCTCTTTGGCGAGGACGCGGGAGACGCCCTTGAGGGTTCCGCCAGTGCCGAAGCCGGTGACCCAGTAGTCGAGTGGCCGGCCGGCGAAGTCGTCGATGATTTCGCGGGCGGTGGTGCGAGAGTGCATGTCGGCGTTGGCTTCGTTTTCAAACTGGCGGGTATTGAACCAGCCGTGCCTGGCGGCGAGCTCCAAGGCCTTGGAGACCATGCCTGAGCCGCGGAGAGGGCCGGGAGTGATGACGACTTTGGCGCCGAGGAAGCGCATGAGCTTGCGGCGTTCGACGGAGAAAGTCTCTGCCATGGTGACGACCAGGGGATAGCCTTTGGCGGCGCAGACCATGGCGAGGCCGATGCCGGTGTTGCCGCTGGTGGCTTCGACGACGGTCTGGCCGGGCTTGAGTTTACCGGTGCGTTCGGCGTCCTCTATGACGCCGAGGGCGAGGCGGTCTTTGACGGAGCCGAGGGGATTGAAGGCTTCAATCTTGACGTAGACATTCTGGTCGGGGGGCGCGAGGTGATTGATGCGGACGACGGGAGTGTTGCCGACGGTTTCAAGGATGCTTCCATATATATGTCCCATGGCGAGGGCTCCTTCGGGGCTTTCCTGGGAGTGGGGAAAGCGGCAGAGTAATCAAGATACTCGGAATTATCTGGTTGCGAGCGCGCGGGTGCGGAAGGTGTGGAGGACGCGGGCGACGGCGGCGACGGTTTTGCGGACGTCGTCGGGCGAGGTCTGCCAGTTGGAGACGCTGATGCGCATGGCGCGGCGGCCGTTGAAGGTGGTTCCGGAGAAGAAGGCGGTTCCCTCGGCGTTGATGGCGGCGATGACTTCGTCGTTGAATGCGGCGGGGTCGGGACGAGGCGGGGCTAGAGTCGGCGGCGGGGACGGGCGGGAGGAAGGCAACGATTCCCTGATTGATGATGGGGTGGCGGAGGACTTCGACTCCCTCAAGCTCGCCGAGTGAGGAGACGAGTTGAGCGGCAGAGTCGGAGCAGCGCTCGACGAGCTCCTGGACGCCGGAGCGGCCGAGTTCGCGGAGGGCGGCGTAGCTAGCGAAGCCGCGGGCACGGCGGGAGAATTCCGGGTTCCAATCAAGGGGCTCGCGGGCCGATTGCTGCTGCACGAGGTAGCTGGCGTGATAGCTCATGGAGGCGCGATGGGCGTCGGGCTCGGCGACGAACGCGTAGCCGCAGTCGTAGGGGACGTTGAGCCACTTATGTCCGTCGGTGGCCCAGGAGTGGGCGGCTTCGACGCCGCGGGTGAGGCGGGAGTAGCGGGGACTGGCGGCAGCCCAGAGTCCGAACGCGCCGTCAATGTGGACCCACGCACCGTAGCGGCGCGCGATGGGAATGAGAGTGCTGAAGTCATCGAAGCCGCCGGTATTCACATCGCCTGCCTGTAAGACGACGATGGCGGGCTGACCGTTGAGGTCGCGCGAGAGCGGTGTCGAGGGCGGTGGGGTCGAGTGAGCCGTCGTTGTGAACGGCGAGGCTGGAGATGGACTGGGCGCCGAAGCCGAGCAGGCGCACGGTGCGGTCGATGGTGGCGTGGCGGGTGCCGCAGAGGATGTGGATGGGGGGAGCGCCGGCCATTCCCTGCTGCTCGACATCCCAGCCGCGCTGCTTGAGGAGCCAGCTGCGGGCGGCGGCGAGGGCGGTGGTGTGGGCCATCTGGCATCCGGTGACGAGGGCGAAGGAGCAATCGGCGGGGAGGCGGAAGAGATCTATGAGCCAGGCGCCGACGGCCTCTTCAACGATGGCGGAGGCGGGGCTGCAGGAGTAGAGGCCGGCGTTCTGGTCCCACGCGGAGGTGAGCCAGTCGGCAGCGAGGGCGGAGGGGAGCGAGCCGCCGATGACCCAGGCGTAGAAGCGGGCGTTGGCGGAGTTGTTGAGGCCGCCCTGGATGTCGCGGACGAGGTCGTTGATGACGGAGTCGGCGGGGAGAGGGTCGCTGTTCCACGGCTTGACGATCTGGCGGCGGAGAGTTTCGAGCGAGGCGGTGGGGCCGACGGGCTGGTGGTCGAGCTGATGCAGGTAGTCGAGGGCGTGGCGGGAGGCGGAGGAGAGAGCGGGGGAGAAATCTTTTCGCATGGGAGGGGTCGCGCGGGACGCGTCTATCGTAACCGAGCGAGGAGAAGAAGAGGGCGGAGGGCTAGCGCGGCGCGATTTTCTGCGCGGGGCGAGTGGAGGCGGCGGGGACTTTGACGGAGGCCATTCCGGCGGCGGTAGCGGAGGCGATGCCCATGTCGGTGTCTTCAAAGACGAGGCAGCGAGCGGGCGGGACGTTGAGGCGGGCAGCGGCGAGGAGGAAGGGCTCAGGATGCGGCTTGCTGTTTTTGTAATCGCCGGCGCAGACCAGGGTATCGAATTTGTCGAGCAGGTTGAGGATGCGGAGCGAGGCGGTGACGGACTCGCGAGTGGAGCCGGAGACGATGGCGAAGGGAATTTTGGAGTAGTTCAAGTGGATGTGTGAGAGGACGTCGGGGACGGCGGTGAGCTGGGGGAGGATTTCGTAGTAGTAGTTCTCTTTGCGGGCGGCGACCTCGTCGACCGGCATGGAGAGGCCGTGCTGCTGGTTGAGGCTGGCGATGATTTCGACGATGGGGCGGCCGCCCCACTCGTAGAAGAGATTTTCAGGGAGCGCGCAGTTGAACTCGGCGAGGGCGCGGGACCAGGCGATGTAGTGCAGGGGCATGGAGTCGGCGACGGTTCCGTCACAGTCGAAGAGGTAGGCGTCGAAGGGGCCGGGAGGAAGCGGGAGGGACATAGGAATTATTTTATGAGGCGAGGTGGGGGCGGGAGGGCCAGACACGGTCGAGGGCTTTTAGGTCAGGCACTACGATCTGATGGCGCGAGAATTTCCTTCACTCTCGCGATCAACGCCTCGGGTCCGCCCAGTAAGTCTAGTTCTCCATCGGCAAGTCCGACGCTGCATGGAGAAGATCCTTCATAGCGCAGGACGAGCGTCTTGATCGGCGGGATCATGGCTTTCGCTAAGCGGATGGCCTCTTGGCATTGGGCCTGGGTCAGCGTATGTCCCACGATAAGCAGATCAATCTTGTATGACTCTATGAATTGCTGTACCGCATCGAGCTCAAGGGCAGTGAGCACGTTAAAGCCCGACCGAAGCAGAACAAGGCGACGCAATTCAAGCAGCTCAGGGTCCCTTGAGAAGCACAGGACGGTGCCGATGGTGGACATGGCTGGATATGGTAGCCCAGGCTCGATGAGTATCGCAAACGGGAAAGCGGGTCGCGCATGCCTCATCGCCGCTACATTAACGGCTGTGAGCATTGACAGCCGCGTGGAGCGCGGAATAAGTTGTTCGCGGCGCGGCGCCATAATTGAACGCGTCACACCACCAGGTACCGGCGAGTAGATGAAGCCATCGAGACTCCTATGCCGAAATCTACGACAAAGAGCAAGATCCCTCCCCTAGCTTTGGAGCAGTACATCAAGCTAATCGCAATGAACCCGAAGATCGAGCGCAAGGGAGATGTTCACCCGTATACATCTCTGAATGGCCATATGTTCACTTATCTCGATCAGACAGGAACACTTGGGATCCGATTAGCTCACAACGAAGCGGAGGCGTTCCTCAAGAAATACAAAACTACCTGGTTTGAGAGTTATGGGGTTGTGAAGAAGGATTGGGTCAAAGTTCCAGACTCACTTCTGAGTAACACGAAGGAACTGAAGAAGTATCTCGACTTGAGCTTGGAAAACGTGAAGACGCTCAAACCAAAGTAGTGCCTCGATTCGAGCGTCCATAAGATGACAGACTCTGTCGTCTTCTACTTCTTCGGTCTGGACCCGCTTCAGAGCGCGTTGCTTAATCGGGCGGTGGAACGACAACGATGCGGCCGGGGGATGGAGTGAGGCTGCGAATTCTGCGAAGGGGCTTGCGGTTGATTTGGGCGGGAGGCGAGATTTGCCTGCCGGGGGCTGGATAAGCCTGCCGGGGGCTGGATTTGCCCGCCTGGGGCTAAGATGAATAGCGATGCGGCCGACGTGGGTAGAGATTTCGCGGAGTGCGCTGAAGCACAACTACGACGTGTTGCGTGCGCATGCCAAGCGCGCGGGGGCGGAGATACTTTGCGTGATCAAGGCGAACGCATACGGTCACGGCATAACGTTGTGCGGGCCGGTGCTGGCGCAGGCGGGAGCGAACTGGCTGGGCGTGACGAGCGTGGAAGAGGGAGTGAGGCTGCGCCGGGCGTTAGCGGGCGACCGGGATGAAGTGCAGCACGACGTGGAGGATGAGACCGGCGGCGGGGAGGTAAAGCACGGGCATGCGTCGCATGCGGCGTCGTGTTCGATGCCGGACAATTTGCTGCCGCGGGTGCTGGTGATGGGCGGGGCGTGGAAGGGCGAGGCGGAGGCGATTATTGAGTACGGGCTGACTCCCGTAGTGTGGGAGAACTATCAGCTGGAGCTGCTGGAGCAGGGCGCGCGACGGATGGGACTGGGGGCGGCGTCGCTGGCGGTGCATGTTGAGGTGGATACGGGGATGGGCCGGCAGGGGGTTTCCTCAACGGGATTGCCAGCGTTGCTGGAGCGCTTGCGGGCGGGCGGGGTGCTGTGCCTGGAGGGACTGCACACGCACATGGCGTCGGCGGAAGACCACGTGACGGAAAAGAACATGCAGCAGACGACGATGTTTTGCCGGGCGGCGCTGGCGGCGCGCAAGGAAGATATGTGGCCGGAGTTTTTAGCGGCGGGCAACTCGTCAACGCTGGCCGGGATTGGGGCGGCGGCGGCGGATGGGACGCTGGCGCGGCTGCATGAGATGGCGCGGGGAGTGAATGCGCACCTGATGCTGCGGCCGGGAATTGGGCTGTTCGGCTATTTGTTACAGGAGAAGTTGCAATATGGGGAGCGGACTCCTGCGCTGGCTGAGAAGCTGAAGCCGGTGATGGAGTGGAAGACGCGGGTGGTGGCGCTGCACAACCTGGCGGTGGGGGACACGGTGGGGTATGGGGCGACGTGGGTGGCTCCGGGGCCGCGGCGGGTGGCGTTGCTGCCGGTCGGATATGCGGATGGATATTCGCGGGCGATGTCGTGGAGCAACATAACCAGCTCGGTTGAGGAAGAGCCGACGGGCGGCGAAGTGCTGATCCGGGGAAAGCGCGCGCCGGTGCTGGGTCGGGTGAGCATGGACCTGACGGTGGTGGATGTGACGGAGATCGGGAGCAGTGGAGGCGGGGGCGCCGAGGTGGGCGACGAGGTGGTGTTGCTGGGAGCGCAGCAGGAAGAGCGAGTGAGCGCGGAGGAGCTGGCGCGGCATCGCAGAACGATTTCATATGAGGTGCTGTGCGGAGTGGGAGCGCGGGTGCGACGGGTGGCGGTGGACTAGTCGCGGGCAAGAGCCGAGCGTAAAATCAGCGCAGGAATTTGTAACCGGAGGGCGCGTTGCCGGCAGCGGCGGTCATTGAGGCCCGTGAGAGCGAGGCGGCGGCCAGGTCGGCGTTGCGGAAGGCGAGTCTGCGGCTGCTTCCCCTGCTGGGGCTGGGATATGCGGTGGCCTATATAGACCGCGTGAACATCAGTTTTGCGGCGCTGCAGATGAACCACGACCTGGGATTCAGCGCGACGACGTATGGGCTGGGCGCAGGACTTTTCTTTCTCACGTACGCGACGCTGGAGGTGCCGTCGAACCTGCTGCTGACGCGGTTTGGGGCGAGGCGCTGGCTGGCGCGGATCATGCTGACGTGGGGACTGATCTCGATGGCGATGGTATTCGTGCGCACTCCCTGGCATTTTTATGCGCTGCGTTTGCTGCTGGGGGCGGCGGAGGCGGGATTTTTTCCGGGAGTAATTTTCTATCTGACGCAATGGTTTCCGCGGGAGCACCGGTGCCGCGCGGTGAGCCGCTTTTATATTGCGCTGCCGCTGTCGTCCGTATTCATGGGAGTGATTGCGGGCACGCTGCTGAACATGCAGGGCAAGCTGGGGCTGGCGGGATGGCAGTGGCTGTTTCTGCTGGAGGGGATTCCCGCACTGCTGATGGGGGTGGTGTTTTTTACGATGCTGCCGGACACCCCGGCGCAGGCGAAGTGGCTGACGGAGGAGGAGCGCGCGGGGCTGCAGGCGATGTTGGGGCGGGGAGATGGCGGAGAGACGACGCATGCCGCGGGCGCGGTGGGAGCGGCGTTGCGAGATGGGCGCGTGTGGCTGCTGGGGCTGTTTCTATTCGCGACGATGATCTCGATCTACGGGTATATTTTTGTGGCGCCGGCGCTGCTGCAGCAGGTGACGGGCTGGAGGGTGGCGCAGGTCGGATATCTGATCGCGGTGATCGGGGTGCTGGCGGCGGTGAGCATGCTGACGATCGGCTGGAGCTCGGACCGGAGAGGGGAGAAGTTCTGGCACATCATGGGGCCGACGCTGGTGATGCTGGCGGGATTTTTGGCGGTGGGAGTGTTGCATAACGCCGCGCTGGTGGTGGTGGCGGCGGCCTGCATCGTGATTGCGCACAATTCGCTGCAGGTGCCGTTTCTGGCGCTGGCGCCGAGTTTTTTGCGGGGGAAGACGGCGGCAGCAGGAATTGCGGCGGTGAACAGCATCGCGCTGGTGGGCGGATTTGTGGGGCCGCGCTGGATGGGAGGCATCGTTGATCTGACGGGCAGCTATCAGCGGGGGATGCTGACGATGGCGCTGCCGGTGTTTGTTTCGTGCGGGCTGCTGCTGGCGCTCTTTCGCAAGGTGCGGCGGGTGGAGGAGCGGGGCGGGAACGGTAGAAGCGGAGCAGCGGATGCGGCAGGAGCTTGAGACAAAAAAATACGGCGAAGCTGTTCAGGCTCCGCCGCCGCGAATCGCGCACCCTCCACTTGAGAGAGCAGTGCTGCGATTAGCAATAAGTGAAATTCGGTTACAAATCTAGTGGTGCGCGCCACCGCCGCCGCCATGTGCCTGTCCACCACCACCACCACCGCGTGACTGACCACCGCTGGGAGCGGAGGCATGGGGAGCGGAGGCATGGGACTGCGGGGATCCGTGGGCAACGGGCTGGCGGCTCGCGACGGGCCGCGGGGAGTTGTGGGTGGCGGGCGCGTGGGCAGGGATTGCGTGATTGCCGCCGCCGTTGTTGCCGCGATTGTTGGTGCGATTCACCGTGGTGTTGTTATGGATGACGGTGTTGTTGCGGGTGACGGTGGTGCGGGCGTAGGTGGAGTGGTTGGCCGCATAGCCGCCGCCACCGTTGTATCTGCCGCCGCCGCCGTTTACGAAGCGATGCTCGCCCCAACCGTGGCCATAGCCCCAGCCGGCCCAGGGGCCCATGCCGAGGAAGATGCCGTTGTAGAAATATCCCGAGCCGTAGAAGCCGACGGGCGCACAGGAGTAGGGGGCGTAGTCGTAATAACCGTAAGCGCAAACCGGCGGCGGTCCGCCGACGGCGATAACAACCTGCGCATGCGCGGCGGGAACGACAGCCAACGCTGCGAGAACTGCTGAGGTGGTAAGAAGAGCTTTTAGTCGCTGCATGAAACAACTTTAGCGAGTGGGATCAGGGGGAGTCTGAGCAATAAAGACCGCTGTGGAGCTATATCGAGGCGATGGGGAGCGGGGGCAAGAGAAACGGTGGCAAGAGACGGGGGCAAGAGAAACGGGACCGCGTGAAAGCGGCCCCGTGGTGGAGAGAGTAGGTGCGAGTGAGGGTTAGCGACGACCGCTGCCGTGTCCGCCGCCGCCGCCGTGTGATCCGCCGCCACCGCCGTGTGAGGGAGCTGCGTGGGGAGCGGAGTGTGCGGCAGTCGCGTGGGGTGCTGCGTGCGCCGGGCCGCGAGCCGCGACGTGGTTATTGTGCGGGGAGCTGCGGTGAGCCGCAACCGTGTGATTGTTGTGGACGTTATTGTTGCGGACGACCGTGTTGTGGACGACGGTAGTGTTGCGGGCGTAGGTGGAGTGGTTGGCGCGATAGCCTTCGTTGCCGTGATAGCGACCGCCTCCGTCAGAGACGAAGCGATGGCTGCCCCAGCCGTGACCATATCCCCAACCGGCCCAGGGGCCGACGCCGAGGAAGATGCCGTTGTAGAAGTAGCCGGGGCCGTAGTAGCCGACGGGCGCGCATCCATAAGGCGCGGTGGGGTAGTAGCCGTATTGGCAGACGGGCGGCGGGCCGCCGATGCTGATGGCGACTTGTGCGTTCGACGGAGCGGGCATGGTTGTCAGTGCCAGGACAAGAGCCGTGGAAGATAGAAGTGTTTTAAGTCCGCGCATACGTGCGTCTCCTTTAATTTGCCGGCGGCTTTGGAAGTTGATGGCCCCCTTTTGCAGGGAAGGAGACTCCATCTAGCAGCGGCTGGTAGTTGTGATGGTGGAGGGCGGGGGCGTGTTGCCAGAATTGCGGCGGGAGAATGGCACGAAAGTTCAGGGAATTTGATTTTGCGAAGCAACCCGGCGCGGTGATGCAGCGGTGGGAGAGATGCGCGTGGTCAGGCTGAAGCGAATGCTTTTCGGCGGCGGGATTGGATCTCTATATAGATGTGGAGCAGCGAGAGGGCGGCGGGAGTGACGCCGGGAATGCGGCTGGCCTGGCCGAGGGTTTGCGGGCGGACGCGGGTGAGGGTCTCGTGCATTTCGCGGGAGAGGCCGGAGATGCCGGAGTAGTCGAACCAGTCGGGGATGGATTTCTGTTCGGAGTCGCGAAGCTTATCCATCGTGCGGCGTTGCTGGTTGAGGTAGCCGGCGTATTTGATTTCGGTCTCGACGGTTTTGATTTCATTGCGCACGTGGGCGGGAAGTTTTTCAGAGGCGGCGGCGGAGGAGAGCCAGGGGGCGAAGACTTCCCTGTCGGCGTTTTCGCGGGCGTTCATTTCGCTGAAGAGGAGCGGGGCGATGGATTCGATGGAGACTTCGGGACGCTTGAGGAGCTGGGCCCAGGTTTGTCCGGCGAGTTTCGAGTAGTCGAAGCCGGGAGCGAAGGCTGGGGCGAGGTCGGAGGCGGCGAGTTGGGCGACGTCTATTTTTGTGGAAGCGAGGAGAGTGTCGAGGGCGACGAGGCGGCGCTGCTTGGACTCATAATCCTGCCACGCGGCGTCGGAGATGAGGCCGAGGCGGCGGCCGTGGGGAGTGAGGCGGCGGTCGGCGTTGTCAATGCGGAGGTGGAGGCGAAACTCAGCGCGCGAGGTGAACATGCGGTAGGGCTCGTTGGTGCCTTTGGAGATGAGGTCGTCAATGAGGATGCCGGTGTAGGCCTCGGTGCGATCGAGGGTGAAGGGCGGCTCGCCTTTGACGGCGAGTGCAGCATTGATTCCGGCCATGAGGCCCTGGCAGGCGGCCTCTTCGTAGCCGCTGGTGCCGTTGATTTGTCCGGCGAGAAAAAGGCCGGCGATGGATTTGACTTCGAGCGAGCGGGAGAGCTCGGTGGGATCGATGGCGTCGTATTCGATGGCGTAGCCGGGGCGGAGCATCTCGGCGTGCTCGAGGCCGGGGATGGAGCGGACGATGGCGTATTGGACGTCCATCGGCAGAGAGGTGGACATGCCGTTGATGTAGACCTCGTGCGTATTGAGGCCCTCGGGCTCGAGGAAGAACTGGTGCTGCGTTTTGTCGGGGAAGCGGACGACTTTGTCTTCGATGGAGGGACAGTAGCGGGGGCCGATGGCTTCGATTTGCCCCGAGTACATGGGGGAGCGGTGGACGTTGTCGCGGATAATTTGTAACGTTTCCGGTGACGTATAGGCGATGTGGCAGCTGACCTGGGGCTGGGGCAGGCTGCGGGTGCGGAAGCTGAAGGGAGTGGGGTCGGCGTCGCCGGGCTGCTCTTCAAAGCGCGACCAGTCAATGGTGCGGCCGTCGAGGCGGGGAGGGGTCCCGGTCTTGAGGCGGCAGCTGCGGAGGCCGAGGCGCTTGAGGGCCTCGCCAAGCAGGACGGAGGGCGGCTCACCGGAGCGGCCGGCGGAGTATTTCTGTTCGCCGCAGTGGATGAGGCCGTTGAGGAAGGTCCCGGTAGTGATGATGATGGCGGGAGCGGAGAAGGTGCGTCCGTCGCGGAGCAGGACGCCGGTGACGCGGCGGCGGGAGGGTGCGCCGGCGGAAGCGGAGTCGGAAAATTCGGGAGCGGAGTCGGGAGCGAAGTCGGGAGCGAAGACCAGGTCCACAACCTCGGCTTGTTTGAGGATGAGGTTGGGCTGGGACTCGAGGAGCTCGCGCATTTTGATGCGATATTGCTGCTTGTCGCATTGAGCGCGGGGGGACCAGACGGCGGGACCGCGGGAGGTGTTGAGGAGGCGGAACTGGATGCCGACGGCGTCGGTGACTTCGGCCATGATGCCGCCGAGTGCGTCCACTTCGCGGACGAGGTGGCCTTTGGCGATTCCGCCGACGGCGGGATTGCAGGACATCTGGGCGATGAGGTCGAGGTTGAGGGTGCAGAGGGCGGTGCGGAGGCCCATGCGCGCGGAGGCCATGGCGGCTTCGCAGCCAGCGTGGCCGGCGCCGACGATGACGACGTCGAAATGTTCAGTAAAGGACATGGGGTGGAATGAAAAAAGGGCCGAGGCCCGAAGGCTCCGACCCTTTATATTAGCGGTTTGCTTCGTCCCCCAACGGAGCAGCCCGCTAAATCCTATGCACCGGCGCTGGCTTAGTTCACGTAAGACCAGGAGGTGTTGGAGAGCGATGGCAGGTAGATCTTATCTCCCAGATAGACGGCCGCGAAGTAAGCGGTGCCGGAGTGGAAGTAGCGGGTGGAGACGGTAAAGTTGGCGACGGTGCCTTTAACGTTGGCGTAACCGAGGTAGTGATCGCCATCGAAGAAGAGGACGATGCCGGTGGGGCTGGGTCCGCCCTGACGGGGCTGGACGTCGGCCTGCAGATTGATGGGCGTGCCGGGATAAATCTGCGAAGGCGAAGCGGCGAGCGAGGTCTGGGAGTTGCTGTCGCAGCGGATGTGGAGATTGTGACCGCCGGAGTGCGAGGGCTGATAGTTGGCGTCGCCGTTATAAGTGGCGGTGATGGGGAAGGTGCCGTTGGGAACGGGCACGGTGGAGAAGTCGAGGGTGGCGGTGCCGTTTTTAACGGGCGCGGAGCCGAGCAGGTAGTCGCCGAAGTAGAAGCCGACGGTCCCTGTGGGAGCGGGCTTGCCCTGGACCGGAGTGACATTGGCGGTGAAGGTGACCGCGGTGCCGTTGTCGGCGGAGTCGGGCGAGATGGCGAGGCCGGTGGTGGAGGCAGCCTGGGCGGTGAGGGTCACGGGCTGCTGAACATCCTGGCAGCGGGCTTCGGGAAAGAAGAGCAGAGCGGGAAAGGGGAGAACCAAGGCGATGAAAGCGATGCGAGATTTGAGAGAGCGACGGCTGTGCATGATGCGACTCCTGAGAACCAGAGATTGAGGGAAAGTTCCAACCGGCCTGGGGAAGTCGGCAAGGACTGCTTGAGCAAGGTCAACGTAACACGAAAGTGGTAGCGGTCAAGCAAACTTCCGTGATTAATCGAGTCCAGCAAATCCATCTTGGGAAGCGGATTTTGGGGAAATTGCAAGCGGTGTGTTTTGAGCGGCTTGGAGCGGAGGCGGGGAGAGGTTAGAACTCGAGCTTAGCCCCAAATTGGACCTGGCGCGAGGTGAAGAGGGTGGAGGTGTTGGCCGCATTGACCTGCTGGAAGGTGGGGAGGTAGCTGGCGGTGACGGGATTTTGGGCGGACTGACCGGAGCCGATTTGATAGGCGGCGTTGCTGAGTCCGGGGGAGGAGCCGTAGCCCCAGAGGTTGCGATGGTTGAGGAGATTGAAGAATTCGGCCATGGCCTGGAGGTGAAAGCGCTCGGAGACTGCGAAGCGGCGGGCGATGCGAAAGTCAACGAGCGAAGTGGAGGGCTGGCCGTAGTGATTGCGGCCGATTTGGGGGAGGAAGTCCGAGCCGCCGGCACCGATGTATCCGTAGGAGGTGGCGGAGATGGCCTGGGAGGCGATTGAATTTTCCTGGGCAGGGGCGCGGCCGATGAGGAGCGCGGAGTAGGGGCGTCCGGAGGCGGCCTGGATGATGGTGGAGAGCTGCCAGTCGCGGGCGATGTGCTGGAGGCCGGCATTGTCGAATTCAAATCGCGGGTGCCAGACGATGGCAGCGACGAGGCGCTGGCGATGGTCGTAGGAAGATGTGCCGCGTTGCAGGTCGAAGTTGTTGGGATCGAGGACCTGGTTGGAGGCGGCGCTGAGGTGGGTCTCCTGCCCGTCGTCGGTGGCGTGGGAGAAGGTGTAGGTAGCGCGGAGGGAGAGGACGGAGCCGATGTGGTGGCGGAAGCCGAGGACGAAGGCGGTGTATTCGGAATTGGCGCGGGACTCGTAGGTATTGATGGCGCCGAAGTTCAGGTTGGGGCGGGGTCCGGCGTAGAAGGGGTAGGAGATGGTTTGGCCGTCGAGCGGGCCTCCGTTGACGAAGTTGTAAGTGATGGAGGCGGGCAGGCCGGCGATGGAGCCGGGCAGATTGAGATTGGTGTCAACGACGATGGGGAAATCGCGGCCGAGGGAGAGCAATCCGGCGAGGGTGAGGGCGGTCGAGCGGCCGAGGTCCTGCTCAATCTCGAGGCTGGCCTGCTGGATGGAGGGAAGCTGATACTTTTGCGCAAACACTGTTACAGAAGGAGCGGAGGTGGAGGTGAGGGTAGGCGGGGCGGCGAGGGTGAGGGGATATTGCGGGGCAGTGTTGCCGCTGGTGATGCTGTAGAGGGTCTGGCCGCCGGTGGTGGCGGTATTGGTGAGGGCGTTGTAGACGGTAGAGGCGAGGAGGCGGCCATAGTAGAGTCCGGCGCCGCCGCGGAGGATGGTGCGGGAGTGGCCGAAGACGTCCCACGCGAAGCCGAGGCGGGGGGCGTAGTTGTTCTTGTCCGAAGGAAGGCTGGCGGTGGAGGCGAGGAGGGGGTTGGGGAGCTGCGCCGGGGGGAGCTGCTCGAGGTCGTAGCGGAGACCGAGATTGAGGACGAGGCGGGGGGAGATCTTCCAATCATCCTGCGCGAAGAGGGCGGAGTCGTTGGTGGCGAAGGTGAGGCTGGGGACGCCGAAGCCCTGCTGGTAGGAGGAATAGCACAAATACTGTGACGAATTATTTATGCCGCAGTGGGCGGAGGGGATGGCGGACTGGGTGGAGTTGTCAATGAGGAAGTCCTGCATGTTGGTGTAGGAGTATTTGCCGGCGGCAGCGTAGAGGGCGTTGACCTGATCGGTGACGTGCTGATAGTCGCCACCGATGTGGAAGGTATGGCGGCCGCGGACCCAGGCGAAGGTATCGGCGAATTGAAGACGCTTTTCGTTGGGGAAGGCGTTGCGGTTGAGTTGCGGGAGGGTGCCGATGGCGAGGGTCTGGGCGATGTTGATGCCGGGCGCGGCGGTGCCGTTTAGTGCAGTGTGGGGCTCCTGCGGCAGCGGGGGCGGGGCGTATTCGGTGTCAATGTTGTGCTGAAAGCCGGCGCGGAATTCGTTGACCAGGTTTGCGGTGATGAAGAAGCTGTGGCGGGCTATGAGCTGATCCAGCTTAAGGGCGTCGTTGCCGAGCGATGATATGCCGTCGTTAACGAAGGGGCGGGTTTCGCCGCCGCCGGGAGCGGAATAGCGAAAGCGGTTGTATTCGACGGCGAGATAGGAGCGGGCGTTGATGCGCCAGTCGAGTCGCGGGAGATTATTGATGACGCTGCTGGTGCGGGGCGCGGGGCCGAGCAAGGAATAGATGTAGGCGAGGGAGTTGTTGTAGGCAGCGGCAGCGGAGGCGTAGTTGGGATAGAGGGTGGAGTCGTAGAGATTGAGGTAGCAGGCGCCCTGGGTGCCGTAGAGGGCGGGGGTGAGGACGGAGCCGGTGTATTTGTTGGGGCCGGTGGTGAGGCCGGAGCAGGAGGAGGTGGAGGGATTGAATCCTGTGGGATCGGGGGGAGCGGCTGGGGAGAGGGCGAACTGCGGGCCGTTGGTGATGGTGGAGAGGGCGGGAAAATTTCGCGACTCCTGGTCATAGGTGTAATGCCAGAAGAGGCGCGTGTCGGCTGAGGCGGAGGAGTGAGAGGCGAAGCGGAGGGGGCCGCCGAGTGCGGCTCCCCACTGACGGCGATTGTCGGTGGGAGGTTGCGTGGGGACGAGGGTTCCGTCGGGCTGGGGGAGGACGAGCGGGGTGCCCTGACTGGCGGCGAGGAAGTCGCTGTTGCGGTCGTAGAAGAAGGCATCGCCGTGGAGAGCGTCTCCGCCAGATTTGGTGACGGTGTCAATGACGGCTCCGGCAGCGCGGCCGTATTGGGCGGAGTAGGTGGAGACGTTGACCTGGAATTCGCGGATGGCGGATTGGGAGATGGTGTAGGGGACGCGGGAGTGGGCTCCGTCAGGCGCGGAGAAGGAGAGGTTGGAGTCGGCGCCGTCGAGGGTGGAGTTGTTGTGGAGGCCGGAGATGCCGCGAAAGCTGATGAGCTCACCGTTTCCGTCAGGGTTGGCGGTGGGAGCAAGGAGAGCGAAGGATTGCCAGCGGCGGCCGTTGATGGGGAGGCCGTCGATTTCTGCGGAAGAGATGTTGGTGGAGATGGCGGGACCGGAGGCATCGAGCGGGGCGCCGGTGGTAGAGAAGACGGTGGTGACGATGGCGGGGAGATTGATCTGTCCGGAGGAGAGATAGGTAGTGCGACCGACCTCGATGTCAACCCACATGGCGGAGACGGAGAAGCTGGGGGCGGAGATGGAGATGCGCCAGCGGCCGGGGAAGAGGGCGGGTGCGGAGAAGCTTCCGTAGCCGTCGGCGGTGAGGTGGATGGAGGCGCGGGTCTCGGGCTGCATGAGGTGGATGAGGGCGCCGGGGACGCGGGCTCCGGAGGGATCGGTGACGACACCGGCGAGCGAGCCGAAGGTGGAGGATTGGGCGCGGAGGGGCGGAGTGAGAAATGCGAGGCAGAGAAAGGCAGCAAGAAGAACATGGGCCCGGCGCGGCATGAGGGGGGATGCTGGGGAAGCGTAGCGCGGATTGGGCGGCGTGGATAGCCGGTTGTGAGGCGGGTAATAGCGGGGGCGATATGGGCGCGTTTTGTAACTGAGGCGGGGGCGTGGCTACACTGGTGGGACGATGTTTCTGGATGAAGCGAGAATTCGGGTGAAGGCGGGCGACGGCGGGAACGGCTGCATGGCGTTTCGGCGGGAGAAGTTTGTGCCGCGTGGCGGGCCGAGCGGTGGAGACGGCGGGCGCGGCGGCGACGTGATTATGGAGTCGAGCCAGCGGCATAACACGCTGATACATTTCCGGTACAACCCGGAGCACAAGGGCGAGCGCGGGCGGCATGGCGAGGGTTCCAACTGCACGGGGCGGGATGGGCGAGAGCATGGTGCTGCGGGTGCCGGTGGGGACGCTGCTGTATGACGAGGCGGATCCGGCGAGCTGATTCATGATTTTGCGACGCCGGATGAGCGGATGGTGATTGCCAAGGGCGGGCGCGGCGGGCGCGGGCAACCAGCATTTTGCGACGCCGACGCACCAGGCTCCGCGAGAGCATGAGCTGGGGCGGGCGGGCGAGGAGCGGAACTACCGGCTGGAGCTGAAGCTGCTGGCGGATGCGGGGCTGGTTGGGTTCCCCAACGTGGGGAAGAGCACGTTGATTGCGCGGATAAGCGCGGCGCGGCCGAAGATTGCGGATTATCCGTTCACGACGCTGGAGCCGAATCTGGGGGTGGTGCGGGTGGGGCCGCAGGGACGCGGGGCGGGCAAGCCGGTGGCAGGATCAGAGAGCAAGGGCAAGAGCGAGGTCAAGACGAGAAGCAAGACGAAAGCCGCGACGGTGTCGGCGGGGCGGAGTGTGGCGAGCCTGAAGACGAAGACGAAGACGAAGGCGGGGGCGAAGGCGGGGGCGGGGGCGGGGGCGGCAGCGCGGAAGCCGGCGGTGAGCAAGGCGGGGGCGAAGGGCACGGCCGGTGGGGATGGAGGCGCAGCGGAGGCGGCTGAGGCGTGGGAGATGGAGAGCTTTGTGGTGGCGGACATTCCCGGGCTGATTGCGGGGGCGCATTTAGGCGCGGGGCTGGGAGTGCAGTTTCTGCGGCACATTGAGCGGACGCGGCTGCTGGTGCACCTGGTGGATGTGTCGGATGGGAGTGGGCGCGAGGATCCGGTGGAGGACTTTCACGTGATCATGAACGAGCTGAAGAGCTTTGGGCATGGGCTCGCGGAGAAGCCGATGATTGTGGCGGCGGCGAAGTGCGATGTGGCGAACGCCGAGAAGTTGAAGAAGCTGCGGGCGTTTGCGAAGAAGAAGAAGCTGGCGCTGTATGAGATCTCCGCGGTGACGGGCGCGGGAGTGGAAGCGCTGGTGTATGCGATGGCGGCGGGGATTCGGGCGGGAGCTGAGGCTGCATAAGGCATGAGCGAAGCGCAGCAGGGGTTACCGCGAGAGCGCGGGCGGCGGTGGTGGCCATGGCTGGCAGCGGCGGCGTTGCTGATTGTGTTTGGGTGCCAGCTCTTCCCTGCACTGCAGCTGCAGTCGCTGACGTGGGACGAGGCGCACCATTTATTTGACGGCTATAACGAGCTGAAGCATCGGGATTATGGGCTGAACCCGGAGGTGCCGCCGCTGGTGAAGATGCTGGCAGCGGCGCCGCTGCTTCCGATGCAGCTGTGGGAGCCGAAGCTTGAGGGGCGCGAGTTTGGCTCCGAGGCATATTGGTCGGGCTGGAAGTTTGTGGCGCGCAATGACCGGGAGCGGTTGTTGCTGCGGGCGCATATTGCGGCGTCGTTGCTGGCGTTTCTGCTGGCGGGACTAATCTTTGTAATCGCGCGGCGGCTGTATGGGGACCTGGCGGCGGTGATTGCGCTGGCGCTGTTCGCGTTTGACCCGAACTTTCTGGCGCATGGCGCGCTGGTGACGACCGACATCGGGATTTCTCTATTTCTATTTGCCACAGTGTTTGCGTTTTATGGCTATGTGCGCGGGCTGGATGGACCGGCTGCGGCGAGCTGGGCGCGGCTGGGGCTGGTGGGAGTGCTGGCGGGATGCTCGATGGCGACGAAGTATACCGGGGTGATTGTCTTCGGGATGCTGGCGGTGCTGGCGGTGGGCGAGTGGTGGGGGCGGAGAAAGGAGTGGTGGGGGCGGAGAAGGAGCGGCGGGAAGGCGGCACTTCCCTGCTGCTGCGATTGGCCGGCGCGGTGCTGCTGAGCGGGCTGATTGCGTGGCTGGTGCTGTGGGCGTTCTACGGATTCCGATATGCGGCGCGGCCGGCGGGATTGGTGATGAATCCCCTGCTGGTGCCGGATTATCTCGAGCAGCTGAAGCCCTATGCGAGCCCGGGGGTGGTGCGGCTGATGGGCTGGATGGCGCGAGTGCATTTGTTGCCGGAAGGTTACATTATGGGGCTGGCGAACACGAAGATCACGGCGCACACGGAGCCGGGATACTTTTTCGGGCGGGCCTATCCGCTGGGGCATTGGGTCTACTTCCCTGCTGCGTTTCTGATCAAGTCCACCCTGCCGTTTTTGATTTTGCTGGTGGTGGCGCTGGCGGCGGTGGTGACGCGGCGGCTGCGGGGATGGCGCGAGCTGATGTTTCTGCTGGTGCCGGTGGGGATATTCATGGCGATGGTGATTCCGTCAGAGATGAATATCGGGCACCGACACATTTTGCCGATCTACCCATTTCTGCTGGTGCTGATTGGCGGCGGAGCGGCGGCGTGGATCGAGCCGCGGGTTGAGAGGCGGGGGGCGGTGAAGGCGTGTGAGCCGCCGATGAAGGCGGGAGTTGCCGGGAGTGGTGTGAATCCTGCATGGATGGCGGTGGTGGTGGCGCTGCTGGTGTGGCAGGCGGTGACATCGCTGCGAGTTTTTCCGGCGTACATGGCGTATTCCAACGAGGCGTGGGGCGGACCGACAAAGACGTATCTATATCTGAGCGACGCGAATACCGACTGGGCGCAGCAGTTGAAGGCGGTGAAGATTTATCTGGATGGGCGGGGCGATCCTCCGTGCTGGTTCGCATATTTTGCGTATGGAGCGATGGATCCGAACGACTATGGGGTGCATTGCCGGGTGTTGCCGACGATGGAGACGCTGTATTGGGAGCATGATCTGGAGGATGTTCCGGCGGAGATTGAGGGGCCGGTGCTGATCTCGGACGGAGACCTGGCGGGGATTGAGTTGGGGAGCGGGAAGCTGAATCCCTATGACGCGTTTCGGAGCCGGCGGCCGACGGCGGTGATTCAGTACGGGGTGGATGTGTATGACGGGAAGTTCGCGGTTCCTTTGGCGGCGGCGCTGGTGCATGCGCAGCGAGCGGTGGACCTGGTGAAGGCAGCCAAGACACAGAAGCAAGTTGATGCGGCGGCGAGTGTTGAGAAGGCGGCGAGCGAGGCGAGTGAGGCGATGAAGCTGGCTCCCGACAACGCGATGGTGCAGCAGGCGATGGGCGATGTGCTGACGGCGGAGGGCAAGACGGAGGAGGCGCACACGCATTATGTGGAGGCGTTGCGGCTGGCGCAGACGGTAGAGGCGGAGTACCAGGCGGCGATTGTGCCGGGGCTGAAGAAGAAGGCTGGGGAGTAGCTGAGAGCAGCGGCGGGAGCGCGCGGGCTGCGGTTGAGACAAGGGCAGAGAATTCTGAGAGAGATGAACCGTTGTGGCTTTGTAAAAGGCCGCAGGCGAAAAAAAGCCGCGGCACTAAAAAAGAGCCGCGGCGCTAAAGCAGGCCGCGGCGCAAGAGAGAGCGAGAGGTTGGAAGAGCGGGCGCTTAGAAGAGGAAGCGGGTGGAGAAGACGAGCTCGTGGTTGTAGGAGTGGAAGCTGCTGGTGGCGATTTGCACGCCGGTGCCGAGGGCGAGTCCGAGACGGGAGTGCGGATCGCTGGGATGCAGCTTGATTTTTGAGACCATGAGGCCGGGAGTGATGAACTCCTGCTTCTTGCCGTGATTGGGGCCGCCGTCGTAGAAGGTGGCGTTGGACTCGATCTCGGGCCAGAGATATTTTCCGGCGTGATATTGGAGGGTGGTGTTCCACGGGATGGGGCGGCCGAGCTTGGAGGTGTGGCCGAGGGGCAGAGCGATGCCGATGCAGGACTGGATGTCGAAGCGGCCGAAACCTTTGCCGGCGGCGAGGAGCGGGGTGACGACGGCGTCGAGCGAGCCGTTTTTGTGATCGCCGGTAGGGATGGTGGAGAGCAGGAGGAAGCTGAGCATGCCGCCGCTGTGCCGGGTGGTGGTGAGGATGCGGTATTTGCCGTAGAAGCCGATGTCGCCGAATCCGTTAACGGTGTTGGGGGCGGAGTGGACGACGTAGGGCGGAGTGCTGATGGTGATTTCAGTATTGGCGAAGGGGATGAAGATGACGCCCTTGTTGGAGCCGAGGTTCCAAGTAGTGGTGGAGTTGGGCGCGATGGGGCGGTCGAAGTCGAAGCGGACGATCTGGACGAGCATGGGGTAGGGAGCGAAGACGGGGCCGGACCAGCCGGGCTGCCTGGCCTGGGTGGCGGTGGCGCGGGCCTGCCAGCGTTCGAAGAAGTTGGGGTTGGCGGGGGGAGCGGCGGAGGTTTGGGCGAAGGCAGGGGCGGCAAGGGCGAGGAGCGCGGTGAAGGCGAGCGCGGAGCTTAGGAGTCGAAGTTTCTGTGAGAGACATGGAAGAAGGAATTGGGTTCTGCTTTCTCGAAGATGGGGGGCGGCGGCGCAGCTGCATTTGATGAAGTGAAAACGCGAGCCGAGAGTATCGGAGTGGGGCGGCGAAAACATCAGACTTTCGGTTGATATGCGGGGGTGGAGATATGGGCGCGGACACGAGGGCGCAAATTGGAGGGCGATGGCAGTGGGCGGGCGCGATGCGGGGCGGGCGATTTAAGATATGGGGAGCATGTCTGCAGTGATTCCAGGTGTCGCGTTATTTTCCGAAGCCGGGCAAGGCGCGCCGGCGGAAGGTCGAGCGCATTCTGAGAGCGCGTTTGATCTGGAAGCGGCGGGCGCCGGACTGGTGCAGATTGAGCTGGGGCCACGGCGGGCGGCGAAGAAGCCGGATTGGTTGAAGGCGCGGGCTCCGGTAGGGGAGAACTATCACGAGCTGAAGCGGCTGGCGCGATCGCTGGGGCTGCACACGGTGTGCGAGAGCGCGCACTGCCCGAACATAGGCGAGTGCTGGGAGCACAAGACGGCGACGTTCATGATGCTGGGGAACACGTGCACGCGGCGGTGCGGATTTTGCGCGGTACCGAAGGGGCGGCCGGAGGCGATTGATTTTGACGAGCCGCGGCGGGTGGCGGAGGCGATTCGGACGCTGGGGCTGAAGCATGCGGTGGTGACGAGTGTGAACCGCGACGATGACATTGTGGGGGGCGCGCGGGCGTTCGCGATATTGATTGACGAAGTCAGGCGGCAGGCGCCGGGGTGCCGGGTGGAGGTGCTGATTCCGGACTTTCAGGGCAATGCCGAGGCGATACGGATTGTGGTGGAGGCGGGGCCGGAGGTGCTGAACCACAATACGGAGACGGTCCCGCGGCTGTACCGGGCGGTGCGGTCGGGAGCGCGGTATGAGCGGACCCTGGGACTGCTGGAGCTGGCGAAGAAAATAGATGCAAAGATGGTTACAAAATCCGGCGTGATGGTGGGGCTGGGCGAGACGTGGGACGAGCTGCTGGCGGTGTATCGCGACCTGGCGGCGGTGGGGACGGACATTCTGACGATTGGGCAGTATCTGCGGCCGTCGAAGGACCATTTGCCGATGGCGCGGCTGTACACTCCGGCAGAGTTTCAGCGGATGAAGGAAATGGCGCTGACGATGGGGTTCAGACACGTGGAGAGCGGGCCGCTGGTGCGATCGAGTTATCACGCGCACGAGCAGGCGGCGAGCACGGGCATGACGGTGCTGCAGTAGGGGCGCGGGGCCAGCTCAAAAAGCAACGGCAACAGCAAGAGGAGCTGCAGGTTGCTGCGCGGCGTATTTGCTGCGCGCGAGCCCGATCGGCCGGAGAGACACCGGAGACAAAAAAGCCAGTGCAGCGGGGGTGGCGCGCGTCGTTGGTTAGAGGACGAAGGAGGCGTCCACGTCCTGGCGGCCGAGTTGGATGATGTGGCGGGCGCAGAGGATGGCGACGAAGAGGAGCATGACGGCTCCGGTAGAGAAAAACAGGACGAGGCCGATGGTGCGATGCCGGAAGAATTCAAAAAAGAAATAAGTAAAGATGCCGATGATGCCGATGACGCCGAGTTCGATGAGGACGCTGATCCAGCGGCCGCGCATCTCAAGGCCGGTGGCGCAGTTGGGGCAGAAGAAGAAGCCGCGGACGCCGGCGGCGCGGACGCAGCGGAAGCCTGAGAAGCTCAGGGCGCAGACCGGGCACCGAACGATCCAGATGCCTTTGGTGACAGGCCGCAGCTTAAATTTTGCTTTCTCGTCTGCCATAAAGAGGTGCCGGGAGCTAGAGCTGTGATGCTGCAACCGGTTGCGATACGCGCGCGATGGAGCGCACGCAACTAGTTGCTAGTTGTAGGATAAGGGCAGCCGGGGGGGAACGCAAAGCGGCACCAATCCGGGAGTTAAAAAGGGACGATTCGAGGACGGTTAACAAGCGATGGCAGCGTCAGTTATGGCCGGGATTCCGGCACTCAAAGAAGTGCATCAGCAGCTGAAAGTCCGCATGGAAAAGGCAGTTGAGGACTTTCGCCGGGCATTGGTGGCGACCCGGACGGGGCGGGCGTCGGTGCACATGCTCGACCAGATCAAGGTGGAGTATTACGGCACCGAGATGCCGCTCAACCAGGTGGCGCAGGTGAGCGCGCCGGAGCCGAACATGATCATCGTGCAGCCGTTTGACCCGAGCGCGATGGCCGATATGGAGAAGGCGATACGGACGTCGGAGGCGGGGTTCAATCCGCAGAATGACGGGAAGGTGATCCGGGTGCCGGTGCCCCCGATGAATGAGGAGCGGCGGCGGGAGGTAGTGAAGCAGCTGAACCGGACGCTTGAGGAGCACCGGACGGCGATCCGGAACATTCGGCGCGACGGCAACGATGCGATCAAGAAGGCGGGCAAGGAGAAGAAGATCTCAGAAGACGAAGAGAAGAGGTCGCTCGAGGAGATTCAGAAGCTGACCGATGATGAGATCACGCGCATCGAGGAGATGGGCAAGAACAAAGAGAAGGAAGTGATGCAGGTGTGAGGCGAGGGGCCGGGGCCGGAACGGTCAGGGACTAAAGAAGAGCAAGGTTAGAGGCAGAGGCGGACGCAGATGGATTCCATCGCGTCCGTTTTTATTTGTGGCGGGCGTTAGTTGAGCAAGGGGCGGGGCGGTTGGGTGGCGAGGAGCCAGCAGACGGCGCACATGGCGAGGCAGATGAAGGCGCTCTGCCATTCGTCGGGCTTGTGGAGGCCGGTGGAGGAGAAGACGCGGGGCAGGTGGAGGAGCAGGAACCAGAGCAGGAACATGAGGCCGAGGAGCAGGGCGGCGATGCGGGAGGCGCGGGGGAGGAGGGGATAGAGCGCGATGAGGATTCCGGCGAGGATCATGAAGCCGCCGGTGAAGGCGGCCCAGGCGACTCCTCCAGTGGGGTTGCCTTTGAGCCAGACGGGGATGAGAGAGCCGATGAATTTGAGGAGGAGGAAGTGGGCGATTCCGAACAGGACCATGGAGAGGGCGATGAGGTAGCGGGCGGAGGCGAGGAGGGCGGAGAGCCAGCGCCTATCCTGCGGCGGGGCGGGGCTGACGCGGGCGATGAGCATGGCGCCGGCAGCGATGCAAAGGGCCTCGAGGACGATGGTGCGGATGCCGAGGTCGAAGGGGACGGCGAAGGCGCGGGGGATGAGCTCCACAATCTCGACGGCGATAAAAAAGACGGCCAGCAGCAGAGCTGCCAGCCGTGGCCGAAAGTTAGCCAGCAGTGCCAGGCCAGACAGTAAGAGGAAGGCTCCGGTGAGGTAAGCGAGCGCGGGGATGAGCGGGAGCCAGGGGATGACGGGGATGAAGGGCGGGTCGGAGGAGCGGGCGCTGATCAGATTCTGGATGCCGAAGTCGGTGATGGCGATGGCGAAGATCCAGCGGGAGGGAGTGGTGAGTTTGTCGGTGAAAGCCATCGGTCCGTGTGTCTCCGGAGGTGAAGAAGGGGTGCAAAGAAGCCCGTGGGCACAGGGTCGGGCATAAAATGGTCACACGCCATACCCACTTCTGTTGAAAACGGCCTATCCATTGTCACCACTTTTTTAATCTGCGACGTCTAAGAGGTCAGAGCGCCTGAAGCGAGGAAGCTAGAGCGCCTGAAGCGAGCAGAGAGACCGCGTGAAGAGAGCAGAAGTCAGATGCAAGAGGCGAACAGAGACCGCATGAAGCGCGCCCCGTCGGGACTGGCGCCGCTGATCGCGATTGACCGGGCGGCGATGAAGCCGCTGCACCGGCAGATCTACGACGCGTATCGCTCGGCGATCGTGGAGCGGAGGCTGCGTCCGGGCCAGAGGATCCCATCAACGCGGGTGCTGGCGGGGGAGTTGGGGGTATCGCGCTTTCCTGTGCTGAACGCGTATGCGCAGCTGCTGGCGGAGGGATTTTTTGAGGGGCGGATCGGCGCGGGGACGGTGGTATCGAGCGCGCTTCCGGGGCTGCTGGATAAGAGTTTTACAAACGGGAGCATGGCGAACGGGAGTTTCGGGGCGCGCCCGGTGGGGACAAACGGGAACGGAGCGCGGACGCGGGCGGTGGTTTCGCCGGGCAAGGCGGTGGGCGGCGGGGCGAAGGGGGCAAGCGGGCCGGCGAGTGGGAGGACGAACGGGAGAGCGGGAGAGAAAGCGGGAGAGAAGACGGGAGTGAAGACGGGAGTGAAAACGGGGCGGCCGATAGCGAGCCGCTCGTCCATACTGCCGCCGATTGGGGCGTCGCCGTGGTTCAGCGGACAGGGGGCGTTTGCGGTGGGGCAGGTATCGCCGGAGCAGTTCCCTCTCGCGGTGTGGTCGAAGCTGGTGGCGCGGCATAGCCGCAAGGTTGACTTCAAATCGCTGCACTACGGCGAGGTGATGGGGCTGCTGGCGCTGCGGCAGACGATTGCGGAGTATTTGCGGACGGCGCGTTCGCTGCAATGCGAGGCGGAGCAGATCATGATCGTGAGCGGGTCGCAGCAGGCGCTGGAGCTGTCGGCGCGGGCGTTGCTGGATCCGGGGACAGCGGTGTGGGTGGAGGAGCCGGGGTATCCGCTGGCGCGGGAGGTGTTCGCGCTGAACGGGGCGCGAGTGATCCCTGTTCCGGTAGACAAGGACGGGTTGAATGTAGCGGCGGGGATAAAGCTGAAGCGCAAGGCGCGGCTGGCGTATGTGACGCCGTCGCACCAGTTTCCCCTGGGGCACACGATGAGCGCGTCGCGGCGGATGCAGCTGCTGGAGTGGGCCGAGGCGGAGGGCGCGTGGATTGCGGAGGACGACTACGACAGCGAGTATCGCTTTGAGAGCCCGCCGATCGCTTCGCTGCAGGGGCTGGACACGAATGCGCGGGTGCTTTACATCGGGACGTTCAGCAAGGTGCTGTTCCCTTCACTGCGGATGGGATACATGGTGCTGCCGCCGGACCTGGTCGAACACTTCAAGACGACGCGGCGGGCGATGGACCTGGGAGCGCCGACGCTGCATCAGCATGTGCTGACGGATTTCATCGGCGAGGGACATTTTGCGCGGCACATTCGCCGGATGCGCTCGCTGTATCGGGAGCGGCGGAGTGCGCTGGTAGAGAGCATTCGGGCAGAGATGCCGGAAGGGGTGGAGGTGCTGGGCAGCGAAGCGGGGATGCATTTGACGATCACGTATCCCTCGCAGGGCGGCGGACGGGAGCAGGACCGCGAGATGGCGCAGCGGGCGGCGGCGCAGGGGCTATGGATATGGCCGCTGTCGTCCACATATGTCGGCGAGGTAGGGCGGCCGGGATTTGTGCTGGGGTTTGGGACGACGCTGGTGGAGGAGATTCCGCGAGCGGTGAGGAAGCTGCGGAATCTGATCTTAGCCGGTAAGAGCGTGGTAAACGCAGCGGAAGAGCGCGAACCGGTAAGAGCGCAGGAGCGATTGCGGAGTGAGCGAACGCTCGGCAGGCGGGCAAGTGAGAAGCGGGCAGCGACGAGCGGGCTGCGAATTCTAAAAAGAGCGATTTGAAAGATCGGGGAAGCGATCGGGAGACGCGATCGGGAGATCGGGGGAAGCAACAGGACGCGATCGGGGGAAGCTAGGCGACGAAGCTGTCGGTACCGATCCACGAATCCGCAAGCAGCTGGAGATTTTTCTTAAAGGTGCGGGTGACGTTGTATTCGCGGCCGCCGCGCATGCGCAGCAGGTATTCCCCGGTGAAGAGGGGCTCGATGGTTTCGACCTGGGCGGCGTTGACGAGGACGGAGCGATGGATGCGGATGAAGCCGAAGCGAGCGAGTTTTTCGGCGACGACGGAAATCTGCTCGCGCAGCAGATGCGAGCCGCGGGAGAGCTGGAGCAGGACGTAGTTGCCCTGGGCGTGGGCGGCGTGAATCTCGGCCGGATTGAGGAAGAGGATTTTGCCTCCGCATTTAACGGCGATGCGGATGGCGAGGGCGGGGACGGATTGGGTGGCGGCGTCGAGGGAGGGCTCGTTCTTGGGACGCGGCAGCATGGCCTGACGGAAGGCGATGGTGAGCGGGCCGGGCTGGGGCGCGGGGGTGGGCGAGGAGAGACGCGGGCCGATGCTGCGGGGGCCGAAGGGGAGACCGGGGAAGTTGCTGCACTAGAGCGAGCCATGCAGACATCGTGCGCCCGGCGGTGGGAGGTGGCAATATCCACTTAAGGTTGGGCGATGCTGACCACTCGGGGCGGGGACGGGTGCGGGGGGGGAGAAGGGAGGGGCGAGGGAAAGGATGCGCGGGAAAGGATGCGCGGCTGACGCCGCGCGACGGGGATGGCCGCTCCGCCTGACGGCTACGCGGGGCGGTGGCTCGCTACGCGAGCGACTCTAGAGCAGGAGCAAGGGCAGAGGTACGAGGAGCAAGGGCGAGTCAACATCAACTGCAACCGCAGGTTCCTCCGCTGCGTGGGCTCGCTGGCGCGAAGCCCACTCCGGTCGGAATGACACCGAAAAACAGAAACAAGAGCAAGAGCAAGGGCGAAGGCAAGGTCAACATCAACTGCAACCGCAGGTTCCTCCGCTGCGTGGCCTCGCTGGCGCGAGGCCACTCCGGTCGGAATGACACCGAAAACAAAAACAAGAGCAAGAGCAAAAAAAGCAAAAGCAAAAACGAAAGCAAGAGCAAGGGCAGAGGTACAGAAGCAAAGGGAGTGTCACGGTCTACTTCTAGAAGGGCGGGGGCAAGGTCAGGAACAACCGCAGGTTCCTCCATTGCGCATTCGCGCTAGCGCGCGGACGCTCCGGTCGGAATGACACCGAAAAACAAAAACAAAAGCAAAAGCAAAAGCAAAAGCAAGAGCAAAAGCAAAAGCAAGAAAATAACAAGAAGACAAATGCAAGATCAAGAGCGGATCTGGCGGATTATTTTCCTGACGATGGTCTGGTGGTCATCTGGTGTTGGAGGAGGGCGACGGAGGCTTTGGGATTTATGACGTGGAGGCGGCCGTCGGGGCTGGAGTCGGCGCCCTTTTCCATCAGCGCGATGGTTTGCTGCGGAGTGAGGGAGGGATCGAGGGCGATGAGTTTGGCGGCGAGGTTGACGACGTTGGGCGAGGCCATGGAGGTTCCGGAGAGCTTGAGGCGGGTGCCGCCGGGGACGTAGCTATCCACCTGGAAGCCGTCGGCGTCGAGGACGACGGTTTCGCCGTAGGAGGTGAAGGAAGTTTCTTCCCCGGCCTGGTCAACGGCTCCGACAGCGATGAGGTTGGGGAGCTTGAGGGAGGCAGGGACATCGCCGAGGAATCCGGCGTTGGAGTCGGAGTTGCCGGCGGCGCAGATGAAGAGCGTATTGGGAGCGGCCTTGATGGCGGACTCAACCGCTTCGCGCCAGATGCCGTAGATTTGCGCGGCGAATTGTTTGCGCACGGCGGGATCTTTTTCAGTGGAGGTCTTGGACAGCCAGGCCTCGATCTCTGACTGGTCGTCGCCCCAGCTCATATTCACGACGCGGACATTGTTGTTATTGAAGTATTGGCCGACGCGAAGGAAGTCGCTCTTGAAGGTGTTGGCCCACTCGATGGTGGGGGCGAAGGGAATCTCGGGGAGCGAATCATAGAATGCGACGACGACCAGGCGGGCTGCGGGATTGCCGCGCGCGGCGATTCCGGCAACGTGGGTGCCGTGGAGGTATTGGCCGAGGAAGCTGACGTTTTTGAAGAAGAGCGCGAGCTGATCCTTGGGAGTGGTCTGAAGAAACTTGCGCGTCTCGGCAGCGGCGGGGGAGTCAATGTTGCTTTGCAGGTCACTGATTCCCTGCTCGAGCGAGAGGACCTTGGGGTAGGCGGCGCGCTGTTCGTCGGTAAGCGGCTGGAGGTCGCCGGAATAAAACTTGCCGGTGGGATCAATCGCGAGTCCGTGGGGACCGTGTTCACTGCCCGGCTTGCTGGGCGTGTAGTCGGTGAAGGCCTGATTGGTGAAGAGGGACATGTCCACGCCCCCGTCCCACACGGCGACGCGGACGGGAGTGAGTTTGTCGGCGGCGGTGAGGGTGACTTCGCGGGCGGCCCAGATGTCGGGCTTCTTAACATCGTGGGCGGCGATGTAGGGAGTGAGGGCGGCGACGATTTGCTGCTTGAGGGGGAGGACGTAGTTGACGGTGAGGCGGAGGCTGACCAGATTGATGGCGGTGGGGAAATCAATGACGCCGGATTTGGCGAGCTGTTCGTCGGCGCCGGATGAAACATTGCTCATGAGCAGGGCGGGGGTGACGATCTGCATGCTGCCCTTCATGCCTTTGACGGAGTCTTGCACGAGGGCCCAGGGGAGAGCGTTGACGGCGGCGGTGTAGTGCTTCTGGAAGGCGGCGTCGAAGGCGGGACCGGTGTGGCTGCCGGTTTCGAGCCAGGCGGCGATGATGGCGTTGCCGGTGAGTCCGGCCATGGCTTTGGCGGCGGGCTTTTCTTCAACGTCCTTAATGAGGGCCTCGGTGGCGAGGGCCTCCCTGGGCTGGCCGAGGAGCATCTGGACGCTGTATTTCGCGCCGAGGAGGGTGCGGAGGGTGGACTTGTCTTCTATGGAGTAGTTGTCGAGGACGGAGTCAACGTCGGCGCCGACTTTTTTGACGAAGGCGTTGAAGGTGGCGTCGTCGGACTTGAGGAGATCGGTGGCGGAGCCGGTGATGGGGTAGGTGAAGCGGGGGAGATCGGACTCGGATTTGACCGGCTTTTTAGCTGGAGAGGCGGCGGCAGGCGCCTGGGGGGCGGCGAAGGCGAAGGATGCGGCGAAGGTCAGTGACAGGGCGCAGGCGATCGCAGTGGAGCGGAAGAGAGGAAAGCGGGAGAACATTTGTAACCTCCGGAGTGGCAGGGAAACACGATAACACCGCGGAGTTGACGGCAGGGACAGGGGGAAATTTTCGGGCATAAAAAGGGGGAGAGGTTTTCACCTCTCCCCTTTGGCTTCGGATACAACTTAATTCCCGGGTACGCTTCCTGCGTGACAACCCCACACACGAGATATCGCGGAGGCGCATCCCGAATCGAAGCCAACATCAATCTCTATTACTAAGAACGTTTGGACGGCGGTTTAGTTGTTGGACGCGGCTTTAATTTGTTCTCAGAGGTCAGAGCGCGCCATTCGCTGCTGTTGCAGAGAGCGGCCAGAAGGCGGGCATCCCCGGAGGAACTAGCCAACCCTGCGCTCCTGCTGATCATTCTGATTGCGCTGAGCGCGAGGGCGTTTGCCGCCGCTGTGCACACCCATCATTTGATTGCCCTGGTTGTCGCGGTCTTTGTTTCGCAAATCGCCGAGCTGAGCATTCTCATCGAGCCCTTCGGCCGGTTCGTCTTTGCCGGCGTAGCCGATCTTGTCGGGGCCAGTGTCCTGCCCATGGGTTGTTTTGGTGCCGGCGCCGGTGGTTCCGCGGCCGCCTTTGACGCTCTCTGCTGAGGGGCTGGGGCTCATGTTGCCGGTGGAGGGGTTCACTGGATTGCTGAATTTTGTCTGGCTCATGGCTTGTTTCTCCTGCCAAGTGAGAGGGCGGATGGGGGAGGAAGGATGCCAGCATTATTGCTGCGGCAGGCGGAGATATTCGTCAAAATCGGGCAACCTTTTTGGGGGCGGGAACCGCGCCGGCGCAAGGTGCGTATTCAAAGTTGTCGGTGGCGAAGACGGTCCGTTAGTGAAGCAGGGACCGGATCGCGGGATAAAGGGGAGTCGAGCTATGTCACTACGCATTCAAACGGGACGGAAGACGGGACGGATTGTTCACGCGGCATTAGTGGTGGCGATGGCGGCGCTGGGAGTGGCGGCGGTGCGGTGCCAGGCGCAGAATGACGACGTGAATCTTTCGCTGCGCGCAAAAGCGGACAAGACGACGGCGGCGGATATCGGGCTGCCGTCTTATCCGGGCGCGACGCCGTATAAGAAGTCGGACAGCGACAGCGGATCGGCGGACCTGGGATTTTCATTCGGCGACTTCAAATTTTCGCTGCAGGTGGCGCAGTACCAGACGGCTGATCCGGCGTGGAAGGTGTTCGGCTTTTACCGGACGGCGCTGGGGAAGTATGGCGACGTGCTGGAGTGCAATCACGGCAAGCCGGTGGGCTCGCCGACGATGACGCACAGCGGGCTGACGTGCGAGGACGACGATAAGAAGAAGGGGGGCGGGATGCACGCAGGCGACTCGAGCGATTCGCATGAGCTGCGCGCAGGAACGCCGAAGCGGTTTCGCGTGGTGGGGCTGAGTGATTCGAGCACGGAGGGCAAGACGCGGTTCACGCTGATGTATATAGAGCTGCCCAAAGACAGCGACGAGAAGACGACAAACTAGCGGGCGGAGAGAGGCAGAGCGGAACAAGCCACGGCGGGCAAGCGTATTCTTCTAATGAATCCGGCCGGGCTGGGGCGGGAAAGCCTGCGCGCCGGAGCGAGAGGGAACACTATGAGTCTGAGTGGAGTGCGGTTGACCAAGATGAGAGCGGGAATGACAGCGGGGATGAGTGCAGCACTCGGCCTGTGCGTGGGGCTGGGACTGAGCGGGTGCACGGTGCACAGCTCGGGCAAAGATGGGCAGGAGAATGTGCACATCGCGACGCCGTTTGGCGGGCTGCATGTGGATTCGAACCAGACGACGGCGACTGATCTGGGGCTGCCGGCGTATCCGGGCGCGACGCTGGTGAAGGATAAAAAGAACGGGCACGACAGCGGGTCGGCAAACATTGGGCTGAGCTTCGGCAACTTTCATTTGAAGGTGCAGGCGGTGGGTTACAGGACGCCCGATCCGGCGGAGAAGGTGCTTGATTTTTACCGGCCGGCGCTGGCGAAGTTTGGCCAGGTGATTGAGTGCGACCACGGGCACGCGGTGGGACAGCCGGCGGTGAGTGACACCGGCCTGACGTGCAACGACGACAAGAACCGCGGAGACCGGAACATCAGGCTCAACGACAACGGAGTGAGCAGCGATGAGTTGCAGTTGCGGGTGGGCAATCCTCACACCTACCGGGTGGTGGGGATAGAGAAGAACGATGAGGATGAGGGGCAGACGAAGTTCACGCTGCTCTATCTGGAGCTGCCGCACGGGGACAACGGCAAGGACTCGACGAATTAATTTGTGGCGTGATTTCGCAGGGGTTTAGGCGCGGATTCGACGAAAGTGCGGTTGCCGAGCGGGGGCCGGGCCTGTAGGTTAAACGTTGAGATGAGTGCGGCGAGATGAATTTCCGGGCGACGAGTTGCGTGCGTTGCGGAGGCGAGTTGCCGGTGCTGGGGACGGGAATGTCCGCCAGCAGTGCGGCGTATTGCCCGGCGTGCGGATCGCCGCAGCTGCGGATCACGGAAGAAGAGATTGCGCTGGCAGCAGCGGCGCTGGCCGGGGTGCCGGTATCGCGACCGGTAGGCGGACGGGAGATCGTGTGGCCGGACGCGATTGCGGTGGCGGTGACGTGCGGATTCGGCATGGGGATACTGTCGTCCTACCTGGTGGGCGCGCTGAACAATTTAGTTTTCATCTGGGCGATCACGGGCGGAGTTTGCGCGGTGGCGCTGTATGAGCGGCGGGCCCCGGGAGCGCGGCTGAGCGCGGGGATCGGAGCGAGGATCGGAGCGCTGTCGGGAATCCTGGCAGGCGCGGTGGCAACGATGCTGACGGCGCTGGTGATGGTGATGGAGCGCTTTCTCTTCGGGCAGGGGCACATGGTGGATGCGTTTGTGGCCGAGCTGCTGAAGGACATGACGCAGATGCCGTCGCAGCTGGTGCCGTTGGGGGACAAGAATCCATTTCTGCTGATGGTGCAGACTCCGTCGGGGCATGCGGTGCTGCTGTTGTCGTGGGTATCCGGCACGATGATGTGGCTGCTGGTGTTTTCGCTGCTGGGCGGCGCGGCGGCAGGGCGGTTCTTCGCGTTCCGGCGGCGGATGCAGGGCGTGGCGCGGTAGACGCGGGGAGAGCCCGAATAAGAATCCAGACAAGATGAAGAGCGGGGCGGCTGGTATTATCGTGGCTTCGCTGCCGGCGTCTTTGGGAGTTACACACGCGCGCGGGGGCGGGGATGGAAGGGAAGCGAACCATGCTGGACCTGCACGAGAAGCAGCGATTGATGTCGGCGTCGGAGATAGAGCGCACGCTGGTGCGGCTGGCGCACCAGATACTGGAAAAGAGTGAAGGCGGGCGGGCGCCGGGGCTGGTGGGGATAGAGCGCCGGGGGGTTCCCCTGGCAGAGCGGCTGGCGAAGCTGCTGGAGACGCTGACGCGGGAGCCGGTGGACCGGGGACGGTTGAACATTCAGCTATATCGCGACGATTTGTCTGCGAGCGGGCCACGGCCGGTGGTGAAGCCGGTGCCGGTGGGATTTGATGTCACGGGCCGCGACATATTGCTGGTGGATGACGTGCTGTATACGGGGCGGACGGTGCGGGCAGCGCTGGATGCGCTGATTGATCATGGGCGGCCGCGGCGGGTGCAGCTGCTGGCGCTGATTGATCGCGGGCATCGCGAGCTGCCGATTGAGGCGCAGTTTGTGGGGCGCACGGTGGCGACGAGCGAGGACCAGACGGTGGAGGTCCGGCTGAAAGAGACCGATGACGTGGAAGAAGTGGTGATGGTGGAGCACGCGGCGTAGGGCGGCTGCCGTGAATCGAAAAATCGGGAGTTGAAACGCCGGAAGCGCTATTTGATGGTGAGGGTGACGGGCGCGGACTTTGAGGCGAGGTCGGCGGAGTCGCCGGAGTAGGTGGCGGTGATGGGATAGCGGCCGGGAGGAATTCCGGCGCTGGAGCCGGTGAGCGTGGCGATAGCCTCTGCGGTGGGGCGGGGCTTGAGGGCGACGGTGCCGAGGACAATGTTTTCTACAGAGAAGGTGACGGTGCCGGTGGGAGTGCCCGCGGTGCTGCGGGCAACGAACGCGGTGAGAGTGACGGGATTGCCGGCGGCGACCGGTAGAGGCGGCTCCAGGGTGACAGAGGTCGGGGAGGGCTGAATGGTGATGGGGAGGGCGGGGGAGGTTGAGCCGGAGTAGGCGCCCGCTCCGGCGTATACGGCGGTGACGGGGAAGGTGCCGATGGGGGAGCCGATGCTGGAGGCGTTGAGGACGGCGGTGCCGGAGGGGTCGAGGCTGGCCGAGCCGAGGGAGCGGGTTCCGGCATAGAAGGTGACGGAGCCGGAGGGCGGCGGGCCGGGGAGAGGGCTGGCGGCGGTGGTGACGGCGACGGAGGCGGTGAGGGAGATGAGCTGGCCGGCGAGAAGAGTTGGCGAGGGCAGGGAGAGGGCGGTGGTGGTTTCGGGATTGATGATCTCGGCGTTCCAGGCGCAGCCTCCGCCAGTGTAAGAGGCGACCGAAGAGGTGAGCATGGCGGTAGAGCCCCTGGGGAGGGAGACGGTGCTGGCGCGGCCGTTGAGGAGCTGCGATGAGGGGGCAGCGATGCTGACCACGGCGGATTTTGAGCCGCCGCCGCTTTGCGAAGCCGAGGGGACGTTGCGGATGTAGAAGGGAGCCCCGTTAAATCCGGTGCAGTTGGGGAGGGTAAGGACGACGGGAGAACCGGCGATGGTGGCATTCGTGCAGATATTGCCGGGCGCAATTGTGGTGGCAGAGGTGACGGCGGGAGCGGCGCATGCGGGATAGGTCTGAGTGCTGGTGAGGTAGCTGTTGCTGGCGACGAGGATGGGCAGGAGGTAAGTGTTGCCACCGGCGAGTGAGGGATGGGTTTCGTCGAGCTGGAAGTTGTTGGAGTTGAGGCAGCCGTTGTCAAAGCCCAGGGGGGAAGCGCCGTAGTCGTCGAGGATGTCAGCGCCGAGGCTCTGCCAGTTGGCGGCGAGATAGGCGTCGAGGGAATCCTTGCCGGGATCGTGGGCGCAGGTGGTGCTGTTTCTGACGCCGCGGGAGAGGATGGTGGCGATGCCGATCTTGACTCCCGCGCCGAGTTTGGCGGCGCAGGTGTGGAGGGTCTGGATTCCGTAGGCGAGGGCGGCGCCAATCTCTTCGTTGGTGGGAGGAATTTTGGAGTTGGCGAGGTCATTGGTCCCGAGAAAGATGTGGACGATGTTGACCGGGCTGCCGGGCGAGATATTGGTGCACTCGCGGGCGATGACGGCCTGCATGGAGCCGATGGCGGAGGAGCCGGAGAGGCCGATGTTGACGGGAACGAGGCCGAGGGTGGTGACGGGCGGGGCGTGAAGAGCGTTGGAGACCCAGCAGTCGCCGTAGGCGGTGCCGAAGCAGTCGGTGATCGAGTCTCCGGTCATGATGATGTGGCCGGTGGGGGAGGCGGAGGCGATGGGGACGCCGGTGTAGCCGCGCGATTTGCTGACGGCGGCGATGTAGGCGGCGTTCTGCGCCTGCTCGGTGGGAGTGAGCTGGACGCCGTAGACGAGGGCGGCGGTGATGGTTCCCTGCACCGTCCACTGATTGACGGCGAGGGTGGGCGAGCCGCCGATGACGAAGTCGCCCTGGGCGGAGGGCTGATTGCAGGGCACGGGCGTGTCGCTGGCCTCCGACTTGGTGGGGACGAGCTTGCCGTCAATGAAGTAGTTGTTGATGGCGGGCGGGTAGGCGGCGACTCCGCAGGTGACGCCGAGGACCTGGTGGCCCCACATGGAGGAGGTGGCCTGCTCCGCCCAGACAGTGTGGTTGAAGAAGGAGGGGAAGTTGGCGTCGTAGAGGTCGAGCTTGGGGCCGGCGGCCTCGAGTGAGAAGGTGGGAGCGCCGAGCACGGTTCCGGTGATGAGGAAGGCCTGGGAGTCGCCGTTGTGGACGACGCCGCCGAGGTTGACGGTGGTGTCGGGGACGTATCCCACAGAAAAGGAGACGACGGAGGCACTGGGGATGGGAGTGGTGACCCATTGCCAGGAGCTGCCGGTGGGGAGGCCGAGGTGGACGCCGAGGGAGTTCCAAGTGGGAGAGCTGCCGCTGCCGCCGAGGGTGGCAGTGTTGCCGTTGCCGGAGCAGTCGTAGGCGACGGTTCCTGCGGCCTCGTCGAAGAGGTAGCAGCCGAGGAGGCCGCGGGTAACGGGGCGGATGGGGGAGTAGAGGTGGCGGAGTCGGCGGGGCGGAGTCGGTGGCGGTGGAGTCGGCGAGGGAGTCGGGAGTGGAGGCGGAGAGCTGGGCGTGGAGGGGCGCGGGGGCGAGGAGCGAGATGGCGAAGACGAAAACGAAAACGGGGACGAAGACGGGGACGAAGACGGGGACGAGCAGGGGCGCGGCCGCGGGCGGGAGCGATGCGGCGGCGAATAGCCAGCTACGGAGACTCCCGGGGAGGGGACTCTTGAGCCCGGGAATCTGAGGGGTGCGATTCCGGGGGCAGAGGCTCTTGAGGCAGAGACTCCAGAGGCAGAGGATGGGCTTCTGCGTGAAGAGGTTCATGCCAGTGGTTATCGGTACTTGTACGGGGGGAGAGCAAATCTTATCGCAGAATTACTCTGAGGTCACCGGGGAAACTTCCAAATTGGAGTGAGGGGCGGAAATTTTCCCAATTGGGCCGGGGTGGAGGGCACTCAGGCCGGGGTGGAGGGCATTCCGGGAGCGGTGGGGGTGGGGAGGCGGGCGGCTGCGACGGCTGGCCCCTGCTACGATAGAAAGTGGCACGGAATGGGGGATTTCCGCCCCAGACACGGCCCCGGCCAGCGCTTTGGAGCGCGGCCCATCTCCGCACTTTTAGGACGTCCCGCTTTGCCAGAAATCCGCAATCCCAATCAACAGCCAGGTGGAATGGATAGCAAGAGCCTGTTGATGATGGCCCTAGTTTTTCTCGTCGTTTTCATGGGGCTGACATTTTTGAAGCAGAAAAAGGGGACCGATGCGTCGGCTCCGGTAGAGAACGCGGCGGCACAGAAGGCGCCGGCTCCGACGAGCGCGGTGGGGCCGGAGGGGGCGAACCAGCTGGCGGCGGCTGCGGTGAGCAGCGGAGCAACCTCGGGCGGGAGTGCGGCGGCGGCGGTAGAAGCGCAGGCCGTGCAGACGGTGGTGGTAGAGAACGAACTCTACAAGATCACTTTTTCAAATCGCGGCGGGCAGGTGACGAGCTGGCTGCTGAAGCGCTACAAGGACGACACGGGGAAGCCGCTGGACCTGGTGAATGCGGCGGCGAAGCAGTTCGGCTATCCGCTATCGCTGTATGCGTATGACGCGGGGCTGCGGGGAAAGCTGGCGCAGGCGTTGTATGTGTCCAGTGGCGGCGGAGGGGCAAGCGGGGAGACGATCACGGCGCCGGGCGAGTTGAGTTTTCGCTATGCGAGTGGCGGGCTGGTAGCGACGAAGACGTTTCGGTTCGATGACAGCTACGTGATCCACGCGAGCTGGCAGGTGACGATGAACGGCACGCCGATTGAGACGATGCTGAGCTGGCCGGCGGGACTGGGCGATGAAGTGACGCCGGCGCTGTATGCGTCGGGGCAGGTGGATTATGACCAGACGGGCGGCGTGACGCATATGGAGGCGAAGAAAATCTCCGGCGGCGCGACGGTGAAGGGGCCGTTTGACTGGGTCGGCGTGAGCGATCTTTATTTCGCGGCGATATTTTTGCCGGACGCTCCGCAGAACACGTCGGTGGTGACGATACACGAGTCAATCAGCATTCCGCGGGATGCGAAGGACCCGAAGAATTCCAAATGGGACACGGTGCCGGTGCTGGGCGCGGGCATTGGCCTGCGCGACGTTGGCGAGGACAACGGGCTGATGGGGGTGCGGCTGTATACGGGGCCGAAGGCGCTGGATGTGTTGCGGACGGTGAAGGCGACGACGCCTGACGGGAAGCCGAACGGGCCGAGCCTTGAGCCGCTGATTGATTTTGGATTCTGGACGATTATTTCAAAGCCGCTCTTCATCTGGCTGCACTGGACCTACGACCACATCGTGCCGAACTGGGGCTGGGCGATCCTGATGCTCACGCTGATCATCAATTTGATCCTGATGCCGCTGCGAGTGACGAGCATGAAGTCGTCGCTGAAGATGCAGCGGATCCAACCGCAGGTGTCGGCGATTCGGGAGAAGTATAAGAAGTTCAAGATGGGCGATCCGCGACAGGCGGACATGAACAAGGAGCTGAGCGAACTTTATAAAGCAGAGGGCGTGAACATGTTCGGCGGATGTTTGCCGATGCTGATTCAGCTGCCGCTGCTGTTTGCGTTTTACCAGATGCTGGCGAAGGCGGTGGATCTGCGGCAGGCGCACTGGCTGTGGCTGCATGATTTGTCGCGGCCGGACCCGATGCATATATTGCCGGTGTTCTTCATCGCTTCGATGTTCCTGGTGCAGTACATAACGCCGGCGCCGGGGATGGATCCCGCGCAGAGGCGGATGATGGCGTTCACGATGCCGCTGATTACCGGCGTGTGGACGTGGTCGGTGGCGTCGGGACTGGCGCTGTATTGGGCGGGATCGAACATTGTGGGGATTACGCAGCAGCTGATCATTAACCGGACGAGCCTGGGGCAGCAGATGCGGGACATAGCGGCGAAGCGGGCGCGGCGGAAGACGGGGCAGGGGAAGACGGTGACGGGGAAGAATCTGCCGGTGAAGAAGTAGGGGCGGGATGCGGGGCGTGCGGGATGCGGATGCGGACCCGGGGCTGCGTAATAAGGATGCGCCGCGAAGCGGCGCGTCGGGAAGGCCGCTCCGCCTGACGGCTCCGCGGAGTGGTGGCTCGCTACGCGAGCGATTGGAAATTTGAAGAGCAGCAACTTCGTTGCGAAGAGTTGGCGGTGGCTCGCTACGCGAGCGATTGGAAATGGAAAGCAGAGGCGATGCGGGATTAGCGCAGCGCGTAGATGCGGTAGGAGTAGGGGACCTCGGGCGGATCCCAATAGCGGGCGTTGGGCTCAGGGGTACGCTCTTTTGCGATGGAGTAGCGATTGCTGAGGAAGCTGGAGAAGGCCGGCCAGTTATCCACCTTATTGAAGCCGTGCGGACCGAGGAAGCAGAGCTGGCTGGTGAGCACGATGACCTGGGGAGGCCGCGCGCTTATTTCTGCGAGGAAGGCCTGGCGCATTTTTAGCGTGTAGGGCGTTTGGTGCGGGGAGAATAAGTAACAGTCATAGAACATTCCGGTCGCGGGGAGAAGCCGCAGATCGTAGAGAGCGTTCACGCAGCCGGCGAACATGTCGAGGCACTGGATGTTGCGGTCGAGGTTGAGGCCGGTGAGGCTGAGGCCCGGGACGGATGATGCCGGCAGGGCGATGAGGTCGGACTTCAGGTCCTCGACAAAAAGCTGGGGACGGTTGTCGTAGCTATCGGCGTGGATGAGGGAGCGGGGGGCGACGCTGAGGGCGAGGAGGCCGAGTCCTGCGACTCCGACGACGGGCAGCCAGCGGTCGCGGGCGCGCAGCGCCGCAGTGAAGTCAATGGAGATGACGAGAAGCAGGAAGGCGAAGGCGGGATAGCGGTGGTAGGGGAAGCCCTTCCACTGAAGGAGGTAGGAGGCGAAGCCGAGGGCGGCGGCGGCGAGCAGGCAGGAGTAGTTGAAGCGGCCGGGCCAGGGGCGCCAGCGTTTGAGGGCGATGCAGGCGATGACCCAAACCAGGAGTACGGGGCGGAGGAAGGACGGGACCATGGCGCCGAGTACGAGGTAGAGAGAGGGCGCGTCGAGGTGGCGGTGAAAGCGGTCGAGGTAGAGGACGGTGTCGGCGAAGGCAGAGAGGGAGTGAGCGTGGAGGAGGAAGAGCAGGACGGCGGCGAGGGGGAGGACGGCTCCGGCGAGTGAGGCAGAGAGCCAGCGGGCGGCGGAGGCGGAGAGGGCGCGGGAGCGAAGGGCGCCGGTGACGAGGAAGACGAGGAGGAAGGGCGCGGTGGTGGGCTTGAGGGTGAGGGAGGCGCTGGCGCAGAATCCGAAAGCCGCGGCGAAGAGGAGTTGGAAGCGCGGGGAGTGGAGCGGCGCGGGGGATTCTTGTAGCGACGCGAAGAGGAAGGCGATGGCAGCGAGCCAGAGAACGGCGACGATGAGGTCGCGCTGATTCGCCTGGGCCATGCCATCGCGCGCGTGCAGGAGGGCGAAGATGGCGGCGGCGAAGATGGCGGCATAGAGGGCTCCGGATCCCAAGGGAGAGGGGTAGGGAGAGCGGCGGAGCGGCAAAGGCCGGACGATGGCGAGCATGGAGAGGGCTGCAGCGGCGAGGAGCGAGAAATCGAAGAGACGCGCGCCGTGGGCGCCCGGGCCAAAGAGGTGCATGGCGAGGTATTCGGCAAAGTAGCTGCCGGGCATATTCATCTCGATGATCTGGCGGTAGGGGGCGAAGCCGTGCTGCATGAGGAAGACGGCGTAGTGCATGAGGGCGGTGTCGCCGACCAGGGGCCAGCTGAAGCTGGTGACGAGCCAGGCAGCGACGCAGAGGAGGGGAACGGCGAGGAGGAGGGCTTGCAGCCAGCGCTTCAACTGAGAGAAATCCGGAGCGGAATCAGGCGAAGGCGGTGGGCTTGCGTTAGACCCCATGCGGAAGTTTTACCGTAACGCGAGAGGGTTAAACGGGGACGCCGCCGACGATAGTTAATTTATTTGCGCCGGGGAGCGGCCAGCCGTCGAAGGGGCTGTTGCGGGAGAGGGAGCGCGAGCTTGCGGCGAGGAAGGTCCCTTCAGCGGAGGGATTGAAGATGAGGATGTCGGCGCGGGCTCCGACGGCGAGATGGCCGCGGTCTTTGTGGAGGCCGACGATCTCGGCGGGGCGCGAGGTGAGGAGGGCGAGCGACCTGGAGAGCGACAGGCCGTGGCGGCGATGGAGAATGCGGAGGGCGAGGCCGAGCGAGGTCTCGAGGCCGGTGATGCCGTTGGGGGCGCGATCGAACTCGAGCTCTTTTTCGTGGGTGGCAGTGGGGGGCGTGGTCGGTGGCGATGCAGTCCACGGTGCCGTCGAGGAGGGCTGCGATGAGGGCCTGACGTCGGACGCGGAGCGGAGGGGCGGATTCATCTTGGCGTGGGTGTTGTAGTCGCCCAACCGCGTGCATCGGTGAGGGTGAAGTGGTGGGGAGCGGCTTCGCAGGTGACGGGCAGGCCTTCGTTTTTTAGCGGCGCGGATGTGCGTCGAGCGCGGCGGCGGTGGAGACGTGTGGGACGTGGAGGTGGGCGAGCTGCGCTTCGAGCTTCTAGATGTCTCGAGGAGCTGGATGTCGCGCTCGACGATGCTGGACTTCGGCTTCGACGGTCATGCCGCGGAGACCGAGGCGGAAGGCGACGGGGCCAGCGTTCATGCAGGACGCCGGTGCAGGCGGGTGTCCTCGGCGTGCTGGGTGATGGGCAGACCGGGGCGGGCGGCGGCGCGGAGGCCCCGACATGATGACGTCGCCGAGGATGGGCTTGCCGTCGTCGGTGACGGCGACGGCTCCGGCAGATTTGAGGGCTTCGAAGTCGGTGATCTGGGCGCCCATGCTGCCGACGGTTGCGGCGGCGACAGGCAAGACGCTGACGGAGGGGTGGCGGTCGGGTGATTGGATCCACCGAGTGAGGTTCGACGGAGTCGTTGACGGGGACGGTGTTGGGCATGGCGACAGACGGTGGTAAATCCTCCGGCAGCGGCGGCGGGGGTGCCGGAGGCGATGGTCTCCTTCCAGGTCTGACCGGGTTCGCGGAGGTGGACGTGGATGTCGATGAGGCCGGGAGCGACGATGCGGCTGGTGGCGTCGATGGTATTCGGCGGAGCTTCGTAGCGGAGGAGGCGAGTTTGCCGGGCGACTCCATGGCGGACGATGCGGCCGTCGGGGATGAGGAGATCGCGGAGGGAGCCATCGGGACGGGAGCGTTGGTTGGCGGGATCGACGAGGGTTCCGCCGCGGATGAGGAGGGGGCGGGCGGATTTCGCTTTTTATGCGGGGGTCATGGGCGGCCTCGCTTGGCGATCGCGTTGGAGGTGGGAGCGAGAGCGCGGACCAGGAGGGCGGTGCGGATGGGGAGGCCGTGGGTGACCTGCTCGCGGAATGGCGGAGTTGGGGCCGTCGGCGACTTCGCCGGAGATTTCGAGGCCGCGGATCATGGGGCCGGGATGCAGGACGAGAATTATGGGAGTGTGGCAGCGGCGAGGCGGGCGGGGTTGAGTTGGATAGCGGGCGACGTAGGCGTCGAGGTCGAGCTCGAGGTCGGCGAGGCGCTCCTCTTGGATGCGGAGCATCATGACGATCTGGATCGCGGAGGCAGCGATCGAAGTCGCGGCGGATGTCGAGGTAGCCGGAGAGATTTTGCCGGCCGATTTCGGCGAGCAGGGTGGCGGCCTCTTCGGGGAGGAGCTCGGGCGGGACCGCAGAGGAGGACGCGAGCGCCCAGGCGGGGGAGGAGCATCGCGTTGGAGCGGGCGACGCGGGAGTGGACGGATGTCTCCGGTGATGGTGAGGGTGAGGCCCGGAGTGTTTTGGGGGAGAGGGCGGCGGACGGTAGCGGAATTGCGGGGATGGAGGCGGGCGAGGATGGTGCGGAGGTCGAGCAGGGCCTGCGAGGGATGCTGGTGCATGCCGTCGCCGGCGTTGAGGACGGGCAGGCCGGTGGTGTGGGCGAGGACGGAGGGGGCTCCGGAGGCGGGATGGCGGAGGATGATGGCTTCGGCGCCGAGGGCGCGGAGGGTGAGGCCGGTGTCCTTGAGGGACTCACCTTTTTCTATGGAGGAGGACTTGGCGGAGACGAGGGTGGTGGTGGCGCCGAGGGATTTGGCGGCGAGTTCGAAGCAGGTGCGGGTGCGGGTGGAGGACTCGTAGAAGAGGAGGGCGACGCGGCGGTGGGCGAGGCGGCGGGAGCGGGCGGAGGGGTCCTGGCGGTCGAGATTGTTGGCGAGGTCAAGGATGGAGCTGACTTCGGAGAGAGGGAGGCCGGCGATCGAGAGCATGGAGCGGGGGTCAATCGGGGAGCGGGCGAAGGGCGAGGAGGCAGCGGTGTCGGCGGCGACGGTATTCAAAAGATGGGACTTGCTGAAATAGGGCGGGGATGATTTGGAAGCGGGAGCGAGTTGGGGCAGGCTCTTTCTCGACATGGAGGGGCGCACGTAGTGGCGGGCAGATCCAGTGTAACTGCTGCTGTTGATTGGACAGAAAATTAAAAGTACGGGGGCGCTTTGCAGGTCGTGCTGCATCGTAGAACATGACAAGAGCGGCGGGAAGATGAACCCTTCGGGGAGGGACAGACACCCAGCGGCAGGAGGCTTCCCGATGAGACAAGAGACCCGCAAAGGGGTGAAGGCAGTATTGTGCGGCAGAATTTTCTGCGCGACGACCCTGAAGAGATTTGTTTCAGGAGTGCTGGGCGTGGCGTTTATATCCATCGCGGCCACAGCGACGGCTGCGGCCCAGAGTGCGACGACGACCACGCTGACTTCGTCGGCGACCAAGGTGGCGCTGAACGGCAGCGCGACGCTGACGGCGACGGTCAAGCGGACGGGGGGCGGGGGGACTCCGACGGGGACGGTGACGTTTGCGTATTACACGGATGTGCTGGGGAGCGCGTCGCTGAACGGAAGCGGCGTGGCGACTTTCAAAGCGACGGCGAGCGGGATTCCCTTGGGCACGTATAGAATTACCGCGACCTATAACGGAGACGGGAGCGACAGCGCGTCAACGTCGCCGGTCGTGAATGTGTCGGTGGCGGCAAACACGACGACCACGTTGATTGCGGGGCCAACGGGAGTGCAGCAGGGCCAGCCGGTGAATCTGCGGGCGACGGTGCTGCGGTCGGGAGTTGTCGGCAATCCGGGCGGGACGGTGACGTTTTATTACGGCAAGATTGCGTTGGGATCGGCCGCGGTAAAGGCCGGGCAGGCGGTCTTGAGTGCAAGCTCGGCGGGACAGGCGCTGGGCAATTATGGAATCACGGCGACCTATAACGGCGATAGCACGGACATCGGATCGTCGTCGAGTGCGGTGACGGTGACGGTGATTCCCGCGGTAGACGTGCTGACGCATCGGTATAACGTGGCGCGCACGGGAGTGCAGCCGGCGGAGACAATTCTCACGCCCAGCAACGTGAACACGACGCAATTTGGGAAGCTTTTTACGCTGTACGGTGGATGGATATCTCTATGCCCAGCCGCTCTACGTGAGCAATTACACGATGAACGACAGCAAGACGCACAACGTTGGTATATGCGGCGACATCGAACGCGACGGTGTATGCGTTTGACGCGGACGGGAACAATCCGACCGCAGGATATTTGTGGAGCCGGTCGCTGATTCCCTCGGGCGAGCAAGTGGTCACGACGAGTGATTATGGTTGCAGCAATCCTTCGCCGGCAAGCGGGATCATCGGGACGCCGGTGATTGATCGCGTTCGCGGGGTGCTCTACGTAGTGGTGAAGACGAAACTGGTGAACGGCGGCTCGACAACTTACTTCCACCGGATTCACGCGGTCAGCCTGGCGAACGGCGCTGAGATGCTAAGCGGGCCGACGGTGATTACGGCGACTGTGCCCGGGACGGGGGCGGGCAACTCGAGCGGCAACATTACATTTAATGCGCAGCGGCAGAATGAGCGCTCGGCGCTGCTTGAGGCTGAGGGCGTGGTGTGGATCACCTACGCCTCCCACTGCGACATCGGCCCGTATCATGGCTGGACATTGGGGTATAACGCGGCCAATGTGTCGCAGCAGACGGCGGTGTTTAACAATACGCCGAACGGGGATGATGGGGGCATATGGACGGTTGCGGGCGGACCGGCGGCGGACAACCAGGGACATCTTTATACCGTTGCCGGGAACGGGACGTTTGACGCAAACGACGGCGGACCGGATTACGCCGATGCTGTGCAGCGGTTCAATATCAGCGCGAGCACTCTCACGCCGGTAGATTATTTCGTGCCCAGCAATCAGGCATACCTCAGCGGCAGAGATCTCGATCTCGGCACCGGGGACGGGATGCTGTTCGACGATCCGGCGAGTGGGGTCGCGCCGCATCTGCTGGTAACGCCCGACAAAACGGGCCGGATTTATCTGCTCAATCGCGATTTTCTGGGCGGCTACCAGACCGGCACCAATGGTCCGGACGGCCTGAACGGGGACCTGCAGGACTTCACAGTGCCGAGCAGCGTCTTCACCAATTTCGCTTATTTCAATTCGCGAATTTATGCGGGCGTAGACGGTCAGCCGCTCACGACTTACGATTTCACGCCGGGCACGAAGACTACGGCGGGATCGGTCGGGACCGCGCCGAGCATGCAGACCAGCGTTACGTTTGTAGGCGGAGCAGAGAGTGGGGCGCAGTTGGTTCTGTCGGCCAACGGAACACAGAATCCTATTGTCTGGGCGGAGTATCTGGGGGCGGCGAATGTCTACCTCTATGCGTTTGACGCGAACAATCTCAGCACGGAACTTTATGCGAGCACGCAGAACAGCACTCGCGATACGGGACCGGGGGCGGTGAAGTTCACCGTGCCGATGGTGGCGAACGGCAAGGTGTATGTGGGCGGCCAGGGGCAGTTGGTGGTCTACGGGCTGCTGCCGCAGTAGAGCGGGATTCGCGGGAGAGTGAAGCTGGTGGCGGATGAGGTAATGTCCGTCACCAGACTTTTTTTCGGAGCACCTTTTTGCTCCCCAATCGCGCTCGCTTTGCGGTAACTTCTGGAGTATGCGGCGGCCGGGTTTTGCCTTGCAGCCGCGTTGGCCGCTTCGTGCACCGGGGTTGCGGTGCGCGGCGGGGTCAGAATCTTTCCCGGGGGAAGTCGGATGCGCTGGAAGACTTGGCTGCTCGCAGCAGCGGCCTGTGCCTGGAGTGTGGGATGCGGCGGCGGCAGCGGCAGCGCGCCCATCGTGAAGTCGAACACGACGACTGCGCTGACTGCTTCGGCGGCAAAAGCGACGACTGGCGGAGCGATCTCATTCACCGCGACGGTGACGCAGCAGAGCAGCATGGCGACGACGGTGAATGCGGCGCCGACCGGGACGGTCACTTTTTTGAGCGGAAGCCAGACGGTTGGGACGGCGAAGCTGAGCGCAGGCGTGGCGACGCTGAATGTGACCGAGCTGAGCTCATCGCAACTGCAGCTGGGCAGTAACACGGTGACGGCAAGCTACGGCGGCGACTCGGCGAACAATGGGTCAGTTTCGGCGAGCGGAGTGGCGGTGGCAGTGATTGCGGGGACGACGCTGAATCTTTCCGGGCAGCCGAATCCGATTGAGCAGGGGCAGGTGGGCAACCTGGTGGCGACGGTGGTGCGGACGGATGCAGCGGGCGCGGCGACGGGGAGCGTGGTCTTCTCCGCAGGAGGGCAGACGCTGGCGACGGTAGCGCTGAACGGCAGTGGGCAGGCGGTGTATGCGATTCACTCGGCGGGAACACCGCTGGGAAACTATGGCTACAGCGCGAGCTATAGTGGCGACTCGCTGGACCAGCCGTCGAGCGGGAATGCGACGCTGGCGGTGGTCGAGCCGGTGAACTCCCCTGCGGATGTGCTGACGCACCACAACAATATTGCGCGCACCGGGGTGCAGGCCAACGAGACAGCTCTGACGCCGGCGAACGTGAGCAGCGCGACGTTTGGAAAGCTGTACTCGTTTCCGGTAGATGGGTATGTCTATGCGGCGCCGCTTTACGCGGGAGCGCTGGCGATGAATGACGGCAAGACGCACAATGTGGTTTTTGTCGCGACGGCAAACGCGACCGTGTATGCGTTCGATGCTGACGGAAACAATCCTGCGGCCGGATATTTGTGGAAGGTGTCGCTGCTGGGGAGTGGCGAGCAGGTGCCAACCACGACGGATTACAACTGTCCGCAGCCAGCCAGCGGCGCCGGAGTGATCGGGACGCCGGTGATTGACCGGACGCTGGGCATTCTCTATGTGGTTGGGCGGTCGAAGACGGTGAGCGGCAGTGAAGCGCAGTTTGCGCAGCGGCTGCATGCGCTGTCACTGGCGAGCGGCATCGAGATGCTGAACGGGCCGACGACAATTGCGGCGCAATCGCAGGGCACGGGAGATGACAGCGTGAACGGCGTGGTGGCTTTCAATCCGCTGACGCAGAACCAGCGAGCGGCGCTGCTGGAGGCGAATGGCGCGATCTGGATTGCGTGGGCCTCGCACTGTGACAATCCGCCATATCACGGGTGGACGATGGCGTATGACGCGAACGACATTTCGCAGCAGATTGCGACGTATGACAACACGCCGAACGGGAGCGACGGAGGCATATGGATGTCGGCCGGCGGGCCGTCGGCGGATACGCAGGGGAACGTCTATACGGTGGCGGGCAACGGGACGTTTGATGTGAACAAGGGCGGCGAGGATTATGCAGACACGGTGAGCCGGCTGGTGCTGAGCGGTGGAACGATAACTCCGGCGGATTCGTTTACGCCGAGCGATCAGGGGTTTCTGAGCCAGCAAGATCTGGACATGGGGACTTCGTCGGCGTTGTTGTTTGACGATCCGGCGAGCGGGGTGGCTCCGCACCTGGTGGCGACGACGAACAAGTCAGGCCAGATTTATTTATTGAGCGCTACAAATCTAGGCAAGTATGATTCGGGCCACAACGGCATAAACAATTTGAATGGCGATATTGAAGACTTCCCTCTCGGCCAACAGATTTATGCCAGCCTGAGTTACTTTAACGGGCGCTTGTATATGGGGCCGGCGAATCTTCCTCTGGCGGCCTACACGTTTACGCCAGGCACACAGACGACGGCGGGGACGTTTATGACGGAGCCTGCTATTACGTCCACGGTTGTTTTTTCCAACGGCGAGGCGGGCGGGTCGCAGCCGGTGATCTCAGCCAACGGGACGAGCGATGGGATTGTGTGGGCGATTAATTACAAGCAGGCGACGGCGGTGGTTTATGCATTTGATGCCGGCACGCTGGCAGAGCTGTGGGACAGCACGCAGGCGGCGAATGGGCGGGACCTGGCGACGGGGCCGGTCTCTTTCACGGTGCCGGTGATTGCGGACGGCAAGGTTTTTGTGGGGAGCCAGGGACAGCTGACGGTCTATGGGCTGCTGGGGAAGTAAAGATTCCGGGCGCGCGAGTGGAGGGAGCTAACCACGGCGGCGCGGATACCATAGATTTATGGCGGCGCGACGGGGGATAGTGACGATAGCGGCGGCAACGCTGGCGGCATTTCTGGCGGCTGCAATGGTTGCGGCGGGACCGGCGGCGATGACGGTGCACGCGGCTGATGCTGCCGGGAGCGACAGCGTTGGGCCAAGGCAGGACCCCGCGGTGCTGGCGATCGTTCGCACGGTTGGGACGAATGAGTATGAGGCGCTGCGGCTGCGCAACGCGAATGCGGCGGACGGCAAGGGGCCGCGCTACTTTTATTTTTTGGCGGAGCGCTCGCTGCGGACGGGGCAGCACTTGTGGGCGGAGGCGGTGGTTGAAACGGCGGCGGGTCCGCTGGAGCGGTTGCTCGCGATTGACGGCAAGGCACTCGATGCGGCCGCGCAGCGCGTGGAGGATGCACGCATCACCGATCTGGCCGCGCATCCTGAAAAGATAAAAGCGCAGCAGGCGGCGGAGATGCAGGACAGGAAGAGATCGGAGGCGCTGTTTAAAACGCCGCCGGAGATGTTTGAGTTTGTGCGGCAGAGCGCGCCGGAGGGGACGATCGCGGTGGCGTTTGCGCCGAACCCCACGTATGTGCCGCAGAGTTATGCGCAGCGGGTGCTGCATGCGATGACCGGGGTGGTTGCGGTAGATGCGAAGAGCATGCGGATGCGGCAGCTGGATGCGCGGGTGGCGCAGCAGGTGCAATTCGGCTGGGGACTGCTGGGCGTGGTGCAGCAGGGCGGGACGCTGCGGATGGTGCGGCAGGATGTTGGCGGCGGACAGTGGAGGCTGACGGGGCTGGACATCCACATCCAGGGGAGGATGCTGCTGTTCAAGTCGCTCGACATGGATGAGCATTTGCAGCGGCGCGATTTTCAGCTGCTGCCGGCAGAGGAGACGATGCAGGAAGATTTGCAGCGGGTGCTGGCGGCGCGGCTTTAGTTGCGCAGAAGAGCCGGTTAGCGGGATGCGGCGGCGACGGAGCTGGTAACGATGCGCGGGGACCATTCGCGAGCGGCGGCGAGGAAGCGCTCAAAGAGGGTGCGGGAGGCGGCGCTGGAGTCGAAGGTGCGCTCGGGGTGCCACTGGACGCCGAGTACGAAATGGCCGGGGGCGGTGCCCTCGACGGCTTCGACGACGAGGTCCTGGGGGCAGCGGGCGACGACGCGGAGTCCGTCACCGGGGATGGCGATGGCCTGATGGTGGCTGGAGTTGACGCCGAGGCGGGGGCCGGCGGATTGTGCTTCCACTGTTACAGATTGCGCGGGGGCGGCGGCGGGAGGGCCGGCGTGCGCGAGGTCGGCAGCGAGGTCGGCGGTGATGCGGGCGTCGGGGTTGAGGACGACGGAGTGGGCGACGGCGACGGAGCGTCCGGCGCGATGATTCACGGGCAGCGGATTGAGGTGCTGGATGAGGGTGCCGCCGCGCCAGACGTTGAGCGATTGCGCGCCGTAGCAGATGCCGAAGATGGGCTTGTGCATATTGTGCGCGTCCTGGAGGAGGAGCTCGTCCACGTTTTCGCGGGCGGGGTCGGGAGGATTGCATTCCTGCTGGCGCGACGCGCCGTAGCGCTGCGGGTTGACATCGTTGCCGGAGCCGGGGAGAAGGATGGCGGCGCAGCTATTGATGATTTCCATGACGGCAGCGGGCTCGGCGTCGAGGGGGATAGAGACGGGGTCTCCGCCGAGGGCGGCAACCGCGTCGGCGTATTGCGGCCAGGCGCGCTGGTTATATTCCAGATCATCGGAGCAGGGTTGCGGGATGGCGATGCGGGGGGCGGACATGCTGTGGCTATTCTATTTGCCTGGAGGCAGGCGATGGGGCGGGGAGGCGGATGGCGGGCGCTGATTCGTAGCAAATCGTAGATATACGATTCGAGATTTTTTATTCCGCTCGGATAAAGTCATAGGCAAATGGCTAAGACGAACAGGGTTTGTTTTCTGACGAAGGTGGTTGCGGGGCTGATTGCCGCGGGCCTTGGATCAATGAGCGCAGTTTCGGCAGCGAGTGCGCAGGCGGCGAATGCGCAGGCGGCGAGTGCGCAGGCGGCGAGTGCTGCGCCGAACTATGTTGCGCCGGCGGCGTGCGACGGATTTTTTTCGTGCTGGGAGGCGCGGGCGACGGCGTCGCAGAATTCTCAGCCGCGCTGGGCGACTCCGCTGGTGACGGTGACACCGCGGCTGGAGCAGGAGTTTCGGACGGATTTTGTGCGGCAGATTACGCTGCCTTCCGGGGTGACGACGTGGAATTACGGGAACGGCAAGGGGCTGGAGCTGATTCCCTTTCGCAACGTTGAGGTGATTTTTAATGTGCCGCCTTACATCGAGCACAGCAATGGGAAGGGCAACGGATTTGGCGACGTCTCATTTCTGCTGAAGTACCGGATCTTTGCGCGCAATGAGCACCACGGGAATTCGATAGCGACGTTTTTTATTGGCGGCAGCTATCCGACGGGCAGCTACAAGAACGGGGCGGCGAATGCGACGGTGATTCCGACGATTGCTGTGGGCAAGGGCTGGGGGATGTGGGACGTGCAGTCCACGGTGGGGATCACGATGCCGGTGATGCGCAACCAGGTGGCGGGGATGCCGATTGCGTGGAACACGACGGTGCAGGCGCACATTGCGAGATTTTTCTGGCCGGAGATTGAGAACAATCTGACGCACTACATCTCGGGCGACCACGACGGGAAGACGGCAAACTTTATTACGCCGGGGGTGGTGTTCGGGCGCTTTCCGCTGAGCAAGGAGCACAAGCGGCTGGCGCTGAATGTGGGCGCGGGATTTCAGACGCGGACATCGGACTTCAGCACGTATAACCACGAGCTGGTGTTTACGGCGCGGCTGCCGTTTTAGGGACGGCTACTCGAGGAGCTTGATGAGGGCGGCTTCGTCAATGACGGGGACGCCGAGGGTGCGCGCCTTGTCGAGCTTGGATCCGGCATCTTCGCCGGCGACGACGTAGCTGGTCTTTTTGCTGACGGAGCCGGAGACGCGGCCTCCGGCGGACTCGATTTTTTCTTTGGCGTCTTCGCGGGTGAGGGTGGGGAGGGTGCCGGTGAGGACGAAGGTCAGGCCTTCGAGCTTTGAGGAGCGCTTGCGGACGGCGGCGGTGAAGTTGAGGCCGGCGGCGCGGAGGCGTTCGACGAGTGCGCGATTGCGGGGCTCGTCGAAGAATTCGCGGATGGCGTGGGCGACGCGGGGACCGACCTCGTTGACGCGCTCGAGCTCTTCGGCGGCGCGGCGGCGATGGCGTCGAGGGTGCCGAAGGAGTCGGCGAGGAGCTGGGCGGTGCGTTCGCCGACGAAGCGGATGCCGAGGCCAAGGAGGACGCGGTCGAGCGGGAGCTGCTTTGAGCGTCGATCTCGTCGAGCAAATTCTGCGCGGACTTGGGGCCGATGCGATCGAGGGACAGAAGCTGGTCGAGAGAGAGTGAGTAGAGGCCGGCGAGCGAGCGAACGATTTTTTTGTCGAGGAGCTGAGCGACGATGGCTTCGCCGAGGCCTTCGATGTTCATGACGCCGCGGGAGGCGAAGTGGAGCAGCTCTTCGCGGAGGCGCGCGGGGCAGTTGACGTTGACGCAGCGCCAGTCGACTTCGCCTTCTTCGCGACGAGCTGGCTGCCGCAGTCGGGGCAGTCGGTGGGGAAGTCGAAGTCGCGGGCATCGCGGGGGACGGCGGTCGTCGACGACTTCGACGATTTTGGGGATGACGTCGCCGCCGCGCTCGACGGTAGACGAAGTCGCCGATGCGGACGCCGAGGCGGGCGATCTCGTCGGGGTTGTGGAGGGTGGCGCGGGTGACGGTGGTGCCGCCGATGAAGACGGGCGCGAGGGCGGCGACGGGGGTGAGCTTGCCGGTGCGGCCGACCTGGACGGAGATGTCGAGGAGCCTGGGTGATGCCGGCGCGGGCGGCGAATTTGTAGGCGATGGCCCAGCGCGGGGCGCGGCCGGTGAAGCCGAGGCGCCGCTGCTGGGCGATGGAGTCGACCTTGATGACGACGCCGTCGATTTCGTAGCCGAGGGTGTCGCGGTTGGCTTCGGCCTCGGCGATGAAGGCGAGGACCTCGTCGATGGAGTCGACGGTGAGGGCGATGTTGGGATTGACGCGGAAGCCGGCAGTGCGGAGGGCTTCGAAGGGACTGCCAGTGCTGGGGAAGATGGGGGCGGCGTCGCCGGTCGCGAAGGAGGAAGTAGGCGTAGAATCGAGGCGGCGCTGGGCGACGATGTTGGGCTCGAGAGTGCGGATGGTGCCGGCGGCGGCGTTGCGGGGATTGGCGGCGGGAGCCTGGCCGTTGCGCTTCGCGCTCCTCGTTGATCGAGGAAGGCGGCGAGGGGCATGACGACTTCGCCGCGGACTTCGAAGGTCGGCGGGAGATCGGCAGCGGCGAGTTTCGCTTTGGAGACGGAGAGCGGGACGGAGCGGATGGTGCGGACGTTGGAGGTGACGTCTTCGCCGATGGTGCCGTCGCCGCGGGTGAGGCCGCGGAGCAGATGCGCGGCTTGTGGGAGCCGGGGGCGTAGTGGAGGGCGAGGGAGAGGCCGTCGAGTTTGAGCTCGCAGACGTAGCGGATGACTCGGCGGTGGGCCGAGGGCGTTGCGGACGCGGTCGTCCCAGTCGCGGAGCTCGTCCTCGTTGTAGGCGTTGTCGAGCGAGAGCATGGGGCGGGAGTGCGGGACTTTGGCGAAGCCGTCGGCGGGCTTGCCGCCAACGCGCTGGGTGGGCGAGTCGGGGGTGAGGAGATCGGGGTGCTCGGCTTCGAGGGCCTTGAGCTGGTTCATCCGCGCGTCGTACTGGGCGTCGGTGACCTGCGGGCGTGTCGAGGACGTAGTAGAGGTGCTCGTTGAAGCGGAGGATGTCGCGGAGCTGGGCGGCGAGGGTGGCGGGGACCTTGGAAGAAGGCAAAGGCGGAGAGGAAGGTGCGGACTCTTTCGCGGACGGCTTTGCGGCGGATTTTTTTGAGGATTTGGTTGCGCGGGGAGACATCGGAATGAGTTTACGGGGAGAGGCGGTGGTCAATCCAGCGGCGGCGCGACAGTTTTACTGCGGAGGATTGCGGAGTTTCCAGAGGATGTGGCGGAGGATTCCGGTGAGAGAGATGGCGTCGGCGGGGGAGAGGTTGAGGCGGAGGATGAGGGAGCGGAGATCCTGCCGGGCGATTTCGGGGGAGGGGGCTGGGGGGCCGGAGAGGGCGAGGGCTTCGGCGAGGAGAGTGGCGAGGCGTTCGAGATCACCCGCCGGAGCGCTGGCGGCTGGAGGCGCGGGAGCGGAGAGCGAGTTCGCGGGGGCGGGACGCGAAAGCTCGTAGAGGCAGACGGCTGCGGCCTGGCCCAAGTTCATGGATGCGAGTGTGGAGGAGGTGGGAATCCCGAGAACGGTGTGGCAGTGGCTGAGGTCGGAGTTGGAGAGGCCGTTTTTTTCAGAGCCGAAGAGGAGGGCGACGCGGGAGTGGGAGAGATGGGCGCGGAGGATGGGGGCGGCATCGGGGAGGAGAGCGTAGGAGGCGGAGGGCGGGCGATGGCCGGGGGCGACGGTTCCGGCAACGAGGGTGCAGTCGGAGATGGCGGCGGCGACGGAGGGAAATTCGCGGGCGGCGGTTACGATTTCGGCGGAGGGGCCGACGGCGCTGACGGGAAGCACATTTTCTGAAGGCGAGTCGGCGGCGATACGCGCGGCTTGAAGCGAAGGCGGATGGACTTTGACGAGGCGGAGGTCGGAGGCGCCGAAGTTGGTCATGGCGCGGGCGACGGCTCCGATGTTGAGCGGGTTGCGCGGGGAGACGAGGACGACGGCGAGCTGAGAGAGGCCGGCGAGGGGAGGAAATTCATCCACGGAAAAGATTGTAGGCTGCGGGCGGGCGGGCGATTGAAGCGAACCGGCAGATGTAATCCTTCGCCGGCTAGATGTAGTCCTTCATTTGGGGCCAGTCGGCAGAGAAGTTCGATTTGCGGTGGCGGCAGATGTAGATGTTGTTGCTTTCGTAGGGCATGGACCAGGGATTTTCGGCGCGGGTGAAGACGGTGACATCGTCGTAGACTTCGCGGACGTCGGCCTCAGAGCCGCTGACGTCGAGGATCATGACGTCGCCGGTGTAGTCGTGGGGACCCCAGAGGAAGAAATTATTCTGGCCGGAGACGGCGATGGGGAGTCTGGATGCCGTCGGCGGGCGGGGGCGCGAGGAAGTTGATGGCGGCAGCCTTGCCGTAGTTGGAGGCGAAGATTCCGCAGCGCGCTTTGTCGGCGGGGGAGAGCGAATTGTAGGCGGCGGTGACGGCGTCGGCCTGCTCCTGCCAGCCGAACGGTCGGAGAAGAATTGGGGGAGCGGGCCCTGGGCCCACTTCTCCTGCGGCGGAGTGTGGAGATGCATTTTGTCGAGGTAGGCGAGCTGCTGGGCGGCGCGCATGACGGGGATGGCGGCGGGCAGGACCAGAGCGCCGGTGATGACGAGGATGGTGATGTAGGCGAGCTGCCAGTAGGGGCGGCTGGGATTGCGGGTGACGCGCGGGGAGAAGAAGCAGATGGCCGCCGGCGGCGAAGAGCACGGGGTAGATGGGGGCGAGGTAATAATCCTTCGCGTGGAGGGCGATCATGAGGACGAGGAAGATGAGGTAGGTAAATCCGATGAAGCGGAAGGGACGGGCAGAGCGGGCGATGAGTAGCCAGAGGAGGCCCGCGATCCAGAGAAATCCTGCGATGGGGTTGAACTGTCATGAACTGCTCAAGCGAGGAATTTGGGCAGCGGGAGAATGTTGGTTTTGTGCTGGGCGACGCCGTTGTGGAGGAACTCCAGGGTGGGCCAGTGATTGTGAATCTGCCAGAGGAGATTAGGGAAGGCGATGGCGACGAGGATGAGGACGGCGAGTGCGGCCCAGCCGCAGAGCTCCCTGGCGAAGAGGATGCGGCGCTGGGGAGTGAGGACGAGTGCGGCGAGGAGTGAGAGGAGGAAGAAGACGATGGTGTCTTTGGTCTCAAGGCCGAGGCCGGCGGAGACGCCGAAGAGAATCCACCAGCGGGGACTGCCGCCCTGGAGATGGCGATGACGGCGTAGAGGCAGAGCATCCAGAAGACGGGCTCGAAGCTATTCATGGAGAGATAGCTGTCGAGGCCGAGGAACTGTCCGGCCTGAATGACGGCGAGCATGGCGAGGGCCTGGGCCCAGCGGGAGCCGCCGAGACGCCAGGCGAGCAATCCGGTGAGGAAGACTTTAGCGGCGCCGGCGAGGGAGGAGAACATGCGGATTCCGGCAAGGGATTTGCCGAAGAGGAGGAGGGCGAGGCGGGCCTGCAGGGCGACCATGGGGCGGATGGTCAACGTAACCGAAGGCGAGGTGGCGGCCGCAGGCGATGTAGTAGAGTTCGTCGCGGAAATATCCCCAGCCGAGGTGGGGCTGGAGGAGATTTGTAACCAGATGAATTGCAAATTTGATGAGCGCGAAGGCGAGGGCGAGTTGGATGGCCTGCGCGGCGGGGGTCCTGGCGGGAGGCGGGTGCGCGGCGGGCGTCGGCTGGCGTCGTGGGCGTAAGGGGCAGGCGTGCTCATGGAGCGAAGGATACGCGACGCGTGGCGCGCGGGTCGGGTCTCCGGATGAAACTTTGCGGCCTGATGAGCTGACGACATGAGCGCAAGTCTTTCTTTAGTCAGTGGATGAGTCGTCGACCATATATAAAGGTCAACGATGGAGCCGGTTGAACATTTTCTGATTGGGGCGGCGTTGAGCCGCGCGGGATTAAACCGGACTGACGGGCTACGCGACGCTGGTGATGGTGCTGGCGGCGGAGGCTCCTGACCTCGATGTGCTGTATGGATTGGGCGGGCCGGTAGCGGGATTTGAGCACCATCGCGGATGGACGCACACGCTGATTGGACGCCGGTGGTGGCGGCGGCGGTGGTGGCGGTGGTGTGGGCCGTGTCGCGATTGGTGAAGCAAAAACGACGGCGGTCCCGGTGCATTGGGGACGGCTGTTTTTGCTGGCATGGATTGCCGCGCTGAGCCACATTGGGCTGGACTGGATGAACAATTATGGGGTGCGGCCGTTCTGGCCGTTTTCGCCGAATTGGTATGAGGGCGACCTGCTGTTCATTCTGGAGCCGGTGATGCTGGGGGTGCTGGCGCTGGCGATCATCATTCCGTGGCTGCTGGGGCTGGCGGACCGGGAGATAGGGGCAAGACGAATTATATTCAGAGGGCAGACATGGGCGTGGTTCGCGCTGTCGGTGATCGCGGTGATGCTGGGGGTGCGGGCGGTTGAGCACGATCGCGCGCTAGACCTGATGGGGCAGCGGGAGTGGGCGGCAGGCGAGGTGAAGCGGGTGCAGGCGTCGTCCATTGCCGGTGACGCCCTTTGCGTGGTCAGGGACGGTGGACACGGGCGACAAATATCAGACGGCGCGGGTGGACAGCTGGGAGGGGAGTGTACGGACGGACGAGCGGGAGGACATTTATTATAAAGCGGCGGTGACGCCGGCGATAAAGGCGGCAGAGGGGAGCCGGCTGGGGCGCGTATATATGGATTGGTCGTCGTGGCCGCTGGTGACGGAGCAGTCGCCGATCGGGGACCCGGCGTTTGCGACGTACCGGCCGGTGACTCCGGTGATTTTTCACGACATGCGGTTTGGGTATGGCGGATTTGGCGGGCTGATGGGGACGGCGATGCGGGGGGCGTTTCGGTCGCGGGCGGAGGCGGGACATTCGCCGCTGGACGCGGAAGTGCTGGTGGGACCGGATGGGAGCGTGGTGGAGATGCGGATGGGGAGCCGGGTGCAGCGGTGAGGCGGGGAGTGGCGGATGAGTACGCCGCTTGACGATTTTCGCCGGGGCACAGAGAATCGTTAGAGACGAGTGAGAGATGAGGAATTAACGATGGCAGCATTTTTATTGGTACTGTTGGCGATTGGATGGCGCGTGACTTTGGCGGCGGGCAGTCATTCGCCGCACGCGTGGTGGAACTTTACGGCGGTGGGCGGGAGCCTGCTGTTTTTTGGAGCGCGGCGGCCGTTGCGGCAGATGTGGATTCCCGTGGTGGCGCTGATGGTGACGGATTTTTGCCTGACGCGGTATGCGTATGGCTATCCTTTTGCGGCGAAGGATTATGTGATTACGTGGGCGTGGTATGCCGGGGCGATCCTGCTGGGCGCATGGCTGTTGAAGCAGCGGGCGAGCGCGGGGCGGATAGTGGCGGCGAGCGTGTTGAGCGCGACCAGCTTTTTTATCGTGAGCAATTTTGTGTCGTGGCTGGTGCTGGGCATCTATGACAAGACGGCGGCGGGGCTGACGGCTTGCTATGTGGCGGGACTTCCCTTCTATAGGAACGACCTGGTGAGCACGCTGCTGGTGACGGGGGCGGCGTTTAGCGCGCTGGCGCTGGCGCGGCAGAATGAGGACGAAGCGGCGAGGAAGCTGGCGGCATAGGGCGGCTGGAGTCGTTGCGGCAGCGAAAGGAATCAAAAGAGACGGGCGTTGGATTTCATCCCACAGCGCTCGTCGTTTTTATTTTGCGTGGGATATTGTGGAAGCGAACAGGAGTGGGCGATGACGCAGCGGATTAATTATTGGACGGTGGCGCCGGACTTGCTGGCGATACAGAAGCAGCTGGAGCACGAGTTGAACAACGGAGCGGTGGAGCACGGGCTGCTGGACATGGTGCGGACGCGGGTGTCGCAGATCAACGGCTGCGCGCTGTGCCTGGATTTGCATTGGCGGGAGGCGGTGAAGCAGGGGATTCCGGAAGAGAAGCTGCGGATGCTGGAGGCGTGGCGGGGGACACCGTGGTTCACGGACCGCGAACGGGCGGCACTGGAGTGGGCGGAGGCAGTGACGACGGTGCAGCCGGCGCATGTTCCGGACGCGAGCTATGAGCAGGCGAAGGCGCAGTTCTCAGACCGCGAGCTGGTGGAGCTGACGTTTGCGATTACGAATATCAATACGTGGAACCGGCTGGGGATAGCGTTTCGGACGAGGGCGGGAACGCCGATTCCGAAGGGGCCAGGGGCGGAGCCGAAGGCTGCGGTGGAAACGGTGAAGGTCGGGGCGTAAGGGGAGAACGCGACTGTAGTCAAATACGAAAAGGGCCGCGGCTGTGAGTTCAAAAAGAAAAGGGCCGCGACTGTAAGTCAAAAACAAAAGGGCCGCCCCGGGTTGAGGCGGCCTTTTTAGTTGGCTGAGACTAGTTGGTGCCGGAGTAGCGGTGGAGGGTTTCGCCCTCGAGCATGACGCCGGAGTTGCTGGAGTTGCCGTTGCGGCTGTTGCTGCCGCGGCGGCGGGAGTTGTTCTGCTGGGCGGGGACGAGGCGGAGCTTCGAGGTGTCAATCGGCTTGACGCGGTCCTCATGAACGAGGGCCTCGCCAGCGATGGAGACGCGTTCGATCTTGCGCTGGAGCTTGCGTTCAAAGGCAGCGAGGTCGCGGCGCTCGAGCGGAGTGTAGAAGGTGATGGCGCGGCCGGTGGCACCGTTGCGGCCCGTGCGGCCGGCGCGGTGAATGAAATCCTCAGGCTGCTTGGGCAGGTCGTAGTTGATGACCTGCGCGATGTCGTCCACATGGATGCCGCGGGAGGCGACGTCGGTGGCGACGAGGACGCGGGCGTGTCCGCCGCCGAACTGGCTGAGGGCGCGCACGCGCTGTGACTGGGAGCGATCGCCGTGCAGCAGGGCGACGGAGAGGCCGGCCTTCTCAAGCTTGCGGGCGACGTTGTCGCTGCGGCGCTTGGTTCCGACGAAGACGAGGGTGGGGCCGGGCTCTTCTGAGATGAGGCGATAGAGGAGCGAGCCTTTTTGTGTCTGGGGGACTTCGTAGGCCTGCAGGCTGACGGAATCAACTGTCTGCTGGGTGGAACCGAAGGCGAGCTTGACGGGATTTTTGAGGACCTCATCCATCAAGTGCTGGACGTTGGGGTCGGCGGTGGCGGAGAAGCACATGCTCTGGCGATCTTTGGGAAGCTGGCGCACGATGCGACGGATGGCGGGAATGAAGCCCATGTCGAGCATGCGATCGGCTTCGTCGAGGACGAGCATCTGGATCTTGTCGAGGCGGACGATGCGGCGGTCGAGGAGGTCTTCAAGGCGCCCCGGGGTGGCGATGATGACGCGGGCGCCGCGACGGAGGGCGTCAATCTGGGTGTGTTCGCTGGCGCCGCCGATGATGACGGCGGAGGGGGGAAGGAATTTGCCGGCGAGGTCGCGATACTGCTTTTCGACCTGGAGGGCGAGTTCGCGGGTGGGGACGAGGACGAGAATCGCGGGCTGCCGCGACTGACGATGCTCGGGGCCGGCGCTCTTGGCAGCGATGATCTCTTTGATGAGGAGCTGTGCGGCGGGAATGAGGAAGGCGAGTGTTTTGCCGGTGCCTGTCTGCGCGGTGGCGATGACGTCTTTGCCGGCGAGCCCCTCGGGAATGGAGGCGGCCTGGACGGGCGTGGGAGTTTCAAAGCCGAGCAGAGCGAGCTGCTGCTTGAGGCGGGGCGAAATGTGGAAGGTAGTAAAAGATGGACCGGTAGGTTGCTCCGCAAGTGCGGACGCAGTTACAGCAGAAATAGCATTCATTATCTGGGTTGTAGCTCTCTGGACTGGCTGCCGCGACGGGGGACCTAGGTCCCGGGTGTTCACGTTGATCTCTGGCGCAGTCCGCTGGTTCTTGCTTAGAACATGCGGCCGGGGGCCGCGTAAGGATTCAAGATCAGATCTGAATCGAAGAATCGCCCGACCAATCGGCCAGAGCTTCTATGCACAACCAGTGTAGCACGGCTGGTGCATAGAAGTCGAGAAAAGCGAGTGGGGACGCGGGGTTTGAGAGGGCGGAGGTTGGCGAGGATGGTGCGGGAGAGGGCGCGCGGAAATGGCACGCGGGTGGCGCGACAGCAGAAAAAATAGCGGCCCGGTGAGGATGCGAGGGGCCGCTGCGGGAGCGAGTTGGTTGCGGAGAGCGAAGAAGTTGGAAGACGCGTGGGAGTGGGAATTCTGAAAAAGGTTTTGAGGCGGGAGAGGCCGGGAGTTGCGTGACGCCCGACCTCACTCGGGAGTCCCCGACCTCACTCGGGAGTCTTAGTGACTGGAGCTGCCTGAGCCGGTCGAGCCCATGCCGGAGCCGGTGGTTCCCATGCCGCTGCCGGTCGAGCCCATTCCGGAGCCGGTGGTGCTGGAGCCGGTAGTGCTGCCGGAGTTGCCGTTGGTGCCGCTGGAGGAGCCGCTGGTTCCGTTGGAGCCGGTGCCGTTGGGGGCGGTGCCGCTGGGCTGGGTTCCGTTAGGCAGGGTGCCGTTGGGATTGGGGCTATTCGGCGCGGTGGTGGGATTGGTGGGATCGGAAGGGAGGGTGGAGGGAGTGCCGGTTCCATTTTGTCCGGTGCCGGGGCCCATGGTGCCGGTGCCGTTCTGACCGGTGCCCTGGCCCATGGAGCCGGTTCCATTTTGCCCGGTGCCCATGGAGCCTGCGCCGGTGGAGCTGGTTCCAGCGCCTGTGCCTGCGCCTGCGCGCCTGCGCCGGAGCCTGAGCCGCCGGAGCCGCCAGCCTGGGCGTAGAGGGTTGAGCCGCCAAACAGGATGAGTGCGCCGGCCATCGCGAAGGTGAGAGCGGCGAGCTTGAACCGCTTCGCGAATTGAATGGGATTCGTCTGGATGTGTTTCATGAGGGAAATCTCCTTTGGATATTCCGTGCGCGCCGCGATCGTGTGGCGGGCGGCGGGATATGCCAGTGGGATGCGGGTAGAGCGGGAGGAGATCAGATGGAATTTGATGAGGGAGGAAAGCGGGGGCGGGCGAGGCGGCGGATCGCACCATTGGCGATTCATGGGAATTTTATGGTCGCGAGGTTACATATTCATGGAGCGGGGCATCTTATGTGGACATGATGACGCTTGACGATTCCGCCGTTAGCGCAGAGCTGGTTGAAGAGCAGATGAAGCTGTTGGCGCACTCGCACCCTTGCGAGGTGTGTGGAGCAGAGAGCCGCTATTTGTGGTTTGAGGGCAGCCGGAAGCGGCAGGCGTGCGAGCACTGCGCGCCGCTGTTCATGAAGAAGCGCGCGGCGTAGGAGCGGGCGGCGCCGGTGCGTGAGAGGCTCCCGGGCATTTGTGTCTAGCTGTGCCAGCTGCTGCAGAAGCGGTTGACGCGCATCCATCCGCTGGGCGAGCGCTCGAAGACGGCGGTTCCTCCGCGACGGCAGAAGCCTCCGCAGGCGAGGTTGTAGTTGAGCGCGGCGAATTGATGGTCGGCGGTGAAGACGATTTCAGAGAGGGTGAGGAGGCCGTTGGAGAGGGCCTTGTCGGCGGCGACATTTAATTCATCGTGCGCACCGGGCGTGGCGATTTGGAATTGGTCGGGGTCAACGAGCTGGATGTTCGAGTCCGATTTGAGAGCCGAGAGAGAGTGGGTGCCGGTGGCAACGGGGTGCGCGGGGAAATCTTTGAGGCAGCCGGTGGCGTCGTCCTCTGTGGGTTCAAAGGGCGCGGTGAGGTTGGCGAGGTGGAGCTGGGTGGCGGGGCCGAGCGACGGGCCGGCGTAGGAAGCGAGGAAGGCGCGATAGATCTGGAGCTGGTCGGGAGTGAGTGGGGCGGCGGGCTGGGAGCCGGGATCCTGCAGTGCGGGCGCGAGCGATGCGGGGGCCGGCGCGCTGCGCGATTGCAAGACGAGGAGCGCCGATGACAGGGCGATTGCCGACAGAAGCACGGCGAGGTTCATGGGAAAAGGCTACGGGGAAATTGCGGGGAGGGCGATTCCGCCTTAGGGGGATGCGGTTGGGGTGCGGGCGAGGGGGATGGTTTCGCGGACGTTGCGTAGCGGGCAAGCGCGCTGAGGTATTAGCAATGCCCGGGCAGCATAACTGAGCACACCGCACTCATCCGGCGGCTGCGTATCTCTCGACTTCGCGCTCGATCTGACGGTAAGACTCGACGCGAGTCTTTGAGAGGTCATGCATCTGCTGCAGGTTGAGCCAGAACTCCGGGCTATTGCCGAAGAAGCGGGCCAGCCGCAGTGCGGTGTCGGGAGTGATGGCGCGGCGTCCGTGAATGATGTCTCCGATGCGCGTGGCGGGCACGCGAATGCTCATCGCGAGCTTGTGCTGACTGAGCTTAAGCGGCACAAGAAAGTCTTCCGCAGAATGACTCCGGGATGCGTCGTGGCAGCGGCAAACTTCCAGCCGCCGGTGGGGCGCGTGCGCACAGATTTGGATTTACGGGTGATAGTCGGTGATTTCGACATAGTGTGCTCCATCCTCCTGCCAGACAAAGCAAATGCGGAACTGGCTGTTGATGCGAATGCTGTGCTGGCCTGTTCGGTCTCCCTTCAACGCCTCCAGCCGATTCCCAGGCGGAGAACGCAAGTCCGAGAGATGCGACGCCGCTTCAATCTGATCGAGCTTTCGGAGTGCAACTGACTGAATGCCTCGCCAGCGTTGGTTCGTGCGCTGCGTGAAGAGCTCAAACGTATCATCGTCGCGAAAGCTCCTAATCACGTCTAGAGTATAACGCCATCCGTACAATGGAAAACAAAACATCCGATAATACCGCTGATAAGCAATCCGTCGAGCTCATCCTGGCCTCTTTTAAAGGCAAGTCCGCATGAGGTCGCCCACAGATAGCAAGGCTTACGGGTACATGCGGTTAGGGTGCGGGCGAAGGGGATGGTTTCGCGGACGTGTTCGAGGCCGCAGAGCCAGGCGACGACGCGTTCGATGCCCATACCGAATCCTGCATGAGGGACGGAGCCGTAGCGGCGGAGGTCGAGATACCACTCGAAGGATTCGAGCGGCAGGTGGTGGTCGAGGATGCGCTGGCGGAGCAATTCGTAACTGGAAACGCGCTGACTGCCTCCTATGATCTCGCCGTAGCCCTCGGGGGCGAGGACGTCAACGCAGAGAGCGTATTTCGGATTGTCAGGATCGGGCTCCATATAGAAAGCTTTGACGGCGGCGGGATAGCGATGGACCATGACGGGGCGATCGTATTGCGAGGAGATGTAGGTTTCGTCGGGGGAGCCGAAGTCGTCTCCGTAAGTGAAGGGGTGGTCAATCTTGCCGGCGGCGTGGGCGTCGTTGAGCATTTGCGCGGCATCGTCGTAGCTGATGCGGGGGAAGGGCGGGACGATGGCTTCGAGTTTGGCGGGGTCGCGTCCGATGACCTTGAGGTCGGCGGCGTTCCAATCAAGCACGCGGCGGGCGATGTGGGAGACGAACTCTTCGGCGAGGGCCATGATGTCGTTGAGGCCGGCGTAGGCGAGCTCGGGCTCGATCATCCAGAACTCGGTGAGGTGGCGGCGGGTCTTTGATTTTTCGGCGCGGAAGGTAGGGCCGAAGGAGTAGACCTTGCCGAGGGCGAGGGCGGTGGACTCGATGTAGAGCTGGCCGGACTGAGTGAGGAAGGCGGGGTCGCCGAAATAATCCACGGGGAAGAGGGTGGAGGTGCCTTCGCAGGCGGCGGGGGTGAGGATGGGCGGATCGGTGCGGATGAAGCCGTGGGTGTCGAAGTGCTCCTGGGCGGCGCGCATGATGGTGGCGCGGATGCGGAGGATGGCGGCCTGGCGGGGGGAGCGGATCCAGAGATGGCGACGCTCCATGAGGAAGTCGGTGCCGTGATCTTTGGGAGTGATGGGGTAGGGATGATCTTCTGAGACGAGCTGAACGATTTCGATATCGGTGACGTCGAGTTCGAATCCGCCGGGGGCGCGCTGGTCGGCGCGGACGTTGCCGTGGACGATGACGGAAGACTCCTGCGTGAGGGAGCGGATGCGCTGGAAGACCTCTTCGGTGACGGAGGATTTGTGGGCGACACCCTGGATGGAGCCGGTTCCGTCGCGAAAGATGGGGAAGAGGAGTTTGCCGGACTCGCGGAGATTGTAGAGCCAGCCGCGGAGGGTGACGGGCTGGCCGGCATGGGCGGCGAGGGAGGCGATGGTGACGACGGGCGCGGAGGAGGAGGCGGGAGATTCGGGCGCGGAGGTGGTGGAGTCAGCAGGCATGGGAGGCTCTATTTTAGCGGGGTATTGACAAGTTCGCAATTTGCGAACTTTAATATAGATGCGAGGTCAAGTGCACGTTATCAGCCGGAAGAGATTGCTAGAGGCTTCGCGAAAGCATCCAGGGCTGAGCGCGCCGCTGGATGTGTGGTTCAGGATAACGAAGAGAGCGTTGTGGGGGAGTTTGACGGACGTGCGGATGACGTTTCCGTCGGCGGATGCGGTGGGTAAATACACCGTCTTTAACGTGAAGGGCAATCAGTTCCGACTGATTGCGGAAGTGAATTTTCGGGGCAAGCGCGTATATGTACGGCAGGTGATGACGCATGCGGAATACGACAAGGGAGGGTGGAAAGTATGAGCGCGGCGACGGCGAGTGGGGCCTATGCGAATTTAATAGCGAGACATCCACCGCGGATTATTCGGACGGAAGCGGAGAACGAATATTTTTTGCGTCTGCTTGAGGAGCTCGATGGGCGCGGTGCCCGACGAACGCGTGCCGAGCGGGAGCTGGCCGATTTGCTGACGCTGCTGATCGAGGATTTTGAAGAGAAGCACTATGCGCTGCCGCGGTCGGGGCCGCTGGATGCGCTGAAGTTTCTTATGGAGGAGCATCACTTGCGGCAGAAGGACCTGGTGGATGTGTTCGGGACCCCGAGTGTGGTGTCCGAGGTGATGCACGGCAAGCGGGAGATGACGAAGGGACAGATCGCGCAGTTGAGCGCGCGGTTTCATGTGTCGCCGGAGTTGTTTTTTTAGAGGGCGATCAGAGGCCGAGGAAGCGGAAGGTCTCGACGGCGCGGCGGGAGACCTCTGCGGGATCTTCGCCGAGTGAGTAGTGGATCTCGAGATTGGCGGCGGGCTGGTGAGGAGCGGCGGTGAGTGCGGCGATGGTTTCGGGCCAGGGGATGCCGGTGGGAGGGAGGTCGCGGGCCGGATCGCCGGCAACGGCGGGGTCCCCGGGCCAGAGGTGGGCATCGCGGGTGGAGTCGTTGTCGTGCAGATGGGTGGTGACGATGTGGGGCAGCATGGTCGAAAGTGCCGACTGGTATTGGGAGACGACCTCATCGCGGGAGACCAGGGTGACGCCCTGCGAGGTCTCGACGGTTGAGCGTTCGCGGGCGCGGGCGGCAGCGTAGATGAGGGCGTGGCCGGAGTCAAAGCAAAGTCCGACAGAGCGGAAGTGGCCGGTCTCGAGGATGGTGACGAGGTGGGCAGGCCAGGTGGCTCCGTTGGTGATGTTTTCAAGCGCGAGGGTGACGCCGAGGGGCCGGGCGTAGGCGCCGAGGTGCTCGATGGCAGTGAGGGCGTCGTCGAGGAGTTCGCTGCTCCAGTCAGTGTCGCGCTCGCCGAGGTGGAGGATGAGGAAGCGGTAGGGGATCTGTTCGGCGACTTCGAGGGCGCGCTTGATCTCGTCCATAGCGGCGACGCGGCGGGATTTTTCCGGGTGGACGAGGTTGACATAGGGGGCTCCGGCGCGGCCCATCTCGGAGTCGGGAAAGAGGGGAGCGTGGAGGGAGTGAGGCTTGAGGGTGGAGGAGCGGAAGTATTCGGCGATGGCGTGGACGGCACTTTTGTTGACGTAGTTGAAGTGCTGGCGGGCGGCGAAGATTTCGACGGCATCGGCTCCGCCAGCGGCGAGAGAGTCGAGGAGGCTGGGGTGGAGGCGGTGTTGCAGGAAGACGTGGGTAGAGAGCGCGCGCTGCATGGGGTCAAGCCTATGGTAGCGGTTTGGGGAGAAGAGCGCGGGGCGTGAGGAGGGCGACTGAGAAAGCGGCCGGGGGAGGCTGCTGCGGCAATTGCGCCGGAAGCAGGCCTCCTCCTGGGTCCCGGCCGTGTCCGGCGATGGGCTGCCGGACGAAGGGTTTATTTCGAGCCGTCGGAGTTGAGGCCGTTGGTGAGGCTGGTGCCGGCAGCCTGGCCTTGTGCCGAGGGCATGCAGGCGCCGCACATCATGGCGAGGTAGAGCAGGGTGAGAGCGCCGGCGAAGCAGATGGCGTTGCGGATGGCTTGGGAGATCGGCATAGCGGAGGCCTTTCAGGGAGCTTGAGGCGAAGAGCGCTGTGAAGAGAGTTAGGAGGGGGGCCGCCGCGGATTGCCGGCAGCCCCTTGCGGGTAATGCTGGGGGAACTTCTGCTATAGCGGCGCGCGGGGGGAAAGCATGAGGCCCGGGAGCGCGGCAGCGGCGGGCGGGAGCGGGCAGAGTGCCGGAAGAGACAAGTCGTTCGCATTCGGAAAAGCGGTGGACCTTTGGTTTGGAAGCGGGCGAGGGAGAGGCGGGGAGGGATAGACTGCGAGCTATGGAGCTAGAGTCTGCGACCGGCGAGATGGCGAAGGGGATGGGGTATTCGCAGGCGGGTGGTTCGCTGATGAGTCATTCCGTGCTGAGTCATTCCGTGCTGAGTCATTCTGCTGGATCGTTCGCGGCATTTCGGGATGGGCAGTGGGGGCGGCGAGTGTGGCGGCGGCGGCGCTGATTGGCGCGGGAGTGTATGCGACGATGTGGCCGAGCTCGCAGTGGTTCGGGAGGACGCTGGTGGCGGGTAGGAATCCTGCCGAGACGGCGTTGACGTTTGATGACGGGCCGAACGGAGACACGACGCGGCGGTTGCTGGAGGTGCTGGACCGGCATGGGGCGAAGGCGACATTTTTTGTAATGGGCGAGCGGGTGCGGGAGCAGCCGGAGCTGACGCGGGAGATGGTGGCGGCGGGACACGTGTTGGGGAACCACACGATGACTCATCCTCGATTGCTGGCGACGGGACCGGGGAGGACGCGGCGGGAGATTGGGGAGTGCAGCCGGTTGATCGAGGAGGTGACGGGGGTGAAGGTGAAGATCTTTCGGCCTCCGTTTGGCGGGCGGTGGCCGTACACGATGGCGGCGGCGTGGGGAGCGGGACTGGTTCCGGTGATGTGGAATGCGCTGGGCTTTGACTGGAAGGTGAAGAGCGGAGAGGAAGTTGCGGCGCGGGTGATGCGCGGGGTGGAGAAGAACCGGGGAGAGCAGGCAGGGAGCAATGTGCTGCTGCATGACGGCGGGCATCGCGGGCTGGGGGCGGACAGGTCGGCGACGGTAGATGCGGTGAGGCGGATATTGGAGTCGCAGGCGGGGAAGACGCAATTTGTAACAGTAGATGCGTGGATTTAGCGGAGCGGCTGGAGCGGCCGGGGAGAAAAATCCAAAAGAGAGATCTGGGAAAAAGCAAAAGCCCCGCGGGTGGGCGGGGCTCTTAGCAGAGAGGAAGAAACCTCCGCGAAGAAAACTACTTCTTCGGCGGGGCGATCGCATCCTTAGCAGCTTTGGCGACGCGGAACTTGACCACGGTCTTGGCCTTGATCTTGATCGCTTCGCCGGTCTGGGGATTGCGGCCCATGCGGGCTTTGCGCTCAGCCTTGACGAGCTTGCCGAGGCCGGGGATGGTGAAGACGCCGGACTTCTTGGTCTCTTTGATGGCGGTATCGGCCAGGGTGTCGAGGAAGAGTGCGGACTGCTTGTTGGACAGTTCGAGTTTCTCCGCCAGGTGGCGGATGATTTGTGATTTGGTCATGCCAGTTGCCATGTGTTTCTCCTTCGTGTGATGCGGCGGGTTAAGCCCGCCGTAAGCTCAAAATCAGTGCCGCTCCCCGCTTGCCCAAACCCAGTGTTTATGCGGGTGCGGAGTGAGTACCGCCGTCTACGATGCGGGTTTCAAACGACGATGTCAACCGGGAAATGGCCATTTTCCACAGTTTTCACCGGTTTATTTTGGGTTTTTCAGGAAATTGCCCTATTTTTGCTGGAAGTTGCCGGCAGCGAGTGGAGATTCGCGTCGGGCCGGGGAGAAACTCGAAGGCCGGAAAGCATCCCGATGAATGAGTACACTACCGCACGGAGGCGGGAGGCGCATCCACAATCGCGGCCAAAAATGCGGTGGTGCGGTGGATAACTGAACGGCGAGCGGCGGGAACGCCAAGTGCCTTTGCGGTCGCCGATCAGGGTATGTACTTTCATGGGTGAGGCTTCGATGAAAAACAAGACGATGATTTCGCCGCTGCTGAATGTGCGGCGGGGAGCGCAGGCGATTGCTTTTTACAAGGCGGCGTTTGGGGCGGAGGAGGAATTTCGCGTGGAGGATCCGGACGGCGCGGTGGTGGCGAAGATGACGGTCGGCGGGGCGGATGGCGGGGCGGAGGGCGGGGCGGAGTTCTGGCTGGCGGATGAGTCGCCGGAGAACGGCAACTTCAGTCCCGAGTCGATTGGCGGGAGCACGGTGCGGATGGTGATGGTGGTCGAGAATCCCGACGCGATGTTTGAGCGGGCGGTGGCAGCGGGGGCGACGGTGGTGTGGCCGGTCGAGGACAAGGAATATGGATGGCGGGTGGGGCGCGTGGCGGATCCTTATGGACATCACTGGGAGATCGGCAAGCCGCTGGAGTAACGGAGAGGCGTGAGGGCGGCCGGCATTTCGCTCACGGAGCGGGGCGGCGGAGTGAGGCTGATTTTTAAAACGGCGGCTCCTTATACTGTGTCTATATATGTTGCGCGATCTTTTCTGGCTGCCGAGGCATGCGGATTGGGATGGGGCGTTGGCGGCGGCAAAGAAGCTTCCTGCGGCGGAGGCGGCGGCGCGGCTGCGCGAGCTGGCCAACTGCGACATTGACTTCATGCAGACGGCGCAGCTGGACCGCGCGATCCGGAAGATTGCGGAGGCGGGGCGGGCAGAGGCGAGCGATGGGAAGCCGGTGCGGCTGGCGTTGCTGGGGAGCTCGACGCTGGGGCATCTGGCGCCGGGGATCCGGGTAGCGGGATACCGCCGCGGATTGTGGATTGAGATATACGAGGGCGAGTACGGACTGTATCGCCAGGAGCTGGAGGCGGCGGGAGATAAGAATTCTGCGCTGAAGGAATTTGCGCCTGACGTGGTGTTGCTGGCGCTGGATGCGCGGCAGGCGGCGCGGTCGGGAGTGGACGATGCGCTGCTGGAGCTAGAGGCGTGCTGGCTGCTGGGGAAGAAGAACCTGGGATGCGCGATGGTGCAGCAGACGCTGCTGCCGGTTTTTCCTGCGCTGCTGGGGAGCAATGAGCACCGGTTGTCGAGTTCGCCGCACACGGTGGTGGAGCGGGTGAACGAGCGGCTGCGCGAGGAGGCGGCGCGGGCAGGGGTGGCGCTGCTGGCGGTGGATGAGTTTGCGCGGGCGGAGGGAATTCGGGCGTGGCATGACGCGGCGTTGTGGCACCGGAGCAAGCAGGAGGTGCATCCGCGCATGGGGCATCTTTATGGCGAGCATGTGGGGCGGCTGCTGGCGGCGCTGCGCGGGCGGAGTTACAAGGCGCTGGTGCTGGACCTGGACAACACGTTGTGGGGCGGAGTGATTGGCGACGACGGCCTGGAGGGCATCGTGCTGGGGCAGGGGAATGCGGTGGGGGAGAGCTTTGTCGCGTTCCAGCAATATGCGCGGGCGCTGGCGGCGCGGGGCGTGGTGCTGGCGGTATGCAGCAAGAACGATGAGGCGAATGCGATGGCGCCGTTTGAGGAGCATCCCGAGATGGTGCTGAGGCGGAAAGACATTGCGGCGTTTGTGGCGAACTGGCAGGACAAGGCGGCGAATCTGCGGGCGATTGCCGAGCAGCTGGACCTGGGGCTGGATGCGCTGGTGTTTGTGGACGACAATCCTTTTGAGCGGAACCTGGTGCGGGCGGAGTTGCCGATGGTGGCGGTTCCTGAGATGCCGGAGGACCCTGCGGACTATATAGATACGGTGGCGGCGGCGGGATATTTTGAGACGGCGGAGATCACCGAGGAAGATTTGAAGCGCGGGGAGCAATACCAGGCGCGGGCGGCACGGGAACAGGCGCGGGAGTCGGCGACGGACATGGCGGGCTATCTGCGGGGCCTGGAGATGGAGCTGGAGTGGTCGCGGTTTGATCGGGTGGGGCTGGGGCGCATCGTGCAGCTGATCAACAAGACGAACCAGTTCAACCTGACGACGCGGCGGTATACCGAGGCGGAGGTGGTGAGGAAGATGGAGGACCCGCGGGCGCTGTGCCTGCAGCTGCGGCTGGTGGACCGGTATGGCGATAACGGGATTATCAGTCTGCTGATTGGGGAGCTGGGCGAGGGCGGGACGATGGTGATGGATACCTGGCTGATGAGTTGCCGGGTGCTGGGGCGGCAGGTGGAGGAGGCGACGCTGAACCTGCTGGTGGCGGAGGCGGCGAAGATGGGCGCGAAGAGGATTGAGGGCGCGTATCTGCCGTCGAAGAAGAACGGCATGGTGCGGGAGCACTATGGGCGGCTGGGATTTGCGAAGGTGGAGGAGACGGCAGCGGGAGAGGCGGCGGATGGGAGCAGCCGGTGGCGGATGGAGGTCCAAGAGTTCACGCCGCGGGAGGTTTTTATGAAGATTGTTGAGACCAGCGGGAAGAGGGAGCAGGCGACGAATGGCGCAGATAGAGCAGGCGGAAATCTACAACCAACTCACCACCATATTTCGTAATTTGTTTGACGAGGACACGATTGTGCTGACGCCGGAGACGACGGCAGCGGATATTGAGGGCTGGGACTCGTTTAACCACATCAACCTGATTGTGGCGGTGGAGGCGAAGTTCGGGATCAAGTTCAAGACGGCGGAGCTGGACGAGCTGCACAACGTGGGGCACCTGGTGGCGATGATCGAGCGCAAGCTGGCGGCAAAGGGATAATTTGCAACCGCGCGAGGATAAATTGCGGCGGGACGTGGCGGGCGAGGACGCCGGCGCGCCGGATGGAGGGCAGGTCGAGGAGAGCAAAGGCCCGCGGCTGGGATGGCTGCGCTTTTTTTCACTCGCAATCATCGTGTTGCCGCTGGCGGGGCTGGCGGGGGCGGTGGTGCTGGCGAAGTCGAGCTGGTTTGAGCGGCGCGCGGTTCCGCCATATTTGCAGATGATGGATGCGGAGGCGAATATCAGCGGGCGGCGGTGCGAGGTGCTGCTGTTTGGCGATTCCTCAGCGCTGACCGGGCTGATGCCGTGGGTGGTGGAGCAGGAGAGCGGGCTGTCAACGTGCAGCGTGGCGCAGACCAAGGGCGAAGTCGGAGTGATGGGGACGGAGTTTCTGGACCAGTACCTGGGGCGCAATCCTCGGCCGCGGTACCTGGTGATTGCGCTGGCTCCTGAAGATTGGCGGCCGTTTCATCAATGGAGCGACGTGGCGTATGTGGAGGGAGTGCTGCAGATGGTGCGGCACGATTCGGCGCGGAGATATCTGGGGGAGCTGATACGGCATCCCAACGAGGCGTTCGGATTCGCGACATTTGTTTACAAGTCGGCGATTGATGCGGTGATGGGGCATTCGCCGGGGACAGCGGCGGGATTGCGCGAGGGGCACAGGACGCTTCCCTCGCCTCCGGAGACGGAGTGCTTCGCGCGGAAAGCAAATGGAAACGGGGCGAAGCCGCTGCCGCTGTTTGCGCCGGACACGGAGTATATGCGGCAACTGCGGAAGCATTTTGAGGCGAGCGCGGACGGGAGCAAGACGAAGGTGTTGCTGGTAGTGTCGCCGGTTCCTGAATGCGATCCGCAGTGGGAGTGGTATGCGGCGCGGCTGAATGGAGCGACGGATAACCGGCTGGAGCTTTATCCCATCGGCGAGTTTAACGATATTGATCGCCACTTTACGGATGAGGGGGCGGAGCGATATTCGCGGGCGGTAGGGGAGATGATTCGGGGGCAGGAGAAGCGCGGGGAGTCGGAGTGACGGCGACCGACTCGATATCGCGGCGCAAGCTGGGATGGTTTGTGGCGCTCATCCTGGGACCGATTGTGGTGTTGCTGGTGGCGGCGCCGCTGGTGGTGCGGACGCAATGGTTTGCGCGGGGCGCGGGGGAAGAGTGGGTGCGAGTGCTGGACTATCCCTATGACGTGCGCAACGTTGATGCGGACGTGATCATTTTTGGCAACTCGGCGGCGATGACGGGAGTTGATCCGCGATTGTATGAGCGGGATACGGGAGAGCGAGTTGCGATTCTGCCGAGCAACATTCACGTGGTGAGTGTGATGAATGAGAGGCCGCTGGTGAGCTACCTGGCGCACAACAAGCGGCCGCGGCTGATCGTGATTTATCTGTCGCCGTGGGAGACAGGCGCGCCTGCGCCGACGGTGTGGCCGGAGGGACTGGTGATGCTGCTGCGGCACGGGACGGTGGCGGAGATGGTGCGTTTTTTCGTGAGCGATCCTGCGCAGGCGCTGCATGCCGATATCAGCCTGTTCAAGTTCATCTACCAGCGATTGACCAAGGGCACGGTGATAGAGTCAAGACGTTTATCCCATCTATGAGACGCGGGGATTTTTTGGAATGGCGAAGGACGCGAAGCCGCTGGGGACGACGTGCCGGCTCTATTCTGACCACGCGGTGGAGCGGGATGCGGGCTCGCTGCCACGACAGATGATGGAGCGGTGGCAGTCGCCGGAGACGAAGGTGGTGTTGTATCTCAGCCCGATCCCGGACTGCGAGGGGGCGCGGCAGTTCATGGATTTGCGGCTGAATCCGGCGCCGATAGCGGGGCCGACGCTGTGGCCGTCGTCGCGATTCGCGGACGATTACTTTCAAGTGCATGTGCGGGCGGAATTTGTACCCGCATCCACCCGGCTGTTGGAGAATGCACTCAAGGGGATAAATTGAAGGTAGAGCATGCTATTTAATTCCGCGACCTTCATGTTTTATTTTCTGCCGGCAGCGGTGCTGGGATATGTGGCGCTGGGTCGGTTTGGGCGGCGGGCGGTGATCGGCTGGCTGGCGCTGATCTCGATCGTGTTTTATGGGGTGTGGAAGCCGAAGTATGTCTTCGTGCTGCTGGGATCGCTGCTGGTGAACTATGCGGTGTCGCGGCTGATTGCGGCGGCGAAGCAGCCACGCTGGGCGACGGCGTGGATGGTGATCGGGATTGCGCTGAATATCAGCGTGCTGGCGTATTTCAAATACCTCTTCCGGTTCCTGGTCTATATGAACCAGCTGCAGGTGACGAACCGGGAGTGGCACCAGATATTGCTGCCGCTGGGCATTTCGTTCTTCACGTTCACGCAGATCGCGTACCTGATCGATCTGAAGCAGGGAGATGGCGGAGCCGCAGGACCTTCTGTCAGCTACGTGCTGTTCGTGACGTTCTTCCCGCACCTGATTGCGGGGCCGATCATTCATCACAAGGAGATGATGCCGCAGTTCAGCGCGGAGCGGCAGCTATCGGCTGCGACTGGCGGACGATTTTTCGCTGTGGGCCGACGTGGTTCATGCTGGGGCTGGCGAAGAAGGTGCTGATCGCCGACCGCTTCGGGCCGATTGCGGACTGCTGACGTTTGCGGCACCGCGCGGCTGCGGACGTGGCGGCGCGTGGATCGGCGTGCTGATGTATGCGATGCAGCTGTACTTTGATTTTTCCGGCTACTCGGACATGGCGATGGGGCTGGCGCGGATGTTCTCGCATTCGCTTCCCGTTCAACTTCAACTCGCCGTACAAGGCGGCGAACATCATCGACTTCTGGCAGCGCTGGCACATGACGCTGACGCGCTATATCACGCTGTATCTTTATAATCCCGTAGCGCTGGCGGTGAGCCGGAGGAGATTGCGGCGCGGGCTGCCGGTGAGCAAGAAGGCGTCGCGGACGGTGGCGGGATTTGCGACGATGATTGCGCTGCCGACGATTTTCACTTTATTCATTGCGGGGATCTGGCACGGGGCGGGATTGCAGTTCGCGATATTCGGATTGCTGCACGCGTTTTATCTTTCGACGAATCATGCGTGGCGGATTTGGAGGAACAAGCCGCTGAACCTGCCGCGGCGATGGTGGAATGTGGCGGCGTGCGTGTTGCTGACGTATGTGTGCGTGGTGGTGGCGCAGGTATTTTTCCGGGCAAACTCGACGCGGGATGCGATGGCGCTGGTGGGAGGAATGTTCGGGCGAAACGGATTGGGGCTGCCGGCAACGGTGGCAGCGCACCTGCATCTGGGGCGCGCGGCGTGGGCAGGGACGTTGGGCGGAGCGACGGCGGCGGCGGGGATTGCGTTTTCGCTGAAGGCGCTGGCGGCACTGGCGCTGTTTCCGGTGGTGTGGGCGCTGCCGAACACGCAGGAGCTGCTGGGGCAGCAGGAGTTGCGGGGAGGATTTTCTGCGCGGGTGGCGACGGCGTTGGCGTGGCGACCGAACTGGGCGTGGGGATTGGCGCTGGGGGCAACGCTGCTGGCGGTGCTGGCGTATATCAGCTACAGCACGTCGTTTTTGTATTTCCAGTTTTAGTTGAGGAATGCGAGGGCGTGCGTGTACCTACCTGGAGCAAAGGCAGGAGCAAGGCATGGCTCCCGAACTCGACATTCGGAGAGTGAGGGCGAGTGGCTGCGATCTGCGATCAGAGATCAGTGGATGGCGACTTTTTCTCCGGTGGCGGCGGGCTTGTTTTTGCTGAGCAGGAAGGCGAGCGGGATCATGCACAGCGTGGCCACGGAGATGGCGATGTAGACATCTATATAGGCGAGGGTTCCGGCCTGGGCGATGAGGCGGTTGTAGATCTGTCCGGTGGCTGCTCCTGCGGCATTGGCTGGGCCGGCGGTACGGCCAAGGTAGCTGGTGAGGTTGCTGAGCTGGTTCTTATAAGGGGCCCAGTTGGGCGACATGTAGTTCTGCAGACGGGCCTCGTGGTAGAGGGTGCGTTCGGTGACGGCGGCGTTGGTGAGGGAGATGAGGATGCTTCCGCCAATGTTGCGGACGAAGTTGATGAGGCCGGAGACCTGGTTGCTGGCTTCGCGAGGCAGGCCGAAGTACGCCGCGGTGGTGACGGAGATAAACAGGAACGGGATGGGGATGACCTGCAGCACGCGGAGGAAGCTGGCGACGCCGATGCTGATGTCGAGATCGAGGTGGTGGGCGACGTAGTAGTAGGAGACGGCGAACATGGCGAAGCCAAGCGCGATGAGGTTGCGGGCGGGGAAGCGGCTGACGGCGATTCCGGCCATGGGCATGACGACGAGAAGAGCGAGGCCGCCGAGGGAGAGCGAGATTCCGGCAGATGTAGCGGTGTAGCCGATGAGGCCCTGCAGGTATTGCGGCTGGAGAACGGTGCTGGCGTTGAGCACTCCACCGATTAAGAGCATGAGGCCGCAGCAGACGGCGAAGTTTTTGTAGCGGAAGAGGCGCAAGTTCATGATGGGATTTTTGTGCGCGCCACTCCCACCAGATGAGCAATGCGAAGGAGACGACGAAGGTGATGGAGAAGAAGAGGATGAAGTTGGAGCCGAACCAATCTTTTTCTTCACCCTTGTCGAGGGCGATCTGGAGGGCGGCCATAGCGATGGAGAGCAGGCCGAGTCCGATGTAGTCGAGGCGGAAGAGATTGGAGCGGTCCACCTTCATGAAGGGCGGGTCTTCGACGAGGCGGCCGACGAGAACGAGGGCGAGAATTCCGACAGGGATGTTGATGTAGAAGATCCAGTGCCAGGAGTAGTTGTCGGTGATCCAGCCGCCGAGGGTGGGGCCGATGGAGGGGGCGAGGACGGCAACGATTCCGTAGAGGGAGAAGGCGAGGCCGCGGCGGCGAGCGTCGAAGCTGTCGGCCATGATGGCCTGGGCCATGGGCTGGAGGCCGCCTCCGCCGGCGCCCTGGAGGACGCGGCAGATGAGGAGGATGGGGAGGGTCCACGCGATGCCGCAGAGCAGCGAGCTGACGGTGAAGATGACGATGCAGAGCATGAAGAAGTTTTTGCGGCCGATGACTGATGACGCCCAGCCGCCGAGGGGGAGGACGACGGCGTTGGAGACGAGGTAGCTGGTGAGGACCCAGGTGGATTCGTCATTGGAGGCGCCGAGCGAGCCGGCGATGTGGGGGAGGGCGACGTTGGCGATGGAAGTATCGAGGACTTCCATGAAGGCAGCGAGGGCGACGGTGGCGGCGATGAGCCAGGGATTGAATTTCGGCTTCCAATCGGCATGGTCAACGGCAGCGGGGCCGGAGTTGGGCGGCTTCGCGGGGACGTCAAGGTCGGCGGTAGTGGCGGCAGTACCCAATCGAAGCGGCGTCCTCTCGTAATTAAGTTATCGCTGAGCCGAATATTGCGCGGGACCATTTTCGCGGAAAATTTCCGGGCGCATAAGAAAAGGTTTCGTTTAGAGATGCTCGGGGGCGGCGGGAGGATGAAGAAAAAGGAGCCGGGACAAAGCGGCCGGGGCCAGGCACTCGCCGGGGGCGCCGGGAGAGCGGCAGAAGCGATAGAATCTTCTCTGATATGCGGAAATTGATTTGGTTAACAATGACGGCGGGGGTGGCTCCGCTGGCGCTGCTCACAGTAATCTCGGCGACACCCTCGGCACAGGCGCAGCAGACGGCGGGTAACGCAACGGCGAATTATGCGGCGGAGAACCCTGAGACTCCCGACGAGCTCAAGGTGAAGCAGATTGAGACCTCGTGGGCGGAGGCGCTGGTGAAGAAGGACCAGTATGCGCTGGACCTGGCGCTGGCACCGGGCTATGTGGGGATCTCGGCGACGGGAGAAGTGACGACGAAGAACCAGGCGATCGCGCGGCTGTTTGCGGCGAACTATGCGGTGCTGGGATACAACGAGACGATCACGAGCATACGGGTGCTGGGGGATACGGCGGTGGCGCAGGGAACGTATACTCTGCGGCGGCGCTGGGGCAATGACGTGCAGGAGGAGCAGGGGATATTCACCCATCTCTACCAGCGGGTGCGGGACACGTGGCAGTGCGTAAACAGCCAGCAGACGGTGGTGACGCAGAAGGTGGCACCGCCGAAGTCATCGGAGAAGAAGGACACGCTGTTCCGGAATCCGTTCCACAAGAACAAGGCGCAGGACAGTACGGTGACGATGGTTCCGGCGACGCCGGCACCGGCAGCGACGCCAGCGCCTGCGGCAGCAAGCAGCGCGACGGCACCCGTGGCGCCGGCAGCCGATGCTCCGCCGGCGAATCCTGCGGATGCACCGCCGCCGGTGTTGGAGAACCCGAAGTAGGGCGAGTGGCGGGGAGTAGCGATAAGATAGTGGAGCAGGCGGGCCGGGCGGCTGCTGCCGGTTAAAAGACCGGGAGAGGAAAGTCCGGACTCCGCAGGGTAGTGTGCCGGATAACGTCCGGGCGCCGGGCTTCAAGGCCAGGTGACGGCCAGTGCCACAGAAAACAAACCGCCGCGGGGCCGAGAGGAATCGCGGTAAGGGTGAAAAGGTGCGGTAAGAGCGCACCGCGCGCGGCGTGAGTCGCGTGGCAGGGTAAACCCCACACGGAGCAAGGCCAAATAGGGAGGGATGCGCCGGCCCGGCGCGACCGCCACGGCAAGGGCTTGGGCGATTCTTCGGAGTCGGCCAAAAGCAGGCAGTGAGCACCTCCGGGTAGGCCGCTGGAGCGATGCAGCGATGCATCGCCTAGAGGAATGGTCGCCGAATGCTGCGGGCGCGAGCTCAAGGCAGGCACAGAATCCGGCTTACAGGCTCGCCTGCAAAATTTCTTTAGTGATGGAGTTGAGGGGACGGATTCAAATCGGCTATACGACTTCTGAATTCGTAGAACGGTGTGAAACGTTTCAGAGATTTCGTGCCGCGACAATTTATTCTTCGACGGTGCCGATTTGGTCAGTCGGCCAGCGGATATAAGCTGCATTTTTTTGCCTATTTGGTTGAATTTCGGCTATCCGGCTACGTATTCCGGGTCATGTTGGGATTGCTCGTGGCGCTGAAGGTATTGACCCCGCAGTTACTTGTGTTCTACCCGACCTGACCCGCTAAGATAGCGACGTGGCTTGGTTTCTAGGTATTGACGCGGGGGGCACGCGCACGAAGGCGGCGCTGGCATGGGACCGACGCGAGATTGCACGCGCGGAGGGCGGATCCGTCAAATTATTGCGGGTGAGCGAGCAGCAGGCGCGGGAGAGTTTGCGGACGCTGCTTGAGGAAGTGTCGGCGAAGGCGAAGGCTCCTCTGAACGAAGTGCGGGCGACGTGCCTGGGGCTGTCGGGATTATCGGTGACCGAGGTGCGGCAGTCGGTGGAGCAGTTGTTGCGCGAGATGGTGGCGGGCGAGCAGGTGCTGTGCGGGGATGAAGAGATTGCGTTGGAGGCGGCGTTTCCCGAGCCGATACCCGGCGTGCTGGTGATCTCGGGAACGGGATCGCATGCGATCGTGCGGACGCCGACGGGGGAGATACAGCGAGTGGGCGGATGGGGTCCGGCGCTGGGGGATGAAGGCAGCGGATATTGGATTGGGCGGGAGGCGGTGCGGCATGCGTTGCGCGCGCACGATGCCGGGGAACGGACGGCGGTATTGCAGGCGGTGGCGCAGGCGTGGGGATGCAGCACGCTGAACGAGATTGTTACGCGGGCGCATGCGGCGACGGGGCCGGATTTTGCGGCGCTGGTTCCTGTGGTAGCGCGGGCGGCGGAGTTTAGCGATGCGGTGGCGGTGGATGTGTTGCAGGCGGCGGGGGAAGAGCTGGCGCGGCTGGCATTGCTGGCGGGACGATTTTTAAATGGCGGCACGCTGCGGATCGGGTGGACGGGGAGCGTGTTGCGGAGGGTGGCTCCGGTGCGCCACGCGATGGCGGAGGCGTTGATCAAAGCGCAGCCGAAGGCGGAGATGGCGACCGAGGCAGCGGATCCGCTGATTGGCGCGCTGGATAAGGCGCGGGCGTCAATTAATTAGGGGAATCGCGGGAGCAAGGGCGATAAGGATGCGCCGGTGGCGGCGGGGTTCGTTCAAAGCTAGAGCAAGGGCAAGGGCAAGAGCGATAAGGATGCGCCGCTAAGGCGGCGCGACGGGGATGGCCGCTCCGCCTGTCGGCTCCGCGGGGCGGTGGCTCGCTACGCGAGCGACGAAATTGTGGAGGCTAAAGCCTCCACCTACCTAAGAGCAACGGCAACCGCAACGGCAAGAGCAAGAGCAACTGCAGGTCCCTCCACTGCGCCACTCGCTACGCGAGCGGGCCCCGGTCGGGATGACACACCGCAAAACAACATCAAGAGCAAGGGCAAGAGCAACGGCAAGAGCAACGGCAAGAGCAACGGCAACCGCAGGTCCCTCCACTGCGTGGTCTCGCTATCGCGAGCGGGCTCCGAAACGGGCCGGTCGGGATGACACCGCGAAACAACATCAAGAGCAAGAGCAAGAGACAACCGCAACGGCAACTGCAGGTCCCTCCACTGCGTGGTCTCGCTATCGCGAGCGGGACGGGCTCCGAAAACGGGCCCAGAGAACGGGCCGGTCGGGATGACACCGCGAAACAAGACACTGAAATAAAAAAGCGGCGCGGCTCCCTCGCTGGATCCCGCGCCGCACGCTGCCGTTACGGCCGCAAACTTGTCTTGCAAAACCCTGGGGCCTGATTGCCGAGTGGCCCGAAACTTAAGAAGTACGGAAAACCAGAATTCAAAATCGGAAAACCTGAAGCCAGAAAACTCAAGACCCGAAAACTCAATACCCGAAACTCAAGACCCGAAATTCAAGAACCCGAAGACTCAAGACCCGAATTCAAGACCTGCAATTCAAGAACCCGGAACCCGAAACTTTGAAGCCGGCGGCCCCGGATCTGCAGAATCTCCGGGACCGCTTTGAAGCCGGCTCAGTTTGTAACCGTTACAGTTACGTTTCCTGAGGATGATCCCTTGTAGGTGGCGTTGCCGGCGTAGGTGGCGTGGAGAACATAGGTTCCCACCGGATAACCGGCGCTGGAAGCGGAGAAGCTGGCCTTGCCGTTGGAGAGCGGTACGGTGGCGAGGACAGTGGTTCCGTCGAGGAGGCTGACGTTGCCGGTAGGCGTTCCCGCGTTCCCCTTCACGGTGATGGTGACGTTAGTGGAGGCGCCAGTCTTGATGGTGGTGGGACTGATGCTGAGAGTGGTGGTGGCGACCGCCGCAGCGGCGGTCACTTTGATGTTCACCGAACCGGTGGAGGCGAAGTATTGCGAGTCGCCGGGGAAGCTGGCGGTAACGGGATAAGTTCCGGGAGCGATGCCGGCGGTAGAGGCGGTGAGAGTTCCCTTGCCGTTGGAGAGTTTGGCGCTGCCGATGGCGGTGCCTGCGACAGAGAGGGCGACGGAGCCGGTGGGGGCTGAGCCGTTACCGGTGACCGTGATGGTGAGGGTCTCGGTGTTGCCTTCGACGATCGGGTTGGTGGATGCGGTGACGGTAGTTTGAGAGGGCAGGCCGACCGAGAGGGTGGCGGTGGCGGTTTCGGTGCCGCCGCAGGTGATGTTGAAGACGTATTTGCCGGTGCTGGAAAAGCTGACGGTCGCCGAGCCGCTGTAGACGCCGCCGCTGTAGGAGCCGGTCTGGCGCTTGCCATTCCAGTTGGAGTTTGTGTTGCCGGAGCCGAAGCAGAACTGCTCGTTGTCGCTGAAGGAATTGCTGGTGGACCAGCTGACCTTGGCGTTGGTGTTGGTGCCGACGGTGGCGGGGCTGATGGAGATTTTGATGGGCGCCGAGGTTTCGGTAGAGAGAGTGAACTTGTCGAGGGTGCCGATGACGTCGCCGGTGCCGTTGGTGCCGCCGCCGCCGGTGAGCTGGGTGCTCCACATGTAGCCCTGGTTGTCGAAGAAGACTCCGCCAAGGGGCTGGTCACCGTAGATGCTGGGGTCGGTGAAGATGTAGGAAGCGGTGACGGAATTGCCGGAGCGTGGGACGGCATAGATGGCGCCCAGGCTGTCGGGTCCGCCGGTGCCAGCGGTGGCCAGGACGTTGCCAGCGGAGTCGAACGCGGTCGGGCCACCCAAGCTGACGTCATTCGCGCCGGAGAAGGTATAGACGGAGGCGAAGCCGGAGTTGAGGCCGGTCTTGTAGAAGGTGCCCTGGGCGGCGGGGTCATTGCCATTCTGGAGGGTGGTGCCGTAGAGGTTGCCATCGGGCTTGTAGTAGCGAAGGCCGCCGGAGGGAAAGGCGCCATCGAGACCGTAGGCGAATCCGTGGAGCAGGGTGGGAGTTGAGCCGGGGGTGGTGCCGATGGACCAGACGGCGCCGCAGCAGTCGGGGCCGCCGGTCTGGGTGGTTCCGTAGAGGACGCCGTTGACTTCAGTGACGCCGTCAAAGGGGTGATAGCCGATGGCGTTGGCGGCGGTGGAGTTGTTGAAGGAGTAGATGGTGGAGAGGGTGGGGGTGCCGCCGGTGAGCTTGGGATTGAATTTGAAGAGGGTGCCGAGGTTATTCGTGTTGGCGCCGAAGAGGCTGCCGGAGGTGGTGCCATAGATGTATCCGTCGGGACTGTAGATGAGGTGGCCGTAGGGAAACGATCCGTCACCGGTATCGGTGAAGTCGTAGATGTCGGTGTAGACGCCGGCGAGGGTGAGTTTGTAGATGCAGCCGACTCCGTTAGCGCAGCCCTGGTAGGAGGTGCCGTAGAGATTGCCATCGGGGAGCTGGATGGGGGCGTTGGGACCGCCGCAGTCGGTGCCCTGGTCGTTGCACTCGTAGAGGACGGAGGTGTCTCCGGTGGTGGGATTGGTCTTGAAGATGACGCCGTAGGTATTCGCGCCGCCGCCGGCAGCGCCGTAGAGGAAGCCATCGGTCGCCTGGATGAAGCCGTAGTTGGGATTGGCGCCGACGGAGGAGTCACCGGGGAAAACGTAGGAGAGCACGGGCGTAGCGGTCTGCGCGATGGCGGGAGTGGCGAGCGTGAGGGCGGAGAAGGCGGTCGCGGCGATGATGGCGGGCAGCAGACGGGATGCGCGAGAGAGAGAAGATTGAGTCCGAGGATTCATCATGAGCCGTAGTTCCTTTTGAGAAGCGAGTTGAGTAGCCGAGTGAGATGAGTGAAGTCTGGAGTTCCCCCGGGGACCCGGCCTGTGAGAGCGCCGGGCTCCGGTGTGTGTGGGTGCAGCCGATCAGTTGATGGTGACGGTTACATTCCCCGATGACGATGGAGCGTAAGTTGAGTTGCCGGCATAGGTGGCGTGGAGGATGTAGGTGCCGGTGGGATATCCGGCGGTGGAGGCGGAGAAGCTGGCCTTGCCACCGGAGAGATTGACGGTCGCGAGCACGGTGGAGCCGGTGAGCAGGCTGACGCTGCCAGTGGGCGTTGCTCCGCTGCCGGCGACGGTGATGGTGACGTTGGTGGAGGCGCCGGATTTGACGGTGGTCGGGCTGACGCTGAGGGTGGTGGTGCTGGGGCCGCCGACATGCAGGGTGGCGGTGCCGGAGGAGGCGGTGTCGCTGGTGTCTCCGGGATAGCTGGCGGTGATGGTGTAGCTGCCGATGGTGGCGGGCGCGGCGGTATTCAATGTGGCGACGCCGGAGCCGTTGAGAGTGCCGGTGCCAATGGTGGTCGAGCCCTGCTTGAAGGTGACGGTGCCGGTGGGGGCGCCGCTGCCGGAGGTCTTCTTCACGGTTGCGGTGATGGTGTAGGCCTGGTTGGCGGCGACGGAGCCGGGGACGCTGACCGTGGTGGTGGTGGCAGAGGGGCCGCCGGCCAGCACGGTGATGTTGATGGTCTTCGAGGAGGGGCCGTAGGTTGAATCGCCTGGGTAGCTGGCGAGAACGGGATAGGTCCCGGGGCCGATGCCGGCGGTAGAGGCGACGAGCTTGCCGCTGCCATTCGAGAGAGTGACGCTACCGATGGCGGTTCCGGCGACGGAGAGAGCGACCTTGCCGGTGGGATATCCTGCGCCGCCGCTGACGGTGACGTTGAGAGTTTCGCTCTGGCCTTCGCTGATGGGATTCGCCGAAGCAGTGACTGCGGTGGTGGAAGCGGCGCCGACGTTGAGGGTAGCGATAGCGGTTTCAGTGCCGCCGCAGGTGATGGCGAAGGTATAGGTTCCGGCAGTCGCGAAGCTGGTGGTGTAGGTGCCGATGTATTCATTGCTGCTGGCCTGGCCGGTCTGCTCGACGCCGCTCCAACCGGTGTCGGAGTTGCCGCTGCCGAAGCAATATTTCTCACCATCGCTCCATGCGTTGGTGGTGTACCAGGAGACGACGGCCTGGGCCTTGGGCGCGACGGTGGAGGGACTGATGGAGATGTGGATGGGGGCGCTGGTCTCAGAGGTGAGCGACCAGGCGTCAATGGAGCCGACCTCGTCGGTGACGCCGTTGTAGACGCCGCCGCCGGTGAGGGACTCGGTCCAGAGGTGGCCGACGTTGTCGAAGAAGGGCAGGGCGTAGGGCGTGTCGCCTTCAGGAGAGTTGGCGGAGTAGTCATACAAGTCGTGCACGGCGCCGCCGCTGCGGGACTCGAGGTAGAGGCCGCCGACGGAGTTGGCGCCGCCTTTGCCGGCGGTGAAGATCAGGTTGCCGGAGTTGTCGAAGGCGATGGTGGAGTTGGGATTATGTTTGGATCCGGTGAAGGTGTAGAGGGTGGTGAAGCCGGAGGTGAGGCCGGCTTTCCAGACGCTGCCGTAGCTGGGGCCGCTGCCATTTTCAAGCGTGGTGCCGTAGAGGAAGCCGTCGGTGTAGTACTTGGGCTGGCCGAGGGGATAGGCGCCGTCGGTGCCGCAGGTGAACATGTGGAGCAGGGTGGGGGTCCCGCCGTCCAGCTTGATCAGGGTGCCGCAGCCATCGGAGCCGCCGAGTTCCGCGGTCGTGTAGAGATCGCCGGCGACCTGAGTGACGCCGGAGATGGGGGTGAAGCCGAAGGTATTCTGCGCGAAGGTGTAGTAGTTGCTGTAGACGGTGAAGCCGACGCCGAAGTCAGGCTCGAAGCTCCAGATATTTCCCCAGGGAGCTGGATCGGTTGAGACGCCGGTGCCGGAGTTGGTGCCCCAGAGGACGAGGCCAAAGGTCCCGGTGCCGATGGCGAGCTGGTCGTTGGGGTAGGCGCCGTCGTTGGAATTGCTGAAGTCGTGGAGGTCGGCATATCCGCCAGCGAGATTGAGGGCGAAGAGATTGCCGTAGCCGTAAGCGCCGCCGGCTGAGGAGACGACGTAGAGGTTGCCGTCCTGGAGTTGAACGAGGCTGACGGGACCGTTGCAATCGGTGCCGGCGTCATTGCAGGCGTAGAGGATGGAGTAGGTTCCGGAGGGAGTGATCTTGAAGACGCCGCCGGTGCCGCCGGCGACGATGGTGGAGTTATAGGAGGGGCCGCCGCCGAGGAAGGTTCCGTAAATGTTGCCGTCGGTGGCCTGGATGAGGTTGCCGAAGGGATTGGAGCCCTGGGTGAAGTCCTCTGGGAAATCGTAATTGTGCAGATTGGTGACGGTCTGGGCGCGGGCGCAGGGAGCGAGTGAAAGGGTAGCGAAGAAAGTGGCGGCGAGGAGAAGGAGTAACAGAGCAGAGCGAGATCTCAAGACAAGTACCTCAGATTTAGATAGCCGATGGGGGGAAGAAACCCGGATGAGACCATCTTGAAGCCTGTTCACCGGATGGCAAAGGGGCAACACGGGACAGGACGGGACAAGAGAGGACATGAGGGCAAAAACGGGCGGGAAACGGGGAAAATCGGGGGGATTGTGCGAGGTTACTTCCGGTTACGAATGGAGTGGGGCGAGGGATTTTGGGGGGAAGGGGGCGCGGGGGGAAGGAGGCGCGGCTGGCGCCGCGCGACGGGGACGGCCGCTCCGCCCGGCGGGCTGCGCGGTGCGGTGGCTCGCTACGCGAGCGACGTTACCTAGAGCAAGGGCAAAGGCAAGAGCAAGAGAAGAGCAAGGGCAAGAGCAAGGCAAGGGCAAGAGCAAGAGCAAGGGCAAAGGCAAGCTCAACACCAACCGCAGGTTCCTCCGCTGCGAGCTCGCGCGGGGCGCGAGCTCTCCGGTCGGAATGACACCGAAAAACAAGAGCAAGGGCAAGAGCAAGGGCAAAAGCAAGGGCAAAGAGCAAGCTCAACAACAACCGCAGGTTCCTCCACTGCGTGATTGCGCTGATGCGCACTCACTCCGGTCGGAATGACACCGAAAAGAAACAAGAGCAAGAGCAAGCTCAACACCAACCGCAGGTTCCTCCACTGCGTGAGTGCGCTGACGCGCACTCACTCCGGTCGGAATGACACCGAAAAAACAGAGGCGCGCCGTCGTTACAGGACGAGCTCGCCGTCGAGGAAGGTGGCTTCCAGGGTTCCGTCGGCGGCGAGGACGAGGAAGTTGGCGGGTTCTCCGGCGGCGAGAGCGGGGGTTTTGAGGCCGAGCATGGCGGCGGGATTCGTGGAGGCGGCGATGGCGGCCTGTTGCGGGGGAAGGCCGGTGATGGCGGTGAAGTTGGCGACGGCCTGATTGAGGGTGAGGACGCTGCCGGCGAGTTTGCCGTCGAGCATGGCGACGCCGTTTTTCACGGTGACGGAGAGATCGCCGAGGGGGAAATTCCCTTCCCCCTGGCCGGTGGCGGAGATGGCGTCAGTGATGAGGATGCGGCGGTGGGCCGGCTTGGCGCGGGCGAAGAGCCGAACGGATTCCGGCGAAGTGTGGTGGCCGTCGCAGATGAGCTCGGCGAAGAGATCGTCGTCATCGAGGACGACGCCGAGGAGACCGGGTTCGCGGGAGTCGAGGCCGCGCATGGCGTTGAAGGTGTGGGTGGCGGAGGATGCGCCGGCACGGATGGCAGCGCGCGCGACGGCGGCGGTGGCGTCGGAGTGGCCGAGGCTGACGCGGACTCCTTTCGCTGTCGCGTGCTCAAGGAGGTCGAGGGCGGATTCGCCGTTGGGGCCGGGGGCGACCTCGGGGGCGAGAGTGATGAGCATGACGTGTCCGCGGGCGGCCTCAAAGAAGCGGTCGAAGAGGCGGATGTCGGGCGGCTGGATGGCGGCCGCGGGATGGACGCCGCGTTTGGCGTGGGAGATGAAGGGGCCCTCGAGATGAATGCCGAGGGGGCGGGCGTGAGCGGCGTCGTGCTCGCGCTCAATCCAGCGAGAGATGTGGTCGAGGGCGCTGAGAGTGGCGTCAACTGCGGCGGTGACGGTGGTGGGAAGAAAGCTGCCGACACCGCGACGGGCGAGGAAGGCGCTGATGGCGTGCTGGCCGGCGAGGCCTGCGTTCATAACATCGTGGCCGGCGGAGCCATGGATGTGGACGTCGAGAAAGGCGGGGACGATCATGGCGTCGGGGTAATCGAGGATGTGGGCGTTGGCGGGGAGCTCGACCTCCTCCGCCGGGCCGATGGCGGCGATGCGGTCGCCGTCGAGAAGAAGGATGGGGGAGTCGAGGAGGTCGCTGGTGACGATGCCGGCGGATAGAAATCCCTCGGTGGGGAGAGCGGGGGTGATGGCGGCAGCGGCGCGGATGACGGTGGACATGGCGGGTGGCAATCATTCTGTCATAGCCCGGGGGATGGGGGGCCGGAGACGGGGGCGAGAGGCGCGAGTGGAGGAGGGCGGCGAGTGGAGGACGAGGAGCGGCGTGCGGCAGGAGGGAAAATCCCGGCGCAAGGTGGTGCAGTTGACGCTAGGTGGTGAGGTTGTAGATGAGGCCGTAGGGATCGCGGACGTAGCAGCGCGGGAAGTCGGGCTCGTCTTTGACGATGACGCAGCCCTGGTGGACGAGGCGCTTTTTGGCTTCGGCAAGGTCGGAGACGGTGACCTCGAGGACAGGGCCGAGGGCGGGGCCGCGCTCGATGAAGAGATTGATGTTGGGTCCGTGGAGGCTGACCATTTCCGGGTCGTCGCCGGTGATGCCGAAGCCGAGCTGCTCGACGTAGAACTTCGCGGCCTGGCGTGGGTCGGGGGACTGCAACAGGATGTCGGTGCTGAAGCTGTTGGCCATTACGCCTCCTGCGTCATGTAGTAGGAGAGGATGTCTACGTTGGGCGGCTGGGTGTCGAGGGAGCGGAGCATGCCGATGATCTGGCCACGGTGGATGGTGGAGTGATTGACCAGGTGCCGGAGAATCTGCCAGCGGGGAAACTGACGGATGCTGCCATTGGGCATTTCGCAGGGGATGGTGAGGGCGAGGTCTTCGGCGGAGAGTGGGGCGAGCCATTGCTGGAGGGCGGCGGAGACATTGGGCCACTCGCGCTGCATGGCGGCAAACTCGTCGGCGGGCGGAAGCTCGGGGGGAGGATCGGGGTGACCAATCTGGCGCATAGGCGGCAGGTGGTTGGCGCGGAGGGAGGCGGTCCAGAAGCGTTCGCCATCGTAGAGGTGACGGAGAGTTTCGAGGATGCTCTTGTGCGAATTTTTGAGATCGCGAGTGAGGTCGCCGGTGCTGAGAGCAGCGGCGGCGGCGAGGACGCGCTGGTTGGCCCAGGCGTTGTATTCGAGATCGAGGGTGAACTCCTGCTTTGAAAAAGACACCACGAAAATTTACGCCATGGCGGGGCAGACGTCAGCAGAAAAATGAAGAGCGAGGGCGGGGAGAGTGCAAGGCAAACGCGGGAATATAATCGGAGCCGCTATGTCGAGAAAATTCTTAGTGGCAGTGGCGTCGGGGCTGGTGTGGCTGACGGCGAGTGCAACGCAGAGCGCGGTTGGGCAGGCGGCGGCGAAGACGAGCGAGGCTGCGTGTCCGGTGCCGGGGGCGACGTGGACGCAGATTACGCCGGCCGAAGCGGCGGGATGGTCGAAGGAGAAGCTGGCGGCGGCGAAGGAGTATGCGGAGTCCATCCATTCCGCGGGAGTGGTGATCGTCGAGCACGGGAAAGTGGTGGACGAGTGGGGCGATGTGGATGGGAAGCTGGCGTCGTTCTCAATGCGGAAGAGTTTGCTGAGCGCGCTGTACGGGATTTATTCCGCTGAGGGGAAGATCAATATTAACGAGACGCTGGCGCAGGCGGGGATCAACGATTCGCCGGACCCGCTGACGAAAGAGGAGCAGCAGGCGCGGATTGTAGATTTGCTGCGGGCGCGATCGGGCGTGTATCACCCGGTGGATTTTGAGACGGCGTCGATGAAGAAGAATCGTCCGGCGCGCGGCAGCCATGCGCCGGGGACATTCTGGTACTACAACAACTGGGACTTCAACACGCTGGGGACGATTTTTGAGAAGGAGACAGGGCTGTCAATCGGCGACGCCTTTGAGAAGCGCATAGCGAAGCCGATCGGGATGCAGGATTTTTCTCCGAGCGATGTTTACTACCTGCCGGGCACGGAGTCAGTAGAGCGGGGCTATATGTTTGAGGTGACGGCGCGCGACCTGGCGCGATTTGGCCAGCTGTATCTGTGTCACGGGCGGTGGGGGGACCGCCAGATTGTTCCGGCGGAGTGGGTGGCGAAGAGCTCGCACTCCGACGAGATGATTCACGCGGGAAAGTACGATCTCGGCGGCTATGAATACCTGTGGTGGGTGGAGCATGACGGAGCGCTGCTGGGGCCGGTGACGTTGCCGGGGATGTTTATGGCGGTGGGGGCGGGCGGACATTATGTGCTGGTGATTCCGTCGCTCGATATGGTGATTGTGAATCGGGTGGGGAACGAGCCGGCGAACCACGAGATCAAGTCGGTGGTGGCGGCGGCGGATGGGCCGGGGCTCAAGGGCGAGCAGTTTAGCAAGCTGGTGGGGCTGATTTTGGCGGCGCGTGCCAGCTGAGCAGCCGAGTGCGGGCAAGGCGGCGGCGGCGACGGCGAAATAAGACGGCAGCGTGAGGGAGCAGGCGTTCGCAGCAGCGGCGGCGTGGCTAGAATGGTGTTCGCATTCCGCGGAGATGTTTTTGAGCTTCGCTGCCGGCCAGTGCTGAGGAGAATCATTCATGCGTCGTCGTTGCCTGCTGTCGTTTATTTCATTCGTCATAGTTGCTGTTGTTGCTCTTCCCTTCCCCACAGATGCGCAGACGTCGGCCCGCAAGCGGGCGCAGGGGCCCGCGCCGGTGGCGCTGACTCCAGAAGGCGACAGAGACACTCGACGCGCTGGATTCGCTGAACGTGTTGCCGCTTGCGCCGTGGCGTTATCAAGTGACGGACATGGCGCATGGCGAGGGGGTGGCGCAGGATGACAGCAAGTGGCAGCAGGCGCCGGAGCAGGCGGAGCTGGGCAAGCGCGGATTTTCGCTGAGCGGCGATGCGGTGTGGTTCCGGACGACGCTGACGGTGCCGGCGTTGCTGCACGGATACGACCTGACGGGGGCGCGGGTGTGGTTCCAGTTTCACGTGGACGCGAATGGGCCGGTGCCGATGATTGTTTATTTCAACGGGCGGCGCGTAGCGATGGGGGAGGACCTGGAGCCGATAGTCGTTGAAGACAACATCCATCCCGGCGACAAGGTTGTGATTGCGGTGAAGACGCTGCACACGGTGGACAAGAAGACGTTCACGGGGGCGGATGCGCGGGTTGAGTTTGCGGAGGGACGGCCGAATCCGGCGAGTTTTGCGACGGAGGCGCGGTGCGCGCAGGTGCTGTTGCCGAGCGTGGCGGCAGGGGACGGGGAGGCTCCGGCAGCGTTGAATGCGGCGATTGAGAAAGTGTCGCTCGCTGCGCTGACGGGCGGGGACCAGAAGGCGTTTGACGCGTCGCTCTACCAGGCGCAGGCGGCATTGGCGCAGCTGCGGCCGCTGCTGTCGAGTGCATTCGTGCGGATAACGGGCAATGCGCACATAGATGCGGCGTGGCTATGGCCGTGGTCGGAGACGGTGGATGTAGCGCGGCGGACGTTTGCGACGGCGCTGCAGCTGATGCAGGAGTACCAGGGCTACACGTTCAGCCAGTCGGCGGCGGCGTATAGCGAGTGGATCGAGGAGAAATATCCCGACGAGTTTAAGCAGATACAGCAGCAGGTGAAGGCGGGCCGGTGGGAGATGGTGGGCGGCATGTGGGTGGAGCCGGATTTGAATATGCCGGGCGGGGAGAGCCTGGTGCGGCAACTGCTGGTGGGCAAGCGATATTTTCAGCAGAAGTTTGGGGTGGATGTGCGGGTGGGATGGAATCCTGACAGTTTTGGTTACAATTGGCAGCTTCCGCAGATTTACAAGAAGAGCGGGGTGGATTATTTCGTAACGCAGAAGATGTGGTGGAACGATACGAATCCCCTGCCGTTGAAGTTGTTCTGGTGGCAGGGGCCGGATGGAAGCCGGGTGCTGAGCTATTTTCCGCACGACTATGTGAACGAGATCGAGCCGCTGAAGATTGCGAGGGATTTTTCGGCAGCGCGGGTGCTGAATCCCGGGACCGACGAGATGATGCACCTGTATGGCGTGGGCGATCATGGCGGCGGGCCGACGCGGGCGATGCTGGATGCGGCGAACTCGTGGATGCAGTCCTCCATCGGGCCGGACAAAACGCCGGCGCCACCGCGGGCACCGGTGCTGAAGCTATTCGGTGTCGCAGGCATTTTTCAGCGATGTCGAGAAGAAGCTGGATACGGCGCATTCGCCGGTGTGGAATTACGCGACGCTGGCGGAGGGAAACACGACGCTGCCGACGCCGCCGAATGGCGAGTTCGCGCTGCCGGTGTGGAATGACGAGCTGTACCTGGAGTATCACCGCGGGGTTTTCACGACGCAGGCGGCGCACAAGGCGAACATGCGCGCGAGCGAGGACTGGCTGCTGGATGCGGAGAAGTGGTCAACGCTGGCGTGGCTGGGCGGGGCCGGGTATCCGGGCGACAAGTTGAATGAGGCGTGGAAGAAGGTGCTGTTCAACCAGTTCCACGATCTGGCGGCGGGATCCGGGATCGGGGTCATATATAAGGATGCGCAGCGCGACTATGACGTGGTGCATTGGACGGCGAACGATGCGACTGGGATATGCAGAGAGCAGGTTGCGGAATCGCATTGATACGCGCATACCAGCGATGGGTGGCAAGCACGACCCCGACACTGTGCCGGTGGTAGTCGTCAATCCGCTCGCCTGGCAGCGCACAGACGTGGTGATCGCGGGTGTAGAGATGCGGGGGAGTAAAACCGGGGACCTGGTGGTCAGCGATGTGCGGGGCGATTTGATGCCGGCTCAGCTTGTAGTGCCGACCAGCATCGGACCGGTGCAGAACGTGTTATTCCTCGCCAAAGATGTGCCGGCACTGGGCTACAAAGTTTTTTACGTGCGACCCGCCAGGAGCGGCGACAAAGCTTCCCCGCTGGCCAGCGTGCAGATGGATGCCAGCGCGGGCACGATCGAAAACGAGTTCGTAAAACTTACCGTTGACAAGAGGAACGGGTGCATTACGCATCTTGTGGACAAGAAGACGGGGTTTGATGCGCTGGCGGCGGGAGGATGCGGGAACCAGTTGCAGACATTCAAAGACACGCCGAAGGATTATGACGCGTGGAACATTGATCCGGGAACGCTGGATCATTTCACGCCCATTGAGGCGGCGGAGAAGGTGGAGTTCAACAGCGATGGCGAGTTTTCGAGTTCGGTGACGATCCAGCGGAAGTGGCAGAGCTCAACGTTTACGCAGAGGATCGTGGTTTATTCCGGGCTGGCGCGGGTGGATGTGGTGAACGATGTGGAGTGGCATGAGACGCACGTGCTGCTGAAGGCGGCGTTTCCGCTGGCGGCGACGAGTGCGAATGCGACGTACGAGATTCCCTATGGGGCTATACAGAGGCCGACGACGCGGAATAATTCGTTTGAGCAGGCGCGGTTTGAAGTTCCCGCGCTGCGGTGGGCGGACCTCGGCGATGGTAAAAACGGATTCTCGCTGATCAATAACAGCAAATACGGTTACGATTGCGCGGGGAATGTGTTGCGGCTGTCGTTGCTGCGTTCGCCCACATGGCCGGATGCGGATGCGGATCGGGGGCACCAGCATTTCGAGTACGCGCTCTATCCTCATGCGGGGAGCTGGCAGCAGGCGGAGACGGTGCGGCGCGGGTATGAGTTCAATGACCGCCTGCACGCGCTGCAGGTGTTTGAGCATGAGGGACCTCTGCCGGCCGAGCACAGCTTTGTAGATGTCGCGCCGGCGAACGTGGTGCTGACGGCGATGAAGAAGACGGAGGATGGCAACGGGGTCATTCTGCGGGTGTATGAGTCGTCGGGGCAGAAGACGACGGCGACGCTGACGCTGCCGACGGATGGAACGGGCTTGTTGCCGGGAGCGGTGAAGGCAGTGAATCTGATGGAGCAGGACGGCGGAGAGAGGCCGCTGGCGGTGAAGGACGGCAAGGTTTCCGTCGAGCTGGGGCCGTGGGAGATTCAGACGCTGCGCGTGGATATTCCCAAGCGGGGCGCGGAATTCTGGGAGCAGGGTAAGAGCGCGCGGTAACGCTTTACGTCAATGTGGCGGCGGCTTTGCGGACGGCGGCGAGCAGTGCGGCGACGTCAGATTGCGTGGTGGCGTAGTGGAGGATGCAGGCGCGGAGGACGAAGCGGCCGTTGATGACGGTGCTGGTGAGGAAGGCGTCGCCGGAGGTCTGGACCGACTCCATCAGGGATTTGTTGAGGGCGTCGAGCTGATCGGGAGTGTGCTGCGCGCCGGGCGGGATGTAACGGAAGCAGACGATTGAGAGGGTGACGGGCGCGGAGAGTTCGAGGTCGGGCGCAGCCGAGATTTGATCGGCCATGAACCGGGCGAGTGAGTTGTGGCGGGAGATGCTGGCGGCGAGGCCGTCGCGTCCGGCGGAGGCGATGGTGGCCCAGCAGCGGAGAGCGCGAAAGCCGCGGGTTTGCTGGAAGCCGTACTCGCTGTACCAGGGGAGGCCGCCGATTCCCTTGCCCGGCTCGTCGCGGAGGTAGGGCGGGACGAGGGAAAAAGTGTCGCGGAGATTTTGCTGATCGCGAACGAGGATGCAGCCGCATTCGATGGGAACGCTGAGCCATTTGTGGGGATCGAGGGCGAGGGAGTCGGCGCGATCGAGGCCGCGGTAGAGATGGCGCCTGGAGTCGTCGAGGATGCCGAAGGCACCGTAGGCTCCGTCCACATGGAGCCAGAGATTTTGCTCGGCGCAGACGTCGGCGATGTCGTTGAGGGGATCAATGGCGCCGGTGTTGACGGTTCCGGCGGTAGCGATGACGCAGAAGGGAGAGAGGCCCTGGGCGAGGTCGGCAGCGATGAGGTGGCGGAGGGCGGCGACGTCCATGCGATGAGCGGAGTCGGTGGGGACGATGTGGATGGAGTCGGATCCGAGGCCGAGCATCTCGACGGACTTGGTGATGCAGGAGTGGGCTTCGGCGGTGGCGTAGAGGGTGAGGCGGGGATTATGTTGCAAGCCACTTTTTCTTACGTTGAGGCCGAGGCGTTTTGCGGCGCGGAAGCGGGCGGCGGCGAGAGCGGTGAGGGTGGCCATGGAGGTTCCGGAGACGAGGAGGCCGAAGGAATCCGTCGTCGCAGAGGACGCGCCCGGCTGGGAAGAGCCAGAGAGGGGAAAACCGGTGAGCTGCATGAGCCAGCGAGTGACGGCGCGTTCGAGGTAGATGGCGGCCTGGTCGCCTCCTGCAGCGGAGGTGTTGAAGGCGGCCTCGAGAAGCGCTGCAAGAACGGCAGCGTGGGCGGGCGGAGAGTTGACCCAGCCGAAGAAGCGCGGGTGACCGTTGCCGAGGGGATAGGGCTGGATGCGGTCGCGGAAAAAATCGAAGAGCGATTCGGGGGCGATGCCGCGGTCGGGGAGTGGGAGGGCGAGGAGCTGGTCGCGGGTAGAAGCGGGAACGCGCTGGTAGACGGGCTGGGCGGTGGCCGGATCGGAGAGCGCGGCGAGTGCGTCGGCGGTGCGATCGATGAGTTCGTGGCCGAGGCGGCGGAATTCCTGGGGAGACAGTGGCGAGGGGAGAGATGTCGTCGGGCGAGTCGGGCGGCGGCGAGTCGGGCGGCGAGTCGGGCATTGGGGAAATTGTAGTGCGGGGGCGGCGAGCAATGAGCGCGAAAGAAAAAGCCCATCCCGGAGAATGAACTGGGGGATGGGCTTTGATTTGAAACTGCGGTGAGCGAAACGAGTTTAGGGATTGTGAGTGCCGGCTATTTCCAGCGGTAGGTGAGGGCGAGTGATTCGACGGTGTTGGCGTGGATGCCGAATTCCGGCGTGACCATGTTGCCGACGTGGCCGACTCCGGCATCGAGGGTATAGCGGAAGTTAGGCAGCCGGGTGATGCGGACACCGTAGACCTCGGTGGTGGGGATGTGGGCCTGCGGGAGATTTTGGACGTAGCGCGGTTCCTGGGTGATCTCAGCGCCGGGGACAACGACGAAAGCGGTTTGTGATTTGGAGAGCGGGATGGGGATGCCGAGGGAGCCGAAGCCGCGCGGCGACCAGGTTCCGCCATTGGTGCAGCCGGTCTCGGTGCAGACGGGTTTAGAGCCGGCGTTGCCGCCAGCGCCGTAGAGCTGGGCGTTGGTGACGCGGAATCCGGCGGTGAGGAGGAGAGGAATTTTCGTTTCCCTCACCAGCTTGGTGCCAACGACATAGACGTCGGCGTTGGTCTGCGGCTGCGGACCCTTGGCTCCGGGGACGAGAGCGCCGGTGACGAAATAGTCTTCAGTGCGGACGACGGAGCCGACGGAGACAGCGGGCACCCACTTCTTCCCTTTCCAACCCTCTTTGATAATGCGGACCTTGCCGTTGAAGACATTGAAGCCGCTGTATTGCCAGAGTGTTCCGAGGAAGGGGTCGCTGCCGTTGGAGTGCGAGTTGCGGGTGTAGCCGAATTCGATCCAGTTGTTGTAGCCGAGGGTGAGGGAGGAGATGTAGAAATCACCGACGACTTTGCCGGCCTGCAGGTAGTGGAAGCTGAGAGTGGGTGAGGCCCATTTTTTGCCGATATCGGAGGGGACGGAGTAGGCGGTGGGGACGAGGTATCCGCCGGTCTGGCCTTCGAGATCAATGGTCTGCGCGTAGGCGGCGGCGGGAAGCAGGAAGGCGATGACGGCGAGCCATCCCGCGAGGTGCGAGGGCCGGATACGGAAGTAGCTGAAAATGCGATGCATAGGGGTTCCTTTACAGAATGTTAAAAAGCCAAAATGAATCACGGCTCAGAAGGATAGCAGGAGAGAGCGATGTTTGGCTCGCAAAATTTTATAGGGGGTATATGGGGATGTTGAGGAGGGGTGAAGTGGGGAGGGCGAGGGGCGTGGGGAACGTCAAGAGCAAGGGCAAGGGCAAGAGCAGAGTGACATCGCGGGGGGCAAAGAAAAAGGAGGGGCGCTGAGGCCCCTCCTGCTGGTGATTAGTTTTTCGGTTGGAGGTGATGGGTCATTGCGCGAGGAGCCCTTGCTGCTGGAGGTATTGCAGCGAGGGAGAGGAGTCGCCGCTGGTCACATCCATATTAAGGACGAGAGAGGGCGAGACCACGTAGAGGATCGAGTTGCCGAAGACGCTGTTGTTGGTACCGGTTGCGGTACCGCGTCCGTTGGCTGTGATGGTGTAGCTGGCGTTGCTCGAGCCCTGGGCGCCGCCACCGAGGTTGACGACGAATCCGGTGCCTGCGAAGTTGCCGCCGCTGGGAGTAACCGTGGCGGCAAACAGCGCGTAGGAGTTGGCAGTCGCCGCAGGATAGGTTCCCATGGCGAAGAGGTTGTTGATGGAGGAGGCAGAGAAGGGCCCGCCGGATTGTTGATAGAGGTAGAGCAAACCGGGCTCCTGCACGGTTGAGCCGTAGAGCTGGTCAACGCCGTAACCTTTGTTCGCGCTCTGCATCCAGAACACGGGGGCGGCAGCACCGTAGGGCGTGGTTCCGCCAAGTGAGACGCGACCGTTGGATGCGACGGAGTAGGAGCCGTAGTTAAACGGAACGTTGGCGCTGATGTTGCCGGCCTGGTTGATGTCGCCGGTTCCGTTCAAGCTTCCGCCGGAAGCGGTGAGGACGGCGAGGCTGGCATCGGAGAAGGTGTCAGGTTGGGATTCATTCTGCAGGTCCTCCTGATTTTCAGCGACGACATAGCTGCCACTGATGGAGGAGTTGGAGAAGGAGCCAGACTGCAGTCCCGCGGGGCCGTAGAGCAGGGCGGCGGCAACGCTGGATGTGCTCTGGTCGGTAGAGAGGACGAAGATATTCTGCGCGTTGATGACGTAGAAGACATAGCCCTGCGGCAAGGCGCCGTTGGCGTAACCGCTGGTGGAGAGAGTGGCGTGGAGGCGGCCGTTGTTGTCGGGGTCGGTGTAGCTGCCGGTGACTCCGATCTGATTGTCGGTGGCGAACTCGGTGGCGACATCGGCCTGGCTGCTGTTGGTGATGGAGCCGCTGCCGTTCATGTTCAACACGCCGGCGGCGTAGAGGTCACCCTGGCTGAGCTGGGCGCAGAAGTAGCAGGTCTGGCCCTGCCATCCGAAGACGAAGTTGTTGTTGAGGGTGGATTGGGAGAAGGCGCTGGAGTCCTGCATCTCGAGTTCGCCGGCACCAATCTCGATGACGTCGTTGCCGTTGATATCGGTGAACTCGGTGTACTCGACGAACTGGCCGCCGGGCAGGCCGGTATTGGAGACATTGCCCTGGACGACTCCGTTGAGCGGGAAAGCGATTCCGCTGACGTTGCCGGCGATGGTCATGGCGAAGGTGTTGTCAGAGCCGACGGCGTAGGCGCCGGTGAGTGAGTCGGTGAGGTAGCCGGTGTAGGTGGGCTGGGAGAAATCCAGAGTGCCGTCGGTGATATTTCCCTGGCCGTCGAGGGTGACGCTGCCGACGACCTCGCCCCATGCGACGGGGGAGCTGATGTCGCCCTGGTCGGGATGGACGCCGGTGAGGAGGGTGCCCTTGGGGCGGCCGACGACTTTGTGGCCGACGGAGCCGAGCTGATGAAAGATGTGGGTAGAGCGGCCGGGGGTGTGCAGGGGAGCGTTGGCGGCGAGGCCGACGATGTAGTCATACACCTGCTCATGGAAGAAATATTGACCCTGGAGGGCGGCGTTATTGCTGCCGCTGGGACCATTGTTATTGCTGCTGCCGCAGGCGACGAGAGCGAGCGAAGCGACGAAGAGGGAGGAGATAGAAAGAAGACGACGCATATTCTGAGCAACCCCGGGGGAGGAAATTAGTTGTTACACGTACAAGGAAAGATTACGGGAAAAAAAGGCGGCGTGAAATGACCGGAAAGGTGCGGTTAACGGGCGATTAGGGCACGAAAAGAGACCCCAATAACAGGGGGAATCGAGCGGGCGGACGCTAAGTGGGATGCGGCGGCTCGCGCTGCAGTTGGAGGCGTGGGTGGGGCAAGTGCGGAGCCGGTCGTAAGTGGGGAGCCGGTTAGCGGTTGATGAGGACGATAGCCGGGGCGAGGTCGCCGGGGGTTTCATCCAGCGAGACGAAGGCGCCGTTGTCGAGCAGATAGATGATGCTGTTGCCGATGATGCCGCCGCTGGCTCCGGTGATGGTGCCGCGACCGCTGGGTGAGATGGAGTAGCTGGCGCTGACGTTGCCGGTCGAGTAAAGGTCGTAGCTGATGACAGAGAGGTCGCCGGTGATCGTACCGTTTCCGTCGCCGATGAGAATGCCGGAGAGCATGGGGGAGGCGCTGGTGGAGGGGAACTGGGTGTGGGCGGCGTATTGGCCGGAGAGCGAGGCGTTGCTGAAGGGAGCGATGACCTGGCCTTGGGGATTGAGAGCGAAGAGGCCCGGCTGCTGGGTGTCGCCGGAGGTCTGTTGCAGGGCGAAGCCACCGGTGAGGTTGCCGGTGAGCCAGAAGATGGGAGTGGCGCCGCCGCTGATGTGACCGACATTGCCGCCGGTCATGGTGACGCGGCCATTCGAAGCGACGGTGTAATTCTCAGTGAGGGAGACGTTGCTCGAGACCGAGCCGGCGGCGTTGAGATCGCCGGAGCCGGTGAGGCTTCCATTGCCGTCGGCAGAGAGCAGATAGATGAATGCGTCGGATGCGGAGTCGGGCGTGGTCTCGTTGGCGAGGTCTTCGGTGCTGCCGTAGGCGAGGTAGGGGCCATTAAGCGAGGCGTTGGAGAACTGGGCGGTGGTGCTCTGAGGAAACGAGGTCGCCCAGAGGTATGCGGGGAAAGGATCGCTGTCGGTGGAGGGGTCAGTGGAGATGAGGAAGAGGGTGCCTGAGTCAACGTAGACGGCGTAAGTCTGGGGGAGGCTGCCGTTCGCGTAGCCGGTGGTGGAAAGCGCGAGAGTGGCGCGGCCGAATGAGTCGGGGGTGGTGAGGGATCCGGCGAGCGCGACGTTGTTGTCGGTCGAGAACCCGGTGGTGATATCGGCGAGCGAGTTAGCGGTGAGGTTGCCGGAGCCGTCGAGGCTGAGGAGTCCGACGGAGAAGATGTCACCTTGCTGCGACTGGGCGCAGGAGTAGCAGGTTTCGCCGCGGGCACCGAAGACGAAGTTGCCATTGAGGGCGGGGGCATTGAGCTGGCTGGGGTCCATGACGCCGGTGCCGTATTCGAGGTCGCCGTCGTTGTCGAGGGGAGTGTTCTCGATGACGGTGACGCCGCTGGCGAGTCCGCTGCCGAGGATGGTGTGGACGGCAATGTTGAAGCTGAGCGGGCTGGTGGAGCCGGCGAGATAGAGCGACATGGTGCCGGTGTAGTCGGGGAGGATGGAGTAGGTTCCGGTGAGGGTGGAGTTGGTGGTGCCGTAGGAGTTGGAGCTATCGAATTCGCCAGAGGTGATGTGGCCGTTGCCATCGAAGTTGAGGCTGGCGCCGATGCTGCCCCAGACGACAGGGGAGCTGAAGGAGCCTTGCGCGGGGACGGCGTGGGCTGCGGAGGGTGGGTGATGGGGCAGAGGGTGGGCGAGGGCCTGGGTCCACTGAGTGAAGAAGCCGTGATGGGCGGGGGCGTGGAACGTGGTGGCGGCCGAGTTCCCTGCCAAGTAGTCGTAGTACTGCTCGCGGAAGAAGAAGTTTCCGTTGAGGAGCGCGTTGCCGGTGACGGTGGCGGCATTGACGGTGAGAGTGTAGGGGACGCTGCCGGAGAGTTTGGTGGGCGAGGTCGAGTCCTCAACCAGGACGGTGAAGGTGAAGGTGCCGGCGGAGGTGGGGGCTCCGGTGAAGATTCCCGCAGCGGTGAGCTCGATGCCGGGGGGCAGGCTGCCGCCGGAGGCGATCGAGAAAGTGTAGGGCGCGATTCCGCCGGCAGCGGTGAGGGTCTGCGCGTAGGCGATATTTACGGTCGCGTCGGGGAGAGTGGCTGGGGAGATGGTGAGTGAGGACGGACTCACGATGAGGGAGTAGGAGTTCGATCCGGTGAGGGGTGATGGGGTCGTCGAATCCTGCGCAGAGATGGTGAAGTTGAAGTTGCCGGAGACAGTGGGAGTGCCGGAGAGGACTGCGCCGGTGAGAGTGAGGCCAGAGGGAAGGGTGCCGGAGCTGACGGAGAAAGTGTAGGGCGCGGTGCCGCCGGTGGCGGTGAAGGTCTGGCTGTAGGGGGAGTTAATTTGCGCGTCGGGCAGAGTGGCGGGGGCGATGGTGAGGGATGCGGCGGCGGCGATGACGATGGATCCCTGCGCGGAGGCGGTGGCGCTCTTGCTGTCGGTGACGGTGACGGTGAAGCTGGAGGTGCCGGCTTTGGTGGGGGTGCCGGCGATGGCTCCGGCGGAGGAGAGGGTGAGGCCGGCGGGGAGCGAGCCCTGGGTGACGGCGTAGGTGTAGGGCGGAGCGCCGCCGGTGGCTGAGATGGAGGACGAGTAAGCGGCGTCCACCGTGCCGGCGGGGAGGGCGGCGATGGAGAGGGAGAGCGCGGCGGGAGGAGTGACGGAGTTGCCTCCGCAGGCGGCGAGGGAGAGGCAGACGGCGAGGAGCAGGGCGAGGGCCGGAAGCGAGGAGCGGGAGAAAGAGATGCGGGCGAAACGCGGCATGGGAAGAGACCTCAGGAGAAACCGAAATCGCCCGTCGGCCGCCGCAAGAACCCCGCAGCGTGGGCAGGAGTCATTAGTAAAGCATGAGGTGGGGGGATTGGAAGCGGGTGCGAGGCGGAGAAGTAAAATAGTAGATGTGCTGAAGCAGTGGTATGGCGACCGGATGTACGCGTGGGAAACGCGGCTGACGAATGAAGACCGAAACCGCGTGGTGCGGCCGGTGGAGTGGGGCTTTGACTGGCTGGCGGACTGGGACCCGCTGGCGGGGCGGCTGGCGCAGAGGTTTCCGGACCAGGATGGGGAGCCGGGGTCGCGGGGAGCAGGCGGAGGGTCGGAGGGGCCGGCACTTTCGGCGGCGGATGCAGAAGCGGCGATGCTGGCGATTAACGACGACATCGCGCGGCGGAGCGAGGAGTTTTTCGCATACAAGCGGCCGGTGGATTTTGTGCTGGAGGAGCGGCATCCGCAGCTGTATCCGACAAACGTGCGGCCGGAGACGCTGAAGAAAGATGCGGAGTGGAAGCAGATGGCGGAGGAGGGGACGAGCGACAAGGCGCGGTTCCTGCGGTTCACGTCGCCGGTGAAGACGAAGTACCAGGAGAACGACCGGGTAAATGCGCGGTGGTTTGAGGCCCCGGCAGAGAAGCGGAAGGGCAAGCCGCAGGCGGCGATGATCGTAATGCCGCAGTGGAATGCGGATGCGTTCAGCCACAATATTCTGTGCGAGATATTCAACAAGTTTGGAGTGTCGGCGCTGCGGCTGTCGAAGCCGTTTCACGATGTACGGCGGCCGTCTCATTTAGAGCGGAGTGATTATGCGGTGAGCTCGAACATCGGGCGGACGATAGCGAGCGCGCGACAGGCGGTAACGGACATACGGGCGTGCATTGACTGGCTGGAGGAGCAGGGCTACGAGCAATTCGGAATTCTGGGAACGAGCCTTGGATCCTGCTATGCATTTCTGGCGAGCGCGCATGATGCGCGGATAAGGGTGAACGCGTTTAATCATGCGAGCACGTGGTATGGCGATGTGGTGTGGCAGGGGCAGAGCACGCGGCACATACGCGAGGGATTTGAGCGGGCGGGATTTTTAGGCGATGCGGGCAAGGAGCGGGTGCGGGCGCTGTGGCGGGCGATTTCGCCGCCGCAATATATTGTTCCGTTCGCAGCGAAGCCGAAGCATGTGCGGGTGATCTATGCGAACTACGATTTGACGTTTCCGCGGGAGCTGAGCCTGGATGTGCTGAAGGGATTCCGGGAGCACGGAATTCATTTTGATGCGAAGGCGCTGCCGTGCGGGCATTACACGACGGGCGAGACTCCGTATAAGTATCTGGACGGATGGTGGCTGGGGTCGTATGTGTACCAGGCGTTCAAGCGGCTGCGGGAAAATCCTGGCAGCGATGCGCCGACGGCGGCGGCGGTGGAGGCGTGGAGTGCGATGGTGAGGGAGCGGGCCCAGGGTGCGGCGAAGAGCGAGATGCAGGGGCGGGAGCCGGAGCTGGTTGGGCGGTAGGGGCGCGCTGGAGTTGCGCAATTCGTTGCATATATCGGGACGTATAAAGGGGCCTGCAGGGAAAGACGCGTGCCGACAAGGGCGCGAAGATATAAGCGATTGGAGCGGCAGCTGAGGGGTTTCCGAAACGGCGTTGCTGTCGCGAATAATTTGCCACAATTTGTTGACAATAAAGTAGCCCTTCTAACATACTCAGCTGTTCCTGAGAACACGGCCCCCACCGAAAAGTGAATCGCTGTCGAAGCCTGATTCGGCTAATTTGAATCTGCCTATTGCGACTCACCGGAACGAAAGGGTGGGGTATGCGGCGTCTTCTTATAGCGTGTCATGTGCTGGTGTTGGTGTTCGTGATGGTGGCGATCACGCCCGGCTTTGCTCAGGATGCAAACTCACAGGCAGTGAAAGCGGAGGCAGCCAAGCCAGGCGCTGCGGCTGCTGATGGCGCTGCAACGAGCGACGATGGCTGGGGGAAGAAGCCGAAGGCGCGGAATATTCTGTTCATCATTCTCGACGATGTCGGGATTGACGAGATGACGGTATTTGGCTGGGGCGGGGGCAACGCGACGCTGCCGCAGCTGGTGGCACCGAAGCTGCCGAATATAGATACGATCGCGCTCTCCGGGAGTGATGTTTGGGAACACGTGGACGATGCCGGAGTGTTCGCCGACGCGGGCGGCGTTTTTCACGGGGCGCTATCCGCTGCGCACGGGGGTAACGAGCGCGCTGATTGACAACATGATGCCGACGTCGCAGGTGTCGCCGTATGAGACGACGATTCCGAGAGTGCTGGCGCAGGCGGGATACCAGAGCGCGCTGATCGGGAAATTTCACCTGGGGATTGCGAACCCGACGGGCAGCTGCTCGATGGCGGCGCTGGGCTGGAACTATTTCAACGGCTACACGGGGGCGAGCCCGGGGTCAATTGACACGACGGGCGGGGACGGAAATCTTGGCGCGGAGGAAGGGACGCTGGTCTGCGGATTTAACCAGACGCGCGTGCCGGGAGCGTGCTACCAGGCGAACGGAAGCTGTGCTCCGGCGGAAAATGGCAAGGCGTGCCTGGAGACCGGCGGACTTTTTGTGGCGAAGGAGGCGTGCTCGTCGCAGCTGCCGAAGAACCTGGACTTCTCACGGACCAATTCCTATTGGGTATGGCCGGACGTGATCACGTACGGGCCGACGGCGCAGGATGCGGGGCCGACTTCGTGCCCGGTAGAGCCGGTGCAGGTGCGCGAGCATCAGACGCCGGTGCAGAGCGACACGGCGGTGAGCTGGTGGACGAAGCAAAAAGGGCCGCGGATGTTGACGCTGGCATACAGCACGGTGCACACGCCGTTTCAGCAGCCGCCGAACTCGCCGGATGTGGATGGGCTGGCGTGCCAGGGCGAGCCGGGATCGCTGCCTCCGGTGCCGTCGCAGTGGAATATTGCGAACGCGATGCTGGCGCAGATGGACATTGATATTGGCCGGGTGCTGCAGGGGATGGGGCTGGCGACGCTGGACGCGAATGGCGTGATCAAGACGGAGGTAGATAGATTTGGCAACCGCCATATTCCCGAGCTCGAGGCGAGCGGCACGCAGGTAGTGATCATCGGCGACAACGGACAGTTTGCGGCGCTGGTGGAGAAGGACTTCAATCCTGCGCGGTCGAAGGGGACGGTGTATCAGACGGGGGTGTGGGTGCCGCTGATCGTGGCGGGAAATCTGGTGCAGGGCAAGACGGGCCGGATAGACAACCACATGATCAATTCGGTGGATTTGTTTCAGCTGTTCGGAGAGATTGCGGGGGTGGATGTGAACACGTCGGTAGCGCCGGCGCATGTGCTGGACAGCAAGTCCATGCTGATCCATCTGCAGAACCCGGAGCATGGGGAGACGCGAGCGCACAATTTTACGGAGCTGGGACCGGGGACGTTTGAAACTCCCACGAACAATGAGACGCGGAGCTGGCCGTGCGTGCTGGGGGCCAGAATTGAGACGACGGACGGGAAGAAGACGCTGGCGGGGGGAACGTGTTCCGACGTGCTGTTTGCGACGCGGGCGTTTTGCGAGCAGGAGAACGGCGGAGTGTGGCTGGGGCCGCCGGACAATACGGACCAGAGGCCGCTGCAGTTTCCGAATCCCGATCCGAGCTCTTACAAGGGGAGCTGGGTGGCGTGCTGCGCGGTGCGGGCGCTGAACCCGCCGGGGGCGCAGACGGCGACGCTGCCGGTGAACCAGTTTGCGGTGCGGGACCCGTTCTTCAAATTTGTAGAGCGCAATTTTCCTGACTGCGAGAAGCCGCTGTGTCCGGGGCCGCAGTGCGACACGGTATTTCCGCCATATGAGCGGGTGACGATCAACGAGTTTTACGATCTGCATCCGACGCCGCAGAATCCGGCGGGGCTGGACGATAACAACCTGGCGTGCGATCCGGCGAGCGGGCAGGACCCGATTGAGTGCGTGCCGCGGTTTCTGCGGGACGAGTACAAGTCATTGCAGGCGGAGCTGGAGAAGGAGCTGAATTCTGAAACGGCTTGTGCGGGTGACGGCAACCTGGACAAGCGGGTAAATGATTTTGACCTCACGGGGGTGAATCTTTATCTGAACGGGCCGCCGAGCATCTGGGACTTTAACAATCACGCGACGACGGACCAGGCGAACGCGGACCTGGTGAAGCAGAACCTGGGGAACGACTGCATCGGGCTGTGCCGGCGCGCGGATTTGAATCGCGACGGGGCGGTGGATGCGAGTGACCTGAAGATACTCGCGGGGAATTTGAACAAGACGTGCGAGCTGTGCGGGTCGGACCTGAACGGCGACGGCAAGGTGAATGCGAAGGACGTCGCGCTGATGGTGAAGGCGATTGCAAGCTGCCGGCGGCAGCCGAGTGATACGGCGGCTGGCGGGGCACCACCTGCGGCCGGGAAAAAATGACGGCGCGGGATTAAAAGGGAGAGCAACGGAGAGCGAATGAAGCAGATTGCTCAGAGGACGGGCCGGGCGTGTGTGCGGGCAGCGGCAGTGGCGCGGGTGGGAGCGCGGACGGTGCGGCTGGTGCTGCCGACGGTGCTGGCGTTTGTGACGGTAGCGATGTCGCAGTCGGTGACGACCAAGGGAGTGACGAAACCGGCGGCGACGGCAGAGCAGGCGACGTTGCAGTCGGCGATGGCGCCGGCAAACAAGCCGGCGGCGAAGCGCCGGGAAGTGCAGGGCCGGGGAGTGCGGCGCCGGGAAGTGCGGCGACGGGGAGTGCAGGGGCCGGTGATGATCTACGTTCATGGCGGAGAATTCTGGATGGGCTCGACGGAGCAGAAATTTGCGGATGCGCGGCCGGTGCATCGAGTAAAGCTGGACGGATTCTGGATTGACCAGACGCTGGTGACGAACCGGGAGTTCGCGGCATTTGTGCGGGCGACGCATTATGTAACCGTGGCAGAGCGTAAGCCGCGGGCGGAGGATTATCCGGGGGCCGATCCGGCGAAGCTGGTGGCGGGGTCGCTGGTATTCACGACGCCGGTTGAGGTGGCGACGCCACAGAACCCGTATCCCTGGTGGGACTACCGGGAGGGGGCGAACTGGCGGCATCCGGAGGGGATTGCGAGCTCGCTGAAGGGGCGCGGGGAGCATCCCGTGGTGCAGGTGGCGTATGCGGATGCGGAGGCGTATTGCTCATGGCGCGGGGGGACGCTGCCGACGGAGGCGCAGTTTGAGTTTGCGGCGCGCGGGGGGCTGGACCGCAAGATGTATGCGTGGGGCGACGAGTTTATGCCGGCGCACAAATATATGGCGAACACGTTCCAGGGACATTTTCCGGAGTCGAACACGGCGGGGGATGGATTTCCGGGGACGGCGCCGGTGAAATCTTTTCCCGCGAATGGATATGGGCTTTACGACATGTCGGGCAACGTGTGGGAGTGGACTCGGGACTGGTACCGGCCGGATTACTACAAGACGCTGGCGGAGCAGGCCGAGGTAAGCGTGAATCCCACGGGGCCGGGGGACAGTGTTGATCCGGCGGAGCCGGGGGTGCAGAAGCGGGTGCAGCGCGGGGGATCGTATTTGTGTTCGGAGCAGTATTGCTCGCGGTACATGGTGGGGGGCCGGGGCAAGGGCGAGCCGACGACGAGCACGAACCACATCGGGTTTCGGTGCGTGAAGCCGGGGAGTGATGGAGACGGGCCGGCGGCGAAGCAGTCGGGCGGAAAGTAGGGCGGAGCGCGCGGGGGGCGGCCGGTCGTAGCACGGCTGTCGTAGCACGCTTTTAAAAAGAGTAATATCGTGCGGCATGGAAATGCGCGGCACAAGTTTGTGCGTGGCAGCGATGCTGCTGGTGCTGGGAAGTGCTGCGGCGGCAGGACAGGTGCAGACGGCACCGGAGACGCCGGGGGCTGAGAAAAAGCAGGAGCAAGAGCAAAAGCAAATCCAGAAAAAAGAAGAAAAGCAAGAGCAGACCACGGTGCATCAGCAGGTGGTGGTGACGGCCGATTTGAGCAATGCGGACATCACTGCGCCCGATCCGTCGGAGAAGGTGCTGGTGCGGGAGGAGCTGCTGGATGCGAATCCGGGGCGGCCGGGGGCGCCGATTTCGATTCCGGGATTGCCGATTGAGACGGCGTCGGGAGGAATCAAGGCTCCCCAATATTTTGCGCCGGGAGTGGCGGGAGACCATGGGGAGCCGATTGCGCAGTATCTGTCGGTGGGCGGGTATCTGGTGCCGAATAATTTGTCGGCGAATGCGCATGGGAACGGGTATGCGGACCCGAACATTTATGTGTCGGCGGTGCTGGGGAGCGTGACGACGGATGCGGGCGCCTATAACGTGCTCGAGGGAAATCACGCGCTGAACCTGGCGGCGACGTATGGGCTGCGGCCGCAGATGCGGCGATTTGTAACAGTGACTGGGGATTATCGGGATGTGGATGCGACGGTGGGGCTGGCTCCGGGCGATGCGGGGAAGAAGGAGTGGCTGGCGCTGGAGGCGAACTATGGAAACGGATTGCTGCTGCGGCTGGAGCACCGGCAGCAGTTCAAATTTAACGGCTATCGCGAGTGGGACATTGGCAGGCACGCGCTGACGGCGTTCGTGGATGGGTACTACGGGAATTCTTATGAGGGGAACCTGGTGCCGGTGAGCTATGGCGTGGAGGTGGGGGACACGGTGGATCCGCGGCAGATGGACCAGACGCACACGTTTATCCTGGCGGCGAACGATGATTGGAAGCTGGGCGAGCGGGATGTGGCGGCGTTCTCAGGATTTTTCAGGACGTATAACCTGGCGCTGTTTTCCGATTTTGGCGAAGGGCTGATTCGTCAGAGCGAGTTTCGCGAAGTGTATGGGGGAGAGGCGCGGGAGACGCACCGGTTTGCGCGGTGGCTGGAGGGGATGGCGGGAGCGCTCTACAACGAAGACGACATTCACAATGACAACCTGGACCACTACCTGGGGAATGCGCCGAAGGTCTACGGGTCGTTTGTGAAGGTGCTGGCGAACGATATTGTGATTCGGGAGTTTGCGCCGTATGTGGCGCTGCACGGAAATCTCGGCAAGCACGTGCATTTTTATGGCGGCTTGCGGAGTGATGCGATCCAGTTCATTAACACGGACCAGATCAAGCCGGAGTATTCGTTCAACGAGTGGAAGTGGTTTGAGAACCCGAAGGCGACGGTGACGTGGACGCCGGGGACGGGGCGGGCGCGATGGATGCCGTCGGCGTCATTCAGCATGGGGCAGGCATTTTTCACACAGGACCCGCGGATCAATGTGGCTGCGTCGGCGGGAGGGGGAGCGACGGCGTTTGCCGATCCGCTGGAGCGGTCGCATGCGGAGCAGCTGGTGGTGGAGAAGCTATTCGGGGCGACGGATGTGCGACTGGTGCTGGGGCGGTCAACGCAGACGGCGACATCGGGCAAGATTGATCCCGACGATGGGACGGCGTTTGATCTGGGGCCGAGCACGATCAAGTTTTTGACGGGGAGTGTGCGGCGGCAATTCAGCTTCGGCACGATGCAGGCGGTTTTTTCCAAGGCGGATGCGCGGCTGGGGACATTCAACGGAGTGCCGGGGACGGTGGTGCCGGAGGCGCCGCGGACGATATTTGATGTGCTGACGACGCTGGACCGGCTGCCGTATGGATTGGTGGGGCGGGCGGAGTATGAATATGTCGGGCACAAGTTTCTGGATGTGGGGAACGCGGAGCATCCGGCGCAGTATGAGGCGATACCGGTGGGGGAGACGCGGATGGCGGTGGTGCGGCCGTTCCTGGAGGGGCGGCTGGAGGTGGGACTGAACGGGCTGATTGCGCGCGGCTACACGGGGCAGACGACGGAGACGTTTGATCCTGCGTGGAGTATTGCGACGAGCCGGACGGTGTTGCCATATTGCGCGCCGGGATCGGGGCCGAGCGGGGCGCCGAATGATTTCGATTGCGGGACGGTGGAGCGGGCGGTGGGGATACGGATGGTGTCGTGGATTGGCGGGTCGGTGTCGTGGCGATTTAGTTCGGTGAAGTGAGGGGGCGGGCGCGGGGAAGGAGATCAAATTCAGTGTGAGTGCGGGTGGGGGTGCTTGCCGCTCTTGAGTTGCTGGCCGGAGTTGGTGAGGACGAGTTTGCCGAGTTCGACGCCGCGGAGGGCGAGCATGCGATCGGCGACGGCCTGGATGTCTTTGCTGCGGCCTTTCATGATGATGACTTCGAGGCAGTAGTGGTGGTCGAGGTGGACGTGGGTGGCGGCGAGGACCATGGTTCCTGCGACGTGCTGGGTCTCGGTGAGTTTCTGCGAGAGGTTGGGGACGTGGTGGTCGTAGACGAGGGTGAGGGTTCCGACGACGGGGTGGTTGGAGTGGACAGACTCGGCGAGCAGCTCCTGGCGGATGAGATCGCGGATGGCCTCGGAGCGGTTTTGATAGCCGCGCCTGGCGATGAGGCGGTCAAATTGTTTGAGGAGGTCTTGTTCGAGCGAAACTCCGGTGCGGCTGAGCTGTGACATGGCGAATCTCCGGATGTGATTGTAGCGGGGGGAGCTGGGGCGGCTAACGGGAGATGCCGGATGGTTGAGCGTAGCCGTGTTCAGCGAGGTGCTTGCCCATTTCCGTGTACATGGATTCATCGCGGGGCTGCCAGGTGGCGAGGCCGTCTACGTAACGGTTGAACATGCAGAAGGCGGCGGCAATCAAGATGGTGTCGTGGATCTCGATGTCGGTGGCGTCTTCGGCGCGGGCGCGGGCGATGTCTTCGGCGGTGACATTTTTGCCGCCCTGCTGGACTTTGCCGGCGATAGAGAGGAGCGCTTTGAGTTTGGCGGAGATGGGCGCGGAGGAGAGATCGGTGGTGACGCATTTGACGATGGAGGCGTCTCCTGCGAGGTGGGCGGTGGCGGCGGCACCGTGGCTGGTGGCGCAGAAGAAGCAATCGTTCTGCGAGGAGACGTAGGCGGCAATCAGTTCGCGTTCAGCAAGAGGCAGTGGACCTGGCAGGTGGAGGAGCTGATGGGCGAGGTCGCGAAGGGGCCGGGCGGTCTCGGGGCGGAAGGCGAAGCCGCTGGAGATTCCGGGGACCCCTTCAGGTAGCGCGATGTGCGGCATCAGCGGGCACCGGTGAGAGCGGGGTCAGAAGCAGCGGCGAGCATGGCGGCAGCAGTGGCGGGATCGGCAGCGTGATCGCGAGTGTTGGCGCGGCTGGCGGAGACGTATCCGTCACGGGCGACCATTTTGCCGCGCTGGCGATACATCTCTTCATCGCGTGGCTGGACGGTGGCGAGACCATCAACGTAGCGGTTGAACATGCAGAAGGCGGCTGCGATTAAGACGGTGTCGTGAATCTCGATGTCGGTGGCGCCTTCAGCGCGGGCGCGGGCGATGTCTTCCGCAGTGACGTGCTTGCCGCCGCGCTGAACTTTTCCGGCGACGTTGAGGAGAGCTTTGAGTTTGGGGGAGATGTCGGCGTGCTCGAAGTCGAGCTTGACGTGGCGGACGAGATCTTCGTTATCGAGATGGGCGGCGGCGACGGCTCCGTGGATGGTGGCGCAGTAGTAGCAGTCGTTCTGGGTAGAGACGTGGGTGGCGATGAGCTCGCGGTCGGCAGGGGAGAGGGAGTTGGGCGCGGTGAGGAGGACTTCGACGAGGTCGTTGAGTGGCGCGGCGGTTTCCGGGCGAAAGGCCATGGCGGCGCGGATGCCGGGGAGGTGCGTAGGGAGGTCAATGTGGGGCATGCGGCTTAGTTCCCTTCTGGCGTTGAATTCTGCGAAACGGGGCTGCGTTTATTAAGCGCGGGGCGGATGAGCCAGCGGCGCAGCGGGTCGCCAGCCAGCACTATAGCGATGCCGAGGAGAGCGGGCAAGGGATCGTGCATGAGGATGAGGAGGGCGATGGCGAGGCATCCTGCAATGAAGAGGATGGGCGCCAAGGGAAACCAGAATTTGCGGATGGGCGGATTGAAGCGGAAGAGGGTGAAGGCGGTGAGGGAGAGAAAGACGACGGCAGAAAAGATGATGTAGGAGAGGATGCGGTCGAAGGCTCCGAGCCAGACGGCGATGAGGGCGAGGGCAGTCTGGAGCCAGATGGCGGCGAGGGGAGTGCCGAAGCGCGAGTGCATTTTGGCGAAGACGGGGAAGAACGATCCGTCGCGGGCCATGGCGGAGTATACGCGGGGAGCGGCCATGGTGAGGGCGCCTAATCCTCCGGCGACAGCGATGAGGACGCAGGCGGAGAGGATGCGGCTGCCGGCGGCACCGAAGAGGGCGCGGCCGAATTGCGCGACGAAGGCGGTGTTGGAGTGAATTTCGGGGAGGGGGATGACGGCGAGGAAGCTAAAGCTGACGAGGAGGTAGATGAGGGTGACGGCGATGACTCCGCCAGTGAAGGCGAGGGGCATGTTGCGCTGATAGTTGCGGACCTCGCCGGCGATTTTGCCTGCCTGCCACCAGCCGCCGAAGCTGAAGAAGGCGGCGACGATGGAGGAGACGATGGCGGCGAAGAGGGGCTCGGAGCCGGGGATGCGGGTAGCGAAGGGATGGAAGTTGGCGGAGTGGGCGTGGCCGGAGGTGAAGGCGAAGAAGACGAGGGCGAAGAGGACGGAGAGCTTGATGAAGTTGACGGTGGAGACGAAGTGGCCGCTGATGCGGGTTCCGGAGGAGTTGACGATGGCAAAGCCGATGAGGATGGCAGCGGGGAGCCAGGCCTGGGCGCGCGGGGAGAGGGAGACGAGCTGGGCGACGTAGGGAACGGAGCCGACGGCCATGGCAGCGGCAACGCCGGGGTCCATGACGGTGGCGGACATCCAGCCAAAGAGGAAGGCGACGCGATCACCGAAGCCCTGGCGGAGATATATATAGTCGCCGCCGGACTCGGGGAAGCGGACGGCGAGGGCGGAGTAGCAGAGGGCTCCGGCGAGGGTCATGAGGCCCATGGCGGACCAGACGATGGCGAGCAGGAGGGGGGAGCCGAGGTCGCGGGCCATGGAGGCGGGAGTGAGGAAGATGCCGAGTGCGATGGCTTCGCCGACGACGATGGAAGTGGCGGCGGCCAGGCCCAGCTTGCGGGCGGGAGCGGTCATTGGGGCAATGGTATAGGCGAAGAGCGGAGGGGAGAAGGGAGAGCTGAGGTGAGGTTGGGGAGCGCGCTGCAGGTTGAAGTTTTCCGCGAGGGGGGAGGAGTTCGAAGTGGCAATCGGTTACAGCGGCATTAAGATATAGCGGATGACAATTGCCACCGGACACGCCACGCAGAATGATTCGCTCGTCGCCGAGCAGAAGCGGCCGTTGAAGGCCGTGGACCCAGAGATAGCCGCAGCGATTGATCACGAAGTTCTGCGCCAGCACGAGGGGCTGGAGATGATTGCGAGCGAGAACTTTGTGTCGGAGGCCGTGCTGGAGGCGGCCGGGTCGGTCTTCACGAACAAGTATGCGGAGGGGTATCCGGGAAAGCGCTACTACGGCGGCTGCGAGTATGCCGATGTGGTGGAGAACCTGGCGCGGGAGCGGGCGAAGCAGATTTTTGGAGCGGAGCATGCGAACGTGCAGCCGCACTCCGGCTCACAGGCGAATGCAGCGGCGTATATGGCGGTGCTGCAGCCGGGGGACACGATACTGGGGCTGGATCTTGCGCATGGCGGACATTTGACGCACGGGCACCGGCTGAATTTCAGCGGCAAGCTTTATAAAGTCGTGAGCTATGGCGTGCGGAAGACGGACGAGCGGATAGATTACGACGAGCTCGAAGCGACGGCGATGCGGGAGCGGCCGAAGCTGATTATCGGGGGAGGCAGCGCGTATCCCCGGCAATTTGATTTTGCGCGGATGCGGGCGATTGCCGATAAGGCGGGAGCGCTGTTGCTGGTGGACATGGCGCACTTTGCGGGGTTGGTGGCGGGAGGGGCGCATCCCTCGCCGGTGCCGCACGCGCAAATTGTAACTACGACGACGCATAAGACGCTGCGGGGGCCGAGGGCCGGGCTGATACTGTCGCGGGCCGAGTTTGCGGCGGCGATTGACAAGGCAGTTTTTCCCGGGACAGCAGGGCGGGCCGCTGATGCATGTAATCGCGGCCAAGGCAGTGGCGTTTCGCGAGGCGCTGGAGCCGGAGTTTCGGCAGTACGCAGCGCAGGTGGTGAAGAATGCGCAGGCGCTGGCGGCGAAGCTGGCGGAGCGCGGGTACCGGATTATTTCCGGCGGCACGGACACGCACCTGATGCTGGTGGACGTATTTGAGAAGGGCATGCTGGGCAGTGAGGCGGAGAAGGCGCTGGGCGAGGCGGGAATAACGGTGAACAAGAATGCGATTCCGTTCGATGTGAATCCCCCGATGAAGCCGAGCGGGATACGGCTGGGCACGCCGGCGCTGACGACGCGCGGAATGGGCGAGGAGGAGATGAAGATTGTGGGCGGATGGATTGCGGATGCGCTGGAGAAGCGGAACGATGCGGCGGCGCTCGAGCAGATTCGCGGGCAGGTGCTGGAGCTGGCGAACCAGTTCCCTTTGTATGGATGGAAGCGGGAGAAGTAAGCGGGAGCTGTAGGCGGGAGAAGCACCGGCGGCGAGAAAGCTGAAATAAAGTACTGCAGCAATCCGAACAGAGCCGTAGAGTTTTGTCGGGCGAGATTTTACTGATTGGGAGGGACGGCATGATGCTGGTAGCGGTTGCGTGGGCGCTGATTTTCGGGACGCTAACCGGCTTCCGGTCGATGCTGCCAGCGGCGCTGCTGAGCTGGGCGGCGTGGCATAACGCGGTTCCGCTGCACGACACGAAATTTGCGTTTCTGGCGAACCCGATCGTGGCGGTGATCCTGATATTGCTGGCGTTTGGCGAGCTGATCGCGGATAAGCTGCCGAAGATGCCGAACCGGACGGCTCCGCTGGGACTGAGCGGGCGGGTAATCATGGGCGGGATCACGGGCGGCGCCCTGGCGGCGAGCCTGCTGATCTCGTGGTGGCCGGCGATGCTGGCGGGAGCGTTTGGAGGGCTGTTTGGCGCGGCGCTGGGATTTTCGGGGCGGCAGTATTTTGTGGCGGCGCTGCGCTGCAAGGACTGGCAGGTGGCGCTGGCCGAGGACGCGATCACGGTGTGGGGCGCGTGGTGGGTGATCGGGCACTTCTAAATCGAAGAGCCGGGCGGGATTGAAGACCCGGGCGTGCCCAGAGATGCAGATCGAGGCTGGAGAAGCGACGAAGCTGCGAGGCAGGAGACCGCAATGACGACGAGCGCGACGACACCCGTAGAAAAATTTGACGCCATCATTATCGGGACGGGGCAGGCGGGCAAGCCGCTGGCGACTGCGCTGGCGGGAGCGGGGATGAAGACGGCGATTCTCGAGCGCGGCGATGTGGGCGGGACGTGCATAAACACTGGGTGCACGCCGACGAAGACGATGGTGGCGAGTGCGCGGCGGGCATATCTGGCGCGCAATGCGGCGGAGTATGGCGTCGAGGTGGGCGAGGTGCGGGTGGACATGGCGCGGGTGCGCGAGCGGAAGCGCAAGGTGGTGCTGAGTTTTCGCGAGGGGAACGAGAAGCGGCTGACGGTTGAGAATCTTGAGCTGATACGCGGCGAAGCGGTGTTTACCGCGGCAGACACGGTGAGCGTAGCGGGGCGGAGCCTGAAGGCAGCGAAGATATTTGTGAATACGGGCGGGCGGCCGGCGGTGCCGCCGATCCCGGGACTCGACACGGTGACGTGGCTGGACAATGCGAGGTTGATGGAGCTGGGCGAGGTTCCCGAGCACCTGATCGTGCTGGGCGGAGGATATATCGGCTGCGAGTTTTCGCAGATGTTCCGGCGATTTGGGAGCCGGGTGACGATATTGACGAGCGCAGCGAAGCTGATGCCGCGAGAGGACGCTGATGTAGCGGAGGCGTTGAGGAAGATATTTGAGGAAGACGGGATCGAGATACATTTCGGCACGAAGGTGGACCGGGTGGAGAAGACCGCGGGCGGAATAAGGGTGAGCGGGAACGGCAAGAGCGTGGAGGGATCGCACCTGCTGGTGGCAGTGGGACGGAGACCGAATACCGACGGAATGGGGCTGGAAAAAGCGGGCGTCGAATTAGACAAACGCGGTTACATAAAAGTGAACGAGCGGCTGGAGACGAATGTGCCGGGGATATGGGCGCTGGGGGACGTGAACGGCGAGCCGGAGTTCACGCACATTGCGTATGACGACTATCGCGTGGTGCAGCGGAACCTGCTGGGCGATAGGAAGGGGACGACGAAGGGCCGGATGGTTCCCTACACCGTTTATACCGACCCGCAGCTGGGGCGCATTGGGATGACGGAGCAGGAGGCGCGGGCAGCGGGGAAAAAGATAAAGGTGGCGTGCCTGCCGATGACGAGCGTGGCGCGGGGCATCGAGACGGGCGAGACGCGCGGGCTGATGAAGGCGGTGGTGGACGCAGACACCGACGAGATACTGGGGGCGGCGATGCTGGGAGTCGAGGGCGGGGAGGTCGCGGCGATGATCGAGCTGGCGATGATGGGCGGGCTGAAGGCGGCGCAGCTGAGGGACGCGGTGATTGCGCATCCGGCGTGGGCCGAGGCGCTGAACAATCTGATGACGTCGCTGGATAAAAAGTAGGCGACGGGGCGGGCGAGGAGAAAACAGCGCGGAGCTAGACGGTGTCTTCGATGCCGGCGGCTTCGATACCGGCGGCCAGGAGGAAGGCTTTGAGGCGGGCGGGATCTTTGCGGCCGGGGGAAGACTCGACTCCGGAGGCAACGTCCACTCCGGTGGGGTCGAGGATGTGGATGACGGAGGCGACGTTCTGCGAGTTGAGGCCACCGGCGGCGATGACGTAGACGCCCGCGGCGATGGCATCGGCGAAGCTGCCGGCGGCTTCGGACCAGGGGAAGGAGTGGCCGGTTCCGCCAAGCGATTGCGCGGTGGGTGAGTCAACGAGGAGCGCGTCGAAGATTTTTGCGCCGGAGCTGTCGGTGGTGGCGGCGAGACGATCGGCGAAGTCGTCGGGGTCCGGCCCAGGGAAAGGCGGCGATGAGGCGGAGGCCGGGGGAGAGAGCGCGCAGGGCCGCGGCTTCGCGCTGGACGCGATCGCCGTGAAGCTGGAGACCGTCGAGGTGGGCGGTGCGGGCGAGGGTGGCGAGTTCGGACGCGCTTCCGGCGGTGACGACGCCGATCTTAGCGACGCCGGGAAATTCTGCAGAGAGGCGTGAGGTAATGGCAGCGGCTTGCTGCGGCGTGAGCTGGCGCGGGCTGCCGTCGGCGAAGATGAAGCCGAGGGCGTGGGCACCGAGGGAGGCGGAGAGTCGCGCATCCTCAAGCGAAGTGTTGCCGCAGATTTTTACCCACATGCGGTGAGCAGCTCTCTTAGTGCGGTGGCGGGATGGGGGGCGCGCATGAGGGTTTCGCCGATGAGGAAGGCGGTGAAGCCGGCGTCGCGGAGCTGGCAGATGTCGGCGGCGGTGGTGATGCCGCTTTCGGCGACGAGGACAAATCCTGCTGACGGAGGGACGCGGGCGGCGAGGGCGATGGTGGAGTCGAGGGAGACGGAGAAGCTGTGGAGGTCGCGGGAGTTGATTCCGACGGCGACGCGGGCGGGGTCGAGGGGGAGATCGAGGAGGAGGCGAGGACCCGATCGAGTTCAGCGGCGGTGTGGACTTCGCAGAGGATATCGAGGTCGAGGGCGATGGCTTTTTGGGCGAGGGAGCGGAGGGTGGAGTCGTCGAGGGCAGCGGCGAGGAGGAGGATAGCGTCGGCGCGGTGGGCGCGGGCCTCGAGGAGTTGAAATTCGTCGAGCATGAAGTCTTTGCGGAGGCAGGGGAGGGTGGAGGCGCGGGAGGCGGCGTCGAGATTGGCGAGGGAGCCGTGGAAGAATTTTTCTTCGGTGAGGACGGAGAGGGCGGCGGCACCGGCAGCGGCGAGGGATGCGGAGAGAGCGGGGACGTCGAGGGATTCGCGGAGGACGCCTTTGGAGGGGGAGGCGCGCTTGAGTTCGGCGATGACGGCAGGGCTGGTGGAGCGGAGAGAGCGGACGAATCCGCGCGGCGTGTGGGCGTGGGCAGAGCGGGTGAGAGCGACGAGGCCGGGGTCGGCGAGAAGGGCGGCGGCTTTGCGCTGGGCGACGAGGGCGCGGGTGTGGGCGAGGATCTCCTCGAGACGCGAGGTGGAGGGAGATGGGGTGGAGCGAGTGCCCATCAAGAAAGTATAGGGAAGGCGCGGCGGGAGCGAAGCGGGGAGAATCTAGTCGGCGGAGTTTTGCGAGGGAGCGGCGACGGCGCGGGCGAGGTCATGCTCGTAGTGCTCGATGCTGGTGGAGAGGCCGAAGACGAAGCGGGCGAGGAAGCGGAAGAAGATGTTGTGGACGGTGCCATCTTCGGTGATGGTGAGGGTGGTGCTGGTGGGCGCGGGGCTGGCGGCGGGCAATGGGTCGAGCGTCATGGTCCAGGTACCGCCGAAGGCGAGATTCGGATCGGCGATGGTGACGACGCGCTTGCGGTTGGTCTCGCTGTCGGTGAGGACGTAGGGGATGGAGCCGGAGCCGGCGTTCTCTTGCCAGTGCTCGCGGCCGTCGAGGTTGGGAAGCATGGAGACGGACTTGAGGTCGTGGCGCCAGCGGGGCTGGTCCTGCACATTGGAGATGACGGCCCAGACGCGATCGGGCGGGGCGTCGAGGGTAATGGTGCGGGTGACGGTGTGTTCCTCGGGGAGCATGGCTCCGACGATCGCGGCGATAGCGACGAAGGCGACGGGGATGGCAAGCAGGATGAGGAGGACGCGATGACTGGGACGGCGAGCCATGGGGAGCTATTCTACTGCGGTGAATAACGAGCGAGTGCGGGAATTTTTGCTGACGCTGCCGTATGTGGAGGAGAGGGTGCAGTGGGGCGAGCATCTTGTCTTCTCGGTGGGAGAGAAGGCGATTGGCGGGAAGATGTTTTCTCTGCTCGACCTGGGCGGGACGGGGAAATGCGTGGTGATGATGGCGGCGGGGCCGGAGGGGATGGCGGAGTTGTTGGAGCGCGAGGGGGTGGTGCCGGCTCCCTATCTGGCGCGGGCGCACTGGGTATGCGTGGAGCGGTGGGACGCGCTGGATTGGCCGGAGTGGAAGGAGCGGCTGACGCGGGCGAGGGAGATGGTCCACGACAAGCTGCCGGCGAAGACGAAGGCGCTGCTGGCGATGAGGGTGGGGAGACATGGGAGAAAAATCCCGAAGAAAAAGACTTTGACGGAAGAGAAAGCGGCGGCGAAGAAGGCGGGGAAGAAGGGCGAAGAGGCGGGGAAGAAGAAGGCGAAGTAGGGGGCGAATTTTGGTAACACGGGGCGGGCGGCTTGCGTCGAATTGGCTGCTCCGATAGCGTCAAGAGATGGCTACGACACAAACGGGAGTGCCGCTGTTGCTGGAGGGCAAGGTGGCGCTGATAACTGGCGGGTCCAGAGGGATAGGCGCGGCGGCGGTGCGGTTGTTTACGCAGGCGGGGGCGCGAGTGATGTTCAACTACCGGAGCCGGCAGGAGGCAGCGGACGCGTTGTGCGCGAGCTGCGGCGGCGGTGAAGGCAACTGCGTGGGAGTGCGGTACGGGTTGCATTCGGCAGATGAGGGGCGGCAGCTGGTGCAGCTGGCGGTGGAGCGGCTGGGGCGGCTGGACATATTGATAGCGAACCACGGGATCTGGCCGCCGGAGGATGCGCCGCTGGACACGCTGAGCGATTCGCAATGGGCGCAGACGATGCATGTGAACCTGGATGCGGTGTTCGGGCTGGCGCAGGGCGCGGTGCGGCAATTTAAGAAGCAGGGCCGGGATGCAAATGGAGCGGCGGGACACATTGTGCTGCTGAGCTCGACGGCGGGGCAGCGCGGAGAAGCGTTCCACTCAGACTATGCGGCGACGAAGGGCGCGCTGATCAGCCTGACGAAGAGCTGGTCGAGTGAGCTGGCTCCCCAGGGAATTTATGTGAACGCGGTCGCGCCGGGCTGGGTGGATACCGAGATGTCGGCGCCTGCGCTGGGCCACGAGCCGACGCGGGACAAGATATTCGGCGGAATTCCTCTAGGCCGAGTGGGGACGCCGGAGGAGATTGCGGGGCCGGCGCTGTTTTTGTGCAGCCCGCTGGCAGGCTTCATTTCCGGCGAAGTGATGAACGTCAACGGCGGCGCGGTGCTGGTGGGATAGCGATGTCGAATAGCGGGGGGCGGATGAGTCGCGGGCTGGTATTGCTGTTCGTTGCGATGAGCGGCGTGGCCGGGGTTGCGCAGACGGCACCTGCTCCCCCGCGAGCGAATGTTCCTCACAGTGCGTGGCGGGTGGACATGAGCAAGATCTCAAACGCCAGCGATGCGGACGCGACCAAGGCAGCGGCGGTGCTGGAGCGGATGGTGCGGGCGCTGGGCGGCGAGCGCTACATGGAGATCAAAGACATTGAGCAGCAGGGGCGGTCGGCGGGGTTTTATCACGGCAATCCCAGCGGGTCGTATGTGGAGTTCTGGAGCTTCCACCAATTCCCCGACAAGGACCGCATCGAGCTGACGAAGCAGCGCAACGTGGTCGAGATTATTTCAGCCAACGATGCGTGGGAGATCACGTTCCAGGGCAAGCACCGGCTGGACACCGATGTAGCGCTCGACTTTATGCGGCGGCGCGAGCACTCGATTGAGAATGTGCTGCGGGTGTGGCTGCAGCAGCCGAACGTGGCGCTGTTTTATGGCGGGCAGGTGATGGTGGAGCGGCACCTGGCGGATGAAGTGACGATCATGACGGCGGACAACGACTCGGTGACACTGCAGATAGATATTGATAGCGGGCTGCCGCGGCGGCGGACGTTTTATTGGCGCGACCCGGTCTACAAGGACAAGAACAACGACGGGGAGACGTATGACGACTGGCATTACACGGACGGATTTCCGACGTCGTTTATGGTGACGCGCTATAAGAATGGCGAGATGACGCGGCAGACGTTTCTGAAGACGGTGACGTATAACCAGGGGATTGATCCGGAGATGTTCAATCCGGATTTAGCGGCGGCGAAGATCCACTAGCCGTCAGGACGCCGGTAGCGGTTCAGAAACTCCACTAGCAGTTCAAAAACTCCACTTAGCTCTTCAAGAATTCTTCGAGCAGCTGATCGAACTTCTGCGGCTGATCGAACATGATGAAGTGCAGGCTCTTGTCCACGCGGATGAGCTTGAGGTGGGGGGTGCCGGCGTAGGCAGCGGCCCATTTTTTGTCGGCGTCTTTTTGCGAGCCGCTCGAGGAGTCCCACGCGTAGAGGACGGTGACGGGCGCGGTGATTTTGGAGAGGACGGGGCGAACGTCGGTGGTCATGTCGTCATAGATGGCGTTGCCGAGGACTTTGCGGTCCGAGTTCACGGTCCAGAAAGTGACGAGCTTGCGTTTTTCGGGATCGGTGACGAGACCGGCGATCTGGGCATTTTCGTTGAGGAGGAAGGTGCTGGAGGTCTCGTCGGACATCTCGGTGCGCATGGAGACGGCTGCCGGCTTCATCCCATCCACGGTGGCTTTGGGGTCGTCGAGCAGGCCGAGAAAGGGGAGCGCGTCAATGACGAGGAGCTTGCCGACGTCTGCGGGATGCTGGCTGGCGAGCATGAGGCCGATGAGGCCGCCCATCGAATGGCCGACGACGGCGGGCTGCTGGAGGTGATTGCTCTCGATGTATTGGGCGAGCTCGTCGGTGATGGGCTGGAACAAGGGACCGCTCGAGTTGGGGCCGGGTTTGTAACCGGCGAAGCCATAAATCTGGACGAGGTGGAGGCGGTAGTGGGGGGTGAGGGCGGCGATCTCGGCCTTCCACACATCGCGGGAGCCGCCGAGGCCGGGGATCATGATGACATCGGGGCCGGAGCCGCCGACGGCGACGGAGAAGCGAGTGGGGTGAAAGGCGGCGGGCGCTGCAGCGGCGGCCTGGGCTGAGGCGGATGGCGCGGCGGAAAATAGAAACAGTACGGAGAGGAACGCGGAAGACGCGAAGGAGAGACGAGAGAGTGAGAGAAGCGATGGGCGCATAGCGGAGTTCATCATAAGCAAGAAGGGGCGGGATGGGCGATGGAAGTTGGAGGCGATTGAGAAATATTTTGCAGAGGGAGCAGAAATGATGGTGAGGCGGCTCGGGAAGCCGGGGTATAGTTGACGCCAAACTCGCGGAGCGAACGGCGAGGGGCAAGGGGGGCGCAGATGGAGTGGACGACAGAAAAATGGCGCGGCGATGTGGAGCTGGCGTATGGACTGCTGCGGGCGTATCTCGGTTTCAACATACTGATGCACGGGATCAGCCGGATCATCAGCGGGCCGGGGGCTTATGCGGATGCGCTGGTGCAGCAGTTCCAGGCGACACCGATGGCGAATGGCGTGGTGAGCGCATTCGGCTACGCGTTGCCGTGGCTGGAGCTGACGCTCGGGCTGCTGCTGCTGGTGGGGATTTTTACGCGCTGGGCGCTGGTGGCGGGGATTGTGCTGCTGGGGCTGCTGACGTATGGCGCGGCGCTGATCCAGGATTGGGAGGTGGTGGGGCTGCAGCTGACGTATGCGGTGGTGTATGCGCTGCTGCTGGCGTTTGTGGGCTGGAACCGGTGGTCCATTGACGGATGGCGCGGGGCAGAGAAAGCGACGATCACTCCGGCGGGGTGAGGGGCGGGGGCCGCGCTTAGTGCTGCGGCTTGGGCGGGAAGTGGTCGAACATTTTCTTCACCGATGAGTGGACCTGTTTTTCGTCCCCGCGCTGGGATTGGGCGACGTTGTCTTCAGTGGCCTGGGCGCGCCAGATGATCTTGTTCGATTTCGCGTCAATGAGGTCAACGGAGAGGATGCCGAGCAGGCGCGGGACATTTTCAGTATCGGAGACGAAGCCGTCGGGACCGACGACGGGGCCGGGTAAAAATCCGCCACCGCCGACGGCGATGCCGGGGCCACCGAAGACGACACCGCCGCCGACTGGGCCCCAACCGCCCCATCCGCCCCAGTAGCCCCAGGGGCCGGGGCCGAAGGAGTAGCCGGAGGTGGTGGTGACGGTATCCTGCGTGGTGTCGGTGACGAAGGAGTAGGTGACGAGGAGGTCGGCGGGCTGACCGGGCGCGGCTTTGATGAAGCCGTGGGAGGTGAGGGCGCTCTCGACGTCGCCGGGGACAAATTGGTCAATGAAGTTGGTGGCTTTGAGATTGGGCGCCCAGGCGAAGGTTTTGTAGTTGGCGAAGTTCGCGGACTGGGCCCAGTTGACGCGGACACTTTGCGCAGCAGCGGGAGAGGCGGAGGCGAGGGCAAGAGCGGCGGCGAAGAGGCTGGCTTTGATGAGGCGCGGGGCGAGTGGCATGGGAGGCTCCTATATGTCTGCGCCGGATTATATGCCGCGGATGCGAGGCGCGAGGCGGCTGTGGAGCGATGACGGCGGGAGCGTGGGGAGGGGGCTGCGGGCGGCTAGAGGCGAATCCTGAACATGCTTATAATGCGTGAGGACAGATGGGGCAGGAGAAAACACAGCAGCTGCACGCCGCCGCGATGGTGGATATGGCCGGGATCATGGCCATACTGCCGCACCGCTATCCTTTTCTGCTGATTGACCGGGTGACGGAGATCAAGCCGAAGGAGCGGATCGTTGCGTGGAAGAATGTGACGTTTAACGAGCCGCATTTTCAGGGACATTTTCCGGGATACGCAATCATGCCCGGGGTGCTGATGATCGAGGCGCTGGCGCAGACGGGCGGAGTGCTGTTGCTGCCCGAGGTGATGGGCGATGGGGACAAGCTGATGGTGCTGGCCGGGGTGGAGAAGGCGCGATTTCGCAGGCCGGTAACTCCGGGCGACGTGTTGCGGCTGGAGGTGGACGTGCTGCAGTGGAAGCCGCGGGCGGCGCGGATGCAGGGCAACGCGTATGTGGGGGAGAAGCTGGTGTGCGAGGCGCTGCTGCTGTGCCACCTGGTTCCGCGAACGGTATCGAGAGGGACGGCTGAGCCTGCTTCGGCGGATGCGGGCGAGGCGAAAGAGTGAGCGGGTGAGCATTCACGCGACAGCGATTATTGCAACCGGGGCGCGGGTTCCGGAGAGCTGCATTATCGGGCCGTTCTGCACGATTGGGCCGGACGTGGTGCTGGGCGAGGGCTGCGAGCTGACCAGCCATGTAGTGATTGAGGCGCGGACGACGATTGGGGACAACAACAAGTTCTCTCCCTTTGCCGCGATCGGGATTGCGCCGCAGGACCTGAAATATAAAGGCGAGCCGACGAGCCTGGTGATGGGGGACAACAATGTGGTGCGGGAGTGCGTAACGATCTCTCGCGGAACGGCGGGCGGGGGCGGGTATACGCGGATCGGTTCGAACTGCATGCTGATGACGTGCGCGCATGTGGGGCACGACACGGTGATCGGCAACAACGTGGTGATCGCGAACGGGGCAGCGATTGCGGGGCACGTGACGATTGAGGACTACGTGACGGTGGGAGCGCTGGACCGCATACACCAATTCTGCCGGGTGGGGCGGCACGCGTATCTGGGGGGAGCGACGACGCTGGTGCAGGACGTGCTGCCGTTTTCGCTGACGAGCTCAAAGCGCGAGGCGAAATCTTTTGGGATAAACAAGATTGGGTTGGAGCGGCGCGGCTATTCCGCAGAGAAGCTGGAGGCGCTGGGCCAGGCGTTTCGGGCGCTGCTGACGAGCAAGCTGAACACGACGCAGGCGCTTGAGAAGATCAAGTCGTCGGGCGAGATGACGGATGATGTGCGTTACCTGGTGGAGTTCATCCAGACCAGCGAGCGCGGATTTGTGAAGTAGGGGCCCAATGGATAAGAAGCACTCAGAGGATCTCACCGGGTATTTGTGAAGGCGACCCTGCTTCGTGGCCTAGAACGCCTTGACTTTGATTCACGAGTCCAGCACTTGGAACAAAGGCTCTCTCCGCCAGTTCTTGAGATTCTAAGTCGGGAATCATAACCTGTAAGTCGCGAGCTGAAACACCGCGCTAAACTAGACATGTAGAGGAGCATGCCATGGAAATCACCGTACACTTGCCTGACGACATAGCCCAGCACGAGGATGCGGGACGTGAGGCGCTGGAGGCGCTGGTCATCGAAGGCTACCGGAAGGGCAGCATGACGGCGCTTCAGGGGGCGCGGTTGCTGGGGATGGCGCGGGTGGAGTTTATGGATTTTCTGGTGACGCATCAGGTGGAGATGTACAGCGTGGAGCGACTGCGCGATGAGGCCCAGATGATGGAAGCTGCGCGGACCCGGGAAACGCCCTAGCAGTGATCGTTGTTGCCGACACATCGCCTTTGCAATACTTGGTTCAGATCAATGCGGCGTGGATTCTGCCTCGGCTGTACGGCGAGGTATATCTGCCGCTCGCCGTTCTGGTGGAATTGCAGCACCCAAAGACCCCCGTCGTTGTGCGTGAATGGAGTGGGAAACTTCCGGAGTGGATTCATATTAGAGAGCCCAAGAACTTGTCAGATTTTGCAATTGCGTTAGATGAAGGGGAGAGCGCGGCCATCTCTCTCGCCACCGAGATGCGGGCAGACTGGCTGCTAATTGACGAAAGGGATGGCACGGCGCAGGCGCGGCGGATGGGGCTGAAAGCAATAGGAGTGCTGGGAATCCTCCTGGCTGCAGCAGACAACAGTCTGGTGGATGCAAGGGTGTTACTGAGAGAGCTTCGAACCAAGACCCATTTCTTCCTATCTGCAGGCGTAGAGAATGAATTTCTAGAAATACTTACTCAGCGGGAGCAGAGCCGGTGATTCTTGGGCTGATTGCGGGGAACGGGCGGTTTCCGTTTTTGCTGCTGGACGCGGCGCGGGCCGAGGGTACGCGGGTGGTAGTGGCGGCGATCAAAGAAGAGACCGAGCCGGAGATGGACGGGCGCGCGGCGGCGGATGCAGAGATCACGGTGGAGTGGTTTTCGCTGGGCGAGTTGTCTCGGCTGATTGCGTATTTTGAGCGCGAGGGCGTGCGGCAGGCGGTGATGGCGGGGCAGGTGAAGCACAAGCAGATTTTTTCGAGCATCCGGCCGGACTGGCGGCTGGCGAAGCTGCTGCTGAATCTGAAGACGCGGTCAACCGATGCTTGCTGGGGGCGGTGGCGAAGGTGCTGGGGGATGAGGGGATCGAGCTGGTTGCTTCGACTGCTTTTCTGGAGCCGCTGCTGGCGGCGGCCGGAGTGCTGACGCAGCGTGGGCCGAGCGAGGAAGAGCGGAAGGACATTGCGTATGGGCGGGCGCTGGCGCGGGGGATTGCGGGGTTCGACATCGGGCAGACGGTAGTGGTCGCGGGGCAGGCGTGCGTAGCGGTTGAGGCGATGGAGGGGACCGACGCAGCGATTCGGCGGGCGGGTGAAATCGTGCGGGGATTTGAGGGGAGCGGCGATCCGGCGGAAGGCCAGCCGTTGCTGGGGCGGGCGCTGACGGTGATCAAGGTAGCGAAGCCGAAGCAGGATTTGCGGTTTGACGTTCCGGTGATTGGAGTGGCGACGATTGCGGCGATGCGGGATGCGGGGGCGACGTGCCTATCGCTGGAGGCGGGCAAGACGCTGATTTTTGATGGCGAGGGAGTGCGGGCGGCGGCGGATGCGGCGGGGATTGCGATCGTCGGGTCGAGCGAGATGGCTGAGGACTAACGAGCGGCGGGGAGTTGGAGCGCCGAGCGAATTCTGAAAAAAAGCTTGTGAATGAAAAGCCGGTGCCGGCTGAAAGCTCAGAGAGGGAGTCTGAGCTGTGGGCATTGGGCTGGGCTTGGTGCGGGGGGACGAGTAAGGCAGCGAGTGAGGCAAGAGAGAGCTTAAGGTGAGACGCGGAGCGCAAATTGATTTGAAAAGCAGAACGCCCAGCTTCGTGATATCCGCTCTCCGCCGGGGTGCTCTGCGTGTTGCCGTTCCGCGCCTGAGGCCGAAGCCCCCTTCACTGAACCGCTGTCGCTGACCACCGCCGCTGGCTAGCTAATTCCACCTGCCGGGCGCTCTGTCGAACTTCCAACGCTGGAGAACGGGTCTCTGTCGCCGGTTGTTCTCTTGCGATTGTTCCGAAGAACCTTCGCTGTGATTGTGAAAGTACGCCGGGGTGATATCGCGGTCAATGCGGAAATCATCCAAATTCGGTGGAAAAATGCGGCTTTGCACAAGGTGTGTTGCAAGTGGGAAAGAATTCGCGCGGAGTGTAGCGTGCGCGGGTTGCGATGCGTTGAAGATTCCTGAAAAGGGATGGAAGGGCGATGAATTTTTCCACCGAAAGCGGGAATTTCGCACAGGGTTTTTTGATGAGGGCGCGCGGTGAGGGCGGGACGGTGAGGCGGGGCGCGATGATTATGTGACAATCCGCTGACGGCGGAGAGACAAGCGGGAGGGACAAGGGGCCGCGGCGCGCGTAGGATTGTGGGCGGAAGAGATTTGCGGCCAGGCGAGGCGCAAAACAGATAGAGAGGCAAATAATGCGGGTAAGAACAATTCTTGTAGTTCTGATCGTGATGGTGGCGTTTGCATTTGTATTCCGGCAGCTGACGCGGGCCGATTCGTCCAGCATGCCGGCGGTGGGGCAGATGGCGCCGGACTTCACGCTGCCATCGCAGGAGGACACGGCGATCTCGCTGCACCAGTATCGCGGCATGTGGGTGGTGCTGTACTTCTATCCCAAGGACATGACGTCGGGGTGCACGATTGAGGCGCACAATTTTCAACGCGACCAGGCGCAGTACAAGGCGCTGAACGCGGTGGTGCTGGGAGTGAGCGTGGACACGCCGGACAGCCACAAGCAGTTCTGCACGAAGGACGGGCTGACGTTTAAGCTGCTGGCGGACCCGGACAAGAAAGTGGTGAAGCAGTATGGGTCGCTGATGATGATTGGATTCGCGGCGCGGAATACGTTTCTGATTGATCCGCAGGGGAAGATTGTGAAGGTGTGGACCAAGGTGGATCCCCAGGGACATAGCGCGGAAGTGCTGGAGGCGATCAAGAGCGCGGCGAAGGGCTGAGTAAGTGTGAGTGCAAATAAAAAGCCCGGCTTGCGCCGGGCTTTTCACTTTGGTCGCCTGATGCCGCTACTTTTTCTTCTTGCCGCTTTTTTTCTTCGCGGCTTTTTTCTTTGAAGCTTTGCCGGCCGGCTTTTTCGCTACTTTTTTCGCGGCCTTCTTTTTGGGTGCGGCTTTCTTTGCCGCTTTCTTTCGCTACTTTCTTTGCTGCTTTCTTCTTGGGCGCCGCTTTTTTGGCGGACTTCTTTGCGGCCTTTTTTGGAGCGGCTTTTTTCTTTGGAGCAGCTTTCTTTGCGGCTTTCTTGGGAGCAGCGGCCTTCTTCGCAGGAGCAGCTTTTTTAGCGGGCGCAGCTTTTTTGGCAGCGGGCTTGGGAGCGGCGGCTTTGGCTGCGGGCTTTTTGGGCGCGGGAGCGGCAACTGTTTCGATGAAGACGGACTCGACGGAGGAAGGGGAGACGACTACTTCATCTTCCTCATCGGCTTCGTCGTCGAAGACGGAGTTGAGGTCGTCATCGGAGGAAGTGGCGACGTCGAGCTCTTCTTCTTCTTCCTCTTCGTCTTCTTCGCCGGGATCGAAGTCAATGTCGCGTTCATTTTCAAAGTCTTCATCCTGGTCGCGGGCTAACCAGCGAATTTCATCATGCTTCATTTTGTGCGTCCTCCCGGGGATGCGTGCGGCTGAATCGGTTGCACCGCCTCTTGAGCGGTGTGGAGCGGATTATAGCTGCAATGCGTGACGCTGTGTCAAACACCGCCCGAGCACAGAGCGGGAGCGCGATGGAGCAGTCGTCATGCGGGGTTGGATGCGTAATTCACGGGACACGTCGAGCGAGTGCGGGCTCTCAGTTGGCGTGGGGCCGTTTCTTCTTCGACGCGGGGGAGGAGCTTGTTCGAGAGCCGGCGGGTTTCTTAGCGGGGGACTTGGCGGAGGACTTAGAGGCGGACTTGCTTGCGCCCGAGCGGCCGGAGGAAGTCCTGGCGCCGGACTTAGTGGAGCCGGATTTCGCGCCCGACTTGCCGGAGGACGACTTGCTGCTGGAGGACTTGGCTGAATATCCGGAAGAAGCGTGGCCTTTGTGTGGGCGGGCGGTGGCGCGGGCAGTGGAGGCAACGCGGAGAATGCGGCCGGCGGGGACGGCGTTGCCCTTGAGGTGGTTCCAGGCGCGGAGCTGGGCGGAGGTAATGCCGAAGCGATCGGAGACGGAGGTGACGGTATCGCCGCGCCGCGTGGTGTAGTGGGTGACGGCGTGGAGGCTGGCGGCCACGGCGGCGACGGGGATGACGAGGCCCTGGCCTTCTTCAAAAGTGTCGCCGGAGATGTGGTTGAGGCTGGCAATCTGGGAGGCATCGGCGTGGTAAGTGCGGGCGATGTCGGTGAGCGATTCGCCGGCGGCGACGACGTGGAAGCGCCAGGCATCGCGACGGTCTTCGGGAATCTGAGCGAGGCGGGTGGTGAAGAGCTCCTTGGTACCGGGGGGGATGCGGAGGTCGTAGGACTGGGCGGGTGGAGTGACGAGGCGGAGCAATCCGGGATTGAGCTGGACGATGGTGTCGAGCTGGGAGCCGGTGAGGTCGGCGATGAGGCGGAGGCTGATGCTGGACTGGGTGGTGACGGTGTCGAAGATGAGGGGAGGCTCGGGGTTCATGCTGGTGAAGCCGTATTGCGCGGGATTTTTGGCGATGATGACGGCAGCGAGGATGATGGGGACGTAGTTCTTGGTTTCGCCGGGGAGGTTGTTGCGGCGATAGAGCTCCCAGAAGTCGGCGTAGCCGGTTTTTTGCACGGCGTGCTGGACGCCGCCCGGACCCCAGTCATATCCGGCCATGACGAGATACCAGTCGCCGAGCTGGTTATAGAGGGCCTTCATAAATCGGGCGTAGGCGCGGGTGGATTTTTCCGGATCGAAGCGTTCGTCAACATAGGCGTTGCGCTGGAGGCCGTAGAGGGCGCCGGTAGCGGGCATGAACTGCCACATGCCTCCCGCACCGGAGTGGCCGTTGACGGCGAGAGGCTGGAAGCCGGACTCAGCGACAGCCTGGTAGATGAGGTCCTGGGGAACGCCCTCTTCGCGGAGGACGCGAGTGATCATTTCGCGATAGCGGCCGGCGCGCTCGAAGGAGCGCTGGAGGTGGGCGCGTCCGTCGCGGTTGTTGGTGAAGTAGCTGATGAAGCTGGCGACGGGATCGTTGATGACGAGGGGGAGATCGGAGCGGGTGGTCTTGAGGTCGGCCTCGGCTTTGGCGCGGAGGTTGGGGTCCACAGGGAAGGTGACGTCGTTGGCCTCTTCGCCGGGTGAGAGCTCGGTGGACTGGGTGATGCCGGCGCCTTGTTCGAGGGCGGCGGACTCGAGGGTGTTGACTCCGTCAACGATTTTGTCGAACTCGGTAGAGAGCTCGGGAGTGGCGCGGATGTCGAGCGGGCTGGTGAGGAGGAGGTCAACGGCGCGATCGAAGTCGGCGCGGGCCTGATCCATCTGCCTGGCGCGGAAGTGGGCGAGACCGCTGGAGTAGGCGGCATCGGCCTGGGCGATGAGCTGATTGACGGCGGCGGTCTGGGCCTGGGGGCTGGGGGCGTTTGCGGACGCGGCCTGAGTGGAACCGGGATGGTTGGCGGGGGATGTGGCGGCGGGAGCGGTGGAAGTCTTCGGCGCCTTGGCCTGGGTTGAGGAGGGAGAGGAGGGCTGGTCGCAGCCGGAGAATCCGAGCGTGGCGAAGATGGCGGCGCAAGCGGTGAGGCGAAGGGCGGTGCGAGCGAGATGCAGCAGAGGTTTCCCCCGGGGAGACGGCAACGGCATAGAGGTGAGACGCAAGGATGATTGTAAAGGCGAGCCGGGGAGGGAGGGAGGCGGATCAAGGGCAACGGCAAGGGCAAGAGCAACGACAAGAGCGAAAGTACAGAAGCAAAGGGAGTGTCACGGTCTGTTTCTAGAGAAGCAAGAGCAACGGCAAGGGCAAGCTCAAAACCAACCGCAGGTCCCTCCACTGCGCATTCGCGCAAGCGCGCGAACGCTCCGGTCGGGATGACCCCTTTAAATCAAAATCAAAATCAAGGGCAAGGGCAACGGCAGAAGTACAGAAGCAAAGGGAGTGTCACGGTCTGTTTCTAGAGAAGCAAAGGCAACGGCAAAGGCAAGGGCAAGGGAAACGGCAACGGCAGAAGTACAGAAGCAAAGGGAGTGTCACGGTCTGGTTCTAGAGAAGCGAGGGCAAGGGCAACGGCAACGGCAAGAAGGTGCGGATGGGACCGTAGCGGAGCGAATTCTCAATGGTTGTTGATTGCTCTCGTTGTTGATTGCTCTAGATGTTGATTGCTTTATTTGACGGTGACGTTGACGGCGGATGAGGTGGAGGCGGTGTCGCTTGAGTCTCCGGAGTATTTAGCGGTGATGGGATAGGTGCCGGCGGCTTGTCCGGCGGAGCTGGCTTTGAGGGTGGCGACTCCCGCCCCGTTGACCTTGACGGTTGCGAGGGTGACGGAGCCGACGTTGAAGGAGACGGAGCCGGTGGGAGTTCCGGTGGCTCCGCTGGTGGAACGCTTGACGGTGGCGGTGAGAGTGACGTCGGCGGGTGGAGTGACGGTGGTCGGAGAGGCGGAGAGTGTCGTTGCCGTGGGAGCCTTATTCAGCGTGACGTTTAGAGCTTTGGAGGCGGAGGCGTTGTAGGTGGAGCTGCCGGGGTAATTGGCGACGACGGGGTAGGTGCCGGGCGCGAGTCCGTTGGAGCTGGCGGCGAGAGTGGCGACTCCGGAGTTGAGAGTGGCGGAGCCGAAGGTGATGGTGGTGACGTTGTAGTTCGCGGTGCCGGTGGGAGTGGCTCCTGATCCTGCGACGGTGGCTGTGAGGGTGACCTTCTGGCCGACGGTGGCGGGATTGGGCGAGGCGGTGAGAGTGGTGGTGGAGTTCAGTTTGCTGGAGCCGGTGACGGTGAGGGTGGCGAGGCCGGTTTGAACGCCGCCGCAGGTGAGTGCGTAGGTGTAGGTTCCGGCGAGTAGTGGGAGTGATGGAAGCGGAGCCGGAGTAAGCGTGGGTAGAGGAGCTGAAGGTGCCGGTCTGCTTGCCGGACCAGGTACCGGCTCCCGAAGGATTGCCCTGGACGAAGGCGTAGCACTGCTGGGAGGTAACGCTGTTGGCGTAGGCGGCGGACCAGGAGAGGGTGACGGGAGTGTTGGCTGCGACGGAAGACTTGCTGAGAGTGAGCTTGATGGCGGGGGGCAAGGGAGAGGCGAGTGCGAGCTTGTAGAGAACTCCGGAGGAGTTTGCGCCGCCAGCGTCTGCGGTGCCGTAAAAATTGCCGTCGCTGCCCTGGATGGGGGCGGCATGAGGCGTGTCGCCGTCGGTGCAGCTGGAGGCACTGCAGAAGGAGTACAGAGTGGTGAAAGCGCCGGCGGGGGTGACCTCAAAGAGAGCGCCGTAGTCATTGGCTCCGCCGCTGGTGGTGGCGCCGTAGAGATTGCCGTCGCTGGCGAGTAGAAGGCCGGAGGCAGGGTTTTTGCCATCGGTGCAGAAGGTCTGACTGCAGATGGAATAGAGGACGGAGTAGGTTCCGGATGAGGTGAGGCTGAAGACAACGCCGTCACCTTTGCTGCCGCCGGCGTAGGTGGTTCCGTAGAGGATGCCGTTGGGGCCCATGACGATATTGCCGGGGGTCATGCCGTCGGCGCAGCTGCTGGCGCTGCAGAACGAATAGAGGACGGTGTAGGTGCCGGAAGAGGTGATGCTGAAGATGGTGCCGGCGTTCTGGTTGAGTCCGCCCTGGCTGGTCGTGCCGTAGAAAGTTTTAGAGGGGCCCTCGACGAGGGCCGAGAGGGCCTGCGCGCCGTCGGTGCAGTTGGAGCCGCCCTTGCCGCAGAAGTCGTGGAGGTTGGTGATGACTCCGGCAGGAGTGAGCTGGTAGATGATGCCGCGACCGTTGGCTCCGGAGCCGAGGTTGACGCCGTAGTAGTTGCCGTCGGAGCCGAGCACGGGAGCGGACTCGGGGCTGCCGCCGTCGGTGCAGATTCCGGCTGCCTGGCAGAAGGAGTGGATGACGGTGAGAGAGCCGGAGGGAGTGATCTGGTAGAAGATGCCGTCGTTGGTGTCGGCGCCGCCGGAGGGCGTGGTGCTGTAGAGGTTGCCGTCGGGACCCTGGATGAGCGGGGCCTTGGGGTAGATGCCCTCAGGGCAACTGCCGCCGCCGCTGCAAAACGAGTTGAGTACGGTGAGATTTCCGGCAGAGTCGGCCTTGAAGAGGGTGCCGTTGCCGCCGTTGGTCACGCCGTAGAATTCGCCGTCGCTGCCCTGGACGAGACTTTGCTGGGGACTCTGTCCGTCGGCGCACTGCGCCTGATTGCAGAAAGAGTAGAGGACGGTGAGGGTGCTGGATTGGGCGCTGGAGCGCTGAGAAAAGGCGAGCGACGCGAGGATGGCGAAGAAGAGGAGCCTGGAGATGGCACGGCAGGTCATATGCCGAACCCCCTTGCATGGTTTTATTAGTGCGACCGAGGCCCGGAAAATGAGGAGTTCGGACATCCTAATCGCGCAGGGGCGCGGCGGCAAATAGGGATGATGACCTACTGGCTGCCGCAGGGTTTGCGTCCGGCGGCGATTTCGACAAGGAGAGAGCGAGCGCGCTGGTCGTCGGGATTGAAGGTGAGGAGGCGGTTGAGGAGATTCTGCGCGGAGGTGCGGTTGCCGAGGGCGCATTCGACCTGGCCGAGGTCGTAGCCGAGTTCGGAGATGGAGGGATTGCGGCGGAAGACGACGTTCCAGCGCTGGGCGGCTTGCTGGAGTTCTCCGGCGCGAGCGAGGAGGACGCCGTAGTCGGTGTTGGCGGCGATGTTTTCAGGGTCTTCAAGGAGGGCGGCGGAGTAGAGGTCGGTGGCGCGTTTGGTGTCTCCGCGTTGCTGGGCGAGCCAGGCGAGGTCGGTGAGGACCTGGACGTCGCGAGGATTTTGCTTATGCGCGGCCTCGAGGAGCGGGAGGGCAGCGGGAGCGGCGGCGAGATCTCCGTTAGCAATGAGATTGAAAGTTGCGACGGCGATGTCGCGCGGCGTGGCGGTGGTGCCGGGGACGGGGATGAGCTTCTCGGGGCCGGATAAATTGCCGGAGAGAGAGTGAAAGTCGTTTTGCGCGATGGCCTGGCTGGCATATTCGCCGGGGCGCGCGGGGACGCGATGGTCGGTGGTCTGTTCGTGGGCAACGTCCTCGGCATTGAGTCGCGGCATATGACAGGCGGTGCAATCCTGCTGCTCGGGGTGATGGGCATGGGGCGCGGTGAGGGAGACGAATTTCTGCTGGGTGTGGCATTGCAGGCAGCGGCTGCGATAGAAGGCGACGCGATCGGCAGGGCTGGGATCGCCGTGGGGATCGTGGCAGTTGGTGCAGGTCATGCGGTCACCGGAGGCGCGTTTGCAGTGGCTGAGGTTGAAGGCCTCGACCTCAGAGACGGCGCGGGTGGGGCCGCCGGGATTGGCGCGGATGAAGTAAGTGAGGTACTCCTCGAGGCGGTCGCCGGGCCGGAATTCCGCGGGAGAGTGGGCGGGATTCTGGACATTGGTCTCTCCCTCGAGATGGCAGCGGTAGCAGACGGCGTCGCGGCGATCGGGGGCGAGGCGGGCGGGATTGATGACGGCGGATTTGCCACCGCTGGCGACGTGGGCGCGGGTGTCGCCGTGGCAGGACTCGCAGGTGATTCCGCCCTGGAGAAAGGGGAGGACGGAGTTGGCGTCGTCTCCGGCGGAGGCGGTATAGCGATTGAGAGTTCCCTTCTGCTGGATCTGGACGGAGCTGGCGTGGCAATGGAGGCAGGCCGAATCCACGGGCAGGTTGAAGGGCATTTGCTTGACGTGGAGGTAATTGGGCGCCATGTCGTATCCGGCGGTGGAGCGGTAGTAGTTGATGGGGGCTTCGAACCACCAGTCTTCGATTCCGTAGAGGAAAGTGCGGCCGCGATGATCACTGCCGACGTAGAGGACGAGCTGCTGGCGACCGTCAAGCGGAGGCGGCCCGCTGGGAGTGGCGGGACGGGAGTAGCTCATCCAGGCAGACTCGGGGATTTGGAGGGGCGGCTCTGCGGCGGAGAGAGGGACTTTATCGCCGGTGAGGAAGACTTTGTAGGTGATGCCGGAGGGGGCGTGGGTGAATCCGCCAGGGATGACGGCGCCTGGGTCGGTAGCGTTGCCGCTGGCGTTGGCCATGGGAGTGGCGAGGTAGCGATTGAAGATTTCCTGATGGCAGCGAGCGCAGACGGCGTCGGATTCGCGGACTGAAGTGACGCGGGGGGCGGAGTGCGGAGTGGACGGCGGCGTGGAGTTTTGGGCGCTGAGCAGGGGCGAGGAGAGGAGGGCGGCGGTGACGGGAAGCAGCAGAGCGAGTCGTAGCAGTCGTGGAAGAGGAAGGCGGGGGGCGATTGGCGAGGCGGCCGCAGGAGTATTTCGCGGTCGCGTGGCCGTTCGCATCTTTAGATTGTATGAGAGGGATGAGTTGACGCAAGAAGGGGTCGAATATGGATGCGACTAAATCGGCGGCGGAGGGGTGGAAGGGCGGGGTGGGAGGCGAATCGGGGGGCAAAAAATTGGCTGGTGGCCAACGGATTGAGTGCCCGGCTGTCCTCTTTCGGGACGCTAAGTTTCGATGGGGCGCACATCCCTATTCCGACTGTTAACCTCATAGTTATAGTCGGGCTCAAGGCGGTCATAGCCGCCAACGCACGTTCCCGGGGGAGGGAAGCATGCGCAAATTATTTTTCTCTGTAGTATTTTTGCTTGGTCTCGCGGTGTCAGCCGTACATAGCAGCGCTCAAACACAAACCACCGTTTACAACTTTTCAGGGGACGACGGGAATTCTCCGTCCACTGGTTTGATCCAGGCGAACGACCTGAATTTTTACGGCGGAACTGCGAGTGGCGGGACGGATTACTACGGCGTCGTCTACCAGGTGAACGCAGCGGGGACGAGCTTCCAGGATCTTTACAGCTTCACGAACGGGGCGGACGGGACGTCGCCGAGCACGAAGTTGCTGCAGGGCAGCGACGGCAATTTTTACGGGACGACGCCGACGACGGTCTACCAGGTGACGGCGGCCGGAGTGTTGACGACGCTGGCATCGCCGGGGGGCAACCCGACGGCGGTGATCCAGGCGAGCGACGGGAATTTTTATTATTCGGTGGAGTATGGCAGCGGCATTTATCAGATCGCCTACTCGACGGGAGTGGTGACCGAGATTGGCGTTGCGCCGGGTTACGGGCTGTCGGGAATGGTGCAGGCGAGCGATGGGAATTTTTATGGCACGGAGCAAGGCGGGGGCACGACGGGCGGACCGAGCATTTATGAGTGCACGCTGGCCGGAGTAGCGACGACGTTTTTCAGCTTTCCGGATGGATTGAGCCCGGTGAGCCCGTTGATTGAGGGAGCGGATGGGCAGCTCTACGGAGTAGCGAGCGACACGACGGGTACGACGGCGGGACAGATATACAAGGTTGACCTCTCGGGGAATTACACGACGGTGGCAACGATTCCGTTGACCGATAACATCGCTATTAATTCTCCGGGCCCGCAGCTGATGATTGCGAGCGACGGAAATTTCTATACGGTCGTGCCGGGCACGGGAGCGACGAGTTCGCTGATGGAGATAACGCCGGCGGGAACGGTTACATATCCATATACGTTTATGGATGTGGGCGGCCTGACGAGTCCCCTGGTGCAGGGCAACGACGGCTCGCTTTATGGGGCGAGCGCAACCGGCGGGACGAACAGCGACGGCACGGTTTACAGCATTGCGTTCACGCCGGCGCTGGCGGCGCCGGTAACGCTGACGCTGGGGACGGCGAGCATTCCCCTGGGATCGAGCACGACGTTGAACTGGAGCGTGGCGGGAGTGTATAGCGACTCCGCGAGCTATTGTTTTGCGACGAGCACGGACCCGGAGTGGAGCGGGACGCAGGCGACGAGCGGCGGGATCACGCTGATGCCGACGAGCGCGGGAACATTTAATTACGCGCTGACCTGCGGCGGGACGATCAGCAACGCAGTGACGCTGACGGTCACGAGCGCCGGGCCGGTGGCGACGACGACAGCGCTGACGGCGAGTCCGAATCCGGTAACGCTGGGCAGTCTTGAGACGCTGACTGCGACGGTGACGCCGGCATCGGGGACGACTGTTCCTGACGGGACGGTAAGTTTCTCAGCATCGGGAATTGCGCTGGGATCCTCAGCAGTGAACTCGAGCGGGGTCGCGGTGTTGAGCCTGAATGCGAGCGGAGTGCCGGCGGGAACGTATGCGGTGACTGCGACGTATAGCGGGAGCACGAATTTTACCGGCTCGACATCGCCGGCGGTGAATGTGACGGTGAACAAAGTCGCGACGACAGTCGCGGTGACGGCGACGCCTGCGACGGTGAGCGAAGGCGGGAGTATCACGCTGGGAGCGACGGTTTCTCCGGCAAGCGGCAGCATAGTGCCGACGGGGAAAGTGACATTCACAGCGGCGGGAGTAAATCTCGGGACGTATGCACTGAGCGGCGGGACAGCGAGCTTCATGACGACAGCGCAGGGGATTCCGCCGGGGACTTACAGCGTGGTGGCGACTTATAGCGGCGACGGCACGTATCTCGCGTCGTCCGGCCACACCAGCGTCACGGTGCAGAAGGCAGCGACGACGACGAGCTTGACGGTGGATCCGAACCCGGTGACGGAGGGCAGCTCGGCGACATTGACGGCAACGGTGGCGCGGACGAGCGGCACAGGAACAGCGACAGGGACGGTTACATTCTCGGCTGAGGGAACCGTGATCGGCAAAGCGACACTGAGCGGCGGAACGGCGACGTTAACAGCGCTGACGAGCGGGATACCGAAGGGGACATATCCGGTAATCGCGACGTATGGCGGAGACGCGAATGATAGCGGTTCGGTGTCGGAAGTCGTGGACGTGAAGGTGGAGTAAGGTGAACGCCAGAATGTAGCTCGAGAGCAAAAATAAAGAAGAGCGGCGCGCCAGTTAATCCTGACGCGCCGTTTCGTTTTCGGTTGAGGCCGCGTCGTCGTCGAAGTCGTGGCAGAGGGTTTGAGATGAAGGCGCCGGCCTACTTGTATTTGGGGAGGACGCGCCGGGTGAGACCAGCAGGCCCATTCTGGAAACTCCAATTGACGCTAAATCGCCATTCCCGGAGCGATTTTTCGCCTGATAGACTGCCTCCGAAGCACCGGGCCCTGAGCAGATTCTCGCGATCGCACGTCATCGGGGGTGACCCATGCGCAAGCCATTTTTCTACGCCGTTCTTTTCGCCGGACTGGTGTCGGTCTCGGTGGCGAGCCAAGCACAGACGGAGACCATCCTGCACAATTTTTCCGGGGGTGACGGCTCCGCGCCGAGCGGCGGGCTGATTCAGGCCAGCGACGGCAATTTATACGGTGGCACCACGCTTGGGGGCAGCGGCGCGTATGGGGTGATATATAAGGTCAACGCGACCGGTTCCTCCTTCAGCAATATCTACAGCTTCGACAACAGTGACACGGGCAGCGAGCCCGAGGCGCAACTCATAGAGGGCAGTGACGGAAATCTGTATGGTGCAACGACTGCTACCGTCTTCAAGCTGACGCCGGGCGGGGTGATTACAACGCTGGCGGAGCCGTCGGGGAATCCGACCGGCCTGATTCCGGCCAACGATGGCAACTATTACTTCGTGACCGGATTCGGGAGCACGATTTACAAGATCACCGCCTCCACCGGGGTGGTCACCTCACTGGCGACGGCACCGGGATTCAATCTCTATGGGTTGCTGCAGGCCAGCGACGGAAATCTGTATGGCGCGGAGCTGGGCGGGGGGCCGAGCGGCGACGCGACGATCTTCAAGTGCACGCTGGACGGCGTGGTTTCGGTCCTCTACACGTTCCCCAGCAGTCTCTATCCGACGGGAGCGCTGGTGGAGGGGGCCGACGGCCAGCTCTACGGCTCGGCGGGGGACAACACGCAGGCGACCGCGGGACAGGTATATAAGGTAGCGACATCAACGGGGAATTACACAGTGGTAGTTACAATTCCCAACAGCGACGATATCCAGACGCCGGGCCAACTGATGGTCGCCAGCGATGGCAACTTTTACGGCGTAGCGCAAGGCAACAGCGACTCGCGCTACCTAGTCAAGCTGACGCCCGCGGGGGCGCTAACGCTGCTGACAACGATCGACAATCCGGGGGAGCTTAACTCGCCGCTCATCCAGGGCAGTGATGGAGCGCTTTATGGCACGGGGGCCAATGGGGGCAGCAGCAGCGACGGCGCAGTTTACAAGCTCGCGTTCACGCCCGCGCTGGGAGCTCCAATCACGCTCGCGCTGGGGTCAGGCAGCATTATTCAGGGCAACAGCACGACGTTGAGCTGGAGTGTGAGCGGGGTTTACGGAGGCTCGGCCACCTACTGCTTTGCCAGTGGGGCCGATGCCGAATGGTCCGGCGTAAAAGGCACCAGCGGCCAGATCACCCTCAAGCCGGCCGCGGTGGGCAGCTTCACTTACGCGCTCACCTGCGGCGGCACCATCAGCAATTCTGTAACGCTTACGGTTACGAGTAACGGCAAGGTGAATACGACGGCCGCACTGGGCGTCAACCCAAATCCGGTCACGATCGGGGACACGGAGACGCTGACCGCGACGGTGAAGGCATCCAGCGGCTCAACGGTTCCCGGCGGCATGGTCACATTCGCCGCGCCGGGACTGACGCTGGGAAGCGCTGCGCTCAACGCCAAGGGAGTGGCGACATTCTCTTTCTCCACCACGGGCTTAACCGCGGGGAGCTACTCGGTGACTGCGACGTACGACGGCAGTTCGAGCTTCAACGGGTCGGTATCGCCGGTGGTGGACTTAACGCTCACCAGCAAAATCGGGACCACGGTTAAAGTTACCGCGACGCCCGGAGGAGTGGTCGAGGGCGGCAGCATTACTGTAAGCGCAACCGTGACGCCGGTGAGCGGGACGGGCACGCCCAGCGGCAAGGTCACGTTCACCGCTGACGGATTAGCGCTCGGCACGTACACACTGAGTGGAGGCACGGCACAATTTACCGGCTCGACCGGCGGCATTGAACCGGGAACATATACCGTCGTCGCGGCCTACAACGGCAGCAGCAGCAATCTCGCCTCGACCGGCAACACCGGGGTCACGGTGCAGTGGAAGACGGCGACTGGGCTGACTGCCAGCCCGAACCCGGTGGTCCAGGGCGGCTCCGCGACGCTGACGGCGACCGTTACCCGGGTCGGGGGCAGCGGCGTGGCGACGGGCAAGGTCACATTTTCCGTTGGGTCTACCGTGGTGGGCACGGCGATGCTCAGCGGGGGATCGGCATCGCTGACCGAGTCCACCAGTTCGGTCGGCAAGGGCACGTATCCAGTAACCGCGACGTATGCGGGCGATACGAACGATGGCGGGTCGAGCTCACCGGTGGTGGAAGTGACGGTGGAGTAGGTGAACGCCAGAGAGTAGCTCGAGAACGAGAATAAAGACGAGCGGCGCGCCAGTTAATCCTGACGCGCCGTTTCGTTTTCGGTTGAGGCCGCGTCGTCATCGTTGAAGTCGCAGTCGGCGTCGTCGGCCTTCTGCTTGAGGCGGAAACCGACTTTGAAGCCGACCGGCTTCGGCTCAGCCTTCGGGCTGACGTGGATCGCAAACTTATCCATCGCGCTCCAGCTTGGGCGATCGCGGTCATAAAACTCTGTGCACTCGGACACGATGAACGGGACGACGAAGGCCGGGTTCGCGAAGGTGCAGCGAACGACGATCTCCGAGTCACGGTAACCGCGCAGGACCAAGCCGTGCACGCAAGTGCGACACACCGGCTCGGCGCCGACTGCAGTGGCACCCTTCATTTGAATCTTGCCCATGGCAAGCTCCTTTCTTTGGAGTTCGGCGTTCGAGCGCCGGAGGTTGGGCGTAGATTTCCCGCGCACGGCCGGGGCATCGCGGACGACGCGATGGATCGCGCGCGTAACGCAACGCGTTTGGCGTGACTTAGGAAAGCAACGGAGTTAGCGGAGGGGCTGCGCTATCGCGGCAGCGCGGAGAGCAATACCCGCGCAAAATGCCGTGGCATTTCGCAACTCGCAGCAATCGAATTTTTAAGGGATCGCATGGTATTGGCCTCGTAAGGAACGAGCCATAGATTGACACAGTTTTATTTCGAAGGCAAGAGATGAGTTGAGATTTTTTGCGCGGCAGAGGGTTTGAGATGAAGGCGCGAGGCCTACCTGGTTTTGGGGAGGACGCGGATTCCGAGGTCGCGGAGTTGGATGTCGCTGACGGGAGTGGGCGCGTCCACCATGAGGTCGATGGCTTTGGCGGTCTTGGGGAAGGCGATGACTTCGCGGAGGCTGGTGGCTCCGGCGAGGATCATGGCGATGCGGTCGAGGCCGAGGGCGATGCCGCCGTGGGGAGGCGTGCCGTACTGCAGGGCCTCAAGGAAGAATCCGAAGCGCGCGTGAGCTTCTTCGTCGGTCATGCCGAGTGAGCGGAAGATTTGCTGCTGGACGTCCTGGCGATGGATGCGGATGGAGCCGGAGCCGAGCTCGGTGCCGTTGAGGACGATGTCGTAGGCGAGGGCGCGGACGGCGCCGGGGTCGGAGGTGAGGCGGCCGGTGCGGATGTCGTCTTCGTGGGGCGAGGTGAAGGGATGATGGGCGGCGTTCCAGCGCTGGGTTTCGCCATCCCACTCGAACATGGGAAAGTCGGTGACCCAGACGAATTTGTAATCGGATTTTGAGAAGGCGCCGTGCTTGTCGGCGAATTTGCGGGCGAGCTCGAGGCGGAGCGCGCCGGCTTTCTTGTAAATCCACTGGGGATCGTGGTCGAGGACGGCGACGGTCGCGAGGCGCGGGGTGAGGACGACGACGAGGTCGTTGTCGGTGATGGGCGCGGCCTGCGTGGCGGAGATGGCGGAGGCGATCTCAGTGGCGAGCGCGGCGAAGTCGGCGTTTTTCGCGAGGCGCGCGGTGTCGAGGAGAGCGAGGCCACCGGTTCCGCCATCGTCGCCGAGGAAGCTGCGGACATCGTCGGAGAAGACGCGACGCTGGGTTCCGCTCATGCCGGCGGCGGCACCGGGGATTACGAATCCCAAGACTGGCAGTGCGGGCTCGACTTTGAGTTGCTCGCGGAGCGCGGGAGTGAGGAGGCCGGTGAGGTCGGCCATGGCGGGGAGGCGCATGTCGGGTTTATCAATTCCGTAGTTACGAATTGCCTGGTCGTAAGTCATGCGCGGAAAGGGCGTGGCGATGGCGACGTCTGCGGCTTTGAAGGCGGCGGTGAGAAAACCTTCGACGATGGCGAAGATCGTTTCCTGCTGGGGGAAGGACATCTCGAGATCAATCTGGGTGAACTCGGGCTGGCGGTCGGCGCGGAGGTCTTCGTCGCGGAAGCAGCGGACGATCTGGAAGTAGCGATCGAAGCCGGAGATCATGAGTATCTGCTTGAAGAGCTGGGGCGATTGGGGAAGAGCGTAGAAGCTGCCGGGGTGGACGCGGCTGGGGACGAGGTAGTCGCGGGCTCCCTCAGGAGTGGAGCGCGTCATGAAGGGGGTTTCGATCTCGAGGAAGTTTTTGGCGGCGAGGTATTGGCGGATGGCGAGGGCGATTTTGTGGCGGAGCTCGAAGTTGGCCTGCATCTGCGGGCGGCGGAGATCGAGGTAGCGATATTTGAGGCGGACCTCTTCGTTGGCGATGGCGTCTTCTGCGGGAGAGAAGGGGGGAGTGTGGGCGTCGTTGAGGACGAGGAGTTGCTGGGCGACGACTTCGACTTCGCCGGTGGGCATTTTGGGATTGATGGAGGCTGCGTCGCGGAGGCGGACGGTGCCGATGACGGCGACGACGTATTCCGGCCGAACGTGCTCGGCTTTGGCGTGGGCCTCGGGAGAGAGGTCGTGGTCAACGACGACCTGGGCGATGCCGCTGCGGTCGCGGAGGTCGAGGAAGATGAGGTTGCCGTGATCGCGACGGCGATTGACCCAGCCCATGAGGATGACGGGCTGGCCGGAGCCGGCGTCGGCGGCGGTATTTGGCCGCAGAGGTGGGTGCGTTCGAGAGTGCCGAGAAAGTCCAGTTGCATGGGAAAGATTAGTTTAACGGGTCGGAGCGGAATGCTCGAGGCGCGGATTCCAGAGCGGCAGGCAGAGACTCGGCGGGCGCGTGTTCGGCGTAGAGGGCGGCGATGGAGTCGTGGACTTGTTTGGTGAGGCGGTCGAGGTCGCGCATGGTGAGGCCTTCGGGCGAGATGGGTTTGCCGATGGCGAGGATGCAGGGGCGCGGACGGATGTGATAGACGTGCATGGGGAGGACCTCGTGGGTTCCGATGAGGGCCATGGGGACGATGGGGGCGTGGGCGCGGATGGACATGTAGGCGAGGCCGGAGAGAAAGTCCTGCAGCTTGCCGGAGGGGCTGCGGCCGCCCTCGGGGAAGATGACGAGGGGGAGGCCTTCGCGGAGGGTGCGGACGGCGGCGTTGAGGGAGCGGAGTGAGCCGTGGGCGTCGCCGATGACGACGGGGACCTGGCCCGAGCGGCGGAGATGCCATCCGAGGAATGGAATTTTGAAGAGGCCGTGGCGGGCGAGGATGCGGAACTGGAAGGGGAGGCTGGCGTAGACGGCCGGCGTATCCATATATGAGAGGTGATTGCAGGCGTAGATGGCGGGGACGTTCTCAGAGGAGCGCGCGGCGGCGGTGACGGTGGGAATGGAGTGGCTGGGGAGAGCGGGGGAGTGGGGATATTTTCTGCGCCGTAGACGGTGATGGGAGCGCCGAAGATTTTGAGCAGTGAGCGGGCCCAGGCCTGGGCGATGCGATGCTGGCGGCGGCCGGATTTCTCAAAGAGGGAGACGGAGAGCGAGAGGGTGCCGAACCATCCCGTGGAGAGGGCCATGAGCGGCGTGCGGATGTAGCTGGAGAACCAGCGGCTGTGGGTGATGGGCATTCTGAGAGCTAAGTAAATTGTAGTTGGGGAGTGGGTGGGATTGCGGGCGGGGGATGGAGGCGGGGCCAGGCGGCGGGATTATTTCTCGGTGAGGAGCAGCGGGCGCAGTTCGCCGGCGAGATAGAGGCTTCCGGCGATGACGAGGAGGCCGGTGGCGGGAGTCGAGCCGAGGGCGACGTCGAGAGCGGCGACCGGCCTGGGGACGACGGTTGAGGGAACGCCGAGCGAGTCAGAGAGGGCGGCGAGCCGGGAGGGATCGGTGGCGCGCGGAGAGTCGGGGGCGGTGAGGACGACGCGGTCAAAAATCGGGAAGAGAATATGGGCGAGCTGATCGAGGGGCTTGTCGTCGAGGCAGCCGAAGAGGAGAGTTTTCGAAGTGTAGGGCGAGGCGGCGTAGGCAGCGGCGGCCTGGGCGGCGCGTTCGGCTTCGAGCGAGGTGATGGCGGCGCGGAGGGTCCACGCTCCGGCAGGATTGTGGGCGACGTCGAGCAGGACATCGGGGCGGTCGGCGTCGGGAGCTGAGCTGGCGGAGAACAGTTCCAGGCGGGCGGGCCAGTCGGTGGCAGCGACACCCCTGGCGATAGCGGAGGCGGGGATTTTGTAACCGTAACCGCGCAATTCAACGGCAGTGGCGATGGCGAGGGCGATGTTGCGCTGCTGATGCTGGCCGGAGAGCGGGGAGTCAATGAGGACGGGGTCGCCGGCGATCTCGAGCATGTAGCGATTGCGAAAGGCGTTGACCTCGGCACGGCTGGGAATGTAGTCGGCGGCGTTGACGGCTTTAGCGTCAATCGCGATGACGGCTTCGCCGAGGGCCTGGTTGACGTCAGGATGCTGCGGCAGGGTGATGAGGCGGCTGTGGCGGCGGAGGACGCCGGCTTTCTCCCTGGTGATGGAGACGAGGTCGTTGCCGAGCCACTCCATATGGTCGAGGGAGATGTCGGTGATGACGGAGAGGAGGGGGGAGACGATGTTGGTGGCGTCGAGGCGGCCGCCGAGCCCGACCTCGAGGACGGCGATTTGTATTTTCTGCTGAGCGAAATAGAGGAAGGCGAGTGCGGTGAGGACCTCGAAGAAGCTGGGAGGATAGGGGAGCCTGGATTCGCGGACGAGGGCGTTGGCGGTGTAGTCCACCTGAAAGTAGAGGCGGGCGAAGTCCTCATCCCCAATGGGCAGGCCTTTGATGGGAGGGGCCGGCTGGGCGGCGGTGGGAGAAGCGGGGTCGAAGGTGCGGATGCGCTCGTTGACGGTGGTGAGGTGCGGGGAGGTGTAGAGGCCGGTGCGGAGTCCGGCGGCAGAGAGGATGGCGGCGAGGGTGGCGGCGGTTGAACCTTTGCCGTTGGTTCCGGCGATGAGGATGGAGGGAAAGCGTTGCTGCGGGCCGGTGAGTGCGGCGGCGAGGGTCCGCATGTGGTCCAGCTCAAACTTGCGGCGAGAGGTGAGCTCGGCGCCGCGGGCGAGCAGAGAGCGGATGGCGTCGTCGTACAAATGCATGCGAGTGAGTTGGAGCAGGCTGCAAAGTTTATTAGTTCATTAACTGTGACAAAAGGAGTGTGGAAGGAGTCTAGGCCCTGGAGCGTAGCCGTGACAATAGTTCGTTGTGGGGAATTTTGCGTTGCTCTCCGGTGGAGAAGGTCTTGACCGTATATATAGATGTTGCGGCCTCGTCTTCGCCGAGGATGATGATGTGGCGGGCGAGGGTGTCGGCGAGTTCGAAGGATTTTTTGAGGCGGAAGGAGCCGTCGCCGACTTCGATGGTGAGGCCGGAGCGGCGGAGTTCGCGGGCAAGAGCGAGGGCGGGGATGTTCTGGGCTTCGCCGAGCGGGGCGATGTAGGCGTCAATCTTTACCGCTCCACCGTCACCCGTCGGAGCGCCGGCAGAGTGAATGTTGCCGGCGGCGCTAATATCCTGCGCGCTAACTTCGGCTGCGGCTTTTTCGCGTTGCGCGAGGAGAGTGAGGACGAGGCGGTCTTCGCCGATGGCGAAGCCGATGCCGGGAGCGCGGGGGCCGCCGAGCATTTCGCTGAGGCCATCGTAGCGGCCACCACCGAGGATTGCGTTCTGGCTGCCGAGGCCGCCTTCGGCGGATTCGAGGACGAACTCGAAGGTAGTGCGAGTGTAGTAGTCGAGACCGCGGACGAGGCGGGGGTTGACTTCATAGGCAACTGCTGAGGCGTCGAGGGCGGCGAGGACGGCAGCGAAGTGGGCGCGCGAGGCGTCGTCGAGGTAGTCGGCGATTTTGGGGAGCGAGGCGAGGATGGCCTGGTCCTCCGGGTGCTTGCAGTCGAGGACGCGGAGGGGATTGGTGTCGGCGCGGCGCTGGCAGTCGGGGCACATTTGCGACCGCACCGGAGCGAGGGCTTCGCGGAGAGCGGCGATGTAGCGGGGGCGATCGCTGGAGGAGCCGACGGAGTTGAGGATGAGCTTATAGCCGCGGATGCCGAGCTGATCGAGGAAGGTGGAGAGCATCTCGAGGACTTCGGCGTCGCGAAGCGGGGATTCAGAGCCGGCACTGGGTGGGCCGATGACCTCGGCGCCGATCTGCCAGAACTGGCGATAGCGGCCGCGCTGGGGACGCTCGCGGCGAAACTGCGGACCGATGTAGTAGAGCTTTTGCAGGCGGCCGGAGTCGCCGAGGGAGTGTTCGATGTAGGCGCGGACGACGCCGGCGGTGTTTTCTGGGCGGAGGGTGAGGGACTGGGCTTTTTCAGATTGCGCGCGGGCGCGATCTTCCCAGGTGAACATTTCTTTAGAGACGATGTCGGTTTCTTCGCCGACGCTGCGGGCGAAGAGCTGGGTGTCTTCAAAGATGGGGGTGCGAATTTCGCCGAAGCTGTAGCGGGCGAAGACGTCGCGGGCGGTGGCCTCGATGTGCTGCCAGAGATTCGTTTCCGGCGGCAGGAGGTCGCGGGTGCCGCGGACAGCTTTGAGGGTAGACATTGGATTTCAGTTTAAACGGGGAGGCGTATCGGTCACCTGGGGCGATTCCCGCGGAGAGGGGGGCGCACACTTTCCGTTATTTTCAGGGGCACCCTTGCGCTGCTAGGGTATTGGCATGCCGGAGCAGGATCGCGATCCGCCGCTAGAGCCAGTGCTCGCCCAGGAGCATGAAGGGGCAGGGGCGTCGGCAGATGCGACGGGGGCGGAGTCGCAGAACGGTTCGGGAGCAAAGCACGGGGAGAGGCCGGCACACGATGCCAACGCCGACTCCTGATCCTTATCCGACGCCTGAGCCGGTATGGGAGCGGGCAGCCGGTGGCGAGAGCGGGGTGGAGGGCGGGCCGGGGCCGGATTTGCTGGAGCTGCATGCGCAGAAGCCGCAGTTTTCTCCGGTGCCTCCGCCAGTGCCGGCGTTTGACCGGCGCGTAGACCTGGACCGGTCGCTGGATCTCGAGCGGCAGCGCCAGAGGCGAGCGGCGCTGGGGGAGCGTCCGTCCACGGGACCTGATCCGGCACGATGGTCGCGGAAGCCGGAGTCATGGCCGCCGGTATCGGTAGGGCAGGTAAGGCAGCGCAACAATAAAGTGGCGCCGGAGACGTTGCCATCGAAGCAGCCGAATGCGGCGCGGCGTCCGGTGGATCCCCTGGCATGGTGGGTGATTGCGGGAGCGGCGCTGCTGGGGATTGCGTTGTATTGGTCGGCGACGCGGACAACATTGAGTGGGACGGTGGTAGCGACGGGGCCGACACTGGGCAACTGGACGATGAATGTAGATAGCTGCCATGCGGACTCGGTGAGCGTGCCGCAGCAATTCACATTGGAAGATTCGACACACCCGGTACTGCGGATGACGGTGAAGACTGATCCGCAGAACCCGCCATCCATACAAGTAACTTCGAGCGTGGATGGGCAGATGCATCCGGTGGAGTTTGACCGGTGCGGCGAGGACCGGGTGGAGACGACGGTTCCGGCGACGAGCAAGGTGCTGAACGGGAATCTGGTGCTGCTGTGCACGGTGGGGCAGAGCCGGCTGACGGCGCAGGTGAACTTCGAGAACTGCCGGTAGGCAGGGACGCTGGTTCCAGAGCGGGCGGGGTGAGCGGGGGCTCATTTTGTGGGGCGGCGGGCCGGGCAAGCCTTTTGAAAGCTTTAAAGCGCGTTAAAAGGGGCGGGTGGTTCTCCCTGGTTAACTAGTTTGTTAAGCCGGGGGGTTACCTCAAAGAAATGGCTGGGGCGGAACACATGAAGCAGAATTAAGTTTTTTTATTGACGCCGGGGGGCGGTTGCCCATAGTGTGACTCTGCTGCGGCCGGGATGTGACGTCCGTAATCTGTTCGCGGCCGGATTGGGATGGTCCGAGACAGGGCAAACTGAAAAAAACCGTGACGGATTGTTGCCGAGGCAGCAGTTCGGCTGCGGCTACGCACTTGAGGCCCGGCATGCGGGAAACACCGCTGCCAATTGATTTACCCACAGTTACAAATCAATCTTCGCAGCAGACATAGGGATGGACATGAAAACTGATCGCACTTCTTCTTCCTCACGCCGCTACACCTCTTTCTTTCTATCAATCGCCGCAATCCTGGTAGTAGTTTCGGGCCTGCTCCCGCAGAGCATGTACGCCCAGAGCTCGGAGGCGGCCAGCAGCTCAGTACCGCGGATCACAACCAAGATAGACGACAGCAAGCTGACAACGTTGCATGGCAACACGCCGCCATTTGCGCAGGCGAAGTATGACAAGGGCGCGGTAGCCCCGAGCACGCCGGTGGACCGGATGCTGCTGGTGCTGAAGCGGAGCCCGGCGCAGGAAGCAGACCTGAAGCAGCTGATGAGCGATCAGCACAACAAGAAATCGGCGAACTATCACAAGTGGCTGACGCCGGCGCAATTCGCCAAGCGCTTTGGCCCGGCCGACTCCGACATTGAAGCGGTGAATGGCTGGCTGCAGAAGCACGGCTTCACGGTGAACAAGACAAGCGCAGGCCATGGCGTGATTGACTTCTCAGGAACCGCGGGGCAGTTGAAGAGCACCTTCCACACGGAGCTGCACAACTACACGCGCAACGGAGTGAGCTTCTATTCGAACAACAAGGACCCGCAAATTCCGGAGGCGTTGAAGCCGGTGGTTGGCGGATTCGCGTCGTTGAACAACTTCAAGCCGAAGTCCTTTACCACGGTGCTGGGCAAGGCGGCATTCACGGCGAAGACACACCAGACCAAGCCGCTGTGGAGCTATCCGGCGGACAACGAAGGCGACGTTTACCTGGCGGTGGCGCCTGGCGACTTCGCGGTGCAGTATGACATCAACCCGGTCTACTCCGCCGGCAACACGGGCAGCGGGGAGACGATCGGCATCATCAGCGCGTCGAACGTAGACAACGCGATCGTAGGCAACTACCGGTCGCTGTTTGGACTGTCATCGAGCGTGCCGAGCGTGATCGTAGACGGTAACGACCCGGGACAAAACGGAGCGGCGACGGAGGCTTATCTCGACGTTGAGGCTTCGGGCTCGGTAGCACCTGGAGCACAGGTCAACCTATATGTAGGCGCGGACACGAACACGACGTCGGGCCTTTACATGGCAATGATTCGTGCAGTGGACGACAACGTGGCCGATGTAATCAGCTTGAGCTACGGAACCTGCGAACAGTTCCTCGGATCCTCGGGCAACGAATTTTTCGAAGCAGTGTGGGGACAGGCAGCAGCGCAGGGCCAGACGGTATTCGTCTCCGCGGGTGACGGCGGCTCGGCAGGATGCGATGACTTCGACTACGAAGAGCAGGCAACGCTGGGACTGGCGGTCAGCGGCTTCGCGTCAACGCCGTATAACGTGGCGGTCGGCGGCACGGACTTCTACTACACCAGCGCCGGCGCGGTCTCAAACTATTGGGACCTGACGGGCACGAACACACCGAACACGTCCATCCTGGGCGTCGTACCTGAGCAGCCGTGGAACAACGCATTCGGCCTGAACGTGGGCGAGGATGTGAACCCGGACACGATCGTGGCGGGAAGCGGCGGCGCGAGCAGCTGCGCGACGGGCGTAGACGATCCGAACACGGGCGAGTACTCGAGCTGTACCGCAGGCTATCCGAAGCCGTCATGGCAGGTAGGAGCCGGGGTACCGAACGATGGCGTCCGCGACATTCCTGACGTCAGCTTGTTTGCGGCAAACGGCGCGAACTTCTCGTTCTGGCCGATTTGCACGGCGACGACGGATTGCCAGGCGGCCCTCTACACCGGTTCAGATTGCGAAAACGTTCCTGCAGGGGACGGGGCGGTCTGCATCACGGGCGTAGGCGGCACCTCGGCTTCATCGCCAGCAATGGCCGGCATTATGGCGCTGGTTGATGCAGCGGAAAGTGGCCGTCAAGGTAACGCAAACTTCGAGCTCTATCCGATCGCGGCATCGGCCCCGAACTCGTTTAACGACGTGACGGTGGGCAGTAATAATGTGCCATGCGTGGCGGGCTCGCCGGACTGCTCGCTGGATGGAAGTGACAGCTACTACAGCCTGCAGAACTATTACGCGACTCCTGGATACGATCTGGCGAGCGGACTTGGTTCAGTGAACGTAGCCAACCTGATCTCGAACTGGGGCTCGGTGAGCTTTGCGGGCACCGATACCAGCCTGTCGCTTTCAGAGACGACCTTCACCCACGGCACCCCGATCACAGTGACGGCGGCAGTCACCTCAGACGCCGGAACCCCGACCGGGCCACTTGCACTCGTAACCACCAGCACGCTGCCGGGCCAGATTGGCCTGGGCGCAGCGACACTGGCGAACGATGGCACAGTGAACTCGACGGTCAACTTCTTCCCGGGCGGCACGTATACGGTTTCGGCGCAGTACGGCGGCGACGGAACATTCGGCGCGAGCACGTCGGCACCGGTAACGGTGACGGTCTCGGCGGAGAATTCGGCATCACTGCTGAGCGGCACCTACTACGACCCCAACTACAACTTCTTCCCGGTCACGAACGGGATGACAGCGCAGTACGGCAGCTACTACTACTTCGACACGCAGGTCTACAGCTCGGCGGGATCACCGTCCACGAATGACGGCTTCCCGACAGGCAACGTGACTTACAAGGATGGCGGCTCGACGCTGGGCACGGTCAATCTGAACTCGAACGGCGTAGCGGAATGGGCGACGGGAACCCTGGGCATCGGAACGCACAAGATTTCATCCTCTTTTGCGGGCGACGCCAGCTTCGGGCCTTCGACGTCCTCACAGCTGAAGATCAGCGTGGTTGCGGGCACACCGTACCTCTACCTCGAAGACTACTTCACTACACCGGACGGGATTGTGGCGGGTCAGCCCTTTGTCGTACCTGTGCTGGTGGAGAGCGTCGGGGGAGTGGCACCGACGGGCACAGTGGCGGTGACCTTCAACGGCGTCACGCAGACTGCGACGCTGGCATCCTCCAACTACTACGGAACGGCGCTGGCGACGGGTACGGTTACCTTCACCAACACCGATGCCGGAACGTACACGTTGAGCGCGACCTATAGCGGAGACGGCAACTTCACCTCCGCAGTAGCGACACCGCAGACCGTGGTCGCGTCGGGCAATGCCCTGCTCGCGTCCACGACGACCCTGACCACGAGCGCGAACAACGTTGGAGCCGACGGCGCCATTCGGATGAACGCAAGCGTGGGCGGCAACGGAACGATCACCCCAACCGGTCTGGTTTACCTGCTGCTCAACGGCCTGGCGTTCTTTGGCGCCGAGCTGGATAGCACAGGAAACGCGGCCCTGCTGGTCCCGGGCGCGGACATACTGTCCGGCACGAACCAGATCACCGCGCAATACTTCGGTGATGCAAATTACAACGGCAGCATCAGTGCTCCGGTTACCGTGACAGGAAACAGCGGTGACTTCTCACTGACGACCAGCAACCCGGTACTTGTCATACCGACCGGCACGACGGGCTCCACCAATATCTCGGTGGGATCCTCGACCGGCATGACAGGAACGGTAAACCTGTCATGCGCCGTATCCGATCCGTCGCTGACCTGCACCATTCAGAACGCGAACCTTGCGCTTCCGAGTGACTCGTCGCAGTATGCAACGACCCAGATCATCATCAACACGGTGAAGCAGAACATTCCGTCGAAGGTCGGCACCACCAAGCCTGTGGCAAACAACAGCAAGCGCGGCCATCTGGCCGGCTGGCTGGCGGGCGGAAGCGGGCTCACGCTGGCGGTACTGTTCCTCGGCTTCCCGGCGCGGCGCCGCACATGGGGCACGCTGTTCTGCCTCGTGCTGATGGCCGGCATCGGCTTCGGATCAGTAGGTTGCGGAGGTAGCGTTGCACCGCTGCCGCCGCCGACGTACACCGATGCGACGCCTGGCCAGTACGGCTTGACGATCACGGCAACGGGACCGACAGCGGGCGGCGGCGAGTTGGCCGTAACCCACACGCTGGTCCTGCAGGTGGTAGTCACCGGCGGAGCGCAGTAAAAGCAGATCGAACCTAAACCTGGAAGGCCGCGGCGAAAGCCGCGGCCTTTCTTTTTTTGCGCGGAGAGCCGGGGGCATTGCGCGGCCGGAGCGTACCGTGGTATATAAGTACCATGGTAGACAGGATTGATTCAGCGGGAGCCGCAGAGAAGGTGGGAGCGGCAGGGCCGGCGCATTCGCAGAAGTTGCTGGTTGAGCGGGTGCAGACCGGGGTGCGGATGGAGAAGCGGTTGCTGAAGGTGCTCAAGGCGCTGGCGGAATACCACGATATGACGCTGGGCGATCTGCTGGAGGGGATCGTGCTGCATGCATTCGAAGGCAAGGCACCGTTTGAGAGGAAGTCGCTGGCGATAATTGCGGAGCTCAGGCGGCTGTACGGGCTTGATCTGGATGCGACGGCGAGTCACCGGCTGCGGGAGAAGCCGGCAAAGCGCGAGTCGCGGGTGGGACACAAGGCGCATGAGAAGGAAGGCCGTTGATGAACTCGAGGCGTCCGATGTTTACCGGCCTGGTGGCGGTGGTGATGATTGTGATTGGCGCGGCGGCGCTGGCGGTGTGGTTCTTTCACCAGAGGCGGGAGGCAGCGGGGCCGCTGGCGCACGGGAGGACGGCGTTCTCGTTTACGGTGGCGGCGTCGAAGGAGCGAGTGTTCCCTCTCTTTGGAGCGAGCGGCGAGCGCAGCTGGGGCGATAGTGGCCACGGCAGTCCCTGGGACCCGCACTTCATCTGGCCGACGCCGGAGCGTGATGTCGAGGGCGAGGTGTTTACGATCACGCATGTGCATGGGCCGTTCCACAGGAAGACGGCGACGTGGATTAACACGGCGTTCGATGAAGCGAGCGGCCACATTCAGTATGTGTATTTTGTGCCCGGGTCAATGGTGACGCGGATTGATCTGCAGGTGACGGCGGTGGGGGAGGAGAAGACGAAGGTGGATGTTATTTACGATCAGACGGCATTGACTCCGTCGGCGAATGCGAGCGTTGAGGAGCGGACGCAGCACGGCGCGGACATGGCGAAGGATTGGCAGGAGCAGGTGACGGCGGCGCTGAGTAAGAAGTAGAGGCGCAGGCCGATTGGCGGACTACCGGGAGGACTCGGCGAGATAGATGGCGGTGTAGTCGAGATAATTTCTGGCGTACATGAGGATCATCTCGCGGTCTTTGTCGGTGAGTTCGCGGCGCTGTTTGCGCGGGGAGCCCGGCCCAGAGAGTGCGGGGAGGAACGACGGTTCCCTCAGGAACGAGGGCGCCGGCGGCGAGGATGGAGCCTTCGCCGATGCGGGCGCCGTTGAGGATGATGCAGCCCATACCGATGAGGCAGGCGTCCTCAATGACGCAGCCGTGGACGGTGGCGTTGTGGCCGATGGTGACCCAGTCGCCGACTTCGACGGGATGTTTGTAGCGCATGCCGTGGAGGACGGAGCAGTCCTGAACATTGGAGTTGGCGCCGATGCGGATGTAGTGGACATCGCCGCGGACAACGGAGTTCATCCAGAGGCTGGAGTTTTCGCCGAGGACGACGTCGCCGATGACCTGGGCGGACGGGTCAATGTAGCAGCTTGCCGGAATCACCGGCGACTTGCCCTGATAGGAGCGCAGCATGGCAACAGGGTAGCAGGATGGGGATGGTGGGGAGCGGTTCAAACAAAGTTCAGCGAGGTTATAGACTGTGTGCGATATGGCTGCAGCTGACGAAGCAATCGCGCAGGGACGCGAGGCGCGCAAGCAGAAGGATCTCGACGCGGCGCGCGCGCACTATGCTGAGGCGGCGGCAATCTATCGGGATGAGCGCGATCCGCTGGGGTATGCGCACACGATTCGGCACATCGCGGACATGCATCTGGACGAATTGAATCTGGACGAGGCGAAGCCGCTTTATGAAGAGGCGCTGGAGCTGTATCGCGGGAACCTGAATACGAAGCTGTTGGACCTGGCGAATACGGTGAGGCCATACGCGCTGCTGAAGGAGAAGGCGGGTGAGCTGAACGAGGCCCGGGAGTTATGGCGGGAGGCGAGGAATCTTTACCGGTCGCTGAGGATAGAGGCGGGCGTGAATGAGTGCGGTGCGCATCTCGAGAAGCTGGGTGAGGCCTGACAGCGGCAGAGATGATTTCGCTGAACGCCGGTTCACATCTGAATGCTGATTCACAGCGGCGGAGACGGTTCACACTGCATTCATAAGCGAATGCTCAACCGGTTGACGGAAGCGGGAGGCGGAGGGAGGAAAGGCGCGTCAAACTTGAGCAATCCCTTCAATTCCCGTAGTCTTAAAGAGAACCCGAATGGGAAGTTGGGGGGTGTAATCAAGATTGGCTGAAGTCCGAGTGCAAGAAGGTGAGCCTTTGGAGAATGCCCTGCGGCGGTTTAAGCGCAAGGTGCAGACCGAGGACATCATCAAGGAAGTGAAGCGGCACTCTTTTTACCTGAAGCCAGGTGAGAAGAAGCGCATGAAGCAGGCGCTGGCTCGCAAGAGAAACCGCAAGAAGGCACGGAAAGAGGCGGAGTAAGTCTGCCGGAGTGCTTTCGAATTCGCAGTAAAAACATGTAACAAAAGTCTTACAAAACGTCCGGGAGCGGGTATACACTGACGCTCCCGGATATTTGCGTGCGCTTGCTAATAGCTGCGGCGCCAATATCGAGGGAAGGCACGACTGCCGGTGCTCTGCTCCCCACTGAACTCCGGCCTGGGCCCATGTAACAAGTTCAAGTGTGAGCCGGGATTGCAGCCACCATGTGCTGGAGCCTGGCGGCACGAAAGCGGGACCCCTCATGGAGTTCGTTGACAAGGTATTGAAGTGCGTTGACTGCGGACAGGACTTCGTCTTCACCGCGGGTGAGCAGTTGTTTTTCTACGACCGCCAGTTTCGCAACGATCCCAAGCGGTGCAAGGTCTGCAAAGGCAAAAGGGCGGGCCATACCATTGGACGCGGGCAAGCGGCAGCGCCACGATCGGAGACACGGACGACGTGCTCGGCGTGCGGGACCGAGACGACGGTGCCGTTCAAGCCGACGCAAGGGCGACCGGTGCTATGTCGCCAGTGCTTCCAGATCGCGAAGCAAAAGCCGGTGGGAGATGTGGCGGCGACGGCCGTGACCGGCGCACCGGGCACCGGCACTCAGACCGCTTAGCTGTAGCGGGGTTCGGCAGCAATATGTTTTCGGCAACGGGCCGCAGACGGAATTGGTGCGTCTGGTGAGTTTGCGTGTTTCCAGCTTCCCTGCTCTCACTTCCCTGGTCCCACTTCCCTGTTCACACTTCCCTGCCCCGGTTGTCTGTTCCCGGTTGTCTGTTCATGGGGCGCAATCCTACTTTGCAAAGGTGCGACCCGGGGGACTGCGGGCGCATCTTGCTGTGTAGGCCGGAGTGATGCGGCCGTTTTCATTCGCGGGCGATTTATTCGCAATGCGCGCGATGGAGCAATTCAAATCTTAAAGATGAGAAGGCTGAGGGGAAATTATGACTGACAATGTGTCGAAAGAAATGCGCGCGGTACAGGTAGCGAAGGCGGGCGGACCGCTGGAGTTGGTGATGCGTCCGATCCCGGAGCCGGGAGCGGGAAAAGTTCGCGTGCGGGTGCAGGCTTGCGGGGTGTGCCACAGCGACACGGCAGCGGTAGAAGGCAAGCGGATGCCGGTGAAATATCCCACGGTGCCGGGGCACGAGGTGATTGGCCTGGTGGATGCGATCGGCGACGGAGTGCTGCAGTGGAAGGTTGGGGACCGGGTGGGGCTGGGGTGGTTCGGCGGGAATTGCGGGCGATGCGAGGCGTGCCGGCGCGGGGATTTGATTTGTTGCGTTCGGGCGACTCCGCCGGGAATTGGATATGACGGGGGCTACGCGGATTATTTAGTTGCTCCGGCGACGGCGCTGGCGGCGGTGCCTGAGGAGCTGGACAGCGTGGAGGCGGCACCGCTGATGTGCGCGGGGATCACGACGTTTAATGCGCTGCGGAACAGTGGGGCGCGAGCGGGCGATACGGTGGCGATACTCGGGATTGGCGGGCTGGGACATCTCGGAGTGCAGTTTGCGGCGAAGATGGGATTTCGCACGGTAGCGATTGCGCGGGGGCGGACAAGGAAGCGTTTGTGCGGCAGCTGGGGGCGCACCACTATATAGACTCGACGACGCAGAAGGTTGGGGCGGCGCTGCTGAAGCTGGGTGGAGCGAGGACGATACTGGCGACGGTGACGGATGCAGGCGCGATGAATGCAGCGCTGGGCGGCCTGGGGCTACACGGGAATTTTGTGATCGTGGGGATGCCGGGCGAGCCGCTGAGTGTGACGGTCCCGCCGATGGTGTCAAGGAAGCAGAGGATTCAAGGCTGGCCGAGCGGAGCGGCAATTGACTCAGAGGACACGCTGAAGTTTAGCGAGCTGACGGGAGTGAAGGCGATGATCGAGCGCTATCCGCTGGAGAAGGCGGCGGAGGCGTATGAGCGGATGCTGAGCGGGAAGGCGCGGTTCCGCGTGGTGCTGGACATGGGAGCATAGGCAGCGATATCAGCAGGAGACGGGAGTGGAGGCGGCGCTTCCGTTGTCGCCGTTTCGATTGCCGGGGGAGTTGCGAAAGAGTTTTATCGAGCGCCATATCTCGACGATCAATGCGACGGCGTTGAAGATGAGGCCGCCGGCGGCGCACCAGAAGATGAGGTTGTTGGCGATGCCGAGGGCGGGCAGATATTTTGCGCCGGGCTGCAGCATGATCCACGGACCGCTGACGAACATCAGCTGGAAGGCGGCCAAGGATGCCAGGTAGATGATGATGTTGCTCAACGGCCGCAGGATTTTCCAATCGGGACGCAGTAACAAGGTGAAGGTCGCGATGAGCCGCACGAAAGCTGTGGCCAGGCAGATTTCGTAGAAGAGCCTCCAGGCATGGGAGAACCGGAGAGTCTCGAGGATGGAGGGAGGGACGAAAGTTCTCCAGTGCTGGGCGAACGCCACAAGAATCAAGAGGCCTATCAGCGCACCGATGAAGTCGGAGATGGGCTTCTGCCGGCTCATTCCGCTGCCGCTGAGAGTGAGGGCCGGGAGTTTGCGGGGATCCCATTTCGCTGACGCGCCGGAGGACGGGCCATATTTGCGGACACAGTAGTCGAGGACGGTGAAGGACAGCGTGACCCAGGCAAAGACGAGGAGCGCGGTGTTGGCAAAGCCGAGCCAGTGAGCGAGCAGGCTTGCGGCTGAGGCGCGGTCGAGGAAAACAGAAAACAGGCTGGCGACGAGAGTGAAGGTGGCGGCGGCGGCGAGAGAGATTTTCAGCGTGAACCAGTAGGAGGCGATCCAGGTGGGGCCGATGAGGAACTGCTGCGGGAGATAGCGGGTGGCGACGGCCATGGGATGGCCGTGCTGCTTGAGGATGGCGGCGATCTCGTCTTCAGTGAGCGGGCGGCCGAGGGATTCGGCGCGATCATCCATCTCAGACTGAAGGTTGGCGCGCAACTCGGCGAGGATGTCTTCGCGGCCCCTGGTGGGCAGGAAGTTGGCGGTGAATTGCAGGTAGCGATCGAGCAGCGGATTGTTGGACATGGCGAGTTCCTTAGAGTTTGAGAAGTTGGCGGTTAGAGAATGCTGTCGAGGGATTGGTTGATGGTGTTCCACTCTTCGTGGAGGCGCTTGAGCACAGCGCGGCCATCGGGGGAGAGGCGGTAGAAACGTTTGTTGCGTTTATCTTCTTCGCGCCACTCACTGGTGAGCAGGCCCTGAGTTTCGAGGCGGCGGAGGAGCGGGTAGAGGGTGCTCTCGTCAATCTCGAGGCCGTGAGCGGCGAGCTCCTGGCGGAGGGTGTAACCGTAAAACTCCTTGCGGAGAGCGGCGAGGACGGCAAGGGGGAGGGCGCCGCGACGAAGCTCGAGGCGAAGGTTTTCAAAGAGCGGGGCGGCGGATTGATTACTGGATGACATATACCGTGTGAAGTACACTGTATGGCATACAGTAACGAATGTCAAGCAGGGGCGGCGGAAATATTCTGGGGATTTTGAGAGAGGGACTGCGGCTTGCTAAAAAGAAGAGCTTAGAAGACGTCGAGGTCGCGGGCGGAGACGACTGCTCCGGTGTAGCCAGAGTCGCGGACGGCTTTAACGAGCTGGGCGTCGGGATCGCTGCCGGTGAGCAGCATCTGGTGATAGAGAACGAGGAGTTTAGGGTGGGCCTGTTCCGCGGTGTGCGCGACTTGCGCGGCCGACATGTGAAAGGAAGAGAAGTAGGCTTTGCCGGCGGGGGTGAGGCGATCGAATCCCGATTGGAGGTAGAGCTCGTCCATCATGATGTCGCAGCCGTGGCAGGCGCGCTCGACAGCCTGGGTGGGGCCGGTGTCGCCGGACATGACGATGGAGCGGTCGGGAGTATCGAAGCGGTAGCCGAGGGAATAATCCCACGAGCCGTGGGCGACGCGGAAGGCGGTGACGGTGACGTTCGCATCCTTATAGACGACGGCGGGATGGTCAACGGCGGGGGCGACTTCGTGAACATTCATGACATAGGCGGCGGGGTTGCCGTGCTCGAGGCCGTTGAGGCGGATGTCTATGTCTTTGGCGTAGGCGGCGCGAATATTTCCGGCCATGGCATCGAGGCCGGGCGGACCGTAGAGTTCGAGGGCCCCGGGGCGGCCGACGACGGCGGGAGTGAGGAAGAGATCGGCGAGTCCTGCAGTGTGGTCGGAGTGGAGATGGGTGCAGAAGACGACGCGGAGATTTGTCGGCTTGAGCGCGGGGATATTTTTCAGCTGCGCGGCCTCCGCAGCCTGGCGGACGACGCCGGCACCGAAGTCTACGAGGTAGGGCTGGCCGTTGACGACGACTGCAACGGCGGGATGGGAGCGTTCGATGTCTATGACGGGGGTTCCGGAGCCGAGGACGACGACCTGGGTGATGGGAGACGGAGGGAGGGCGGGGGCGGGCAGTGATGCGGCCGCGGAAGGAGCCGGGGCCTGGGCGAGCGCGAACGGAGTCGCGAGGGTAAAAATGAGAATTGGAAAGAGGAGAGGCTTCACCTGACAGGATAGACGGCGGCGGGCGCCAGGGTTAGCGCTTCTTCTTCCTGGCGGATTTTTTAGGAGCCTTGTTTTTAGCGGGCGTCTTTTTGGCGGGAGTCTTTTTGGCGGCCTTGCGGGAGACTTTCTTCGCGGGCTTTAGCTTGCGCCGGGGTGGGGATTTTTTCGCGGCTGATTTCGCGGGGCTCTTCTTCCTTGCTGCTTTTTTGGGGGCTGATTTTTTTGCGGCTGGCGGCGCAGCGGCGGCAGCGGATATGGCGGCGGCGCGTTTCTGCTTTTTGTCTTCGTGGGAGACGAGGAGGGCTTCCATCTGGACGACAAGCTGCTGGACGTTCATGGGCTTGACGAGGACTTCGTCGGCGCCATCGGTTGCGTAGTCGGCATCCTCCTCGGGGAAGGCGGTGAGGACGGCGATGGCGGGATCGTAAGCGGCGCTGCGAGCGGCTTTGACGACATCGGAGCCGGCGGTATCGCTCTCCATGCGCATGTCGGTGATGATCATGGCGTATTCCTGCGTGCGGAGTTTGTGGCGGGCTTCGCGGGCGCTGGCGGCGGTGTCTACGGAGAAGCTATTGATCTCGAGCACGGCTTTGAGGGTGAGCAGGATGGCAACGTCGTCGTCAACAAGAAGAACTTTCCGCTTGGTCACATGGTCCTCGTTCGGGGAGATAGAGCGTCGCGCAGGATGCGTTTTCGCCTGGCTAACCGAGCCAACTGCACAGGGTATCATGCAGAATTGACGCTGGGTCAAGGCGGTGGGCTCGCGATGAATATGCGCGGAAAAGGGGCAAAATCTGGCATCCCGCGGCTGGGTTAGGGTAATCTGACAAGAGGCAGGGCTGAAAGCCGCTGCCGGAGGACAACATCGATAAGCGTTCGAGCAAGAGCTTTATTCGCACCAATGAGAAGATTCGCGCGCGCGAAGTGCGTGTGATTGACGAGCATGGGGAACAGCTGGGCGTGATGGCGCCGTTTGAGGCGCTGAAGATGGCGCGAGAGCGCGGCTTCGACCTGGTGGAAGTGTCGCCGACGGCGGTGCCGCCGGTGTGCCGCATCCAGGACTACGGCAAGTTTCTCTACGAGAAGGAAAAGAGCGACCGCGCGGCGCGCAAGAAGCAGAAGGTCATCGTCGTTAAGGAAGTGAAGTTTTCGGTGACGGTGGACGAGCACGATTATCAGACGAAGAAGAACCAGGCAATCCGCTTTTTGAATGACGGCGACAAGGTGAAGGCGAGTCTGCGTTTTCGTGGACGGCAGATGGCGCATCGCGAGCTGGGCTATAACATCGTCAACCGGGTGATCAAGGACACGGCCGAGGTCGGCATTGTTGAATTCATGCCGCGCATGGAAGGCACGACGCTGCATGCGATTCTGGCGCCGAAGAAGGACCAGGTGAAGAAGCCGCAGGCTCCGCCAGCGGAGCAGAAGGCAAGGCCGCAGGCGGCGAGCTCCCCGGCCCCTGTAGCGGCAGAGAGCCAGACGGCAGCGGCGCCGGAAGCGTAGAGCTTTCGCGACAAAGCCAGTTAAGAGCGAGATAAGAGCGGAAAAGCATGCATAGGATGCATGCTTTTTTTGTGTGCGGCAGTTAGTTATTTTGCGTGCGGGGGTGCGTCTCCGTCGGCGATCCACTGGGTAAAGGCGGCCATGTTTTGTTTGCGGCCGAGGAAGTCGGTGACAATTTGTTCGGCGGGTTTTCCGGCGCCGGGCTCGAGGACTTCGCGGCGGTAGCGAAGATTGGCGGGACCGTCGAGCAGGTTCTGCTTATCGAACTGCGAAAAGAAATCAACCGCGATGACTTTGTCGAGGACGTAGGTGTAGTAGTTCGAGGTGTAGTTGGTGAGGTGGGTGAAGCTGGCATACATCTCGTTGCCGGGAACCCAGGCGGGCTGGAGGAAGCGGTCATGGTCGTGACGCAGGAGCGCGTCGAGGTCGAGCTTGGCCGGATCGGTGTGGTGCACATCGAGGGCGTAGTTGGCGTAGAAGAGCTGGGCCTGGACCCAACGGCCGCGTCCATAGGCGCTGGCGCGATTCATGCGGGCGACGAGCTCGGTGGGGATGGGATCGCCGGTCTTGTAATTTTTCGCGAAGGACTGGAGGATGACGGGGTCGCGGAAAAACTCCTCGAGCATTTGCGAGGGAGCCTCGATGAAGTCGCCCTCGATGGAGAAGGCGCCGAGGCCGGACCAGGGCTGCTGTCCGCCGAGGATGTAGTGGATGAGGTGGCCGAACTCGTGGAAGAAGGTGACGACGTCGTTGTATTCCATGAGGCCGGGATCGCCGGATTCGCCACCGGCGAAGTTACAAATCAACGCAGCCTCGGGTAGCTGCTTGCCTTTAATGCCGGGGACGAGGCCATGGGCGGAGAACCACTTGTCCTTGCCGGGGCGGGGATGCATGTCGAGATAGATCCGGCCGATGGGCTTGCCGGCGTCGAAGACGTTGAAGGCGGCGACGGATTTATCCCACACGGGGGCGGAGGGCGCGGGAATGAAATCCACATGGAAGAGACGGGCGGCAGTCTTGAGGACTCCGTCTTCGACCTCGGCGTAGGGGAAGTAGGGGCGCACGGACTGGGAATCGAAGTCGAAGGTGGAGCGGCGATATTCCTCCAGCCAATAGCCGGCGTCGGAGTCGGAGATGTCTTTGAGTTCAGGGCGGCGTTGTTTTACGAAGGCGACGAGCTCGGCGAACTCCCGGTCGGAGGGAGCGCGGGATGCCTGGTCCACTTCGTCGAGGAAGGAGCGCATGTTTTCAGCCGAAGCGATCATCATGTCGGCAGTGGCGAGGTTGGCCCAGGTCTTGTAGCCGAGGGTGGTGGCAATTTGCTGACGGATGGAGAGCAGGTCGAGCAGGACCTGCTTGTTGGCGGGATAGCCGCGCTGGTTGTAGGCGAGGAAGAGATCGCGGCGCAGCTTGTCGCTGGCGGCGTAGCGCATGACGGGGCTGTAATCGGGCTGGTCGGTGGTGACGGTCCAGGTGCCGTCGGAGTTGGCGGGATGGCGGGCGAGAAAGTCGGCGGGGAGTCCATCGAGGTCTGACTTGTTATGGACGGTGACACTGCGGACGTCTTCCTGCACATTGCGGCCGAAGGCGAGGGAGAGGTTGGCGGCCCTGTCCTGGAGTTCGCGGAGATGCTGGCGAGTGGCGTCGTCGCGGTCCACGCCGCCGAGGCGGTACTGGAGCAGAGTGCGGGCCATGTAGTGCCGGGTGGGGGCATCAGCGTGGGAGACATCCACGGCGGCCAGTGCGTGGAAGACCTGCGGGTTGAGGGCGAGGGCGCTGGCGGCGTCTGAGATCTCCTGCGAGAGCGCCTGGGCTTTGTCGCGGAGCTCGGAGGAGTCGCCGACGGAGTTGAGGAGTCCGGCTTCGCTGCCGGCGAGGGAGAGCTGGTCAACGGCGTTGTCGTAAAGGCGGAGGGTGTTGTCTACAGTGCGGGGGCCGGTGACGGCGAGGAGCTGGTTGATGGCTGATTGCTGGGCAGAGATGCGGGCGTGGACCCAGGCGTTGAGGTGGTCGGGCGTGATGGCAGCGGGGCCACCGTTGACTGCGACTGCCCAGGCGTGCAGGGGATCGTGTTGAGGATCGGAGGAAGAATTTATTTGAGCGGAGAGAGCTGCGGAAGAAAGAGTGGATGCCATCACTGCTAATAATAGGCCGTTGCGGAGGAGGGCGTTGCGGGGAGGGCCGGCCACGTTGGGGCTAGTGTACGCTGGACAGCCGTAGGAGAATGCATGCTCAAGAGGCCGCTGAAAAGTCTTTGCTGCGCCGCGATGCTGGCTTGCCTGGGGCCGGTGATTTGCTTCGGGCAAGCGGGAGTGCCGCCGGCTAAGTCAACGAGTCCGTCAACGAGTCAGACGGCGAGTCCGTCGGCAGCAACAACGTTGTCGCCGGTTTCGCCGTCGCCGGCTGAAGTGCGAGCGGCTCCGCCGCTGTGGATGCCGCCGGTCACCGATGCCCTGGACATCCCGCCGCATGGGCCGGGCATTGTGCTGTTTGACGGGAAGGACCTGAGCGGCTTCGACACTTTTCTGCAGCGGGACGGGCTGAATAACGATCCGTCGCATGTGTTTGCGGTGGAGCATGGAGTGATCCATGTGTCGGGGACGCAGATGGGTTACATCATCACGCAGCAGAGCTATGGGAATTATTATTTGCGCGCGGAATTTAAATGGGGCGAGGGGACATTTGCGCCGCGTGAGGGGCAGGCGAGGGACAGCGGCATTCTCTATAACGTGGAGGGGCCGCAGAAGGTGTGGCCGCGGTCTATTGAGTTTCAGATCCAAGAGGGCGCGACGGGCGATTTTTGGATGACGGATGGAGCGGCGCTGACGGGGCCGGGCGGCGAACGGGTGACGGGACCGCCGGGCAGCGCGCTAAAGATTGACCGGATGATGAAGGGCCCGTGGAAGAACGTGACGGGATTTCGCGACCCGGAGAACGAACTGGAGCGGCCGCACGGGGAGTGGAATTTGCTGGAGCTGGTGAACGACGGCGTGAATGTGAAGCAGTATGTGAACGGCGTGCTGGCGAATGTGGGGACGAATCCGTTTCCTGCGACGGGGAAGATACTGTTTCAGTCCGAGGGTGCGGAGGTTTACTTCCGGAACATGGAGTTGTTTCCGTTGAAGTAGGCGGTTGTGGGGCTGTCGGGAGCTGAGAAAATACGGATGCTTATGGAGTGTTAGCTTTACTAACGACCAGCAGAAAGCACCGGTTATTTGGTGTTTTGACTAGTTGGACTAGTGTGATAGACTAGTTGATATGGAAGGTAGAACGGTACAGGCCTCGGAGGCCAAGACCCATCTGCCCGGGCTGCTCGATGAAGTGGAGCGCGGGACGACGCTCATCATTACGCGTCATGGGAAGCGCATTGCCCGTATTGTGCCCGAGCAAGATGCTCGCAAGGCTGAGATATTGCAGGCGATAGCCGAGCTCCGCGAATTTCGCAAGGGCCGGAGCAAAATCACCGTCGAGGAACTGCTCTCGGCCCGTGACGAGGGACGCCGGATCTGATGGCGTTCGTCTTGGACGCTTCAGTTGCGGGGAGCTGGGCGTTTGAAAACGAGCGGTCGTCGTTTGCCGAGGGGGTGCTCGATCGGATGGAGTCGGAGTCGGCGGTCGTCCCGGCGTTGTGGTGGTTTGAGGTGAGAAATTTAGTCATCGCGAGCGAACGGCGCGGGCGCATCACGCCAACCGGGAGCGACACTTTTCTCGAGCTCTTGCAGCGGCTCTCGATTGAGGTGGACAGCGCTCCCGATAGTGGAGAAATTCTGCGACTGTCGCGAGCGCGGGGGCTGACTGTATATGACGCGGCTTATCTTGAGTTGGCGTTGCGCCGTGGTGTTCCACTGGCAACGCTGGACGGCTCGCCTGGCTGAAGCCGCGGAGAGTGAAGGGGCTGCGTTAGTGTGAGCCGGTGCGCGAAGACAAAAAGATGAAGGGCCCATGGCCGCCGACAAGCCGATTATCTATTCTCGGGTAAGAACGAAAAACAAAAACGCCGCAGATTGCTCTGCGGCGTTTGGTTTGAAGTGCGGTGAGGCGGAGTGCGCTATGCCTCTTCGCGTTCGGCTTTCTTCCAGTTGACGAGGTCGCCGAGGGTGGTGGTGGAGCTGGAGGAGACGGGCTGCTTGTAGGCTTCGACATCGGCGCGGCTGGCTTCGTCGCCGGCTCCGCGAAGGCTGAGGCCGACCTTCTTCTCTTCCTCGTTCATCTTGACGATTTTGAACTCGTACTCCGAGCCGGCTTCGAGCTTGATGGGCGAATTGTGTCCGTCCACAGCTTCAGAGACGTGGCAGAGGCCCTCGACTCCCTCAGCGATTTGCACGAAGGCGCCGAACTGCGCGGTGCGCAGGACCTTGCCGTGTACGACGTCGCCGACGCGATGCTGGGCGAAGAACGTCTCCCAAACATCGGGCTGGAGCTGCTTGACTCCGAGCGACAGGCGGCGGTGCTCGGGCTCGACGCCCAGGACAACCGCTTTAACCTTCTCGCCCTTCTTGAGGATTTCGGAGGGATGCTTGATGCGCTTAATCCAGCTGAGATTGGAGACATGGACGAGACCGTCAATGCCGTCTTCGATCTCGATGAAGGCGCCGAAGTCGGTGAGGTTGCGAACGCGACCTTCAACGATGGCTCCGGTGGGATATTTGGCATCGAGATGCTCCCAGGGATTCTCCTGCAGCTGTTTCATGCCGAGGGAGATTCTGCGGTCGCTGGGATTGACGGCGAGTACGACGACATCAACTTCGTCGCTGGGCTTGGCCAGCTTGGAGGGATGCTTCATGCGCTTGGACCAGGTCATCTCGGAGACGTGAACGAGGCCTTCGATTCCCTGCTCCAACTCGACGAATGCGCCGTAGTCGGTGACGCTGAGGATGCGGCCACGGACGCGGGCGCCGATGGGATAGCGCTCGGTGGCGTCGAGCCACGGGTCAGGCGTGAGCTGTTTGAATCCCAGCGAAACGCGCTGCTTCTCTTTGTCGAACTTGAGCACCTTGACCTGAATCTCATCGCCGACCTGGACGAGGTCGCGGGGATGAGTGAGGCGTCCCCAGGACATGTCGGTGATGTGGAGCAGGCCGTCAATGCCGCCGAGGTCAACGAAGGCGCCGTAGTCGGTGAGGTTTTTCACCGTGCCGGTGAGGATGGAGCCCTCTTCGAGGTGCTGGAGGATGTCGGTGCGCTTGGTGGTGAGCTCCTCTTCGAGCAGCTCTTTGCGGGAGACGACAACGTTGCCGCGCTTTTTGTTGAGCTTGATGACGCGGACGTCTATGGTCTGGCCGATGTAGGCGTCGAGGTTGCGCACGGGGCGAACCTCAACCTGGGAACCGGGCAGGAATGCCTTGATGCCGATGTCAACGGTGAGGCCGCCTTTGACGCGGGCGACCACGAGGCCGGGGACGATGGTCTTGTCGGCAGCAGCTTTTTCGATGGTGTCCCAAACGCGACGGCGCTGCGCCTTGTCGTAGCTGAGCAGGAAGCCGCCTTCGACCTCTTCGTGCTCGAGGACGACCTCGACGGTGTCGCCGGGCTGGAGCTTGGATTGACCGGTGTGATCGGTAACCTGCTCAAGCGGGATGAGGCCTTCGGACTTGAGGGCGACGTCTACCACGACATATTTGTCGGTGAGCTTGACCACGGTGCCGGTGAGAATGTTGTCGCCGACTTCCTGCAGCTGGGCCTGAGCTTCGGCGATCTCGCGGTCGAATGACTCCAGAGCAGCGGCGAAGTCTTCAAAGCTGCCGGTTCCCTCTTCGCCTTCGTGGGGCGCAGTGGGCCGGACGTGCCTGGGGGCAGCGGGCGCGGGAGAGGCCGCGGGGTCGCATTAAAGGCTGCGGGAGCTTGTTCCGGGGCAGACTCATGTGCGGCGACCGGGGCTTCGACCTCGGGCACGGCGGTAGCGGACTGGGCATGCAGATCTACGTGCGGAGCATCCGCTTCAGGCGCATGCGCTGCTTCGGGCGCGGCGTGGCGACTCAGCGGGCGGAGCGGTCGTGGGCTTGCGCTGATTCAGTGGTCGCAGAGGCTTCGTTGTGATCGTGCAGAGAGGGTTGGGCTGAAGTGTCGCCGGAGTTATGGGTGGACTCGGCGGACTCCAGGGTTTCTTGCGGGGCGGTTTCCAGTTGGGTGTTCAGGGTTTTACTCTCGAGTTCGGGATTGAGGACATCGTCAGGGACTTCGGGCATATGCTCCACTACGGCTCGGTCGTGCTTGTGGCGGGAGCCAGCCGCCGGGGGTCACCGCGTCTACTCTTCTATATAGATGCATCCGGGGAGCAGGAGACGCATGGTCTCTGGTTGACCACCGGAAAGATAAAAGAGTATGTGCGGTAGAGCGCCTTTTTGCGCGGGCTAACGCGCAAAATCGCCCAAGCAAAACTATAACAACGTGGGATGGGCGCGTCAACGGAGGGGCAAGAGAGGCTTATCGCGGCACGCACACGCGGGGTGGGCGGGCGACGAGCGTGAAAGACGGGGAGCAAAAGTCCGAGGGTAGAATCGGGGGATTGTGAAGTGGAGTGCTCCATTCCGTTGTCGTGAAGCGGGGCTGGCGGCCGGGCTGGCGGTGGCGATTTTGGCGGGCGGGCATGGGGTGGCGAGAGGGCAGCAGGCAGCGCCGGGAAGCCCTGGAGCGCCGCAGCTGGTTCCCCGGTCGCGGGAGGACGGGGCGCGGGGCCGGAGCGGCGGGGGCCCGAAAGCAAGTTCCGCGAATCGTGGTGGATGTGCAGGTGAAGGATGCGGCGGGGCAGCCGGTTGCCGGGCTGAAGCTCGAGGATTTTGCGGTGCGGGACCACGGGCAGGCGGTTGAGAACCTGAAGCTGGCGGGGAGCGGGGCGGCGGCGGATAAAGCTGCGGCGGAGGCGGTGGCGACGGAGATCGTCTTCGTGATTGATCCGTTGAGTTCGAGCTTTGAGGAGATTGCGCGGACCAAGCAGCAGCTTCGCAGCCTGCTGGTGCGGGATGGCGGGCGGCTGGCGCATCCTGTCTCCATCGCGTGGCTGTCAATGCGGCCGCCGAAGAATGCGGGGCCGGTGGCGGCGTCGGCGCGAACGACGGTGCGGCCGGTAGATAACAAGCAGGCATCGCTGCACGTGATTCTTTCGTCGCTGGATGGGATGGCCCTGGCGCACGAACTGGACAAGAGCGATATATTGCCGCCGGGAATCCTGGACGCGCAGGGGAAAGAGGGCAACGAGCGGCGAGTGCGTTTGTCGCTGCAGGCCCTGGACGTGGTGGCGAGCGCGGAGCTGGAGCGGCCGGGGCGCAAGCTGGTGGTATGGATCAGTCCCGGCTGGCCGGTGTTGTCGCAGTCGAGCGACCGGGCGCGGCAGCAGCTGTTTAATTTTGTCGTCTACCTGCACACCGAGCTGGAGCAGGCGCGGATCACGCTGTTTGCGGTGGACCCGCTGGGGGTGACGGGGGCGATGAATGAATACCAGGCGAACTATGCGGTGCAGGGAGCGGCGGCGGAGTCGCCGGCATCAGCGGCGGGCTCTTTCCCCGGGATGCGCGGGATGATGACGCAGGTGGGGAGCTATAGCGCGGGGGTGCGGGCTCCGGAGACAGCGAAGCAGGTGAAGGCGAACGACGTCGGGCTGCAGCTGCTGGCGCTTGAGACCGGCGGCCAGGTGATGAGCCAGAGCAATGACCTCGCGGCGCAGCTGGATGCGTGCGTGGCGGCGGCGGACACCTTTTATACGCTGAGCTACGATGCGCCGGCGGCAAAGGGGCCGAACGAATACCACGCGATAGATGTGCGGGTGGGGAGGCCGGGGCTGACGGTGCGGGGGCGGGCGGGATATTATGCGCAGCCGGGGGAAGGCGCGCGGTAAGCTGGAGGCGCGGATAGCCTGAATCGAATGCCCGAGCCCTCAAATTCGCATGGAGCAGTGACGGAGCCGGGGCCGCCGGCTGTCCTTATATATGACGACTGGTATCCCGCGGTAAGGAGCGAGCGGCTGCGGGGCAAGGAGATGGTGACGGCGACGCTGCTGGGGGTTCCGCTGGTGCTGGGGCGGAAGGCAGACGGGACGGTCTGGGCGATGCGCGATTTGTGCCCACATCGAGGAATCCCGCTAAGTTTTGGGTGGTATGACGGGGAGCGGGTGACGTGCCGGTATCACGGCTGGGCGTTTGAGCCGTGTAGCGGGCAGTGCCGTGAGATTCCCTCACTGACGAAGGCGGACACGCTGGAGCCGGGGAAGATTTATGCGGGGGCGCTGCCGTGCGTGGAGCGCGACGGGTATGGGTGGGTGTATATGCCGGCGCCGGGCGCGGGGCGGGTGAAGGACGCGGCTGCGTTGCCGGCGGTCCCGGAATTGTCGAAATTCGGTGACAAATACCGGACAGCGCATTTGTCGGCGGAGCTGCCGTGCAATGTGGACCACGGGATAATCGGCCTGATGGATCCGGCGCACGGGCCGTTTGTGCACCAGGCGTGGTGGTGGCGGAGCCGGGGGAGCATTCACGAGAAGACGAAGCGATTTGAGCCGATTGCCGGGGGATTCAGGATGGCGAGCCATCAGCCGAGCGGGAATTCGGCGCCATACAAGTTGCTGGGAGTGTATGGGGAGCCGATTACGACGATGATTGATTTTGTATTGCCCAACCGGCGGTACGAGACGATTCGCGCGGGGAAGAAATGGTTCTCGAGTTTGACAACGGTGACACCGGTGACGGCTTCGACTTCGAGGATTGATGTGGTGGCGGCGTGGAATGTGTTTTATCGCGTGCCATTTGTAACACCGATTGCGAAATATTTCGGGGCGCGGTTTGTGCGGCAGGACCAGGAGACGATGGTCGAGCAGGCGCAGGGGCTGAAATATAACCCGAGCCTGATGCTGATTGACGATGCGGACAAGCCGGCGAAGTGGTATTTCGCGTTGAAGCAGGCGCGGCTGGAGGGGAAAGAGGAGCATCCGCTGAGCGGGCCGGTGGAGCTGCACTGGCGGAGCTAGAGGCGGAGGGGTTGCGGCTGAGAGGCTAGGAGACGGCGGCGACGGCCGGTTCTTCGACGGAGATGTCGTCCACGGCGATGTCCATGAGGATGCCGAGGTCGCGGAAGCGGTCAATCCAGGTCCGTTCGACCGAGGACCGTTCCAGCGGGGAGCGGGGGCGGGGCTCTTTGGCGGAGGCCTTTTGAGCGCGCGGCTTTTTGGGAGAGGGCTCGCGGACCTCGGGCCAGAGCTGGTTCCAGAGATTTTGCGCCTGCCAGAAATTGGGCTCCAGGGGAAGGAGCCGGACGGCCTCGACGACAGAGAGAGCGCGGTCGAGGGCCAGGTCGGCAGCGGCGGCGGCTTCGCGGAGGGAGAGGTCGGAGTTGTCAGAATGGAAGGCGGGATGGGCGTTTCCGTTGGCGGCGGCGGCGCCGGTTTTGGCGGTGGACTCCTGCTGGAGGCTGCGGAGGTGGCGGGCAGTGAGCTGCACGGAGAGCAAGGCGCGCTTGGAGCTTTGAGTGGCGGCAAAGCGCAGGCGTTCAGTATCGAGGGCGATGTGGGCGGTAGAGATGCGGGCGAGCAGGCTGCGGACCTCTTCCAAATTGACGGGCTCGGTCTCAAGCGCGCGATGGAGCGATGCACTTGTAACAAACTCTGCTACAAATCGGAGCGCAGGAGGCTGGGGCATGCCGGCATCGGCAAGAAAATGTAACAGTGATTGATTTTGTGCATGGATATTCCACAGGCCGGTCTCGACCTCTTGCAGGGTGCGGGCTAAAAGCTGGTCGAGGATGCGGCGCTGCTCGTCGGCGAAGAGCGAATGCAGCGAAAAGCTGGCCTGGCCCATGGCGCGGTCGGTGAGGCGGACGACCTCGGGGAGGTTGCCGAGCTGGAAGGCGTGGGCGGTTTCTGAAGCAAAGGCGGTGAAGGCGTGGAGGCCGCCGCGATGGACGGGGCGGACGGCGGCAGAGAGATTCTGGTCGCCGAAGTGGAGGACGGCGTATTCGACCATCTGCTGTTCGCGGGTGAGGCGGGAGCGGACCTCGGCCTGGCCGAGAGCGAGCTGGGCGCGGCCGGAGGTGTAGTTCTCATGGGAATGGCGGTGGACGTCGTAGGCGAAGACGGCACCGTTGCGGCCGGGGTTGGCGGCGTCAGGAAAGAGCGAGCGGATGGCGTAGTGGGCGGCGACCTGGACGAGGTTTACGGACTGGGGGCGGATGCGGTGGCGGTAGAGAGAGGCGGCGTCGCCCTGTTCGGCGAGATTGCTGTGGGCCCTGGCGAGGGTGGCGAGGAAGGGGGCTTCGAGGGCCTCGCCGCGGGCTCCGAAGAGGGTGGCGGCGAGTTGCAGAACGCGGCTGGCATAGGCGAGGACCTGCACGGTCTCGATGCCGGAGATGTCGTCGAAGAACCAGCCGCAGCTGGTGAACATGAGCAGGGCGTGGCGCTGCAGCTCGAGGAGGGAGAGGACGGCGGTTTGCGCGGAGGGATCGGTGGGATGCTTCGCGTAGGTGGAGAGGAAGCGGTCAACATTTTCCGGCGAGCGGTCGAGGACGACGGAGATGTAGGCGTCGCGGGCGGCCCAGAGAGGATTGTCGTGGGTTGCGTGGCCGGCGTGGTCATGCGCAGGGCGGAGGAGATGGGCGGCGAGCTCTTCAGAGAGCGGGATGCAGGCATCGCGGAGCTGATCGAGGGCTTCGCGGAGCGGGGTGCGCCATAACTGGTCCCATCCGGCGCGCTGGCTGGAGCAGCCGCAGTGGGAGCGCCAGCGCTCGATGCCGTGGAAGCAGCTCCAGGAGGAGTTTTCGTTGACCTCGGCCTCCCACTCAGGGGGGAAGAGGGAAAGGAACTCGCCGTAGATCGTGAGGCGGGCGGAGCCTTGGCTTTCGATTTTTTCCAGGGCATAGCTGAGGGCCATTTCGCCGTGGCGGTGGTGGTGGCCGTAACTCTCTCCGTCAGTGGCGATGTGGACGAGCTGGGGGGCAGGGGTGGGGGAGAAGCCGCTGAGGAGGCGGGCGGCGAAATTGTCACCGGAAGAGAGCAAATTCTCAAACGCAACGGCCTGAGAGATTTTGCCGTCGTAGAAAAACGCGGCGATGGAGCGGCCGTCGTCGAGAGGGATGCGATAAGCGCGGCGGGTCTCGAGGGTAGCGGCGTTGACGGGCTGCCAGGGAGCGGAGGGCGGATGAGCGTCGTGTGCCTGAACGTCGAGAGGGAGATGAGTCTGGCCGGGATCGCACATGCCGTGAGAGTGAGAGGGGCGGATGTGGCGGCACTGGGAGGGAGCGAGGACGACGAAGCGGATGCCGTGCTGGGCGAGGAGGTCGAGGGAGTCGCGATCCACGGCGGTTTCTGCGAGCCACATGCCTTCGGGCTGGCGGCCGAAGCGGCGGACGAAATCGGCGATGCCCCAGCGGATCTGGGTGACGCGGTCGTGCTGGTTGGCGAGGGGCAGGATGATGTGGTTGTAAACCTGGGCCATGGCGGGGCCGTGGCCGGAGAAGCGCTGGGCGCCGAGGCGGTCGGCGTCGAGGATGGAGCGATAGACGCGGGGGGCATTCTCTTCGAGCCAGGAGAGGAGGGTGGGACCGAAGTTGAAGCTGATGCGGGCGTAATTGTTGACGATGCGGATGATCTTCTTGCGTTCGTTGAGGACGCGGCTGGCGCCGTTGGGGGCGTAGCACTCCGAGGTGACGCGTTCGTTCCAGTCGTGGAAGGGGGCGGCGGAGTCCTGGGTCTCGACGGCTTCGAGCCAGGGATTTTCGCGGGGCGGCTGGTAGAAGTGGCCGTGGACGCAGAGGTAGCGGTTGGAGGATGGCGAGGGCAAGTGTTCTCAAGGATAGCGGAGGCGGTGCGGAAAGCTAAATGGGACTAAGCGGTGAGTCGGCGAGGGAGGACATTGCGGGCGGGGGAGAAGTGGGTCATTCCGGCTGGACGAGTTTGCCGGCGTGGAGGTCGCAGGCGCGCCACAGATACCAGCTGGCGATGGAGCGGTAGGGGCGCCATTTTTCGGCGCGGCGGGTCATTTGTTCGGCGGTGGGGAGGTCGGCCTGGGTGACGATGCGTTTGCCTCCGAACGGGGTGGCGGTGAAGGCGTTTTTGCGCTGGAAGGTGAGGTGGAAGCCCTTGCGGACTCCGTAATCGGAGACGGGGAGGACGTCGGGGCGGCCGAGGCGGAACATGAGGAGCATTTCGACGGTCCAGCGGCCGATGCCGCGGACCTCGACGAGGCGGGTGACGATTTCTTCGTCGCTCATGCGGCGGATGTGTTCGAGGGAGGGGACGGTTCCGTCGAGGGTTTTGGCGGCGAGGTCGCGGAGGGCGAGGAGCTTGTTGCGGGAGAGGCCGGCGCCCCGGAGCTGTTCGTCGGGGGTATCGAGCAGGGCCTGGGGGGAGGGGTGGAGGCCGCCGGAGACCTCAAGGACGCGGCCGAGGATGGTGGCGGCGGCGCGGCCGTTGAGCTGCTGGTAGACGATGGATTCCAGGAGCGATTCGAAGGGCGAGTGGGCGGATTTGAGGCGAAGGGTGAAGGGGCCGGCGCGGCGGATGAGTTCGCCGAGTTTGGGGTCGGCAGCGGAGAGGGCGCGGATGGCGGCGGTGGAGTCGTAGCGCGGGAGGCGGCGTCCGTCGGGCATGACAGGAACAGCCTAACTGAGAGTGAGTGAGCGTGGGGGAGTGAGTGAGAGTGGGTTGCGGCTTGGTCGCGGGCGGCGGGCGGCAATAGAGTCCGGGGAATATTCGCGCGGGGACGGGGGAATCAATTATGGTGAACTTTCGCGATTCCCACCGCGTCTTTTCGTAAAGCCAATATGCCTCTGCCGCCGTTGAAACAGTTTCGTCGCGCGAAGTTGAAGCTGTCCGCGATGCCGCGGGCGGGCCGGGTGCTGGCGGCCGTTGTGTTGGCGACGGGCGTAGTTTGCGGAATCGCGGGTTGCGGCAGGTTTTTCATCAGCCAGAACGTGCATGTGACGACGACGACGCTGGCGGATGGAGTGGTCAACGTGTCGTATTCGGCGACGGTGGCGGCGACGGGCGGATTCGCGCCGTATACCTGGACGGTGACATCGGGGAGCCTGCCGGACGGGCTGCAGATCAACTCGACGACGGGGGCGATCACGGGGATTCCGACGACGGAGGGCCAATCCACCTTTATCGTGACGGCGACGGACCAGAACAGCGACGTGGGGACGGCGAGCCTGACGCTGACGATAGATGCGGGGGCGGCGCTGGCGGTGACGACGACGAGCCTGCCGGCGGGGACGGTGGGGACGGCCTATTCGCAGACGCTGGCAGCCAGTGGGGGAACGCCGCCGTACACGTGGAGTTTGACCTCAGGGAAGCTGCCGCCGGGGCTGACGGGCGACCCGGCGAGCGGGGTGATCTCGGGGACGCCGACGACGGCGGGGACGTATCCCTTCACGGTCGAGGTGACGGACAGCAACAGCGCGACGGCGACCGGGGATCTGAGCATTACGGTGGATGCGGCGTCGGCGGATAGCAAACGGTAGCTGGCGGCGCGGTTGCGTCGTGGCATGGCGGGAAGTCGGACAAGAACAGTCCGGCATCACCTGGGGGAAATGCACGCCAGTGCGGGGTTTGGGTTGGCGTCGTCGCCACTGTTAGCTCACGGTGAACTGGTGTGAGGGGGCGCGGAGTACGTGCTATGGTGATCGCGTTTCGGATATTTGAAATGCGGCGCGGGGGAAATTTCGCGAACGAACATCGGCGACGTTGATGCGAAGAAAAATTTTCCGCAGCGAGTTGAGCGAAACGCTGACCGCATTCAAAATCCGCTGCTATACTCTCTCTTTCCTAGGAAGGATGCAGTCGCGCCGCGGACAAAATTGTTGCGCGAAAAAAAGTCCTCCAGGTGTAGTCAGGGCATTGGCCGCTGAGCGTTAACCAACGCACCCAGCCATTGCATGTTGCGGTTTTTTCGGAGTACAGGGAAGCAGGGACTTTAAGGCATGGCGCAGATTTTTGACCGCAGCTCAAACGCGCTCACACGAGCGAGTCTGCTGTTGTCCGGATTGCTGATTGTCGTGATTGCGCTGACTCTGAATGAGCTGCAGCGCTCCCCGTGGGTGACGCGGCAGGGCCAGCGCGCGCCGCAGCCGGTTCCTTTTAGCCACAAGCATCACGTGCAGGGACTGGGCCTGCAGTGCCAGTATTGCCATACGTCGGTAGAGAAGAGCGCGTATGCGGGGATTCCGCCGACCAAGACGTGCATTAATTGCCACGCGCAAATCTGGACGAACGCGAGCCTGCTGGAGCCGGTGAGAGAGAGCTGGGCGACGGGGCAGTCCATCACATGGACGCGGGTGCATGATCTGCCGGACTACGTATTTTTCAACCACTCGGTGCACGTGAACAAGGGGCTGGGCTGCAGCAGCTGTCACGGGCGGGTGGACGAGATGCCGATTATGTATGCGGAGAACACGCTGCAGATGGAGTGGTGCCTGAACTGCCATCGCAGTCCGGCAAAGAATTTGCGGCCGATCAACCAGATTTACAACATGGCGTGGACGGGACCGTCGGAAGAAAAGCCGGTCTGGTGCGGAGTAAAGACGCAGGCAGCGGGAGTGCCGAGCGGGCAGCAGGTAGATTGCACGACGCAGGATCCGGCGAGCGGGCCGATGCGGCTGGCGTCGCTGCAGATGCCGGCGGGACCAGCCTCAGGGGCGACGGATGCAGGCGGAGAGACGATGCTGCCGGCGGCGAGCTATCAAAAGTTTACGAACCAGCTGAGCATGGGACATTTTCTAGAAGAGCAGTACCACATACGCACACCGCAGGAGCTATCGAGCTGCGAGACGTGCCACCGGTAGAGGTAGCCGGGCAGGAAGCGAGTTCAGGGAAGCTTAGGAACAGAACCAGGGGACGAGACAGGAAGAGAATGATCGGCGACGACATCAAACCGGCAAGCCTCACGCAGCTCAGCATTGATGGAGCTAACAACGGGGCGGAGAAGCGCAAGCTGACGCTGGCCGAAGTGCGCTCGAAGCTGGACGGCAAGACGGGGCCGCGATATTGGCGGAGCCTGGAAGAGCTGGCGGACACGGAAGATTTTCAGGAGTTGCTGCAGGCGGAGTTTCCGCGGCAGGCAGGAGAGCTGACTGACCCGGTGAGCCGGCGCGGATTTTTGAAGCTGGCGGGCGCAAGCCTGGCGTTGGCGGGGCTGAGCGGATGCACGAAGCAGCCGGATGAGGCGATTTATCCCTATGTAAAAGCGCCGGAAGACCTGGTGCTGGGCAAGCCGATGTATTTTGCGACGGCGATGCCGTGGTTGACGGGAGCGCAGCCGCTGCTGGTGAAGAGCGATGCGTTTCGTCCGATTAAAGTTGAAGGCAACCCGGACCATCCGCTGGGAGTTGGCGGGAGCGACCCGATAGCGCAGGGCGCGATTCTAGATTTCTACGATCCGGACCGGTCGCAGCATGTGACCTATCGCGGGACTTCGACGGAGTGGCCGGAATTTTTGTCGGCATTCACGAAGGCTCTGGAGGAGAAGAAGGCAAGCGGCGGCCAGGGAATCTATGTGTTGAGCGGCACGGTGACTTCGCCGACCCTGGGCGTGCAGATCAAGAAGGCGCAGGCGGCGTATCCCAAGCTGAGGTGGCTGCAGTGGGACCCGGTCAATCGCGATTCGGCTTATCGGGCAGCGAAGCAGGACGCGCAGTACCGGCTGGCAGATGCCGATGTGATTGTTTCGCTGGACGCGGATTTTCTGTCAGGGATCGGGCATCCGGGATTCACCGCGCTGGCGCGGCAGTGGGGACGTCGCAGGAAGCTGGAGCTCGATCCGGTCGAAGGGCTGAAGACGACCGACATGAGCCGGCTGTATGTGATCGAGAGCGCGCCGACGACGACAGGATTCAAAGCAGACCACCGGCTGGCGCTGGACCCGATGGCGCTCGAGGCATTTGCATGGGCGCTGGCGGGAGCAGTGGGCGCAGCAGGCGGAGGGGCCGGCGGGACAGTGGATCCTGCGGCGCAGGCGTATCTGGCGGCGGTCGCGGCGGATTTGAAGGCAGCGGGCGGGAAGTCGGTAGTGATTCCGGGCGAGCAGGCGACACCGGGAGTGCACTCGGCGGCGTTTGCGCTGAATGTGGCGCTGGGCAATGTGGGCAAGACGGTGGTGTATACCGAGACGCTGAACCCGATGCCGGCGATTGCGGGCGACGACATCAAGGAGCTGGCGACAGCGCTGGGCGCGGGGCAGGTGGATTGGCTGCTCATACTGGGGTCGAACCCGGTGTATACGGCGCCGGCGGATTTGAATTTTGAGGAGCTGCTGCAGAAGACGATTGGTTCCAAGACGACGGTGGTGCACCTGGGCACACACTTTGACGAGACGGCGCAATATGCGACGTGGCATATCCCCCAGGCGCACTTTTTAGAGACGTGGTCCGACGCGCGGGCATATGACGGAACGGTGAGCGTGGTGCAGCCGATGATTGCGCCGCTCTATGGCGGGAAGTCGTTGCACGAAGTGGTGCAGGTGATGCTGGAGGAGCCGTATCTTTCTCCGCGGGATGCGGTGCGGGCGAACTGGCCGCAGCTGAAAGAGGATGCGGGGTGGCGCAAGGCGCTGCAGCAGGGCTGGATTGATGGAACGGCATTGGCGGCGTCGAGCTCGGGAAGCACGGGCAAGGCTTCGCCGAGTGCGGCTGCGGCTGCAGGGTCGGGACTGACGGTAATTTTCCGGGCCGATCCGTCGCTGTGGGATGGGCGGTTCGCGAATGTGGGCTGGCTGCAGGAGCTGCCGAAACCGGTAAGCAATTTGAGCTGGGACAATGCGGCGATCATTTCGATTCCCACGGCAGTGAAGCTGGGAGTGGAAGAGGGCGATGTTGTCGAGCTGCAGCTGAACGGGCGCAAAGTGCTGGCGCCGATCTTCCACGTGCCGGGCGCGGCGGATAACACGGTGCTGGTGTATCTGGGATTTGGCCGGAGCCGGGCGGGCCGCGTCGGATCGGATGTGGGCTTTGATGCCTACAAGCTGCGGAGCTCGGACGCGCTGCTGTTTGCGCCGGGACTGACGGTGAAGAAGACGGATGGGGTTTATTCCGTCTGCAGCACGAAGAGCCACTACACGGACCAGCGCTCGGTGCGGGCGGATGGGCCGGGAGTGGGCAACCGGTCGATTGAAGGCGATGAAGCGGAGCAGCGGGCGATCGTGCGCTGGGCGTCGGCGGAGGAGTACAAGAAGAATCCGGATTTTGCGCACGACGGGTTGATGACGGAGACGCCGAGCAAGGACGATACGCTGCTGTATCCGTGGAACTACACGACGAATTCAAAGGGCGTGGCGAAGTATGCGTGGAGCATGGCGATTGACCAGAACTCCTGCGTGGGGTGCAACGCCTGCATCACGAGCTGCTATGCGGAGAACAACATTCCCGTAGTCGGGCGGCACCAGGTGAAGGTCGGGCGGATTATGCAGTGGATCCGCGTAGACACATATTTTGAAGGCGACCTGGACGCGCCGCGGGCACACCTGCAGCCGATGCTTTGCCAGCACTGCGAGAACGCAGGCTGCGAGCAGGTTTGCCCGGTGGGAGCAACGGTGCATACTCCGGAAGGCCTGAACACGATGGTCTATAACCGTTGCGTGGGGACGAGATATTGCTCGAACAACTGCCCGTATAAGGTGCGGCGGTTTAACTTCCTGCTGTATTCCGATTACACGACGGAGAGCTATAAGTTGATGCGGAATCCGGACGTGAGCGTGCGCAGCCGCGGGGTGATGGAGAAGTGCAGCTACTGCATTCAGCGCATCGAGTCGGCAAAGATTGAGGCCGATAAGCAGAACACGACGGTGAAGGACGGCGATATTGTGACGGCGTGCCAGCAGGCGTGCCCGACGGACGCGATTCTATTTGGGGACTTGAATGATCCGAACTCGCGGGTATCGAAGCGCAAGGCGAGCAAGCGGAATTATTCGGTGCTGGGAGATTTGGGGTACCGGCCGCGGACGACGTATATCGCGGAAGTAGTGAATCTGAATCCGGCATTGACGAATGACACGGGGAGCACGGAAAACCCGACGGGCGACCGGGCGGGCGAGGGATAGGAAGCAGCGCGAATTCTAAGAACGAACTGGAAGTGAAGAGCAGGACAGCAGCAGGACGAAGAGCAGGAACGGAAACACCAGGAGAAGGTTGAACCGAGAGATGGCAACCAAAATTCCAATTCACGACCTGGACGATCCCAAGCAGGCGTGGCGCGACGAAAAGACCGGCGAGTTGTCGGTAATCGCGCCCGGTCACACGTTCCGGTCGGTGACGGAGGAGATCACGCGGATCGTCCTGACGAAGGACACGCCGTGGTTCTGGTATTTCGGCTTCACGATCGCGGGCGGGTTGGCCACGATGCTGCTGGTGGCGATGGCATGGCTGTTCCTGAAGGGCGTGGGCATCTGGGGCATAACGATACCGGGCGCGTGGGGCTTTGCCATTGTCAACTTCGTCTGGTGGATTGGAATCGGGCACGCGGGAACGCTGATCTCGGCAATTTTGCTGCTGTTCAAGCAGGGCTGGCGGAACTCGATCAACCGGTTCGCGGAAGCGATGACGCTGTTCGCGGTGGTGTGCGCGGGGATGTTCCCGGTGATTCACGTGGGGCGTCCGTGGCTGGCCTACTGGCTGTTCCCTTACCCGAACTCGATGAACGTGTGGCCGCAGTTCCGGTCGCCGCTGCTGTGGGACGTGTTCGCGGTGTCTACTTACGCGACGATCTCGGTGGTGTTCTGGTATATCGGGCTGGTGCCTGATCTGGGCACGATGCGCGACAAGGCGAAGAACCCGTTTGTGAAATGGTTCTACGGGATTTTTTCAGTGGGCTGGCGGGGAAGCGTTCGCCACTGGATGCGGTATGAGTCGGCGAGTTTGCTGCTGGCCGGGCTGGCGACGCCGCTGGTGCTGAGCGTGCACACGGTCATCAGCTTCGATTTCGCGGTGGCACTGTTGCCGGGCTGGCACACGACGATTTTCCCGCCGTATTTTGTGGCGGGCGCGATTTACTCCGGCTTCGCGATGGTGATCACGCTGGCGATTCCGATACGGCGGCTGTATCACCTGGAAGATCTGATCACGCTGCGCCACATAGACAACATGGCGAAGGTGATGCTGGCGACGGGCTGGATTGTGGCATACGGCTACGGGATGGAAGTTTTCATGGCGTGGTATTCCGCAAGCAAGTGGGAATATTTCATGATGTGGAACCGCATGTTCGGGCCGATGGGGTGGAGCTACGCGATGCTGATCACGTGCAACATCGCGCTGCCGCAGCTGATGTGGATCAGGAAATTGCGGACGAACATTCCGTTCATGTTTGTGATGTCGCTGATCATTAATACCGGCATGTGGCTGGAGCGTTTCGTAATCGTCGTGACCAGCCTTTATCGCGACTACCTGCCGTCGAGCTGGGGCACATACAAAGCGACGCGGTGGGATTATGCGACGTTCATCGGCACGTGGGGATTATTCACGGTGCTGTTCTTCCTGTTCATCCGGCTGCTGCCGATGATTCCGATGTCTGAGATTCGCATGATGCTCCCGGGGAGCAAGCTGCGCCGCGACTATCCCACGGAAATCGTGAGCGAGGGGGGAGACTGATGCGACCGCGCGAAGGGACATACGGATTGCTGGCGGAGTTCAACACTCCCGGCGAGCTGGTGATGGCGGCAGAGAATGCGTATGCGGCGGGCTACCGGCGCATGGATTGCTTCTCGCCGTATCCGGTAGAGGAGGCGGCGTCGGCCATCGGCTTTTCTGCCAAGCACGACCGGGTGTCGCTGCTGACGCTGGTCGGAGGCATTATGGGCGGCCTCGCGATGTATGGCCTGGAGACATGGGTGTCGGTGTTTGCCTATCCGCTGAACATTGCGGGAAGGCCGCTGTATTCGTGGACGGCATTCATTATTCCTGCGTATGAGTGGACGATTTTGTGGGCGGGGCTGTCGGCGGCCTTTGGAATGCTGGCGCTGAACGGGCTGCCGTCGCTTTATCATCCGCTGTTTAACGCGCCGAATTTTCGCGCGGGGGCGTCGAGTGACAAGTTCTTTCTGTGCCTGGAGGCGACGGACCCGAAATTTTCGCTGGGAGACAGCCGCGTGTTTTTAGAAGCGCAGCGTCCGGTATCTATCGTGGAGGTGGAGTATTAACCGCCTTCGCAAAACTTTGAGAACGAGTGCGGCTGCGGCCGGGCTGCTTTCAATAGCGCTGATGGCCGGGTGCCGCCAGGACATGCAGGACCAGCCACGCATGGTTCCCCAGCGCAGCACGCCATTTTTTGATGATGGACGCTCGGTGCGCCCGCAGGTTGAGGGCACGGTGGCGCGGGGACAGCTGCATGCGGACAGCTTCTTCTACACGGGGGAGATGAACGGCAAGGATGTTGACATGATGCCGTTCCCGGTGACGATGACGGTGCTCAAGCGCGGGCAGGAGCGCTTCAACGTTTATTGCACGCCGTGCCATTCGCGGGTGGGCAATGGGGCAGGGATGATCGTGATGCGCGGATATAAAGCGGCGGGCAATTTCCACGATGAGAATATTGCGGCGAAGTCGCTGGGCCACTATTTCCGGGTGATGACGATGGGCTATGGAGCGATGCCGGACTATGCGCAGCAGCTGACGGCGGAAGACCGCTGGGCGGTGGCGGCCTACATTCGCGCGCTGCAGCTGAGCCAGAACGCGAAGATGTCCGACGTTCCTGCGGGAACTGATATTGAACCGCTGGATCAGATTGCGCATGCCCAGGGATATCCGGAGAGCTTTGCCGGAGTGTGGCCGCTGCCGGCGACGGCGGTAAATCCTCTGCCGGGCCCGCAGACGCCGGTGGCCGGGGTGATTGGGACGGCGCAACCGGAGCTCTCAGAGCCAGTGCGCAAGGCGGTGGAGACATCGCCGGGGGCGACGCACCCGAACAGATTGAAAGTCGGCGGACAAACTCAGCCGGGCCGGCCGGACGAGAAGCAGACGCAGTGGGCACCGCTGAAGCCGTAGAAGCAGAAGTGGTAATTGCAGCAGGATGAGGAAAGGAACGATGCCACAAGGAAGCATGCAAAACGGACACGGCGGCCACGGGCACGGGCACGACGACGAACCGCGCGTGTTGCCGGCCGATCTGAGCGGGCCGACGGCGGTGCTGACGCAGTGGCGGAATCGTGCGCTCATCTGGGCGGCAGTTTTTGGGCTGGGCTCGCTGGTGTTCCTCTTCACGGGAAACCTTGATCATTTGCTGCGGGCGTGGGTTGTCGGTTTCATGCTGCTGTTTGGGTTGACGGTTGGCGGCATGGCGCTGCTGATGGTGCAGTATGTGACGGGCGGCAAGTGGGGCGTGATTTTGCGCAGGCCGCTCGAGGCGATGAGCCGCTGCCTGCCGTTGCTGGCGCTGCTATGGCTGCCGATTGGATTGGGCGCGAAGCATCTGTATATGTGGGCGTGGGTGAAGAACGCGGCGGCGTCGCTGGCTGCGGGAACGATCACCGAGGCGCAGGCGCACGCGATTGAGTGGAAGCGGCCGATGCTGAACATCCCGGGATTCTGGATCCGGGCCGCGATTTACTTTTTGATCTGGGGCTTCTACACGTGGAAGCTGAACACATGGTCAATGCAGCGCGAGGCCGATGCGAATGCGAACACCGAACCGCGGGTGGCATTCTGGCGGACGAAGTTTGAGAATTTGAGCGGGCTCGGCATTGTCATTTACGCGCTCACGATGACGGGTGGCGCGATTGACTGGGTGATGTCAATGGATGTGACGTGGTACTCGTCCATCTGGGGACTGCTGTATCTGGTCGGGCAGGGATTTTCGGTGCTGGCCTTTAGCATCATGATTGTGCTGCTGCTCTCGAAGTGGCAGCCGTATGAGACGGCGCTGCGCGTGACCGAGCAAACGGATTTAGGCAAGCTGGTGTTTGCCTTCGTGATGCTCAATATCTACCTGGCGTTTTCGCAGTTCCTGATCATCTGGTCGGGCAACTCGCCGGAGGAGATTCCCTGGTACCTGGCGCGCTTTGGCGGCGGCTGGGCAGTGATTATCACGCTTGGATTTCATCTTCCACTGGGTAATTCCCTTCTCGCTGCTGCTGAGCCGGCCGTTCAAGCGCAACAAGCGGAAGATGATTCTGCTGTGCAAGTGGATCATTTTCGCGCGCGCGTGGGACCTCTGGTGGCAGGTCGAGCCGGGCTATCCGGATTCATGGCGCAACCTGCACTGGTCGGTCGGCATGTGCGCATATCTTGTAGTGCCCATCTTTATGGGGGCGCTGTGGCTGGCCTACTACTTTACGCAACTGAAGTCCCGTCCGGTATTCATCACGCACGACCCGCACGTGGCAGAGCTATTGGAGGCCGAACATGTCCACGCCTGAGGCCAATAACAGACACGACAATCCGCTGGGGTTCACCAAGCAGGACCCGCTCGCGGAGGCACTGCATATTGACAGCGAGACGGAGAAGGGCAGCCGCGCCGCAGGGTACGAGATGTCGGATGCGAACATCAACGGCATTCTCGCGTTTGTGGCGGTGCTGGCGGCGTCGGTGGGAGTGTTTTTCGTAGTGTGCTTTGCGTTTGGCAAGCTGATCAATCACGAGCTGGTGGTTCGCGATGGCGAGCCGACGCGGTGGAGCACTTTGGAGCAGGGCGGGCTGCCGTCGAAGCAGCGCGAGGACCTGGTGAGCAATCCGGCGATGGAGCAGTCGCAGCTGAACCTGCTGACGAAGCGGTTCCCGAATCCCAGATTGCAGTTGGACGATGGGAACCAGGACACGGCGGACCTGCATGCGCGCGAGGACCTGCTGCTGGAGAACTACAGCTATATAGATCAGGGGCGCGGGGTCGGTGCGAATTCCGATTGATCGCGCGATGGAGATTATTGCGCAGCGGGGATTGCCGGTGGCCCCTGGAGCGGCAGGCCAGGTCGCAGCGAAGCCGCACGAGCCGTTGGGTGAGCAGGGAGCGGCGGCGCAGACGGCGACTACGGGACGTCCGCTGGCAGGAGAAGAGGCAGTGACGGTGACCGCGCCGCTGACAGATGGATTTGCGCGGACAGCTTATGAGCAACAAGCAGCGATAGAGAGACAGCAGCGCCTGGAGAGCCGCGAGGCGATGGCAGAGCACGATCAGCAGCAGAAGAAGGAAAGCAAGTAGTCGTAGTGAAGCACAGGAGTGAGACGAAGTTGAAGCAGTTCGCACACAACTCGAGGCAGAGGACAGCGGCAGTGGTTGCGGGGATCGCGGCGGCCTATATGCTGGCGCTGGTGCTGGCCGCGCCGCCGGCGAACGCGCAGGCAGCGATGCGGAACGACGAGAAGGAAGGCACGACCAATGCAGCTGCCGACGATTCTGAACAAGGTTGGCGTGGCGCAGAATTTGAATCATCAGCTGCCGCTGGATACGACGTTCACAGACGAGACGGGCAAGACGGTAAAGCTGGCGGATTATTTTGGATCGAAGCCGGCGGTGATGGCGATGGTCTATTACCAGTGCCCGATGTTGTGTTCAGAAGAGATGGACGGAGTAACGAGCGCGCTCGAGATGGTGCGGTACAAGCCGGGGAAAGATTTCAACGTAATCTTCATCTCGATTGATCCGAGCGAGACGCCGGCGATGGCGGCGGCGAAGAAGAAGCAATACATGCGCCGCTACGGGCGTCCGGATACAGCGGGCGGGTGGCACTACCTGGTAGGGACGCAGCCGAATATTGAAGCGGTGTCGGATGCATTCGGCTTTCTACTATGCGAAGGTGCAGGGGCCGGACGGGAAACTGAATCAGTACGCGCACACCAGCGCGATCGCCGTGATTACGCCGCAGGGACGGCTGGCACAGTACTTCTTCGGGGTTGAGTATTCGCCCAAGGACATTTTGTTTGCGCTCGACCAGGCCACCGGCGGCAAGGTCGGCTCGATTGCGGAGGCGGTGGTGCTGTATTGCTACCACTACGACCCGCACACGGGGCACTACACGATCACGATTGTGAGGATCATTCAGCTGGCGTGCCTGGGCACGGTGGCCTTCCTCGGCATTTTCATGTTCCTGATGTTCCGGCAGGAAGCCAAAGGCAAATATGCGCTGAGACATAACGAGCGGGAGCTTGTAGCGCAGGGAAGGCGAGACGGATAGGAAGAGATGGATTACATCAGCAAAGTACTGTGGCAATTCCTGACGAACTGGATGAGCCACTCGCAGATTTTCCCCGACGAGGCGTCAACGATGGCGCAGCAGGCCGACCTGCTGTATCTGTTTCTCTGCGCCATATCGCTGGTGGGCCTGGTGCTGGTGGGACTGCTGGTGTTCGGATTCTCCTATCGCTACAGCCGCTCGCGCAATCCGGTGGCGACGCAGATCGAGGGCTCGGTAGTCCTGGAGGCGACGTGGACGCTGATACCGCTGGCGCTGTTCATGATTTGTTTCGTGTGGGGGGCGCTGCTTTACTTCCGCATCTATAACCCGCCGCCGAACTCGATGAACATTTACGTGGTCGGGAAGCAGTGGATGTGGAAGGCGGAGCATCCGAGCGGGCAGCACGAGATCAATTCGCTGCACGTGCCCACGGGGCGGCCGGTGCAGCTGACGATTATTTCGCAGGACGTGTTTCACAGCTTTTCGGTGCCGGCGTTTCGAGTGAAGCGCGAGGCGATCCCGGGCCGCTACACGACGGTGTGGTTTAACGCGACGAAGCCGGGAACGTATCACCTGTTCTGCACGCAGTATTGTGGGACGCTGCATTCTCAGATGGTTGGTGAAGTGGTGGTGATGACGCCGAACGAATATGAGGCGTGGGCGGGTGAGAGCACGAGCGGGATGAGCCTGGCGCAGAACGGCGAGCGGTTATTTGCCAGCCTGGGATGCGCGAGCTGCCACACGGGCGACGCGCAGGCGCGCGGACCGAGCCTGGCGGGAGTGTTTGGAACGAACCTGACCATGGCGAGCGGCGGCACGGAGCATGTGGACGAGGCGTTTTTGCGTGAGGCCATACTGGATCCGTCGCCGCACGCGACGGCAGGGTATGCTCAGATTATGCCGACCTATCGGGGCCAGGTGAGTGAAGACGGAATCATCGCGCTGGTGGAATACATCAAGGGGCTGAAGACGAACTATCGCGTGCAGCAGACCCTGGACACCAGCGCTAATCAGAGCTGGCGCCGGTAAGTGCGCCGGCAAAACAGCAACCCCAAGCGCAGGAGTGGTAAAGCCATGAGCACCGCCGCCATTCAGTGGATTGTCATCTGCCGCCCAGGATACCGCGACGGATGCCCAAGCGCAGCTATCTGAACAACGAGCTCGGATTGAAGAGCTGGCTGCTCACCGGCGATCACAAGCGCATCGCGATTCTGTATCTGATCTCGATCACGTTTTTCTTCTTTATCGGCGGGGCGTTTGCGGGGCTGATCCGGCTGGAGCTGCTGACGCCGCAGCCGGACCTGATGGCGTCGGACACCTACAACAAGATGTTCACCATGCACGGGATCATCATGGTCTTTCTGTTCCTGGTGCCGATCGTGCCGGCGACGCTGGGAAACTTTCTGATCCCGATCATGGTGGGCGCGAAGGATCTGGCGTTCCCGAAGATCAATCTGCTGAGCTGGTACCTGTACGTGGTCGGCGGGCGATGTTCATCCTGGCGGCGATGGTGCTGGGCGGGGTGGACACGGGCTGGACGTTCACGACGCCGCTGTCGACGCATTACTCTGAATACGCACGTGGTCACGGCGGCGCTTGGCGATCTTCATCGCGGGATTCAGCTCGATCTTTACCGGACTGAACTTCATCGTGACGATTCACCGGATGCGCGCGCCGGGCATGACCTGGTTCCGGCTGCCGCTGTTTGTCTGGTCGAACTATGCGGCGATCATTCTGATGGTGCTGGGCACGCCGGTGCTGGCGATCACGCTGGTGCTGGTAGTGCTGGAGCGCACGTTCGGGATCGGCGTCTTCGATCCGACCAAGGGCGGCGATCCGCTGCTGTTCCAGCATCTGTTCTGGTTCTATTCGCACCCTGCGGTTTACATCATGATTTTGCCGGGCATGGGCGTGATCTGCGAAGTGATCTCGACCTTCAGCCGGAAGCGCGTGTTTGGATACACGGCGGTGGCGTTCTGCTCGGTGGCGATCGCGGTGTTCGGGTTCTTTGTGTGGGCGCACCACATGTTCATCATGGGCATGTCGAACTACTCGGCGCTGGTGTTCTGCCTGCTGACGATGCTGGTGGCGGTGCCGTCGGCGATCAAGATTTTCAACTGGGCGTTCACGTTGTATAAGGGCTCGATCACGTTTGAGACGCCGATGCTGTATGCGTTCGGATTTATCGGGCCTGTTCACCATCGGCGGACTGACGGGCGTGTTTCTGGGCGTCGCTGGGCACGGACATTCATCTGACCGAGACATACTTCATCGTGGCGCACTTCCACTTCGTGATGGTGGGCGGCATGCTGATGGCGTTCCTTTCGGGCGTCCATTTCTGGTGGCCGAAGATGACGGGGCGGATGTATCCGGAGAAGATCTCGCAGTTGGCGGCGGTGGTGACGTTCATCGGATTTAACCTGACGTTCTTCCCGCAGTTCCTGCTGGGAATACTGGGCATGCCGCGGCGGTACGATGCGTATCCGCCGGAGTTCCAGGTGCTGAATGTGTTTTCGACCGCGGGCGCGTCGATCCTGGGGTGGGCTATCTGCTGCCGATGATCTACCTGGTTGGTCGCTGAAGTATGGCGCGATCGCGGGCAACAATCCGTGGCAGGCGACGGGGCTGGAGTGGCAGATTCAGTCGCCGCCGCTGACTGAGAACTTTACGGATGATCCCGATGGTGACTCACGACGCGTACGACTACGAGTGGCTGGAAGCGACAGAAAGACACGAGGTGACGAATCGTTGGATAGCCACGCGCTGCGCAGTACACGCACGATGCGATGCACGATGAGCATCCGCGTCGTACTCTGCGCGCACCACTTCGAGACGGTGGAGCAGCAGAGCGAGGCCGCGAGCTTCGGCATGTGGCTCTTCCTGCTGACCGAAATCATGTTCTTCGGCGGCCTGTTCTCCGCGTACCTGATTTATCGCAACTGGTATTACCCGGCGTTTGTGGCGGGGTCGCAATCAGCTGAATTCTGCTCGGCACGCTGAATACGCGGTGCTGATTACGTCGAGCTTTTTCATGGCGATGGCCGTGTGGGCGGCGGAGAGTGCGCAAAGAGAGGCTGCTGGTGTGGTCCCTCATTGCTGACGACGATCTTCGGGCTGGCGTTTCTTGGGGTGAAGTACTTTTGAGTACAATGAGAAGTGGGAGGAGAACCACGTTCCGGGCACTGAGATTCACTCCAGCTTCATGAACTCCGTGCACCGACGGAGAAGCCGAATGAGACAGCCGCTGGCGCCGGACATGGCGCAGAAGACGCAGGTTTACTTCTTCCTCTACTTTGCGATGACGGGCATGCACGCGCTGCACATGATCATCGGCATCGGGCTGCTGTGCTGGCTGATGCTGGCGGGCGCATACGGGAGACTTCACGGCGGGCTATGTGACGCCGATCGAAAATTTCGGGCTCTACTGGCACTTCGTCGATATTGTGTGGCTGTTCCTGTTTCCGCTGCTCTATCTCATCAACCTGCACCACCGAGACAGATCCGGAGGCACATATGTCTGAACCGCATACGACGCAGCGAACGTCAACAATCCGCGAGCATGCCGAGCACCATATTGTCAGGCCGCTGCCAGTACTGCATGGTCTTTAGCACGCTGCTGTCTCTCACCGGCGTGACGGTGGGCGCGGCCTTGATGGATCTGGGCGTATTCAACCCGATCGTTGCGCTTGGCATTGCCTGCGTGAAGGCGATGATCGTGATCCTCTTCTTCATGCACGTGGCCTACAGCTCGCGGCTGGTGAAGTTGACGGTGCTGCGCGGGATTCTTCACGTTTCTGGTGCTGATCACGATGACGTTGAGCGATTACATCAGCCGGGCGTGGGGGCTCTGGTAGAGCGGGAAGAGCGTATTCAGAGAACGAAAGCAGGGCCGGCCAAGTGCCGGCCTTTTCTCTTTGATGGGGTAAAAGGCGGTAGCCCGGCCGGGTAGTTCGAACTGCGCATCGAATGAGTAGGATCGAAACTGCGTGCTACTGACCGAAACTCACGAACACCACGAGCAACAGCTGCTGACGCTTGCGAAGGAGCTGGCGGAGCTGGTGAATGCGCGGGTGCGGGTACGGCGCGGCGGTGAGCCTGGCAAGCAGGGCAAGTGCGTCGTTTACTGGATGCAGCGAGCGGAGCGGGCGGTGGACAATCCTGCGCTCGATCTGGCGGTTGCGATCGGCAACCGGATGAAGCTGCCGGTGGTGGCATTCTTTTCCGCGATTGATAATTTTCCCCACGCGAATCTGCGGCACTACCACTTTTTGCAGCAGGGGCTGGCGGATGTTGAGGTGGATCTGGCGGAGCGGGGCGTGGGGTTTGTGTTGCGGAGGCCGCCGACGCATGAGGTGGCGCCGTTTCTGGAGGAGGTTGGGGCCGCGGTGGTGGTGGGGGATGAGAATCCGCTGCGGCTGATGCGGGCGAAGCGGGACAGGCTGGCGCGGTCAATACATCTGCCCTATCTGACGGTGGATGCGGATGTGGTGGTTCCGTCGGTGCTGCTCGAGAAGGCGCAGTACGCGGCGTATACGGCGAGGCCACGGCTGGAGCGGCTGCGGCCGGACTGGCTGCGACCTTGCGAGAATGCGACGGCGGAGCAGGGATGGCGGCGGCCGAAAGGGCTCGAACATTACGACGTGAGGCTGGACCTGACGGCGGGCTGGAAGAAGCTGGACCGGACGGTGCTGCCGGTTGAGGAGTTCACCGGAGGGTCGCATGCGGCGTTGAAGCGGCTGCAGTCGTTTATGCAGCACGGGTTTCGCGGTTATGCGGAGCGCCGTGGGGCTCCGGAGGTGGACGGGTCAACGAGGCTATCGCCGTATCTGCACTTCGGGCACATTGCGCCGCTGACGATTGCGCTGGCGGCGCAGCAGGCGGTGAAGGCGGGACGGGCGACGGCGGCGGACCGCACTTCCCTGTTTAACGAGCTGCTGGTGTGGCGCGAGCTGGCGGTCAATTTTGTAACCTATAACGAGCAATATGACTCGTGGGAGTGCGCGGACAACTGGGCGCGCAAGACGCTGGAGCTGCATGCGGCCGATCCGAGGGAGCAAAGCTACACGCTGGAGCAGTTGCGGAGGGGCGAGACGCACGATGATTTGTGGAACGCGTCGCAGCGGCAGATGGTGACGACCGGGTGGATGCACAACCGCATGCGAATGTACTGGGCAAAGAAAATACTGGAGTGGGCGCCAAATCCTGCGACTGCATTTGACTGGGCAGTGATTTTGAATGACACGTATGAGCTGGATGGACGCGATCCCAATGGCTATGCGGGGATTGCGTGGGCGATTGTCGGGAAATTTGACCGGCCGTGGTTTGAGCGACCGATCTTCGGCACGGTGCGGTATATGTCGCGGTCGAGCACGGGGAAGAAGTTCGACTCGGACGCGTATATCGAGCAGTATGGGGCGGGCAGCGGAGTGGCGGGGAAAGAAAAGCCCGGGCCGCAGCCCAGGCTGTTCCAGTTGTGAATTGGGACGGCTTAGCCGCGAGCGGCAGCGAGGCCGACTTTGCAGAGGATGACGAGAATCCACCAACCGAAGACGACGGTGGAGGCGGCTTTGACCGAGATGCGGGCGACGGCGGCACAGCCGAGCGATAGCAGGACAAGCTGCCAGATGACGAAGACGTCGAGCGAGGAGAGCAGGGCGATGAGCCAGGGCGCGGACGTGGGATCGAGATAGAACCCGGGATTGGTCCCGAGGGGATTATCGAGGCGGAAGTTTTCCCGCCTCCTCCGGCGAACAACATGACTATGGTTAGCAGGCCGTGGATGGTGATGGGTAGGGTGGCGTACATCCAGACGGCGAAGTATTGGCTGAAGGTGCCCTGACCGCCGACGCCGAAATTGCAGGTGAGCATGAAGACGCCGGCGACGATGGCGCCGATGATGAGGACGAGGACGGGCTGACCGAGGAAGATGCCGCGGTTCGTGGCGATCATGATGCTCTTGGTCCTGGCCTGCTGGTCGGGCGGGGCCTGCTCGAGCTTTTCCATCTGCTTGGGCTGCTGGCGGAGCTCGTTGTCAATGACCTGGGCCCAGCCGACTTTGGTCTGGACGGCGAACATGAATCCGTAGCCGATGGCGATGGCGATGAGGAAGGGCAGCCACCAGCTGGCGCTGCGCCGGATGTCGTTGAAGGTTTTCGATGGCGCGATGAAGGTGTCAACGACGCGCTCCACTTGTGAGAGGCCGGCGGGCGGGGTGGCGAGAGGCGGAACGGCGGTAGACATAGGTGGACTCCAGGCGTGAGGAATGGACTGCGAGTGTAAGTGAGGCGAAGAACTACGGGGAGATTTTAGCGCGTCGAAGTGTTTTCTGGAACAACGCGGGAGCTGGAATTCGGGGAATTTTCAAGAGGCGCGAGGCCGTCGGAGTCGTCGCTGGCGGAGGCAGGGGCAGCGGCATGCATGCGGAGGGTCTTCACCTGAGCCTGCAGCTGTTTGGATGCGGCGGCGGGGTCGGAGCGCGGGGCGGGATGCGGCGCATAGGCCTTGTAGACGGCGATGTGGAAGCAGGCCTGCTGAAACTCCTCTTCGACATCGAGGAGGCCGGCGACCTGGAGGGGGAAGGAGGAAGCCGCGCAGCCACGCCATCTCGGTTGCGGTCATGGGCTTCTTGGCGATGTCTACGGTGCCGCCCATGAGATGCGATGAGGAGTCGTCTCCTGCAGCGGGTGCGGCGTTGCCGTTGGTGTGGAGGAGGCGCTTTTGAAACTCGACGGTGCGGACGGCGGAGTTGACCTGGAGCGAAGTGCCGAAGCGAGCGTAGTGGGCGCGGGCGAGGTCGAGAAGGAAGCGCGCGGTCCAGGGCCGGGTGTAGCGGCGGTTGGAGGCGAGACGTTCGTCGGTGCGGAGGCCAATGTTGACGGGGAGAGCGACGAGCTGGCGGGTGATGACCTGCCGGCGGATGTCGGCGTCGTCTTCGATGCGGGCGAGGCCGTCCTGCTCGGCGCGCTGATTCTGGCGGACGAGAGAGTCGTGCGAGCCGGTGAGAGGCGTGAAGAGGAGTTGGATGACGCGGTTGCGAAGGACTTCGAGTTCAGCATCGCTGGGTGTGGGGGAGGGAGTGAGCGGAGGAAGCGTGGAGTGGTAAAGCGGGCGCGAGGACCAGCGCGCGGGCGCGGACTTGAGATGGAGGGCGGGACGGCGTGTGGGGAGGGGGCGAACGGCAGCGCGGAGCGCGGGCTGGTGGAGGGGCGCGTGCGGTCTATGGAGCGAGCCGTGAATTATGGTGGCGCGGCTGTGAGGGAGGGCGGCAGAGCGGACGGCGGCGCGGACGATGGCGGGGCGATGATGCGTCGAGCGTGGCGGCAGGTGGGGGCGCAGGACCTCTCCATCGCCTGCGGCAGCCCAGACCGTGGAACCACACACGAGGAAGGTCAAGGCTGCCGCTGTGGCGACTGCGGCGCGTCGAAGGATGTAAGTAGTCATCATCTCCGCAGTGATCGCGGAGATCGACAGAGCTTTTTGAGCATAGGGGAATGGGGGAGCGAGGGGAAGTAACAGGGGAGGTTCGGAAGCGGACGGGAGTGCGGGATGAGTGACACGAGTGGGGGAGCCAGGGGGAGGGAGGCGGGGAGCGGACGGAAATGGCGATCAGGGGCGTGCCCACGGATTGAAAACGGGGACGCCGAGCGGCGCGAAGTGTTTGGTGTTGCGAGTTGCCATGGTGAGGCCGCGGGCGAGACAGGTGGCGGCGAAGAATCCGTCGAAGACGCCCATGTTGGTGCCATCGCGGATGCTGCGGGCTGCGAGCACTCCCCAAGCCTGGGCAATCTCAGCAGAGACGGGCAGCACGCGGGAGCCGAATCGCAAGGGGAGATTTTCAAGAAGCTGGCTGGTAAGAAACTGCCGTCTGCGTCCGGGGGTGAGTTGTTCTATGCCGCTGCGAATCTCAGCGATAGACATGACGCTGAGGTAAAGCTGAGGTTCGTTCTCGTCGAGCCATTGAAGGACGGCCGGGTTGGGGGCCGGCTTTGAGACTTCGGAAATAACGTTGGTGTCGAGAAGAAAGCTCATGTAAGAAAGCTCACGGGGGAGAGGTTACAGCCGGATGCGGCGGACTTTCTCAGGATGGCGCGGGAATTCGATTCCGGAGGCGCCCAGGGGCGAGTCCATTAGGAATTGAGAGAGAGTCTTGCCTGCGCCGGTGCGGCGGTCCCATTCTTCGGCGGATACGACAACGACTCTGCGCTTGCCGTTCTTGAGGATGGTCTGAGGGCCGTTTCTGTCCACTTGCTCCATCAGTTCAGAGAGCCTGGCTTTTGCTTCTGCGACCGGCCATTGATTTGGGATGGTTGCCATTGGGGTTGACCTCTGTGATTAGTGTAGTTGGAATGGTTAGAGTAGTCAAGTTGGAGTTGACGGCAAAAAAGGAAGACCGCATTGCACGGGGCAATGCGGCCGGTTTGAATAGAGATGCGGGCTACTGGATGAGGGTGCCTTCGGTTTCGGCTTTGACCTCTTCGGGGGGGATGACGACGGCGGCTGCAACCTTGTCTCCCTCTTCGAGGTTGAGGAGTTTGACGCCCTGGCTGGAGCGGCCGACGGCGCGGACGGTTTTGGTGTCAATGCGGATGATCTTGCCGAACTGGCTGATGACCATGAGTTCCGAGGTCTCGTCCACCAGTTGGATGGAGCTGACGCGGCCATTCTTCGCGGTGGTCTTGACGTTGATGACGCCTTTGCCGCCGCGGGTCTGGAGGCGATACTCCTCAACCTCAGTGCGCTTGCCGAAGGCGTTCTCGGTGACGCTGAGAACGAGGTAGGGCACAGGAGCCTTGGTGGACTTCTCAATCTGCTTGGGAGTAACGGCGGCGCCGACGACGTAGTCGCCCTTGCCGAGCGAGATGCCGCGGACGCCGTAGGCCGGGCGTCCCATGGAGCGGACGTCTTCTTCTTCGAAGCGAATGGCCATGCCGTTGTGGGTGCCGAGGAAGATGACCTGAGCGCCGTCGGTGATGCGGACAGCGACGAGGTCGTCGTCCTTATCTATGCCGATGGCGATGATGCCGCGGGACTGCACGTTGCTGAAGTCCTTGAGCGGCGTCTTCTTGACGGTGCCGTTGCGGGTAGCGAAGAAGATGTATTTGCCCTCTTCTTCGAGGTCGCGGACGGCGAGGATGGTGCGGACCTGTTCGCCGGGCTGGAGGCTGAGGAGGCTGGCGATGGATTTGCCTTTGCCGGCGGCGCCGACATCGGGGATCTCGTAAACCTTGAGCCAGTAGATGCGGCCGGTGTTGGTGAAGCAGAGGAGGTAGGCGTGGGTGGAGTCAACGATGAGCTGGGAGACGAAGTCCTCTTCGCGGGTGCGCATGCCGAGCCGTCCGGTTCCGCCACGACGCTGCTGGCGGTAGGTGGAGATGGGCGTGCGCTTGAGATATCCCGAGTGAGAGACGGTGACTGCGACCTGCTCGTCGGCGATGAGGTCTTCGAGGGTGAGGTCGGCGGACTCATCGAGGATGTGGGTACGGCGTTCGTCGCCGTAGTCTTTGCGAACAGCTTCGAGCTCTTTGATGATGACGGAGCGAAGCTTTTTCTCCGAGGCGAGGATGGATTCGTATTCATCAATGCGGCCGCGGACCTCGGTGAGCTCGGCGACGATCTCGTCAATGGAGAGCTGGGTGAGGCGATAGAGCTGCAGCTCGAGGATGGCGTCAATCTGCTTGTAGCTGAGGATGAGGGTGTTGGCGGGGAGCGACTCGACGGCGATGCCGTATTTTTTGGGGTCGAGCTTGACGCCGCGGATATCGGCTCCGCCAACGCGGACGGTTTTGTTGGAGAAATACTGGAAGAGGTTTTCGCGGGCGTCGGTGCGGGAGGAGGATCCCCGGATGATTTTGATAGCGCTGTCGAGGTGATCGAGGGCGATCTGGTAGCCGAGGAGGATGTGTTCGCGGTCGCGGGCCTTGTTGAGCAGGAAGGCGGTGCGGCGGCGGACGACCTCGATGCGGTGATCGATGAAGTGGCGGATGGCTTCGGGCAGACCCATCTCGCGCGGCTGGTTATTGACGACGGCGAGGAAGATCATGGAGAAGCTCTCTTGCATCTGGGTGTGCTTGTAGAGCTGATTGAGGATGATCTCGGGCTGGGCGCCGCGCTTGAGTTCAATGACGATGCGCATGCCGTCGCGGTCGCTCTCATCGCGGACGTCGGAGATGTCGTCAATGATCTTGCTGTTGACTAATTCTGCGATGCGCTCGACGAGCTTGGATTTATTGACCTGGTAGGGGATCTCGGTGACGATGATGGCTTCGCGACCGCCGGAGATGGCCTCTTTGCCGGTGCGGGCCCGCATGAGGAAGCGGCCGCGACCGGTCTTGTAGGCGTTGACGATGCCGCTCTTGCCGTAAATGTAACCGCCGGTGGGAAAATCGGGCCCTTTGACGTGCTTGAGGACGGTCTCGAGGCCGGCGGTGGGATCGTTGACGAGGTCAATGGTGGCGTTGATGACTTCAGTCAGGTTGTGCGGCGGAATGTTGGTGGCCATGCCGACGGCGATTCCATTGGATCCGTTAATGATGAGATTGGGAATGCGCGCGGGGAGGACGGAGGGCTCGCTGGTGGACTCGTCATAGTTGGGGACGAAGTCAACGGTATCGAGATCAATGTCGGAGAGGAGTTCGCTGGAGATGCGGGTGAGACGGGCCTCGGTGTAACGCATGGCGGCAGGTGGGTCGCCGTCAACGGAGCCGAAGTTTCCCTGACCGTCTATGAGCGGATAGCGCATGCTGAAGGGCTGCGCGAGGCGGACCATGGTGTCGTAGATGGCGGAGTCGCCGTGGGGATGGTAGAGACCCATGGTTTGACCGACGACCTTGGCGCACTTGTTGTACTTCTTGTTGTATTGCAGGCCCATCTCCTGCATGGCGTAAAGAATGCGGCGATGGACGGGCTTGAGGCCGTCGCGGATGTCGGGCAGGGCGCGTCCGATGATGACCGACATGGAGTAGTCGAGGTAGGAGCGGCGCATCTCGTCTTCGATATTGATGGGGACGAGAGAGGCGGCACCGGTGGGGCCCTCGGAGGGGTCTGGAGGATCGAGCGGAAGCTGGGGATTTTGATCGTCTGGCATGAGGGTTTAGTCGGCTTCTAACTGATTGATTTCTTTATATTTTAGCAGAAATTTCAGGGGCGAAGAATGGGCGTCAAAGTCTGTCGAATGTGGAACTTAGCAGGGGGTTGAAAAGCGGTGTTTTGGGGGGTGCGCGGATGCACTGTTTTAGGTGCAATTTGAGTCGCCGGCGGAGAGGATTATTGCACTGTTCCGGTGCCGTCGCGGGCGG
>CAVZTG010000005.1:0-1060219 GCA_963778195.1 Terriglobales bacterium | reverse complement strand
GGGGAGGCGGTTGGGGGCAGGAGCGATTATAGGGGGGAGGCGAGAGGACCAGAGCAAAGGGGCGGACGGAATTCTGAGCAAGGGGCTTGACGTGACGAAAGCGGAGGACGGAAGGGCTTGACGTGGTTTGCGCACGAGAGTATGCGCCGAGGAAAAGGGCATTGTCGCTGGCAAAAAGGTGGGGTTGCGCGAGCGGGGGAGAGTGGGTAGCATGCAAATCAGAACCGGCCTGCAAAGCAGGTACGTCGGTTAACGCTGGTTGAACCAACATTCATTGAACAGGGAACTCGACTCGTATACACGACCCGGTGTGCAGTGTCCGCCAGTCCGGAATGCCTAAAGGGTCGCGGCGGGTTCCCGCCGTCTTAGGACGGGTTCACCGGCGCACTGATGTACGGCCCCGTGGGCCGGTTTGCATTTTTTAGCAGCGCGTGAGGAACGAAGGCCGGCGGGGGCGCCCGGGTTGGATTCGTGAGGGCGCGGCGGCGGTCAGTATATGTATCCGATACTGTTACATTTTGGGCCGGTGGTGGTGCCGAGCTACGGCGTGCTGGCGGCGCTGGCGGTGCTGGCCGGACTGGGACTGTCGCTGAGGACGGCGCGGCAGCAGGGAGTTGATCCCAACAAAATTTGGAATATGGGAATCATCGCGCTGTTCACGGGCGCGATTGCGGCGAAGCTGGTGATGGTGGCGCTGCATTGGGAGGCATTTCGCGAGTCCCCGCTAATGCTGTTGAATCTGAGCGCGCTGAGCGGCGGGACGCAGGGCTGGGTGGCGGGCGGAGTAGGCCTGGCGGTGGTGCTGGGTTACGCGGTGCGGGCGCGGATGCCGGTGCGGGGCGTGCTGGATGCGTTGACGGCTCCCGTGTTGCTCGCGTTGGCGATTGAGAGCGTGGGCTGCTTGCTGGCGGGATGTGGATATGGAACCGCGACGAGCGCGGCATGGGGAATCAAGTTTCACAGCTTGCTGGCGCTGGTGATGTGGGGAACGCCGATGGGAGTGGCGCTGGCTCCGGTGCAGATAATTACGGCGGTGGCGGACCTGTTGCTGGCGCTGCTGGTGCTGTGGATGGGGACCTGGGGCCTGAGGACGGGGCGGCTGGCAGGAGTGGGATTTTTTGGCGGCGGGATTATGCACTTTCTGTTGCAATTTATGCGGGGCGATGTGGAGCCGGCGGCGTGGACGCATGGCTGGCTGACGGGCGGGCAGGTGGTGTGTCTCGGGATGGTAGCAGCGGCAGCGTTGCTGTGGTGGGAGCCGCGGGAGTGGCAGCCGCGTGCGGCGGTGGAAGAGGGAGCGCGATGAGTCCGACGCGAGGTCGTGAAGGGCGGATGGAGGCGCGCAAGAAAGCGGGCGGAGTGGACCTGCGCCGCGAGGCAAGAGAGCGGAAGGCAGCGGAGCGGGAGGCAGCGCGTGCGGCGAAGGAGGCCATCGAGAGCGCGGGATGGGGCGAGGAAGGCGAATTCGGTGAAGGCACTGGAAGTGGCAAGGGCAAAGGCGAGCCGGAGATTGCGGGCGGGGAGCTGGTGGTTACGGCGGCGGAGGATGGATGGAGGCTGGACCATTTTCTGGTAGCGCGGCTGGGGGGAGTGAGCCGGGCGCGGGTGCAGCTGCTGATTGAGCAGGGCAAGGTTGAGGTCGGGGCGGCGGACGGGCGGCGGACGGGGCGGAGAATAGCGGGCCGCAAGAAGGCGAAGAGCACGGCGCGGTGGTCGAGCGGGCGAGCCGGCGGCTGAGTCGAGGGGAGCGGGTTAGGGTGACGGGCGCCGCCAAGAGGGCGCCGCTGCGGGCGGTAGCGGAGGACATTCCTCTAGAGATTGTGTATGAGGATGCGGACCTGGCGGTGGTGAACAAGCCGGCGGGGATGCTGGTGCATGCGGGCGCTGGGTCGGTGGCGGAGGATGAGCGCGGGAAGGGCACGCTGGTGAATGCGCTGCTGCATCACCTGGCGAATTTGTCACAGCCGGAGGATGAATTGCGTCCCGGCATCGTGCACCGGCTGGACAAGGGGACGAGCGGGCTGCTGGTTGTGGCGAAAAATGACGCGGCGCATGCGAAGCTGGCGGCGGCGTTTGCCGAGCGCGAGACGGAGAAAGTGTATGTGGCGCTGGTGCAGGGGCGGATGCCGGGCGAAAAAGGCACAATCAATGCGGCGGTGAGCCGGGACCTGGTGCGGCGGACGCGGATGACGACGAGGCGAAGCGGCGGGCGTTCGGCGGTGACGCACTGGAAGGTGCTGGAGAGGATCGAGACCGGGGCGGGCGAGTTTACGTTGCTCGAGGTGACGATTGAGACGGGCAGGACGCACCAGATTCGAGTGCACCTGAGCTCGCTGGGACATCCCGTGGTGGGGGACACGCTGTATGGGGCGGCGGGTGAAATTGTTTCAGCAACCCCGGAAGGCGTGACGGTTGGCAGGAACAACGCGGGCATAAAGACGGGCGCGAACAAGACACGCGGGACTGGATCGGCGAGCAAGGGCAAGAAGTTGGGGAGCCGGGCGGTGAGCGAGCGGATGGCTTCGGTGCTGAAGGCGCCGGGGAGTGAAGCGGCGGCGGTTGATGCAGAGATTGAGGGCAGTGAGCGGCTGAAGCTGGAGCGGAATTTTCTGCATGCGCGGCGGTTGGGAGTGCCGCATCCCCGGACTGGGGAGTGGATGGAGTGGGAAGCGGAGTTGCCGGAGGAGTTGGAGAGTTTCATGGCGCGACTGCGGCGTGTAAAGTGAAAGCGGGACAATGGTGGGAATGACGTTTCGGAGTTGGAAGAGGAAATGGACGGGGGCGGCGGTGGCCGTGCCTGCGATATTGCTTGCCGCGATGATGGCGGGAGCGCCGGTTGCTGGTGCGCAGGCGGCGGGAACGAGCGGCGCGAGTAGTGGAGCGGCGGGAAGCACAGCGCCGGCGACGTTGAAGATGCCGGCAGCCGGACAGAGCAGTTCGACGACGGGACAGAGCGCGGCGGGCACACAGAGCAATTCAACCGCAGGGCAAAGTGCGGGACAGGCGGCGCCGGCGAGCAGCAGTGGGCCGGTCCTGTTGAATGGGGGACAGCAGCAGGGCGCCACGCCGATACAGAAAGATGATCAGGGCGAATACGTCATCAAGCGGACGGTAAACGAGGTGAACCTCGTATTCACGGTGACGGACAAGGGCGGACACTTCGTCAGAAATTTGAAGCAGCAGGATTTTGAGCTGCTGGATGCGCGAAAGCCTCCGGAAAAGATTTTGCGATTTGAGCAGCAGACGAACCTGCCGTTGCGGGTGGGACTGTTGATTGATACCAGCAGCTCGATCCACTCACGATTTAGTTTCGAGCAGGCGTCGGCGATTGATTTTCTGCAGTCGGTGCTGAAGCCGCGGAGGGACCTGGCGTTTGTGATGGGATTCGATACGACTCCCGAGCTGACACAGGGATACACGGACAATGTGGACCGGCTGGCGCAGGGGATTCACGGCTTGAAGTCGAACGGGGGCACGGCGCTGTTTGACGCGGTCTATAAAGCGTGTCGCGATGAGCTGCTGCCGGAGAAGAGCAACGAGCTGGTGCGGAAGGCGATCGTGCTGCTGAGCGACGGGCACGACAACCAGAGCCATGTGCGCGAGGACGAAGCGGTGAAGATGTGCCAGCGCGCGGAGACGACGATTTACACGATCTCGACGAACATCAGTCCGACGAAGGACCTGGGTGACGACACGCTGGCGCAACTGTCGGAGGCGACGGGAGGTCGGAGTTTCGTTCCTCTGCGGGATGAGGATGTGGCGCGCGCATTTTTGCAGATTGAGGATGAGCTGCGAAGCCAGTATGCGCTGGAGTACCGGCCTGCGGACTTCAAGGCGAACGGGGAGTTTCGGGCGATCTGGCTGGTTCCGGTAAACCGGAAATATCAGGTGCGAGCGAAGAAGGGATATTTCGCGCCGCGGTAGAGGGCGAGAAGGCCGTTGTTGTTGGAGTTGAGGACGCGGGACTGTCACAATTTTATTGCGGTCACATAAGGCGCTGCTGGGGCCCGCATTCGTTGACTTACCCTCAGGCGCAACCTAAGATGGCCCCCAATGTTGGATAGTTCGCTTGCCACCGGGCAGGTCATCTCGCACTACCGCATTCTCGCCAAAATCGGCAGCGGCGGGATGGGTGAGGTTTACAAGGCGGAGGACACGCGGCTGCATCGCTTTGTAGCGCTCAAATTTCTTCCTGCCGATACGGCGCGCGATCCAGCGGCGCTAGAACGTTTCCGCCGCGAAGCCCAGGCCGCCTCCGCGCTGAATCATCCCAACATCTGCACCATCCTCGATATCGGCGAAGACGACGGCCGTGAATTCATCGCCATGGAATTTCTCGACGGGCAGACGCTCAAGGCTCAGATCAACGGCAAGCCACTGCCGCCGGACGAAATCCTGGAACTGGGAATCGAAATCGCCGACGCGCTCGATGCAGCGCACGCCAAAGGGATCATCCACCGCGACATTAAGCCCGCCAACATTTTCGTCACCGACCGCGGACACGCAAAAATACTCGACTTCGGACTGGCGAAGCTTACAGCGCCGGGAAATGCGCTGGATTTGTCAGCGATGCCGACGGTAGAAAACTCATCGCCTCTGACGCGCCCCGGGGTTGCGATGGGCACGTTGACCTACATGTCGCCGGAACAGGTGCGTGGCGAGGAGCTCGATGCGCGCACAGATTTGTTTTCGTTTGGAGCCGTGCTTTACGAAATGAGTACAGGCGCGCATCCCTTTCGCGGCGATACGCCTGGAATGATCGCGGACGCGATTCTCAACCGGAACCCGGTGCCACCGGTGCGCCTGAATCCCGACCTCTCCCCGAAGCTCGAAGAGTCGATCGCAAAGGCGCTGGAAAAAGACAAGAAGCTGCGCTACCAGAGCGCCGTGGACATCCGCAGCGATCTCAAGCGCCTGAAGCGCGACAGCACCGCATCGGATTCGAGCGGCGTCGCGGTCGCGGTTGCCTCCACTGCGCGCAAAAGGAATCGAAAGCTCTTTCTCGGTCTCGCAGTCGCCGTTGTGCTCGCCGTCCTGGCCATTTCATTCGCGCTATATCGGGGCCGGTCTCTGAAAAACACCAGCAACTTTACGTTCCAGAAGATGGAACTAAGAAAACTTACCGACTCCGGGAACGTGGAGTTCGCTGCAATTTCTCCAGACGGCAAGTATGTGGCGTATGTAATCAACACCGGAGTCGAGAAGAGCATCTGGATTCGCCAGGTGAACGTGGATAGTAGCGTCAGGGTTCTGAGTACGAAGTCCGAAATCTGGGGGCTTTCCTTCTCGCCTGACGGCAGTTACATATATTTCACGCGCGAGGATGAAGCCAGCAAGGATGAGGCCTCTCTTTACCGCATGCCGGCCTTGGGCGGTACGGTTCGCAAATTGACGACCGATGTAGATACAGCACCGACGTTTAACCGCGATGGATCGCGCATTGCGTTTGCAAGGGAGGACAGCTCATTTACCTCCTTGCATCTTGTGGTTGCTGACTCCGACGGCGGCAATGAAAAGATTCTCGCTACCGTAGACGATGCGGTATTACCGATCTTCGCGCCGACGTGGTCTCCGGACGGCAGCACGATCGTGGTGACCGCAGGCAGCGCCAGCAAAGGCCGATCCCTGTTCGCGGTGAACGCGGCGGACGGAAAGGTTCGGACGCTTGCTACGCTGGGTTTGCCTCTGGGACAAGCCGCATGGCTTCCCGATCAAAGCGGCCTCTTAGTTGTCGTCACGGATTATTCGAAAGGCTCGCACGGACAGATCTGGTTCGTCTCCTATCCGGAAGGAAAAGTCGAGAAGCTGACCAACGATCTAAGCAACTACGCCCTGCTCGCTCTCGGCGCGTCGAGTTTGGGCAGCGAATTGGTGGCCATCGCGTCCGAATCCACAAGTACGGTTTGGGTGGCGGAAGACGGGAATCCCGCCGATGCGCAACAGGTGACTTCGGGAGATCCGAGGGTGCTGCAGCTCGATTGGCTCGGCGAAAAGTCGCTCGTCTACTCGACGATGGACGGAGAAATCGGAGAGATGGATGCGGACGGAACGAATCCCAGGATCCTGACTCCTTCCGATGATCACGCCAATGCCCTTCCTGCCGGCTGTGGCGATGGCCGGCACACTCTTTTCATCTCCAACCGGCGCGGGCAGTCGATGCTATGGCGGATGGACGCCGATGGAGGGAATCCGACTCAACTCTCAACGATGGCGAACTACGCGCAGGTTTCGCCGGCTTGCTCTCCGGACGGGAAGTGGGCAGTATTCACCGCGGATTTAGGCGGCTCGTTCGATTTGCGCAGGATCCCGATTGAAGGCGGCGAGTCCACGCGCCTCGCGAATTGGCTATGGTCGTCATCCATTTCGCCGGACGGCGTCAAAGTCGTCTCGTACACGAGACCGACGACAACGGAACCGATCATTTACACCGTGCTGGTTTCGACGACGAACGGCAGTCAGACTCGCGTTGCAGAAACTCCGCCCGACGGGCCGCCGTTCGTCTGGTCAGCCGACGGCAACGCTGTGCAGTACATTCAAGTTGACAATGGGATTGCGAACATCTGGGAACAACCAGTAGCTGGAGGCGCCCCCCATCGCATCAGTGATTTTTCCTCGCAGCAGATGTTTTCGTTCGCGCGAAGCCGGTCGAGTAATCACCTCGCAATGGCGCGGGGCCAGACCCGCTCCGACGTCGTGCTAATTTCCAATTTCAGGTGACCGAGCGGCAGCGGGTGGAAAGCGACAATTGAAAGCGAAGCGGCCTTCCCGAGGGAAGGCCGTTGTTGTTGGAGTTGAGCTGAGGCGCGGCTATTTTTTCGCAGTGGAGAGTGCAGCCTGCGCACCCACGACGAGAACATTCGTGCGTGGGGAAGGATGGGCGGGTTTGGATTTGGGCCGGAAGGTAGGGAGTGACTCGACGGCGCGTTTACGTTGTTCGGTGACATCCGCGAGGCGGACGTTTTCAGAGCCGCGACGCTTGGCAACGATGCGGTAGTCGAACGATATGTTGGACGATCCGCCGTTGGACTCATGGACCTCAAAGCCGCCGGGGCCTTTGGAGGTGACGTAGAGACCTTTGCTGTCTCCGTTGGGAGTCAGGAAGACGTGATAGTCGACGCCGGTGTTAACGGTCTTGGCGAAGGCAGGCTCGAGGGTGATGATGGCGTGGCCACCGGAGAGTTGGCCGGAGCCGAAGTCCTCAATCCAGCTCTCGGAGGATTGGACGGCATAGGTTGCGACTTTGCGCTGGTCCGACGTTTTGGTGACGGCCTGGATGTTGCCGTCACAGATGAGGTCGGCGTAGTAATCAATCGTGCAGACGGTGCCACTGTCGATGGTGTAGGTTTCAAAGACGATTGAGTATTGGCCGGTGGAGGAATTTTGCGACAGCAAAGTGGGGTAGAATCCGGTTGAGTCATTGTTGTCAAAGACTCCGGCGAAGGTATTGCTGTCGCCAGTCCCTAATACGCCAAACCCAGAGGAATTAGATGTGGTGCCTGTGTCGCCCCAGGCGCCGATTTCGTAACCTTCGCTGTCGAGTGTCGTTCCGGTGTTGCTTCGGCTACCGACCTGACCGTACGTGCCGATAGCTGTGTAGCCGCCTGGAGCGTAGCCATAAACGCCGATGCCGTAAGCGCTGGCGGACTGAGCGTAGACTCCGTAAGACTCTGCGCCGGAGGCGGTGTTGGTGGAGGCGCCCTGCAAGCCGACGACGGGCGCCGCGCCGTAGACTCCGCCAGCGAGATTGCCGGTATTAATACCCTGGATGGCGAATTCACTTGCGAAGTTAGCGGTGGAGAAAAGCTGGTTGTTGAGGGTCAGCTTGCCGGTCATGGTGTTGGGAGCAGCGAGCTGGGCGAAGTAGGTATTGCCGAGTGTGATCAAGCCCGGGCCTGCGGTGACGTAGTAAGCGTGTCCGGACTGGGTGACCTGGAGGCCGTTCGATCCGGTGAGGGAGGTGAGGACATTGGGGCCGGCGGAGATGGTGACGGTGGGGCCTGTGCCTCCGCCAGAGATGCCGGTGCCGACATTAATCTGGGTGATGGGGGTTCCGGTTTCCGGCTTGCCGCTATCGAGCAGCGCAAAGTCGGTGACAGGATGTCCGCCGAGTGTGTCGGCGTCGGATGCCTTGAGGGCGTAGGGCGCAGCGAGAAGCAGAGTGCGTGGAGCTTCTTCGCCATCACCAAGTTTTACGCCGAGCCATTTGGCGGAGCCGGTAGTGAAGAGCTGCTGCGGCAGGCCGGGCGAAGTGGTGATTCCCAGAAGGACGGAGTATTTGCCCGCGTCGGAGAGGGTGACCGATTGTGCCTCGGACCAGATGGGCTCGCCGCCGGTCTGGGCAGCATAGAGCGAGAAGTGAAGCACGACGGTCGAGCCGGCGGAATCAGGAATGGAGCCGGAGAATTTGACGAGGCGGGGAACGACGGTGCCCACGGCGGCTCCGACGGGAGTTTTGACGGGAGTGACGATTGAGTCAGATTGGGCTTGCGAGGTGGAGATCAGTGCGGGGGTGACGGCGAACAGAGCCAGGACGGCGCTGCAGAGGGGGAGTTTCAACAGAGACATAAAGGCCTCACGAGGGACTTTGAAAATGAAAAGCAAAGTTGAAAACGAAAACCGAATTCCGGGGAAGAAAAAATTCAGGAGATGAACGCCCGAATTATGGACATGAGAGACCCGACCCAGGGGGATTACGACGCAAACTTTGCGTGCGTGCTTGCGGACAACGAGCGTCCGCGCGGGGGCCCGACGGCAGACGAAATATATCGCGCGGGGTCGGAGTTGGGTATGGAAAAGCGCTGCGATATGTAACTAAAGATGTACTAGCGAGGAAGGCAAGAGTGCCGGAGTGGGAACGGAGAGAGTCCTGCTAAGCCTTGGTGGTGGAGTGGAGATGGAGCGGCTAGCGGAGGCGTTTGCGGACGGTAGGGCGGACCAGGTAGAGGAAGAAGATGAGGTTGGCCGCGCAGCCGACGAGGAGAAAGGACTGGTGGGTGCGGGCGTAGAGCCATGAGTAGTAGGCGAGGAGGAGGACGCAGGCGGCGGTGGCCATGGCCCATCCCCAACGGCGGAGGAGGGCGAGGCCGAGGGCGGCGTTGAGGATGAGGAAGGAGGCGAGCATGCCGAGGGCGGCGGCGCGGACGTTGAAGACGCGTTGCGGGAGGGCCTGGAGGAAGATGGAGCCGGCGATGAGGATGAGGTAGGCGGAGATGCCGAGCAACCCGGGGAGGACACCGGCGCGGCGCGGGGAGCGCGGTCTTGTACCGGAAGGCTTGGGGTCAGGCGGCGAGGCGGGGGAGCGGGAGGGCGAGAGTTCCGTCATAGAGTGTGGAGGTAAGCGAGGAGATCATTGATCTGGTCGTCGGATAGGTCGCGGGAGAAAGCGGGCATGGTGTTGCGGCCGCGAAGGATTACGTTGCGGACATTTTCGTCGTTGGCGGGAGCGCCGCTGGGGAGATAGGGGAGCTTGAATATCCCCTGGAGGCCGGGACCGTGGAGAGCGCGCTGGGAGTTGGCGTAATGACAGGAGGCGCAGCGGGATTCGTAGACGCGGTGGCCGGATTGTTCGGTTGGAGTGAGTTCGGCCAGCGGCTTCGACGGAGGAAGCGAGTGACAGGCGGTGGTAAGAAGAGAAGCGAGCGCGAGGGAGAAGAGCGCAAGGGCAGGCGGGGAGAAGGCGCGGAGAGAAGTTCGAGCGCGGCGCGAGAGCGAGTGCGCAGTTGGGAGCGGAGTCGGGATGGAGAGCGATGGCATGGTGAGGACGGCGTCGCGATGGGCGAGATGTTCGGCAGAACCCCGCAGCAAGTGACGTAGCCGATATTGTAAGCGGAGGAAATTCTTCTTGACAGTGTTACAGATACGCAACAAGATATAGGGCGACACTCAGCTTGCGACTTTTATTTGTTGCGAGAGTGAGTGAGGGAGAAATAGTTCCGGGCCCGCGGCGAGACCGCGAAAGAGCAAAGGCAACACGTAAAACATAAAGGCAACACAGGAGGGCGAGACGCCGAGAGCGTTTTGCCCTCTTGTAGTTTGGGGAGAGAGTGGAGAAGAGAAGTGGAGCGGGGCGGGCTAATTTCCGCGCAGATGCAAGAGGCCGAAGATGGAGATGAACTGGCGTTCGTGGCAGGAGCGGCAGCGAACCGGGATATGGAGGCGGAGGAGCTCCGTAGCGTCGGTGGAGCGGAATTTGGAGCGCCGGAGGTGATTGGATGAGCATTGGCAACAGACGGGAAACTTGCTGGTCTTAGCCGGCTGTGCGTGCTGGTTGACGGCTTCCACTATCCCTGCCACCCCTGTCACTAGAATAAACCTGGGCCGGGCAGTTTGTGAACCGAGGAGGACTTCTCGCCGGAGGAGGGTTTGGCCCGGGCGGAAGAGGGGGCATGGGGTTTGCCCTCGGAGAGAAGCTCGAGGAGAGCGTTGAGTTCGGCGCGCATTTTATCGAGGCGAGCTTTATCCAAGCGCTGAAAGGGAAGATCTGGCTGATTGGCGCGGGTCTCGCTCTTGAAGACCTGGCGGGCGCCGGCGATGGTGTAGCCCTTTTCATAGAGCAGTTGCTTGATGCGGAGCGCCCACTCGACATCGCGTTTGCGATAGAGGCGCTGGCCGGTGCCACTCTTGCCGGGCTTGAGCTGGGGAAATTCTGTCTCCCAAAACCTGAGTACGTAGGGCTCGACGTTGAGCAGGCGAGCGACGTCCCCGATGCGGAAGTAGAGCTTATCCGGAATCTGGGTGGGCGTCTGACGTTTTGTGGCGCGCGCGGTCATTGAGGCAGCAGTCACTGCGGGGGTGAGTGGCTAGGGGTCAGTGTAGCGCAGCGGGGGAGTGTTGAGGCCAGCGGAAAATGCGGGCGGGGAGAAGAAAATCGGCGGAAAAGGAGGGCGGTAAATTCGGCGCGGCGGGGGCGGCGACTGTGGTGCGAGCGGGGGTAGCGTTGGGGGGAATGGCAACGAGGGAACAGGAGGGATGGAAAGCGAGAAGCAGCCCGGGGGGAAGCATCCGAGGAGGAGTAGAAGGGAGTTTCAGATTGAACACCGTGTGTGGGCGACCACTGCCACAGAAGGGACATGGCGGGGGTATGAGTTAGGCTGTCTAATCGCCTGACTCGTTCCAGAATGGGCAAGAAACCAGGCGGAAGTGACCATAGAGTTGGCTTCGCCTTTGATGGGAAGCACTAGAGTTGTCCGGAAGATCCAGCGGCAAAGGCCAGCCGGACTTTGGGAACAGCGGCGAAAAGACGCCGCGGCGACACAACTATATAGAAGTACAGATTTCTCCGGATAAGCTGAATTTTGCCGGGGGCGTGTGTAGAGAGAGTCACGACGAAATGGCAACGACGTTGTCGAGCAATTTCCTGCCCCGCAGGGGGCTGATGTCTGTCCGGTGGATGGCGAACGAGTCGCCCGGGTGGACAGGTGCGGTGGTCTTCGCGATCACGCTGGCGACTTACTTCGCGGCGGGATTTACGCGGGAGGTCGCGGCGATCTGGCTGGTGAACGGGATCCTGGTGACCCGGCTGCTGCGGCTTGACCCGCGGTCGCGGAGATGGCATGGGGCGGCGGGGTTTGTGGGACTGGTGGCAGCGATACGGCTGTCGGGAGTTCCGTGGCTGGGGGCGCTGCTGCTGGCGGGGGCAAATATCACTGAAGTCGCGGTGATGATGTGGGGCACCGCGAAGAGCTACGACGACGACACGGCAAGGTTTGGGATGCCGGCATTGCGTTTGACCGCGTGCTCGATCACTGCGGTAGCGATATCGAGCGCCATCGCGGCGTCGCTCGGGCTGATATGGAAGATGCCGGACGCGGGGGTGAAGGCAGGACTTTGGCTGCTGGGACATGAGCTTGGACTGCTGCTGGTAATCGCGCTATGGGGCGTGCTGCGGCGGCGAACGATGCAGCGCCTGTTTGATGAGAGCTCGCTGGAGACGACGATGGTGAGCCTGCTGGTAATTGCGGGCGCGAGTGTCATCGTGTTTTCGCAGGACTGGTTTACGCCGCTCTATGTGCTGATCACAATAATGATTCTGATGGTGTTTCGCGGGGGGCTGGCGCTGGGGATGCTGGGCCTGACGGTAACCGCGCCGATTGGGATGGTCTGCACGTATCTGGGGCACGGGCCGTTTGCGCTGGTGCGGACGAGCTCAATCGAAATTCGCACGCTGATGTTGCAGATATTTCTGCTGGTGGCGCTGGCCACGGTATACCCCATCGGGCGTGAGCTGGCGGCGCGGCACCGGCTGGAGACTCTTTACAACACGCTGCAGCTGAATGCGCGAGTGATCGTTACGCGGTCAACACTTGAGGGCAGGCGAGTGTATGTGTCGCCATCGGCAAAGCCGGTACTCGGCTGGGATCCGGGAGAGATGACGGGGCCATATCAGCAGATGATTCATCCTGAAGACCAGCCGGCGGTGGAGCAGTTGCTGCAGGATCTGAAGAGCGGGCTGGATAACACCACCTTCTCTTACCGGGCCCGGCACAAGGACGGCGGGTATGTGTGGTTAGAGGCGCAGGTGCAGGTAGTGCGAGACACGGTTTCTGGGAAACCGCTGGAAGTGATCTCGACCGCAATGGACATTAGTGAGCGGAAGGACACGGAGGCGGAGTTGCAGAAGGCATACGACAATCTGGAGCGGCTGGCGGCGATGGATGGGCTGACGGGGCTGGCGAACCGGCGCATCTTCGACGAGACGCTTGAGACTGAGTGGCGTCGCGCGCAACGCGAAGAGTCAACGGTCTCGCTGCTGATGCTGGACGTGGATTATTTCAAGGCATTCAACGATGCCCGGGGCCATGTGGCGGGGGACGATACGCTGCGGAGGATTGCCGGGGCGCTGAATGAGGTAGTGCAGCGGCCGGGGGATTTAGCGGCGCGGTATGGCGGGGAGGAATTCGTAATTCTGCTGCCGGTGACGGATGAAGAGGGCGCGATGCATCTGGCGCGCAAGGTAGCGATCGCGATTTCGCGGCTGGGACTGGAGCATGTGGCGTCTCCGGCAGGATATGTGACGGCGAGCATCGGGGTGACTTCGTTTGCGCCGGGACCGGAATCGAAATCGAGCGACCTGGTGGAGGCAGCGGACCGGGCGATGTATACGGCGAAGCGTAATGGGCGGAACCGGATCGAAGTTTCGGTGATGATGCCGGAGGACCTGGAAGCGCGCTGGCGTCCGTGAGGGGGCGGTACGCCAGCCGGAGTGACGCATCGGATGGAAGTGCAGCGAAATTTATTAGTAGTGGAAGCGCCAGCGGATCTCGGCGTAAATCTGGCGCGGGTCGTTGTAGTGATAGCCGCCGAAGGTGAGCGAGTTGTCGAGCAGGACGCGGCGATTGGCGACGTTGAGGGCCGTGAGTGTTCCGGTGAGATTGTCAGAGAATTTCTTTCCCAGCGAGAGGTCGAAGGTAGTGTGCTGCGGCAGATAGGGATTGGTGTAGGGTCCCGGCGGGTCGCTGCCGTAGTCGCCATTGACGAAGCCTGAGCCGTAGTAGACATTGGTCGAGGCGAAAATCTGATGGGGGAGCGAGGCATTGAATCCGACATTGAGGGTGTTGCGCTGGTCGTGATCAACGGGCTCGTAGTCAAAGCCGGCATCGCATTGTGGAGAGCTGATGGGAGTGCAGATGAGGCCGCCGGTAATGGGGCCGCGCTGCTGCGCGATTTGATTGGAGTAGGCGAGGTGGAACTGGCCGCGGTTGAAAAGCCGCGGTGAGCGGATGGAGAGCTCCCACGCCTGGATGAGCGCGCCCTGGACGGTGACGGGGATATAGATACTGGATTCGCCGATATTGGAGTGGTCCAGGAAGTTGTTGGCGCGAGTCTGGAATGTATCGGCGTCGAGCATCCACCCACGAAATGGAATCTGCACGCCGAACTGATGCTCTTCATCGCGCTCGCCGTGGAGCGGGACGAAGGTGGTGTCGTTCTGCTGCGCGTATTCAAGGATGGGCCCGGAGATGGAGGCGAGCGGCGGAGGCTGATAGAAGCGGCCGTAGAAGCCGCGGAAGACCCAGTGGAGTTTTGGAATTTCAAGCGCGAGGCCGATGCGGGGGGCAGTGTAGTTGTCGGTGATGTCGCCCTGGAAGTGCGACTGACGGATTCCGCCGATGGCAGTGAGCCAGGGAGTGATTTTGTAATTGTCGGAGATGAAGGCCTCGATCAACCCGCCAGTGGGATTGTTGGAGAGCGAGATGGGAGGTGCGCCGCTGGAGTCGTTGAAGATGACGTTGAAATAGTTGCTGTCGTGCTGGCCCCAGGAGTAGATGCCGGCCTGGAGTGTGTTGTTGGCGATGACGGTCCCGATGGAAGCCTGAATGCCGGCGTATTGCGTGGTGCGGTGCGAGGTGGTGGCATTGGGCGTGTCGTTGACGTCCGGATTGTAGTCGGCGGTGTTGAGGTGATAGAGCGGGGAGAGTTGGAGCAGGGTCTCGGGAGTGAAGCTGTGGGCCCAGGTGAAGGCTCCGTAGGAGTCTACTTCTCTCTGGGTGTCGCGGAGGCCGGAGGAGTCGTACTGCGAATTCTCATAGCTGTTGGGATCGGGATCGTAGGGAATCTGGAAGAAGTCAGTGCGGGCGGAGCCGACAAAACGTAACTGATCGTGTGCCGATTTGTTGTATATGAGGGAGGCGAATCCGCCATATCCGTTGGCGGCGTCGTGGAGGACCTGACCGACGGGCGGGGAGAGGCCGTAGTCGGAGCGATTGCCGGCCAGGCTGGCGTAGTAAGCGAGTTTTTCGGTGTGGCTGGCGAAGGAGAGCGCGTCGTTGGTCTGAAAAAAATTTCCGCCGCTGAGAATGAGCTCGCCATCGTTGTTGCCCGAAAAGCCGCTGCGGGGAACGATGTTAAAGATGCCGTAGGTGCGGTCGCCGGTGTCGGCGGTGTAGCTGCCGCGCTGCACCTCGAGGTAGTCAATGTCACCCGGCAGAATCTGGGGGCCGAGGTTAGAGGCGATGTTGGTATTGGGGATAGCGATGCCGTCAATCTGCCAATTCACCTGATGGCCGCCGCGCATGTGCAGCATGTCGTGGGTCATGTAAGCGCCGGGAACGTAGTCGGTGATCATTTCCATGCCGTAGGCGCGGTCGGCGCCGGGAGTCTCGAGGATGTCCTGGCGATTGACGAGGGTGGTGGGGGTGACGGTGTCAACATTTGCGGGGCTGCCAGTGACGGTGACGGACTGCTCGACGGTGGCAACGGCGAGCTCAAAGTGGAGGATTTGCGATGTGTCGGAGGCGAGGGTGAAGGACTGGGTGAGGCTGGCGAATCCGGATTGAGAGACCGTGACGGCGTATTCGCCGAGGGGGACGGAGGGGAACCGGAACAATCCGTCGGCGTTGGTGGAGGCGGTGAGATGGAATTCCGAGGTAGAGCTATGGAGGGTGACGGAGGCTCCGGCGATGGGGCGATGCTGCGGGTCGTGGACGATGCCCTGCACGCGGCCGTAGGCGTCGGCAAGGGCGGGCGAGGCTGCAGCGAGTAAAGATACGGAGACGAAGAGGCACAGGATGAGCTTGCGCATGGGTGCTGGGATCCTTTGAGGCTGGGGGCGCTGTTTGTAACTGAAAAGTTACATAAGCGCGGATGGAAAGACGCCGGTGACCGGACGGGCGCGAAACGATGCAGAGCTGCGTCGGGTCGGCGGAGTGCTAGGCGAGGGAGGGAAGCGGCGGTCCGCGGAGGGAGAGCTGGCGGAGGCGGGCGATGCGGGCAAGAGCGTCGTTGCGGGAGCGGAGAGTAGCCGCGGACAGGAGTGCGGCGGAAATCCCGGCGGAAGGTTGTGGGGCAAAGGCCTGCGAGTGAGGCGTGGCGAAGGAGCGGGGCCAGGCGGGGCAGTGGCTGGCGGAGGAGATGCCGGGGCCGGCGGGCAGGAGCGCGGCAGAAGAGTCAGGGGCAGACGCGGAGGCGGCCATGGGCATGGCGGTCGTCCCGGCACTCATGGCGCAGTGGTGGGCTCCGGCACGGCGGCAGCAGGCGGGGAGTTTTGCATCTTGCGGCGCGAGGAAGATGGGCGCGCAGAGCAGGGTGACGAGGTAGAGCAGGCCAGCGAAGGCAATAGAGCGACGAACGGGCGAGTGTCCGGCCGGGGAGTGGAGAGCGAGATGGCGAGTGGTCGGCATTCAGAAAAAGTGCGTGAAGCGAAGAGCGCAGTGGCTGAAACCGGGAAACTGGAAAGCTAGAGAACTGGAAACATAAGAATAGTACAGGCGAGGCTGGCAGGAAAACAGGCGGTGAGCCGGAGTTATTTTTTATAGAATTCCGCAGCGAGAGGTTGTAGGTTGGCCCTTGTGGAGAGGGCTGAAACGACGAGGCGGGCAGAATGAAACGGTGGGCGGAGCGAGTGCTGCTGGGGCTGGTGATTGCAGCGGGCATCACGTATGCGGTGGACTGGATTGTGTGGCGGGCGAAGGTCGCGCGCGGGACGGGATTCGGCACGGTGCAAGTGGACTATTCTCTGGGGACGCCGCTGAAGGGGAGTAAAGAGGAGTACGACTATCTGGGATCGGAGCAGCAGAATTGTTCGCGGTCGCTGTTTCCTCATGGTGGGGCACAGGCGTGCTGGTGGTTGCAGCGGCACAACAGCGTGTGGGAGTAGCGCGAGGCGGTCGCGACGGTTCAAAACAAACGTAACCGTTGAAGAGCAAATGGCGGCTAGCTCATGAAGGAGTCGCCTTCGATGGAGTATCCGTCAAGGAGGAGGCCGGCGATGGAGCCGGGGCCGGCGGGATTAAAGAAGATCGAGGTGGTGGGGCCCTGGAGGCGGATGACGTAGAAGCCGCCGTTGGCGTTGTTGCGGGGGATGGCGCGGAGTTCCCAGGCGACGGGGCCGGCGGTGAAGACGTAGATATAGTCGGGGTCGGAGGATCGCGGATCGTACTTGAGTTTGCCGAGGGGCCAGCCGCTCACGGCTTTTCCGCCGGAGAGCATTTCGTTCATGGTGCAGGGACGTTTGTTTTCGCGGATGCAGGCATCTTCGAGGCCGGCGATGGCGGTGATGAACATGAGGGCAATTTGCGCGGGGCGAGTGAGGGTGACGGGCTTGTTATCGCTGGTGGCGCTGACTTTGGCGTTGGTGGTGACGGGAGGGTTGGGGGGCTCGGCGATGGCGGTGAGGGGGACGAAGAGGGCGGCGGCGAAGGTTGAGAGGCAGAGGATGCGGGACATGAAATTCTCCTAAGGATGTTTGGGAGAGGCGGGGCCGGTTGGGAGGGAAGGATAGCGCGGGCATTTGTGCGAGGCAAGTGGCGAATCGAAAATCCGGGAAATGTGGAGAATGGTAGGAGCAAAGGGAAGCGAGAGCGGGGGAGAGAGTGGGTTCAAAGGCAGAGACAGTGCGGGCGCGAGCGTTGCTGTTCGATATGGATGGGGTGCTGCTGAATTCGATTCCGGCGGTGACGCGGGTATGGCGGCAGTGGGCGATAGAGCATGGGTTCGATCCCGCAGAGACGGTGGAGCGGGCGCATGGGCGGCCGAGTTTGACGACGGTGACGGAGTTGCTGCCGGGCGCGGATTATGCGGCGGAGAACCGGGTGATTGAGAAGCGCGAGATGGAGGACGTGGCGGGGATCGAGCCGCTGCCGGGAGCGCGGGCACTGTTAGCTTCTCTGCCCATAGACAGATGGACGATCGTAACTTCGTCAACGCGAGCGCTGGCGTTGGTGAGGCTGGCGGCGGCGGAGCTGAAGCCTCCGGCGCAACTAGTGACGGCGAGCGATGTGAAGGAGGGCAAGCCGCATCCCGAGCCGTATTTAACGGCGGCGGCAAAGCTGGGATTTGTGGCGGCGGAGTGTGTGGTGTTGGAGGATGTTCCGGCAGGAGTGACGGCGGGGAAGGCAGCGGGAGCGCGGGTGATCGGGATTGGCAGCGGCACGCGAGTGGATGGATTGCGGGCAGCGGGCGCGGACTGGGTGGTCGAGGATTGCCGCCGGGTGAAGTTTGCCGGGATGCAGGACGGATGGATGGAGTTGGAGGTCGGGTGAGGCCGCGCGTCTATTCGTAACAGTATCGGTTACTTTTTGAGTGCCGCGGCGACGGCGGCCTCGGCGAGCGAATCGTGGAGTGCGGCCGGATGCTTGGTGGCGGGCGCGGAAGCGGCTGCAGGAGCTTGTCCGTAGGTAGCGTGGGGGCCGTGTTTGTGCTCGTGGTGAAAATCCAGCAGCGATTGCGGGATGGGCGTGGCGAGCGGGTTGATGGCGACAGTGAGGAAGGCCATGCGGGCGATGGACTCGAGCAAGACAGCATTCTTAGCGGCGTCTGCGGGTGAACGGCCCCAGGCAAATGGCGCGTGGCCGGCGACGAGGCAGCCGGGAGTAGTGACGGGATCGAGGTTGCCCTCGCGAAAGCGCTCGATGATGGCGATGCCGGTCTCTTTGACATAGTCGGTCGAGATTTTTTCGTCGCTGAGTTGTGGAGTGACGGGGACGGGGCCATGGAAGGAGTCGGCGTGCGTGGTTCCGAGGGCGGGGATGGGGCGGCCGGCCTGCGCCCATGCGGTCGCGTATTCAGAATGGGTATGGACGATGCCGCCGATGGCCGGGAAAGCGCGATAGAGCAGGATGTGGGTGATGAGATCGGACGAGGGGCGGAGCGTGCCCTCGATCACTTTGCCGTCGAGGTCGGTGAGGACGATGTGGTCCGCGGTCAGTTCATCGTAGGGGACGCCAGAGGGCTTAATGGCGACGATCCCGTCAGCGCGGCTGATGCCGGAAGCGTTGCCGAAGGTGAAGAGCGCGAGGCCGCGGCGGACGATTTCGAGATTGGCGTCGAGGACCTGTTGGCGGAGTTGAAGCAGTTTCAAGTGGCGCTCTCCTGGAGTGAGGAAGGGGTAAATGCGTCGAAGGCTGACGATAGTTTGTGGGCGAAGTGGTGTCAAACTTCGGGGCGATTGAGCAGATTTTCGACGGCGGCGTGGAGTTGGGTGGTGATGAGTTGCGGCGATTCCGCTGACGGGAAGGTGAGGGGCTGGCCGATGCGGATGGCGATGTTGCCGGCGTGGAGCCAGCGGCGGCGGTGAGCGAGGAGGCCGGCGAATCCTGCGAGTGCGATGGGGAGGATGGGCGCGGCGGCCTGTTGGGCGAGAAATCCTACGCCGGGGCGGAAGGGGTGGAGGGTGGCGTCGTGGGAGCGCGCTCCCTCGGGGAAGACGATGACGTTGAAGCCGCGGTCGAGGGCGCGGCCGATGTGGGCGAAGCTGCGCTGGACATCGCGCTGGCGGGGAAGCGGGAAGACGTTGAAGAGCGCGGTGAGGAGGAGCCAGACGAGCGGACCCAGCGGATTGAGCCAGGCGTGCGGCTGGTTGCGGGCGTGGCGGAAGTCCTCGAGCATTTCGCCGGACATGGCCACGGCGGTGCGCCAGCGGATGCGGCGGGGGAGCGCGTAGAGCAGGAGCGGGACGTCGTAGGCGGTGATGTGGTTGGCGATGAGGAGCATGGGTGCGGAGTTTGTCGGAGGAGTGCCGCTGACGCGCGGGGTGGCGAGGATCCAGACGAGTGGGCGGAGCAGGAGTTCGATGAAGAGGATACGGAGGAGACGGATGGGCCATGTCCACGGCCACGCGGGGTAGAGGAAGCGTGATGGCTGGTGCGTGGAGTTTTCGGGAGAGGGCGGAGGAACGGCGGGATTTTCTTGCGATGACGTTCCGTCGTTTATAGCAACGGGCGCTGCGGAGAGGGGAGTACGGAGAGCGGGCGCGGAATTTTCCCGAGGCGCGGCGGAGGTGAGGCCGAGCCAGGCGCGGAGTTGGCCGATGGTGCGGAGGTCGTCGAACTGATTGGGATCGCCGGCGGTTCCGTATGACTGTTCGAGGACGGTAGCGAGTTGGACGCGGCCGAGGCTGTCGAGGTGGAGGTCCTCTTCGAGGCGGAGGGCGTCGGGATTTGCGGAGGGGGGCGCGGGTTCGCCGGTGATCGCAGCGATGGTCGCGAGGAGCCAGTCGGGAGCTGAGGGCGCAGTGGAGGACGGAAGCGATGGGGAGGCTGCGAATTCTGGAGAGAGGTCTTGTTGGGAGAGCCAGGCGGAGACATCGCGGCGGCGGACTTTGCCGGAGGCGGTGCGGGGAAGATCGGGCGCGGGCCAGAGGGCGAAGCGGCGAATGTGTTGGAAGTCTGCGAGGCGCGAGTTGGCGGATTGGACCAGGGCATCGGCCTGGGAGCGGGTGCCGCGAAAGGCGAGCACGGCGAAGGGCTCGGTTCCGGCGGGAGTGGTGAAAGGGACGACGGCGGCGGCGGAGATCGCGGGAAAGCCGGCGGAAGTGGCGTCGAGGAGGGCGGCCTCGAGATCTTCGGGATGAATATTGATGCCGGCGGAGGTCACGATGACTTCGCTCTTGCGGCCGAGGAAGCGGAGTTCGCCGGTGGGCGCGGATTCGGCGATGTCGCCGGTGGAGAGCCAGGGGCTCTCTTGCGTGTGGATGGCTCCGTCTTGCCAGGTAGCGTTCGAGATCATGGGGCCGCGAACGAGGACTTCACCGTCGGGAGAAATCTGGACATCGCGGCCGGGGAGTGGGCGTCCGATGGTTCCTCTGGCGACGTGGAAGGGATGGTTGAGGGTGATGAGGGCGGTAGTCTCGGTCATTCCGTAGCCCTGGACGAGGACGAAGCCGAGCGAGTTCCAAAACTTTTCGACTGAGGGCGGGAGAGAGCCGCCGCCGGAGACGAGGGTCCAGAATTTGTAACCGAAAATGCGGTGAATGTCGCGGAAGCGAATCCAGCGGGCCCAGGCGGAGATGCCTTCGGCAGCGCCGAGGCGCCCGGGGAGACCGGGATGCTCGCTTTCGAGGTGAGCCTGAAGGAGGGAGAGCAGGCGGGGGACGGCGGCGAGGACGGAGATGCGTTCGCGGCGGATGCGATCAATGAGCTGGGAGGCGACGAGCTGGTCTTCGAGATGGACTTCGGCGGCGAGCAGGGGCGGAATCCATAGGCCCATGAACTGCCCGAAAACGTGGGAGAGCGGGAGGGTGTGGAGGAAGCGGAGCGGGTGGAAGGGTCGTTCGAGCCAGAGATATTTTTTGATTTCAGTCTCGATGGGAGTGAGAGAGGCGAGGACGTTGCCGTGCGTGTGAACGACTCCTTTGGGCGAGCCGGTGGTGCCGGAGGTGAAGATGATTTGGAGCGGCGTGTCGGCGGAGAGGCCGGGAGCGGCGGCGGCTTCGCGGGAGGGGAGGAGTGCGGGGAATTCGGCGAACGAAACATGCGGGAAGGTGGCGGGGAGTCGGGAGAGGAGCGCGGCGTCTCCGGTGATGAGGGAGGGGCGGACGTCGTCTGCGACGCGTTGGGCGAACTCTGGAGAGCCGTAGGCGTCGAGGGGAACGGCGATGACTCCTCTCAGGACGCAGCCGTAGAAAGCGGCGAGCCAGTCGGGACTATTGGCGGCCCAGAGGAGGACGCGGTCCCCGGCGGAGATGTTGCGATCTTCGAGCAGCGCGGCGAAGCGGGCGGCGCGGTGGGCGAGGGCGGCATAGGAGGTGGCATGACGGCGAATGCCCTGATAGTGGACGACGGCAGTTTGGGAGGAGAGGCGGCGGAAGTCGTCAAGCAGGGTGGCGAGGTTGGGGCGCGTGGGTTGCATTCGTCGGGGAGCCAGATGGAAGCGTAAGCGGAGGGGAAGCGAAGGGCAAGGCGGCCGGCGGGAGCGGGTATACGGTTGTGTAAAATAAGAGGCGAGTCGGGACGTGGCTCAGCCTGGTAGAGCACTCGCTTGGGGTGCGAGGGGTCGGCAGTTCAAATCTGCCCGTCCCGACCAAGAAATTCCGCAGACGCATCAAGATTTCAACGGTCATCAACGAGGATGATGCTGACTCTCGCGTATAGAACGGTTTGAATGCGACGGGTTCACTTTGGTGGAGCGTCCGGAGAGATCAAGCTGCGGAGATGGGTTCGCAGGCTGCGAAGGAGATAAAGAGGGGCAGACAGGGAGCCGTCTGCCCATTGAATTACGAACGCTCACATGCCTGTCAGTCCACAGTGATGCGGGTGGCGGCGATGGTACCGGTCACAGGTTCCCCCTGCGGGTCGCCGTTCATGTCGTACACCTGGAAACTAAAGGAGCCGGTGTAGCAACTGCCGTCACGAGAGACGGTGTTGATCTCGTCCAGGGTGAAGGAACCGGAGGCGGTGGTGGTGCCGCTGCTGAAGAGCCAGCCGACGTGATGCAGTTTTACCTTGCCGTCGCGCTCAGTCTTCCAAACTCCGACGCAGATGTTACCGCTATCTGGAGGCAGGAAGGCGGATTCAAACTCAGTTCCGTCAGCATGCCAGGTGTCAAAGGTGTCGTTGAAGGGCGCCCCGCCGGAGGTATACATGACATGCCAGAGACCGACGATGGAGCCGCTGCCCCAGCCGATATTGTCCGGCGAGGTTCCGGGGAGGTGCGCGATCGCGGGCAGAGTCGGGGCTTTCACCCCGGCGGGTGCGAAGCCGCAGGAGGCATTTGCGTTTGTGGCCCCAAATGTGAGGCCAGTGATTGCGATCAGTGTGAAGACGCCGCGCGACAGCCAGTTAAAGATCATCGTCCGGCGTGAGAGGCCGGGTCCGGCTTTCTTTGTGATGAAGATCATTTCTGTTTCTCCTTTTTAATTGCGTAATTCGAGCCTTGTCCCGCCCGAGCTGGGCAAGGTGGGTGGAGTGTGCGGCGCGAACGAGAAAACGGGCAATACCCGCGAGGCGATTTTTTTGTCCCCTTATAACTAGAATCGGATCAGCAATTTGGCGGACTTATACCCGGCGGGAAAGAGCTTTCCCGTGGATGTAGGATGTCTGCCTCCGGTGCTAGACTCAGTGCTCGTCAGGGCAGGAGGTGCGAAGTGCCGGTTTCGTCTGCGACTGAGGTTGTGCGCTTCGGCTTGTTTGAACTCGACCTCAGGGCAGGAGATCTCTCCAAAGGGGGGACAAAGATCCGGCTGCCGCAACAACCTCTGCAATTGTTAGCGGCGCTGGTGGAACGGCCGGGGGAGGTCGTGAGCCGGGAAGAGCTGACGCGGCGATTGTGGTCCCCCGATGTGTTTGTGGACTTTGATCACGGCCTGAATAAATCGGTGCAGAAGCTACGCGACGCCTTGGGAGATTCCGCAGAGTCACCACGTTATATAGAGACGATTCCCCGGGTAGGGTATCGGTTTATTGCTCCAGTCAGCCAAGGGACGGCGAGGGTGGAGGAAGGCGCAGAGATGGAATCTGCGTCGAAAGCGCCCGAGGCGCTGACCGTTTCGCAACCTTCCGAAGTGACGGGGAAGCCGCGTCGCGGAATTTTCTTCCTGGGATGGGGGGGTGTCGGCCTCGCGGCAGTCGCAGTGCTTGTAGGACTCTGCATCTATATCTATGGAAGGACGCATGGGTCGGGGCCAATCCGGTCGGTGGCAGTGCTGCCGCTGGACAATTTGTCGGGGGATGCGGGGCAGGATTATTTCGCCGACGGCATGACCGACGAATTAACCACGATGCTGGCAAAGGATTCGAACCTGCGTGTGGTGTCCAGGACCTCAGTGATGCAGTACAAGGGGGCGCGGCGGCCGCTGCCGGAGATTGCGCGGGCGCTGGGAGTGGACGGGGTGCTGGAAGGATCGGTCGAGCGGGTCGGCGACAAGGTGCATATGACGGTGCAGCTGATTGAGGCTCCGAGTGACACGCACGTGTGGGCGGAGAGCTATGACCGGGATGCCAACGATGTGGTGTCGTTGCCGGGGGAGGTGGCGACAGCGATTGCAAAGAAGCTGAAGAGCACGGTTGCGCAACCGGTGGCGCAGCGGTACGTCAGCGCGGAAGCCCACGATGCTTATATGCGAGGGCACTATCTGTGGTATCTCGGCAAGAATGAGGAGGCCGCAGGATATTTCAGGAAAGCGATCGATCTGCAGCCGGACTACGCGCTGGGCTGGTTTGGGACTTCAGCTTATTTTGGCCAGGGCTTGCTGGACGGTGAGTTGGATCCCAGGCAAGCGGTGCCGCGAGGGCTGGCGGCGGCAAAGAAAACGGTTGAGCTTGACGACTCACTTCCCGAGGCCCACCTGGGGATGGGTGCATTGAAATTTATAGATTGGAAGTGGGCGGAGGCGGACCGGGAGATAGGCCGGGCAATAGAACTGAATCCTGAATTTGCCGAGGCGTATCACTTCCGGGCAAAGATGTATGCAGTGCTGGGCCGAAGCGAGGAAGCGATCCAGAGCGAGAAGAGGGCCGATACATTGGACCCGATGCAGCGCCCGTATGCGCTCGGGTTAACTTACATAACGATTCGCCGGTACGACGATGCCATCGCGGATGCCCGCTCGCGGCTTGAGAGCACGCCCCAGTCTTCGGTCTTTCATTGGATACTCTGCGATGCCTATCGCCGCAAGGGGGACCTGAAAGCGGCCGCGGAGGAGTGGATCAAAGCTTCGGAGATGGACGGTAACAAGGTGGAGGCCGCCGCGGTACGCCAGGCCTATGAGAAGGGCGGCTACGATGCGTTGCTCCTGCGACGGGTGGAGGAGTTCAATCGCCGCCTCTCCGCGAAGCAGTATGTTTCGCCCACCGAGTTTGCGCGGGAGTACTCCGAGCTGGGACGCCGAGAAGAAGCAATGGAGAAATTAGAGGAAGCGTACCGGCTGCGTGATCCGTTGCTGATCTGGGTGCAGACTGAGCCGGCGTATGACTTCCTACATAAGGATGCGCGCTATCAGGCGATCGTGAAGGGAATGGGACTGCCGGAGACAGAGTGATGGAACCTATGACGCGGCCACAATCATGAGGGGGCCGCGGGTCAAAACTGCTCGTCGCGACCACAGCTCTTTGCCTCGCTATGAAAACTTTGCGAAAGCTTCGCATCACTATCGCGATCGTGATCGCCGTGACGCCCGTTCGGGCGCAGAACACAACGATAGTGATCTCGCATGTGCTGGTAAGCCGGTCCCTGTCGGGCCACGCGTACTATGTTTTATATTGCGCCGGTTGTGCGGTCGAGGCCGCTGCAACGGAGTCTTGAAAGCGGAGAGCCTGGAGGATAGTGATGTGGGCAAAGCCGGCGCGGTGAGCGTGCGGCTTTTTTTCGTGGGGACGCTATCTGTATATATGGCATATATGGCGTCGCGATCTGTGGCGTCGCGGTCTGTGGCGTCGCGGCGGCGTGTTCGTTGGTGGAAACGGAATTGGCGCAATCGCTCGGCGTTGTACTCTCGGAGATTGATGTGGAGGACCGCTTCCTGTTGTGTCGCTGCGAGAAGCCCATTTCCTCGCCTTGGCTTTCAGACCAAAGGCGCGCAAGCAAATCAACCTCCTCCCGAGTCAAAGGAGAATCGGCTTGCTGGCGGTGCTCATGCATGTAGCTGACTATATCTTCCCAACACTGCCGAGAGTCTGCTGCTTTTATAGTGCCGACTAAAGTGGCGTCTTGAGCTCATGCGGCACTATTTTGCGCAGGGAAATGCCGGAAGAAATGAAAGTTTTTACTGGACGGTGACATTTACTGCGGCTGAGGTAGAAGCGGAATCGGATGTGTCACCGGAGTATTTGGCGACGACAGGGTAAGAGCCAGGTTTGATGCCGGCGGATGAAGCAGTGAGAGTAGCGATTCCGGAGCCGTTGAGTTTGGCGGAGCCGAGAGTGACGCCGTCGACGGAGAAGGTGACGGAGCCGGTGGGCGTTCCCTTGGCGCCGGATGCGGAGCGGGAGACAGTCGCGGTCAGGGTCGCGGAAGCAGGAGGAGTTACGGGATTGGGCGAGACGGCGAGTGACGTAGAGGTCGGAGCTTTGGCGAGGGAGATGGTGAGGGCTTTTGAGGCGGAGGAGCTGTAGGTGGAATCTCCCGAGTAATTCGCAGTGATGGGATAAGAGCCGGGGGCGATTCCATTGGACGAAGCGGTGAAGGTGGCGACGCCGGAGCCGTTGAGTTTGGCCGAGCCGAGAGTGACGCCGTCGACGGAGAAGGTGACGGAGCCGGTGGGCGTAGTTTGTGAGCCGGTTACGGTAGCGGAGAGAGCGACCTGCTGGCCGACAGAGGGTGATGCGGGGGAAGCGGTGAGGGCGGTGGTGGAGTTATAGCCAACTATAAGTGTGGCGAAGCCGGATTCCTGTCCGCCGCAGGTGAGGACGTAGGTATAAGTTCCGTTGGCGGTGGGAGTGATGGTGGCAGACCCTGAGTAGAGTTTGGTGGACGAAGAGTAAGTGCCGGGCTGGATCCCGCTCCATGTACCGGCGCCGGGGGTAGAGTTCTTAACGAACGCAGCGCACTGCTGCATGGTGGTCGAGAAGGCGTTCAGGACTTTCCAGGAGAGGGTGGCGGAAGAGCCGGGATCAATTTGTGACTGAGACAGTGACAATTGCACGGGGGCGGCGAGCGCAGGTGATGTGGTCACGGTATAAATGGTGCCCAAATCGCTGGCTCCGCCTAAAGTAGTGGTCCCGTAAAAGACGCCTGTGTCGCTTTGGATTACTCCGGCGTAAGGTTGCTGCCCATCCGTGCAGGCGCTACCGCCGCTGCTGCAGAAAGAGTAGATCGTGGTCAAAGTTCCGGACGGGGTTATGCGGAAAAGGGTACCGCAACCGTCGCCATTGCAGTAGCTCGGATTGACACCGCTGAAGGTTGCGCCATAGAAGTTTCCGTCCGAACCGGCGGTCAAAGCGGCAATGGGGTCAAAGCCATCCGTGCAATTGCTGCCGCCCTGGCTGCAGAAATTGTAAAGAGTGGTCAATGCGCCCGCGGGCGTCATTTTGAAAAGTGTGCCGCATCCAACCGTCGCGGCCTGGGGGCAGCCACTGCCAGTGCCGCCCGTGGCTGTGGTGCCATAGAAATTCCCATCGCTACCCTGGACGAGTGCCGCGGAGGGAACGGATCCGTCTGGGCAAGGGGATTTTCCTTGAGGACAGAAGCTATAAAGAGTAGTCAACTCTCCCGCGGGAGTGAGCTTGTAGACGGAGCCGGCGCCAGTCGCGCCGCCTATCTCGGTGGTCCCATAAAAATTACCATCAATTCCCTGCACCAGGCCGGAAGACAAGCCTCCGTCGGCACAGTTGGCCAGGCTGCAGAATGTATAGACGACGGAGAATGTGCCGGAAGAAGTGACTTTGAAGACGACTCCGTCGGCCAGGCCGCCCCCGGTTGTGGTCCCGTAAAAGCTTCCGTCCGTACCCTGTACCAGCGCGCTTGAGGGATAGTAGCCATCGGCGCAGAAATCGGTTGAACAGAAATAGTGAAGCAGGGTGAAGGTTCCTGACGGGCTAAGTTTATAAACCGCACCGTAGTTTTCCGGTGGACCGCCTTCACCCTCGCTTGCTCCTTCGGATGTGCCGTAGAAGTTGCCGTCGGTGCCCTGGACCAGAGGCGCGATAGGAAACAAACCATCCTTTTCCTCGGTGAAGGAATAGAGCGTGGTGGCGGTGCCGGAAGGCGTTAAGCGTATGATCGCGCCGATGGCTGCGCCGCCGCCTTCAAGTGAAGTCAGATAAAAATTGCCATCGGCGGCCTGAATGGGAGAGTCGTAAATATAGCCGCCATCGGTGCCGTTAAAACTATGCAGGACCGATGGGTATAAGTCTGACCGGTCAGAGAGGCGGAAGACAGGCATACTGCGGAGAGCAGGCAGGCGAGGGCAGTCAGAAAGCGGCGCATGGGTTGAATCCAGGAGTTAGTAGTGAGAAACCGCTTGACGATAGCAGGTGCGCGCGAGAGCTGGCAAACGGGAAGATAGATGAAGAGGAGTCTATTTCACGGTTACTGATACAGAAGGCGAAGTAGAGATGACGTCGCTGGAGTCGCCGGAGTAGCTCGCAGTAACAGGGTAAGAGCCAGGTTTGATGCCGGCGGATGAAGCGGTGAGAGTAGCGATTCCGGAGCCGTTGAGTTTGGCGGAGCCGAGAGTGACGCCGTCGACGGAGAAGGTTATGGATCCGGTGGGCGTTCCCTTGGCGCCGGATGCGGTGCGGGAGACAATCGCGGTCAGGGTCGCGGAAGCAGGAGGAGTTACGGGATTGGGCGAGACGGCGAGTGACGTAGAGGTCGGAGCTTTCGCGAGGGAGACGGTGAGGGCTTTTGAGGTGGAGGCGTTGTAGGTGGAGTCACCGGAGTAAGTCGCGGTGATGGGGTAGGAGCCGGGCGCGATTCCATTGGACGATGCGGTGAGTGAGGCGACGCCGGAGCCGTTGAGTTTGGCCGAGCCGAGAGTGACGCCGTCGACGGAGAAGGTGACAGAGCCGGTGGGCGTAGTTTGTGAGCCGGTGACGGTAGCGGAGAGAGCGACCTGCTGGCCGACAGAGGGTGATACGGGGGAAGCGGTGAGGGCCGTGTTGGAAACTTGACCAGGCACCGTGAGGGTGGCGAAGCCGGATTCCTGGCCACCGCAGGTGAGAGCATAAGTGTAGTTTCCGTGCGCCGTAGGAGTAATGGTGCTTGTCCCCGTAAAGAGCCTCATCGATGAAGAGTAGGTTCCTGCTTGTTTACCGCTCCAGGTCCCAGCGCCGGCTGCCGGGTCTTGGATAAAGGCATAGCACTGCTGCATGGTGGTCGAGTACGCGTTGAGGACTTTCCACGAAAGTGTGGCGGAGGAACCTAGAGCTATTTGTGACTTCGACAGTGACAGTTGAACGGGCGCGGGAAGGGCAGGCGAAAAGCTAACTTCATAGAGAGTTCCGTACGATGAGGTCGTACCTCCCTCTCTCGTCGAACCGTACAAATTTCCATCATTCCCCTGGATGACAGCATAGATTGGATTGTTAGCGTCTTGGCCCAACTGGAAGGCATAAACCGTTTTGAAAGCGCCGGTCGAATCGATTTCGAATACCGAGCCCGCCTGCAAAGGGCCTCCGAAATACGCCACCCCGTATAAATTCCCGTCGCTCGCTGCAAAGAGGCCGCCTTCCGGATCGAAGCCGTCGTCCGCACCCGTGAATTCATAAACGGTGGTGAAGACGCCGGCGGCGCTGATCTTGAAGACGGTTCCGCAGCCAAGCGAGAACAGACAGGGGTACGTTCCACCGTACCTGGTTGTGCCGTAGAGATTTCCGTCCGAGCCCTGGACAAGAGCGGTGGAGGGGGTTCCGCCATCGGCACCATTTGTAAATGTATGAAGTAGAGTGAAAGCGCCGGCTGTCGTAACGCGGAACGCAGTACCATAGCCATCGGCGCCGCCCCCACCTGACGTGCCGTAGAAGTCGCCGTCAGATGCCTGGACTAGTGTGTTGGCGTTGCCACCATCCGTCGAGCTTTGAAGGCTGTAAAGGATCGCGAGAGTTCCTGCGGGCGTAAGGCTGAAGATGTTGTTCCCGTTCGCCACTCCCACTCCCACTGTTGTGCCGTAGTATTTCCCATCACTTCCAAGCATGAGGCCAGTTTGTGGGTCGCCGCCATCCGCCGTATAGCCGAAAGAGTAGAAACTCGATAAGGTTCCGGCGGGAGTCAACTGAAAAACGGTGCCATATCCCGACGACCCCGCCTGGGCCGTGGTGCCATAGAAGTTGCCGTCAGGTCCCTGAAGCAAGCCATTAGGATTTTCGCCGCTTGAAAACTCCAGAAAGCTCGACAAGCTAGTGAGTTTCCCCGACGGACTGTATACGAAGGCTGATCCATCGGAGAAAGCGCCACCAATATAAGTGGTGCCGTAGAACCCACCACCTGCTCCTTGCACTAAGCCGCTAGGAGCGGTCCCGTCGGTGTCGTCGAATGAGTGAAGCACTTTCTCTGTGACGGTCTGCGAGAACGCGGAGGAGGGAATGGTGGCGAGAGCGAGGATGAGAAGGCAGTGGCGAAGTCGCATGTGAATCTCCAGGCAGATGGACGGCAAATGCACTGCAAAGCAGAGTTATACCCGAGGTCTGAGAGTGTAGAGACGAGCGGCAGAGGTGGCAAGGAAAACGGAGGACTGCGCTCAACCGCGCGGGCCTGAAGCCATCGAACACTGTGGGGACTTTTGTGGGGACTCTCGATAGAAATGCAGAGTAATTGAGGGGAATCCCCGCGTCGCAAGACACGTCGAAAAGGTGTATAAAGAGCGGCAACAGGGTACTTTAGGGCAAGTGAGGGTAAAGCAGCGAACATATGGGCCGAGCGCTTGGGGTGCGAGGGGTCGGCAGTTCAAATCTGCCCGTCCCGACCAAAAATTTTAAATACTTGCGCGGACAGCGTATTTAAACTGGCGATCCTTGGTGATGCCGCCGAGCCCATCGAAGAGTGATCGCGCGCAAAGTTTTTGTTGTTGGAAGGAGAACACGCATGTCTGCCAATGAGACGAAATCGCGAAAGCAACAGCAACAGAAAACAGACAGACGCACCGCCGTGAACCGTCTCGTCGGCTTTAACGTGATTGTGCCGGCGGTCGTGGCGGTCGTCGTGCTTCTCGCGGTGGCCGTCTACGCACAGAACAAATACACGCTGGTCTCGCCTAGCGGGATCGCCTTCTCCGACTTCAAGGGATACGAGGACTGGTCATTCGTATCGTCCGCTCATACCGATGAACGACTCAAGGTAATTGTCGCCAATCCGCTCATGATCAATGCGTATAAGTCGGGCGTTCCCGGCAACGGCCAGACTTTCCCGGACGGATCGAAAATCGTGAAACTTCAGTGGAAGGAGAAGAAGAGCACGGAGGCCCCTTTCGTGGTCGATGTGCCGGACGTCTTTGCCGAGGTCTTTGTCATGGAAAAGGACAGCAAGAGGTTTCCGAAAACAACCGGTGGGTGGGGATACGCTGTCTTCAATTACGATCCCGCGACAGATAAGTTCTCGCCCGATCCCAAGAGCCTTTCAGACTGCGGAAACTCTTGCCACATGGCAGTGAAGGCGAAGGACTACATCTTCATCCTTACCAGAAGCGCTAACCCGCCTCTTCCTCGTGATACCCCCAAGCCCATCCAGGCGGAAGATGAAAAAGGCGTCGCCGCCCATCCTGCTGCTGAGCGTCGCGCTCATCGCCTGCGGCTGCCAGCCAGCTCCGCCGCCCCAGCACACTGAGACAGGTAGCAGCCATGCGGAGACCGATGGCGGCCATAACCGTTCAGCCAACGATGACGAATACAACCGCACCTACCAGGCTGAATCGCGTCATCGCCACCATCATGATCGCCGCGACCAAGCGTCGGACGACAATCGGGGCAGCTACGACCGGGGCGGCGACGACCGGGCAGAGACAGATGACAGGTCCGGCGGCAACGCTGGCGGATACGAGAGGCGCGATGTTGATGCGCGAAACACGAGCGGCGAAGGTCGAGGTGGAGGCGCGACGACACGGCCCAACCGTCATCACAATAGCCGGGCCCTTACCGCGGCACCAGGCCAGTTCGACTTTTACGTGCTCAACCTTTCGTGGTCGCCAGAGTTCTGCTACGGGCACCCCACCGCGGCCGAGTGCGCTCAGCACCGTGCCTTCACGCTGCATGGCCTGTGGCCGCAAAATAACGACGGCACCTATCCAGAGGATTGCAGCGACGATCCCGGCCCCGCCAGTCCCTCTCAGTACGCTGACATCTACCCGGACGCAGCGCTGCTCGAGCACGAATGGCAGACGCACGGCACCTGCTCCGGTCTGACGGCTGATCAGTTTTTTGCCCATGCGCGTCAAGCGGAGCAATTGATACATATCCCGGCGGAGTTTGCTCATTTGACTCAGCAAGCCACGCTGACGCCAAGTCAGGTGAGTGCGCTGTTCATACAAAGCAATCCGGCTATCCCGGCCGGCGCCCTCGCCATCAGCTGCGGCAACAACTACCTCACAGCTGTTGAGGTTTGCGTGGACAAGAATCTGAAAGCCTGAGAATTGCTCCGGCGTGAAGACATGCGGGGCAAACCAGATCCGCATACCGGCACCCCAATGAGGGATGCGCCACTCAGTGTCGTGCAGACGAGTAGGAGCTATTGTACTTTTACAGTTACAGATTGAGAGGTTGAAGCCGCGTCGCTGGCCGGCGCGTGCGGCTTTTTCGTCGGGGAGTTAATTCGCTTTCTTGAGCATGACGGGGCTGCTCTCGTCGGTTTGAATCTGGCTCATGAGGTCGCGGAGTTTCGCGTATTGGTCGGTGCTGAGTTCGGCCTGCTTGAGTTGGAAGTCGCGGACGAAGTGGAGTTCGTTGCCTTTGGACTCGGTGCGGCTGGAGTACGTGGCGAATCCGAAGTCGAGATTGACGGGATCGGGGAGCTCTTCGACGGTGTAAGCCGCGGGGAAGCGGATGGTGTAGTCCTCAGACTTGTTGATGGTGCTGTCGAACTCGACCGGGTAGAGGCGCTCGCCTTTGAGCTGGACGCGGCGGTAGTCGGAGTTGATGACGCGGGGGCGAACGAGGAGTATGCCTCCGGCATTTTTGGCGTAGTCGGGTGCTTTGAAGCTGGCGTGGAGGGTGAGTTCGTCGCCATTGCCCTGGGCATTTTCAGCGGAGAATTTTTCAAGCGTAGGGCCGGAGAGATAGCGGGTGAGGTATTGCTCGAAGGCTTTGCGCTGAGCGCGTTCGTCGGAGGAGCGGAAGAGCTCACGCCACGGTTCCATCGGCGCGCCGGTAGTGATGGCGGAGACGGTGCCGCTGAGGGCGCCGTGGTCGTCGAGTTCAAACTGGCCGCTGAATTTTTCGACGTTGACCTCAGGGGGAAGAACGGGAATCGCGATGAGCTGACTTTGCTTGCCATCAACAAGCAGGCCGTAGCTGCCCTGGAGCTCGGAGGGAATCTGTCCGGCGGGAAGATAGGGATCGGTGGGATCAAAGATCATGATGCGGTCACCACTCTGCAGCTTGATGAGGCCGGGGAGGGCAGCGTCTGTGATGGTTGCGGGGACCAGGATGGCGGTGATCATGTGATTGCCAAAAGGCGAAGCGATGTTGGGGTCTATGGCGCCGCGATTCGTATCCACGATGACGGGAAAGGCGCGGATGCCGCTGGCGCCGAGCATTGCGATGAGCAGAGTGGCTTTGTCTTTGCAATCGCCGTAGCGACGCTGGAAGACTTCATCGGCGTGATGGGGCTGATAACCGCTGATGCCGATTTCGATGGCGTAGTAGCGGATGTTGCCCTGAACGAAGGCGGCGATGGCATTGACCTTGTCGAGGAAACCTGATTTGCCGGCGGTGAGTTCCGCGGCTTTGGCGGCGACGGGAGGCGAGGCTTTAAGCCGGTCGCCCATGAGGCCTTCGTACCACTGACCGGCGTTAATCCAGGTGCCAGCCTGGTCGGTGCGGCCAGGGCCGTGAAAGTCTATGAGCAGGCGGGGAGCGACGGCATCCCATTCGGGATGGAGCGGCTGATCTTCGAAGTCAATGGCGGGGACGGGGCCGAAGCGCCAGTGGTAGGTGTTGCCGGATTGCTCGGGGGTAACGGGAGAGTGGTGGGTCCAGTAGGCGGAGTAACTCCAGCCGGTAGGAAGAGTGAGGGAGATATCGTGCTGAACAATGGGAACTATGTTTTGCAGATAAAACTGATCGAGTAAGAAGTCGTTGCGGTCACGCTCTTCGATCTCGAAGGCGACAATGTTGCCGGGATCGGGCAGCATGGCGCGGATAACTTTTTTGCGGAGGTCATTGAAGCCTTCGCCGAAGTTGTCGTCGTCAGTGGCATCAACGGAGTCGCCTTGTTTTACTTCGTAGACTTTGCCGTCGGGAGTAATGGTCCAGGCGTGGAGGCCGGTAATTTTCTCGTCTTTGTCGTAGTGGGCGTCATAGATGCCGAAATCGCGGCCATCCTGGTTGAGGATTTTATAGACGATGCGGGTGCGCCGGGTAATTTTGCCGTTGTCGTCTATGAAGATAGCGACATCCTGACTCAGCACGACGGCAGGCGTATGAGGTTTGACGGTGGGGGCAGTAACGCGGGCAGCGGTCTTGAGCCAATCGGGCGCATCGGATCCGAATATGGAAGGGAAGGCTGCCGGGGTGAGGAGGGCAGCCGCTGCGAAGATAAGCGTGAGTGCGAGAGATTTAATTGATCGCGGCAACTTGTTTCTCCACTTTCAGAACGGCTTGCTCAACGTTAGCGGCGCGTACGGAGCCGAAGAACTGGTGTAGTTCCGGGTATTCGGCTTTTGTGTAGAAGATGTTGCCGATGGCGAGGGTGCGGGTGAACTTGAGCGTGTTGCCGGTCTGCGAATTCTTAGATTGGAACATGGCGTAACGCTTGAACGGCAAAGTGACGTCTTTAGGAAGCGCCTCTGCGGTAACGCCGGGGGGGAGCACGATATTGACGTTGTCAGTCTCCTGATAGGCGAAGTGCATGAGGACGGCCTGGGTGCGGGCGGATGGCTCGAAGTTGTCGTCGAAGTGGCGGAAGAAAGCGGCGGGCATGAGCATGTGTTTGGAGCTGCGGGTAGCGAAGGGGCTGTCAACGGTGTAACTGACGACGACGGGGGCTTCGAGCTCTTTGAGGCCGGTCATTTTGTCGAGCGTGACCTTGGCATCAACCGGCATGAGGTCGCGCAAGCCTTCTTCGAAGGCTTTTTCGACTTCGGGATTGTCAACCTCGGCGGCGGACTGCTTGAGATCGGCGGCCCACTGGCCGTAGAACTCGAAGCGGACGGTACCGGTGACGCTGCCGTCGGGCGCCATCTTGAGGTCGGCGGTGCGAATGCGACGATTTACAGCGTCGTCGGAGTAAGGCGTGCTGACAACGGCGGTGGCGCCGCCGGGTTCCTGACGGATGCCGCTCGACGGGGAGTGAAACCAGGCGAGCTGGCCGAAGGGCGTATAGAGCGCTCCGGGATCGAGGTAGATGTCTTTGTCGTCGAGGGAAACGACGACGATGATGTCGTCGAGCTGACTCATGGACCAAACGTTGTCAGTGAAGATGTGACTGCGGCGATCGGCGACGCGCATGGCGTAGGCCTTTAGTCCGGCGGCGCGGGCGAGAGATATATAGAGGAAGGCGAGAAAGTCATCGGCACCCCGTTTCTGCTTCCAATTGTCGGCGGGAGTTACAAGGTCCTTGAGGTGAAGGGCTTTATTTTCGCGGGCGGTACGGGCATGGGTGTAAGAGAGATTGTCCATGGCCATGATGGCGTTGTAGATTTTCTGCGCCTTCTGGCGGTCACTATCTCCGGGGGAGACAAGTTGTGCGGCAGCGGCGCGGATGGTGGAATCCGGCTTGACGAACTTATCTACACTCGCCGACCAATCTTTGTCGGCATTTTTCCAGAACTCCTCTTTAGTTTTGGCGGTGGGGTAGTAGAGGTTGAGATGCCATGAGGCCCACTCTTCGGGCGGCTGCGCCTCTTCTTCTTCAAAGGCGGGGACGTCGGTGAGCACGAGCGAGTAAGAGGTACGATTTTGCGCCGGAATTTCACCGATTGCAATATTCTTGCCCTGCACCGGCTTGACTCCGGCAGGAACGACCCCGGTGAGCGAGATGCTATAGTCGGCGTCGTAGTAGAAGGCAAAGGCCTCTTTGCGGATAAAGAGCGGTGCCTGAAGCACCCAGTTTGCGCCGCGTTCACTGCTGAGGTAACGGATGCGAAACTCGACGATGCTGCCGACACGGACATCGGGCAAGGTGATCACGGAGCGGTAGGTACTGAACCCATGACCTTTCTTAATGAGTTTCTTGTAGGGCTTACCGGTGAAGGGGACGATGGTTCCGTCGGGCTGCACGGTGCGGGCCTCGAGCTTTTGAAAGTCTGGGCTGGGGATCTCGAGCGTGGCCCAGGATAGGCCGGCGTCGGTGAGGATTTTGATGCGGATGTATTCGGAGTATTGCACGTTGACTTCGTCGTTGATCTGTTCGCGATAAAGGATGATGGCCGGAGCACCGGGGGCCTTGGGCTCGGAAGTCATGCTGAGTTCAGCGGCGGAAGGCTTCGGCCAGTCGTCCGCAGAACCGTAAGCGGCGTGAGCGGAGAGAACGGCAGACAAGGCAACGAAATACAAGAAGAAGCGGCGCAATGACATGTCCCTTACTTCGAAAGCGGAATCGTACTGGGCGTAACGACCGAGTCACACAGCGGTCGCAGGACGAGTAACTATCAGTTTGTAACATGCGGGGTGAGGGAGTAACAAATCAAAGCTGTTTGACTTAAGTGGAGTGTCCATTTCTCCCCGCGGCCCCAAAAGTTGCAGGCGAATAGTGGTGAGTGCCGGCCGGAGGAATTCTGGAAGATGCGCGGCGGAACATTCTAAAAAGCCCGAGCCTCGCGATTTGTGGGAGGATCGGCGCGCTTGACTATGGCGGTCTACAAGTGTAGATAGTCACAGTATGGGAAAGCCAAGCGATCTGGTGCAGGGAACACTCGACCTGCTCATTCTGAAGACGATCTCGCTGGTGCCGTTGCATGGCTGGGCGATTGCCAAGCGCATCGAGCAGGTTTCAGGCGATGTGCTGCAGGTACAGCAGGGATCGTTGTATCCCGCGCTGCATCGGCTGGAGCAGCAGGGATGGATTCGCGCGAAGTGGGCGGAGAGTGAGACGGGACGGCAGGCGAAGTTTTACACGCTGACGGCGGCGGGAAAAAAGCAGCTGGCGGACGAGGCGGCGAACTGGAGCCGGCTGTCGGAGGCAATCAATCTGGTGGTGGAACAGGCATAGAGCTCGAGCGAGGCGATCAGGAAGAATTGGAAAGTCAGAAGCGGCACGCGGGAGAGGATCATGCGATGGCTCGATAGATTTCGGATGCGGTTGCGGATGCTGATTCATCGCGGGGAAGAGAGCGCGCGGCTGGATGCGGAGATGGACTTTCACATCGAGCGGCAGACGGCGGAGAATGTGGCGGCGGGGATGGCTCCGGCAGAGGCGCGGCGGGCGGCGATGCGGGAGTTTGGAAACGCGACGGTGATTCGCGAGAAGGCGCACGAAACGTGGAGCTGGACGTGGGCCGAGCGGCTGGCGCAGGACATACGATTTGCGACGCGACAGATTGGGCGGGCACCGGGATTTGCGACGGTAGCGATATTGACGCTGGCGTTGGGGATCGGGGCGAACAATGCGGTCTTCACGCTGACGCATTCTTTGTTGCTGAGCACCCTGCCGGTTCAGGAGCCGCACCAGCTGGTGCGGTTGGCGCTGCATCTGGGCCAAGGTCAGGGCGACCACGAGATGAGGAACGCTCCGCTGGCTCTGCCGTTCATCGAGCAAATTGAGAGGCGCGCGAAGTCGTTCAGCGGAGTTTTTGGCTGGTGTGTGTATGACTTCCCGTTTGAAGACGCGGGCATGCATGGGATACACGGTGCGGTGGTGCGGGGAAATACCTTTCAAGTGCTGGGATTGCGGCCGGCGGCGGGTAGATTGCTGACTCTGGCAGACGAACAGCGTGGCGGCGGGCCGGATGGATTGGCGGCGGTAATCAGCTATCGCCTGTGGGTCGCGAACTACCATTCCGACCCGGCGGTGATTGGGAAGCACGTGAAGGTGACGGACCACGATGTGACGATCGTCGGAGTAGCGCCGCAGGGATTTGAGGGAGTGGTGGTGGCGGAGCATCCGGACATTTACTTGCCGCTTGAATTCTCCGCAGCGCTGAATGGGGAGGAAGGGCTGCATTCTGCGGGACGGTTGTGGTTGACGACGTTTGCGCGGCTGAAGCCGGGCGTGAGCCGCGAGCAGGCGGCGGCGGAGATGGAGGCGATTTTTCCGCAGATAAAGAAAGACACATTGCCGGCCCAGATGCTGCAGATGCCAGAGGTGCAGAAGGCTCGGGTAGAAGTCCTGCCGGGATGGACAGGCTGGAGCACGTTGCGGGAGCAATACACGCAGCCTCTGCTGATTTTGCAGTTGATGGTGGGGGCAGTGCTGTTGATCTGCTGCGCGAATCTGTCGGGACTTTTTCTGGCGCGGGCATCGGCGCGACAGCAGGAGTTTGCGATTCGTGGAGCGCTGGGCGCGCCGCGGCTGCGGCTGATGCGGCAGTTGTTGGTTGAGAGCCTGATGCTGGCGTTGCCGGGGGCGGCGCTGGGAGTTTTGCTGGCGTGGTGGGCAGGACCGTTGCTGGTACATTCGCTGGGCAATCGGCAGGCGGAGGTTTCGCTCTCGTCGCGGCCAGACCTGGTGGTGCTGGGAGTGACGGTGGGGTGCGCGGTGCTGTGTGCGCTGTTGTCGGGAATGGCTCCGGCATGGATGGCGAGCCGGACGAGCGTGGAAGCGGCGCTACGCGGGTCGAACCGCGGCACGTCGCCGGGAGCGGGAGCGAGCGTGCGCAGATTTTTTGTTCCGTTCCAGGTAGCGATGTCGCTGGCGCTGGTGGTGGTGGCGGCGCTGCTGGGGTCCACGGTGGCGAATTTGCGGATGCAGGACCCGGGATTTCGGACGAAGAATGTTATTTTCGCGCTTACAGATTTCAATCGCATTTCGCAAAAGGGCGATGACCTGATTGCGCTCTACTGGCGGATGGCGGAGCGAATGCAAGGGCAGCCGGGAGTGGTGGATGCGAGCGTGACTGCATTTCCTCCGCTGCTGGGTTGGGGAAGCGGCGGAAATTTTGTCAGCGCGGGGAAAGTCAAGCACGAGCAGCCGAGCGTGGCGGAGCTCGATTACATCTCGGCAAACTATTTTTCTACGGTGAGCACGGCGTTCGTGGCGGGGCGGGACTTTAGGAATGAGAGTGCGGACAAAGGCTCCTGCATTCTGAACCAGGCAGCGGCGAAGAAGTTTTTCCCGCAAGGCGGGGCAGTGGGAAATTCGTTGCAGCAGGTGGATCATGACTTCATGGATGACAAGGACATCACAAGAACCTGCCAGGTGATCGGGATGGTTGCGGACACGAAGCAAGTTTCGCTGCATGAGGCGCACACGCCCATCGTATATTTGCCGCTGGTTGGCGACGCACCGCAGATGTTCTTCGCGATCCACGCGCGCAGCATTGCGGAGGCACGGGCAGCGTATGTTGCCGTGCTGCATGAGATGGCGCCGACCAGTCCGGAGACGGAGCCGTTTTTGTTTACGCAGCAGTTCAGCGATTCAATTGCGAGAGAGCAGTTGTTGTCGGCGCTGTCGGGATTTTTTGCGGTGCTGGCGCTGCTGCTCAGCGGGATCGGTATTTACGGACTGGTGGCGTGGAATGTGACGCAGCGAACGACGGAGATCGGGGTGCGGATGGCGCTGGGTGCGACCAGGTGGAACGTATTCATGATGGTGATGAAGCAGGTGACGTGGCTGCTGGTTGTGGGAGTGGCGGCAGGCGGAGTGGCGGCATTTTTTGCGGCACGGTCAGTGAAGAGCTTCCTGTTTGAGGTGCAGGCGGGAAGTCCGACGGTGTTTGCGGTGTCGGCGCTCATGCTGGTGCTGATTGGATTGCTGGCCGCGATGGCTCCGGCGCGGCGGGCGGTGTCTATCGAGCCGATGCAGGCATTGCGGACGGAGTAGTTAAATCACTTCTCGGCGTAGATGACTTGGCGTTTTCACCGGCGGCCTTAGTCTGGCTAATCGGCGCTGATGCTGGTGCTGAGGGCGAAGTTGGGTGTCCGTTGGCGGACAGTCGCTGGCGAAAGCGGACAACGAAACGTGTTGGAGCGCGTCAGTAGAGCAGCGAATTCAGGCGTTTCGGTGTGCTGCGCGTGGCAAGCGACGTGCATGAAGCCGGGCTGGATGGAACTTGCTTGAATGAGGTATCCCCGATGCGCGCACTGCCGCAAGACATTCGTTACGCGTTAAGACAACTGGTAAAGAGCCCGGGATTCGCGATCACGGCGGTGGTTTCGCTGGCACTGGGGATTGCCGCGACGACGGCGGTTTTCAGCGTGGTGTGGGCGGTGGTGATGAATCCGTTCCCTTATGCGGCGCCGGACCGGATGGTGCATTTCGCGCTGGGCGGCGTGACGGCGGGTGGCTACAACGAGTTTGAGGTGACGGCGACGCAGTGGCAGCAGGTGAGGAAGTTGCCGGCGATTGAAGACTCGGTGCTGATCAACGTGAAGCGGATGACGATCGTTGATGAAGAGCTGCCGGAAGACGTTCGTGCCAGCGAGATGACGGGAAATGCGGCTGGATTTTTTGGCGTGCCGCCGCTACTGGGGCGGGCGATCCTGCCATCAGATGCGGTGGAGGGGCATGATCCGGAGCCGGTGGTGGTGCTGGGTTACAAGTTCTGGCAGCGCAGATTCCAGGGCGATCCGGGGATAGTGGGAAAGACTATCCAATTGGACCATGACCACTACAACGTGGTCGGCGTGGCGGCGAAGCGGTTCACCTGGGACGACGCGGATGTTTATCTGCCGCTGAAGACGACGGCGGGGCCGCAGCCGTATGAGATGGAGGCGCGGCTGTGGCCGGGAGTGAGCCACGCGGTGGCGGAGCAGCAGATGCGGGGACTGGCGCAGCAGTTTGAGAAGGAGACGCCGAATAATTTTCCGCCAAAGCCGGGGCCGCTGTCGGTGATTGGGCTCAACGAGCAGTTTCTGAAGGCGATTGGGCCGTCTCTCGCGTTGCTGTTTGGAGCAGTGTTGCTGCTGCTGGCCATTGGCTGCGGGAATGTATCTATATTGCTGCTGGCGCGGGGGGCAGCGCGGGAGCATGAGTTTGCGGTGCGGTCGGCAATTGGAGCGACGCGGGCAAGGATCGTGCGGCAGTTGCTGACCGAGGCACTGGTGCTGTCGTTGACCGGAGCGGCGCTGGGAGTGGTGCTGGCCTACCGGATGCTGGCGGGGATTGTGAGATTGTTGCCGGAGAATGCGATTCCCCACGAGGTAGCAATCGGGATCAATTTGCCGGTGCTGATGTTTTCGGTAGCGGTGGCGCTGGCGACGGGAATCTGCTTCGGGCTGTGGCCGGCTTTGCGACTGTCGCGGCCCGATGTGCGGGAAGCGATGCAGGCAGGGACGCGGAAGGTTGCCGGCACAGTGAGCGGGCGGACACTGCACAACGGGCTGATCGCGGGACAGATCGCGCTGACGCTATTGCTGCTGTCAACGGCTGGGGCCGCGGTCGCGGGATTTATGAAGCTGGCGAATATGAAGCTGGGGTACGAACCGCACGGCGTGATGTTTGTGGGCCTGCCAGTGAAAGAGACGGCGTATTCGACGCTGGCGCAGCGGCAGGCGTATGCCGAGCTGCTGGAGGCAAAGATTGCCGCGATCCCCGGGGTTCGGGAGCTGGCGGTTGGCAATGCCGCGGTTCCGCCAAACAACGGAGTGCAGACACCGATTGAGATTCTGGGACAGCCTTCGACGGCGGAGCAGCCCGCCCGGCTCAATTTTGTCAGCCAGAATTTTTTCTCAGTGCTGCGGGTGCCTTTGCTGCAGGGCCGGCTCTGGACCGAATCGGAGAACCACAACGCGGCGCAGGTGGCGGTAATCAGCGAATCGCTGGCGCGGAAATATTTTCCCCGTGGCGATGCGATCGGGCACTCGCTTCAAATGACGGCGCTGAAGGCTCCGCCACCTTTTGTAAAGACGGCGCCCGGCGCCGCAGGCTGGATGCAGATTGTCGGAGTGGTCGGGGACAAGGTGGACGACGGACTGCGGAACCCGGTGGTTCCGGAGGTCTACATCCCTTACACGCAGGGGATGTGGACGAGCCTGGCCTTTATGGTGCGGACGGATGGGCCACCGTCGGCGTTGCTGCACACGATTGGAAAGGTAGTGGCGTCGGTAGATCACGAGCAGCAGATCAGCCAGCAGAGTTTCGAACTGCAGTATTTGATCGAGACCCAGCCGGAATATGCGCAGGGGCAGTTCATCTCGTGGCTGTTCGCGGCGTTTGCGGGGCTGGCGCTGTTGCTGGCCGCGGTAGGACTTTACAGCGTGGTGACCTACACGGTCGCGCAGAGGACGAATGAGTTCGGCATTCGGATGGCGCTGGGCGCGCAACGCAGCGATGTGCTGGGGCTGGTGGTGCGAGCGACGGTTTACAGCGTGGGCGGCGGAGTTGCAATTGGGCTGCTACTGACGATTGCGTTACAGAAAACGCTGGCGCATTTTTCGCCGGAGAGCGCGCCGGGGTGGAGTCCGTTGGCGGCGGCGGTATGCCTGCTGGCGGTGGTGGCGCTGGTGGCGAGCGGGATTCCGGCACGACGGGCGACCAGGATCGAGCCGATGGAAGCACTGCGATATGAGTAGGCCGGGATATTAGCAACCGTAAGTGCACAAAGAAAGATTCGTGAGGTGAGGGAATGGAAACTCTGCTGCAGGACGTCCGCTACGCGATTCGGCAACTGGTGAAGAGCCCGGGATTCACGCTGACGGCGGTGATTTCGCTGGCGCTGGGAATTGGCGCTACCACGGCGGTGTTCAGCGTGGTGTAGGCGATCCTGATGAATCCCTATCCTTATGCAGCGCCGGACCGGATGATCCACATGCGGGTGATAGACGATGCGGGGCGCGCCAGGGGCATGGGATTCACGGGGACGCAGCTGCAGGAGCTGAGGAAGTCACCGGTGGTTGAAGATGCGTTCGCGGAGGACGACTGGAGTCTGACGGTCACGGGCAACGATGTTCCGGAGGATGTGCAAGGCGTATATCTCACGTCGAATGCGTTTAATTTTCTGGGCGTGCCTGCGGCGAAGGGGCGTGGACTGATTCCATCAGATGCGCTCGGACGGGCAGGATCCGCAGCCGGTAGCGGTGCTGGGCTACAAATTCTGGCAGCGGCATTACAACTCCGATCCCGACATTGTGGGGAAGAAGATCCAGCTGGTCCGCAAGGACTACACGGTGGTGGGAGTGGCGGGGTCGCGATTCGCGTGGGGCGACGGCGACGTTTATGTGCCATTGAAGGTGACGGCTGACCAGGTGCGGAATTTTTATGTCGGGATCCGGCTGAAGCCGGGAGTGACGCACGCCCAGGCGGACGCGGCGCTTGATCCGCTGCTACATCAATTTGCTAAAGAGTCGCCGGACCATTTTCCGCATGGGGCCTTCAAGTTGCATGTGGTGGGGCTGAACGAAGACTTCCTAAAGCGGCTGGGTGGAACCCTGGCATTGTTGTTTAGCGCGGTGCTATTGCTGCTGGCGATCGGGTGCGGAAACGTTTCGATCCTGCTGTTGGCGCGGGGCACGGCACGGCAGCAGGAGTTTGCGGTGCGGGCGGCGCTGGGGGCGACCCGGAGCCGGATGGTGCGACAGCTGCTGACGGAGTCAGTGATCCTGTCGGTGACCGGCGCGGCGCTGGGCGTGTTGCTTGCCTATAAGGCGGTGACAGTGATCATTGCATTGCTGCCGCAATATTCCTTCCCGCATGAGGCGGTGATCAGCGTGAATCTGCCGGTGCTGCTGTTCAGCGTAGGTGTGGCATTGTTTACGGGGATTTTCTTTGGCATGGTTCCGGCGCTGCAGTTGTCGCGGCCCGAGCTGGCGCAGGTGATGCAGTCAAGTTCGCGGAAGATTGCAGGAGTGCGGGGCCGCACGATGAATTCGGCGCTGATCGCGGGTCAGATTGCGCTGACGCTGCTGATGCTGGCCGGTGCGGGAGCGGCGATGGAGGGATTTTTGCGGATGGCGCATGTGCCGCTGGGATATGACCCGCGCAACGTGATGTCGGTGGGGATTCCGGTGCATGACGGAAAGTATGGGACGTGGGCAGAGAGGGCCGCATATTTTCAGGCGCTGCGTGACAAAGTGGCGACGGTTCCCGGAGTGAAGATGGCGGCGATCTCGTCGAATGCGACGCCGCCGTCAAATGGATGCCGAGCTGGCATTTGAAATATCAGGGCAGGCACCGAAGGGAGGCCAGAAGGCGCGATTCAATCTGGTGGGCCCGGGATATTTTCCAATTCTGAAGATTGGGATGTTGCAGGGAAGAATCTGGGACGAGACGGAGAATCGCAATGGCGCGCCGGTGGCGGTAATTAACGAGACGATGGCGCGACAATATTTTCCGAATGGGAATGCGTTGGGGCATTCGATGAAGACTCCGGACACGAAGCCGGAGGTTCCGTTTGTGTTGACCTCGCCGGGCGCGGACGGATGGCACGAGATTATCGGGGTAATTGCGGACAAGCGGGATGACGGGTTGAGCAAGCCGGTGGTGCCGGAGGTATTCGTGCCATATACAACGCTGATGTTTATGGGGACGCAGATTCTGGTGCGCTCGGATGTCGCTCCGTTGACGCTGTTGCATGCGATCCAGCTGCAGGTGAACTCGGTTGATCGCGAACAGCAGGTAAGCGGGCAGGTGCAGGATCTGGAGCACTGGATCACGACACAGCAGGAATACCAGCAAGGAGAGATGGTGACGCTGCTGTTTGGGGCGTTTGCGTTGCTGGCGCTGCTCTTGGCAGCGGTCGGACTTTACAGCGTGGTGTCTTACACGGTGGCGCAGCGGACGAATGAGTTTGGCATACGAATGGCGCTGGGCGCGCCGCGGAGTCACGTATTGCGGATCGTCTTCACGTCAATGGGGGCGAGCGTGGGAATTGGAATTGCGGTGGGACTGGTGCTGGCGGTCGCGTTGAACAGAGTTCTGGCGCAGTGGGCCGAGGGTAGCTCGCGCGACCCGCTGGTGCTGGTGGCGGTGACGGTATTGTTGGGAGGCGCAGGGTTGCTGGCTTGCGCAGTTCCGGCGCGGAGAGCGGCGCAGGCGGACCCGATGACGGCGCTGCGGTATGAGTGAAACTTCGCGGAAGATTTAACAGCCTGCAAGTTTTATGCTGCGCGGCGTGGTCGCCGTGACCGAGATCCCTGTCTGGGTATAAGTGGTGCAACCGCTGATTGCGATCGAGAGGCTGTAAGGATTGTGGTTCTCGACCTGGTTTGCGGCGGTGTCGTTATGGTCGCGATATTGGGTGAGGACGACTGAGCAAACTCCGCTGGAATTTGTTGTGCAGGTGTATTTCTTGGAGAGCGCATCGGTGAAGGTGACGACGGCGCCCGATGCGGCGGGGCCGCTGGTCTTGTTGATGGTCATGTTCTGGGTCCAGTCAATGTAGAAGCTGGCGGCTCCGGCGCTGCCCTGCTGGTAAAGCACGGTATCGGTGGGGCCGGTGCCGGCGCCGAAGACCGGGTCAATGATAGTGACTACGGATGCGCCGCCGCCGCTGATTCCAGATGGACCGTTCTGCGCGACCAGGGTGTGATAGCTCGACGGGTTGGAACCGACCAGGCAGGTTGGCGATTGAATGGTGACTCCCGACGCCCCGTTCGGAGCGACAAAGATGCAGCCGGAATCGGCGGTGAAGGTGTCGCCGGTGCTGGTGAAGCCGGTGGGGCCGTCCAGGCTGATCCCGAAGGCACAACCGGGTCGAGCATCTGACCAGGTGCCATCGGTGCAGGCGGGCGCCCCGGAGGCACGCACTCCGTAGTACTGATTATTCTGCGACTCGTTTGTGGCGACCTCAGAATTACTGACTCTCAGAGCGATGGCGCTGCAGCCGGCGGTGGAAGCGGTGGCGACGACTGTGTTGCCGGAGGCGGTATTCGTTCCGGTCGGGTTACTGTCAAACTCAATGCCAAACGTGCCACCCAGCGCGCAGCCACCATACTCACTGTTCACGGCCAGATCTACGGCACCGATGTAGTTGTAAGCGACGTTGCGTCCGCCGCCGCCCAGATTCTCATCGTCGCTGATCAATACTCCGCGGCTGTTGCTGCCGGATGAGATCGGCACGGTGATGACGTTGTGCTGCACGGTGCAGCTGACTCCCCAGCAATAAACCGCGAAATCGTTGGTATTGGTGCCCTTGGAATTTCCCGGGTTGATGTAGTTGTAAGTGATGGTGGCTCCGGGATCATCAACCACAAAGCCGCCCTGCGCGCCGCCCATCTGAGTGTTGTTGTAGAAGGCGGTTCCTCCGGAAGGCTCATCGCGCGCGCCATTTTGATAGATGGTGCTGGATTGCAGGTCGTTGCGGCAGTAGACGTCGTTGCAGGTGCCGACTGCGGTGTCAGTGATCACGTTGTCGTGAGCGATGAAGTTGGATTGCATTTCAAAAACATTTGCATATTGCATGTTGATGCTGAGAGTGAGATTGAAAAACTCCGCGCCGTCGCCGGAATCATAGTTACCGGATGGACCGACAAGGGAGGAGAGGGGCTGAACCGCGTTGGGGGCAAAGGTATTGATGCCTGAGCCCTGCGAAATATTGCCGTTGTGCAGCGTAAGGACGGCGTTGTAGTTGGTCAGCAGAAACGCGCCGACCTGGCTCGAGAGATTTGCGGTTCCATAGGTGATGGAGTGGCCGTTGAGGTTGAAGTCTACGTTGCCGTTGTAGGTGAACGCAGCGCCGGCGCAGGTGATGTTGGCGGAGAGCTGATATTTTCCGGCGGCGAGTGCGGTCGGGCAGGCGCTGGAGGAAAGTGTGGTGACGGTGGCGCTGGTTCCCGTCAGGCTCATGGTTTGGGTGGGGGACGAAGCGTTGTCGGTGACCGTCAAGGTGGCCGTCTCAGCCGTTCCGGAGGGCTCGGTGGGTTTGAAGACGATGGTCGGGGAACAATAGCTGCCCGAGGTGATCACGGTTCCGGCGCCGCAGCCGGAGATGGTGAAGTCGCTGGCGTTTGCCCCGGTGATGACGAGAGAATCGAGGGAGACGCTGGCGCTGGCTCCGTTACATGCCGTGATGTAGGAGTTTTTGCAGTTGTTGATCGAGATCGGAATGGCCATGGAGGCAGTGTTCACGCCCTGATCTCCGAAGGCCAGCACAGGGGACGGCGTGCAATTGGCATAATCGCCCGTCTCTCCGATATTGGGGCAGAGCACCACGGTCGCAGTGGTCAGGGAAATCGTATAGACATTTTTGAGCAGGCCGGAATTGGTATTCCCGGAGAGAGTGCCGAGGGCGGTGACCGTGGTTGTCGTTGGCACCTCGAACGGGGTGGAGTATTCCGTGCCGTGGCTGCAAGTGCCGGGCGTGGTGGCGGTCGGAGTGGAGCCGTCGGTGGTGTAACAGATCACGGCGCCGCTGGTGGAGTCCGACAGGGCGATGGTTTGCGCCAGAGTGTATGTTCCCGCGGACGGAGTTGCGGTAGGCGTCGCTGTGGTCAAAGTAATCGTGTAGGCGTTGGTCAGCAGACCGGAGTTGGTGTTGCCGGAGAGCGTGCCCAGAGCAGTCACTGTCGTCGAAGCCGTGATCTTGAAGGCCGCGGAGTATTTTGTCCCGTGACTGCAGGTGCCGGGCGTAGTGGCAGTGGGAGTGGAGCCGTCGGTGGTGTAGCAGATGACGGCCCCGCTGGTGGAGTCGGAGAGAGTGACGGTCTGCGCCGAGGTATAGTTTCCGGCGGCGGGGGTCGCAGTTGGCGTGGCTACGGTGGATGCGATCGTATAGACGTTGGTCAGCAGGCCGGAGTTGGATTCGCCGGAGAGCGTGCCCAGGGCGGTCACTGTAGTCGAAGCCGTGATCTTGAATGCGGCCGAATATTTTGTGCCATGACTGCAGGTTCCGGGCGTGGTGGCGGTGGGAGTGGAGCCGTCGGTGGTGTAACAGATCACGGCGCCGCTGGTGGAGTCGGAGAGGGTGATGGTCTGCGCCGAACTATAGGTTCCCGCTGCCGGGGTAGCGGTTGGAGTGGAGACAGTTGCGGGAGGGTTGGATCCGCCGCCTGAAGCGGCCTTGAAGGCAATTGCAACACCGAATGCAACATTGTTATACGTCCAATTAAATGCTGCACCGGAGTAGGCCCCGGTGGTGGAGACGATGCGGTTGGCGAAGGACGCGGCGGCATTGTTGTGCAGAGTGTAGGGAGACCCGGCCGTGACGGTGCCTGCCGTGCCGCTGACTGAGAGCGCGGACAGCACGAGGTCATTCGCGTTGGTCGTGGTCAGCGAGGGAGCGGTGACGGCCGTGCTCGTGGTCATCGAAGAACAGGTTCCGCCGCTATCAACGGCAGAGCTGGTGGCCATCCCTGAGTATTCCGCTATTGCCAGCTCGAATAGCCCTGAGCTGTTGCTGCTGGTAGTGGTCACGGTGATGGGGCCGGCGGCCGAGTTTGCAAAATAAAAGATGTCGGCCTGCGCGCTATAAGCACTGAAGCATTGAGCGGCGCGGGTCCAGGTGCCATTTTTGTTGTCGGAGACGGAAATGGTGAAACTCGATGCGGTGGTATTCATCGGAACTGCGTTTGCGACCAGCAGGTCACCGGCGGCGACATTCGCCGTATATGTGCAGGTAACGGTGGTCGCGTTTTTTGCGGTGCAGTAACCGCCTTGAACGAACGCGATGGAGCCGTATGACTTCTGCGGAAGGGCCACGACAAAAAGCAGCGCCATCAGGGGAACGATGAAGCGGAGAAGAGGAAATGCCGACGATACTTTGATAGAGAAAGGCCGGGATTCGACTGCAAATGCAGTGGAGAAAAGACGCACGTAGGCTCCGAGGAAAGGATTGTTGGGGCTGGCTTAGGCAGGGAGTCTTACAGTGGGTCGGTTCAGGGATTATTGAGCCGATGGGGTGTGGATAACGCCGGAATCAGTCCCAAAATGGAAATTTAATTTCCCGTTTTGGAACGAACAAGGTCGCGAAAGAGCTAGCGAAGCACATGTCCGAAAGCGGACAGGCTTGAACCATTCCGGACAGTTAGAGGCAAGTGCGACGAGCTAAGTAGTTGAAAGCGCGCTACCGAAGATGGCACCGGACGTGCACTGAGAGAGTGCAAGATGGATATTTCCAGGCCAGACATAAAGAAGAAAAAGCAGCAGCGGCAGTGGGTGCTGGCGGCGGCGGGGATCGTCGTAGTGGTGGTGGCGGTGCTGCTGGTGGCGCGGCTAAAGCCGGCGTCGCCTGAGGTGGATCGCGCGACGATCTGGACGGACACGGTAAAGCGCGGGCCGATGCTGCGGCAGGTTCGCGGACCGGGCACGCTGGTGCCGCGGGAGGACAAGATCCGGCTGATCCCGGCGGAGACAGAGGCCACGGTGGTGCGGATTCGCGTGCTGCCGGGCGCGAAAGTTGATCCCGACACGGTGTTGATGGATCTCGTGGATCCCACATTGCAGGAAGAGCTGCTGACTGCGCAGTTGGAGTTGAAGGCCGCGCAGGCGGATTACACCAACACGCGGGCCAAGCTGCAGAGCGACCTGATGACGCAGAAGGCGTCGGCAGCGACGGTGGGCGCGGACAACAGCCAGGCAAAGCTGCAGGCGCAGACGGACAAGTCGCTCTATGACCTCGGCGTGATCAGCGGGCTGACGTATAGCGCGTCGAAGGGCAAGGCCGACGAGCTGGGGACGCGGAACAATATCGAGGGCGAGCGGCTGACGCTGAACGAGAAGGCGATCGCGACGCAGCTGGCGGTGCAGCAGACGAAGGTAGACCAGGCGAAGGCGATGCTGTCGCTCAAGGAGAAGCAGCAGGAAGCGCTGAGTGTGAAGGCGGGAATCAGCGGCGTGCTGGTGGATTTGCCGCATCAGGTGGGCGAGCACGTGGCCCCTGGAACGACGCTGGCGAAAGTGGTGCAGCCGGACCAGCTGAAGGCGAGTTTGAAGATTGCTGAAACCCAGGCGCGCGACATTCAGATCGGACAGCCAGCCGAAGTGGACACGCACAACGGCGTGATTAACGGCAAGGTGATGCGCATTGATCCCGCGGTGGTGAACGGGACGGTCACGGTAGATGTGGAGTTGGCCGGAGCATTGCCGCAAGGGGCGCGGCCTGACTTGAGCGTGGATGGAACGATTGATCTCGAGCGCATGACGGACGTGCTGTATGTGGGACGGCCGGCGCTGGGCAGCGAGAACAGCACGATCACGCTGTTCAAACTGAGCGCGGACGGGAAGACAGCGGTGCGAGTGCCGGTGAAAGTAGGACGCGCGTCGGTGAACAGCATTCAGGTGATTGAAGGCTTGCAGCCTGGCGACACCGTCATCCTGTCGGACATGGGCCGGTGGGACAACACAGACAAGATTCGGCTGGATTAGCAGAACGATATTGAAAAGGAGCACGACATGAGCGCGCCAGAAACACTGATCCACATCGAGGGAATGACGAAGGTTTTTTACACGGACGAAATCGAAACGCATGCGCTGTCGGGAGTGCACCTGAACATCGGCCGCGGGGAATATGTGGCGATGTCGGGGCCGTCAGGCTGCGGCAAGTCCACGCTGCTGTCAATTATCGGGCTGCTGGATACGGCGACGAGCGGGACCTACACACTGAATGGGAATCCCGTGGGGAACTTAAATTTTGCGGACCGGTCGCGGATCAGGAACCAGGAGATCGGTTTCATTTTCCAAAGCTTCAATCTGATTGGCGACCTGACGGTGGCGGAGAATGTCGAGCTGCCTCTGACCTATCGCGTGGGGATGCCGTCGGCGGAGCGCAAGAAGCGAGTGCGCGAATCGCTGGAGCGGGTGAATATGGCGCACCGGATGCGGCACTATCCGGCGCAGCTGTCGGGTGGTCAGCAGCAGCGTGTGGCGGTAGCGCGAGCGCTGGCCGGGTCGCCGTCAATTCTGCTGGCGGATGAGCCGACGGGGAACTTGGATTCGAAGAACGGCGAAGCGGTAATGGACCTGCTGAAGGACCTGCACAAAGATGGCGCGACGATTTGCATGGTGACGCACGATCCGAGATTTGCCGCGCATGCTGAGCGGGAAGTGCATTTATTCGACGGCAAGATTGTGGCCGAAGGCGAACTGAGCCGGCTAATGGCCGAGGTCTAGGGGCAAAACGTGCAGCGGATAATTCAAGATCTCAGATACGCGTTGCGGCAGTTGCGGCGGTCGCCCGGCTTTGCGGTGACGGCGATCGTAACGCTGGCGCTGGGGATTGGCGCGAATGCAGCGATCTTCACGCTATTTGATCAGGTGCTGTTGCGAATGCTGCCGGTCGAGCGGCCGCAGGAGCTGGTGCGGTTTGAGTGGAGCGGAGCTTATACGGGATCGGCGAGCAGCTTTGGCGGGGATTCGACGAACTACTTTTCGTATCCGATGTATCGGGACCTGCGCGATCGCAATCAAGTGTTCAGCGGAATACTGGCGGCGGTGAAGACGGGAGCCGGACTCTCATGGCACAACCACGCGGAGAACGATGACGTCGAGGTGGTGAGCGGGAATTATTTTCAACTGCTGGGATTGAAGCCGGTGATGGGGCGCCTGTTTTCAGAGCAGGACGAGACTGCGAAAAACGGCAATCCGGTGGTGGTGGTGAGTTACGGCTACTGGCGGTCCGTGCTGGCCGGGGCGCGCGACGTGGTGGGGCAAACGCTGCTGGTGAATGGGCATCCCTTCACGATTGTGGGGGTGGCGCCGCAGAATTTTGATTCCGCGATTGGTGGATATAAGCCGAAGGTGTTTCTGCCGGTAACGATGATGGAGATTGTGACGCCGTGGATGGCGACGCGTGACGACTTGCGCAGCCACAAGTACGTCTGGTTAACGCTGACGGCGCGGCTGAAGCCGGGTGTGACGATCGCTCAGGCGGAGGCAGGCCTGGGGCCGCTGTGGCATGCGCTGCGGACGGAGGAGTTGGCGTATTACAAAACGCGGTCGGACCTGTACAAGAAAAACTTCGTGGAGAACTCGCACCTGCGGGTGAAGGAGAATTCGACCGGCTTCAATCCTGACCGCGGAAATTTGAAGACACCGCTGATTATCTTGATGAGCATGGCAGGTCTGCTGGTGGCGATGTGCTGCATTAACGTGGCGACGCTGCTTTTGCTGCGGGCCGCAGGACGAGCGCGCGAGATGTCAATGCGCTATGCGATGGGGGCGAAACGCGGGCGCATCATATCGCAGCTGCTGGTCGAGGGTGGATTGATTGGAGTGGCGGGTGCGGCGTTAGGACTGGCCTTTGCTCCCCTGGTCGCGCAGACGCTGGTGCGGCTGTTGACGAGCGCCGATCCGGGAAGTGAGCCATATTCCGCGGCGCTGGATTTGCGGGTGCTGATGTTCACGCTGGCGGTTTCGATTCTTGCCAGCCTGCTGTTCAGCGTAGCGCCGATCCTGCACTTCATGCGGCCGAATCTTGCCATGGCGTTGCGTCAGAATGCGGGGACGGCATCGCAAAGGGACGCAGCGATTTCGCAAGGCCGCGGTTGGCGTACAGATTGCGCTCACGGTAGTGCTGCTGGGCGGCGCAGGATTGTTCGTTCGGACGCTGGACAATCTGCGGCAGCAGAATTTTGGCTTTGAGACGGGGAACCTGGTGACCTTTGGCCTCGACCCGGCCAACGCGGGCTACAGCGAAGAGCGGACGGGGCAGACAGTGCTTGCGGCGATAGAAAAGATTGGGCAGCTGCCGGGGATCAAGAGTGTTGCGGCAACGAGCGATCCGGAGCTGGCGGGCGATTCGGAGCACTCGGACTTTTTGGTCGAGGGCAACAAGACGACTGAGGATGAGAGTCCGCACCTGGAGAGTCCGCGAGTCACGGCGGGATATTTTGCGACGCTGGGGCAGCCGTTGTTGGCGGGCCGGGAGTTTACCGCGGCGGATGCAAAGGACGCGCCCAAGGTCGCGGTGGTGAACCTCGAGATGGCGAAGAAATATTTCGGCTCGGCGCAAAATGCGGTCGGGCACATGGTGAGCGAAGGCTCAAAGCTGGACACGACGATTGTGGGAGTGGTGGGCGACTCGAAGCATAAAAATCTGCGGACGACGGAGGGAGCTGCGGTCTATCAGCCGTATCAGCAGCAGGAGCATCCGCAAGGGATGCAGATTTATGTGCGGACATCGCAGGCGCCGGAGGCGGTAGAGAGTGAGATTCGGCAGGTGGTGCAAGGAATGGATCCCACGCTGGTGGTGGACCAGTTGCGAACCATGGAGTCGCAGGTAAACGCGAGCGCCGGGCAGGAACGCGCGCTGGCGATTCTCGCCATCGGGTTTGCAGGGCTGGCTTTGTTGCTGGCGGCGGTCGGATTGTATGGAGTGCTGGCGTATTCGACAGAGCAGCGGACGCGAGAGATTGGAGTGCGGCTGGCTCTGGGTTCGCCGCGGTGGGATGTGGTGATGCTGGTGGTGCGGGAGATGCTGATCATCGCTGCGATTGCAGCGGCGGTGGCGGTGCCGACGATCGTGGCGCTGGCGCGGGCGTTTCGCAGCCAGCTTTATGGGGTGACGACGGCCGATCCGGTGAGCCTGTTGGCGGCGGTCGCGATTCCTGCGCTGATGGTGGTGCTGGCGGCAGCGCTGCCGGCGGGGCGCGCGGCGTCAGTGAATCCCTCACAAGCTTTGAGGACGGAGTGAATTCTGATGATCGAACTTAGAAACGTGGAACGCAGTTACAAAGCGGGGCCGACGGAGACATGGGTGCTGCGGCGGATAGGGTTGAACATTCGCGCGGGAGAATTTGTGACGGTAATGGGGCCATCGGGCGCGGGCAAGTCGTCGCTGCTGCATGTGCTGGCGATGCTGGACGACCAGTGGCGCGGGGAGTTTCTTTTTGAGGGGCAGGCGATCCACGCGATGAACCGCAAGCAGCGGGCGCAGCTGGCGCGAGAGCGGATTGGGATGGTCTTTCAGAGCTATCACCTGCTGGACGATCTGACGGTGGCGGAGAACATTGACCTGCCGTTGTCGTACAAGGACATTTCGAAGGCGGAGCGGCAGGCGATGGTGGCTGACATTCTGGACCGTTCAACATCGTGGCGAAGAAGGATCTGTTTCCCAACCAGCTGTCGGGCGGGCAGCAGCAGCTGGTGGGAATCGCGCGCGCGGTAGTGCATCAAGCCGTCGTTGCTGCTGGCGGATGAGCCGACGGGGAATCTGCATTCGGCGCAAGCCAGGGAAATTATGGAGCTGTTCAAGCGACTGAATGATGAAGGGACGACGATTGTGCAGGTGACGCACTCTGAAGCGAACGCGGCGTATGGAACGCGGACCATCGAGCTGCGGGACGGATGGCTGAGTCGCGACACGGGAGCTGAGGCGGCAAAGCCGGCGGAGGTCTTGTCGTGAAGCGGTTCCTACTGGTTTATATCGGCGTGGCGGTGGTGACACTGTTGTTGATGATTGCTGCGAGCGCTCTTTTCGCGCAGGAGGCGCCGGCAGGAGCCAATTCGGCGCCGGGGACAGCTGCGGCCGGCACGCCGCCGGCGGCGGCCAGCGGTCTTCAAATCAGTGCGACGCCAGCGTTGCGGCTGAATGTTCCGCACTCGTATAACCCGCTGGACACATACCGGGCGACATATGGTGCCGCAGCCAAACCTGGCGAATTCGTCGCTGCTGGATTCGCTGATCCACGATGGCGTGCTGGAGCTCTCGCTGAAGGATGCGATCTCACTGTCGCTGGAGAACAATCTCGACATCGCGATTGCGCGGTACAACATTCCGATCGCGGAGGCCGACATTTTGCGGACGAAGGCGGGCGGCGTATTTCGCGGCGTGAATACTGGCGTAGTGCAGAACACGCCCGGCGGAGGCGTCGGCGGATTCGGATCGGGAGCGAGCGGAGCGGGAGCGGGTGGAACTTCGAGCGGCGCGGGAGGATCGGGATCAGGCGCAGGCGGCCTGGTGCAATCCACACTAGGCACGGGCGCACCGGTGCTGAGCTATGACCCGGTGATCACGGGCGAGCTGAGCGTGGAGCATTACGCTGAGCCACTCTCGAACATTCAGATTTATGGAGTGCCGCTGCTGCAGCAAAACACGACCATCGGAAATTTCGGATACTCGCAGGCGTTTCCCACGGGCACGGCGTTGTCGGTGGTCTTTGATAACAACCGCGCGACGAATAACAGTCCGTACAGCTTTCCGAATCCGACTTTGAACAGCTACTACCACGTTGCGTTTCAGCAGCAGCTGCTGGCGGGTTTGGGCGCGGGCCGAATCTGCGCTTCCTGAGGATTGCGAAGAATAACCAGAAGATTTCTGATCAGGCGTTTCAAGCTGCAGGTGCATGACGACGATTACGCAGATCGCGAATATGTATTGGGATCTGGTGGCGGCGTATGAAGATGAGCAGGTGAAGAGCCGGTCTCTCGACTTTGCCAAGGCAGACGCTGGACAGCGCGACGCAAGCAGCTGGAGCTGCAGGCGATTCCTGCGATGGATGTGATGAAAGACGAGGCAGAGGTCGCCAACCGTGAGCAGGACCTGACGATCGCCAAGACGACGCTGCAGTTTCAGGAGCTGCTGATGAAAAACGCGCTGACGAAGAATCTCGACGATCCGATCCTGGAGGCGATGCCGGTGCGGCCGACGGATGAAGCGCGGCGGGAATTGGCCAATCGTCAGCGCTGCAGGCGGGCCTTTGACGGATGACCATGATCGCGCAGGCGCTGCGTGACCGGCTGGAGATGATCGAGTCGCTGATCGATCTGGACAACCGGTCGATCAGCCGGCGGCGGCGCGGAAATGCGCTTCTGCCGCAGGTGGCGCTCGACCGCTTATTACGGCGGGACCGGGCTTGGCGGGCCTGGAGAATCCCGCATCGGGTGAGTTACTTCGAACGCCCCGACAAGTCATTTGGCGGAGCAGTGCGGTAATGCCTTCAACAACTACGGCGCCGGATTATTATGTGGGGCTCGTCGGTGAACATTCCTCTGCGCAACCGGGTGGCGAAGTCCGACCAGTACCGTTCGGAGCTGGAGCGCGGCAGGCGGAGTTGCGGCTGCAGCAATTGAAGAAGCAAATCCGGATCGAGGTGAGGAACGCGCAGTATGCGCTGGAGCAGAGTGAGGCGCGTGTGGTGGCGGCGCGCAAAGGCCGGGAGCTGGCGCAGAAGACTTTTGACATCACGACCAAGGAGCAGGCAGCTGGGGGCGGGATCGAATCTGCAGACGCTGACGTCGCGGCGGGACTTGGCGACGGCGGAATCGGCGCTGGTCACGGCGATGACCGCGTATCAGAAGGCGAAGATCGAGCTGGAGCGCGCGGTGGGGTCAACGCTTGAGGCGAACGGCATTTCGATAGAATCAGCCAAGACGGGCATCGCCACATATAAGTAGATAGGGCGAGGCGCGGCGAACAGCCTGGACAGCGAGTTCCAGAGCATAGGTCTGGACCTGATAGAGCTGGACGTTGGCGGAGCATTGCGCCAGGCTGACAGGTAATTTTCGACGGGCAATCGGGAGCGACACATGCTGGCGGAGCACATCGGCGAAGAGGGATCGGCAAGATCGGGAGCGCCGGATGCGCGGCCCCCTGCGCCGTGCCGGCTGCTGATTGCGGACGATCAGCCGGATGTGCTGGAGGCGCTGCGGTTGCTGCTGAAGCCGCAGGGCTTTCACGCTGGAGATGGTGCGGACCCCGCGCTCGTGCTGGAGGCGCTGAGCGCAAGGCAGTTGGGACGGCGTGCTGATTGATCTGAATTATTCGCGGGACACAACTTCGGGACAGGAGGGGTTGGAGTTGGTTTCGCGCATTCGGGAGATGGACACGCAACTGCCGGTGGTGGTGATGACGGCGTGGGCCAACGTTGATCTCGCGGTGGAAGCGATGCGGCGCGGGGCCGGGGATTTTATTCAGAAGCCGTGGGAGAATGAGCGGCTGCTGCAGCGTGCTGCGGACGCAGATGGAGCTGTACCGCAGCCAGAAGCGGGCGCAGTGGCTGGAAGCAGAAAATCAGAATTCTGCGGGCAGCCGGGCGCCGGATTTCATCGCCGCCGCGCCATCCATGCGGATCGTTCTGGACACCATTGCACGGGTGGCGCCGTCAGACGCGAGTGTGCTGATCACGGGCGAGCATGGTACCGGGAAGGAAGTGGTGGCGCAGACATTGCATCGTCTTTCATCGCGGGCGAACCGCGCGCTGGTGGCGGTGAATACCGGCGCGCTGCCTGAGGGGACATTTGAGAGCGAGCTTTTCGGTCACGTGAAGGGCGCGTTCACTGATGCGCGGACAGACCGCATCGGCCGCTTTGAGTTGGCGAATGGCGGCACGCTTGTTTCTCGATGAGATCGCGAACATTCCGATACGGCAGCAGGCCAAGTTGCTGCGCGTGCTGGAGACGGGGGAGCTGGAGCGGGTTGGTTCCTCGAAGACGCAAAAAGTGGATGTGCGGATGATCTCGGCGACGAATGCTGACCTGCGCGCGGAGAGGTAGAGGCGGGAAATTTTCGCGAGGACCTGCTGTTTCGGTTGAACACGGTCGAAATTCATTTGCCGCCGTTGAGAGAGCGAAGGGAGGATATTCCCGCGCTCGCAGCACATTTTCTGGCGAGCTATGCAGCGCGATATCGGCGGACGGTGCAGGGACTGAGACGCGGCGGCGCTGCAGCTGATGCTGAATTATGGTGGCCGGGAAATGTGCGCGAGCTGACCACACGATGGAGCGCGCGGTGTTGATGGCGCGGGGGAACTGGATTCAGGCAGCGAGATTTGGGCTGCATGGCCCACGGGGCGCGGGGCAGAGCCTGGATGAGTTGAGCCTGGAGGCGGTGGAAGCGATTTTGATTCGCAAGGCGCTGGCGCGGACGGGCGGGCAACGTGAGCCAGGCGGCGGAGGCGCTGGGGCTGAGCCGGGGCGCGCTCTATCGGCGCATGGAAAAGTATGGCCTCTGATCAGGCTCGGGCGGCGAGACCCGGGGCGCCGGGGGAAGGATCGGCTGCAGCGAATGCCGCTGAGCAAGTCCGGACGGCGACTGAGCTTTGAGCGCAGGGTGCAACTGTGGCTGACGTTGCTGGGAGTGCCGGCTGCGCTGTTGCTGTTCACGGTGCTGCACGAGCAGCGATTCGACACCGTGGCGCAGTGGGTGGCGCTTACGATTTTTTGCGGAGCCTGGCTGCTGGCGGTGTCGTTGCTGAAGGAGCAAATCGTGCGTCCGCTGCAGACGCTGGCGAATGTGGTGGCGTCGCTGCGGGAGGATGATTTTTCGTTCCGCGCTCGCGGGGGGCGGCGCAATGATGCCATGGGCGATCTCGCGCTGGAGATCAATGCGCTGGCGAATTCGCTGCAGCGGCAACGGACGGGCGCATTGGAGGCGATGGCGCTACTGGAGCGCGTGATGAGCTCGATGCAATCCCCCGTGCTCGCGTTTGATATGGAGGGAAGGCTGCGGTTGCTCAACGCGGCGGGCGAGCGTGTGTTTGGTGTGCGGGGCGGGGCGGCGACAGGGCGGAGCGCTGAGGAGTTGGGGCTGGAGCCGCTGATGCAGCTGGGCGACGACGAAGTGTTTCCCGTGGGCGGCGCCGGAACAGCCGACGCGTTACATGGTGAAGCGATCCAGCTTCAGACTGCGCGGGCGGCCACATCAACTGCTCGTGCTGTCGGATGTGAGCGCGGCGCTGCGGGAGGAAGAGCGACAGGCCTGGGAGCGGCTGATTCGCGTGCTGGGTCACGAGATAAATAATTCGCTGACCCCGATCAAATCCATTGCGGGGAGTTTGCGACGCGGTCGGCTGGATGGGCGCGATCCAGCTGAGAGTGACAGTGAAGATTTCGAGCGGGGCCTCGAGGTGATTGAGAACCGGGCGGAGTCGCTGAACAGATTCTTGCAGGCGTACCGGCAGTTGATGGGGATGCCGGCGCCGAAGCTGCAGCCGGTTTCTGTGCGGGCGCTCTTGGAGCGGGTGGGGCGGCTGGAGGTGCGGGTTCCCGTGGTGCTGGCGGAGGCCGGTGACCTGGTACGTGCTGGCGGATGCGGACCAATTGCAACAGGCGCTGATCAATTTAGTGCGGAATGCGGCGGAGGCGGCGTTGCGGCCGGATGCAGGCAGCGGCGGCAATCCCCGGGTTGAGATTGCGTGGGCGAGCGCGGGGTCGGAGGCGGTGATCGCGGTGCGGGACAACGGGCCGGGACTGACGAACGAGGGGAATTTGTTTGTTCCGTTTTATACGACGAAGCCGGGGGGCACGGGGATTGGGCTGGTGCTGGCGAAGCAGATTGTGGAGGGGCACCATGGGTCGTTGCGGCTGGCGAACCGGGGGGCTGGAGACGGCTGCGAAGCGGAGCTGAGGCTGCCGCTGGCGTGAGCGGGTGACGTTTTCAGGGTTACTGCGTCTCTCCTATTGACAAGCCATAGGAGGAGCGGGAGACTACCTATGGCGAGCCAATAGGAGTATTACCGGCGCAGCCGCCAGGAGATCGCGTATTCATGAGTGACAAGGCAGAAGTTTGGCAGGGGACGCTGGCTTTGATGGTGATGAAGACCATCGAGTCGCTGGGGCCGCAGCATGGCTATGGGATCGCGCGGCGGATTGAGCAGATCAGCGGCGATGCGCTGTCACTGAATTACGGGACGCTCTATCCGGCTCTGCTGAAGCTGGAGCAGGAGGGTTCGATCGCGTCAGAGTGGGGCGTGTCGGAGAACAACCGCAAGGCGAAGTTTTACCGGCTGACGCGCGCGGGGCGCAAGCAGCTGGAGCGCGAGGCACGAGAGTGGGAGCGGGCGACGGAGATCCTGGCGCGGTTCATTTCGCCCGCGGAGGGCCAGTCATGAAACAGCTGCGGGCACTGGCTATTCGGTTGCGAGGGCTGTTTGGCGGGCAGAGCAACGAGCGCGAGTTGGCGGAGGAATTTGAGAGCCACGTTCAGATGCAGGCCGATGACAATGTGCGCGCGGGGATGGATGCGACCGAGGCGCGCCGGCAAGCTTTGATGAAGCTGGGCGCGGGAGAGGCGGGCAGGCAGGCGGTGCGGGAGCGCGGGACGGTCCCATGGATCGAGAATCTGACGCAGGACCTGCATTTTGCCTTGCGACAGCTGAGGAAGAATCCCGGCGTTCACCTGCATTGCGATTTTGATGCTGGCGCTGGGGATGGGCGCGAGCGTCGCGATTTTTGCATTTGTGGACGCGGCGCTGATCAAGCCGCTGCCGTATTTGAATCCCACGCGGCTGGTAGATGCGACGGAGCTGGTTTCGTTTCGGAAGAGCGAATCTTTCCTATCCCGACTATCTGGATTGGAAGAAGCAGAATAAAGTTTTCAGCTCGCTTGAGGCGATGACGGGCAGCGGATATTTGTTGGATACGCCGAGTGGTGCGGAGCCAGTTCCGGCGATGCGGGTGACAGATGGATTTTTTCGCACGCTGGGCGTGACGCCGATGCTGGGGCGAGATTTTTATTCAGGAGAAGATTTGCCGGGCGGGCCGAAGACGGTGATGTTGAGCTATGCGGCGTGGCAGCGGAGGTTTGGTGGAAGGAAAGAGATCGTCGGGGAGAAAATTTCGCTGGGCGGCGTGCCGTATGTGGTCATTGGCGTATTGCCGCCGACATTTCAATTTGCGCTACCGGGGGAATGCGGAGCTGTGGACTCCTCTGCAGGCAGGGGACAGCTGCGGATTGAGGCGGAGCTGCCACAACCTGAAGGGAATTGCGCGGCTGAAGGAGGGCGTGTCGGTCGAGCAGGCGAACGCGAACATGGTGGCGATCGCAAAGCAGCTGGAGATCCAGTATCCCGGCGACAATCGCGGGCAGGGCGCGAGCGTGATCTCGATGTCGGAGGCGATCGTTGGCGACATTCGGCCCACGCTGTTGATGTTGCTGGGTGGGGCGGGGCTGCTGCTGTTCATCGCCTGCGTGAATGTGTCGAGCCTGCTGCTGGTGCGATCAGAGAATCGCAAGCGCGAGATCGCGGTGCGCGGAGCACTGGGAGCATCTCCGGCGCGGCTGGTCAGGCAGTTCATCACCGAGGGGCTGGTGCTGGTGCTTGCGGGAAGCGTGCTGGGATTGGCGGCGGCGTATGGAGGGATGCAACTGCTGCTCCACCTGATGTCGAAGGACATGCTGGCGAGCATGCCGTATGTCGAGGGGTTGGGACTGAATCTGCACGTGCTGGCATTTGCGGCGGCGGTGGGATTGGGAGCGGCGGCGCTATTCGCGCTCACCCCGATTGTGCGGCTGCGGCCATCGGCGATACGGAACGATCTCGCCGAGGGTGGGCGCGGCTCGGCGGGAACGACCTGGCGGCGGTTCGGCGCCAACCTGGTGGTGATCGAGTTGGCGACGGCCGTCGTGCTGCTGGTGGGCGCGGGACTGCTGGGGAAGAGCCTGTTTCGCCTGTTGCAGGTGGACGTGGGATTCCAACCAGACCATCTGGCGATGGTCGCGGTAGGCCTGCCGGAGATTGGATATGAGAAGGATGAGCCGGTGATCGCGGCCTCGCGCAGGATTGTGGCGGCGGAGGCAAGGTTGCCGGGAGTGAAGTCGGCGGCGCTGGTCAGCATTCTGCCGGTGAGCTTTAACGGCAACACGGACTGGATTCGATTTGTAGGCAAGCCGTATCACGGCGAGCACAACGAGGTGAATCAGCGGGACGTGAGTCCGGAATATTTCAAGACGATCCAGGCGAAGCTGGTGCGCGGCCGCTATTTCACCGAAGACGAAGACCAGACGAAGCCGCTCGCGGTGATCATCAATCAGGCGCTGGCGAAGAAATATTTTCCCGGAGAAGACCCGATTGGAAAGCAGATTGGGAATGATGATCTGGATCCGAAGTCCATCAAGAACATTGTCGGGATTGTGGAAGATGTGCGGGACGGGGGACTCGACCAGGAGCTTTGGCCAACGGTGTATTACCCGATTTATCAGGATGCGGATACGACTCTTTCGGTAATTGTGCGGACGTCGCAGGATGAGAATTCCGTGCTGCCGCTGATGGCGAAGGCCATTCACCAGGTTGATCCGGCGATCGGGACGATGGGCGAGGAGTCGATGATTTCGCACATCAACGATTCGAATTCGGCGTATCTGCATCGCTCGACAGCGTGGCTGGTGGGCGGCTTCGCGGCGCTGGCGCTGATACTCGGCGTGGTCGGGCTATACGGAGTGATTGCGTATTCGGTGAGCCAGCGCACCCGGGAGATCGGGGTGCGGATGGCGCTGGGGGCGCAGAAGAGCACGGTGTATCAGCTGATTTTGAAAGAGGCGGGGCGGCTGACGTTGCTGGGGATTGCGGCCGGCCTGGTGCTGTCAGTGGGCGCGGCGACCCTGGTCAGCAAGTTGCTGTTCGGCATTCACTCATGGGACCTCCCGACCATGGCGGGAGCGGCAGGAGTGCTCGCGGTGTCGGCGCTGGCGGCCAGCTTTATTCCGGCGCGCAAGGCAGCATCGGTGAACCCGGTCGAGGCGCTGCGAGCCGAGTAGATTGCGCCTTAAGCAGAATCGTGTAGGCTGTCTTGCATTCAGCAGGAGTGCAGAGATGGCGACTCTCGCAAGCGTGATGTCACAGTTGAAGTCGAAGGGCTCGGAGAAGACTCGGGCGACCTATGCGCGGCACGGCACTCCCGCAGAGCGGGCGCTGGGAGTGAGCGTCGCAGACATAAAAATCATCGCGAATACGATCAAGAAGCAGCAGGCGCTGGCGTGCGAGCTCTATGACACCGGCATCTTCGAGGCGATGTATCTGGCGGGGATGGTGGCTAGCGGGGCGCTGCTGACGCGGAAGCAGTTGAACGCGTGGGCGGATGCGGCGGCCGGGATGTCAATGATTTACGAATACACCGTGCCGTGGGTGGCGCTTGAGAGCGCTGACCCGCGCGGCTTGGCGATGGAGTGGATTGGGTCAAAGAAGGAGCATGTGGCGGCAGCGGGGTGGCGGACCTATGCCGGCATTGTGACGGTAACCCCGGACGAGAAGCTGGATCTGAAGGAGATCGAGGGACTGCTGAAGACAGTGGCAGACCAGATTCACACCGCGCAGAACAAGGTGCGGCAGCCGATGAATCATTTTGTGATTTCGGTGGGCGGATATGTGGCGCCACTGTCGAGCAAAGCGCTCAGGACGGCAAAAGAGATTGGTGAGGTCGAGGTGGATGTGGGTGATACGGCGTGCAAGGTTCCTTTGGCGTCGGACTATATCGCGAAGATGCTGGCCAAAGGGAAGGCTGGCGTGAAACGGAAGACGATTCGATGCTAGGGAGAATGCATGAAGTGTGACGTGGTGATCGCGGGAGCGGGACCGGTGGGGTTGACGATGGCGTCGGAGCTGACGCGCTATGGGTTGGCGGTGCGGATCGTTGATAAGAATGCGCAGCGAACGGACAAGTCGAAGGCGCTGGTGGTGTGGAGCAGGACGCTGGAGTTGATGAGCCGGATGGGGTGCGCGGAGAGTTTTGTCGCAGCGGGAATGAAGGCGCAGGCTGCCAATGTCTGGGCGAGTGACGACAAAATTGCGCGGGTGACATTTGATGACACGGATACTCCGTTCAATTTTGCGTTGATGATTCCGCAGAGCGAGACCGAGCGGCTGATGGAGGAGTTCCTCGAGCGGGCTGGGAGTGAAGGTCGAGCGCACGGTGGAACTGACGCAGTTCGAGCAGTCGGGCCAGGGTGTGGTTTCAACGCTGCGGCGCGCGGATGGGACCGAGGAGACGGTTGAGAGCCAATGGCTAATCGGATGCGATGGAGCGCACTCGACGGTGCGGCATCAGCTGGGAATGGACTTTAAGGGAAGCACGCAACCGAGCGACTGGATGCTGGCGGATGCTCATTTGACAGGGATGCCGGCGCCGGGCGACGTGAATGCGTACTGGCATTCTGACGGAGTGCTGATTGTGTTTCCGATTTCGCCGGGAAGGTATCGGGTGATTGCGGACCTGGGTGAGACTGACCCGAATATCGTGCGGCCTGACCCGACGCTTGAAGAGGTGCAGGCGATTCTGGATAAGCGCGGGCCGGGAGGAGTGAAACTTTCTGACCCGATCTGGCTGGCAAATTTTCACATCAACGAACGCAAGGTTGGGGAATATCGGAGCGGGCGCGTCTTTCTGACTGGCGATGCGGCGCACATACATAGTCCCGCGGGCGGGCAGGGGATGAATACCGGGATGCAGGACGCGATCAACCTGGCGTGGAAGCTGGCGATGGTGACGCAGGGGAGTTGCAAGGACGATCCGGTGTTGACCAGCTATAGTCCCGAGCGCAGCGGCGTGGGAGACCAGGTGTTGAAGGCGGCGGGGCGATTTACCGCGGTCGCGATTTTGCAAGGAACGGTGAAGCAGGCGATTAGAAATCACGTGGCATCGCTGCTGATGGGATTTTCGGCGGTGCGGAAGTTTGCGGTGAGCGCGGCGGAGGAGTTGTCCATTCATTATCCCGAGAGCCCGCTGAATGGACGGGGAGCGCATAAGGGGCCGGCTCCCGAGGCGGGGCACCGGGCTCCGATTCGTGCGGATGAGTCGCCCATCGGTGGGGGGAACAGGCCGCGGTTCGCAGTTTGCGGCGATCCGGACGAGAAATTTGCGGAGCTGGCGGCGCGGTTTCCTGCGGTGTTGGAGGCGACCCTGCGCAAGCCGTATGCCGAGGGCGGGCTGTGGGTGGTGCGCCCGGACGGATATGTGGGGCTGGCGGCCAGAGCGGGGGATTGGGATTTGGTCGCGGCGTATGTGGAGCGCGTGGCGGCGTAATGAGGTTTGTAACTGGTTTTGACTAAATAGCCGTTGCGGCGGCGGAATTATTTTCCTTTGAGTTCGGCGGGCCAGTTTTGCACCAACGTCAGGGGCTGGATGCCGGAGTCCACGGCGGTGACGGCGATCAAGCGCTGTCCGTCGCGGGAGGGAGCGAGGTCATCGCCGACGCCCTGGAGAGTCATGGGGAAGAGTTGTTTGCTGGCTCCAACCTCAAATTGGGGACCGGAGCCGTCCACCTGGGCCTCGACGATGCCGGAGTAGTTATAGAAGAAGATGGCTTTGCCGTCGGGACGCCACATCTCCTGATTGCCGGCAGCGGGAGAGATTTGCCATTTGGCTCCGGTGAAAGGGAAGGGCGAGACGAAGACGACGGGCTGGCTTTGTTCGTTGGCAGTGTAGGCGACCCAGCGGCCGTCGGGGGAGAATTTGGGAAAGAATTCGAAGGTGCCGCTGGTGTTGTTGGTATAGCGGTAGGGCTTGCGGTCTCCGGTGAGTGGCAGGACCCAGATGCGCTGGTCGAGGCCATTGCCGGCGGTGTAGAGAAGGAATTTTCCGTCGGGGGACCAGGAAGCGGCGGCAGACAGGACCTGTCCCTGGGTACGGAGCAGGGTCTCTACACGGGAACCGCCGCCGATTTGCGCGGCGCAGATATTGGCTCCCTGGCTGCAAATGTAGGCCACTCTGGTGGAGTCAGGGGACCAGGCGGGACCGTACTCGGTGCCGGGCTCATAGTCCAGACGCACCTGCTGTTTGGAGGCGAAGTCGTAGACCCAAAGCTGGTCGGCGGCGCCCTGAATATTGACGATGAGCTTTTTGCCATTGGGCGAGAGGGCCACGCCGAGGTAGGGGGCGGGTTCGCCGATGGTTTCAAGCAGGGTGCCGGAGCGGTCGTACCACGCGATTTTCTTCAGGCCGGCGCCGGAGTTGCTGGAGGCGTAGGCGAGCAGGCCGTTGGTGGAGGCGCTGACGTTGGTGCGCCAGAGGGTGGAGTCATACTGCACGGTCTCTGAGAGGACCTCGGGATCGCCGGTGAACTTGCCGGTGTCGGGATCGAGAGGCTGGGCGAGCAGCGAGCTGTCGTGCAGAAAGAGCAAGTGGCCGGAGGCGTAGATGGCGCTGGAAAGAGTGTGGACGAGGAGCTTGTTTTCTTTTCCATCGAGTGAGGCGTAAAAGACGGCAGTGGTGGGGCCGGCGGGGTTGTCGTGATTTACGGCGACGTAGAGAAAGTGTTTGCCGTCGGGGAGAAACCAGGGCCAGCGGTGAGAGGAGTAGGTGACCTGGTCGGCGTGGGTGATCTCGGTGGGGGTTCCACCGGAGGCGGGGACGCGGGAGATGCCGGAGTTGTACACGAGGGCGGCGATGATGGTTCCGTCCGGACCCCAACTGCCGCCGCGGGCCAGGGTGGCGGGGCAGACGGTGAAGGGGGTTCCGCCGGATATCTCGATGCGCATGAGTTTATCGGGGAGAAAGAAGCCGACGGAGCGGGAGTCAGGGGACCAGAAGGGAAAGGTCGCACCCTCGGTGCCGGGGAGGGCTCGGGCCTGGAGGGAATTGAGGGGGCGGATATAGAGGCGGGAGACTCCTTCGGAGATGCCGGAGAAAGCGAGGTAGCGGCCGTCGGGGGAGATGGCGGCGGGGCCACCGTCGTCGCCGGAGAGATTGAACGCGGCTTTCTCAGGGGGATTGATTTCGACGCGGAGGACGGGGAGGGGTTTGTTGAAGTGAAGCCAGGTGAGAGCGATCGCGGTGGGGAGCAGGAGGGTGAGGACTCCGGCAACGATCCAACCCGCGCCGGAGTAGCGGCGGCGGCGGGCGAGCGCGGGTGCGGTGGCGGTGATTTGGGAGCCGCCCTCTTGAATCTGGCGGAGCTGGAGCTTGACGTCGTGGACGGTTTGCCAGCGGTCGTCGGGATCTTTAGCGAGACAGCTCTTGACGAGCCGTTCGAAGGCAGGCGGAACGGCGGGAGTGATGGAGGAGATGGGCGCGGGGTCGCGCTCCATGACGGCGGCAAGAGAAGAGGCAGCGCTGGAGCCTTCAAACGCGCGCTTGCCGGTGGCCATTTCATAGAGAACGGCGCCGAGCGAAAAGATGTCGGAGCGCGGGCCGGCCTCTTTGCCTTCGACCTGCTCGGGTGACATGTAGTTGAAGGTGCCGATAACGGATCCGGCGGCGGTGACGGGGTGATGCGGGTCGGGCGACAGCACAGTGGCGGTCAGGCCGGAGACATAGACGCCGGGGGAGCTGTCAACGGAGACGATAGTGGCTTTGGCAAGGCCGAAATCCATGAGCTTGGCGCCGGACTTGGTGAGCATGATGTTGCCGGGCTTGAGGTCGCGGTGGACGATGCCGCTGCGGTGGGCTTTTTCCAGGCCATCGCAAATCTCGATGGCGTAGCGGAGGAGCTGATCCATCGGTAGCGGGCCGCGGCGGATGCGGGCAGCGAGGGTTTCGCCCTCCAGGCACTCCATGACCAGGTAATCGATTCCATCCTGATGGCCGACGTCGTGCAGGGTGCAGATATTGGGATGGTTAAGCGAGGAGATGGCGCGGGCTTCTCGATCGAAGCGGAGTTTGGCGTCGGGATTTTCGGAAAGATGCGTAGGCAGGATTTTGATTGCGACCGTGCGGTCAAGGCGGGTGTCGGTAGCGCGATAGACCTCGCCCATTCCGCCGGCACCGAGGGGCGAGACAATTTCGTAGGGACCAAGTCTGGCTCCGGCAGAGAGTGGCACAGTGAGGGAAGTATACAGATGGAATTCCCTGAACTGCAGTGGGAGAGGCTGCGTAGGTAGAGGTAGCTCGGTTGGAGAAAATCCGGTGGGAAGTGGGAGGTCCTTTGGAATTCAGAAAAGCGATTTTGATGGCGGCGGTAGTGATATTGACCGGCGCGGCGTGGGGACAAGGCACGGGGGCAAAGGCCGCGACGGCCCCTGCTGCGAATGCGGCTGCGATGCCGGCGTTCACTCAGGCGGAGTTGTTCAAGACGATCCAGACGGAAGATGCAGAGTTGTTCGCGGCTTATAACAACTGCGATCTGGCGAAGATGTCGCAGATGGTGGCCGAGGACCTGGAGTTTTATCACGACAAGACGGGGCTGATGACCGGGCGGCAGGCGCTGGTGGATGCGGTGAAGAACAATATTTGCGGCAAGGTGCATCGCGAGCTGGTGGTGGGGTCGCTGGAGGTATATCCGATCGCCGGCTATGGGGCGGTCGAGATAGGGACGCACCGGTTCACGCATCCGGGGAAAGATGATGACTTAGGTGAGGCTAAGTTTGTTCACTTGTGGAGATATAAAGATGGGCAGTGGCAGGTGACCCGAGTGATTAGCTTTGATCACGAGGGCGTGAAGAAGTAAGGGGGAGTTAGTCAAATAAATTAGGATTTCGCGGCGCGTTGTAACTCGGCGAGGTCCAGCTTCTTCATCGTCATCATGGCCTGAAAGGCTTTGGGGTGCCGGATGAGATCTGTTATCTGCGCGGGGACGACTTGCCAGAAGAGTCCGAACTTATCTTTGAGCCAGCCGCATTGGATTTCCGAGCCTCCGTCGGCGATTAGTTTGGCCCAGTAGTCGTCAATCTCTGGTTGCGAGTCGCAGCGAATGTTGAGGGAGACGGCTTCGGTGAATTTGAAGGCGGGGCCGGCGTTGAGCGCGGTGAAGGGAACGCCGTCGAGCTCGAAGGCGATGGTGAGGACGGAGCCTTTGGGCGCGGCGGAGTCGTCGGGGGCGAGCACGGTCTCGAGGCGGCGCGAATTTTTGAAGATCGAGATGTAGAAGTCCACCGCTGCTTCGGCGTTGCGATTGAAGCAGAGGAAGGGAGTGATGCGGGGGAAGTTTTCAAGCGCGCTCATGAGTGCTCCATCGGCTGCCATAGTTCGATCGGATTTCCTTCAGGATCGTGCAGGCGGGCAAAGCGGCCGTTGGGATATGTCTCCGGATCAATCTTGACCTCGATCCCTGCAGCTTTTAGTTGCGCCGCCATTTTGTCTAGATCGCGGACCCGAAAGTTAATCATGAAGGGCTTGCTGACCTCGAAATATGTGGTTGTCTCTGAAAACGGGGCGAAGGCTGTGGGTCCTGCCTCCTGCTGCCAGGGCTGCTGCCCGGGTTTCATCGGGATGACGGAGATGCCGAGGTGCTGCTGGTACCAAAGCGCCAGAGCTTTGTGATCGTGCGAGCGAAAGAATAGACCTCCAATGCCCGTTACCTTTTCCGTCGGCAGTTCGGCTGTCGTGGTGCCGGCGGCTGGGGCAGGTGGGGCAGAGCTGGCTGGAGGAGGGGCGGACTGTTGCGTTTGTCCGAGGCCGATTCGGTTGGAAGCGATGGCGGAACCGAAACCGACAGTGAGGAGCTTGACCAGCTGACGCCTGTGAAAAGCCATTCGTCCTCTTGTGCTGAAGAAGATGTGAATCGAGAGCTAGTGGGCGGGTGGGACGTATTCCGCAGGAAGTGCGGAGCCGGAGCCGAAGAAGAATTCCTGCATTTGTTCAACCAGGAATTCCTGGGCCTGCGGGGTCCAGGGCTGGAGGCGGTATTCGTTGAGGAGCATTTTTTGGCGCTCCAGCCACTCCTGCCAGCTTTTGCGGGAGACGGAGTGAAAGATTTTTGCGCCGAAGTCGGAGTCAAAGGGAGGCTCATCGAGGCCTTCCATCTCCTGCTTGTAGCGGCTATCCATGACCATGTGCGGCATAACGGTTCCTCTGGCGTGTGACGTGCGGGCGGTGACTGAAACGCTCTAAGTAATGATACGGGAAGATCGCGCAAGCGCGGCGGGGACGTGCGGCGAGAGGCGAGGGGAGAATGTTCGGGGAAATTTTTGATGCGATGGCGGTGGCAGGCGGCGGAGGTCGGAGCAGTTGCGATAGACTTCGTAAGACCCGCCCGGAGCGGAGAAGGCGGCTGCTGGCAAGCGCTTTTCTCCCGGGAGTGCCGGATGATTTGGTAAGACGCCGGGACGTAAGCAACAGAACGTCAGCAAGAGAACATCAGAGCTGGAACGTCAGAATTAGAACCTCAAAATGAAAACGGGGCCGCGGGGTAACCTGAGCGGCGCAGAAGCAAAAAAAGGAGTTCCTACGGTGAATTTTTCTACGGCGCGATATTTCTCTCTGTTTCGTTCGGTGCGGGCCATCCGTTTTATCCAATCTGTGGGTGCAATCGCGGCTCTGGCGTGCGTGGCGGGAGCGAGTGGACAGGCCCAGACGTATACCGAGGCGCCGATTTACAGCTTCAACGTAACGGGGACGGGCGGGAACTCGCCGGTGTCGAGCCTGGTGCAGGCAGGCGACGGATATTTTTACGGCACGACGTATGAGGGCGGAAGCGCAACGGCGTGCGGCGGCTATGGATGCGGCACCATCTACAAACTGTCGGCGGATGGGTCGAAGTACACGGTGCTTTACACGTTCAAGGACAACGGGGACGGGGCGCAGCCGTACGTGGCGCCGATCCAGGCGAGCGACGGGAATTTTTACGGGACGACGTATGGCACGTCGGGGACGGATGCGGGTTCGGTGTATCAGCTAACGCCGAGCGGGACGTTTAACACGCTGCATGCGTTCAGTGGCGGAACGGACGGGGGCTTTCCTCAAGCGATGCTGGTGCAGGGCAGCGACGGAAATATTTACGGCACGACTTCGGCAGGTGGGAACGCGAGCGACTGCGCGGGCATGGGCTGCGGCACGATTTTCAAGGTGACTCCGGCGGGCGCGTTTAGCACCATCTACACCTTCACCGGCGGAACGGATGGCGGCACTCCCATTGGCGGGCTGGTCGAAGACGGGGCCGGCGTATTTTATGGAACGACGAGCACGGCGGGCGCGAACTCGTATGGGACGGTCTACAAGCTGAGCGGGACGACGGTGACTCCGGTCTATGCCTTCTGCACGCAGAGTTTGTGTACGGATGGAGAGGCGCCGCAGTCAACGATGTGGGTGGGCGTGAACGGCGACCTGTATGGCTCGACGGTGCGTGGCGGGTCGAACGGATCGGGATCGGTATTTCAACTGACGACGTCGGGAACGCTGACCACGATTGGGAATTTCTGCACGCAATACGGATGCAATGACGGCTCGAGCACCAACGGCATTTTTCTGGGCAGCGATGGAGTGTATTACGGAACGACGCTCTATGGAGGAAGCAGTTCGCAGGGCAGCGTTTATACCGTAACGACCGCGGGAGTGGTGACGCCGCTGATTTCGTTTGTGGGCGGAACGGATGCGTCGCATCCCAACGATGCCCCGATGCAGGCAGCGGACGGAAACTTCTACGGGTCGTCAGCCGGCGGCGGAAATTATGGGTATGGCGCAATCTGGAAAATGACGTCGAGCCCGGCGATCGCGGGGCCGGTGCAGTTGACGCTGAGTGCGTCTTCTATTCAGCTGAACTCGAGCGCGACCTTGAACTGGAAGGTAGTGAACGCGGCGGCGACGACAATGCAGCAGTGCTACGCGACGGTGCAGGGCGGCCTGACGACGGGTGGCTCGTGGACGGGCAAGAAGACGGGCACGCTCAGTGGCGGGACGTATTCCGGCTCGGCATCGCTGACACCGACGGCGGCCGGGACCTACACCTACGCGCTGACGTGCGGCGGGATCGAGTCAGGCTACGCGACGCTGACGGTGAATGGACCCAAGACGAACAGCGCGACGACGATGACGGCCACGCCGAATCCGGCGACCGTGGGTCAGACGGTGTCATTAAAGGCGACGGTAACGGGATCGGGAGCGACTCCGACGGGCAACGTCGCGTTTGTATTCGACGGCATCACGCTGGGAACGGCCGCCTTGAACGGAAGCGGAGTGGCGACACTGGCGGCGAGCAGCAACGGGCAGGTTCCGGGACCGTATGCAATCACGGCGGAGTATCAGGGCAGCTCGACCTATAACTCTTCGAACGCAACGCCGGTGACGGTGACGTTGAACAAGGCTCCAACGGCGACAACGATCTCGGCGAACCCGACATCAGTCACGCCGCCCGGGACGGTCACGCTGACGGCGACGGTTACACGGACGACCGGCACGGGTTCTCCATCCGGATCGGTGACGTTCTACTACACGACGATCGCGCTGGGCACGGCAAAGCTGAACGGCAGCGGCGTGGCGAGTTTTACGGCGTCAAGCAACGGGATTCCGGCGGGCAAGTACGGCATCGTGGCAAAGTATGCCGGGGATGCCGGCGATGCTGCGTCGAATTCGACGGCGACCACGGTGACGGTGAAGTAGCCAGTTGGCAGCTGTCAGTTATCCCAACCGCGGGAATTGATGCCGCCGGGCGGGACGTGCGGCCGGCGTTTATCTAATGGTTTTGAGCTGTGGGGGCGGAGTTCGCCCCTGCGACCTTTCCAGTGGGCGAGAATCGCGCTACAATTCGGCGCTGCTGGAAGGAGCACGAACCATGCGACGTATAAACGGACTCATTGTGATTGCGGCGGCGGCGGCTTGCCTGCCGTGGCTGGCCGGATGCGAGCAACACAGCGCGTCGGAGAAGTACTACCTGGTATCCGCGAACATAAAGCTGCCTTACTGGCAGCAGGCGGGCGACGGCTTTACTGAAGCGGCGAAGGTGGTTGGCGTGAAGGCGGAGATGATTGGGCCGAACACGTTCAATCCGCAGGATGAGGTGACGGAGTTTCGCACCGCGGTATCGCGCAAGCCGGCGGGGATTCTGGTTTCGGTGACCGACCCCAAGCTGCTGCAGCCGGAGATTGATGCGGCGATCGCGGCGGGGATTCCGGTGATTACGATGGACGCGGACGCGCCGGATTCAAAGCGGCTATTTTTTATCGGCACGAATAATCTGCAGGCCGGGCGGCTGGGCGGCCAGACGCTGGTGCAGAAGCTGGGCGGCAAGGGGAACGTCGTGTTCTTCACTATGCCGGGCCAGACCAACATGGATGAGCGGCTGAAGGGCTATATGGATGTAGTGAGCACGAAGCCGGGGATCAAGGTGGTCGAGGTCGTGGACATACACGGCGATTCACGCGTGGCCTTCGACAAGACTGAGGCCTATGTGGCGAAGACGGGCGCAGACAAGGTAGATGCGTTCGTGTGCCTTGAGGCTTCAGCGGGCAAAGACGTGGCGTCGGCCATCAAGCGCGGCAGTGCAAAGGGAGTCACCATCATTGCAATGGATACGGACTCGGACACGCTGAAGCTGGTGCAGGATGGCACGATTGCAGCCACCATCGCGCAGAAGCCTTACACGATGGGTTATTACGGATTGCGGCAGCTGGCCGATATCAAGACAGAAAAGACGCCGCAACTGGGCGGGAATTATGCGGCCGACCCGACATCACCGTATCCGGTATTTGTGGACACGGGGACATCAATCGTGGACAAGACGAATGTGGAGCAGTACCTGGCTTCGCAGAAATAGCAGGTTTTTGGTTTCAAATAACAAACCGATTTGAGACCGGGCGGTGTGGGGGAGATTCCTCTGCACCGCTTTTTTGTTGGGGGCGGCAGGCGCGGAAAGCAGCCCTGTAGGATTGGGGAGAAGATGGCGGAGGGACGAATCGCGTGCGGATATTGGTGACAGGTGGGGCGGGCTATATCGGTGGAGTGACAACGCGGCAACTGCTGGCGGCGGGGCATGAGGTCGTGGTCTACGACAATCTGGGGCATGGCAAGCGGGGGAACGTCCCCCGGGAAGCCACGCTGGTTGAGGGCGACATTGCGGACGCGGAGCGGCTGAAGGCGGTCTTCGCGGGCGAGAAGTTCGACGGGATGCTTCATTTCGCGGCCTTGATTGAAGCGGGAGAAAGCATGCGCACGCCGGAGAAATTTTTCGTCAATAACACGGCGGGAACGGCGGTGCTGCTTGAGGCGGCGTCGAAGCACAGGGTGCCGCGGGTGGTGTTTAGTTCGACGGCCGCGGTGTACGGCAATCCGGAGCGAGTGCCGATTGAAGAGGATGCAAGGCTGGCTCCGACAAATGTGTATGGGGAGAGCAAGCTGCTGACGGAAAAGATGCTGTGGTGGCTCAGCGAAGTGTATGAGATGCGCTATGCGGCGCTGCGCTACTTCAACGTGGCGGGGGCGTTGGAGTCGAAGAAGGGCTCGTCAGAGGAAGGGATGTATGGAGAGGCGCATGAGCCGGAGACGCATTTGATTCCGCTGGTGCTGGATGTGGCGTTGGGGCGGCGGGAGAATATTCGGATATACGGCACGGACTACGACACGGAAGATGGGACATGCGTGCGCGATTACATTCACGTGGCCGATGTTGGACGAGCGCATTTGCTGGCGCTCGAGGCGCTGGAGACGGAGCCGCGGCTGACCTTCAATCTGGGCAATGGGCGCGGATTCAGCGTGCGGCAGGTGATTGAGGCGGCGCGGACTGTGACCGGTCACGCGATTCCAGTTGTCGAGGAGCCGCGCAGGCCGGGGGATCCGGCGCGACTGGTGGCGAGCTCCAAAAAGATTCAGCGGGAGCTGGGGTGGAAGGCTGAGATTCCTGAGCTGGAGGAGATCCTGCGCAGCGCGTGGGCCTGGCACCAGCAGCGATTCGGGCTGAGAGCAGAGCCAGGCGCTACTCGCGCACTTCCTGGAAGACGACGGTGTAGCCGTCCGGGTCTACGACATCGAAGAGCTTGTTCCCGTAGCCTGCTACGACCGGAGGCGCAGTCTTGAGGCCCCGGCCGGTGAGCTCCTGATAGGCGAGCTGCACATCGGAGCAATGGATGTAAAACGCGACGTCGGTGGGCATTTTCCTGGGGCGCTGGGCGGGGCGCTCGTTCGAGTCATATTTCGTGTTGAGCATAATGTCGGCTTTGCCAAAGCGTAGCCACATCCAGTGGGAGAAGCGGCCCTCTTTAGTCTCGACCTCAGGCGAGCAGGAGACGACAGTGAACCCGAGAAGGTCGCGGTAAAAGGCGAGCGAAGCCGTCATATCGAAGACCTGGATGAGCGGCGTTAATCCTAGCGGCGAGATGTTCATGATTGCTGACTCGACAACCGGTGTCGGACTTATTTCGTGGCGGAAGGGCCGGGGTTTGCGATGAGGATGGTGGCCGCGGTAAAGGCTTTCAGTTCACAGTCAGTTGCATTTGCCGGGATGACGAGGGCGTGTGCCTTGCCGATGTTGACCGGAGCGGTGTTGGGGCATTGGAAGGCGATCGAGTCGGCGAGCGGGACGACGATCGAGACGGTAGACGCGGGGGGAAGAGCGTAGGAGGCGCCGGCGTTGAGTTCGACGCGGATGACGGTGAAGAAATCGTTTTCGATGAGGCGGGTGATGCCGGGGGCGATGGTTGTGGGCGGGACTTTTCCGGCAGCGGTCTCGGTGCGCAAAGCTTTCAGGCCGAGCTCAACGTGCAGCTGGCGGTCGCGGCCGTAGTCGTAGAGGCGGTAGGTGAGGTCGGATTGTTGCTGAACTTCGAAGAGGACGATGCCGGGGCCGATGGCGTGGATGGTTCCGGGGTCAACGAAGATTAGGTCGCCGGTTTCGACGGGCAGCTGATTGAGCAGGGACTCGAGCGTGTTGTCGTCTATGGCGGCCCGGACATTTTCGGTAGTGACGCCGGGTTGGAGTCCGAGAGCAATGGTGGAGCCGGGTTTCGCGGAGAGGACATACCAGCACTCGGTCTTGCCGCGCGGGTGGCCGGCTGCCTGGGCAAGAGCGTCGTCGGGATGCACCTGCACGGAGAGCTTGTCGTGGGGAAAGATGAACTTGATGAGGAGAGGAAATTCGGGGAAGGAGGCGACAGTGGCTGAGGTGGAGTGGAGGTTGGGCTGGCCGAGGATTTCGGCGCCGCTGGCCGCCATGATTCCGGCGAGGGTGAGTCCGGCGAAGTTACCGGTGAGGATGCGGCAGTGATTTCCGGTGAGCCATGATTCGCCGATGAGTTTGGCAGCGGAGACGATGGCGGCGTTGCTGGTGGAGAACCAGGCGGAGAGATCGTGGGTTCCCCAGGGTCGTGGGCTGAAGTGGGGCGAGAGAACGAATGGAGCGACTGGCGCGGACATGCGGGCAAGGATACTCCAGGCCAGGGAGTCGTGCATGCGAGAATGCGAAGGTGACGGAGACGATGGAGAAGGCGGGGCGTAGAGGCGGGGGCGGGGCCGGTCAAGCTGGCGTATGTGCTGAGCCATCCGATTCAATATCAGTCGCCTTTGTTGCGCAGGATTGCGCGGGAGCCCGGGATCAAGCTGACGGTGCTGTATACCAGCGATTTTTCGGTGCGCGGATACAAGGACACCGGGTTCGGCATCGAGATGAAGTGGGACGTGCCGTTGCTGGAGGGCTACGAATATAAGTGGCTGCCGCGGTTGCGGGATGCGGACGATATATATGTTGCGGCGCCGCTAAATTATGGCTTCACGGGCGAGTTTCGGCGGGGCGGCTATGACGTTATCTGGCTGCACGGCTATGCGACGGTAAACAGCTTGCTGGCGATGCTGGCGGCGCGGCGGCTGGGACTGCCGGTAATCAACCGGATGGAGAGCACGCTGAAGGACAGGCCGCGTTCGGGCGCTAAGTTGAAGGCGAAGCTGACGGTGCTCAAAGGCCTGGAGCGGCTGGTAGATGCGGTAATGCCGATTGGGACGCTGAATGCGGCGTATTGGAAGCACTATCTGCCGGACACGCCGCAGTTTTTGATGCCATATGCGGTGGACAACGCATGGTTCGCGGGGAAGGCGCAGGCGGCGTCGAAGCATCGCGAAGATTTGCGAACGGAGTTGGGGTTGGAGCCGGGCAGACCGGTGATTTTGTTCGCGTCGAAGCTGGTTGAGCGGAAGCGCTGCGTGGATTTGGTGGAGGCGTACGCCAAGCTCTCTCCCGACGGACGAGCGGAGCCGCAGCCGTATCTGCTCATCGTGGGCGATGGCGAGTTGCGAGCCGGGCTCGAGGAGAAGGCGAAGAAGTGGAATTGGGAGGCAATACGCTTTCTCGGATTTCGCAATCAAGGCGAGCTGCCGCGGTATCTGGATCTGTGCGATGTGTTTTGTTTGCCGAGCGTGCATGAGCCCTGGGGACTGATCGTGAACGAGGCGATGGCGGCGGGGCGCGCGGTCGTGGTGAGCGATGAGGTGGGATGCGTTCCTGACCTGGTGAGGGATGGTGAGAACGGGTTCGTATTCAAGGCAGGGGATGTGCAGGCGCTGGCGGCGGCACTGCGGCGGTTGACGACGGAGCGAGGGCTGGCGGAAAGGATGGGAGCCATGGGCGCCGAGCGCATTCAAAGCTGGGACTATGAAGCGGACGTGCGCGGGTTGAAGGCAGCGATCGAGCATGTGATGGCGAAACGGGGAGCGCGGCGTGCCGGTTAGTGAGAGCATGGCGGATGCGAGTGAGAGCGCAGAGCGGGCGCAAGGCGAAGGGAACGGGCTCGCGAAACCCCGGGCCGGTGCGGCTGGCATATGTGGTGAGCCATCCGATTCAATATCAGGCGCCGCTGTTACGCAGGATTGCGCGGGAGCCGGGGATTGATTTGACGGTGTTGTATTCGAGCGACTTTTCGACGCGCGAATATAAGGACCGCGGATTTGGGCGAGAGGTGGCGTGGGATGTTCCGCTGCTGGAGGGATACAAGTACAAAATTTTGCCGCGGCTGCCCGGGGCGCGGAAGGTCTATTCGGCCAAGGCGCCGTCGCGGGGATATTTGTCGGCGTTTGTTAGCGGCAAGTTCGATGTGGCGTGGGTGCATGGATACCACACGGCCAACGCGATGCAGGCGATGATGGCGGCCCGGCTGACCGGCGCGAAGACGCTGGTGCGAAGCGACTCCACTCTCACGGACCGCGAGAGGTCGGCGGGAAAGCAGGCAGTGCGCCGGATATTTTTTGGCGGGCTGCGCGGGCTGGTGGATGGAGTGCTCACCTGCGGCACGCGGAATGCGGAGTACTGGCGGGCGATGTTGCCGGGGCGTCCGCAGTTTTTAATGCCGTATGCGGTGGACAATGCATGGTTCGCAGCGCGGGCGAGCGAAGCTCGGGCGAAGCGCGAAGACTTGCGGGCCGAGCTCGGGCTTGAGGCGGGAAGACCGGTGATTCTCTATGCGGGGAAGCTGGTGGAACGGAAGCGCTGCGCGGATTTGGTGGCGGCGTTCGGAAAGCTCGCGACTGGGAGACGAATACCGGGGACGCGGGGAGAGCGGCATCCTTATCTATTGATAGCGGGGGATGGGGCAGAGCGAGCTGGACTGGAGGCGCAGGCGCGAGAGTTAGGGGATGAAGCGCGGGAGGGAATTAAATTCCTCGGATTTCGAAATCAGGGAGAGCTGCCGGCGCTGTATGAGCTATGCGAAGTGTTTTGTCTGCCCAGCACGCATGAGCCGTGGGGCTTGGCGGTGAATGAAGTGATGGCGTGCGGGCGCGCCGTGGTGGTGAGCGACGCGGTGGGATGCGCGGTGGATCTGGTGACGGATGGGGAGAACGGCTGCGTGTTCGCGGCGGGCGATGTGGAAGCGCTGGCCGGAGCGTTGCGGCGCGTGTTGGAAAATCCGGAAGTGGCGGCGCGGATGGGAGCGTTAGCAGCCGAGCGCCTTCAAAGCTGGGATTTTGAGGCCGATGTCCGCGGGCTGCGGGCAGCACTGGCCGGCATGGATTGAAGTTGCAAGCAGGGCTAATACCTCCGCCGTGATTACCAGGGTAACTATTACTCGCCCATAAACGACCGGAAATGGGAGATGTATGCAAATTCACAACATAATTTTTCAGAACTGTCGTCGCATTTATTGACGCGGCAGCTTGGCCTTCGCTACGATTCGATGGATTTTGAAGCGGCCATAAAAGCCGCGGGCATAGTAAGTCACCTTGTAGCAAATGTTTCTTTTGAGTTAGCAAGTTACTGCACGGTTCTTATAGCGAGCGGATTGAAAGTCTGTCGGGCCATCCGAGGCAGTCATTTATCTGCCAGCAGTTACAAATTCCCGGGCCATTGGAGATCCTTATGCGTCGCTTTGATTCCAGGTTGTTCTGCGCGTCTGTGTGCGCGCTTGCCCTCACCCTTACCGTTATGCCGCGTGCGCGCGCCGCAGAGGATTCCGGTCCTCGGCCCCTCATCACTCAAAAAATTGATGGGACCAGGCTGGTCACACTGAAGACAGCCGTGCCGCCGGCGTTGCGGAAGTCAACGGATGAGGGAAGCGTATCCGCGGGCAGGCAAATGAATTTGCAGCTGGTGCTCAAGCGCTCGCCGGAGCAGCAGCAGGCGCTGGAAACGTTTGTGAAGCAGACGCAGACCCTGGGCGACCCGATGTTCGGCAAGACGATTTCGCCCGAGCTATTTACCGAGACATTTGGCGTGGCCAAGAGCGACTTGGAGACAGTGACGAAGTGGCTGGAGTCGCAGGGCTTTGAAGTCAAGAGCGCCGACCGCGGAACGCTTCGGATATCGTTCACCGGCTCGGCGGCGCAAGTGGAAGAGGCGTTCCACACCGAGATTCATAACTACAAAACGCCCGATGGAGAACTGCGGTTCTCCAATAACGGCGACTTGCGGATTCCTGCGGCTTTGGAGCCGGTGGTGCGAGGCGTCGCAGGGTTGCAGGATTTTGTGCGGGTAAGGATCGTGGGATACGCGGGTCCTGTTTCGGCGCCGCAGCAGAGGGGACCGGAGCCGAAGGAAGAAGAGGAATCGGCCGCGGTCAGAAATCCCGTGGATTTGAATCCGGGATGGACGAGCCCGATCAGCGGCGGAGCATTGCTGACCAGGGGACGCGCGCCGCGGGCGAATCCCGAGTTAGTGAATGCGACGACCACGACGGTGGCATTAGCTCCGACAACGGTAGCGTTCGCATCAGGCACGACGGTGGTGGTGACGACGACGGTCACCTGGTCGGTTTCTTCGCCGACACCCACGGGAACAGTGGCATTGTCTGACAGCCAGGGCGTAGTCAGCGCGCTGATTAACATCAGCTCCTGCACGCTGGGGACAGAGAAATACACCTGCACCTTCAACTGGAACACCGCGAGCGCGGCGGGCACGGCGGCCACCGATGTGGTGACGGCCAGCTATTCAGGCGACACGAACTTCAGCACTTCGACGGGCAGCAACACGCTGGCTATCACCGGCTCGACCGGGTCCAGCGGGAATGTTAATACGGACTTTATGCTCTCATCCTTTACCTCGGTCGAGGGAACGGCAAAAAACATCAACATCACGATTGACATAATCGGCGAGGATTTTCAATCCCCAACCGGCGCGCTGCTGGTCTGGCTATCGAGCCCGATTAATGCGATTAAGTCCATCGCAAGCATGGGCGCCGGCGGCAGCGGCTGCACATACTCCGGACGTAATAATGAGTATTCATGCTCCTTCACGTGGAACACCGGGACTGCGATTCCGGCGGGCAGCTACTCGGTCAACTGGGATTACAGCGGCAACAGTCACTACAGCGGATTTTTGTTCCTCGCCGATCAACCGTTTATCGTGACGGCGAGTGGCACGACTGCGAACACAACTACGATCACCGCGAATCCCACGGTGGTATCGGGTGGGGCCCAGGCGACGACCTTCACCACGGTGACGACGTGGACAGGAGCGGGCGCACAGGCTACGGGATCGCTTGCGATTACTACTCCGGCGGCTGGCGGATTCACCAGTCCGCTGGGTGGAGCGACGTATCCGGGGATCGGTTTTACCACCAGCGCAGGAAGCGGTACGTATAACTTCGGCGCCGGCAATTACAACTACAACTGCGTCACCGATACGGGCGCGAAGACAGTGACTTGCACCATCTTCAGCTCCGCCGTCTACAACGCGTTGCAGAATTTCGGGGCGAACACCATAACCGGCACCTACTTTGGCGACACCATCTACAAATCGTCTTCCGGAACAACGACGGTGACGGCGAGTGAGGGCGTCACTGACACGTTGACGGTGGCGGCAGCGCCGACGAATGTAAACTTCGGCGCGGGCACATCGGTGACGTATACCGCGAAGGTGGTCGGAGTTCGCGGCGGTGGTCAGCCAACGGGGACGATTAAGTTCGATGGGACCGTCATCACCGGCACGCCAATCACGGACACGATCGCGGCGGGCAACTGCACGCATACCGGGACGGGCGGCAATGCCACCTACACCTGCACGTTGACTGCGACCGCTGCGGTTCCGTTGGGTGCGACGACGTCGGCGGTGACGGCGACTTATTCCGGTGACGGGACCTACAAACCGAACACCGCGACCACCACCTTGACGGTGAATACGGATGCGACGCACACAACTGTGGCGGCGGTTCCGGCAAGCCTCACGGCGACGGGTTCGACTACTCTGACGGCGACGGTAACCAATACCACGGTGCCGGCGGCCACGCCGACCGGCGGAACGGTGACGTTCACCGACACCACAAACTCGACCACCCTGGGAAGCTGCACGCTGGTGTCCGGAACCTGCAATATTGGGGCGGCAGGCACCGCGTTTGCAGTCGGTGCGAACACGGTCTCGGCAAGCTACGGCGGGGTGACCGGCGAGTTCAGCTCCTCGTCGGGAACGACCACGGTAACTATCACCGCATTAGCCGACATCGTGTTCTCGTCGGTGACGCACAACTTCGGTGATATCGCGTCGGGCGGAACCACAGGCGGCAACTCCAACTACGGAGTTCAGCTGACCAACAATCAAACGACGGCGTATGCCTTCTCGATCAACCTCTCGGGATCATCGGCATTCACCGAGCAAAACAACTGCCCGGCGAGCATACCGGCGGGCGGCCACTGCGAGATCGTCTTTATCTTCGCGCCAACGACCACGGGTCCGTTGTCGGCGACGTGGAGCGTGGCGGCGCCGGGAGGATTGACGTTCTCTCCCAGCAACGGCGGGACGCTCAGCGGTACCGGCGTGTCGAGTGCCGCGGTAAGCCTGACCTCGGCAGCACATAACTTTGGCTCGCTGCTCGATGGCACAACCTCTTCAACCTTTGGGGCGGTGCTGACGAACTCAACATCGTCAAACGTAACGCTGACCCATGGCACGGTGAGCGCGCCATTCTCGATCGTGCTGAACAACTGTCCGGCGACGTTGGTGGCGGGCGCGAGCTGCAGTCTGCAGTTTGCATTCAAGCCGACGGCGGCGGGGACATTCAGCCAAACGTTCTCACTCACTTCCACTCCGACCGGGATCACGTCGGGCGGAAATCCGGTGACGGGCATAACGCTGACTGGAACGGGAGTGGCGGCCGGAGGCGTGACCCTGTCCACCGCGCAGCATAACTTCGGCAACGTGACCGACGGTACGACGTCGCCCGTGTATGGCGTCGTGCTATCAAACGGAACCGGCAGCGCACAGCCGCTGGCACTGGGCAGCGTAGTAGCTCCATTCACGACGGTGGCAAACAACTGTCCGGCTTCGCTGCCTTCCGGCGGAACGTGCAATCTGCAGTTCACCTTCAGTCCGACCAGCCCTGGGCAGACGAGCCAGCAGTTCACGATTACGGTGAATGGCGGATCGGTTCCTGTGACCTCGGGCGGCTCGACGGTGACCGGCGTGACGCTGATTGGGACCGGGCAATAGCGCGAAGACCCAAGCAGTAATTCAGTAGCAGCGGGAGGGCTCACCTGAACAGGGTGGGCCTTTTTGCTGAATTGCAGTAAGCCGCAAGCAGGAAGCCAGTGGTGAATGGAGCGGTGCAGCGGAGGAAGTTTTCCGTATTGGGAAACGGTGAGTAGTGGGCGTGGTCCCGAATATGTGCAAGAAAATGCATTTTTGCACCAACCTTGCAGCGGATTCCCAATTCCGTCCGCAGCGAAGCTGTGTCCCAGATGAAGGGAAAGTGAAAATTATTTTTCCGCGAGCTGTCTCGGATGTTAAAAAACGGATTGTTTCGGGTTAACATACTCGCCATTATCCGAATAAATACCAGCGGTCCTGCCAGTTTCGAGGACTGGCGCAGAGTTAACTGCATCACTTCACCCTTTCTTTCTCTGGAGCCTACGCAACATGAAAATGATTTCTCGATTGACCGCAGCGACGCTGGGAGTACTGGCGTGCGCTTTGACGTTTAATGCTGTTTCTTCTGCCGCGGTGACCGGCGGATCAAAGACAGCACGACCGATGATCTCGGGAAAAGTGAACGATTCGCAGTTGGTGACGCTGGAGGGGAACACGAATCCCCACGCGTGGAACAAGTCAAATGATCGCGGCGCGGTCGCGGACGACTTGCAGCTGGACCACGTGATGATGTTGTTGAAGCGCTCGCCGGAGCAGGAAGCGGCGCTGAAGCTATTGCTTGACCAGCAGCAGACGAAGGGCAACGCGAACTATCACAAGTGGCTGAACGAGGCGCAGTTTGACGAGGCGTTTGGCGTGAGCCAGAGGGACGTCGCAGTGGTAGTGGCGTGGCTGGAGTCGCAGGGGCTGAAGGTGAACGGCGTCGCCTCGAGCGGACTCTACATTGATTTCAGCGGGACGGCGGGTCAGGTGGGCAGCGCCTTCCACACCGAGATCCACAATATTCAACTGAACACCGGAGAGAAACACATCAGCAATATTTCGGACCCGAAGATTCCGGCTGCGTTGGCGCCGGTGGTGCTTGGGCCGGTATCGCTGAATAACTTTTTCCCGCACCCGTTGAACAAAGTGAAGGTGACGCAGACGCCCTCGGCGGGCGGAGTGAACCCGGAAGTGAAAGTCGGGCCGGATGGCAGCTTTACCGGCGGCACGTGCAGCTTCATCACCGCGCACAAGTCGGGAGCGAGCACGACCTGCTACAGCGTGACGCCGGGCGATGTGGCGACGATTTATAACCTCACGCCCATGTTTACGGCGGGATACACGGGCAAGGGCGCGACGATCGGATTGATTGAGGATTCGAACGACTACAAGGACTCCGATTACGCAACCTTCGTAGCCAAGATGTTTCCCAGCTCACAGTATGGAGCGAGTTCGGCCAACCTGAGCACGGTCCATCCGACCGGGCCGACCACTTGCACAAACCCCGGCACTATCAGCGGGACCGACGGCGAAGTCGAGATTGATATTGAATACGCGACAGCGGCGGCGCCGGCAGCGAGTGTGGTGATTGAGTCCTGCGCCGACACTCGGACGACGTTCGGCGGGCTGATCGCGGTGACGAATCTGGTCTCAGGAACGCCGCCACCGATTATGAGCATGAGCTATGGCGAGTGCGAGGCCGAAAACGGCCAGGCGGCGAACGCGACTTATTTCACGGCGTTTCAGCAGGCAGCGGCCAAGGGCGTGTCAGTGTTCGTGTCGTCCGGCGATGAGAGCTCGACGAGCTGCGACGCCAACGCCACCCGCGCCACGCATGGTATCGGGGTGAGCGGCTTCGCCTCCACGCCTTATAACGTTGCGGTCGGCGGCACCGACTTCGACGATACGGCGGCAGGCTCCAGCGCGACGTATTGGAATTCGACCAATGGAGCGAACTCGGCCTCGGCCAAGAGCTACATTCCCGAGATTCCCTGGAACGATTCCTGCGCCAGCCAGGTGATTGCGACCTATCTGGGATATGCGACCACCTACGGAACCAGCGGCTTCTGCAACAGCAGCCTGGCCACCTCGGGGAGCGCGTTCTTAACCACGGGATCGGGATCAGGCGGGCCGAGCAATTGCTACTCCGGCACTCCGGCAAACACTGGAGTGAGCAACGGCACGTGCGCGGGCCAGCCGAAGCCGAGCTGGCAATCGGTCTATGGCAATCCGGCAGACTCGGTGCGCGACTTGCCGGACGTCAGCCTGTTCGCGGCGAACGGAATCTGGAACCACTATTACGTGGTCTGCTATTCGAACCCCGGATCGGGTTTGGGCGGAGCGCCTTGCACCGGCACGTTGGATACATGGGCAGGATTCGGCGGCACCAGCGTCTCATCGCCGATCATGGCCGGCATTCAAACGCTGGTGAACCAATACGTCGGCACCACCACCAACGGCACTGGCGCCCTGCAGGGCAACCCCAACTACGTTTACTACGCGCTGGCGAACCAGGAGTATGGATCGAGCGGAAGTTCGACCTGCAATTCCTCACTGGGTAACGCGGCAGCAAGCACCTGCGTGTTCTACGACGTCACGGCCGGCGATATGAACGTGAACTGCCGCGCACTCGGGGGCACTCTGCACAACTGCTACCTGCCGAGCGGCACCAACGGCGTCGGATCGCTGACGACCACTTCGTACTCTCCGATTTACAACTCGACGTCCGGCTGGGATTTTGCCACCGGCATCGGCACCGTGAATGCAACAAACCTTGCGACAAACTGGGCGAACGCATTCCCGACGGCGACAGCGCTGACGGCGAATCCGACGACCGTGGCCTCTGGCGGCACCTCAGTGCTGAAGGCGACCGTTTCGGCGGCGACGCTCGACAATGCGACCAGCGGTGGCACACAGGTACCGATTGCCGGGACCGTGACATTCAAAGACGGAGCCTCCGCCATTGGATCGTGCACGCTGGCGAGCGCTACCTGCTCCTACACCACAACCCCAGGACAGTTGACTACGGGAACGAACAACATTACTGCGGTCTACAGCGGCAGCAATGCATATCCCGGCTCGACGTCGCCGATCGTTGTGGTAACGGTCACCGCGCCGGTGCAGGACATCACGTTCAGCTCGGTGACGCATAACTTCGGCGGCATCGCGGTGGGAACGAGCACAACCGGATCGGGCAACTACGGCGTGCAGCTCACCAACCACAGCGTCAACCGCGTTCCCCTTCACACTGAACCTCAGCAGCTCGGTGTTCACTGCAAACACGAACTGCGGATCGAGCGTAGCCGCGGGCAAGTCGTGCGAGATCATCTTCATCTTCTCGCCCACGGCGCCGGGCACGGTGTCGACGACATGGAGCGTGGCGGCGAACGGCCATACCTTCTCCCCGAGCAACGGCGGAACACTGTCCGGTATCGGGCTGACGGGCACTGTGTCGCTCTATACGGCGGGACACAACTTCGGCAAGGTGACGGTGGGCGTGCAATCGCCAACCTACGGCACGGTGCTGACGAATGGGACCGCTACCGCGCAACCGCTAACCCTGGGTAGCGTCAGCTCACCGTTCATCGTGACGGCAAACAACTGTCCGGCGACGCTGGCTTCGGGAGCAAGCTGCAATCTGCAGTTCGCCTTCAAGCCGACGGCGGCGGTGGTTTCGAGCCAGGTCTTCTCGGTCAAGGCAAGCGGCGGAGCGACCCCGGTCGTAACCGGATCGCCGGCCACAACCGTGACGGGAGTCACGCTGGTCGGAACCGGGCAATAACGGGTCAAAGGGACAACGAAACAGCGGGAGGCTTACCTGAGAGGGTGGGCCTCCCGCCTGAATCGGAAAAAAGACGCAAAGGCAAAGCCGGCACATCAGAACGTAAGTTGTAGGGCGATCTCTCAGGGGTATCGAGTACGCCACTAACGATCGTTCGGGTCGGCCATTACTTATTGTGTACGAAATTTGAAAAAGCAGTAGAAACTTCGATCTGGCGAATCCAGGAGAAGAAAAAGCGGTAAGAGCAAGCGAACTAAGGAGAACCTGGGAGCGCATCCGGACGACGGGTGCGCTTTTTGCGTTTCCGGGCGGGCGAACAAGGGGTGAAACCGGGGAAAGTTGGCGTGAAAGGGACGGCGATTTACTATTACGCCCGTAACCCATCTCTAACAAAATACAGGGCCAAGTAACACGAAAGGTACAAAGGCAGTAAGCACAATAGCCTTGACTGGCTTGGGCTTAGAACCCTAACATCACCCAACTAGGTCAGTTTTCGTCCACACGGGTGGCTTCCGTAAGAGTGAGTCGCCGTACCGACCTAAAGACTGAATTGCACGCAAATTTCTGTTTGGAGTTCCCCCAATGCCTTGTCCCCGCTGGATCGCTGTCCCTGCAACCGTGGTTGCGCTTGCCTTCACATTTTCCACGCTGAGCGTGGCCCAAAGCGCTGACGCGACGAGTACGGCGGGTGCGCCGGGCGCTCGGCCCCTGATCGTGGGGTCAGTCGGAGGGGCGGCAACAACTACTCTGAGCCGGAACGTGCCCCAACAGGCCCTGGCAGCCGAGGACATGGGCGTGGCCCCCTCGAGCACGCCGATGACGATGCAGCTTTTGCTGCAGCGGAGCCCTGAGCAGCAGTACGCATTGAAGGATTTCATCGCGCAGGAGCAGCTCCCTGGCAGCCCGACCTATCAGCAGATGCTGACGCCGAAGCAATTCGCGAACACATTTGGATTGGCGGGCGCCGATCTGGCCACCCTGAAGAGCTGGCTTGAGTCGCAGGGTTTCAAAGTCTCGAGAGTAGACAACGGCCATCTGTCGATTGTTTTTTCCGGAACGGCAGCCGAAGTTGAGACCGCGTTCAAGACCGAGATTCACAATTACAAGGGCGAGGATGGGGCGATCCACTACGCCAACTCGAAGGACATAGAGATTCCCGCGGCGTTTGCCTCGGTGGTAACGGGAGTGGCTGGACTGGAAAACTTCAGCCTGCCCCACGGCCGGCCTTATGACGGCCCGGTATCTGCCGACACTTCGTTCAAGCCGACCAACACGGCTTCAACCGCGAACAGCGAAATGGTAGGGCGGACGCAGGAAGTTGAGCAGAAGCCGCTCGAGGGCGTGACCGAATTCCACAACAGTGGCAGCGTAATCACCTCAACCATCGGCAGCCTGGTGCACCCTGACCTCGGGGGAACGGTGACCAGCACGACCGTGACGTCGTCGAACAATCCCATCATCTACGGTTCCAACACCGTGGTGACGTTGACCGGAACGATCAGCTGGAGCACCGGTGCTACCCCGACCGGCTCAATCACTTTTTATGACAATGACGGATATCTGGGAGCGCAGATTCTGCTCTCTAGTCCGAGCTGCGTGCTGGGCACGAATCAATATGTGTGTACCTACAGCTGGGTAGCGGCAAGCGCCGCAAGCCCGAGCCCAGACCTGGTAACGGCGGCTTATTCGGGCGATGCGACATTTGCGCCCTCGTCGGGAACGCTAAATCAGACGGTAACTCCGAACCCGGGTAACGGCTTCATCATTCAGACATTCACCGACAACCCGGACACGCAGGCCTATGGAGCATCACCGAACGTGGCCCTCTCGGTGTTGAGCGGTACGCTGGCGCTGAATGACGCGCCGACGGGCACGATCCTGATCACCGGCAACGGCGGCATCGGACTGATTGATTACGCGCCGTCCGGCGGCACGTGCTTCATCATCTTTGTCTGCTACTTTGACTTCAACTACAACTGGACGGCCAATAAGGCCACACTGCTGCCTGGTGTTTACACCCTGACCGCGGCCTACAGCGGCAACGCCTATTACGAGTCCGGCTACACGACTACCTCCTATACGGTCGTAGGCCACGGCACGGTACCGACAACGACAACAATTACGGCGAACCCGGCCTTTGTGAGTGCGGGTAGTCCGGGGACGACGTTTACGACAGTGACGACGTGGACCGGATCGTCCGGCGTTGCGCCGGTGGGCAGCCTGGATATCACGACGAATGGAACGGGCAGCGGGACGGTCGTCTACCCGATTACGGGAGCGACGACGAGCGTAGGATCCGGCGTGTATGACGGCGGAGCTTACACCTTTAATTACAACTGCACGACTAACTTCACCGCGAAGACGATCACTTGTACGGTGACCGATTCCAACGTGTATGCGCTGCTGGAGGCGGAGCCAACACCGTCTCGGCGACGTATCACGGGGACGAGACGTATGCACCGTCAACGGGAACAACCACTCTGACGCGGAGCGCGGGCGATACTTCGACGACGACGGTGACAACGAGTCTGACTCCGGTGACATATGGACTGGGGACTGCGGTGACATACACAGCGACGGTCAAGGGTTCGGCCGGGAACGGACAGCCGACGGGATCGGTGGCGTTCAGCGGAACACCGCTGACAGGATCGCCGGTCACGGTGACGATCGTCGCGGGTGGCTGCACCTTCACGGGCAACGGCGGCGGGCGGGTTTACACATGCGTGGTGCCATCGGGCGCAATCGTGGTCCCGGTGTTGACGGCACCAGGTGCTTATACGGTGACGGCGAAATACTCGGGCAGCACGACCTACAACAGCACTTCGGGAACGGTGACGGAGACGGTGGCCAAACAGACGCCGACGTTGTCGACTCCGACAGTAACTCCGAACACGCAGCCGCAGGGCAGCGTTGGGCCGGTGGTGTTGACCACGACATTCGCATGGCTGGGTACAGGTCTGGCTCCGACGGGTGCGGTGACATTTACAGTGACGGCAGCGAACGTAGGTACGGCAACTTGCACAGCGCCGGTGAGCGATTCGGAAACCTGCACACTTAACTACAATCCGTCCGCTCTGACGGTTGGACCCACTCAGTCGTGCGCGCCCTATCCGGGCGACACGAACTACAACGCCGTGAACAGCGGTAACGGAACCTGACCATCACGGCGGACACCCGCGTGACTCCGACGCTGACTCTGGTTGCGAGCCCGGCGGGCACGACGGCAGTAGGCGTGGCCTCGGGAACGCAGATCACATTGACGGCCACACTGAGCCACACTCCTTCCAATGGATCGTGGGCAGGCACGGTAACGTTTATTGACGCGACCTCCGGCGTAACCCTGGGATCGCAGCCGACGAGCGGAACCGGAACCTCGGACGTAGTGACGTTCCAATTCACACCGACGTCGGCAAATGCGACCACATATCCGGCCGGCTATAACAACTTCACGGCGACGTATAGCGGCAACAGCTGCTGCTATAACGCGGTCGGCCCGGTAAGCGCGAACAATGTCTACATCGGTGGACTGCTGTTCTCCCTCACTCTGGCACACAACTTCAGCACGGATCCGGGCACGGTAGATGGAACGCCGACCAGTCCGTACGGCATCCAGGTCTATAACTTCTCCTCAGCCGCGGTACCGTTCACGCTGAACTTCACCAACAGCAACCAGGGAACGAACGCATTCGGCAATTCGACGAACTGCCCGAACACGATCGCTGTCGGTGCAACCTGCGAGATCGTCTTCACCTATCTGCCACCTTATGGCGACGGCAACTCGACCACGGTCGGCCGCTATGAGGCGGGTAGCTGGTCGGTGTCAGCGCCGGGAGTCATCCTCGGCGTCGGCATCAAGGGCTTCGCTGCTCCGCCACGCGCGGGAGTTGCGACCTTCCCGGCAGTGCTGGCAGGTAAAGCACTGTTGCCGGCAGGCAGCTTGAGTGTGACGCCCCTCAGCTACACATTCGGACCGCTGGCTCCGAACGCGCAGTCAAAGACGCTGCAGATTAGCGTGAGCAATCCGAACACCGCGGCGGTGGGAGTGACTTACACACTGCCGGGCGGTCCCTTCACCTCGGTCAACAACTGTCCTTCAACGCTCAATGGCAACGCAACCTGCCAGATACAGGTGACGTTCAAGAGCGGCACCGTCGGAACGCAGACGGGCAGCGTGCAGCTGAATCCCGCAGGCGGCCCGGCAGTCACGGTATCGCTGACCGGTATAGTGCAGGCTGGCAACGGCATTGTGATGTCCACTGACACGCACGGGTTTGGCAACATTCCGTTGGGTCAGTCGGGCACGCAGTTTGGCCTGAACATCAAGAACAACGCGGCGACCGCGGCGACTCTGGGCTTCAGCCTGAGCCAGCCGGGGACGACACCGTTCAACATCGTGACCAGCGGATGCCCGGCAAGCCTGGCAGCGGGCGCGCAATGCAGCGTGATTGCGAACTTCACTCCCACGGCAGCGGGCGCGGTCAGCGATGTGCTGACGGTGACCAGCAACCAGTCAATTGTTCCCGGCGGAACGGGTTCGGGGCCGTATTCGGCAACGGTCACCTTCACCGGTTCGGGCACAACGAATGCCAACTTCACAGCGAGCACGTCAACCCACAACTGGGGCAACATCCCAGTGGCGACGACTGGCTCAAACTACGGAGTGCAGCTGACCAACAACACGTCGGCGGCAATCACCCTCTCGCTCGGCACCGGGTTTGTGAACAGCCTGGGCTTCAGCGTACTGGGCAGCAATTGCGGAGCGTCACTGGCCGTGAATGCAAGCTGCGAACTGATCTTCACCTTCACACCGACGGCGCAGGGAACGGTCACGACGACCTACGGCGTCTCGGCAAACGGCGGCGCGGTGCAGCTGTATAGCATTGCGAACGGCGGATACGTCCCCGGCATCACGCTGGTCGGAACAGGTGTAGCGCAGTAAGCAACAAGACACAAACGTAGTTTGTAAAAGCTGTAAACAACTCGAGGGCGCTCTTCTCACGGAGAGCGCCTTTACTTTTTGTGTTTCCATTTCGGATTCCACCTGTGATGAGTCCGCTATTAGTGACGGGACAAATCTCGCGATGCACGAGGCGCGCGTGCGTGAGTGGAATGAAGAAGATGGGCTGAACGGGGAAGAGATAGCTCCGGCTCTGATTGCACGAAGGTGTGACAGCGAGCGAGGCGGCGCGCGGGAGCCAAAATTAATTATTTCATTGACGGTTACAAATATCGTTCATAGGATGTGCCTACTTCCCCCGCACTGGGCCCCCGATGGCGACACGAAATTAATCAGGGAGATTGTGCAGCAGCAATTCGCGGCAAACATTTCCTTGGTTTTCTTGTAGGAGCCTTTCACTATGATCCGTCGGACCCTCTGCAAGTCCCTCTTTGGGGGGCTCTCGAGCCTCTGTGTCTTCACCCTCGCGATTGCGGTACTTGCGGCTCCGGCGCGCGGGCAAAGCGGCGATGTTGCCGGAGGAGAGTTGCGCGGGTCGCCATATTCGCGCGCGATGGTGACCGCGCCGGTGGATGGCCGGGTGCTGATGACGCTGGCTGGCGCCGTGACTCCGCTGGCGAACGCAAAGACGGACCGCGGCACGCGTGGGCGATGATCTGGCCATGGAGCATATCCAACTCGGGCTGAAGCGCGCGCCGGAGACACAGAAGGCGTTTGACATGCTGGTTGATCAGCTGCACCGGCCGGGCAGCCCGAATTATCACAAGTGGCTGACTCCGGCCGAAGTGGGGAGAGAATTCGGGCCGGCGCAGAGCGACATCGCGAAGCTGAAGACCTGGCTTGAGGCGCAAGGCTTTCGCGTGAACTTCGTGATGCAGAGCGGGATGGTGGTGGACTTTACCGGTGACGCGCGGACAGTACGGGAGGCGTTTCACACCCAGATGCACAATATTCAGCTGCATGACGGGCGGAAATATGTGGCGGCGATGCAGGAGCCGCAGATGCCGGCGGCGTTCGCCGAGCTGGTGGGCGGATTTCCGTCGCTGAACAGCATTCCGCCAAAACCACTGGCCCATTCGCGGGGCTCGATACGGTTTAATCCGAAGACGCGCGGCGTCCTGTCGGCGACCGACAACGCGGGAAACACTACGGTGAATCCGAATCCGGATTTCACGTTCACCTGTCCGGCGGCAATATGCGGGAGCATCCGGACCTTCTATTCGGTGGCGCCGTCGGATTTTTACGTGATCTATAACGAGAACGTGTTGCTCTCGGCTACCACACCGATTAATGGGACGGGGCAGACCATCGCAGCGTTAGAAGAGTCAGACATCAATACTGCGGACGTGACGACGTTTCGTACGGCGTTCAATGTCTACCCGTCCACACCGTTGCTGACCGTGCAGCATGGAGCCGGCAGCATTACCTGCTCAGCTCCGGGCAAGGTGAACACATCAACCGACCAGGAAGAGTGGGTGGCCGATGCCGATGTGGAGTGGGCGGGCGCGGTGGCGCCGGGGGCGACAGTTCTTCTCGAGTCCTGCCAGACGACCAGCACCACCCAGGGAGTGTTGTTATCCGCCGAGGCGGTGATTGACAACAATCTGGCGGTGAGCACGACGCTGGGGTATTCGCTCGCGGAGCCGGTGGTCAGCTCCAACCCGAAGTGGGGAGCCCAGACTATGTGGACGAACTTATGGCAGCAGGCCGCGGCGCAGGGAATTACGGCGGTGGTTGCAGCCGGCGATACGGGAATGGCGGCGGAGGACGAGAACCAGAACGACGAATATCTGGACAGCGTGTATTCGTATTACGGGGCGAACGTGAATGCGCTGGGAGCGACAGCCTATAACGTCTCGGTCGGTGGAACGGATTTTCAGGATACCTTCAACATGGATACGTCGGACCCGGCGAATGCGCCCTCCGTGTTCTGGAATGCCAGTAACGGCTCCTATGGTGTCTCGGTTAAGTCTTATCCACCCGAGACGACATGGAACTCAACCTGCGCGAGCAGCATACTGGCCGCTATTTATTCCGACATCGGGAGCCTGCTGCCACTGTATTGCGGCAACTCTTATTCAACCGCGCCGGGGGTAACGGGCGGCGGCGGCGGCCCGAGCGCAAATATCGCGCAGCCAGGCTGGCAGTCCGGCGTATATGGGATCAGCCAGAACAACACCAGCGGAAAGCGCGGCACGCCCGATGTATCCATGTTCGCTGCGAGCGGATTCTGGGGACACGCAGTCATGTTCTGCGACTCAGACGCCTGGAGCGGGGCGACGAATAGTTCGACCCCTTATCCCTGCACGTATACGAACGCGACGGATGCATCCACGAATGCAGCGGGGGGAACGGCGTTTGCGGCTGCGCAGGTGGCGGGAATTATGGCGCTGGTGGCGCAAAAAACGGGCCAGCGACAGGGCCAGGCCGACTATGCGCTCTATGGCATGGCGGCGAATGAGCTGGGCACCAGCACGTATAAAACCGGTTGCCTCGGCTCAGGAGCAATGACGAATACAGGGAATACCCAAACGCCGATATATTTTCCTCCCGCCAGCACCTGTGTGTTCAACGACGTCGTGACGGGAAATATTGACGCGCCATGCCAGCATTCGGGAACTCATGCGCTGAGCACCTGCTATGTGTCGGTAGGCAAGGTGTATGGGATTGTATCCACCAGTTCGACGGTGCTGAGCCCGGTGTTTCCCGCCTCCCTCGGGTGGGACTTTGCCACTGGGCTGGGCTCGCTCAACGTGGGCAATCTGGTGAACGGATGGATCGGTGGCATTTACAGCGCGAGCTTTACGGCGACGGTTGCGCTGTCCGATGCGGCCTTGAGCGGGGCGAGCTGGACTTATGGCTTTCCGCCGGCTTCGTCGACCCTGGTGACGACGGTGACCGGGAACGGGAGCTTGCCGACGGGGACGGTTACGGACGCCGTGGCGCCTTCGGTGGGAACGATTGGATCGGGAGTATTCCCTGCGACCGGGTGCTCGACGCTGAGCGGAACAGCCAGTGGGAGCGGAGCGTGCCAGAGCAGCAACACGGTGACGGTTTCATACACGCCGACTGCGACTTTGGCGGGCGGCGCTTACACGGTGACGTCTACTTATTCCACGGTGAACGAGAACTACACCACGGGCGCGAAAGGGACGCTCGGCTTTACCGTGACGCCGCAAGCGATGACTTACGGGGACGGGTCGCTAACGCCGAACTCGCTGACGTTCGGCGCGCAGCCGCCTGTATTCCTGAGCCAGGCAGTCAACTGGACCGGTGCTGGCGTAGCGCCGGCGTCGGGGAATTTCTACTTCACGCTGAATGGCGTGAATTATCCCGGGAGCTGCCTGTTGGGAACGAAGTCATATACCTGCACGAATAATGTGTCGTCCCAGGTTATTTCCGTGTTGCCCGCCGGCACATATCCGGTGACGTTTAACTTTACGACGGACGGAAATTACGCAACGATTACGGGCCTGGCGGTGGGATCGCTGGCGGTTACACCAAACACTACATTTACGGCTATGACTGCAGTTCCGAGCACCATCGCGCCCGCATTGTCGAGCACCGTGTCAGCCACCGTGGGTGACCTGGGAACGGGCGGTACGGCTCAGGGGACGATGACCTTTACTGACACAACGAATTCGGCGGCGCTGGGTAGCTGCACATTGTTCAATGCAAGTTGCGCGATCTCAGTGGCGGCGAGCGTCCTGGCTAACGGAGGGAATACGGTGAAGGGAGTCTATGTTCCGAGCGCGCCATTTAATTGGGCGACATCGTCCGGGACGACGACGCTGACACTGGGAAGCGCACCGGCAACCAGCGTCAGCTTGACGCCGCTGGCGACGGGGAACGGGGGCACCGGGGTGACGACAGCGACCCTGACGGCGACTATCACTGCGGCATCGGTGGATGGAGCGTGGGGCGGAACGGTGACATTCACCAACACCACCACGGGCGCGACATACTCGGGAGCGGTGACGGGCGCGGGCGCGACCGGAACAGCGACCGTGACCATCAGCGAGCCCAGTGCCGGAATAGCGGCTGGCCTGAATAACTACACGGCGAATTTCAACGGGACGCTGAATTATCTGGCATCCGGCGCATCGGCGGCTGCGCAGGTCTATTGGCAGGGGCTGCTGGTCTCTTCTTCGCTGAACCATAATTTCACCGGGCTGATCAGTTACGGCTCGGGACCGATTACCGTCGAAGGGACGGTGGATGGGACAAAGCTGGGTCCCTATGGCGTGACGGTTTATAACTTCACGCCGACGGCACAGACGGTCGGGCTAAATTTCACTAACTCGAGCTCGGGGGCATTCAGCTACGCAACTACCTGCCCGGCGAGCCTGACTGCCGGGGCCGTGTGTAACTACTTCTTCTACTACAACCCGCCGAACGGGGACGGCTGCAATCCGACGACAAATTGCACGAAGGATGGAGCGAACTATCCCCAGGGAACCTATGAGGCGGCGACTTGGGGCATCACCTCGGGGGCATTGCTGGGAGTCGGTGACCAGGGCTTCGACCGGTCGGGAGTAATGAGCGCATCGATGACGCTGGCGGGGAAAGCGGTGCTGGCGTCGAGCAATCCGGTGAGCGTGAGTCCGCTGAGCTATACGTTCGGCCCGACGGCCCCGGGCGGGTTGTCGAGCACGCTGACCATCACGGTGACGAACTCGAGCGCGGCAGCGGTAGGGCTGGCGTATACGCCTCCGGTGACCACGCCGTTCCAGGCGGCGGATTACTGTCCGGCGAATCTGGCAGCGAATTCCACCTGCACGATTAATGTGACTTTCCAGAGCTGGACAGTGGGCACGGTGACCGATCAGGTGGTCATCACGCCGGCCGGCGGGGCGGCGATCACGGTGACGTTGAGCGGGATCGTGAGTTCTAACAACGGACTGCAGCTGAGCACGACCGCGCACAGCTTCGGAAACGTGACGACGGGGACCAGTGCCGCAATGTTCGGACTGAGCGTCACAAACAATGCGAGCTCGGCGGCTACGCTGAGTTTCGGCACGAGTCAGAGCGGGACGACGCCGTATAACGTGATGAGCAGCGGATGTCCGGCGAGCCTGGCAGCAGGAGCACAGTGCAGCGTGCTGGTGAAATTTTCACCAACCGCGGTGGGATCGTTCAACGACGTGCTGACCGTGCGTAGCAACATGCCGATTACGCCGAACGGCACGGGAAGCGCCGGAAGCTACTCGGACACGGTAACGTTCACCGGCGCGGGCGTGGTGGGGGGACAGCTGACCGCGACGAGCGTGGCGCACAACTGGGGCAACGTGACGGTGGGGACGACGGGCACGAATTATGGCGTGCAACTCACCAACACGACGGCGACGCCGGTGACATTGAACATGGGCAGCGGCTTCACGGCGGGGCTCTACGGGTTCAGTGAAGCAGGCACCAATTGTGGCGCAACGCTGGCGGTGAACGGCAGCTGCGAGCTGATCTTCAGCTTCTCGCCGACCGGGGCGGGGATGGTAAGTGCGGGATTCGGCGTCACGGCCGTGGATGCAAGCAGCAATCCAGTAAAACTCTACAGTGGGGGAACCGCGTATTCGGGCATAACGTTGAGCGGTACGGGCCAGTAGTAAAGATACGTATGCGGTAGCGGGGAACCAGCATTGGGAGAGGGCGCGTCCACTACGGGCGCGCCTTTTTTGCGTCGCGAAAAAGGGGCGAGAGGCCTGGCGCGGGCGGAGAGTTGAGCCCCGGGGATTTTATTTCGAGCAGGACAACGTTGCTGTTGCCAACCACGCGACCACGAGTAGAATGGGCGGCAAGCCGGGCGAGGTAGCGCCGGCGTAATTCCAAAATTGTCTCCAAGAAAGAGAGGGAGGCGGTATGAGTGCAGCAGTAGCAAGTGGTGGCCGGGGATGGTCAATCGTGCTGGGAATTCTGCTGATCGTGGCGGGATTGCTGGCGGTGGCGGCGCCGGAATTTGCGGGAATTGGCGTGAGCATTGTGCTGGCCTGGGTGATTATCTTCGCGGGCTTCATGCATCTTTTCTATGCATGGTCCGAGCGCGGCGCGGGAGCCGTCATCTGGCAGATTCTCATCGGGATCGTCTATCTGATCGCCGGTTTCTACATCATCTCCCATCCTGTGGCGGGTTTGGCGTCGCTGACTTTGGTGCTCGGTTTCTATATAGCGCTGGAGGGATTCCTGGAGCTGGGCGCGTATTTCCGGCTGCGGAAGGCGCGGAATGCTACATGGTTTCTGGTGGACGGAATTATCTCGCTGATACTGTCGGCGCTGATTTTGTTCCACTGGCCATCAAGTTCCGTATGGGCGGTGGGAACGCTGGTTGGGATCAGCCTGTTGTTTAGCGGCATCGCGCGATTGACGTGGCCGATGGGTGGAAGAGGCGCGATTCCGGCAGTGGTGTAGAGGCAGAACAAATACGAAGTCTGCGAGTTAGTGATGGCGTGTGAGCGAGGGCTCAGACGCGTGCCAGGAGGTGTCGTTGGCGGCTCCCGAAACCTTGCTCACGGCGCTTGATTCCGCCATTTCGCGGATGGTTGCGTTGCGGTCGGTGAGCAGCTTGAGCAGGCGACGGCGCAGGAAGAGGCGTTCGGCGATCAGTCCCGCGATGGGGAATGGCGCCGCGAAGACGAGGACATCGCGCATGATGGTGGCGTCGGAGCGCCCCTCATTTAGCGCAGGGGAGAAGTAGTGGTCGTGGCGAAGGCTGCGGAAAACTCCGGCCACCATTTCATCGCGCAGGTGAGTAGGGCGATCGTAGGCGGTGATTTCCGAAGTGTGTCTCCACGCGATGCCGTACTGACGGGAGGACCAGGTCACGCGTTCGCCGAATTTGATCTGGCCGGACGTAACTCCCGCGACGGCACGCAGCGTCGCGCGGGAGCTGGCGAGCTCGACATCAATGTCGGTCGAGAGGTCAAAGACGAGCTCGATCGGCGCGTTGATGCGAGTGGTTAGCTCGATTCTGTCCATGTGGTGATTAGACGCTGACCGAGCCAAGGCCGGAAGCCGGAGTTTTGCAATTACAGTTCGGTGGATTTGTCGGCGAGGATCTTTTGAGCGTGTGAAAGGAAGTCCGTCAGAGGCATGGAGCCTCCGTCACCTTTGCTGCGAGTGCGCACCGCGACGGCATTGGCCGCGGCCTCTTTGTCGCCGACAACGAGGATGTAGGGGACCTTCTGCATGGTGTACTCGCGGATCTTCGCGTTCATCTTCTCGTTGCGAGTGTCGAGCTCGACGCGGAATCCGGCAGATTGTAACTGCTGGCGGACATTTTCGGCGTACTCCATATGACGCTCGGCGATGGGGACGATGGCCATCTGTATGGGAGCGAGCCAGAGGGGGAAGGCGCCGGCATAGTGTTCGATGAGCACGCCGAAGAACCGCTCAACGGAGCCGAACAGGGCGCGATGGACCATGACGGGGCGATGCCGCTGTCCGTCTTCACCGATGTATTCGAGGTCGAAACGTTCGGGGAGATTGAAGTCGAACTGGACGGTGGAGAGCTGCCAGAGACGGCCGAGAGAATCCACCAGCTTGATGTCTATCTTGGGCCCGTAAAACGCGGCCTCGCCGGGAATGGTGCGGAAGGGAATGCCTTTGCGTTCGAGGGCAACTTCGAGCGAGCGAGTGGCGGCGGCCCAGTTTTCGTCCGAGCCGATGTAGGATTTGCGGTCGTTGACGTCCCAGGTGGAGAGCTCGACTTTGTACTCGCTGAAGCCGAAGGTGCGCAGGGTGGCTTCGGCGAAGTCAATGCAGCCGACGACTTCGTCTTCGATTTGTTCGGGAGTGCAGAAGATGTGGGCGTCGTCTTGAGTGAAGCCGCGAACGCGAAGCAGGCCGTGCATGGTTCCGGAGCGCTCGTAGCGATAGACGTTGCCGAGCTCGGCGAGGCGGACGGGAAGATCACGATAACTCTTGGGAGAATTCTTGTAGATGAGCGTGTGGCCGGGGCAGTTCATCGGCTTAAGCCGATATTCGGCGTCGTCCAGCTCCATGGGGGTGTACATGTTTTGCGAGTAGTAGCCTTCATGGCCGGAGATTTTCCAGAGCTCGCGACGCATGACATGGGGAGTGAAGACCATACTGTAACCGCGTTTGATACATTCATCGCGCATCCAGTCTTCCATCTGTTTGCGGATGATGCCGCCCTTGGGATGCCAGAAGATGAGGCCGGCTCCGGCTACCTCCTGAATAGAAAAGAGGTCCAGCTGTTTGCCCAGGACGCGATGGTCGCGGGCCTTGATTTCTTCTAAGTGTTTAAAGTGGGCGTCGAGATCCTTCTGCGAGAAGAAGGCGGTTCCGTAAAGTCGCTGCAGCTGCGGGTTCTTCTCATCGCCGAGCCAATAGGCACCGGCAAGATTGGTAATTTTGAAGGCTTTGACCCGGCCGGTGGATGGCACGTGGGGGCCGCGGCAGAAGTCAACGAAGGCGCCGTTGCGGTATAGAGAGATTTCATCGCCGGGCTTGGTGAAGCGCTCGACAAAGTGCAGCTTCATAAAGTCGTCTTCGGCGCGGAAGCGGGCAAGACCTTCTTCGCGCGGGACGAATTCGCGAGTGAAGCGATCGTCGCGGGCGACCACTTCGGCCATTTTCTGCTCGATCTTCAGCAGGTCGTCGGGAGTGAACGGAGTCGGCCGATAGAAGTCGTAGAAGAAGCCGCTGTCAGTGGCGGGTCCGTGGCCCAGCTTGGTTTCGGGATAGAGCTCGAGCACCGCGGTGGCCATCACGTGCGCGGCGGAGTGGCGAAGCACATGGAGAGCGTCGGGCGCCTTGTCGGTGAGCAGCTCGAGAGTCACGTCGCTGGAGAGCGGAGTGGTGAGGTCAACCAGACGCGGCTGCGAGGCGTCGGAGGCGGAATACATCGAGGCCTCGGTTGACGAGCCGTCCGCGTGAGCGGCGGAGGCGCCAGGGGAACCGGAGTCGGCGGAATTCTGAGCCGAGGCAGCTGCCGTTGGGCGGATGCGGGCGACGAGGGAAGCCTGGGCGAGGCGCGGAGAGATGGAGTTGGCGACGTCGAGGGGGGTGGCTCCCGCGGGGAAAGTGCGGACGGAGCCGTCGGGCAAAGTGACTTGAATTTCGCTCATGGTCTAGAGAACAGGATATCGCGACGGGGGCGGTAGGGATAATATGAGCGGGCATGGCCGACAAAGACTCTCAACCCGCGGAGAAAAGAGCGCTGCCTATTGGCAAGTTGCTGCAGGGGCGATTTGAGATTTTGTCGCACCTGGGATCGGGCGGGATGGGGGAAGTGTATCGGGCGCGGGACCGCTCGCTGGATCGGGTGGTGGCGATCAAAGTGCTCCCGGCGGAATTGGCCGGCGATAGCGGCTTGCGCAAGAGGTTTGAGCACGAAGCTCATGCGAGTTCGGTGCTGTCGCATCCGCACGTTTGCACGCTGCATGATTTCGGCGAGGACGATGGGGTTGTCTTTCTGGTGATGGAGCATGTCGAGGGCGAGACATTGCAGGCGCGGTTGAGGAGGGGGCCACCGCTTTCGATTGGGGAGATGCTGCGCTATGGGGCCGAGATGGCGGCGGCGCTGGATGCGGCGCATCGGCAGGGAATTGTTCATCGCGATTTGAAGCCGGGCAATATCATGCTGACGAAATCCGGGGTGAAACTGCTGGACTTTGGATTGGCGAAGGCAATGAGGCCACCTGTAGAGGCGCCGACTCCGGCGGGCGATGCGCTGACCGATGCGTTATCGCTGACGAAGGACGGAGCGATTCTGGGGACGTTGCAGTACATGTCGCCGGAGCAGTTGGAAGGGCGCGAGGCTGACATTCGAAGCGACATTTTCGCGTTGGGGGTGGTGCTTTACGAGATGGCGTCGGGGAAGCCGCTGCATGGGAGCGCGAGTCATGCGGCGCTGGTGGCGGCGATTCTGTCTTCGGAACCGATACCGATTTCCGGGTGGCAAAAGGCGGTTCCGAGTTCACTGGAGCGAACGATAAAGCAGTGTCTGGAGAAGGATCCGGACCAGCGCTGGCAGAATGCGGGCGACCTGGAACGAGAGCTGTTGTGGATTGCGACGGTGAGGGAGACGCCGGAGGGAGCCGGATCGAAGAAGCGCGGGAAAGAATACTTCGCAGTCGCGGCGATCGCGTTGCTGGCGCTGGCAGGGCTGGCTGCATTTTTCGCCGAGTGGTGGCTGCGGAAGCCGGTATTGAATTCGGCGATTCACTTGTCGCTGCTTCCGCCTCCGGATACTTCGTTTAACACGGTGGCTCTGTCTCCGGACGGCCGGACGCTGGCATTTGTAGTGAACGCCGCCGGAGCGGGGAGAGGGATCTGGTTGCGATCGCTGGATTCGTCAACGGCGCAGCATCTTGCGGGAACCGAGGATGCGCAGCAGTCCTTCTGGTCTCCCGATGGGCGGTTCGTGGGATTTTTCACCGGGGAGAACCTCAAGCGGGTCGCGGTTTCCGGCGGAGCTCCGGAAACATTGTGCAGCGCCTCGCACGCGCAGAGCGGGGCATGGAGCAAGAACGGAATTATTGTGTTTACCGCCGATGTTTATCATCCGCTGCAGAGCATCGATTTAAAGGACTGCTCGGTGCGGGTGGTGGCGGACCTGGAAAAGGGGACGCAGGAAATCGAAGCCAGCCAACCCATCTTCCTCCCCGACGGCCAACATTTTCTATGGGTGTCGGTCAGCGTGATTCCAAAACTGCGGCATGACATTTATCTCGGCACACTGAATTCGAAGGAGCGCCGATTGTTAGTTCGCGATGCGGGGGCGCCGCAATACGTCGCGCCGGGACACCTGGTCTTTGTCCGCGACGGAAAATTGATCCTGCAGAATTTCAGTCTCTCTACGTTGAGCACCAGCGGCGAGGCCAACCCCTTGCTGCCGGAGGCCATCGCTTCGGACCGTTTCGATGGATCGTCAGTTTATGCGATTTCTGCTTACGCGCTGATCTACGAACCGGATGAGCAGGTGGTCTCGGTCATGCACTGGGTTGACCGGCAGGGCCATGCCACGGGCTCGCTGTCCCAGACGGGGGCGAATCGGCTGATCCAGCTTTCGCCCGATGGGAGCAAGGTGCTGGTCGCCCGCCAGGTCGCGGATACGCGGGACGAAGATCTCTGGACACTGCAATTGCCGGCCTACAAGTGGTCCAGGATTACCTTCGAACCAACTATTCTGAGCGAATCCCGGTGGACCCCGGATGGAAAGAATGTTCTGTATCTGGCCAAGTCCGGCGGCACCTTTAAAATCCTGAGTCGGCCGATCGATGGGTCCAGCCCGGACAAGACTCTTTTCGAGCTCGATCATTGGTTAGCCGCGCGAGCGATAACTGCGGATGGGAAGCAGTTGCTCTTTGAAACTCTGCGTCCGGCATCGGGGGTGGATTTGTGGCTGCTGCCGATGGATGGAAGTCGTCATGCCACTCCGTTTCTGCAGACGCCATTTAATGAGGGCAACCCGTCGCTTTCTCCCGATGGACGGTGGTTGGCATATGTATCGGACAAGTCGGGCCAGGGAGAGATTTACGTTCGCCCGTTCCCCGGCCCGGGCCCGGAGACTCAGATTTCTGCGGGCGCCACTGTCAGCACGTCCGGAGGAGCTGCGATTGCGTCTCATTGGCGCGGTGACGGGAAAGAGATCTTTTATTTGTCGGGAGATTCGAAGGTGATGTCGGTCGCGGTGCGCGAAGGAGACACATTCGAGGCGGAGGCTCCTAAGGCGCTCTTCGCAGTGCCGCCGGGATCGCAAGTGGAGCCGACGGTTGATGGGGGACAGTTTCTGGTGAATTCTCCGAACCAGGCCAGCGCTACGGCGTTGAACGTCGTACTCAACTGGCGGCCTTAGGGGGCGGTGGAGTTCGGGTCCCACTGGAAGACTTCGCCGAGCGGGACGTTAAATACCTGGGCGATGCGGAAGGCGGCTTCAAGCGACGGGGAGTATTTCCCGGCTTCGATGGCAGCGATGGTCTGGCGGGTCACTCCGATGCGTTGGCCGAGATCGGCTTGCGACATCTCTCCGTTGAGGAAGCGAAGGGTGCGGATGCGATTGGAGATTGAGCCTTCGATCATGCTGACGCCGGTCATGCCTGTCTCCGATAGCTGGACACGATGACGCCGTAGTGAACGATCTCTGCGACGACGATCATCAGCAGGGCCGCGTTGACGATTTTCCATCCGCTGGAGGTGAAGGGCATGACGACGCCGACCAGGATCATTCCCCCCATGAGGACATAGTAAGCGGTGCTGGTGGCGCGGCGCATGATGGCGCGGTCACGTTCGTCGGGCGGAGTGCGGGCCTCTTGCGGTGAAGCGCGACGGAGATAGAGATGGCCGATTCCGAGGATGATGGCGGAGGCGATAGCGGCGATTCCGAAGATGGCGAGTTCGGGCAGGTTGGGCAGCGGCGCTCCGAGGTGATAGTGCACGCCGATGATGAGGAAGTAGGGGCCATAGGCGAGCACATTCGAGATGAGTGAAAGCCATGCGGTTTTTTCGCGGTAAGGCATTTGAATCTCCTTAGGAAGCTGATTGAGACTGTATAGCTAGCTTCACAGTATGTCAAGTATAACTAACAATAAGTAATTTATTAGCCACATTAAGGCAGGCTAAATTAACAAAAACGGTGGCTCGACCGGCCCCGCCATCGCGACAAATGCTCCCCCGTACAATGGTGGGGCTGATGAGCGTGTGCCCCCAATGCTCGGGTCCGTTGGATTCCTCCGGCCGCTGCCAGCGGTGCGGAACGGGACGAGTAGACGCGACGCCTGCCACCGAGATGCTCTCGGAGTTGAGCCCGGCGGAAGTGGAGAAGGCGGCGGCCACGGACCACTTTGCTCCGGGAACGATTCTGGCCGAGCGTTACCGGATCGTTGCTTTGCTCGGGCGCGGCGGAATGGGGCACGTGTATCGCGCGGAGGACATGAAGCTGGGTCAGACCGTGGCCCTGAAGTTTCTTCCGCCGGCGTTGACTGACAATCCCCGATACCTCGAGATTATGTTGTCGGAGGTGCGGCTGGCGCGGCAGGTGTCGAGCCCTTATGTGTGCCGGGTACACGATGTGGTGGAGGCGGACGGGCTGCGCTTTCTTACGATGGAGTATGTGGACGGAGAGAATCTGGCGGGGTTGCTGAAGCGGATCGGGCGGCTTCCTCCGGACCGTGGGCAGGAAATCGCGTGGCAGGTGTGTGAGGGATTAGCCGCGGCGCACGCGATGGGCGTCCTGCATCGCGACCTGAAGCCGGCCAATCTGATGATTGATGGGCAGGGCCGGCCGAAGATTACTGACTTCGGGCTTGCCCTCGAGACGCGCGACGCGGCCACGAAGTCAGAGGTAGCGGGGACGCCGGGATACATTGCGCCCGAGGTGGCGCAGGGAAAAGCGGTCTCGGTGCAGAGCGATCTTTATGGGCTGGGCGCGATTCTTTACGAGATTTATACCGGGCATCGCGCGGTGGATGACGGCCTGGGGAAATCCGCTCACGGAACGGCGAGTGCGAGGACCGGGACGGTGGGAGCGGGGCCGCCGAAGACGGGGGTGTCGTCGCGAGGGTCGGGGAGTTTTCCTCGAGACGTACCGAAGCCGGTGCAGCAGGCAATCCTGCAGTGCCTGGAAGCGGATCCAGCAAAGCGGCCGCGATCGGCGAAGGAAGTAGCGGCGGCGTTTCCGACGCAGGATGCACTGGCGATGGCCGAGGCTGCGGGCGAGACTCCATCTCCCGAGATGATTGCGGCGGCGGGGTCGGACGAGCCGCTGGCGTTATGGAAGGCGTGGGGATTATTGCTCGTATTGTTTGCGAGCATCGCGGGGCTGCCATACGCGGCGCCGCGGATATTGTCGCCCGTGATTTCGCCGTTCGTCGTGCCTCCGGGGCAGTTTGAGTCGCTGGCGCGCACGATGGTGCAGCAATTGGGGTATACGACGCCGCCCGCGGACGCTTACTCCTACTTTATCGAGAACCAGCACTTGATCGCGGACCACCTGCGGCGGATTGACCGCGGAGTGCGCACGCCGGGGGATTCGGATTATGGACCGGGGGTGAAGTATGCCGGAGGATATGAGCAGGGACTGTATCTTTTTCAATATCGTGAGAGGGCAGACGGGCTGCTATCGGCGAACGATCCCTGGTCAAATTTGAGCTGGAACGATCCGGCGATTGATGAGCCGGGAATGATCAATCTGGAGATGGACTCGCGCGGGCATCTGACGAATTTTCTGGCGGTGCCGCCGAAAGAGGCAGACACCCAGGCGGGCGGACAGGAGCCAGACTGGCGGGCGGCATTTGCAGCGGCTGGATTGGACGCGTCGAAGATGCAGGTGGTGGCTCCCACAGTGGTGCCGGTGGTCGCGTCTGACTGGCGGAGGGAGTGGCAGGGCAAGCTGGCCGGATATCCAGCGGTGACGGTGCGGGTTGCGGTGACGGGATATGAGGGCAAGCTGACATCGTTTCGCGTGATTGCGCCGTGGGACGAGCCGGGGTCGTCCGGCAAAGCGCTGCTCACCCGATGGCTGGTTATATGGACCGCGCTCACGGGAGCGGGCAGCTTTGTTGTGGTGTTTTTTGCGATCCGGAACATTCGCCGGGGCCGGGCCGACTTGTCGGGGGCATTGCGCCTGGGGCTCACCATCTTTGGATTGGTCTTGATCGCTCACCTGCTGGGGATGCGGTGGCAGCCGGACATTGAAATTATGAGCGGGCGAATCCTTGCCTTCGTGGGCCAGGCGCTGGTGGCGGTGGTCATTTGCGGCGGAGCCTATCTCGCCATCGAACCCTATTTGCGGCGCAAGATGCCACGGCTTCTGGTGGGTTGGATGCAGCTGCTGAAGGGGCAATGGCAGAGTCCGCGGATGGGGCGGGACATTCTGGTGGGGCTCGCGTTGGCGGCCATGGAAATACCGTTCGGGACGTTATTTATCGCGTGGAATGAGCACATCAAGTCAGGGATAAATTTTCCGGTGACGGGACTGGGGCTGAACGCGATGTATCAGCCGATGTTCTGGTTATCAACGCTGCTGGGCAGTCTTTGCTTCGCGATCTTTCTGGCTCTGTTTGTGCTCTCGGTTTACTTCATGCTGCGTTCGATCTTTCGAGTGAATTGGCTGGCGAGCTTGGCACTGCTGGTCTTCTTCTTCTTTTTTGGGGGAGGGCCGCCGCATTTTGCGCAGTTGAGTTTCATTGTGCTCAATCTGTCGATTGCGGTATTGGAGACGGTTTGTGTACTGCGGTTTGGACTATTGGCGATGGTGGCGTTCACGGTTTACACGCAGGTGTTCCTGTCGGCGCCGATCACGTTTGATTTTTCGCAGTGGTTTACGCCGGCGGCGATGGCAAATCTGGCGGTGGTGCTGGGGATCGCGGGATATGGGTTCTGGATTGCGATCGGGGAGCAGCGGATGTTTGGCAGCTTCAAGCTGGACGATTGAGGCGGGCCCTTCTCTTCAAGAATTGCTATTTGCCGCCCGGTACTGCCGCCTCATGTTCCACGTGGAACATCAACCCGGATTTTGGCGGAGAATCGCTTGCCCGCTATTTCTCCAGCGTCCTGGGCTCTCTGCGGTAGGCAGCGACGAGGTGGGAGATGAGGACGGCAAGGTAGAGGATGCCGCAGACGGCTTCCATGATGGAGAGCGAGCGGGCTTCAGGGGAAACGGCGGTGATTCCGGCAGAGCCCAGGGAGGTCATGGAGCCGAAGCTGAAGTAGATGAAGTCGAAGCGGTCGGGAATGGCGTGGGTCGTGGTGGCGGGATCGAGATAGAAGGCATGGGGCTGCAGGGCGGAGACCATGGCATAGATATTCGAAAAGCTGAAGCCGATGAGAAGGTAGACGCAGAGGGCGCCGAAGATCGTCTCCGGCTCGGGATTGATGGAAGAGAAGACGCGGCGGAAGATGACGACGATGATGAACACGTCGAAGCAGAGCGAGAAGAGAATTCCGAGGAGCGAAAAGGTATTGGTGTCGGCGCGGAGGCGGAGATTGTGCTGCAGCAGGGCGGGGATGGCCAGCAGAGCGGCGAACAGGATCAGCGAGCGGCGGAAGCTGATGGCATAGACGCCGAGCAGGATAACGGCAGAGCCGAGGAGATGGAAGAGAACGGCTCCCGCGCCATCTCTGACGGTGTAGGGGTAGAGCATGAGGCTCAGGCAGAGGAAGAGAAAGAGCAGGAAGAAGCGGCGATGTGCGAAGGAAGAGAGGCGCGAGGATGGGGCTGGAGATGTCGCCATGGCGGGGGCCTGGGAGCGAACAGAATCGCGCGCTGCGCGGCGGTCAAAGTCGCAGCGGGATGATGATACACGGCGGATGGGAGGGTGGGGAGTGGGCTTAGGTGGGATAGAACCGGCAGTTCAGGCGGGAACGCGTTTGAAGACGAGGGCGCGCACAACGAGTGAGACGCCGAGTGAGAGCAGCACGCCGCGGATGATGAGCATGGCGTTGTACTGAGTGAGGAAGATGGCGAAGCTGAGCGCGACGCCCCAATAATAGATTTCGCTGAGCAGCGAGCGGCTCCAGTGAGCACGGGCGGCGGAGGGCGGCGTACGCGGCGTGAGGCTGGGAATAAGGCGGGGGACGCGAGCGGCATACTGCGCGTATCCCGGCGTCGCGGCCAGGCGCGACTCTTCGGCACGGATGATGAGCGCGAGGAAGATGGATCCGGCGATCAGGGCGAAGATAGCTCCGTAGAGCGGCATGATGAGCGCGAGGGCGACGAAGTGGAGCTCGAGGCCGAGGTAGAGCGGGTTGCGCAGGTAGCGATAGGGGCCGGCGGCGACCACGGTGTGGGTGTGAATCTCGGGCGAGAGCATGACGTCGGCACCGATGAATGCGGTCGCCCAGGTGCGAATGAGCGCGGCGGCGACGGCGAAGACGAGTGCGATGGCTCCCGTAAGGAAGCTTGCCGACTGCATGGAGAGCCAGCCATGGTGGGCGATGGAGCCGGAGGCGAGCATCCATACGGTGGGAGACTGGAGCGCGGGCGGGAGGAATTCGGGGAGCGATGAAGCCGGCGACGATGATGGCGGTGAAGATGAGGAAGCGGAAACGGAAGATGGCGGAGTTGGGCGCGCCGGACGAATTCTGGACTGAAGGCGAGGGCATGGGTTGGCTAGTCGAGTCTAATAGAACGACGGCATGACCTATAGACGGTCGGGAACTCTTCGAGAACATCGCGCTCAAGTTACGCGTGTAGCCGCCTGGAGTTCCGGACAGAAGTTCGCGGCAAATGAAAGTGGCCCGGGGGGTACCGGGCCACTCTCGGCGGGACGTACTGCTGAGGATTTCGTTGAGTTAAATGCGAGTTATTTGAGGGTTACCTTGACGACGCTCGAAGTTGAGGCGACGTCGCTTCCATCCCCCGTATATTTCGCGGTGATCGAGTAGGTCGCGGCGGCGTAGCCAGCGGTGCTGGCGGTGAGCTTGGCGACTCCCGATGAGTTGACTTTGATGGTGGCGAGCGCGGTGCTGCCGTTCGCGTAGAAGGTGACGGAGCCGGTTGGCGTTCCCGCCGCACCGCTGGTTGAGCGCTTGACGGTTGCGGTGAGAGTGACGCTGGCCGGCGGCGTGACCGAGGTCGGCGACGCGGTGAGTACCGTAGAGGTTGGCGCCTTGTTCACCGTGACCGAGGTCGCAGGTGAAGTCGAAGGGTTGTAGGTCGAGTTGCCGGAGTAAGTGCCGATCACGGGATAGCTGCCCGGCGCCTGGCCGTTGGTGGTGGCGGAGAGGGTCGCGACTCCTGCAGTTGTCGGGACGGTGGCAAAGGTTTCGCCGCCGACGCTGAAGGAGACCGAGCCGGTAGGCGTTCCGCTGGATCCGGTGACCGTTGCTTTGAGGGTGACGGACTGGCCGACGGTCGCAGGATTCGGCGATGCGGTCACCTTGGTGGTGGAGGCGGAGAGGCCTCCGGCTGCTTCGGTGATGGTGTAGGTCTTGTTCGCGATGGAAATGGTTCCGGTGCGCGAGGAGGAGCTGGTGTTGGCGTCAACCGAATAGGTCGTGGCGCCGGTGTTGGAGTTCAACGAGCCCGTCTTGACGTGGATCCATGACGAGCTGGTGAAGGAGAGCCAGGCGCAGTAGTTGGCGTCGGTGACGGTGACGCTGCCCGTCCCGCCAGTCTTGGTGAAGGAGGCAGAGCTGGCGCTGAGAGTAAAGCTGCAGGCGCTGGCCGGGCCTTTGTAGGTGGGGAAGAGGTCGGTGGTGGGCCAGGTCTTAACGCTGAGCAGGGCCTGCGCAATCTGGTTGGTGGCGTCGCTTTCCGGCTCCTCAATGTTCTGGCCGTTGCGGGTGTTGAAGACCGCGCCGAAAGTCAGGTTGCCGCCGTAAGTGGTGGTGGTGTCGAGATGGACGAGAGAGTTAGTTCCCGGCAGGCTGCCGAAAAAGGTGTAGGTGTAGCCCTCGCCGACCGGCGCTGTGGGGAAGTAGTTGTTGCTGTGGACCTCGGCGCTGGGGTTATTGATGATGGCGGGCGTGATCTGGCCGTTCATGATGTCCCACTCGCGGACGACGTCAATGGCGGCGCCAACCCAGCCGCCGTTGGCGTGATTGAGTGGCAGCGAGTAGCCCCCGTACTGATAGGGCACGTCGGCACCGTTGGGATCGTAGACGTTGGTGACCAGCGGAGCGTCGGGATAATCGTAATAAGCGGCTTCGTTAGGAAGCTGATCGCTGAGAAATGTGCCGGCGGGCTGCAGGCGGCCGAGTCCGTAGGGATTGAAGATGGTGTTCTGCATGTAGCTTTCGTAGCTGGTGTAGTTGCCTCCGCTGACCTTTGAGATGACCTGGCCGAGAACGATGTAGCCGAGGTTTGAGTAGGCATAGGTGGTGCCGGGCGTGTGTTGCAGCGGCTGGCTCATCATGAACTCGATGAGCTCTTTGGGCGTGGCCGGGACTGGATCGCCGAGTGCCTGGGCGGCCTGGTCTTCATATTCAAAGACGGGATCGGGGACTTCGGTGTCGTCCCATCCACCGGTGTGCAGGAGAAGATCTTCGATGGTGATGTCGTTCAGGTCAGTGTTGTAGGTGGTGCCGGAGGGTGGAGCAAGGTCGGTAAAGATGGTCACAAAAGGCTTGTCGGTCAGCTTGAGCTTGCCGGCTTCGATGAGTTTGTAGATTCCGATGGCGGTGAGGGGCTTGGAATTGCTGGCCCAGCGCATGATGGTGTCGGGCTGGACGGGATTCATCGTATCCACCTCAGCGTAGCCGTAGCCGCGGGCGTAGACCAGCTTGCCGTTGTAGGAGATGGCGAGAGCGGCGCCGGGCGAGCTGTACTGGGTCATCAGATTTTCCATGATGGTATCCAGTGGAGCGAAGACGGTCTGGGGCTGGCCGCTGATGGGGATGGATTGGGCGCGCATCGGAGCAGCGCCGAAGAGCATGGCAACGAGAGCAAAGAAGAGTGCGGCTAGGGCCGCGCGACGTGAGGACGGGACGAGAGACATGGAAGACTCCTACGGCTTAGGTTGTGCGAGGGGGCCCGCGAAATAAAGCAGCGGACGGCAGAGAGAGTGGTCGTTCCTGCGGGGGCTGGCCCGGTTCAGACTATGCCGAACTCGGGACGGGGCAAGGACCACCGAGATGAAAAGCGTAGCAGAGCGGCGCCGGGGCTGGCAAGCGTTTGATGGATTGGGCCCGGGGTACGAAGGATGAGTCCGGATGGAGACTCGATGGACTATTTGACGGTGACGCTGACAACGTTTGAGGTCGAGGCGGTGTCGCTGGAGTCGCCGCTGTATTTTGCGGTGACGGAGTAGGTGGCGGCCGCGACTCCGCTGGTTGGGGCGGTGAGTTTGGCGACGCCCGATCCGTTGACCTGGACGGTGGCCACAGGGCTGCCGTCGGCCAGGAAGGTGACCGATCCGGTGGGCTTGCCGGCGCTGCCAGAGGGTCGGGCGACCGTGGCAGTGAGGGTGACGGCGGCGGGCGGAGTGACCGTGGTCGGCGATGCGGCGAGTGTGGTGGTAGTGGGCGCCTTGTTGAGCTTGACGGTTACGGCGGCGGAGGTGGATGGGTCGAAGTTGGAGTCGCCCGAGTAGGAGGCCGTCAGCGGGTAGGAGGCGGGCGGGATTCCGTTGGAGGACGCGGCGAAGGTGGCGTCGCCCGAGGAGAGCGTCGCGGTGTCGAGCACGATGGTGGTGTAGTCGAAGGAGGCGCTGCCGGTGGGAGTTCCGCCTGATCCTGTGACCGCTGCTTTGAGTGAGACGGACTGGCCGACAGTGGCCGGATTGGGCGTGGCGGTGAGGACGGTGGTCGAGGATTTTTTCGACGAGGCGGTGACGGTGAGGGTAGCGGAACCGGTCCTGTGTCCGCCGCAGGTGAGCGAGTAGGTATAGGTTCCGGTAGCGGTGGGAGTGATGGAGGCAGAGCCGCCGTAATTATTTCCGCTGAGGGAGCCGGTTTGAACTCCGGACCACGAGCCGGCGCCGGATGTTGTGTAAGCGGCGCAGAGCTGCTCTGTCTTTGAGAAGACGTAGGGGACCTTCCAGGTGAGAGTGGATTTGTTTCCCAGCGAGATGGTGGTGGCAGAGAAGGAGAGTTGGACAGGAGCCGGGAGGGCCGGCGAAAAAGTGAGTTTGTAAAAAGCGCCGAGGCCGTTGGAGCCGCCGGTCGCGGTGGTGCCATAGAGGTTGCCCGCTGTGTCCTGAGCGGGAGGAGCGTAGGGGCCTTCTCCGTCGGTGCAGTTGGAGGAGGAGCAGAAATTGTGAAGTGTCGTGACCGTGCCGGAGGGCGTCATTTTGAAGACGGTACCGCCGCCTTTTCCGTTGCCTCCGTCGCCGCCCTCGACCGAGCCGCCGTAAAAGTTCCCGTCGGAGGCGAGCATGATTCCGTCGGAGGGTGCACCTCCATCGGTACCGGTGTGAGTGAAGTTGTGGAGCACTTCAAAGGTTCCGGTGGAAGAGACTTTGTAGATGACGCCGTAGCCGGAGGTTCCGCCGAGGGTGGTGGTGCCGTAAAAGTCACCGTCGGCGCCTTCAACCAGCGGCCCGGTGGGAGATTCTCCGTCGGTCTGCGAGAAGGTGTGGAGGATGGTGATCTCTCCGCCGGGCGTGACCTTGTAGACGACACCATAGCCGCCTTGCGGGCCGGAACCGACGATGTAATCGCTGGTGGTGCCGTAGAAGTCGCCATCGCTGCCCTGAATGACGCCGCCGGCAGGATATTTTTGATCGGCTCCGTTAGTGAAGCTGTAGATGGTGGTGGGCGTTCCGGCGGTGGTGATTGAGAAGACGCTGCCGTAGTTGTTGGCGCCTTCAGTGACGGTGATGCCATAGAAGGTTCCATCGGTGGTTTGGACGATGCGATTGCGCGGGCCGAAGCCGTTGGTGGCCGAGTCGGTGAAGGTATGCAGCGAGTCGAAAGTCCCCCCGGTGGTGATGGAAAAGAAGGTTCCGGCGGCGTCCGATCCCTGGCCGCCGAAGTTAGTGGTTCCGTAAAGAGTGCCGTCGATGGCGACGGCGAGATTGCCGCCGGGATTGATGCCGTCGGAGCCGGAGAAAGTGTGGAGCAGGCTTGCCGAGCCGGTGGGAGTGAGGCGAAGGATGGTTCCGTCGCTGCTGGAGCCGCCGGCGTAGGTTGCCAGATAGAAATTGCCGTCGGGAGCCAGGACCACGCCCGCGTAGGGAGTGTCTCCGTCGGATGAATTAAAGCTGTAGAGAGTGGAGAAGGATTGGGCGGCGGCAAGGCTCGGGGCAAGGAGCGCGGCAAGGATCGCGGCGGCGAGAAGAAGGGCGGCGGAGAAGGATACTTTGTGGGCCTGGGAAAAACGAGGCATGGAGAGAACTCCTGAGAGCGCGGGTGCCACGGGAAAGCGGCGCGAAGCGCGACCGGGCGGGCGCTTGAATGCGGGGGAGATTAGTGTCAGAGGGCCAGGTGGGGAGTGTCAACCGGAAAGTTGCTAGTCGAGATTTCCTGCTGTGCCGCCCCACTCTGAGGGATGCACGTCGGCAACAGTTTGCGAGAAGGTCCAGGAGTATCCCGCGAGGTCTTCGACGATGTATTGGCGCTCGCCATAAGGATGAGTTTCGGGTTCGCCAGTGATGCGCGCGCCGTGCGCCCTGGCGCGGAGGTAGTGGGCGTCAACGTCTTCGACGCGAACGGTGATGGAGTGGCCGATGGTGGTGACGGCTCCGGCCTCGTGGGGGCGCGGTTCGCGGAGAATTACCGCCCCGGTATCCGGGCCCGGGGCGCCGACGTTGAGCTGGACGCGATGGACACCGATGCGCAGCCGCACGCTGAAGTCGAAGGCTTCGCAGAGCCACATGGCGGCGTCGTTTACGTCCGGGTAGGAGAGGACGGGGATGACGATGGCACGGGGACAAAAGCGGTTGGAGAGCATGCGGAGAATCTTAGAGGAATCGGGGCGCAGGGAGAGCGGCTAGGACTTAAGCGCGGCGGCGAATTCTGGATGAGTGATGGTTTGCTCGCGGCCGGGGCCCGTCGAGATCATGCCGATGCGAGCTTCGGCGTGGTCTTCGATGAACTGGATGTAGTCGCGGGCGATCTGGGGCAGCTCGGCGAATTCGGTGATGCCCTCGGTGGATTGCTGCCAGCCTTTGTGGAGAGAGTAGACGGGGACGATGGACTCGAGGCCGCGGACATCGGCCGGGATGGAGTGCGCCGGCTTGCCGTTGATTTTGTAACCGGTGCAGACGGGAATCTCGGCGAGGGTGTCGAGCACGTCGAGCTTGGTGAGCACGAGCCACTCGGTTCCGTTGACGCGGTTGGAGTAGCGCAGCAGCGGCAGGTCGAGCCAGCCGCAGCGGCGGGGGCGTCCGGTGACAGCGCCGATATTCCTGGCCGCGGGCGCGCAGCACTTCGCCGGCCTCGTCGCGAATCTCAGTGGGGAACGGGCCTTCGCCGACGCGGGTGACGTAGGCCTTGGTGACGCCGATCACCGTCTTGATGGTGGTGGGGCCGACGCCGGTGCCGGTGGATGCGCCCCCGGCCGTCGAGGACGAGGATGTCACGAAGGGATAGGTCCCGTGGTCGAGGTCGAGCATGGTGCCCTGCGCGCCCTCGAACATGATGGATTTGTTCTCCTTCATGGCGTTGTGCAGCAAATCGCCAGTGTCGGTTACAAATGGGGCGATGCGGTCGGCGGCCCGGGCATAGTCCTCATAAATCTTGAGCGGATCGAGGGGATCGGTCCCGAAGAGCGCGCGGGCGACGGTGTTTTTCTCGTGGCAGGCGTTTTGTATGTGCGTGCGAAGGATGGCGGGGTTGAGCATGTCAACCACGCGGAGACCGCTGCGTGCGGCCTTGTCTTCGTAGGCGGGGCCGATGCCGCGCGAGGTGGTGCCAATCTTCATGCGGCCGGGGGCGTTCTCTGCGGCGAGCTCGATCATGCGGTGGTAGGGCAGGATGACGTGAGCGCGATTGGAGAGAAAGAGGCGCGAGCGGACGTCAATGCCGAGCGCGAGCAGCTTGTCCACCTCGGCGAGCAGGGCCATGGGATCGAGGACGACGCCGTTGCCGATAACGGCGATGCAGTCGGGGCGGAGGGCTCCGCAGGGAATGAGTTGGAGCACGAAGCGCTGGCCGTCAATGATGACGGTGTGGCCGGCGTTGTGGCCGCCGGCATAGCGGGCAACGATGGAAAAGTGAGTGCTAAGAACGTCAACGATCTTGCCCTTGCCTTCATCGCCCCATTGGGCGCCGAGAACGACTGCAGTGTTGGATGCCATAGTGGAAAGTTGGAGGCGAGCCCCTTAGGGATTGTATCGGAGTGAGAGCAGATGGCGGAGCGAGTGAAGTTACCGCGGGCCTGATATGCTCCGTGCGATGAAGCAAATGACGCGGAGAGAGTTTGCGGCGGGAGTGGCGGCGGCGGGTGCATGGGCGGCGGCTCCGGGACGGGCGCTGGCGGGAGTTTTGGCGTGGCCTCCCGACGCCAGGCGGCTGGCGGCGGACCCGTTGCGGCCGCAGTTTCATCTGCTGCCGAAGTATGGATGGATGAACGATCCCAACGCGCCGGTGTATTGGCGGGGGAAGTATCACATGTTTTTCCAGTACAACCCGGGCGCGGCAGTGTGGGGGGACATGCACTGGGCGCATGCGGTGAGCGAGGACATGGTGCGATGGAAGCATCTGCCGGTGGCGCTGTCTCCGACCCCGGGCGGGTATGACGCGGCGGGATGTTTCACCGGCAGCTTTGTCGAAGATGCGCAGGGCAAGGCGGCGATTGTTTATACCGGCGTGGCGAATTCGGCTCCGGCCGAAGCGACGCTGCGCGATGGCGTGAGCAATCTCAAGGAGACGCAGTGTTTCGCCGGGACCGATGATCCGATGTTGCTCAAGTGGGAGAAGGCCCCCGCGCCTGTGATTGCAAAGCCGCCGGAGGGGATGGCGGTGACCGGATTTCGCGACCCGTCGGCGTGGCGCGACGGCGACTGGTATTACATGACGGTCGGCTCGGGCGTGGCGCGGAAGGGCGGAATGGTGCTGCTCTACCGGTCGCCCGCCAAAGGCAAGTCGGCGCTGCTGGAGTGGGAGTATCTGCACCCTCTGGCCCAGGGGGAGTGGAACGGAAAGGTTTCCTCGAACGCGGTGGACACCGGGGAGATGTGGGAGTGTCCCGACTTTTTCCCGCTGGATGGATGGTGGGTGCTGCTGTATTCGACGGCGGGCGAGGTGATCTGGGAGACAGGGCATCTCGACGCGAAGACGATGCGCTTTGAGCGGGTGAAGCGCGGGCTGCTGGATGCCGGGGCGTACTACGCGCCGAAGAGCCAGCTCGATGCGAAGGGGAACCGGATTTTGTGGGGATGGGTGCAGGAGACGCGTCCGGCGGCGGAGTATTCGGCGGCGGGATGGGCGGGGTGCATGAGTCTGCCGCGGCGATTGAATGTGGCGGCGGATGGCGTGCTGGAGATGCGGGTGGATGCGGCGCTGGATGAGTTGCGGGGGGAGAAAATTGCGGTTGATTTGAACAAGGCAGTGGAGATTCCAGTCGGAAATGGGGCACTGGGATTGCGGGCGGTGATGGAGCCGGGGGCGACGTTCGCGCTGAAAGATGCGACCGGGGTGTGGGCGGAAATTCAACTGCGGCAGAGCAGTCGAGGACGCGAGCTTGCAGTGGGGAGCAAGGCGCTTTCGCTCGGAGCCGGCGGGCCAGTGGAGGTGCGGGCCTACTTTGATGGCTCGGTACTGGAGGTGATTGCGGATAACCGGGCGGCGGTGACGGTGCGGAGTTATGGGCCAGTCCGGACGGGAGAGGGAATGGGATCGCGGGCGGACGCGGGGCGGGTCACGCAGTTGGAGGCGTGGTCAATGAAGGCGATTTCCACTGACCGGCTGACGACGTAATTTCATAGTCAGGCGAATCGGGGCGGGCGTTCAGCGGCTCTGCGGGGATTTACACTGGGAACGTGAAAAAAATGTTCGGTAACTCACTCACTTCTACTTCTATGGCCGCGAAACTGTCTTTGATCACGCTGGCTGCGGCAATGACATTCGCGGGCACGGCGCAGGCGCAGAGCGGCTCGGGAACGACGGCAACTCCGAAGACCTCGACGAAAGCTTCTTCAACGACAACTTCGTCAACAAAGACAGCGACGGCGCAGAAGTCCGCGACGGCGACGGGCACAGGCACCGCGAGCAAGGCGGCAGCCGGCATCTTGCCAAAGGGCGTTCCTGTGGTGCACGGCGTCGTGAAGACGGCCTATTCGCTGAAGTATGAGGACTACAAGATTGGAACGGGGGCGCTGGCTCCGGCGACGGGATTTTTCACGGTGCAATACACCGGATATCTGGCGTCGGACGGCAAGAAGTTCGATTCGTCGTTGGACCGCAAAGAGCCGGCGACATTTCCTGTGGGGGCGCACCGCGTGATTCCCGGCTGGGAAACGGGATTTGCCGGGATGCGGATCGGCGGAAAGCGGCGGTTGTTTATCCCTTACCAGTTGGCTTACGGAGAGGCGGGGCGTCCGCCGGTGATTCCAGCCAAGGCGGATTTGATTTTCGATGTGGAGCTGATTTCAGTCTCCGACAAGCCTCCAGCACAGAAGGAGGGCGCGGGCGCGCCTCCCCAGGGTGACAGAGGAATGCGCAGACCCGGAACACCTCCGCCGACCACGGCTGCTCCGCAGGCAAGCGGCGCGGGAACTGGATCAGGCGCAGCGGCTGGCAGCGGAGCCGGCTCGGGCTCAGGTGCGGCGTCTGGAAGCGGCACAGGTGCTGGAACTGGAAGTGGGCAGCCCGCGACACCGCCGCCTGCGACCACAACGACGCCGGCGCCATCTAAATAAGAGAGAAGTAGAAAAAGAAGCTGAAGCGGGCGTGCTGAAGGTGGCACGCCCTTTTTCTTGAGGGGTGTGAGAGATGCCGGAGTTGCCGGAGGTTGAGACGGTAGCGCGCGGGGTGGATGCGCGGGTGCGCGGGGAGCGCATTGTGGAGGTCTGGTTCGGCGACAAGAAAGAGCCGATGAAGACGCCGCCTGCAGCGATGGAGCGGGCGTTGACGGGGGCGCGGATTGCGGCAGTGCGGCGGGTGGGAAAGACGATCGTGTTCGATCTGGAGGCCGGCAAAAAGGCGGGTAAGAAGAGCGCCGGGCAGCAGAGCGCCGGAAAGCAAAAGCAGAAGCAGCGGCTAAAAGATCCGCCGCGAATTCAGAGCCAGTGGCTGGTGCATTTGGGGATGACAGGGCGCCTGCTGGTGAACTCGCCGGAGACGGAGCGGGCCAGGCACACGCATGCGGTGCTGACCCTCGGGTCGGGGCAGGAGCTGCGGTTTGTGGATCCCAGAAGATTTGGCCGGCTGTCATTAGTCGAGGCATTTGAGGGCACGGGCGTCGAGCCGCTGACGGTGGGGATGGAGGAGTTTGCCGGGCTGTTTCGTGGCCGGAAGACGCCCATCAAGAGCGCGCTGCTCAACCAGAAGCTGCTGCACGGAGTGGGGAACATTTATGCGGACGAGGCGCTGTTTCGCGCCGGAGTGAGGCCGCGGCGGCAGGCGGCGAAGGTGACACGGGTGGAGATGGAGCGGCTGCGGGTGGGCCTGATCGAAGTGCTGCGGCAGGCAATCGCGCTGGGCGGCTCCTCGGTGAACGACTATGTGGATGCGGACGGGTCGCGGGGATTTTTTCAGCTGGAGCACCGCGTGTACGGACGGACGGGGGAGCCTTGCCGGGTGTGCGGGACGGAGATAAAGCGGGTGGTGATTGGGGGACGGAGTTCGCATTTTTGTCCGTCGTGCCAGAAGTGAGCGGGCGGTCCCTAGCTGATTTTCTATGAAAATGCGAATAGGAATCGCCGCCATTCGTGCAGGAATATGGAGCGACAGAGCGGGACAAGCGGGTAACTTGTTTAGCTGCAATGCAATGGAAACGGAACGCAGATTGCTACAAGCACATGTGGCCAGTGACGCACTTCTGTCTCGTTAAAGATGGCCAGTGCGCACGATGAAATACCAGACTTCGGCCGGGAAGACCGCCGCCATCTGTAGAGATGGAAGAGCAGGGAAACCGGCCGGAGCATAAATTAAGCGACAACCTAAAGAGAAGAAGTTCAGGCTTGAGCATTCTGAAAATGGGGATGCGCTTCTTGCCTGGAGCCGTTTTGTAATTGGAAAGCTCAAGCAGCCCAGGGCCGGAGCGGGGAGCCGAGTTGGGAATTCCGGAGATGGCTGCGAGAAGCAACAACTTGCAATCCAGTAGGTGCATAGGTAGTATGAGGGGTACCGAAGTTGGGCAGCAGGCCAGGCCAGGAGTCGGCCCGCCCCCGGGAAATAAAGGGAATAGCGATTCCAAAACTAGAAGTTGAGGGAAGCGCGCGAGACAGAGTAGGGCGTGAAATGGCCGCCTCTGCCGGGAACGCGAGAGCCTCAGAAGCGCGAGAGAACAGCAATTCAGCCCACGGACCAGACCGCAGCGGGTGCAGAGCCGGAGCCAGGCGGCACGGATCGGCCAGAGGTGTGTGGAGCGGCGCGAGCGCGCAAATTGGAAAGAGACGACAGCTGAAGACGAGGTCTGAGCGCGAATTCTAAGAACGGGGCTTGAGGGCGGAATCTGGAGAGTCTTAGAGCGATATTCCGAGAGATTTTAGAGCGGGCTTGAAGACGAGCCGAAGATCAGGGCCTGGAAGACAGGGCCTGGAAGACAGGGCCACAGAAAAAAGCTAAGGCCCGAAGAACTAAGTCTGAAGACGGAAAACAAGCTGAATTCGAGGCAAGTCTGAAGACGTGACAAACAAACCGGGGGCGCAAGCCGCCGGGGTAACAGCAGCACAGCAAGAGACAAAGCAAAGAGACGCCTGGCGCAGTAAACGTCCGGGCCGCACAGGAAGTGCAACATATGAGCACAGAGCAGAACCAGCCGGAGAGAAGCGAGATTCCGGCGCAGGCAGCGCCCGGTGGTGAGGGCGAGGGACATAACGATGGAGCAGGATCCGGACGCAGCTTCAGGCGGCGACGGAGACGGAAGAACCGTGGCGCGGGACCGGTGAACGGGTCGGCGAGCGGATCGGCCAACGGGCCGGTAAACGGGTCAGGGACCGCGGCGTCGAGCGGGTCGGGAAACGGAAATTCCGGGGGCAGCGGTAGCGGATCGCCGTCGGGCCAGGGGTATGCGGGCCAGAACGGCCAGAGTTATTCGGCAAGTGGCGAGGGCGAGTTTCGCCGCCGGCGCAAAAAGAAGAAGAAGTTTTATCAGGGCGGAGGATCGGCTCCTCCCATCGGCAACCGGGCTGAGCCGGGGAACAATTTTGGCGGCGGTGGTGGCGGCGGATTTTCGCAAGGCGGCGGCTTTGGCGGCGGCGGTGGATTTTCCCAGGGCGGCGGCGGTCGCAGGAAGAACAAGCAGCGCGGGCCGAGGCAGTTTGTAGGGCCGATGGACCACAGCTATCGCGCGGTCAACGGGAATTATGCTGACTCGCCTCCCTCAACCATCGCGGTGAACGGCAATCACGGCGGCGGCCGCAGCTACAAGCAGAACAATCACAGATATGACAGCGACCACCAGTCGCAGTTTTTGCCGACGGTCTATGAGGCGGCGGCTCCGGTGATTCCTGACGACGCGCCGACGCGGGTATTTTGCTTTATCGAGGACCTGTTCTTTCTCTCAAAGATCACCGACACGGCGCGCAAGCTGGGCGTCAAGGTGGCATTCGTCAAGGGTGAGAAAGAGGACATGGCGCGGATCATTGAAGCTCCGGAAGATGAGCGGGCGACGCTGATACTGGTGGACCTCAACAATCTGAATGCGAAGCCGCTGACCCAGATCCCGAAAATTCGCGCGAAGCTGAAAAAGGGCGTGTCCATCATCGGATTTTTGTCCCATCTGCAAGGCGACTTGAAGGCGAAGGCGATGGAGGTTGGGTGCGACACGGTCATGCCGCGCGCTGCATTCAGCCAGAGCCTGCCCAACCTGTTGCGGCGCTATGGCCTGGTGGATGTTGAAGAGAAGCCCGATGCGCAGCATGCGTATTTCTAAACTTGTAACTGAGAAGAGATAAATAGGCCCGCCAGAGATGGCGGGCTTTTTTCGTGCGGGATGCAGAGTCAACGCGCAGCAGCCGCCAGTTCAGCTGTGGCGGAAGCGAGGCGGATTCAAGGCGAGTCCAGGGTGCGGACGAACGGCAAGAATCAAAAGCTCGCCTCAAACGCGCGGAAGCGGGATTCCAGCTCCCACTGCTGCCGGGCGTGGGGGCTGGTCGCGAGAAAGGCAGCGCATTTTGCGGAGGGCTTCATGGTCCCGAGAGTGTCGGCGGAGCAGGCAGGGACGGCGCGAGTGAAAACGTCGGCCTGAGCCCAGAGGCTGGGGCCGGGCAGGAAGTCGTGCTCCAGGCTGGTGCGAACGATCTGCTTGAGGTCGGCATACGTGAGGCCATATTCCTGAACCGCGCGAATGTATTCGTGGGTGAGATCAATGCGGGAGACTCCCTCGTCATCGGTCGAGAGGGCGACGGGCACGCGATTGGCGCGGAATACCGGAAAGGGATGATTGGCGCCTTTCACGTTGAGGATCACGTCGTTGCTGGTGAGGTTGATCTCGACCATGATGTGGCGGGCGGCCATTTCGCGGACGAGTTGCGGGCCGTTGGTTTCCCAGAGCGTGTCAACGGCGTGGCCGATGCGTTCGGCATGGGCGGTCTCAACCGCGAGGCGGACGTGATCACTCAAGCCGGTGGGCGGCACCAGGCCAGGGGCGAGTTCGCCGGCGTGGAGAGAAATATGCACCTGCGGATACAAATTATGGAACCAGCCGAGCCAGCGCATCTGCAGGGCGTAGTCGTGCATCGAGGTGAATCCGTCCTCCGGCATGACGTAGTTGAGGCCGAGGACGCGCGGATTGGAGGTGGCCAGATCGGCAGCGGCGAGCTCGAAGGCGAGCAGGGTCTGGGCGAAGACCTCTTCGCGAGGAAGGCCACGGAGGACCTGGAAGAGGAAGCGGATTTGGACGGCGCAAGGGGAGGCCGGCGCATTTGTAACAGCCGGAGCCGTTGAGGCAGTCGGGCAATGTTCGAGCTGGGCACGGCGGTCGTAAGCCTGGTCGAGCATGGCGCGGGCGGCAGGGATTCCCTCGCGGAGGCCGTTGGCGAGAAGCGCGTCGCGGAAGCGGGCGAATTCGGCCGGGCCGGGAGAGTCGGCGAGGGGATGGCCCAGCGTAGCGCCGATTTTTTCACCCAGGTCGGCGCCGTGGCCGTCGTCGAGCGTTTCCATAATCTCGAGATACTGCTCGTTCTGGTCGGAGGCGCGGGTGGAGAGTTCGTCGAGCCATTCCCCGCGGTCGAGTTTGCCGGCGGCTCCGAATTTCTCGAAGGTAGCGAAGAAGTGGTCGTGGCCGCTCTGCTGCGCAGTGGGGACGAAGTTGCGCATTGAGAAGGCGTCAATCGCCTGGTCGTAAAGGGCCTGCTTGGATGGGAGTTCGGCAGCGGAGATTTCGCCGGGCGCGCAGGCTGGGGGCTGGCCGGGCGCGGTGAGTTTGGCGCGGACGGGATCGTAGCAGAGGCCGTGGGCGGCGGCGACCGCGAGGAAGTGTTCGGCATACACCTCGCCGCTTAGGTGGATGTGGAGGTCAGCGCCTTTGGGCATGCGGACGAGGAAGTCGCGCAGGGTTCCCGTGTTGCTGCGGGCGGCGCGAAGAGCGGATTCGACACGCTGGGGTGAGGCTGCGGCCTTGGACTTTGATGTCGTAGCGGATTGGCCCAGCGCCGAGGCAGCTGGGATGGACACGCCGGCCAGAACGACGGCCAGGAGCAACAGGAGGAAGCGCGATTTGGGGAGGCAGGGCATCGTGATTTAGTCGAGCAAGCGCTTTCGCGAGTCTGGAGAGAAAGGTAGCATGGTGGCTTTGCGGAGGGAGCTACGGAATGCGGTCGAGAGCGAGAGTCCTATTTTTGGCGCTGGCGGCAAGCGGGGTGGCAGCGGGCGCTGCGTCGCCGATGGCTGCCGGGCAGGCGGCGAAAGCAACCCAGGCGCCGCAGTTTCATACGGTCGAGGTTCCGTGGCAGGGGAGTGGGAGCGGGCTGCGGATCGTCCGGAACGCGGAGGCGCAGAAGCCGTTCACGGTCGCGGGGCCGCAGGGCGCGGTGCTGGGGCAACAGGACGGAAAATTTGAGGCGTGGGTCTGGCCGGTGAAGCTGCTGAGCAATTTGCGGATCACTGCGGAGCTGGACAACTATCCCGTGCCGATTGATATCAACCAACAGGCGGCGTCGGTGGATGTGGAGCCGGAGCGGACGGTGATCACCTATTCGCACGCGGCCATCACAGTGCGGCAGATTATGTTTGCGCCTAAGACGAGAAACGTGGGCGAAACTGCGGCAGGCACGGGCGCGGTCGTGCTGTTTGAGGTGGATGCGGTGAGGCCGGGGAAGCTGCGGTTTGAATTCACTCCTGAGGTGCGGCGGATGTGGCCGGCGCCGAACTACGGCGTGCCGAGCGCGGAGTGGGTGAAGGGCGGCGGGAAGGATGGAGCTGGCGGATTTTATGTTCTGCACACGGATGCGCCGGAGATTGCGGCGGCGGTAACGATTCCGGGAGCACTGCCGGGAGTGCTGGCGCCCTATCAGGAGAAGCCGAAGGTGTATCCCGTGGGCCTCGAGGTGAGTTTTGATCCGGCGCGCGACAGGGGAATGGAGTTTCCGTTGCTGATGGTGGTGGCGAACGGGAACGTAGAGAGAAGTGATGGCGGAGCGGCGGCGCCGGCCGGAGCGGCGGCAGGCAAGGGAGTGGTCGAGACGCATCCTCTGAATGGGGCGAACGCGGCGACGAGTGCGTCGCTGGGAGCGGCGCTGGCGAAGCTGAATGATGCGATTCCGGCGCTATATAAGGAGACGGCGGGATATTGGAAGGAATTTCTGGCGACGCATTTGAGCGTGGTGACGCCGGACAAAAAGTTTGATGATGCGATGGCGTGGGCCGAAGTTTCGGTCGAGCAGTCGCAGGTCGAATGGCATGCAGGGCGGCCGGACAGCGAAGTAGGGATGACCGCTGGATTTTTCTCGTCCGGCGATTCGGCGCGGCCGGGGTTCGGATGGTTTTTTGGGCGCGACACGCTTTGGACGATGTTTGCGATTGATAGCTACGGGGATTTCGCGCTTTCGCGGAAGGCGTTTGATTTTCTGCTGGCGCGGCAGAGAGCCGACGGCAAGGTGATGCACGAGTTTTCGCAAACCGCCGATGTCGTTGACTGGAAATCAATGCCGTATGAGTATGCGGCGGCGGATGCGACTCCTCTAATGATCATGGCGATGGCGGATTATGTGCGCGCGAGCGGGGACACCGCATATTTGAAGGCGCATTGGGTGCAGGTGGAGAAGGCGTGGGAGTTTGAGCGCACGCATGATGCGGATGGCGATGGCATCTACGACAATTCTCAGGGCACGGGGTGGGTGGAGAGCTGGCCGCAGGGCGCGCCTAAGCAGGAGATTTATTTAGCGGCGCTGGATCAGCAGGCAAGCGGCGCGATGGCGTGGATGGCGGGGATTGAGGGCGACGCGAAGCTGGCGGCGGCGGCGACGACGCGGGCAAAACAGATTGCAGGATTGGTAGAGCAGGAATATTTGCCCGCGGGGAACAAGTTTTATGCGTTCAGCCGGAACGTCTATGCGGGTGGCACGGTGACCCTCGATACCACGCGGACGATTTATCCCACGGTGGCCTGGTGGGACGGGAGCTACAAGCTGGCGCAGCCGGACGCGATGTTTTCGCAGTGGGCGTCGGCGGAGTTTTCAACTGACTGGGGAACGCGCGATGTAGGCGACGATCAGGAAGTGTATGACCCGATCAGCTATCACCAGGGAAGCGTGTGGCCATTGTTTACCGGGTGGGCGGCGATGGCGGAGTATCGCACCGGGCGGTCGCTGGCCGGCTATCAACATCTGATGGCGAATGCCGACCTGACCTGGGCGCAGGATTTGGGTGCGGTGACTGAGTTGCTGAGCGGGGCGTTCTATCAGCCGCTGGGGCGGAGTACGAGCCATCAGATGTGGTCGAGCGCGATGGTGATTTCGCCGGCGGTGCGGGGATTGTTTGGACTTCGGCTGGATGCGGAGACCAAGACGTTGTGGGTGAATCCTCAGTTGCCGGCGACTTGGGACAGCGCTGCGGTTTACCACATCCATGCCGGGGATGAAGTGCTGGGAGTGGGGATGGCGCGGCAGGACGGAAAGCTGGTGGTGACGTTGCGGCCGGAGATTCGTGCAACCACCGAGTGGAAGGTGCGCACGGAAAATTCTGACGCGAAGGCCGCGAGTGCGACCCAGGTTGAGATCGTGTTGGCGGGAGCAGAGGTGGGGATCAGGGATTCCGTGCCGCAGTGGGGCGATCGCACGCGGGGCGTGAAGGTGATTGAGGAGACGCATGGGCCGCGGATGGAGAGCGTGACGCTGTCGGCGGAGGCGGGTAGCTTGGTTCCGATAGTGATAAGGCGGAATGCGAAAGGCGCGAAGGTGACGGTGAATGGAGTGGCTTTGGGCGGGGACAAGGACGTGATGGATGGGGAGATGAAGATGCCGGGTGAGGGATCGGGGAGTGGTGGGCAGGGCATAAAGTACGTGGAGAAAACGGTGACGGTCACGTGGTAGGTTCTAGCGAGGATGAGGAATCGCGGGGATAATCCTGAGTAACGAAAAAATCACTGGGGGAATGAAGATGGCGAAGATGATGGTGAAGACGGCGAGACGAGTTGCGATGGCGATGATGTTGTTGACGACGATGGCGGCGATGGCGGTGCCGGTGGATACGGTTCACATCACGGGGAACGTGACCAAGCTCGCTGCGGACAAGGTGACGGTGAGTGTGGAAAGCAATAGCGTGGACGTATCGCTGACCGCGACGACCAAATATTTTTTGGGGGCGCGCGCGGCAAAGCGCGACGACCTGCAGGTCGGGGACAAGGTGGACGTGGCGGCGGAGAAGATCAATGGGGAGTGGCAGGCGGCGCGTGTGAAGTTCACGCATCCTAAAAAGTAGCCGCGCAAATGAGCAGCTGAGATAGCCCGCGATTGCGTGGTTAGTGCCGCGTGAGGCTATGGACTTCTGCGATGTAGCCGCCAGGGAATTGGATGATGGCTGTGGCTCGATCCAGCCCTTTGTAGGGCGCGAATAGAACGGTGGCTCCCGCGGCTTTCGCTTTGGCGAGAGTGGCGGCGAGGTCGTCTACCTGATATCCGGTGGTCTCGCGGCCGAATGGGTAGGGTAGATGGCCATCGGTGACGTTGATCTGCATGTTGCCGAAGAGCGACATAAGGCGGATGCGGCGATAGGTTTCATGAGGGCGGCCGATTTCGCTGGCGTCGGCGCGTGGATCGTCGGATACAACTTTTCCGTTTGAGAATTGCAGGAAGTCGCGGACAAATTCGTCAGCGCGATCGCGGGAGATATAGACGCGGTTGTCGGGAATGGATTGTAGCGGCGGATAATTTGGCGGCGTGGTGTGCCAATAGAGCTGGGTCTTGAGGCTTCCGGGAAATTGGATGACGGCATCTTTGCCGATGGCGTCGGCCCAGGGCTCGACAATGACTTCGGCTCCGGCAGCGCGGGCGGCTGCGATGGCAGCGGTCATGTCGGAGACGGCGTAGCCAGTGCGTTCCTGCCCGAAGGGGTAAGGGATAGGCGTTTCAAAGCCGAAGACCGAGAGCGTTCCGACCGGCGACATGACGTAGCGGAATTGGGTGCGGCTGGGCACGGGCAGCACGTTGGTGACGGATGAAGCGGAGGCGCGGCCGCCAAAGGTGGCGATGAAGCTGGAGATGAATTTTTCCATGTCGGCGGGGGCGACGTAGACGTGTGTGGAGTCGTATTGCGGACCGACCGCGATGGCGGGCGCAGGAGCTTGCGCGATGGCGACTGGCCCGGCGACGAGGACTGCCGAGAGGACCGCTGCAAATATCGAAATAATTCTCAGGAGACGCATGGCAAGCGCGCTTTCTTTAAGGGCTAGAGGTACCTGAGGATTTTATTTCGATAGCGGAAGTAAAGAGAAGAGACCACGAGCAACGCCACTCCGACGAGGATGGGAGTGAGATGGCGGTCGGTGGGCGCGAGGGACCACACGTCCGCGAAGAGAATTTTGGCGACACTAATCAGAAGCAGGCCGAGTCGGGCGGTGAGCAGTAGGAGAAATACGGATGGAACGATAGTGGAATGCATTATGTCACGCGGCAGGAAGGGGGCTGCGGGGCTTACGATTTTATTAAAGCTTCGTTTGACAATTTGTAGCCGGTAACAGAGCATGTTGCGCGGCTAGCGATGCGAGACTTTTCGCTTTCTGCGGCCCGGGCCATCTGCGTTTGTGCAGTCGGCAACTTATCTTGCAGGGCGGAGAGAAGACGATGAAGAAGACATTCAGGAAAAATCTGGCGGCATGGGTCATGGCGGCGTTTCTGCTGGGAGTGATGCCGGCGGCTTTGCACGCACAGGCGACGAGCGCCAGCAGCACGGACGCGACGACTACGACGAAGGCAAAGAAGAAGAGCAAGAAGGACGCGGATGTGTCGGCTGGCACCGCCTCGGCAAGTGATTCTGCGAGCACGTCGAAGTCGAAGAAGAGCAAGAAAGATACGGACGCTGCGACCAGCACGACGACGGCGAGCGGAGACTCTTCGAGCGCGTCGAAGTCGAAGAAGAGCAAGAAAGATGCGGACGCTGCGGCCAGCACGGCGTCGGCGAGCGGAGATTCTTCGAGCGCGTCGAAGTCGAAGAAGAGCAAGAAAGACGCGGATTCTGCGAGCGGGTCGAGCATGGCGAGCAGCGATTCGTCGGCGAGCAAGTCGGGCAGCAAGTCGAAGAAGAGCAAAGACGCGGATGCCAGTGCGATGGCGGCGCCGGCAGCTGCGCCGGCAAAGAGCAGCGGCGCGATGAGCAGCGCGCCGGCCAGCAAGCCAGCGAGTAATTCGATGAGCAGCATGCCTCCGGCATCCAGGCCAGCGAGCACCATGGCCAGTGCCCCGCCAGCGTCGAAGCCGGCGAACAATTCGATGGGCAACGCGCCACCGTCGTCGAAGCCGACGAGCACCATGAACAGCGCCCCGGCGTCGAAGCCCAGCAACAGCATGAGCAGCAACTCAATGAGCAGCGCTCCGGCCAGCAAGCCGGCTTCGAGTGCGGCGGCGAGCAAGCCGGCGCCAAGTGCGGCACCCTCGAAGACTCCGCCACAGCCGGGGATGGTGTGGGTGAATACGGACTCGAAGATTTATCACAAGCAGGGTTCGCGCTGGTATGGAAACACCAAGCAGGGCCAGTGGATGACCGAGGCCGACGCGCAGAAGTCCGGATACAAGGCGTCGGAAAAATAGCAGCCGCGCCCGAGCGGTGGTGCACGGGCCGAGAAACGGAGAGTGAGAAATGTCGATTTTAGATAGCTTGACGCAGATGGCATCGCAGCAATTTGGCGGAGAGAACGCCGGCGCGGCGGGGCAAGTGATGGAGATGATCAACAGCCCCGAGGTCGGTGGCGTGTCCGGCCTGGTCAACAAGTTTCATCAGAACGGGTTGGGCGACGTGGTAAACAGCTGGGTGGGCAACGGGCAGAACCAGCAAGTCGCGGCCGACAAAATTGTGCAGGTGCTGGGGTCGGACAAGGTGAATGCGATCGCGAGCAAGTTGGGGATGTCTCCCGACGATGCGAAGGCGAAGCTGGCGGAGCTGCTGCCGCAGGTGATTGACAAGCTGACTCCGGCTGGGAAGGTCGCATCGGCTTAGCGAGTGGCCGGCGCATTGAGGCCGCATAGTTTGCGGATCACATTCTTGCTGTCTCTGTTCGCCCGGCTGTTTACGAGGGTCTAGGCACGGAGGACCCAGCGTCCGCCGTCGAGACAAGCGACGACCAGCAGCATGACGATCATCGTGACCTCGTAGCTCCAGCCGCCGTTCTCCTTGCCCCAAAAACCGATCTTCCACTTGATAAGCTTGGTGGCGATAGCGCCGAGCATAATCACGATCAGTCCGAGCGCGGCCCATTGGGTCAGCACACCAAAGGCCAGGCCGAGGCCGCCCGCGACTTCGGCGGCGGCGACAAATAGTGTGAGTGGGATGGGAAGCCCGAGCTCGCTCGGATTTCTCAGCCGTGCCACGCCGCTCCATATAAAGATGAGGGCCAGCAGCAGGCGCATCGCCAGCAATGCGAAGTCAGTGAGCTGCGCGAGTTGCGGAATGTACATGGGCGCCTCCCTCTCTGGAGCAAAACAGAATAGCAGCTTGGCTGCGAGCGCGCGGCGGGCGCGAACGGGGAATGAAGAACGGGATTAAGAACGGGGATTAAAGCTGTGTTCATCAGGCGTTGAACTGGCAGCGATACATGTCATCAGTGAGGTTGCGGTTGAAGCTGAGGACATTTGTATTCGTGTCGCTGCTGGGCTTGAGCCTGGTGGCGTGGCCTGGTGCAGCGAGGGCGCAGGCGGCCGTTGGCAATGCCAGCAGCGGCAACGCAACGGCAAGCAGTGAATGTCCGCGGCCGCATGAGGGCGACGCGGTTGGTGAGCCGGCGGATTTGCGGAGCGTGAACGGCGTGCTTCGACTCGAGCTCACGGTGCGCAACGAGCTGGAGCCGGATGGGACGGTTCGCTACTGCTATCTGGATGCGGCGGGGAACGAGTCCCCGACATTGAGGCTGAAGCCGGGCGACCTGCTGATATTGGAATTGAAAAACGAGCTGCGGGATTTTCGCGCCGGGGCAGTGGCGAATCATGCGCCGATGCAGGGGATGGAGATCGCCAGCGCAGCCAAGCAGAATTCGGACCCGTGCGCGGGCGAGAGCATGACCTCAGTTTCAACGAATCTTCATTTTCACGGACTGACGGTTCCGCCGGTGTGTCACGAGGATGATGTGCTCAAGACGTCGGTGCAGCCGGGCGATGCCGCGTTCGAATACAGGTTTCGGATACCCGCGGACGAGGCACCGGGGCTGTATTGGTATCACCCGCACATTCACGGATTCAGCAAAGCGCAGGTGCTGGGCGGGGCGTCGGGCGCGCTGATCATCGAGGGGATCGAGCGGGCGGACAAGGCGGTGGCGGGATTGCCGGAGCGAGTACTGGTGATTCGCGATCAGGATTTGCTGCATCCCAACGCGCCTCCGTCAAAGTCGGAGCCAGTGGTGGGGAAGATGTTTATTGACCGCGACGGCGATGCGGTGAATAACGGGACGGGATTCGGGAAGCCGGCGAAGGACCTCTCCATCAATTTCGTGCCGGTGCCTTACCCTGACTATCCGCCGGCGGTGATCGAGATGAGGCCGGCAGAGCGGCAGTTGTGGCGGGTGTTGAATGCATCTGCAATCACATATTTAAATTTGCAGGTGCTGTTCGGCCACACGCCGCAGAGGCTGGGATTGGTGGCGCTCGATGGGGTCCCGCTGAACTTTGCCGGAGGCGACAGCGATTTCGTGGATTGGCAGACGCATCTCGCGGTGCCACCGGGGGCGCGCGTGGAATTCATTGTGGACGGGCCGCCTCCGGGGAAAGAGGGACTGCTGGTCACGCGGACGGTGGACACGGGGCCGGGCGGGGAGAACGATCCGAATCGCGAGATCGCGAGGATTGTCGCCGCGGAGAATGCTCCGGAGCCTCGCGCGAAGCTGGCAGTTTCACCTGAGCCGCTGGCGGCGCCGGCGCAGCCATGGTTGGGGAGCGTCGTCCCGGATAAAGTGAGGCGACTCTATTTCTCTGAGAAGCTGCTGGATCCGAACGATCCCAACGGTGCGATCGAGTATTACCTGACAGTGGATGGGCAGACTCCGCAGATATATGACATGAAGTCGGGGACGGTGAACATCACGGTGAAGCAGGGAACAGTTGAGGACTGGATCATCGAGAACCGGTCGAACGAGTTACACGACTTTCACATTCATCAATTGCATTTCCTGTTGCTCGATTACATGGGCCAGACGGTGAACGAGCCGTTCCTTCGGGACACCATCAACGTTCCTTATTACGATGGGCGGGCGTTGGTGTATCCCAGTGTGCGATTGCGGATGGATTTTCGCGACCCGAATATGGTGGGGACGTTTGTTTATCACTGCCACCTTCTGGAGCACGAAGACGGCGGGATGATGGGGACGATTCGGGTGGAGGCAGCCGACGTTTCCTCAAGCGCGGGTAAGAAGTCAGAGGCGAAGCCGTAGCCGGAAGAGGAATTGTTACAGCGCGGCACTAATCGAACAATATTTTTGAGTTCACCAAACAAACATGTGGCGGACATCTCACCGCAATGTGCGCAGGCTATTCCTCGGTAGGTTGTGGCGGAAGCCGCAATTTAGGAGGAAACATGACGCTGAAACGAATTGCATCAGACAGTTGGAAACTGATGCGTACAGGACTGGTTTCGATCGCGATCATCCAGTTATCACTTGCTAATTCCTTTGCCGCGGAGACACCCAAGCCGAAAGTGCCGGTGCCGGCTCCAGCGAAACAGAACCGCAGCAACAAGACCACCACCCCCATCAAACATGTGATTGTTATCGTTGGCGAGAACCGTAGCTTCGATCACGTTTTCGCAACCTATGTGCCGAAGAAAAAGGGAGAGCGAGTCTGGAACCTGCTTTCAGAAGGCATCATCAACCGCGACGGAACACCCGGGCCGAACTTCAAGCTGGTAGAGCAGAAAGCAGCAACCGATAAAGCGTCAGACGGATTTTTGCTGAGCCCATCGAAGAGCAACTTCCCAAACAATGTGCTGCCGGCGCCACTGGTCGGTGGCCCGAAGGACTCATACATTTCCGGAGACAGCCTGACGTTGGCGCAGCAGTCGGAGAATGGATTGCCAGCGAGCTACTACGAGGACCTGGTTTCGGGCGGAACGGGATTGACCTCCTATACTCCTGATGTCCGGATCACGGGAGTGGACAACCTGCCGCCGGGGCCGTTTCAGCTGACGAATGGAACGAGCTTCACTTACAACTCTTACGCGGCGAGCCCGGTGCATCGCTTCTATCAGATGTGGCAGCAGCTGGATTGCAGCCTGGACCATGTCAGCATTGACAATCCTTCCGGCTGCGACGCGGGCCTGTTTCCGTGGGTTGAGGTGACTGAGGGGGCAGGAGCGAACGGCATCTCGCAGCCTGCAAACTTCAGCATCGAATATTCTCCTACCGCACTGACGACTGGTGAAGGCTCGACGTCCATGGGCTTTTACAACGTGCAGCAGGGCGACGCGCCTTACTTCAAGAGCCTCGCAGACAACTATGCGATGAGCGACAACTTCCATCAGTCGGTGAATGGCGGCACGGGCGCCAATCACATCATGCTGGGCCACGGCGACATGATCTGGTTTAGCGACGGCTATGGAAATCCTGCAACTCCGCCACACAACGTGGAGGTGAACTCGGGAACGGCTAACGCCGGCATCGTGGATGAGATCGAGAATCCGAATCCTGCAAAGGGCACGAACAACTGGTACTCAGAAGATGGTTACGGCGGCGGATCGTATGGGTCTGCATCCTATGGCGGCGGCTCTTACACGAACTGCTCTGACAAATCGCAGCCGGGAGTGAAGGAGATCGTTAACTATCTTAAGAATCTGGATCAGCCGATCGATCCTCGCTGCGAAGAGGGCCACTACTACCTGCTGAATAACTACAACCCGGGATACTTCGGCAACGGCAACAACGCTTATACCGATGAGAGCCCCGACAACACAGTGTTCACCATTCCGCCCTCGTCGGTGCGCAGCATTGGCGATGAGCTGCTTGAAGAGAACATCACGTGGAAGTACTACGGCGACCAGTGGAACAACTACGTACCCGATCCATATCAGCTGAACTACGGTGCGGTTGGCGCGAAGTCGGATGAGTATTGCAACATCTGCAATCCTTTCCAGTACGACACGTCCATCATGGCGGATGCAGCCGTCCGCACAGCGCACATCCAGGACACGGCAAATCTCTACGCGGACATCGCGAGCGGAAATCTGCCGGCGGTTTCGATTGTGAAGCCGAGCGGACTGGTGGACGGGCACCCGGCATCTTCAAAGCTGGATCTGTTTGAGGGATTCACGAAGAAGATCGTGGATGCGGTGCAGGCAAATCCGAAGCTGTGGGAAGACACGGCCATCTTCATCACCTTTGACGAAGGCGGCGGTTACTACGACTCCGGTTATGTCCAGCTGCTGGATTATTTCGGCGACGGAACGCGGATTCCTATGATCGTGGTGTCACCGTATGTGAAGCAGGGACACATCAATCACGATTATGCCGACCACGTTTCGATACTGAAATTCATCGAGCGGAACTGGAACCTGGACCCGGTGACGAGCCGGAGCCGCGACAACTTCCCCAACCCTGAGACGGCGCGGGACAACCCGTATGTTCCGGTGAACAGCCCGGCGATCAGTGATCTCTTCGGACTGTTTGACTTCACCTTGAACGAGCATCACGGACAGTAAGACGTAAAGCGTGAGCAACTGGCCGGGGCGGATTGTGGTTCCGCTCCGGCATTTTTATTTGGTTATGGGGCGATGCGGTGTCAACCGATTGCGGCTTGAATCGCGGCCGCCAGGGTGTCGTAGTCGAAGGAATCGTCGTGGCGGGTCCCGTTGATGAAAAAGGTGGGGGTGCCGTTGACGCCGCTGCGGACGCCGCCGCTAAAATCAGCGCGGACATGATCGCGGTAGGTGCCTTCTTCCAGGGCCTTGAGCAGGTCGGCGGCGGAGAGGCCCAGTTGGTCGGCGAGTTGGTCATAGAGCTCTTCGCCGAGGTTGTCTTGATTTTCAAAGAGAGCGTCGTGCATCTCCCAAAACTTCTCGTGGGCCCCGGCAAACTCCGCGGTTTCAGCGGCTGATTCGGCGTCGGGGTGCATCTCGCTCAACGGGAAGTTTCGGAAGACGAAGCGCAAATTCTTGCCGAAGTGCTTCTGCAAACGCTTGACGATGGGGTAGGCAGTGCCGCAGTGCGGGCACTCGTAGTCTCCATATTCGACGAGGGTCACTTTGGCGGATGCGGAACCCTGTGCATGGTCCTGCTCGGAGACGGGCGGCTTGAGAGACATAAATTGCTCCTATTTTGATGAAGCGGATTTGGGTAGGTCTTCGAGAGCCTGGAGGATTCCGTCGGCGCCGGGATTAATGGAGATCGGCGAAAGGTAAGACCAGGCGATCACGCCGTCCTTATCAATGACGAAGAGGGCGCGCTCGGAGCTTCCATCGGCTGCGCGATAGGCACCGTAGGCCTGGGCGACGGCGCCCTTGGGCTCGAAGTCGGCGAGCAGGGGGAAGTGGAGGTGGCGATTTTCAGCGAAGGCGCGATGACACCAGACTCCGTCAACGGAGAGGCCGATCATCTCGGCGCCGTATTTTTGGAATTCAGGAAGGACCTCGTTGTAGAGGGCCATTTGGTCGCCGCAAACCGGGCTCCAGTCCGCTGGATAGAAGGCGAGGATGACGGGCTTGCCGCGCAGTTCGCTGAGGGAGAGCGTTTGATCGGGGGTGACATGCAGGCTGAAGTCGGGAGCGGGCGTGCCGGGCTGCAGGAGCTGCGAGCCGCGGGCCGGAGCTGAAGAAGTCTTGGGTGCTGCGGAAGTTTCGGTGGGCATATTTGTCTCTCCTTACGAGTAGAAAAAACCTGGGCGAGATTCGAAGGAACCGGATTAGGTTAGCGGAATTTTACGCCGGAGGTTGATTGGTATCTGTCTTTATAGATGCGCGAGCGGACCCCACGAACCATCACAGCAGAGGATATATTGGGAGCGCTAGTGGGGAAGGACGTGATCCACGCCCTCATGAATCCTGATCTCGAGTGCTTTTAAGGGAGAGGGTATATCCGGAAATAGGGTAGATGCGGAGGGACTGCAGCAGGCCATGCCCGGCTGGAAGGTAGCGCCTCACTCAATAAAGCTGGTGCGGGTCTTTCTCGTAGTCCTGTCCAAACTTGTTTTCATGGGTCGCATTGTTGGGGAGCGCCAGTGTGATGCGCACGTCGCCCAGGTTGATTCCGTCGGAGGACACGTGCACCGGACGGGTGAGCTGATCCAGTGCGGACTGCGAGGCTCCCTCTGCCCACAGATGCATTTGGTAGTCGCCAGCCGGGACGCCGGAAATCAAAAATGCGCCGCTCTTGTCGGCGATGGAGTAGAGCGGGGTGGAGAGGGCGAGGACGACGGCGCTCATCTCGGGATGAATGTTGCAGAAGATATAGGAGACGCCTTCATGATCAAAGGTCACGTCTTTTTTTGAGCCGGCCTCATAAAGGCCCAGGTCGAAGCGCCTGCCATTGAATAATGAAAAAACGTTGTGATAGTAAGGGTCGGCGTTAGGAAAGTGCACCACCGCACCAACAGGCACCACGAGCAGATGGGGAGTGAACATGCGGTCCTTCTGCAGCAGCGTATAGGGGCCGCCTGATTTCAACTTTGGCTCGGGAGTGCCGGGCCGGGGCTGCAGCCAGAGAACGGCGTGGACCGCGGAGTGCTTCACCTGACCTTGCGAGACGGCGAGATGCGCGCGCACGTCGGCTGTCGGAGGGTCCTGCCCGAACGCGGTGAGCGTGACCAGGGCGGACGCAAAAAGCAAGCCGAATTTGGCTGACGTGAGGCCCATCAGAATTTGTATCCTGCGGCGATGCCGATGATGTTGCTGATATCCGGTGCGCCGATCACAGGTGTCGTGCGCAGATATCGGTATTCAAGAGAAAAGAGGAGGTAAGAACTGGGACTGTAGATCACGTTGGCGGTGGTGGTTTGATTGCGCGCCAGGTTGATGCGCGGGGAAGCCGGCATCTCCACATAGTAGGGGCGGAGCTGCCCGGCGAAAACCTGGTCCAATCCCATCGCCGCATTGAATTGCAGACGCTCATTGACTCTCGCTTTCAGCTGCGTCCAACCGCCGACATCGTCGAGGGGACGGAAGTAGGCCTTCGTCCCATTGAAGCTGTAGACATAGTCTTTGAACGCGCCGCCGCCGAGTCCGCCGAGCCCCGCGCCGCGATAGGCGCTGCCTTGCAACGTGAGCCAGTTGGAAAAGGCGACGTGATAATCAACCGTTGCCGCCCACGAGTCGAAGCCCTCGCGCAGGGGCGTGAGATGGGGAGCGAAATATCCGCCGACGCCGAGATGCGTTCCGTCGTCGCGCTTGGGCCCGACGAGTGCGATGCGCGCTTCGACCCCGGGCCAGCGGCTGCGCTCGGCAGGAGTTGCGTTCGTGGCATAGGCCGACTCAGGATCAACCGGAGCGTCGGCGGTGTCTATGAGTGCGGCTTGCATTCGCAGCGCGTGGGTGGCAGCGAACGCTTGATCGTGCGTGACGCCAAGCTGCGGGTTCCAGTTCCAAAGATTCCCTGACCAGCCCAGCGCCGGCTCAGCGATGGCGGTGAGCGAAGTTGGCGATTCGGGATTGATGATTGGCTTGTCGAGCGCGAAATAGGCCTGCGTATTTTCCCAGCGCAAACTGGCGTGCGCGGTGCGAAGGCGGAGCAGGCCCCAGTTTCCATAACCGGTGGTTGTGTATGCCCCATCGGTCGAGGTGCTTCCGTCAAAGTCAACGCGTGCGTCGGCGAAGCTGCGAGCGCCGAAGAGATGTGGGCCGCGGGCGTCGAATCCCAGGACAGTTTGCTGAAGGGATGCGCCGGTGCTTCCACTGCCGGGGACCGAGATGGTGGGAGTGGCGACCTGATCTACCGCGCTGGTGTTGACGAAGCCGTTGAGCAGGATCAGTCCGGTGAGCGCGACCGGGTAGCTGGACTGGCTCTCAACCTTTGCCTGATTATGAGTGGCGAGCTGCGTCTCCTGCATGGCCTGCTGATTGCGGAGGTCGTCAATCTGCGATTGGAGCCGGGCTGCGGCATCTTTGGAACTGCTTGCGGTCGAACCATTCTGGCTGGCGAGTTGTTGCTGCAGTTCGGCGAGTCGATTTTTTAGATCGTCCAACTGCTTTTGGGATTGGGCCATTTGCGCGGCAACTTGCTGCATGGCCTGTTTGAGCTGTTGTACCTGATCCTCGAGATCGCTATCGTGCTGCTGCGGCGGAGGGGTTTGGCCTTGAGTCTGGGCATGCGTGATTGAGGTCAGAGTGAAGAGCGCGAAGAAAAGTGAGCCGAGCACTATGAGCCGGGCACAAATGATCCTGCGGCGAGTGTGCAGGTCGCGCGTCATGTTGCAAGCACCTTATCGCGCCCGTCTTTGCTGGCGGCGGACTCGCTGCCGATTTCGCGGACAACTTTCATCTGGAAGATTGTCTCTCCCGGCCGGCTGCTCACCAGCACTACGCCTCCGCCATGCTCGACTGCGACGCAATGGGCCAGGGTGAGGCCGAGGCCGGTACCTTTCTGCTTGCCGTCGCTGACGAAGGGTTGAAAGAGGCTATCGCGCACAATCTCTGGAACGCCGGCTCCGTTGTCTTTGACCGTGAGGACGAGGAAGCGGTCGTGGGTTTCAAGCATCGCCACGACCTCGGGATTTTGCGAGGAGACGCGCGCGGACTGGCAGGCGTTGAGGAGCAGATTGCATACGGCGCGTTCGATCTGCTTTCCGTCGGCCAGTACCACGGTGTCTTTCGGATCGCCATGGATAGAGAGCAGCTTCACTCCTTCGGCGTCCGGATGCGCGCGCATGATGGTGACGGCGCGCTCGACGAGGTTCGCCATCCACTCAGGAGTGCGGCGCGCGGTATTGCCGGTGCGGCTAAAAATAAGCAGCGACTCGATCATCTCCGTGGTTCCGTGGACCGCGCTGCGCACGTCGGCGAAAATCTCGGCGCGCTCCCGCGGCGAGAGGCTCTCGGAGGCGAGGAACTCTGCGTTTGCATAGACGGCCGCGAGGTAATGGCGGAGGTCGTGGGAGACGGAGCTGGCCATGCGGCCTATAGTGGCGAGGCGTTCGGATTCAAGCAGGGCGCGATTGGCTTGCTGAATCTCCTGCCGCATGCTGGCGAAAACGGAGCTCAGCTCGCGCACCTCCTGCGTGCCGTGATGTGGTATGTGGCGACGTCCATCACCTGCGCCGAATGCGCGGACGCCGAGGGAGAGCTCTTCCAGTGGACGCGTGACGGCGCGCGAGAGCATGATCATCAGAATTGTTCCGAGGACAAGGGCGAGAAGACCGGCCAGCAGAACGAGATGATCAATGTGCCTGATCCTCTCCTCTGCGGCAGCAAAGCTCTTAAGCACGATGAGCTCAAGGGGCGCGGTCGCGAAGGGCGAGAGATTTTCAGTCGCCGCCAGATATTGCTCGTCGCCGAGCTTCACGATCACCGGCTTTTGCGGAGCCGTGGAGAGGAATGAAGCCTGATCGGCGAGGCGGGTCTGAAGCGAAGTGCTTAAAGTGCTCGAGAGTGTGCGGCCGTTGCTCAGGAAGGTTGCGTCAACCACTGTCGGCTGACTGATTTGGCGGACCACTCGCTGCTCGGCGGCGACACCGCTGATCACATAGCCGAGCAGCGTTCCGTTCGTCGCGTCGCCGAAGGTGATGGGCTGAACGGAGCAAACGAAAAGACGGTTCCCGGTGATGAGGTAGTGCGCCCTGGGCGAGCTCAGCAGCTGATGCAGGTCGTGACGAATTGCGGAATCCGGCGGCGCCCCTTTGGAATATACGGCGACCACCCGGCCCTCGTTGTTAGCCAGCGCGAGCAGATCGTTCCCGCTGACCTTCCAGAACTCCTCGCCGCCATCCTGAATGGTGAGGTCGTTGCTGGTGGTCATGAGGGCTTTCAAGCTGGGCAAGTCGGCGAGCAGAGCGTTTTCGCGTTCGAGCGCGTTCTGGCGTTCGCTTTGCAGGTCTTGAAAAGTGAGCACGGAGTGGGTGAGATCGTTCGCCAGATCGTCGGTGACTTGCGCCTGCAGTTGCTGGCGAATCAGCAGCAGGCTGACGCTGGTGACGACCGCGATGACGAATACCATGGCGGCTACGAGCAATACATGGGTGCGTATGCCGCGTTCATGATGTGAACGGGATTCCGGGGCGATAGAGGGCGTCCCAGTGTTCTCCGAGCCCCTAACTTCAGGGGACAAATTTGTAACCTGCGCCATAAATTGTCAGCAAGTGTCGCGGATTCGCGGGATCAATTTCAAGTTTCTGCCGGAGCTTGAGAATTTGATTGTCCACTGTGCGGGTCGTCGGGTAGGAGTTATAGCCCCAGACCTCGTTGAGGAGAATCTCGCGAGTGAGAACGCGTTCAACATTGTCAGTGAAGAATTTTAATAGCTTGAACTCGTGGGCAGTCAGGGCCACAACGGCGCCCGAGCGCAGAACGCTCATCTTTTCGAAATCAATGTGGCAATCGCCGAAGCTATAAGTGGTGAGGGCGGCGGGCTTTCTCTGGCGGCGAATCGCGGCCTGGACGCGGGCGAGCAATTCTCGCGGGCTGAACGGCTTGGTGACATAGTCATCGGCGCCGAGCTCAAGCAGCAGCACTTTGTCGGCGACCTCAGCAATCGCGCTGACCACGATGACGGGGGCTTGCGGGAAGATGGCTTTGAAGCGCTGGCAAAGCTCGCGTCCGGAGATCTGCGGAAGGACAAGATCGAGGACGACGGCAATCGGCTTCAGTTTTGAGAAGAGATCGAGCGCCGTCTGGCCATCGCCGGCGACTGCCGCCGCGTATTCCTCCTCTTGAAAGAGGCGCCGCAGAATGCGCTGCATGCGCGGGTCGTCTTCCACGATCAGTATTGTTCCCAGGCGTCCACTGGAAGGAGTCTCCGGTTGCAATTCCTCGATCAGCTGAAGTTCTTCGACCATGTTCGTCGCCTCCTCCTCATTCTCGCCCAGAGCAGCAGGGTCGTGGAATCTTTCTCGTTCGAAATGACAATCAAGTGACAATTTGCGATGTCTGATCATTGGCTAATTAAGCATTAATGTGGTCATTCGTCAGTGAATGCGACGATTTGTCAGGATGAAGGCGCGGGTCGTGGATGAGCGTCTCGGCTACAAGCAAGCTAAAGAGCGTGATTGCCCACATGGGCAGGGAGAGATCGAAGACCTCGGTATCCGTGAGGCCGCGCACGATGACGAACAAGAGGATGCTCATGAGAAAGACACGACGCGGCTTGTCAGAGATGCGGTGGAGCTGAATGCCGAGTGACGCATAGAGTCCGACGATCATGATGATGCCGAGGACTCCGTAGGCATAAAACTGCTGGAGGAGTTCATTGTGCGCGTGACGCGCTTCAAAGTCTGCGAAGGGTGGGATCACTTTCCAGACAGAGTGGAAGCCGTGACCGAGCCATGGCTTCTGGATGGACTCGGCGAAGATGAAGGCCCAGATGCCGAGGCGCCCGGTGAGGGTTTCCGCTTGATTGCCGGCGTTTGAATAGACCTCGTAGTAGGAAGAAAGCAGGCCCCAGAAGCTGGCGATCGTGAGCAGGACGACTCCGACTGAGATTAATTTACTGCGACGGCTGATGGAGTCGTCGCGCAGAAGCAGGAAGGCCTCGCATACAAGAAATGCGATGATGCTGGTCTTGCTAAGGCTGCGCAGCAGCGTGATCGCGAGGAATGTGGCGGGCAATGCCCATTTGCCGTCTCGCTCACGCATCAGGTATTGAGCGAAAAGAAACCCGAAGGCGCAGACGTAGCCGATTTGATTGGGGCCGAGCAACTGCTCGTCACCGAGACGAAGGTCGGTTTGTCGCGGGAGAATCCAGGCTACAAACGCGACCGCACAGGCGCCCCAGACGAAACCCTTCATTAGTAGATGGGCTTGCAGTTTCACGGTTCCGACGCTGAGCAAGAGGACGACGATGAGAGTGTCTGCGAGCATTGCGACCCAATACGCGGCTGCGGCAGGCAAGGAGGCGCTGACCGTCCATACGAGGCTGCATCCGGTGACCGCGAGAAAGCAGGCGACCCAACGCATGGTCGGCAGACGCAGCATGGCGGAGATGGGGATGCGCGCGGGCCTAACGGCATGAAAGAAGGCGGCGATCAGCAGGAGATAGTTTGTTGCCAGGCTGAGGACGACGCCGGATTGCGGATCGGACCCGAGCAGGCGGACGGACAGGACGACGATAATGATTCGGAAAGCGAAGAAGAAGCCAACCATGGAGGGGAGGAGGAAGGCGTCGTCGAATTCGATGTCGTCCACTGACCGCGACCGCTCGACGGCGGGCACGCGATGTGCGGGGGAGCGAGTTGCGTCAGCTGCGCCGGAGTAATTCATGCTTAGTGGCTGTACATTTCCGGCTCGCCGAGGCTTCCGGCGGGCGGCAGGTGGCGAAGGTAGATGACGATGGACCAGATCTCGTCGTCGCTCAACATCCCTTTTGAGCCAGGCATGCCAGAGGGCCAGAGGCCGTAATCAATAATCCATTTAAGCTGGCCGTCGGAGTAAGCTTGCACATCGAGCGCTGCGAGTGAGGGGACGGGCGGCGACATGCGGTCGGCGAAGGGGACGCCGGTGTTCTGTGCGTCGAGGCCGTGGCATGCAGCACAGTAGTGAGAGAAGGCCTCCTTGCCGTTGCCGATGGTTTCGGCGGAAGCGCGGAGCGGATTTTTCTCTTTTCGATTGCCGACGAAGATGTTGCGCTTGGCGACGGCCATCAGGCGGCACTCCGTCTTGCCGGGTGGAGTGGCCTTGCACCCTGCGAGGAGGAGAGGGAGGAAGAGTGCTCCTGCCGCCACTAATTCTGTTGCAAGTGCGGAGCGCAATCAGTTCACCACGTGCAGCTTCAGGATCATTGCTCCATGACCCGATCCGCAGAATACGGAGCAGTGGCCGATGAAGTCGCCGGTCATTTGGGGCGTGAAGCTGACTTCCGCAGTGCCGCCCTTGCCGACTTTCACATCAACGTTCAATTCGCGGAAGCGAAGGCCATGTGCAACGTCGTCGCTCTTCAGGACGAGCACGACGGGCTGACCCCTCTTCAGCGTTATCTCACCGGGAACGAATGCGAAGCGGTTGGAGACCACTTCGATGCGGCGCGGGCCGCCGTCCTGAGCGGCCGCCATGCAATCGATGGCGAAAAATAACCCGAGGGTGCAAAGCAGCAGCACGACCATGCTTGTGCTCTTCATCAATGCTCTCCTTGTAGAGCGAGGCAAACAGAATGCTAGGGGTTGCGCAGGAAGTCGTTGTCAGGTGGCTGTCAATGGAATGTCACTTTGTTGTCGAACGTGACGGGCGTTAGGGATTCAGGAAGCGCATCAGCTCTCTGTAGTCTGCGTCGCTCAGGTTGGCGCGGACCCGCATGTGCTTCGAGACGGTTCCGGAGATGCGGGAGGAAAACCCTTGCGGAGAGTTGTGGCAGCGGCCACAATTCTGCTGAAAGACGACGTCTCCTCTGCCTGGGGAGGCATTTTGCGGCGCGGCGGAAGTTGCGGCAGCGGGCTTTGCCGCCGGAGGGGCTTGCACCTGCGGATTGATGAGCGCTCTGGCCGCGGCAGTCAATAAGCAGACAAGGAGCAGGAAGCCCAAGAGTGATTTCACCGGATGCTTCATTTTTTTCCTTTCCAAGTGGGGAAGAGAAAGCGATAGACGATGCCGGTCTCCCATATATTTACGTTTTGTGTTGAGGAGAATTGCCGCGAGTAGCTGGTGTTGATTCTGACTTCGTGCGGCAGGTGGTAATCCAGCACCCATGTCAACGCGCTGGGTGTCGGCGGCAGGCAATCCGTCGGTTGGATCGGGGTGGCTGCGAAAAGTCTGCTGCATTCGCAGGATCGGCTCGAGCCGGCCGACGCGGCTGGCTTCGCCGCCGAAGTGGGAGAGACGGTAATCGCCTTCGATCCAGTAGCCTGACGCGTTGAGCGAGTGGGCGTATTCAGAGCGCAGGCGGAATGGTGAGCCCGGCGGTGTGAGCCACAGGTGCACGCCAAAATTTGTCGAGTGCTGCCCGGTGAGGATCCGATTGATGGAGGTGCCTACTTCGAGGCCGGTGCGGGGAAAGTAGGCTTCAATCCGGCCGCCGCTGGTCCGAGTGGAGCCGAGTTGTTCGTTGGTGCTCTGCGCGGAAAAATATGCGGCGTAGTCGAGAGAGACGGAGGCGTTGCTATAAGCGTTGCCGCGGACCATGCCACCGGTCGAGCTGCCGGTGCCGACGGAGCCGAGCGGAAGAATTAGCGGGCCTTCCTGAAAATTGCTAATCCATATCGGCGTCAGGCGCTCGTTGTAGGTTCCGAAGGGAGTCAGGAAATATCCGCCGACGAGCGTGATGTGATTGGTCGCAAAGTAATCTGCCTGCAAGTAGGAGAGTCCGACAAAATGCGTCGAGTCATATCCGTGACCCTGACGGGGAAAGAAAGCTTCGAGCAGGTCAGCGCGCGACTCGACGAGTACGTGTTGACCAAGAGGAGCAACGAGCACCGGGACAATCGTGGGGATGTAGGTCGTGTTGCCGCCGTTGGTGGAGGTGAGAAAGCCGACGCCGCCGGAGAGCAGTGGCGTGTCCTGCGCCATGGCATGCGAGCCCGCGATCTGAAAGAGAAGCCCGACAGCCGCCAGCATGACGAGACGACGTCGAGTGAGTGGAACGCTGAGCTGTTGCCGATGCGCCATAAGCAGACGCTAGTGGAGTGAGAGTGATGTGGTGTCAGCCAGCGGTCTGGAAGGTGTCAGCAGATTGTCAATTGTGAGGGAGAGTTGCCGTCGCGGAGCGAGGCAAAAATTCTGCAAGCGTCTCTAGAAGCGAGCTTCGACGCGGGCTGATGGCGCACTGCGTTTGGGGGCGGAGACACGCAGCGAGGGTGCGGTTTTGCGCAGGCCGGCGAACTGGCAAGTGATGTGCCACAGAAATGCGGGATTGTTGCGGAGATATCGCTTCCAGAGGCGCTTCGGATCCTGCAGGAGACGGTGCAGCCATTGCATGCCGACCTGTTTGATCCACTCGTCGCAATCGCGTATACGGCCAGTGTGATAGTCGAAGGCGGCGCCGACGCCGAACATTAGCTTGGTGTCGAGACGAGCCAGGTAGCGCGCCATAAACAATTCCTGCCGCGGGGTGCTGATGCCGACCCAGATGATATCGGGCCTGACCTCGGAGACGCGGGCGATGAGGTCGCTCTCTTCGTCGGCAGACAGATCGCAGTAGGGAGGCGTGTAGGTGCCGACAACGCTCACCCAGGGGAAACGAGAGACGAGGCTTGCTTTGAGTTCCTCGGCGATGCCCGGCGCGCCGCCGTAGAAAAAGTGACGGCAGTGAGAGAACTCTTCGCGGCGAAAAACCTCGAGCATGAGATCAGGGCCGGTTACGCGCCGCATGGCCTCGTGGCCCTGCAGCCTGCCAATCCAGACGAGTGGCATTCCATCGGGCAAGGTCATCTCGGAGCCGGCGTAAATTGGGTTGAGCCGGTGATCGCGGCGTGCTTCCATCACACCGTGGACTCCAGCGACGCAGACGTAGCCCTTGCGCGATCCACCGAGAGATTCGCGAACGTGATCGAGGGCACGCTCCATGTTGGTCGGGTCAATGTCTATCCCCAGGACGTCGGCGAAGAAGCGATATTTGTTCAGGCGGATCGGCATTATTCTCGAGGGAATTACGTTAAGCACTGGGTGACGGCATGAGGTTGTGGCGGGACATGGAAGACACTTGCAGCTTGCGGTAGAGAAGAATGTATTGCCCGGCGATCACCGGGGCCGTGAGCTGGGGAAGGGTGATGGGTGACGCGACTTGCTGCCAGAGGCTGGAGAGGATTGCGTCGGCGAAGGACTCTTCGGCGTTGTCGTCAAGGCGGACGAAGCGGCAGTGTTCGCCACCAACTTCGCGAAACGCCGGGATGTCGGAGCAGATAATCCGACAGCCTGCCAATAAAGCTTCAGCGACAGGGAGGCCGAAGCCTTCGATGGTGGATGGCGCGACGACGGCTTCGCAATGGCGATAGCACCACTGCAAATCTTCTTCAGAGAGGCCGTCGAGCAGAAGAACGTGCTCCTGCAGCCCGAGTGAATTGATGGTGCGCAAAATGTGGCGTGTTTCGGGGCCGCCGATACCGACGATGACGAGTCGCGGATTGTTCCCCATCGCGCCTGAGCTCAACAGGCGGCAGAATACGTTCAGCAGGAATATGAGGTTTTTGTTGCGGCGGTGCTGCGCAATGCAAAGGAGAAAAGGATCGCCCTGCCAGCCGGGGAGCGGGCAACTGCCGGACTGCTGCATTTCAGGTATGACGCAGTTGTAGATTCGCGATGCCTTTTGCATGGCACGCGGCGGAGCGTAAAGGCCGAGGCGAAAGTAAGTGCTGTCGGAAACGCAAGCGATGGCATCAACGTTGCGCAGACACTGCTGCAGGATGGCGCGATTGAAGAGCATCTTGGGAAATCCGAAATTCGAGGGCACATCGTAGGGATAGAGGTCGTGCAGGGTGACGACGGTGGCGCAAGAGTAGGCGTTGGCGCGAACCGGGACGGGATAGGAAAGATGCAGGACGTCTATGCCGAGTGAATTCGCCAGGGCGGGAAGGTCGCGGTAGTACCAGGTGTTTCGGCTGTAAGCGTTGGCGCGCATCTCTCCGACATGGACCTGGAGGCGGCGATCTCCCTGGAGTCCGGAGCGCTGGATGAGTTCAGATTGCCAGGGAGCAATGATGAGGTGAACAGCTGCGACGTCGCCGCGAGTGAGAAAGCATCGCGCGAGATTAAGGGCGTGGCGCTGGACTCCGGAGGTTCCGCTGGATTGCGACGCCAGTGCAATGGCAATCTTCATAGCTCTCCGGCCTCCGAATATTCGTATCCGGCATCGGCAGGGAAGGATTTGCGGACGGAGTTATTGGCGTAGAAGTATTGGAGCAGCGGGATATATATAGATAGCGAGAGGGCGCCGTAGAAAAGGCGTGCGAGAGCCAGGCCCTGCGCGCCGCGTAGCGGAAGCAGCCACCACATCAAGAGGAGCATCGCGAGACCGCTGCCAATGCTGAGCCATGCAGCAGTCTGAGCCTTGCCCATGGCGAGGACGGCGTAATATCCGGTGACGTTCAGGCCGAGGAGCGCTGATCCCCATACCAGCGGCTGGAAGATGAGCGCCGAGCTCTTTGCAATTGCTGGACCGGCCCAAGCGGCGAGCAGGCGTTGCCCGAAGAGCGAGAGCAATCCCGTAGCGACGATGACGAATGCCAGGTTGCAGGCGAAGGCGACGATAATATTTTTTCGGAGTGATACGCGTGACACCGTCGCCAACCTGCGCGAGAGATAGGGAAAGAGAAAATGAAGTCCAGAGGCGGCAAGGCCGTAGATGGGTTGCGCGAGCTGCACGCAGAGAGCGTAGGAGGCGACAGCGACAGCCCCGAGCGACACGCCGAGCAGCAGCCGGTCCACCTGCCAGAAGATGACTCCCGAGACAGCGAGCAGCCAGCTGTATTTGCCGAACTGAAAGAGCGCTCGGGTTGAGGCCCGATGAAACGCGGGGAGCAGAGAGCGAGATTGCAGCAGGCGGCGCAGGTGTGCGAATTGCAGCCACGTTCCCAGGCAGTAGATGATGGCGGTCGCGAGCATGATCTCGCCGACGTTGCGGCCGACGTAGGCGAGCAGCGCGGCAACGGTCAATGTGGCAAGACGAATGCCCAGGCTGATGCGGACGGCAGCTCCATATCGTTCAAAGGCTCGCTGGGTGCTAATGCAGACGGTCTCGAGGGCGCGAACGCAGACGAGCGAGCTCGCGATGCGAAGAGAGATCAAGCAGACGGATTGCTGCGCTGGGTCCGCGGGGACGACGTGGCGCGCGATGTAGGGCGCGGCGAGCCAGCCGATGAGGGCCATCGCGAGACCCATCACCCAGTGAATCGCGACTGCGCTGCGGACGACCCGTTCTCGCGCCGTGGCGTCGTCTGAGTCGCGGAGAGCGGCGACGTGCTTGATGTTCGCGTCGCCGAAGCCCGAGGCGACGATGCCGCCGACACTCAGAACCGCGGTAGCCACCGCCCAGATTCCGTATTCGACGGGGCCGAGATGCCGCAGCACGACGGGGGCAACCAGCAGCATGCCGACGGGATAAGCGCCGTAATCGAGCATTCCGTAGACGGCATTCGAGACGACGGCTTTCATTGCGCGCCTTCCTGCGGGTGGAGTCGGAAGCGACCGGTAAGGCTCGCGAACATTTGTCGGAGAAGGAGTTTGCCGGGGTCTGCGTCATCCACCTGCGACCAGCGGCGTTGCATGACGAGATAAGTCGCGGCGGCCAGCGTGGTTAGCGCGGTGAGTATCAGCGCGAGGAGCAGCCGTGGGGGAAAAGATTTTTTCTCAGGGATGCCCGCCGGATCAATCACACTGACGACGGGGGTGTCTTTCGCCTCCTGGATGCGGGCCATTTCGTATTGCTGGGTGAGCAGCTCGTAGACGCCCTCCTGCACTTTTACTTCGCGGTAGAGATCGGCGTAAGGGACGGCGAGGCGCGGGAGTTGACGCAGCGCAGGATAGAGATCGGCGAGGTCGGCGCCCCCGGCATCCGCGGACGATGGGACCGGAGAAGCGATGGGCTTCGAAGTGCCGCTGAGTTTGAAGAGCTCGCGGCGAAGCATGCCAATGCGGGCTTCTGACTCGCGCACACGAATGTTCTCGTTGCCGTAAATCTGACGGAGAGATTCCAGCTCGGACTGCTGCGTGAGGAGTTCGGCTTCAAGGCGCACACTCGCGTCAACCATCGAGCGCGCTTGTTCCTTGAAATCCACGGTGCCGTTGATACTGGAGAATTCGCTCATAGCGAGCTGCGCCTTCTCGAGGTCAACACGGGCTTTTTGCAGGCGGCCTTCGATGAAGACGCGTTCCTGGCGGGCCGAGGAATCAGTGGTCCGAGTGACGAGGCCGTTGAGTTCTTCGATGTATCCCTGGGCGAGATCACGAGCACGCGCAGGGTCATTGTCCTGTACGACGACGGTGATGACACCGCTTCGTTTGTCGTCGGTGATCGAAGTGTGGCGCGCGAGAGTCTTGGCAGCGTCAACGCGATAACGCTTGTGATAAACAGTCTGCAATTTGAAGCGGTCAATCAGGTGGCCGCTGACGGTGCCGCTGTGCAGCAGGTCAATGAAGAGCGCGGTAGTGCTGTGGCCCGAGAACAATCCGCCGGAGAGACCACTGAGTGCACCGAGCGCTCCTCCATGCGAGGCGAGGGCTGCAAGCATCATGGTGCTGGCGGATCCCTGGTCGGGCGGCATGATGCGTATGGAGGATTCGTATTGCTTGGGAACAAGGAAGGCGATGCCGAGGCTGATGGCGAAGGCGGCAGATGTAACTCGGAAGAGAAACTGACGGCGATCCCACAACAGGTTCGCGTTCTTTAACCAACCGCGAGTGACGGATTTTGACCCTGGCGGCGGAGATGCAGATGGCAATCGCTCGACACTGCCGGTGACGTTCGCGGCCGCCGTTGCCGGCATTTCATAGGAGGTGCTCATAGCGATGCCACTGCAGCCGTGATTGCGATTGAGGAGGCGAGCTGCGCGGCGGTGAGCAGATTGCGCCAGAAGAGTGAGTTCCCCAGAATTTTCTGAGGAACCACAATAACGTCGCCCGGATTGAGTTTGGTCGAGAGAACGTTGTCTCCCCACCCGCCGGAGCGGCGGCCGATCACTGAGCCGTTGGCGCGGACGATAAAAATCTCCTTGCGATTGGCAGTGTTGCTGGTGCCGCCGGCGGCACGCAGATACCAATCCGCCGACTTGTCGGGAATAAAAGTGATGGCGGTCGCGTTGTAAACCTGGCCGGTGACGAGCACAAATCCGGGGCGCTTCGGAATGGTGATGACGTCGCCGCGTCGCACCTCAATGTCGGCGTCGGTGTTGGCCCAGCTATCAATGTCGGGGCTGAGATGGACGACGAGCCGGCCGGTCGGCGGCGTGCTCTTGAGGCGGTTGAGAACCTGATTCTGCTGAGCCTCGACGAGTTGAAGATTTACCGACGCATCTGAGGCGGCGAGCGACGGCTGGAGCTTCGCTGCGGCCGAGCTGGTCTCTATCTGACGAATCAATTCAGCCCGACTCTTCTCTTCAAGCTCGCGGACCTGCTCACGAGTGAGGACGGCTCCGGCAGGGTAGGCGGTAGAGCGAAAGCCTCCGGCACGACGCAGGACCGAGCTGAGGCGCTCTCCGTCAGCGAAGCCATAGCTGCCAGGGTGCGCGACTTCGCCGTCAATGCGCACAGATTGGCCGATATCATTCCACCCGGTGATTTGGCGGATGGTGAGGACATCTTCGGCTTTGAGCACGACGTCGGCCGTGGGGTCCTTGCCGCCGACCGCGGCGCCGATGTCTACGACTGAGAGTTCGTCCACGACTTTGGTTCCGTTGACGACGGTGTAGCTGGCGAGGTCTGCGGTAGTCAGCAGGGCGTCGCGTTTAAATCCGCCGGCAAGTCGAACGAGTTGCGCTGCGGTCATGCCGGAGGAGAGTGGGAAGAGGCCGGGCCGCTGGACCTCGCCGCGAATTGTCACGCGCGGAGCATCTTGCTCGTAGCGGCCGAAGACGCGAATGGTGTCGAAGGGCTGCAGCACGAAGTTCTGATTACCGACCAAGACTTCGGGCACGCTAAACTCGATGGTCTCGGCGTGGAGATCGGGAGCGATGAGACGCACGATCTCGCCATGCGCTGCGGGCTCGGGAAGCAGATCCCGATAGCTGTGCAAGACGTCGCTGAGCTGCATGCCGTCGCGATAGGCCTGATGACCGGGGCGAACGACATGGCCCTCGAGGTAAACGGCGCGCTGGCTGTAGGGCATAATGCTGCCGACACGAATGCGATCGCCGTCGCTGAGCACCCATTGTTTGAAGACGGCTGCGGCAGCAGCATCGCCGGCATTCTGCGGAAGATTTATCGCCACAGTCTCGCGGCGCTGATGAGTGTCAATGCGCTCAACGGTGATGCTGTCGAGTGCGGCAGATGCGGTGAAGCCGCCGGCGTATTCGACCACCTCATCGAGAGTGGCGTCGCTCTTTAGCTCGTAGATCGCTGGGCGCTTGACGGCCCCGGAGATCGCGACCTGGGCGCCCGTGGGAGGAACGAGCAGCGTGTCGCCGCTCTCAAAGCGCGCGCTGCCACTGTGTCTTCCGCCCAGCAGAAAGTCGTAGAGGTCTACCGTCTCGATGGTCTGACTGCCGCGCATGTGGCGCAGCAGTCGCAAGGATCCGGCGGCCGTGGGACCGCCCGCAGCGTAGAGCGCGCCCAGCGGAGAGGCCAGCGAGCTGACGTCGTAACCGCCCGGACGCTGAACGTCGCCAACTATATATATGTGGACCGAGTGCAATTTCGAAACGGTGACGGCGACTCTGGCGTTGCGAAACTGTTGCTGCAGAGCTTTTGCAATTACGGCCTGCGCCTGGGCGAGGGACAATCCGGCGACATCGAGCGAGCCGGCCTCAGGCAGCAGAATGTGTCCGTCGCGATTCACTTCGCGCGAGATGTTCTGTGTTACCGCGCCCCAGAGATCAATCGAGAGAGTGTCGCCCGGGCCGATTACGTAGTCCGGCCCAGGGGGAACGTCGAGCGGAGCCGGAAAGCTGCCGCTGATGCCGGCCGAGATCGAGGCGCGCTGAAGGAACATCTCAGAGCCGAAGCGCTTGAGGATTCCGTTCGATTCGGGAAGCTGGGTGTAGAGATCGCGCATGGAGCGCAGGTTGTAAGGCCCCGGCTTTCTCAGCACCTGGGGTTCGTCGGTGGAAGCATGAACGGCGGCGTTGCGCTGCCCTTCGGCGGAGGAGCGTGCGGAGTTGGCAATGTCGATCGTGTCGTCGTAGGGGCGGAGTCCGGCGCGGGAGGACTGCATTCCGGTCACGGAATCTGGCAGGCTGCGCGTTTGGAGTGAGCCGAGGCTTCCGGCGGAGAGATTCCCTCCGCGAATGGCTGCGAGACTTTGCAAGGAGAGATCGTCGGCGGAGCTAGCTGAGGATTGTTTCGCCTGCTGCAGGTCATCGTCGGAGACGTAGCCGCGGGCACGGAGGAAGACGGTGATGCTCGATCGAGTGGCGGCGCTTGAGTTTATCTGGGTGTAAAGCATTTCGTCGGTGATTGAATCCTGGTCTACCGAGACGCCTTGCTGCTGCATTTGATCCACCAACAGTGATTTCAACTCGACGACGACATCGGGTTGCCGCTGCAGAATTTCGATGATCTGCGCAGCTGAGAGCGAAGTGAGTTCATCGCGCTGACGTGACCGTGCTGCAGTGTTGTCGGCTATGTCGGAGGCAGTCGCGCTGTCGGCATAAGAAGAGGCGGACGCTGTCGGCGCGCTTGTGTTCTGCGCGCTGCAAATGGCGCAGGAGGCAAGAGTCAGCCCGAGCCCGAGCCCGAGAGGAAATACGCACTGAGCGAGTGCGAACGTCGGGAATCGCGGAGTGTGTGTGCGGAGCATGCAGGCAGCTTTCAGCGAACTCCACGAACGTAATCAAACGCAGAGGCGCGGGTGTCATCCGCTCGTCAGTCAATTGTCATCGCCTTGCCGATCGAGCAGCGACAAGGGAATGACAATCGCTGAACAGGTTGCTGACATCCGGAGAAATCATTCCCTCTAGGATTTCGGCACCATGAGAGAAAGCTCAATCCAATGAAGTGGCGTGCGCCGGCGTCAGCGGCATTGAAGTCTGCGATACTCGCGAGCTTCTGCGAAGAGGCGCCGGTCGTGCGGCGGAGATTTGCAGTGCTAAGCACGCGAGATTGGCAGGGAGCAGAATATTGGCTCTATGCGAGCGGCCTGTCGCTATATTTTCTTGATCGCGTGGTGGGCCGAGGGCTGTGGGACGTGGTTCCGGCTGCGATCTTTTCAGGGTTGCGGAAGAGCCAGATCGCGAACAGCAGGCGCAGTCGCACGCTGTTCGAGGAGTTCAAGGTGATCAATGGCGAGTTTTTGGCGGCCGACATTCACTTCGCAAACTTGAAGGGCTTCACGCTGTGCCCGGATTCGTGCCCGCGATTTGACCTTCGGCACCAGATAGATCTGGATTTCCTGGTAGATCGCGAGCGCCTCAACGACTGCCGGCAGGTGCTTGAGAGTCTCGGCTATCGGCTTGACGCGGCGACGCCTGCGACGTGGGAGTTCAAGGCGGGCGGCTATTCGCCCACAGACGTGAAAGATCGCTATGAGGCGACTCGTTACCGGGCAGCGGAATTGCATTTCCGGCCGGAAGGGCAGCGGGACCCGCGACTCGATCGATTGGCGACGCGAGAGATCGCGGGAATCGCGGTTCCGACTCTTGCGCCTCCTGACCAATTGATCGGGCAAGCTCTGCATCTGCTCGGTCACCTTCGCGGTGAGAGCACGCGGGCCTCTTGGCTCTGGGAGTTTCGGCGCCATGTGCAGTCGCGGAGAGGTTACGGGGAATTCTGGAGTGAGGTGCGCCGGCTGGTGGAAGGCGAGCCGCTTGCTCAGATTGCGCTGGGAATGTCGGTGATGGTGGCGGAGGAGTTGTTCGGTGCCTTTGCGCATGCTGAGATGGATGAGTGGACGATCCACGTGCTCCCGCCGAAGGTCGCGCTGTGGGCGAGAGGCTATGGACGCACCGCAGTCGTCGCTGATTTCCCCGGAACGAAGCTCTGTCTGCTTCTGGAGAAAGCGCTTGCGGAAAAGCGTGGGGACGCGCGCACTTCTACACTTCGCAGACTGCTGCCGATTCATGGGCGCCCCCGGATACTCTCGAAGGCGCCCGGCGAGACAAGGCTGCAAGGCGCGCGGCGGAATGTTGTACAGGCGAAGTTCTTTCTGTTTCGACTGCGGTTTCATCTAGTCGAGGGGCTCCGCTATTTGTTGGAACTGCCGCGATGGAGGCGGCAAGCTTCTTGCATCGCCGCGGCGAGTGATGTGAGCCGGGCAGCATCGTCGCCTGGAACTTACTCGCTAAGCAAGTCTCCGGTTGATGCCTCAAGAGGGTGACAAAGTGAAAACAAGTCAATGACAACTGGCGAGAACGAATCTCCTACTGTCGGTGAAGTCAGGAGTGACCGTGCCGATTCGATTCAAGACCTCGCGAAACATAGTGATGTTTTTTGTTGCGCTCTCCGCGCTGTGCGTTGTTTCGCTTGCGCAAGCCCCGGGAACGGGAGCGATTGCGGGGCGGATCTCCGATCCTTTGGGCGCGCCGATCCAGAACGCTAGCGTGAGCATCCGCAATGACTCGACGGGAACGACGCGCTCGGTTGCCAGCAACTCGATGGGAGCCTTTACGGTGCCGCTTCTGTCGCCGGGCGGCTATACGATTTCGGTGGATTCACGCGGGTTTGAGACGACCGTGCTGCGGGCTGTCGGAGTAGTAGTGAGCGAAACCAGCGTGCTGCAAATATCAATGCAGGTCGCACATGCCCAGGAGACGGTGGTCGTGCACGCGAATGAGGAGATTGCGCAGACACAGGATTCGACGCTGGGTCGCGCGGTAGGGCCGGAGGCAATTGTCGCCTTGCCGCTGTCGAATCGAAATTTCACTCAGATTTTGTCTCTGTCGCCGGGCGTAGTGGTTGGCCTGCCAGACGCAACGCAAATCGGACGAGGTACGCAGGACGTAAGTGATGTCGGACAAAAGACCACCGCGAACAACATTCAGTTCAACGGAGTGGATGCGAATAATCTGTCGCAGAATTCCGCGGCGAATGCCAACGAGGAGGTGGGCGTAGCAGTGCCGGCTCCGGACACGATTCAGGAGTTCAAGGTGCAGACGGCGAACTATGACGCGGGCTACGGTCGCGGCACGGGCGCCAATGTTGACTTGGTGAGTCGCGCCGGGACCAATAGTTTTCACGGCTCCGTCTGGGAGTTCTTGCGCAACGACGCGCTCAATGCGAACGATTTCTTTTCAAAGCTCGCGGGACAGCCGCGTCCAGTGCTGAAGCAGAATCAGTTCGGTGGCGCGATTGGCGGACCGATACGACGCGACAAGACATTTTTCTTCGGAGCGTATCAGGGACTGCGCTCGAGCAATGGCGCGGGAGATCAGATCACGACGACGCTTCCGCAGCTGACGTCCGACCGGTCGCCAGCCACATTGGGAGCGCAGTTCTGCCCGGGCGATCCCTCGCGTCCGAGTGCCCCTTACATGACGTTCGCGGGCGGAACGCAGGTGGCCTGTGATGGGTCGAACATTAATCCGGTGGCGCTGGCGATTTTGAACTTCAAGCTTCCGAATGGGCAATATGCGGTGCCGAATCCCCAGATTAATCTGCCGGCCGATCCGAGTTTGCCGCCGCAATTTCCAATTGGGCAATCAACCTATTCGATTCCCGCGAGCTATCACGAGGACCAGTTCACGGCGAATATTGATCAGGCGCTCTCCAGCAGCAATCAATTGGCGGGCAGGTTTTTCTATTCTCACGCGCCGACGGTTGAGCCGTTTTCGCCGGCGGCGGCAACGGTTCCCGGTTGGGGGACGACGGAGATCGATCAGAACACGATGTTCGTTCTGGCGGATACGCAGGTCATTAATGCGAACACGATTAACGTCGCGCGCTTCGGCTTCATGCGATTTAGTGGCGCGTCGTCGGTGACGAATCCTATCTCCGCGTCGGATATTGGCACCCAGTCCCCGACAGGAATCACGAGTGGGGTAGCGGCACCGGGCGTGACCATAGATGGTCTCTACACGATTGGCGACGCGGGGACGCCCTCTCAGTCCCAGGTGACGAACACGTTTGTATGGCAGGACACGGTCTCTCACATTCACGGCCGGCACTCGACGCGCATGGGCGCGGAAGTCAAGCGGCATCAGGTCATGCTGGATGCGCCGTATTCGACGACCGGCCTGATGGACATCCGAACATTCGATGATTTTCTTCTCGGGCAGTCTGCCACTCAGAATGGAAGTCCGGATGGGATCAGCAATGTGACGATCAGCAATGGGAGCTCAGGTGATTTCAGGAAATACGAGCGATATCTCGATTTCGCGGGATTTTTCCAGGACGACATTCATGTGTCGCCAAAGTTGACGCTAAATGTCGGCGCTCGGTACGAAGTGTTTGGAGCGCCGGTTGAGGCCAAGGGGCATCTCGCAACGTTCGACCCTGCGATCGCGACGCCGACCGCGCCGAATAGCGGAACCCTGAGCGGATTTATCGTGCCGTCGAACTTTCCCGGCACGGTGCCGGCCGGAGTGAAGCGCACTTCGTATTCCGGGTTGTGGCCGAACGAGTTTCACGATGTGTCGCCTCGACTAGGCTTCGCGCTGCAGCTCGGCAGCAGGCCGATGACGGTGCTGCGCGGTGGCTACGGAATTTATTTCGATCGCATCTCCGCCAATATGGTGGAGTCGCTCGTCGCGCAGCCGCCCTTCTCCACCTTTACTTTTCTTGCGGGATCAGCGAATGGCGGAGCGAGTCTGCAGCAGCCATTTGCGCCGCTTCTGCCACCAACTTCCAGCTACCCAGTTTTCACGCAGCGCATTCCCGGCGGTGGGCCGACGCTGTCCGCGGTGTCTCCGCACAGCACAGACCCTTACACGCAGGAGTACAACCTCAATCTACAAACGGCATTTGCGGACGACTACTTATTGGAGATCGGTTACGTCGGAACGCGGTCGTTTCACGAAGTAGGTTGCACGCAGTTCAACCAGTCGCTGCTGGCGAGCCCGAGCAATCCCGTGGCAGGCGCTACCAGCAACACCGCGGCGAACGTTGTGCAGCGCGTGCGCTTCCAGGGACTCAGTCCGGGTTCTGAGATCTGCAGCACGAGGTTCGCTTCAAATTACAACGGATTGCTGACCAGTGTGACGAAGCGGCTGCGGAATGGATTGCAGTTTCTCGGCAGCTACACGTGGTCGCGCAACCTGAATCAGGTTGGCGGTTCAGGCGACAGCCAGGTATATGAGGGCGCACTGATGACCAATGATCAGTACAACGCGCGCCAGTCTTACGGGCCGTCGGATTTTGATCGTACGAATCGCGCTGTGGTCAGCATGGTCTATCAGACATCGCCGTTCTCTTCGTTTCCCAGACTTGCGAATGTCGCTCTGACACACTGGCAGGTGTCTGCGATTCTGGTCGCGCAGTCGGGGACGCCGATCACGGTTCTGGATAGCAGTGCCGGCGCGGTGTATGGCAACTTTCCTTTTGAGAATCGAGCCGAGCGGCCGACTTCGAGTCCCTATACGACGGGGTCAATGCGTGCGCGTGTTGCCGGCTCTTATCTGAATTCCTCAGTATTTCCTGGCGCGCCGATTGCACCGTTTGGCCAGAGCGCGGCGGATACGGATTTTGGTAACAGCAGTGTGGGATTTCTGCGAGGGCCGGCTCAACGCAACATTGATATGGCAGTGGAGCGGTCGTTTGATGTCCGCGAGGCCGGAGCCTTTCATCTGCGCTTCGAGTTTTTCAACTTAACCAATACCGCCAACTTCGCGAACCCAGATAACAATCTGGGCGATGGAGCGCAGTTCGGGCGAATCACACATCTGGCTTCGAACCCGCGAATCATCCAGATTGCTGCCAAATATTCTTTCTAACCCCATAAGCCTGGATATCTCAATGACGATCGAAGAAATGAAAGTAGCTTTGGAGCGATCGCAGCCCTTCACTGGCGAAGACCCGGTGATGGCTGGAATCAAGCTGCCATTGCAGGCGACGTATTACCCATTGGGATTCTCGCTCGAGGTGGCGACGGACAGCGTTGAAGTGCTGGCTGCAATGCGGGAGAGCTGGTCAGGTTGGTGTCCCCGCTTCGCAACGCCGCCGATGAAAGTGCGAGTTGCGGTGACGCCGGGGAAGAGCCATGAGCTGCCCCCGGCTCCAAAGTGCGTAGCGCAGGGCAACCTGATGATCAATATTGCGGATCAGGAAAACTTCAGCGTCACCGATATGGCGTGCGGGTTTTCTTTCATTCGTCTCACCGAGTCGGCCGTGCTCAATCGCGGCTATCTTCGCTACTTCTTTTTAGAGTCGTCTGCGCTTTGTCAGATTGCGAGCCGTTTCTCGACGGCGATCCATGCGGCGTGTGTGGAACTGAATGGGCGCGGCGTGCTGCTGTGCGGGGATTCGGGGGCCGGGAAATCCACGCTGGCTTACGCCTGCACAAAGGCTGGGTGGACATATGTGACCGATGACGCGAGCTTCCTGATTCACGAGCGTGGAGACAAGACGGTTGTAGGTAACCACCGACAGTTTCGGCTGCGGCCTGCGGCGATTGATTTCTTTCCGGAGCTGCAGGGGCGGGAAGTAACGCAGCGGCTCGAGCGGGGCAAGCCGTCGCTCGAGGTTCCAACAGCGCAGCTCGAGCACGTGACGACATCGGCGAGCGCAAAGATCGCGCACATTGTTTTCATCAATCGTCGCGACGAGACAGCTCACGGCATACGGCCGTTTCCGCGCGAGATCGCCAGACACTTCATCACCCAGTCGTTGTTCAGCTTGCCTGGGGTGCGCTCAATTCAGGAGAGGGAAGTTGACACGTTGCTGCGGCAGGGGGCCGTAGAGCTCTGCTATCGCACGCCGCAGGATGCAGTCGCACAGCTGAGTGAGCTGGTCGGTGGGGACGGCTGATGGCGCAGCAAACGGATAAAGCGGCGCGATTAAAAAGCTTCGCGAGCGGGTGGTTGGGCCGAAAGCCGATGAGCCGCGAGTTCTGGATATTCTTTGTCGCGGCGCTACTGTTTGATTTCGGATTCGGCCTCTATTTCTTCCTATTCAATCTCTACTTAACGACGCTGCATCTGGATGAGAAAGTAGTCGGGCGGTTGACCGGGCTACTGATGCTGGGCGGGGTGGCGGCAACAATCCCGGTCGGGCTACTGGTGAGAAGAGTCGGGATCAAGCCGCTGATGTTGTTTTGCATGTTCGCAGCCCCCATTGCGGCTGGTCTGCGCGTGATGTTGATCACCCCGCACGCGCAACTGGTGTTGGCGGTTATTTTTGGTGCGACGATGTGTGTGTGGCCAGTGTGTTTTTCTCCAGCACTGGCTCGAATCACGAGTGAAGAGAATCGCGCCTTCGGCTTCAGCATCTGTTTCGCAACCGGGATCGGGTCGGGCGCGCTCGCAGGACTGGCGGGCGGATATTTTCCTGAGTTGATCCGGCGCGCGGGCGGAACGGCGTCGCTGGCGGGTGAGATGCGAGTGGTCCTGTTGCTGGCCTGCGTGAGCGTTGCGCTGGCGGCGATTCCAATGTCGCGCCTGAGCCTGCGGGGTGAAGAGACCGCTCCTCGATCAGCGAGAAGGATTGATAATTTTCTGCTGCGGTTCCTGGTGGTTATCGCGCTGTGGAACTTCGCGCTCGGCTCCTTCCTTCCTTTTGCGAATATCTACTTGATGACGCAGTTAAAGGTTCCTCTCACGCGAGTGGGGGTTGTGTTTTCGATCTCTCAACTAACCCAGGTGGTCGCCGTTTTGCTCGCGCCGGTTTTATTTCGCCGGATCGGCCCGGTGAGCTGGATCGCATGCAGCCAGCTGCTGACAGGGCGTTGCGCTATATAGCCTGGGCCACGCCCGGCAGCCGTTTCTAGCAATCGTGATTTATCTGGGGCTGACCGGTTTTCAATGGATGAGCAGCCCGGGCCTGTATTCACTGTTGATGAACAACACGCCAGACGCTTCGAGAGGCACGGCATCGGCCATGCAGAATGTTGTCACCGCGCTTTCGCAGGCGGCAGCGGCTGCTTTTGCAGGCAGCCTGCTGACGTCCTACGGATATGCGAGAGTGTTTATAGGGACGTCGCTGATTGCAGTCGCAGCTGCGGCGCTATTGTTTGTCTTGCTCAGGCCGCGAGCCAAGATGATCGCTATGCCGCAGTATGAATCGGCCTAGGTAGACGCGGACGTGCGAGCGGTGGGTTAGCTGCCGGTGAAATATTTCTTCAGCGCTTTGCCGTAGGTAGCGTAGTCCTTTTGTAACTCGGCAGCGGCGGCGGCGTAGGGAGTCACCTGCTGCGGATAACGCGTCTCGAACATGAAAGCCATGTTGCCGGAAATTTTGACCGGCTTTAACTCAGCCTGAGTTGCGGCTTCATATGCTTCCATGTCCGGCCCGTGGGGCAGCATGGTGTTGTGCAGGCTGAACCCGCCGGGAACAAAGCCGTGCGGCTTCGCATCGTAGCGGCCATAAATCAGCCCCATGAATTCTGACATGCAGTTCATGTGATACCACGGCGGACGGAAGGTATCTTCTGAGACGGACCACCGGTCCGGGAAGATCACGAAGTCAACGTTTGCCGTGCCCGCCGTTTCAGACGGCGACGTCAGCGTAGTAAAGATCGAAGGGTCCGCATGATCGAAGAGCACCGGACCGACCGGTGAAAACCGGCGCAGGTCATACTTGTACGGCGCATAATTGCCGTGCCATGCCACGACGTCGAGCGGCGAGTGTTCGATATCCATTGACCACAGCTTGCCGCCCCAGCGCACGAAAAGTTTTCCGGCCGCGTCAACATCTTCAAACGCGGCCACCGGGGTTTCAAAGTCGCGAGGATTGGCCAGGCAATTGGCGCCGATCGGGCCGCGTTCCGGCAGGACGAATGAGCTGCCGTAGTTTTCGCAGATATATCCCCGCGCCGCTCCATCGGGCAGGGTGACGCGAAACTTTACTCCACGGGGAATCACAGCGACATCGCCGGGACCGACTTCGATCAGTCCGAACTCCGTATGAATTTTCAGGGAGCTCTGCTGAGGAACGATCAGAAACTCGCCGTCAGCGTTATAGAGAAACTCATTTTCCATCGAGCGGTTCGCGACATAAATGTGCGCCGCCATGCCGGATTGTGTAGCCACGTCGCCCGCAGTCGTGATGGTGCGGATGCCCTGAACGAAAGAGAGCGGCTCATCGGGCACCGGAATCGGGTCCCACCGCAGCGGGGAAATCGCGAGACCGCTCGCGACCCCGGGAGCAGAGAGCCACAAGCCGCCATCCACCGGCTGGGCCTGCCGCCAGTGAGCGACGGTCGGCCGAATTCTGTAGAGCCACGAGCGCTGATTTTGTCCGCGCGGCGCAGTGAAGGGCGAGCCGCTGAGCTGCTCCGCATAGAGACCATATGCGCAGCGCTGGGGAGAATTGCGGCCGATGGGAAGCGCTCCCGCCAGGGCCTCGCTCTCAAAGCTGTTGCCAAAGCCTGTCATGTAGCCGCCGGCTGTGGTGCGACCATCGGGGACGCGTTCGTTTCCCATCGGACTTCCTTTTCTGAGCTGCGGGCGCGAAGTCGAGCTGCATCGCAGAACAGGACATTTTACTTCGGCGAGAGGGCAGTGAAGTGGGGCGGTGCAGATTAGTCAGATTGTTCCAGTCGAATGTGAACAGACGCTGCCATCAGCGCCCCTAGTGCAAGAGCGACTCCCAGTTGGCCGGAACCCTGCCCTTGGGTCCGGGCGTGGGCTGATTTCCAGGGTGCGCGTGCGGCGGAAGCAATTCCGCACCTTTGGTCATTGCCTGCTTCTCGTAATCGTAGAACCAGTTCTCACCCGGCTCAAAGCTGGTTATGATCGGATGCCCTGTTGCCGCCGCATGCTTTGAGGCGTGTTGGCTGGGAGAACTGTCGCAGCATCCGATGTGCCCACACTCCGCACACCGGCGCAGATGAAGCCACCAGCCCTTCGCTGATGCCAGGCATTCCACACAGCCGTCGCCGCTCGGCTTCGAAGCCGGATTCACTCCGCGTTGATCATTCTTCATTTCGAGCACCCCATCCCGGCCGAGCGCTATCCGTACGTGAGCTCGGTGCTTTGTCCGACCTCGATAATATAGCCGTCAGGATCCCGCATGTAGCAGCGAATCTCGCCGTACTTGGGAATTGGCTCGGTGATGAACTCGGCGCCACGGCTTTTCCATAATTCATAGCACGCGTGAATATCTGCCACGCGAATATTCATGAAGCTGTTGATCCTGTCCGGGTCCGGCACGCTGAGAGTTACCGTCGGCTTATCCGGAGTCGGCCCGCCTCCGACGTTGACGAGCAGCCACGTATTCGCGATCTGAATATACGCCGGCGCGCCCTTGTCGTCGCCGCTGCTCAAAATGCGACCACCGAAGACCTTTTCATAGAATCGAGCCGACCGGTTGATGTCGGCGACGGTGAGAAAATGCGCGATGCTGATCCCCTCCCGCGGGGGCATTTCATAGCTCTTCTGTTCCACCTTTACGCTATTCATGACGACTCCCTTTCCGAGCGTGCTCATAGTAACTATGTGTCCCTGGCCCGCGAAAAAATGTCACGGCACTAACAATATTTTCCCGGCGCCACCTCTTTCCGCGATGGTGTGAGCCTGGGCCGCTTCGCTGAGTGGTAGTTTCTGGCTTATCGGAATTGCCAGCTTGCCATCGCGCACTGCTTCCGCCATGAACTCCAGCGTTTTCCTGTCGAATTTCGAAAACACCGGCACTACCTTTACAGATGAATACTCTGCGGCGTTCTCTGGCGCCCCGACCACCGATGCATACACGCCTGTCGGCTTGACCTTGGCAATCAGCTTCTCTGCGGTTCTTCCGCCGACCGCATCCGCCACCGCATCGAGCGGAGCAAGATTCGCAATCGCGTTGTCGTCGTCGGTCGCGACCAGCTGATCAGCGCCGACACTCCTCGCCGCATCCATCTGTCTCTTCAAAACTCCCGCGATCACTGTCGCCCCGCGCTGCTTCGCGGTGAATACCGCCGAGCGCCCCACATTTCCCGCCGCACCCACGACCATAACCGTCTCTCCCGCTTTGATTCCTGTCGCTAAGAGCAGTTGGTTGCCGGTCGTCGTCACCAGCGGCAGCGCCGCTGCCTCGATCAAATCCAGCCCCGGTGGAACCTTCGCCAAGGCCGCCGCTTTTACTACACAAAGCTCGGCATAGGTATTGTCCGCGATAGCGAACACCTTATCGCCGGCGGCGAACCCCTCCACTCCCGGCCCAATCGTCACTACGGTGCCGGACATGTCAACTCCGATCAGGCCCGGGAAAGTCATCGGATAGAAATCTTTCGTTAGCCCGGCGCGACGCTTGTAGTCGATTGGATTTACGCTCGCGGCGGCGACTCGCACCAACACATCGCCGGGGCCCGCCACCGGATCAGGATAATCCTCGAACTTGAGCACTTCGGGGCCGCCATATTGACGGACAACAATCGCTTTCATAATTCATCTCCCGATTATTCTGCGCTGTCACTCGGGTTTGCGCGTCCCAATCTTGCCCCCAGTCACGCTGTATGTCAACAAATCGCAAAACCCCTTGTCGAAAAAAATGCATGTCGCGAGATCTCGTCGCAGGATCACTCGGGTGACTTGGGCTCGCCGCGGCTGCTCAATGTTCGCGTAGGGTTCGCGCTGAGGCAATCTTCCATCGGAGGCAAGTTGTGCATCTGCGATTTAGCGCAAACGGTCTTCTCAGGGAACTTTGGCCTCACTCCGACGGTGGTAGAGAGCTAAGCAGAGAATTACGAGCGGCATGATGAATTCGGTGGCCAGGAAGATGCCGGAGTTGTTGGCGGCGTGATTGTTGTTAAGAGTCATCTGGCGAACGTGCCCAACGGCGTCACCCAGCAACCAGACTGCGTTTGCAATTGCTGTTGCTAACCAGAAGTTGCCCCGAAGCCTCAGACACAGGACGCCTAAGACGCCGACGGTGAGGTCCGCCATCCCGACTTCGTATTCGTAGGGGCTTGTTAGCCATCCTATCGACGCCGATGTCTCAACGGGACGGAAGACATGTGCATACGCGGTGAGCAGTCCCATCAGGCCAACATAGAAGAAGAGCAGATACACCAGGTAGGTTCCGGCAATGGCCGCTCCACTGCTCCGGCGTTGGGGTGAGAATGCGAGATGCACAGATGCACCCACGACTGCAATCAGCGTAAAGACAACTTGAAACATACAGCCTCCGGAAAACTCTTCATAATGGGCATCCGTTCACATCTAGCCGACGATTACTGCAGGGTAGTCTTCGATGTACTCCTCGCCAGTAGCCCCCTGGTAGGCAACGGTGCGTACTTCCAGATCTACGTCATAGCGTACGACGCCTGCCCGCCACGTAGCCTCCAGAAACTCTGGAAATGTGCTGTCTCCGGCCTGATCTATGCGAAGCGCCCTGATGAGAGCCTCTTGATCAAAAACAGGGACATCCACGGCACCATTGACGAGCGGAGCGCCTTGCATGACGACTGCACCCTCCTGCGTCAGGTAGAGGCTTTGGCAGGATGGCAGCGACCATATATTGCGTGTCACGCCGGCCTTTCGCAGAACTTCTGCCAGGTATGGGAAGCCTCCCACGCGGGGACGGTTCGCGACGGCAAATTTCATCGCTTCAGTCAGGTTATCGATTGCTTTGCTCATGACTTCTCCTATTCAGTCGGAACGTTGTTGATGTGGTTGTGATCTGCGAGTTTGATAAGCAGTTCCTGGAGAACGCTCTTTTCTCTTGCGTTCAGACAATCGAAGTAACAGGCATCGTTCTGGTCAGCAATCTCAGCAAGGACAGGAAGGTTGCGTCGCCCTGACCGCGTGAGGGACAGTAGACGGAACCGGCTGTCGCCCTCTTTTGCATCAGTTTGAACCCAGCCCTTTGCATCGAGTTTGTCGACAATTTTAGAAACGGCGCCCCGGGTCAAGCCGAGGCTGTCGGCCAGCTCGCCGGACGACGCCTGTTCGCGGCCGTAAAGCTCATGCAGAAGCACCCATTCCGCAACAGACGTCTGCTTTCTCTTGGAGAGCACGAGCGAACGATCCTGAGACTGCGTTGGAGACGCGCCTGAGCCAGTAGCCGAGGTGGCTCTCTAACCGGGGTGCAGGCGCTTTCTTCGTTCTAGTAGTTTCCATGGAAATTATAATACTTTCCGTGGAAACTACTTGTCAAGGCTTTTTGGATTCCCGTCAACCGGCGACGCCGGCCTTTTACGCAGACCGCGACAGGAGCGATCTGCGCCGCGCTCAAGAACAGCGGGGTAAATTCTGAAGAGAAGAGAGGTGGTGGCCAGAGACGCCAGTTTTCCGAACCCGTCAACCGCCGACGCCCGCCTTTTCAGGACCGATCTGCGCCGCGCTCAAGAACAGCGGGGTAAATTCTGAAGATGAGGAAAGGTGGTGGCCAGAGACGGGATTGAACCGCCGACGCCGGCCTTTTCAGGGCCGCGCTCTACCACTGAGCTATCTGGCCAGTGTGGGTGGGGGAACGACTCTGACGATTATAAACAGCGGCAGCGAATCGGGCCAGTTCCCAGCGCATCGGCCGCCTTACTGAATGTCTGTGACGTGTTCGAGCCAGTCAACGACTTTGCCGTCATGCCTTCCTTGCAGACTTTGCTTGCTCTCCTTCACCGGCCGACGAGTTGTTGATGAAAGGGGGAGTAGCGGGCGCCTTCGAGTTTGATCTCTGATGACGCGCTCTCAATACGGAGAACATCTTCGGGAGTGAGTTCGATGTTGGCCGCGCCGAGATTTTCCTCCAGACGATGGAGCTTAGTGGTGCCGGGAATCGGCACGATCCACGGCTGCTTGGCAAGCAGCCAGGCCAGCGCAATCTGCGCGGGAGTCGCGTTCTTCAGCTTTGCGAATTCGCCGATGAGCGCCACCAGCGGCTGGTTGGCCTTGCGATTCACTTCAGAAAAACGAGGCACGGTGCTGCGGAAGTCGGTCGCGTCGAATTTCGTATCGGCGTCAATCTTGCCGGTGAGAAATCCCTTGCCCAGCGGGGCGAAGGGGACGAAGCCAATTCCGAGTTCTTTAGCGTGGGGATGATGGTCTCCTCGGGCTCGCGCCAAAAAAGGGAGTATTCGCTTTGGAGCGCCGTGACCGGTAGCACAGCGTGGGCGCGACGAATGGTTTTGGCGGCCGCTTCTGAGAGGCCGAAGTGTTTTACCTTGCCGGCGGCGATAAGATCTTTGACCGCTCCCGCAACGTCTTCGATGGGAACGTTGAGGTCCACGCGATGCTGATAGTAGAGATCAATGACATCGGTGCGAAGGCGCTTGAGCGATCCTTCGACCACCGCTTTGATGTGTTCAGGACGGCTGTTGAGGGCGCTCCATTTGTCGCCGTCGTTGGGATTGGCTTCAAAACCAAACTTCGTGGCGATGACGACCTGATCGCGGAACGGCGCCAGGGCCTCGCCGACCACCTCTTCGTTTGCATGCGGGCCGTAAACCTCCGCGGTATCGAAGAAGGTGACGCCAAGCTCAAACGCCCTGCGGATAAGGGAGATTGCCTGCTGCTTGTCGGTGGGCGGGCCGAAGCCGGAACTGAGTCCCATGCAGCCGAGGCCGATGGCGGAAACCGAGAGGTTGCTGTTACCTAGGTTGCGCGTTTGCATGGAGGCTTAGATGCAGTCAGACGGATGCCGCGACTCATATGTTGATTGCCATGCCCTCGGTCATGCTGAAGCCGTCGAGCAAAGCCTCGGCAAGTGTCGGATGAGCGTGAATGGTGAACATCATTTCTTCAATGGTGGCCTCGAGAGTGAGGGCGGTGACGGCTTCTGAGATGAGCTCGGTGGCTTGCGGGCCGATGATGTGCACGCCCAGTATCTCCCCGTATTTTGCGTCGGAGACTACTTTGACGAAGCCTTCGTGCTGTCCCAGGATGCTGGCCTTGGAGTTGGCGGAGAAGGGAAATTTTCCGATCTTCACGGTGTAGCCTTTCTCTTTGGCCTGGGCCTCGGTCAGTCCGACGGAGCCGATTTGCGGCTCGCAATAGGTGCACGCCGGCATGCGATCGCGGCGCACCGGCCGGGCATATTTGCCCGCGACCTTTGCAGCGGCGACCATTCCGCACATGGCGCCGGAGTGGGCCAGGAGCGGGAGGCCGGCAACGATGTCTCCAATGGCGTAGATGCCGGGCTCAGCGGTCTGCATCCACTCATTGGTCTGAATAAAGCCTTTTTCGGTTACGATTTTCGTCTTCTCGAGACCGATGCCGGCGGTGCGCGGGGCGCGGCCCACAGCGACAAGGCACTTCTCGGCCTCTTTGACGACCTGTTTGCCGGTGGAGTCGGTGTAGGTGACTTTGATGCCGTCTTTTGTCTTCTCGACCTTTTCTACCTTGGCGCCGGTCTCGACGGAAATGCCACGCTTTTTGTAACTGCGGGCGAGCTCTTTTGAAACCTCTTCGTCTTCGGCGGGCACAATGCGGGGAAGGAACTCCAGGATCGAAACGTCGGAGCCGAAGCTCTTGAAGATGGAGGCGAACTCGACGCCCACGGCGCCGGAGCCGATGACGATGAGCGACTTGGGGATGCCGGTGATGTTGAGCATCTCGATGTTAGAGAGGATGCTGTCGTCGGGCGTGATGCCGGGCAGCATGCGGGCATCCGATCCGGTCGCGAGGAAGATGTTTTTCGCGACCACCGTCGAGGTCTTCTTGTCGGCATCGGTGACCTGGATGCTGTGCACGCCATTTTTTCCAGGGCCGGTGAGAACTCCGAATCCTGTAATGACGGTGATCTTGTTCTTGCGCATCAGAAAGTCGAGGCCCTTGACGTGCTTGGCGACGACATCGTTTTTGCGCTTGAGCACGACCGGCCAATTGAGCTTCGGCGTGCCGAGGTTATCTATGCCCATGTCGGTGGCGTGCTTGAGCTCATCCCAAAGCTCGGCATTGTGCAGGATGGATTTGGTGGGGATGCAGCCCCAGTGAAGACAGGTGCCGCCGAGCTTGGGGGTCGCCTCGATCAGGGCCGTCTTAAGGCCCCACTGGCCGGCGCGGATGGCGGCGGTGTATCCGGCGGGACCACCGCCGATGATGGCTACGTCGAAGATTTCTGCCGGGCTGGCGGGTGCAGGTGCGGTGTTTTGTGCCACGTTGAAGATGCTCCGTTTCGTGCGCGGTGAGTGTGGATGGCGGTGGCACACAGCGACCGCCAAACATTTGATTCTACGCGAGGGTCAGAAGATGCGGGACCCCGCGTTCAGCAGTCGCGCGCTTCGCGCAAAAAGGCGGACCTAAAGCAGCTTGGCCGCTTGCTGGGCAAAGTAGGTGACGATGAAGTCGGCCCCCGCGCGGCGGATGCTGGTGAGGGACTCCGAGAATTGCGGGCTCCGGGGTCGAGCCAGTTACGCGCGAAGGCGGCCTGCAGCATGGCGTATTCGCCGGAGACCTGGTAGGCGCCCGGTGGGCAGTCCGAAGTTATCGGCGGCGGCGCGGATACGTCGAGGTAAGGGAGCGCGGGCTTAATCAGCAGCATGTCGGCTCCCTCGGCGACGTCCTCGTCGATCTCGCGCATGGCTTCGCGGAAGTTGCCTCCATCCATCTGATAGGTGCGGCGGTCGCCGAACTGCGGCGCGGAGTCGGCGGCTTCGCGAAAGGGCCCGTAAAACGCTGCTGGCCACTTTGGCGGCATAGCTGAGTATGGGCGTGTTGACGTGAGCCGCTGCGTCGAGAGCGTCGCGGATGGCGGCGACGCGGCCGTCCATCATGTCGGACGGGGCAACGATGTCGGCTCCGGCCTGCGCGAGGGAGACGGCGGTCTTTGCGAGCAACGCCAGCGAGGAATCATTGTCGATGGTGAAGCCTCGTGTGCAGTCGCGGAGCCGCTAGTCCCCGAAGCATTGATTTTTGCTGGGTCGCCAGCGACCACACCGCAGTGGCCGTGGGAAGTGTATTCGCAGAGGCAGACGTCAGCGATGACGACAAGCGAGTCGAGGGCGCGGTCGGCTTTCAGGGCGCGCAGGGCTCGCTGAACGATTCCGTCAGGGTGCCAGGCGCCGGTGGCCTGCGCATCTTTTTCCGGCGGGATGCCGAAGAGCAATATGCCGCCGAGACCGAGCGCAGCGAGATTCGCGCGCGTCCTTGAGCGCCTCGTCAACCGAGAGATTGAAGACGCCGGGCATGGATGCTGAACTTCTTGGCGGACCCCTGCGCCGGGGACGACAAACATCGGGGCGATCAGCGCCCCGGGCTGGAGATGGGTTTCGCGCACGAGGGCGCGGAGGGCGGGCGTGGAGCGAGTGCGGCGCAGGCGTGTGGCGGGATAGGGCACGACTGACCATTCTAGCGGGAAGTCTGATAGCGAGGCCGCCGAGGTTTCTATATATAGTGCGAGCAGCATGGCTGCAGAGAGCGCGACAGCAAACGAGGGCCGCATTCCGACAAAGGGCGGGCAGAAATTCGCTCTGGTGATCCCCACCTTGCGGGAGGCGGCGAACATGGCGCCCCTGCTCGGGAGGACGCGATCGGCGCTCGATCCCCTGGCGCTCAATTATGAAGTGATTGTGGTGGACGACGACAGCGGCGATGGGATTGAGGATGCAGTGCGGGCGGCCGTTGCGGACGACCAGCGGTTTCGTGTGCTGGTGCGGCGCGGGGAGCGCGGGCTCGCCGGCGCGGTGCTGGATGGATGGGCGGCGACCGACGCGGACTGGCTGGGAGTGATGGACGCGGATTTGCAGCATCCGCCCGAGCTGCTGGCTGAGTTGGTGGGGGCGATGCGCGAGGGCGCAGATGTGGCGGTGGGGAGCCGGTATCGCCAGGGCGGAAGCATGGCGGGGTGGAATACGGCGCGGAAGCTGACTTCTCTGGCGGCGGTGTGGGCGGCCAAGCCGCTCCTGCTGAAGAAGGGCCGTCGCGCGTCCGACCCGATGTCGGGATTTTTTATTGTGCGGCGCGAGTGCGTCGAGGGAGTGCAGCTTTACCGCGGCGGGTTCAAGCTGCTGCTGGACATTCTGGTGCGGGCGGACATTTCGGAAACGGTCGAGAAGCCGTTTGCGTTTGGGTTGCGGCGGGCGGGGCAGAGCAAGGCCTCGGTCGGCGTGGCGGTGGAGTATTTGTGGCTGCTGATGCGGCTCTATGCAGGGCGGGTGGGGAGCGGCAGGAAGCGGTAACAAACCATCGCGGAACTTTTGCAGTGGGCCGAGCGTCTGGAACTCTGTGGGTTGCCGCAAGGTTGAGTGCGGCGCGGAGGATGCGATGAGAGTTCGGCGGGGATTTTTATATTGTTGCAGCAACGGCATTGGTGCTGACAGCCGGCGTTGGGGCGTTGGCGCAGGATGCGGCGGGAACTGGGGCACCGGTCACGAGGCCGCACGAAGCGGAAATGCAGGGACCCACGGGGCAGGAGCAGGGCGCGAATGGATTTGCGGTGGCTCCGGTCCCGCCGGCGCTTTACAGTTCGAAGAAGGTTTTTATTTCGAATGCGGGCGCAGACAGCGGATTGTTTCCGCATCCCTTCAGTGGCGATCCGGACCGCGCGTACAACGAGTTTTACGCGGCGGTGCGCGGGCTGGGGCAGTACGACTTCGTGATGGATCCGTCGCTGGCCGACATTGTGCTTGAGCTGCAGTTGATTGCTCCGAGCGGGCCGCAGCAGCCGAACAAGCAGACCGGGGCGTCGGATCCGCTGCCGATGTTTCGGCTGGTGATTTATGACGCGAAGTCGCACTACATTTTGTGGGCGCTGACGGAGTCCATTAATCCGGCAGTGCAGCAGAAGACGCACGACAAGAATTTTGACCTGGCGCTGGCGAATGTGACGGAGGATTTGAAGCGGCTGACGACGAAGCCGGTGGCGGCGACTCCCTAAGTCAGAGCCATCCCTTGGTGCGGGCGAGGCGGGCCGCTTCGGTGCGGTTAGCGGCGCCGAGTTTGCTGATGGCTTCTGAGAGATAGTTGCGGACTGTGCCTTCGGAGAGGTTGAGTTCCGCGGCAATGTCCATGGTCGAGGTGCCTTCGCCGGCGCGCCAGAGGACCTGCCGTTCGCGCTCGGTCAGCGGGTCGGGATCGGCTCCCCACGCCTCGGCGGCGAGCTCGGGATCAACCACGCGGAGGTTGCGGGCGACGCGGCGGACGGCCTCAGCCAGCTCTGCAGCAGGGCGGTCTTTGAGCAGATAGCCGAGCGCTCCGGCATCGAGAGCGCGGCGCAGATAGCCGGGGCGCGCAAACGTCGTGAGGATGATGACGCGGGTGCGCGGATGGTGCTGGCGCACCTCGGCGGCGAGCGAGAGGCCGGTCATCTCCGGCATCTCGATATCGGTGACGAGCACTTCAGGCTTGTGCTGGGCGACGGCAGAGAGGGCCAGCTTGCCGTTCGCGGCGCGGGCGACGACCTTGATTTCCGGGATGCCGGCGTCGGTTTCAAGCAGGGCGGATAGGGCGCCGAGGACCATGGCCTGATCTTCTGCGAGCACGACGTGGATCATGAACGTGGCTCCGCGGCGAGGACGGGGTCCTTTTCCTGATGAGCAGTGTCGCGGACGCCGCCAGAAATCGCGGAAGTAGTCGAGCCGGAGTTGGAGAGCGGGGCAAGCGGAACGGAGAGAGGCGCACTGTGATGGAGCGGCAGCTGGATGGAGAGCTTGACGCCGCGGCTGGGCGGGGCCGCGGACTGCCAGGAGAATTGGCCGCCGAGGGCCAGGGCGCGCTCGCGCATTCCGCGCAGGCCGTTGCCCTCTGAGAGCAGGCCGCCGCGACCATCGTCAGAGATAGTCAGCAGGATTTGGTCTTTTGCGGTTGCGAATTGGACATCGCACTTCTTTGCCTGTGCGTGGCGCACGATGTTGGTGACGGCTTCGCGCAGGATGAGGGCAAGCACGGTCTCGTCGGCGGCCGGCAGTTGGGCGGGGCATTCGCCGGAGGTGAGCTCGACTCCCGCGGCAGCGAGGGTCTGGCGGGCGCGGGCAATCTCCGCGGGCAGACCCTGCGCACGATATCCACCGACCGCTTCCCGGACCTCGGCGAGTGCGCGGCGGGCGGTCTGTTCGACGTCGGCGATCTCAGCCGCGGCGCGCGTTGGATCGGAGTGCAGCAGCTTGCCGGCGAGTTCAGCCTTCAACGTGATGACTGAGAGCGTGTGCCCGAGCAGATCGTGCAGATCACGGGCGATGCGTTCGCGTTCGGCGACGGTGGCCAGATGTTCGATCTCTTCTTGTGCGCGGAGCAAGCGGCTGTTGGCGCGTTTTTCGCGGGCCTGGGTCAGGTTAGCGAGTCCCAGCACGATGATGAAGGCGGCAATCGAGCCCCATACCCACGGGTAGAGGTGGAAGAAGTATCCGTGGAGGCAGACCACGGCGGCAAGAGAAACGATCAGAATGATGGCGGTACGCGTGGACTGGATGACAAACGGAAGGAAGCCGGCGGCGAAAATGAAGATTCCGGACGCGCCCTGATTGTAGGGGACGTAAACCAGGCCGAGGATTACAAGAGCGAGCAGGCACCACTTGGCCGCAGGGCGATTGAACTCGGGATAGATATAGAAAAACAGAAAGAGCAGGTAGAAGGGAACGAAGAACAGCCACTCGCGACGAGTGGAATGCATAATGGGCTGCACGAAGAAGAAGGCCGAGTAGACGATCCAGATATAGCGGATGATGAAACCGGCGCGGGGGGACTCAGGCGCGGGTTTCGGCGCGGTCGAACGGACAGGCGCGGGCGAGTGAGGAGGCTGCTGAGCCGGCGCGGGCACAGTGGAAAAGGCTGAAGACTGCTTCGGCGCCGGCGATGTGGAGGAGTAATCCATAGTGAACCCTGGAGGATGCTGTTAGAAGTCAATGGTAGACCCACCCTGAGATTTTCTGCGGGGAGAAAAGTCAGGGTGGGATTGGCCGAGGCTCAAGACTACGACTTCGTGCTGGCGTAGCGGAACAGGATCCAGTCCACGCCGATAAAGAGCAGCGTGAATCCGGCGATGGCGTTCCAGTGGGCGAAGCTTGACATGTGGTCCATCGGAAAGCCGAGGGCTCCGTAGGAGAGCTGGGCGAGGTGATAGCTGGGGAGGAAGGGCGCGATCTTCTGAATCCAGCTCGGCAGAAATTGCAGCGGGATCCATAGGCCCGAGGCGAAGGCCATGGGTAGAAAGATGATGTTGACCAGGCCGGGAGCAGCGTTGGCCGGGGCGATCATTCCGAAGATCAGGCCGAGGGCGCCGATGGGCAGCGCGCCCGCGATGACGATGCCGCTGATTTTCACCACTTCGAGAGCGGTGATGTGGACTCCGGCGAAGGCGATACCGCAGGCGATGAGCAGTGCCGTGATGATCAGCGCAAAGGCGCAGGAGGAGAGCATCTTTGCCAGCAGCAGCGCGAGCGGCGGCATCGGGCTGGCCTGCTTGAGCTCCAGCCAACCCTGGCCGCGCTCAATCGCGAAGTTCACGCCGACTCCGAAGAGCGCCGCGCCCATGATGCCGTAGATGCAGTAGGAGCCGAGCAGATATTTGGCGACGCTTATGCCGTTGATGTCGGCATGGCGGTTCATGAGGCCGAAGAGCAGGTAAAACATGACGGGAAATCCGATGGCGGAGAACGCATACATGCGATTGCGTGCCTGCTTGATGATCTCGTATTTCGTTTCGCTGGCGTAGGCGTTGACGGTGTAGCTGAGCGGGAGTGCGGTGCTGGCCATGGGAGCTTCTCCTTGAAATTGAGTTGGTGGCGGCGAATTAATTCCTGGTGCGGGCGCTAGTTCTTGGTCAGGGCAAGAAAGGCGTCTTCGAGAGCAGCGCTGGAGATTTCCAGATTGCGCAGGGTCGGGTCGGCGCGGAAGAGTTCGCGTGTGACTGACTCTGCATCGGGGGTGGTCAGGATGAACGCATCGCGGTCAGCGACAACAGAAATGACCGTCGGGATGGCGGCAAGCGTTTCTTTAGAGAGCTGCGTGATGCAGCGGACTTTGCGGCCGGAGACGATCTCTTTGATCTCGCTGGGCGTGCCCTGGGCGATGATCTGGCCGTGGTTGAGCACGGCGATGCGGTCCGACAACGCGTCAGCTTCCTCAAGGTAGTGGGTGGTGAGCAGCACGGTCTTGCCGGTCGCGGCGAGATTGCGCACCTGGAACCACAGGGCGCGGCGGGCCTCGATGTCCATGCCGACCGTGGGCTCATCGAGAAAGATGAGATCGGGATTGCCGCAGAGGGCGATGGCGAAGAGCACTCGCTGCTTCTGGCCACCGGAGAGAGTGCCGAAGAGGCGGTTGGCGATGTCTTCTACGCCGGCAGTCGCGAGAATCTGCGAGAGCGGCAGGGGCGCGGGATAGTAGCTGCGGAAAAGGTTGATGTGTTCGCGGACCTTGAGTGTCTCGGGCACGCGCGCTATCTGCAGCATGGCGCCGATGCGGATGCGGGCCAGCGGATCGTGAGCGTGCCGTCCGAAGATGCTGACGGATCCGGCCGACGGTCGAGTAAGCCCGAGCAGCAGGCGGACGGCGGTGGTCTTGCCCGCGCCGTTCGGGCCGAGCAGCGAGAGCACTTCGCCGGGCTGCAGCTCGAGGGAGAGGTTGTTGAGTGCCTTCGTGCTTCCGTAAGACTTGCTAACGTTGTGCAGGCTGGCGACGGAGTTTGCAAATGCGATAGGGGCGGCGTGAGCCTGGGCGACGGGGAAAATTGCGGTGGCGGCCATGGGAGCTTCTCCTTTATTTCAATCGGTGAGTTCGGGATAGCGGCTGATTGCTCACTGTGAATCCAAGGATGGACCTGTGCCAGGAAAAGCGGCAGTGTGAGGTGGCAGCAAAGCGAGGTGACAAGTGTCAGGCGGGTAGAGAGGGCGAAAGAGGGGAAAAAGCGCCGGAGAAAAACTTCGCCCTGTTAAAAGAATCGCAATAATTGTGCGATAGGATAAAAGTTCTTGGACGACTGATGGCTGAGTTATGCGCCGGGGCCCGGGTTTCGCGCCTGGGCCTTTTCGCTTGTAACAGAAGTTTGCAGAGACGACCTTGAGCACCATTGCAGTTCATTTGCAGTATCCCAATTCCCTCGGAGAAAGATTGATGAAAGCAAGTACGGCCCGCACGTTGTGGTTGAGTGTCATTTCCCTGTCCCTGGTTACAATTTCCCTTCTTACAGTTGAAAGGCCTCTGATGGCGCAGTCGCAGGTAGCCAGCGCCTTGCAGAGCAATGCCCAGAGCAGGGCAAGGGGCGCATCGGCCCGCACCGCTCACCGCTGGCCGACGACGAAGCCAGTGGCAGCGGCTCAAAGTGGCAAGACACCGAAGACTCCATTCCAGCGCGTAGTTGAACCGGGTATGAAGAAGTTGCTGGCGGCGCACCAGAGTGAGTTGCGGCGGGAGCGGCCAATGACGCCGGGCAGCAGTGGCGGCGGGTTTACGCCGAACTTCGGCGGGTTTGTCGCGGCTCCGAAATTTCCTGCATACGACACGACCGATGGAGACACCTCGGGCCTGGAGCTCTATGCCAGCGGCGACTTCAACAAAGACGGCAAGCCGGATTTTGCGACCGTGCAGCCGACGGGCACAGTCAATGTGATTCTCAACGAGTCGCCGGGTGGGAACTCGGGCACGGGCGTGAATTTTGGCACGCCGATTACCACCGAGCCAGGCGCGGTCAATGTTGGCGGGACGGTACAGATTGCCGCCGGCGACATGAACGGCGACGGCTACGACGACCTCGTGCTGCTGGATGAAAACAACAATTGCCTCTATGTGCTGATCAATCAGGGGAACGCGACGTTTGCGCCTCCGGTGGTCGTGAGCGCGATCAGTGCGAACATTGCGAACGCGTTTGCGCTGGCGGATGTGAACGGCGATGGGCGCCCCGATGTGCTGCTGCTGAGCAGCACGGTGAACTACGACGCGAATTTCAATCCGACGACGACGCTGGAGTTCGATACGTTTCTCAACGACGGCAACGGAAACCTGATCACACCGCAGGGCAGCCTGATTCAAGTGCAGAATTATCCCAACTTGTATTACCAGGGATTGACGGGCCGTTCCATCGCATTGACTGACGTGAACCACGACAACAAGGTGGACGCGACCGTCGAGCTGCTGAGTTATCTCACGACCGACAATCCGAGCGAGGACCACATCATTCTGACGATGCTGGGCAATGGCACCGGCGTGTTCCAGATGCCGGACCCGAGCGCAACCATCACGATTCCGGCGGAGGGCACGTTCAACGTTGGCTATCCGCTCGTGGCGAATTTGAACGTGGTGGACATCAACAAAGACGGCAATAAAGACGTCGTGTTTTCGTATCAGGACTACTACATATACGCCGCGCTGGGGAACGGCGATGGAACGTATCAGTACCCGAACAATGTGGGAGCGGTCGGAGCATATCCGACGGACCTGTTTGTTGCCGACCTGAACGGAGATGGAGCGCCCGATCTGGTGGATGCAGAGCCGGATTATCTGAATATTTATCCCGCGCATGGCGACGGTACATTTGATCTGCCGACGATCCAGAATTATGGGTCGGGCACGGGCCAGTTTTCGGTGCTGAGCGTTGCGGACTTCAATGGAGACGGGCTGCCCGATCCGGCGATCATGAACGCGCTGGAGGGATCGGTGACCGTGTTTCCGAGCGTTGCGGGGATGACTCCGTCGCTGCATGCGGGGCCGCTGCTACCAGGAACGAGCGGGGACGTGATTAGCCGCGTATTTGCGCAGGCGGTGCTGGATGCGAATGGCGACGGCAACGACGACATTTTCTTCTACAGCAAGGGCGCGAACATTGATAATCCGGCGCTGGTGACCGGGCTGGGAGATGGCAGGGGAAATTTCCTCAATAAAAATGCGGTGCCGGGATATGTCGCGAATAGTTTCGATTTCGTTGACTCGGTATCGGGAGACTTCAACGGCGACGGACGGGCCGACCTGATTCTGCATTCGTTCAGCGGGCTGTCGCTGCTGCTATCCAATGGCGACGGCAGTTTTACTGCGAAGCCGATTACACTGGCTCCGAACTTCAACTGCTCGACGCAGTATGCGACGGCAGGCGATGTGAACGGCGACGGCAGGCTCGACCTGATCGTGGCGTATGAGGGTGACAGCATTTACGGCTGCAACTCGGGGACCACGCCGTCGGGCTTCTTCACGCTGCTCGGCAATGGCGATGGCACCTTCCAGACGGCGCAGTTCACGGCGCTGGGAACGGAGGTCTATCAGCCGGTACTGGTGGATCTGAACGGAGACGGAAATCTCGACTTGGAGGTTTCCGACGTTCCGTTTGACGTGATCGGAGGCATATTCAATTCGTACATCCTGATGGGCAAGGGGGATGGGACGTTTGGTTCGCCGACAACAATTCTGCCGAACTACATCAACGCGTCAACTCTGCCGGGCGATGTCAACGGCGACGGACATGTAGACCTGGTGGTGCTGGCGCAGGGACTGGTTGATCCGAGCTCTGGGAATTATGACGCAGGGAAGGCCGGAGCGATCGTGATGTTGGGCGATGGCACCGGAAATGTGACGCAAGGCGCGACGTTTGTGCCGGCGTTCTTTTCTGCCAGCGGTCTGCTGACCGATCTGAACGGCGACGGAAAGTTGGACCTGCTGCTGAGCGAATACACGTCGTACGACTTCACCGATGGTCTCGCTGGAGGAATCGCCGGAATCGGCAATGGCGACGGGACATTCAACGCCATCGGGAACTACGAGGTTGGCGACGAAAGCTCGATTGTGCTGGCCGGCAGCTTCCTTAAAGACAATGCTCCGGACGCAGCTTTTGTGAGCGGCGGATCGGGAACAACGATTCTGATCGCACAGGGCGGAACCAGCGAGACGATCGTGGCCCAGGACAGCAGCGTGACCGTCGGCGGCAGCGCAGACTTCGCGGTGACACTGGCGGCGACGTTGAGCGGCAGGCCGACTCCCACCGGAACGGTGACGTTGGTCGAGGGCACGACAACCTTGGCGTCGGGAACTCTGAATGGCGGGGTCGCTGATATTTCTGTGACCGGGCTGTCAGCGGGACCGCACACAATCACCGCGGTCTATAGCGGCGACACCAATTTCAACTTCAACTCAACGGCGCAGACCACGGTGAATGTGCTGCCGGTGGCGGCGATTACGCTGTCGCCAGGCGCAGCGAGCCTCAGCCTCACGCGAGGCCAGACCGGAGTGGTAACGCTGACGACAGCGGCGAATGCTGCTTTCAGCGGCGCGGTGACGTTTGCGGTCGCGGGTGCTCCAAGCGGCGTGACGGTGACCGTGAACCCGGGCAGCGTGACGTTGCAGGCTGGGCAGAGTGCCAACCTGTCGGTCGTTGATCAGCACGACGTCTGCGAAGGGCATGATGCAGATCGCGCATCATGATCGCGGATTCGGAGCTGGCAAAGGGCTTGCCGCGGCGGGTGTCGCGCTGGGGATGCTGTTGCTGCTTCCTCTGCGGCGTTACAAAATGCCAAGCCTGCTGCTTGCGTTGGGTGGCGTGTTGTTGTCACTGGGAGCGTTGAGTGGATGCGGCGGAAGCAGCGTCAACATAGCGCCGAAGGGAACGTCAACCATCACGATCACGGCGACGCCGGCGGGTTCAACGGCGCAGGCGCAGACGGCAACCATCAAACTGACCGTTCAATAAACGAAATACTCAACAAGAATCAACAAGAACGCGCCGCTGGGATAGAAAAATCCGGCGGCGTATTTCTTTGCGGCTGCGGTGAATGCGAGGCGAGCTCTACTCGTACTTAAGAGACTCGACGGGATCGAGTTGTGCAGCCCGGGTGGCGGGCAGGGTGCCGAAGACCACTCCGACAATGGTGGCGGTGGTGAGGGCGATGACGACGGACCAGATGGAGATGGGAATGTCGTAGCCGGTGACGATGCGGAGAGCGATGGGAACGGCGAGCCCGAAGATAACGCCGACGAAGCCCCCGGCAAGCGAGATGAAGATGGCCTCGACGAGGAACTGGAGCTGGATCTCGCGATAGGTCGCACCGACCGCTTTGCGAATTCCGATTTCGCGAATGCGGGAGCGAACGTTGGCGAGCATGATGTTCATGATGCCGACCCCGGAAACAATGAGTGTGATCGCAGCGACCAGAAGAAGGATCAGAGTGAGGGCATCGGCAATTTGCCCGGCAACCGTCAGTACGGCAGTGAGGGTCGTCACGTTATATACAGAGCCCGGGCGATGGCGGGATTGTATGGCGCGCTGGATTTCGACGCCGGCGTTAGGGACGCTCGCGGAATCGGACATCGAGAAGAAGAGCTGCTTTACGTTGTCGGTGCCGGTGAAATACCGGGCGACGGGATAGGGGATGAGGATGGTCTGGTCGGCGATTTCAGACGTCCCGAAGGTGTCTACGCTTTCGCGAAAGACGCCGATGACGGTGAATGGGATTCCGCTGAGTGAGAAGCTCTGCCCGATGGCCTGCTCGTTGGAGCCAAATAGAGTGAGCGCGAGCTTGGGAGTGATGACGGCGACCTTGGCGTGCGACTGATCGTCCTGCGCGTCGAAGAAGCGGCCCGCGAGGACTTTGAGATTTCGCACCGTGCGGTAGTCGGGCGAGACGCCGAGCACGAGCATGTCGCGGACGACTCCGTTGCCGATGCTGATGGAGTCGTGAATCTCAAGCATGGGCGAAGCCGCGACCACGCCCGGCACCCGTTGCTGGACGGCGCGCATGTCGTCGTAGGTGAGAAAGTCCTGCTGCGTATTCGATATGCTGGCGTTGCTGGCGCCCTGATAGTCAATGACGATCATGTTGGTGCCTATGCTTTGCAGCAGCGAGAGCACATACTCCTTGCCGGTGAGCCCGATGGTGACGACCAGGATGAGCGAGGCCGAACCGATGACCATGCCCAGAGCGGTTAGGGCGAAGCGGACCTTGGAAGCCAGGAACGAATCCACCGCGAGGCGCACGATCTCGCTGAGAACCATGGTGCGCTTGGCGCTGGCGAGAGTGCGTTCAAAGGAGGCGGGGGCCATGGCGTTGTTTGGAGTTTAGATTACGCCCGCAGGCGGAGGTTGAAGTAAGTCGAGTGAATTGTGGAGAGCCGGGCGGGGTGGGGCGTCGTCCGGCCGGAGGCGGCGAGGAATAGAATTCCGCGAAGAGTTTTGGGATTGTGAGCCGGACGCGCAACCCTGGCAGCGTGGGAAGGCTCTAACGTTTCGCAAGGCATGCTAATCACGCGAAACCACGAGAGCCGGAGACAAAGCGGCGAGAGCCGGAGAAATGTAAGCGGACGCGTGAGAAAAATCTCGCGTTGGATTGCTGTGGCGCTCGTACTGTGGCTGGGAGCGCCGACGGGGCAGGCCTATTCCGTGCTGACGCATGAGCAGGTGGTGGACCTGCTTTGGAAGCCGCAAATTGCGCCGATGATATTGGCGCGTTTCCCCTCGACGACTCCCGCCCAGATGGTGATTGCTCACTCCTATGCTTACGGCGGATGCGTGATCCAGGACATGGGCTACTATCCGCACGGCAGCCATCAGTTCAGCAACCTGCTGCATTACGTGAGGACCGGCGACTTTGTCGTGAACCTGCTCAAGGACGCGACAGACGCAAATGAGTATGCATTTGCCCTGGGAGCGCTGGCGCATTATTCGGGAGACATCAAAGGGCATCCCGCGGTGAACGATGTGACGGCTCTGCAATATCCCAAGCTCGCTGCGAAATATGGGAGCTCGGTGACATATGACGAAGACCCGACGGCGCACATCCGGACGGAGTTTGGATTTGATGTAGCGGAGGTCGCCAAGGGCAATTATCAGGAGGACGATTATCGCAACTTCATCGGATTTAACGTGAGCAGACAGCTGTTGGAGAGGGCGTTTCGCGATACATATGGCTTTGAGTTGAACGAAGTGCTCAAGAGCGAAGACGCAAACATTTCCAGTTACAGGTCGGATGTGTCGCAGCTGATTCCGAAAATGACGCGGGTGGCATGGGCCAGCTACGGCAAGGAAATAGAGAAGGCGCAGCCGGATATGACCGCGCAAAAGTTCCGTTATCGCATGTCCAAGGTGGAGTATGAAAAGAACTGGGGCAGCGGCTATCAGGAGCCGGGAGCGGGGGCGAAGTTCCTTGCCTTTATCGTGCGGATTTTGCCGAAGGTGGGGCCGCTGAAGGCGCTGGACGTGAAGATGCCGAACAGCGAACAGCAGGACATTTTGCTGCAGAGCGTGAATTCGACCGTGGATTTCTACAAGGGCCTGCTGCAGCAAGTGGCGGCGGACGGCCCGACCTACGCGAAGCTCGAATTGCCCGCCAGAGATCTCGATACCGGGGAACCGACCGCGGCGGGCGAGTACAAGTTGGCGGACATGACGTATGCACAACTGCTGATGGATTTGACTAAGCCGGGCGCACCGGCGGTTCCGGCAGAGACGCGGGCCAGCATCCTGGCGTTTTATAGCGGGCCGCAGGAGAAGAATGCAGTTCGCGCCGAGCCGAAAGAGTGGGCGAAGGTGGAGACGAGTCTGGCGGCGTTGAAGCAGGCGCAGGCGACAGTAGTGAAAGTGAGTGACGCGCCGACGAAGCAGCAGATTCCGGTGCAGCCGATGGGGAGTGCGGCAGCAGCGGGCGGAGCAGCGGCAGCGACCGTGGGGAGCGGAAAGAGCGGGAGCGGCGAGGCGGATGTGCCTGTGTCCGGGACTGCCCCGACGAAGCCAGCGGCGGGGACAAAGGGCGACACGGTCCGGTAAAGCGGGGCGACGCTGATACACTAATAGCAGTAGGGCTTTTCGCGCGCAACGCGCAGCTACCCCACTGTGGCGGCCCTGAAAACTTAAGATCCCCAAAACTGATGGGGAGCCCCCGGAATAATGGACGGGCCACTTAAAAACTGATCGAGAAAAGGAACGGAATCATTCCCGTGAGCACACAACCATCTGTACGCCCAAGTGAGGGCGCGGCGACCACAACTTTCAGCGGAACGGGATCCATCCGCAACATCGCGATTATTGCGCACGTTGACCACGGCAAAACCACGCTCGTGGACCAGATGCTGCGCCAGGCGCACGTGTTTCGCGACAACGAAGTGGTGGCCGAGCGAGTGATGGACTCGAACGATCTCGAGCGCGAGCGCGGGATCACGATTCTGGCGAAGAACACGGCGATTGAATACAAAGCCGTCAAGATCAACATTGTTGATACGCCGGGCCACGCCGATTTTGGCGGCGAGGTAGAGCGGGCGTTGAAGATGGTGGACGGGGTGATGCTGCTGGTGGATGCCAGCGAGGGACCTCTGCCGCAGACGCGATATGTGTTGAGCAAGGCGCTGGAGGCGAAGCTCCCGCCGGTAGTGGTGATCAACAAGATTGACCGGCCCGATGCGCGGGCGCAGGAAGTGCTGAACGAAATTTACGATCTCTTCATTGACCTTGACGCGTCGGAAGACCAGCTCGATTTTCCCGTGCTCTATACGAATGCGAAGCAGGGCACAGCGAGCCTGGTGGCGGGAGAGCCGGGCGTGGATTTGCAGCCGCTGTTCGACACGATTGTGGATACGATTCCGCCGGCCGGTGGCGATGCCGAGGGGCCGCTGCAGATACTGGTGACGAATCTTGGCTACTCCGATTATCTCGGGCGTCTGGCCATTGCGCGCGTATTTAACGGAACCCTCAAGTCGGGCGAGGAAGTCGCGATCTCAAAGCGCGACGGAAGCCTGATGAAGACGAAAATCACGAAGCTGTTTACCTTCCAGGGATTGAAGCGCGTTGATATCGCGGCCACGACGCTGGGCGATATCGTCGCCATTGCCGGAGTTGAGGGCATCACCATCGGTGAGACGATCACTGAGATTGAACGGCCCGCTCCCTTGCCGACGATCACGATTGATGAGCCCACGATTGCAATGCAGTTTTCGGTGAATACTTCTCCCTTCGCGGGGCGCGACGGGCAGTATGTGACGTCGCGGAACATAAGAGATCGCCTGGACCGCGAGCTGCTGACCAATGTGGCGCTGCGCGTCGAAGAGACTGCGACATCGGACGCGTTCAAGGTGCTTGGACGCGGCGAGCTGCAGCTTTCAATCCTGATCGAGATGATGCGGCGCGAGGGCTTTGAACTGCAGGTGGGACGACCGGAGATTGTGACCAAGGTTGTGGACGGCAAGACGATGGAGCCGGTCGAGCTGCTCACCATTGACATTCCCGAGAGCCACGTCGGAGTCGTGATTGAGAAGCTCGGGCCACGCAAGGGCGAGATGGTCAAAATGCACAATCACGGTTACGGAAGAGTGCGGCTGGAGTTTCGCGTGCCGAGCCGGGGCCTGATTGGTTTGCGTAGCGACCTGCTGACTGAGACGCGCGGCACAATTGTGATGAATTCGCTGTTCGACGGATATATGCCGCACCAGGGAGAAATTCCTCAGCGGCCCACCGGAGCTCTGGTTTCCGATCGCACTGGCACAACGACGGCACATGCTCTGGACGGATTGCAGGAGCGGGGCGTGCTATTTGTTCCGCCGGGCGTTGAGGTTTATGAGGGAATGATCGTCGGCGAGAACGCGCGCGATCGCGATCTCGACGTGAACGTGGTGCGGGAGAAAAAGCTAACGAACATGCGGGCTTCGTCAGCAGATGATGCGGTGCGTCTGGCCCCCCCGCAATCAATGAATCTCGAGCAGGCGATCGAATTTATCGCCGCCGACGAGATGGTCGAGGTAACTCCAAAGTCGCTGCGGTTGCGGAAGAAAATTCTCAAAGCAAACATGCGGCCCAAGCGGGACCTGGGCCAGGGCTGAGTCACCTCGAGCAGCCTGCGGCGAGCCGCCGACAGACCCGGAGCGAGGAGTTCCGGCAGCGTTCTTGAGACAGATTTTGGGATGGTCAGGGATTGGACGAAAGACGGGGCACGTGTGATGTACTAGAAGCGATGCCCACGCATACCGAACCCGGGGTGAATGGGGCGCGCGCTGCTGAAGCGGGATCGCAGGCGGGAGCTGAGCCAGTAACATCATCGGCGCCTCCTCCCTGGTTGCAGCGCACGTCGCTGGTGTTGCTGGTGGCGACCTGTTGCTACATCGGAATTCTGCTCGTCGTCCTCCCATGGACTCCCTTGTGGCAGGAAAATCATTTTCTCGGTTGGCTGCCCGAGCGCTGGGTGGACTGGCTGATGACCGGCTCGGCGCGCGGCGTGGTGAGCGGGCTGGGATTGCTGGACCTGTGGATCGGCCTCGAAGAAGCGATTGGGCCCAGGCGACGGAGAAAGAATTCTGGAATGAGCGGCGGGGCAGTGAATGGCGGAGGCCGCAATGGCTAAGCCGGTGAGAGCGGACGGAGAAAAGAATCCAGCCCCAAGCGATACGAAGACTGCCAGGAGCAAAATCGAGACGCTAAAAAGCGCGCAAGAGCAATGCGTGGACAAGTCGCAGCAGAACTCGGCACGCGCGAAGAGAAAGCTGCCGCCGCCGCTCGATTCGGCGGGCGTAGCGTATGAGAATTTCCGTTTTCTGAATGGCCCGGACGGGCGGCCGCTGCGGATTTTGTCTGAGTATCTTGAGCCTCTGGCGCGATTTCGGCGGGAGCGTATTCAGGACACGATCGTGTTTTTCGGCTCGGCCCGTTTTCGGGGCATGGACGACGCCTGCCACGATCTGGAGTTGTTGGCCAATACCACGGCAGCGGCGCTTGCTCCGGAAGACGAGCAGCCGGCCAAGCCTGAGGACCTCGAGAAACCGGAAACGAGCGAGCTGCGGCGGAAGCGGGCCGAGGCGGCGGTCGAGATGGCGCACTACTACGAGGACGCGCGACGGCTCGCGTATATGTTGACCGAGTGGTCCATGGGACTGCGTTCGCGGCGGCGGCGGTTTGTGGTGACGTCAGGCGGCGGGCCGGGGATTATGGAAGCAGCGAACCGCGGCGCGTTTGAGGCGGGCGGAAAAACGATTGGCCTGAACATCAAGCTGCCGTTTGAGCAGGCGCCCAACCGCTACATCACGCCGAGTTTGAATCTGGAGTTCCACTACTTCTTCATGCGCAAGTATTGGTTCGCGTACCTGGCGAAGGGGCTGGTAGTCTTCCCGGGCGGATTCGGGACGATGGATGAAATGTTTGAACTGCTCACCCTGGCGCAGACACACAAACTGGCGAAGAAGATCACCGTCGTTCTTTATGGAAGGAAATATTGGGAGCAGGTCGTGAACGTGCAGGCGCTGGTGGATAATGGGGCGATTGCGCCGGACGATCTGAATCTATTTGAGTGGGCAGAAACTCCGGAAGAGGCGTTTGCTATTTTGAAGGCGGGCCTCAGCGAGCACCTCGAGCGAGAGTCGCAGGCGTTTGACGAGCAGAGCGGGGAAGCAGCGCGGGAGCACGATGTAGCCTCGCCCCATTTGAGTCCCGAGGAATTTTACGGGCCGGAGATCAGCCGGACACGGCAGTGAGGCTTGAGGATGCGAGTCGCCTATTTTCCTGACTCGTTTCATGAGATCAATGGGGTCGCCCATACCAGCCGGCAGTTCGAGGCGTATGCGAGGCGGCACGACCTGCCGTTTTTGTGCGTGCGTGCAGGGCCACGAGATGAGCCGCTCGAAAAAGACGGAGAGCTGTGGACACTCGAGCTGAAGCGGAGCGCGGCTTCGATTGCGCTGGATAAAGATTTGCGGCTCGACACTATGTTCTGGAGGCACGTTCGGCAGGTGCGAGGTGTGCTGCGCCAGTTCAAGCCGGATGTCATTCACATCACCGGGCCAAGCGATGTCGGGATGATCGGAGCGTGGCTGTCGTGGCGGATGAAGATTCCGCTGGCGGCTGGCTGGCATACAAATTTGCATGAGTATGCGGGGCGCCGCGCGGGATGGTTGCTGCGGATGCTGCCCGAGGCGCGCAGGCCGCTGGCGAGGGCAACGATGGAAGACGGGGCGCTGAATGCGACCCAGCGTTTTTATCGGCTGGCCAGGGTGACGTTCGCCCCCAATCGAGAGCTGGTCGAGATGCTGGAGAGGGCTACGGGGCGGCCGTGCCATTTGATGCAGCGGGGCATGGACACGGAGTTGTTCATGCCGGAGCGACGGTCTCGCGCGCTCGGCGACGGCAGGTTCGTGCTGGGGTATGTGGGGCGGCTGTCAGTTGAAAAGAATATTTTATATCTCGAGCAGTTACAGATTGAGTTGCAACGGCGCGGGCTCGAGGTGCGGTTCCTGATCGTGGGGCAGGGAATGGAGGAGCCGAGGCTGCGGCAGACGCTGGCAGGGGCGGAGTTTGCCGGTGTACTGCGAGGTGAGGCGTTAGCCGAGGCTTACGCGAATATGGATCTGTTTGTCTTTCCTTCACGGACCGATACGTTTGGAAATGTGGTGTTGGAGGCGCTGGCGAGCGGGGTGCCGGCGTTGGTGACTCCCCAGGGCGGGCCGAAGTATTTGATCGAGGATGGAGTGACGGGATTTGTGCGCGATGAAGATGGATTTGCGGATGCCGTTGAAGTGCTGATGCGTGATCCGGCGCGATTGGCGGTGATGCGTAAAGCCGCGCGGGCAGCGGCGATGAGCCGCAGTTGGGACGCGGTATTCGCGGGCGTGTATGCGGGATACGCGGACGCGGTGGGTGCAGCTAAGTAGAGACTATTGCCGCGAGAGACCGGATTCAGAAGCAAGGCTTGGACGCTAAAGCTTGGCGGAGCGCATTGCGTCGAGGGCGCCCTCGATCTCTTCCAGCGTAGTCGCGTAGCCGAAGCGGAGGCAGCCTTCCCCCTGCGCGCCGAAGACGACTCCGGGGATTGAAGCGACGTGAGCGCGGTCGAGCAGCAGGTCGGCGGCTTTGCGGCTGTCTTTGTTGAGATGGCGGCAGCCGGCAAACGCGTAGAACGCGCCTTCGGGCGTGGGGCATTCGAAGCCGAGCCCGGTGAGTCCGGCGACCAGTAGGTCGCGGCGCTTGCGATAGTCCTCGAGGCGATGACGGCGGAATTCGTCGGAGATGTGGAGCGCGGCGAGCGCGGCGTATTGCGTCGGAGTCGAGACTCCATTGGTGGAGTAGAGGACGATTTTGCGCATCCCGGTCATGAACGGCTCAGGGGCAACCACGTATCCCACGCGCCAGCCGGTCATACCGTAGCTTTTCGAAAAAGTGTAGGAGGTGAGAGTCCGTTCGAACATGCCGGGAAGACTGGCGATGGAGAAGTGCTCGCCGTCATACACGAGGTCCTCGTAGGCTTCGTCGGCGATGACAAGCAGATCGCGTTCGCGCGCGAAGGCAGCAACCTCTTCGGCTTCGGCGCGGCTGAAGACGGTCCCGGAGGGATTTTGCGGCGTGTTGTAGTAGATGGCGCGAGTGTTGGGAGTGGCGAAATTTTCGAGCGTCTTGGTGATGCCATTGCGGCGCGCTGAAGAAGTGGGCACCAGCAGCGGGCGAGCTTCAGCGCCGGTGATGAGATCGCGGATCGGCGTCCAATAAGGTGAGAAGACCAGTACGTCGTCGCCGGGATCGAGCACGGTCTGGAATGAGGCGTAGAGCGCGTGAGCTCCGCCGGCGGTGACGAGCACCTGATTCTCAGTGGCGGTGATTGAATTGCGGCGAGCTAGTTTTTCAACCAGGGCCAGGCGCAGCGGGCCAATGCCGGAGCTGGGTGCGTAGCGAGTGTGATTGTCGTCCAGGGCCTGAGACATCGCGAGCTTGATGGGCTCGGGAGTGTGGAAGAATGGCTCGCCTCCGTGTAAGCCCCAAACACGCTGGCCCGACTGACGCAGAGCCATGACTTTGTTGCGGACCTGAACGATGTCGGAGAAGCCGACTTCATCGAGACGCCGGGCGAGCTTCGAAGATGCGCGTGCCATTGAGAGCCTTTCTTGCGGAGGAGGAAACGTATCAGCTTACTGGAGAGGCGGGCTGGAGTGCCAGCACGAGCAGGGCGGCAGGGAGAAAATCAGGATAGATTAAAAGTATGAGCATGAGGGTGCCCTACCTGATTATCGCGGCATTATTGCTGGTGGGCGGCCTTTACATGGCCTATTTGCGCAACTATCCGGTGATGGTAGTGCTGTTTGTGTTGATGGGCGTGCTGTTCGCCGTGGCAAATCGCGGGCGGGGAAATTACATGCGATGAGAAACACGATGGCATGGAAGAAGAGCATGTATTTTCTGCTGGTGTCTCTGGCACTGTTTCTTGTAGGAGTGTGGATGGCGCACCGCCATGATCCGCAGACGATTGTGTGGATGGCGCTGGCGGTGGTGTTTCTGGTGCTGGGCGCGCGCAAGCCGAAGGCGGAGTGAAGGGCCAGGCGGATGAGCAGCGCGGATTCCAAGGTCGAAAGCAAAACAACAACAGAAAACTAGAGCGGGAGCAGTCCGGTGTAAACGGCCATGCCAACCACTGCGTCAATGTTGAGTGCGTCGAGGGTGGCGATTTCGCGTTGGGAGCGAATACCTCCGGCGACGATCAGTGGATGGTCGGTGAGGGCGCGCAGGTTGCGGGCGTCATCGAGCGGGAAGCCGCGGAGGGTTCCCTCGGAAGCGACGTTGGTATAGAGAAACGCGCCGCAGTAGGGAGTGAGCGCGGCGATGGCCTGTGCGGCAGTGAGCGCCAGCGCGGTGCGCCAGCCGTGGATAACGACCCGGTCGTCACGTGAGTCAATCGCGGCGACGATGCGGCCGGTGCCGAGGGCAGCGGCGAAGGATTCGGCGAGAGATGTGTTAACGGCGTCGGCTGCGGTCGTGGCTTGAGCATTGAAGAGTGCCGAGCCGAGGATGATGCGGCGGGCTCCGGCTTCGATGAGAGACTGCGCGTGAGCGATGGTGCGGACGCCTCCGCCAACCTGGACAGGCAGACGGGCGGCGATCTGGGCGACCAGGTCGTGGTTGCTGCCTTCCCCGCGCGCGGCGTCGAGGTCAATCAGCTGCACCAGCGGGAAGTGCGAGAAGCGCTCGATCCATGGCGAGGCGTCGTCGTAAGAGAGGGCGAGGCGTTCCCCCTGGACCAGCTGCACGACGCGGCCGCCCATGAGGTCGATGGAGGGGATGAGCATTTAGAAATTCTCCAGAGCGGCGGCCAGGCGGACAGGGATTCCGGCGGCGGCGAGCGAATGCTTGAGGTCGGCAATGTCGTGGACTCCGTAATGGAAGATGCTGGCTGCGAGGGCGGCATCAGCGCGGCCACGAGTGAAGACCTCTGCGAAGTGGGCGGGAGTGCCGGCGCCACCCGAGGCGATGACGGGAATATTGAGTGCGCCGGCGAGCAGCGCGGTGAGCTCGCAGTCGAAGCCGGAGCGGGAGCCGTCGGAGTCCATCGAGGTGAGCAGGATTTCTCCCGCGCCGCGTTGTTCGGCTTCGCGGGCCCAGTCGAGGGCTGTGCGATGGGCGGCGATGCGGCCACCGGATGAGAAGACCTCGGCGGACCTGACTGGATCGGATGTGCCGGGCGCGCGGCGGGCGTCAATGGCGACGATGACGGCCTGGGAGCCGAAGCGAGCGGCGATCTCGGCGATGAGCTCGGGATGCGCAAGCGCGGCGGAGTTGATGCTGATCTTGTCGGCTCCGGCATCGAAGACGGCCGTCGCGTCGGCCAGCGAGGCGATGCCACCGCCAACGGTGAAAGGGACGAAAATTTGCGCGGCCGTGCGACGAACGGTTTCAAGCAGAGTGGCGCGGCGTTCGTGCGTGGCAGAGATATCGAGCAGCACGATTTCGTCGGCGCCGGCGTCAGCATGGCGCGCAGCAAGCTCGGCAGGATCACCCGCGTCGCGAAGATTCAAGAAGCGAACGCCTTTAACCACGCGGCCGCGGTCAACATCGAGGCAGGCGATAATTCGACGGGTCAGCATGGAATCTCCCCCGCTCGAACCAGGAAGTTGCGAAGAATGCGGAGCCCGGCAGCGCCGGATTTCTCCGGATGAAACTGGACGGCGGCGATATTGTTGACGGCGACCGCAGAGGAGAAATCATCGCCATAAGGTGTGGCGGCGATGGTCGCGGGCACGATGGGCGCGCGGTAGGAGTGGGTGAAATATGCGAAGTCGCCGGGGGCGATTCCGTCGAGGAGCCATGAGGGCTCAAGGCGATCGAGGGAATTCCAGCCGACGTGCGGAGTTTTGACCGCTGCGGGAAATCGAGTGCATTGGCCGGGAAAGATGCCAAGCCCCGGCGTGTCGGGCGACTCCTCACTGCCGTCGAAAAGCCATTGCATTCCAACGCAGATGCCGAGGAAGGGAATGTCGCGGCCGATTGATTCGGCGATAGCGTCGCGGAGTCCCGAGCCGGTGAGCGATGCCGTCGAGGCAAAGTGGCCGACGCCCGGGAGGATGAGGCCCGAGGCCCCGTCGAGATCGGACGGGTCGTGCGCAATACGGGCGGAGGCGCCGAGGTGGTGGAGCGCCTTGAGCACCGAGGCGAGGTTGCCAGCGCCATAATCAATTACGGCAATCATGGTTACAAAAGCCCTTTTGTGCTGGGGAGGACATCGCGCAGACGTTCGTCGCGGGAGACGGCGAAGCGCAGCGCCCGGGCAAAGGCCTTGAAGCAGGCCTCGATTTTGTGATGGCTGGAACGGCCGTAAAGGACTTTGAGGTGAACGTTAGCGCGGGCGCCGCGCGCGAAGCCTTCGAAAAAGTCGGGGACGAGTTCGGCCTGCAGGTCGCCCACCAGGCGGGCGCGGACCTGCGTATCCACAACGGCGACGGCGCGACCGCTGAGGTCAATCGCAGCCGCAGCGAGGGTTTCGTCCATTGGCATGAGGAAATATCCGGCGCGGAGGATGCCGCGGCGAGAGCCGAGGGCGCGGTCGAAGGCCTCACCGAGCGCGATGCCGATGTCCTCCACGGTGTGGTGCTGGTCAACGTCCAGGTCTCCGTCGCAGGCGAGGGTCAGGTCGAAGGCGCCATGGCGTGTGAAGAGCTCGAGCATGTGATCGAAGAAGCGGATGCCGGTCGAGATGTCGTATTTTCCGCTGCCGTCAACGATCAGCCGGAGCCGGATGCGCGTCTCCGCGGTGTTGCGGGTGAGGGAGGCGGATCGCGTTGGGGGCTCGGCCTTCTTCACCGGCGGCCTGATTTGGCGGGACCTATTTTTTCTCGGCTCGCTTTGTCTTGGCATGGTTACGAATGCTCCTCGAGTGACTGCGGGGTTGGGCGCATGGCTTCTGAGGGAGACCAGGCGAGTTCATCGAGGACGGAGCGCATGGCGGCGAGCGCAACGGTCATCTGATCGCGAGTTCCTGCGGTGATGCGAACGCATCCGGCGCAGCCGTGATCGGAGTTGCGGTCGCGGACCAGGATGCCCCGGGAGTGCATGGATGCAGTGAATTCTGCATGGCGGGGACCGATCTTTGAAAGCACAAAGTTGGCGTGCGAGGGCCAGCGGGGGACGCGCCAGCCATCGAGGGCGCATTGCAGAGAACCGCGTGCGGCGAGAGATTCGGAGACATACCAGTCGAGGTAGGCGCGATCGTCGAGAGCTGCGGGCAGACAGGCCAGTGCGACCGAATTGACGTTGTAAGGCGAAGAGACTTTCGAAATCCAGCTGATGGTGGTGGGGTGGGCGGCGAGCAGGCCGATGCGCAGGCCGGCCAGGCCATAGGCTTTGGAGAAAGTGCGGGCGACGATGAGGTTAGGAAAGCGCGTCAGCGAGTCGAGCACGGTAGCGCCGTGAAAGTGCACATAGGCTTCGTCAACCAGGACGGCCGCGTGAGGCGCCGCTTCGCACAGCGCGAGGATTTGTTCGCGGGTGGCGAGAGACCCGGTGGGATTGTTGGGCGAGGCGAACGCGATGAGCTTAGTGCGCGGAGTAATGGCGGCGAGGAGCGCGTCGAAAGGGAACTGAAGGCCGGCGGGCGCGGGAATGCTGATCACTTGTGCGCCGGTCATCTCGGCGTAAAGGGAGTACATCGCGAATGTGGGGATCGGGATGAGGACTTCGTCTGGGGGTGAGAGAAAGGTTTCGCAGACGAGGTGGAGCGCCTCGTCAACTCCGTTGGTGAGCAGCAGCTGTTGCGGGACGAGCCCGAGATGGCGGGCGGCGATGCGCTCGACGGGGGCGCGCTCGGGATAAATCGTGAGCGAGGAGGCAGCGAGGCGGTGGAGAACTTCGGCGACGGCGGGCGAGGGCGCGACGGTATTTTCATTGAAGTCCAGCCGCAGACCGGTGCGACCCGCCAGCGGGGGATGGTATTCGCCAAGGGTGAGGACGGTGCGCCGAGGTTGGAGTGGGGAAGGCTTCTTGTTCATGCGATCACCTTCTTTTTATTCGCGCGGAAAGATTTGCCGAGGCGAAAGCGTAGCGCGGCGGCATGGCCACTGAGCCCCTCAGCTTCGGCGAGGGTGATGGCGGCGGGCGAAAGTCTGCGGAGTGCAGACGACGTGGCCTGCTGGACGGTGATGACTTTCAGGAAGTCGGTCACAGTCAGTCCGCCGCGTTGACGAGCGAGGCCGAGAGTGGGGAGTGTGTGGTTGGGGCCGGCGAGGTAATCGCCGAGGGGCTGCGGAGTTTCGGTAGCGATGAAGATTGAGCCGGCGTTGCGGACCCAGGCAAGGTCGGTAGCGGAGTCCACCGTGAGGTGCTCAGGAGCGATGCGGTTGACGATGTCAGCCATTTCTTCTCGGTCGCGGGCGATGAAGATGGCTCCGTTACGCGCGAGCGCCGCGCGGGCGGTAGCGTTCTCGCGAGCCAGTGAGAGTGCGTGGGCTCTGACTTGGGTGGCGAGGGAGCGGCGGGTGGTGACGAAGATGGCGAGGGCGTCGGCGTCATGTTCAGCCTGGGCGACGAGGTCGGCGGCGATGTAGATCGGCTTGCCAGAGATGGAGGCGATGCAGGTCTCGGTGGGCCCGGCAGCCATGTCGATTGTTATGCGAGATTCGCCAGCGATTAATTGCTTGGCGGCGGTTACAAATGCGTTGCCGGGGCCGACGATTTTATCCACTTGCGAGATGGATTGGGTGCCGTAAGCAAAGGCGGCGATCCCCTGGGCTCCGCCAACTCGATACAACTCGACGACGTCGAGCTTGTGGGCCGCGGCGAGGATGATGGGCGAGGGCCGCGAACAGAGGACAGCGATCCGGGGAACCCCTGCAATCTGCGCCGGGATAACGGTCATGAGCAGAGTGGACGGAAGTGGGTAACGGCCCGAGGGGACGTAGCAGGCGACGGCATCAAGCGGGCGGAGGATTTGTCCGGTGGTGAGCCCGGCTCGCGTTGAGGAGAACTCGCGCGGACGTTGGCGGCGAGCGAAGCCGCGAATGTTAGATATGGCGAGCAAGAGCGCGTCCTTTTGCTGAGCGGGCAGGCTCCTCCAGGCGGATGCCATTTCGTCAGCAGTCACGCGAAACGGCGAGCCAGGTGGGAGCGCGTCGAGGCGCGCAGCGTAGCGGCGCAAGGCGGCGTCTCCGTCGCGGCGGACGGAGGTGAGGATGGCGCGACCGTGCGAAGAACTGCGGGCGACTGCGTAGCGGCGCGAGATTCGAGTGCGCTGAGTGCGTGTTCGGTCCTGCTCGAGCCCGATCCGGTGGTGAAATAAGTCCTCATCGGTTACAAAACCACCTTGTTCAGAGGGTATTCGACGATGCCGGTGGCCTGGGCGGCTTTGAGGCGCGGGATGACTTCGCGCACCCGCGACTCCTCGAGGATAGTGTTGACGGCCACCCACTCGAGGTCGCTGAGCTGCGAAATGGTGGGGGCGTTGAGGGCGGGGAGGACGGCGAGTACCGCCGCCAGCTGGTCACGGCGGACGTTGAGCATCAGGCCGACTTGCGATTGGGCGGCGATGGCTCCCTGCAGCATGAGGGCGAGGCTCGCGATTTTCTCTGCTTTGGCAGGATCGGCGACCGCGTCGGAGTTGGCGATCAGCTGGGTTTCGCTCTCAAGCACCGTGTCAATGATGCGGAGCCGGTTGGCGCGGAGGGAGCTGCCGGTTTCGGTGACTTCGACGATGGCGTCGGCCAGGCGCGGCGGCTTGACTTCGGTCGCGCCCCAGCTGAAGTCCACCTGCACCGAGACATTTTTCTCCGCGAAGTAGCGGCGAGTGACTTCGACGAGCTCCGTGGCGATGATCTTGCCGTTGAGGTCTTCAGCGCGCTGCCAGGGCGAATCTTCCGGGACGGCCAGCACCCAGCGGACGCCTCGGCGGGACTGCTTGGCGTAGGTCAGCGAGCAGATGGTTTCGACCGTCAGGCCGGACTCGACGACCCAGTCTCGGCCAGTGAGTCCGGCATCGAGAACTCCCTGCGCAACGTAGCGGGTCATCTCCTGCGCGCGAATGAGCATGCACTCGATGTCGGGATCGTCAATTGAGGGAAAGTAGCTGCGGCCGCTGGCATAGATGTTCCATCCGGCGCGGGCGAAGAGCGCGATTGTCGCATCCTGCAGCGAGCCTTTGGGTATGCCCAGGCGGAGCTTTGAAGTTTGGCTACTCATCGTGCGGCTCCTTGAGCGACGGCGGAATCTGTAACTGATGGAGACTTTCTTGCGGAGAGTTGCGAGTCAGATAAGGCGAGCGGGACCGTGAAGCAGCTGACCGTGCCTTCGTGACAGACGAGTCCGTCGCCCTCAACAAACACGCGGAACAGCAGAGTGTCGCGGTCGCAGTCGGTCAGAATTTCTACGACGCGTAGGCGGTTGCCGCTGGTGGCGCCCTTTTGCCAGAGCTGAGAGCGGGTGCGGCTGAAGAAGGTGACGAAGCCGGAGCTGAGAGTAAGGTCGAGCGACTCGGGATTGAGAAAGCCGAGCATGAGGACCTGCCCGGTTGCGGCGTCTTGCACGATGCCGGGCAGCAGGCCGCCGGCTTTGGCGAAGTCCAGAGTGGGGGCGGCGGGGATGGGATTTGGCTCGGGCATTTAAATCTCCAGTGGGTGAGTTTTGGGAGCGGCAGGACTTGGCGAGCAAATAAAAAAGCCCACCGGGTTGGCGGGCTTTGGAGAAAGCTGATGGCTAGCTAGCAGCCAAGGTCCGCCGACACGTGTAGGCCGTGATGATGGTGATGGCGATGCTGGCGGTTGAGAACCATGTGAGCACTAAAAGTAGCGGAGGGGCCGCGGCGTGTCAAGCAGCGGGCCGGGCGGCGGGGACCATGGTTTCGACGAGCGATGAGAAAGTTCGCAGGGAAAACGGCTTCTCAATGAACTCGGTATGCGGGCCGGAGAGGCATTCGTGAAGATTGGCAGAGGCGCGCGTGATTCCCGACATGAAGAGGACGGGTAGGAGCGGCTGATGGCGCCGCATGATCACGGCGAGGTCGGCTCCGCTAAGCCCGGTGAGGCGTATATCGGTGATGAGCAGCGCGGGCGGAGACGGCAGCGTGGGCATGGTGCGGCGGGCGTGCTCGGCGCTGGAGCAGGCGATGACGTTAAAGCCGCGCGACTGCAGGCATTCAAGAATCAGCTCGCGAATCGCGAGATCGTCTTCAACCAGCAGGATGGGCGCGGGTCCTGAAGGTAGGGAGGAGACGGAGGCGGCGGGCTTGCGAAGAAGAGTTTCTTGCATAAAGGAGGACCAGGCAGAAAGAACAGGAGGCCGCCAGGAGACGGCCCTCCAAAAGTGTTCAAGTAGTGCAGGAAGAGAATCGCAGGTGGAAGAGGGGTTGGCGATTCCCCAAAGGGTGTATCGCCCGGGGCCCTCGGGGTGGCAAATGGCGCCGCAAACGGGGCGTCGGAACCGGAATGGCGCCATATATGGAGCGGGCCGGCAGCAAAGGGGGTTCTGCTAGGATTCGGGCTAGCCCGATGAGACGTAAAACCCCCTTATGGTTGCTGGTCGCCGTGGCGCTCACGCTGGGGGGAGCGTGGCTGTTTTGCGGTATCAGCGAGGTTGGCTATCTCAGCCTGTCCCGCCACGCAAAGACGGTCAGCAGCGCGCCGTTCCGGGTGAAATATACCGACCGCGCCGATTCTGTCAGCCCTGCATTTCTGCAGGCCGGCATGGCCGTCGGCGACCGCATCCTTGCCACCAACGGTGTGCCGTTCACCGGATATCTGCCGGCGTTCGGGCAGTGGACCGGGGAACATGCTCGCGATCCGTTTTCTGTGAAGGTCGAAAAGCCCGATGGACGTGTGGTCACCATCACGGCGGTTCCCGACGCATTTTATCCGGCTGGCGCGAAGCGGAAAACCTCGCTGCTTGTGCTCGCGGTCGTGCTCGAGGTGATATTCCCCCTGGTCTGCCTGATCATCGCGACCTGGGTGCTGACGGCGCGTCCAGCCGACCCTTACGCCTGGCTGGTGTTTCTGATGCTGCAGTATGCGCAGACATTTCTCGGGCTGGTGGAGTATTACCCGGGTTGGATCACGCTTTTTATGCAGCTCTGGACGACGACCACCCAAACGCTGTTTCTCGTGGCGGCGCTGCTGTTCGGGCTCACATTTCCTGAGCGGCTGGGCGTAGACCGGCGGTATCCCTGGCTGAAATGGCTGGTCATTGGGCCGCTGCTGGTGTTGACCCCCCTGGATCTCTTTGAGGTGATCTCGCAGGCCTATCGCGTTTCGGCGATGAAGCTTTTTCCCGTCCCGCTCTATCACTTCATTGACACTTTCGAGAGCGTGCTCGCCATCGTTTGCGTTTCAGTATTGTGCGCGGGAATTTTCTCCCAGTATTTTGGAGCGAATACCCGAGACGCGCGGCGCCGCATGCGGGTGCTGCTGCTGGGATCACAACTGGGGCTGTCGCCGATGTTCATCATCTTGATCATCGGGGCCATTCGCCATGTGCCGACGAACCAGGCCGTGCCGTTTCCCATCTTCGTTACCGCCCTGCTGATGTTCATGCTGTTTCCCTTCTCTCTGGCTTACGTGATCATCGTGCAGCGGGCGATGGATGTTCGGCTGCTGCTGCGCCAGGGAACGCAATACGCGCTGGCGCAGGGAACTCTGCGGGTGGTGCGGTTTGGGCTCGCAGTTTGGCTGGCGTACATCATGTATGAGGAGGTGGCGCATCGCTCGGGCCGGCTGTGGCTGGTGTTTGTGCCGCTGGCGCTGATCTTTCTAATGCGGTGGTCGTTAGAAAAGCGAGCGCGGCTGTGGATTGATAAGAAATTCTTCCGCGAGGCGTATTCCACCGAACAGCTGCTCAGCGAGCTGAGCCTGCAGGCCGGCGGATTTACCGAGACCCGGCCGTTGCTGGACACCGTGACCCAGCGCATCGCAGAGACGCTGCATGTGGAGCGGGTGGCGGTGCTGTTGCGCAGCGGGAATACGTTTCGGCTGCAGACCGCGATGGGGCTCCCCCCAGGTGAGACGGTGCTGCTCGGCGACAATTCGATGGCGGTGGTCGAGATGAAGGGCGGGCGAAAGCCGGCGACGATCTACGCGGACCGGCCCGAGGAGTGGTGGCTGGATGCGAGCCCGGGCGAGCGCGACGCTCTAAGGGAGCTGGGAGCTGAGGTGCTGCTGCCGCTGCCCGGCAGGAACCAGTTGATGGGCTTGATTGCGCTGGGACCCAAGCGCAGCGAGCAGCCCTATTCCCGAACGGATTTACAACTGCTGACTTCGGTGGGAACGCAGACCGGCCTTGCCATTGAGAACAGCCAGCTGCTGGCGAGCCTGGCCACCGAGGCGGCGCAGAGAGAGCGGCTCAATCGCGAGATCGAGATTGCCAAAGAGGTCCAGGAGAGGCTGTTTCCGCAGGAGTTTCCCACGGTCGTGGGAGTGGAGACAGCCGGCATGTGCCGCTCCCAGCAGGGAGTCGGCGGAGATTATTACGACTGCTTTCTGCTGGGGCGCGGGGAGGGAGCAAAAGAGGGCGGCAGCGAGAAGAAGCCGCGCCTGGGCATCGCCATCGCCGACGTGAGCGGCAAAGGAATTTCCGCGGCGCTGCTCATGGCCGGGCTGCGGGCCAGTTTGCGCGGTCAGACGCTGCTCGAGCCGGGCGATCTGGGAGCGGTAGTTGAGAACATGAATACCCTGCTCTTCGACGCTTCGGCGGCCAACCGCTACGCAACCTTTTTCTTCGCCGCCTACGACCCGGAGTCGCGTGAGCTGAAGTATGTGAATGCCGGCCACAATCCTCCCGTGGTGCTGCGGCGGCGGAAGGGCCTGCCGGGAGACGGCGATGCCTATGAGGTCTTGCGGCTGGAGGCATGCGGGCCGGTCGTCGGATTGCTGGAGCGCGCCGAGTTTGACCAGCGCACCCTCGAGATGCAGCACGGGGACCTCATGGTCGCCTTCACCGACGGCATCAGCGAGGCGATGGATACGGATGGCGAAGAGTGGGGCGAGGAACGGATGATCGAGCTCGCCGCCCAGCACATGGACGAGCCTCTGCAAAAATTGCTGCGAGTGCTATTCGACGGGGCGGACGCCTTCGCCGGCGGCGCGGAGCAGCACGACGATATGACAGTTATGCTGATGCGGCTGAATTAGGCCGGTCGTCAGTTCTCAAAAATTAAATTGCCGGTTCTCAGTGACAAATGCAAGTCGCGAGACATTAGTCGCGAGACCTAAGTCGCAAGACGCGTGCGTGTGAATGGCGGCTGCCCCGTGGCTACTGCTTGTGGCTGCCGAATAGGAATTGCATGCCGCCGCCCCAGCCGTAGGTCGAGCCCCAGTTCATGTCCAGCGTAGTGCGCCGGACGATCATCATGGTTTCGGTGACCAGGCCGCCATAGATGCGGGCATGCGCGACGGTGTGCCCTGCGGTCGCCCAGGTGGTGTAGAAGGGCTCATAGGCGGAGCCGTCTCCGGCCAGCAGCAGGCCCATGCTAGAGGATTTCGAGTAGTCTCCGGCAACCCCTGCGCGACGAACTGCGGAGGCGAACCATGAGCTCACACGCGGCATCGGCAGAAAGAGCGCGCGGGCATCAAATGGCAGCGAGGCGAGGTTAAAGAGCTGCTGATAATCGCCGGGGAGCGGCTGATACGCCGCCAGCCTCGGCTGCACCACGAGCGCTCTCCGCGAGAGCTGGGGAGAGGCCTGGGGGGCGGAAGCCTCGGCGAGCTGCGCCTGCTGCGGGGCTTTCCAGTTTGCCAGCACCACGCCGGGCTCCAGAGTAAAGGAGCGCGGGGTGAAGGCAAGCCTGGTGTAAGCCGGGAGGCTGCGGGCAGAATTGCCGGCCGAATTCTGCGGAGAAGCATTTGACTGCGACTGCGCGGCGCCGGACTGCGGCGCGGCAGAGGTCTTTGGCCCGGCAGAGACCAGCGACTCGTGCACCTGCGGCCGCTGCGTGGGATAGATCAGGTAAACGCGATTGATGCCTTGCTGGCCGGCCAGCGGCACCTGGTGGAGGCTCGAGAGTGAGAAGTGAGGGGAGGGCGGAACCGGTGGCGCGGAGTTCGACGACATGACGTGGTAAAGGATCGCGTCGTTGGGCGCGGGGAAGTTTGGTTTCTCCGCGACCGGGCGGCCCTGCTTGTCGAATATGCGGGAGCCGTGGCGGTCATAGGCATCGCCGCACGGGTGCACCGAGCGCACCCCGGGTTGCGCCGTAAATCCGTCACAGGAGCCCAGGGTGGCATCAATCAGATCGCGAGCGTGGTCCGGGACCACCTGCGCATTCTCAGGGCTCAGCCAGCCGTGCGCCTGGGGCAGCCGGCCGGGGGCGGGTGAGAGGCGGAAGGGATGCGGCGTAGTGGCAAAGATGGAATCATTGCCGGAGGCGGCGGGGGAGTTGGGGGAGGGACTGTTGGTGGTCGAGGGATCAGTCGCGACAGCAGCGGTTGCGCCCTGGGCGTGATGCGTCAGAAAGAGGAGAACCAGCGCCAATCCGGCAACGCCGGCGCCATGCAGCAGGCGAAGAATTCTGGGAGGCAACGTTTTGAACATCGGGGGCCCTCCTGGCCGCAACGGGTGGGTATTCCACTGCGGGACGTAGCCGAAAAATATCCCGGGGACACACCGAAGTAACTGCCACCTAGGTGTGAGCGCGGCGAACGGATGCGGGAGCGTGCCGACCGAGCCGCGCGGAGGTTAGACTCAAGAGTCGCGAAAGCAAGGGATAGAAGGAGTTAGACGAATGCTGGGAATTATGTTGCTGGTGGGAATGACGGCGGCTGGGGCCGGAAATGGGAAGGCCATGATTCCCAACAGCTGCAATATGTCGGCGCAGGCGCCGCTTGAAACCGGAATGCACGCTCTCCACAACTTCGAATATGAGGAAGCCGAGCAGGCATTTGAGACCGCGCAGAAGGCTGACAACGGCTGCGCGATGGCCTGGTGGGGCGCAGCCATGACCCAGTGGCACGAGCTGTGGGATCCGTCGGATGACGCCGAGCTGGCCGCGGGCTGGAAGGATGTCGAGCAGGCGCAGAATCGGGCCCAGCAGGCGACGCCCCAGGAGCGCGCATATATAGATGCGATCGCGGCGTATTTTGAGCCGGCGAAGCCCGGCGCCGAGAAGCGGACAGCAGACGGAAGGGCGCAGGCCTACCGCGAGAAGATGCGGGCGCTCCACACCGCCTATCCCGCGGACACCCAGGGGACCTTGTTTTTTGCGCTCTCAATTTTGGCCGCGAACGATCAGGGCACCCGGGCGGAGCAGATTGCGCAGGCGAAAGAAGCGGGCGCGCTGATTGAGACGGTCTTTGCTGCGGAGCCGGAGAATCCCGGCGCGGCACATTATTTGATTCACGCCTACGATCGCCCGGAGCTGGCCCAGGGTGGGCTGGCAGCGGCCAGAGCCTACGCCAGGATTGCGCCGAACGCTCCCCACGCGCTGCATATGCCGTCGCATATTTTTGAGCGGCTGGGATTGTGGCAGGAAGATGTTGCCTCGAACGAGGCATCGTATGCCGCGGCCAAGGCGGCCATGCCGCAGACTCACGAAAAGATTCACGAGCAGCTGCATGCGATGGATTTTCTGCAGTACGGCTACACGCAGCTCGGGGATTTTCCTAAGGCCCAGCAGGTAACTGAGAACTGCGGTCGCGCTGGCCACCGCGCACGAGGACCGCTTCAGCGGATACATTCGCTACACCTTGCCGCTGCGCATGGTGGTCGAGCAGCAGCAGTGGGCGGATTGGAAGAAGCTTCCGGCTCCGGCAGGCAAGGACGACGGCTACTGGCGGGCGCTTTATTCCTGGCTTGAGGTCATGGCGTTGGCGCGGGAGTGTTCGACGGGAACGCTGACCGCAAGCGGCGGCCATGCAGCCGGCGGATGCACGCCGCAGCAGGCCAGGCAGGGCGCCAAGGCAACCACCGCGGCGTTGAAAAAGCTGCAGACGCAGACGGCGGCAATGAAGAAGAGCGATTCGGACGACCCCTATGGCAGTGCCGGCGCGCTCGAAACGCTGTTGATGGAGGCCGAGGGTTGGGAGGCATTCGCGCGCGGAGATAAAGCGGTGGCGATCGAGAAGATCAAAGCTGCCGTGGTGGATGAGGCGAAGCCGTCGTCCTATGGCGGCTTCCGCAAGCCGGCCGCGGAGATGCTGGGCGATTTGTATCTGCTGCTGGGCGAGAAAAGCGAAGCAGCAGCCGCGTATCAGCAGAGTTTGAAGGAGCATCCCGGCCGCAGGCTCAGCGAGATGGGGCTCAAGGCGGCGCAGTAGAGGCACACGTTAGCCACGCATGAAGCGCAACTCTTGAGGGAGTGCCGCATCTCAGTGACTGACTTTAGAGTTGCCAGAGGTGTGCGGGAAGCAAGGGAGTAGCGCGTGGAGATTCTAGCCGCAGTTGCACAGCACGGGTATCTGTTAGTGGCCGGGCTGCTGTTCTTGTTTTGCATCGGCGCTCCCTTGCCCGCTTCCGTGGTCCTGCTGGCCGCGGGCACTGCTGCCGCGCACGGATTCTTGCAGCCCGAGGCAGCGCTGGGGTGCGCGATTGCCGCCGGAATTCTGGGCGACGTGGTGATGTATCTCGGCGGCCGCTACACCGGCTGGTGGCTGCTCGCGATTCTGTGCCGGCTGTCGCTGAATCCTGAGTCCTGCATCTTCCGCTCGGCGCGATATTTTTATAAGCGCGGCTCGATGGTGCTGATCGTGGCCAAGTTTCTCCCCGGGTTGGGAGCGATGGCGGCCCCTCTGGCCGGCAGCCTCAATATGCGGTGGTGGCGCTTCCTGCGGCTGGACGCGATCGGCGTGACCATGTACTGCACCTTCTGGTTTAGCCTGGGATTTTTCTTCAGCCCTTTTTTCACTTTGATCGCCGGCCTGCTGCATACTGCGGCCCACGTGATCGTGATAGTCGTCCTGGTGGGGCTGGTGGGATATGCGGCGACCCTGGCCGTCTTCACCTGGCGTGCGCGCCGGTTTCTGCGAGTCGAGGGCGTCACCGCGTCCGATGTGGTCGAGCGGCTGGATGCGAACGATCCGGGCCGCATCGTGGTCATCGCCGATGTGCGCAGCCACGGATATTACGAAAAGAACATGCAGCGCATTAAGAATTCCATTCGCATCGAGCCCCACAAGCTGGCCGATGAGCTGGGCATGCTGCAGGAGTTGGTGCAGCCCGAGTGCGAGGTCTATGTCTATTGCACGTGCGCGCGCGAGGCGACCAGCCGCAGGGTGGCGCACATGCTTTGCCAGCAAGGGTATAAGGCGCGGGTGATTGTGGGCGGCCTGCGGTCGTGGAAGCGGCAGGGTTTTCCCCTGGAGCCGGTTCCGGCAGCCGACATCGAGCACCTCCCGGCGTTCGACTAGCGGTCAATTTAAACAATCATTTCTGGTTACAATTACGGCAGCGAATTCTGAATGGTCAGGTTGAGCGGCTGGGCGAGCGTGGTTGAGCCCTTGAGCACGATATCGGCCGATGACCGCCCGAGCAGCAGGCCGTAGGAGCCGGCGTCCGCGTGCCAGTTTTTATTCTGCACATCAAAATAGGTGAAGGCGCGGCCGTTGAGCGTCAGGTCCACATGCTTCGATTCGCCGGGCGCCAGCGCCACCCGGGCGAACGCTTTGAGCTCTTTGTCGGGGCGCGGGACTGATCCGGCGGGCGGTGCGACGTAGAGTTGCGCTACGTCGGCGCCGGGCCGGGAGCCGGTGTTCTTCACGTCGAATGAGACGGTGAAAAGCGCGCCATTCGCGTCGGATCCCGCTGCAGCCACCGTGAGGTTCGAGTAGGCGAATGACGTGTAGGAGAGTCCGAAGCCGAAGGGGAAAAGCGGCTGCGTGTGGTTGTGTTCGTAGCCGCGATAACCCACGAAGACTCCATCGCCGTAATGAATGTCTTCCGTCCCCGGCGTGGGGTAGTAGTAGGCGAAGGAAGGATTGTCTTTGAGCGCGCGCTCCCATGAGATGGGTAGCCGGCCCGATGGATTTGCGTCGCCGAAGAGAATGTCGGCCAGTGCGGTGCCGCCCTCTTCGCCCGCGTACCAGGTTTGCAGCAGCGCAGGCACGCGATCGAGCCAGGCTGTAACGTCGGCGCTGCCTCCGGCGGTGAGAACGACCACGACATTTTTATTCACCGCGCTGATGGCGGAGACAAGCTCATCCTGCCCTGCCGGAAGCGCGAAGGTGCGGTCGGAGCCTTCAGACTCCGAGTTCGGATCAAAGCCGAGGGCGAGGACTACCGCGTCAGCGTTCGCGGCAAGTTTCTTCGCGTAATCAGAGACCCAGTGGTCGTGTGGGATCACCGCGAGGCGCATCGTCCAGGCACCGTAGTCGTAGGCCCCGGCCTCTTCGAAGACAACTTTGTGTGACGCGGGCGAGAGGTCGAGCGACACACTCGCTAGCGTGGAGTAAGGCACGACGGAATGATCAATGACGACCTTGCCGTCTACCAGCAGGCGGTATTTTGAGCCATCAAGGATGACGAAATCCTGCGGACCCTTGGCCGGCGGAATGTACCACGCCGTCCAGCGATGAAATTCGTGCTCGTTAGGAATTGCGGAAGGGATCGAGGGGAAGCGTTCCGGGTAGAGGCGGTGTTCGGTCTCTTCCGGCGACTCCGGTGGCGGCGGCCCGGTGGAAATGGTCTTGACGAGCACGGAGGAGACTGGCTTGCCCGCGTAATTCAGAGAAGAGAAAGTGTCGAGGTGGGCGCCCCCTTTGGCATCGGGCGCGGAAGAAACACGCCACGGCGTGTGGTCGGCGAGGAAATCAATCGAGGGAATGCCGCGATCGTATGTCACCGTCGCCGAGGTCCCGAGCTTGTTGCTGATTCCCGTGATCGCGCTTACGTTGGCAAAGGTCTGCACGTTGCCGCTGCCGCCGGCCGCCGGCCATGAGGGCCACGCGTCAGGTCCGATGACCGCGATGTTGTGCACCCGGGCGCGATCCAGCGGAAGAAAGCTGTTGTCGTTCTTGAGCAGCACGGCAGACTCGGTGGCGGCGCGACGCGTGACCTCGCGGCCCTGCTGGCTATACCGCGGAATGGAGATGTCGAGCTGCGGACGGGTGAGCCAGCCCATTGAGTTGGCCAGCCAGAGCTGATGGTGGACCGCCAGGTCAATGGTTGCGACCGGGACTTTGCCGTCTTTCACGGCCGGCGCGATGCTGGCGCGATTTATAAAGTGTCCGGTCGGCATCTCGAGATCGAGTCCGGCGTTCACGCAGGCGATGGCATCGTGGACGGCGCCCCAGTCCGACATGAGCACGCCTTGAAAATTCCAGCCGGTCCGGAGGACGTCAATGTTGATGTAGCGGTTGGCGGTCGCGTGCTCGCCGTTAATCAGGTTATAAGAGTCCATGACCGCGCCCACGTGGGCCTCTTTAACTCCCGCCTCAAAGATGGGGAGATAGATTTCGCGCAGCGCGCGTTCCCCGATGATCGAGTTCGAGGTCTGTCGCGCGTATTCAGAATTGTTGCCCAGATAATGCTTGATCGTGGCCGAGACTTGCTGCGATTGCACGCCTGAGATGTAGGCCACCGCGATGTGCCCGCCCAGGTAAGGGTCTTCGCCGAAGTATTCAAAGTTGCGGCCATTCATCGGGGCGCGGTAGATGTTGACGCCGGGGCCGAGCAGGTAGTTGGCTCCGCGAGAGCGTGCGTCGCGACCCAGCTGCGTGCCGATTTCGTCGGCCAGTGCCAGGTCCCACGATGCCGCCAGTCCGATGCCGCCGGCATAAGCGGTCGAGGGCGGAGGAATGCGGGTCCCCACCGGGCCGTCCGTGAATTGGAAGGTCGGAATGTTGAGGCGCGGCACGGAGTGGGAGATGAAGTCGCCGTTGCCGGAGAGCATGTCAATCTTTTCTTCGAGCGTCATCTGAGAGACGAGTTGGTCAGGGCTCAATGAGGCGGGCGCAGATTGTGCGGCGGCGGTTACAGATAGCGCGGCAACAAAGGCGGCAGAGGCGAGGTTGCGCAAAAAGCGAGATGTCATGGCGATAAACTCCCGGGCAATACTACGCCAAAGTCGCCGAGCCGACACTCGAACGGGGGTTGAGGCTATTTTGACTTCGGGCAGTGGAGCGCTATGTTCAGGCGAACTGCTCCAACGTATTTGTCGGCGGCTCCGTAATAGCCGTCGAAGTTAAGTCCGGCGCCGGAGCAGACCGCTTTCCCCTGCGCGTCGCGCGCGTTTTCAAGCGCCGGGATGAGGCCTTCGAGAAAAACCACGTTGGGCACCTGGCCGGATTTCTCCCACGCCAGGTCGGGCGCGAAAAAGGGCTGGTCGCTGCGAGCGATCAGTTTCGACGGATCGTGCAGGTCAAAGAGCGCCCATCCGGTGCGGTAGACCAGGTGCGCGTCGGCGCCGTTGTAGAGCAGCAGGATTCCGGCCGGGGTGACGATCGGTGCAGGGCCAGGCTCCATCACCCGGGAGTCGAAGGCGGCCTGATTTGAAATCATGACGCGGCGCGGCAGCACGGGTTCCTCCGTCGCGTCGGTCCAGTGCAGCAGGTCCGTCGAGGAGGCGAGTCCCATGTAGTCCACAGTGTGGCCGCCGTGGTCGTCCGCCGGCCCGTCGGTGGCCGGCAGCGGGCGCGTGCCCAGGTAATACATCCACCAGCGTCCGTTGATTTTCTGCGGAACGATGGCGCCGGACTTGGTCCATTGCTTGTTCCATGTGCCGCGATACGCGGGCAGAATGATGCCGCGGCGCTGCCAGTGAATGAGGTCGGCCGAGGTAGCGAGCGCGAGCTGGGCGTCGTGTCCGTTGTAGGCGGTGTATGTCAGGTACCAGAGGTTCTCGATTTTAACCAGGCGCGGGTCTTCAACACCGCCCCCGGCTTCCTCCGGGCCGGTCGGCGCAAGGGCGGGCGTGAGCTCGGCGGTGAAATGAATTCCGTCGGGAGAGGTCGCGCGACCGATCTGCGACAGCCCATGGGCATCTTGTCCGCGAAAGAGTAGCGTGACGCTGTTCGAGTGCGCATCGCGCGCCGCGGCAGGGTTAAAGGCCCCCGCGTCGAAGAAGGATGACGGAGCGGGTGATAGCACGGGCTGCGGGGAGAGGCGCGTCGCGGTGATAGCGACCGGGGATTGGGCGAGCGCCGCCGTCGCGGCAATTGCAAAGAGAATGGGAAGAATCAGCCGGCGGTTCACTGCGGCAGGTTAGCACGCGCTTCGCATGCGTGTGCAGAGGAAGCGCATACCACCTACCAGGTCACTCCGGGATACAAACTCGGGATCCGAAACGCACGATATAGATTGGCTCCGACCACATACGAGCCCCAGACCGGCTGTCCGTTGGCCTCGGGCGTGTATTCCCACACCTCTGAGACGTAAGGATTCTGGGACGAGGGCGAGAAGGTGAGGTCGAACTCGAGGTCCCCGTTGCCGAGATATTCCGCGTTGCCGCCGAAATAGGAATATGGATAGGCGCCGGTGCCGCCGTGATAATCCAGCGTCGCCGTCATCGCCGACTCATCCACGGTGAAGACGGGGACCGTGGTGTAGCACGCGGGATTGCCGCCGGAGGCGCAGGGCAGGCCGTTTGCATACATGCGGTCGTTGCCGTTATCCATAATCGCGATGCCGAATTTCCCGGTGGTATTTTTCGTGATGAAGTGCGGGTCGTGCTGCGCGTATTGCCAATCCTGCGGTGATGTGCCGTTAACCAGGGTGAAGTCGCCTTGATAACCGAGGTGCCAGATAATTGAGCCGTCGCCGGTCCCGTTCAGGTAGTTCAGTTTGAGAATCCAGTTCTGATGGCGGAGTGAAAAGAGCAGGTTCCCGTCGTCGGCTGAGTAGGTGATCGCGTTGGCGTGCGTCCAGTCAGGAAAGCTGAGCGGGTGGCGATTGATGTCGAGGTAGTCGAAAGCGTTCCACACCCAGACCGGATTCAGGTTGGTGTCGAGATCAATGATGGAGTCGCCCAGCACGTTCGTGGTTCCAGGAAAGCCGGGAAGATTCGTGAAGGACTTGGTGTTGGTTACGATGGTCAGCCAGTGGCCGTTGGGCAGCGGAACGGCATCGTGAGAAAAGTCCAGCGCCGTGAGAGTGTAGCCGGCAGCGGCGAGGCGTTGGTTGAGCTGGTCAATGCTGATCTGGCGGATCGCTTCACCGGCGAGATCAATTTCGCGCAGCACGTTGGGGCCGCTGGTGTCTCCGCCCAGGCTGCTCTGTGACGCGTATGAGATCTCGACCAGGAAGTGGCCGTTGGGTAGCGGCTGGATCGGCTGAATGATCGAGGCCGTGCTGCGGTCGGCGTAGTTATAGGTCCAGATGATTTTTCCGTTGAGGTTGATGGCGTAGCCCTGCAGAAAGCCGGCCGGGCCGGTCGTCGCATCCATCAGCTCGATGCCGGGCTGCGGTGTCTGGCCGCTGTAGGGGCCCGCCGCGACCGACGGCAGAATGGATGTGGGTACTGAGGTGGTGGTGAAGGTGTGGTCCGAGTCGTAGCTGACAGCTCCGTTGGGCGCAGTGATGACGGCGCGCATGTGATAAGTGGTGTTGGCAATCATCCCGGCGACGTAAATAGAGATGGGCGGCGCCAGGAAGGAATTGACCGAGGTCGCCGAGGTTTGGGTGCCGTAGCCGGTGGTGGTTCCGAACTCTATATAGACGCTGCCGGCGGTCGCGGGCCGAATGGTGTAAAGCGCGACCTGGGGATTGTCGGTGGCCGTGACCAGGGATTCTCCAGCCGCGAGCACCTCGCCGGTCCCGGTGATATTCAGCGATTGCGTGCCGGATGAGTTCGCATAGGTGAGCGTCGTGGAGAAGTTCCCCGCGCTGCGGGGCGCGAACTTGACGGTGATGGAGCACGCCGTCGTCTTGTCTATCGTCGCGCCGCACGAGACTCCCGGGGAGATGGAGAAGCTCGAGTTGCCCGTGAGCGACGGAGCCACGGAGAGCGGGTTGTTCGAGACATTGATGACGGTCGCTACGGTTCCCAGCGCCGTGGTGAGGACGGCCGTCGGCGGGAAGGCGTAAGTTGCCGCCGGATTCGGTTGCGATCCCGAGCCGGAAAGGGGGACCGGAATATGCACCGGGACGATCGGCGCGATGGGCCCGGTCGGATTGCCGGAGCGAAGGGTGGGCGCCGCAATTTGCGCGGCCGATTGCGGTTCGATGAGCAGATCAACTTGCGGACCCGCCAGCAAACGAACGTTCAGCGGGCTTGCGGTTACGGCGACATCATCCTTTATCTGTGCAGAGGCCGGCGTGAGCGCGCAGGCGAGGAGTACGGGGGCGAAAACGTAAGCAAGGCCGGGTCGGAGAGTGAAGCGGGGCATGGGTAGCATCTTAACCGCGGCGGGCGGCCGCAGGCGGAGCAAGTTGCGTGCGAAAAAAATTCCCCCTGAGCGGGAGAGAAGAATTCCGCCGACGATTTGATTTACCAGAATTTTAGGGCGGCATTAAGCGCAACAAACCGCAAGCAGCCTCCAACAGGCAGGGCGAAAAATTCTCGGAGAGTTCTGGACGGGAGCAAAAGTGGCTCCCCGTTGGCTGCGTCGGGATGCCGTTCGGGGGGGCAAAAGCACCGTTCGGCGGAGGTTAGGTGCAATACCGGAGAAAGCGTAAGACACTGTTAGCGGAAGGTTTAGCTGGGCAAGGCGGTAGTTTCCGCCGGGCCTTGGCGACAGACAGTAGTCCGGACCACTTAACAGGAGAAAGCACAGAATGGCAAAAGCGGCGAAGTACGCAGAGCTGGGAATTTCCTATGCAGCCCGGGGCGCGTGGGCGGTATTTGAGCGGATCAATCGCATCAAGCCGAACGCATCATTCACGCCCAAGTGGAGTGAGAAGCCGCTGTTAAAGAGCTATGAAAAAGAGAAGCCGCCACTGGGATGGCCGCGCACCACTGACTCGCTCTGTCCGAAGTGTGTGCCTGAGATTCGGCAGCAGATCATTGACGGCAAGCTGCCTCACGAAGTGCTGCTGAACGAGAAAATTGGCGAGATCAAGGCGCAGATTATCGAGCGCGACGGCAAGATCCTCATGGTGAAGGACTGCCCCAAGCACGGACACTTTGAAGATGTGATGGCGATTGACACGGAATTTTTCGCGCATCTTGAAGAGGTCTTTCCCGGCCGCGACATTCGCGCCCACAACGACGAGAAGCTGCACAACCACGGCACCTCGACCATCACCCACGGCCGCGGCAGCGTGCTCACGATTGATCTCACTAACCGCTGCAACATGATGTGCGACCCCTGCTTCATGGACGCCAACCAGGTCGGCTTTGTCCACGAGCTCACGTGGGACGAGATCAAGACCATGCTCGACAACGCCATCTCGATCAAGCCTCGGCGCCAGATGAGCGTCCAGTTCTCCGGCGGCGAGCCCACCCTGAGCCCCTACTTCCTCGATGCCGTCGCCTATTCGCGCAAAGTTGGTTACAACAGCGTGCAGGCCGCGACCAACGGAATTGAGTTCGCGAAGTCGAAGGAATTCTGCAAGGCAGCGGCTGAGGCCGGCCTGCGCTACGCATATCTGCAGTTTGACGGCATCGGCAACGCGGCCAACAGCCATCGCAAGGTGGGCAATCTGTTCGACGTCAAGCTGCAGGCCATTCACAACCTGCACGAGGCGGGCGTGGATATTGTTCCCGTGACCACGATCATCAACGGAATTAACAACGAGCAGGTCGGACACATCATCGAGTTCGCCCTCGACAATCCGAAGAAGATTAACTTTGTCAGCTTCCAGCCGGTGAGCTTTACCGGCCGCGACGAAGAGGTGACGGACGAGCGTCGCGAGGCGCAGCGCTACACCCTCAGCCATCTCGCGCATGACGTGAGAGACCAGACCGGCCTGGGCGTTCCCGCGCGCGACTGGTTCCCCATCAGCTTTATGAGCACCTTCAGCGACTGGGCAGATCTGGTTCATGGTCCGCAACACGACTGGGGACAGCTGAGCTGCGGATGCCACCCCAACTGCGGCATCGGCATGGCGCTCATGATTGATAAGGAAACGCGCGAAGCGGTCCCCGTGACGGCGTTTTTGAATGCCGACCGGCTGGCGAAGGACGTAGCCAAGATCAACGATGCCGCCCGCGGCAAGACGATGTCCATCGTCGGCGTCGCGCTGGCCCTGTTGCGCAACTACGATCCGACCAAGGCGCCCACGCATTTCCGCATCATGGACCTGCTGCAGAAGTTCGATAAATGCTTCGGCGCGACCGGCAAGAATTACGGCAAGGTCACCGGCGATCGCACCATGGAAGACATCGAGAAGCGCCGCGCCGACCGCTGGAACTTCCTGTTCATCGCAGGCATGTGGTTCCAGGACCTGTTCAATTACGACTTCCGGCGCACCGAGCAGTGCATTATTCCTTACGCCACCCAGGAGGGCGAGATCAGCTTCTGCGCCTACAACACCGGCGTGGGCTGGCGCAACATTATCGAGAAGATGCACATGACGGCGACCCTCACCAAGTGGTATGAGGAGCATGGCCGGCACGAGATCTTCGCCGGCGGCAAAAATGTCGGCATGGCTAACGCCGAGCACACACTGGTGCTGAATGACGACCACGTGCATGCGGCGGCCAACGACACGCTCGACAAGCTGGGCATCGCGAAGAACAGCCGCGAGGAGAAGATCCGCGCGCGCGATCTCAAGCTGAAGACCGAAGCGGAAAACGCGAAGATGGCCAAGATGTATCGCGAGCACGTGCTCGGAGAGAAGCCGCTGGAAGGCGGATTCATTCCGGTCGGCGATCTGCTCGGCGGCATCAAGGCAGCTCCCAAAGCCAACCCGGTCAGGGAAGAAGAGACCGTGGCCGGCGACGACTAATCCAGGTCGGCAACCAGCTAAAGAAAAGGTCGCTCGAGAGAGCGGCCTTTTTGCTTTCTATATACTTCCCCGCATGGCGACAAAAAAATCGTCTCTCAGCGGAAAGACCGACGCCCGCATAGACCTCTACATCACTAAGGCCGCCCCCTTTGCCCAGCCCATCATCGAGCATGTGCGCGAGTGCGTGCATACGGCGTGGCCCGACGTCGTCGAGACGATGAAGTGGCAGCAGCCTTTCTTCACGCATGAGAACGGGAAGATCATTGCCAACATCGGTGCGTTCAAGGAGCATTGCCGGTTTGGATTGTGGAATGCCGAGGCTGCCGCCGTGCTGCGCGTCGCCGCAGGGCATGAGGCCACCGCGGAGGGTTCGGTGGTCCGCATCGAGTCGCTTAGAGATTTACCCGCGAAGAAAGAGCTGATCGCTGCGATTCGCAAAGCATCCGAGGCCGCTGCGACCGGCAAGGCGACAATGCGGCGCAAGCAGTATCAGACCCCGAAGGCCCCGCTCGAGGTTCCCGCAGATTTGCTCGCGGCGTTCAAGAAGAGCAAGCCCGCGCAGAAGACCTTTGACGGCTTCACCGCTCCGAGCCACCGGCGCGAATACGTCGAGTGGATCACCGGCGCCAAGCAGCCTGAGACGCGCAAGCGCCGAATCGCGCAGGCGATCGAGATGCTGGCCGAGGGCAAAACGCGCAACTGGAAGTACGAGACCAGGTAAGCGACGAAGAGTTTCATCGCCGCTTTTTGTTTGCGGATGACGGCCGGATGGCTTATTTTGGCGATGCATGAATTACTTGGTAGACCATCCATTGGGCCTGTTCTTCGTGTCGCTGGGCCTGTTGCTGGCGTCGGCTTGGGCTGCGGGATGGGTGGGAAAGCGGCGAGCCGAAAGGCTGGGCCACAGCAGGGATCCGTTCTCCTCAATCGAGGGAGCGACGCTGGGGCTGCTCGGACTGCTGCTCGGGTTTACCTTTGCCATGGCCGTGACGCGCTACGACATGCGCGTGCAGCTGGTGGTGGATGAGGCGAATTTGATCGAGAAGGTGTGGCTGAGATCGGATATGTTGCCACCGCCGCTCGACCGGCAATCGCGCGTGCTTTTGCAGCAATACATCGATGCGCGGCTGGAACAAAGACGGGCTGGGATGGATCCGGTTGCCATTCAACAGGCTGAGACGCATACCGACGCTTTGCAGGCAGAGCTGTGGGCCGTGGCAGTCAAGGCGGCGGCGTTGAATCGCGATGCGATCTCGGCAAGTTATATGAATGAGCTGAACGAGATGTTTGACATGCAGACCAGGAGATCGGAAGCGCGAGGGAACCGGATCCCGGTCGAGGCATGGCTGCTGCTCATTTTCATCGCAATGGTCTCGACCAGCCTCGCCGGCTATGAGATCGGCGCCGAGACGCGAGGCGAGCGCGGACGGCGCTGGATGCTGAATGTGCTGCCCGTAGTTCTGGCCGTGGTCCTCATGCTGATTGCGGATCTGGATACGCCGCGATCAGGATTGATACGGGTGGATTTGCATCCGCTGATGGAGCTGCAGAAGGAAATGCGGTGAGAGCGGCGAGGCCGGTCGCTTGAAGAGGAATCGGCCGCGGCCGAACCTCGTCGGTCGAGGCGTGGCGCTGCTGCTGCTGGCTGCATTGGGCGCGACGGCGGGATGCGGGTGGCGGAAGCCGGTGGAATGGGGCGTGCTGCCCGGAAATGCAATGCCGCTTTCAGTGGTGATGCAGCAGGTGTGGCAGACGCCAGAGGCGCGTCAGGGAATTCTGGACAGGCTGGGACAGTTGAACAGCGACGGGCTGCCGTTGTCCCCGAGCCTGCTCGACTTGCTGCGGAAGCTGCTGCTCGGGCAGGACTGGCGCGGCCTGGACCAGTTTCCTGACTTCACCATGCCCGGGCTGACGCGCTCGGTCGCGGTGGTAGACAGGCTCGGCTTGGGAGGAAAGCCGGATGCGGCGGCGATAGCGACGGTGCTCGCGACGTATTTAGATTTCGGCAGTTACGAATTGGCAAAAGACGCGACCGTGGACCTCACTACCCCGGCCGATGGCGCGTGGGATACGTCGGGGCTCCAGAAGGACTGGGGATATGGAGTGATTGCCGGCGACCTCCCCGATCCCAAGCTCGCTCCCATGCATGCCGAGAGCGAGCGGCTGGCGCAGGTCCTGAACCGTATGGCAATGAACGGGACTCCGATGGGAGAGACAAAGGTTGGAAAGTTGACGGCCGAGATGCAGGGTCAACGTGCCGATTCCGTCGAGTCGTTGGTTCAGATTCTGAGCGCGACCGGACACACGGTCGTAATAAGGGACCGGCGCTATTTCGCCAACTTCGGACACCTGCACTACCAGGGCCGCGATGTGGCGATGCCGTTCTGGATTAATACGCAGCTGTGGGTTCCGGGAACGCTGCGAAGTTTGTCAGCCCCGGTGAGCCACACCGAGCTGGAGATTGCCGTCTCCGGGCCACGCGTGAATGCCTTGCTGGCGTTTTATTTCGGAGTGGACGGAAAGGCCGAATTCAGAACAACGGATTTGAAGAACCAGGCGTGGGTGATGGGGCGCACGGCGCACACCTTTCGCGGCGCCCAGGCCGCCGAGGCAATGCGCTTGATGGCGCAGGAGGTGCGGGCCTGGGAGCAGGCGCATGTTGAGTATCCGGCCCTGCCCTTTGGCGGGTATTACGCGCTCGGTGTGTGCCAGGATTCAGTCGCTGTGGTGGAGGAGAAGATGACCGGTGCGACGACGCTCTATCCCCTCACCGCCGAGGCGCATTATTTTTCCGGGGATGGGGAAGTCGCGTCGTTGCTGGAGAAGCTGCCCAGTGACCGCGACGGACGTCCGGCAGGCGTGGATAGGATTTTGGGCACGCTGCCGGTGGAGAGCGCGGATGCGATTCCTTTTGCGGCCATGCGCGCCGACGTCCAGCGAATTCAGGCGGCCGAGCGGCTGGGAGTGGTGGTTTGGACTCAGGGGGCGCGGGCCGGGGCGCTGGTCTTTATAGTGATAGGCGGGGGTGCAGTGTGGATGCTGGCGCGGCGAAGAAAACGGAACCGGAAGAGCGGAGGCAAAGCGTGAGGGCGACTGTGAACATGAGTGCGAACCGATGGCAGCGGTATGTCGTGTCGTTGATGGCGGCGGCAATGGGGCTCACTCTTGCGGGATGCACCGTGTATCCCGAGGCGCGGCAGCAGACGCTGGCGACCACGACCAGCGCCGAGCAGGTGCAGAGAATCTTTTGGGATGACGTGTCGGCGGCCAAGTGGGATGAGGTCACCGCACTGCTGGCCCCCAACGCGTTGTGGATGGGGCCCGGAATGGAGCACGGCCGCGAACAGGTGGTGGATTATTTGAAGGCGCTGAAGGTAAAACAGGTGCAGGTCGGGGAGACGATGGTGAAATCCAACGGGCCCGACATTACGGTTACATATACGTTGCAGATCGTGCGCACGGATGGGACCACGGAGTCGCGGCGGATGGCGGGCGTGTGGCAGCAGCTCACGGGAAAGAAGACGGCAACGCCGTATCTGCTCATCCTGCAGTGCGACGCGAATGCGGCGGGCGGCAAGTAAAGCGCGGGGCGGAAAGGTCAGGTCGTAATCACATCATGCAGGCCGCTGAGATAGCCACGGCGCGCGAAGCGTTGTTGCGTTGGTACGACGAGTCAAAGCGCGACTTGCCGTGGCGGCGCACCCGTGACCCCTATGCAATCTGGGTGTCGGAGATCATGCTGCAGCAGACCCGGGTGACCGCCGTGGCCGGGCATTATGGCCGCTTCATGAAGCGCTTTCCTACGGTCATCTCGCTGGCGCTGGCAAATGTGGATGACGTGCTGGCGCTGTGGAGCGGCCTCGGATATTACCAGCGGGCGCGGCTCTTGCAGCGTGCGGCGCAGGTCGTGGTGCAGGAGCATGGCGGCCAGATCCCGCGAGAGATTGAGCAGCTGCGGCGCATGCCGGGGGTGGGCGTGTATACCTCCGCCGCTGTGGGCAGCATTGCATACGGAGCTCCGGTAGCGGCGGTGGATGGGAATGTGGAGCGTGTGCTGGCCCGGCTCGAGGGCGAGCCGGAGCAGCGCGGCGGAACGAAGTGGCAGAAGCTCGCGCAGCGCTTGCTGGATGTGGAGCGGCCGGGCGATTTTAACCAGGCGATGATGGAGCTGGGCGCGACCGTCTGTCTGCCGCGCGGGCCAAGGTGCGGTGAGTGCCCCGTGTATGAGTGGTGCAAAACGCGCGGCGAGCACGTGGTCACTCCGCGAAAAGTCATGCGCAGCCAACAGGTGGCTTATGGAGTGGCCGACCGCGGTCGCGGCAAGAGCTGGCAGGTGTGGCTCGAACAGCGGCCCGGTCAACGCGGCAAAGATGGCGGGGATGTGGGAGCTTCCCGAGCTGGAGCTTGAGCCGGATGAAGACCCCGCCCTGATTGTGCGTCATTCGATTACAAATACAAATTATTATGTCCGGATTTACCGGGTGACGGAGGCATCGGCGCAGTTGAAGAACAAGGACGCGCCGCGCCAATGGGTCCGGGGAAAAAATCTCGAGGCCACCGCTCTGACCGGACTGGCGCGGAAGGTTCTGAAGCGAATGGGACGGATGGTGATCACTCCCGAAGCTGCCGCCGAGACGGACGAAACCGTGGAGCAAAAAGGCGCGGAAGAAGGGCTGCGAGCCAATTCTTAGCCTCTGGCATGAAAGCAAAGTAAGATTCGAGAAACGCAAAAATCTAAAAACAATTAACAATTTGAGGTAAATAGTCGAATGGGCTGGATGAGGTCGAGTGTCGTGTGCGTGGCGATGGGACTGGGATTGAGCGGAGTTTTGATGGGACAGAATGCTTCGGGAGACAACGTTGCGGCCAGGGCAGCTGCGGCGAAAGCCGGCGCTGAGGCGGCGCGATTAGGCCAGGCGACTCCCGTGAGCACGGCGTTAGCAAAGACGGGCGTGCCTAAGGCCGTCGCGGCCGCTGCGGCGAGCATTGACGCGGAGAAGCTGCGGGCGCATGTGAGATTTCTGTCCCACGACCTGCTTGAGGGTCGCGGCACCGGGCAGCGCGGGGGCGACATTGCCGCGGAATATATCGCGACGCAGTTTGCGCTTTACGGGCTTAAGCCGGCCGGGGATGCCGGTGCGGACGGAGTTCGCAGCTATCTGCAGAAAGTAGATTTCGTCGGGGTGCGTACCGTGGCCGATTCCACCACGTTTGCATTCGAGGGCGGCGGCGGGAAGAATTTCTCGCTGAAGTTCCCTGAGGATTACGTCATTGAAAACCAGACAGCCACGCCGGTAGCGAATGTTGACGCGCCAGTGGTCTTCGTAGGATTTGGCATTGATGCGCCCGAGTACAAGTGGGACGACTACAAGGGCGTGGACCTGCACGGCAAAGTCGCGCTGGTGATTGTGAACCAGCCGGGCGAGGAAGACAGCAGCCCCTTTCACGGCAAGCCCCTGACCTATTACGGCCGCTGGACCTACAAGTATGAAGAGCTGGCGCGGCGGGGAGCCGTGGGCGTCCTCATCATTCACCGCACCGATCTCGCCAGCTACGGATGGGACGTGCTGCGGTCGAGCGGGCTGACGGAGCGGTCGGAGCTGGTCGGCGATGCCGCCAACACTCTTGAAGCGGCGGGCTGGATGACCTACGCGAGCGCCGGAAAGCTGTTCGCGCTCAGCGGGCGCGATGCCACGGCGATGATCACGGCGGCGCAGTCTCGCGATTTCAAACCGGTCGAGCTGGGCGTGCGGTTGCAGGCGCACATCGTGAGCGAGGTCAGGAAATTTACTTCGAACAATGTAATCGCGCAATTGCCCGGGGCAAACGTGGCCGCGGGCAAGCCGGATGCGGCGGTGATTTATACCGGGCACTACGATCATCTCGGGCTCGGCGCCAATAAAACCGGCGACAATATTTACAACGGGGCCGCGGACAATGCGACCGGCTCGGCGATCGTGCTTGAGCTGGCGCGAGCGTGGTCGCAGTTGAGTGTCATGCCGCAGCACAGCATATTTTTTGCGACCGTCACGGGCGAGGAGCAGGGGCTCCTCGGCTCAAAGTATCTGGGAATGCATCCGCCGGTGCCTGCGGCGCAGATTTCTCTCGACCTGAATTTTGACGAGCTCCTGCCGGTCGGCGATATGGCTTCGGCGCAGGTGAGCGGGGCGGAGCGGACCAGCTTCTGGCCGGTCGTCGAGCAGACGGCAAAGCAGATGGGGCTCGAGCTGCAACCCGATGAACAGCCGATGGCGGGTCACTACTACCGGTCAGACCACTTTAGTTTTGCGCGCGTGGGCATTCCGGCATTCAGCATAGACACGGGGACGCTATACGTGGGGCACGACAAGGCTTGGGGCGTGGAACAGAAGCGCATCTATGACACCGAGCACTACCATCAGGTCAGCGATGAATATTCCCCCGCGATGGACTTTAGCGGTAACGCGACCGCTGGCGCGGTTCGGATTTGTGCTGGGATGGAAGGCGGCCGAGATGCCCGCTCCGTTGGGATGGCAGCAGGGCGACGAGTTTGAGGCGGCGAGAAAGGGAAGCAAGTAGCATCCAGGCAAGGGATGGTGGAAAGCATTTCAAAAGCTGCGATCGCGTGCGGGCTGCTGATGATAACGGCGGGCGCGGCGTCGTTCGCACAGCAGCAGGCCGGGCAGGCTCAGGCGGGACAAACGCCGCAGCAGAAGTTGACCGACCGCGCGTCGGCGTCGAATGCCGATACCGCGGTGGACACCAATGTCATCGGCGAGATGCGCATGCCGATTGAGGCGTCGGGCCACTATGATCTCGGGCACGGCCGCGATGTCATGGAGGTGGATTTCACTCCCGATGGCCTCGCCGGATATTTGAGCCTGTATGGCAGCCGGGTGACCGGCGACGCCAAGGCTCCGCTGACATTTTTTTTCATGCAGACACGGCTCGACGGAGACCGGCTGCACTTCATCACCCACGAGATTCACCGCACCTGGTATGAGTTCGATGGCGTGCTGAAGCAGACGCCTCCGGAAGACAAGACGCTCAACGTAACCTACGCGCTGGTGGGAACGCTGACGACGCACCGCAAGGACGACAAGGGCGCGGAGCAGCAAAAAGCGAAAAAGGTGCGGTTCAAGAAGATGCGGTATTAAGCGTTAATTCTCCGCCGCGCTGGTCTGGACAGGATGCGCGGGCACGACCGCCGCCTTCGGGCGATAAATGCAGGCCCCGGGTGTGGCACTGGTCCAGGTAGAGCCATCCGCGAACGTGACTTTGTCGAGGCGCAGGAAGATGAGATCGCGGGCGTTGACCTGCACGGAATAATCGGCATGGCTCGCATCGGTGGCCGCGAGCGGCGCGGCCTGAGAGAAGTGCGACGAGATCGTCCGGGATGCGCAGTAGCGGCGGCCGAAAGGATTTTTCCGGCGCCAGCTTGACGGAAAAATCGAAGCTGCGCACCGGCTTGCCCGAGGCGTTGCGATATTCCACATGCAGCGAGCCGTAGGCCTTGTCTTCGGTGGTCGCGTTAGGCGCGGGCACAGGCTGCGGCTTAGCAAAGCGCGTGAAGTGCGCATCGGTGATGATCACCGGGCAGGCAGTGGCCGGCGCCGCGTCGGGCGGGGCGGATGACTGCGCCCGTGCCGGGATAAATGCGGCGATGGTTGTGATGACTACGATGGCGGCCAGGCTGGCTGCCACCAGTGAGCGAGAGCGCGGGGTGCGGGTGTCCATAAAAGATCTCTGCGAACAATTGGACGCGGCCGGCAGGGCCGGGGTTAGCAGCAGGGCCGTTACTTAAGCACAGCGGCTGATAGTCTAAAGGGTTTGCGGAACGGAACGAGGGCAGAGAGAGACGATGGCAGAGATGATGCAGGCGATTGTTAAGGCAAAGGCGGCTCCGGGAATTGAGATCCGGCAGGTCCCCGTGCCGGTGGTGGGCGCGACCGACGTGCTGGTGCGGGTGAGGGCGGCAAGCGTTTGCGGAACTGACCTGCACATTTTCAACTGGGACCCCTGGGCGCAGGGGCGGATCAAGCCGCCGCTGGTCCCGGGCCACGAGTTTTGCGGCGTGGTCGAGCGCGTGGGCGAAGATGTGACCACCGTGAAGGCCGGAGATTTTGTCTCCGCCGAGATGCATGTGGCATGCGGCAAGTGCCTGCAATGCCGCACCGGGCAGGCGCATATCTGCCAGCGCGTGAAGATTATCGGCGTGGATTCCGACGGAGCGTTTGCCGAGTTCGTGAAAATTCCCGAGTCGAATATATGGAAGCTGGACCAGGCGATTCCCGAGGAGTGGGGATCGCTGATGGATCCGCTGGGCAACGCGGTACACACCGTTCTGGCCGGTGAAATTGCAACTAAAACAGTTGCAGTTATAGGATGCGGCCCGATTGGGCTGTTCGCAATTGCGGTGGCAAAGCTGTGCGGGGCGGCCGAGGTATTCGCCGTCGAGGTGAATCCCTACCGGCGCGGGCTCGCGACAAAGATGGGCGCCGACGTGGTCCTCGACCCCGCCTCAGAAGACGCGGCCGGCAGGATCTGCAAGCTCACCGGCGGCGTCGGTGTAGACGTCGTGCTGGAGATGAGCGGGCACCAGGACGGAATCCGCATCGGCTTCAAAGCCCTCAGAACCGGCGGCCGGGTTTCGCTGCTGGGACTGCCCTCGCGCGAGGTGACGCTCAATCTCGCCGACGACGTGATCTTCAAAGGCGCGACCGTTCAGGGGATCAACGGGCGCAAGATGTTCGAGACCTGGTATCAGATGGAGGCGCTGCTCAAAGGCGGCAAGCTGGATCTCGATCCGGTGATCAGCCATCACATTCCGCTGCGTGACTTCGACAGGGCGATGGAGCTGCTGAAGACAGGCGAGGCCAGCAAGATAATTCTGACGCCGTTTTAAGGGCGATCCGCGCCCGCAGACTTCAGAAATAGACCGTGGCCGGCCCCTGCAGCCAGAAACTGACCACCGAGTTGGCAGGGAAGATGATGTCTTTGCCGGCCGGCGCGTTCTCGATCCAGTTGGGATCGTTCATGTGCGCCACCGCGTTGTAGTTCGGATCGTCCGGCATGCGGCGATTAAATGATCCGGCCTGCAGCGGGAAGTGGTAGCCGTTGGCGTCGAGTCCGGTCAGCCGCAGCTGCAGGATGGAGTCGGCCTGGGTGTGCGGCGGCCGCGCCTGCGCCAGCACCACCGAGCCGTAGACCGGCGCTCCCGCGGGAAGGATAACCTGCCCGCAGTAGGTTACCGGGCCGACCAGGTATCCCGAAAAATCCTCGCCGGCGCTGGAGATGGCGGTGCCGAGGTCCCGGTCCACCGCGACATTAATGAGCATTCCTGAGGGCAGCGCGAGCGACCGCAGCCCGCTGGGGCCGGTGCGGATTAGGCTGCAGGCGGCGGAGCCGTATCCCCCGGATGGCGGCGCCGGCATCGGGGCCGCGCTCGAGTATTGCCGCGGACGCGAGCTGCGAGCTGCGATGGCTGCGTGCGGCGCATGCGGCTTGGCTGCCGCCGCCACCGCCGTGGGCGAGCAGGGATTGCCCTGCGCATCTATGTAGACAATCTTTGTGCCCGTCGGCGTGTGGGTCGTGATGGCGGCGACCGGCACTCCGGGCGCCGTCGTGGCCGGCAGAGGTTGCGGTCGTCTCAGGCACCGGCGATGGCGTGGGATAAGGCGCGGCGATCGGCGGGGTCGTGGTTTCGTCCACCCGCAGGTAGCCGCTGTCCGGGGTCACGGCGCGCTTGAGATATCCATGCTGGTCCAGGTAGAGCAGGCCAAACGCGATGAGCGCGATGATGAGCAGGCCGGCAAAGAGTCGGGAAAGTCGCATGGATAGTTATCCATGATCAAGATACAGGGGCCGGTGTAAACGCCAAAAATGCAAAATGCGGTGCTGAGCCCCTTAGTGCCATTTTGGTGACGTATCAGGGATGGTGCGGCGGATTTTCGAGGCCGCCCCGTGCAGATTCAGCTTCGCGCTTTTTTTGAGGGCCCCGCGTAAATCCAACCGCGCACCACCGAGAGTGGACCGTGACCAGCCAGCTGTAGATTCCGTGCACAGCGCAAGGCGACAGGGATGAGGTCGCCATCCGCGGGCTCTGAAACACGATAGGATAAAACGTTCATTTCAAGCTGAGGTGAGAACTGATGACGACGGCTGCGGCGGCACGCCCCCAATTGCGCTACCTGACGGAACAACTCGATGAGCTCAAGGCCAAGGGGACCTATTTTCACCTGCGTGTTCTGGATGACGAGCAGGAGGCGGTCTGCACCTACGACGGCAAGAAGGTCATCAACCTCGCGAGCAACAATTATCTAGGGCTGGCGACTCACCCCAGGCTGCGCGAGGCCTCGATCGCGGCCACGCGGAAGTTTGGCGTGGGCTCAGGCGCGGTGCGCACCATCGCAGGCACGATGAAAATCCACATGGAGCTCGAAGAGAAGATTGCGCGCTTTAAAAATGTCGAGGCGTGCGTGGTCTTCCAGAGCGGCTTCGCGGCAAATGCCGGCACGGTCAGCGCCATCCTCGGCAAAGAAGACTTCATCATCTCCGACGAGCTCAACCACGCCAGCATCATTGATGGCGCGCGCCTGTCTCGGGCCAAAATCAAGGTCTTCCGCCACAAAGATGTGGCCCATGCCGAGGAGCTGCTAAGGGAGGTCCAGAACGAGCCCGGGCACAAGCTGGTGATTACCGACGGCGTCTTCAGCATGGACGGCGACATCGGGCCTGTGGACAAACTCGCAGAGGTCTGCGAGCGCTACGGCGCCATCATGATGGTGGACGATGCCCATGCCAGCGGCGTGCTCGGCCGCAACGGTCGCGGCAGCGTAGACCATCTCGGAGCGCATGGCCGCGTTGATGTGCAGGTCGGAACGCTGAGCAAGGCGATTGGCGCGCTCGGCGGCTATGTGTGCGGGTCACGCGACCTGATCGAGTTTCTCTATCACCGTGCTCGGCCGTTTTTGTTTTCGACATCGCATCCCCCCGGCGTGGCCGCCAGCTGCATCGCCGCGTTTGACGTCCTCGAAGAAGAGCCGGAGCGCATCGAGCGCCTGTGGGAGAACACGCGCTATTGGAAAGGCGAGCTCGCCGGGCTGGGATTTGATATTGGCGGCAGGACCACTCCCGCCAGCGAGACTCCCATCACCCCGGTAATTGTCGGCGAGGGCCGCAAGGCCATGGATTTTTCGCGCGCGCTGTTTGATGCCGGAGTAATGGCGACCGGAATTGCCTTTCCCACCGTCGCCGAGGGCAAGGCGCGCATCAGGACCATCATGACCAGCGAGCACACCCGGCCGCAGCTTGACCAGGCGCTCGAGACCATGGGCCGCGTAGGAAAAGCGATGGGAATCCTGTGAGCGGAACCACTCCCGGCGGCAAGTGGGGAGGCACCTGGGGACTGGCAGCAGTATTTCTCGTGCTGCATTTTCTTATGTTCGCCTCCGTGGCGATCCAGGCGTCGTTTAGTTGGACCCGCTTGCTGCTGCCCTGTCTCGGGATGGCCGCGCTGGTGCTGGCCGCGGCATGGTGCATCGGCGAGAGCCGCATGGAGCGCGGACGCGCCGCGCGTGGCTGGCTGGCGCTGGGATTTTTCCTGTGCGTGCCCGCCTATCAGGCGACCGCGGTGCTGGTGGGCGCGTGGCTGGGCATCGTGTCGGAGCATTTGCTGTGGCTGCTGCTGTTCATTCTCTCCACCGGCGGATTGCTGGGCATGGCGGCGATGCTGTTTCCCGGGCGCGACGAGTAGCGCGAGTTCGCGAATATTTCATGACGCGCGCGTCGCCTAGCGAAGCGAAGCCGGCTCGATCATCTCGACCACGCCGGTTTTTACGTTATAGACGCCTCCAGCGATGAGTACGCGGGCCGACTCGGCGACCGGCGCGATCACGGGCTGAGATTCGGCCAGCTTTCGCATGGTGTTGGCAACGTTCAGGCGTGTGCACAGGTCAAGCTGCGCTTTGAGCAGGGCTTCCGGGGTAGAGGATTCGGGATCGGCCGAGTGGGGCGCCGGAGCCTGCAGCGCCTGGCGCACGGCGGGCAGAAGTGAGCGCAGCAGAGTGGGCAGGTGGCCGGGGAAGTAGGCCTCTTCCTGTACCGCTTGCATGGCGGCGCGAACAGCTCCGCAATCGGTGTGACCGAGAACGAAGAGCAGCGGCGCAGACAGCTTGAGGGCGGCGTATTCGAGCGAGGCTAATCCGTCGTCGTGCAGGAAATTTCCGGCGACGCGAACGGAGAAGATCTGGCCGAGCGGCTGGTCGAAGATAATTTCCGGAGTCACGCGAGAGTCGGCGCAGCACAGAATCGCGGCCATGGGCGACTGTCCTGCGGCCAGTTGGGTGCGTAGCCGGATGGAGGTGCGGGCCCGCGATTTCCCCGCTGCGAAGCGCTGATTGCCTTGCTGCAGGCGGCGCAGGGCCTGTTGAGGAGTGAGCGATGAGTTGGGAACATCTGCGGCGAAAAAGCGGCGCCAGGGAGATTTCACAGTTAAGAGATTAAGGAAAGAGGGGGGTGGGGAGCAAGGGGGGAGCTACTTTTAGAAAAGCGGGGGCGGGAGCTAACGAAGCCGGGTTGGCGGCGTCTACATCAGCGAAGAAACGATAAGAATTTGTAAGAGCTGATGAATAAATTTGAGGAGGAAGACAAGTGATGGTTGCGAGCGGAGAGAATTTGAGGCGGGTAGTGATGGTAGCGGGCGCGGTGGCGTTGAGTGCATCGTTTGCGGCGGCGCAGGGGAATGCGCGTCCGTGCACGGCGGATGAGAATGGCGGCGGGGACCATGAGAGGCTATGCGAGGTCCGCGAGATGACGATTCCGGCGGCGGCGAGCCTTCAGGTGGATGGGCGGCTGAACGGCGGGGTTTCGGTAGAGGGCGAGGAACGGAGCGATATTGCGATTGAAGCCGTGGTGCAGGTGTGGGGCGGCAGCGAAGCCGACCAGAAGGAGCGCATGCAGAAGGTGCAGATTCTGACCGATGGGGCGAAGGTGCGGTCCGAAGGGCCGAGGGATAAGTACTCGGTCAGTTACAGAATCAAGGCTCCGGTGAAAACGTCGGTGGATGCAAAGGCGGAAAATGGCGGGATTGAATTTACCAAGCTGGACGGGCAGCTGCGATTCAACACGACCAACGGCGGCGTGGAGCTGACCGATGTCGCCGGCGACGTGAAGGGCGAGACGACCAACGGCGGGTTGGACATCAAGCTGAGCGGGCGGCGCTGGGTGGGCGCGGGGCTGAATGCGCAGACGACGAATGGCGGCGTGGAGCTGGCGTTGCCGAAAGATTACGGCGCGCATCTGGAAGCGAGCACGGTGAATGGCGGGTTTGAGATTGAGCCCGCGATCGTGATGCAGGGCAAGATGAAGAACAGCATCTCGAGCGACATCGGTGGGGGCGGACCGACGCTGAAGCTGGACACGGTCAACGGGGGCGTCGAGGTGACGACACGCTAGCGGGGACGTGCGAATAGCGAGGCGCAGCCGGGCACTGGCTAGACCATGGGAGCGGTGAATCAAGTGGGCTGGGTGGCTTACATCCAGTCCACTTTGCCGCTGGGCAGCGAATAGATTCCCCCGGCAACTTTGACCTGACCGTGCGAGATGGCGAGGCCGATCACCGGGTCTTTCGCGCCAAGCTCGGTCATTCCATACGAGACATTCGAGCTGATGCAGGCGTTGAGCAGCTCCTCGCCCGTCTCTTTAGGATGCGCAGCGATAGCTGCATCCACCGCGGGGATAATGCGCGAGGCCAGCCCCGGAAGTTTGCCGGGGAGCGCCGTGCCGTTTTGTTTCACGTCCAGCGCCGCCTTCACAGCTCCGCAGGCCGAGTGGCCGAGCACGACCAGCAGCGGCACGTTCAGCACCGCGACCGCGTATTCAATGCTGGCCTGGCCGTCGTCATCCAGAACGTTGCCGGCGAGGCGGACGATGAAGATATCGCCCAGCCCCTGATCAAAGATCGTCTCCGGCGGCACGCGCGAGTCCGAGCAGCACAGCACCGCGGCAATCGGGTACTGGCCCTTCGCCAGCTCGGTGCGTCGCGCAGCGGAATTATTCGCGTGCGATTTGCCGGCGACAAAACGGGCGTTGCCCTCTTTCAGCCGCGCGAGAGCGGCATCCGGCGTCACCTTCGAGGCAGGATTTGCATCTGCGAGCAGCCTGCGGGGAAAGAGAAATCCGCGTGAGATGGTGGCGGTGGCAGCAACGGCGGCTCCGCGTACTAGGAAAGAGCGTCGAGTAGGAATCATGGCGGTGCAAGCCTAGCGCGGCCAAGGCCCGTCGGCAAGTGAATTATGCTGCGCGGCCGGCTTTACTTGCCCGCCAAGCCCGGCTGCCGGTTTTGCAGCCGCTAGGCGCGGAGTGCTCCACCAATTGCGGTGAGGGCGGCGATCAGCCCGCGGCCGGAGGTCTGCAGCTCCTCCTCAACCAGGGTGCGGTCAGGGGATTGAAAAGTCGCGCGCAGCAGCAGCGACTCATGTCCCGCCGGCACGGTCACGCCTTTGGGATCGCGAAAGATCTCCTGCGGCGCATAGCCGATGAGGAACGGCACCGCGGCCGCGTCGAGTGCGCCGGCGATGCGTTGCCAGGTCACGGAGTCGGGGAAGATGAACGAAAAGTCGCGATGCACCGCAGGCAAGCGTGAGATTTCCCGCGCCGACGGAGTGCGGATCGCGTTGTGGAAGAGGCGCTCGAGCGCGATCTCCGCAAGGTAGACCGGCTGACGCAGTTTGCGGGCGTCGGCCTGGGTGGGATGGAGTTGGCCCAGCCAGCCGACGGTGATTCCGTCGAGAACGATGCGGGCGGCGCGATGGGGATGGACCCATCTGGGCGCGAGATCGGAGCCGGCGAGCGAGTCAAAGTAGAGCGAAGCGTAGGTGAATTTTTTCAGCACCGCCTCGATTGCGCCTTTGAGCGCGAAGAAGGGTGCGTCATCGGGCGAGTAGAGCGGGCTGGGCGCGACCGCGCCGGTCAGGCCGAGGGCTAAGGATGGCCGCTCGCCTACAGCGTCAATCGACGCGTCGCGCGAGGGCGTAGCGGAGAAGATCGTGCCGCTTTCAAAGAGCCGGACCCGGTCGGCCCCGTGATTGAGGTTGTGCGCCAGCATCGCGAGCATGCCGGGCAGCAGCGAGGGGCGCAGCACCCCGGCCTCTTCGCTGAGCGGGTTGCCGAGGGCAGCGACGGAACCGGCGCGGACGGCGAAGAGCTCTGCGTCGGCGGCGGAGCAGAAGGTCGAGGCGATCGCCTCGTTGTATCCGGCCGCGAGCAGGGTACCGCGGACCGCAGACTCGGCGGCAGCGGTGGCAAGCGGCACCACGGCTCCGCTGAATGAGGGCAGCGTGTTGGCGAATCGGTTATAGCCGTAGACGCGGGCCACCTCTTCGATGAGGTCAATCTCGACGTTGAGGTCCAGGCGCCATGAGGGCAGCGTGACCGACCACTCCCCGGCCGCGGTCGGGCGCAATTTGCAACCGAGAGAGGTAAGAATCGGCGCGATGGTGGATTCGGTCAGTGAGTCGGCGTCTACAGTGCGTCCTAGAATGCGGTGGATCTCGGCCAGGCGTAGTTGGACGGTGGCGCGGTCAAGCGTCCGGGCAGCTGCGTCCGCAACGATCGAATCGGTGAGTTCGCCCGAGGGCTGGCCCCCGTCGGCCAGAATAAGTGCAGCCACCAGGGCTGAGGCAATTGCCGGCGCAGCAAAGTCGGCGCCGCGTTCGAAGCGATGCGAGGCGTCGGTGTGCAGGCCGTGCCGGCGAGCCGACTGGCGCACGCGGACCGGGTCGAACCAGGCGGCCTCTATGAGCACGTTGCGCGTGGAGGCGGTGATCATCGTGTCCCATCCACCGATGATGCCGGCCAGCGAAATAGCGCGCTCTGCATCGGCGATCACGAGGTCGTCCACCGTCAGGGTGCGTTCAACCCCGTCCAGTGTGCGCAGCTTTTCTCCCGCGCGAGCCAGCCGCACAATGATCCGCCCGCCTGAAATCTTGTCGAGGTCAAAGGCGTGCGTCGGTTGGCCCATGCCGTGCAGCACATAGTTCGACGCGTCCACCGCATTCGAAATCGGCTTGAGCCCAAGGGCGGCGAAGCGCTCCCTGACGATGCCGCGTGATTCGCGAATCGAAACGTCGCGCAGGACGCGGGCCGTGAAGCGGCCGCAGAGTGCTGGCTCGCGAATCTCGACCGGGAACGCAGCAGCGCTATCAGCCTGCGGCAGCTGCGGCGCCAGTGGCAGCAGGGGTAGCGAGTAGATGGCGGCGGCTTCGCGCGCGACCCCGTAATGGTTCATCGCGTCCACCCGGTTGGTCGTGATGTCCATCTCGAAAACGGAGGACGAAGCGGCGACGGGCACCACGCCTTCAACAGCGATGCCGCGGAGGGTGAGGTCGTCGGCGAGAGCTTCGTCGTCAACCGGAAGAGCGGGCAGATATTCGCGGAGCCAGGAGGTGAGGATCTTCATGCGTGCTGAAGAATAGTGTAGCGGCAGCCGCGTGGGATGCGAATTCCTGGCGTCCAGTGGTAGAACTGAGCCAATGACGGTGCTGGCGCTACTGAGCATATTGGTCACCGCCGCGGCGGTCTTCGGGTGGGTCTGCGCGCGCTGGCTCAAGCTGCCCTCAACCCTGGGCACCATGGTGCTGACGGCGGTTTTCAGCGTCACCCTGCTCGTCATGGAGCCGTGGGCGCCGCAGCTCAAACTGTGGGCCTCGGTCCTCGCCCAGCGCACGAACTTTGAGGCGCTGATCCTGCACGGAATGCTGGCGACCCTGCTCTTCGCGGCGGGTTTTCTGGTGGACATCAAGCAGCTGGCCAAAGAGAAGCTGGCCGTGGGATTGCTGGCTCTCGGCGCAACCCTGCTCTCCATGGCCGGCGTGGCGTGGCTCACCCATGCGGTGACATCGTTGATGGGGCTGCCGGTCAGCTGGCTGGAGTGCGTCATCTTCGGCGCGCTCATCTCGCCGACCGATCCGATTGCGGTGCTTGAGATGTTGCGGCGCGTCGGCGCCCCCGAGCGGCTGCAGGCGCGGCTCGCGGGGGAGTCGCTGTTCAACGATGGCGTCGGCGCGGTCATCTTTCTCGCGCTGCTTGAGCTGGCGCGCGGCGAGCACGTGACGGCGCATCACCTGGTCGGCGTGCTGGTCGTGGGCGCAGGCGGAGGATTGCTGCTGGGCGTGGTGCTGGCGTGGGCTGCGTCAGAGATGATGCGGCGGGTGCACGAATATCACATCGAGTTGCTGCTCACCTTGTCGCTCGCGGGCGGCGGCTACGCCCTGGCGGAAAAGATTCACCTGTCTGCGCCGATGTTCGCAGTCGCCGCCGGGCTGTCAATGCGCTACTGGAATGAGCGCCATGAGCATCACGAGATTTCGCATAATGAGCTGGATCATTTCTGGAAGGCGATGGACGAGATCCAGAACGCCGTGCTGTTCGTGCTGCTGGGACTCGAGCTGCTGGTAATTCCCGTGAGCTGGATCGTGGCCGGGCGCGGCGTGATCGCGATCGTAATAGTGAATGTGGTGCGGGCCGCAGCGGTCGCGCTCATGCTCGGCCTCTTGCGATTGTTGCAGCCGAAGCAGGATGGGTCGGTGGTGCTACTCACCCTGGGCGGGCTGCGAGGCGGCTTATCGCTGGCTCTGGCCCTGTCAATTCCCGTATCGCTGGGCTGGACGTGGATCGCTCCGACGACATATATGGTCGTGCTGTTTTCGCTGGTAGTGCAGGGCGGCGTGATGGATTTGTTCTTGCGCAAGTACGGCAAGAGAAGAGGGAAGGCTTTGCAGATGCCCAAGGCAGCGTGAGGGGGGCTGAAAAGCTGGAGTAAAATGCCCGCATGTCTGAGACAGTTCAGCTGAAAGCGATCACCGCGATCGTGCCGGCAAGAGATATGAAGCGTTCGTTTCGCTTCTACCAGGCTCTTGGATTCGACGTGGAACCTTATGAGGACGGCGCGAACTATGCCTTCTTGCGGCTGGGCAACTCGTATATCCATCTGCGCCGGGCGAGCGAGAAGGAATTTACTTACAACCCCGGCGGGCTATATCTCTACGTCGAGGATGTGGACGGATTTTATGCGCGGGTCATTGCCAACGGGATCAAGACGCTGGGTCCCCCGGGAGATCAGCAGTGGAAGATGCGCGAGTTCGCTTTGAGCGATCCGGACGAGCTGCTCGATCCGTGTGGGACAGCCGCTGGGTTGAGGGTAAATTTCAGGTCGGGCGAAATGAACGTCAGGCGAACTGCTCCAGAAAGCGGACGTCCCCTGAATAAAACAAGCTGATGTCCGAGACGCCGTACTTCATCATCGCGATCCGCTCCACTCCCATGCCGAAGGCGAAGCCGGAGATGCGCGCAGGATCATAGGCAGGCTGGCGTCCCCGTGACGAATTCAAAGACCGCCGGGTTGACCATGCCGCAGCCCAGCAGCTCTATCCAGCCGGAGTTTTTGCATTTGCGGCAGCCTCTGCCGCCGCAGAAGATGCAGGAGATCTGCACGTCGGCCGACGGCTCGGTGAAGGGAAAGAACGACGGGAAGAAGCGCGTCTTCACTGAGGAGCCGAACAGCTCCTTCATCGCGAAGTCGAGCGTGCCCTTGAGGTCGGAGAAGGTGATGTTGGTGTCTACCGCGAGGCCCTCCACCTGGTGGAAAATGGGCGAGTGCGTGGCGTCGGCGGCGTCGTTGCGATGCACCTTGCCCGGGATCACCAGTCGGATGGGCGGAGCCTGCTGCTCCATGGTCCGAATCTGCACCGGCGAAGTATGCGTGCGCATCAGCAGCCGCTGCCGGAGCGGCTTCTGCGCCTGCCCGGCCACTACCAGCGTGTCCTGCGTATCCCGCGCCGGGTGGTTCGGCGGAAAGTTGAGTGACTCGAAATTGTAGTAGTCGGTCTCCACCTCGGGGCCGGTCGCAACCGAGAAGCCAATTCGCGCAAATATGGTTACGATCTCGTTCATGGTGCGGATGATCGGATGCTCCGCGCCGATCGCCGGCAGTGTGCCCGGCAGTGTGACGTCGAGAGCGGCTGAGGAATCGAGCGGCTTTGCGGCTGCGGCGGAGTCCAGCTGGCTCTCGATCAGCTGCTTGAGTTGATTAAACCGCTGGCCGATCTCCTTACGCGATTCCGTCGGAGCCGTCTTCAGCCACGCGTCGGAGATGGCCTTCAGCCGCCCTTGTTTGCGGCCCAGCCAGTGCAGGCGGAAGTTTTCGACCGCCTCCGGCGAACCCAGCGACCCAGCTCCGGCGCGGACCTCACCGGCTAGCGAGGCGAAGGCAGCCTCGAGGTCGGCGGTGGAATGCGAGGCGAGAGTTGGGATGGCGTCGGGCATGCGAAGCACAAGGATAAATGAGTGGGAATCGGATGTCCGCGGCAAATAAAAAAGCGCAGCTTGTGGGCTGCGCTCTCTTTGAAACTAACTGCAGTTAGGCAGCTGACTTTTTTGCCGCCCGGTTGCTGCTGGCGTTGTGCGCGGCTGAGTCTTTGGCCGCCCGCTTGGGGTGCTTGTCGGCGTTGACCTTGTCGGCGGCGGACTTCTTCTTGGTGAAGGCGTCCTTGGCGCTCACCGCCAGGGCGGCAAAGCCCTGCGGGTCGGCCACGGCGATGTCGGCCAGCACCTTGCGGTCGAGCTCGACTCCGTTCAGCTTGAGCCCGTGAATGAGCTGCGAGTATGACAGTCCGTTCAACTGGGCTGCGGCGTTGATACGCACAATCCACAGGGCACGGAACTGGCGCTTCTTCTCGCGGCGTCCGCGATAGGCGAACTTGAGCCCGCGCTCCACCGCCTCTTCGGCAGCCTGGTAGAGCTTTGATTTTGTGAGGAAGTATCCGGACGCCCGCTTGAGAATTTTCTTGCGGTACTCTTTGCGTTTATTGCCACGTTTTACGCGAGGCATGGTGCTCTCCTTTTTGACGGCTTGCCGCCGTCGCTTGCTGACTTGCTTGCGGCTGGAGGCATGGAGTGCCTCTTCGCTCGCTCGACCTTCTCAATCCACCGGCCTGCGGGTTGCCCCGTAAGCGCACAGCGACTGCTGTTGAGAAGAAGGACGCCTGAATCTCAGGCGTATGGGATCATGCGCAACACCTTGTCCAGGTCAGCATCAGAGACGTAAGCAGGCGCTGTCAGGCGACGCTTGGTCTTGGTGTCCTTCGACGTGAGGATGTGGCGCATCTTGGTTTGGCCGCGCTTGACTTTGCCATTGGCAGTCTTTTTAAAGCGCTTCGCCGCACCTTTGTGCGTTTTCAATTTAGGCATGACACTACTCAAAAACAAGGATTTAAAGCAGATTTAAGTATATCAGAGGGTGTTGGCTTAGCCAGAGCCCAGTTACCGTGGCCGCCGCCGGAGCTCCTGGCCGCAATACAATTTGGCGTCGAGAGGAAAGTGAGGCGCGAGATGATGACGCGGAAGAAGTCGGCGAAGGTGATTGTGGTTGCGATTCTGGCTCAGGTCGCTCTGCTCGGCGCGGGATTGCCGGCGTGGGGGCAGCAGCCGAAAGAGCCCTATCCCACGATGGCTCCGGTTGACCAGTATCTGATGGAGCGAGGTGCCGAGATAGCGTTAGCGCGAAGCGCGGCGCCGGCTTCGATTTCCGGTGGCGCCGAAGTGCTGGTTCTCACCCGCCAGGGTTATGACGTCGCAGAGAAGGGCAGTAACGGGTTTGTGTGCATGGTCGAGCGCGGCTGGACCGCCCCCATTGACGATCCCGACTTTTGGAATCCGAAGAACCGGGCGCCGATGTGTTTGAACCCCCAGGCCGCGCAGTCCAGTCTGCCGATCACTTTGCTCAAGACGAAGCTGGTGATGGCAGGGCAATCCAAGGCGCAGATGTTTCAGGCCGTGGGCGCGGCCTTTGAGCAGAAGCAATTGCCGCCTCTGGAATCTGGCGCCATGGTCTACATGCTGTCTAAGCAGCAATATCTCGGCGATCAGAATGCGCACTGGCATCCCCACGTAATGTTTCTCGTGCCGCTCACCGCCGCAAAAGACTGGGGCGCCAATCTGCCGGGCTCGCCGATTTTTGCCTTCGATGACCCTCAGGCCCGCATAACCACATTCCTGATCCCCGTCGGCAAGTGGTCAGACGGCTCCTCCGCCATGAGCGAGAAATAATCACTTCGCTGGCGCGGATTATTTCGGGGCGAGACGTAGAGGGATGGTCCAGTTGGGCTTGGAGTCGAAGCCGCTGATGTTCTTGGTGTTCGACTTCAGCCCGCCGGCCTCGGCCCAGACCTGGAAGTCGGCGTCCATCGGGACCTGGCCGAAACGGAAGTAACCGTTCGCTGACGTGATGTAGCTCTTGATCGAGAGCGTGGCTCCGTTCTTGAGATAGACGATGGCATTCGAGACGGGAGCGCCGGCGTGGTCAGTGACTGTCCCCTCGATCACGCGCTCTTTTTGTTGCGCGAATGCAGGAGCAGCGATCAGCAGCAGCAGCGCGAACGCCAGCAGCAGCGCCGGGCGCGAGGCCGGTTTGAAAGCGCTATGGCGAGCCGGCAGAGCTTGGCTTGGTGCGGAGTGCTGGGGCGAGTATGGGGACAAAATTATTCTTCCTCTTCTTCGGCGACAAAGGCGGAGTCGTCTTCATCGGTGTAGCCCTCTTCAACTTTTGAGAGCTCGAGCGGATCGGTGGTGACGACTTCATACTCCGAGCCGCATTCGTCGCAGACCACGACCTCGCCCTCGTCTACGTCGTCCTCGTCAAGATCGAGTGGGCTTTCGCATTCTGGACAAAGTGCCATTCCGTTCCTCCAAGCTTGATTGTAAGTCGCAAGGCCCCGGCCCGCGAGAGTGTCTGTGGGTAGTGTTGCCAGAGGTCGAGGGCGGCGTCAAGGCCGCAGTGAAGAAAAATGTGCACAAAAAGTTGGAGGCCGAAAGAATTCTGCGAAACAATTTGCCGCGCCGCATTAGATGTTGCGTAACTGATAACCGGCGCGTCGGTGTGCGACGATAGAGGCCGAGAGCAGGAGAGGAAGCGATGCCGGGTAGCACCATGACGTTGAGTTTTCCACCGTTCCGCGGATTCATTCGCGCGATGGTCCTGGCCTGCACCGGCATTTATTTCGCAATGCTGCTGCTCAAGTGGATCGCGCCCCTCGCTTACACGGCATCGTTCGTGTGGTTCGGCCTCGAACCGGTCTCCGTCGTCAGGCACGGCGCCGTGTGGCAGCTGCTGACCTATGCGTTCCTTCACGAGTCGGTCACCCACATCCTCTTCAACATGCTCTCGCTTTGGATGGTCGGCGCCTATCTCGAACTCGGCATCGGCACCCGCAAGGTGGCCGAGATTTATTTCGTCTCGGTGCTGGGCGCATCGCTCTGCACCGTGGCTGTCGCCTATGCCGGAGCGCAGTGGCTGCTTCCCGCCACTGCGGCCAAGCTCGGGATTGACATCGGCAACGTGACCGTCGGAGCGTCGGGCGGAATCTTCGGCCTCATGGTCGTCTTCGCCGTGCTCTTCGGCGACCAGGAGTTCATGCTTTTCCCCCTGCCCTTTCGCATCAAGGCAAAGTGGCTGGTGACGATTTACATCCTGCTGGCCGTGGCAGGCGTGCTGGGCGGCGGAAACGGGGTTGCCAACGTGGCCCACCTGGGCGGAGCGCTCTTCGGATATCTCTACATCAAGTTGGCGCCGCGCCATGGAGTGGGATTCAGAACCAGCGAAATGTATTTTGGCGTGCGCAACCGCTACTACCGTTGGAAGCGGCAGAGGGCGCAGAAAAAATTTCAGGTCTACATGAAGAAGAGCAACGGAAAATCCAACGGCAAGCCAAACGGGCACGCGTAGAGCCGCGATGTTGCCGAATATCAAAAACCAGCTGGAGCATATCGGGGCGGCGCCGCTCGAGTGGGAGAGGCTGCGCACCATGGTGGCAGGCTACGCGCAATCGGTTGCAGGGCGCGCGTGGATGCAGGCGCTGGCTCCCTCGAGCGATGCGGAGTGGATCCGGCAGGAGCAGGCCGTGGTCGCCGAAGCGCGCGGACTCGTCCGCGCCGGCGCGGGATTCTCTTTTGCGGGGCTGGCCGATCCGGCGGCGCTGCTGGGTCGTGCGCGGGCAGCAGTGGGAAATGCGGGCACGGGCGGCGACTGGGCCGGCAGCGCGGTGCTTGAGGGCGAAGAGTTGCTGCGCGCCGCGGGCCTCGCGGCGATGGCGGCCGGATGGGGCGAGTTGCTGCGGATGCCTCCGGGGAATGCGGGGGCGGCAGAGCATCCTGCAACCGGCGATGGGTTAAAGGTGCTGCGACAGCGGGGCGCGCGGTTGCTCGATGCGGCCGTTCGGGCGCGGCTGCGCGATCTGGCCGACGCGGTCAATGCGAAACTCGATCCCGACGGGTCCGTGGCCCAGGATGCGTCTCCGGAATTGCGCCGGCTGCGGCGGGAGCAGGAGAAACAGCGCCGGGTGATCGAAGAGGGTTTGCGCGCGGCGCTGAAAAAGCTCAGCAGCGAGGGCGCGGCGCAGGACGATCTGATCACGGTGCGCGGGGAAAGGTTTGTCATTCCTGTGAAGGTGGAGCAGAAACGCAAGCTCACCGGGGTCGTCCACGGCGCAAGCTCCAGCGGGCAGACGGTATTTGTCGAGCCGCTCGAAACCATTGAGCAGAATAACGAGCTGGTGCGGCTGCGCGACGAGGCGGCGGAAGAGATGCGGAAGGTTCTGGCCGAGCTGACGCGACGGGTGGGCGAGTCGGCGCAGGATCTGGGCGCGGCCGCCGTCGTGCTGGCAGAGGCCGATTCAGTGATGGCGCGCGCGCGATTCGCGCAGAGCTACGGATGCGTGCAGGCGGAAGTGTGGGACGGGAACGAAGCAGCAGCCCCCACCCTCGAGGTGGTTGAGGGGCGGCATCCGCTGCTCGAGGAACGGTTGCGGCGGGATGGCAAGGAGATTGTTCCAGTTACGGTTACATTTTCAGGCGCGACCCGGCAGATCGTGATCAGCGGGCCAAACGCGGGCGGCAAGAGCGTGGCGCTCAAGACCGTCGGGCTGCTGGCGCTCATGGCCCAGGCTGGCTTTCCTGTTCCGGCGGAGCGGGCGCGGATGCCGGTGTTTCGCGCCGTGCTGGCCGATATTGGCGACGCCCAGTCCATTGAGAAGGACCTGTCTACTTTTTCCGCGCACGTCACCAACCTCGCGCAGATTGCAGCCATCGTCCGCGGCCTGGCAACCGGCGAGCGGGCGCTGGTGCTGCTCGATGAGGCGGGCACGGCGACCGACCCTGAAGAGGGCGCGGCGCTGGCAGTGGCGGTGGCCGAGTTTCTGCTCGAGCCCGAGGTGTGGAGCATTATCTCGACCCACTACGGAGCGTTGAAGGCCTACGCCGCCGGGCAGGCGGAGGTCGAGAACGCGGCGGTCGGATTTGACGAGGACACGCTGGCCCCGAGTTACAAGTTGCGGGCCGGGGTTCCCGGCGCGTCGGCGGGAATCAATGTGGCGGAGCGCCTCGGCCTCGACCCTGGCATCGTGCAGCGGGCGCGCGAGCGTCTGGGAGTGCAGGGCGAGGAGCTGGCGCGATTTCTCGAGCGGCTCCATCGGGAACTCGACGCGGCGGTAGTGGAGCGGGCCCGGTTGCTCAAGGCGGAGCAGGAGGTGGCTCGAGAGAAAAACCGGCTCGCCAGCGAGGGCAAGAATGAGCAGCGCCAAAAGATTCGCGAGCTGGAGCGAAAGCTCGAAGATCTGCTCAAGGATTTTGCCTATCGCGCCCAGGAGAGTGTCAAGGCGGTCGAGGACCGCGCGGCCCAGACGAAGGTTTCGCGCGAGGCGGACCGCAGGGTGGCCAAGGCGCGCCGGGAGTTTCGCGAGCAGTTCAATCAGGCTGTGGTCGCCCACACCACCGGCGCGGATACGGGCGATGCCAACGCGACTCCTCACCTGGTAAAGAACGTCTCGCTGGGAGATCGCGTAAAGCTCCGCAGCCTCGGCGGAAAGTTGGCCCAGATAACACGCGTGGTAGACGAGGACACCTTTGAGGTCCAGGCCGGCGCGATGAAGATGCGAGTCAAGCGCGGCGACATCGCCGAGGCTGTGCGGGAGAACGAGTCCTCTGGAACCCCGTTGCAGCAGGCGCGCGGGCGTGGCATTCGCGTGGATGTGGGCGATGAATCGGCGGCCAGCGAAGTGAACGTGATTGGACAAACGGCGGAAGAAGCGGAACGGACCGTCGAAAGATTTCTGGATCGCGCATTTTTGGCCGGAGTGCCCGAGGTGCGCATCGTTCACGGCACCGGGATGGGCGTGTTGCGCAGAACCCTGCGGGAGTATTTGAAGGGGCATCCTCAGGTGGAAACGGTGCGGGAGGCGGCCCAGAACGAGGGCGGAGCCGGTGCGACAGTTGCGGCGATGAAGGTCTAGCCCGCTGACGCCCTATCCCAGGGATGAAAAAATAGACCGCCGGGTCTGAAAATTAAACAGTAATTAGCTACTGCGGCCGGCGCGCCGTGAGCATGGCCAGCACGATGTCATGGGCGCGATTGGCGGCGTTCCGCGCGGCCTGGTGATGGTGGTCGGTAGCGGACTCCGCGGGTGGGGCTGCCGGGACGAAGCTGTCCGGCGAGAAGTGGAGCGTGCAATCAATCCGCGGCAGAGTGAGCAGGCGCAGCAGGTGCGGCAGCAACGTCATGCTCCCCCAATAGGCGATGAGTTGGGCGGGGTCGCCTCCGGCAGGCAGGCGGTAGGTGATGGCGGCGGGCGTAACTGTGGAACCCAGGCGAACCACCGGCGCGAACAGCGCGGCGTGAAAGCGCAGAAGAGAGCGGCCGTCGGTGGTCGCTCCCTCGGGAAAAAAGCAGATGGGGACATTGGCGCGGAGCGCGTCTTCCATCTCGATGCCGATGCTCTGCACCCGGGCAGAGCGGTCGCGATCAATGAAGATGGTGCCGGCGAGTGCGGCGGTGATTCCGATGAAGGGCCACGCGCGCACCTCTTTTTTTGAGACGAAGACGCAAGGGCTGGCCGCGGAGGCGATAAAAATATCCAGATAGCTTTGATGGTTGGCCACGATAACGCCGTTGGCGGGCGGCCTGCCGATGGTCGTCAGATTTAGGCCGAACCAGCGCAGGATGCGGGCACACCAGCGATGCAGGCACGCGGCGCGATCATAAACGGGAGCCCGGCGGAGGTAGAGCAGCGCGAGCAGCAGCAGCGCGGCTGCGATGTAAAGAAAAACCAGTGGGAAGCGATAGAGGACGCGGTAAAAGCGGGCGCGTGGGTTAGAGTTTGGCCCAGACTCGCTCGCAGCCGGGAGCGGTGTGGAGTGGCGGGGCGGATGGTGGGGAGTATTCAAGATTGGCCGCTGTGAAAGGTGATGTTAGCAAACACGAGTTGGCGCGGAGTTGAAAGCAAGCGCTGAGAAAGGATGATAAGCAGCGGGTGGACACAGCGAGAGGCGGCGCAGGAAAGCGGGCATGGTGGACGGCGGCGCTGCTGGGCGTGGGCGTGCTGGTGAACTATTTTGACCGCGTCAACCTGGCGGTGGCGCAGGGCGCCATGCAGCGCGAGTGGGGCGTGGGAAACATTGGCTTCGGCTATTTGTCGAGCGCGTATAGCTGGACCTACGCCGCAATGCAGCTGCCCGCCGGATGGCTGCTCGACCGCTTCGGCGTATGGGCGGTGGGCAGCGTGGCGGCGCTGTTGTGGAGCGCGGCGAGTTTCGGCGGAGCGGCGGCGCCGGGCCTCCGGATCTTTTTCGCCAGCCGATTGCTGCTGGGTGTGGCCGAGGCCCCGACGTTTCCCGCGAACGCGAAGGCGGTGGCAGCGTGGTTTCCGCCGGAGAAGCGGGGACTTCCGACCGCGATTTTTGACGCCGGCGCGAAGCTGGGCGCTGGCATAGGCGTCCTGGCGCTGGGATGGCTGCTGGTGCGTCACGGATGGCGCTGGAGCTTTGCCGCGACGGGCGCGATGAGCTTCGCCTATTTCGTCCTGTTCGCGGCGTTTTATCGGGACAAGAAGCAGGCCGCTGGCGTCGAGACGCGCACGGCTGCAAGTCCAAGCGCCGCAGCCAATCAAGCGCCGCGGCCAATTCAAGCACGGCCCGAGTGGGATTTGGACAGCTCTTGCGGCAGAGGAAAGTTCTCGGCCTCGCCCTGGGATTTTCCGGCTACGGCTACAGCTTTTATCTCTTCCTGACCTGGCTGCCGTCCTATTTGTCACAGTCACTGCATATGGACGTGCTGCATTCCGCGATGGCAACCGCTGTCCCCTGGGGATTCGCAACCGCAAGCGATCTAATTGTCGGGGGATGGCTGGTGGACTGGCTGATTGGGCGAGGACACGACCCCACGCTCGTCAGGCGCTGGATTGTTTGCCTGGGACTGGCGATGGGGCTGGGTGTGCTGGGTGCGACGCAGACCGAGCGGCCTGAGATTGCGGTGGCCTGGATTACGGTCGCTCTCACCGGGCTGGCAGCGAGCGCCCCGGTGGGTTGGCAGATTCCGGCATTGATCGCGCCGCTGGGCGCAGAGGGTCGCGTGGCCGCGGTGATGAATCTCGCGAACAACGTGATGGCGATTGCGGCCCCGATTGTCACCGGATACCTGGTCGCGCGCACGCACCAGTTCGTGTGGCCTTTCGCGGTGGCGGCGGCGATGGTCGCGGTGGGTATCTTCGGTTATACCGCGGTGCTCGGGCGCATCGAGCGAGTGCCGGTCGGGGCGTAGGGCCGAGATTAGTAGATGTGCGGGATGGAAGCGGTAGACGGCACGAACAATTCATAAAGCGCCCATCAGGACACCCGCTAAGAGCAGTTATCGCGGTCGCAGCACGGCCCGCGCGGGAGCGGCTTCGTGGCCCAGTATCTTCAACGGCAGCACGATGAAGTCGTATTCCCCCGGATGCACCGCGCGCAGGTCCAGCCCCTCGACCACCGGAATGCCGTGGCCCAGCAGAATGATGTGCGTGCGGAAGGTGGTTGAGCCGAAGCCTTCAATCGAGAGGTAGTCAATGCCGACCAGCTTCACTCCCGCATCGGCCAGCAGTTGCGCAGCGTCGGGAGCGAGAAAGGTGAAGTCGCGGTGAAAGTGCGGGTCCACCATCCACTGATTGACGCTGTTGCGAGTGCGAAAGAGAATGCGCTCGGCGCCGCGCCAGGGGTAGCGATTGAGCTCGTCGGCGGTTATGGCCACGACGCTCGGGTCAATATTGATGACGAGTGCCGGCCCGATGAGCGTTGCGATCGGCACCTGATCAATGGGAGCGCCGCCGCGGATGAAATGCATCGGCGCGTCCACATGCGTGCCGGAGTGAGCGCCGATCGAGTAGCCGGAGAGATCGAGCGGGTCCCCGCGATTCATGTCGTAAATAAAGTTGAACTGGATCGGCGCGTTGCCTTCATACACCGGCGTGATAGAGGGATCGAGCGGCGCGGTCACATCAATCCACGGGGCGGGCGAGTCGGCGATGCCGCCAGGCGGCGGAGTCAGCCCCAGCGGCCGCCGGGCCGCAGGCTGGGCCGGCGCGGGCGATTGCACTTGCGACTGGGATTGCGACTGCGCTGGTGACTGGGATTGATTCTGCGGAGCGCCGCTCGCCGGAGTGACCGTCGTCGGCTTCCCATGCGTGGGCACGGCCGAAGAAGTAGTTGATCCCCACGATGGCGGGAGCTCGTTTTGAAGAGCGCGCGCAGGAAGCGCTGCGGCGGTCAGCACAGCGAAACAGGTGATCGGGAGCAGAGCGAGGGCAGGTTTCCGCATGGGGGGAATTGTAGACCTGCGGATGCGCGGAAAAATAAGCTCGCCGAAATTACGCCGGCGGAATTGCGACCCGCTTTACGAGTAGACCTGGTGCGGCGTCTCCACCCGCTGGCGCGACGTCGGAAAGTAGGCGTCCACCGCATATTGGCCGAGCATGCGGTGCGTATTAAAAAAGCTGCCGTTAAGCGCGAGCGTCGAGCGCATGATCGAGGCCCACTTTTCCGGCTGATGATAAAGCGGAAGAATGTCGCGGTCGAGGTGTTCGTAGAGCGAGGCGGCTTCGGCGCTGTCGTCGTCGGTTTCTTCAATGCACCAGCCCGTGACCCCATCCACGCAGCCTTCGATCCACCAGCCGTCCATGGTCGAGAGCGAGGGCACGCCGTTGAGGGCTGCCTTCATGCCGCTTGTCCCCGAGGCTTCATAGGGGCGGCGGGGCGTGTTGAGCCAGAGGTCAACGCCGGCGGTGAGCAGCGCGCCCAGCTCCCAGTCGTAATTCTCCAGATACAGGATGCGGATGTCGGCGGAGTTGAGCTTGTGCGCCGCCTCATAAATGGTCCGGATGATTTGCTTGCCGCCTTCGTCAGCCGGATGCGATTTTCCGGCGTAGAGAATCTGCAGTCCGCCATGGCGCTGGGCCAGCTGCGCCAGCCGCAGCGGATCGTGAAACAGCATGTCGGCGCGCTTATACGTCGCCACCCGGCGGGCAAATCCCACGGTGAAAATGTCAGGCCGCAAGTTGACTGAGGTGCGGGCGGCGACCTCGGCAATAAGCGTCGCTTTCGATTCTTTATGCGCCTCGACCAGCCCCTCTGGGGACAGGCCGATCACGTTGTGCAGATAGAAATTGTCCGTGCGCCATGAGGGAAGCTGCGAGTCCAGCCAGCGCCGGGTGGCGGGTGAGGCCCAGGTTCCCGCATGCACTCCGTTGGTGATTGATGAGATGTTGTAGCCCGGAAACATGGCGCGCGATACCCGGCCGTGCTGCATGGCCACCGCATTGCAAAAGCGCGAGAGGTTCAGCGCAAGCAGCGTCATGTTGAGCACACCGTCCGGACACGCCCCCAGCCGCTTCAGCAACTCCGTGCGGTCTGAGCCCAGCACCTGGTAGGTGAAGTCGAGGCCAAATTTGTCATGGCCCGCAGGCACCGGCGTGTGCGTGGTGAAGATGCAGCGCTGGCGCACGGTGTCGAGCTCGGCATCGGTGGCGTGATTGAGCGGCCGGCCGGCCGTGTCCTGCTCCAGCAGACCCAGCGTGAGCAGGGCCGCATGGCCTTCGTTCATGTGATGCACTTCGATCTGGTAGCCCAGCTCTTCGAGAATGCGGATGCCGCCCAGGCCGAGCACCGCTTCCTGGCAGAGCCGGTAGTAGGTGTCCCCGCCATAGAGTTGATCGGTGAGGCGACGGTCCCACGGGTCGTTGGGGTCAACGTCAGTGTCCAGCAGATAGATGGGAACGATGTGGCCGGTCACTCCCACGACGTCGTAGCGCCAGGCGCGCACCATGACCAGGCGATTCTGGATTGTGATGGCGGCCACCGGGCCCAGTGGCTGCAGCAGATCTTCGGGCGACCAGACGATGGGCAACTCCGACTGCTGGCCCTCAGGCGAGAGGTGCTGATGAAAATAGCCGCGCCGATGCAGCAGCGTGACCGCGACCATGGGCAGTTCCATGTCGGCCGCAGAGCGCAGCGTGTCTCCCGCCAGCATACCCAGGCCGCCGGAGTAGGTGGGGATGGCGGGGTCCATGGCAATTTCCATGGAGAAGTAGGCGATGCGGGGAGAACTTGGGGCAGATGCAGACAGTGACAAGTCACCGTTCAGGGAAGACAGCATCGTTTCAGACGGCTCCTTTAAGCGAAAGAAAAATCAAGAAGAGGCAGGCAAAAATGCCTCTTAGCGACTCAGAAATGCGGAGTCCGAACGAAACAGAGCGGCCCCGGCTGTTATTTATCCTTCTGGGATAAAAATCTTAGCAGGTGATGGCCTGATTGCTACCCCCTAAAAAGGGTACGGAAGGGTAGTGAGGGAGGAACCTTTGGGATGGCTTTGATGGGCTGAAACAAACGGCAGGGCTTATGGGGGAATGCCCGAGGGCGTGCGCGCAAGGGGTTGAGGGGCGCGCTCTTCGCACCAGCGCACCTTTCGCTCACTCCCCGCCACTCACTCCCCGCCGATCACGCCCCTTCTCCCGCGTTACTTTAGCTTTGCCCGAAATACCTGGTGCCGCGGCTGCTTCTTCTCACCCAGGTGCACTACCGACTGCAGCAGGTTCTTATCCACCACAATCTCTTTGAAGTATTGGCTCCATGCCCGTGTCCCGCCGCTCGGCGCCGGCGCCGCCTGTGGCTCGACCGTCAGTATGAAGCTGCTGATCAGCAGCGCGGCTTGAATCTCCCAGGCGCCATCCGGGCCGATGGCAAAAGCGATCCCTTGAGGGATTGCGAGGTTCGGGCACTTGACGGCCGTGCTGATCAGAAAGGAAATATTGCCGCTATCGGCGACGGTCACGCCCTGGATGGCATCGACGGCGTAAAGGAAGTTGTCGTTCGCACTCGGGCCGGTGGTTGTGAGAAATGCCGTGGTTGAATGCTGGACGGGAACCGGGTTGTTGGGGTCGTATCCAACAATGTTGATGGGGGAGGACACGACTACATTCGAGTATTGATGCAGGTTGGTGTCGTTGTCATAGAGGTTTTCCTGGGCAACAAAATCCCACTGAGTTACGACGTAAAGCGTGTTGTAGGGGGCCGGCCCCTGCACCGGCATCTTAAAGACCGAAGGTTGATCAATATTTGTCCGCATTATCTGACGTCCTGGATGGCGATGTAGAAGTTCACGTCTGACACGCCGGGCTCGGATGAAGTGAGGGTGATGGGATTCGGCCCGGAGTCCTGATGGATGGATACGAGGTCATGGGATTGAAGCTGTGATCCGATGACGACCTGGACGGTGAGGCTCTCATTGAATGGCGGACCGGGAATGTTGTATGCGAGATTCCAGTTGTCCGCGTCGGAGGTGAGAGACGTTACTGCACCGTAAGCGACGGTGGTGTAGACGGGAGACGAAAAGCCGCCGCCACCGGTGGAAGTAGCGGCAGAGATGCGGCAGAGCTGGGCAATCTGCATGCTGGTGAGGCCGGAGGCGTCGAAGTTGAGCTTGGACCAACTGATGATTCCGGAAATGCCGGACGGCTCCGTGGTGACCATGGCGACGACCTGATATCCCACTCTGTCCAACGCAGAAGGATCGCCCATCAGCGCCAGCTCCGCCGTCAGGATCAGCTCGCCGGTCGCAGGGTCGAGCGAGATGCTGGTCGCGTTGACAGCGAAATCGAAATTTGTGTTTCCATTGCCGATGCTGGCCAGGCCGACCGTGGCGGTGGCCTGATCAATAGAGACAGCGGTCTGGCGCAGATTCACCGTCATCGTTTCCTTGTAAATCGTGCCGTCATCGTGCACTTGCCAATTCGACATCGCGATGCCGGAGCAAACCAGCATGGATCTATTCGGAATGCCGAGGTCTATAACGATTGCGGTTGGGCTTGAGACCTGGCTCGGATCGTTTACATCACGTGGAATCATTTGGGGCTCCTCTAAACTCGGCGGTGGGATGCCAACATATCCCACCGAGAGGCTTGAGCAGTACGTGACCGTGGGAGCAAGACTTTAGTTACGCCGGAAGTTACGCACGACCGGCAGACCATTTATTTCAATCTGCAATCAGCCGGGAATTCAACCGGTTTGGTCACGCGCCCGCGGCCATCACCCTTCCGGTTCGGCCACCACCGGCGACAGCCCGTCTTTTGCCACCAGGTCGGGTGCGATCAGGTCCAAAGCCAGCTCTGCGGCGTCATCACCGTCAGCGCCTTCTCCATATGTGGTTGCAGCGGCGCGAAGAGAATGTTGGGGTGTTCGTTCAGCGCCGGATAGACAGAGGATCGGGGAGTGACTCCCGCCGGTGTTGCCAGCCGTATGGCGGTCAGGGCCGATGAGGGCATCGAGAGTCCCACCGAGGGCAGCAGCGGCCCGGGCTGCAGATGGCATTGTCCGGGCAGAAAAACGCCGCGCAGTTTCAGGCGTTCGGCGTTGACCTCTGCGCCGACGAGCATCGCGACCGCGACCAGGTAGAGCCACAGCATCAGCGCAATCACCGCTCCCAGCCCACCGTAGCCCTGGGCATAGCGGGAGAAATGCCGAATATAAAAACTCAGGCCGTAGGAGCCGCCGATGAAGACTGCCACAGCCAGCGCGGCTCCCGGAACCGTCGCGGAGATGCGCTGCTTCACCGTGGGGGCCAGGTAGTAGAGCAGCGTGATCGCGCCGACAAAGGCGGAATACATAAATACGATCCGGAAGATGGGCCAGAAGCGGGCCAGCGAGAGCGAGACGCCGAAGTAGGCGGCGAGTATCTTGCCGAACTGCGGGCCGAGAATGATAAAGACCAGGCATACCAGGCACAGCCCGCCTACCGTCACCGTCAGGATGAGGGCTTGCACGCGATCCCGCCACCACGGGCGGCTGCGGTCGGCATCATAGGCCACGTTCAGCGCATCAATGGCGGCTGAGAATCCTCCGCTCGCCGCCCAGATGGAGCCGATCAGTCCAATGGCTACGAAGCCGGGGTTGCCGCGCGTGAGCAGAGAATTGACCACGCGGAATGCGAGTGCGCTCGAATCCTTCGGCAGCACGGTTGAGAGCAGCAGCAGAATCTGGCCGAAGAGATTGGGCAGCGGCAGGTAGGCCAGCAGCGAGGCTAGCACCAGCAGCAGCGGAATGAATGACAGCAGAAAAAAGAATGCCAGCGCCGCGGCCACATCAAAGGCGCGCGTGCGAAAGAGTTCCGCATAAACGGTGAGGGCCAGGCGGCGAGAGTTGTCCAGAAGCGAGGGCGCCATCTCCATGACAGTAATGAGAGCATGACACGAGCCCGCGGGTTGGGCGACGGAAATGAGGAGGTGTTGATGACCGAGCAAGCGTGGGATGCGGCGGAGTATGCGCGGGTCGGCCGGTTCGTGGCCGAGCAGGCCGGCAAGGTGGTGCAGTGGCTGGGGGCCAAGTCAGGCGAGCGGATCCTCGATCTGGGTTGCGGCGACGGAGCCCTCACCGCGCAGATTGCCGCCAGCGGGGCCACTGTCGTCGGAGTTGACGCGGGCCCGGGAATGGTCGCGGCGGCGAGACAGCGCGGGCTGGATGCCCGGCTGATGCGCGGGGAAGAGATGGAATTCTCAGGTGAGTTTGACGCTGTCTTTTCAAATGCGGCCCTGCACTGGATCAAGGAGCAGGACGCCGTACTCGCCGCAGTGCGGCGCGCATTAAAGCCCGGCGGCCGATTTGTGGCCGAGATGGGCGGGCAGGGAAATATCGCAGCCATCCGGGTCGCGGTGGCCGCGGTCCTGGCGCGCCATGGGCTGGACCGGGCAGATAACGAGAACCAGTTCTTTACCGCCGACGAGTATCGCGTGCGGTTGCAGCGGGCGGGATTTCGCGTGGAGGAGATCGAGCTGGTTCCGCGCGTGACCCTGCTGGCCGAGGGGATGCGCGCGTGGCTGCAGACGTTTCGTTCCGGAGTGCTGGGGTGGTTTGAAGAGACCGAGCGCGCTCAGGTTCTGGACGAGATGGTGGCGCTGCTCGAGCCGGTGCTGCGCGACAGCGAGGGCCGCTGGTGGGCCGATTACGTGCGGCTGCGGTGGAGGGCCGTGGCGCAGTAGGGGTCGCTACTGCGCCGTCGAGCGCTCGCTGTACCCGGCTACTTCACCTCGCCGACATACGCCCCATACGCCGGCAGCGTCACCGACTTCAGCTCGAGCTTCTTGGCAGCCTCGTAGTTGGAGGCAAGCGTCCGCGCCGTCGCCCCGATCCGGGCCGCGGATTTGTCCTCAAAGGTGATCGTCTGCGGCACTCCGGTGAAGTTGAGCAGCACCAGCACATCGCCGCTCTTCATCTCCCCCGCCGGAGCCGTGCGCAGATAAGCGAGCACGCTGGCCTCGGCCGAGGTGTAGAGAGTTTCAAAGCCTCCGTTGCGGATGGTCGAATTGTCGCGACGAAGCGCGATGATGCTCTTGTAATAGTCGAAGTCCGACGTGCGTATCGGCGTTTCCGTTTGCACATTCACGGTTACATATGACGGAGGAATCGGCAGCCAGGTGTGGTCGGCGGTCGAAAAGCCCGCATCTTTCCCCGGCGTCCACTGCATCGGCGTCCGCTCTCCGTCGCGGCCGATCTCCTTCGGCCAGCCCGTCACCCCCACCGGGTCCTTGACGTCCTCAACCCGCGTCGGCGGAGTCGTGGCCATTCCGATCTCATCGCCGTAATACATGAGCGCCGCGGACTGCGTCGTGAACAGCAGCGTCGCCAGCATCTTTTGGATCTCGTTGCAGTCGGCGCCGGCCGCGGCCCCTGCCTTGGCAGTGCAGTAGCGATCCAGGCGCTTGTTGTCGTGGTTGTCAAAGACGAAGAGCGGACGGCCGCCGTGGACGCTCGTCGCCGCCTCCACCAGGCGCTTGCGAAAGAGCGGCGCGTCCAGCTTGTTGATGAAGCCGACCTGCATATCCATCGGTAGCTGCAGCTCGTCCTGCGCCGCGCCCCCATACCACTTGTCCAGCTCCTGCACGTTGGGCAGATAGGTTTCGCCGATGAGCACGCGGTCGCCCGGGTAGGAGGCAATGACGGCGCGCATCTTCTTGATGATTTCGTGCACCTCAGGAAGATTTTCTGACTTCTTGCCGTCAACTTCTTTGTCGCCGAAGGCGTTCAGCTTGATGTCGCCGTTCTTTTCGTGCACATATTCTTCGTCGGCAAGAGTGGGATCTTCAAGCAGCGTGTCAATCGCGTCCAGGCGGAAGCCGGCCACTCCGCGATCAAGCCAGAAGCGCAGCACGTTAAACATCGCCTGCTGCACCTCAGGGTTCCGCCAGTTCAGATCAGGCTGCTGGATGTAGAACTTGTGGTAGTAGTACTGCTTCGTCGTCGGATCGTATTGCCAGGCGGAGTGGCCGAATGCGCTGAGCCAGTTGTTCGGCGGCCCCATCTTGCCATCCGGGCCGACCTTGCCGTCGCGCCAGACATACCAGTCGCGCTTCGCATTTGTCTTGCTCGACGCCGACTCGACGAACCATGCGCTCTTGTCCGACGTATGGTTCAGCACCATATCCATAATGATGCGGATGTTGCGCTTCTTGGCCTCCGAGACCAGGTTGTCAAAGTCGGCCAGCGTGCCGTACTGAGGGTCTATATTTTCGTAGTCCGAAATGTCGTATCCAAAATCCACCTGTGGAGATGGATAACACGGCGCAATCCATATAGCGTCTATTCCGATGGATTTGAGATAGTCGAGCCGCGAGGTAATTCCGTTCAGATCCCCGAGCCCGTCACCGGTGGAATCCTGAAAGCTGCGCGGATAGATCTCGTAGAAGACAGCATGCTTCCACCACGGGTCCGCCGACTGACCTGCAGATTGCGTAGCGGCAGCAGCTTGAGCGCGCGCGGCTGGAGCGACGGCCAGCGAGAGGGCGAGCGTTAAAAGTAGAGCGGTAGAAGCGAATAGGCGATTGGATTTCAGCATTAGGGTCTCCGGGTAACTCTGATTCATCTGCTACAGCGCAGCAGATATACTTGGCGGTTTGACGCTAGCTTTTCTATCACATACAGCGGCGGAGGGTACGAGTGTACGAAGCATGGTCCCGTAGAAGATTTGTGAAGTCACTGAGCAAGACGGCGCTCGTTCTGCCCTTTGCCGATGTAATGGCGCTGGCCATGCCGCAGCAGGGTCAGGTGGGAACGCACGCCACCCCGGGGACCCATGCCACCGGCGACAGCGCTCAGCAAAAGGCGCAGGCCGAGCGCGAATACAACGCCAGGGCGATGGCGCCCAGCGGAGGTCCGAAGTCACCAATCGCCGGCACCCCTCTCGGAGTGCAGTTTGTGGATGCCGCCGCTGCCGCGCGGCTGACCGCGAAGACCATCTACGGCGGCGAGGGCACCAACAAATATCTTTTGGAAACGACCGGCTGCGGCGTCGCCTTCTACGACTACGACCAGGACGGCTGGCAGGATATTTTTCTGGTGAACGGTTGGAGGCTCGAGGGATTTCCCGCTGGACAGGAGCCGCACTGTCACCTGTTCAAAAATAATCGCGACGGCACATTCACCGATGTGACTGACAAGGCCGGCGTCGCGATGACCGGCTGGGGGCAGGGCTGCTGCGTCGGTGATTACGACAACGACGGGTGGGACGATCTCTTCCTCAGCTACTACGGCAAGGTGGTGCTCTACCGCAATAATGGCAACGGCACATTCACCGACGTGACGGAGAAAGCCGGGCTCACGCAGACCGGGAAGCCCCGATGGAACACCGGCTGTTCGTTCCTGGATTATGACCGCGACGGGCGGCTGGATATTTTCGTCGCTAACTATATAGATCTCGATCTGAAGACGGCCCCACTCCGGAGAGCGGGCCATGCACCTATAAGAGCATCAACGTGGCCTGCGGGCCGCCGGGATTGCCAGGCGGCAGGAACATCCTCTACCACAACAATGGCGACGGCACCTTCACCGATGTCAGCGAGCGGGCCGGGCTGTGGAACACGGTCGGCACCTACGGGCTGAGCGTCGCCGTGAGCGATTTCGATAATGACGGATGGCCCGACATCTACGTGGCCGACGATTCGATCGCCTCCATCCTTTATGTGAACCAGAAGGACGGGACATTTAAGGACCTCGCGATCGAAGCAGGCGCCGCGCTGTCTCCCGACGGCAAGCCCCAGGCCGGCATGGGCGTCTGCGTCGGCGACTACAACCACTCCGGCAACATGGACATTTTGAAGACCAATTTCGCCGGCGACACTGACTCGCTCTACACCAACCTCGGCGACGGAACGTTTGAGGACCATACCTACGAGAGCGGCCTCGGGGTGAATACGCGCTATCTCGGCTGGGGCGTCGGATTCTTCGACTTCGACAACGACGGCTGGCTCGATATTTTCATGGCGAACGGCCACGTCTATCCCGAGGTCAATGGCTCAAAGACCGAGGCTCCATACCGCGAGCAGAAATATCTCTACCGCAATTTGCGCAATGGGCGGTTTGAAGATGTCTCGGCGTTAGCAGGCCCGGGATGACCTCTCCCGCGGCGGCGCGCGGAGCGGCGTTTGGCGATTATGACAACGACGGCGTCATGGACATCGCAATCAACTGCATGAACGAAGAGCCGCAGCTGCTGCGTTGCGACTCCACCTGGCACAGAAACTGGATCAAGATAAAAACCGTCGGCGTGAAGAGCAACCGCACCGGGATTGGAGCGCGCATCAAGGTGACCGCGGTGACCGATCCGGCAGCCAAGGCGTTTACCCAGACCAGCGAAGTGGCGAGCGGCGGCAGTTATTTTTCGCAGAGCGATCTGCGGGTGCATTTCGGATTAGACCGCGCCACCAAGGTAGACGCGGTAGAGATTCGCTGGCCCAGCGGCCAGGTGGATAGGCTCAAAGATCTCGACGTCAACCGGCTCTACACCGTGCAGGAGGGTGGCAAGGTGCTCAAAGTCGAAGAGCTGGCCGGCGCGAAGAAGGCGAAGGCCAGGGCCAGGCGCTAACCGGCAGCGAGCAAAGCTAACTCCCGGGCGCGAGTTACTGCTCGCCCGCGTGATGTCCAAATTCCAGCCCGAACTTGGGATCATTCCGCGTGCCACCCACATGAAACGGTATGACCGCGCCCTTGGTGCCCTTCTTGAAGAACGGGTCAACCGGTTTCAGCATCAGGGATTTCCACCCGGTAAATAGTTTCGAGATGGTCACATCAAGCCGTGCCGTGCCGGAGAAGTCATACGCGCTGCCATCAATAGAATAGGTGCCGTCCACATCGGCCAGCAGCCCAGGCACCTGGAACTGCGCCGGGTGCAGCCCGATGACTCCGTGATTGAGAGTGAAGTTGCCGCTCAGCTTGGCAGAGAGGTCAACGTTGTCGGCTCCGTTCGCCTTTGACACCACTTTTGCCTCTTGCGGATTCCCCTGGGTTCGCAGGCTGATGGAATCAATCTTTTTGTCCGTGTCGGGATTTGAGAACCGTACATCCGTGACCGTGAAGTTGCCTTTGAGATTCAGGCGATGGGCGACCGTGAGCGTGTGTGTCGGATCAGGTGGAAGCTCGAGCGCAGTGTGCATGACGATGTTCCCGGTGATGACTGGCGGCATGGTCTTCACTCCGAGATAAAGCAGGTCTTCGATGCGCGCCTTCGTCATGTTCACGTCGAGAGCGATCTGGTGGCCCACCCCTTTCTCATTCACAATCGAGCCCGTGCAGGTGAACCAGGTATTTCGGAAATGTGCATTTACCGGTTGCAAATAGGTGTCGCCGGTCGAGCCGTCAACGATGGCGTGATAGGTCGTGGTCAGGTTGATGGGGTGGCCGGACTCGGAGATGCGGAAGTCGGGCGTGCTCGTTCTGCCGTCCACCGTGAGGTGGTCGAGCGGGCCCGAGAAGTGGCCCGTCGAGGAGAGGATTCCCGCGATCCCTTTGGTCGTCGCGAGGTCGGCGTGATCGAAAGAGAAGTCGCCGGTGATCGGAGTGGAGCGGGGATTCTCATCGTTCCACGGGCCGAAGGTTCCGGTGGCATGGATTTCGCCGACCGGCTTCGGATTTTCCAGTGCAGCCTTGTAGCGCAGCGCGCCGCTGGTCCAGTCGGAGGCCAGGTGCAGATTTTGAATGACGAATTCTAGCGGTACCTTGCCCGGCTTTTCCGTGAGCCTCGTCAGAGTCGCGTTGTTGCAGATGAATTCGTCAACGAAGAGCTTGGGGAAGGGACTGTGGTCCTTCTTCGCCACGGTGACGGACGTAGTGGTTGCGCCGGAGTTTGCGTCGTCGCTGGTATCGGACGGCGCGCCTCCGTTGGCGCCGGGCGATTTTGAGGCGGCCTGGTCCGGCTTGGGCGGCAGAGTGATGTGCAGCCCTTCCACCGTGACAACGCGAACATGACGGCGCGCGCTGAGAAGATCGGTCAGGAACATGTGGAAGCTGAATCTGTCGGCAGTGATGACCGGCGGAAAATCCTCGAGCGAGTAGGGAGTGATTTTTAATCCCGTGCCCCAGACCTCAAAGCCGTGGGCGACGGAGACGTCGAACGTTGCCAGTTCGACGCGCGCCTGCAGCCGCGAGGAGAGCGTGTCAATCACGCGGGCGCGGAGAATTGGCGCCGCGCGATGCAGCAGGACGGCGGTGGCGACTCCGGCGATGAGTATCAGCGCGAGAACAGCTGCCGAGGCCCAGAGAATGATGCGGAGCGCACGGGCGTGCTCGCGCGGGGAAGTGTGCGGGTCGTGAGCGGGTGCGGGCGAAGGCAACGGAATCTCCTCTCAGTTGAGCGTTCAAGTCAGGCAATTCGATCAGATGGATCAGGTAGAACCATTCGGGTGCAGCCAACAAAAAGGCGGTTCAGTCGGACCCGCCCAAGCAATGAATTGAAAACAATTTTATGGCGTTGTTGTCACCGATTGGCCTGAGCCTTCTTTCAGCGTGAGTATTTTGTCTACGGTTGTGATGAGGCCTTCAGGCGTCGGGCTGCCAAAGTTCTCCGTCAGGCCGCTGGGCCACCGGACAGTAATGTAGACGCCCGCCAGTCCCGTCATGGGGCCGAGGCCGAAGTGCAGCCGCAGATCGCTCGATGAGTTGTAGCTTGAGCCGGAGCGGACCTCCTGCATCCACACCCGCGGCTGTGCGATGCCCGGCGCAATGCCCGGCGGGGAGCAGACGCTGCGGCCGGGCTCGGTCGAGATGGCGTGCACCGTGACCTGGGCCCCGATGCCGTCTCGATTTGAGCGCCTCCCTGCCAGGTGAACGCCCAGCCAGTGATTGGAATTCTTCGCGACATTCACCAGCAGCATCGGGCGGTCGCTGAGATTGTTCACGACGAATGAGACCCGGCCATCGTTAAAGAGATCCGCGGCGGCCAGTCCGCGAGCGGAGGCGGGCGTCGTGATTCCCGGGCCGGAGCGGGCGCTCAGGTCCTCAAACTTGACCGCTTTACCCGAGTCAGGGCCGAGATTGTGATAAAAAATCCGCGGCTCGCGAAAGGCCGACCCCAGCGCCGAAGTATCCACCTCGGGATAGACGTGCGAGTTGGCAACCACCAGGTCGAGCCAGCCGTCGTTATCCACGTCGGCAAAGAGTGCGCCCCAGCCCGAGGTCCTGGATATTCTTCGTGAGCCCGGCGGCCGCGGTCACGTCGGAGAACGATGTGGCCGAGTCGGCGTGGTAAAGCGTCGCGGTGTCGTCGGAAAAATTTGTCTTGAAAATGTCCTGCCGCAGATCGCCGTCATAATCGCCGATGGTTGAGCCCATGCCGGCCTGTTCGCGGCCGTCCTCGTTGAAGGCCACCCCCGCATCCTCTGCAACGTCGGTGAAGGTGCCGTCGCGATTGTTGTGATAAAGAATGCTGGGCGTCGAGTCGCACGCCATGTAATATGTCCGGCCAGCCGTCGCCGTCATAATCCAGTGTGGAGACGCTGAAGCAGTAATGGCCGTTGGTCTTTTCGATCCCGCTCGATTTCGAGACGTCTTCGAACTTCCCGTTTCCCAGGTTGTGATAAAGAATGTTCGGCGCATACGGCAGTCCGCGCGGGCCGCACATCACCGGAACGCCCTTCCAGATGCAGCCCGTGCCTTCGCCGGCTTGGGCGTGGTCGCGAGATCGAAGGCAACATAGGTGGCGACCGCGATATCGAGCAATCCATCGCGGTCGTAGTCAACAAAGGCGCAGCCCGTGCCCCACTGCTTGCCCGATCCGGCGGCGCCGGATTGCTGCGCTACTTCGCGAAACGTCCCGTTCCCCTGGTTGTGGTAAAGACGATTTGCTCCATACGCGGTTACAAATAGATCGTCGTAGCCATCGTTGTCGTAGTCCCCGACACATGCGCCCTGGCCCCAGGCGATGTCGGCGAGTCCGGCCCGGCGGGTCACATCGGTAAATGTTCCGTCGTGATTGTTGTGGTAGAGCCGGCTGGTCGGTGGCGGCTGCCCCGCCCCGTCGTCAGGGTGCAGGTAGTTGCCGTTGACGACGAAGATGTCGGGGAAGCCGTCATTGTCGTAGTCCAGGATGGCCACGCCCGATCCCGTCGCCTCGACGATGTAGTGCTTGGCCGTGGCGCTGCCGTTCACATTGACCACACTGAGCGACGCCTTGGCTGCCACATCAACAAACCAGGCCGGCGCGGGATGCTCCGTCGTCGCGGGATAAGGATGTGTCGCTGTGGCCGCCGCGCGATGGACCGGCGTGCGCTGGGTCGAATGGCGCTGGGCAGCAGAGGCGGGCGCAGATGATGGCCGCGAAGTCTGGGGATGGGCGGCAGTGAGCGCGAGCAGGAGACAAAACAGGACGCGCACGCAAGCCATATTCAGGATTGTAGCCATGAGGAAAACGCGGGCGGAAATGCCGGGGCAATTCTCGCGTGTCCGGGACGGAAACGGGATGGTATCCGCCGGCGGGAAAGCGCGCGGAACCCGGGAAAATCTTGATAATTGCAAGCGATTTAACAGCAAACCGGCGGGCGCCCCGAGCCGGGGTTGCGGCAGGGGATTCCGCAGAACGGATTGCCTATTGACAGTGCAGTTGGGTCGGTCTTATAGTTCGACGCCGGAAAAGCACTGCGCGTTTTACTGCTCTATAAAAGCTCTGCAGAAAAACAAACAGAAGTCGAAGTTAGAAAAAAGAAGTCCCAAGGGGTAGGAAAAAGGCCGGCAAACGCCGGGTGAATCCGACTCACAGGGGCCACAGCCAGATTAGAAACACATTTAGAGGGAGACCAAATGACGAGACGATTTTTGCAGGCGGCAACGTGCCTCTTCGCACTGGGCCTGTTTCTTATTCTTCCGGTAGCGGGACACGCGCAAGCGGTCTACGGTTCGATCGTAGGCACGGTTACTGACCCCACCGGCGCAGCCATTCCCAACGCCACAATCACGGTGACCGACCCGGCCAAGGGAACGTCGGTGCAATCAACGAGCAACGGTAGCGGCGATTTCTCCGTGGACCACTTGATCGTGGGTGTCTACAACCTCAAGGTTGAGGCTGGCGGATTTCAGTCCTACCAGGCGTCCGGCATCAACGTCTACGTTGATACCACGCAGAAGGTGAACGCTCAGCTACAGTCGGCGCCTCCACGCAAACGGTCAACGTCTCGGCCGATGCGATCCCGGTGTTGAAGTCAGACCGCGCCGACGTAGGCACGGTATTCACTTCCAAAGAAGTGAACGATCTCCCGTCATACGGCGGCACCAGAAACTTTACGAGCTTGCAGCTGCTCTTGCCCGGCGCGCAGATTCTCGGATGGAGCCACGCTTCGGATGAGAACCCGCAGGGCAGCCAGCAGATTCAAGTTGACGGTCAGGCATTCGGCGGCGTCGCTTACGAGCTAGACGGCACCGACAACCAGGATCCGATTCTCGGAATCATCGTCGTCAACCCGGCGCTGGATTCAGTCACTGAAGCCAAGATCACCACCCAGAACTTTGACGCTGAGTTCGGCAAGGCCGTTTCCTCCGTCGTCATCGCTTCCACCAAGTCGGGCAGCAACAGCTTCCACGGCAGCGCGTTTGATTACCGCAGATCGCCCGCCACTCAGGCGACCGATCCTTATACCCAGCCCCAGGCAACGCCGGGCAGCTACAACATTCCCGCGGCTCTTTATAACCAGTTCGGCGGCTCTGTCGGCGGACCCATCCTTAAAGACAAGCTGTTCTTCTTCGGCGACTACCAGGGTGTGCGGCAAAAGGCTTCTACTTCGGCCCAGACCAGCATCCCCACCAATCTGGTATTCGATACCTGCTCGGGCGCAACTGTTGGCCCAAGCGGCATTCCGGGTTGCGATTTCAGCCAATACGCGACCGCATACGGAACGAACGGGACCATCTATCAGCAAACGGGCGGCAATTCAACGCCGTTTCCCGGCAACGTAGTCCCGACGGCTCAGCTGTCGGCTCCGGCGCTGGCCTTCCTCGCTGACATGAACTCCTACATCCAGACCCACTACCCTGGATATCAGTCCCAGCCCTACTACAACGGTACATCCCTGACCAACAACTTCAATGGCAGCGGCACCGGCCTGTTCAACAACAACCAGTGGGACGTCCGCATAGACGGCCAGTTCTCAGAGAAGATGCACGCATTCGGCCGGTTTAGCCGGTTCACCGACACCCTGAGCGGCGCTCAGATGTTCGGTCCGAACGTGGGCGGTCTCGGTTATGGACTGGGATCACCCGGCTACGGCGGCGTGTCAACCGGCGCCAACGACAGCTTTGCGGGTGGTATGGACTTCGCCCTCAAGCCGAGCCTGCTGACCGATTTCCGCTTGGGCTACTACCGCTACAACATCATTGACAGCAAAAACAACCAGGGCGTGGATTACATGACGCAGCTGGGCATCCCCAACGAGAACACCAGCGACCCCATCACCAGCGGTTCGGGCGGCTTCCAGTTCGCAACTCTGCCCGGCGGCGGCACCCAGCCGCAGTACGGCGACTTCCTCGGAGTCAGCCGTTGTAACTGCCCGTTGGAAGAGAAGGAAGACCAGTTCCAGATCGTCAACAACTGGACCAAGATCCTCGGCAATCACTCGATCAAGTTCGGCGCCGACCTCCGCTACGCGCGCAACCTGCGCGTACCGTCAGACACGGACCGTACCGGTATCAACCAGTTCAACCAGGGACCGACGGCAGACCAGGCCACGCAGCTGGGCGGTTTGGGCTTCGCCACTTTCGTAGAGGGCGACGTTCAAAACTACTCGCGGTATGTCAGCACATCCACCAACGCGAAGGAATTCCAGAAGCGCACCTTCTTCTACGCGCAGGACACCTGGCGCACCACCCCCAACCTCACTGTGAACCTGGGATTGCGGTATGAGCTCTACTTCCCCGAGAAGGTGAACGCAGCCGGCAACGGCGCTCTGATGGACATCAACACCGGCTACCTCAGCGTAGCGGGTATTGGCGGCATCGGAAGCAACATGGGATGGAGCCCGGACTGGAAGGCATTCTCACCGCGCGTCGGTGTCGCCTACCAGCTCAACCCCAAGACCGTCATTCGCGCCGGCTACGGCCGCAGCTATGACATCGGCGTATTCGGTTCAATCTTCGGACACGTCGTAACCCAGAACCTGCCCGTACTTGCCGACCAGGTAATCAACCCCACCGGCGGACCTGCAAGCTTCGCCTTCGGATTGACCACCGGCCCCAATACCTACACGCCTCCGCCAGTGCCCTCCAACGGCCTGCTGCCGGCGCCAGGTTATGCGGTCAGCCCCAAGGCTCGTCCGGATCCGCTCCGCTTGCCTGTGATTGATGCGTGGAACGCAGCCATCCAGCGCGCCATCAACCCGACCCTGTCTGTGACCATCGCCTACGTAGGCAACAAGGGCACCCACACACTGGCCGACGGCGACGGCAACAACACCAACCCGAACGAGGCCGGTATCTTCCTTCCGGTTAACTACTCCGTGGTTCCTGGCCTGGCTCTGCACTACGATCCTTCGGTCACCAACAGCACGGTCACCTACGGCATCCCCGGCATCGCCGCAAATGGCGGCACGGCAAACTCCAACTTCCTGTCGCGCTACTACGGCGGAACTCTTCCCGCTTGCCAGGACAGCAACTATGCCACTCCCACCAACGAGCCCGGTATCACCCCTGGCATGTGCGGTTGGAACAACGGCATCAGCTTCTATCACGACTCACTCGACACTCACTTCAACGCGCTCCAGGTCACCGTGGCCAAGCAGTTCACCCATGGCCTGAGCTTCACCTCCAACTACCAGTGGGCGCGCGCGTTTGACTACAACAGCGGCTACTCAACCTGGGGAACCAAGGGCCTGGTCTACGGTCGTGACAGCGCAGTCCGCGAGCAGCAGGAGACCCTCTACGGCGTCTATCAGCTGCCCTTCGGCCGCGATGGCATGATCGGGTCAAGTGCTCCCGCCTGGGCCAATGCCTTCATCGGCGGATGGCAGTTGAGCGGTGTAATGACGTGGGCCGGCGGCGAGCCGTTCACCCTCAGCTATAACGAATGCAGTCAGTCCATTCCCGGCAGCGCACCGTGCTATGCCAATAGCCCGAGTCACGCGCGCATGCCGCTCAGCCTCGGCGGATTTAACCCAAACACTCACAGCCGGAACTACTTCCAGTTCGTGGCTCTGGGTACCAACGGTTTCACCAAGCCTGGTCTGGATCAAGTGGGCAACGGCGGACGCAACAACTACTTTGGGCCGAACTTCTTCAACACCGACATGTCGTTGCAGAAGAACATCCCGATTCACGAAGAGTGGCTGGCGCAGTTCCGGTTTGACGCCTTCAACGCATTCAACCACATCAATCCCGGCAACCCTGGCAGCTCGTCCCTCGACGGCGGCTCCCCGGGCAACTACAGCACCATCACCAGCGAAGGTCCGGGAGCCAATCCTCGGTACCTGATGTTCTCCCTGCGCGTGCAGTTCTAGGCGAGCGGGATAACCTCAACCTCAGGGGGAGCCAAGTGCTCCCCCTTTCACTTTGTAGCGCAGCGCTCCTTCTTGTAGAGCGGTGTTCTTCAACCTCAGGCAGTGCCCACAGGCACTGGCATCGAGACGGCTCTGAGGTAGATACTTGTGCCTGCCTGCCGTCTCTCCCTGGCTTGCCTTCTGAGCTATGAAGAACGAGTCGGCGGCAATCCAGGTTGGCGGGAGCGAGGGCAGTCGGAGTGAGCAGAATTCGATGGAGTTTTTTTGGAGCGCTGACCATAGCGCTGTTGCTGGGCACCCTGCAGGCCCCTGTCGGGCCAGGCCGCGCCGGCCCAGGCCGCGCCGGCCCAGGGCACGACGGGCCAAACCACGCCGGCGAGTGGGCAAAAGTTGGCAGCAGCGCCGGCAGCGGCGCCCGCCCCGCAGCCGTCCTCTGAAGACAAGCTGGCGGCCATTCAGACCCTCGTAGACCGCGCGCACTATGACGAGGCGCTGCAGCAGCTGAATGCCCTCTCGAGCGACGTTCCCGAGCCCAAAGGCGTCGAACGCCTCAAGGGCATGGTCTATTACCAGACGGGCAAGCTGGTGGATGCCGACACCGCATTCGCCCGCGCCCTGCAGCAGGACCCGAGCGATGTCGTCGCCACGGAAATGCGCGGCATGGTGCTGTTCCGCACCGGGCGGCCCGCAGAGGCGATTCCGCTGCTCGAGAAGGCCAATACCTGGCTCGCCAACCTGAATACCGACGCCAACTACGTCCTCGCGCTGTGCTACCTGCAGACCAAGCGATATGACGACTCGCGGCATGCTCTGGCGGCGGTTTACGGCTTCGGCCCCGATTCAGCGGAGGCCTACCTGCTCACCGCGCGGCTGCTCTTCCGCTACGAATATCTCCCCGTCTCGCAGGAGTATGCCGAGCGCGCTCTGGGCATGGAGCCGAAGATGCCCCTCGCCAACCAGCTCCTCGGCGAGATTGCGTTGTCGCAGGGAAAGCTAGAAGATGCTCTCGCCTGCTTCCAGAAGGAGAAGGCGCTCAACCCGCTGAATCCGGGAATCTATGACCGGCTCGGGGACCTTTACCTCCGGCAGAACCAGTTGGATGAGGCGCAGAAGTCGTTAAATCGTTCCGTGCTGTTGGATCCCTATTCGACCGGCCCGCTGCTGCTCCTGGGCAAGGTGCTCATCAAGCGCGGCGATGCCAACCTCGCGGCGGGATTTTTGCAGAAGGCAGTGCGCATGGATCCGGGCAACTACATGACCCACAGTCTGCTGGGGCAGGCATACCGCATGATGGGGCTCAAGGAGCAGGCGGGCAAAGAGGCGGAGATGGCGGAGCAGATACAAAGCCAGGGAACTCCATCGGCGCCTGTGAGCACGGGTGACAGCAAGACAGGAAAGTGAAGGGAACGAAAATGCTGAATAACGGTTACAAATATGGAATTCTGAAGAGCGCTCTGCTGACCTGCGCCCTGCTGTTCGCTGCAGCCAGCCGTCAGTCGTCGGCTCAGGCAGTGGCCGAGGCCCCCGCAGCGACCGCGTCTCAGGCAGCGACCGCATCTCCGGCAGCAACCGAGAAATACATTCACGACGCATGGGCTGTGCTCACCCGCTCAATGACCGACTGCAAGACCGTCGTTGACCCGAAGCTTCCGTCGGCGACCGTGTTATATGTCCCCGCCGACCTGCCCGTCCCGCCGGAGTTGGCTGCCCTGGTCACAAAGTGCCACGTTGACGTCGAAAAGCTGCCCCGCAAAGTCACCCACTTTGGCGAGCTCAAGCTGACCGACATCCCCCACCCGGGATTGCTCTACCTGCCGAACAAGTACGTGGTGCCCGGCGGACGCTTCAACGAGATGTACGGCTGGGACAGCTACTTCATCCTGCTCGGACTGGTGCAGGATGGCCATGTGGACCTGGCGCGCGGAATGGTCGAGAATTTTTTCTACGAGATCGAAAACTATGGCGGGATTCTCAATGCCAACCGCACCTACTATTTCACCCGCTCGCAGCCGCCCTATCTCAGTTCGATGATCCGGGAAATCTACGAGGCCAAGCCGGACAAGCAATGGCTGGCCAAGGCGTATGACTACGCCAAGAGGGACCACGCGCTGTGGGAGAGCGACTTTCACCGCGCAGGAGACACCGGGCTGGCCCGCTACTTCGACATCGGCGAGGGGCCCGTGCCGGAGATGGCGGACGACGACAGCTATTACCCCGACGTCATCCGTTACATCGAGAGCCATCCCGGTTCGGGTGGGGAGAAATATCTGGTGGATGGCCCCGAGCATCCCGTGGGCAAAGAGGCCGACGAGCTCAAGCGGTCGAGCTGCGACGTTGACACCAGCAAGGTCTGCATGAATGCGTGGGCCGGCGGCAAGCGGCTCACCGCGGATTTTTATAAAGGTGACCGGGCGATGCGGGAGTCGGGATTTGATCCCAGCTTTCGCTTCGGAGTTTTTGATGGCAGCACCCATCACTACGCCCCGGTCTGCCTCAACGCGCTGCTCTACAAATACGAGCTGGACATGCAGCACTTCGCGGAGCTTCTCGGCAAGCCGGATGAGGCGAAGCATTGGGCGCAGGTCGCGGCCGCGCGCCACAAGGCGGTAGACAAGTATTTGTGGGACCCCTCGGCCGGAATGTATTTCGACTACGACTTCATGGCCAGGCAGCGGTCTACTTACGTTTACGTGACGACCTTTGATCCGCTGTGGGCAAAGATGGCGACGACGGCGCAGGCTAAGGCAGTTATGGGGAACCTGAAGCTGCTCGAGCAGCCGCACGGCCTCGCCATGAGCACGACCAACAGCGGCGTGCAGTGGGATTTGCCGTTCGGTTGGGCCCCGACCAATTGGCCGTCAGTCGTCGGGATGAAAAACTACGGGTACGACGCGGATGCGCGGAGGATCTCTGAAAATTTCACCGCGATGATTGATAAAAATCTGGCGGAGATCGGCACCATTCGTGAGAAGTATGACGTCGTCACCGGCGCGGCAAACTCGCAGATTGCCATCGGCTACAAGTCGAACGAGATTGGCTTCGGCTGGACGAATGCGGTGTACCTGAAGATGCGGGACCTGCTGGCGGCGAAGTGATGGCGGCGGCACAAGCGCGCATCGTCGGGCTGGGCGAGCTCCTGTGGGACATGCTTCCCACTGGCCCGCGGCTGGGCGGAGCTCCGGCAAACTTCGCGGTGGGGTGCGCCCGGCTCGGCGCCAAAAGCGCCATGGCCAGCGCGGTCGGGCGCGATCCTTTGGGAATGCAGGCGCGCGAACTGCTCCGTCAAACGGGCGTGGATACCGGCGCCATTGCAGACAACGATCTGCCGACCAGCGTCGTCACGGTGACGCTCGATGCGGCCGGGCACGCGGCATACGTGATCGAGCAGCCTGTCGCCTGGGACGCTCTCGCGTGGGACAGCGCCTGGCAGAGGCTCGCGGCGGAGGCCGATGCAGTCTGCTTCGGGACGTTGGCGCAGAGGAGCGCGAAATCGCGCGAGGCGGTGCGGCAGTTCGTGACCCATACCAGCGAGAAGTGTGTGCGCGTGTTTGACGTGAACCTCAGAAGTCCGCATTGGAACGCCGAGTCACTGCGCTGGGGTCTGGAGCATGCGACCCTCCTGAAACTGAATGAGGACGAGCTCCCCGTGCTATTGAGCGCAGCCGAGGTGAAGAGCGCGACCACAGGGTCGGCCCATGAGGCCGCCGGAGCCGAGGCATTGCTCCAGGCCTTCCCGGGATTGCAGATGGTGTGCGTGACTCTCGGCGGACGGGGCAGCATACTGGCGACGCCCAGGCAGACCGTGACCCATCCCGGATTCAAATGCACCATCGTTGACACTGTCGGAGCCGGCGACGCATTTACTGCAGCCATGGTTACATATTGGCTCCGGGGCGCTCCGTTAGAGGGCGTGGCCGCGGCGGCCAACCGGCTGGGCTGCTATGTCGCGTCGCAGCCGGGGGCGATGCCGGAGTTTCCCGCGGGCTTGCGCGAAGAGCTCGAGCAGCTGGCTGGAGCAGGCGTGTGAAGCAGCACTGGGCCACTCCGGCTGAGCGGAGAGAGTTTGGGCGGACGCGGCGAAAGCTCGCCCACCGCACCGACCTCGCAAATTGGAACGCGAAGAAGCGGGCGCACGATCCCTTGGCGCTGTTGCGCGAGAGCATGCGGGGAAGATTGCCGCAGCTGGCGCAGTTGAAGTATCAGCGCATGATGGCGTCTCCGTTCGGATATTTTCGCGGCGCGGTTCCCGTGATGGCGGCGGACCTGGCACAGCTGCCGCACACCGGCATCATCACGCAGATTTGTGGCGACGCGCATGTGCAGAACCTCGGAGCCTATGCGTCGCCCGATGGGCGGCTGCTGTTCGACATTGACGATTTCGACGAGACCACGCGCGGGCCCTTCGAGTGGGATGGGCGGCGGATGGCCGCCAGCCTCGTTCTGGCGGGGCGCGAGGCGGGTTGCAAGGGCGGGGAGTGCCGTGACGCGGTGCGCGCGTTTATGTCGCAGTACCGCAAGAGCATTCAGACATTTTCTGAGATGGCCGTGATTGATGTCGCGCGCTTTCAAGTGCACCGGCTGCAGCGCATCGAGCCGGTCAGCAAGGCTCTGCTCAAGGCCGAGAGATCCACTCCGGCGCGGTCGGCAGAGGAGCTGACGGTCGAGTCAAAGTCCCACGGTCACCGGATTTTCCGCGAGAACAAGCCGCTCTTGACCCGGCTGCAGGGAGTGAAAGCGCGCGAGATTGCGTCGGCTTTGCTGCGCTACCGCGACAGCCTGACGCCGGAGAGGCAGCATTTTCTTGAGCAGTATCGAGTGCTGGATGCGGCGTTCAAAGTCGTCGGGACGGGAAGCGTCGGCCTGCGCTGCTACGCGATTTATCTCGAGGGCAATGGCGAGCGCGACCCGCTCTTTCTGCAGATGAAAGAGGAGCGGCCGTCGGCCTACTCCCCATTTCTGCCGCATGCCGAGAGACCGACGATGCACCAGGGCGAGCGCGTCGCAGAGGGCCAGCGCGCTATGCAGCTGGATAGCGATCTGATGCTGGGATGGACGACGATGGCGGGGCGCGATTATTTAGTGCGCCAACTCGACGACCACAAGGGCCCGATCGAGATTGCGGGGATGGCGGGAGGCGCGCTCAGTGAATTCGCAATGGTGTGCGGCGAGTTGCTGGCGCGAGGTCACTGTCGCAGCGGAGATCCCTGCGTCCTCGCCGGATATATGGGCACCTCGGCCAAGGTAGATGAGGCGCTCGTCGAGTTTGCCGGCGCCTATGCCGACCAGACGGAGAAGGACTGGAAGGAATTGTGCAAGGCGCGGCCCGCGGTGAAGGCGAAGAAGAAGACCTAGATCGGCGAAGCAGCAGACCTAGATTGGCGAAGCAGCAGACCGATCGGCGAAGCAGAGACCTGATCGGCGAAGCAGCAGACCTAGATCGGCGAAGCTGCAGGCGGCCGGCGCGGTCCCTCGCGGCGCTGGCGCGGTGACACTTCGGGCGGTGCAGCCTTCGGCGTCCGGAGTTTGTTGGCCGACGTCAACATGCCGGTGAGCAGCATTCCGGTCAGAGTCACGGCGACCGTGGCGACCGCGGTGCGGCCGTGCAGTAATTCTCCCGAGCCCTCCGTGATCAGCGCCAGCGCGAAGAAGACGAAGATGACGTGAGCCGCGAAGACCTGCAGAGAAGACATTCCGACCGCGGGCAGCGGGGGCAGATTGAGCACCCGCTTGATGCCGGAGCGGAAGCGCCACAGCACGATCCCCATGGCGGCGAAGTCGAGGATGCGCAGGGGAGCGAAGCGCCACTTGTCCTGGAGTATGGCGAGGGAGCCACTCCAGAAAATCGGTGTGGGCCAGCCGCGGCGAAGCAGCGCGCAGGCGATGACGACGACTGCGGCCAGCACGGTAACCGCCGTGGGGAAAGAGCGGGCGGACGGAGTTGAGCGGGCCGGAGCCGGAGCAGCCAGCAGCGTGCCCAGCCAGATCCCGGCGCACCAGAGAAACTGCCAGGCGAAGAGATCAAAGGCCCCCATTTCTCCGACAGGAATGTGGTGGCCGATGAGGCGCGAGATCGCGGCATAAAAATAAACGCGTAGCCCGAATTGCGCGAGCAGCCAGAGCAGGCCGCTGGCTCCGAGCATCATGCGCCAGCCAAAGCGTTGGGCTGCGGTGAAAAGCAGCGGTGTCAGCAGCAGGAATATGACATACATCGGGAGGATGTCCAGCAGCGGCGGACAGTAAACCAGGAAGATGGAACTGATTGCCGCGACCACGGGGTGGGCGAAATAAAAGGACAGCAGGTTGTGCAGCATCGGGCGATGTAAAGTCGGCGCGAGCAGGCTGCCCAGGGTGAAGGCGAAGGCGACGAGCAGCAGATGGTAGGCATAAACGCGCGCGGCGCGCGGCCAGAGACCGGCCCGAAGTGTCGAAAATCCTGCGGCGGCTTGCGAAGCGTAAATTTTCCCGGTCAGCAGCGCGGAGAGAAAGACGAAGCCCTCGGCGGCAGAGATAAATCCGAAGGGCTGATTGGCATAGGCGCTGGCCGCGGTGGGCAGGTGGGTGAGCGTCATCCAGAAAAGCAGCAGGCCGCGAAGTGCGTCGAGCGATGGCTGGCGCGCGTTCTTGTGGGAGTGTTCGCGCGCAGAGCGTTTTCTCTCAGACGGCGTCGCGGGCTGTGTGCCCGAACCCGGGACGGCGGGCAGGTCGCTCTGGACCTCGACGTGGCTGGGGCTGGACGACATGCTTTCTTTTACTACGATTCAGACACAGCATTGGACGCCGGGTTCCCCGAATGGTTTCAGTTGACGGCGAACTGCCGGACCTCAGTCTTCGCCCGAGGCCATGTCCAGCCCGTCATCGCCGAAATTCTGGACGAGTTCCCTTGTGCTCTGGCTGCCGGTCCCCGGCCAGCGCCGTGAGCGCGCATGCCGCGAAGCCGCCTGCGATCCAGTTTGAGGCGAGCCGCCTTCTGCCGTGCCGCGGCGCGGCATCTCGTGCAGATTGCTTTGCCCACTGTGATCTTCGAGGGTGATTTTTTCCGGCTCGACCTTGGCGCCGCCGCCGTCGGAGACGGGAACCCGCTCCGGCCGCAGGTTCGAGGGCAGGAAGATGTTGAATACCGTTCCGTGGCGCGCGGGATTTGTGCTCGTGCTGATATGAAGAATGCCGCCGTATTTGAGCACGATGCCGCTTGAGACCCACAGCCCCAATCCCGTGCCGCTCTGGCCTTTGGTCGTGTAAAAGGCGTCGCCAATACGATGCAGCAGCTGCTCCGGAATTCCGCTGCCTGTGTCTGCAATGGTGATGCGGACGCCGCGGATGCCCGGCTCTGACCACGATGAGACGGTGCGAACACGCAGACGAATTCGTCCGCCAGGCGCCGTAGCCTCGATGGCGTTGCCGACGATGTTGGCGAAGACCTGCCGCATCTCGCCGGGGAAAACGGTGATCGCGTCCTCGGTTTCATATTCGCGAATGATCGAGATTTCCGCGTTGCGTGCCTTTTGATTGAAGAGCCCGATGACGTCGTCGAGCAGGTCCTGCGCCCGCACCTGGATTGGCGCAGGAGTTTCCCGATAGAAGGTCAGGGTCTGGCGCGTGATCTGGATGACGCGTTCGAGTTCAGCGGCAGCGAGTTCGAGAAACTGCCGCCCCTCGGCCGACACAGGCTCGCTGCGCAGCAGGTAGAGCAGATTCATGATCGAGGCGATGGGATTATTAATCTCGTGCGCGATGCTGGCCGTCAGGCGCCCCATGGTGGCGAGCTTCTGATTCTCGCGCAACAGCGCCGTGTTGCGGGCGAGTTCCTGCTCAAGTTGAGCAACGCGACTGTCAGCCTCCTCAAGCAGTGCGTGGATCGGATTGGATTGGGAAGTTTGCATATATGGCCCCTAAAACATCAGGTTCTGAAACCGTGCGGTTAGGGAACGAAGACCTCCGGTCCCTCTCGGATGGTTCACGAACGCCGTTCAAGAACGCGGTTCAATAAATCTTTGGGCCCGATTGCGATTGCATTTCGAGCCTCTGCAAATGTGATGGGCACATTGGCAAGGTTGTTGCCCCGGAGGGGCACTTTGAGGTGAAAATAGAGGTTCATTTTTTGGTATGTTGGGGGGACTAAAAGAGGCGTAAGGTAATTTGCTCCGGAGAGGCGGATTTCTTTGCATCCGCTGGGGCAAAGCGCCAATCCAAACCAGCAGAATAAACGTAGCGCGCAATTGTTTTGCAGGCCGCGCAATTGTTTTGCAGGCATTTGATTTACGCCAAAATAAGGCTGGAGTTTTAGAGAATCTTGCTTTCAACAGGACAGACAATTCGCACCGGCGGACTCAGGCTGCGCTGGGCGGCGGCGGCAAGCTTGTGCGCGATCTTCCTGGCCGCGTCGCTGCCGCAGCAATCACTGGCACAGACCGGTGCGACGCAGAATCCTTATCCTTCGTGGGGCACTCAGGCAGGCCCGCAGGCCCGGTTGAAATATTCGCCGGTCACCGCGGCGGTAACGGTGAGCGCGACAGATTTTGAGGGCAGCGTGCCCGGCGCTGCGGCGACCACCGAGGTGTTGCCCTTGTCGCTCGACGATGCGATTCGTCGGGGACTGGAAACAAATCTGGGCTTGCGGCTCACTCAGCAGCAGCAGCAGGTGGCTTCGGGCGAGCGCAGCCGGGCGTTACAGCCCCTTCTGCCGCTGGCGACGGCGACGGGATACACGTCCGTCGAGCAGATAAATCTGGCGGCGCAGGGGTTCAGTGCCTCGGCATTGGCGCGCTTGCAGCCGATAATCGGCGACGTTACGGTTTCCCCGATCGTCAAATTTCAGAGCACCGACGGTCAGGCGAATTTGAGCTGGACGATGTTTAGCCTGCCGAACTGGGAGCAATATCAAGCGGCCAAGCTCAATCAGGCGGTTGCCGGTGATACCGCGGCAAATTCTCAACAGACTGTTGTACTGAATGTGGGTCAGGCGTATTTGCAGTGTCTGGCCGATGCGGCCCAGCTTGAGAACACCAGGTCGCTGCTCGATCTCGACAAGAAGCTGCTGGATGATGCGGTCGCCGAGCACCAGGCGGGTGTGGCCGCCAACCTCGATGAGCTGCGTGCGCGCGTGCAATATCAGACGCAGCAGCAGGCGGTGATCGCAGCCGACAATGCTCTACAGAAGCAGGAGATTGCGTTGCGCCGGATGATCGGCCTGCGAACGGCGCAGCCAATTCAACTCACCGACATGGTGCCCTATGCTGAACTGGACGCCGAGTCGCTGCCTGAAATGAAGACAAAAGCGCTTGCCTCTCGGGCGGATTATCTGGGCCAGCAAGCACAGGTCGCGGCGGCCGAGCGGCAGAGGTCGGCGGCGAAGTGGCAGCGCCTTCCCACCCTGAGCTTCAGCGGATTTTATGGGGTGATCGGGATCACGCAGGGCCCCTATCGTGGGGATTTTTTTGCCGGCGGCACGCTGGCGATGCCGCTGTTTAACGAGGCCAAGATTCGCGGCGACCGCGACGTGGCGGAATCGCAGCTGCAGCAGACCCGATCCCAGTTGGACGACATGAAGACCCACATTGATGCCGAGTTGCGCACCGCCCTGCTCGATGTCCAGACCGGCCGCAGCCTGGTCGAGGTCGCAAGGAGCAATCTCGCGCTTTCGACCAAGGAGCTCGAGCAGGCGAACGACCGGTTCGCCGCCGGCGTGGATGACAACCTGGCGGTCGTGCAGGCCCAGTCCACCCTCTCCGCGGCGCAGTCACAGCTGGTGGATAGTTTGTATCGCTACAACTATGCGAAGCTGCAACTGGCTCGGGCGATGGGCACAGTGGACAAGCAGTACGGGGAATATTTGCGAGGCAAGTGAGCGGCGGATATTTCGAGAGAGTGGAGCGCGCTTGAGAGCGCGCATTTTTATTTGTCCCATCCCCAGAATGCGATGGCAAGAGTCACGCACTGCAGCGTCGCAACCAGCAGTACGCAACCCGTCCAGCCGGCGTGTGCCCAGACCGCTGACGGCAGTTCGCCACCTACCGTCCCTCCCAGGTAATACGCAGAGAGATAAAGCCCGGCAGCGAGCGCGCGCACGTGCGGCGGCGCAGCAATGCGCAGGTGGCTGGTAGCCGCGGCCTGGCAAATAAAAACGCCCGTCGAGCAAAGCACTAGCCCGATGAGGATGGGCGCGAGGTGAAGCTCGAGAGTGAGCAGCACTCCGGCGAGCGAGATCGCGGTTGAGAGCACAAAGCCCAGCCGGAGGCCGATGCGAGAGAGCAGCACCCCGGCGAGCGGTGTGGCGATCAGGCCGACGAGATAAACCGCGAACAGCCAGCTGAGCGCAGTGGTCCCGAGCAGAAAGGGAGGCGCGCTTAGATGGAATGTGATGTAGGTGAAGATGGCGACCAGCGAGAAGAGAATGTTGAATCCCACCGCGTAGACGGCAATGAGTTGCCTGCGAAAAAGCGTGCGCAGTCTCGGTGCATGGACCGCCGCCGTTGCATTGGCGTGGGTGTGCGCGCTGCGTTCTTGTGGCAGCCAGCGGGCAATAATTCCCGCGCCAATAAGGATGATGGCGCCGAGAAAGAGGAACGCCGACCGCCAGCCGAGATGCTCCGCGGCAAAGCCGGCGACCACGCGCCCGATGAACCCGCCGAGCACGGTGCCGCTGATGTAGATGCTCATGACTTGCGGCACGCGCGAGGGCGGCCACTCCTCTGTGACGTAAGCGATGGTGGCGGTGAAAATGCCGGGCAGAACGATACCTTGCGCGAGTCGCCACCAGATGAGCGCGTGCAGCGACGGCGCGGTGGCTGCGAGCAGCGTGGGCAGCGAGAGCACAATCGCGGAGCTCACGATGACGCGTTTGCGGCCGAGGCGTTGCACCAGGGCCCCGAGAAACGGCGCGGAGAAGGCGACGCCAAGTGTCGAGGCGGAGACGGTGAGCGCAACCGCCGCTTTGCTCGCGGAGAATATATGGGCGAACAGCGGCAGCAGGGGCTGCGTGGCGTAGAGGTTCATGAACGCGAAGACGCCGCAAAGCCCCACCGCGATGAGTGAGGAGGGTGGGCCGAGTGGAGCTGCCTCTGAAGCCGCCGCAGCAGCCGGGACCGAGTCGGCGAACGCAGCCTCGGCAGCCACTTCGGGCTGGTCGAGGGAGGCCTCTTCGGCGCGTTGCCAGAAATTACCGGGCAGCTTCACTCAGTGAGGATACGCGGGGCAGCAGGGCAGCCGGGAAATAGAAATACAATTGGGGGGCATGGCGGAACCCTCGAGCCGCACCGCGATTGCGGCATTTCGCTTCCGGGATTTTCGACGCTACCAGGTGGCGCGGCTGCTGGTGATTCTGGGCGCGGAGGCCCAGAGCGTTGCGGTGGCATGGCAGGTCTATCAGCTCACCCACCGGCCGATGGACCTCGGCTATACCGGGCTGGCGCTGTTTTTGCCCGGGCCGATTTTTATGCTCGCGGCCGGGCACGCGGCAGACCGCTTCGACCGCCGCAACGTTATCCTTCTTTGCTACGCCGTGCAAACGCTGGCCAGCGCCTGGCTTTTCTGGCTCGGCTACCACCACACGAGCCATATTTTCGCGATCTACTCGGTGCTGTTTTTAATTGGCGCGGCCCGGGCTTTCAGTGGGCCCGCATCGAGCGCGCTCGTGCCGCACCTGGTCCCGGAAAAAGATTTTGTGAATGCGGTGACCTGGGGCGCGAACGTCTTTCAGACCGCGAATATCTTGGGCCCGGCTCTGGGCGGAGTCATGCTGACCCTCCATGTCGGCTGGGGATTGAGTGGGCCGCCGCTCGTCTATGCCTTCACCCTGCTAACGGTAATTAGCTTTGTCGCGCTGGTGGCGTCGCTAAATGTGCGGATCGGGCGCATGGAGCACGGCGAGTTTTCGCTGCGGCTCGTGCTCGCGGGGTTCGCCTACGTGTGGCGGGCCAAGATCGTCCTGGGTGCGATCTCGCTGGATCTTTTCGCCGTCCTGCTGGGCGGAGCGACCGCGCTCATGCCGGTCTTCGCTGAGGCCATCTTGCACACCGGCGCGCGCGGGCTGGGTGCGCTGCGTGCGGCTCCCGCCGTGGGTGCGCTCCTGGTTTCAGCCGGGTTGACGTGGATGCCCCTGAAGCGGCGAGCCGGCAGGACGATGCTCATCTGCGTCGCGATCTTCGGGGTTTCAACCATTGCGTTCGGCCTGTCCCGGAACCTGGTTCTGTCCGTGATCGCTCTCATGATTGTCGGCGGCTCCGACATGATCAGCGTGGTGATAAGGAGTTCGCTCATTCAGCTGGCGACGCCGGTGCAGATGCGGGGCAGGGTCTCGGCGGTGAATTCCGTCTTCATCGGCGCGTCAAATGAGTTGGGCGAGTTTGAGAGCGGCGTGACCGCCCAGTGGTGGGGCGCGGTGCGGGCCGTGGTGATTGGCGGATTGGGGACCCTGGCAGTCACAGGACTATCCGCCTGGCTGTTCCCATCGTTGCGAAAGGCTGATGAGCTGAGCGGGAAGGCGTTGCTCGCCGAGGCGGCGGTCGAAGCGACGCAGGGTCCGGTGCTGTGAGCCGCGCGTCAAAATGTTTGAGCCCGCGGATGAAGCACGCTTTCTGAGGCGGAGAGATTTTAGACTGGAACGTCGGAGGTGAGAGCTGGACATGGAAGACTGGAAAAAAATTACGCAAGTTATTTTGGCGCTGGGTATTCTCGCCGTGGGGCTGCGAGTTTATTTTGTCTACCGCGAGCGCCATCAGCCTATGGTGACCAGGCCGGCCGAGACTGGCGGATATCACCCGACGGTGGACGACTACACATATCTGAAGCAGATGCATCCCGAGGCGCCAAAAGACCTGCTGCCGCTGGTCGGCCAGACCGTGTGGATGCAGATTGCCGACCAGATGCCGTATTTTCCCGTGAGCGGGAAGACGGTAAATTACGCGAAGCAGGTCGGCGTTCTCCGCGGAGCGACTCCGCTGGCGGTCAAGGGAGTCTTGACGCAGTCGGCGCCCCACTCTCTGGTGACGCGCATTCCCAACGGCGACAAGCAGGTGCTTCTGGCTTTCACTCTGCCGGCGAGTGCGACGCAGGTCTATGCCGTCCCGGTCGGCTATCAGCAGGCGGGCTCGTGGACATTCCTGGCCGACCAGGCATTCTTCTACGATGACCCGCACCGGCTCTACAGCTGGAGCCCGCAGATATGGCAGGCCATCGAGAGCCATCAGGCAATTGTCGGAATGACGGAGCAGCAGGCGGGACTGGCCCTGGGGCAGATTCAGCAAAGCGACTCGTCTACGTTCGGCGACCGGACGGTGCATTACGACAATCTCGGCCATCCCGTGGACGTCACGTTTGTGAAGAACCACGCGACTGCAGTCACGCCCGCCAAGCCCTGACCGCGCCGCGACCCAACAAAAACGCGCTACTTGTGGGCCGACTGCGTTGAGCGTGTGACCAGCAGCGGGAGCTCCGTTGAGCCGACTTTGTCGTTTGACAGATCGTGCACGCCGGCGCGCAGATAGACCCGGCCCAAAGGCAGCTCCATGTGATTGCTGACCGTCAGCCCGCGCTGCATCACCGCCTGATATTGAGCAGGAGTCAGCGGGCGCGCAAAAGCGCCAATGGTTGCATTGAGCAAATTGCCGTCGGCGTCGAATGCGATAAATGTGAGGGCAAGACGCGGAGTATATTTTCCATCCTTGCCGATGGCGAACTGGACCGTCTTCGCGTCTATGGTGCAGTCAATCGAGTAGACCTCGGTCGTGCCCTTGAGGTTTACGTTGAAGACCGGCGGCGCATCTTTTGTCGCCGTGGTTGGCGGCGCATTGCGATCGAGCAGGGCCGGCTTGGGCCGGTCTTTGTCCTCGAGGTATTTTCCGGTCGGCTCCGTCTTCACGGTCATCACGATGTCAGAGCGCTCGGGAGCGCCGTGCAGCATGGCGACAGCAAACTTCGGCATGCTTTCAGACGAGAGAGTGTTCGCCGCTGTCTTGTCGGGATCCACGGCGAGGTAACCGCGGCGGTAGTAGAAGCTCACGTTTTTCAGGTCCGAGTGGAGCTCGATCTTGCGATATTTCTTATTCCAGTCGTGATTGCTCGGCGAGTAGGCGATGGTGTAATAGTTGGCGCCCTGGTTGAGTGCCTCGATAATCTCGCCCTTCACATCGTTGTCGTTATACACAGCGCGACCGCCGGTTTCGTGGGCGATATTTTCCATGACTTCCATCTGGCTCGAATTGGCGGCCGCTATATTTCCTATCGCCGCGGCGCTTGGCATTGAACCGCCGGCCGCTGTGAACCCTCCATCAACCAGTCCCCGAACGTCTATGGGATAAACGGCGATGTGCCCGGCTTCCATCTGTTCGGCCAGCCCATACATCGCCTCGTCGTAGCTCTGGATTCCGCGAAACGCATCCGGCGTGGCCCCTCCACTGGTGTCAGGCATGATGTCGAAAGGAAAGACGCCGGAGAGCCAGAAGAGATTTTTTCGTCCCGGCAGCGCGCTGAGATATTTTGCCAGTGCCTGCAGCGCAGCAAAGGTGCGCGCGGTGCGGAGACCGCTCGTGATCCCCACCTCGTCGCGGGCCGCAACTCCGCTGAGATGCGTAGCCGGACCCATCGTGTCCACCGGGCTGCCGTTGCCCGAGAGTATGTCGCCAACCGCGGAGCTGGAGGCGACCTCCGGGACCATGCCCCCGCCCAGGCCTGCCGCAGGATCTGCGCCGGAGCTGAGCAGCACCGTGTCGGGATCGTTAAACCAGGGCCCGTTGACTGTGGACTTGTCTTTGTTCATCGCTTGCGCGAGGAGTGTGGAGTCGGAGGTGAATCCCTGCAGCATGTGTAGGCTGTTGCGCAGCGTGAAGATGGCGATGCGGGAGCCGGGAGGCAGCGACGCGATGACTTTCTTTACCTGTTCCCGCGCGAAGCTTTGGTCGGGGCTGGCGGTGTTGAGCGCGTCGAAGAATATTACGCTGAGAGCCGTGGTCGGAACGTCGTGCCCGGCGTTAGTGGCCGTTCCGTCGGGGAGCACCTTGTGCGGGTCCGGCGGTGCGATGACCTGCAGCATGTCATTCTTGCGCTCTTCAAAGACCTTGATGGTCTGCGGCTGGCCGTTTTCTAAGATGCGGAAGTCGCTCTCTTTCAGTCCGTGTACCGGCGAGCCGTTCTTTGCCGTGACCACGACGTCAACGACAACCAGGCGGCTGGTGGCTTTGAATGTGGGAGTCGAGGGGCCGCCGGCCGCCGCGACGGACCCGGCCTGCGGTGCCGCAGCCTGCGAGTGCGCCGGAGTTTGCGAAGCGGGGTGTGAGGGCAGCGGAGGATCGTGCTGATCGGCTGGCTGCTGATCGGCTGGCTGCTGCGCTCGGGCGAGAGGTGCGGCGATTAGAGGTGCGAGGCCGACGGAGGCGAGGAAAAGCGCTGCAATGAGACGGAGGCGATTCATAAAGACCCTTCTCGAGATGATAGACGGGCGAGCCGGGAGCAGGGTCTCGAAATTTCTGTCAGCAAACTCGCTCGTCCCGGGCGCCGGCTGCAACCATCACGGCCGGCCGGCAGAAGCGAATATGACGTAGTTGCGGCCGCTGTAGAGACGGAAGGTCCCCGCCTGAGAGTCGGCCGTAACCGCCAGCGGCAGGGGGCGCTTGAGGTCGGAATCCCGAAGGTACGGGACGGCAAAGAGATCGTGGCCGCCCAGGTCCATCACGATGAAGTTGCCGTTGAAAAAACCAACGCCGTAGGCCCCGGCCGGGAGTGGCTCTTTGCCGGCGATGAGGAGCGGCGCCTCGGTAATGAGATAGGCCTGATATTTCTCCGCCACCGCGCTGGAGTAGCCGGCGGTGTCTACCAGGGCCGCAAACGTGAGCAGGCCCTCAGGCCAGCGGACTCCTCCAGAGTTGCGGAGCTGGAGCGTAGCTTTCTGGCCGCGAAAAAACACTTCCGCGGGCAGGACTTTAGCGAGGTCAGCGGGATGGAGAATGACCGCGCCCGCAGTCGTCGCTGCCGGCACGGAGTTTTGAGCCGGCAGAATCTCCGGCCTCACCGCGGCGAAAATGAGTATGACCGCGGCCGAGATGAGTGTGAGCGCTGCGCGAACGCGAGGCGGCATAGCGGCCAGCCTAATGCAGCAATGCGATCCGCGGCAAGCGAGATGAATGCCCTAGGGGCCGGTGATGACGATGGTTTCGGCGGCTGCGGCCGCAGTGGCTGGCGCGGACGACTCCTCAATAGCGACCGAGACCTCTTCCCACTCCGCGAGTAGTGCGGCGTGGTGGGCGCGCAGTTCGGCGAGCACGGCCGTGAGTCGCTGCGTCTGTTCCGCGCTGACATAAACGCCGAGCGCCTGCTCGGTCTCAGCCATGGCAGCTTCGGCGTGAGGCACCTCGGCTTCCAGTGCTGCGAGGCGCTCCTCGAGCTGGCGGCGCTTCAGGGGATTCAAGCGACGCGCCGGCGCGGAGCCATTCGTAACCGAAACCGTTGCAGATTCCTTCGAGCTGGGTTCAGCAGCCGCCTGGGCGTTTGCCGTCGGCGTCGCGCCGATGGACTCGGCCAGCGACGAGGCGGTGCGGGCCGGGCCCCCGGACTTGCGCCAGAGGTAGTCCTCATAATTGCCGGGGTAAACGGTCACGCGGTGGTCGAGCACTTCAAAGACGCGGGTGGCGACTCCGTCGAGAAAGTAGCGGTCGTGGGAGACGAAGACGCACGTGCCGGTGAAGGTGCGAAGCGCCTCGAGCAGCACGTCTTTCGCGCGCATGTCGAGGTGATTCGTGGGCTCGTCCAGCAGCAGAAAGTTTGAAGGGCTCACCAGCAGTCGAGCCAGCGCATAGCGGTTGCGTTCCCCGCCGGAGAGCACGCCCAGGTGCTTAAAGACATCGTCGTCGCGGAAGAGGAAGCAGCCGAGCAACGTGCGTAGCTCGGTGGTGGGAACGCGCGGAGCGGCGCGTGAGAGGTCGTCGAACATTTTGACGTTCGGGTCGAGCTCTTTGTACTGGTCCTGCGCGAAGTAGTCGCTCAGCACGTTATGGCCCAGCGTGACCGACCCCGCACTCGGAGTGTCGAGCTGCGCCAGCAGCCGGATCAGCGTACTTTTTCCCGCGCCGTTAGGACCGACCAGCGCGATCCGGTCGCCGCGCTCGATCGTGAAGTTGGCGTCGCCAAACACGTGAAGGTCGCCGTAGTCCTTGCCGAGGTCGCGCGCGGTGAGCACCGTGCGTCCGCTGGCCGGCGGCTGGGGAAAGGTGAAGCTGATCGCCGGCTCGTCGGGCGGAACCTCGATGCGCTCGATCTTTTCCAGCTCCTTGACCCGGCTCTGCACCTGGCGGGCTTTGGTGGCCTGGGCCCGGAAGCGGCTGATGAACGCCTCGAGCTGCTCGATCCGTTCGCGCTGATTTTTATAGGCGGACTCCAGCAGCGCGCGGCGCTCCGTCTTTTCGCGGAGATATTTTTCGTAATTGCCGGAGTAGACGTGGAGCGCCTTGTTCCAAATCTCCACCGTCTTGTTGACCGTCACGTCGAGAAAGTAGCGATCGTGGGAGATCAGGATGTAGGCGTGCGGATACGACTTGAGGTAATCCTCCAGCCAGTTGCGCGACTCCAGGTCGAGGTGGTTGGTGGGCTCGTCCAGCAGCAGCAGCGACGGCTTTTGCAGCAGCAGCTTGGCGAGGGCAATGCGCATCTGCCAGCCGCCGGAAAATTCCTGCGTCGAACGGCGCTGGTCGGCCGCGGAGAAGCCGAGTCCGCCGAGCACGATCCCGGCCTGCGACTCGAGGGAGTAAGCGTCGCGCGCATGCAGCTGCGTGTCCAGCTCTGAGAATCGGTCGCAGACAATGGCGTAGTCCTGTCCCGCCGGATCGAGCTCGCCCATCTGCGCCGCCAGTGATTCCAGTTCGCGCTCCATGGAGTGGACGTCGGCGAAGACGCTGAGGCATTCCTCGATCACAATCCGGGGAGAGAGCTCGAGCCCATCCTGCGGCAGGTAGCCCATGGTCATCGCTTTGGCGCGGTGCATCTGGCCGTAGTCGAGCGTGTCGCGGCCCGCCAGCACGCGCAGCAGCGTGGTCTTGCCCGTCCCGTTGGCTCCGACCAAAGCAGTGCGCTCGTCTGGATTGATGAGCCAGTCGGCGTTTTGGAACAGCAGTTTGTGGCCGAACCGTTTGCCGGCGCCGGATAGCTGAAGCATGAGAAGGAGGACGCGGTGAGGCGTCCCCTTTATTTTCTCACTTCCACCGAATTGGAGAGTAGGCGCGGCAATCAGGCGTCCAGCCTAGGCGTCGTCGTAATCCTCGGTGAGCGATTTGAGGAAAGCCACCAGCGCCGCGATGTCGTCCGAGCTGATAGACATATTTTTCAGCTGCGGGTCTCCGTTGCGCACCTGTCCGTTACGCGCCAGGGCCGAGGTCGAGATGTAAAAGTTGACGACATCCTCAAACATGAGCTTCGAGCCGTTGTGAAAGTAGGGGGCCGAGTCGTTGAGGTCGCGCAGAATGGGCGTCTTGAACAGCGCGACTGTGTTGCCGAGTCCCTGGTCGGTGGCGCAGTTAGCGGTGTTTGAGCAGATAAAGCTCTTCAGCGCAGCCTGCGGATTAGGGATATCGGGATTGAGGTAGATGTTCCACATGCCGAGGTCGGCGTAGTTCGCGTTGTCCGCGGTGGCGGCGCGTCGAAACGTCTCGCTCGCGTTGGGATGGTTCACCGTCACCGGCAGATAGGCGTCGTAGTTCGCGTTGCGCTGCGAGAGCGACGGAATAAAGAGCTGCGAGAACGAGCCGCTGCCGTGCACCCCGTCATACTCCTCCTGCGCCACGCCGTTGTTGTGAAACACGAAGTCGCTGAAGTAGGGCGCCTGATGGCATGAGGCGCAGTTGCCGGCGTGCTGCGAGCCGTCCACTGCGTTGTTGGCGGAGCGAAGGAAGATCAGGAGCCCCTGCAGCTCCGTCGCTCCGAACTGAAACGTCTGGCTGTGGTACTTGAACGTCCCATCGGCGGGCGTGACCCAGACTGGATTTGAAAGTGATGAGACCGCCTGGAAGAGGCGCTGGTTATAGGCAGCCACCGTTTCGCCGGCCTTGGGCTGCACCGGCAGATGGTTGAGCCGCAGAAAGACGTCGTACGGCGAGCCGATGTAGCGGCCAAACTCGTCCCGCTGGAACTGGAGGCCCTGCGCATACGCGGCCACAACGGCAGCGACCGCGTTCACCACCTGATCGTCGCTGGCCGTCGTCACGTCAATGCGATATTGCGGCGCAATCTGGTCCTGCGCAGGCAGCGACGAGCTGCCCGCAAAGATGGCAGCGTAAGAGTAGCCGTCCGTGTAGGTCTCAGACGGCGTGTTGTTGCCGTTGTCTTCGCGGATCACCTTGGCGATGTGCGCGATGGCTTGCGAATACTGCGCCGGACTCCAGCCGAAGTTCCGCCCCGTGATGGTGGTCTTCACCAGATCGGCAGGGTCCACGAATTCGCCGTCGAAATGCAGGAACGTCGTGCCGGGATGCTGCAGCGAGCCCACCATCTGCATGGCGTTGCGCGGCGTCTGGGTGAATCCGTCCATCGTGCGCGGGATGGGACTGCGAGTGGTGAAGTCGGCGTACGTGCGATTGCCAAATCCCTTCACGCCCTGGAACTCGACGACGAAATGGCACGACCGGCAGTTGATCGCCTGGCCGGCAAAGGGGCCCGCCATGGGGCCGACGTACGCGTTCTGCACCTGGGCGACCACGGGATCGCCGACCGCCAGCGGATCGTTGACCCCGGTCATGTGAGCGGCAAAGTATTCGGCGAAGCGCGTGTCAATGAAGATGCGCTCGCCCAGGTTCTGCTCCGCCGGCGTCGCGTCGCTTTCAGATTCAAACGGAGGCGCAGCGCCGGAGCCGCAGCCGCTGATTAGTGCGGTGAGCGAGAGCAGTAGCGCCGAGAAAAGGCACAGCAGCGAGGCAGGGTTGCGAAGAGATTTCATCATGTCAGTGGGCTTGCGTCGGTGAGGTTGAGGTCATGTTGAGTGAGCGGATGTAGGCGATGATCTGCCAACGCTCGCTTTCGGGCACCGCCGACCACGACGGCATGCCGTGATAGAGATCTCCGTTGCGAAGCAGCCAGAAAAGCTCCCCGTCGGATGTGGACTGCGTGTCCGGGCCGCGCAGTGATGGCTTTTTGCGAATGCCCTCGCCGTCCCGGCCGTGACAGCGCGCGCAGGATTCGGAGTAGAGCTTCGCCCCCGCAGCGATGTTTTGAGCGTCGCCAGGCAGCGGGTTCACCCGGGCTCGGTCCTCGGCGGAGACATGCTGCTTCCACCCCAGATAATTGTGCTCGGTCGTCGTCTGAGCGCCCGCAGGCACGATGACCGCCCCAACCAACAGCGGAATCGCGCAGGCGGCGACCAGTGCTACAGCGATTTCTGAAATGCGTGCGATCTTGATCTTCGAGGTCATGTTTTTTTTAGGGCATGCGCTACTGATGGTTGCGGCGGAAGTAGCCGGTGAGCTGCTGAATCTCATACGAGGCACTGAAGCGCCAGAGCACGCCGAGCGAGTTGTCGTTGAGGCCGAAGTTTGGCGAGAAGAGAATCGAGGGGCCCTTGGGAATATTCCACTGCGCGGTCGGGCCGAAGTATTGCGATGTCGCGTGAAGGCCGAATCCATTCTCGGTGCCGAGACCGCCGTAAAGCTCCCCTCCCGCGGCGAAGTTTTCCGGGCACAGCAGGCAATGGCGCGCAGTCGCTCTCAGTTTTAGAGGCCGGCTCGCCCCCAGGGCGTAGCCAAACTCCCAGGGCTCGGAGCTGAAATCTTTTTCGGAGATGAAATTTTCCGACACATTCCAGCCCTTGAAGTTCGAGCTCAGGATCAGCTTGTACTCCATCTCGCGCTCCTTTTCCGCGCGGGCGATGGAGTTGGGAATGGCATAATCGGCGATGCTCGCGTTGCCGGTGATCTCGAGCAGGCTCCGGTCGGCAAAGTTGTCGTCCTCATATTCGATGTAGAGCACCGGGTTGATCCAGTGCTGCGTCGGCAGCACGTGGAAGCGGTTCTCCCAGCGGAAGCCGGTGAAAATCGTCGAGTCATTCACCGTGGACTGGCCGCTGAGGTAGACCTCGGTCGTCCACCAGGCCCGCGCGCCATATTCAAACTCCACCGTCGAGCCGGTGAAGGGATTGCCGTTTTTCGGCGACCCGTTGGTGCCCTTGTAATTGATCTCCAGGTTGTCGGGCTGCTCCATGGCGTCGGAATAGGTCACGAAATAGGCAGGCTCCTGCGCGTGCGCATGACCAAGGGCGACGACCGCGACAAAGAGCAGTAGGATAGAGGTAAAGCGAAGAGCAATAGACACTTGAGGGTTGGGCTTCCTGTTAAAGTGATATCAGACTAAATCGGTCGCTAATTTGAATATTAGCTGAAAACAGCGAATGGCGACAAATATGGTCTGAGATACGAAAAGTCATGGTTCGGCGGGCGAGGGAGCTGGAATCTGGCAAGCTGGAAGCAGCCGAAGAGCGACTACTGAGGAGCGATTATGGAGAGCATCGGGCACGTCGAGAGCCGGCAGCAAGGGCGCGACCAGGTTTTGCAGCAAGTGCAGAGGGCTTGCCGGCGGGCGCAGTCGTCCGACGAATTGCAGCGCGAGATTGTGGACCTGATGAAGCGCGAGCTTGATGGCTACGACTGGGTCGGCTTCTACATGCTCGACCCAGCCGACGAAACGATGCTGGTGCTCGGGCCATTCGCCGGGGCGGCGACCGAGCATGTGCGCATCCCGGTCAGCGAGGGAATCTGCGGCGCGGCTGTGGCAACCGGCGAGACGCTCGTCATTGACGACGTGCACTCTGACCCGCGCTATCTCTCCTGCTCGATTGAGACCAAGAGCGAGATCGTCGTTCCAGTCCGCGTGAGAGGAAAGATTGTCGGCGAGATAGACATTGATAGTCACCAGCCGGCGGCCTTTGGCGCAGCGGACCGCGCTTTCGTCGAGGAATGTGCCCGACTGGTTGGCGAGTGGACAGAAAAACGGGACGAGTTGGCTTGACGGCGAGTGCGGGCGGGCATGGAATTGAAGTTGACTACGAAACCAAGGGCTGGAGGTCGAGCGTGAGAGCAGACGGCGAATGGGGTTGGCAGCGGCGCGGCGGATGGATTGCCGCGGTCGTATTGGCGGCGGCGGTGGCGACAATTTTCCTGGGACCCACCGGCGTCATGACGGCAACCGTCTTGGCCAAGGAGGGCCACTATCCCGGATCAGAGATGGATCTGGCCAAGGCCACCGAGTGGGTCAACTCGAAGTCGCTATCGTCGAAGGACCTCAAAGGCAAAGTCGTGCTGGTGGATTTCTGGGCGTTTGATTGCGGCAACTGCCAGAACACTCTGCCCCATGTCGAGGGCTGGTGGAACAAATATAAGGACCAGGGCTTTGTGGTCATCGGTGTGCATTCCCCCGAGCTGCAGCAGGAGCGCGACCCGGTGAACGTCAAGCGTGCCGTGGCGCGCCTCGGCATTACCTATCCGGTTGCGATTGATACGAATCTCGCCATTTGGGACAGCTTTCGCAATCAGGCGTGGCCGGCAGAATATCTCTTCGACTCAAACGGCAAAGTCGTCGCCTTTCACGAGGGCGAGGGCGATTACGACGGAATGGAAGCGACCATCCAGAAACTGCTGGCGGAGCGCGGGCCAAAGTCCTAACGCGATTCCCCGAACTTAAAAAAATTTGAAGCGATCGAGAAGCGCGAAGCGGCTTAGTGCGGCGTGACTTTGGGCAGGTTCCAGTGCAGCCAGACGCTGAGCATCCGCAGTGTGAAGCAGGCCACCCCGCCCAGTATGGACGACAGCATTGGTGATGCGCGCAGCTTGCGCGCGACGACCAGCACAGTGGCTCCCAGCAGAGCGGCCGTCGCGTAAATGTCGGCGTTGAGCACGCGCGGCACTTGCGCCAGCAGGATGTCGCGCAGCGTTCCACCACCGACGGCGGTCAGCCCACCCAGCAGAATGGCGACGAAGGGATGCATGTTGTAGAGCAGCGCTTTTCCCGTTCCCGCGACCGCGAACAGAGCCAGTGCGGCTGCGTCCATCAGGATGAGCACCTGCGGCGGAATCATCAGGACGGCGTCATAAAGTGAAATCACGATGAGCCCGCCGAGCAGCGCCGCCGCCGGATAGCGCCAGTCGCGCAGCGATGCGGGCGGAGTGGCGCCCAGCAGCAGGTCGCGCAGGATTCCCCCCACCAGCCCCGTGGCGAACGCCAGCACCATGATGCCCAGCAGGTCGAGGTTGCCCTGGACGGCCGCCACGGCGCCCTCGATGCCGAAGAGCAGGGTTCCGGCCAGGTCGGCGACCAGCAGCAGGTGCCCGGGCTTGTGGGTCGGCGGCGGAAGAGGCGGGGGAGGCATTGGGAATGATAGCGCGTGGCCTATTTTGCGGGCACTTCGAAGTAGAGATGGTGGTGCAGAGCGCAGCGTGGATTGAACTCCGCCGCGCAGCCGGGGCAGCGATTGCCGCAGTCGAGGTAGCCGCGAATGGTCAATTCCGCCCCGCAGGCTCCGCATAGAACGGCTGCCGTGTCGAACGCCGATGCCGGCCAGGGCTGTGCAGCATGCCCGGCGAGCGCGGCGTGGCATTCGTAACAAGCGTAGTACTTATTGCAGCACGCCATGCGTATGGCAATGATGTCGGTGGGCCCGTGCCAGTGCTGGCAGCGCGTGGCGGCGTCGAGCGCGAGGCCCAGCACTTCGGGCCGGGGTGTGTCAGCGAGAGGCATGGGTCCCTATCCGTGCTTGGCGGCTGAGGTTTTCACGCGTGCCGTGGCCCGGCGGTCCCACGGGCTGAGAACAGAATAGCTGGGAACCGCGGTCGCGTTGGCTTTCGTCGCCGCCAGCAGCTTGCGTCGGATGAGCCAGGCGATGGCTGCCTGGGCGGCGCTCTTTGAAATGCCGATGCATTCGGCGAGCTCCTGGTAGCTGATTTTGACCGTTGCGTTGCGGCGCTGCTGCTCGGCCGAGAGCCAGAGATAGACGAGAAAGCTGACCGGGCTGCGGTCGTGTCCCACCAGGTCCCGCATCAGGGTCGCGGTAACGTAGTCGTCGAAAGTAGAAACGGGCGTGGAGGGTAGACGGGCGGCCATGCTTGCTTTCCTCAAAATGCACTATACCGATGAATAATATAGCAATGAATAGCTGATTGCAGCCCGAGTTTTTGCGGGCTATTCTGCGCAGGAAAGTTGATATTCAATTCTGCAACAGGGGAGAACGTGAGCATGATTCGAGGGATTAAGTTCGCCGGGGTTCCGGTCAAAAACCAGGACGTCGCGCTCGAGTTTTACACCGTCAAGCTGGGCCTCAAGGTGCAAACCGACCAGCCCTTCACCGACCAGCAGCGGTGGATCGAGTTGATGATTCCCGGCGCGGAAACCGGCCTGGCGCTCTTCACCCCGGAGGGGCACGAGGACCGCATCGGAACATTCCAGTCGCTGTCCTTCTGGTGCGAGGACGTCTTTGCGACGGCAAAGGTCATGAAGGCGAAGGGCGTCGAGTTTGCGAAGGAGCCGATAAAAGAGCATTGGGGATCGGTGGCGATCTTCAAAGATCCCGACGGAAACCAGTTTGTTCTCTCCAGCAAGTGACTTGGGCGCCGCTGCCACCTGGCAGGCGCGGCGATGATGCAGCGCGGCCAGGCGAATGTCCGCTGCGAGCGCCTACTCCTCTTCGTCCACCGCGGTCTTCCCGCTGGCCTTTGAGGCGGCGATTATTTTTTCCTGCTGCAGCGGGGGAACATAATCGTAATGGTCCATCTCCATATGGAAGCTGCCGCGGCCCTGCGTCATCGCAGTGAGGTCCGCGCCGTAGGTGAGCATCTCGGCCATCGGGACTTCGGCTTTGATAAAGGTGTTGGCAGCGGCCGTGCGGTCCATGCCCTGCACGCGGCCACGGCGCTGGTTGAGGTCCCCCATCAGCGATCCGGCAAATTCTTCCGGCGCCTCGATCTCCACCCGCATGATGGGCTCCAGGATGCCGGGCGCGCCTGCTCCATGCATTTGCGGAAGGCCAGCCGGCCCGCAAGTTTGAAGCTGAGCTCGTTCGAATCCACGTCGTGATATGAGCCGTCAATCAGCGTGACCTTGTAATCCACGACCGGATAGCCGGCGAGATATCCGCGGACCGCCGTCTCCTGAATGCCTTTTTCAACCGCTGGGACAAAGTTGCGCGGGATGGCTCCGCCAAAAATGTCGTTGACGAATTCAAAGCCGCCGCCGTGCGGGAGCGGCTCCATGCGAATCTTGCAGTCGCCGAACTGGCCGTGGCCGCCGGTCTGCTTCTTGTGCCGGCCCTGCGCCTCCGCCTTGCCGCGAATGGTCTCGCGATAGGGCACCTTGGGCGCCTTCAGCGTGACCTCGGTGTGATAACGCTTCTTCAGTTTTGAAACCAGCACCTCGATGTGCTGCTGGCCCGCCCCGGCAATAAGAAACTCCGCCGTCTGCGGATCGCGGAAGAAGCGGACCAGTGTGTCCTCTTCCATCAGGCGATGCAGCCCGTTGGCCAGCTTGTCTTCATCGGCGCGCGTCTTCGGCTCGATCGCAAAAGTGATGGCCGGCTCGGGCAGCTGCACCGGCTCAAAGAAAATTGGTGACGACTTGTCCCCCAGCGTGTCTCCCGTGGCCGTGGACTTCAGTTTGGGGACGGCGCCGATGTCGCCGGCGTGCAGCTCGGTCACCTCCGTCGCCGTCTTGCCCCGCATCAGCGCGATGTGGGAGAAGCGCTCGGCAGTGTTGCGGGAAAAATTCTGCACCGTCGCATCGCTCTTGAGCACGCCGGAAAATACCTTGAAGAATGAGATGTGCCCGGCAAATGGGTCAGAGATGGTCTTGAAGACAAACAGCGAGAGCGGCTGCGAATCTTCGACAGGCCGCAGCAGCATTTCTGAGCCGTCGTTTGCCTGCCCGTTTGCCTGCCCGTTTGCGCTTCCGTTGCCGTGGCCGGATTCGCCGTGGCCATTGGCTCCCGCAGCCACGGTGACTTGATTGCGTGTGGCGGCGCGCGCGGCGACTGGCAGACGCTCCGACGCTGCCGGCATATAGACCTCGAAAAAGTCGAGCAGATGGTCGGTCGCGATGTTGGCGGCCGCCGAGGCGTAGAGAACGGGGAAGATTCGGTCCTCGCGGACGGCCTCGTGCAGCGCCGTGATCAGGTGTTCTTCCGGGATTGTGCCTTCACGGAAATATTCCTCCATCAGTTCGTCTTTGCCCTCCGCGACCAGCTCGACCAGCGCTTCGTGCGCGGCCTGTGCGTCATCGGCGAGTTCAGCGGGAATTTCGCCGACTGTGCCGCGGCCTTTCGACGATGGCGTGTACGTATAGGCCTTCATGTTGACCAGGTCAACCACGCCGCGGAAGTCTTTGCCATTTCCGATAGGGAGCTGCACCGCGGCCACCTGCCGCCCAAACGTGGCTTGCAGCGCATCGAGCGTCGAGGCTCCGTCGGCGCGGTCGCGGTCCATTCCGTTGACCAGGATCACGCGGGGAAGATTGAATTCGTCCGCGTAATTCCACACCCGGGTCGTCATGGCCTCAACTCCCGCCACGGCGTCCGCGATCACAAGTGTGGACTCGACCGGCACCATCGCGCACTTCGCCTCGTGGACGAACATGTGAAGCCCGGCGTGTCCAGCAGATTTATTTTCGCCGTGTTCCACTCGCACCACGCAACCGAGTTGGCGAGCGTCATGTCGCGCGCGATTTCCTCTTCGTCATAAACCGTCGGCGACGTGCCAAACTCTGCCGCGCCGGCGGTCGCCAGCAACGAATTCACGAGTGAGGTCTTGCCGCTGTTCGAGTGACCTGTGATGGCGATGTTGCGGATGGCGGAACCGGGATAGACCTTCAAGCGGATATCCTCCTCTGGCCCATGTGACGCGTGGCCGCGAGGGAAGTTGCAGGCGACGAGCGCGGGAGCTTCCCTTGAGAGGCAGGGAGTGTAGCACGGCAGCAAACGGGCGGTCGAGGCCACTGCCCGCCCCAAATTCTCCCTCGGGATAGAGGGCAGCCCGGGCGCGTCAGCGGTTAATGTGCATCGGGCAATTTTCCCGGCGCAGCGGCTTGCCCGCTTCATCCAGAACGAATTTGTAACTGCAGGGGACGACGTTACTGCCAGTGGTCGCCCCTTGGTAGATATAGATGGCGTGGTCGGATTCCGAGTAGTAGCTGATGGCGGTCCCGGGGCCTACGCCGGAGAGCTGAAATACGGGCGTGGCGCCGGAGGCGTGGACCGTGACCGGCGGATGCCAGCCCCAGCCCAGCGTGAAAGCCAGGGCCGCGACGGCGGCAAGCAGCAGCGCGGGCTGCAGCCGTTGATAGAGATTTTGCATGGTGTGACCTTTCGTTGAGCGGAGTGGGAACTGGGGCCCGGTGACCAGGTAGAGCTAAGACTCGTCTAAAATAAACTGACGAATGCCGGTGGGAAACCGCTCTCTGGCAGGAATCCGCGCACCACGAAAACGCAATTCTAGAAACGAAGGCAGAGAACATGAAGCTGGGCTTGAAGATGGGTACCGCGGTATCGGTGATGGTTACGGGAATGTTGCTGAACTGCGGCGTGGCGATGATCGCGCAACAGCCGCCTCCGCCGACGACAGTGCATGATGCGGCGGCTTTAAAGCCACCCGCGGGATACAAGGTCGCGATCGTGGAGTTTCAGGATCTCGAGTGTCCCGACTGCGCCCGCGCATTTCCCGTCCTCAAAGACGCCGTGGCGAAATATAAGGTGGCATGGGTGCAGCATGATTTCCCGCTGCCCATGCATAACTGGAGTTTTGACGCAGCCGTGACTGCGCGCTGGTTCGATTCAAAGTCTAAGGAGCTGGGCAACGACTTTCGTGGCGCAGTCTTCGCGAACCAGATGTACATTCACACCCCGGACGACATTCGCGGATTTGCGCAGCGGTTTGCAACCGCGCACGGCGTCGCCATGCCGTTCCTGATTGATCCTCAAGGCAAGTTTGCCGCCGAGGTGAAGGCGGATTATGCGCTCGGCCAGAAGATTGGCATCGAGCACACGCCGACCATCTGGGTGGTCACCGACCAGAGCAAGGGCGCGCCCCGTTTGTCGAGATCGTTGACCGCTCCAAGCTCTACCAGATTTTGGATGAGGCGATCGCAAAGGCGGGCGGTGTGCGGGATGCAGCCCACGCTCCGGTCGCGAAGAAGGCGGCGGCTGGGAAGTAGTTCACAATAACTGCGGATCGAAAGGGCGGCCGAATTGGCTGCCCTTTTTATTTGCCGGCTTCCGGCTCCGCTGCCGCGAGCGCGTAAAAGCTCAGCGCGGCATCTCCTTGTTTGAGGATTCGTGTGCGGCGGAGTTTGCCGTATTCCTCGGCCAGCGGCGGCAGCTGCTTGCGCGTCGCGGGCGCGGCGTGTTCGGCGACCACCAGCGCGCCCGGCGTCAGGCATCCTGCGAATTCCGATCCCAGGCCGCCAAGAGTCTGCGCGTAAGCATCGCTGTCGTCGTAGGGCGGATCGAGAAAGACGGTGTGGCAGGCCTGCGGGCAGGCGCGGAGAAAGACAGAAACGCTGCGCGGAACGATGGTGTAGCGCGCGGGCCCTGCAGGCGCGGGATGCAGCCCGAGGGCGCGGAGATTTTCGCGCAGCGCAGTCAGCGCGTCGGCAGCGTTCTCGACGAAGACGACATGCGGCGCGCCGCGACTCAGGGCCTCGATGCCCACGGCTCCTGAGCCGGCGAAAAGATCGGCGAACACTCCCGCGGTAATGCGCGGGGCCAGCACATTAAAGAGCGTCTCCCGCAGCCGGTCCGAGGTGGGCCGCGTCGCCAGCCCCCGGGGAGCGATTAGCTGGCGCGAGCGGAACTCTCCGGCGATTACGCGCATCAGCGGCGCCCCTCGAGAGCAGCAGGGGCAACGACTACAATTGAAATGCCGCGAGGGATGCGCGCGGCGAGCGCCGATTGCCGATGCCATGGCGGCAGAGAGGAAAGATAGCGAATGCGGAGCTGGTCCTTTCCTGTGGGGCGCGTAATGGGCGTGCAGATTCGCATTCACCTGTTCTTTCTCTTGCTGCTGGCGTGCTCCGTGCTCTACACCAATTATGCGGGGATTTCCCCGGCGCGTGGCGTCATGCTGTGGGTCGTCCTGTTGATGGCCGTGGTCATTCGCGAGGCGGCCCGCGGATTGGTCGCCGTCCGGTCCGGTCTGGAGATTCGCAACCTGCTGCTCCTGCCCATCGGCGGCCTCTTCACCCACCAGACTCCGGAGAGCAGCGAGCGCGCCTCTGAGGGCGGCATCCAGACCCGGCTCGCGATTGTCGGCCCTATGGCGAATCTATTGGCTGCCCTGACCGTCGCCGGCCTGTTGGCGTCGGTGTCGCCCGTCCAGGGTCTGATTGATAAGCCGTGGGTAACCCCGCTGCACCTCATGCGCAGCTTCGTTTGGCTCAACGTTTTTCTCGCCGCGGTGAATATGTTCCCCGCTTATCCGATGGACGCGGGCAAGCTGGTGCGGGGCGGCATGTCAAAGTCCCGGCCCTTGCTGCAGGCCACCAAGACGGCCAGCGGAATCGGCCAGGCGCTTGCCTTTCTTACCTTCGCGGCCGGGTTGGTGCTGCTGAATCCCTGGCTGATCTTCGGCGGTATGTTTATTTTTCTCGCCGCCCATCTTGAAGACCAGGGCGTATTTTTTCAGGCCGTCGTAGACACGATCCAGATGAAGGATGTCATGCTGACCGAGTTTTCAACCCTCAGTCCCGCCGACACCCTCGAATACGCGCTGCAGAAGGCAATGCACAGCCTGCAGGAGGATTTCCCCGTCGTACGCGGCGATCTGCTGGTCGGCGTCGTCTCGCGCCAGTTGCTGGTGGACGCCATGCAGACCGAGGGCAACGGCTACGTGCAGTCCGTCATGACCAAGGCCTTCCAGGTCGCAAAGCCGGGCGACACGCTGGGCTCCTCCTTCCGCCGCATCTCTGGCGGCCGCGGCCTCAGCCTGGTTCCGGTCATGGAAGGCGATCGCGTGGTCGGCATCGTCACCCTCCAAAACCTGATGCATTCGATGGGGCTGCTGGCAGAGACTAGGCGGATTCAGCGGTCGCAGCAGACGACCAGAGAATGAGGGCTGGAAATTGACCCCGGGCAAAATAGTTGAGCCTGGCAAAGGCAAGTCCGGCGCAGATGAGAAGCCGCTCGAGCCGGGCCTCTATATTGTTGCCACTCCCATTGGAAATCTCGAAGACATAACGCTGCGGGCGCTGCGAGTCCTGCGCTCGGCCAACGTGATTGCCTGCGAAGACACCCGCCAGACCCAGAAGCTGCTCACGCACTTTGGCATCGGCGCAAAAGTCGTCAGCTATCACGAGCACAACGAAGCGCAGCGGGCCGAGCGCCTGCTTGGCGACCTGCGCGAGGGCGCGGTGGTGGCGCTGGTGAGCGACGCGGGCATGCCCGGCATCAGCGATCCCGGCGCTGTCGTCGTGCGCGCCGCAGTCGAGGCCGGCGTCGCGGTTTTCCCTGTGCCCGGGGCGAATGCCGGCCTCACCGCGCTGGTCGCCAGCGGGTTGGATGCGGAGGAGTTTCGCTTCCTGGGATTTTTGCCCGCGCGCCGCGGCGAGCGCCGCACCCTGCTCGAGCAGCTTCGTGGCGAGCCGATGACCCTCGTGTTCTACGAGGCCCCCCACCGCGTGGTCGAGGCGCTTGAGGATGTGGTAACCGCCATGGGCGCGGGACGCCGCGTGGTTCTGGCGCGCGAGCTCACCAAGCTGCACGAAGAGTTTCTACGCGGGACCGCCGAAGACGTCCGGGCGCAGCTCGCCGGCAGGGAGAGCATTCGCGGCGAGATGGTCCTGTTGATCGCCGGGGCTCGCGCGGGCACAGCCCTGCCGGAGATGTATGGCAGCGGTGACAGCCCGGCGCCCAGTGCTGCCGACCTTGCCTCCCGCGTCGAAATATTGATGCGCGTCGAAGGATTAGAAGAGCGCGATGCGCTGAAACGTGCATCGAAGGAGTTTGGTGTAGGAAAAAGCGAAGCCTACCGGGAGTGGCAGAGAAAAAAGCGGCGGTAAGTCCACGCCGTGAAGCTAAAATTCATCACCCGGCGTTCTATAGCTGGCGTGTTAGGCGGCTGGGCAAAAAATGCAGCACGCAGGAGCAGCAGGATGAGGAAGCTGGCAGGCAAACATATGGGCGAGACCGGAACGCGGCAGCGCAGTTTGAATTCGCTGGTGTGGACTCTGGTCAGCATCTTCGCGGTCATCTTCATGCTCCTGGCAATGTGGGGACACTGGGGCCAGAACAAGACCAGCACGGTGAATCCGGCAAAGACGCCGCCGCCCGTCAGCAATTGACCCACGCGCGCGTCAGGCCCGGCCCCGCTTTAGCCCGCCCTCGCTCTGGCCCCGCCCTCGTTCTGGCTAGTGAGCGGCAAACTCCCCAGGCAGCGGGTTGGTCGGGGTCTCTTCGTCCCACAGAATTGAGACGATCCACCAGCGTGTGCCGTCATACACCATCTGAAAGCTGTTAATGCCGCGCGCAAACGGCGCCTCGCTCGGCGACTTGCGCGATTCGTAGCTCGAAAAGATCTGAACAATATTTCCGTAGCGGCGCGTTTCGTTGTGAATTGAGTTCTCAAAGAAGCCGCTCTTCGTGAAGCCGGCGCCCGCCAGGTTCACATAATCCATCACCCCGAGCAGCGTCACCGAGGTGGTTCCGTCCTTGCGCTGGTGGCTGGCGGTGAGCCGTGCCTGCGGCAGAAAGAGTGAGCGGAAGCGATCCCAATCGCGCGGTCCCGCCGGGCCGGAGATAACGGCATAGCAGGCGGAGAGCAGGTTCTCCGGCGAACGAACATCTTCCGGTCGCGGCTTGGGGACCATGGCGGAGAGCGCGGCATCGTCGAAGCTGACCGTCGGTTTGGGCGCAGCCGCCGCCGGCGCGGCCTGTGCTGAGGGTGCGGCGGGCGCGGCAGTTTGCGCGGGAGAGGTCCCGGCGGAGGCCAGGGCGGCGATGGCGATTGAAGCGATAGCGAGCAGTGTGCGCATGATGCAGATGAGGGTATCGCGACCGGAGAAATGGGGCAAGGTCGCCCCCTAGCCCCGCCTACTTCAGCGATTCCATATCAATCACGAAGCGGTATTTCACGTCCGCTTTGACCACCCGATCAAAGGCCTCGTTAATCTTCTGGATTGGGGTCTGCTCTATGTCCGAGACGATGCCGTTCTCCGCGCAGTAGTCCAGCATCTCCTGCGTCTCTTTCATGCCGCCAATCGCTGAGCCTGCGACCGAGCGGCGCTTGAGCGCCAGCGAAAACGGCTGCACCGCAAAAGGCTCGGTGGGGATCCCCACGTTGCACAGCGTCGCGTCGCGCTTCAGCGCATTGAGATAGGGATTGATGTCGTGCGGCGCCGAGACCGTGTCCAGAATGAAGTCGAAGGAACTCTTATGCCCGGCCATCGCGTCGGGATCTTTCGACAGAACCACCTCATCGGCGCCAAGCCGCAGCGCGTCGTCCCTCTTGTTCAGCGACGTCGTGAACTGCACCACGTGCGCGCCAAATGAATGCGCGAACTTCAGCGCCATGTGGCCAAGTCCGCCCAGGCCCACGACGCCGACTTTTTTGCCCTTGGTGACGCCCCAGTGGCGCAGCGGTGAATAGGTCGTGATTCCCGCGCACAGCAGCGGTGCGGCCCCCGCCAGATCGAGGTCGCGCGAGACGTGATGGGTGAAGTGTTCGTCGCAGACAATGTTGCTGGAGTAGCCGCCCTGCAGCAGCTCGCCGTGCTCGTCGCGCGCGTTATAGGTGAGCGTGTTTCCGATCTCGCAATATTGCTCGAGGTCCTCTTTGCAGGCCGGGCAGTGGCGGCACGAGCCGATGATCACGCCCACCCCGGCCGTGTCTCCAACTTTGAATCGCTTGACGTCTTTGCCGATTGCCGAGACCGTGCCGATGATCTCGTGGCCCGGAACCATGGGGTAGATCGAGGGCCCCCACTCCGACCGCGCCTGGTGAATGTCAGAGTGACAGACCCCGCAATAGAGGATGTCTACCAGCACTTCGTTAGGGCCGGGATCGCGGCGGGTGAAGGAGTAAGGGGCAAGAGGTGTGCTGGCGGACTGGGCGGCAAAGCCTTTCGATGCGGGCATGATGTTCAGATTCTCCTGGGCGGGCTGGGATGCAGGAATCGGGAAATCGCGAGATGAAGCGTGAATTTTAAAAAGTGTGGACCCGAAAACATTCGAATCAGGAGCCCATGGGCCGCGGCTTTTCGTCCGCCCTGCCCTTCAGCCGGTCATACAAATAGCTGTCGCTGACCGTCCCCAGCGCAAGGTTATAAACCAGGTCGTGGCCGATGGCCTGGGCCAGCTCCTGCTGAAAATGGTGCAGGCTGAGCAGGTGGTCCGACGTCGCCGGAACCTCCAGCCTCGATGTCTTTAGAAATTTCTGGAAGCCGCGGTCAACCAGCGTCGCCATCTCTCCCCCGAGAAAAACGCTGGGATGATGCAGCACCTGGATGGCCCCCTTCGCGCCCGGCGCGAGAATCGTGGCGCAGCCGTGTTTCTTCACCAGCACCTGGCCGCCGGGGCCGCCGTTGCTGGCCACCTCGAACGCGTGCCCGCGCAGCCAGTCGAGGGCCTGATCAAACGTCGGCGGAGTGGGCTGTTTGCGTGCCATCAGATGCAGTGCGATACGTGTCGCGGAAACGCGGCGCGGGCGCTAGAGTCATAGTACAAGCATGACGGTGAGAGACAAAAGCGAGGTCGCACGCAATCTGGGGACCGGTCTGCTCGACCGCATCGGCAACACTCCCCTCATCCGCCTCGAGCGCGTGGCCGCCGAGTTTGAGGGCATCCAGCTGCTCGGCAAGGCCGAGTGGGCCAATCCCGGCGGCAGTGTGAAAGATCGCGCCGCCAGCGCGATTGTGCAAGCCGGAATCAGCGCCGGACAGCTCGTCGCCGGCCACTGGAGCACCGGGAAACAAGCCCGCCGCCTGCTCGACGCCACCAGCGGCAACACCGGCATTGCCTATGCCATGCTCGGCGCGGCCATGGGATTTGGCGTCACCCTCGCCATGCCGGCGAATGTGAGTCTCGAGCGCAAGCGCATCCTCCGGGCCTACGGAGCCGAGGTCCTCTGGACCGATCCCGCCGATGGCTCCGACGGCGCCATTCGCCAGGCGAAAGAGTTGGCCGCCGACACCGACCGCTACTGGTATGCCGACCAATACGGCAACGACGCCAACTGGCAGGCGCACTATCGCACCACCGGCAACGAGATTTGGGCCCAGACCGGCGGCGCGGTAACCCACTTTGTCGCTGGCCTCGGCACCAGCGGCACCTTCATGGGCACCACCCGGCGGCTTAAGCAGCTGAATCCGCAAATCGAGTGCATCTCCATGCAGCCCGATTCTCCCTTCAACGGCCTCGAGGGACTGAAATACATGCCCGCGGCGATTGTGCCGCGAATTTACGACCCCGCGCTCGCTGACCGCAACGTCGAGGTGGCCACCGAGGCCGCCTACGCCATGGCCAAACGGCTGGCGCGCGAGCAGGGTCTGCTGCTCGGCATCTCCGCCGCTGCCGCCGTCGTAGCCAGCCTGGGCATCGCCGCCGAAGTAGCAGCCCGCGGCGAGAGCGCGGTCATCGTCACCGTGCTGTGCGATGCGGCGGATAAATATTTGAGCGAGAGATTCTGGGAAGAATAGCGGCGTCGCGTGCATCAAACCAATTTCAAGGAGACAGGCCGAAGCATGTTGCGATTGAGAGCGGCGGAGTATGCAGCCATGCGGCTGCATGGCGAGGAGACCTATCCCGACGAGTGCTGCGGGGTCCTGCTCGGTCGGGCGCTCGAGGGCATCAACAAGGTTGAGCAGGTCGTCCCCGCGGGCAACACCCGCACCGACTCCGCCCACAACCGCTACCAGATCGCCCCGCAGGAACTGGTCAGGATTCAGCGCCAGGGCCGCGAACGCGGGCTCGATATCGTCGGGTTCTATCATTCCCACCCCGACCATCCGGCCCGCTGGTCAGAGACCGACCTCAGCGAGGCCCACTGGATGGGCTGCAGTTATGTAATCACTTCGGTTACAAATGGCAGGGCGCAGCAGACCAACAGTTTTCGCCTCGCCGGCCTGGGCGAGGAAGACAAGCAGCTCGTGGATGAGCCCCTGGACATTGATGCCCAGGGCCCAAAATCTGCGACCTAAGTGGGATGAATGCCCATTCAAATGGGCCAGTCCGCAGATTAAATTTTGCGATGAGACGAAAAAAGAGACGTGATGGCATGAAGGCAAAACTGATAGCCTTAAGGCAGGGATAAGGACACAAATGGAATTGCAGACAAAAGAGCGGCAGGTGACGAAACGCGCGGGCAAGAGCGCGACTGAGATGCGCCGGATGGCACGGGCGCAGGTAGATGAGGCACGTCGCCGGGGACGAATGGCGAAGATGCGCGCAAAATTGAAAGCCAAGCGCGCCCGGGAACAGGCGCTCGAGATGCTGTCCAAGCTGCCCACGCCGAAGATGGGCCGGCAGGCCTCTGAGGGCGTCAGCCTCACCACGACGATTTTTATGGCGGCGTTTCATGTCGGCGCCATCGTCGCGCTGTTTTTCTTTTCCTGGCAGGCGCTCGTCGCGGCCATCGTGCTCTACGCCTTCGCCATCAATGTCGGCATCGGCATGGGCTACCACCGGCTGCTCACCCATCGCGGCTACAAGGTTCCCAAGTGGCTCGAATACTCCATCGCAATTTGCGGCACCCTCGCCCTTGAGGGCGGCCCCATGTTCTGGGTCGCGACCCACCGCGTTCATCATCAGCATTCCGATCGCGAGGGCGATCCCCACACCCCCCACGAGGGCGGTTGGTGGGCCCATGTCGGCTGGATTCTCAGCGGCCGCTCCCTCCACCAGGATGTGGTCCTGCACCGCAAGTACGCTCCCGATCTCGCCAAGCAGCCCTTCTATATCTGGCTCAGCCGCTTCCACTGGGTTCCGCTCACCGCCTCCGGATTGTTGCTCCTCGGCCTCGGCTATTGGCTCGGCGGATGGCACATGGCTGCCAGCATGGTTCTCTGGGGAGTTTTCGTTCGCGTAGTGGTCGGCCTCCATGCCACCTGGCTGGTCAATTCGGCGACGCATATGTGGGGCAAGCGGCGCTTCCAGACCCGCGACGATTCGAAAAACAACTGGTGGGTCGCGCTGATGACCGGCGGCGAGGGCTGGCACAACAACCACCACGCCCATCCGGTGAGCGCACGGCACGGCCTGCGCTGGTATGAGGTGGACCCGAACTACTACGGCATCTGGCTCCTCAAAGTGCTCGGCCTCGCCAAGCAGGTAAAAATCGCCCAGTGGAGCAAGGACGACCCTCAGCCGGCAGGAGTGGCGCGCGGGTAAGTTTTTTTGCGGTCTGCGGTTAAGAAATCAGGTGGCGCGGTCTTTGCGGGTCTATCTGCCTCGAAGGTCGCGCCGCTTTGTTGCGGAGAGTGGCGTGGGTGGCATGAAGCATTGGGGGCGGTGGTTGCTGGGGAGCGTGGGGTTGCTGATAGCGACGCCATTTGCTGCTTTTCCGGAGATCATGGGAGACCTGGGGCCGCGAAACCTGCCGCTGTGGAGGAATTTGCTGGGAGCGGGATTGCTGGGGCTGGCTGCGGTGGGGATTCTGGTGTCGCTGGTCGGAATGGCGCGGAGCCGATGGCAGCAAACGCCGAGCGAATGAAGCCATGCCAGCTCGACGTCATCTAAAGGCCGGGACCTAAAGGCCGGGGCGCCGGAGTTGGCGTGAGAGCGCCAGATTCCCGGTAGACTTTACACAGGAGCATTAGCGGATGCAGATCCATATTCCAGCGCCATTGCGCGTTTATACGGCACAGCACGACACGGTGACGGTCAAGGGCGCCACCGTGGATGAGGCGCTGGGCGGGTTGTGCGCGCAATATCCCGAGCTGAAGAAGCACTTGTTTACCGCCGACAATAAGCTGCGCTCGTTTGTGAATCTCTATCTCAACGACGAGGACATTCGCTATCTCGAGGGCGTCCAGACTCCGGTTAATGATGTGGATGCGCTGAGCATCATCCCCAGCATCGCCGGTGGCGCGCCGAGTCTGGAAGCGGTCGCTGAAGAAATCACCCGGGAATTGCCCGAGCTGACGAACGCAGAGATCGCGCGCTATTCGCGGCACCTCATTCTGCCTGAAGTCGGAATGGAAGGGCAGCGCAAGCTGAAAGCCGCCAGGGTGCTCTGCATCGGCACCGGCGGGCTGGGATCGCCTCTGGCTTTATACCTCACCGCCGCCGGCGTGGGCACGCTCGGCCTCGTTGATTTCGACAAAGTGGACGAGAGCAATCTGCAGCGGCAGATCATTCACGCGACGCCGGATGTAGGCCGCCCAAAAATTGACAGCGCCGCCGAGAAGCTCAAAGCGCTGAATCCCTTCGTCAACGTGGTCAAGCACGAGACCATGCTGACCAGCGAAAATGCGCTCGAGATTTTTGCCGGCTACGAAATCGTCGTGGATGGCACCGACAATTTCCCCACCCGCTATCTGGTCAACGATGCCTGCGTCATCACCGGCAAGCCAAATGTTTACGGAAGCATCTTCCGCTTCGACGGACAGGCCAGTGTCTTCGCCACGAAAGCAGGGCCATGCTACCGCTGCCTCTATCCCGAGCCGCCGCCGCCGGGCCTCGTTCCCAGCTGCGCTGAGGGCGGAGTGTTAGGGATTTTGCCCGGGCTCGTCGGAGTGATCCAGGCCACCGAAGTGATCAAGCTGATTCTGGGTGCGCCCGAGCCGCTCATCGGCCGGCTGCTGTTGGTGGACGCGTGGCGCATGAAGTTCCGCGAGCTCAAACTGAGAAAGAATCCTGACTGCCCGGTGTGCGGAACCAACCCCACGGTGACGAAGCTGATTGACTACCAACAATTTTGCGGTTTTGGAGGAGAAGAAAAAGTGACGACGATTAACCAGATGCCGGTCGAGGAACTGAAACGCCGGTTGGATGCAGGCGATGACCTGGTGGTGCTCGATGTGCGCGAGCCGCACGAGTTCCAGATTGCGAATTTGACCGCCACCAAGCCGGATGTGAAGTTCATTCCTCTCGGCCAGGTCGGAGAGAGGCTGGCCGAACTCGACGAGTTTAAAGACCGCGAGATCGTCGTCCACTGCAAGATGGGCGGACGCAGCCAGAAGGCAGCCGAGCAATTGCAGGCCGCCGGATTCACCAGGCTGCACAATCTCTCCGGCGGAATCACCGCCTGGAGCGAGAAGATTGATCCCAGGGTTCCGAAATACTAGAGCGGTCCCGTCGGCAGATATGCATGAGCGGGGGCCACGGCCTCCGCTTTGTTTTTTGAGTAGGCGAGAGCATGATGGACAGATGAAGCGTCTTGGGCCCGAAACATTTTTTGTCGCGGCAATAGTGGTAGCTCTGGCCATCGGCGGATGGGCGCAGCTGCCGTCCCCTCAACCGAAGCTGCCCGAGGTGCATGCCGACGGCACGGTGACCTTCTCGTTTCTGGCCCCAAATGCTCACGACGTCAAGGTGCAGATCGAAGGCCAGGCGCAGCCGGCGGAGATGCAGCGAGGCCCGGACGGCGTGTGGAGTTACACCTCGGCCGTGATGGCGCCGGAGCTCTACGGCTACTCCTACCTCGTGGATGGAGCGGTCGCGACCGATCCGGCGAACCGGTCGAGCACCGCAAATTTGCTCTATGCGGAAAGTCTCTTTGAAGTCCCCGGGCGCGGCCCGGAACCCTGGGACCGGACCAATGTGCCGCATGGCGCCGTCACCCGCGTCTACTACCACTCCGCGCTGATCGGTGACGACCGGGAGTATGTGGTCTACACGCCTCCCGGATATGACCCGCAGTGGACCCAGAAATATCCGGTGCTCTACTTGCTGCACGGTTATTCCGATGGGGCCAATACCTGGACGGAGATGGGGAAGGCGAACTTCATCCTCGACAATTTGATCGCGCAGGGAAAAGCCAAGGCGATGATTGTGGTCATGCCGCTCGGTTATGGCGACCCGGCCATTCTGCATCCGGCGTCAGGGCACCAGTCCTTCGCCGAGCTGTCGCCGAACGATACCAGATTCAAGTCCGCGCTCCTGACCGAGGTGATGCCGGCGGTCGAGCGCGACTATCGGGTGCTGACCGGGCCAAAAAATACAGCGATCGCCGGACTCTCGATGGGCGGGCGAGAGGCGTTGTATGTGGGCGTGAGTGAGCCGGGAAAATTTGGATATGTAGTCGCGATGAGCGCGGCGCCGGTTCCGCTCAACGATGAGAGAGCGAGATGGCAATGGAAAGAGAAGCGGCAGCTGCTGTGGATTGCGTGTGGGCAAGAGGACAATCTGGTCGGGAGCGATAACCGCCAGCTGGACGCGTGGCTCAAGACCCAGGGCGTCGAAGCGACAATTGTATGGACGCCGGGAATGCACACATGGATGGTCTGGCGGGAAAATCTGGTCGCGTTCGCGCCGCTGCTCTTCCGCTAGTGCTAGGGGGAAATCCGGAGGGCGAGATCCGGCCATACTCGCTGACAGTATTTATAGGGATTACTGGCGTTTGTTGTCGGGATGAGTGGCGTGTTCGGATTGGAATTGCTGGGCAGCAGCGGACCACGTCACCCCGGGATAGGGACTGGGCTCGCGGAAGGCACGGTACTCGTGAGTGTCGTTGGTGGTGGACATCTGCCAGACGAGTTGCGGGTTGGCGCCAGGAGTTGTCTCCTGAATAAGGGAGCCGCCGCTGCTGAGATCTTGGGTAAAGTCGGCTTCGATATTTCCGTTGGGGAGCATCTCGACGTTGCCCCCCCAATTGCTGTATCCAGCGAGGCCGAGTTGCGTGTTGGAGATGGTTGCGGTCATGGCGGTCTCATCGATGTTGAAGATGGGAGCGCGGGAGTAGCTGCAAACGCCCTGAACAAGAGATACCGGGCAGACGAATCCTTTCGGGAAGACGCGGTCGTCGCCGTTGTCCATGACGGCGAGGCCGAAGACACCCGTAGTGTTAGGCGTGGTAAAGCTTGGGCCATGCTGGGCGTACTGCCAGTCCTGGGGATCGGTGCCGCCGAGGAGGGTGAAGTCGCCCTGATATCCAAGATGCCAAAGGATGGTTCCGTCACCGGCAGAGTCGTTGTAGTTGAGCTTGAGGATCCAGTTCTGATGACGGATGGAGATGAGGATGTTGTGGTCGTCAGGGGAGTAGATGATGGCATTGGTATGGGTCCAGTCGGGGAAGCCCATGGGCTGACGGTTGATATCGAGGTGATCGAACTCGTTCCATACCCAATCCACAGCGAAGTTGTTGTTGGGGTCTACGTCGATGATTACGTCGCCAAGCACATCGACGCCCTTGGGATAGCCGGGGAGAGTAGCGAAGTTTTCCAGCGTGTTGGTGATGAGAATCCAGTGGCCGTTGGAGGGGTTGACGGTGGCGTCGTGATGGATGTCGGTGAGAACGATTTGCTGGCCCTGGTTGTTGACGTAGCCGGAGGCGTCAAGATTGGCCTGCAGCGTTGGGAGAGTTAACTGGTGGTAAATAGTGTTTGCGTAGTCCACCTCAATGACCTGGATGGCGTCCCCCCCCGGAATGCTTGGCGCCCCCTCGAGCAGATATCCGCTCTCAGGGCCTTCAGTGATCAGGAGGTGGCCGTTAGGTAGTAGCTTGAACGGTTGAATGTCGGTGTTGACGTGAGCGTCTGCAACGCCGGTATAGCTCCAGAGCAGATTGCCGGCGAGGTCAAAGATGTTTGCAGAGCGGGCGTATTGGTCAAGAAATTCGACGCCGGGTTGCGGCGTGTAGTCCGGATTAGTGGTGACTGCGACGGTGGGGAGATAGTAAGCGGGAACATCGGTGGTCGTTGTAAATGAATTGTCTTTATCGGTGAAGGTGATGCCCCCGGGCAATGAGACTAGGCCCCGGATGTGATAGATCGTGTTTTGCATCATGCCGGCGATTAGGAGCTGAGTCGAGCCTCCTCCAGTGGGGGCGGGGAGGGACCAGGTGTTGAGCCCGTAGCTGGTGGTGGTCCCGAATTGCGCGCTGACGGTTGCCCCGGCGGGGAGGCTGACCGTATAAGAAGCGACGAGGCCGTTCGCGGTTGTGGCGACTACTCCAGAGGGAATGACGTAAAGCGGAACAGCCGCGGCAGTGTAGTGCGGATCATTCGCCACGGAAGCAGTGATCTGAAGAGAGAGTGGAGTGGCGGCGGACGGCGCAGTGTAGAGGCCGGAGGAAGAGATTGTTCCAACGGAGCTGTTGCCGCCGGCGATGCCGTTAACGTACCAGGTGGCTCCCGCAATATCGGGCGATAGGGAGAACTGTTGGGTACCGGCGGTAGCGATGGCGGCGCCGTCAGGGGAGATGGCGAAGTTCAGCGAGATTGTGAAGGAGCCAGAGGAGGCGGAGAAAGTCGAGTCACCGGAGTATTTCGCAGTGACAAGGTAGCTGCCGGCTTCGTAGCTGGTCGGAATGGTCTTGGTGATGGAGGCGGAGCCGGACTGAAGTGTCGCGGAGCCTAGGAGGCTATTTCCGTAGTAGAAGCGGACGGAACCGGTGGGAGTTCCAGAGTTGCTGCTAGCCACCGTAGCGGTCAGGGTGGCGGGCTGGCCGAGAAGATAGGACGAGGCGGCAGAGGATAGCTTGGTGCTGGTCTCGGCGAGGATGATCGCGGTTACAGGCGAAGAAGCGGAGCCGGAGTCGGTGGAGTTGCCGTTGTATTTCGCGGTGACGGAGTATTTGCCGGGAGCGATTGTGCCGGAGGAGAGCGTGAGGGCTGCGACACCGGCGCCGCTGAGGTGAACCGTGGCGAAGAGCGTTGAGCCCGCGTAAAAGCCGACGGTACCGGAGGGAATAGATCCCGCAGCAGCTGTGACCGTGGCGGTGAGCGTCGCGTGCTCGCCGTTTGAGACAGTCGAAGGAGTGATGCTTAGGTCTGTGGTGGTGGAGGACTGCGCAATCGCCGCCGGGGTTAATGCTGTGAGGACCGGAACTGCGAAGGATAGGACGGCCAGGACCGGAATCGCAGGACGAATCAAAGTATGCGCGGGAAAAGAGAAGCGGATGGGAAAAGTAAAGCGCACAGGGGCCTCCGGAATGCTTTCCTGCGGAATTACAGCAGACAACAAGTTTACCTAAAGGTAACGGTCCGGAGAGCAGATTCCGTCGCGCCCGCAACAAAGAAAGTTGAGGAAATAAAAAGGGAATGGGCATTTGAGGACTGTCACAGAGCGCATATTTCTGTACCTTAAAAAGTTGGCGCCGGCAAACGACCACGCGGGTCGGAATAACCACTCACGCTACTTTTGCGCCGGATGCGTCGCATGCGCCGCCTGGAATCTCAGCGCCTCTCCAGACCACGTCACTCCGGGATAGGGACTGGGGACACGGTGCGCGCGATAAAGCACCAGGCTCGGCGTCTTCATTGACAGAACTACCTGTGGAGAATTTCCCGGCGTCGTTTCCTGAATCAGCGAGCCACCGACGACTCCGCAGTAGTCGGCTTCAATGTCCCCGTTTGCCAGCAACTCCGCATTGCCGGCATAGGAGCTATACGGTGCCGTGATGGCGTCGTGACTCAGTGTCGCGGTCATCGCGCTCTCATCAATGGTGAAGATCGGCGCGCGAGAGTAGAGGCACCGCCCGCTGGTCAGGGCGACCGGGCAGGTAAATCCGGCAGGGAAGACGCGGTCGTCGCCGTTGTCCATCAGGACGAGACCGAATTTGCCGGTAGTGTTCGGCGTGACGAAGGCCGGCTCATGCTGCGCGTACTGCCAGTCCTGGGTGCCCGCTCCGCCCACCAGGGTGAATTCCCCCTGATAGCCGAGGTGCCAGAGGATGGTTCCATCCCCCTTCGCGTCGTCGTAGTTGAGCTTCAGCACCCAATTCTGATGGCGGACCGAGACGAGGATGTTGTGATCGTCGGCGGAATAGACGATCGCGTTCGAGTGGGTCCAGTCAGGAAAGCCCATCGGCTGACGGTTGATGTCCAGGTGGTCAAACGTGTTCCAGACCCAGTCCACCGCATAGTTATTGTTGGGATCTACGTCAATGTAAACATCGCCGAGCACGGTGACGCCCTTGGGATATCCGGCGAGGCTTGAAAAGTGCTGCAGGATATTCGAGATCAGCAGCCAGTGGCCGGTGGTCGGGTTCACGGTCACATCGTGATGAATATCGGAGAGCACGATCTGCTGCCCTTGCGCGTTAACGTATCCCGAAGCGTTGAGATTGGCCTGAATGGTGTCCATCGTCAGGTCGCGAAAGATGGTGTTGGTGTAATCCACTTCGCGAACGTCAAAGGCCGTTCCCGCGGGCACGGGGATGCCGTCGAGCGCATTCGAGCTGTCCGGAGCGAGCTCGATCAGCAGATGGCCGTTCGCCAGCAGTTTGAAGGGATGGAGATAGTCGTCGGGCGTGGTGTTTGCCAGCGGATAGCCCCAGAGGTAGTTCCCTTCAAGATCGGTGATGTAAGCCCCGGTGTTCTCGCGGTCGAGAAACTCGATTCCCGGTGAAGGAGTGTAGTCAGGATTGGCTGTGACGTTGATCGCGGGGTATGACTTCAGGCTGCTGGTCGTGGTGAACTGGCTGTCTTTGTCCGTGTAGGCCACTCCGCCGGGAAGAGTGATGAGCCCCTGCACATGGTAAAGCGTGGTCGGCATCATGCCGACAATCAGCAGCGTGACGTTGCCGCCGCCGGCTGGGGCGGGCAGCGACCAGGTGTCGAGTCCGTAGCTGGTGGTGGTGCCAAACTGCGCGCTTACTGTTGCTCCCGCAGGAAGGTTGACGGTATAAGAGGCGACCTGCCCGTTGCCGGTGCTGGCGACGGTGGATGCGGGGATGACGAAGAGGGGAACAGCCGCCGCCGTGTAGTGGGGCGACGTGGTCACCGAGGCCGTGACCTGCAGAGCGAGCGCCGAGGTTGTGGCCGGCGCCGTGTAGAGGCCGGAGCCGGAGATTTTTCCCAGCGCAATCGTGCCGCCCGCAATGCCGTTGATATACCAGGTCACGGCTCCCGCGGCCGGAGCGGGTGAGAGCGAGAACTGTTTGGTTCCGGAGGCGGCGATGGCGGCTGACCCCGGAGTGATATCGAAGTTCAGCGAGATGCTGAATGAGCCCGACGAGGCAGCGAAGGTCGAGCTGCCGGAGTATTTCGCGGTGACAACGTAGGTGCCCGCCTCATAGGCCACGGGGATTGTTTTAGTAAAAGAGGCCGTGCCCGATTTAAGCGTCGCAGTGCCGAGCAGCGTGGTGCCGTAGTAGAAGCCGACGGAGCCGCTGGGTGTCCCGCCAGTTTTGCTCACCACGGCGGCGATAAGAGTTGCGGGCTGTCCCAGTACGTAGGAAGAGGAGGGCGACGTGAGCGTGGTCGTAGTGTCGGCGAGCACAGTCGCGATGACAGCAGATGAGCGGGAGGCGGCGTCCGAGGAGCTGCCGGAGTACTTCGCGATCACGGAGTAACTGCCCGGAGCAATCGTGGCCGCGGAGAGATTCAGCGAAGCGGTGCCGGCGTCGCTGAGCGCGACGGTGGCAAAGAGCGTTGAGCCGGAGTAGAAGCCGACGCTGCCCGAGGGAGTGGATCCCGCAGCAGCTGTGACCGTGGCGGTGAGCGTCGCGTGCTCGCCGTTTGAGACAGTCGACGGCGCAATGGAGAGGGTCGTAGTGGTCGAGGTCTGCGCCTGCAGTTGCGTCAGCGGGCACAGCGAGGCAAGGCAGATAAGGGCGACGGCAGCGGGCAAACGCATGGAGCCTCCGTGAAGCAGGACCGGCGACGGACAGGGGCTAGTTTAGCGGAGTGCCGGTGGGTTTCGTCCGAGATTGCAGCTCCGCGACCAAAATAGGCCGGCGAAAGAAAAGGCCGGAGCAGAGAGTGCCTCCGGCCGCGTGTGCTGGTCGGTATTTATTTCTCGGTTGGATGCGTCGCGTGTTCGGCCTGGAAGTGGAGAGCTTCCGTAGACCAGGTCACGCCAGGATAGAGGCTGGGCACACGGAAGCCCCGGTACTGCGAACTAGATGTATCCATCTGCCAGACGACTTGCGGGTCGGAGCCCGGCGTCATTTCGACAATTGAGGAGTGATTGTCGTCATTGTCGTCGCAGTAGTCGGCCTCGATATCGCCATTAGCCAGCAGTTCCACATTGCCACCCCAATAGCTATAGACGGGGCCGCGTTGGCCATTGGAGAGGGTCGCAGTCATGGCGTTCTCATCAATTGTAAAAATGGGCGCGCGGGAATAGAGGCATTGGCCGCTGGCTAATGGAATGGGGCATTTCGCCCCTGCGGCCAGGACACGATTATTGCCGTTGTCCATCAGCGCCAGGCCGAAGACCCCGGTGGTGTTGGGGGTGGTGAAGCTGGGAGCGTGCTGGGCATATTGCCAGTCCTGCGGTTCGGTGCCGCCGATGAGCGTGAAGTCGCCCTGGTAGCCAAGATGCCAGAGGATGGTGCCGTCTCCTGCTCCGTCGTCGTAGTTCACCTTCACCACCCAGTTCTGATCGCGGATCGAGATCAGCACGTTGTGGTCGTCGGGGGAGTAGACGACGGCGTTGGTGTGGGTCCAGTCAGGAAACAGATAGGGCTGGCGGTTGATATCCAAGTGGTCAAACTCGTTCCACACCCAGTCCACCGCAAAGTTGTTGTTAGGGTCCACATCAAGGATGATGTCGCCCAGCACGTTGACGCCTTTGGGATAACCGGGGAGGCCGGTGAAGGTCTGCAACGTGTTCGTGATGAGTATCCAATGGCCGGTGCTGGGGTTAAAAGTGACATCGTGGTGCATGTCGGAGAGGGTGACCTTCTGGCCAAGGTTGTTGACGTAGCCTGAGGCGTCGAGGCTGGCCTGAAGAGCCGCGAGATTAAGTAGGCGAATAACGGTGTCCGCGTAATCCACTTCGGTGATCTGGAATACCGTCCCGGTTGGAGCAATGGCACCGTTGAGCTGATATTCACTTTCGGGGCTTTCGTTGATCAGCAGATGGCCATTGGGCAGCAGCTTGAAGGGATGTATCTGGTCCACCGTTGTTCCCGCTTGAGCGCCCGGGTAACCCCAGAGGAGATTGCCGTCGAGGTCGAAAATATTAGCGGCGCGATCTAGTTGGTCGAGGAACTCCACGCCCGGCTGCGGCGTGTAGTCCGGATTCTTGGTCACGGTAACCGTAGGCACGTAGTAAGTGGGACTGCTTCGCGTCGTCGTGAAGGAGTTGTCCTTGTCGGTGAAGGTCAGGTCGCCAGGAAGCGAGACGAGTCCCTGAATGTGGTAAATCGTGGTCGGCATCATCCCGGCGACCAGCAGTTGAGTGGAGCCGCCGGCCGCGGGTGCCGGGATTGACCAGGTGTTAAGTCCGTAACTGGTGGTGGTGCCGAACTGCGCGCTCACGCTGGCTCCCGCTGGCAGATTGATGGTGTAGTAAGCGACCTGGCCATTGGGGCTGGCGGAAACGACCCCCGCGGGAATGACATACACAGCTACCGCAGGAGTTCTAAATCCGGGCTTCGCGCTCGAGGCGGCGGTCACCTGCAGGGAGAGTGGCGACGTGACCGCGGGAGCCGTGTAGAGGCCCGAGGCTGAGATCGTTCCAACCGAGCTGTCACCACCGGCGATGCCGTTCACATACCAGGTATCCGCTCCGCCGGGGTTCGGCGTGAGCGAGAGCTGGGCCGTAGTCGAAGGAGCGATCGCGGCGCCGCTGGCGATGGTGAACGGCGGGCTGAGCGTGATGCTAAAAGTGCCCGAAGACGGAGCGAAGCCGGAGCTGCCGGCGTATTTCGCGGTCACAACATAGGTGCCCGGTTCATAGGACAAGGGGACATTCTCGGCGAAGGAGGCGGAGCCGGATGCCAGCGTCGAGGAGCCAAGCAGCGTCCCGCCGTCGTAGAAGCGCACGGTGCCGGTGGGCGTTCCTGCTTTGCTGGCCACGGAGGCGGTAAGTGTCGCGGGCTGGCCCAGCACATAGGTCGAGGAAGCCGAGGAAAGCGTCGTAGTGGTGTCGGCGAGCACGGTCGCGGTGACGGCAGATGACGTGGAGCCGCCGTCGGCGGAGTTGCCGTGGTATTTCGCGACGATGGAGTAGGTGCCCGGCGCGATAGTGGCCGAAGAGAGATTCAGCACCGCCACTCCGGCATCGCTCAGTTTGACGGTGGCGAAGAGCGTTGCGCCGGAGTAGAAGCCGACAGCGCCCGACGGAGCGGAGCCCGAAGCCGGGGTCACCGTCGCAGAGAGAATTGCGCTTTGGCCCTGGGCGACAGTTGCGGGCGCGATCGTCAGTGCTGTCGTGGTGGAGACCTGAGCTTGCGCGGCCAGAGGTCCGAGTGTGAAAGATAGGGCGGCGGCGAAGAAAAGCGGGAGTCGGGTGCGCATGGGGCCTCCAGGATGCAGGACGTGCGACGGACAGACGCTAGTCTAGCGGAGCGCCGGTGGGTTCGTCAGAGGTTGACGGTGATGGCATAAAAAATAGTAGGGGACGAGTCGCGATGAAAAGAAAAGGCCGGAGGGGATGCCTCCGGCCGGGTTAAGCGGTTACGAGTTACTTCTTCTTCGGGTGGGTGGCATGTTCAAGTTGGAACTTCAGAGCCGCCGCCGACCAGGTGACACCGGGGTAGAGGCTGCCCCGACGGAACGCGCGATACTCTTCCTGCCCGCTGGAGAGCAGGGAGAAGACGAGCTGCGCGTTGGCGCCCTGGGTGTATTCCGCGATGTAGCCTTCCGGGGTGCCGTTGACGTTGCCGGCGCAGAAGTCAAATTCCACGTCGCCATTCGGCAGCGCATCAGAGAACCCACCGAAGAATGAGTAATACGGCGAGGTCACGTCGGTGGTGATAGTAGCGGTGAGCGTGTCCTCGTTCACGTTGTAGACAATGCCGCGTGAGTAGAGGCACTGATTGTTGACCAGTGCTACCGGGCAGGTGAAGCCCTGCGGCAACACGCGGTCATCACCGTTATCCATCACGCTCAGTCCGAAGGATCCCGACGTATTGGCCGTCGTGAAGTTAGGACCGTGCTGCGCATACTGCCAGTCCTGCGGGCTCGTTCCGCCGACCAGCGCAAAATCGCCCTGGTAGCCGAGGTGCCAGAGCACGTTGCCGCTCCCACCGCCGTCCTCATAGTCAATCTTGAGGATCCAGTTCTGGTGACGCAATGAGATGATCAGTTGATGATCGCTCGTTGAGTAGATGACAGCGTTCTGATGGGTCCAGTCGGGGAACAGGTACGGGTGGCGGTTGATGTCGAGGTAGTCGAAGGAATTCCAAACCCAGCCCACCGCAAAGTTGTTGTTGGGATCCACGTCGAGGATCACATCGCCCAGCACCGTCTGTGGTCCGGTCTCGCCCTCAACGCTCTGGAATGTCTGGAGCACGTTGGAGACGACGATCCAGTGGCCGGTGACCGGATTCACGGAGATGTCATGGTGCAGGGTCTGCAGGGTTAGGTCGTATCCAGCGGCCGTCAGGTTGGTCTGCAGCGTCGCCATGCTGAGTTGCCTGACGACGGCGCCGGTGAGGTCAACTTCCTGAATGGTCTCGACCGTGCCGGGCAGAATGGAGCTCGGGTTGAGCGGGTCGCTTGAGAGCGCTCCGACAACTTCGAGGAAGTCGCCATTCGCCAGCGGCTTGAGCGGTTGCAGGCTGTCGGTATTGGTGGTTCCGGTGTAAGGCAGCGACCAGATGACATTGCCGGAGAGATCCGTCGCATAGCCGCCGGTCAGCGAGTTCAACATCTCGACGCCGGGCTGCGGAGTCTGGCCCGAAACCGTGGTCGGAGTGAAGGTCACCGTCGTGGTGTTGTCAATCGCGCCCGAGGTGATGGTCTTGTTGGCGTCGGTGAATGAGCTGCCGTCGGGCAGCGCGATCACACCCTGCACGTTGTAAAGCGTGTCCGCCAGCATTCCGGCAACCAGCACCGTGACCGGGCCGCCTTCCGCAGGAGCGGGAACAGACCAGGTGCTAAGTCCGTAGCTGGTGGTCGTGCCGAAGTTCACGCTGACGCTCGAACCGGCCGGCGCGTTGATGGTGTAAGAGGCCACCTGGCCGTTCGAGGTGCTGGTCACGGCCCCGGTGGGAATGATGTAGACCGGCACCGAAGCAGGCGCGTAGCTCTTGTCCGTTCCGAGCGACGCGGTCACGTGGACGGTGAGAGCCGAGGTGCCCGACGGCGCTGTGTAAAGACCCGAGTTGCTGATCGTGCCGAATGAGGCGTTGCCGCCCGGAACTCCGTTCACCGCCCATGTGATCGTTCCGCTGACCGAGGGCGTAATCGAGAACTGCTCAGTCGCGCTGGGCGAAATGGCCGCTGTGTTCGGAGTGATGGTGAAGGCTGCAGCCAGGGTGATGCCGACCGTCGCCGATGACGCGCCAAAGGTGGAGTCGCCCACATACTTCGCCGTCACCGGATAAAAGCCGGGCGTGATGCCGCTCGTTGAGCCGGTAAAGGTGGCTACGCCGCCGCTCAGGCTCGCGCTGCCCAGAAGAGTCGTTCCCACCAGGAAGTTCACGGTGCCGGTCGGCGTGCCCGCGCTGCTCGTAACCGTGGCAGTCACTTTCGCGATCTGTCCCACGGTGAGTACCTGCGATGCTGCGACTACTGTGGTCGAGGTGTCGTTCTGCACCGTCGCGGTCACAGTGTTTGACGTTGACTTGGCGTCGCTGCTGTTGCCTCTGTATTTCGCCACGATCGGGTAAGTGCCGGGAGCAATCGTGCCCGAGGACTCTGTAACTGACGCAACGCCTGAGCCGTTCAGCGTGCCGGTGGCCAGCAGTGTCGAGCCGGAGTAAAACCCGACCGTCCCGGTGGGAGTGGATCCTGAAGCAGGTGTAACTGTGGCGGTCAGCGTCGCGCTCTGGCCCTGGGCCACGAAAGTCGGAGTGACAGTAAGAACGGTGGTCGTGGCGGTCTGTGCCAGCGCTGTGCTGGAGACTGCAATTAGAGCGAGAAGAGCTGCAAAGCTAAGGGAAAGATAACGACGCATAAGACATAACCTCGAGTGGAAAAAAAATTACGGACCCTGCAAGAACAAAACTAGCGGAGGGAAGAAAAGTCTACACAATCGCTTAGGGCGTTTGGGGAACAAAATCGTTATTACCTACTTAATATCGCGTATCCCTACTAGGCACCCGGCTCCGGCCGGCCTGGCCTGCCCCCGTAGCCTGCCTGCCTTAGTCGGTGGGGTGCGTGGCATGCTTGGCCTGCATGCGAAGTGCAGCGGTTGACCATGTAACTCCGGGATACAGGCTGGGCTCTCGGTAGGCGCGGTATTGGTCCTCCGGCACCGTCATCTGCCATACCGGCTGCGGATTGGCGCCAGTGGTGGACTCCTGAATAAACGCCTGCACCGCGGAGCCGTTCGGCGGCCCGTTACACAGGTCCTGCTCGATATTTCCGTTGGCCAGCAGCTCTGAGTTGCCGCCAAACCAGCTGTAATACGGGCTGGGCTGGGCATTACTGAGCGTCGCGGTCATCGCGTTCTCGTCAATGGTAAACACCGGCGCCCGCGAGTAGAGGCAGACGCCTTTGATGAGGGCCACCGGGCAGGTAAAGCCCCCAGGCAGAACGCGGTCGTCGCCGTTATCCATCAATGTCAGGCCGAAGACCCCGGTTGAGTTCGGGGTGGTAAAGCTCGGAGCATGCTGCCCATACTGCCAGTCCTGCGGCTCCGTGCCCCCGACGAGAGTGAAGTCGCCCTGGTAGCCCAGATGCCAGAGAATGCTTCCGTCGCCCGCAGCATCGTCGTAGTTCACCTTGACCACCCAGTTTTGATCGCGGATGGAGACCAGGATGTTGTGATCATCCGGTGAGTAAACAATCGCATTGGTGTGCGTCCAGTCGGGAAACTCCCACGGCTCGCGGTTGATGTCCAGGTGGTCAAATTCGTTCCACACCCAGTCCACCGCGAAGTTGTTGCTCGGGTCTACGTCAATGAGCACGTCGCCGAGAACATTGATCCCCTTGGGATAGCCGTGCAGTCCGGTGAGAAACTCCATGGTGTTCGAAATAATGATCCAGTGCCCGGTTACAGGATTGACCGTGACGTCGTGATGAATGTCGGACAGAGTAACTTGCTGTCCCTGGTCGTTGAGGTATCCCGAGGCATTGAGGTTCGCCTGCAGCGTCGTGATATCGAGTTGCCGGATGATCGTGTTGGCGTAATCCACCTCGAGGATTTCAAACGGCGTCCCCTCCGGCAGGCTCTGACCATCCAGCTGCCAGGTGTTTGGCGGACTCTGCTCGATCAGCAAATGGCCGTTGGGCAGCAGCTTAAAGGGTTCCACCGTCACATACGCGCTGCTCAGCACGGGATAGCCCCAGAGAAAATTCCCGTCCAGATCAACTACGTTGGCGCCATTCTGGTTTCGGTCCAGAAACTCAACGCCCGGCTGCGGCGTGTAATCCGGATTGGTCACAACCGAGACGACCGGGATGGAGCTGGTCGGAAGACTCGCGGTCGTCTTGAACGAATTGTCCTTATCGGTGTAGATGATCCCCCCCGGCAGCGAGACCAGTCCCTGGATGTGGTAAGTCGTGTTCGGCATCATCCCCGCAACCAGCAACTGCGTTGACCCTCCGCCGGAAGGCGAGCGCACCGACCACGTATCGAGCCCGTAGCTCGTGGTCGTGCCGAACTGCGCGCTGGCGCTTGAGCCGCTGGGAAGCGTAATCGTGTAAGAAGCCACCTGGCCGTTGGCCGTCTTGGCGACCACTCCCGCGGGCACAACATAAACCGGCACCGCTGGCGTCTTGTACCCACTCTGCGTGGTCGAGGCGGCTGTGACCGAGACTTTCAGCAACGACGTAACCGCAGGCGCAGTGTAGAGGCCCGCAGCCGTAATCGTCCCGATCGTGCTGTTGCCGCCCGCGATGCCGTTCACATACCAGGTGTCAATTCCGCCCGGGTTAGGCGTGAGCGACAGCTGGGCAGTGGCCGACGGAGCCACTCCGGCCCCACTCGTGATGGCGAAGTGCTGGTCCAGCGTCACGGTGAATGTTCCCGCCGACGCGCCAAACGCCGTGTCGCCGGAATACTTCGCCGTGATCGGATAGCTGCCCGGCTGATAAGAAGTCGGAATCGTCTCGGTGATCGCAGCGAATCCGGAGTGCAGCGTCGCCGAGCCCAGAAGCGTCGTGCCGTAGTAGAACCGGACGGTGCCGGTCGGCGTTCCGGAGGATTTGCTCGAGACCGTCGCCGTCAGCGTGGCCGTCTGCCCCAGCAGGTAGGCAGGCGCGCCCGAAGTCACCGTCGTGGTCGTCGCCGCCAGCACGGTCGCCGTCACCGGAGACGAGGCTGAGCCGGCATCAGACTGGTTCCCGGCATACTTCGCAATGATGGAGTAGCCGCCCGGCGCGACATTCGCCGACGAGAGCGTCACCGATGCTTCGCCGTCGTCGTTCAGCTTTGCCGATGCCAGCAGGGTCGAGCCGTAGTAAAAGCCCACGCTGCCCGTCGGAGCAGCTCCCGAAGCAGTCACCGTGGCTGACAGCGTGGCGCTCTGCCCCTCGCTAAGCGTGGAGGGAGTGATAGATAGAGCCGTCGTTGTGGATGACTGTGCGTACGCAGTAGAGCTGCAAATTGAGAGCGCAAGGGCCAGAAAAGCAGAAAGCGAGAGCAGGGTACGCATAGGGGGCCTCCAAATCGGATCTCGACATGGTTCTGAAGACTTGCGCGAGACAAGTAGTTTACCGAAAAGCACCCAGCGTTTCGGCGGGATTGACGACCTTTGAATGTAATAACCGAGGGCTGAATCGTTAAGAAATGGTGACAGCACGAAAATCCTGTAGCGGAAACGGCGCGGCCGGCAAAGCAGATTGTCGCGGTGAGGAACTAAATTCGCGAGTTGCGTGCGGAGGGGTATTCAGAGGATGATGCCGCGATGGGACGTAAAGCTGTCATTGCGTTGTGGATCGTGTTGCTGGCGGCGCTGGGCGTGCTCGCAGCCGGAATCGGCGGCTGTACCGCGCAGCACAAACCTTCGCCTGCGCAGCTCAGCCTGTGGTTCCAGGTCAAGCGGGCCTCCCTCTGGGTGCGCGCCCCCAGGACGAAAGACCCCTTGCCCGCCACCGCCGAGATCGTTGACGCCGGCCAGGCCACATATTCCAGCCAGTGCTCGGTGTGCCACGGCGCCGAGGGTCGCGCGACCCTGCTGGGCGAGAGCATGTATCCGCCCGCCACCGACCTGACCAGCAAGTGGGCTCAGGGCTATTCCGACGTCGAGCTCTACTACCTGCTGTGGAATGGAATCGGCCACACCGGCATGCCCAAGTGGGATACGCAGTTGCAGCCGGTACAGGTTTGGCAGCTGATTCACTACATGCGCACCATGCCCGGCGCAGCGAAAGGGACACCCGAAAGCGCAGCCGATCCCGAGGCAATCGCCCAGGGACATCAGTTGTTCAAGACCCAGGGCTGCACGGAGTGTCACAGCGTCGAAGGCAAGGAGACCGATGGCCCCGACCTGACCTACGAGGGCGACCGCGGCCGCAGCCGCGAGTGGCTGGTGGGACATTTAATCGCGCCCAAGGTCTATTCCCCGGGCTCCCTCATGCCGGAGTATGGCAAGTTGACCGGCAATCAGCTCGACTCTCTCGCGGTATTTCTGAATTCGCTCAAAAAGGGCAACGCAATGAAGAACCACAACAGCGGAATGTAGAGTGGAGCGGCGACTGCATTTACACTCGAATGCTAAGCCGCGCATGAGGCTCCGGAGAACGAGTCGGGATCAAGCGATCCGGTTCGGCGACCGGGCCCGACGGCGAATTGCGACTGACTAAAAGCAAGGCATACTGATGAACTTCCAGAGCGGCTCGCGACTGGGGCCTTATGAACTCGAAGACCGGATAGGCAGCGGCGGAATGGGGCTCGTCTACCGGGCCCGCGATACGCGACTGGACCGCGAGGTCGCCGTGAAGGTCATCTCCGACGCGTTTCTCGGCGGCGACGGTGACCGCACGCCGGGGCGGGCTCCCGCGAGCACCGGCGCTGGAACGCCGCAGAATACCTCGCGCGAGCGCTTCCTGCGGGAGGCGCGCTCGGCCGCAACCCTCAACCATCCGAACATCTGCACCATCCATGACATCGGCGAGCAGGATGGCCATCCCTACCTCGTAATGGAGCTGCTGCAGGGCGAGACCCTCAAGCAGGTGCTCACCCGGGGTCCCCTGCCCATCGAAGACGTCCTGCGTTTCACCCTCGAGGCCGCCGGAGCACTCGAGGCCGCCCATGCCAAGGGAATCATCCACCGCGACATCAAGCCGGCGAATCTGTTTGTGGTTGCCGCGCACGGCCATCGCGACCTCAAGGTGCTCGATTTTGGTCTGGCTAAGAAGCATGGCGACGTCCCTCTGGCGGATTCGCGGGCGCAGGGTCCGGGGCCCGCCGAGACCGAGGCGCTCAACCTCACCAGTCCCGGATCGGCCGTCGGCACCGTCCAGTACATGTCCCCCGAGCAGGCGCGCGGCGAGAATCTTGACGCCCGTACTGACCTCTTCAGCCTTGGCGCCGTCATCTACGAGATGGCGGTCGGGCAGGCCGCCTTCACTGGCAAATCGGCAGCCGACATTTTTGTCTCGCTGCTGACCAAAAATCCTCCGGCGCCGGGCACCATTCGGCGCGAGGTCCCGCCCGGGCTCGACGCCATTGTCGGCCGGCTCCTGGCCAAAGATCCCGTCGAGCGCTATCAGAGCGCAGGCGCATTGCGCGGCGATGTTGAGCGGCTCCTTGGAGTCCAGAGTTCGGGCGGCAGAAAAGCTGCCTCCGGCGTCGTTCCCGCAGCCACCCAGGATTTTGGGACCCGCCGCGCCGGTGCTTACGCCGCCATGCTCGTCCTGCTGCTCCTCGTTGCCGGCCTCGGTGGATGGATGCTCTGGCGGCACTCGCATCCTCCGACCCCGTCGGGCAAGGCGGCAGAGGGCCCGCTGCGGGAGAAGGACTCGGTCATCCTCGCCGACTTTGATAACAAGACCGGCGACCCGGTATTTGACGCCACGCTCAAGGAAGCAATGGCCGTCCAGCTGCAGCAGTCCCCGTTTCTCAATCTCGTCAGCGGGCAGCATCTGCGACAGAGCCTGCAGTATCTCGGGAAATCTCCGGACGAGAAGTTGACCATGCCGGTGGCGCGCGAGATTGGAGAGCGCGAAGGCATCAAGGCGGTCCTGCAGGGGACCATTACCTCGCTGGGGTCGGACTACGTCGTGGCGATTGACGCGATGGATACCAGCACCGGAGATATTTTTGCCCGCGAACAGGCGACTGCCGACAACAAGGAGCAGGTTCTGCCGGCGCTCGATAAAGCCACGACAGCCATGCGCGGGCGCCTCGGCGAGAGCCTCCAGAGCATTCAGAAGCTGGATACGCCGCTCGGCCAGGCCACCACTCCTTCCCTCGAAGCCTTTCGCGCCTATGCCCTCGGCGAGCAGGAGCACGAGAAGGCCAACGATTATCCCCAGGCCGAGGGCTATTACAAACACGCCATCGAGATTGATCCGAATTTCGCCATGGCTTTTGCGCGGCTGGGGACGATTTACTACACCCTCGGCGCCATGCAGCAGGCGACGAAATATACCACCCAGGCGTTTGAGCTTTCAAAGAATGTGAGCGAGCGCGAGCGCCTCTATATCGCCAGTCGCTACTACAGCGATGTCGTCGGGGACCTCGAAAAATCGCTGGAGCAATTGAATCTGTATTTCCAGCTTTATCCCGGCGACGGCGTCGCGGCGAACAATATCGCGGTGCTCTATCTGGAGATGGGCCGCTATGACCAGGCCTATGAGTTTGCTCAAAAGACCATCGCTTTAGACCCCAACCGGGCGTCCAGCTATGTGAATGCCATGGACGCGCTGATCGGGCTCGACCGGCCGCAGGAGGCAATGCAGCTGTATGAAAAGAACGCGCCCCGCCTGCACACTTCAAATACCAATTGGATCCAGACATATTTGCTGGCGTCTTTCTTGGCCGGTAACAAGAGCGAGATCGAAAAGCGATTGCAGGAGGAGATCGGCAGGCCGGACGAATACCAGTTGGTGGAATTGGTCGCATGGCTCTATGAAGCCGATGGGCGCATGGTGCAGGCCAACCAGATGTGGCAGCGGTCCTATGAGCTCGCGATGAACCAGAAACTGCCCGATGTAGCCGGCCCCGCGCTGGCCTATCAGGCTCAGGACCGCGCACTGGTGGGCGATTGTGGCGGAGTCAATGAGCTGGCAAAACGCGCACTGGCGCTGGATAAGCAGCGCGTGACTACATTCAGCTCCGCCGAGGCGCAGGGTTTGTGCGGAGACGCAGCCGCCCCCGGCACCGCCGCCGCGGCGATGGAAAAAGAGTGGCCCCAGGACACCCTCGTCGCGAATCTTTTTGTTCCCGCACTGCAGGCCACCGCGGCACTTCAGAAAGGCGATCCCAACCAGGCGCTCATAGCACTGCAGGGCCACGAATCGTTCGACCTGGTCTCGCTGGCCCCGTATCTGCGCGGGCTGGCTCACTTGAAGCTGCAGCAGCCGGCGCAGGCGATCGCGGATTTTCAGTTGATTCGTAACCATCGCGGCACATTTCTCGGCGGCGGAGCGATCACCCAAACCGTGAGCACCACGCTGACCTATCCTCTCGCCGAGCTGGGGCTGGCGCGGGCCTACGTCATGATGGGCAATAAAGCCGCCGCTAAGGCGGCCTATGGAAAGTTCCTCGCTGAGTGGAAGGACGCGGACCCAGACCTCAAGCCGGTGATTGATGCGAAGCAGGAGCTCGCATCGCTGCAGTAAAGACTGCGGCAGTTACAAATCATCGCTTTGCCGCGAGATAAACGTCAAATACTGTTACGAATGTGAGTCCGCGACCCGGCTCGGCGACCCGGCTACAAGTTTTCCTGCCGCTACTTTGCCTTCGGCCCGGTTTCCGAAGAGCCCTTGGCGGGTGGGCTCAGCAATATCTCCGCCTCGGCCATGCCGGGCAGCTCCGCCGCCTCCTCCCGCAGTGCCGTCTGTATCTGCGCTGCAGATGCCGTCGCTGCCGACGGTATCGCCGCCGTCGCGGCACGCGGCCGCCCCAGCGCATTGCCGGGCAGCTCAATCCAGCGATGGGTAAGGGTGGCCACGCCGATTGCCACCAACCCGATGGGCGTGAGCGTGGCCCAGAACTGCAACCAGCCCATGTGGCCGAGCGGCAGCCGCGCGCCCAGCGCGTAGACGATCGCGAACAGCACCAGCGCATGCAGCAGATAAATCGAGTAGCTGATGCGGCCCATAAAGACTGAAACCGGCAGGTTGAGCAGTCCGAAGATGTCCGTCCCATAAGCAATCAGCAGGAAAAAGGGGAAGAGAATGAGCGATTCCTGCCGCCCCCACGCAGGATGAACGAAGCACAGCGTCACCAGGTAGAGCGCAGCAGCCAGCGCCGACGCCCAGCGAGTTCGCGCCCAGGCAAAGTCCGGCCACGTGGTCTTGATCACCGCGCCCAGCATTCCGAAGCAGAAGCACCAGACGAAAAAGTTGAGGAAGATCCCGAACCGCGCAATCGCCCCGGTAAAGTGGTGCGCGTCGAGCACCAGGTGAAGCACGACAGCCGGCACAATGATCAGCGTCAGTCGCCACCGGCGGCGCGTGAACCAGATCAGAAAGGGGAGCACGAGGTAATAGACCCAGTCCATCTGCAGCGTCCAGAAAACGCCCGCGCCAATGCTCGTCACGTCGTGAATGCCGTTAATCGCCGGTCCACCCGGCAGCGCGAACGCCAGCCAGCACAAATAGCTCACGATGAACTTCCATAGCGGCTGCACCAGGTGAAAGCCGTTGCGCCAGAGCGCAAAGATAAAGACGAATGTGATGGCAACGCTGTAAAGCGGCCAGGTGCGCAGAAAGCGGCCGCGCAGGTAGCGGGTGCGCGAGAATTGCGGCCGGTCAATGATGCCCTTCCACAGCAGGTAGCCCGTCATGAAGAAGAAGAGGCACACCGCCGCGACGCCCGTCTGGCGATGGAAGTTGATCGCCGGAAAAAAGTCGCCCCCGTGCGAAAAGGCGTAAAGCGATGCGCCGTGCACGATGAAAACGTTGATCGCCATCAGGCCGCGCAGGCCCTCCATATACGGCTGGAAGCGCACCTGTACCCGTGATGACGCAGCCAGCTCGAGCCCGGCTTCAGTGCGTCGCGCGAACACGCGAATCAGCACGGCCGGCACGCCATAGAGGACCAGCAGCACGCCGGCATATTCCAGCAGCGGGACGAGCCAGATGGTGAGCCCCGGCGTATTCATCGGGACTCGCGGGCGGACTGCGGCAGAGAGTTGGCAGAGCAAGAGGCAGAGTGCATGGCCGGAAGGCAAGATTATAGCGGCGCGTGAGAAGCGCTGAAGCAAAATGCCGCCGGCGTTCGATCAGGTGAAGTCTTAGGGCGCGAGGCCGGGAGACGTTATGCTGGGCGGGTGAGCGGCGCGGCGGAAGCGAACGGGTCAGCCGGCGGGCACGGTCTGCGTGCGCGCCTGGGGCTGCGCGCGGCCACCGCGCTGAATATCACCGACATGGTGGGAGTCGGGCCGTTTCTCACCCTGCCGCTGATTGTCGCCGCCATGGGCGGGCCTCCCGCGGTGCTCGCCTGGGTGGCCGGCGGCGTGATCGCAGTCTGCGATGCGCTGGTTTGGTCCGAGCTGGCCGCGAGCTTTCCCCGCGCCGGCGGAACCTACGCCTACCTCGGCGAAATGTTCGGTCCGCGCTGGGGTCGCCTGCTCAGCTTTCTATTCGCCGCGCAACTGCTGGTGAGCGCGCCCCTCTCGATGGCCAGCGGCTGCATCGGCGCAGGAAAATACCTCGGCTACGTCGCCCCCGGCCTCGAGCACACGTTCGCTGCCCCGGTCGAGCGCCTGTGGGTCTTCGGCTGGGTGCATGTGCCGCTCGAGATCTCGGGAACCAGTCTCGCCGCCGCATTGGCAGCCATCGTCGCTACCGTGCTCGTCTACCGCCGCGTCGAGGCAGTGGGAAAGCTCGCCCAATGGCTCGCCGTCGGCGTTCTCGGCGCGTTGGCAGTCATGATTGTCGCCGGACTGTTACATTTCAACCCGGCGCTGCTCCGCGGCTCGGCTCCCGGCGCCTGGGCATGGCACGGCCTCCGCTCCGCTCTTCCCGCCGGACTGTTGCTGGCCCTCTACGACCTCTGGGGTTACTACAACGTCGCGTTTCTCGGCGAAGAGGTCCAGCAGCCGGAGAGAAATATCCCTCGCGCCATGTTGTGGGCAATCGGCATCGTCACCGTGCTCTACATATTGATGAACGTCAGCGTCCTCGGCGTCCTTCCCTGGCAGCAGGTGGCCGGGGCGCAGGCCACCCAGCATCTCGACATCGCGGCGCAGTTCATTGAAAAGCTCTATGGCCGCAGGGCCGGCCAGGGCATGGCATGGCTCGTCGTCTGGACCGCGCTCGCCAGCGTCTTCGCCCTGCTCACCGGCTATTCGCGAATTGTCTTCGCCGCCGCCCGCGACGGCAACCTGCCGCGAGGCCTGGCGCGGCTGCATGGCAAGGGCGGCTTTCCCGCGCGGGCCGTCTTGCTGCTCGCCGCGATCACGGTGGCGTTTTGTTTTGTCCGCGTGGGCGAGGTCATTGCAGCACTCGTCGTCATCCGCCTCGTCATGCAGTTCGGCATGCAGGCCGTGGGATTGCTCTGGCTGCGCAAGTCGCGGCCCGGCGTGCGTCGGCCATTTCGCATGTGGCTCTATCCCGTCCCTGCTCTCGTGGCCATCGCGGGCTTCGGATTGGTGCTCGCCGACAAGGCCGCCTTGCTGGCGCGGGGAGCTCTCCTGGCGGCCCTGGTCACGACGTTTTATTTCGTGCGGGCCCGCCGGGCGGCGGCAGTGGCCGTTCGCATCCACCGACTGACTCTGCGCGGAATAGTTGCGGCCAGGGGTGGGAACCTGATAGCGTTCGGCGGCGAGGGTCGGGCGCAAAGAGTCGGGACCGAAAGGCGAGGCGAGAGCATGGCGCTGAATACTTATCTGATTCGCAGCACGATTGTGGGCGCGCTGGGCGGGCTGCTGTTCGGCTTCGACACGGCGGTGATCTCGGGCACCACGCGGCAGTTGACCCAGGTTTACGGGCTCACCCCGCACACCCTCGGCGTCACCGTCGGCATCGCCCTGATTGGCACCATCCTCGGCGCCGCGACGTCAGGCGTGATCGGTCAGCGGATCGGCGGACGCGAAACCCTCCGCATCATGGCCCTCCTGTATGTCATTTCAGCCCTCGGCTGCGCCTTTGCGTGGAGCTGGCAGACGCTGCTCTTCGCCCGCTTCATCGGCGGCATCGGCATCGGCGGTTCGAGCGTGCTGGGCCCGGTTTATATCGCCGAGATTGCGCCCGCAAAGTGGCGCGGCCGCCTCGTGGGAATGTTCCAGATCAACATCGTCGTCGGCATACTGCTGGCATATTTTTCGAATTATGTGATTCGCGGATATTTGCCACGCACCCGGCCGCCGCCGCCGACGCCTGGCGCTGGCAGTTGGGAGTGGCCGGAATTCCGGCGGCATTATTTCTCGCGCTCCTGTTTGGCATTCCCCGCAGCTCCCGTTGGCTGGTGACCCGCAACCGCATTGATGAGGCCCGCCAGGTGCTGGAACTCATCGGCACTCCCGACACCGAGGCCGAGCTCAAAGAAATTCAGGATAGCGTGCATTTTGAGAAGAGCGCCCTCCACGAGCGTCTCTTCCAGGCGAAATATATGGTTCCGATTTATCTCGCGGTCACCATTGCGCTCTTCAACCAGCTCTCCGGCATCAACGCCATTCTTTATTACGCGAACGACATCTTTACCGCGGCTGGCTTTTCGCAGTCCAAAGGTGATCTGGGCGCCGTGCTCGTCGGCTTCGTAAACCTGGTCTTCACCCTCGGCGCGATGGCCGTGATTGACAAGATCGGCCGCAAGACGCTGCTGCTGGTCGGCGCCGTGGGCATGGCGATTTGCCTCGCCGGTACCGGCACAATTTATTTAAAGCACACCCATCAGGGATGGTTGTTGTGGGCGCTGATGGGCTTCATCGCGATGTTTGCCATCTCCCAGGGCGCGGTGGTGTGGGTCTATATCAGCGAGATATTTCCCAATCGCATCCGCGCCAAGGGGCAGAGCCTGGGCAGCATGTCGCACTGGGTGATGAACGCGATCATCACCTTCTCATTCCCGTCAGTCGTGGCAGCGGTGGGAGATGCGGTCCCCTTTTACTTTTTGCCGCCATGATGGTCCTGCAATTTGTGCTCGTGCTGTGGCTTTATCCTGAGACCAAGGGCTTGAGTCTCGAAGAGCTGCAGCGGAAACTGAAGATCGCTTGACGCTACGCCGTCACATTCAGATAAAGCGAGTATGGCTCATCCTGATTCAGCGCGGTGAATGGCGCCAGCTTCAGGGGCCCGCCGGCCGTCTGAGCTGTGAATTCACGATTGCTGGTTGCAGTCGCCTGCGCGGCCAGCAGCTGCTCGCGTTTGACCGCGACATTCTTCGCTGCATCTGTAACCGCAAATAGGCATATAGGTCCGCGTTTTAGCGCGACGATGTTCCCATGCTGCGGGTCGAGTTGCGCCAGGCGCATCGGCAACGGAAGCTCAAGGTCCATCCGGTCGCCGGCGGCCCATGTGCGAGTGATGGCAGCGAAGCTTCCGGGTTCAAGCGCCGCGTCGCTCTTGCGACCGTTGATGCGGAGTTCGGCTCCCGCAGCCCAGCCAGGGATACGGAAGCGCATGGTGAATGCTTCCGGGCGCGCGGCGGCGCGATCTCCGGCAGCAGCCAGCTGGAAGGCGATGTGTGAATCGTAGGGATACGATCCCGCCTGCGTCAGCACAAATTGTTGCCCCGACGGCGCGGCGAACCGCAGCGTCGCCGGCAAATAGAGATTGATAACCACCCCATCGGCCGAGCGGAACGCCGTGTGAACGCGATAATCCGCCGTGATCATCGGCAGCGTGCCGGCGCAGCACGGCCATAGGTCCGGGAAGTAGCCCTTCTTCGACTGCCAGTTGTAGTCCGAGTAATAAAAAGCGCGGCCGTCGGCATGCAGCGGCAGCGCGCCAAAGGTCGTGTTATAAAAAACCGTCTCCACGCTGTCCCCATACGTCGAATCGCCGGTGATGCGCAGCAGATAGCTGGCGAGTTTAGCGTGGGCATAGCTCCCGCAGGGAGTTTCGAATCCGCGATGCGTGTCGGTGAGCCGCTGCGCGAGCGTGTCCGTCGTGGGATCGAAGAATTCTTCGTTCGGCCCCCAGCCGCCGGTTGCAAAACTCTGTTGTTCGACGAAGCGGAATCCATTCGTCGCAGCCCGCAGATATTTCGGATCGCCGAGCGTCAGATAGGCCTGGGCGGCCGAGCTCAGCGCGTTCATATGCGAGTAGGCGTGCATGCCGATCAGCGCGTTTTCGCCGCGCGAGAGCGGGTCGTTGAATTCTTTATCCAGCAAAAAGCGGCGGCCCGACGCAAGATAGGCGGGGTCGCCCGTGAGTCGGTAAGCGAGAAACTGATTTTCGGCAATCGTGTAGCTCTCGTCCGCGCAGTAGCTGGGGTCCTTATGGGGGAGCTCGCACATTTCTTTGTGCGTCAGCGCCTTCGCGGGCAAAAACGGCTGCACCGCGCGTGTCAGCCGCGCCAGTGTCGGCAGCGCTTCGGCGCAGGCGGCGTGAGTGTGCGCGTCCATCAGGCCGAGCACGAGTTTGTCATAGGTGTAGGCAGGGAAGCGATTGCCGTTGAAGAAGGCTCCGTCAGGCGTGCAGGAGGCAGCGTAGAGCTCGACCAGGCGGTGCACTCGCGCGCGCGTTGCGGCATCGCCCGTGATCGCGGTGTAGCGCGAGAGGGCAGACAGCCACTGGCCGAAGCAGTGCCCGGGGGCGTAGCCATCAATGGCATACCAGCCCGCCAGCGACGTTCCGGGCGCCGGCAGGTGGGAGAGTTTGCGGAAAGGGTAGAGCAGGCCGTCTTCCTCAAGCGACATCAGCACGGAGTGGGTCTGCTCCAGCTGCGCCTGCGGATTGGGGATAGATTGCGCCGCGTCGGTTACAAATTGCACCTGGTCATAGCCAATGGGGGCGAAGCGCGTGGAGATGGCCGGCGCGGGAGCCGAGAGGGTGCGCGCCAGGCTGCGGGCGGGGCTCGAGGCGGAGACGGCGGTAACGGCGGCGGACTGGAGGAAGCGACGGCGCGAGATCACGAAATAATTATGCGCTTTTTTCCCCGGCGAAACTTCATCCGAGAGCCGGGAGCACGCGGCCGCGGCAGGAACCGAAGCCGATCCGCGGCAGGCCCTCGCGCTGGCAATAGCCGCGCAGAATGATTTCGTCGTCATCGTTGAGGAAGGCTCGGGTCTCTCCATCCGGCAGCGCGATCGGATTTTTTCCGCGGGCCGTGAGCTCGAGCAGGCACCCGGCGGAGGAGAGCTCCGCGCCCGAGACCGTTCCGCTCGCCAGCAGATCGCCCGGGCGAAGATTGCAGCCGTTCGAGGCGTGGTGAGTGATCATCTGCGCCAGCGTCCAGTACATGTCGCGAAAATTGCCGCGGCTCAGCAAATGCGGCGCGGCATTGCTGCGGCGCATAGTCTCCGTCATGAGAAAGACTTCCAGGGTGAGGTCGAGCGCGCCGTGCTGCGCGTCATTTTCTGAGTGCAGATAAGGCAGCGGCGCGGGATCGTCCGGCGGCCGCGGCGCCACCGCAACCCGATATGGCGCCAGCGCTTCCAGAGTCACTATCCACGGCGAGATCGAGGTCGAGAAATTTTTCGCCAGAAATGGCCCCAGCGGCTGATACTCCCACGACTGCATGTCGCGCGCTGACCAGTCATTCAGCAGCACCAGGCCGAAGATGTGGTCTTCGGCTTGCGCGATCGGGATTGGCGTCCCAAGAGCATTCCCCGGCCCCGCAAACGCGGCGACCTCGAGCTCGTAATCGAGCAGGCGCGAGGCCGCGAAAGTCGGCGGCCCTTGCGGAGTTGCCGAGAGCTGACCGCTGGGCCGGCGCACCGGCGTCGTGTCAATCACGACCGATGAGGCGCGTCCGTGATAGCCGATCGGCACGTATTTGTAATTCGGCAGCAGCGGATTGTCCGGGCGGAACATCGCTCCCACCCGCGTGGCGTGATGGATGGAGGCGTAGAAGTCGGTGTAGTTTCCGATCGCCGCGGGCAGGTGCATGGTAGCGGCAGATTGCGCGACCAGGTGGGGCTCGGTGACCGCGCGATGGGGCAGCGCAGCGTCCAGCAGCTCGGCCACGCGCGCCCGGAGCGCGGAGGCGAAGCGCGGCCCCAGGGCCATCAGGGTGTTGAGCGGCGGCGTCAGGCAGGCCTGCGCGGCGATCGCCGCTTCAGCAGTGAACAGCAGCGCCTCGGTGGCTGAGGCGATGTCGAAGATGCGGTCGCCGATCGCGATTCCGGCGCGCGGCAGCGGATTGGCGGCGGTGTGAAAAATTCCCAGCGGCAGATTCTGGATCGGGAAGTCTGAAGCGGGATCGTTCGCGCTTGCCAGCCAGCTGCGGCGCGCGGGATCGTGGGTTGCGTTGATCGCGATCATGCCAGCAGACCTGCTTCGTTGAGGTCGGCGATGGGCTCCTCGAACGAGCAGGAGCCGAATCCCGTGGCGAAGTTTTGGCGGGCAACGGCCGCTTGCTCGGCGGTGACAGCGAGGCCACGATAAGCGAGGCCACGATAGCTGAAGCGATCTTTCTCGAACTGCAGATCGCTGGCTGCCTGTGACCTGCGCCGCGGCAAGCAGCTCGGCGATTTCAGCCATAGACACCTTGCCGGGATGAGTGAAGAGCAGCGCGGCAGCCGCGAAGAGGTTGAGGAATCCGTGCATCGGGCCACACGGGCTGTCGGGCGCGTATGTGAGCGGGCGCGTGGCCGGGAGCAGGTGGTGCAGTCCGGCAGTCGCCTTGAACGCGAGCCGGCGGCGGGCACAAGCCTCGAGAAATCGCGCCAGCGCAGCGGGCTCGACATAGAGATCGGGCGTCAGGCCGCCGGTGCGCACTTTGGCAAAGGCTCCCTGGGCGGCGATCGCCTCGAGGTGCCGGTCGAGGTTGCCATCGAGCGGGACCTCGACGAAGACGGTTGAGTCGCCCGGAGAGAAGACCTCCAGCACGCGCTCAAGCTCCTCGACACTTCCGCACTTCGTCTCAATAACGTCCGTGAGAAAGTGATCGCTGTGCCGGGCACGGAAGTCGGCGAGCGCGACAGCATCCTGCGGAGAAGGGTTGGGCGCAAGGATGCTGAGCGGCCACGGAGCTGGCGGCGATGGAAAGGCCGCGGACGGTGTGTGAGGGTGGAGCGGATGCGCCGACGGCGTGGCCAGCGCGGCGAATTCTTCCAGCCGGCCGATCGGCAGGATGAGGCGGCCCAGGATCCAGCGCTCCGGCGAGTGGCGATAGGCGGCATAGTTGCGCACCACGTCGGCCAGCGAGAGCGCGGCGGGCGGAAAGAGTCCGGCGTAGTCAATGAGCGAGGAGAAGAGGGCGGCCGCGAGCACAGAGATGCCGGCCGGCGGCCCGGCGGCACTGGTGGAAAGAGGCGCGGCAGCGTGCGAAGTGGATGGCATGGAGAGAGGTCGAGAAGCGGCCAACGGATTATCTTACGTGAGGTTTGCAGCAGTCGCTTGAGCCAACGAGTTCGCAGCTATGAGCGGATTTGCCGAGCTCTTGCCGGGGCTCGCGGTGACGTTGCGGAAAGAAAAGCCGCGAAAAGCGGCAATTTTCACACGAAAGATTAGCCTCCACGCATTTTGCGCTTGCGCGGCTACAGATTAACCAGTAGAAAGCGGGGGTGCCGCTGTGGAGTCGTTCTGCGCGGCCCCAATAATGCGAGGAGAACGAACCGATGACATGTGCAAATTGCCATGCTGAGATTCCGGCTGGAGTAGCTTTTTGTCCCAATTGCGGGGCTGCGGTAGCAGCGCCTGCGGGAACACCTCCGCCTGCACCGGTGGTTGTGGCGGGCTCCAACACCCTGGCCCCAAACGTGGCCGGGGCGCTGGCCTATGTCACCATTATTCCGGCGATTATTTTTCTGGTGATCGAGCCCTATAACAAAGACAAGTTCGTGCGCTTCCATTCCTTCCAGTGCCTCTTTCTCGCCGTGTCCATCATCGTCCTCGAAGTGCTGCTGGGCGTTCTGGGCGGCGTCCTCGGCTTTGGTCTGGGCATGGGCATGGTGGTGTGGTCGCTCTATCGCCTCTTCTCCCTGCTCGTGCTGCTGGTCGTGATCCTGTGCGCCGTCAAGGCCTACCAGGGCAAGAAGCTCGTGCTGCCGGTGATTGGCAAAATCTCTGAGCAGATGGCCGACAAAGTCAGCTGAAAAGCTAGTAGAGTTAGCGGCGAATGCGGGGGAGTCTTTGGCTCCCCCGTCTCGCGTGTGCCCCGAGCGGACCTAAAGCGGACCTAAAGTGATGGCGAGAGCGAAGAATGACGCGGCCCGATATGTGCTGTCGCTCGATCAGGGAACCACCAGTTCTCGCGCTCTACTTTTTGATCACGACGGACACATCGTCGGCGTCGCCCAGCACGAGCTGCCGCAAATTTATCCTGACAACGCCGGTGCAAATGCCGGCTGGGTCGAGCACGACCCGATGGACATTCTCTCCACCCAGCTCACCGCCGCCATCGAGGTCCTCACCCGCGCCAAGGTTGATCCCGGCGACGTCGCCGCCCTCGGCATCGCCAACCAGCGCGAGACCGCCATCGTGTGGGACCGCGAGACCGGCACCCCCGTCTGCAACGCCATCGTCTGGCAGGACCGGCGCACCGCCGACGTCTGCCATCAGCTGCGCCGCGAGGGCCACGAAGACGCCATCCGCTCCAGGACCGGGTTGCTGATTGATTCCTATTTCTCCGCCACCAAGGTCGCGTGGATCCTCGACAACATTCCCGGTGCGCGCGCCCGTGCCGACCAGGGCAAGCTCGCCTTTGGCACCGTGGATAGCTGGCTGGTGTGGAATCTCACCGGCGGCAAACGCCACATCACTGACCGCACGAATGCGTCCCGCACTCTGCTCTACAACATCGTCGCCGACCGCTGGGACGACGAGCTGCTGCGGCTGTTTCGCATTCCCGCCAGCATGATGCCCGAGGTGGTCTGGTCGAGCGAGGTCGTCGGCACGGCGGCCGAGCGGCTCGGCCTCGGCGGCATCGCCATCGCCGGCATCGTCGGCGACCAGCAGGCCGCGCTGTTCGGGCATCTTTGCGCCAGTGCGGGCGAGGCCAAGTGCACCTACGGCACCGGCTGCTTTCTGCTGCAGAATATCGGCGACACCTTTCGCCTTTCAGGCGCGCGCATGCTCACCACCATCGCCTGCGGCAGCGACCGCCGGCTGCACTATGCCCTCGAGGGCAGCGTCTTCATCGGCGGAGCCGTGGTGCAGTGGCTGCGCGACAAGATGCAGTTCATCCAGACCGCTCCGGATGTCGAGCAGATCGCGGCCTCTGTTGATGACACCGGCAACATCATCCTCGTCCCTGCGTTCACCGGCCTCGGCGCCCCCCACTGGGATCCCTACGCCGGCGGCATGATCATCGGCCTGCAGCGCAACACTGAGATCGGTCACATTGCCCGCGCCGCGGTCGAGAGCATCGCCTTCCAGGTGACCGATGTTGTGCGCGCCATGGAGTCCGACACGCAGCACCCATTTCGCATGATGCGGGTGGATGGCGGCGCCGCCCGCAACGACATGCTCATGCAGTTCCAGGCGGACATGCTCGGCATCCCCGTCGAGCGCCCCGCCGTGCTCGAGACCACCGCCCAGGGCGCGGCCTATCTCGCCGGATTGGCCACCGGGTTCTGGAGCGACCTTGAAGAGATTCGCGCCGCGCGTCCGCCAGACCAGAGCTTCACTCCGCAGATGGATCGCACCAGGGCGAAGAAAAAATATGCGAAGTGGCAGGACGCAGTCGAAAGAGCAAAAGGCTGGAACCGGCCCGATGCGTGAGTTTCGCAGGACAAGTTAGGAGAGACCGATGATGCTTCGAGGTCCGGTGATGGGCGAGTTCATGGGCACCTTCATGCTCATGCTGCTCGGTGACGGCGTCGTCGCCGCATGCTTGTTAAAGCGCACCAAGGCAGAATCCTCCGTCCAGGGTTCGGGCTGGCTCCTGATCACCACCGGCTGGGCGCTCGCAGTCCTGTGCGGCATCTTCACCGCCAATCTGTTCGGCAGTCCCGAGGCGCACATCAATCCCGCCATCACCCTGGCCCTCGCCGTTAAATCCGGAAACTTCGCGAACCTGCTGCCCTTTCTCGGCGCGCAGGTGGCCGGCGCATTCGCTGCCGCTGTCCTGGTCTGGATTTTCTATTGGCCGCACTGGAAAGTGACCGAGGATCCAGCCGCAAAACTCGCTGTCTTTTCGACCGGGCCCGCGATTCGCTCCTACGGGTGGAACCTGCTCAGCGAAATTATCGCCACCTTCGTTCTGGTGATCGTCGCCGGCGCGATGACGTCAAAGCTCGTGCTTACGAATGGCTCCGCAGCCGGCCTGACTCCATTTCTCATCGGCTGCCTGGTCTGGGGCATCGGGCTGTCGTTGGGGGCGACCACGGGATACGCGATTAATCCCGCGCGAGACTTTGGCCCGCGCCTCGCCCACGCAGTGCTTCCCATCGCCGGCAAAGGCGGTTCTGACTGGAGCTACGCTTGGGTGCCGATCTTGGGCCCCGCAATCGGCGCAGCCGCGGCCGGCCTCGTGCTCCGAATCATCGGCGGATAGGTGTGCTAACACCGCCTGCAACTGTCACTACTTCTTATAGTTACCACTACCCATAACTAAGTTATAGGCAGGGTCGTGAATAAGCTGCTAGATTTGCGGCACTACCTGGCGCTGCAAGTCGCGCGGAAAAGGAAGTTCTCGTGCGCCGTTATCATTATTTGCTTTTCATTCTTGCCTTGGTTCTTTCAGCTTCTTCTGGCTACGCTCAAACGCTGACTACCCTCTACAGTTTGCCGGATGATGTGTATCCGCGAAGCCCGATGATGCAGGCCAGCGACGGCAATTTTTATATTGCCCAGCCAAACGGCGGAAATTTCCCCGCATGCGGGCCCGGTTGCGGATCAATCCTTAAGATGACGCCTGCAGGCGTCGTGACAAGGCCATCAATTTTCCGGCGGTTCGGATGGGGCCGAGCCGTTGACAGGATTGTCGAAGGCGGCGATGGCAACCTCTATGGAGTCGCAACCACAGGCGGCTCGGCTACAGAATGTCAGGGCACCTCACCGCCGGGCTGCGGCACCATCTTCAAAATAACTCCGACGGGGGATTTCTCAGTCATTCACACGTTCAATGGCACGGAGGGGTCCTATCCCATCCAGCTTACTATCGGCAGTAATGGCAACTTCTACTTTGTCAGCTTGGACGAAAGTTCAACAGGATAAGGGATCGGTATTTCAACTTACTTCGGCGGCACGCTGACCAAGATATATTCCTTCCGGCGATGGCAGCGATGGGGCCCTGCCTAACGGAATCGTTCAGGGCACCGATGGCAATTTCTATGGAAGCACCACTGAGGGAGGAAACCTCAGCGACTGCGACAACTCTGGCTGCGGCACACTTTATCGTCTGACTCCGGGTGGGGAGTTCACACTTCTTTACACGTTCAACGGAGGTGACCAGCCGATAGGCCCGACCCGCCTGGTAGAGGGTAAGGACGGCAACTTTTATGGTCAGAGCGAGCAGTCCGGAAATTCCCCGAACGGCCAGATTTTTAAGGTCACGCCCGCGGGCGACTTTACTTCGCTCTACACACGTGGATATAAGTTCGAATCTCTCAGATGCAGGGCTGCTGGCGGCCAGCGACGGCAATTTTTATGGCGTCACACCTCTTGGTGGAACGTCTTTGCTCGGGATCCATCTATCAGATCACTCCGGATGGCGAAATTTTCGACGCTCTACAGTTTTGCCGGTGCCTCCGATGGAGCGATTCCGATAGCGTCACTCACCAAGGCAAGCGATGGAAGTCTGTATGGATCCAATGTCCTTTACGGCGCCGGTACCTGGGGAGTGTTTTTCAAGTTTGCTCCGTCGCCTGCACTCCCGCCGCCCGTTCAACTCGCGCTGAGTGCGCAGAATGTGCCCGCGGGCTCTCCCGTGACCCTTAACTGGAAAGTGCTGAACGCGTTCTCCCTGACGATGCAGCAGTGCTATGCCTTCGTGCAGGGCGGATCAACTGCAGCCGGCGCCTGGACCGGCCTTCAGCCCGGCACATATTCAGACGGAGTCTTTGCCGGTTCTGCGACGCTTACCCCCGCGGCCGAGGGCACCTATACCTACGCCCTCACTTGCGGCGGCACGGAATCCGGATTCGCGACCCTGACGGTTGGCGCACCCGTTCCCCTGGTCATCTCGACAGCCGCGCTGAGCGATGGCACCGTGAGCATCCCCTATTCCTCAGCCCTCGCCGCCACCGGTGGAGTGCCGCCCTACACCTGGAGCATCACCTCCGGTAATCTGCCCCCGGGTTTGTCGCTTGCCCCATCCACCGGCGTCATTCAAGGCACGCCCACACAAGTCGGCGATTTCAGCTTTACCGTCCAGGTGAAAGATTCGGCGCCTTCGCCCCAGATGACCACCACCAGCCTGTCAATCAATGTCCCCCTGGTCTTATCAGCGACCCCGGCCACCCTGTCGGTATCTGCTCCCGGCGGTTCCGCCACCACAACCCTTAGCGTCTTCGGCGGAACCACTCCCTCGTTTGCGTGCAGCGGATTACCCGCCCTGTCCACCTGCAGCGTTACCAACCTATCCGGCGGCGACAGCGCCAGCGCCTATGTGTGGACTGCAACGTTGACCATCGGCACCACGGGTTCTACGGCCATGCTCGTCGCCCCGACAAGTCCGGTCCAGGATTCGCGGCTGCTCATGGCTCTGGCGCTGCCGGGGTGCCTTGCGCTTGGCGGATTAGTGTTTCCCCGACGGCGTAGAAAATCGCGGGATGCATTGTGCTGCCTCACGCTCTTGCTCGTCGCGGCGACCGCGATGTCGGCTTGCGGTGGCAGCACCACCCGCCCCAGCACCCCGGCGGGAACTTCAACGGTCACGGTAACGGCCACAGCGGGGGCCAATACCGCCGCCACGACAGTCAAGCTCACGGTGCAATGATCTGCCGCAGTCCCACTCGACCGGCCATCACCTGCCAATCGATGTGGGACCGCAGCTGATCTTTATCCCTAAAAGCTGATCTTCAAAATCGTGCCGTTGTTGCCCACAAACCATCCGGCATGGGGATTAGCAAATGCGACCGCCCAATATCCGCTCACCGTCGGCAGGCTGTGCCAGGTTTGCCCCTCATCCGGGCTCCACGCCGCCGCACCTGAGCTGAAGTCAGGCTGCGTCTCCGTGGTAATCACAACCGTGCGATCGAAGCGATGATCGTCCCATCCCCCACCGCGCCAATCGTCGCCGCCCCGCTCGCCCCAGCCCCCGCCCCACCCATACTCCAGGTGCTGCCCGTTGACATAGGCCAGGCAAAAGATGGCGCCCGTGATTGGTGGCGTCTTCGTTAGCGTCCACGTCTTGCCGCCGTCGGATGTGGTCGCCGCATCAGTCGCAGCATCGTTCGCCAGGTCCCCGCCGCCCACAATCCCGTGCCACGCATCGCGGAATGCGACCGAGAGCCCGCCCGCACTGGCGTTGCTCACCAGCGGAGTGTCATACGCCTCCCACGAATCGCCGCCATTGCGCGTCGCCAGGATGCGCGCCGTCGTCGCCCCTCCCGTCGCGATCCACGCATTGCCCCATCCCTCCGTCGTAATGCACGTGCCGCTCGAGGAGAACGACGCCTCGCCCGTCAGCGCCGCAGGCATTTGCTTCGAGATGGAGTGCCATTTCATTCCGTCGCTCGTGCGAATGTCGGGGAACACGCCGTTTACCGAATCGCTGTGCGCCACGCCCCGGTCCGGCGTCCAAAACGCCATGCAGTCATAGAAGGCGTTCGTCAGCTGGTTCGTGAATTGGATCTTCCAGTGCGCGCCTCCGTCCTCGGTCTTGTAAATGCGGAACTGGTCCGTGTCATCGCCGATGGACATCAGGTACGCCACCTGGTCGCTCACGCCCTGCACATCGCGAAACTGCAGCTCTTCCGCGCCCGGCACCACGCCGCTGCGCCACGTATTTCCGCCGTCCGTGGTCACCACATAGGTCCCGCCTGCGCCCGCTGCCCATACCACCCGCGAGTTCACCGGGCTGACCGCGATCAGCAGTTGCGTTGTGCCGCTCTGTTGCGGAGTCAGCGTGGGTTGATGATTTTCTGCCACCGCGACGCCGCTGGCGACAGCAAAGATAAGAGCAGAGTGTAATAGCGAACGCTTCAACATAGACATCTCCTGGGGGACCGGATGGTCGAGGGATGATAGTAACGCTGTCGAGGGCTGTGCGTGCAGGGGGCCCAAGATGCCGGAGCACGCGTGACCGTCCGCATCCGCTCTGCTCAGCGGATTGTTCCCCACATAGCCATAGAGATTCAAGCTCTGCGGCTCATCCAGTTTGGCATACGGAACCGGCTCTTCCTTCGCACTCCAGTCTGGGCTCATCTATCGGCCCATGTCGCTGGCGTAGTACCTAGCCCCGAAGTAATCCAGCCCTGATTCTGCGTCTCTTTCTTTGCCGGAAGAACCGGACACGGTTAACAGGCACGGATGTACAAAACATTGGATACCGTCAGTAGGTCTCAACGGCTGGCCCGTTCAGAGCCCTAAAGGCAAGTGAAGACAAAACGCCACACAGAAGGAAGGCGGGCATGGCGTCTGCAAAGGCTTGCCATTTGGATGGCTGACCAGTCAAGAAATAAAACGTTCCCAACTGAGAGAGCACGAGATTGACCAACTGCGAAATCAAAGCACCTATCGATACATAGGAAGACCAAGAGGATATTCGATATCGTCGTACAACTATATACGTCGGCAGTCCTAATACTAACGCGACGACTTCGGCAGCTAGACCGTAGACGATGAAACCAGACGCCGTGCTCCGGACGATGTCCATCGCCCCATGCTGTATATCCACGCCATTGCGGATCGCGCCCCAGCTAAGTAGAACAATGGGCGTGCATAGAGAAGAGAGGAGAAGAGACCATACAAAGCTTAGGGGGGGCTTTAGGGTGGACATTGGCTTCCTCCTATGCACTGCATTGGTATTTTCAGATCCCCCGAGTCGTGCTCTGGAGAGGTCAATAGCGTGCCGGTTGTCTGCCCAGAGGAATTGTAGGTGTCAGCCTCAAATGACGGGAATGTTGTACCGGATGGTCGAGTGCTGATACTAACCCCCCGGAGGGCTGTGCGTGCAGGGGGCGACCCCCGAAGGCAGCCACGCTCTCGCCATCACCGCCTAGTTCACCGTCACTTTCACGACCGCCGAGGTCGAACCCGCATCCCCGGCGTCCGGGTTGTACTTCGCAGTGATGCCGTAGCTTCCTGCCGACACTCCGCTGGTCCCGGCGGTCAGCACAGCTTTACCCGACTTCAAATTAGCCGTACCCAGCGCGACCGGCCCGTAATAGAAAGTGACGCTGCCAGTCGGCTCGCCGGTTGAACCCGACGCGGTCCGCGTCACCGTCGCGGTGAGAGTGACGGCAGCGGGCGGAGTTACCGGATTCGGCGAGGCCGTCAGCGCAGTCGCCGTCGCAGCTTTTTCAACGTCACTGTTACAGCCGCCGAGGCCGACGCGTTGTAGTTGGAGTCGCCGCCATAGCTGGCCACGATCGGATAACTACCGGGAGCCTGCCCGTTCGAGCTCGCACTCAGGCTTGCAATGCCGGAGCTGAGCGTCGCCGAACCGATATCTATGGATTCGACAGAGTAAGTGACCTTGCCCGTCGGCGTTCCACCGGAGCCGGTAACCGTAGCCTTCAGAGTTACTGTCTGGCCCACGCTCGCCGGATTTGGCGATGCCGTCAGTGCGGTCGTTGATGACTTCTTGCCGCCACCTGCTGTCACCGTCAGCGTTGCCAGGCCCGTCTCGGTGCCGCCGCAGGTCAGGGTGTAGGTATAAGTTCCAGCTGTACCCGGCGCGGTAAGATTGACTTCCTTGGTCGCGATCGTGCCAGTAATCGGCCCGGTCCACTTACTATCTCCGGCGGTGTTGGTCGCAAAGCATGTAGCCCAGGATGAGCTGGCAGCGAGAAAGTCGCTGTACTGCAGGCTGAATGTCGCCCCTGTCGAAACGCTGGCGGGCGAAAGTGTGACCGCAATGCTGGGAGGCGCGGCCGGAGTCAGCGCGATCCTGTAAAGCACACCGTTGTAGTTGGCTCCGCCTTCCGTGGTGTAGCCGTAAAGGTTTCCATCCGACCCCTGAATCGGCGCCCCGCCGGGAAAACTTCCATCCGCGCAGTCAATGCCGTTCGAACCGCAGAACGTATAAACCACTTTCCCGGCCGCCGAGCCCTGCGGCGCAAGCAAAAGTGTTCCCGCTGAGTTATCGTTCCCACCCGCATAGGTTGTGACGTAGATTCCGGCCGTCGTGTAAATCAAGCTGAACGGTTGCTGGCCGTCACTGCACCCCGACATGTCCGCGCAAAAGCTGTATAGCACCTTCTCGGTGTTATTCGTCGTGTCGAACTGATAGATCGCGCCCGAGCCATAGTTGCCTCCGTATTCGGTGACCCCAGCCAGCGTATTCGCTCCGGTCACCATCAGGCCATCGCTGGGCTCATTGCCGTCATAGCAACTGCCCGGGGAATAGTCGGAGCAGAATGAATAGAGTGTCTTCAAGGTGCCGGACGGAGTTACCGAGTAGAGCGTTCCGCCATCATTGGCCTGAGGCTGGTTCACTCCGCCCAGAGTCATGACTCCATAGAAAAGATCGCCGACCTGGTTGAGCGGAGCGCCCGCTGAATAACCATCCGGACACGTCGGCGCTCCTTCGGCGCAAAACGAATACAGCGTCGTCAACTTTCCTGCCGGAGTCAGAGAAAAAATTGTTCCCTGTCCATACTTGCCGCCATAATTCGTCAATCCATAAAAGGTGATTGGCCCGCCAGAGAGAACGTTGTTCGATTGAACGAGGAGCTTCGGCCAATAGCCATCCGGGCATCCCGCAATGAGGCAGAAGGTATAGATCGTCTTGAATTCGCCCGCGGGAGTTATCTGCCAGATCGTGCCGGAGTCTTCCGTTCCGCCGTCATGCGTTGAGCCATAGATGTTCCCGTCTGTCGCCTGTATCAGTCCCCAATTCGCGTTGTAACCATCCGCGCAGGTTTTCCCCCCGGTGAGGCAGAATTCGTGGAGGGTAGTTACCGTTCCGTCCAGCGTCGCCTTGAATATGGTGCCGTCGCCGGTAGGTCCGCCGCCGTAGACCGTCGTCCCGTATAAGTTGCCGTCCGATGCCTGAATCAGGTCCGAAACCCCGACCCCGGTTGCGTCATCCATGTTCGTGATGACGCTGTAATCGTATAGATAGGTGGTTTGAGCGTGCGCAGGCGCAACGAAAAGCGAACCGGCGAGCGCGCAGAGGACGATAACAACAGATATGCGGACGGCCATGACGGCACCTCAGGGCTTAGGAATCGCGAGGAGGGTCCCGAAGTTAAGCAGCGCTCTGGCCCGATATCAGGAGGAGGTCTGTCAGTCTAATCACGTCCCGCGCGGTATGGCAACCGCGATTGTCTGAGCGCCTCGGAAAACAATCCCTATCCTTTTGGCCGGCTGTAGGTAGGTAGCTACGAGGATGGCCGAGTAGGAGCAGGGCGCTGGAGGAAATTCAGAAAGCGATGGCCGCCCCCGGTGGGCTTGAGTTTAAAATGGTCGGGGAGAGAGGATTTGAACCTCCGACCCCCTGGTCCCGAACCAGGTGCTCTACCAGGCTGAGCCACTCCCCGACTGTGGATGGAAGCTCGCTGGTCCTGGTTTGGCGCGCCTGCGACGTCCGCACTGTCTTCTTATATCCATCCCTCATCTACCCTTGGCATATTAACCTACTGCGTGGCGAACGGTTCCAGACCCGATCTTGAGCGCGCTTCGTGTCCCTCGACGGAGAGCATGGCGGGACCGAACTCGATCGCCGGCGCTGCGACAGCTCCGGCCCCCTCCTGGTCGGACACGTGCTGGACGCGGCTCCGGAGAAGATCAATTAGGTTGACATCTCGCTCCTTCGTGCTGGCGCAGACGCTAGCATCTCTACCGTCTAAGCTACAGGTGTCGGTGATCGCTGAGCTCGAGCCGTCCGCGGCTGGCAGCGGTCAAGGGCGCTTCGTGAGTCGGTCGCGATTGGCCGGGCTCAGCCCAGTTGAAGAATACCGTCAGCGACGAATCCACGTAAGGCCGCCCCGGTCTTAGATCCATGCGGCGGAGCGGGGAACTGCCCTATCAGGTAAGGAGCTCTGCTACAGGCGGAACAGCGTCCGCCGAGCGGGGCGGAGTTCCACGGGCGTTACTCGATCGAATTCGACGATCTCGTTGGCTATTATCATACGGAGCGGCTCAGACGGTAATCGTCGACTACGAATGCTCATCTGGTGGCGCTGGAGACTGTAGCCCTGGCACATCGAGTGAAGGCAAGCAATGCTGTCGCTCTGGCGGGATTTACCCGAAATCTCAGCATGGGTCCATCGCAGTATTACACCATGCAAACAGATGGTACGCATGTGGCTCATGGAGACCGTTTCGAAACCGAGTGCGTCGACGGCACTACCGCGAACGAGGTGCCAGGTCGTGGCGGTAGGAGTCAACTGCACAGCGCCAGGATTTGAACCTCCGACCCCCTGGTCCCGAACCAGGTGCTCTACCAGGCTGAGCCACTCCCCGACTGTGGTGGAAGATGCGCGGGCGGAAAAGCGGCCTGGACTCGCGCGCACTCCCTAAAGTTTAACAGACGGTCCCCGCCGGCAACCCGCGCTTGAGTCCGACACCCAGCCTCCTCCATCTAATAGTTGCGCCGCAGGTCTCCGATCCTGCGCCGCAGGTCTCCCATCGTGCCACCCTGGGCGACGCGAGTCCGCCGAAACAGCCACAGCCGGCAGTCGCGAAGTTAAATTTCGAGGGGCGAGGAGTGCGTGCGCGGGCTTGCAGTGCATGCGACAATAAAATTTCCATGAAAACCAGCATTGACGCCGCGCCCGTTCCGGTCGAGATGTCTCCCGCGCTGCTGGCGCAGCACAGCCTCACGGCTGAGGAGTATGCCCGCATCGTTGCGGCCCTCGGACGCGTGCCCAGCCTCACCGAACTCGGCATTTTCAGCGTTATGTGGAGCGAGCATTGCGGCTACAAGTACTCGCCGCTCCACCTAAGCGCCTTCCCACCAGGAGCGCCCGTCGTCGTGCAGGGCCCGGGCGAAAATGCCGGCATCATCGACGTCGGCGACGGCTGGGCCTGCGCCTTCAAGATCGAGAGCCACAACCATCCCAGCTACATCGAGCCCTTTCAGGGCGCGGCCACCGGCGTTGGCGGCATCCTGCGCGACATCTTCACCATGGGCGCCCGGCCCCTCGCGGTGATGGACTCCCTGCGCTTCGGTCCCTCGCGCCGGCGTGCCGCCGCGGATGCGGCAGCCGCCCACAAAAACCAGTCCATCTCGAGGGCGTGGTGGCCGGCGTCGCCGGCTATGGCAACTGCTTCGGCGTCCCCAAGCTCGGCGGCGAAACCAAGTTCGAGCCCTGCTACAGCGGCAACCCGCTGGTGAATGCCTTTGCCCTGGGCCTGGTCCGCAAGGACGAAATCTTCTACGGCAAGGCCACCGGCGTCGGCAACCCCGTCATTTACGTCGGCGCCAAGACCGGCCGCGACGGCATCCACGGCGCCACCATGGCCAGCGAGGAATTCAAAGAAGGCACCGAAGCAGAAGCGGCCCAACGTCCAGGTCGGCGATCCGTTCATGGAAAAGCTGCTGCTCGAGGCCTGCCTCGAAGCCATGCAGACCGGCGCCGTCGTCGGCATTCAGGACATGGGCGCCGCCGGCCTCACCTGCTCCACCTGCGAGATGGGCGGCCGCGGCGGCGTCGGCCTCGACGTCGAACTCGACCACGTTCCCCAGCGCGAAACCGGCATGACCGCCTACGAAATCATGCTCTCCGAGAGCCAGGAGCGCATGCTGCTCGTCGCCGAAAAGGGCCGCGAAGCACGAAGTCCTCAGCGTCTTCGAAAATGGGGCCTCGACGCCGTCATCGTCGGCACCGTCAATCCCGAGCCGCGCCTGCGCATCCGCCATCACGGCGTGCTCGTCGCCGACATCCCCAACCAGTCCCTCACCGACGACGCCCCGCTCTATCACCGCCCCGTCGGCCACCTGGAAGGCCCCCGTTCCGCTCGACCCCCCGCCGATGTGCTCAGCAAAAGCTGACACAGAACCGCGATTACGCGGCCGATCTCAAGAAGCTCCTCGCCAGCGCCAATATTTGCCTCAAGCGCTGGGTCCACGAGCAGTACGACACCATGGTGCAGACCAATACCGTCGCAGGGCCCCGGCGCAGAAGCCGGCGTCATGCGCATCAAGGGGACCGGCACCGCAGCCGACGGCAGAAGCCCCGGCCACGAACGCGGGCTCGCCATGGCGCTCGACGGAAATGGCCGCTGGTGCTGGCTCAATCCCAAGCGAGGGCGCAAAGCTCGCCGTCGCCGAGGCCTGCGCGCAAAGTTGCCTGCACCGGCGCAATGCCCGTCGCCGCCACCAACTGCCTCAACTTCGGCAATCCCGAAAAGCCGGAGATTATGGCGCCAGCTTCAGCGACGCCATTGACGGCATCGCCGAGGCCTGTGTCGCGCTCGGTACCCCCGTCACCGGCGGCAACGTCAGCTTGTATAACGAGACCCGCGGCGAGGGCATCTTACCCCACGCCCGTGATCGGCATCGTCGGCATCCTCGAAGATGTCACCACCGCCGTCGGCGCCGACTTCAAGCAGTCCCGGCGACGCATTGCTGTTGCTCGACTGGCCGCCTACAGCGACGCTGGCCGTCGACAGACGCCGTGCACCCCATCAGACGACGCCGGAACGCACACCCTGGGATCAACCGAGTTTGCCAAGGTTCTGCTCGGCGAGATCTGGGGTCAGCCGGCGACGGTGGATTTGAAGCGGGAAGCCGATTTGCAGCGGCGCCTGCAGGCACTGGCGAAGTCAGGATTGCTGCACGCCGCGCGCGATATCTCTGACGGAGGCATTGCCGTCACTCTCGCCGAGGGCTGCTTCGCCCACGGCACCGGGGTGGATGTCGAGGTCGCGGGCTGCGGCGGTCCCCATGCAGGCGTCGGTCTTGTTCGGCGAACGTCCGTCGCGCGTCGTGATCGCTGTCAAGCGCGAAGAGGTCTCCCGTGTGCAGCAGATATTATCCGAGGGCGACGTCAAAGCCACTTGGCTCGGCGTCGTCACTGACGGCAAGTTCAAAGTGCATGGCCGTGAAAGCGGCGCCGGCGCTGGCGACGCGCACGGCTGCACCCTCATCGAGACCACCACCGGGGAATTGCGCAGCGGTTGGGCGGGCGCCCTCGAAGAGGCGCTGCACGGCATGGTTTCGTTGGAGACGATACCGTGATCTCCCCCCGGGCCGAGATTTCCAACCAGAGCGAGGAGACGCGCCGCTTGCTGATAGCGACCGCGACGAGACCGCGATAGAGAACGACGACAAGCTGCGCGAAGAGTGCGGCGTCATGGCCGTCTATGGCTCGCCCGAAGCAGCCCGCAACGTCTATCTCGGCCTCTACGCCCTCCAGCATCGCGGGCAGGAGTCGGCCGGCATCGCCAGCTCCGACGGCCAGCAGCTCTCCAACATCAAGGGCATGGGCCTCGTCTCCGAGATATTCACCGAAGACGTGCTCGAGCGCCTGCTCGGCGATATCGCCATCGGCCATACCCGCTACTCCACCACCGGCGATTCGGCGCTGCTCAATGCCCAGCCCATCCGCGTCGAGAGCACCAAGGGATTGATCGCCATCGCCCACAACGGCAACCTGGTAAACCTCGGCACCACCCGCACCCGCCTCGAGCGTGACGGCGCCATCTTTCAGACCACCAGCGATTCTGAAATCATCGTCCAGCTCATCGCCCACTCCCGCGAGACCACCCTCGTCGACGCGATTGCCGATTCGCTGCGCCAGGTCGAAGGCGCCTTCTCCATCGTCATGATGACGCGGGACCGGATTTTTGCCGCCCGCGATCCGCGTGGCTTTCGCCCCCTCTCGCATGGGCCGCATCGCCGACGAAGACGGCCCCCGACACCATCGTCTTCGCCTCCGAAACCTGCGCCTTCGACCTGCTCCGCGCCCAGTGGGTGCGTGACGTCGAGCCCGGCGAACTCGTCATGGTCTCGCCCGAAGGCCTCACCTCGCGCAAGTTTTCGCACCGGCATCCCGCAGGCAAAGTGCATCTTCGAACACGTGTATTTCTCCCGCCCCGACAGCCGCGTCTTCGGCCGCTGGGTGCAGGAGAGCCGTGAAAAAATGGGCCGCCATCCTCGCCCGCGAAGCTCCCGTCCCGGCCGATCTGGTCGTCCCCGTTCCTGACTCCGGCGTCACCGCGGCCCTCGGCTATGCGGCCGAGAGCGGCATCCCCTTCAACTTCGGCCTCATTCGCAACCACTATGTCGGACGCACCTTCATCGAGCCCGAGCAGCGTGTGCGCGACTTCGGCGTCAAGCTCAAGCTCAATCCCGGTCCGCAATCTGCTCGAGGGCAAGCGCGTCATTCTCATTGACGACTCGATCATTCGCGGCACCACCAGCCGCAAAATCGTCCGCATGGTGCGCGGTGCCGGCGCGCGCGAAGTGCATCTGCGCATCAGCTGCCCTCCCACCGTCTGCCCTGTTTCTACGGGGTGGATACGCCGCGGAAGCGCGAGTTGATCGCCGCCAACCAGAGCATTGACGAGATTCGCGCCTTCATCGAGGCCGATTCGCTCGCCTACCTCTCGCTCGACGGGTTGAAGACGGCTTGCGCGGCTGATCCCCACGTAGAGAACGGCGGCTTCTGCACCGCCTGTTACACCGGCGTCTATCCCACCGCGTGGGTTGACGTCGAAGACATCTTGCCCGCCCCCGCCGTGATCGCGCTCTAAGCGAATCGCAAAAAAAAGGCCGCGCTTATTAGGGCGCGGCGAGTCCAGAAGAAAAATTGGAATTAGTCGAGGTCGAAGAGCAAAAACTCCGCGTCCTTCAGCGCCTCGAACCGGACGATCTCTTCGTCACTGATTGCAGCGCCGTCTCCGGCAGCAAGGTGCGCGCCGTGAATGTCGAGCTCTCCTGAGAGCACCTGCACCCATGCGTGCTTTTTCTTCCCCACCTTGTGCTCGACCGACTTCGCAGTGGCCAGCCGCGATACATAAAGCTCGGCGTCGGAGTGGATCTTGATCGAGCCGTCGCGGCCATCGCTCGAGGCGACCAGCAAAAGCTTGTCCTGGCGGTCAGCTGCAGGGAACGGCTTCTGCGCGTAGTCCGGCTTCAGATTGCGCTGGTTGGGCAGCAGCCAGATTTGCATCAGGTGCAGCGGCGTGTCGGGCGAGGGATTGAACTCGCTGTGACGGATCCCGGTTCCCGCCGACATGTACTGCACTTCGTCGGGATGAAGCACCTCGCCGTTACCCATCGAGTCGCGATGCTCGAGCGAGCCGTTCAGCACCACGGTGACGATCTCCATGTTGTCGTGGGCGTGCTCGCCAAAGCCGCGGCCCCCCGCGACGTAGTCTTCGTTGATCACGCGCAACGCGCGAAAGCCCATGTGGGCCGGGTCGTAATAGGTGTTGAAAGAGAACGTGTGGTAAGTGTCGAGCCAGCCGTGGTCAAGGTGACCGCGCGCGGCAGAGGGTCTGGGAGTGATCATTTTACTTTCCTGAAAGCGTGGGTTGTTGTTGCTAATTAGATGTCGCAAGGGCGCGGAGGATGCGACGCGGGCAACGCATTGCGGCTGAGGCGCTTCCGATTGGAAAAGGGAGGTTAGAACAATGGCAGCGACCAGGAAGAGCAGCGCGAAGAAGGCAAGTTCGAAGAAGAGCAGCGGGCGCAAGTACGGGCCGGCGGCAGGCAAGAGTGTTGAGCGCGAGATGAAGGCGATGGAGGCGGGCAAGCTGACGTCGGGCCGGAGCGGAAAGAAAGTGACCAGCCGGAAGCAGGCGATTGCGATTGGGCTCAGCGAGGCGCGGAAGGCAGGCGCCAAGCTGCCGCCGGCGCCGAAGATGCCCCCGGCGCCGAAGCGGAAGCCTAAGAAAAAGTAGCGCGATTAATCAGACTTCAAGCTCGAGCTGCTCGAAGCAGCGGGAGCAGAGGCGCTTTCTTTCGATGAGGAGGCGCCTTCTGATTTTGTGCTGCTCTCCCCCGAGCCGGTCTTGCTCCCCTCGCCCGACGAGGAACCCGATGTCGCCCCGCTGTCTTTTGCTCCGCCGCTGTCGCCGCTCTTCGCGTCGGAATTGGAGCCGGACGATTTCTTCTCGCCGCCACTCTTTGCATAATCGTTCACATACCAGCCCGCTCCCTTGAATTGGATCGCCGGCGCGGTCAGCGTGCGCTCCAGTTGCCCGCCGCACGTGGGGCACACCGTGATCGGCGCAGCCGAGAAGGACTGGATTTTTTCCAGGCGCCGGTGACAGTCCCGGCACTCGTACTCATACATGGGCATATCTACAGAATAGCGGACGGGTGACGCGCGCTCAATCGGGCAATTCGACCAGGCGGACCGAGATCACCGCGTTCAACTGGCGCAGCTGGTTGAGCAGCTCCGGAGTGATGACGCCCTCGGCCTGCACCACCGCGAACGCGACCCCGGGCGGAGCCGGCTCAGGAAAATCGGGTACGTTGATTTCGATCGCGGAGGCGGACGCCGCATGGCGATGTGGACGCCCCAGGCCAAAGCTCGCGATGTTGATCCCGTGTTCGCCGAGTATCGTTCCCACCCGGCCGATCACGCCCGGCGTGTCGTAGTTGCGAATGCACAGCAGCCGCCCGTGCAGCGGCGCCTCGATATCAATGCCGTGCGCGCCCAGCAGCCGCGGCGAGTGGCCGTGCAGCAGCGTTCCCGTCGCCGATCGCGCCCCCGTGCCCGTGTGCAAGGTCAGCGAGAGCGCGGGCACGCCGGATTCTGATCTGTCCTCAGAGATGCGAATGCCGCGCTGCTGCGCGATCGAGGCCGCGTTTATGCTGTTCACCGATGAGTCCGTCTCAGACGCGCCGAAGACTCCCGCAATCGCCGAATTGCGGATCAGCTCGGTCTTTTCTGTGGCCAGGCGGCCGGAGTAAAAGAGCTGGATGGACTCCACGTTTCCATCCGTCACCTGGCCGAGAAAGGCGCCCAGGCGCTGGGCAAGATCCATCCACGGCGCGAGCACGAGAAATTCTTCGTGAGTCAGCGACGGCAGGTTGACGGCGTTTTGCGCAATGCCGAGCCGCAGATAGTCGCGCACCTGGCGAACGATTTGAATTCCCACTGCCTCCTGCGATTCGCGCGTCGAGCCGGCAATATGCGGGGTCAGGATCACGTTTTCCAGGCCAAAGAATGGCGAGGCCTTCAGCGGCTCCTGCTGGAACACATCGAGCGCGGCGCCGGCCACCTGGCCCGAAGCCAGCCCGGCAGCCAGTGCGGCGTCGTCAATCAGTTCGCCGCGGGCGCAATTAATAATCCGCACCCCCGGCTTCATTTTCGCGATGGTGGTCGCGTTGATAATGCCCTGGGTCTGCGGCGTCAGCCCGACGTGCAGCGAGAGATAGTCTGAGTTGGCGATGAGCTCGTCGAGATCAACCAGCCGCACCCCGTTTTCGCGCGCGATCGCCGCCGAGACAAACGGATCGTGGCCGACCAGGTCCATGCCAAAGGAGCGGGCGCGACGAGCGACCTCGAGTCCAACCCGGCCCAGGCCGAGAATTCCGAGCGTCTTGCCTTTCAGCTCCCGGCCCTCCAGAGATTTCTTCTCCCAGCGCGCCGCGTGCAGGGCGGAGTTGGCTTTGGGCAGCTGGCGCGCCAGCGCCAGCATCACGCCGATCGTCAGCTCGGCCACCGCGATCGCGTTCGCCCCGGGCGTATTCATCACCACGATGCCGCGGCTGGTGGCGGCGGCTGCGTCAATGTTGTCTACCCCCACTCCGGCGCGGCCGATAACCCGCAGGTTGGGCGCCTGCTCGAGAAGCGCCGCGTCCACCTGCACCGCAGAGCGAACGATGAGCGCGTCTGCGTCACCCAGCGCAGCGGCCAGGCCGCCGGCCTCCTTCGCGGGCAGGTCTTCGGCGGTGACAACGCGTGAATGAGGGGTCTTCGCGCAGCAGCTGGACCGCGGCAGGAGAAACTTTTTCGGCGAGAACAATTTTCATGATTTATCAGGCGGTGCGAAGTGCTGAGATCCTTTGAGGTAGCCGCAGCAGTTGGGGATTAGTGGGCGACGAGTTCCGCGGCCGGAGCCGATTTGTAACTATGTCCGGCTTTTTTAGCATAGACCTGCTGCGCAGCCGTGAGGCCGGCGCCGAGCGGGAAGTTGGTGGCCCCGAGTGAGTGGAGCGTCTGCTCGATGGCCCCGGTCAGGGCGAGCGTGTCGAGCGGATCAAAATAGCCCAGGTGCGCGATGCGGAATATCTTCCCCTTCATCTCCCCCTGCCCGTCGGCGATGATAGCGCCGAAGCGGGCCTTGAGGTCCTTGACGATGGCGGTCGAGTCCACTCCCTCAGGCGCAATGATCGCAGTCGCTGCAGCGGCCGGCGCACTCGGCGAGAAGAGAGACAGATGCATCGCGGCGGCAGCGGCGCGCGTCATCTCGGCGCAGAGCTCCGCGTTGTCAATCAGGGCTTCGCGTCCGGCAGCCAGAGCTTGTTCCGCAGTCACGCCCGCAGTCGCGCCTTGCGCTGTCAGGTAGTCGAGCGCCGCGCCCAGTGCTGCGATCAGTGAGACCGCGGGCGTATAAGCTGACTCGCCCTTGACCTGGTTCTTGCGCTCGCGCCGCAGGTCGAAGTAGTAACGCGGATTGTAGGCCGACTCCATGCGCTCCCACGCCCGCGGGCTGACCGCAAGGTAAGCCAGTCCGGGCGGAACCATGACGGCTTTTTGCGACCCGCCGATGATCACATCAATGCCGCTCGCATCCACATCAAAATGGGTGGTCCCGAGGCCGGTGATGGCGTCAACGATCAGCAGCGCTTCTGACTTGGCGTCGTGCAGCAGTCGCGCAATCCCGGCCACGTCGTGGCGCGCCCCGGTCGAGGTTTCCGTGGCCTGCAGATAGACGCAGCGAGTCTCAACCTTCAGTGCCGCCCGGATTTGCTCTAGCGAAAATGTCTCGCCGTACGGAACCTTGACCAGGTCCACCACGCAGCCGAAGTTTTCCGCCAGCGACACCCAGCGCTCGCCAAATTTTCCGGCCGAGAGAACCAGCACTCGGTCCCCAGGCGACGTCAGGTTGGTGACCGCGGCTTCCATCGCACCCGTTCCCGAGCTCGAGAGCAGGATGACGTCGTTCTTCGTCCCCACAAAAGTCTTGAGCTGCGAGAGCACTTTCGAGAACAGCGCGCGGAACTCCGGCGTGCGGTGATGGATATCGGCTGCCGCCATGGCGAACTGGGCAGCCGGCAGCAGCGGGGTCGGGCCGGGAGTAAAGAGACGCGTCTTCCGAAACATCGTTAGGTGGTGGTCCTTTCGCGAGGGGTCTGTCTTCATTGTAGCTGGCAGGCCCGCCCGGCTAGTTCGCGCGGTGAATGACCCGCAGCCCCAGGTGGCGCTCGAAGGCCTCGTAGCCGCGCTCCGAATGGAGCAGCGCCCGGCCTTCCCCTTACCTTTGCGCCGACTCCTGCAGCAGCGTCACCAGGTATTGCTCCCAGACCGCGGCCATCGTGTGCGTGCCGTGTCCCCGCGTGGCGTCCGAGGTGGGGATCAGCACGAACGTGGCGTGCGGCATGCGCTTCACCATCTTTTCCGCGATCCCCAGCTCCGGCGGATTGATCACGTCGTCGGCCGAGTTGATCCACATCACCGGCACGCTGATCGTCCCCAGCCTCGCGCTGGGGTCGTAGTTGCGTGACGCGTTCCAGTTATAGAGCAGATTGTTGGCGTCGGTGTCCTTTATCCGCGCAGCAAGCCATTTCTGAATGAGAGCATCGGCAGCATCGCGCGTGGGCGCGGCCTTCTGCAGCTGCAGCGGGCTCGAGCCCATGATGAACGTGATCTCGAGCGATGTCTTCAGCCCCAGCGGCTGCGTCGTATAGTCGCCGTGCTTCCAGCCGGGGTCCGAAGTGATCGCGTCCATCGCCATCCAGCGCATTATGCGGTTGCGGCCCGCAATCTGCACCGGCAGACACGCCAGCGGCATCAGCGCGTCGGCGAAGCCGGGATAGGTTTCGCCCCAGACGAAGGCCTGCATGCAGCCCATCGACGTTCCCAGAATCAGCCGCAGATGATCGATGTGAAGTCCCTCGATAAGCATGCTGTGTTGCGACGCCACCATGTCGTCGTAGTCGTATTTGGGGAAGCGGCTCCGCAGCCCGTCGCTCGGCTTTGACGATTCGCCATGACCGATGTCGTCCGGCAGGATAAGGAAATATTTGGTGATGTCCAGCGGCTGCCCCGGCCCGAACAGCACGTCGGAGAAGAATGGATGCAGCAGGCTATGCGCGTCTCCCCCCGTGCCGTGCAGCAGCAGCACCGCGTTGTCCACCTTGCCGGCCGCGTCGCGATGCGGCTGGCCCAGCGTGAGGTAGTGCAGGTGCAGCGCGGGCAATGTTTCGCCTGTACCAAAGCGAAAGTTTTGTATCGTGAAGTTCCCCTCCTGCGTCGGCCAATGTGTCGCGGCAGGGGTCGCAGCGAGCGCGGTAGTTGAGGGAGTTTTGACCGCCGGCTCCGTCTGACTCATCGTCGCTTGCGCTGGCGCGACGGCGAGCAGCAAGCAGCAGGCCGGCGGCCGCGATCAGCGTGCGAAGTCGTGCGCAGAAAAGCATGGGGGCAGTGTAACTCCGCCCCGCGCCCCGGGCCCCATCCCGCCCCTTCATTAAGATGGAATTGCAGACAAGGGAGATCGAACCATGAGCCTGGTAGACACAGTCCACAACGACATGATCGCCGCGATGAAGTCGCGCGAGGAGCTGCGGCTCTCCACGCTGCGCATGATGAAGAGCGCGTTCAAGAAGAAAGAGATTGAGAAGCGCGCCCCCCTGACCGACGCCGAGGCGCAGGCCATCTTGCAGACGCTCATCAAGCAGCGGCGAGAGAGCGTCGAGATGTTTGTCAAGGGCGGCCGGCAGGAGTTGGCCGACAAAGAAGCCGCGGAGATTTTGATCATTGAGAACTATCAGCCGAAGTCCGCCAGCCCCCAGCAGATCGCCGATTACGTGGCGGAGGCGATTGCTGAAGCTACCGAGGCCGCCGGCGGCACCAGGCCGGGTCAAAAAGAAATGGGCACCGTGATGAAAGCCGTCCAGGCCAGGATCGCAGCCTCAGGGCTCAGAGCGGACGGCAAACAGGTGAGCGAGTTAGTCAAGGCGGAGCTGGCGAAGTAAGTGGGAGTTAGCCAGGAAATTACTTTCCTGCGAGGGTGCGATTCCTATAGTCTTTGGCTGACTTGCGGGTGGTGAGCGAGCGAGGAGTGTTATGACGTCCAGGCCTTTTTTATTTGCGGCAGTTATATTCGTCACGGTTTTTTCGGTGTTACCCAGTTGGGCTCAGTCCGGTCAGCCGTCGCCACCCCACACGTTAGCGCCCGCGCCACCAGCGGGAACAGATACGCGAAAGCCGAAGGTGTTCATCACAGCGAGCCAGTCGTGGGAGAGCCGCGGAGCCGGCGGCGGATCCGGGGGCTCCGGTGGCGGAGGATTTGCCGGCGGCGCGAGACCGCAGACGGCGGAGATCATCAAGACATTCTCAGAGCGTTGCCCGCAAGTGCAAATCAACAATCGCGAGGAGTTAGTGGACTACATCGTGGAGTTAGATCACGAGGGCGGCAAGTCCGTATTTGCGCACAAGGACAAGGTGGCAGTTTTTGATCGCCGCAGCGGCGATTCGATTGCCAGCAAATCCACACTGTCGGTCGGCGGATCTGTAGAAAGCGCGTGCGCGGCGATCCTGGCGCATTGGGCGGCACATTCGGCCGATATTGAGGCGGAAGCGGCACAGGAGACTCGCGATCAATCGGCGGCCAGAGTTGCACCGGCTGCGGCGGCTGTTGTGGCGCCGGTTAGCGCGGCGGCGAGCCATCTAACGATCACTTCGGAACCGGCTGGGGCAGACATTGAAATCGACGGAGCCTTTGTTGGAAGTACTCCTTCAACGATTGATGAGCAGGTCGGGGAGAAAGAAGTATCGGTGACAAAGAAGGGATATGTCACTTGGAAGCGGAAGGTGAAATTGTCCGGCGGAGATATTCATCTGAGTGCTGACCTTGAGGCTGAAACGAGTAAGTAAGGCGCTCCGCTGGCCAATCTCCTGCGCGCCTTAAGCTACTTCCGCCCACGATACCCCGCGTCCATCGCATCATTCGCTAACTGGTCCGCCCGCTTGTTCTTCCCCCGCAGCACATGCTCTATCCGAAAAAGTTCCAGCTCCCGCGCCCGCCGTCGCGCTTCGTCATACAGCGGCTTCAGCGTCGGGCTGGAGCATTGATACCGCCCCTGCATCTGCCGCACCATCAGCTCCGAGTCCGAGACCACCCGCAGCTGGCGCACTCCATTCGCTTGCGCCCACTCCAGCGCCGCCAGCAGCGCGGAGTATTCCGCAATGTTGTTCGTCTGAATGCCGATGAACTTGCTCAGCTCGGCGACCGTCGCCCCGCTCGGTGAAACGATATGCACTCCATAGCCCGAGGGCCCAGGATTTCCCCGCGCGCCTCCGTCAGTGAAAGCGGTGGTCATCGGCACCGTCGCGCCTGCGTCGGCAGAGGAGTCGTACTCCGCAGGACGGCGAGCTTTCTTGCCCCGACCCTTTTTGCCGCCCGCGGCCATCCCGGCCCTCGATCGGGCGGGCTTCCGCAAGTCGGAGTCGGAATCCGCGTCAGGCGGAAACGGCAGGCCGGGAGGGTCGAAGAGCGTCGCCATAAATATAAGTAGAGGATAGCTGGGCGTGGAGCGAATTTGAGAGGATTGGGGCCGCCGTTCGGTTGCAGCGCCCATCGGCCCCGAGGTGCTTAGGAAAACTGCGTCAGGCTCAGCACGTTTCCGTCCGGATCAGTGAACCATGCGATTTTATTTCCGTCCGGCGACGTCCAGACCCCGAGGTCGTCCTGCGGCAGATAGCCATACTGCTGGAACTTCACCCCTTCGGCCAACAGCTCGTTGACCGTCGCCGCGATGTCTTCCACCTGCCAGCCGCAAACCGTGTAAGGCGCAGGATGGATCTTTTTGGAGATGACCACCCGCAGCATCACCCCCGCACAGTCAAACACCATCGCGTAAGGGGATTCTTCGACCAGGTTGAGCCGCAGCGTGTCCCGGTAAAAGTCCAGCGCATGGTCGGGGGAGGAGACACTGACAAAAGCGATGATTGGGGCGGTGGCAAGCATCCGCCAAGCATAATACCTCAGCGTTAAAGCGGCGTTTCGGCCCGGGAACTTTGCCCCGTCGCGGCGCGTACCACCGGGCAGAAATCAGGCAATGCGGATTGCTCACGTTTTTTCCCGGCCTGCGTCCAAAGGGGCAGCGAAAGACCCGTTCTTCTGACGTCAGGCCCGGCAAAATAGGGCGGCGTGGGCAGGGTGGGATTGCCGATGTACCCTTTAGGAGGGGATGCGAACGATGTCAGCCGAAGCGCTACGCCTTGAAGCAGGAGCCGGAATGCAATCGAAAGCTGGGCTCAAACCAGGCAACAGCGGGACTCGCGTAAGCAGCGAGCCGGCGATGACCGACGCCAAAGGACGGCTGCAGGATAGTGAGTTGATTCGCGGTGCCCAGCGCGGCAATCGCGCCGCCTTTGAGTCCCTCGTCAAGCAATATGACCAGGCTGTGCTCAGGCTCGCCCTCCACCTCATGGGCTCCGAGCAGGATGCGCAGGACATCCATCAGGAGGCCTTTCTCAAAGCCTTTCGCTACCTGCCCAACTTCCGCTTCGAGTGCAGCTTCTATACGTGGATGTACCGCATCGTGACCAACCTGTGCCTCGACGCAATGCGCCGCAAAAAGACCCGCCGCGAAGACTCGCCCGTCGTCATGGATGGCAGCGGATCGGAGATTGATCTGCTCGCCCAGGTCAGCGACGACCGGGCGATGGCCAATCCCCACCGCGAGCTCGAGCGCAAGCAGATCGGGCTCAACATTCAGACCGCGCTTGAGACCCTCACTCCCCGCGAGCGCATGGTGTTTGAGCTCAAGCACTATCAAGGGCTCCGGCTGCGCACCATCGGCGAAATGCTCAGCACCACGGAAGAGACCGCGAAGAATACTCTGTTCCGCGCCACCAAAAAACTGCGCGCCAATCTCGCCGGCGTGCGCTAAAGCAGTTCAGGAAGCATTGCAGTTCAGGAGCATTGCAGTTCAGATTTAGAAAGCTGAGAGAGGGGGTCCGGTGAGCGACGAGAAGCAATGTGAGTGGGTAGCAGAAAATGCAGTGCTCTATGTCTATGGCGAGCTGCCGGACGACCAGCGCCATCGCCTCGAGAACCACACCCGGACCTGCGGCGATTGCCGCCGCGCCATCGAGCAGGAACGCGGCCTGCAGGCAGCCATGGATCTCGAGCCCGTTATCGAGCCCTCGGCCAGCCTCGTTGCCAGCGCCCGTATGCGCCTCGAAGCGGCTCTGGACGAGATGCCCGCAATCGGTCGCGTCGGACGCCTGCGCCAGGTTCTCAGCGGCTGGGGCTTCAGCTTGCGCACCGCCCCCACCATGGCCGGACTGCTGCTCATGGTCGGATTCGGCGGCGGCGGGCTGATGGGCTGGCAGGCGCACAAGCATGAGGACACCGCCAAAATCCTCGAGAAGACCCAGGCTGCCGGCGTCACCGTCGCCTCCACCGGTCTGCCCGAGGGCATCGCCAGCATCAGCGGAGTTGTCGCCCACTCCGGCACCAATGTGGTCGAGGTCAAGTACAACCGGCTCGTCCCTGAGACCACCGAGGGCACGATGAATGATCCCGGCATCCGCCAGCTTGTGTTGCTGGCCACCCAGAACCGCATGAATCCCGGCGTCCGCGTTGACTCCGTCGGCCTGCTCGCCGGTCAATGCCGCGACGGCAACCAGTGTGAGGATGCGCAGGTCCGCCAGGCTCTCATGGCGGCGCTGCGTTACGACAAGAATGCCGGCGTTCGGCTCAAGGCGCTCGAGGGACTCGCCCCGATGATCGCGCAGGACGAGGCCGTCAGGAACACCGTGCTCGATGCCGTGCTCCACGACGATTGCCCCGGAGTCCGCACCCAGGCCATCCAGATGCTCACTCCTTTGGAGACCGACGGAACCGTGCGCGGGGTATTGCATACTCTCGCCAATGACGACCACAATCCTTATATACGGACCGTGAGCCAGGAAGCGCTGGCTACGGCGCCGGAGATGCAGTAACGACGTATCGCCGCGGCAGCCGTCTAACTAGCAGAACATGTCACAGAGAAATTTCAAATCTGCGTTGGTGTGCGCCGCGGCCTTCGGCTTGGTTTGCGCTGCAGCAACTCTCTCCGCTCAGGAAGTCCATGCCGATGCGCGCGGTTGGGTGGCGACACTCAATGGCAATGTCGAATCCCGCGGCATGTTGACCGTAGAGCTCGCGCGCGGCTCCGTCGAGGTCCACGGCAAGCCGGGCCAGACCAATGTGCAGTGGATTGCCCGGGTGCACACCCGCGGCGGCACGGAAGAAAAAGCGCGGCGCATGGCGGGCGAGCAGCCCGTCGCCGTCAAACTCACCGGCAGCAAGCTCGAATTCCGCAGCGATGCTTTCGTTGACCTGGTCGTCCTCACTCCGGTCAAGTTGAACGGCGTACGCATGGAGTCCGGCGCCGGCGATTTGACCCTCTCCGATGTCGCCGCCAGCGCCCAGTTGGAGACCGAAGGCGGCAAGATCCAGGTTGACCGCGTCACCGGCGCTGTGAAGGCCGTCACCGCAGGCGGCGATCTCACCCTCCAGGAAGTCGGCGCCAGGGGCACTGAAAATAAGGCTGAGACCGGCGGCGGCAAAATATTTCTCGACGCCGGCAAGGGCGACTGGCTCGCCAACACCTCCGGCGGCAGCGTCGTCGTCACCGCGGTGAGCGGCAATCTCCAGGTCGAGACCGGCGGCGGAAACGTCACCGTGCATCAGGTGGGCGGCAATCTGCAACTGCAAACCGCCGGCGGCAATGTTGACATCGGCGACGTCGGCGGATGGGTCTCCATGGAGACCGCCAGTGGCTCGATTCGGCTGGCATCGGCGCGCGGCATGGTCAAGGCGAGTTCCGCCGCGGGTTCGATCGAGTGCCGGCAGCTGGGCACCGGGCTGACCGCCGAGACTGCCTCCGGCGCCATCACCGCGGAGTTTGCCAAGGGCCTGCGCATGCAATCCTCCAGTCTGCAGACCGCTTCCGGCGACGTGAATGTCTACATGCCCGAAGGCGCCTCTGCCGCCATCAAGCTGACCGCCGACAATCCCTGGGGGCACAGCATCCAGGTGGACTTCCCCACCATCCGCCTCACCAGCACCAAAGAAGATGGCGAGCTCCGCGCCGAGGGCCTCGTCAATGGCGGCGGTCCGTTGCTTCGGGTTGAGACCGGCAATGGCAGCGTTCGCCTCATGAAGGCAAAGTAGCTGCTACCAAATTCCCCGACCGCACGTCTCTTTGACGGGACAGTTTTTGCACCACGAGCACTTGGAGGCGCGAATGAAGCAGCTCAGGAATTTCGGATTGGCCGCATTTACCATGGCCGGATTGACCATGGCAGCAGTTGCCGCAGCCGCGCCCGCAGCGTGCGCCCAGGCCGCCATGCCCGATGTGACCGCCATGCCGGTTTCCGTCGCCGTCATTCCCACCGTCTCGATGCAGTTGCGGCAGGACGATCCCCAGCGCGACGTCATCCTCCTCGATTATCCCGGTGATACCCACGGCGGCTATCTTGGCGTCGGCGTGCAGGACCTCAGCGACGATCGCGTGACCGCGCTGAAACTCAAGCAGGCTGGCGGCGTCGAGGTTGTCGCCCTCGACCACGACGGCCCGGCCGCCAAGGCCGGCATTCACGAGCACGATGTCATCCTCCAGATGAACGGGCAGGAGATCGCCGGCGCCGAGCAGTTGCGGCGTATGTTGCGCGAGACTCCCGCTGGCTCGCAAGGCGGATTTTCAGCTGAGCCGCGATGGCGTCGAAGTTAAAGTCGAAGTTGTGCTCGGCGATCGCACCACCATTGCCGGCGTCCCGCCCATGCCTGACATCAACATCAAGCTGCCGAATATGCAGAACCTCGTTCCCGCGATGGATGTCGAGCTGAGCGGGCTCAACAATATGGACATGGGCCCGATGGTAATGATGGGGCCGGGATTTTCTGGCGCCATCGTCGAGAGCCTCGGCCCCCAGCTGGCCCAGTATTTCGGCGCGAAAGATGGCGTCGGCGTGCTGGTCAAAGAAGTGCGCAAAGATTCCCCCGCCGGTAAGTCGGGCATGAAAGCGGGCGACGTGATCATCAGCGCTGCCGGGCAGCCCGTCAGCGGGCGCGGCGTTTGGGACCACGTCCTGTGGGACAACCGCGGCAAGCCGGTGTCGGTCCAGATTCTCCGGGAGAAGCGGCCCGTGACCATCAGCCTGCACGTTCCTGAGAAGACCGAGGGGCGCCTCACTCCCCAGAATTTTGCGCCCGGTAGTTTTCAAATTGATGCCGGCGACCTGCCCCGCATCGCCCAACTGACCCAGCAGGAAGAGGCAGCGATGCAGCAGGAGATCGCCCAGGCCCAGCAGGAGATGAATTCGTCCGAGCTCAAGCAGCAGATGGAACAAGCCAAACTCGAGGCGGAGAAAGCGGCGGCGCAGATCAACTCGCCCGAGTTTAAGGAAGAGTTCAAAAAGCAGATGGAGCAGGCCCGGGCGGAGATCGCAAAGGCCCAGCAGGAAATCAATTCGCCGAAATTTAAGCAGCAGATGGAAGAAGCCGGCCGCGAGGCGCAGAAAGCGGCGGCGCAGATCAACACGGACGAGTTCAAAAAGCAGATGGAGCAGGCCCGGGCGGAGGTCGCAAAGGCCCAGCAGGAGATGAATTCGCCCGAGTTCAAAAAGCAAATGGAAGAAGCCCAGGAGCAGATCAGGAAGGCGCAGCACCAGATCGAGCTCCAGATGACGCCGATGGATTAAGCGCCGAACCCTCCCGGTCCTCCAGCCGGAAGCCGGCGCTGTAGCCACATTCGCCTTACTTTCGCCGTGATAGCATGAAATATGGCCCTCGCCGCGCAGGTAGAAAATCCCAATCAAGCTTTTGCTGTGCCTGAGGCGCTGCGCTGGGCGCACCCCGTGGTGGCGGAGTGGTTCGTGCGCAAGTTTGGCACCCCGACCGAGCCCCAGATCGCCGGATGGCCGCACATTCTCCTCGGCAAGGCCACGCTGATTAGCGCGCCCACTGGCTCGGGCAAAACCCTGGCCGCATTTCTGATCGCGATTGATGGCCTCTTCCGCCAGGCCTGCGAAGGGCGGCTGCCCGATTTCACCGAGGTCGTCTATGTTTCCCCGCTCAAGGCTCTGAGCAACGACGTGCAAAAAAATCTCGAGGGGCCGCTCAAAGAGATTCAGGAGCTCGCCATGGAGCGCGGCTATCTCTGCGGGCGCATCCGGACCGGCGTTCGCACCGGCGACACCACCCAGAAGGAGCGGCGCGAGATGCTCGTGCGCCCTCCTCACGTCCTCGTCACCACGCCGGAGTCGCTCTACATCTTGCTCACCGCCGGCAAGTCGCGCGAAAATCTGCGGCACGTCCGCACCGTGATTGTGGATGAGGTGCACGCCATCGCTGACGACAAGCGCGGCACCCATCTCGCCCTCACTCTCGAGCGGCTCGACGCGCTGGTCCTGGGTGAGAACAAGCTGTCGCCGGGGACCATGCTGGTCGGCCGGGATACGGCCCCCCAACGCATTGGGCTGAGTGCGACCCTCCAGCCGCTCACGCTCGCCGGCGAGTTCTTGGTCGGCGTGAGCGGACGCCACGGACAGCTATATGTAACTGAAAATGAGAAAATTGCTGTCCCTCCGCCCGGCGGCGCAGACCCAGTCCTAACCAGGCTCGATTCCACTCCGCCGGCGCCCTGTTACCGGCCCGAGATCACCGTCGTCGGCAAGCGCCGCGAGATGAATCTGGCGGTTGAGATTCCCGACGAAGCGCTCGGCGCAGTCGCGACCATGACGATGTGGGAGAACGTTTATGACCGCATCGCCGAACTGGCGCAGCAGCACCGCTCCACCCTCGTTTTTGTCAACACCCGCAAGATGGTCGAGCGCCTGGCGTTTTCACTCAGCGAGCGCATCGGCAAAGAGTTTGTCGCCGCCCACCACGGCAGCCTCTCCCGCCACCTGAGATTAGAGGCCGAGCAGAAGCTCAAGGCCGGCGAGGTCAAGGTTCTGGTGGCCACCGCCAGCCTCGAGCTGGGCATTGATATCGGCACGGTGGACCTCGTGTGCCAGGTCAATTCGTGTCGTGCGCTCGGCGTGGGCATGCAGCGCGTCGGTCGCGCCGGTCACTGGCGTGGCGCCATTCCCAAGGGAAGATTCTTTGCCACCACCCGCGATGACTTGATCGAGATTGCGGCGCTGGTGCGCGCGATGCAGGCCGGGCAGCTTGACCGGCTCGAGCTTCCTCCCGAGCCGCTCGATGTGCTCATGCAACAGATTGTCGCCATGACCGCGGCTGAGCCGTGGGAGGAGGAGGCGTTGTTCCAGGCGGTCAAGCGCGCCCACCCTTATCGCGATTTGACCCGCGAAACTTTTGAAGAATTGATGGGCCTGTTGAGCGAGGGCATTGCCTCCGGACGCGGGCGCTATGGCGCCTATCTGTTGCGCGACCGCGTAAATGGGCGGGTGCAGGCTCGACGCGGCGCGCGCACCACTGCGATTGGAAATGGCGGGACCATTCCTGACGCTGCGCTCTATAGCGTCGTGCTCCAGCCCGAGGGCGTCACCGTGGCTTCCCTTGACGAGCACTTCGCGGTGGATTCCTCGCCCGGCGATGTCATTCAGCTGGGCAATTCCAGCTGGCGAATCCTGCGCGTGGAATCGGCCGGGCGGGTGCTGGTTGAGGATGCGCACGGTGCCCCGCCCACCGTGCCCTTCTGGTTTGGTGAGGCTCCCGCGCGCACCCGGGAGTTGAGCGAGTGCATTGCGGATCTGCGCCAGCAGATCTCCGATCGCACCATGAGCGTGACCCCGGGCTATGCGTCGGCCACAAATCCTGAGGTCGCCGCGTGCAACGCCTGGCTGCAGCAGGAGTGCGGCGTCAATGAGTCCGCAGCGCGCCAGATGATCGAATACATCACCGCCGGCCGCGCCGTCCTCGGCACCGTGCCGACCCTCGACACCATTGTCGCCGAGCGCTTTTTCGACGAGGGCGGCGGCATGCAGCTCATCCTCCACGCGCCCTTTGGCGGCCGCATCAACAAGGCGTGGGGTCTCGCGCTGAGGAAACGCTTCTGCCGCGGATTCAATTTTGAGCTGCAGGCCGCAGCCACCGACAACGGCCTGAATATTTCACTCGCCGAGCAGCACAGCTTCGCGCTCAGCGATGTGTTTGAGTATCTGACCGAGTACACCGTGAAGGAGCTGCTGGAGCAGGCCGCCCTCGCGTCGCCCATCTTCAAGGCGCGCTGGCGGTGGGATGCCGGCCGCAGCTTGCAGCTCATCCGTTTCCAGAATGGCAAGCGTGTCGCGCCGCAGCTTCAGCGAATGCGCGGCGATGACCTGCTGGCCAGCGTGTTTCCTCAGGCCGCGGCCTGCTTTGAGACCATCCAGGGCGACATCGTGATTCCCGACCACGCGCTCGTGCGCGAGGTGATGAAAGACACGCTGCAGGAGGCGATGGACCTCGAGGGGCTGATTGACGTGCTGCGCCGTATGGCCGATGGCCGGATTAAATGCGTGGCCGTGGATACGACCGCGCCGTCGGTGTTCTGCCATGAGCTTTTGAACGCCGCCCCGTTTGCCTATCTCGATGATGCCGACCTCCAGGAGCGGCGCGCGCGGGCAGTCAACACGCGGGGATCCATGGCGGAAGACGCATTGCGCGACCCCACCCGTCTCGATCCGGCGGCGATTGCGTCGGTGAGGGCCGAGTGCTGGCCCGATGTGCGCGATGAGCATGAGCTGCACGACCTGCTGACGACCACCATTGCCATGCCGGTACAGATGGCCCTCGATAAGGAGGAGACGCGCGGCTGGCTGGTGTTCTTTGGCCGGCTGCGGCAGCAGGGTCGGGCGACAATTGTAACCACGATTGATACAAATGGAGAGTGGCAGGAGTTCTGGGTGGCGGCGGAGCGCGTGGCCCAGGCCCGGCTGGCATTCTCCGACCACAGGATTGAGCTGAGCGACGCGGTGCGGGAGTTTGACTCAGGCAGCGAGACCGCGGACTCGGCGCGGCTGAAGATGATGCAGGGATGGGCCCCCATGCTGGGGCCGATGACGGCGCGCGACATGCAGCGCTGGTTCGGCGTTGCAGCACACGAGTGGATGAAGGCGCTGCTGCAGATGGAGATGACCGGGACCATGCTGCGCGGCAAGTTCGAGGGCCCGGCAGTGGCGGCGGAGGACCTTGAGAACGTGGAGTGGTGCGAGCGCCACCTGCTGCAGCGCATTCACCGGCGGACGCTGAATGCCTTGCGCAAGCAGATTGAGCCGGTATCTCCGGCGGAGCATTTGCGGTGGCTGCTGCGTTGGCAGCATCTGGCGCCGCGCACCCAGCTGGGCGGGGAGATGGGAGTGCTCGAGGCGCTGCGCGGGCTGGCAGGGTTTGAGGCTCCGGCCATCTCATGGGAGCGCGAGCTGCTGGCGGCGCGGGTTGCCGGGTATGATCCCGCGTGGCTGGACGCGCTGTGCCTGAGCGGGCAGGTGGGATGGGGGCGGCTGTCGCCGCATCCGGCGCTGACGGAGGAGCGGGCAGCGAGCGCCGCGCCGCGGGCGATCGTGCCGACCAGCGTGGCTCCGGTGACCTTTTTTGTGCGCGAGGACGCGGACTGGATGCGGGCGTTTGAGGGCGTGAAGCGCGATGCGGATTGGAAGGCCTGCCTGTCTCCGGCGGCGCTGGCGGTGCTGAATGTGCTCACCGAGCGCGGGGCGAGTTTTCTGGCGGACGTGATGCGCTGGGCGAAGCTGGAGAAGGCCGATGCCGGGCGGGCGCTGTGGGAGCTGGCGGCGGCGGGACTGGCGACGGCGGACGGGTTCGATAACCTGCGGACGCTGATCAGCCCGCGGGCGGTGCGGCGCGGGAAGAGCCAGCCGCGCAAGGCAGGGGCCCTGGGACGGTGGGGATTGCTGAATGCGGTCGAGGAGGCGCCGCTGACTGCGGGCGAGCGCGACGAGGCCCTGGCCTCGGCGTGCCGGATGCTGCTGCGGCGGTATGGAGTGATGTTCCGCGAGCTGCTGGAGCGGGAGAGCGTGGCTCCCAAGTGGCGCGACCTGGTGGCGATGCTGCGGCGGATGGAGGCGCGGGGCGAGGTGCGCGGCGGGAGGTTTGTGACCGGCTTCAGCGGGGAGCAGTATGCGCTGCCGGAGGCGCTGGAAGGGTTGCGGGCGATGCGGGGGCGCGGCGAGATGCAGGAGCGGGTGGTGGTGGCGGCGACCGATCCGCTGAACCTGATCGGGGTGACGCTGCCGGGCGAGCGGGTGGCGGTGATGCCGGGGAAGACGGTGACCTATGCTCCGGGGGCCGAGTTTGGGATGGTGGCCGAGTTGCCGGCTGAGGCGGAGTCAGACGAAGCGGCGGAGGGTGGGGCTGGGGCGGGGCAGGGCGCGGTGTTGCCGGCTGTCTCCACCTGGACGATGTAGTTTGGCAGGGCGATTGCATGTTCCACGTGGAACATGCGTGACGACAGTCACGGCGCGGGATAGCGGCGAGCTTAATGACTCCCAAGCCAGCGGCGGCGAGGTTAATGACTCGGAAGCTAGATGGCGGCGGCGGCGAAGCTAAGGCCGGTGCTGGTACGGGGAGCGCACCAGACGTCTTCCCCGGGCAGGGCTTCAAAAGCCGGTCGCGCGAAGTAGTAGCCCTGGAAGATATGGATGCCGAGGTCACAGAGTGAATCGAATTCTGCAGAGGTCTCAACGCCCTCGGCGATGACCTGAATGTTGAGCGCGTTGCAGAGGTCGCAGATGGCCTGGATGAGGCGATGGCGGGTGGAGTTGAGATGGACGTCGCGGACGATGTGCATGTCAATCTTGACGATTTCAGGGACGAGGTCGGCGAGGAGAGAGAGACCGGAGTAGCCGGCGCCGAAGTCATCGAGGGCGAGGTGGAAGGGATATTTGCGCTGGACCTCGCGGGCGGCGCGGAGGGCGGCGTAGTCGGCGACGCGTTCGTCTTCGGTGATTTCCAGGATGAGCTGGCCGGGAGAGATTCCGAAAGTGGCGGCGGTGCGGAGGCAGTCGGCGATGGGGTCAGTGTGGACCTGGAAGGAGCCGGGCATGAAGTTGAGGGAGAGGCGACCGGTGCGGGGAAGGCCGAGGTGGCAGGCGAGCTCCATGGCGCGGGTGCGGAAGCAGGCGTCGGCGTGATAGCGCTGCTGGGGGTTGCCGAGCTGGGAGAGGACGTCGGCGGCGGAGCCACCCTGGGGTCCCCGGACGAGGGCTTCGTAGGCGTAGATGCAGCCTTTGCGAGTATCGAAGATGGGCTGAAATGCGACGGAGAATTCGGGGAGAGCCGAGGCAAGACTGCGGAGTGGCATAGAGTGCCTTTCGATTTATGACAACGTGGTGCGTACAGAGAAACGAGCGTTTCCCCCGAGGGCTGGTTAGCGCGGAGGGATAGCTCCAAGATGGTTCACAACTGGAAGGTTACGCCGGGTGGAGTGGGAGTTAATTCAACTTTGGTGGGAGGGGGTAGTGCGAACGGGGGAGGGAGGGGTGGGAAAAGGCGGGATTTGCTGGGGAATTGAGTGACTTGCGGGGGAATAACGGAAGAGTTACGAAGGGAGGGGGACCCGGGGGGTGGGGGTGGGAATTGGAGGAAGGATGGAATGAAATCGGCTGCTGACATCATGACAAGGGGATGCGCGTGGGAGAACGCCAGTGCGGTTGGAGCGGATGAGGGGAAATTCAAGAGCGGAAAGCTGTGAGCTTTAAATCCCCAGAGGGTCTTTTGCAGATAGCCTCCCACCTGCACCAATTTGGTGTATTGTGGTGCAACAAGAATGGAAATGACGATGTCGCAAAAAGCCAAAAGCGAATCATCCGCCCGTGCTTCAGTTACATTTCCCGCTGAGGTGTATGCATCCCTTGGAATCATCGCTAAACAAAAGAAGGTTTCGATGGCATGGGTGATAAGGGATGCAGCAGAGAAGTATGTTTCCGAACAGTGGCCGTTGTTCTCAGGAATTAGACATGAATGACTCAAGCAAGTGGCCTTCAACTCAGTGCAGGGCCGCGTCTATCGGCGAAATTTGCTCAATACCATTGGCGGCCGAACATTTGGAACAATCCTCGCGGAGTCCCGCCATGGCAATTCCAAAATCGCACAGGCAAGGTCGCTCCGGAGCACAAACGCCTGTCGCGTTACGGAACGATGATGCTGGACGAAATCAAAGGCCTACCTATTGCCAGTGTCGCAGCCGAGACTGCTCACTTTGTATCTCTGGGTTCCCAATGCTTTGCTTCCTGAAGGAATAGCCGTCATGCAGGCATGGGGCTTTCAATACAAGAGCAATTTGGTGTGGCATAAAGTCAGGAAAGACGGCGGGTCTGACGGGAGAGGCGTTGGTTTCTACTTCCGCAATGTCACGGAATTAATTCTGTTTGGAGTGAGAGGCAAAAAGGCGAGAACCCTCCAACCTGGTCGCACGCAGGTGAACTATCTGAGCAGCCGAAAGCGTGAGCATTCCCGGAAACCAGATGAGCAGTACAAAGTCATTGAAGCCTGCAGTCCCGGGCCGTTTCTCGAGCTCTTTGCCCGAGGTGACCGCAAGATGGACCGCATGGGGGAATCAAGCTAATGCTTCCTACAAACCGTCCTGGAAGACATATTCCAACCACTCGCAGAGTGGCATCAATTTCGCAGCTATCGACTAAGAATCCATCTCTGGCGGCAGAGTTTTGGCCGCAACTTCGTCACCTGGCGTCCAGTCTTCAATGCATTTCGGCGTGATACCGACGACGAGCACAGGGCAACCGCCGTTCCTGCCAGCATTCAAGCGATAAAGGAGCTTTCCCATCCAAGTCGTGCTCGCGCCAAACTTTTGATACGTCTGTTTGGGCTTCCCGCTTTTCGCAAGATCAATCGTTACGCCATCCCGCTTAAGCGCATCGCCGAGCGCGGAAAGACGGGATTTAACGATTCGCTCCGAGTAACTAGGACTCCCACGTCTGATCACGCCGCACTGAAAGAATGCGCTGAAAGCGTATAAGTCGCGATCGAATGTTTGATCCTTGCTGTTCCATTCCATGTCGAAAGCTACCCGTCCCTTCACATAATCGATCTTATGTCCGTCGAGATATTTTTCTCGTGTGACAGTTTGGGACTGCATACGGAATAACGGCTTGCCCTTGTTCTTTCCCTTGTCGGCGACGCCGGCCTGTTCGCGCCAAGTCTTCTTGACGACAAGGTCGCCTTGCACGACGGTCTCGTACCATTTCAGCGGAAGAAGGGTATTTGAGAGCAATTTTGGAATCTGCGATTCGTTACCGCCCGCAGATCGGATCATCGCTTTGGTAATGTTGAACGCCCTCAGCGCTTTCAGAAGTTCTTCAAACTCAGACTTACGGGTTTCGCTGAGAATCGCAGCTGCGTTTCGGTAGCTGTAGATCTCATATCGATCCCTAATATCATGTGGAATCTTGACCTCAACGATCGCCGGAGGATCACCGGTGTCGCTTGGCGCCTCCGCCACCTCGTTCTTGGTGAGCTCTACGACAAGATCGCTGTTTTCTTCGAGATTTACCTCGACCTCATCCTCGTCCATCTCCATGAATGTGCACTCCGCTCCCCCATCATTTCAGCAAGAGAGAGTTCGCTAAAGTGGCGAATTCGATTCTCTTGCGGACAGTGTTACTTGTTGTCCACGGCGGTGAGGCGGAAGGTCAACGTTCCCCAGAAGAGGCGGGCTTTAATTTGGACGGGGATATGGCGGGGGTCGTCTGAATACCAGAGCCAGAGCTGGCCGCGGTTGCGGACGATTCCGGCGTCGGCGGTGGGCTGGGTGCGGATGGTGTGGAAGTTTCCGGCGGGAACCTTGATGTCTTCGCGGGCCTCGGGATTGAGCGAGACGGAGACGGTGCGGAGCGAGTCGGCGATGGGGAAGCGGAAGGGCTGGCCGGGGACGAGGGGCTGGGACCCTATATAGAAGATGGCGGAGAGGACGTCGGAGACGCAGGCGGGGATGGGGCCATCCTGCTGCTTGCTGGTGGCTTTGACGAGATTTTTTTCAGTGAGGAACTGGCGGCTTTTGGAGTAGTCGAAGCGGACGTCGGTATTGACGCGGCGGCGGCCTTCTTCAGCAGTCTTGGTGAGGTAGGCAGAGCAGCCGGTGGTGCGGTCAAAGGCGGATTCGAAGCGATCGTTGACGCGATAGAGGAGGGAGACGGAGCCGAGGGTGGCGGCGGTGGCGGAGATGTGTTCCAGAGGATGGTCGGGAGGGCCGGAGGAGTCGATGCGGATGGTGACGGTTCCGGCGGGGAAGAGGCGCCAGTCAACCTGATAGGTGAGGGTCTGGGAGGAGGGGAGGGGGAAGGCGGGGTTAGGCGGGGGAAGGGGCGGGAGAGGGGTAGCCGTCTGCTCTCCGGCGAGGGTGGCAGCGAGGAAGCCAAGCAGCAGTGGAAGATTGCGAAGACGTAGGACCAAGCTGGTTTCGACTCGTGCGCTCGACGGATGAGGAGGAGCGGGGGTGGCAGTGGTGGAGCGGTGACAGGGTGCGGTTCAGTGGCGAAGAACAAGGACGGTCAAGAGCGACGGTTGAGAACGGTGAAGCGGTGCGTGGAGCGGGGAGCGGTGGGACGAGGAGCTGAGAATCCAGTTAGGTGAAGAGCGGTTAGGTGAAGAGCGACGGTCAGGTGAAAAGCAACGGTTAGAAGCGATGGAGCCACATTTTGAGGAGCAGGACGCCGTAAACGGCGAGTGCGCCTATTAAGGCATTGTACTCGCGGTGGCGGAGGTAGAGGTCGGGGGAGAAGGCTCCTGCGCCGCCGGTGGGAGCGGGGGAGAAGCGGGGGAAGAGGCGGGGGACGTGGCGGCAGTAGTGGTCAAAGCCGGGGAGGTTGGAGCGGAGCCAGGCTTCCTCATTGAGGATGGTGGGGATGTAGATGAGGGGGAAGAGGACGGCGAAGCAGATGAGGATGATGACGCTGCGGGAGGCGATGACGAAGCCGATGCCGAGGATGAAGGAGGCGAGGTAGAGGGGATTGCGGGTGAAGGCGTAGGGGCCGGAGGAGGCGAGTTCGGCATTTTTGTTGACGTAGCCGGAGGCGTAGGCGCGGAGGGCGACTCCGGCGAGGACGAAGGGAGGGAGCAGAGGATGGAGGCGGTGGAGGGATGGGCGCGCCAGAGGAAGACAGCGGCGAAGAGGAAGCCGGAGGGGACGCGGATGCGGCGAGCGATGCGGGAGAAGTTCATACGGGCAGGGACTGAAGAAGGTTAGCAGCGGCGGAGAGGACGTCGTCGGGAGAGATGGTGAGGAGGCCGGGTTCGGGGGCTCCGCGGCGGGAGTGATCGCGTCGGGAGGCGGGATGACGGAGGACGCGGAAGGGGGAGTGGTAGGGACCGTTGCGGGCGGGGTCGGTGGGGCCGTAGATGCCGATGCAGGGGACCTGGAGGGCGGAGGCGAGGTGGAGAGGGCCGGTGTCTCCGCCAATGCAGAGGGAGGAGCGGCGGAGGAGGGCGATGAGTTGGGAGAGGGAGGCAGGGAGGGCGGAGGCGGAGGCGGCTCGCGCGGCGGCGTAATTTGTAACTGCAGGAGAGGAATTCGCGGAAGAGAGGGCGGCGGCGTGTTGGGCGGCGAGAGCGAGGGAGTCTTCGCCGGGGCCGGCGTTGAAGAAGGAGTGGAAGCCGAGGGGGGCGAGGCCAGCGGCGACGGCTCCGTAGCGCTCGGGGGGCCAGCGTTTGGTGGGCCAGCCGGCTCCGGGCAGAAGGACGGCGTAGCGGCGGGCGGGATGGGCGGCGAGGGTCGAGTCGGCCCAGGCTTCGGCGTCGGGATCGAGGGGGAAGGGCGGGGTAGTGTAGGGGAGATGGTCGCCGAAGATGGCTTCGGCGAGGTCTATATCCTGCTCGATGACGTGGACGCCGCGGGTAGGGACGCGCTGGGTGAAGAGGTAGCGGGCGGGGAGTTCGCGGGGGGAGTCTTCGCCGAGGATGCGGGGGGCACGGGTGGAGCGGGCGGTCCAGGCGGAGCGGAGGGAGCCTTGCATGTCAACGGCGATGTCGTAGTGGGGGGCGGAGAGGTCGCGGCGGCAGGCGCGGAGTTCGGCGAGAGTGGTGAGAGAGAGCGGGCGGCGGGCCCAACGTTTGAAGGGCACGAGGTGGAGCGCATTCAGCAAAGGTTGAGCGGTGGAGAGAGGCGCGGGCTTATTGATGGAGGCAGCGCGGAAGAGGGGTACCCAGGCGGGCTCGACGGCCCAGGCGATGTGGGCGTGGGGATGGCGGGCGCGGAGGGCGGCGACGGCGGGCATGGCGTGGATGACGTCTCCCAGGGCAGAGAGGCGGACGATGAGGATGCGCGGCGGATGAGAGGCGGCGGGCAACGACTGATTTTATCGTCAGGGGGGGAAGAGGATGGGGGAGTGAGGGGAACGGCCTAATCTTTCGCGGTGGAATGCCGATATAGGGCAGAAAGGCTGGCCGCACAAGGCTGTGTGGATGAGGAGGCGCGACGGGGAAGGCGGCGGAGCGGCGCGACGGGAAAGGCCGCGAAATAAGGAAGCGCCGCGAGAGCGGCGCGACGGGAAAGGCCGCGGGAATAAGGAAGCGCCGCGAGAGCGGCGCGACGGGAAAGGCGGCGGAATAAGGAAGCGCCGCGGAGCGGCGCGACGGGAAAGGGCCGCGGAATAAGGAAGCGCCGCGAGAGCGGCGCGACGGGGAAGGCCGCGGAATAAGGAAGCGCCGCTGAGCGGCGCGACGGGAAAGGGTGGCGAATAAGGAGGCGCCGCGAGAGCGGCGCGACGGGAAAGGCCGCGGAATAAGGAGGCGCCGCGAGAGCGGCGCGACGGGGAAGCCCGCGGAAAAAGGAAGCGCCGCGAGAGCGGCGCGACGGGGAGGGCCGCGGAATAAGGAAGCGCCGCGAGAGCGGCGCGACGGGAAAGGCCGCGGAATAAGGAGGCGCCGCGAGAGCGCGCGACGGGGAGGGCCGCGGAATAAGGAAGCGCCGCGAGAGCGGCGCGACGGGAAAGGCCGCGGAATAAGGAGGCGCCGCGAGAGCGGCGCGACGGGGAAGGCCGCGGAATAAGGAAGCGCCGCGAGAGCGGCGCGACGGGGTAGGCCGCTCCGCCTGACGGCTGCGCGGTGCGGTGGCTCGCTACGCGAGCGACGTTGAAAAATGCAGAGAGCAAATCGGATGAAGCAAACCCGGCCTTCGGCAGAGCGGAAGGCGCTGAAGCGCTGACTTATTGTGGAGGCTAAAGCCTCCGCCTACCAAGAAGCAACGGCAAGAGCAAGAGCAGAAGGCAGAGGCAAGAGCAAGAGCAAGGGCAAGGGCGAAAGTACAAGAGCAAAGGGAGTGTCACGGTCTGGCTCTGGAGAAGCAAGGGCAAGGGCAAGAGCAAGAGCGAGGGCAAGGGCGAAAGTACAAGAGCAAAGGGAGTGTCACGGTCTGGCTCTGGAGAAGCAAGGGCAAGGGCAAGAGCAAGAGCGAGGGCAAGGGCGAAAGTACAGAAGCAAAGGGAGTGTCACGGTCTGGTTCTAGAGAAGCAAAGGCAAGGGCAAGAGCAACCGCAGGTCCCTCCGCTGAGCAGTCGCGCAACACGCGACTGCTCCGGTCGGGATGCCCCTTCAGTTCAAAATCGAGATCCAAGTGCGAAAGCAACGGCAAGAGCAACAGCAGGTCCCTCCGCTGCGTGAGCAGCGATAGAAGAAAAACGCAGTACTAAATCGGAGAAACAAACCCTGCCTTCGGCAGAGCGGAAGGCGCTGAAGCGCCGACTTATTGTGGAGGCTAAAGCCTCCACCTACCTAGAGGCAACGGCGAGGGCAAGGGCAACGGGGAAGAGCAAGGCAACGGCAAGAGCAACCGCAGGTCCCTCCGCTGCGAAACGCGCAAGCGCGCTCACCGGTCGGGATGACCCCTTCAGTTCAAAATCAAGATCAAAAGCGAAGGCAACGGCAGAGAAGAGCAAGAGCAAGTGCAACCGCAGGTCCCTCCGCTGCGTGACCGCGCGAGGCGCGCTCACTTCGGTCGGGATGACCCGGAAACCGCAGGTCCCTCACGCAATGCGCGGAAAGATCAAAAGCGAAAGCAGCGGCAATGCACTTCGGTCGGGATGACGCCCGGCAAGAGAAACAAATTCAAAATTAAAAGCAAAGCTCAGGGGCGGGGCGGGGATTTTGCGGCGCAGAGGGCGAGGAGTTGGGAGAGGCAGCGGTCGGCGTTGAGGATTTCCGTCTGCAGGGGGAGAGCGTGGAGGGGAGCGGCGGCGGAGAGCTGGGCGCGCGCGGCGGGGTCGAGGCGGACAAGATCTTTTTCCGTGGTGAGGAGGATGTTGGCGTGGGCCGCGGTCGTGGCGGCGACGATGCGGCTGATGTCGGCGGGAGTGAAGCGGTGGTGGTCGGGAAATCCTATAGCGGAGAGCGGGGCGAGGTCGTGGGCGCGGAGTGAGGAGAAGAATTCTGAAGGATGGGCGATGCCGGCGAAGGCGACAGGTCGCGAGGCGGCGGGAGGAAGATGAGTGAGGTCGAGGGAGCGACGCACCATCCATATAACGGGGCGGCCGCAGGAGGGGCGTTCGAAGCGGTCGAGGAATTGCGGGGCGAGCGAGGCTTCCTGCTCGGAGAAGACGAGGATGTCGGCGCGGGAGAGGCCGCGGTGGGGCTCGCGGAGGTTGCCGGCGGGGAGGAGGGCGTCGGAGAGGTCGGAGCCGGAGAGCAGGACGATGTTGGCGTCGCGGGCGAGTTGGCGGTGCTGAAATCCGTCATCGAGCAGGAAGATGGTGGTGGGCGGAAGGGGAAGAGACTGGGCGGCGAGGGACTGAATGGCGAAGAGGCCGACGCGGTAACGATCGGGGCCGATGAAGACGGGAGCCGGCGAGGAGCGGGCGAGCAGGAGCGGCTCGTCGCCGTAGAGGGCGGCGTCTCCGGCAGGATCAACGCGGGCGATGTCGGTGGAGGTGCGGCCAAATCCGCGAGAGAGGATGACGGGGAAGCGGCCGGCGGCGGTGAGCAGGTGGGTGAGCGAGAGGACGAGGGGAGTTTTACCGGTTCCGCCAGCGGAGAGATTGCCGACGCTGACGACGGGAAAGGGGAGCGAGTTTGCGCGGAGGATTTCGCGGTCGTAGAGCTGATTGCGCGCGGCGGTGGCGGCGGCGTAGAGCGGAGTGAGAGGCAGGAGCAGGGGGCGCGTCATGCGGGGCCTGCGTGATTGGATGAGGGCGGAGTGACGGAGGACGCGGCGGGGAGTGCCGTTGGAGTTGCGGCCGCATTTCTGAGCGGAGAAGAGAGCAGGGAGAGCAGAGCAGCGAGGGTGCGGGCGGTAGCGCCGGTGTTTTGTGAGAGGACGGCGTGGGCGCGCTGACCCTGGCGGGCGGCGGCGATGGGATCGAGCAGAAGAATGGCGAGGGTGGGGGCGAGGTCGGGCGGCGCGGCGATGGCGAGGGCGTGGGCGGCGAGCAGGGTCTGGATGATTTCTGCAAAGTTCTGGGCGTGGGGGCCGGTGACGATGGGGACGGAGAAGAGGGCGGGCTCGAGGGGATTGTGTCCGCCGCCGGGAGGGAGGAGGGAGCCGCCGATGAAGGCGACGGAGGCGAGGGAGTAGAGGGAGGCGAGTTCTCCGATGGAGTCGAGCAGGAAGATGCTGCCGGGCGGGATGGGCGCGGGGGCGGCTGAAGACGAGGTGGAGACGGGGGGCCCAGAGGCTGCGACGGAGCGAGGTATCGGGCAGGAGGCGGGCGACGGCGTCAAAGCGCTGGGGATGGCGGGGGGCGAGAATTGTAACCAGATTTGGCACAGATGCGAGGAGAGAGTGGTGGGCGGAGATGAGGAGGGCCTCTTCCCCTTCCATCGTGCTGCCGCAGACGAGGACGGGAGCGCCGGGAGGCAGGTGGTGACGGAGGAGCTCGAGGATGGGCGCGGGCGGGGGTGGCGCGAGATCGAACTTGAGATTGCCGGAGAGCTGGATGCGGTCAGGCGGGGCGCCGATGGAGGCGAGTCGTGCAGAATCCTGCGGCGACTGGGCGAGGAAGAGGGAGATGGGAGAAAGCACGCGGCGCCAGAAGAGGCGGAGGCGCAGGTAGCGAGGCAGGGAGCGATCGGAGATGCGGGCATTCACAACGGCAACTGGAATTGATTTGAGTTGGGCGAGGCGGAGGTGGTTGGGCCAGAACTCGGACTCGACGAGGACGATGCAGGCGGGGTGGAGCAGGCGGAAGTAGCGGCGGAGGATGAAGCGGAAGTCGAGGGGGAAGTAGAAGACCGACTCGGGGCCGAAGCGGGCGCGGGCGAGTTGCTGGCCGGTGCGGGTGGTGGTGGAGACGACGACGGGAGTATCGGGGCCGAGAGCAGAGCGGAGACGGGAGACGAGGGGAGCGACGGCGAGGACTTCGCCGACGGAGACGGCGTGGATCCAGACAGTGGAGTGGCCGGAGGAGAACTGGCGGAGGGAAGGGGAGGGGAAGCCGAGGCGCTGGGCGAGTCCGGCGCGATGGCGAGGGGAGAAGAGGAGGAGCAGGAGCCAGAGCGGCAGTCCGAGGACGGCGGCGAGAGCGAGGGCGAAGCTGTAGAGGGCGTACATGATTTCGGCGGGCAACAGAGAGAACCCATGCGCCGGGCTGGTCCGTCACGTTGGGCGGCGGGGAGCGCGGCTTTACGGGTGGCAACAGCGCCAATGATAATGGGCTGGTGAGATACAGGAGAAATTTGGCGTGGCGGCTGTGGTGCGGGATCGCGCTGGCGGGGATATTAGCGGGCGGATGGTGGACGGCTGGGGCGCAGGATAAGAAGCCGGCGCCTGCGGCGGCGCAGAAGGCGGAGAGCTATCCCGCGGTGGATGTGCATGAGAAGGAGCAGGTGTCGGTAGCGGGTGACCCGCTGGATACGAAGGCGAAAGAGGCGATCTTTGAGATCGATTATTTGAAGGCGGGATTTATGCCGGTGCGGCTGATCGTGACCAACAACGGGGACAAGCCGATCAAGCTGGATGATGCGCGGATATATTTTGTGACGGCGGACGGGCGGCAGCTGCGGGCGGCGGAGCCGGAGGATGTGGAGCGGCGGATACAGGATTTCAAAGACCCGAACCGGCGGATGGAGACGCCGTATCCGTTCAAGGGGCTGGGGAAGCCGAAGTCGAAGGACCCGAAGGTGGAGGCGGATTTCAAGCTGGCGGATTTTGTGACGCTGACGGTGGCACCGCATTCGACGCAGAGCGGATATTTATTTTTCGACGTGAATGATGTGGAGGCTCCGCTCGTGGGCGGGAAGCTGCTGGTGCGCGAGGTGAAGGACGCGGACGGGGCGGAGTTGTTTTATTTCGAGGCTCCGTTTGACAAGTATGTGGCGGCGCGGAAGAAGTAGGCGTGCGGCGTGAAATGCGGGGGAGATGAAAAAGCGAGTGAAGGTAATTGGCGGCGGGCTGGCGGGGCCGGAGGCGGCGCTGAAGGCGGCGCGGCGGGGATGGATGTGGAGCTGTGGGAGATGCGGCCGGTGAAGAGCACGGAGGCGCACCAGACGGCGGATTTTGCCGAGCTGGTGTGCTCGAATTCGCTGAAGAGCGAGAGTGAGAACACGGCCCCGTGGCTGCTGAAGCAGGAGATGCGGCGGGCGGGATGCGCGCTGCTGAAGCATGCGGACGCGAGCGCGGTGCCGGCGGGGCATGCGCTGGCGGTAGACCGGGTGGAATTTTCGCGGCGGATGGCGGAGGCGATCGAGGCGGAGTCGCGCATCCGCGTGCATCGCGAGGAGGTGACGCGCGCTGGACGCCGAGCGAGGACACGATCACGATCGCTGGCCACGGGGCCGCTGACGTCAGCGCGGCGCTGTGCGAGGAGATTGCGCGGCTGACGGGGAGGGAGCATCTGGCGTTTTACGACTCGATCAGCCCGATCGTGGATGCGGAGTCGATTGATCTGCGAGAAGGTGTATCTGGCGGCGCGGTACGACAAGGGGACGGCGGACTACATCAACTGCCCGATGACGCAGGGAGGAATACGACGCGTTTCTATGATGCGCTGGTGACGGCGGAGAGCGTGGAGGCGAAGGACTGGGAGAAGCTGAACTATTTCGAGGGCTGCCTGCCGATCGAAGAGCTGGCGCGGCGGGGGCGCGACACGCTGCGGTTCGGGCCGATGAAGCCGGTGGGGCTGAGCGATCCCCGGACGGGGCAAGCAGCCGTGGGCGGTGGTGCAGTTGCGGCAGGAGAATCTGCGCGCCGATAGTTACAACCTAGTCGGCTTTCAGAACCATTTGAAGTATGGGGAGCAGGCGCGGGTGCTGCGGATGATTCCGGGGCTGGAGAACGCGACGTTTCTGAGGTATGGGCAGATCCATCGGAACACTTATATCCAGGCGCCGATGCTGCTGACGGGAGACGCTGGAGATGCGGGAGAGGCCGGGAGTGCTGGAGCATCGGGGAGTGATTTTCGCGGGGCAGATTTCGGGCGTGGAGGGGTATACGAGAGCGATCGCGACGGGGATGCTGGCGGGAATTTATGCAGCGGAGCTGGCGGGGGGCGGGGAGCCGGCGTGCGTGCCGCGGGGGACGGCGCTGGGGTCGCTGGTGAATTACATAACGCGGGCGGAGGTGAAGCATTTCCAGCCTGCGAATATGACGTTCGATCTGCTGGAGCCGCTGGATGAGGAGATTCGGAAGAGGGTACGGGACAAGCGGGAGCGGCGGCGGATGCAGTGCGAGAGGACGCTGGAGATATTTGATGGATGGTGGGCGCGGCAGGCGGCGGTGGTGTGAGGGGTTGAGCGAATCCGCTTGGATAGCGGGCGGGGCTGCGGTAGAGTGGCGGCGAGGAACGACCGATGCAGGCGATGAATGCGGTTGATGCGCTGAATCCGGCACTGAAGCGGTGGCGGGAATTGGTGTGGGACAAATTCCGGGTAGGCCGGCTGCTGAAGCTGGGATTTGTGGCGCTGCTGGCGGAGGCGAGTGGAGGCAGTGGATCGTTTAGTCCGAGTTTTCCGTCGGGCCACAATCATCCGGGAAGCTGGGGGCAGATGCCGCCCATGTGGCGGGCGTCGCTGATGACGATGCTGGTGGGGGTTGCGATTGTCTTCTTCATCGTGGGCATCGTGGTTTTTTATCTGTCGTGCCGGATGAAGTTTGCCGAATTTTATATTGTGGCGACGGGCGACACGCGGGTGGGGCCGCCGTGGAGACGGTATGGGCGACAGACGTGGCAATTGTTCTGGGTGACGATTGGGATCTGGGCGGTGTCGTTTCTGGGATTGCTGGTGTTTGCGACGCCGTTTCTGATCATGTTCTGGCGACACGGTGGGAGCCTGGTGCACATGTCGCCGGGAAGAATCCTTGGATTGGTGCTGGTGGCGGTTCCGGTGCTGCTGTGCTGGTTCCTGATCTTCGCGTTGATATTGGTGGTGGTGCGGGACCTGATGCTTCCGGCATGGGCGCTGGAAGGGGCGACGGTGAAGCAGGCGTGGCAGTGGGCGAAGGCGGTGATGGAGAGTTCGCCGAAGGAATTTGCTTTTTATGTGCTGGTGAAGGTGGGGGTGAGAATCGCGGCGACGTTCGCGGGGATAATGGCGCTGATGCTGTCATTGCTGGTGACGGCAATACCGGTGGTCCTGGCCGGGCTGGGAGTATGGATGGGGCTGCGGAACGCCGGGCCGGCGGGACACGCGGTGATGATTGCGGTGGCGATAGTGGGGGCGATCGCGGTATTCATCTGGGTGATGTTGCTTGATATTGCGTTTCTGGGCTCGGCGATGCTGGTGCTGCAGTGCTACGCGGCGTATTGGGTCGGGTCGCGGTATAAGCCGCTGGGAGATTTGCTGGAGCCTCCGCCGGCAGCGCCGGTGATGCCGGTGCCAGAGCCGCCGGTGATGCCGAGTGGTGGAGGTGGACTGCTGCCGCCTGAGGACTGGACGCCGGTGCTGGGGTGAGGGGCTAACGCCTGGAGGGCTCTTTTTTGCGGGCGCGGACTTTGAACCAGAGTGGGCGAGCCGGTGAAGCCGAAGGCGGCGCGGAGCTGATTCTCAAGGAAGCGCTCGAAGGCGAAGTGGAGTTTGACGGCGCGGTCGGTGAAGAGGATGAAGGTGGGTGGGGCGACGGCGGCCTGGGTCATATAGAAGATGCGCATGCGGCGGGACATGGGGACGGGGGCGCGCTGGAAGTCGAGTTTGCCGACGAAGCGGTTCATCTGTCCGGTGGAGACGCGCTTGCGGCGCTCGCGGGCGACGAGGGCAATCTGCTGGAAGAGGCGGCCGATGTGCCTGGGATTGCTCTGGGCGTCGAGGGCGGAGAGAAAAACGACGGGGGCGTAGTCGAGGAATTTCAGGGTGCGGCGGAGGCGCTCTTCGTAGGCCTTGATGTCGGCGGGGGGCTTGCCGTCGGTGCGGGCGGGGCCGACGAGGTCCCACTTATTGACGAGCGATGACGACGGAGCGGCCGGACTCGTGGGCGTAGCCGCCGATGGTGGCGTCGAGCGCGGTGACTCCCTCGACAGCGTCAATGACGAGGACGGCGAGGTCGGCGGCCTCGAGGTGCTTGCGGGCCATGACGACGGAGAGCTTCTCGGCCATGAGGTGGGTCTTGCCCTTGCGGCGGATTCCGGCAGTGTCAACGAAGCGGTAGTCGTGGCCGTCGCGGGTGACGAGTTCGTCTACGGCGTCACGGGTGGTTCCGGCAACGGGGGAGACGATGGCGCGGTCAGAGCCGGTGAGGACATTTAACAAAGTGGATTTGCCGACGTTGGGCCGGCCGATGATGGCGACCTTGGTTTCGTGCTGCTGGTAGGCGGCGTGGGTGCGGAGGTGGGCGGGCGAGTCGGGGTCGGGCGGGGAGTCGGGGTCAGGCGTGGAGTCGAGATCGGCTAGGGTCAGCGTCGTCGGACTCGAGAGGCGTGAGTTGGGCGGAGTCGCCGGGTGCGGAAGTGGTCGAGCGAATTCTGAGAAAGATCTTGAACTGGAGGGGTGGGGAGGATGGCGAAGACGGCGTCGAGGAGGTCGCCGATGCCGGAGCCATGCTCGGCGGAGATGGGATAGAGGCGGCGGATGCCGAGGGAGTGGTAGGCGGGGGCGGAGGCGTCGAGGGCGGGGGTATCCATCTTATTGACGGCGAGGAAGAGGGGCTTGCCGGTGCGAATAAGTAACCGTGCGAGTTCTAAATCGGGGGAGGCGAGCTCGGTGCGGCCGTCAACGACGAGGATGATGGCGGAGGCGTCGTCGAAAGCGACGCGGGCCTGGCGGAAGATTTCCGAGGGAATGAGGGCTTCGTCATCGGGGACGATTCCGCCGGTGTCAACGAGGCGGGCTTCGCGGCCGGACCAGTCAACGGGGGCGTAGATGCGATCGCGAGTGATGCCGGGCTCGTCGCCAACGATGGAGCGGCGGGATCCGGCGAGGCGGTTGAAGAGGGTGGACTTGCCGACGTTAGGGCGGCCGGTGATGGCGATGAGGGGGAGCGATGCGGACGAGTGGTCGAGCGCGGGATGGTCGTGGGAGAAGCGGGAGTTCGAGGTAAATCCGTCGGGACCGATGGAGTCGGAGTCGAGGTTGTCGCCGAAGGCGCGGTCGTAAGTGTCGCGAGCCTTGGTGCGGGAGAGGGGCGTGTCCTGGGGGGCGGGGGGATGCTTCTGGGCGGCGGAGGACATTCCGCGAGAGGGCTTGGCGGTGCGGCGTTTGCGCTTGGCGGCTTCGTCAGCGCGGATGGCTTTGCCGTGGCGGCGATTGTGGGAGGGGCCCTTGCGCTGTTTTAGGGAGCGGGGCTTTTGGGAGCTTTTCTTGGGGCGGGCTTTGGACACTGGAATGATTGTAGGGGAGCGGGGGGGGGGCAAGGCGGACGGTGAGAGGCTAACGGCGGAAGTGCGTAAAAGTTAATACTGTGTAGCTACAAAAATGGAGCTACAATAAAGGAGCTACAAAAAGCCATGCATGATGCAGTTTGAGTGGGACGAGGCGAAAGCAAGAAGCAACCGGCGCAAGCATGGCATCAGCTTTGAGGAAGCGACGGAGGTATTTCTTGACCCTTATGCTTTGGCAGTGCAAGACCGGATGGAAGATGGGGAAAGCCGTTGGCAGACGGTCGGGCTAGTTGAAGGTGTGGTGGTGCTGCTAGTTGCCCACACGGTGAAAGATGAAGGCGAGGAAGAGATCATTCGGATTATCTCGGCGCGGAGAGCGACCAGAGAGGAGCGGACACGATATGAGCAGAATCGTGAGAAAGAAATTGGCTGGAACTAAGCTTACGGAGCGGCGAAAGCGCGAGTTGGCAGCGCTGGCGAGGCGGCCGGATAGCGAAATTGATTTGTCGGACATTCCTGAGCTGACGGACGAGTTCTGGCAGAACGCGGTGACGAACCCTTTCTACCGCCCGGTAAAGAAGCAAGTGACGTTGCGGATTGACGCCGATGTGCTGGCGTGGCTGCGGGAGCAGGGGAAAGACGGGTATCAGTCGCGGCTGAATGCGGTGCTACGGCATGAGATGCTGCGGGACCTAGAGGCCAAGCGCAGGGGCGCGTGAAGAGCGGGGAGTCAGCGAATCGTGTTCGCTTCCCGGAGCGGGACAAGCCGTGGCGAATCCTTCGTCCATACAATGGGGAGAGTGGGTTCCCCGACGACAACGGAAACTGAGAGCAAGCTGCCGACGCTGTGGGAGTTTTTCGCCCCCGGTGGGATGCTGGCGAAGTCGCATGAGGGATATGAGTTTCGGCGCGGGCAGCTGGAGATGGCGCAGGCGGTGGAGCGGGCGCTGGGGGAGAAGCGGCACCTGATTGTCGAGGCGGGGACGGGGACGGGGAAGACGCTGGCGTACCTGCTTCCTGCGCTGCGGATGGGGCAGCGGGTGATTATCTCGACGGGGACGAAGAATCTGCAGGAGCAGATCTATTTCAAAGACGTGCCGTTTTTGGAGAGCTTGTTGCCGGAGTCAATGCGTCCTCTGAAGGTTTGTTATTTGAAGGGGCGGGCGAATTATCTGTGCCTGCGGAAGCTGTATGCGTTGCGGGACCAGCCGGTGCTTTCGGGATTGGAGGAGGTTGACCAATACAAAGAGATTGCGGCGTGGGAGAAAGAGACGACGACGGGGGACCGGGCGGAGCTGGTGACGCTGCCGGAGTCGAGCGCGCTGTGGCACAAGCTGGATGCGCGGGGGGAGACGTGCCTGGGGCAGAGTTGTCCGGACTGGGAGCGCTGTTTTATTACGCAGATGCGGCGGAAGGCTCTGGAGAGCGACATATTAATTGTGAACCACCATTTATTTTTTGCCGATGCTGCGATTAAGCAAATTGCGCGGCGTGGCGGGCGGGGAGTGGATGCGGGAGTGCTGCCGGACGCGGGGGCGGTGATTTTTGACGAAGCGCATGAGCTGGAGGAAGTGGCGAGCAGCTATTTTGGCGTGGGGCTGAGCAATGTGCGGCTGGAGGAGCTGGCCCGGGACACGGAGGCGCTGCTGCGGCAGGGCAAGGCGCTGAGTGTGGGGACGCAGGCGGCGGTGGAGATGCTGCGGGAGCGGGGGCGGATGTTTTTCGGAGCATTGCCGGTTCCGGGCGGGGACCGGGAAGAGGGACGGATGCCGTTTGAGGGGCGGGCGGAGTTTTTAGAGGAGCGGGGGGACTTATACAGCGGAGTGCATGCGGCGCTTGAGCGGCTGGAGGGAGAGCTGGCGCGGGTGGAGAGCGTTCCGGAGACGGAGGGGCTGTCGGGGCGAGTGGAGGACATTCAGCGGCACCTCAAGTTTTTGATGGAGGGCGTGGACAGCAACACGGTGTTCTGGCTGGAGCGGCGGCGGGCGGGGGGATTGCGGGCGGCGGGACGGCAGGCAGCGGGGCGCAGACCGGATCCTGTGGCGGCGAATATTTTTTTGCAGGCGACGCCGATTGATGTGTCGGAGATTCTGGAGCAGACGTTGTTTGAGGAGACTCCGAGCGTAGTGCTGACGAGTGCGACGCTGACGGTGCAGGGCGGCTTCAAGCATTTGCGGGAGCGGCTGGGGCTGAAGAATGCGCGGGAGCTGGTGGTGCCGTCGCACTTTAATTATGGGAGCCAGGCGGTGCTGTATTTGCCGCCGGGGATGCCGGACCCGAGGGACAGAGGATTTGCGCGGGCGGGATTGGAGCAGGTGAAGCGGCTGCTGGAGGTGACCCGGGGGCGGGCGTTTTTGCTGTTCACCAGCTATGCGGCGATGCGGGAGATGCATGAGGGGCTGGCGAGCGAGACGGGATGGCCGCTGTTGCTGCAGGGGACGCGGGCGCGGAAGGCGCTGATTGAGGAGTTCCGGGAGACGCCCAACGCGGTACTGCTGGGGACGTCGAGTTTCTGGCAGGGGGTGGATGTGCAGGGCGAGCAGCTGAGCTGCGTGGTGGTGGACAAGCTGCCGTTTGCGGTTCCGTCGGACCCGATCGTGGCGGCGCGGATGCGGGCGCTCGAGCAAGAGGGGCGGAATGCGTTTGTGGACTACCAGGTGCCCGAGGCGGTGATTGCGCTGAAGCAGGGGTTTGGGCGGCTGATCCGGAGCCTGAAGGACCGGGGCGTGCTGATGCTGCTCGATCCGCGAGTGAGGACGGCGCGGTATGGGCGGGTATTCATCGAGAGCCTGCCGCCGTACCAGGTGACGCAGGATTTCGCGCAGGTGGAGAGATTTTTTGCGCGGGACGGGAAAGAGGATGCGGAGCGGTAAAGAGGATGCGGGGGGAAGGGGCGAGAATTCTGCGGAGGCCTGGGACGGTTTAGGCTGGTGACATGGGGCGGAATTTTTTTGTGCTGGCGGGGACGCTGGCGCTGTTTAGCCTGGTGAGCTGCGGGATGCAGTGGAGCGCGGGGTGGCATAGCGCGCCGGGGGGCGGAAATCTGCCGGGGGATTCGAGCCTGTGGCAGACGATGAGCCTGGTGCTGCTGCTGCTGGCGATGGTGGCGGCGGTGACGGGGATGCTGACGACGATGTATGGGCAGGTGGAGCGGCGGCACCGGGAGCAGAAGGAGCGGGACCGGCGGTATGGGCGGTGAGGGAATGGCGGCCGGGTGATTAGAGCCGGGTTCGGCCGGGGAATTACAATCGGGAATCTGCAAGTTGCGAGAGGAAAACCGCAAAGCCTGGGGAAAGCATGTTTGAAGTGACAGTTGAGGCGCAGTTTGCCGCGGGGCACTATCTGCGGAATTACCGGGGCAAGTGTGAGAATCCGCACGGGCACAACTACAAAGTGCAGGTGACGCTGAGGGGCGAGGAGCTCGATGAGGCGGGGCTGCTGCTGGATTTCAAGTTGCTGAAGCAGGTGATGAAGCCGGTAGTGGAGCGGCTGGACCACCAGATGATGAATGACATTGAGCCGTTCAAGGCGCTGAATCCTTCGGCGGAAAATCTGGCGCGCTACTTTTACCAGGAGACCAACAAGCAGCTGTCGGAGATGACGGGCGGGCGGGTGACGGTGAAGGAGTGCCTGGTGTATGAGACGGACTTCACGGCGGCGAAATATTACGAGTGAGCTCTTGCAGGAGCGGCCTTCGGCAGAGCGGAAGCGCCTGACGGCGCGAGATTATTGCGGAGGCTAAAGCCTCCGCCTACCTAGAGACAGAGGCAAGAGCAAGAAAGCAACGGCGGCGAGGGCAGAGGCAAGAGCAAAAGCACGAGCAAGAGCAGCGGCAAAAGCAAGGGCAAGAGCAGAAAGCAACGGCGGCAGGGGCAGAGGCAAGAGCAGCGGCGTGGGGCAAGAGCAGGAGCAGGGGCAAAAGGCAAGGGCAGCGGTGGGGGGCAAGGGCAAGAGCAGCGGCAGGGCAAAAAGCAAGAGCAGCGGTGGGGGAAGAGCAGGCCGGGGAAGACAGCGTGCATCTGATCGAAATTTACAAATCCGTACAGGGGGAGTCGAGCTGGGCCGGGCTGCCGTGCATCTTCGTGCGGCTGGCGGGGTGCAACCTGCGGTGTTCGTGGTGCGATTCCGAATACACCTTCAAGGGCGGGACGAAGATGACGCAGGAGGAGGTGGAGGCGGCGGTGGGGGCGCTGGGACCGGTGCGGCTGGTGGAGATAACGGGCGGGGAGCCGATGTTGCAGGAGCGCGAACTGGTTCCGCTGATGAATAAATTGCTGGCGGACGGTTACGAATTAATGATGGAGACGAGCGGGGAGCGGTTGCTGGGGGGCGTTCCTGCGGCGGTGCACAAGATTGTGGATGTGAAGCTGCCGGGGTCGGGCGAGGGGGGGACATTTCGGCTGGAGAACCTCGAGGCGCTGACCCGGGGCGACGAGGTGAAGTTTGTGATTGCGGACCGCAGGGATTATGAGGTCGCGAGGGAGTTCATTCGGGAGCATGGGCTGGCGGGGAGGGTGGGGGGAGTGCTGCTGTCGCCGGCGTGGAAGAAGATTTCGGCCCCGGCGAGGACGGCGGATAATTGCGCGCTCGATCCGCGGCTGCTGGTGGAGTGGATGCTGGAGGATGGGCTGGAGGCGCGGCTGAGTTTGCAGGTACACAAGTTCATCTGGGAGCCGCAGGTGAAGGGGGTATGACGGTGGAGATGGATGTAGAGCAGAGGCGGGAGCTGGTGCTGAAGTACCGGGACATGGCGGATGATGAGTTGGCGGAGCTGGCACTTTCGCGGGGCGACCTGACGGATTTTGCGCGGCCGGTATTTGATGACGAGGTGAGGCGGCGGGGGAATTTTCTGCTGCAGCTGATTGAGGAGAAGCGGCGCGAGGCGGTGACGGCGCGGTTTGATGCGATGAACGACGACGACCTGGTTTCATACCTGCATAGCGAGCCGATACTGACGCGGCTGGAGCAAGAGGTTGCGATTGAGCAGATGCTGTTGCGGGAGCTCGATCCGACGACGCTGGTGGTGCTGCAGCCGATGCTGGCCGAGCTGTCGGGGGAGACGAGGCAATAGGGGACATGGTGGCGGGGAGCGGGGGAAAGACGACGGGAAGTCGCGAGGCGGCGGCAGAGACGAGGGGGCGGGCGGTGGTGTGCCTGAGCGGCGGGATGGATTCCTGCGTGTGCGCGGCGCTGGCGGCGAGGGACTACGACGCGTATGCGGTGCACTTCAGCTATGGGCAGCGGACGGAGAGCCGGGAGTTGGAGAGTGCGCGGGGGGTAGCGGAGCGGCTGGGGTTCAAACAATTTTTGCCGCTGCGGATGGACTTGTTCCGGGAGATTGGCGGGTCGGCGCTGGTGGATGAGCGGATCGCGGTTCCGGATGCGCCGGGCGGCGGGGGCGGAGTGGACGCGGTGGGGGCGATGGCGGGGCGGGGCGGGGAGGCGGTCCCGGTGACGTATGTGCCATTCAGAAATGCGCACTTTTTGAGCGCGGCGGTGAGCTGGGCGGAGGTGCTGGGGGCGGGGAGGGTATTCATCGGCGCGGTGGAGCAGGACAGCTCGGGGTATCCGGACTGCCGGCCGGCCTATTATGAGGCTTTCCAACAAGTTGTATGGCGGGGGACAAGGGACGGCAATATTCTTTTGGAGACGCCGCTGATCGCAATGCGGAAAGCCGAGATCGTGCGGCTAGGCGTTGCGCTGGGCGCGCCATTGGATATAACGTGGTCATGCTATTCGGGCGTAGGGGAGGCATGCGGCACGTGCGAGAGTTGCGTGTTGAGGCTTCGGGCGTTCGCAGAGGCAGGAGTAGAAGACCTGGTGAAGTATGCGTCGCGGCAGTGAAGCGGCGGGAGAAGTGATGAGACCTGAGGAGAACGCGGGAGTGATGGCAATGAAGACGAAAGTGATGATGGCAGCGGCGCTGGCGATGGTGCTGGTTCCGGCGGCAGCGATGGCGCAGAACGATTCGTCGCGGGGCGGGGTAAATGCCGCCCAGGGAAACCTGTCAAGCAAAGTGCAGGGGGCGCACGGCACGGTGAAGGGCCATGCGCAGAATCCTCTAGGCCTGCCGTATGTAGACACGATGGTGTTTGCGACGACGGACGGGACGCCGGCATCGGCGATCGCGAAGTTCACGACGGATGCGGCGGGGGACTATACGGGCGAGGTGCCGCCGGGGACGTATGTGTTTGTGCTGCAGGAGAAAAATCCGAAGGACCCGAAGAAGGAAATAGACAACTCGGAAGCGACGGCGGTGGCGGAAAAGTCAACGGTGACGATTGATTTTGACGGGACGCGGCAGGCATATCTGAGCAAGATGACTCCGGAAGAGCGCCGGATCCTGGAGGAGACCAAGGCGAAGAACGAAAAGATCACGGCAGAGAACGCGAAGATCACGAACCTGAATGCGTTGTTGAAGCAGGAGCGTGACGCGCGCAAGTCGGGCCAGATGGAGCAGGCGACGCAGCTGGCGACGCAGATCACGACGGGCAAACCGGACGAGCCGCTGGGATGGTATGAGCTGGGGACCGACCAGGTGATGTCGAAGAAATATGCGGATGCGATTCCGAACCTGCAAAAGGCGCTGGAGATAAATGCGGCGGGGAAGAAGAATCCGCAGCTGGAAGCCGGAGCCGAGGCGCAGTTGGGCGAGGCGTATGCGTATACCAAGCGGCCGGACGAGGGCGCGAAGCAGTATGAGATGGCAGCCAAGGCCGATCCGGCAGGCGCTTACACCTACTACTACAACGAGTCGGTGCTGATGCTGCAGGGGGGCAATCCCGACCAGGCGGCAGCGGCGGCGGACAAGGCGATCGGGGCCGATCCGAAGCAGGCGCTGGCGTATTACGTGAAGGGGCAGGCGCTGATCCAGAAGGCGGGGGTGGATGCGAGCGGCAAGGTGGTGGCTCCGCCGGGATGCGTCGAGGCTTATGACAAATACCTGGAGCTGGATCCGACGGGACCGCACGCGCAGGAAGTGAAGGACATATTGAAAGGCATCGGAGCATCGGTGCCGACGACGGGTTCGGCGCGGAAGAAGAAGTAACGAGCGGCGCGTTTAATTAAGAGGTAAATTGGGGCAGCCAGCGATGGCTGCCCTTTTTATTGGAGACGAAGTGAGCGAGCGAGTGCTGGGATATGACGCGGCGGTCGAGGTGGTCGAGCGGGAGGCGGAGCGCGTGCGGTGGGAGGAGAAGAAGAGCTGGGAGCGGGTGGAGCTGGGCAAGGCGGCGGGGCGAGTGCTGGCGGAGGAGGTCAAGGCGGACAGGGATTTTCCTGCGTTTAACCGGAGCACGCGGGATGGATTTGCGGTGCGGTCGGGGGAGGTGGCGGACGGCGGGCGGAAGCTGCGGGTGCTGGGCGAGGTGCGGGCGGGGCAGGGTTGGACGGGGAAGGCGTTGCAGGCGGGGGAGAGTGTGGAGGTGATGACGGGGGCGCCGGTTCCGGCGGGAGCGGACGCGGTGGTGATGGTGGAGTGGGTGAAGAGAGCGGGGAGTGAGATTTCAGTGGAGGCGGGGCGCGAGGTGCGGGCGGGAGCCAACATTGTTGCGGCGGGGAGCGAGGCGAAGGCGGGAGCGGCGCTGGTGAGTGCGGGGACGCGGCTGGGCGCGGCAGAGCTGGGAGTGGCGGCGTCGTGCGGATATGGAGAGCTGCGGGTGTGGGCGAGGCCGCGGGTGGCGATCATCGCGACGGGCGACGAGCTGGTCGAGGTGGGCGATGCGCCGGGAGCGTGGGAGATACGGAATTCTAATAGCTGGACTTTGGCGGCGCAGGTGGAGCGGGCGGGCGGAGAGGCAGTGGTGTTGCGGGCGGCGAAGGACACGGAGGAGAGCCTGGCGGAGCGGCTGAAGGAAGCGCGAGGATGCGGGCTGGTGTTGCTGGCGGGGGGAGTTTCCGCAGGCAAGTATGACCTGGTGGAGAAGGTGCTGGTCGAGCGGATGAAGGCGGAGTTGTTGTTTACCGGGGTGAAGATGCAGCCGGGGCGTCCGCTGGTGTTTGGGCGGCTGCCGGGCGGGGAGGAGGAGGGGAGCGAGAAAGAAGTGGAGCGGCATTTTTTTGGATTGCCGGGGAACCCGGTATCGGCGATGGTGACGTTTGCGCTGTTTGGGCGGCGGATGGTGGCGGCGCTGGCGGGGGAGTCGGGATGGAGTCCTGAGTTTGGGGGAGCGCGGCTGGAGGAGGACGTGGTGGTGGGGAGAGGGCTGACGCGATTTTTGCCGGCGCGGGTGACGGAAGAAAAAAGCCGGGGAGATATTTCCGGGCCGATGGTGCGGCGAGTGGAGTGGCAGGGATCGGGAGACCTGGCGGCGACGGCGCGGGGGAATGGATTTGTGGTGGTTCCAGCGGATGCGGATGGTTTGCGGGCGGGCGAGTGGGTAACCGTGTTGCGGGGAGTGTGAGGCGATGAGTGACGGGAAGAAGCGCGCGAGGAAAAAGACGGTAGCGGGGAAGCGGAAGCGAGGCAAGCTGAGTCACTACGACGCGGCAGGCCGGGCGCGGATGGTGGATGTAGGCGGGAAGGGGGCGACGCGGCGGGAGGCGGAGGCGTCGGCATTCGTAGCGATGGGGGCGAAGGTGTTGAAAGCGCTGCCGGGGAATGCGAAGGGCGATGCGCTGGAGATTGCGCGGGTGGCGGGGGTGATGGCGGCGAAGAGGACGGCCGAATTGATTCCTCTATGCCACAGCTTGCCGCTGGCGTTTGTGGATGTGACGGCGGAGGTGGTGAAGGGGGGAGTGCGGGTGCGCGCGGTGGCGGCGACGACGGCGGAGACGGGAGTAGAGATGGAGGCGATGGTGGCGGCGAGTGTGGCGGCGCTGACGGTTTACGACATGTGCAAGGGGCTGGACAAGGGGATCACGATCGAGCGGGTGCGACTGGAGCGGAAGAGCGGCGGGAAGAGCGGGGACTGGAAGCGCGGCTAGGAGCGGCGGGCGACGACGACGGAGGTCATGTCCTGCTCATTGTTGCCGGCGCGGAAGCCGGGGATGGTGAGGCGGGGACCGAAGTAGCTGGGGCCATCAATCCACTGGCCGGCGGACTGGAGGACAGCGCTGCCGAGGGCGTGGGCGGTGGGCGCGTCGGAGGACTCGAGGATAGCGCGGACGCGATCGAGGCCGAATTCTTCATGATGGTGATGGGCCTCGACGACACCTTTGGAGACGAGCAGGAGGGTGGAGCCGGGATTGAGGACGGTGAAGGCGGCGTCGTGGGTGAGGTGGGTGAAGAGGCCGAGGGGCAGGCCATTTGATTCGAGCAGGGTGATCTCGCCATCGGCGCGGAGCAGAGCCGGGGGGCCGCCGGCGTTGATGTAGGAGAGGATTCCGGAGAGCAGATTGTAGGAGCCGATGAAGGTGGAGGCGCAGCGGACGCCCTGGCTGGTGGCGAGGAGAGTGCGATTGATTTCGTGGAGGATGGAGACGAGGGCGTCGTTCTCATTCTTGTCCGCATCCTGCAGGCGGTCTTCGGCGGTGGCGCGGAAGACGTCTTGCACTTCGGCGGCGATGGCGTGGGTCTGATCGCGCTGGCCGGCGATGTCGGTGAGCAGGAAGACGACGTGGTCGGGGGTGAGGACGAGATCGAAGAAGTCACCGCCCATGCGGGTCTGGCGGTACTGGGCGTCCAGATCGAGACCGGGAATAGAGGGGACGCGGCTGGGGGCGGGGACGCGGCTCGCGGGTCGGGATGGGGAGGAGTGGGACACGCTTCGGAATCCTCGGGGATCGGGTTGAAGAGCGCGGAGTTGAGAAAAGACAGAGGGCGGGAACTGACCGGAAGCGAACCGACCGGGAGAGTAGTTTAACCCGGCTTTGAGATTTGGGAAGAGCGATTCTGCGGTGAGTAGAATGCTGAGGCTGAGGTTTTGATGGTGGACAGGGAGGCGAAGATGCGCGGATTCTGCGGGATAGCGGTGCGATGGGCGGGATTGACGGCAGCAATAATGATTGCTGCGAGCGGGCTGGCGCAGGCGGGAATGGGGCAGGCGGCGGGGTCAAGAGGGCAGACGGCGGGGGTCAAGAGGACAGACGGGCGGAGGCGATATTGGCGGCGACTCCGCCGATGGGGTGGAACAGCTGGAACCATTTTGCGGAGCGGGTGACGGACGCCGATGTGCGGGCGGCGGCGGATGCGATGGTGGCGTCGGGGATGCGGGACGCGGGGTATGTCTACGTGAATATCGACGACACGTGGGAGGGGGAGCGGGACGCTGAGGGGCGAATCCAGACGAACAAGAAATTTCCCGACATGAAGGCGCTGGCGGATTATGTGCACAGCAAGGGGATGAAGCTGGGGATCTATTCCTCACCGGGGCCGAAGACGTGCGCGGGGTATGAGGGGAGCTACGGGCACGAGGAGCAGGATGCGGCGACGTATGCGGCGTGGGGCGTGGACTATCTGAAGTACGACCTGTGCAGCTATCGCGAGGTGATGGACCGGGAGAGCGGCGGCGATCCGGCGAAGGCGAACGCGATGATGCGGGCGGCCTACGAAAAAATGCACCAGGCGATAGAGAAGGCGGGGCGGCCGGTGGTTTACAGCCTGTGCCAGTACGGATGGGACGCGGTGTGGGAGTGGGGGCCGAGCGTGGGCGCGAACCTGTGGCGGACGACGGGAGATATTTCCGACAACTACGACCGGATGTCGGTGATTGGATTTGCGCAGGATGGGCTGCAGAATTTCGCGGGGCCGGGGCACTGGAACGATCCTGACATGCTGGAGGTGGGCAACGGAAAGATGACGCGGGATGAGTATCTGACGCACATGAGCTTGTGGGCGATGCTGGCGGCTCCGCTGCTGGCGGGAAATGATTTGAGCAAGATGACGGAGGAGACGAAGAGCATTCTGCTGAACCGGGATGTGATTGCGATTGATCAGGATGAGCTGGGGAAGCAGGGAAGTCGGATCGGGGCGCAGGGGCCGAAGGAGGCGTGGACGAAGCGGCTGAAGAATGGGGCGGCGATTGCGCTGTTTAATCGGGGGGAGGACGCGACGGCGATGACGGTGAGGATGAAGGATGGGGCGGTGATGGTGGAGTTCGATTCCGCAATGCCGCCGGTGGCATGGCAGGAGCCCGGATTGAAGGGCGTGACGAAGATGAAGGATGTGTGGACGGGGAAGACGATGAAGGTGCCGATGGAGAAGACGTTCGTGGTTCCGAAGCACGGAGTGGTGCTGCTGCGGGTGGAGAAGTAGCTGCGGGATTAAGTGCGGGGCCTGGGGGCGGTGGGCCTGGGGGCGGTGGAGGCGAGGGTGACGAGGAAGAGGCGGTTGCTGTCGGTCCACTGGCGGGAGACTTTGAAGCCGGCGCGGGTGAGCAGGGTGGCGAGGCGCTGGCGGGTGTATTTGTAACTGTTTTCGGTGTGAATTGATTCGCCGGCCGAGAATTGGAAGCCCTGGTCGAGAGCGGCGATGTCCACCGTCTGGGTGCGAGTGCTGACGAGATGCATTTCGATGCGGGAGAGGCGCGAGTTCCAGATAGCGGAGTGCTTGAAGCGGGCGTCGCGGCCCTCGACGCGGAAGTTGGCGCCGAGCTCACGGTTGATGCGGACGAGGACATTTTTGTTGAAGGCGGCGGTGACTCCGGCGGCGTCGTTGTAGGCGGCGAGCAGGGTGGCGGGATCTTTTCCTGTGGAGGATGGGCGGAGGTCAACGCCAATGAGGAGCGAGTCGCCGGAGCGAAGCTCTGAGCGCAGCTGGCGGAGGACGGCGAGGGCGTCGGCGGGCTCAAAGTTGCCGATGCTGGAGCCGATGAAGAGAGCCAGGCGGGGGCCGGCAGGGCGAGCGAGCTGGCCGTAGCCGCGGGTGTAGTCGGCGACGTGAGGCTCGACGGTGACGCCGGGGACGGAGGCCTGGATGTGTTCGCGGGCGAGGGAGAGGGCGGAGGCGGAGACGTCTATGGGCTGATAGAGGACGCGATGCTGGAGGCGGGCGGCGGCAGCGAGGAGGAGTCCGGTTTTGGCGGCGGTGCCGGCACCGAGCTCGAGGATGCTGAGAGGCAGGCGGGCGCGGCCGCGGGCGAGGGCGATGATGCTGTCGGCATGCTCGGCGAAGATGCTGCGTTCGGCGCGAGTGAGGTAATACTCCGGCAGCGCGGTGATGTCTTCAAAGAGGAGCGAGCCGCGGTCATCGTAGAAGAGCCAGGGACTGAGGAATTTTTTAGGGGCGGAGAGGCCGCGGAGAACCTCCTGCGCGAGGGGAGAGGGGACGGGGGGAACGAGCTGGAGGCCGGGATGGAGCTTTGAATCGTGAGCAGGACGGAGAGCTGGGCGGGCCGGCTTGGCGGCAGATTTGATGACGGGAAGGACGCGGGCCGGTCGCATGGGGTCTCCGAGTGTAGCAGGGATGGGGGATGGGAATGATGAGCGGCGGATTAAGCCGGACTCTTCGCGAGTCGGATGCCGGAGAACTGCCAGCGGGTTGGAGGCTGGAAGAAGTTTCTGTAAGTGGGGCGAATGTGGCCGGCGGGAGTGACGATGGAGCCGCCGCGGAGGACCATCTGGCCGCTCATGAATTTGCCGTTGTATTCGCCGAGTGCGCCGGCGAGGGGGCGATAGCCGGGGTAGGGGGAGTAGGCAGAGTGGGTCCACTGCCAGACGGAGCCGTAGAGCGGGTCGAGGCGGGTGGGCTGGAGGACGCCGTGGTTGAGGGTCTCGATATCGAGGAAGCCGGAGTTGGTGGGAGGCTGGGAGGCAGCGGCGGCTTCCCACTCGAACTCGGAGGGCAGGCGGGCTCCGGCCCAGTGGGCGAAGGCGTCGGCCTCGTAATAGCTGAGGTGGCAGACGGGGGTATCGGCGAGGGCTGAGAAGGGGAGGAAGCCGTGGAGGGTAAAGATTTCGACTTCGCTCTCCTGGGGGCGGCGCCAGTAGAGGGGAGCGGAGATGTGGTGGGCGTGGATCTCGTCCCATCCGGCAGAGAGCCAGAGGGAGTTTTTGGTATAGCCGCCGTCTTCGATGAAGGCGAGGTAGTCGCGACAGCTGACGAGGGAGCGGGCGAGTGAGAATTCGCCGATGAAATATGGGTGGCGGGGGCGCTCGTTGTCGAAGGAGAATGCGTCTGAGTCGATGGCCGATGGAGATGAGGCCGGGGTTGAGGGAGAGCCAGGCGGAGTCGGAGGAGGCCGGCGGATGAGGGCAGAGGCGATTCCAGCGGGCGCAGTGCGGGGTGAAGCGGATTGGTAAAGAAGGCGTGCTTGATGTCGGCGGCGATGAGCTCCTGATGCTGCTGCTCGTGGTGGAGGCCGATGTCAATGGTGGTGCGGGCCTCGAGCGAGAGGGCGTTGGCGGAGAGCAGGCGGGCGACGGCATCGTCAACGTAGGAGCGGTATTCGAGGACGAGCTGGAGGGAGGGGCGGGAGAAGCTGGCGCGGAGGGCTTTTTCGGGCTGATCGCTGACGAGGTTGTAGTAGGAGTTGAAGAGCCAGAGGAAGTCCGGATTCAGCGGCTTGTAGTCGGGGTCGTAGGGGCGGAGGACGAAGGTCTCGAAGAACCAGGCGGAGTGGGCGAGGTGCCATTTGACGGGGCTGGCGTCGGGAGATGACTGGACCATCTGGTCCTCTTCGGTGAGGAGGCGGGACCAGGCGACGGTGAGCTGGCGGACGGCGAGGAAGCGTTCGAGGAGAGAGCCGGGAGAGAGCGCGGGGGACTCGAGGCGCGGGAGCGGGGGGCGTGAGAGCGGGGGCGGGAGGCGAGATGGAGGTGGGGGCCATGGGGGCAGTGGGGGATTGGATGCCAACAGACTGTATCCGGTTCGAGGCGGGTTGTCATTTGGTGAAAAGCGGCGGGGGCTGCGGGGCTGGCGGGATCAGGCGGCGGGATTATGGCGGCTGAGGAGGCGGGCGAGGGCAAAGGCGGCGGCGGCGGCGAGTCCTCCGATGGCGACGGTCTGGATGGAGGAGCGGAGCATGCCGATGCCGGTGACGCGACCTTTGATGGCTCCGAAGACGGCAAGGGCAAGCAGGGTGATGGCGATGGAGGCGCGGAGGGCGACGGTGAGGTCGGGAAAGAACATGTAGGGGCAGAGGGGGATGAGGCCGCCAACTATATATGAGGCGGCGATGGTGGCTCCGCTGCGGTGGGCGCGCTGGGGCTGGGGCTCTTCAAGGCCGAGCTCGAAGCGCATCATGAAGTCAACCCAGGCGGGCGGGTTGCGTTTGAGGGCGTTGAGGACGGGGCGTGCTTTCGTCGCGGGTGACGCCGTAGTTGGAGAAGATTTCGTAGATCTCTTCTTCTTCGTCCTGAGTGCGCTCGACGATTTCGCGTTCTTCGCGGAGGCGCTCCGAGTTGTAGTGGTCGGCGTCGCTGCGGGCGGCGAGATATCCGCCAAGGCCCATGGCGATGGAGCCGGCGGCAATCTCTGCAAGGCCGGCGAGGACGATGACGTTGGTCTGGGTGATGACTCCGGAGAGGCCGGCGGCGAGGGCGAAGGGGACGGTCAATCCGTCGGCCATGCCGATGATGATGTCGCGGACGAATTCGCTGGAGCGGAAGTGCTGCTCCTGATGGTCGTGGGGATGGGAGTGCGAATGCCCGTCGTGGGAATGGGAGTGGGGAGCGTTCGCCATAAAAGCTGAGTTTAGACGCAGACGGAAGGGGTGTGGTCAGAAATGGTGGAAATGAGGGAGAATCGGAGTCCGATGGCGGGAAGTTCCGGAACAGGAGAGGCAGAGCGGGGAATATGGGGCAGGGGCAAAGAGAAAGGGCGGCCATAGAATCTTCCGGTAAGGCTCATCCGTCTATCTGAGAAGCGCGGCCGGAGAGAGAACGAAGGACGGGGACGGGCGAGCGGGTTGGAGATGGCAGGGCGGAAAAAATCCTGAGAGCGAAGTGGACGTGACATGAGAGCAGTGCAAATGACGGCGAAGCGGGCGGGGAAGATATTGGCGGTGGTCATGGCGGCCGGGGCGATGCTGCTGGCGACGGGCGCGATGGCGCAGGATGAGGCGGGCGATGGGCCGGGCCGTGGCGGGGCGCAGGCTGGCGGAATGCCGCCGGGGACGCGCGGAGTGATGGGGACGATCACCGTGGTGGGGAGTGACAAGATGACGGTGAAGACGCAGGACGGGCAGGACTGGGAGGTGACGTTCGGGCCGAATACGCGGGTGATGCATGAGCGGGAGCCGGCGCACCTGGCGGACCTGAAGGTGGGGTATGGGGTGCTGGCGATGGGGCAGCCGGACGCGAAGCAGGGGAACACTCTGCATGCGGGGATGACGGTGTATCAGACGGCGGCGGAGGTGAAGGACCGGCTGGCATCGCTGGGCAAGACGTGGATCGCGGGACGGGTGACGGGAGTGAGCGGCACGAAGATCACAGTACAGATACAGGTGCCGGGGATGAAGGCGGGGACGCTGAAGACGAGCGAGCAGACGATCGAGGTGGATGAGAATACGGCGTTCAAGAAGGGGCGAGACAGCGTGACGCTGGCGGATTTGAAGGCGGGGGATTATGTGATGGGCAAGGGCGCGCTGAAGCAGGGCACGTTTGTGCCGTCAACGTTGAACATCCGGTCGGCGGGAGACAGGCGCGGGCGAGGGCCGGGTGGCCCGGGTGGGCCGGGTGGTCCGGGTGGCCCAGATGCAGGGGAGAAAGACATGACGGGAGCAGGCGCGCGAATGGGGCGGGAAGTGGGACGGGTGGAGAGGCGGGCACAAAGACGGGCCGACGACTGGGCCGACGCAGTAGAGCGGTTGAGATATAACGACAGGCATATTGGCGGCCGGCAGGATAGCCGGAAAGAATTCGTTGCGAGGAGCGAGTGCGGAGTTGCTGATTTCCCCCAGGTGTAAACAGTTCGGGAGATTTGTATTTGTCGCGGCACTGGCCACGGGGCTGGGAGCGGGGAGCTGCGCGTGGGCGCAGGATGGGGCGGGGAGTGCGAGCCAGGGTCAGAGCGCAGCGGCGGGGAGTGCGAGCCAGAGTCAGAGCGCAGCGGCGGGGAGTGCGAGCCAGGATTCTGCGGGGCAGAGTGCGGGCGCGGCGGCACAAGATGCGCTGGCGAAGATGAGTGAGGGCGGCGTGGTGCGGGGGATGGTGCGCGCAGGGGATGGGAAAGATGCGCTGGGGCTGCCGGGGGTGAGCGTGACGGCGACGAATGCGCTGACCGGAGAAAAGTACACGACGGTTACAGATGCGACGGGCGCGTATGGGATGGCGATCCCGAAGTATGGGCATTATGTCGTGCGCACCGAGCTGGCGGCATTCGCAGCGGGGACGAAGGACGTGGTGCTGAGCGCGACGAACCGGCAGGCGCAGGTGGACCTGGGGATGGTGCTGGCATCGCGAGTGGAGAACGGGCAGGACACGATTGCTGGGGCGAGCGCGCTGGGGATGACGAAGGGAACGCAGGCGCTGGCGGTGCTGGAGCGAGCCAGGGAGCGCAGGCGGCAGGACTGGGCGGGGGCAACACGGGAGCGGCGTTGCCGCAGGTGAGTGGAGGGGGCGGCGATGCGGTGGCGGTGTCGGGATCCGAGGGAGCGACGGCTCCGGGATTCGATTTTCAGGCGGCGCGGGAGCAGATTGAAGACCAGAGAGCGCTGCAGGGAACGACGGAGACGCGCAACGTGGACCGGTACCAGGATGCGCGCGGATTTCTCGGCGGCGGCGGAGGGCCGGGCGGAGGAGGCGGGGGAGCGTTCCGGCGCTTCAATCCCAACGCGATTCACGGGTCAATCGTTTATCAGACGAGCAACTCGGCGCTGAACGCGCAGAATTTTTCAGTGACGGGGACGCCGGAGCCGAAGCCGAGTTACGGAACGAGCCGGTATGGGCTGGTGTATGCGGGGCCGCCGATACCGAAGTTTACGAGTTCGACGAAGGACTTTGTATTTCTCGCGCTGTTTGGCAACCACGGCTCGACGGCATTTGACGAGGCGGGAAATGTGCCGACAGCAGCGGAGCGAGCGGGGACACTGCCGGCTCCGGTAGACGCGGCGACGGGGCAGACGGTATTGCTCTACAACCCGTTCACGGGAGTGCCTTACCCGATCAACTCGGCGCCAGGGCAGCCGGTGACGCAGTCCATCACGGGATGCGGGACGGAGGGATGCAGCATCAATCCGATCTCAAAGGCGCTGTTGAACTACATTCCCCTGCCGAACCAGACGAACGCGACACCGGGCCAGCCGAACTACCGGTTGCTGACGTCGCAGGGAACAAATAACGACCAGGTGTCGGCGCGGTATGTGCACAACTTCGGCGCAGGGGGCGGCGGCGGCGGACCGATGGCGATGTTCATGCGCGGGAACAGCGGGAGCAAGACGCTGCGGCAGAACCTGAACGCGAACTTCAATTTTCAGCACACCAGCGAGGACGAGGTCAGCCTGTTTCCTGACTTCGGGGGCAAGGACCAGCTGTATCAATATGTGTTGTCGCTGGGCTACACGATTGCGAAGGGGAGCTGGACGCAGAACATTGCGGCGACGGTGAACCGGACGGACAGCGAGAGCCGGAACTACTTCACCGATGTAAACAACGTGGCGGGGAATTTAGGGATTGAGGGCGTGGGGTCGCTGCCGTTTTTCTACGGGCTGCCCAGCCTGCAGTTCTCGCAATTTTCTCCGGCGCAGGAGCAGCAGCCGAGTTCGCGGATACAGATGACGATGCAGGTGGGAGACACGGCATCGTGGATACACAAGAACCACAACCTGAGATATGGCGGCGACCTAAGAAAAATCAGCCTGAACGTGATTGGCGGGGTGCAGGGGACGGGGGCGTATACGTTCTCGGGATTTGCGACACAGGACCCGGGGAACAAGACGGGCGGGCTGGACTTCGCGGATTTTCTGCTGGGGCTGCCGCAGGCGGCGTCGCTGCAGGGGCCATGTCCGGCGGGATCTGACCCGGCAGTGTGCCAGGTGAGCAACGGGAAATTTTATCTGCGGTCGAATGTGTTTGAGGCGTTTGCGCAGGACACGTGGAGAGTGTCGCCGACGGTGACGCTGCTATATGGATTGCGGTACGAGTATTACGGGCCTTACTACGAGAAGGACAACCGGCTGGCGAACCTGGATCCGAACGCGACGTTTACGGCGGTGGACCGGGTGACGCCGGGGAGCAACCAGGGGACGTATGGGGGAGCCTATCCGCGGAGCCTGGTGGAGCCGTTCCGGGGAGGATGGGCGCCGCGGATTGGAGTGGCGTGGAAGGCGGCGAAGAATACGGTGGTGCGGACGGGATACGGGATCAACTACAACACCAGCCAGTACGGGGCATTCATACAGAAGCTGGCGTACCAGAATCCTTTTGCGATAGCGAACAACAATACGCAGACGCTAAGCGCGACGAATCCTGCAGGGAATTTATTTACGGTTGAGAACGGACTGACGGCGGAGCAGTCGGTGTGCCCGAACGGGAGCCTGCCGCCGGAATGCCTGACCAATAACTATGCGGTGGAGAAGAGCTATCGCATGGGATATGTGCAGGTGTGGAACATTGACATTCAGCAGACGCTGGGCAAGGGACTGGTGCTGAATGTGGGATACAACGGGTCGAAGGGAACGCATCTCGATGGACTGCTGGCGCCGAACCGGGTGCTGAATGTGGGACCGACGACGCCGAATGCGCAGGTCTTCAACTATGAAGTGTCGGAGGCGCAGTCGAACTTTAACGCGCTGGCGGTGCGGCTGCGGAAGCGGCTGCAGCACGGGCTGGCGCTGGGGGCGACGTATACCTATTCGCACTCGATCGATGATGCGTCGAGCATTGGGGGGACGACGGCGGTGGTGGCGCAGAGGCCGCTGAACCTGATCGGGGACATGGGGAACTCGGAGTTTGACCAGCGGCATTTGCTGAAGGGCGACTTCACGTGGGAGCTTCCGTTTGGGCCGAACGGAAGATATCTGAACAAGGGAAACTGGATCAGCCATGCGATGGCGGGGCTGCAGTTTTATGGCGACTACACGGTGGCGACGGGGCTGCCGCTGAATCCCTACTACGCGGCGGCGGCGGCCGAGGTGAGCGGCGGGGTCACGAACTCGCTGCGGCCGGACCGGGTGCCGGGATCGAGCCTGGAGGGCGGGCCGAGCCAGATCAAGGAGTGGTTTAATACGTCGGCGTTCAGCCTGCCGGTGGATGGAACGACGGGACTGTTGCACTACGGGACGGCGGGGCGCAATTCGATACCGGGGCCGGGGACGCGCGAGATAGATATGGCGTTTTCGAAGTACGTGCAGCTGGCGGATACGAAGACGATTGAATTCAGAGCGACGGCGAATAATGTTTTCAACGTGGTGCAGTACACGGGAGTTTCGACGGCGATTGGATCGCCAACGGCAGGAGCGGTGACGGGAGCGGCGGCGATGCGGAATTTTCTGCTGCTGGCCAGATACCGCTTCTAGAAAGGAGGAGAGCGATGGGAGAGATGCTGCGGGCCACGATGAGGCCGTTGAGGCCGATGAAGCCGTTGATGCCGGCGATGCTGACGGCAGCGATGGCGTTGCGTTGGCGATTGCGATGGCGAGCCCGATGGCGGCGCAGGCGGCGGGGCAGAGCGGGCAGCAGCAGGCTCCGGCGCAGGTGGGCAGCAGGCTCCGGCGCAGCACGCAGGCTCCGGCGCAGCTGGGGTCGTCGGATATTACGGTGCAGAAGGCGACGAGCGAGGGGAGCTTCACGCTGAAGGTGAATGCGGACATCGTGCTGACGAATGTGGTGGTGAGGGACAAGCGGACGGGGCAGGTGATGGATGGACTGAAGCAGAGCGACTTCACATTGCTGGAGAACGGGAAGCCGCAGAAGCTGACGTCGTTCGACTTTCAGAACGTGGATGAGATTGCGACGCTGAACGAGAAGGGGACGGCGATGGGGTCGGCGGGCGCGCTGGCGAGCAACGTGCTGACGAAGGACGGAACGGTGAACGAGGCGGCGTTGAGGAACCATCGGCTGATCGTGATCTTTTTTGATTTGATCTCGATGCAGCCGGAGGACCTGGAGCGGGCGGTAGCGGCGGCGAAGCAGTATGTGAATACCAAGATGGGGCCGGCGGACCTGGTGGCGCTGGTGAGCCTGGCGACGTCGGTGACGCTGGACCAGGATTTTACGACGGACAAGAAGGCGCTGCTGACGGGGCTGGACCGGTATAGCGGGATCGAGGGGCAGGGATTCCAGCTGGGCAACGAGGGCGGGTCAACGGCGGGGACGTCGGACACTTCGGCGGATTTCACGGCGGATGAGAGCGAGTTTAACGCGCTGAACACGGACCGGGAGCTGTACGCGATCCAGACAATTGCGCAGTCGCTGTCACGAATTAATCAGAAGAAGGCGATGTTGTATTTCTCCGGCGGGCTGACGCGGCAGGGGATTGAGAACCAGGCGAGTTTGCGGGCGGCGACGAACGCGGCGGTGAAGTCGAACCTGTCTATATATAGCGTGGACACGCAGGGGCTGGAGGCGATGACTCCGGTGGGCGATGCGACGACGGGGAGCCTGCGGGGGACGGCGGCGTATAACGGCGTTTCGATGCAGAACCAGCTGGACTCGAATTTTGCGGCGCAGGAGACGCTGTCTACGCTGTCGGCGGATACGGGCGGCAAGGCATTCTTCGATACGAACGATTTTGCGCCGGCGTTTGCGCAGATCCAGCGGGACACGGCGGCGTATTACGTGCTGGGCTTTCACTCGACGAACACGGTCAGGGACGGGGCGTTTCGCAAGCTGACGATCAAGGTGAATGTGCCGAATGCGAAGCTCGAGTACCGGCCGGGATATTATGCGCCGGCGGATTACAAGCATTCGAATGCGGAGGACCGGGAGCGGCAGCTGGAGCAGGAGCTGGCGAGCGAGCTGCCCTCGACGGACGTGGCGATTTATATGCAGGCGCTTTATTTCCGGATGGACCGCGACCGCTATTTCGTTCCGGTGGAGCTGATCGTGCCGGGATCACAGATTCCTTTTCAAAAGGGCGGGAGCAAGGACAAGGCGACGCTGGACGTGATTGGCGACGTGAAGGATGCGGCGGGGCACGTGGTGGCGAACGCGCGGGACAAGGTGAAGCTGTCGGTGGATGAATCGCAGCAGGTGCGGAGCCGGAACATTCAATACTCGACGGGCTTCACGCTGGCGCCGGGCAAATATCACGTGAAGTTTGTGGTGCGGGAGAACATTGACGGCAAGATGGGATCGTTTGAGGCGGACATCGTGGTGCCGGACCTGACGAAGCTGCCGCTGCGGATGAGTTCGGTGGTGGTGGCGAGCCAGCGGATCGCGGACAACAGCAAGAAGAACGACAACCCGCTGATTCGCGACGGGGAGCAGTGGGTGCCGAATGTAGCGCACGTATTCCGGCAGGACCAGAAGCTGTATTTCCTTTACGAGGTGTATGACCCGAAGGGATCGCCGGGCGCGCCGGTGTTCACTGGGACGACGGGGAAGCAGAAGTCGGCAGAGAAGCAGGCGGCGGCCAAGAATGAGGCGGCGGCAGCGGCGGCGGGGGTGAGGGTGCTGACGTCCATTGAATTTTTGAATGGGACGACGAAGGTGTATGAGACTCCCCTGGTCGAGGCGAAGCAGATAAATAATGTGGCGAAGGATGCGGTGGCGTTTCAGCTGGAGGTGCCGCTGGCGGATTTGAAGCCGGGGCTCTATACGTGCCAGGTGAATGTGATTGACGACACGGGAGGCGGGTTCACGTTTCCGCGGCTGGCGCTGCTGGTGAAGGCGGGGAATGCACCGGGGGCGGCGCCGGGTGTGACTCCGGCGGCAACACCTGCGCCGAGTGGGGCGCCTGCGGGCAGCGGCGGGAGGTAGAGTGCTTCGTCGCACAAATTCTGCTGGAGTTGCGGTTGCGGCCGTGGGCGCTGCGTTGTTGTTGATGACGGCGGCAGCGCACGGGCAGCGGGCGGTACGAGCTGCGGCGTATCCAGGCGACCTGGGGGCTGAGATCAATGCAGCGGATGCGGCGCTGGGGGCGGCTGCGGGGACGATCGTGGTGGACCAGCCGGGTTCGGCGAAGACGCTGGTGACGCTGGGGCGCGGGCATGGACTGAAGCTGAACGCGCCGACGCACTGGGAGACCAACGTGACGCTGAACGGGAATAATACGATCACTTGCGGTGGCGAAAGCGCGGCGATAGAGCTGGCGTTGCCGGGGCGGAGGTATTTATTTCACGGCAAGGGGGTGGAAAACATTCGCGTGGAGAATTGCTGGGCGAGGGCGGTCAATCCCGGCGGGAGCACGTATTACCTGGTGGCGGCGGCATCGGCGAAGCATGTGGTGGTGACGCATTGTCATGGGGTGGACATTCCCCTGCTGGTGACGGGGGGCGGGGCGCCGACGACGGCGGGGACGACGGACGAGAATGCGACGTATGACGTGGAGTTCTCATATAACTCGGTGACGCTGCCATCGCCGGAGTGGAAGAAGCAGCAGGCGACGGGGGTGGTGCTGGCCTCGACGGTGGGGGCGAAGGTGATGCACAACGAGTTTCATCAGCTGGTGCATGGAGTGCAGTACTGGGGCGGGGACAACGGGTCGGAGTGGCATTCTCCGGCGACGCCGCACTGGGCGCGCGACATGGTGATCAGCGACAACAACTGCTCGGATGTGGGCGGGTCGTGCTACTGGGGCGGGATGGGACAGAACATCCAGTTTCTGCGGAACAAGGCGCAGCACTGCGGCGATGCGTGCCTGGACATTGAAGGCGACAACAACGACCTGGTGGAGGGCAACACGATCATTGACGGCAACCTGGGAATTTTGTGGAGGAACAACCACATCGAGGTGCGGCGCAACACGGTGATTACGACGCATGGGACGTATCCGCTGGTGCACATCTCGAACAATTCGGGGAATGCGGGATTGAACACGGACATACGGATCCACGACAACACGTTTGAGTGCCAGACGCCGGAGGTGTTCTGCAAGATCGAGTACCAGGCGGTGCAGGGATTTGTATTTGAGCACAATCAGGTTACGAATGGCGTGTTCCATCCCTATGACCGGAGGCAGGTGGGGACGACGGTGGCGAACAACACATTCACCTTTACGCACGGGGTGCCGGAGCCGGCTGCGGCGGTGGAGGCGGGATGGCAGGTGCGGGGCGGGGTGGCGAAGGTGATCAACAACACGATCGTGAGCAATGCGGCGCAGACACAGGGGAGCCAGTGCATTCTGCTGCAGTGGGCGGACACGGCGGCATCGGCAGAGTATTGGGTGCAGGGGAACACGTGCGGCGGGCGGAATCCGTTTGAGGTTGATCTGCAGCTGGTGGCGCAGGGGAGAAATCCTGCGGTGGGGGTGACGTTTCACGTGAGGGGAAACCATTTTGCGCGGAACAATATTGTGAAGAGCGCGGCGATGGGGAATGCGCGGTTCGATATACAGGGCAATACGCGATAGGTGGGTAGCGGGCGGGCAGAGCAATTTTGAGCGATGGCCTGAAAACGCAGCGGACATTTGTGTATGCTTTGCGCAATGAAAATGAGCGGAGTAGTTGCGGCGAGTTTAGTGCTGGCGGTCGCGCCGTGGTTGGGCGCAGGCGCGGCGAGTGGTCAGGCGCAGGGCGGGCAGCCGCTGCAGTTTGAAGTGACGATCGCTGATGGCGTGCAGAAGGGCGCGCCGCTGACGGGCCACCTGATTCTCTGCATAGCGAAGGTGGAGAGCGGGGAGGCGAAGAAGAAAACGCAACGGCGGCGGAGGGACAGCGACGAGCCGCGTTTTCAAATTGACGAGAGCTACACGACGCAGCAGGCGTTTGGCGTGGATGTGAGCGGACTGGCGCCGGGCGGAAAGATGGTGGTGGATGGCGAGAGCTTTGGCTATCCGCTGCGGAGCCTGGGGGAGCTGCCGGCGGGTGACTATGTGGTGCAGGCGGTATTCAACAAGTACGAGGAGTTTCGGCCGGGCGGAGGGAAGGCGGTGTGGCTTCCTCCTGACGAGGGGGAGGGGCAGCACTGGAACTCGAAGCCGGGGAACCCGATGTCGGCCCCGGTGACGATGCACCTTGATGGCAAGAGCGGGGGCGTGGTGCGGGTGGTGATGGACAAAGTGGTGGGGCCGGTGGCGGCGGCCGAGGCGGATACGCAACAGTTAAAGCACATAAAGATCAGGAGCGCGAAGCTGTCGCAATTCTGGGGACGCGACATTTATATCGGGGCGATGGTGTTGTTGCCGGCGGGATGGGAGCAGCACAAGGAGGCGCATTATCCGGTGGTGGTGTGGGAGGACCACTTTCAGGAGCGGTTCCGGGCGCCGGCGCCGTGGAGGGAGACTCCGCCAGACGCGGATGCGACGGGGTGGCAGAAATTCGGGCAGGTGTGGGGATACCGGTTTCACGAAGACTGGATGAACGGCGTGCTGCCGCACGTAATTCTGGTGGTGCTGAATCATGCCAACCCTTACTACGACGATAGCTATGGGGTGAACTCGGCGAACCTGGGGCCGTATGGAGATGCGATCACGGAAGAAGTGATCCCAGAGATTGAGAAGCGGTATCGCGGGATCGGGCAGGGATGGGCGCGCGGCACCGAGGGTGGATCAACGGGGGGATGGGAGGCGCTGGCGGCGCAGATTCTCTATCCCGACTATTACAACGGGGCGTGGGGGATGTGTCCGGACCCGGTGGACTTTCACGCTTACCAAGTGACGAATTTGTACGAGGACAAGAACGCGTATGTGAGGAGCGGGCCGTTTGAGGAGGTGCAGATTCCCAGCGACCGGGCGGGCGATGGGGATGTGACGGCGGAGATGGCGCAGGTGAACCACTATGAATATGTGCTGGGGACGAAGGGGCGGAGCGGGGAGCAGTACGACATCTGGCAGGCGGTGTTTTCGCCGGTGGGGAGCGATGGCTATCCCCGGGCGGTTTATGACAAGGTGACGGGGGCGGTGGATGCGGAGACGGTGAAGTATTGGCATGACCACTACGATCTGGACGCGATCCTGATGCGGGACTGGCCGGTGCTGGGGCCGAAGCTGGAGGGCAAGCTGCATGTTGCGGTGGGGCTGAGCGACACGTTCTATCTGAATAATGCGGTCCACCTGATGCAGAAGAACCTGGAGAAGACGCAGAGCCCGCACAGTGATGCGACGTTTGATTACGGAGCGTGGGCGCCGCACTGTTTTACGGGGACGCTGCCGGACTGGGATGAGAGCCAGGGGCTGGACTTTCAGCAGCGGGTGCTGCCGCTGATGGTGAAGCACATGTTGGCGACGGCTCCGAAGGGCGCGGACGTAACAAGCTGGCGCTACTGAGGAGACGGGGCAGCGGAAAATATCTGCGCGTGGCGAGGGCGGAGAATTCTGCGAGCGCAGTTGGGTTATGCTTTGGCGCATGACGATGCGGACCGTGGTGAAGCGTGGGCTGGCGTGGGGCATGGTGGCGGCACTACCGGTGATGATGGCGGCGCTGCCGAGGATGGCGGTGGCGGGGGACGCGAAGAGCGGGCTGCGATTTGAGGTCACGATCGCGGACGGCGTGCAGAAGGGCGAGCCGCTGACAGGACATTTAATTCTCGTGATCACGAAGGATGGGACGCAGGAGCCGCGCTTCCAACTGAAGGGGACGTATGACTCGGCGCAGGGATTCGGCGTGGATGTGGAGGGGCTGAAGCCGGGCGGAACGATGGTGGTGGACGAGACGACGGTGGGATTTCCTTTGCTGCATGTGGGCGAGCTGCCGGCGGGGGACTACACGGTGCAGGCGGTGTTCAATAAATATGAGCAGTTCCACCTGGCGACGGGGAAGACGGTGTGGCTGGCTCCGGACAAGGGCGAGGGGCAGCACTGGCAGATCAAGCCGGGGAATCCTCTGAACGCTCCGGCGAAGATGCATCTGGACGGCAAGAGCGGCGGGACGGTGAAGCTGACGCTGGATCGGGTGATTCCGCCGATTGATGAGGAGCAGGTGGATGTGGACCGGACGGACAACTGGGCGGAGTTCACGCATCCGCAGATACAGCCGGACAACAAGTGGCTGAAGCACGTGACGATCCGGAGCGAGAAGCTGTCGAAGTTCTGGGGGCGGGACGTTTATATCAAGTGCATGGTGCTGCTGCCGGATGGATGGGACGAGCACAAGGACGCGCACTATCCGCTGATTGTGTGGGAGGACCATTTTCATCGCGACTTCTTCACGGTGGCGGCATTTCGGGAGACACCGCCGACGCCGGATTTGAAGGGCTACGAGAAGACATACGCGGAATACAGTTACAAATTCTTTCAGGACTGGACAGCGGGGCGATTGCCGCGAGTGATCATTCTGCAGATGGACCACGCGAATCCTTACTACGACGACAGCTACGCGGTGAACTCGGCGAACCTGGGGCCGTATGGGGACGCGGTGACGGAGGAAGTGATTCCTGCGATCGAAAAGCAGTTTCGCGGAATCGGGCAGGGATGGGCGCGGGCGACGTATGGCGGGTCAACGGGCGGGTGGGAGAGCCTGGCGCAGCAGATTTACTATCCGGATTTTTATAACGGCGTGTGGACGAACTGTCCGGACCCGGTGGACTTCAGGGCTTACCAGACGGTTGACCTATATAAGGATGCGAATGCGTATTACCGGGCGGGGATGTTCGGGGAGATCCCTATCGCGGCAGAGCGGACGGTAGACGGGAACATAATTGCGGAGGTCGAAGGGTCGAACCGGTATGAGTATGTGCTGGGGACGAAGGGGCGGAGCGGGGAGCAGTGGGACATCTGGCAGGCGGTATTTTCGCCGGCGGGGGAGGATGGCTATCCCAAGCCGATTTATGACAAGCGGACGGGGGTGATTGATAAGGAAGTCGCGAAATATTGGCACGACAACTATGACCTGGACGCGAAGATGGCGCGGGAGTGGCCGGAGCTGGGGCCGAAGCTGGAGGGCAAGGTGCATGTGGCGGTGGGGGAGAGCGACACGTATTTTCTGAATAACGCGGTGCACCTTATGCAGGAAGAAATGGATGGGACGCGAAATCCGCATTCTGATGCGACTTTTGACTATGGGGCGAGGCAGCCGCACTGCTATTCGGGGGATGCGAGCCAGAGCACGCGGATCACGAGGCTGACGATCAACCAGCGGGTGCTGCCGGAGATGGTGAAGCATATGGTGGCGACGGCTCCGGCGGGGGCGGATGTGACGAGCTGGCGCTATTAAAAGGCTGGGGGAGCGGGGCGCGGGTGAGCAATATTGACCACACGGTAAAAGGGGAGCCGGAGGGAGGGGGGATATGTCGTGATGCGATGGAACCCGCATGTCTACTGGGTCGCCAGTGATGTGTCAGGTTCCCGTGGGATTGCACATGGCGTATTAAATCTGTAATATTCCCCGGAGTTTATACAGCGATTTTGGCCGCGTTGAATCGCGCTTCATCAAAGGCGATCAATGAGGTTGGGTCGTAGAAACTGACCAGCAGCGCTTTATAGGGGTGTCAAATGTTGAATCGTATTACGCCGAGGAAAGTAGTGACGCAGTTGAAGAGCATGAAGAGCTTTCTATGCGTCGGGTTGTTCGTGATGACGATCGTGTGTCTGATGCCGACGGCATTGCAGGCGCAGTTCAGAGCGTCACTGCGCGGAACAGTGTCGGACCCGTCGGGAGCGGTAGTGCCTGGCGCGACGGTCACACTGACAAATCCTGCGACGAACCAGGTGCAGGTTTCTACCACGGACGGAAGCGGTATCTATACGTTCAACGCGCTGCCTGGTGAAACAACTTTCAGTTTGAAAGTGGAGCACCCGGGATTCACGTCGAAAGAAATCGCCTCGGTGGTGTTGATACCCGAGCAGGCGAACGCACTGAACGTGGTCCTGGTCATCGGAGAGGTGACGCAGACGGTGACGGTGTCGGGGTCTTCGGCGCCGCTGCTGGATACTGACACGGCGACGGTGAGCGCGACGATCAGCAGCAACGAGATCCAGCATATGCCGTCAATGGACCGCGACATATTTCAGCTGGCGCAGCTAACCCCGGGCGTATACGGAGACGGCGCGCAGACCACGGGCGGGACATTTAATAATCCCGGCAACCAGGGCCCGGGCGGTTCCGGCGGAGGCGGCATTTTCGCGACGGAGAACGGGGTGCAGATCCAGGCCCGCGGCGGACAGTATGAGACCAATGGAATTTCAATTGACGGCATTAGCACGGTAAGCGCGGTGTGGGGCGGAGCGTCGGTAATAACGCCGAGCGAAGATTCGGTGGACAGCTTCAAGATCGTGTCGAACAGCTATGACGCGGAGAACGGGCGCTTCAGCGGCGCGCAGATGGAGATCACGTCGAAGGGCGGATCGAACCAGGTGCACGGAAGCGCGTTCTTCAAGGCATCGCGGCCGGGCTTGAACGCCTACCAGCGTTGGAACGGGACAGGGTCTGACATCGTCGGCACGCCGGCGGAGAAGGGCGTAAACCGGAACGACGAGCGGCAGAATAATTACGGCGGCAGCCTGGGCGGGCCTTTCTGGAAAAACAAATTGTTCGGGTTCTTCAACTATGAAGCGAGCCCGACCTCCAGCACCGGAAGTGCGCAGGGCTGGTATGAGACACCGTCGTTTCTGGCAAACGCAGCAACGCCGGGAAGCATCGCGGCACAATATCTATCGTATCCGGGAGAAGGCGTGGCACCGGGCAGCACACTGATTGCCCGCACCTGCGGGGACGCTGGACTGCAAGAGGGCGTGAACTGCAATACCGAGGCGGGTGGACTGGATGTGGGGTCGCCGATCACCACGGGACTGGGACTGCAGGATTTGACCTACGGCGGTAACTCTTCAACGCCGGGAGTGGGTAGCGGTCTGGACGGGATTCCCGACCTGGCGTTTTACAACACGGAGACACCGAGCTCGACTGCGCAGAAGCAATACAACGGCCGGCTGGATGCGGACGTGACCTCGAAGGACCGGTTGACGTTCACGATTTACTGGGTACCGGTGAGCTCGACGTTTTATAACGGGCCGCAGCGCGCAGCGAATCTATGGCATCACACGCAGACCAACGATGCGTTCTCGCTGATCTGGAACCACACCTTCTCTCCGACATTGCTGAACCAGGCGCGAGCGAACGCGGCGGGCTGGCGGTGGAATGAAGTTACGAGCAATCCGCAGGAGCCGTTTGGATTGCCGCAGGACAACATCAACAACCTGGGGAGCGCGAGCCCGAGCTTTTACGGGCCGCCGGGACCGAGCAACTTCAACCAGTGGACGTATGACTACAACGACATCGTGACGAAGATCTGGGGACGGCACAGCCTGAAGGCAGGCGGAGACCTGACGCGGTTGTATTACCTGAACAATCCGACGTATAACGCGCGGCCTTCGTTCAACTTCAATAACCTTTGGGACTTTGCAAATGATGCGCCGTATTTCGAGTCGGGGCAGTTTGCTTCCGCGACCGGAACTCCGTTTGCGAACCGGCAGGACATGCGGTCGAACATGTGGGCAGCGTTTGTGCAGGATGATTACAAGATTCGTCCGAACCTGACGATCAATCTTGGATTGCGCTGGTCATATTTTGGCGGACTGTATGCCAAGCAGAACAACCTGGACGTGGTGCAGTTCGGTGCGGGCGGCGATCAGCTGACGGGGTTGAATGTGCGGGTGGGTGGAAACCTTTACCAGCCGCAGAAAAACAACTTTGGCCCGCAGCTGGGATTTGCCTGGCAGCCGTTGCAATCGAACAGCCGGTTGGTGGTTCGTGGCGGATTCGGAATCTTCTACAACCAGAACGAATTTGCCATCATTGCGCAGGGTGTGGGCAACCCGCCGAACGCAATCAGCGCGCAGTTCACCTGTCCGTATCCTTACAACACCAACCCATCGTGCGCGGGTAACGGCATCTTGTACAACACGGCGCCGGACATTCACTCGATTTTCGGATATCCGCCGAACCCGGCGACGATCACGACGTTTGGGTCGAACAATCTGCCTTTGACCGGGACGACGGCGGTCTGGGGTTACAACGCACATCCCAAGACGATCTCGAACTACCACTACTCGGCGGATGTGCAGTATGAGCTGCCCCACGAGTGGGTGGCTTCGCTGGGCTACATCGGAAGTCAGTCACGTCACCTGCTGATCCAGGAAAACTGGAACACGCTGGCGGCGCAGTACGGACAAGCGGTGAACCCGGTGGTGAACCAGTTCTACTTCTACGACAACGCCGGATCCGGAAATTACAACGGAGGCACGGCGGAGTTGAAGCACCGGTTCTCTTACAACTTCAACCTGGACGCGATGTATACGTTCTCGAAGGCAATGGACAACAACTCGGGACCGTATGAAGAAGATCCATATCCGTATGACCCGAAGGCAGCCTATGGACGGTCCGACTACAACGTGGCGAATGCGTTCAAGTTGTTCGGGCTGTGGCAACCGGTGTTCTTCCACGGAGAGCGTGGATGGTTAGAGAAGGTAGCGGGCGACTGGTCGGTATCGGGCATCTGGAACGTACACACCGGCTTCCCGTGGAACCCGACGTACGGAACCAATGGCTTCTACTACCAGGGCGCCTATTACAACCTTCGGCCGACGGAGTACACGCAGGGACCATGCAGGCTGAGCACGTCGAACGCGGCATATCAGAGTTCGCCGAGCCCGGGATTCAACGGGGACGCGAGCACGTGCTTCAAGGCGCCGACCTACATTCAAGGACCAGCTTTCCCAGCAACCACGCCGGGACCGCAGCCTGGAATACATCGCAACTTCCTGACCGGGCCGGGCTACAGCGACCTGGACGCCAGCCTGACCAAGGGCTTCGGTTTCCCGAAGATGGCGGTATTGGGCGAAGCGGCGCGACTGGAATTCCGGGCCGACGCATATAACCTGTTCAACAAGACGAACATCAACACGGGCAGCATTGACACCTACATCGGCGGAGTGCAGCCGGATGGAACGGTGAGCCCGAACAGCCACTTTGGCGTGGCTGGTGGTGCTTTGGGTTCGAGGACAGTGCAGCTGCAGGCACGGTTCAGCTTCTAAACCAAGCGAAGAAATAAACTCGATGGGGGCGCACGGTATGTGCGTCCTCATTTTTTTGTGGCCTATATTTGGAGAGGCGGCGATTGCTGCGGAGGGATTTCGCGTGAAGTTTCAAGCAAGGGTGCGGGCGTGCGTGGTGGGCGGCGCGATGGCGGCGGCGGCAGTGGCGGGTTGGAGCGCGCCGGTTGCGGCGCAGGAGCAGGTGACGATTGATGCCAAGGCGCCGACGACACCGTTTCCGCATTTCTGGGAAGAGATGTTCGGATCCGGACGAGCGATCTTGACGTTGCGGGAGAGCTATCGCAACGATCTGCGCGCGGTGAAGCAGGTGACGGACATGAAGTACGTGCGGTTCCACGCGATTTTGCACGACGAGGTGGGCGTTTATAACGAGGACGAGCACGGCAATCCGGTTTACAACTTCGCGTATGTGGACCAGATTTATGACGGGCTGCTGAAGAACGGAGTGCGGCCGGTGGTTGAGATCAGCTTTATGCCGAAGAGGCTGGCGTTCAATCCGGATGCGCTGCATCCCTTCTGGTACAAGCAGAACGTTTCGCCGCCGAAGAGCATGGAGCGGTGGGACGGGCTGATGACGGCGTTTGCGCGGCACCTGGTGGAGCGCTACGGAATAGACGAAGTGTCGCAGTGGTATTTCGAAGTGTGGAACGAGCCGAATATAGATTTCTGGAACGGGATACCGCGGGAGCAGAGCTACTACGACCTGTATGCGCATACGGCGCGGGCGTTGAAGGGGGTGAATCCGCAGACTGCGGGTGGGCGGGCCGGCGACGGCGGCGGCGCACTGGGTGCCGGAGTTTTTGAAATTTGCGGCGGAGAATAAAGTGCCGGTGGATTTTGTTTCGACGCACGGATATGCCGATGATTCGCCGGAGGACATGCTGGGGACGAGCGAGAAGATTCCGATGGACGAGCGGGTGTGCCGGGCGGTGGCGATGGTGCACAAGCAGATCAAAGAGTCGGCGATGCCGGAGCTGCCGCTGTTCTGGACGGAGTGGAATGTGCAGGGGATGAACGAGTCGCGGGACACGCCGTTTGTGGGGCCGGGAGTGGCGAACACGGTGCGGCAGTGCGACGGGCTGGTGGACATGATGTCGTTCTGGACATTCAGCGATGTGTTTGAGGAGGGCGGGCCGATACCGCGTCCGTTCGAGGGCGAGTTTGGATTGCGGGCGGCGGGCGGGATCAACAAGCCGAGCTATTACGATTTCGCATTGCTGCACAAGCTGGGGAGCGAGAGGCTAAAGAGCGACTCGGACAGCGTGCTGGTGACGAAGGACGCGGACGGGACGCTGCGGGTGGCGGCGTGGAACCTGGTGGATCCTGATCAGCAGGGGAAGGCGAAGACGATGACGCTGAAGTTTGCCGGGGTCCCGGCGGATGCGGCGGTGACGCTGGAGCGGGTGGACGAGAACCACGGGAACCCGATGCCGGCGTATGTGGCGATGGGGAGGCCGCAATATCCGACAGAGAAGCAGGTGGCGGAGATGAATACGGCGAGCGCGCTGGGTCCGGCGGAGAAGACGAAGCTGAAGGATGGGAAGCTGGAGCTGAACCTGGGGGTGAATGCGCTGGTGCTGGTGACGGTCGGAAAATGATGTGGCGAATCGCGGTGCTGGGGCTGGTGCTGGCGCCGGCGGCGTGGGGGCAGAGCGGAGGGCAGAGTCAGGGGCAGGCGCAGAGCGGAGGGCAGGGCAGGGGCAGGTGCAGAGCGGAGGGCAGGGGCAGGAGCAGGTGCCGACGTTTCGGGCGCAGACGACGGTGGTGACGGTTCCGACGGTGGTGAAGAACAAGAAGGGGCAGCACGTGTGGGCGCTGACGGCGGACGATTTCGAAATTCTGGATAACGGGGTGCCGCAGAAGGTGCTGCTGGATGATGCGCCGATGCCGCCGGACCGGGCGCTGGTGATCGTGGTGCAGCAGAATGTTGATTCCTATCTGCTGGAAGACGCGCTGGCCGGATCGCTGGTGGACTTTTTGAACGAGTTGCCGGAGGGAGACATTCCCATCGCGGTGGTGACGGCGGGGGAGAGGGTGAAGACGTATTTGCCATTTAACACGAACCGCGACCAGGTGGCGGCGGCGCTGCGGCGGCTGGAGCCGGACAAGGACGCGGGCGGGCCACATCTGCTGGATGGGGTTTACCAGGCGGCGCGAATGCTGGTCGAGCAATACAAAGACCGGCGGAAGATGGTGCTGATGCTGAGCGGGCCGCATGATGGCGACACGGCGGATTTGCTTTCGCAGAAGCTGACGGCGAAGCAGCTGGATGAAACGGGCCACAGCAAGAACTGGAAGAGCGCGAAGGCGGCAGAGGAAGTGCTGGAGTATGTGGAGAAGAACGATGTAGTGGTGGACGCGATGGAATTTTCGCGGGTGGCGATGGGGGCGAGCGACTACTGGAAGGACCCGGGACTGTCGGCGGTGTCGCTGAATCCGATCAGCCTGCTGGCGCACTCCGGGGACTGGATGAGGAAGGACATTCCGAAGCACCTGGCGGTGGCGACGGGCGGGGAAGTGTATTCGGCATCGAGGAAGGCGAAGATGAGCACGAACGCGCTGAAGATAGCGGGGGACGTGCCGGCGGCGTATGACCTGAGCTTTCATCCCACGGACCACACGCCGGGACTGCATGTGCTGCGGGTGGACATGCTGGTGAAGGGGCGGTACGAGGTGCGGAGCCGCGAGTTCTATTGGGCGCGAGGGCCGGGAGACGCGGCGGCAGAAGACAAGACGCAGGCTCCCTGAGGCGGGCGAAGGCCTGGCGGAATATTGTAACTGCGAGTGACTAAATTGTCAGGACTCCGGCTGGGGCGCCGGCTTGAGGACGGGCTTGCCTTTTTCGTTCAACGTGATGCGGCCCATGGGAGTGGCGTGGTCGTGGGTGAAGAGGACGAGCCAGTCTTCGGGGATGGCGCGGGAGTGGAAGCGCTTGCGCTGCTCGATGCAGGTGAGGGGATAGAGGTCGTATCCCATGACCCAGGTGGCGTCGAGGTGGGCGCTGGTGGGGATGAGGTCGCCGATGTAGCAGGCGTGCCGGCCGGCGGAGTGAATGTGGACGGCCTGCATGTCGGCGGTGTGGCCGGGGAAGCGTTCGACGGAGATGCCGGGGACGATCTCGGCGTCGGAATCGAGGAGGGTCATCTGGCCGCTGGCGACGAGGGGATCGTAATTCTCTGAGATGTAGCTGATGCGATCGCGCTCGAGCTGGAGGTGGCCATGCTCGACCTCGCCGCGCTGGGCAAAGTAGCGGGCGTTGGGGAAGGTAGGGACGATGCGGCCGTCGGGGGTGAGGGTGGTGTTCCACCCACAGTGATCGAAGTGCAGGTGAGTGTTGATGACGATGTCCACCTCTTCGGGACGGACGTGGGCGGCGGCGAGGGAGTCGGGGAGGCGCGGGTTGTTTTCGTAGACTTCGCGGAGTTTGGGGGGGAGCTTGTTGCCGAGTCCGGTCTCGATGGCGATGGTGTGCTGACCGGTGCGAACGATGACGGTGTTGGCGCCGAGCAGAATGCGGTTGAGCGGATCGGCGGGAGCGCGCTTGCTCCAGAGAGTTTTAGGGACGACGCCGAACATGGCGCCGCCGTCGAGGCGGTAGGTGCCATCGGTGCAGACGATGAGTTCAAAGTCGCCGAGGGTGGTGCGGGCGCGAACGAGTTGCGCGTCGTCAGCAATCACTTGAGGTAGGTTTCAAACTGCCAGACGAGGCGCTGGAAGAGCATGAGGCGGGCCTGCGGGCTGGCGATGGAGTGGGTGAGGCGGGGATAGAACTGGACATCGTAGGGGATGTCGGCATCAATGAGGCGCTGGATGTACTGGATCGTATTCTGCATGTGGACGTTGTCGTCGCCGGTGCCGTGGTTGATGAGGATGCGGCCTTTGAGATCGGCGGCGGAGGTGACGACGGAGTTGTCTTTGTATCCCGCAGCGTTGTCGGCGGGCAGGCTCATGTAGCGCTCGGTGTAGATGGAGTCATAGTTGCGCCAGTCGGTGACGGGAGCGACGGCGACGCCGGCCTTGAAGCGCGGGGAGTGACTGAGGGCGTAGAGGGTGAAAGTGCCGCCCCAGCTCCAGCCCCACCAGCCGAGGCGTTTGGGATCGAGGACGGGATTCTGAGCGAGGACCTGATCAATGGCGGCCATCTGGTCGGCGAACTGAACGGGGCCCATGTCGTGATAGGCGGCGTAGGCGAATTCGCGGCCGCGGCCACCCATGCCGCGATTGTCAACATGGAGGACAGCGAAGCCGTGCTCGGTGAGGAGCTGATCGAAGAAGAGGCCGGGGTTGAAGCGGTCTTCGACATCCTGGGCATGGGGGCCGCCGTAGGGACTGTTGATGAGGGGGACGCTGGCGGCGGAGGTGGCTCCGGCGGGAAGAAGGAGGGTGGCGTAGAGGACGGTTTTTCCGTCAGCGGCTTTGAGGTGGAGCTCCTGCGGGGCGCGCACGGTGAGGCCGGGAGCGAGCTCGCCATGCCAGTAGGGAAAACATTTGCCGGCGACGCTGCAGATGGACATGGTGGGAGGGACGATGGTGTCGGAGGCTTCGTCGGCGAAGGAGGCGCCGTCGGGTGAGACGGTGGCTTTGTGATAGCCGCGGGTGACGGAGAGCTGATGGCGGGCGGAGCCGTCATACTGGACGGCCCAGATTTGTTTTTGCAGCGGGTCGCCCTGATTGGAGCGATAGAGGATGGTCTTAGCGGCTTCGTTGACGCCTTCGACTTCGTCCACTTCGTAATCGCCTTTTTCGAGTTGGACATCGAGCCTGGCGTCAGAGGACATGGGGCTGGCGGGGTCGAAGCTGTAGAGGTACATGTGGGTGAATCCGTCGCGCCAGCTGGTGACGATGAACTGGGGAGACTGGCGGAGGAAGTGGACGTCGTAGGACTCGTCGAAGAATTTTTCCGCGGTCTCGCTCATGACCTGGCGGGCCTGGCCGGTGTGAGCGTCGGCGAACCAGATGCCGAAGTGTTTGTGGTCGCGGGTGAGGGACTCGATCCACACGATGTGATCGTTGACCCAGCCGAAGCGGGGAATGTAATCGTTGCCGGGGCTGAGGGGGAGATTGATGAACTGGGTGGGGCCGCCGGCGACGGAGACGACGCCGACGCGGACATCGGGATTGGGATCGCCGGGCTGCGGGTAGCGCTGCAGGTCGGTGGTGGGATGGGTCGGGATCCAGTCAACGAGGGGATAGGTGGGGACCTTGGTTTCGTTGACCTGGAGGTAGGCGAGCGATTTGGAGTCGGGCGACCAGAAATAGTTGCTGCGGACGTCGAGCTCTTCTTCGTAGACCCAATCCACCTCGCCGTTGAGGATGGCGGGATCGGTGGTGTGGGTGAGGTTGAGGTCGGGACCGGGAGCGGCGAGGTTGTGGACGTAGAGATTGTGATCGCGGAGGTAGGAGATGTAGCCGCTGTCGGGAGAGAACTTGGGGTCGTCGCCGGAGCCGGCCCCGGTGTCGGTAACTTTGGCGCCGGAGTTTTTAGTGGTGTTGTAGAGCCAGAGTTCGCCGCCGGTGTCGAAGAGGATGTCGGTGGAGTTGGGAGCGATGTGGTAGTCCGAGGTGTGATAGCGATTGCGGTGGTCGCGATCCTTCTCGTTAATCTTGGCTTCCATGATGCTTTGCAGCTTGGCGTGCTGGACGAGGACGGAGACTTTGCCGTCGGCGGGATTGACGGAGAGCAGGTCATCGTTCTCCGGCGAGAGGTAGGTGAGGCGGGAGCTGTCGGGCGTCCACACAGGTTCGCTGGGAGCGAAGGCGGAGGTCATGGCGACGCGGCCCATGTCGGGGATGGTCCAGGCGCGGGGCTGGGTGGACTGCGGCGGCGCGGATTGCGGAGAGGACTGCTGGGCGGGTGCGGAGACTTGCAGGGCGACGGCAGCGGAGAGAGAAAGTGCGACGGCGATCAGCTTCAAAAAAGTGAGCTCCCGAAGGCAGATTTGGGGGTGGGAGCCAGTTTAACAAGAGGCGGGAGTGGATGCGGAGAAAGCGCGGAGATGAGAAGAAATCTGCATTCAGAGAAGGGGTGGAGGTGCGGGCGTGGCTGGCCGGTGCGTGCTAGACTCAGCTTTCCCGATGCAGGATGCGCTGAAAAAAGTAGTGGAGGTCCAAACGCTGGATGGCCGCATTGCCCAACTGGAGGGCGAGGTGGCGGCGCTGCCGAGGCGTTTGACGATGCTGGAGACGCGGCAGAAGGGCACCCACGCGCGGGTGGAGGCGGCGAAGGCTGCGCTGCAAAAAGAAGAGGCGCGGCGGCGGCGGATGGAAGGCGACATCGGCGACCTGAAGCAGAAGGCGGCGAAGTTCCAGTCGCAGACCAACAGCGTGAAGACGAATGAGCAGCTGCATGCGCTGCAGCACGAGATTGGATTCGCGGAGAAGGAAATCCGGCGGATAGAGGACGAAGAGATTGAGAGCATGGAGGCGACGGAGCGCTTGCAGGGCGAGCTGAAGCGCGAAGAGGCGGAGCAGCGGATCGAGATTGTGGCGGTGGAGGCGGAGAAGGCCCGGGCGCGGGATGTAAGTGCGCGCGATGAGGCCGAGATCGCGGAGCTGAAGAAGCAGCGGGCGGAGTTGCGGAAGGACATTCCCGAAGAAGTGCTGGCGATCTATGACCGGGTGGCGAAGTCATCGCGGAAGACAGGGATTGCCGAGGTGCGGGCGCAGGAGTGCCTGGGGTGCCATGTGAAGCTGCGTCCGCAGGGGTGGAATGAGTTGCGGGGCGGCGCGGTGATGACGTGCGAGAGTTGCGGGCGGCTGCTCTATTACGACGAGGGCAACGACGTGAAGCTGGCGGCAGCCAAGGCCGGCAAGCTGGACACTCCGTAGGGCGGAACGATGCGAAGAATCTGTGTAGACATGGATGAAGTGCTGGCGGATGCGCTGGGCGAGCACTTGCGGATTTACAACCGCGACTTTGGGACACACCTGACGAAGGCGGATTTGAAGAACCGCTGGCTGACGGACGCGGTCCCGGAAGACCATCGGGTGGCGGTGAGCGAGTATCTGCATACCGCGGAGTTTTTCGCCGATCTCGAGGTGATGGAAGACAGCCAGAGGGTGATGCAGCTGCTGGCGGAGAAGTATGAAGTGTTTGTGGCGTCGGCGGCGACGGCGTTTCCTAATTCATTTGGGCCGAAGTTCCGGTGGATGAAGCGGCATTTTCCGTGGGTGCCGGCGGCGCGGATTGTGTTTTGCGGGGACAAGAGCATTTTGTCGGCGGACTGGCTGATAGACGATATGCCGTGGAATCTGGAGCGCTTCCAGGGAGACGGGATTTTGTATACCTCGCCGCACAATATCGGAGTGACGGACTGGCGGCGGGTGGATAACTGGCGGCAGATCGAGGAGATATTTTTGTAAATCAGGTGGGATGGAACGGAAAAAAGGCCCGGGACTCGTGGTGAGTGAGCCGGGCCATTTTTTTGGAGCGATACCTATTTAAGGCAAATGCGGTTACATTTCGCGGGAGGGAGTGCGGCGGCCGGGGGATGCGGGGGCCGATGCGGAGAGAGGCAGAGGCGGAGGAGCGCAATCCGGCGGCAGTGATGGTGGGGAGCTGGCCGGGCTGAGTGGAAGGCTGTTGGGTAGAGGGGATGCGGGCAGCAGCGATGTTGCGCGGATTCAAAAGGGACTGGTGGGTGGGCGGCTGCACGGTGACGATGAGGGCCTGGGACTTGCTTTTTCCGGCGCAGCGATAGCTGTGGGGAGTGCTGGCGTCGAAGTAGACGGCGTCACCGGCCTCGAGGGCGTGGAGGGCGTCGGCGTGGCGAATTTCGAGCGAGCCTTCGAGCAGGTAGAGGAATTCGTAGCCGGTGTGGACGTGGGAGCGGACGTCAACGGACTTTTTGAGGGGGACGAATTCGGCGAGGTAGGGGTCAACGCTGCGGTCGGGGACCATGTAGCCGAGGTTCTCGAAGAAGTAGGTGGGTTCTTCGACGCCGGACTGGGGAAGGCGGACGCGGTCGTCTTTGCGATGGATGCGGAAGAGGCTGTGGGGCTCGGGCTCGAAGAAATAGGCGAGGTCTTTGCTGAAGACCATGGCGATGCGCGCGAGGTTGCGCAGGGTGGGGACGACGCGGCCGGTCTCGAGCTGGGAGAGGAAGCTGGCGGAGAGTCCGGTGTGGCGGCCGAGCTCGACCAGGCCCATGGACTTTTTGAGGCGGAGGCGCTTGATGCGCTCGCCGATTTTCTTTTCGATGATGACGGCTTCCGCGGTTCCGGGATCAACTTGCTTGCCGGCGGCTTTTACCGGGATTGCGGCGGTGGAGTCGGGCGTAGAGGCAGAGGATGGCATGATTTCTTCCTTGAGGTCTGGAGTCGGGAGCGGCGGAGTTTTAATTGGCATCAACAACTATGTTACTCGCATGAACAAGTATTTTGAGGGCGCGGGGAAGAAAAAGGTTGGACGGGGCCAATAAAGACGGGTACGGAAGTAAGGGGATGGCGGCGAAGGGCAGCAATTGGAGCACTTTGGTAGGCTGGAGCGCATGAAGCGGCGCAAGACTGGCGGGAATTGGGGGGCTGGGGCCGCGGGGATGGGCGCGCTGGGACTGGCGATAGCGGCCGGGCTGGCGGGATGTGGGATGCCGGGGCCTCCGCAACCGCCGTCATTGCAACTGGCGAAGCAGGTCGGGAACCTGGATGCGCAGCGGGTCGGGCCGGAGGTCGAGCTGCGGTGGACGGGGCCGGAAGAGAATACGGACAAGACGAAGGTGAAGCCGGGCGGGAAGACGGCAGTGTGCCGGACGGTGGGCGCGGTGGGCGGATGCGTGCCGGTGGGGAGTGTGGCGAACAAGCCGGGCGGCGCGATGACGTTTGAGGACGCGTTGCCGGAGGAGTTGCGGAGGGGCGAGCCGCGGGCGCTGGAGTATTCGGTGAGCGTCGAGAACGTGCACGGGCGGTCGGCGGGATGGAGTGATGCGGCGTTGACGGCGACGGGCGCGGCTCCTGGAGACGTGGTGGGGCTGACGGCGACGCTGACGGCGCGCGGGGTGTGGCTGCGGTGGCAGGAGAAAAATGCCGCGGTGGGGACGGCGGTGACGTGGCGGATTGAGCGGCGGCTGGTGGAGGGGGCGGCGGCGAGCGCGGGCGCGGCGAAAGGGCGGGGACTGGGCGGGCCGGAGAAAGAGATTGCTGAGCGGACGCTGGAGGTTGAGGGAGTGGACGCGGCGAGCGGAGAGGCGCTGGACTCGCACATGAGTTGGAATGCGAAGTATGCCTACCGGGTGCAGGCGGTGCGGAAGGTGCGGGTGGAGGTGGAGAGGGCGAGTGCGGGAACGGAGAGCCGGGTAACGGAGAGCCGGGGTACAGAAATAAGGGGCGCGAGGAGTGCAGAGGTTGAGGTGGCGACGAAGGATGTGTTTGCTCCGGCGGCTCCGGCGGGACTGGCGGGGGTGCCGGGGTGGGATGCAGCGGGAGCGGGAGGGAAGAGAAGACGGGGGCACCGCGAGTGGATTTGAGCTGGTCGCCGAATGTTGAGGCGGATGTGGCGGGGTATCGGGTGTATCGGGCGGCGGCGGGGGGAGATGAAGCTGCGGCGGCGGGGGAGATGGCGAGGTGGTGAGCGGCGGGGAGCTGGTGGTGGGGTCGGCGTTTACGGACCATGGAGCGAGGCCGGGGACGCGGTACAGGTATTGGGTGGTGGCCGTAGATTCCAGCGGAAATGTGAGCGGAGCGTCGGAGGCGATCGAGGTAGAGACGCCGGCGGACGGAAATTGAGAAGGGGAGAATGGGCAGGCTGAGGATTCAGAAAAAAGAATTTGAAGATTGAGCGGGAGCATCACAAGGCGAGTTGAGAACGAAAAGCAAGAAGCAGAAAGCGGGGCAGGGATGCGGTATTGCCGGTTGATGACGGAGCAGGGGCCACAGTGGGGCGCGGTAGAGGAGCGGGACGGGGAGATGTGGGTGACGAGGATTGTTTCGTCTCCCGAGGAGGACCGGGTGCAGCCGTATGCGGCGGAGTTTGCGGCGGTGCGGGCGAGGGAGGCGCAGCTGCTGGCTCCGGTAAAGCCGTCGAAGATTGTGTGCGTGGGGAGGAACTATGCCGAGCACGCGAAGGAGTTGGGGAACGAGGCGCCGAAGGAGCCGCTGTTGTTTTTGAAGCCTCCGTCAGCGGTGATTGGGCCGGGGGAGACGATACGGCGGCCGGCGGCATCTGCGCGGGTGGATTTTGAGGGCGAGCTGGGGGTGGTGATCGGGAAGAAGACGCGGGAGCTGGGCGATGGCGAGGATGTGATGGCGCACATTCGCGGATATGTATGCGTGAACGATGTGACGGCGCGCGATCTGCAGAAGACGGATGGGCAGTGGACGCGGGCCAAGGGGTTCGACACATTTTGCCCGGTGGGGCCGTGGGTGGTGGAGCGGTCGGTGATCGATCCGGCGGCAGGACTGGGGATAACGACCCGGCTGAACGGGGTGGTGAAGCAGCAGGGGACGACGGACGCTATGGTCTTCGACGTGGCGACGCTGGTGCGGTATATCTCGCGGATTATGACGTTGATGCCGGGGGATTTAATTGCGACGGGGACTCCGGCGGGAGTGGGGCCGATGGAGAGCGGGGACGTGGTGGAGGTCAGGATTGAGGGGCTGGGAGTGCTGCGGAACCCGGTAATTTAGGGGGCCAGGAGAGGGTGAGGACGCGGAAAAAGCGGATGGGGAGTGACACGCATCTAATCAAATAGAGCGATAATAGGCGGGTAAATTTAGAGGGGCAGGAAGAGGGAGCAAAGCGAATGGCGAATCTTCTCGAGCAGTTGAAGACGATGACGGTGGTGGTATCGGACACGGGCGACTTTGAGTCGATCAAGAAGTTCAAGCCGCAGGACAGCACGACGAACCCGTCACTGCTGATGGCGGCAGCGGGATTGCCGGCGTACCAATCCATCGTGGACGGCGTGCTGCAGGACGCGCGCAAGGAGCTGGGCGAGAGCGGGACGGATGATGCGGTGGCGAATCTCGCATTCAAAAATCTGGCGGTGGCATTTGGGGTGAAGATTCTGGACATTGTGCCGGGACGCGTTTCGACGGAAGTGGACGCGCGGCTGTCGTATGACACGGAGGGAACGATTGCGCAGGCGCGGGAGATTATTGCGCAAGTACAAGGCGCATGGGATTGGGACGGACCGGGTGCTGATCAAGATCGCTTCGACGTGGGAGGGAATCCAGGCGGTGAAGGTGCTGGAGAAAGAGGGCATCCACTGCAACATGACGCTGCTGTTCGGGATTCACCAGGCGGTGGCGGGGGTGGAGGCGGGAGTGACGCTGATCTCGCCGTTCGTGGGACGCATTCTGGACTGGTACAAGAAGGACACGGGCAAGGACTATAAGGGCGCGGACGATCCGGGCGTGGAGTCGGTGACGGAGATTTACAACTACTACAAGAAGTTTGGCTATCCGACGCAGGTGATGGGGGCGAGCTTCAGAAACATTGGGGAGATCACGGAGCTGGCGGGGTGCGATCTGCTGACGATTTCGCCGCAGCTGCTGGGAGAGCTGGCGTCAACGGAGGGCGAGTTGCCGCGGAAGCTTGATCCGGCGAAGGCGAAGACGATGGACATCAAGAAGATCGAGATGAGCAAGGCGATCTTCGAGAAGATGCATGCGGAAAACCGGATGGCGACGGACAAGCTGAAGGAAGGGATTGAAGGATTCAGCGACGCGCTGGTGAAGCTCGAGGGACTGCTGAAGAAGCGGCTGTCGGAGCTGGAAGCGCGGGAGCCGGCGGCGACGAGGTCGTAAAGCCGGGGAGCAGGAGAGGCCAAACCGGAGAGGGCAAACCGGAGAGGCGAGTGAGACTAAAGATGCAGGCGGCGAGCGGGAGGGGAAAGACTCCGGCGCCGCCTGAAGTTTTTGCGGGACTTTTTGGGGGAATAGGAAGCAGAAGAGGAAATTGAGTGCCAGGAATTTGTGGCGCGTACCGCTAAAGTCTCTTGCAGCCATGTGAAAAGCACGTTAATAAAGAACATCACCCAAAGCGGCGTAAGCGGGAACGCTGCAGCCTGGAACGATGCGGCGAACTCTCGCGGACGAGCTGCGAAGGAGGGCTGCATGGAGTGCGGAATCCCACAGGACCACGCGTTGCGCCGGCTGTTCCACGAGATGGTGACGGAGTGTTACGCCGAGGGCATAGGAATCACGGACCGCGAAATCACCAGCTACGTGGCGGACCTGCTGACGGAATTTTGCGAGATGGAGCAGCTCTACAAGATACGGAACAGCGATGGCAAGCAGCTGGAGGATGTGGGGGAGATGCTGCTGGAGAGCGATCCGGTGTTTGGTCCGGCGCACTCATTTGACCGGGAGCGGGCGGTGCGGAAGCATGTGGGGGACTACACGCTGTTTTTCGCGGGGATGTTTCCCGACTCGATGCCGCACCGGATACGGCGACAGAGGTTGACGTCGCTGCTGGACCTGGTGATGGCGGGCAAGCAGAGTTACTACGTCGTCTCGAAATTTGATATTGGGGAGTATGCGCCGGAGGCGAACTTGTTCGGGCGGCTGGCGGACCGGTTTGAGAGCTGCGTATACGGGCTGAATTTAGTGCGGGGAGAGCTGGACCGGAGGAAGTATCTGGTGGGGGGGAAGCGGGAGTTTGGGCTGCTGATGTAGGGAATTATTCCGGAGAATCCTGACTTCCTGAAGTCTTGTGCCGGGAGGGAAGCTCAGTTTTCTCGAACAGGCTGCCTTCAGGCCAGATCAGCCCGGTGAAAACCGCAAGGCGATAGACTTGCCGAGCATCGGCTCCGGTTTTTTCAGCCCAGCGTCTCCATCGGGGCACGGATACAGACCACCACAGCCAAGCGAAAACGAAGCCGGCGGTTGCTGACAGGATGCTTCGCCAACCGGACGTCGCGATCGCGCCAAATATGCCAAATGCAAGAATGCAGGCAACAGGAAGATTGACCGCTAATTGGCCCTTCGCAACAACGCTCATCGGAGACATTCGATCACTCTCGCTTTAGAGGATGTAGCGGGAGAGGTCTTGATCTTTCACGATTGAGGCGACGGAGCTGCGGACGTAGGCGGCGTCAATGCGGACGACGATTTCTTTTCCTGAGGGCGTGATGCGCTCGACCAGCGGGAGTTGCTGCGGGCCGGGGCGGGTGAAGTCGTGGGGGCGGGACGCGGATTTGTCTGGAGCGGGCGAAGAAGAGCCGTTGCCTGAGGAGCCGTTTGGAGTGGAGCCGTTTGGAGTGGAGCCGTTGCGGGCGGAGATTTCTCCGCTGGCCTGAGCGGCGATGGCGAGGATGGTCTCGGGAGATGGCGCGCCTTCGGACGGGAAGTGTTCCGACGGGGCACGCGGGCGCGGAGGGAAACTCCGTTGCAGACGAGGGCGTAGAGGAGACCGGAGTGGAGACGCCGGATTTGGAGATGTCGGGAGCGGCAAAGCTGACTTCGTCGAGGACGCGCTCCATGATGGTGTGGAGACGGCGGGCACCGATGTTTTCAGTGGACTCGTTGACGCGGAAGGCGAAGGAGGCGATTTCGTCGAGAGCTTCTTTGGTGAATTCCAGCTTGAGGCCCTCAGTTTCGAGCAGAGCGGTGTATTGCTTGACGAGGGAGGACTTGGGCTCGGTGAGGATGCGGATGAAATCCTCTTCGGTGAGGGACTGGAGCTCGACGCGGATGGGGAAGCGGCCCTGGAGTTCCGGGATGAGGTCGCTGGGTTTAGAAACGTGGAAGGCGCCGGCGGCGATGAAGAGGATGTGGTCGGTGCGGACCATGCCGTAGCGGGTGTTGACGGTGGTGCCCTCGATGATGGGGAGGATGTCGCGCTGGACGCCTTCGCGGGAGACGTCGGGGCCGTGACCGCCTTCGCGGCCGGCGATCTTGTCGATTTCATCGAGGAAGACGATGCCGGATTGTTCGACGCGTTCGACGGCGATGCGATTGACGGATTCGACATCAATGAGGCGCTGCTCTTCCTCCTGAATGAGGTAGTCGAAGGCTTCTGAGACCTTCATGGTGCGCTTTTTAGTGCGCTGGCCAAAGATGTTGGGGAGCATGTCTTTGAGATTGATGTCCATCTCTTCCATGCCCTGGTTGGAGATGATTTCAAAGTGCGGCATGTTGCGTTCGCGAGTGTCAATCTCGACGGTGCGATCGTCGAGGCGGCCTTCGCGGAGCTGCTGGCGAAGTTTTTCGCGGGTGCGCTGAGTGGATTCGTCAGGCGCGGGCGGAGGAGAACGTTGGCCGCATTGCTGCCGGGGGGAACGACGGGAGACGGCGCAGGGGGAAGGAGGAGGTCGAGGAGGCGTTCTTCGGCGGCGATCTCGGCTTTGTCTTCGACGTCTTCGAGCTTTTCGGCGCGGACCATGTCGATGGCGATCTCGGTGAGGTCGCGGACGATGGATTCGACATCGCGGCCGACGTAGCCGACCTCGGTGAACTTGCTGGCTTCGACCTTGAGGAAGGGGGAGTTGGCGAGCTTGGCGAGGCGGCGGGCGATCTCTGTTTTGCCGACGCCGGTGGTGCCGATCATGATGATGTTTTTGGGCATGATCTCTTCGGCGAGCTCGGGGGGAAGCTTCTGGCGGCGCATGCGATTGCGCAGGGCGATGGCGACGGCGCGCTTGGCGGCGTTTTGTCCGACGACGTATTTATCGAGCTCGGCGACGATTTCGCGGGGGGTGAGCTCGTCGAGGGTTACTTCCTGTTCGTCGGCGGTAGATGGGAGATAGATGGCCATGAGTGAGACTTCTCTTGGGAGCTTGAGTTAGGTGGTGGGAGGACTGAGTTCTTCGATGGTGATCTGGTCGTTGGTGAAGATGCAGATCTGGCCGGCGATGCGGAGGCTCTTCTCGGCGATGTCGCGGGCGGAGAGAGTGGTGTTTTCGTTGAGGGCCTTGGCGGCGGCCATGGCGTAGGAACCGCCGCTGCCGATGGCGGCGACGCCTTCGTCGGGCTCGATCACGTCTCCCTGGCCGGAGAGCAGGAAGGTCTGATTGAGGTCGGCGACGACGAGGAGGGCCTCGAGGGAGCGGAGCAGTTTGTCGGTGCGCCAGTCCTTGGCGAGTTCGACGGCAGCGCGGCCGAGGTTGCCGGCGTATTGCTCGAGCTTGGCTTCAAAGCGGGCGAAGAGCGAGAAGGCGTCGGCGGTAGAGCCGGCGAATCCGGCGAGGACCTTATCCTGATAAAGGCGGCGGATTTTGCGGGCCTTGTGCTTGAAGACACTCTCGCCCATGGTGACCTGGCCGTCGGAGGCCATGACGACGCGGCCGTCGCGGCGAACGCAGATGACGGTGGTGGAGCGGATGCGGGGGGTGCCCGGCGCAGCTGGAGTGGGAGTGGAATTTAACAGGATGGAACCGGCTTTAGGACGAACGAAAGAAGGCATCGGAGCAACCTAAAGTATAACAACGATGGGACGGCGGCTGCGCTATGCTGGAGTTTCGCGATGAATCAGGGATGGTTGCGGGATCCGTTAGTGTTGGGGTGCACCGGTGGCGTGCTGTTGTCGGCGGCCAGCGTTGGGCTCTACTTTGCGCTGCGCAAGAAGCTGACGGCGGACGAGCTGGAGCAGAAGCGGCGGGAGTTTCTGGTGCAGAGCGGCAGGATTATTGACGGCACGCTGCTGGACCTGAGAGAGATTGAAATAGACGGCCGGGAGCGGCGGCTGATTTTCTACAAGTACGAGATTGCGGGGGTGAGTTACGAGTCCTCGCAGGATGTGACGCTGCTGGAGGAGCCGATGCGGATGGCGACGTCGGCGCCGGGATGGCCGGCGAGTGTGCGGTATGACTCGCACAATCCGACAAACAGCATAGTGGTGTCGGAGACATGGACGGGGCTGCGGCATTCGCGGACGCCGGAGACGGCGAAGAGCGCGGGTTAGGGTAGAGGCATGCACCTGCACGGCAAGCAGACAGCGGCAATGCAACGAGTGCTGAGGATCAGCCTGGGGCTGACGTTCGGCTACATCGTGCTGACGCTGGTGACGGGGTGGCGGGCGCATTCCCTGGCGCTGATCTCAGAGGCGGGGCACAACGCATCGGATTTTCTGGCGCTGCTGCTGTCGTTTGTGGCGCTGTATTTTCAGGCGCGGCCGCCGTCACACAAGAAGACATTTGGATACCAGAGAGCGGGCGTGCTGGCGGCGTTTGTAAACGCGGTGATGCTGCTGGTGATCGGGGCATGGATTGCGTGGGAGGCGGTGGGGCGGCTGCGGGCGCCGGTCGCGGTCGAGCCGGGATTGATGATGGTGGTGGCGGCGGTGGGGCTGGCGATGAACGCGGTGATTGCGGGGATGCTGGCGGGGGCGAGCCGCGATGTGAACATACGCAGCACGTTCATTCACATGCTGGGCGATGCGCTGTCAACGGCGGCGGTGCTGGTGGGCGCGGTGTTCATTTATTTCTGGCACACGAGCTGGGTTGATCCGGCATTGAGCCTGGTGATCGCGGCGCTGGTGATCTGGTCGAGCCTGTCAATTGTGCGGGAGACGCTGAACATATTGCTGGAGGGAATGCCGCAGGGGATGGAGCTGGAGGCGATTCGGCTGGCGATGATGAAGGTGGAGGGAGTGGAGAATGTTCACGACCTGCATGTGTGGAGCCTGGGATCGCAGACGCATGCGCTGGCGTGTCATGTGACGATCTCCGACATTCCACCGTCGGCGAGCAGCGCGATATTGGAGCAGCTGCAGTGCTGTTTGCGGGACAACTTTCGGATACGGCATACGACGATCCAGTTTGAGCATGTGGATTGCGGGATATTGGAAGACTGCCTGCAGGCTCCCGCAGATGGGGAGCAGGAGCATGCGCATGCGGGGCACGGGCACTAGCGGCCTGATTTAACGCCGCGCCAATTCTGTGAGGCCGGGTCAGGAATTCTGCGGCTCTTCCTGCGGTTTGTCGGGCTGAGAGGCGTAGATCTCTTCGACGCGATCGAGGGAATCTATTTCATTGACGGATTTGTCGGGGCGGAGCCTGACGATGCGGGGGAAGCGGAGGGCAAATCCGCTGGCTGTGACGGCCGGAGCGCATGATGTTGTTGCAGGCGACCTCGAGAACGATCTCCGGGACAACGGTGCGGAAGTGGCCCTGATCCTGGACGGTGTGGGCGAGGCACCAGTCGGAGAGGGTGGCGATTTCTGCGTCGGTGAGTCCTGAATATGCCTTGCCGACGTTGAGGAGAGCGCCGTCGTGGTTGCGGACGGCGAAGGTGTAGTCGGAGAGGATTCCGGCGCGGCGGCCGTGACCGAACTCGGCTCCGGTGATGACGACGTCGAGGGTGGCGAGCTCCTGCTTGAATTTGAGCCAGGCGTAACCGCGGCGGCCGGGAGTGTAGAGCGGAGGCGGGGCTTTGATCATGAGGCCTTCGTTGCCGCGGGCGCGGGCGAAGAGAAATTCGGCTTCAACCTGCTCGACGGTCGAGGGATGAGAGACGCGGGAGAGGAGAAGGGGCGCGGGGAGTTCGGGAGGAGGTTGGGTTCCAGGGCGAAGAGGGTGGATTGGGGAGCGGCGGCGGCGGAGAGAGAGCCGACTGGAGACGAAGCGGCGGCAGTGAGAATTGCGGCGAGCGCTTCGCGGCGGGCGGAGAGCGGCTCATCGAGCAGGATGCGGCCGTCGGCGTAGAGGCAGTCGAAGGCGAGGAAGGCGACGGGGAGTGAGCGGAGCAGGTCGGGACTGACGCGCTTGCGACCGAGGCGATTGGCGAAGGTGGCGAAGGGGAGAGCGCGCTGGCGGCGGGGTCCCAGCCGAGGACTTCGCCGTCGAGGATGCAGGGGACGGGGATGGAGGCGAGAGCGGCGGCGAGTTCGGGGAAGGCCTGGGTGACGTCGGCGCGGTTGCGGGAGTAGAGGGCGACGCGGCGGGATGCAGCGGGGCCGGCGCAATGGGCCTGGGCGCGCATGCCGTCGAATTTGTCTTCCACGTGGAGAGCGGGGGTATGGAGTGGGCGGAGGGGCGGGGGCGGGGGCGAGGCGGCGGCGGGGGCTGGGGCGGGTCGGGGGCGAGCGGGTCTGAATCCGGAGGGATGGGGACGGGCGAGAGGGCGGCGGGGACGACGGCTTGAGGCAGCAGGCGCTCTATGGCTTCTTCGGGAGATTCGATGGGGGAGGCGAGCATGAATCCCAAGGGATGGAAGAGGCGAGAGGGTGACGGAGTCGAGCTGATTGCGGCGAGCGGCGCGGAGGGCGACGCCGAGGTCTCCGCTAAAGAGGACGGCGCGGCGGACGGCGACGAGAGGCTGAGTGGTGGAGGCGGCGATGGCTTCTTCAACGAGGCTTTGCTGGACGCCGGTGCGCATGTCACCGAGGATGATTTTGACCAGGTATTTTGCTTCGAGGGGGGAGGCGGCGGAGAGGAGATGGAGGAGGACGCCGAGGCGGGGAGCGCGTTTGGTGGTGGAGGCGAGGGAATGGAAGGATTCGGCGACGGAGTGAAGGGAGAGCGGCGGCGTGAGGGCGGAGTGAAGAGCGGAGTTGGGGCTCGCGGTTTCCGATTGCGTGGCGGCGGCGGCGAAGAGGTCGCTGGCAGCGGAGCCGAGATCGCCGTGGAGGCGGTAGGCGGCAGTGAGGGCGGAGTCGGGGAGGCCGGTGAGTTGGAGGAGGGCATCGGAGAGGAGGCTGGCTCCCACGCCGAGGGTGCGGGGGTCGGATTCAGGGAAGGCGCGGCCGATGGAGTAGGTTGCGGCCAAGGAGGCGGCATCGTCATCTAATGAGGAGAGGTATTCAGCGAGAAGGGCCCGTTTTTGCAACTTGCTGGAGGTGGCGGTGAGGGCCTGAGAGAGCTCGGCGAAGGGCGCGAAGCGGTCGGGCTGGAAAACGGGCGGACTGGCCGGGCTCGGGCGGCGCGGGATTGGCAGGGTTGGGATTGGCAGAGCCGGGATTGGCGGGCGCGGGCATGCTGGAATTGAGATGCAGGCGAGAGATGCGCGGAGTTATGATTGAGATTGACTGATATGGTAGCCGGTTTGAAATTCGAGGCGCCGATTCCGCGCGCTGGGCACAGCCTGCTTTAGCGGGGCCGCCGGAGTGCCGGCGCGAGGCGCTGGCAGCAGGATCTTCTCGAGAGATAGAAACCCGGGAACGGGTAGACAGAAGATCAAGGTCAATCGAGACACAAAGAATTCAAAACAATTGAAAGAAATGAAGGACAGCCATGTTTGATCGCCTGGAACAGATAGTGGCGCGGTATGAGGAGTTGGGAGAGCAGCTGGCGTCCCCTGACATCACGCGGGACCAAGCGCGATATCAGAAGGTCGCAAAGCAGCACAGCGAGCTGACGGAGATGGTGGGGAAGTATCACGAGTACAAGCAGCTGCAGCAGGCGATCGCGGATTCGCGCGGGATGCTGGAGGATGCGGACGCGGATGTGCGGGCGATGGCAGAGGAGGAGCTGGCGGGGGCAGAGCAGCGGCTGCCTGGAGTGGAGGAAGAGCTGAAGGTGATGTTGCTGCCGAAGGACCCGAATGATGAGCGGAACGTGATCCTGGAAATTCGCGCGGGGACGGGCGGGGACGAGGCGAGCTTGTTTGCGGCCGAGATGTTCCGGCTCTATGGACGATTTGCGGAGCAGCACGGATGGAAGGTCGAGGCATTGTCGAGCTCAGAGAGCGGGGTGGGCGGGCTGAAGGAAGTGATCGCGCTGATCGAGGGGCAGGGAGTGTATTCGCAGATGAAGTATGAGAGCGGAGTGCACCGGGTGCAGCGGGTGCCGGCAACGGAGGCGCAGGGCAGGGTGCATACCTCTGCGGTAACGGTGGCGGTGCTGCCGGAGGCGGAAGATGTGGACATCAAAGTCGAGGCGAAGGATTTGCGGATAGATACTTTTTGTTCGTCGGGGCCGGGCGGGCAGAGCGTGAACACGACCTATTCCGCGGTGCGGATAACGCACTTGCCGACGAACACGGTGGTGAGCTGCCAGGACGAGAAGTCGCAGATCAAGAATCGCGAGAAGGGGATGCGAGTGCTGCGGGCGCGGCTGTATGAGATGGAGATGGAGAAGCAGCAGAAGGCGCTGGCGCAGGAGCGGAAGCAGCAGGTGGGAACGGGGGACCGGAGCGAGAAGATCCGGACATACAATTTTCCTCAGAACCGGCTGACGGACCACCGGATTGGATTGACGCTGCACCAGCTGGGCGAGGTGATGGATGGGAAGCTGCAGATGGTGGTTGATTCTTTGCAGTCGCACTACCAGGCGGAGCGGCTGAAGGCGGAAACGGCCGCGGTGGCGTGAGCGCCCCGAGCGAGGACAAGGGCACAAGCGGAAGCCTGAGGGCGGATGAGGCGCTGGCGCGCGGGCGGAGCCGGCTGGGAGCTGCGGGAATTGATAGCGGCGGGCGCGACGCGGAGCTGCTGCTGCGGGCGGTGACGGGGTGGGAGCGGGCGTATGTGCTGACGCATCCCGAGGCTTTGTTGAGTGCCGAAGCGGCGGAGCAGTATGACGCGAGTCTCAAGCGGCGGGCGGCGGGGGAGCCGGTGCAATACATCACAGGCGTGCAGGAATTCTGGGGACTGGCGTTGAAGGTGACGCCGGCGGTGCTGATTCCCCGGCCGGAGACGGAGCATCTGGTGGAGGCGGTGATGGCGCGGGTCTCCCGCGAGGATGCGTTGCGGATTGCGGATGTGGGGACCGGGTCGGGAGCGATTGCGATTGCGCTGGCGCGGGAGCTGCCGAACGCGACGGTAGTGGCGACGGATATTTCGGGAGCGGCGTTGGAGGTTGCGCGCGAGAATGCGGCGCGACATGACGATCAAGCGGGGAAGAGCGTGGCCGAGCGCATTCAGTATGAGGCGTGTGACTTGTTGCCGGCGGAGATTGGGGAGAGCTGGATGTGGTGGCGGCGAATCCGCCATATATCGGCGAGGGCGAGCGGGAGTTGCTGGCGCGCGAGGTGCGGGAGTTTGAGCCGGGGAGCGCGCTGTTTGCGGGAGCGACGGGGTATGAGGTTTACGAGAGGCTGATCCCTGTGGCGCAGCGGGCGCTGAAGCGGGATGGATGGCTGGTGATGGAGATGGGCGCGGGGCAGGAGGCGCGACTGCGCGCGATGCTGGCGGAGTGGGATGACGTGAGCGTGGTGGCCGACCTGCAGGGGATTGCGCGAGTGGTGTGCGCGAGGAAGCGGTAGTAGGACGGCGTGATTCGGATCGCCGGAAATTAATTTGAGGCGAGTTTTTTTGTTTCCGCCCTGGACGTATCGCGGGCGGCGGGAGTGGGCTTGCGGCTGGCGACCTTGAAGGTGAGCTGACTGTTGAGGGGATCGGCGTCCACGATGATTTTGTCGCCGTGGAGGATTTCGCCGTCGAGGATCTTGATGGCGAGCGGATCCTGCAGCAGGCGCTGGATGGCGCGCTTGAGCGGGCGGGCGCCGTAAGCGCGGTCGTAGCCGGTGAGGAAGAGCTGGTGGTGGGCGGCGGGAGAGAGCTCGAGGGTGATGTGGCGGCCGGCGAGCAGGTGCTGCGAGGTCTTTGAGGCGCAGGTCAATGATGTGCATGAGCTGCTCTTCGCCGAGCGGGCGGAAGATGACGATGTCGTCCACGCGATTGAGGAATTCAGGACGGAAGTGCTGCTTGAGGACGTCCATGACCTGGTCGCGGGCGGAATCGTAGGAGGCTTCGTCGGTGAGGGAGTCGGCGGTGAGCAGGCCGGCGCCGAGGTTGGAGGTCATGATGAGGACAGTGTTTTTGAAATCCACAGTGCGGCCTTTGGAGTCAGTCAGGCGGCCGTCGTCGAGGACCTGGAGGAGGACGTTGAAGACGTCGGGATGCGCCTTCTCGATTTCATCAAAGAGGACGACGGCGTAGGGGCGGCGACGAATGGCTTCGGTAAGCTGGCCGCCCTCGTCAAAGCCGATGTAGCCGGGAGGCGCGCCGATCAAGCGGGCGACGGCATGCTTCTCCATGTATTCCGACATATCAATGCGGACCATGGCCTGTTCGTCGTCGAAGAGAAACTCGGCGAGAGCGCGAGCGGTCTCAGTTTTGCCGACCCCGGTGGGGCCAAGAAAAATGAAGGAGCCGATGGGACGCTTGGGATCGCTGAGTCCTGCGCGGCTGCGGCGGATGGCGTTGGCGACGGTGGTGAGGGCTTCGTCCTGACCGATGACGCGCTCGCGGAGGCGCTGTTCCATCTGGACGAGCTTCTGGACCTCGCCCTCGAGCATTTTAGAGACGGGGATGCCGGTCCACTTGGAGACGATGTGGGCGATGTCTTCCTCATCCACCTCTTCTTTGAGCAGGCGGGAGGAGCCGCTGTCGGAGGCGATGTCTTCGAGGCGCTTGAGTTCGGCTTCAGAGCGCGGGAGGTCCTGGTACTGGAGCTGGGCGGCGCGTTCGAGATTGCCGCGGCGGGTCTGCTCTTCCATCTCGTGGCGGAGGATCTCGATTTGTTTTTTAAGTTCGCTGATGCGGGAGATGGCTTCGCGCTCCTGCTGCCAGCGGGCGCGGAGTGCGTTGACCTGCTCTTTGACGGTGGCGAGTTCGCGTTCGACTTCGGCGAGGCGGTCTTTGGAGTTGGAGTCGGTCTCGCGCTTGAGGGCGGTGCGTTCGATTTCGAGCGAGGTGGCGCGGCGTTCGAGCTGGTCGAGCTCGGTGGGGACGCTGCCAATCTGGATGGCGAGAGAGGCGGCGGCTTCATCAACGAGGTCTATGGCCTTGTCGGGGAGGAAGCGGTCGGAGATATAGCGATGGGAGAGAGTGGCGGCGGCGACGATGGCGGAATCTTTGATGCGGACGTTGTGATGGGCCTCGTAGCGCTCCTTGAGTCCGCGGAGGATGGCGATGGTGTCTTCGACATTGGGCTCGCCGACGAAGACGATCTGGAAGCGGCGTTCCAGGGCGGGATCCTTCTCGATGTACTTGCGATATTCGTTGAGGGTGGTGGCGCCGATGGCGCGGAGTTCGCCGCGGGCGAGGGCGGGCTTGAGCATGTTGGAGGCGTCAACGGCACCTTCGGAGGCTCCGGCGCCGACGAGGGTATGGATCTCATCAATGAAGACGATGATTTGCCCATTGGACTCCTCAATCTCTTTGATGACGGCCTTGAGGCGGTCTTCGAATTCGCCGCGATACTTGGCGCCTGCGAGCATGGCGCCCAAGTCGAGGGAGACGAGGCGCTTGTCGCGTAGAGCTTCAGGAACGTCGCCGGAGACGATGCGGCGGGCGAGGCCTTCGGCGATGGCGGTCTTGCCGACTCCGGGCTCGCCGATGAGGACGGGATTATTTTTAGTGCGGCGGCTGAGGACCTGGATGACGCGGCGAATTTCTTCATCGCGGCCGATGACGGGATCGAGCTTGCCTTTGCGGGCGAGTTCGGTGAGGTCTTTGGAGTAGCGTTCGAGGGCCTGGAACTTGGCTTCGGGATTCTGATCGGTGACGCGCTGGCTGCCGCGGACGGTGGAGAGGGCGCGAAGAATGGCTTCATGGGTAGCGGCGACCGCGGCGAGAGCTTGTTGCGCGGCGTCACCTTTGACGTGGGCGAGGGCGAGCAGGAGGTGTTCAACGGAGACGAACTCATCCTTAAGGTTGCTGGCCTCGGTGAAGGCGCGATCGATGACTTTGTTGAGGGCGGAGGAGAGGTTGGCCTGCTGCGAGTCGCCGGTGACTTTGGGGAGGCGATCAATCTGGGAGTTGAGATCGGAGAGGAGGCGCTCGGTGGGCACGCCGATTTTTTGCAGGGTGGGAGTGACGATGCCCTCTTTGTCTTCGAGCAGGGCGGCGAGCAGGTGGATGGGGAGGACCTCGGGATTGCCGTTTTGGGTGGCGAGTTCGCTGGCGGCCTGGATTGCTTCCTGCGACTTGATGGTGAGCTTGTCCCAACGGATTGCCATGAGGAATAGACCCTTCTAAGAGATGTGAGCGGGGCGAGCGCAGCTGAGAGAAATCGGGGCCGCGGAAGAAACCCTCGCGGCCCTGAGTTTAACTGCTTTGAGTGTGATTTGGTTGCGGCGCAGATTATGCCGCGGCCGGCTTCGCATCTTTCTTAGCGGCGTCGGCCGGGGCAGAGCTGCCGGTCTTGCTCTCAATGGTGGCCGGCTGCTGGGTCGAGCCCACGCTGACTTTAATCTGGCGGGGCCTGGCCTCGGCGCGCTTGGCGAGGTCAATGCGCAGGACGCCGTTTTCATAGGATGCCTTGACGGAGTTGGGGTCCACGGTGGCCGGCAGGGCGAAGCTGCGGACGAAGCTGCCGTAGCGGCGCTCGATGCGATGGAAGTTCTCTTCCTTCTCCTCGCGATCGAACTTGCGCTCGCCGCGGACGGTGAGGGTATTGTTCTCGATTTGAATGTCGAAGGCGTCGGGCTGGATGCCGGGGGCTTCGAGCTTGAGCGAGACTTTGTGCTCGTCCTCGTAGACGTCAACAGCGGGGACGAAGCTGCCCATGGTGAGGGACTGGTCGTCGCTCTGATTGCGATTAAAGTCCTGGAGCATGGAGTTCAAACGGTGTTGAAGAGAGTTGACTTCCCGAAACGGGTCCCAATAGGTAACAGGCATGAGAGGATTCCTCCAAGTAATTGAATTGATTGCCCGGAGCGTGGAAGCTCGACGGACTAGAGATAGGATGCCATATTAGTGAGCAGGTTGCAAGAAATATGAGTGACAGATAGTCACATTTATGTCATGGGTAAGGCGCGGGGCTACAAACGTTGTAGAATGAATAACTTGACAGGCGGCGCAGATTGAAGCCAAATGGAAGGCAGCTGCAGAAATTCTTAAGAGTTTGGGTGCCGGCCTTGAGGGCGGGCTGAGACGAGGACAGGCGATGAAGGCGATTTGGTGGGGACGGAGAGCGGCGGCGGCGATGGCAGCGCTGGTGATTTTGGCGGGCGCGATGGGAACGGCGTGGGCGCAGAAGACGGTGACGGTTGGCGGGGACGATAACTATTCCAACCAGACGCTGACGGTGGGAGACACGCTGGTGGTGAAGCTGAAGGTGGACCGGTCGAGCGGATATGCGTGGCAGGTGGCGCCGCTGGAGGGGAGCGTTCTGACCCAGGAGACGGTGAAGCCGAAGCCGCCGTTGAGCACGATGGTTTTTAAATTCACGGCGAGCGGGCCGGGGGTGGTGACACTGACGCTGAACAATGTGAAGAAGGCGGACCCGTCGCATCCGCTGCAGATTTATTCAGTGATCGTGGGAGTGAACAGCCAGCCGGGGCAGGAAAAATCCACCTACGTGGTGGGACATTTTGCGGGGACGATGCCGTGCGCGGACTGCACGGGGATCAATGAGGACATCACGTTTTATTCCGTGGGACCGAACCAGTTTGTGGACACGATCTTCAAGCGGAAGATGACGTATGTGGATGCGCCGGGCGGGAACAAGGTGAATGAGGATTCGGGAGCGTGGGCATTGTTGCCGGGGACGGCGACGGACCCGAGCGCGACGGTGTATGCGCTGTATCCGGACGATGCGGCGAAGGTGGAATATTACTGGCTGCGGAGTGAAGAGGACCTGGTTCCGCTGGACAAGGACAAGAAGGTTATTGTGGGCCCGTTTGATATGACGATGCACCGGGTGAAATAAGGGCTGCACCGGAGGATGTGGAAGACGCAAGTTTTAATTGCGCGCGGACTGTGGCGAATACGGCGGGGCATGCGGCTAAGTTTGGTGGGCGACAAACGAGTTGCGATGCGATCGAAATGTTAATGAAGCGCGGGTTAACTGTTGGCGGGGAAGCTGCATCCGACAGAGGGATAGGCAAGAAAAATCCCCAGGAGTGTGGCAATGAGCGTTACAAGCATTGAAGAGTTAATGTTGGCGGAGTTGAAGGACATTTATTCCGCAGAGAAACAGATCACGAAAGCGCTACCGAAGCTGGTGAAGGCGGCAACGTCGAGTGAGTTGAAGGCGGCGTTTCAGAGCCATCTGGAAGAGACCGAAGGTCAGATCGAGCGGCTGGAGCAGATTGGCGAGATTCTCGGCAAGAAGCTGACGGGCAAGACCTGCGAAGGCATGAAGGGCGTGCTGGAAGAGGGCACGGAGATGGTGGAGGAGACGGACAAGGGCTCGAGCGTACGCGATGCCGGGCTGATCACGGCGGCGCAGCGGGTGGAGCATTACGAGATGGCCGGTTACGGCGGCGTGATTGCTTATGCGAAGCTGCTGGGCATGAACGACGTGGTCAAGCTGCTGGAGCAGACGCTGGAGCAGGAGAAGGCAGCGGACCTGAAGTTGACGAAGCTGTCGCAGACGATCAACAAGCAGGCGCAGCAGGAAACTCCGCAGGCCGCATAAAGGCATTAGCGGTTAAGAACAGAAAAAAAACAGAAAGATGAAATTGAGTGAGGCCCGCGATTGCGGGCCTTTTCTTTTTTGCGGAGGGCGGGGGGTGGAGAAGGGCGAGGCGGAGGGTGACGGGCTTTAATCCACGCGGCAGATGAGGCACTTGAGGTAGTGAGTCTCCGGCAGGGTGAGGATGACGGGATGGTCGGGAGCAGCGGTACGGGTTTCAAGGAGATGTGACGCGGCGGCCGGCATCGGCAGCGGCATCGGCGACGACGGCGGTAAAGCTCTTCAAGGGAGACGTGGTGGGAGCAGGAGCAGGTGACGAGGATTCCGCCAGGGACGAGCATCTGGAGGGCGCGGAGGTTGAGTTCCTTATAACCGCGGAGGGCGGAGTCGGCGGCGCGTTTTGATTTGGCGAAGGCAGGCGGGTCGAGAACGATGATGGAGAATTTGTGGTCCTGGGATGAGATAGTCGCGGAGGAGGGTGAAGGCGTCGGCCTCGATCCAGTCAATATTTGGGAGAGCGCCGGAGGGAGGCTCGGCGGGGATGTTGTCGCGGTTGAGTTCGAGATTGCGTTCGGCGACTTCAAGGGCGGCGCGTGAGGAATCGAGCGCAGTGACCTGGCAGCCGGCGCGGGCAAGATGCAGGGCGAAGCCGCCCTGATAGCAGCAGACATCGAGGGCAGCGCGTTCAGAGGAAGAAGTTGGTGGAGCGGTTGCGGCGTAGCCGGCAGCGGCAGCGTAGTTGTCGCGCTGATCGAGGAAGGCGCCGGTTTTTTGTCCGGCACTGGCGTCGTAGTGGAAGCGGAGGCCGTTGAGAGAGAAGACGGTGGCTTCGTGTTCTGTGGGAGCGTGGGGAAGGTCGGCGGCGATGGCGGCGTGATGCTTGTAGGCGCTGTGGCCCTCGGCGTCGGCGCGAAGGATGGGGCTGGCGAGGTAGAGCGGCTCCTGCGATGGAACGGGAAGTTGCTCGAGGACGCGGATGCGGGGATCGGGGCGCTCGAGGATGGCGCGGGGGCGGAAGTGGGAGTCAGAAAACTCCGGGGCAAGAGATTCGAGGAGGGCGCGAGTGATGGATTCGCGGACGTCGGGGAAGTCGAGGCCCTGGGTGAGGATCTGGACGAGGACGAGGTCGGCGTATTTATCAACGACGAGGCCGGGGAGCTGGTCGGCCTCGGAAAAGACGAGGCGGGCTGAGTCGGTGCGGGCGGATGGCGGGGAGCCGGAGGCGGAGAGAAGGGGGAGGCGGCGGGCGACGGCGGCGGCGATGCGGGCTTCAAGGAGCGAGAGGAAGGATTCGCGGGTGGGGAGCTCGTCTGGAGAGATGAGGCGGAGGGTGATCTGGGAGGCAGCGGAGTAGAGGGCGGTCCCGTAAAACTTGTCGCGGCGGTCGAGGACGCGGAGCAGGGAGCCGGGCGGGATGTCGCCGGATTTGGTGGGGACGAGTTCTTCGATGTCGGTGCGATAGACCCAGAGGTGGCCGTGGACGAGGCGTTCGCCGGCGCGGTGGGCGATGACGGCAGCGGGGGAAGAGTGGATGAGGTCGGGAGAGTCAATGTGGGGAAGCTTGCGGAGGGGAAGAGGGTCAGAGGGGGAGCGCGGCCTGGGTGGATGCGAGTGCTTGCGTGAGGAGGAGGGCGACGGGGATGAAGACGGGGGGGATGAGGACGGGGGAGAAGACGGGGGATGATGATTTGACTCGCGGCGAAGATGATCCCGAGGCGCCGGGCCGGACGATGACGAGTAGGGGGAAGCGCCGGAGCGTTTCGGCGCAGAGGGGCGCGAGGATTTGGAGGGGCGGGAGGATTTGGAGGAGCGGGAGGGTGGAGTGGGGCGAGGCATCGGATTCCATCTTCGCATGGGCGGAGAGATTGAGTGGGCGGGGGGCGGAGGGCAAAAAGAAGCGGATGCCCGGAGGCATCCGGGGGGCGGAGGGCAAAAAGAAGCGGATGCCCGGAGGCATCCGCGGTTTGCGAAATTGAAGCTCGCTATTTTGTAGAGGCGCCGTGAGCCTTGGGGCCGCGGACGGTGGTCTTAGCGTGGGGAGTGATGGTGTGAGTTTCGCCGGTGGACCGCCGGGTTGGCTGGAGCTGTTCCTGACTAGAGCACCAGGGGACGGACTTGGTGGAGGTGAGGAGATTGTCAACGGCGGCGATGTGCTGGTAGTAGCAGTAGCCGTCCGAATCCTGCGCGGTGTAGGTCTGGTGGCTGGCCTGGTCGGAGTTGCCGGCGACGCAGTAGCCGCCATCGCAGGGAACGATGAGCAGGTTGTCGGTGGAGAAGACGACATTTTTAGCGTAACCGGCGGAGGGCCACCAATCCCACGCATTACCGGAGGCGAGGCGGAGGGCGGTGTGGGTCTGCTTGCTGGTGGTGACCTGATTGATGTTGCCGGTATTGGGGTCGTAGGTCTGAGTGAGGGCGACGTTGATGGGGAAGGTCCAGGTCAAGGAGTGGAGAGTGGGGGCGCCGCCGCCGGAGGACTTGGAGACGACGGTGATGTTCGAGGTCTGGTCGGCATTCTGCGTGTAGGTGGTCTCGGTGTCAGCGAGAGTTGTGTTGTTGGCGAAGTTGACGTCGGCGACGACGGTGTTGGTGATGCGGCCGTGCGAGGTATTTACGTAGCCGGAGATTGTGTAGTGGCGTTTGGAGGAGACGGAGACGGTTCCGGTGATGTTGCCGGAGGAGTCGGTGGTGAGATTCTCAACGACCTTGGGATTGGGAGCGGTGAGAGTGTTGAGGGTGACCTGGCCGGAGGCAGACTTGCAGGACTTGTCCTCGTAGAGGAGCAAGGTGCCGGTGACGCTGAAATATTCATACGCGTTGAAGAGGTTGATGCCGACGACGTGCTGCTGGCCGTTGCTGAGGACGCCGGCGAAGGGTGAGAGGTCCACGCGGAAGGGCTTGAAGTTGAGGGTCTGATTGCCGGGCGTGGGGAACCAGAGGTAGGGGTCGAGGCCGCCGGTGTAGATCCAAGGGGAGATAGGGGCGACACCTGCGGGCGTGCCGTCGATTGAGACTTCAACTTCGCGGAAGGCGGTGTTGGGGCAGTCCTCAAACGTGGGAGCGATATCGTTGGGCAGGCAGTAGAACCACTGCTCTTCTTCGTTCTGACTTTGGGCGATGACGTCGAGGTAGGCGTGCTCGATGTTGGTGGGGAGAGTGAAGGTGGCGTCGAGCTCGGTGCCGGATGCGTTGAGGGTAGCGGCGCCGGCTCCGTTAACTGCGAGGACCGAGGTGGGAGTGGGGGGCGGCGAGGAGTGTTTGGCGGGGGGATAGAAGTAGACGGTGGCGGTGCCGTAAATGATTCCGGTGTATTGGTCATTGACGAGATTGCCGAGGGAGGCGAAGCCGGACTGCGGGGTGGAGAGCAGGGCGGAGTAGTCGGTGAGATCGCGCTCGAAGTGCCAGGGGTCGTTGACGTCGGAGGGATTCTCCTGGGTGGTGCCGTAGAAGATATTCACGTTGTTGAGGAATATCTGGGAGGTGCGGTCGTATTGCACGCCGGGGGTGATGTAGTAGTCGCCCTCGAGAACGACCTTGGCCCAGGGGCCGGCGCCGCAGGTGGGCGAATAGCTGAAGGGCTTGTTATTGAAGTCGGCAAACTCCTGCTGAGTGAAGAGGGTGACGGTGCAGGGCTTGGTATTGGGATGGGGCACGGGCGGATCGGCGACGGCGACGAGTGGGGAGCCGATTTGATATTGCGCGAAGGCGGAGGGCAGGACGCAGAGAGCGGCGAGCAAAACGAGAGCGACGCGGAGGACGGCTGGAGAGAGTGAAGCAGGGCGCATAGGGAAAACTCCTGGGAAGGAATGCAAAATGTGGAGTGGAGTATAGCAGCGCGAGATGCGTGCTGCGGAAGACGGCGGCAGAGGGAAAAATTAATTCAGGCGCCGGCGGGTGACAGGGCGGGGAGTGACGGGAGGCCGCGGTGGGACTGGCTATTTCGGCTTAGGTGGCGCGGGTTCTGAGAAGGTTTGATTGGTGGAGACGCCGTAGAGGTGGCAGTCGCCCTGGGTGATGCGGAAGTGGAAGTAGGGATGGTAGAAGAGGGCGGCGCGGAGATCGCCGCTGCCCTCTGCCTGGTCAACGAGCCAGACTCCATCTTTATGGGGGACCTGGTGGACGTGGAGCCAGAAGCCTTTGTGGAGGGAGGCGACGAGGCCGCCGGCGATTTTTACGTCGCGGTTGGAGCGAATGTTGATCTCGATTATCTGGCCGGAGGTTTCGTCGAGGCGGAGGGTTCCGGACATGGCTTGCATGAAGCGCTCTTCGACGTTGTGAGTTTGCGCCGCGGGGTTGCCGGCGAGGTCGAAGAGGATGGTGGAGCGGCCGTCAATAATTTCGCGACGCTCATTGTTGAACTGCATGACGCGGAGGGCGGCTTCGACCTGCTTCTGAATTTCAGACTCCAGTTTCTGGCGCTGACCGGGGTCGCTGAATTTCTTCACTTCCTTCTGAACGCGCTCGTCCTCTTTGCGGGACTCATCGGCGTCGAGAGGCTTGCCGTCTTTGGCGAGGACGCGGTCAACGACATGTCCGTTGACGAAGAACTCTTCCTGGTCCTCAATCTCCTTTTTCTTAAGGGAGCCGTTGGAGTTGAGGAAGTCGTTTTCAGAGTGGACGTGGCAGAGATAATTCTCACGGGCATCGAAGGTGAGCTTTTCGCTGGCGAGGGCGCGGTCGAGCATCTGGCGGGAGTCGGGCAGGGGCGCGGATGGCGCCGGCGGAGCGGGTTTCGATACCGGCGCGGGATGGGCGGGATGCGGCAGCGATTGCGATTGAGCTGATGAAAATTGGGACGAGGCCCCGAGGAGGAGAAAGACGGGGAGGAGAAAGACGGGGAGGAGAGAGAACAGCAAGGCTGCGAGCGGGCGTTGGGGGCGGGAATGCATAGGGGGAGGAGTTGGAGACCGTATTCAGAGAATAGCCTGTGACGGTGAATTGAATAGCCTGTGACGGTGAATTGAGGGCGGGGCGCGAAGAGCGGGAGGTGCGCGTATGGGGTCGAGGTGCCTATAATCAAGTATGGCAAGCGCGCTGAGCCCGCTCCCCCCGGTGGGCGATAAGGACGAGGCGGTAGAGAAGAAGTTCCAGCAGCTGCTGGCGACGGTGCGCGCGAACCGACCCAACGAAGATGTGAAGCCGATAGAGCGGGCGTACGAATTTTGCCTGCTGCATCACAAGGGGCAGCTGCGGGCGAGCGGGGAGCCGTATGTGCTGCATCCGCGTCGAAGTGGCGATTGTGCTGGCGGAGATGAAGCTAGACGCGACGGCGATTGCGGCGGGGCTGCTGCATGATGCGGTGGAAGACACGCCGGTGACGACCAAGGATGTGGTGCGGGAGTTTGGCGAGCAGGTAGCGCACATCGTTGAGGGCGTGACCAAGATTGACAAGATCCAATTTGCGAATCGCGAGGACAGGCAGGCGGAGAACGTCCGCAAGATGCTGCTGGCGATGGTGAGCGATGTGCGGGTGGTGCTGATCAAGCTGGCGGACCGGCTGCACAACATGCGGACGCTGCAGCATCTGTCGGTAGACCGGCAGGAGGCGATTGCGCGGGAGACGTTGGAGATTTATGCGCCGCTGGCGCACCGGCTGGGGATGGGGAAACTGCGCGGCGAGCTGGAGGACCTGGCGTTCCGCTATGTGGACCAGATTGCGTATGACCAGGTGCACGCAGCGGTGGAGGCGAAGCGGCACGAGGGCGAAGCGTTTCTGCAGAAGGTAGAGAAGCTGCTGGAAGAGAAGATGAAGGAGCACGACATTGATGGCCGGGTGGAGTGGCGCATCAAGCGGCTGTACAGCGTGCACCAGAAACTGCTGGCGCAGCGGATCAACGTGGAGCAGGTATTTGATCTGCTGGCGCTGCGGGTGATCACGAAGACGCTGCAGGATTGTTATGCGGTGATGGGGCTGATCCACAGCTTGTGGCGGCCGGTGCCGGGAAGAATTAAAGACTTCATCGCGATGCCGCGGCCGAATATGTATCAGTCACTGCACACAACGGTGATGGCGGAGGGCGGGCACCAGTTCGAAGTGCAGATTCGCACGGAGGAGATGCACCGGATCGCGGAAGAGGGGATTGCGGCGCACTGGAAATACAAGTCCGGCGGGGCGGCGAACACGCGGGATGAGCAGCGGCTGGCGTGGGTGCGGCAGCTGGTGGAGTGGCAGAGGGAGATGGCCGATCCCAACGAGTTTCTGTCCACGCTGAAGATTGACCTGTATCCGGAAGAGGTCTACACGTTCACGCCGAAGGGCAAGGTGGTGGTGCTGCCGCAGGATGCGAGCCCGGTGGACTTTGCCTACGCGATTCACACCGAGGTGGGGAGCACGTGCATAGGCGCGAAGGTGAACGGGCGGATGGTACCGCTCAGGACGAAGCTGCGGAATGGCGATGTGGTCGAGATACAGACGCAGACCGGGCACACGCCGAGCCGGGACTGGCTGCAATTTCACCAAGAGTTCAAAGGCGCGAAACAAGATCAAGCACTGGCTGAACGAGCACCAGCGCGAGCGCGCGATGGAGATCGGCAAGAAGCTGCTGGAGCGCGAGGCGCGCAAGTTCAAAGTGAGCCTGGGCAAGCTGAACGACGTGGATTATCTGCGGGCGGGGCAGGAGTATGGGCTGAACACGGTGAGCGACCTGATGGCGGGCGTCGGGTTCGGGAAATATTCAGCGCGGCAGCTGCTGAATAAACTGCTGCCGGGATCAACGCAGCAGAATGCTGCGATCGATCCTGACGTGCCGGCGACGGGGATGGTGGAGGCGGTGAAGCGCGTCTTCTTCGGCAAGGACTCGGACACGCTGAAGGTGGAGGGCGGCGCGGACCTGCTGATTTACCGGGCGCGATGTTGCAATCCCATTCGAGGGGAAGAGATTGTGGGGTATGTGACGCGAGGCAAGGGAGTGGCGGTGCATGCGAGGAGCTGCCCGAACGTGCAGAACCTGATGTATGAGAGCGACCGGAGAATTGCAGTGGAGTGGGCGCGGGCGCAGGCGGCGGTGAACGGAAATTCGTCAACCTATCCGGTGAAGCTGACGGTATTCTGCGACGATCGCTCGGGGATGCTGAAGCAGATGACGGCGGCGATCTCAGATGATGGGACGAATATTCGCGGCGTGGATTTTAAAGGCGGCAAGGGCGACGGGGCCGAGGCGGAAGTAGATTTTGTAGTAGAGGCCGAGGATGTCGCGCATCTGAACCGGCTGGTGGCGGGGCTGCGGAAGCTGCCGGGCGTGAGAGACGTGCAGAGGATGCAGCGTCTGTAGGGTGGCCGGGCGTGAGAGAGCGCGGCTAGCGGATGCTTTCTAAAACTTCCTGCAACTGCTTGAGGCCCTGGATGGACTGGGCCACCTTGGGCTCGGGCCAATCCTGAATCGCGGTGGCGAGGACAGTTGTAATTTGCTGGCGGACGGAGTCAATGAGGCGGCGGCCTTTGGTGGTGAGAGCGAGGGAGAGGCGACGGCCACCTGCGGAGCTGCGCTGAACGAGGCCGTCACGCACGAGGCGGACGACGATGACGGAAGCGGTAGGAGTACGGATGCCGAGTTCCTGCGCGAAGTCGGTGAGAGACATTCCGGGAGCGCGCTCGAGGAGGATGAGGGCGCGATACTGCGGCGGGGTGATGCGGACGGATGGATCCATGCGACGAATCTCTGCGATGAGGAAACGGGTGAGAGCGCCCATGAAGTCAATGGTGGAGTTGGCGCAGGCGAGGGCTGAAGATGAGGGTGTCATGGCGAGCAGCGCAACAAAGCATTGCAGAGGAGCGAGTTCACAGGAATGTTACAGCGTTGTTTGGCTGGAATGCATGATGATTCGAGCGAACAAAAATGGTTGACCATGTGATCAACATTGATAGCAATGCTAAGACCCGAGACGCGAACGACTGCGTTTTGTAGACGCAGGACGATGCGAACAAGACGCAGGATTTTTAGAGGCCGAGCAGAGAGAGAGACGCAAAGGCAGCGCAAAGAAGGAGATTGAAGCGGCGAAGTCTGCGTAACTGCGTCTCGCGGGTGGCGAGAGAGGATGCGATGAATCGCGAATGCTAGCGGAGGGATTCCAAAATCTGCTGCAGAGTTCTCAGCGCCTGGGTGGTCTGAGCCAGGACCGATTCGGGCGACTTGTTGAGGGCCTCAGCGAAAGTGTCACCGATCTGCTGGCGTGCTCGGGCGACGAGGTCGCTGCCTTTGGCGGTGAGTGCGAGTGCGAGGCGGTTGCCTCCGGCGGGAGTGCGGTGGACCAGACCATCGCGAGTGAGACGGACGATGATGACGGAGGCGGTGGGAGTGCGGATGCCGAGCTCGTGCGCGAAGTCAGTGACGGAAATTCCGGGAGTGCGTTCAAGAACTGCGATGGCGCGATACTTCGAAGGAGTGATGCGGAGGGAAGAATCCATGCTGTTAATTTCGCCGACGAGAAAGCGCGTGTAGGCCACAACGAAATCTCCAGCAGCAAGCGCGCAGGCGTGGGCGGAAATTGATGTAGTCATGGTGGAGTGTGCGAAATGTTCAGCAGCTCAACAGCGAATCTTACAGCGTTGTTGACAGGAATTTGCGTGTAATGCCGGAGCGGAAGAAAATATCTGACAATAGCAATTCAATTAGCAAAGGTAATTAGTAAAGGTAAGACTCGCGATGTGATGAGCAGAGAGAGTGATGAAGTGATTAGCAGAGAGAGTGATGACTTAGTTAGCAAAGAAAAGATTGAGGTGGCGATGAGCAAAGAAAAAATTGAGGTGGCGATGAGCAAAGAAAAGATTGAGACGCAGAAGGCGCCGGCGGCGATCGGACCGTATTCACAGGCGGTGCGAGTGGGTGATTGGATATTCACTTCGGGGCAGATCGCGCTCGATCCGGCGACAGGGCAGGTGGTGGCGGGTGGCGTTGAAGAGCAGACAGAGCGAGTGATCAAGAATCTGCAGGCGGTGCTGGAGAAGGCGGGATCATCCCTGGCGCAGGTGGTGAAGACGACTGTTTACCTGAAAGACATGGATGATTTCGTCGCGATGAATGGAGTGTATGGGAAGTACTTTTCGGGTGAGGGCGTGGTGGCTCCGGCACGCTCAACGGTAGAAGTGGCGCGGCTGCCGAAGGATGTGAAGGTAGAGATTGATGTGGTGGCGAGGGTTGAGTAAGTGCCGGCGCGGGTGAGTCGGACGGTGAGTCGGGGAAGCGCGGATTGCGTCTAATAGACAGACGCTAGATACAGAGAATAGATATAGAGACGAGAGAGAAAGCAGGGGGGAATGATGACTACTCATACTAAAGGTGGAGAAGGAAAGAAAGAGAAAGTGACGCGCACGGAGGCGGAGTGGCGCGAGCTGCTGACGCCGGAGCAATATCACGTGACGCGGGAGAAGGGAACGGAGCCGCCGTTTGCCGGGGCGCTCTATGAGAACCATGCGGACGGGAAGTACAACTGCGTAGGTTGCGGGGCGGAGCTATTCAAGAGCGAAGAGAAGTATGACTCGGGGAGCGGATGGCCGAGCTTCTGGCTGCCGGCGACACCGGAGGCGCTGGAGGCGCACGAGGATTCGACGCTGGGAATGCGGCGGGTCGAGGTGACGTGTGCGAGATGTGGAGCGCACCTGGGCCATGTCTTCCCCGATGGGCCGAAGCCGACGGGGATGCGGTACTGCATTAATTCGGCAGCGCTGAAGTTTGAGGGCGAGAAGTAAGAGGCTCGAGCGGGAAGCGGGACGATTGGTGAAGCAAAGGAAAAGCCCCGGAGATCTCTTTGATGAGACCGGGGCTTTTGTATTTCGCTATTAGCTGTCGGTGCGAGGTCGCGAATTCAGAGCCAGGGCTTGACGCGGGGGTGAAGCCGCTGAGGCTTAGGAGGCTTTGGCGACTTTGCCGGCCTTGATGCAGCGGGTGCAGACGCGAATGCGCTTGTTGCCGCCGCCGACCTTGGCGTGGACGGGGCGCAGGTTAACGTTCCACCGACGCTTGGTGATGTTGTGCGCGTGGGAGATGTTGTTGCCGAACTGTGGGCCTTTGCCGCAGAGATCGCAGACTTGTGCCATTGGGAAGCTCCGTCTTTCTTGCTTTTAGGGTGGGCAGTGAGCGAGACGAGGCCGAGCCGCGGGAAGCCTACTACCAAGAACTAATTTTACAGGAATTGGCGGGCTGGGACAAGGCTTGGGGCGGGGCGGGGGTGGGGGCGAAACCCGGACAATACAATGCTGTGAGGCATGGCGGAGCGAGCGACAGGGAGCGGAGAGCGGCGGGAGGCGGGGAAGCTCGGCGGGCCGTGGGTGCTTTTCTGGGTAGGGCTGGCAGTGCGGCTGGGGTGGATGACGCTGGCGCATACCTATAGATTCCGAAACATTTTTGATCACTTTGATTTTGCGGGCGAGGCGGGGCGGATAGCGCGCGCGCTGGTGACGGGCTATGGGTATGCCGATCCGTTCTGGGGGCATACGGGGCCGTCGGCGTGGCTGGCGCCGGGGTATCCGTTACTGCTGGCGGGAATCTTCAAAGTGTTTGGCGTGTTTACTCCGGCGGCGGCGTGGGTGCTGCTGGCGTTTCAATCGGTGTGGAATGCGGCGGTGGCGCGGTGGGTGTGGGAGATTGGCGCGCGGAGTTTCAACCGCAAGGTAGCGTGGTGGGCGGCGTGGATCTGGGTGCTGTGGCCGGGAGCGATGGAGTATGCGCTGCGGCTGCCATGGGAGACGTCGGTGTCGGCGGCGCTGTTCACGTGGGCGCTGGTGATTGCGCTGCGGATGCGGAGAGTGGGAGATGAGCGCGGAGCGGATGGGAGCAGAGGCGGAGACAGGAACGATGGGATGACGTGGGGACGGTGGGCGGCGTGGGGAGCGATATGGGCCGCGCTGGGACTGCTGAATCCCTCACTGCTGATTTTTTTGCCGTGCGTGGGGATATGGCTGCTGATGGGAAGTGAGTGGCCGGTGTCGAGGGCGATGGCGGGCGCGACGCTGGCGGCGGTGATATGGATCGCGGTGATGATGCCGTGGTGGGTGAGGAATGCGAAGGTGTTCCACACGTTTGTGCCGTTTCGCGCGAACCTGGGAGTGGAGGTGTGCCTGGGGAATTGCTATGGGCCGGAGGGATTGTTGCTGCAGTGGAAGCATCCTTATCTGGACTCGCAGGAGCTGGCGCGATATCGCGAGGTGGGCGAGTTGAGGTATGGGCGGGAGAAGATGGCGCAGGCGAAGGCGGTGATTCGGGCGAATCCCGGCCAGTTTGTGGAGATGTGTTTGCTGCGGGCGGATTATTTCTGGTTCGCGGTTCCGCACGGGGTGGACAAGCCGTGGACGGACTGGACGAGGAAGCTGGGATTTTCAGTGGTGAGCATATTGGGGGTTCTGGGGGGATGGCTGGCGTGGCGGAGGAGGAAGCCGGCGGCGGGACTATATATGTTGGCGCTGCTGACGGTCCCGCTGCCGTATTACACGGTGATTGTGCTGGGGAGATTTCGGCATCCCCTGGAGCCGTTGCTGGCGGTGCTGGGGGTTTACCTGGTGCAGAGCGCGGAGAAGAGCTGGCGGGTGGGGGGATTTGGGGGCATTCGGCAGAGGGGTTGAGGTTGGGGGGGAATTGGGCTGCGAGACGAAAGAGTGAGCGGCATTTATTGACCCGAAGGGCGGAAATTGCGTAAGATAGAAGGGTTTGGTACCTCCTGCGGTTTTGAGATCGCTCGAGGCTCCGCCGCCGCGGATGCGGCATAGGCGGACAAGCATCAGCAGAGAAAAAAGCTGGAAAAAAGAATATTGCGGGCGGAACGTGGGAAGTGCTGCGTCGTGGCCGCTGGAGGAAATATGTTTGCGGTCATTCGGACAGGTGGGAAGCAGTACCGGGTAGCTCCGGGCGACGTGTTGCAGGTAGAGAAGCTGGAGCACAAGGACGGCGCGATCGAGTTCAGCGACATTCTGGCGACCAGTGGTCAGCCGGGCGAGCTGGGAAAGCCGACGTCGGCGGCGAAGGTTGTGGCGAGCGTGGTTGAAGAGGGACGGAAGGCGAAGATCCTGGTGTTCCACTTCAAGCGCAAGAAGCAGTACAAGAAGCTGCAGGGGCACCGGCAGGCATTCACGCGGATCAAGATTGACGAGATCGTGGTGGATGGGCAGAGCTACAAGGCGTAGTTGCCGGCGCAGCATCAAGAGATTGGGAACGGTATTCAGGAACACAAGGGCAGATTGGGAATACAAGGTCAAAGGCGCGCTGCAGGCGCGGGATGAGGGGAAGCGATGGCAAGTAAAAAAGGTGTAGGCAGCTCTAGAAACGGCCGGGACAGTAATGCACAGCGGTTGGGTGTGAAGGCATTCGCGGGCGAGAGCGTAAGCGGCGGCACGATCATTGTGCGGCAGCGGGGCACGCGGCTGAAGGCCGGGCTGAATGTTGGCCGGGGCAGCGACGACACGTTGTATGCGAAGGTGTCGGGGGTAGTGAAGTTTCAGGACCGCGGACAGCGCGGGCGGTTTGTCAGCATTCTGACAGAAGCGGCGAACGCGTAAGAGATTCATTTGTAGACTGGCGGAGTAAAGAGAAGAGGCCTCGCGAAAGCGGGGCCTTTTTGTTGGCGCGGAGCAGAGGGCGGGAGTGGGCGAGAGCGGAGGCGAGGGCAGGGCGGGAGAGGCGAGAGAGGCGAGGGCAGAGGCGGGATAGAGGCGGAGGCGAGGGGCGAAGGCGGAGGCGGGAGATAGAGGCGGCGAGGATTCCGGGCAAGAGCGGAGTGGCGAGGGAGTTGGGGACGGAGAGCAAGATCGAGCAAAGAGAAAGGCCCCGCATTCGCGAGGCCTTTTGGGTTGAAGGTGAAGGGAGGCTAGCTGGCTTGCTGATGTTTGGCGCGGACGATAGCGACGGCGCGGGAGTAGGCTTCCAGGTCCTGCGTGATGGCCTCGTGATTGCCGACGACCATGACGCGGCCACCGGTTTTGCCGAGGTTCATGGCGACTTCGTTCCAGCGGAGCAGGGCGGAAGTCATAGGCAGGGTGACCTGCAGGCGCTTGGGCTCTGGAATGTAGCAGTAGGCGATCCAGAAGACGAGAGCGATGGAGAGCGAAGCAGCGTGGAACATGTTGATAGAAGAATCGAGCGCGATGCGTGAGAACCAGCCGGAGTAGAGAAGGTCGGCGAGGGCGAGCACACTGAATCCCATGCTGACGCCGAAGACTTTGCTGCGGCCGGTGATGCCGAGGGGACGGGCAACGGTGTAGAGGAAGACCATGAGGCAGAGCTGCAGGATGCTCTGGCAGCGCTGCAATTCGCCGACGACGTTGATGACATATTTCATGCCGGTGTGGGTGGGTCCGAGAGAGACGGCGAGGGCGACAACGGCGGCGATGGTAACGACCCAGCGGAAGACGACCAGGCCGAGGTGGCGGAGGCCATCGAGCGGCTCAAGGGCGATGAGGAAGAGTTCGCGAATGACGCAGAAGCTGAGGACAGCCTCGACGGCGTAGAAGGACCAGTATGTATAGAAGTAGACGGTGTAGCGGGTGGGCGCGGAGAAGAGATGGAAGACGACGAGCGGGAACAGGGTGGTGAGGGCAGCGACTTTAAGCCACAGGTAAGCGCGGAGCCAGAACATGCCCAGCAGCTTTTTGCGGGTGGCGATAAACAGGAATGCGAACGCGAGCACTCCCTCCAACACCCAGAAGAGGGTGGAGACACGAGCGGAAAAGTGGACAATATTATGCATACACGTCTGCCTCGGAGCTACAGAGTAGCTCTAAACGAGGCAGGGTGCAAAGGAAAACGAATGTTGTACGTATCGAAACGGGAAAACTAAAAGTTTTCGATACCGCACGTCTGTCCGTTACCCGGGGGGCAAGAGGGGACAGGGATGGCGCTCTTCATAGAAGGCTTAGCGCTCGCATTCGTCTGATTGTTGTTGGCCAGGAAGGCGCCAGTGACAAGGAGGGAGAGAACGGAGACGCGAAGAAGGAGTTTCATGGGTAAGTAACCTCGGGTAGTATCTTTGGTGGAATTGTCAAATTCATTGACAGAGAGGAGTATAGTGATACCGTTGTGTAAAGTGTAGGAAGAAAATAATTTATAAAGTATTTACTAGGGTAGGTTACTGACGTAACCATTTGAGTTGAGGGTTCCTGGCAGAAAAGCACGCCAATTGAGCCTATTCAGTTTAGCGGCACCCCTATTATCGAGAGAGTAAACACTGCCGGCCTGGGAGCCGGCATTTTGTTTGCCCGGAGGTGCAACACGGGAGGTGCAGGTGGGGCGAGTTTGGGGTGGTGGCGGGGAGGATCGGGGGACGCGGGTTCCGTTTTTGCACAAATGCGGGTGCAAAACGGCCGGCTGGGGAGGGGTGGCGGAGGACAAAATTGAGGTCCGGTTCCAAAACGGGCTGGCCGGATGGGGCGGTTTTTGGGGGCTGCGGGGACCCATGGTAACGGGGCAGGGGAACGGGAGTGGGAGGGGGTTAACGCCGAGAGCGGGCGCCAGTTTTGCGGTCGATGTGTGAGGTGGAGCGGGCGGGAAGGCAAATATGACGGCACGAGCTACGAGACCTATGTAGCCCAGCATATGGATGTTTACAAGAAGTTTTATGGGTCACTGCCCGGACTCATTCCCTAGAGAGGCGAGGTGTGCTGTGAGAAGAAAAAATGGTGTCGTCGCAATTATTTATTTGGCGAGCACGATGTTGCTATGCATGCACGGAGGGATTTTGCTCTCAATGGCTCAAGATAGCTCGTCCTTTACGGTGGAAAAAGCAATCGTTGTTGCTCGCGGCAATGCTAAGCCAGACAGTTCATTCAAAGTTCTTCGAAAGATTTCCGCGAATGCAGATTTGCAAAATTCTTTCTCGGCTAAACAATGCGATTGAAATGAAACGCGCACATTGGGAGTTCGAGTATTTCCGTCGCGGGTGTGGTTGCCGGGTGCCTGGTTACAAATCGGACGCATATCCGAATGACAGGTAATGTTCTGATGAATTATGAGGGTGTCAGTCAGTTGAAGCTCGTACTGCTGCCCGGAATGGATGGGACGGGCGAGTTGTTCTCCGAGTTCATCGCCGCGCTCCCTGAGCCGTTCGAGGCCGCTGCGGTGGGCTATCCGACTGAGCGTTATCTCTCGTACACAGAGCTGGAGAAGTTCGTGCGGGCTGCGTGTCCCGTCTCAGAGCCATACGTGCTCGTGGCCGAATCCTTTTCGACGCCCTTAGCGATCCAGTATGCGGCGACCAATCCGGCGAACCTTGAGGGGCTGGTTCTCTGTGCAGGGTTCGCCACTAGCCCGGTGAAGGGCTGGCGTCGGTTCTTTGGTTCGTTGCTCGCGCCACTCGTGTTCCGTATTCCGCTGCCCAATCTGGCGGCGAAGCTCTGGCTCGTTGGACCGGATGCGCCGACGTCGTTGCTGACAGCGGTACGGAATGCGATCTCATCCGTTCAGCCGGGGGTGTTGGCTGGGCGACTCCGGGCGGTGCTGGCATCTGACGTGCGCGGGGCAGTCGGTCAGATCGGGGTGCCCATCCTGTACATCCGGGCGGAGCAGGATCGTCTCGTCAGCGCCTTGTGCGTCGAAGAACTTCGGCAGATCAGACCGGAGATGTCTGTCGCCGTCCTTTCGGGGCCGCATCTGCTCTTCCAAAGACAGCCCCAGAGAGCCGCCGAGGCTGTCGTGAGGTTCGCCCGCACTTTCAGAGAGTGAGAGACCACACTCTCAGAGAGTGAGATGGAAGGTGATCCGGAACCGAAGGTAGAGGTGGTGAGAAGGGGCCGGGCTGAGAGCGGGCGTTGCCAAGAGGCAGGCGAGCTGGAGGGCGAATTTTGGGCTCGGTTTTGCAGAGATTTGGGCCCATTTTGGGGGGATTTTGGAGGGCTGGAAACGGCTCCGGAAGTGGTAGAATGAAATAGAGAGAACCCCTGTAGAAATCAGCCTTTTCCGCACATTTTCCGGTCTCATTCTGGGTCCGGGAAAAGTGCCCTCGGGAGGGCGAGCCAGGGGAAGATTTTCTGGAGATCAATGGCCACTAAAGAGCTGACCCCTGAAGCAAAGTCCGATGCGAAGTCTGAAGCAAAGTCCGATGCGAAGTCCGAAGCAAAGTCCGACGCGAAGTCCGAAGCAAAGTCCGGATCGAAAAATGGCGCGGCAACCGCAGCGAATGCGGGAGCCGATACGGCGTCGAAGGCGATAGCGGAGAACGAATCCAAAATGGCTGACTTGAAGGGCGAGGACGGCGCGAAGGCTGACGGCGCGAAGGCAGACGGCGCCAAGACGGAGAAGGCGGCGCGGGTGCCGAAGGGCGACATCGAGGCCTACACCGGGGACAACATCAAGGTGCTGGAGGGATTGCAGGCGGTACGGCTGCGTCCTGCAATGTATATCGGGTCAACCGGGGAGATGGGGCTGCACCACCTGGTGTATGAGGTGGTGGACAACTCGGTGGACGAGGCGCTGGCCGGGTATGCGAGCAAGATTGATGTAACGATCCACGTGGACAACTCGATCACGGTGGTGGATGACGGCCGCGGGATTCCTGTGGACGAGATGAGCCTGCCGGGCGGGGAGCGGATGCCGGCGGTGCAGGTGGTGCTGACGAAGCTGCATGCGGGGGGCAAGTTTGACAGCTCCAGCTACAAAGTTTCGGGCGGGCTGCACGGGGTGGGAGTGAGCTGCGTGAATGCGCTGGCGGAGGATTTCGAAGTCGAGATCTGGCGGGACGGGCACACGTATGAGCAGAGCTATTCCAAGGGCATTCCGACAACGAAGCTGAAGCAGACGGGGACGAGCAAGAAGCGCGGGACGCGAGTACATTTTCTGGCGGACAAGACGATCTTCACGACGACGGAGTTCAACTACGACACGCTGGCGCAGCGGCTGCGCGAGCTGGCGTTTCTGAACAAGGGACTAGAGATTTCGCTGACCGATGAGCGGACGACGGACGCCAAGACGGGCGAGGCGAAGCGGACGGATTTCAAATACCAGGGCGGGATCGCCGAGTTCATCAAGCATTTGAACCGCGGCAAGCAGGTGCTGCACGACAAGCCGATCTATATGGAGGCCGAGCGCGACAACGTCGCGATGGAGATTGCGCTGCAGTACAACGACGGGTATTCAGAAACCGTGTTTAGTTTTGCCAACAACATCAACACGGTGGATGGCGGGACGCATCTGTCCGGCTTCAGAACGGCGCTGACGCGGACGGTGAATTGGATTGGGCAGCAGATGGGGCTGTTCAAAGACGTGAAGGAGAACCTGAGCGGGGACGATGTGCGCGAGGGACTGGTGGCGGTGGTGAGCGTGAAGCTGCCGCAGCCGCAGTTTGAGGGCCAGACGAAGGGCAAGCTGAATTCCGACATTGCCGGAACGGTGCAGGCATTTCTGAACGAGCGGCTGGGAGCATTTCTGGAGCAGAACCCGTCGGTGGCGAGAAAGATCATCAACAAGGCGATTGAAGCGGCGCGGGCGCGCGAGGCTGCGCGCAAGGCACGCGATCTGACGCGGCGCAAGGGAGCGCTGGATGGCGGGGGATTGCCGGGCAAGCTGGCCGACTGCAGTGAGCGCGATCCGGCACGGTGCGAGATATTTCTGGTTGAGGGCGAGTCCGCCGGTGGGACAGCGAAGCAGGGGCGGGACCGCAAGTTCCAGGCAATTTTGCCGTTGAAGGGCAAGATTCTGAATGTAGAGAAGGCGCGCTACGACAAGATGCTGGGGCACGAGGAAATCCGGGCGATGATTACCGCGATGGGCTGCGGGATCGGCAAGGAAGATTTCGATCCGTCGAAGCTGCGCTACGGCAAGATCATTCTGATGACGGACGCCGATGTTGACGGGTCGCACATTCGCACGCTGCTGCTGACCTTTTATTTCCGGCACATGCAGGAGCTGATCAAGCGGGGACACGTGTATATCGCGCAGCCGCCGCTGTATCGGATCAAGAAGGGCAAGTTTGAGCAGTACATCAAGAACGATCACGAGTTTGTGCGGGTGATGGTGAAGCGGGCCTCGGATGGGATGACGGTGCGCTACGGCGAGTCGGCGGCAAAGCTGGAGGGGCCGGCGCTGACCAAGTTCATGGGGCAGCTGAACGATTATCTGGGCTTCTTCACCAAGATCGGCAAGCGGCTGCGCAACGAGACGGTGGCGGACCTGGTGGCGCGGACGGAGCTGGTGAAGCGGGCAGACTTTGAGACTCCGGAAAAGATCAAGGCGCTGCAGAAGGCGCTGAAGGGGATGGCGAAGGAGCAGGGGTTCAAGGCGGTGACGGATCCCACGAAGGACGAGGAGCACCAGACGTGGAGTGTGTGCTTCACCGACGCGCAGGGAGCGGAGCGGAAGATTGACTGGACGCTGGCGCAGTCGCCGGAGTATCGGCAGATGATGGCGAAGTACATGCAGATCAAGGAGTATCTGGAGCCGCCGTTTCTGGTGGAGTATTTGCCGAAGACTGCGAAGGTGGAGGCAGCGGAAGCAGAGGCGGATGCGGCCGAGGAAGCGACGGCGGCGGATGGAGCAGAAGAGGTAGCGGCGAAGGCGAAGACGAAGAAGGCAGCCCGTGCGGTTCCTGAGCCGGTAGAGAAGCAGACGGCGCGGGAGCTGTTTGAGTATGTGATTGAGCAGGGGCGGCGCGAGTACCAGGTGCAGCGCTACAAGGGGCTGGGCGAGATGACGAGCACGCAGCTGTGGGAGACGACGATGGATCCGGAAAAGCGGACGCTGCTGAGCGTGAAGCTCGAGGACCTGGCGGAGACGGAGACCATCTTCACCACGCTGATGGGCGAGGATGTTGAGGCGCGGCGGAAGTTTATCGAAGAGAATGCGCTGGACGTGAAGAACCTGGATATATAGACGGGGATTTGCGGGCGGCCGGTTTTGAGCGGGAAGTCGGAAGTCGGAAGACGGGAAGTCGGGGAAGTCGGAAGACGGAAGTCGGAAGATCGGAAGACGGAAGTCGGGAAGTCGGAAAATCGAAAATTGGAAGACGGGTCTGGGCGGAAAGTTCGCCCAGATTTTTTTTGGTGCGGGGAGGAGGGTGGGGAAACGTCGTGGAGAGAAATTCTTGCGGAGAAAAATTCTTGCGGAGAGAAATTTGCGTGAGAGGAAAAAAACTTTGGTGCGGAGGGTGTGGAGGCGAGCGCATTGAAGTTTTGCCGCGTCTAACCGATAGAGAGAAGCAGAGAGCATAGCAAGGCTCCAAGGCAGGCAGGCCCTCGCGAGAGCGGCCAGCGTGCTACCAAGGCAGAGGGATGAGCGCGGTCCTGAGGGGCCGCGCTCGATTTTTTGGTGGCGGGGCGCTAGAGTGGCGGCTATGACCGCAGATCGCCGGAAGTTTCTCGCTGTGTGCGGGAGCCTGGGTTTGGGCTCCACACTTTTTCCTGGAGTGCTGTATGGACTTGCGACTGCGCCGCCGGATTTGGAGACGACGGGCGCGGGTGAATCGAGCGCAGATAACACGGGCGCGGGTGCGCGAAGCGTTGACAGCGATGGAGCGCGGGACTCGGGAGCGGCGCAAAGTACCGGCACACCGAATTCAGACGATGCACTGAAGCGCGAGATCACGCTGGAGATGATTGATGCGGCGGCGGTGATTGCGGGGGTGAGCATTCCGGCGGGCGCGAAGGCGGCGATGCTGGCGGGTCTGAAGGACCAGCGCAAGGGATATGGGGACATTCGGGCGCTGAAGATTGCGAACAGCGTGGCGCCGGCGTATGTGTTCGATCCGGTGCTGGCGCGAGGACTGCCGGCGAGCGCGGCAAAGAATATTCGGCGAGAGGTGGTGGCCCTGAGCAAGCCGTCGGTGATGACTGCGGCGGTGACGGCTGCGGTCTCGGGCAACGTGGAGGGGCTGGCGTTTCTGTCGGTGCGGGAGCTGGGGGAGTTGCTGCGGACGCAGAAGGTGACTTCCGTCGCGCTGACCGAGATGTATTTGACGCGGCTGAAGCGGTATGACCCGGTGCTGCATTTTGCGATCACGCTGACGGAGGAGCGAGCCATGGCACAGGCGCGCGCGGCGGATGCGGAGATACGGGCGGGGAAGTACCGGGGACCGCTGCAGGGGATTCCCTGGGGGGCGAAGGATTTGCTGGCGGTGAAGGGCTACCGGACGACGTGGGGCGCGGGCGGATATGAGAAGCAGGAGTTCGACGCGGACGCGACGGTGGTGGAGCGGCTGGATGCAGCGGGCGCGGTGCTGATTGCGAAGCTGTCGCTGGGCGGGCTGGCGATGAATGACGGATGGTTTGGCGGCCGGACAATGAATCCCTGGAACACGCAGCAGGGGTCGAGCGGATCGTCGGCGGGGCCGGGGGCGGCGGTGGCGGCAGGATGCGTGGGATTCGCGATCGGGTCGGAGACGCTGGGGTCAATCTCTTCGCCGAGCACGCGGTGCGGGGACACGGGGTATCGGCCGACGTTTGGATTTGTGCCGCGGACGGGCGCGATGGCGCTGAGCTGGACGATGGACAAGCTGGGTCCTATGGCGCGGGCGGTAGAGGATTGTGCGCTGGTGATGCAGGCGATTTATGGGCCGGACGGGAGGGATTTTTCGGCGCGGGACGAGCCGTTTGGGTGGGACGCGAATTTTGACTGGCGCAAATTGCGGATCGGATATTTGAAGAGCGAGTTTGACGGGAGCGCGGCGGAGACGGAGTCGGCGCAGGTGGTGGGTCTGCCTGCGGGGGATGCGGAGGGACAGGCGAAGCAGCGGGCAGCGCGGGAGATGGCGCGGAAGCGGCGCGAGTACGACCGGCGCTACGATCTGGCGGCGTTGAAGAAGCTGGAGGCGATGGGGGTGAGGCTGCATGCGGTGGAGTTGCCGAAGCTGCCGTGGGACGCGATGGGGAATTTGCTGACCGCGGAGGGGGCGGCGGCGTTTGACGATTTGACGCTGAGCGGGCGGGACAAGCTGCTGACGGGGCAGTCGCCGGATGACTGGCCGAATCTTTTTCGGATCGCGAGATTTTATCCGGCGGTTGAGTATGTGCAGGCGAACCGGGCGCGGACACTGGGCATTCAACAGATGGCGGCGTTGTTTGCGGAGGTGGATGTGATTGTGGCGCCGACGCCTGGGGAGCAGCTGACGGTGACGAATCTGACGGGGCATCCGGCGGTGATCGTGCCGAACGGGCTGCGCGGGGCGGATGCGCCGCCGCCGGCGACGACGGAGGAAGACAACGACACGGATGATGCGATTGGCGGGCCGGGAACTCCGGTAAGCCTGACGTTTCTCGGGCGGCATTATGACGATGCGCAGCTGCTGGCGTTTGCGCGGGCTTACCAGGTGGCGACGGGATTTGAGAAGCTGCATCCGCCAAAGTTTGCGGTGTGAGAGGGAGCGAGCGGGGAAGAGCTTTCCGGGGCTTCGCTGAGGCGGTCACCGAGACTCGCGTGCTAGGCTGCGAGCATGGCGCTGGTGGAAGTGCGTGGACTCACGAAAGAGTATGAGCGGAAGCACGGCGGAATGGTGCGCGTGGTGGACGGAGTGAGCTTCGACATCGGGCGCGGGGAGACGATGGGGCTGGTGGGCGAATCCGGCTCAGGCAAGACGACGGTGGCGCGGATGGTGGTGCGGCTGGTGGAGGCGACGGCGGGCGAAGTGCGATTCGAGGGGCAGAACATTTTGCGCGCCGGGCGGGGGGAGATGCGGCGGCTGCGGCGGCATATGCAGATCGTATTTCAGGATCCGGTGGCGTCGCTGGATGGGCGGATGCGGATTGAGGAGATCGTGACGGAGCCGCTGGTGGTGCATGGGGGAGAGAGCGGGGTCGCGGCGAATGGGGCGGGGCGGCGGGAGCGGGCGCGAGAGCTGATGACCCAGGTGGGACTGGAGGCGGCGGTGCTGCGGCGCTTTCCTCATGAGCTGAGCGGCGGGCAGAGGCAGAGGGTTTCTATCGCGCGGGCGCTGGCATTGAAGCCGAAGCTGGTGGTGCTGGATGAGCCGGTGAGCGCGCTGGATGTGAGCGTGGGCGCGCAGGTGGTGAATCTGCTGCGCGATTTGCAGAGGGAGATGGGGCTGACGTATCTCTTCATCTCGCACTCGATGCCGCTGGTGCGGTATCTGGCGACGCGGGTGGTGGTGTTGCGGCATGGGCGAGTGGTCGAGGAGGGCGAGGTGGAGCAGGTATGCAGCCGGCCGCGCGAGGCGTATACGAGGGAGTTAATAGCGGCGACACCTGAGCTGCCGGTGGGCGCGGGCGGGTAAAGGCGGGAACCCGATAGAATTTAGTAGTGATTTTTTCAGAGCCGGCGGGGCAGTACTGGATACACGCGGTGGAGCTGGCACTGGCAACGCTGCTGGGCGGAGTGGTGAACTCTGTGGCGGGCGGCGGGGGATTTCTGGTCTTCCCGACGCTAATAAAGATAGGCGTGCAGCCCATCCAGGCGAATGCGACGGCGACGGTGGGACTGTGGCCGGGGCAGTTCACGAGCATTGTGGGATACCGGGAGGACCTGAGGAGGAACCACAGGCTGGTGATTCCCGCAGGGAGTAGCGCGCTGGTGGGAGGAGTGGCGGGGGCGTGGACGCTGCTGCATAACAGTCAGCAATCGTTTATGCGGCTGGTGCCGTATCTATTTGTAATGGGCGCGATCCTGTTCGCGGTGAGCGGGCCGGTGGGGCGGTGGGTGCAGCGGCGGATAGCGGAGCATAAGGGCGAGGCGGAGCATGTGCTGATGGCGCCGATGGTGCTGGGATTGTTGCCGGTGTGTTTTTACATCGGGTATTTTGGCGCGGGCGCGGGACTGATCACGATGACGGTGCTGGCGCTGTGCGGGGTGTCGCGGATTGCGGAGATGAACGCGCTGAAGGTGGTGGTGACGACGATAGCGAATGGCGTCGCGGTGCTGACGTTCATGGCGCACCGGGTGGTGGAGTGGCGTTACTGCTGGCTGATGATGCTGACGTGCGGGCTGGGCGGGTATCTGGGTTCGCGGTATGGGCGGAAGTTGAGCGACAAGGTATTGCGGCCGGCGATAGTGGCGGTGGGGCTGCTGGTGGCGGGGTATTTCTTCTGGAAGGCGGCGTAGAGGACAAGCACCATATAGATGTACAGCGAAGCGGGAGCGGCAAGCTTATAGTGCAGGTGTGAAAGGGAAGAGATGAGTCACGAGGGGATAAGGCTGGTGAGCGCGGAGGAGGCAGCGAGGGCCTCGAAGTGGGAGCGCAGGTTGACGCGGGAGGCGGTTGATCCGGCGAAGGTGCGGGTGGATGTGACGGGCGGGACGGGGGTAGAGATTGAGTGGAAGGACGGGCACCGGAGCCGGTGGAATTTTGCGTGGCTGCGGGCGGCCTGCCCATGTGCGACGTGCGTTGAGGAGCGCGAGCGGACGGGGAGGCCGGTGGGAGAAGCGACCCCGGAGCCGAAGGCGGCGCTGCCGTTGTATAAGGAGCCGGCGCGGCCGCGAGAGGTGATTCCGGTGGGACACTACGCGATAAAGTTTGTGTGGAATGACGGGCACGAGACCGGAATATATTCCTGGGATTATCTGCGGCGGGTGTGCGGATGCGCGGAGTGTGTGAAGGCGGCAGGGGACATCCACTAAGCATGGGGCTGAGCAAGGGAATGAGCATGAGATACAGGCGAATGGCGTGGCTGCTGGCGGTGGTGTGCGGAGCGAGCGCGGGGGCGTGGGCGCAGACCAGTGCCGAGATCGTGTTTACGCACGGAAAGATCTGGACGGAGAACCCGAAGCAGCCGGAGGCCGAGGCGATTGCGCTGGGTGACGGAAAAGTGATGGCGGTAGGCGACCTGGCGAAGGTGATGAAGCTGGCGGGGCCGAAGACGCGGGTGGTGGATCTGCATGGGCGGCGGGTGGTGCCGGGATTTAACGACGCGCACGTTCACCTGATTGCGGGGGGGATGAGCCTGACGGCGGTGCAGCTGCGGGATGCGACGACGCAGGCGGAGTTTCGGCGGAGGCTGGGCGAGTACGCGAAGACATTGCAGCCGGGGGAGTGGGTGCAGTGGGGGGAGTGGGACAACGAACGGTGGCCGGGGTCTACGCTGCCGACGCACGAGTTGATTGACGAGGTGACGGCGGACAACCCGGTATTTGTAGAGCGGCTGGACGGGCACATGGCGCTGGCGAACGCGATGGCGATGAAGCTGGCGGGAGTGGACAAGGCGACAGCCGATGTTCCAGGGGGAGAGATTGAGCGGGACGCAGAGGGCAATCCCACGGGGGTGTTCAAGGATGCGGCGCGGCTGCTGATTTACAAAGTGATTCCCCCGCCGAGCGTGCTGCAGATGGAGAAGGCGGTGGCGGCGGCGGAGAAATATGCGGCGCAGAACGGCGTGACCAGCGTGCAGGCGATGTGGGCGCAAGGGCAGACGGTGCCGGAGGTGGCGCAGGAGCTGCGGGTATACCAGGCGTTTATGCAACAGGGACTGTTACAGTTTCGAATCTCGCAGCACCAGGCGCTGCCGACGTGGAAGAACCTGGCGCAGGTGGGAGTGCAGGCGGATTTTGGGAACACCTATCTGCATATTGGCGGAGTGAAGGGGTTCGCGGACGGATCGGTGGGTTCGCATACGGCATGGCTGATGGCGCCATATAACGATCTGGCAGCAGGGGCGGAAAATCCGACGGGGCTGGCGGGGGCGGAGCTAGTCAATCCGGCGGCGATGTATAGCGATATCGAGGGCGCGGACAAGGCGGGACTGCAGATTGCGATCCACGCGATTGGGGACCGGGCGAACCACGAAATTCTGAACTTCTATGAGCGGCTGGAGCAGGAGAACGGACCGAGGGACCGGCGGTTGAGGATTGAGCATGCGCAGCTGCTGCGGCCTTCCGATATTCCGCGATTTGGGCAGCTGCATGTGATTGCCTCGATGCAGCCGGAGCAACTGGCAGACGATGGGCGGTGGACGGAGCGGCGGCTGGGAGTAGAGCGGGCGAGGACCGCGTATGCGTTTCGCTCGCTGCTGGATAGCGGCGCGGTGCTGGCGTTTGGCAGCGACTGGCCGGTAGCGCCGATGCGGCCGTTGAGCGGGATATACGCGGCGGTGACGCGGCGGACCGATGACGGCAAGCACCAGGCGGGATGGATTCCGGAGCAGAAGATCACGGTGGCTGAGGCGGTGTATGCCTACACGATGGGGTCGGCGTTCGCCGAGTTTGAGGACGACATCAAAGGGTCGCTGGAGCCGGGGAAGCTGGCGGACCTGGTGGTGCTGAACGAGGACATATTCCACGCGACTCCGGATGAGTTGTCGCGAGCGCGGGTGGACATGACGGTGGTTGGCGGGCGGGTAGTTTACGAGAGCAAGGACGGGACGCCACCGCCGCCGGCGCGCAAGGGCGCGTAGTTCGTCACCGGCGAGGGCGCGGCAGAAAAGGCAAAGGAAGACGCGAAAAAAGCGCAGAGCGGTGGACGATACACTAGAGGAGAGCGCACTTCGGGTGCGCATTTCCCTGACAGAAGTGGGCAACCGTTGCATCCTCTCCTTGAAAATTTGAACCCGCAGCAGCGGGAGGCGGTTGAGGCGACCGAGGGGCCGCTGCTGATTCTTGCCGGGGCGGGATCGGGCAAGACGCGGGTGATCACGCACCGGATCGCGTATCTGATCGAGGAGCGGGGAGTGCCGGGGGACGCGATCCTGGCGGTGACTTTCACCAACAAGGCGTCGGGCGAGATGGCGGAGCGGGTGGAGCGGCTGCTGGGGTTCAGATCGCTGGCGAAGCCGCTGCTGGCGACCTTTCACAGCTTCTGCGTGCGGCTGCTGCGGCGGGACATCGAGTCGCTGCGGGTAAACGGCGAGGGGCTGACGAAGACATTCAATATTTATGACGAGTCGGACCAGCAGAGCGTGGTGAAGCAAGTGATGCGGCGGCTGGGCGTAGACGATAAACAGCTGACGCCGCGAACGGTGCTGGGCAGAATCAGCTGGGCGAAGAACCACATGCTTGATCCTCAAGAGGTTTATCTGGCGAGCGCGGACCCGAAGACGGAGCGGATTGCGCAGATATACGAGGTGTACCGGCAGGAGCTCAGGAAGGCGAATGCGCTGGACTTCGACGACTTGCTGCTGGAGGCGGTGCGGGTGCTGAAGTCGTCGAGCGAAGTGCGGGAGAGGTATAACCAGCGCTTCCGGTATCTGCTGATTGACGAGTACCAGGACACGAACCGGCCGCAGTATGAGTTGATGAAGCTGCTGGCGGGCGAGGCGAAGAATGTGTGCGTGGTGGGAGATGAGGACCAGAGCATTTATTCGTGGCGCGGGGCGGACATTCGGAACATTCTGGAGTTTGAGCAGGACTTTCCTAACGTGCGGACGATACGGCTGGAGCAGAACTACCGGTCCACGCAGGTAATTCTGGAGGCGGCGAGCGCGGTGGTGGCGCGGAACACGCAGCGCAAGGGCAAGGCGCTGTGGACGTCGCGGCAGGGCGGGGCGAATGTCGGGTACTACGAGGCTCCCGATGGGGAGAACGAGGGGCTGTTCGTCGCGGATTATTTGCAGAAGTGGTTACGAAAGGCGGGCGAGTCGGAGGAGAAGCCGCGGGCGGCGGTGCTTTACCGGACGAATGCGCAGTCGCGGCTGGTGGAAGAGGCGATGCGGCGGTATGGGATCTCGTACACGATGGTGGGCGGATTTTCTTTTTATGACCGGGCGGAGATCAAGGACCTGCTGAGTTATTTGAAGCTGGTAAAGAATCCCGCAGACTCGGTGGCGCTGGGGCGGGTGATCAATTCGCCGGCGCGGGGGATAGGGAAGACGACGCTCGAGCACCTGGAGCGGCTGGCGCTGGAGACGGGGACGAGCACGTGGCAGGCGATTCGGCATGCGAGGGAGCATGGACTGCTTCCGGCGCGGGCGCTGGCGGCGCTGGGAAATTTTGCGCAGATGATTGACGACGCGCGAGCGATGATGGCGCCGGGATTCGCCGAGAAGTTGATGGAGGATGTGGGCGCGGGCGCGGAGTTGGGAGTTGCGGCGAGCGGAGCTGAGGGGGAAGAGGCAGCGGTGGAGTTTGAGCTGGGGGATGCGGCGGAGGAGCCGGGGAATACGGCGTTTGATTTTGGCGCGGCGGATGACTTTTCGTTCGGGAGCGAGGAGTCGGATGTGGTGTTCGATCCGGCTGAGTTTGCATTTCCGGCGCAGGGGAGTGATGAGGTTGCGATGGAGGCGGCGGGCGCGGCAGAGACTGCGGCGGCTGAGGCGGGGACGGAGGCGGAAGATGGGGCGGTGCCCGGATTCAGAGCGCGGGGTGGGGCGGCGACACTGCCGGAGCTGATCAAATTTTTGATTGACCGCAGCGGGTATATCAAGGCGCTCGAGGAGGAGGGGACGCCGGAGGCGATCTCGCGGATAGAGAATTTGCGGGAGCTGGCGAATGCGGCGCAGGACGCGCAGGAGCGGGGCGAGACGCTGGACGAGTTTCTGGATCACGCGGCGCTGGTGAGCGATGTGGATACGTACGACCCGGATGCGCGGGTGACGCTGATGACGCTGCATGCGGCGAAGGGACTGGAGTTTCCGCTGGTGTTTCTGGCGGGGATGGAGGAGGGGCTGTTTCCTCACTCGCGGACGCTGACGAGCCCGGTGGAGTTGGAGGAGGAGCGGCGGCTTTGCTACGTGGGGATGACGCGGGCGATGGATGCGCTGGTGTTGACGCGGGCGCGGTACCGGCGGCGATATGGAAACGATTTGCCGGAGCCGAGCGTGGCGTCGCGGTTTCTGGAGGAAGTTCCTCATCACCTGATGGAGGACCTGAGCGACAACAAATCGCGGGGCGGCTGGGGCGGTTATGGCGAGCGGACATTTTCGCGATACCGGGAGGGAAGCCAGGGACGGGGGCGCGCGAGTGATGCGGGGGAGAAGCACTATGACTACGAGGATGAAGATCAGAGCGTGAGTTGGAGGGATGGAGCGGCGAAGCCGAAGGCGGCGGGATTCGCAAAGCCGGGCGTGCGTGCGGCGGGAGCGGCAAAGGGCGGCGGGTCGCTGGATAACATAGCGCAGTTTTTCGGCTCGCGGGGGGCGGCGGCGAAGCGTCCGAAGATTGAAATTCCGGAGCCGACGGGGGAGAAGGGATTGAAGACGGGGGCGCGGGTGAGGCATCCGAAATATGGCGAGGGAGTGATCTTCCGGCGCGAGGGAAGCGGAGAAGATGCCAAACTCACGGTACAATTTACAAGCGTTGGCGTGAAGAAGCTGGTGGAGAAATTTGCTCAGCTGGAGCGCCTGTAAATTTGAGGGAGAAGAGAATCCGGCATGGCGAATACAAAAGCAAAACCAAAAGAAGAGCGGAAGGCAGTAAAGCGGGCAGCGCGGAAGAAGGCTGCGCCGAAGGCAAAACGGACGGTTCCACGGGGCAGCAACAAGAAGAAGATCAAGAAGCTGACACGGGGCACGAGCAAGCGGTAAGGCTCGAGGCAAAAGCTAAAGACGGGGCGCGGTGGGAAATCCTGCCGCGCCATTTGTCGTTTGGGGGGATAATTGCAGCCGTGAAGAAAGATAAGGCGGGAAGCGAAGTGGCGAGAATTCTCAAGACGGTGTTGATGGTGGCGGCGGTGGGGATTGCGATGGCGGGAGCGCAGACGGCGAGCAAGCCGAGCCCGGGGACGGCGAGCGGGAAGGCGAGTGCTGCGGGGAAACCGGCGGAGAATGCGGGAGCGACGCAACGCGCGGTGAAGACGCTGAGCGATGGGCAGCGGACTCCGCTAAGGAAGCAGGCGCTGGCGGCGCTGGAGGAGATCAAAGAGGGCGGCAAGGATTGCCCGATCCGAGCGGACCAGCCGATGGTGGAGTATCGGGCGTGCCTGGCGGGGAGCGTGATGAAGACGGAGGGCGAGTATAAGAAATTCATGACGGCGATGCGGACGTTGCTGGTGACGCCGAAGCCGGAGGACGTGAGCGACAGCGGGATGCAGCGCTGGTATGCGGACAACCGGCGCGATTTTGATGCGGCGGCGAATGCGTGGATGGGATATTACGGAGCCGAGTGCAAGGCGGAGACGAGCCTGGTGGAGCCGGGAAGCGGGATGGCGGAGACGCAGGCGAATTGCCAGCTCGCAATGTTGAAAGAGCGGGCGCAGAGAGTGCGGGATGTATATGGCGAGATGCTGGGGCTGAACGGGTACAAGTGAGGATGGGCGCATAAACGCAAAAAGCCGTGGGTGGGCGGGGAGCGAGTGCGGGTACAATCGGGGACACCAAGAAACCATCATCGCGACGCGGGAGCCTGTTCTGGGTCAACAGATATTCGCCAGAAAAAGCATTGACAAGCTGATTTCGGACAGCGAGCTGCCGGAGCATGCGCTGAAGAAGACGCTGGGCCCGATCAGCCTGACGGCGCTGGGCATCGGCGCGGTGATCGGGTCGGGGATCTTCACCATCATCGGCACGGCAATTGCGGGCGAGCAATATCCCGAGCCGAGTATAAAGAACACGCCGGTGCTGGATTATCTGATCCACCACACCGCGATGCTGGGACGTCCCGGAGCTGGTCCCGCGCTGGCGGTGAGCATGGTGCTGGTCGCAATCGTGTGCGCATTCACCGGCTTGTGCTATGCCGAGCTGGCGAGCATGATTCCAATCGCGGGATCGGCTTACACCTATACCTATGCGACGATGGGCGAGCTGATCGCGTGGATCATCGGCTGGGACCTGATCCTGGAATACGCGGTGAGCAATATGGCGGTGAGCGTGGGATTTTCCGCGCATCTCGTGGACCTATTGGATTGGTTCGGGGTACATCCGTCTCTGCGATGGATTTCTCCGGCGTATCTGCCGCTGGGACTGCAGGATATTTCCGGCAAGATCGATCTTTATAAGCCCGGATGGCATTTCGGATTTAATATTCCTGCGTTTCTGATCGTGATGCTGATCACGGTGGTGCTGGTGCGCGGGATCCGGGAGAGCGCGGAGACGAACAACATCATGGTGCTGCTTAAGATTGTGGCAATTCTGGTGTTCATCTTCGCGGGCCTGAGCTTCATTCACCCGACGAACTGGCACCCGTTTTATCCGACCGGATGGAGCGGTGTGCTGACGGGCGGGTCGATTATTTTCTTCACATATATCGGGTTTGATTCGATCTCAACGGCGGCGGAGGAGTGCAAGAATCCTCAACGCGACATGCCGGTCGGAATTACGGCAACGCTGGTGATCTGCACCATCCTCTATATCGGCGTGGCGGTCGTGCTCACCGGGATTGTGCCGTGGCAGAGCGTGATGGGGGATGCGGCGCCGGTGGTGGGGGCGCTGAAGCGGTTGACGATGGAGGGAGCGCATCTGCAGGTCGTGCGGCTGGTGGTGGTGATGGGCGCGATCCTGGGGATGATTTCGTCGATTCTGGTCTTCCAACTGGGGCAGGCGAGAGTGTGGTTCTCGATGAGCCGGGACTGCCTGCTGCCGAAGAAGTTTGGCAAGGTGCATTCGCGGTTCCGGACGCCGGCGTTTGCGACGTGGGTGGCGGGGGTGCTGGTGGCAATTCCCGCGGGGCTGCTGGACATCGGCACGCTGGCCAACCTCTCAAATATCGGCACGCTGTTTGCTTTCGTGTTGGTGAGCGCAGGCGTTCTGGTGTTGCGCTATCGCGAGCCGGAGCGCCCACGCGGCTTCCGCACGCCACTGGGGCCGCTGTTCCCAATCCTGAGCATTCTCTTCTGTGTGCTGCTGATGATGGGTCTTCAGATCGTGACATGGATACGGTTCTTCGTCTGGCTCGTGATCGGCCTGCTGGTCTACTACTTCTACAGCCGGAAGCGGAGCGAGTTTTGCGCGGACGAGGATGCGATCAAGAGCTAACGGCGATTGGCGAGGGCAGCGCGGGGATTGGTAGACTCATTGGCTATGGGATGTTTGCAGCGAGGGCGTGAACGCAGGAGCGGGCGCGCTTTTATTTTGTGCGGAGCGCTGGGGCTGGGGTTGATGGCGGGGGCCACGATGCCGGCGTGGGGACAGGTGCCGGCGGCGGGATCGGCGAGTTCGTCATCAAGCAGCGCGGGCGAGAGCGGAGCGGGAACGCAAGCGGGAAAGCCGTCGGATGCAGCGGCGCAGGGATTGAGCGACGCGGTGAAGCGGGGCCAGCAAGGGGAGACGCAAGCGAATCGGGCGCCGCAGGATGAGGAGAAGTCGGCGCGGCATATCGCGGGCTTGCAGGCGAACGTGCGCGGGGCGTCGGTAGAGACGGATGAGGCGGTCTTTATCATGGCGGCGGCGCTGAATGCGTGCGGGTATGACGCGGGGATGGACCATCCGAACCCACTGCGGGTGAAGGTGCGGAGGGAGATGGATGAGGAGATTGCGGCGGCGGCGGATGCGCAGGCGGCGCGCAACAAGCTGTGCGTGTTTGTGCGTGAGCACGACATGGGAGACCCGGGCAAGACGGTGGGGCAGTATCTTTCGCTGGCGTTGCTGATGAAGCCGTCGGCGGATTTGGAGTTGGCGGAGCCGATGTCGCAGCTTCCGCCGGATGCGCTGCGGGTGGTGGGGATGGTTCCGGCACTGAAGCAGTTTGTCGCGGCGGTGCGGCTGCACCTGTTGTGGGCGGAGACGAGGGTGGAGTATGACGAATCGTTGCAGCCGCTGATTCAACCGCTGACGAAGCAGATATTGCAGCTGAGCCTGTATCTGCGACTGAGCGAGGCGGGCAATGAGCAGCGCCGTTTTGTGGTGATCGTGGAGCCGATGCTGGCGCCGGGGGTGGTGAATGCGCGGATTTACGGACTGGATTATCTGATGGTGCTGGCGCCGCCGCAGACGGAAGCCGAGCAGGCGCGATTTGAGCAGGACGTGCGGCATTTTTATCTTCACTTTGCGGTGGAGCCGCTGATCTTCGGCTATCCCCAGGCGATGTTGAGGCTGCAGCCGCTGATGAAGGTGATGCGGGAAGCGCCGGTGGATGAGGTTTACCGGGATGACGTGGAATCGCTGGTGAGCGAGTGCCTGATACGGGCGATTGAGGCGCGGACGATGGATACCGGGCTGGCTCCGGCAAAGATTGCGGTGGGAACGCGCTTTGCCGATGATGCGAGCAAGGCGGAGCTGCTGCGGCAGCAGCAGGTAGAAGCGATCCGGGTGGCGCGGGCGCAGAGGGACACGCAGGAAGGGTTTGTGCTGACGAAATATTTCTTTGACCAGCTGAAGCTATACGAGAAGAGCTCGGAGTCGTTGCTGGACGCAATCGGCGCGATGGTCTACGGGATGGATGTAGAGGAAGTGAAGCACCAGGCGAGCCACATTCAATTCGTGCAGGCCAACGAGGAGAGAGAGCCGGGATTGCAGCAGCGGCCGGCGAGCCTGGGCAAGGAAGCGGCGGCCGATCCTCTGACGGACGCGGAGAAGCAGTTGAGCGCGGGGCATGTGAACGAGGCGATCGCTTCGGCGCAGGCGGTGGTGGACAAGAAAGAGGGAGACACGGGGCGGGCGATGTATCTGCTGGCCGAGGCGCATGCGATGCACGGTGACATGCAGGAGGCGCAGAGCAACTTTGAGCAGGCGCTGACGATGACGAAGGACCCGCACACGCTGGCGTGGTCGCACATTTACCTGGGGCGGATTGACGATATCAAGCAGGACCGGACGGCGGCGGTGGAGCAGTATAAAGCGGCGCTGAAGGTGAAGAGCGATTTGCCGGATGCGGTGGCGGCGGCACAGCAGGGGTTGAAGGAGCCGTACGCGATTCCTAAGCGGGCGGGCGAGAGCGCGGCGCCGCCGAGCACACAGTAGGGGAGATGGGCGACCGGGGCCGAGCTCGCGGGGCAGCGGACGTTGTGATCCGCGATGCCGAGCCGGGCGATATCGAGCGCGTGCGGGCGATATACGCGCACTACGTGGAGAAGACCGAATTCAGCTTTGAAGAAGAAGCGCCGTCTCTGAAGGAGATGTTGCGGCGATGGGAAAGCGTGATCGCCCTGGGGCTGCCGTATGTGGTCGCGGTAGTGGATGGAGCGGTTGCGGGCTATGGATATGTGACGCCATACCGGGCGAGAAGCGGGTATCGCTACAGCGTGGAGAACTCAGTCTATGTAGATGAGCGCCTGGCGGGACGAGGGATTGGGTCAGCGCTGCTGGCCGAGTTGATTGCAAAATGCGGCCGGGGAGAGTGGCGGCAGATGGTGGCGGTAATTGGGGGAGCGAATGCGGCCTCAGTGAGATTGCATGCGAAGTTCGGATTCACGATGGTGGGAGTGCTGCATGAGGTGGGCTACAAATTTGGCAGGTGGTGGGACACGACGTTAATGCAGCGGAGTCTGAAGTAGGGAAAGCGAATGTTGCGGGTAGGGGCGCGGGCGCAGCCAGGCGGTAACATCAGCAGGCGGTAACATCGAGGTATGGCGGTCGAGGCGGAGAAGAATCCTCAAGTGAAGACGGGTAAGAGCAGAGGGCGCGGACCGGGCGCGAACGCGGCTGGACTGGAGCCATTGCAGGAGCGGCTGGGATATAAGTTCGTGCGGCCGGAGCTGCTGGAGCGGGCGCTGACGCACAGTTCCCTGGCGTATGAGCGGATGCTGGAGGAGGCAGCGGCGGAAGAGACGGCCAAGGGCGGGGGCATTGGCATGCGCGCGGAGCGGGACCGGGGGAACGAGCAGATGGAGTTTCTCGGGGACGCGGTGCTGGGGATGGTGACGGCGGAGTGGCTTTACCGGATGCCGGGCAGCGCCGATGAGGGGCACCTGACGAGATTGCGGGCAGCGCTGGTGCGGCGGAATTCCTTAGTGGCGGCGGCGGAGCGGCTGGGGCTGGGCGATTGCCTGCGGCTGGGGCACGGCGAGGAGTCGAGTGGAGGAAGGCATAAAGCGGCGATCCTGGCGGATGGGTTGGAGGCGGTGATTGCGGCGGTCTATCTGGACGGCGGATTGGAGGCGGCGGCGCGGCTGGTGGAGCGCGAGGTGATCGCTCCGGCGCAGGAGCGGCTGCACTCAGGCAAAGCCGAGGAGTGGGACGACTGGAAGAGCGCGTTGCAGGAGTGGCTGCAGGCGCGCGGGCAGGAGCGGGCGCAGTATGTGCTGGTGGAGGAGCAGGGGCCGGCGCACCACAAAGAATTCACACTGGAGTTGCGGGTGGGCGCAGAGACGCTGGCGCGGGCAACGGCAGAGAGCAAGAAGCAGGCGGAGCAGGAGTGCGCGCGCGAGGGGCTGGCGAAGCTGCGGGGAGTGAGGGCATGAGGACGGGCGGCCGCGCATGAGCGAGAGCGTGGGGAGTGAGCGGGAGGCGGTGCAGGCGGCCGCGGTTGAAGGGGAGCCGGTGGGCGCGGCGACGGTGGAGGCGGCCAGGCCTATGCATCCCCCACATCACTTGACGTTGCTGGGGCTGGTGGAATCGCTGATGACGATTATTGTCGTCGCGGTATTCGTGATTGCGTTTATAGCGCAGCCATTTCGGATTCCCTCAGAGAGCATGGAGCCGACGCTGCTGATAGGCGACTTTGTGCTGGTGGACAAGGTGGCGTTTGCGCCGGGCGGGCACTGGAGCTGGCTGCTGCCGTATGGGCGGATACAGCGCGGGGAGCCGGTGGTTTTTCATTCGCCGCTGAATACGACGGAGCATTTGGTGAAGCGAGTGATCGCGGTTCCGGGGGACCATCTGCATCTGGACCGGGGAGAAGTTTTTGTAAACGGGCAGCCGCTGAAGGAGCCGTATGCGCTTTATCTGCCGAGCGGGCCGGACGCGTATCGCGACGATTTTCCGGCGTCGCTTTATACCGATCTCGGAGTGGATGCGCGGTGGTGGATCCAAATGCACAAGCTGGTGCAGGATGGCGAGCTGGTGATCCCGGAGGGCGAGTATTTTGTGCTGGGAGACAACCGGAACCGCTCGCTGGACAGCCGCTACTGGGGCTTTGTACCCCGCATGAACATTGAGGGAAGGCCGGAGATAGTTTACTTTTCGGTGCGCACTCCGTCGCCCGATGACGGGGGCCTGGAAGCGTCGCCCGATGATAGGATGAACTCACAGACGGGAGCGGCGTGGGGAGGATTTGCGCGCTGGGGCCGGATGTTCCACGTAGTGCGTTAGGAGAGCGCTGTTGGCCGTCAAGGAAGAGACAGTAACCAAAACGAGTGGGCCAACGGAGCCTGGGGCGCAGCCGGAGCAGAAGAAAAAGCACGAATCTGAAGAGACGCTGCTGGAGTTTCTGGCCTCGATCGCCGCGGTGCTGGTGGTGGGACTGTTTGTCATCACATTTGTGCTGCAGGCGTTTGAGATTCCCTCATCTTCGATGGAAAAGACGCTGCTGATTGGCGACCACGTTTTTGTAGACCGGGTAACTCTGGCTCCGCCGGCGCACTGGATGCCGCTGGTGCATTATCGCGACGTGCAGCGCGGGGACATCATTGTTTTTCTAAAGCCGGGCGAGCCCGATCTGTTTCTAGTGAAGCGAGTGATGGGAGTGCCGGGGGACCGCATTCATCTGAAGAACGGGGTGGTGTATCGCAACGGCGAGGCGCTGAAAGAGTGGTATGCGCAGCAGCCGTCGGATGGACCGCTGGAGTCGGCATATAACCCATATCGCGATGAATTTCCGGCGACGCCGCCGGACCAGAACAGCAATGTGACGGCGTCGTGGTCGGTGGAGTTGCCGACGCGAGTGCAGAACGGGGACCTGGTGGTGCCGCCGGGCGAGTATTTTGCGATGGGCGACAACCGCGGGGTTTCGCTGGACAGCCGGTTCTGGGGATTTGTGCCGCGGGCAAACATTGTGGGGCGGCCGCTGTTTGTTTATTGGTCGTTCGAGACTCCGGCGGACCAGTTCGATAAGCGATCCATCGGGGACCGGGTGGGATTTGTAGTGCACCAGCTGATCCACTTCTTCGACCTGACGCGCTGGCGGCGGACGCTGCACCTGGTGCGCTGAGATGGGCGCGCGGCCGCGGCACACGCCAATGCGGCGGTGGGGGATCGGGCTGACGGCGGTCGTGCTGGCGGTGGTGAGCGCAGTGGTACTTCCTCCTTTGATCAATGCGAACCGGCTGCGGGGAAAACTGGCGGCAGGGCTGAGCGCGGAGCTGGGGCGGCCGGTGCGGATGGATTCGGTGCGAGTGCGACTGCTGCCGCGGCCGGGATTTGAGATAGACAACCTGGAAGTTGCCGATGATCCGGCGTTTGGCGCGGAGCCGGTGCTGCGGGCGGCGAGCGTGACGGCGGCGGTGCGACTGCTGCCGCTGTGGCGGGCGCGGCTGGAGGTGGCGACCATCTCGATGCGCGAAGTGAGCCTGAACATCACTCGGAACGCGGCGGGACGGTGGAACTTCGAGAGCATTCTGGAGAGGACGGCGCAGTTGCCGGCGGCGGCACGAGGAGCGCGGCCGACGGGGACGGCGGGGGCGAAGCGAAGCGCGGGGAGCGGGCCGCAGTTCCCTTATCTCGAGGTGACGGAAGGGCGGGTGAACTTCAAGCGGGGAGCGGAGAAGCTGCCGCTGAGTTTTACCGATGCGGAATTCGCATTGTGGCTGGAGACGCCGAATGAGTGGCGGCTGCGATTCAGGGCAGAGCCGGTGCGGACAGATTTGAATGCTCCTTACACCGGCGAGGTGAAGGTGGAGGGGAGTGTGCGAGCGGCCGATGCTGCGGGGCGCGGGGTTCAAAGGGAGCGGAGTCAATCTGACGGGGGAGTGGCGGGATGCGCCGCTGGGGCAGTTGTGGCGGCTGGTAGCGGGCGCCGATCCGGGATGGCGCGGGGACACGACGCTGGAGTTTGGAGTGAAGGGAACGGTAGGCGAGGCGGATGCGACGGCGGAATCTGCGGCTGGAGGGATTGAGGCGCGACGATTTTGTTCCGGCGGCGCCGTTGAACCTCGCGGTGAAGTGCGCGGCGCACATCAATCTTCCGGGACGGAGCCTGGACAACGGGGGTGCACGATGCCGGCAGGCGGCGGGCAGGTAGCGATGTACGGGTCGGCGGGATATGCGCTGGGACAGTTACAAATCAATGCGCAGACGCAGGTGGCGCATGTGGGTGCGGGATGGGCGCTGGATGCGCTGCGAGTGGTGCGGCGGGGAATGAGCGCGGACCTGACGGCGCAAGGCGAGTTGGATGGGGAAGTCGAGCTATTGACAGCGGCGGCGGCGGGCGGCGAGGAGGAGAGTTCAGAAGCGGGGGCGTGGTCTGCGGGGTCGCTGGCATGGGAGCGAGCGAGTCTGACGGCGGCGGAGTTAGGCGCGCCGCTGGTGCTGCCGGAGGTGACGGTGGAGGCGGCGCGAGGAAGCCGAAGCTGCAGAGGAGTGGAGAGTCCGTCGGGAGAAGATGAAAGTCGGCGAGGGGCACGGCGGTGGCAGCGAAAGTCGCGAAGGCGCGCCGGCGGTGACGGGGGATGCCGGTGACGCTGCTGCCGGTGAAGCTGGCGTTGGGCGAAGCGCAGCCGCTGATTGTCGAGGGCGGATTTGCGGCGAAGGGATATGCGCTGCAGTGCGATGGCGCGGCGGAGTTGGGGCGGCTGACGTCGCTGCTGCGATTGCTGGGAGCTGGCGCGGTGGGGCGTGCTGCGGGAGGTCAAGGGCAGGGCGGTGGTGCACGTCGGGCTGAGCGATGCGTGGATGAAGGAGGCGGCGGGTCCTCCGCTGAGTGAAGGGACGGTGGCACTGAGGACGTGAGCGCGCAGACAGCGTGGCTGCCGCAGCCGGTGACGGTGAAGAGCGCGGAGCTGGTGATGGCGAAGTCGGGTGATGCGCTGGCAGAATGTCGAGGCCGGGTGGGCGAGTACGAAGTTTGCAGGGTCGGCGGAGAAGATCGACTGCTGCGAAGAAGGCGAGTGCGGATGGCGAGTGACGGCGCACACGGCGGCGCTGGATCTGGCGGCGATACGGCAGGCGTATAGCGAGAGCGAGTCGCGAACGACTGCTGGGGATGTTCAAGGGAGCGCACGGCGGTGGGGTGGCCGGAGATCCACATGAACCTGATGGCGGATGTGTTGAGCGCGGGGCCGCTGGCGCTGCACCACTTTGACGGAGCGGTGGCGGTGGACGGCGGCGCGGCGCACATTCAGCGACTCGATGGGCAGATGCTGGGCGGAGCAGTTGCAGGGGACGCGGCGATGTGAAGATGAGTACGGGGACGACGGTGCTGAGCCTGGGGCTGAGTGGCGATGAACCTGGAGGATGCGGGAGCGCTGTTTCACGAGCGCTGGGGGAGCGGCACGGCGGAGGCATCGCTGGGGCTGACGCTGCGAGGACTGGGAGCGCAGAATGTATCGGGGGAGTTTACGGCGATGGTGCGCAATGGCGGGCTGGCGGCAGCGGCAGCGGCGGGAACTCCGCTGGGAAAATTTGACAGCTGGCAGATGGCGGGCAGCGTGGGCGATGGACGGGTGACGGTGGAGCGGTCGGTGTTGGGAAAGGCGGGCTGGGCAAGGACGGATCGGGGAAGGGATTGCTGACGAGCACGGCGACGGGGAGTGTGACGTTTGAGCGGAGGATGGATTGGTCGGTGACCCCGTGGCTAGAGAACCCAAGCGCGGCGGCGAAGGCGGAAAAGTTGAGTGTGCGGGGGGCGCTGGGGAGCCGCTGCCGGGATTGCAGGCGGAGCGGTGATTGCGGATATGCGATGAAGGCTGGAGGGGAGTGGGCGAATGAGTCTGGATGAGCGGCGAGCGGAGCTGGAGAAGTACGAATTCATGATGGGGACGGCGCGGGGGCGGCTGGCGGTGTCGCTGGATGTGCTGACGGATGCGCTGGTGCTGATCGGGCAGCACGGGGTGTATTGCGTGTCGGCGCGGAATCCGACGAAGCCGGCGCTGGATCTGGAGACGGTGATGGCGGAGATCAGCGACGCGAAGCTGCTGGTGCAGCAGGTGATGGAAGAGCTAGGAAGCCAGCGCGAGCGCGGCTAAATAGTCTATTGCGGTTGCAAATTGTATTCGTGGATGGTGGTGGAGACCTCGGGGGTGGAGCCGTTGTTGACGGTGACGAGGTTGGGCGCGGCGTGGACGACGATGTGGGCGGTGCTGCGACCGCGGCCGGGGACGAGCAGGCGGACGGATTCGGTGCGGTCCGCGGTGGCGACGGAGACGGGAACCTCGGCGGCGGCGTAGCCGTCATTGGACACGTCAACGGAGACGAGCCAGCTGAGGCTGGCGGTATCGAGCTTGTGGGCGACGACGCCGGCGATGTGAAGGTCGGGAAGTCCGCGATCGTGGTAGACCCAGTCGTCGAAGAGCCAGCTCAAGGTCTTTGTGGCTGCCGGCCTCGAGCAGTTGCTGGAAGTAGCGCGGGTCAGTGTCGTCGGCGGCGCGATAGGACTGGAGGCGCATGGATGAGAGCGGAGTCGCCGATGGCATCGCGGAGCATCCAGAAAATGTAAGCGGATTTGATGCGGTAATAAATCTGCGCTGTAAGCGGCGATGAGGGGCTGGCCCTCTCCCGCGGCGGGGGAGCCGGGCTCGGCGAGAGCCAGGGCGGGGCGGTCGGATTCGAGCAGCTCGAGGGCGCTGTTGGTGTCGCCGTTGCGGCCGGCGCGGAGGGTGGAGATGAATTCCGGAATGCCCTCGGAGAGCCACGGGCGCGGGGAAAGAAAGCAGGCGTGAGCGAGGGTGTGGGCGAGCGATGCGGCGGACTGCTCGGGCGCGACGGGCAGCATGGGAGTGACGAGCAGCGGGCCGCCGAGCGGGGACTGCCACCAGGCCTGGGTTTCAAAGGGCGCGTCCTGCGGCCGGGCGTGTCCACAACGACGATGTCGCGCTGCTGACGGCCGAGCCACTGTTCGATGAGGGGACGGACGAGGTTGAGCGCGGTGGAATAGCCGGTGGCAGCACCGGCGTTCTCCGAGCGAGGGAGAAGGATGAGGCCGGGCGCGGATTGCGCATCCTGCGAGAGAAGAAAAATCGTGGGGACGGCAAAACCGATGGGGGTAACGGGAAGCTCGGCAGTGAGGAGCGAGGGCAGATCGTTGTCGGCGAGAGGCGAGGGTATCGGACTTGAGGGCGATGCGCTGGCCGTTGAGCAGAGCGGTGGTTGGAGTGGAGCGAGGATGGACGACGGGCATGGCGGGCGCGGGCGTCGGGCGCGGGAGGCGGCATCGTCGAGGGCGCCGGTGACGTCAACGCGGAGGCGAATGCGCATGGTGGCGGAGGATTCGCGGAGCTGCCACTGGCCGATCACATTGAAGAGCCGGGCGCCATCGCCGAGGGCGACGGGCGGGGCGGAGACGGGATACCACAGGACGTTGCCGAGGCCGCGGATGCCGGTAAAGTTGCCGGCGATCTGATCCCAGTCATTGCGCTGGGCGACGTCGCGAGGGGCGCCGAGATGCTCCAGGCGCGAGGCGTCGAGGGGGATGGTGCCCTCATAAAGCGCATCTACGGTTACAGATTGGCCGGGGGCGAGGGGCTGCGGCAGGTGGATGACGGCTTCGCTGGCGAGCGCGGTGTGGTCGAGGTCGGTGTCGAGGGACTGGACTTCGTAAGGGAAGCTTTGCGGCGTTGAGGGAGATGGCCTGCCAGTGGAGGGTAGAGGAGATCTGGAGCGGCAGGATGGAGCGGGGCGCGGCGGCGTCGTTGCGGATGGTGATGCGGGCACGGGCGGCAAAGCGAGGAAGCGATGGGGCGGATGAGGAGTTCGATGTCCCAGGCGGTGAAGGTGAGGTTGTCGCGGTCAACAGTGACGGGTGGGGCGGGGGCAGGGCTGGAGGACTGCGGGCGGCGGGTTGGTGGGGGCGCTGATGATGACGCGCGCGTTGGGCGGAGACGGGGGGCATGGGTTCCGTGTTGGGGGCGGCGGGGATGGCGTCGTCGGGCTGCGTTGCGGGCGGGGGATTGGGGGCGGGGGAGTGCGGCGCGGCGGCGGGGGGCTGGCGGCGGCGGGGGAACTCGAAGACTGCTGCGCGTGAAGCGAGAGGGAGAAGGAGAAGCAGAGGATGGTGAGTGCGGCGATAGGAAGGGAGAGAATTCTGCGAGGCATTAAGAGCCGAGACCTTTTTGCGGGCGCGATGGCGGCGGAGTTTTGGCAGGGGACTGCGGGTGACAGGGATGCAGAGGCGGCGCGGCGTTGGCGGGCGGCTTCGTACATGACGACGGCTCCGGCGACGGAGACGTTGAGTGAGGAGATGGCGCCGAGCATGGGGATGCGGACGAGGAAGTCACAGTGGCGGCGAGTGAGTTCGTGGAGGCCTTCGCCTTCGCGGCCGAGGACGAGGCAGGTGTTGGCGGTGTAGTCGGCGGCGTCGTAGTTGCGGATGCCGCGTTCGTCGAGGCCGAAGGTCCAGATATTGCGCTCCTTAATTGTTTCGAGAGCGCGATTGAGATTGGGGACGCGGGCGATGCGGACGTGTTCGCTGGCTCCGGCAGAGGTGCGGGCGACGGTGGAGTTGAGGGGGGCGGAGCGGCGGTCGGGGATGAGGATGCCGGTGACGCCGGCTCCGTCAGCGGTGCGGAGGAGGGCGCCGAGGTTGTGCGGATCTTCGACCCAGTCAAGCGCGAGGAGGAAGAGGGGCTGGCCGGGCGTGGGCGGAACGAGGAGGTCTTCGAGGGCGAGGGTGGGGCGAGGGCGGACGACGGCGACGGCGCCTTGATGCTGATCGGTCTGGGCGAGGCGGGTGAGGGTGTCGCGGGACTCGGTGCGGACGGTGATGTGGTTGGCGCGGGCGAGCTGCATGAGGGCCTCGAGGCGCGGGTCATTCGAGCTGCCGGAGGAGCGGGGGGCGTGGCCCTGGGCGCGTTCGCGGGAGATCGCAACATATTCCACGGCGCGGCTGCCGGAGCGCAAAGCTTCTTCGACGGCGTGGAAGCCGTAGAGCACATCCATATAAGAAGTTTAATGGTTTGCGCGAGATTGTGGCGAAGGCGGGGGGAAGTGGCGCGGAGGAGAGGGAAGAAAATTGGGAAGCTGCGTGTCGGCTATTCTGAAGGGTGGTCGGCGAAGAAGAGAAATCAGCGGTGATTGAGGCGGTGCGGGCGCTGCCGAAGGCGGAGTTGCATCTGCATCTGGAGGGGACGATCTCGATCCGGAGACGCTGGTGGCGCTGAGTGAGCGGCATGATGGGGATTCGGCGGAGGGGCGCGCTAACGCGGGAGTCGGCGCGAGCGCTGTATCGCTATGCGGATTTTCAGGGATTTCTGCTGGCGTTTAAGGCGGTGACGGCGCGGCTCAGACGGCGGAAGACTATGAGCTGGTGACGTATGAGATGTTGCGGCAGGCTGGCGGCGCAGGGCGTGGTGCATGCCGAGGTTTATGTGTCGGTGGGGGTGGTTTACTACTGGCGGAAGGTGCGAGTTCGAGCCGTTGTTTGCCGGGATGGAGCGGGGGCGGATTCGCGGGGAGAGGGATTTTGGGACGACGTTGTATTGGATATTCGACGCGGTGCGACATTTTGGCGTGGACGAGGCGGCGACGGTTTTTCGGAAGGCGGCGGAGATGCGGAGCGAGTTCCCCAGCATTGTGGGGATCGGAATTGGCGGAGATGAGCGGCGCGGGCCGGCGGAGTGGTTCAAGGATTTGTACGTGGAGGCCAAGGACGCGGGGCTGCGGCTGACGGCGCATGCGGGGGAGAGCATGGGGCCGGAGAGCATCTGGGGCGCGCTGAATATCGGGGCGGAGCGGCTGGGGCATGCGCTGACGGCGCAGTTTGATGAGGAGCTGATGGAGCTGCTGGCGGAGCGGCAGGTGCCGGTGGAGCTGTGTCCGACGAGTAATGTGGCGACGGGATGTTGCCGGACGATGGCGGAGCATCCGCTGCGAAGATATTTTGAGAGCGGGCTGATGGTGACGTTGAATTCGGATGATCCGGCGATGTTTGGGAGCGATCTGCTGGGGGAGTTTGGGGTGGCGCACGAGGAGTTTGAGTTGAACCTGGAGCAGCTGCGGGAGATGGCGGCGAACTCGCTGGAGGCAAGTTTTTTGCCGGCAGAGCGCAAAGTGGGACTGCTAAAAAGTCTGGCATAGCAACGGGATAACGATAGTGCGAATCCAAATGGGGATGGAGTGGTGCGAAGGTGTTAGCGACAGCGGAGAGAGCGTTGGCGGAGAATTCATCGGTTGTGAGCTATGATTTGGCAGTAAGGGGGATGTTGTGAGCCGAGAAGAGAAAATCGTGGTGAGGCGAATCGGGTGGGTATCGCTGGGCGTGGGCGTGGCCGCGCTGGGACTTTTTATTGGGCGGGAGTTGCGGGCGCGGTGGGTGTATAACCATCGGTCGCCGTACGATTTTTATTCTCACTCCGGCGAAGAGATGGATTTTAATGGCGCCGAGTCGGGCGTAGGAGTTTAGCGAGCAGAGATTTAGAGGAACGAATTGCGAGCGAGGAGCCTGGCGGATGCCGGGCTTTTGTTTTGTGCGGGCGGGAGTTGCGTGGAGAGGTCTAGGCGCGGGTCTAGGGCGCGGGCGGGGCGAAGAGGATGCCGAAGCGGGCGCAGAGTGCTGCGACGGATTGGGGCGTGGGGCCCTGGGCGGTGAGGACGGCGAGCTGAGCAAACATGGCTTCGAGATTTGCGCCCGGGGTTGCGATGACGACGAGTTTGGCGGGCGCGGGGCCGGGATTTGAAAAGGAATGATGGTGGCCGCGAGGGCCATAGAAGAATGCGCCGGGCTGGAGAGTGACGGGCTGGTCGAGGCCGTCGCCGGTGATAACGACTGAGCCTTCGACGACGTAGAAGGATTCGTCTTCGCGAGAGTGCTGATGGAGCGGGATGCCGTGTCCGGCGGGCACGGAGATTTCAAGGCAGATCATGTTGCCGTTGGTATCGGCGGACGAGGCCTTGTAGATGTGGGAGACGCCGAGGATGTTTTCCCGCTTGCCTTCTGAGGCCGGAGAGAAGTGATTGGGGAGAGCGGGGGCGAGAGCGGAGGAAGACATGGATGGACCTTTCGAGTGGGAATCGGGCGCATGGACATACATGCACCGACGGGAAGCCGCGGGACGTTAGGCGAAGAAGCCTCTGACCTGGGACTCGATCATTCCGCTGAGGAAGGGCGGATGTTTTTCGACGGTGACATTGAGGTTGGTGCCTGCGAGCGAGTAGGTGGCTTCGACGCCCATGCCTTTGACGTGGCCGTCGGCGGCGGTGAAGCCGGAGCTGCGGAGTTTAGCGAGTCCGGCCTCGAGTTTTTGGGGAGTGATGTTTTCGATGATGAAGGTGGCCATTCGGTCTCTTTCGGTTACAAATTCAGCGAGTTCAGAAGCAGGGTCTAGTTTTTTAGCGGCGAGTTGGCGGAGGACGAATTGCAGGATGCCGCCGTGCTGGTAGTAGAGGATTTCCTGCGGGGTGTCTATGCGGACGGTGGCGGTGATGTCTTTGGTCTTGCCGTCGGGTGAGGTGGCGCGGACGGTGAGAGTGCGGCCGGAGGCGAGTTTCGCGGCGAGCAGAGCAGGGCAGGCCGATGACGTCGTAGGTCTCTTCGCCGGTGAGGCCGAGGGATTCGGCGGTGTCTCCTGCCTGGAATTGCAGTGGGAGGATGCCCATGCCGACGAGGTTGGAGCGATGGATGCGCTCGTAGCTCTCGGCGATGACGGCGCGGACGCCGAATAGGCGCGGGCCTTTGGCAGCCCAGTCGCGGGAGGAGCCGGAGCCATATTCCTTGCCGGCGAGGATGAAGAGCGGAGTGCCGCGCCTGGCGTATTCGACGGAGGCGTCGTAGATGGACATGGGCGTGCCCTCGGGGAGGAGGCGGGTGACGCCGCCTTCGGTGCCGGGAGCGAGTTTGTTGCGGAGGCGGACGTTGGCGAAGGTTCCTCTGACCATGACCTCGTGATTGCCGCGGCGCGATCCGTAGGAGTTGAAGTCGCCGGGCTTGACGTCGTGGTCGGTGAGATATTTTCCGGCGGGGGAGTTGAGCTTGATGGATCCCGCAGGGGAGATGTGGTCGGTGGTGACGCTATCGCCGAGGACGGCGAGGACGCGGGCGTTGCGGACCTCTTCAACGGGCGAGGGAGTGAGGGTCATGCCGTCGAAGTAGGGGGCCTTGCGGATGTAGGTGGAGCCGGAATCCCACTGGTAGACGTCGCCGAGAGGGAATTTGAGGCGCTGCCAGCTGTCGTCGCCGTCAAAGATCCTGGCGTATTCATTGGTGAAGCTCTCGGTGGTGAGGGCGGAGGCGACGAGATCGCGGACCTCGCGCTGGGTGGGCCAGATGTCGCGCAGGTAGACGGGCTGGCCCTGCTTGTCGTTGCCGAGGGAATCGTTGTCGAAGTCGTGATGGATATTTCCTGCAAGGGCGTAGGCGACGACGAGGGGCGGGGACATGAGGTAGTTGGCGCGGACGTCGGAGTTGATGCGGCCTTCGAAGTTGCGATTGCCGCTGAGGACGCTGACGGCGACGAGGCCGTGGTCGTCAATGGCTTTGGAGACGTCGGAGGGGAGCGGGCCGGAGTTGCCGATGCAGGTGGTGCATCCGTAGCCGACGACGCCGAAGCGAAGCTTGTCGAGGTAGGGAAGCAGGCCGGCTTTGGTGTAGTAGTCGGTGACGACGCGGGAGCCGGGGGCGAGCGAAGTTTTCACCCAGGGAGGAACGCGAGAGGCCGCGCTCGACGGCTTTTTTGGCGAGGACACCGGCAGCGACCATGACGGAGGGATTCGAAGTATTGGTGCAGCTGGTGATGGCGGCGATGACGATGGAGCCGTGGTCGAGATATTTGTCGGGGTCGAGGCCGAAGCGCTGCTTGACGGACTCGGGGTAGCCGGGAATTTCGGCGGGCTCAGACTCAGGGACGGGGAGGCCGCTGCCGTTTTGATCGGGAGTGCCGCCTTCGTTGTTCCAGCGATTGACCTGGCGGTCGGCGGATTTTGCGGCGTTGACGCCGAGGAGTGAGGGGAGTTGTTCGTCGAAGTTGGCAGCGGCCTGGGAGAGAGCGACACGATCCTGCGGGCGGCGCGGGCCGGCGACGCTGGGCTCGACGGTAGAAAGATCGAGCGAGAGAGTGGCGGTGAAGACGGGCTCGGGCGAGTCGGCGGTGTAGAACATGCCTTGCGCTTTAGCGTAGGCCTCGACGAGGGCGATCTGCTCGGGGGTGCGGCCGGAGAGGCGGAGGTAGGTGAGGGTCTCATCATCAATGGGGAAGATGCCGCAGGTGGCGCCGTATTCAGGAGCCATGTTGCCGATGGTGGCGCGGTCGGCGAGCGGGAGAGCGGCGACGCCGGGACCGTAGAACTCGACAAATTTTCCGACGACGCCGAATTTGCGGAGCATCTGGGTGACGGTGAGGACGAGGTCGGTGGCGGTTGCGCCTTCGCGGAGTTGGCCGGAGAGGCGGAAGCCGATGACCTGGGGGATGAGCATGGAGACGGGCTGGCCGAGCATGGCGGCCTCGGCTTCGATGCCACCGACGCCCCAGCCGAGCACGCCGAGACCATTGATCATGGTGGTGTGCGAGTCAGTGCCGACGACGGTGTCGGGGTAGGCGAGTTGCACTCCCTGACGGTTGGGGGGCGTGGTGAAGACGACGCGCGCGAGGTATTCGAGATTGACCTGGTGGCAGATGCCCATGCCGGGGGGGACGGCGGAGAAGTTGCGGAAGGCAGACTGGCCCCACTTCAAGAAGGCGTAGCGCTCGTGGTTGCGCTGGAATTCGAGGAGGGTGTTGGCGTGATAGGCGCCGACGGTGCCGAACTCATCCACCTGCACGGAGTGGTCAATGACGAGCTCGGCGGGCTGGAGGGGATTGATGCGGGCAGGATCACCGCCCAGCTGCTGCATGGCATCGCGCATGGCGGCGAGGTCAACGATGGCGGGGACGCCGGTGAAATCCTGCATGAGGACGCGGGCGGGCATGTATTGAATTTCGCGGGAGGGCTCGGCGGCGGGGGACCACTTGGCGAGGAACTCGATGTCGGCGGCAGTGACGGAGCGGCCGTCTTCGTGGCGGAGAAGATTTTCAAGCAGGACCTTGAGTGAGTAGGGCAGGCGAGTGACGTCGAGTCCACGCTGGGCGAGGGTGGGCAGGGAGAAGTATTTGTAACTGGAATCGCCGGATTTAAGTTCCGCCGAAGTGCCAAAAGTATTCATCGAATCATCCTCAGGGCGCGCTGGTTGAGGGGCGCGCGGGGTGCGTGGCGACGACGGACGCGGGGACCGGGCTGCGCGGGGATAAATTCCGGCTGCAGCTGGAGCCATGCGGGGTCGGGCAAAGTGATTTTAATGAAAACAGAAGGGGGGCGCGCGGGAAATGCGCTCAGGAGCGACCGCGATCAGGCTTGCCGCGGAGAAAGCGTTTGAGGATCGGCGACATTCGTTCGTCAGGTAGAAGCAACTGCGAGCCAAGAAAACTGACTGCGAAATTATTGTAAGGCGAGCCGGGGCGGGAGGGAAAGGAGCTGCGGGGCTTATCCGGCGAAGGAAGCGGAGTGGGCGGACTGGAAGGCCTGGGCGATGCTGGCATTGATGCCGGAGTTGGCAAACTGCGCGGTGACGCGGATGGCATTGAGGATGGCGCGGGGATTGGAGCTGCCGTGGCCGATGATGCAGGCGCCGTTGACGCCGAGCAAGGGGACGCCGCCGTATTCGGAGTAGTCGAGGCGGCGTTTGAAGTCGGTGAAGGCGCGGCGGCTGAGCAGAGCGCCGACCTGGGAGGTGATGGTGGACTTGAGGGATTCGCGGAGGAGATCGCGGACCATGCGGGCGAGGCCTTCGCTGGTCTTGAGGGCGACGTTTCCGATGAAGCCGTCGGCGACGATTACGTCGGCACGACCGTTGTAGAGGTCGCGGCCCTCGACGTTGCCGACGAAGTCTGAGAGGCCGGCCTGCTGGAGGAGCGGATAGGTCTCCTTAGTGAGGAGGTTGCCCTTGCTCTCTTCTTCGCCGACCGAGAGCAGGCCGACGCGGGGCGAGCGATGCCGAGGACGGCGCGGGCATACATCTCGCCCATGACGGCGAACTGGACGAGATTTTGCGCCTTGCAGTCAACGTTGGCGCCGACGTCGAGAAAGATGCAGGGCGAGCCGGTGGAGGTGGGGAGGACGGCGGTGAGAGCGGGGCGATCCACGCCGGGGATCATGTTGAAGACCATCTTCGAGGTGGCCATGGCGGCGCCGGTGTTGCCGGCGGTGACGAAGCCGGCGGCTTTGCCTTCGCGGACGAGCTTGCAGCCGACGCGCATGGTGCTGTCGCGTTTGGAGCGGACGGCAGCGGCGGCTTTATCGTCCATGGTGATCCACTCGCTGGCGTGGACGATTTCGATGGGGAGGCGGCGGGAGCGGGGACGGGCAGCGAGCTCCTGCTCGAGACGATCACGGGGGCCGACGAGCAGAATGCGGACGGGAAGATTGCGGCAGGCCAGGATAGCGCCGTCTATCTCCGGGCCGGGAGCTTTGTCAGAGCCCATGGCATCGAGGGCGATGTTGGTGAGGGACGCGCCGAAGGAGGAGTCAAACGTGGTGGCGAGCTGGGCGCTGAGCTTCTGGCCGAGCTTGGCGCCAAAATTTTCGCCGCGCGATGCGCCGAACTTTCCGTCGAGCGAAGAGCCGAAATTGGACGTGTCCATGCGTCAGTATCCGGAGTGGATTCTACTCCGAAAGCGCAGCGGAGAAGGATTAAGAATGACGGTGGTATGCCAGACGGTTACGCGTTTTCCTTCAGGTCGATGACATCGCGGCCTTTATAGGTGCCGCACTTGGGGCAGGCGCGATGGGGAAGCTTGCGTTCGTGGCAGTTGGGGCACTCCGACGTAACGGTGGGGTGAGGAAGTCGTGGGCGCGGCGAGTGGAGGTGCGGCGCTTGGAGTGGCGGCGCTTTGGATTAGGCATAGCGTGGTTCCTTTCAAGGGCATGGCGGATGCCCGGGAGCATCTGGCGCCAGCAAATATCTAAATTTTCATCCGGGTGCGAAGGTCGGCCAGAGCATTCCAGCGGGGGTCCGTGAAAACAGGATCGCAGGAGCACTGGGCCTGGTTCAGATCCTGGCCGCAGTGCGGGCAAAATCCCTTGCAGTCCGGGGAGCAGAGCAGACGGGCCGGAAGCGCCAGCAGAACCTGCTCCCGGAGGACGTCTTCCAGCTCCAAACCGTCTCCTTGATAATAACCGATTTCGGTCTCGGAAGTGGAGATTGCGCGGTCGTCGTGGTGGGGCTGGGCGGGGTCGGCGTCGGCGCCGAGGGGGCGGTAAATGAGGTCGAAGTCGCCCTTGAAGGCCTGGGGAATGGCGGTAAGGCAGCGGGCGCACTGGAGTTCGAAGTCGGCGGCGTAGTTGGCGCGGACGCGGATGTCATTGATGACGTGATGGGGGCCGTCGTGCTCTTCGACGAGGTCGGCGCGGCCCTGGACGGAGAGAGGGGAGATCTGGCGGACTTCTTCGCCGAGGTCAATGGCTCCGGGCTCGAAATCGAGGTCGAAAACGATGGGCTCTTGCTGGAGGTCTGATACGGAGATGCGCATGACTCTCTCTATTTTAGGGCAAGGTGGCGGCGGGTGGAAGGGCAGAGGGATTGAGGAAGAGGCGGATGCCGGCGATTCCGGCGGCACCGGCGGAGAGGCAGGAGGCGGAGTTGGCGGGGGTGACTCCGCCAAGCGCGAGGACGGGGATGGGGAAGGCGGCGCGGCAGGCGGCGGCTAAAAGTGACAGACCAACACCGGGGACAGAGCCGGGAGGCCGGGAGCGGGGGAGAGGTTTTTCAAAGACGGGGCCGAAGAGGATGAGGCTGGCCTTTTCGTCGGATAAGGAGTGGGCGGCGCGGCGGACGTCGTCGAGGGAATGGCAGGAGATGCTGATGAAGAGGCGGAGGGAGATTGCAGGCGGAGTAGAGGGAGCGGATTTGGGCGGGGGAGAGTTCGTCGGGACCGGAGCGGAGGTGGACGCCGGGGATTTTTTTGGGGCTGGCGGCGGGAGAGGAGAGAGCAACGACGGAAGATGAGAGAGCAACGTCGGAAGAGGAGAGAGCAACGTCGGCAGAGGACGAGAGCAACGTCGGCGCGGTGATTGATGAGGACGCGGGGAGAGCGGGGAGGGGAGCGAGGGCGAGAGAGGAGGCGGCGGGTGAAATTTTCGAGGGCGGCAGGCGGGGAGATCGCGTTCGCGAATCTGGACGAATCGAGGGAGGGCGCGAGGGAGAGGATGCGGGCGAAGAGGCTATCCAGCGAAGATCTTGATTGTGATCGGGAACGGGGGTGAGCGAATGGTCTTGGCGGGGACTGGCGAGAGGACGGCGGGGAGTCGGTGAGGCGATCGGTGATCAAATACCGCAGCATGTGGAGGTGAGTGTACTCTGGGCGCTCGGGATGCGATGGCAGGGGCGGAGACGAATTCTCGAGGAAACCTGGTCGGAATCGTGGCGCGAGGATGAGACGGTGCGGGTGGGGGCTGTTGCTGGTGCATGGCCGTGGCGTGCGGCCGGGCAGAGGCGCAGGCGGGGCCTCCATTTATCACGGACGATCCGGAGACGCCGGGGAACGGGCATTGGGAGATCAACCTGGGATGGACGGCGGATCATAATCCGGGGGCGGCGTATTACCAGGTGCCGGATTTCGATTTCAACTACGGATGGGGCGAGCGGATTCAGCTGAAGCTATGAGCTGCCGATTTCGCTGTACACCAACGCGCAGAACACGACGATCGGCGGGCTGGGGGAGTCGCTGCTGGGAGTGAAGTGGCGGTTCTACGAGCATCGGCGGGCGGGCGCGGCGGCGGGGGAGGATAAGGCGGTGAACTTTTCATTGGGGACCTATCCGCAGCTGTCGTTGAACAATCCGACGAGAGCGGTGCGCCGAGGGGATGGTGCCGCCGGGGCCGCAGTTTCTATTGCCGATCGAGGCGAATGCGCGCTTGGGATGGCTGCGGGTGGACGGAGATTTGGGATATTGGTTCAGCAACAGGAACGCGCCGCAGTATTGGAGCCGCGGGCTGGTGGCGGGGCACGAGTTTAACGGAGCGGACGGAGCTGTATGCGGAGCTGCACGATTTGCAGGATGCGACGCGGGTGGGCGGAGCGCCGAAGCAGAGGCAGAGCGACGTTAGGGCTGGGGGGAAGGCAGGCGCTGGACAAGAACAATTCGGTGCTGCTGATGTTTATGGGCGGGCGGAGTTTTCAGGCGGTGACGCGGACGAATGGGCAGCCGAGCTGGATTGCATACTTGGGATACAGATTTTGCTGGGGCCGAAGGAAGGCGAACGGGCAGGTGGAGAAGACGGTTCCGGACGAGAGCGGCAAGTGAAGCGGAGATGGTCGTGAAGGATTGTGAGGAGGTTGAAGCGGGGAGCGGGCGTTCACGGCATTCTGGACGACGCATGTGTTAGGTTTCTAGCCGAGGAGCGATGGAGAGCGCGATGCAGCGCGAGCGTGATGGATGCGCTAGCCGCGATGGCTCCGGGCGCACTCCGGACGATATGGAAAAATACGATCTCATCGTGATCGGCTCCGGCCCGGCGGGACTGCGGGCGGCAATTTACTCCGCCAAGCTGGGGAAGCGAGTGGCGCTGGTTGAGGCGCGCGACGTAGTGGGCGGAACGAGCATCAACACGGGCACGATCCCGAGCAAGACGTTTCGCGAAGCGGTGATGCACCTGAGCGGCTACAACTACAAAACAATTTATGGAATGAATTACCGGGTGAAGGACAAGATCACGATGGCCGATCTGGCGTTCCGGGTGCAGCACGTGATCAAGACCGAGATTGATGTGACCGAGGCGCAGCTGTCGCGCAACAACGTGGAGATGCTGCGCGGGGTGGCGAGCTTCGTGGACCCGAACCACATCAAGGTGGATGGGCCGCGGGGACTGAACGAGTACGAGGCGGATTATGTTTTCATCGCGACGGGGACGAAGCCGGCGAGTTCGCCGAAGGTTCCGCTGAACGGGAAGACGATCATCAACAGCGACCAGCTGCTGGACATGCAGACGCTGCCCAAGACACTGATCGTGGTTGGGGGCGGCGTGATCGGGGTGGAGTATACGTGCATGTTTGCGGTGCTGGGGGTGCGGGTGACGCTGATCGAGCGGCGGCCGCGGCTGCTGGAGTTTGCGGACACGGAAATTGTGGAGGCACTGAGCTACCACTTGCGGGACGCGCGGGTGACGATGCGGCTGAACGAGCAGGTGGAGAGCGTTGAAGAGCTGGCGGATGGCAGCGTGGTGGCGAATCTGGAGAGCAAGAAGCGGCTGTCGGGCGACGCGCTGCTGTATGCGGTCGGGCGGCAGGGCGCGGTGGATGAGCTGAATCTGCCGGCGGTGGGGATTGAAGTGGATGCGCGGGGACGCATTCCGGTGAACGAGAAGTTTCAGACGAAGGCGCCGCACGTGTATGCGATTGGCGACGTGATTGGATTTCCCAGCCTGGCGTCGGTGTCGATGGAGCAGGGGCGGATTGCGGCGTCGGAGGCGTTTGAGGGCGGGTGCATTCATTCCAACCCGAGTTTTTATCCGTATGGGATTTACACGATTCCGGAAATCTCTTTTATCGGCAAGACGGAAGAGCAGCTGACGGAGGAAGACGTTCCCTATGAAGTTGGCGTGGCGTATTACCGGGAGATAGCGCGGGGGCAGATTCGCGGCGACACGACGGGACGGCTGAAGATCATCTTTCATCGCGAGAACAAGTCGGTGCTGGGGATTCACATCATCGGCGAGGGTGCGGCGGAGCTGCTGCACATCGGGCAGGCGGTGATGATTCTAGGCGGGACGGTGGATTATTTCGTCGACACGGTGTTTAACTATCCGACGCTGGCAGAGTGCTACAAAGCGGCGGCATTTAACGGGATCAACCGCCTGGCAAAGTTCGATTAAAGGGACGGGCGATCGGGCAGCATGAGGTAGGAGTATGGCCAACAGCATCGGCGTAATGATGGCGGAGCGGATTGTGGCCGGCGTTCTGGATGGGAGCACGCTGACCGGACGAGTTGCATACGTGGCCGGCGGATCCGGAAGACACCGAAGCGCTGATTGGGATGCCGGCGGAGGAGATCGTCCGGCTGCTGCGGGACGAGATTGTGGAAGTGGCGCGGCGCGGGAATGTGAAGGAAGTGACGGCGATCGGGATTGGGCTGCCGGGGATCATCGCGAACGGCATGGTGCAGGACTCGCCGAATCTTCCGCAGCTGAAGGGCGAGCGCATTCGAGACTCGCTGGGAAAGCTGCTGATGGAAAAGGGCATTGACGCGCCGATCACGGTGAATAATGACGCCGATGTGACGGCGGCGGGGGTGGCGGCGACCAAGGGCGAGCTGGACAAGCTGGTGCGGGTATGGACGCTGGGAAACGGCGTCGGATATGGGCGCTACCCCTGCGCGCGAGGCACGTGGGAGGGCGGACACATGGTGGTGTCGCTCGACAGCAAGGAAACGTACTGCGGATGCGGAGGGCGCGGGCATCTGGAGGGAATATGCGGATATCGCGCGATGCGGCTGCGCTTTCTCGACATGGAGCCGGAGGAGATTTTTGCCGCGGCCAAGCCGCAGGGGATGAAGCAGGGCGATCCGCGGTGCGTGGAGTTTGTGAAGATGTATCACCGAGCGCTGGCGGCGGGGACGGCGAACTCGATTCACATGTCGGGGCCGGGGAAGTTTTATTTCACGGGGTATTGCGTGGGATTTCTCGACCTGAACACGCTGAAGGATTATTTGCAGCAGATGGTGAAGATGAGCCCGATGCAGAGCTACCAGCTGGAGTTGATCCCGGAGAACAAGGACCTGGGAGTGATTGGGGCAGCGGTGATTGCGGCAGAAGAGGCGCGTAGTAACGGGCGAGAGCTGCGTAGTAACGGGGAAGCGCGCTAGTAGGCGCGGAGGTAGATGCGGCTGATGCGGTCGTGCCAGGCGAGGCGGTCGTCATCCACCAGCGCCCAGAGGTAGCCGAGGCCGAGGGCGGCACCGGAGAGAGCGAGAGCGAGCAGGCGCCACTGCATGGCGGAGCGCGTGGGATTTTCATCGTTGAAGGTGCAGAGGCCGATGCGGGCGTAGCGCATGCCGGGGGTGGCGTCGGACCAGCGGACGAAAATCCATTGATAGGCAGCGAAGAAGGCGAGGAGCAGGGCGACTGCTCCCGCGATGGCGGGCTTGCCGGTGGGGAGCTGCGAAGAGGTCGCGGCAAAGATGGTGATGAAGGCGAGATATCCGAAGAGGACGAGGGAGACGTCAACGAGGGCGGCCATGAGGCGGCGCGAGACGGGCGCGGCCTGGAGCGGCACCTCGAAGGCGATGGCGGGGAGAGCGGGGCGGCGGGGGAGGGGAGGGGCGTGTCCAGCTGGATGCCTTGCCAGGCGGGCACATGGACGGCCTCGACGGCGGGAGTGTGGGAGATGGCTTCGGGCTCGACCTCGAAGATGCGGAGCTGCGAGTCGGCGTCAGGCAGCGGAGCGGAGTCGGGCTCGGCGTAGCGGTCTCATAGCGAGCGGGAGCTTCGGCAAGGCGGGGGCGAGCTTTGCGGGCGGCGATGAGCTGGCGGGGAAACTCGATGAGATTCGCGGGGAGGACGGTGGCGGCCTCGACGGTAGTCGGCTCGAAGAGGTCTTTGCCGCGAGGGATTTTCCTGGCGTCGGAGCCTGCGATTCGTGAACCCGCGCGGGCTGGTTGGTGCGATGGGAAGCGGGGGCGTCGAAGGTGACGGCGAGTTCGGCGGGGAAGACGGGGTGCCGGCACACGGGTTCTGGTTCGGGCGCGAGGTCTCTGCGCGGAGGCGGAGTGGAGGTCGGACGATTCGGGATCGGGTGGAATCGAGTTGGGCAAGATCGAGAGCGTTGTCGCCGTGGGTGGCATGGGCCCTGGTCGCAGGAGAGTGAGTCGGGAAGCGAGAGCTGGCCGGCGGATTCCAGATAGCGGCTGAAGGAGGGCGCGGAGGCGTAGCGTTCGGCGACGGTGGCGGCGGCGCTGGTGGCGCGGGAGCTGATGCGAGGACGGCGAGAGTTGGGAGAGCGACTTGGATCTCGGGTAGCGCTCGGAGGGGCCCGAGGATGGCTGCTGATTGGCGCGGCGATTGCGGTGGGCTTTGCAGGCGGGCGGAAACTTCCTGGCGCCAGTCGCCGGAGTCAGAGGAGGGATCCTCGTGGCGGGAGAGGCGGTGCCGGGAAGAGAGCCGGAGATGGGCGCGTAGTCGTCGAGCGAAAAGGGCAGTCGGGGAAGCGAGAACGTGCTCGGCGTCGGAGAGCGGCTTGGTCGGGGGAGTCGGGAAGTATGACGTGCGGGTGGAGCGGTCGTGGTGCCTGAACTCAAGACAAAAACCTCGGGGAGAACTTTTTTTCGCCGGTTGGCGTCCACCAGCGAGCATGGCGCACGGGTTGCCGGGGAGTGGGTGGGAGATGTTCGCGCTATGCTAGCTGAGACCATTGTCATGAGACCCCGTTTTTTTGTGTTTATCACGCTGCTGTGGCTGTGTCATCCGCAGTTATGGAGCCAGCAGTTAACCAACGGGCTACCTGCCGCGGGCGAGACGTGCGGGCTGGGCAGGAAAAACGAGCCGGCCAGGCGCAGGGAGACAGGAACCGGGCGCAAATGTTGCGGTGGCGGAGTTGCTGGAGGCTCGGCCGGAGGGCGATCTGGTGCGGCTGGAAGCGAACCAGCAGGTGAAGGAAAAAAACATTGTCACGCTGAGCGGCAACGTGATCGTGCACTACAAGGACTATGTGGTGCGGTCCGAGGCGCTGACGTATGACGTGAACACGAGCGAGGTGATTTCACCCGGGCATATGGAGCTGGAAGGCGGGGCGGACGGGGAGCACATCTCGGCCGAGCACGGGGAGATGAATCTGGAGAAGCAGACGGGGCGATTCACGACGGTGGTGGGGACGGTGTGGTCGCTGACTCCGGCGAAAGGAAATGCGGCGCCGGTGGTGACGCCGGGCTATGGGGGAACGCCGGGGAAGCCGGCCGGGCGGGCGGTGTATGCCAGCGCGAATCCGTTTCTGTTTACGGGGCGGGAGGTGATCAAGGATGGGCCGTCGGCTTACACAATTGTGGACGGGACGGTTACAAATTGCGCGTTGCCGCATCCGCACTGGGAGTTTGATATGCAGCGGGCGGTGATCCAGGGCGGCACGGCAAAGATGTATGACAGCGAGTTCAAGCTGCTCGAGGTGCCGGTGTTTTATTTTCCTTACGCGACGCATGCGGTGGACGAGAACGGGAGGCAGAGCGGGCTGTTGCTGCCGACGATAGGGAAGTCGTCGACCAAGGGCTACATCATTGGTGAGGAATACTACTGGGCGATTGATCGCAGCATGGACCTGCTGCTGGGGATGGATTACTTCACGCTGCGCGGGCCGTATGAGCTGGGGCAGTTTCGTTACAAGGGGCGGGGAAATAATTTTGCGCAGGCGCGCTTCACGGCACTGCAGGACAACGGGGGACAGCCGGGGACAGGGATCAATCAGGGCGGGGCGGACATTGGATTCACCGGGCGATACGACTTCAACGCGGAGAGCCGGGCGGTGGCGGACCTGGAATATTTGAGTTCCTACATTTATCGGGAGGCGTTCGCGGAGAATTTTTCGGCGGCGGTGGCGTCGGAGGTGAAGTCCACGGCATACGGGACGCGGGAAGCGAATGGCTATGCGGCGACGGCATACTTTGACCGCTACGAAAATTATGAGAGCACGACGTCGGGCGATGAGATCAAGATTCTGCACGTGCCGTCGTTCAGCGGGGAGGCGATGGACCACTCCCTGGGGAGCTATGGGGCGGCGTGGGGCGGAGTTGTGACGGCGGCGGGATTGAAGCGCAGCGAGCCGGGATTTTCGTCCGGGGGAGTGGTGGAGCGGCTGGATTTTTATCCGCACGTGAACTGGGCGCTCGATTGGCAGGGATGGGAGATTCGGCCGGAGGCTGGCGTTGCGGGACACTTTTTACAGCCGCAGCCAGGAGGCGCATGACGGGGTTGGCGACGATCGGATCGGCGGAATGTGCCGATGGAGCGGGACGCGTCGTTGAATCGGGCGGACGGAGAGGCGGGGGTGGAGATTCGTCCGCCGGCGATGGAGCGGACGTGGGGCGGCAGGGAGTGCGAACTGGAGCTGGCGGCATGTGATCGAGCCGGAGATGCACTATCGCTATGTGGGCGGGATAGATGAGTTCCTCAACGTGCTGCGATTTGACGAGACCGACATCGTGAGCAACACGAATGAGCTGGAGTATGGGCTGACGCAGCGGCTTGTTTGTGAAGCATCGGCGGATGCGGCCGTGCCGGGCTGGGGGAGATAGCGAAGCCGGGGCAGAAGCTGTGCCTGCGGGGAATCGCAGGAGACGGTGACGTGGTTTGTGGGGCAGAAATATTTCTTCAATCCCGGACTTCAGCGGAGCGGTGGTGAACGGGCGGCGGAATGTGCTGGCGACGACGATTGATTTTTCCGGAGCAGCGTATCTGACGGCGCCGCGCGATGTTTCGCCGGTGATCTCGCGACTGCACTGGCGGTCGACGGAGAAGATGGATGTGGAGTGGGACGTGGACTACGACACGAAGACGGGATCGCTGCTGTCGAGCAACGTGTTCGCGGATTATCACCAGGGGGACTGGTTCGCGGGACTGAGCCACGCGCGGCTGCTGGAGCCGGGGGAGACGGGGTCAGATCGCGGCGCTGGTGCCGACGGCGCACTTCAACCAGATAAGGATGCTGCTGGGATATGGCGGGCCGGCGAAGCGGGGATTCAGCGCGGCGACGAATGCGGGCTATGACATTGACCTGGGGGCGGTGCAGTATGGCGCGGTGCAGACGAGCTACAACTGGAACTGCTGCGGGTTGAGCGTGGAGTACCGGCGATTTGCGCTGGGCGAGGTGCGCAATGAGAACCAGTACACATTCAACCTGACGCTGGCGGGGGTAGGGACGGCGGGGAACCTGAAGCGGGCGGAGCGGCTGTTCTAGATTTGCGGGCGGGAGCGAGAAGCGGGTGAGTGCCGGAAAGGCTGCGGCGGTGGTAAAGCGGGGGCGCAAGCAGGGCCGTGCATGCGATAATTTTGGGAGTTCCTACCGAAGGCGGTTTCTCTACTTGCGCAATCTCCGTTTCCTGCTTTTTTTACCCCTCATCCTGTTGGGCGTTTCCGCCGGTTGCCATGCCCAAGCACCGCAGAAGGCCGCATCGCAGGACGCGGAGAAGGCATTAGACCGCCGGATCGAGATCATGGTGCGGTCGCAGATGAACATTCCCGCGGAATACAAGATCGCGATCGGAGCGCGGACGAAGAGCGAGTTTGCGGGATACGAGACGCTGCCGGTCACGTTTTCGCGCGGGACGGCGTCAAAGACGCTGGACTACCTGATTTCGACGGACAACAAGACGCTGATCCGGATGGACAAGATTGATCTGAGCAAGGACCCGACGCAGCTGGTGAGCACGGAGGAGCGGCCGTTTCGCGGGGCGGCGAGAAGCCAAGGTGACGATCGTGAACTTCGACGATCTGGAGTGTCCGTATTGCGCGCGGATGCACAAGGAGCTGTTTCCGGAGACGATGGCGCGGTACGGGGACAAGGTGAAGATTGTTTACAAGGACTATCCGCTGGTGGAGATGCATCCCTGGGCGATGCACGCGGCGGTGGATGCGAACTGCCTGGCGGCGCAGAACGGGAGCGGCTTACTGGGGCTATGTGGATTACATTCACGACCACGGGCAGGAGATCAGCGGCGGGGCGCAAGAGCGTGGACGGGGCCAACACAGCAGCTGGACAAGTTCGCGATGGACGAGGGGAAGAAAGACAAGCTGGATGAGACGAAGCTGCAGGCCTGCGTGACGGCGCAGGACACGTCGGCAGTGAAGGCCTCGATGAAAGAAGGGGATTCGCTGGGGGTGGATGCGACGCCGACGCTCTACATTAATGGGGAGCGAATATCAGGAGCAGAAGGAACGGACAGTATTGTGGCCGGTGATTGACCGGGCGCTGAGTGATGCGGGAGTAGCGCCGCCGGCCGGCACGACCCCGGCACCGAGCGCACCGGCGGACAAGAAGCCGCAGGGACAATAAAGAGAGTGGACGGTAAATAGTGAAGATCAGACAGGCAGCCAATTGGGTAGGCCGCACGGAAGTCCGGCGCGATGTAGGGCTGGGCGGGCTATGCCTGCTGCTGATGGTGGTGGGCTGCACGCGTCCACCGAGCCCGGATGTAGCGGCGACGGTGAACGGGAAGCCAATCCTGCAAGAGCTCAGTAGAGAAGTATTACAAGAGCAACCTGGGAGACTCGCAACAGAGCCCGACGCCGGAGCAGGCCGGGATACAGCGGCTGAGCGTGCTGCGGTCGCTGATTGATGAAGAGATATTGCAGCAGCGGGCGGACAAGCTGAACCTGGCAGCGAGCGATGAGGAAGTGGACGCGAAGCTGGCGGAGATGAAGGCGCCGTTTACAGCCGAGGAGTTTGACGCGCGGCTGAAGGCGAACGGGGTGACGCTGGATGATGTGAAGAAGCAGCTGAAGCGGACGCTGACGATCCAGAAGCTATTTAACAAAGAGATCAACGCGAAGATCAACATCACCGACGCCGATATCGCGAACTACTACAACCAGAACAAGGCGAGCTATAACCTGGTGGAGCCGGAAGATCATCTGGCGCAGATAGTGGTGATGGGATCGGCGCCGCCTCCGCAGCAGGGGAACTCGAGCCTGCCGGCGGGCAAGACGAACAGCGACGCGGATGCGCAGAAGAAGATCAGCATGCTGCACCAGCAGCTGGAGAGCGGCGGGGATTTTGGAGCGCTGGCGATGAACTATTCCGAGGCTCCGGCGACGGCGTCAAATGGCGGGGACATGGGATTCATTCCCGAGTCGCAGCTGAAGACGGATGCGACGGTATTTGCGGCGCTGGCGAAGCTGAAGCCGGGACAATTCACCGACGTGATTGCAATTTATGAGAACCCGAACTCGCCGGTAAAGAAGGCGGCGGGCTACGTAATTTATCAGTTGCTGGCGCGGGAGCCGGCGGGACAGAGGCAACTGACGGACCCGAGAGTGCAGCAGGACATTCGGCAAAGGCTGAGGGAATCGAGATCCCAACTGCTGAAGAACGCGTATTACGAGATCCTGCGGGACGAGTCAAAGATAGATAACTACATGGCGCAGGACATATTTAAGCAAGCCTCGCAGTAAATAAAAAGCGAATCTGCGTGTACCGAAATGACACTAAAAGCCCTGAAATATCGGCGGTTTTGTGTCGCCATAACACCAAAGTTGCATCATAATTAGCGACATGAGATTACATAAAATTTTTACCAGCCTTGGTAGTACTTTGCGGCGTTAGCGCTGCTTTTGCCGGTGGACCGGCTTGGCAGAGCGGGGTCGTTCGGGAACTAGTAGACAATTACACTCAGGTGTCCGTAGTGCAGGACAAGCAAGGTTCACCCGGCCTTGAAGGTCACGGCAACGTGTCTGCAGTACTGCACGGTTGAGTCCGGGAACCAGCTATATGTTGGGGAGCGGGCATTCCACAACTGGTTTGGTCACGAGATGTCGATCAACGAGAAGTCGCAGTTTGCGATTCGTCTGGAGGGCGACAAGATGGAAGATTCGGGACGCAGCGGGGAACAAGGGAACGTTCCGGCTCATCAAGACGGTTCCGGCGACCCACCAGGCAGCAGACCTGTCGCAGGGCGACATGAGCACGCACGGACTGATCGTTATTCAGTAACGAGGACGGTTCGGGCAATGAGGAGCGCTTTGAGGGTTCTGGGGTGTGTCCCGGATATCGGATGAGCGCGGGGCCGAGTAAAGATCGAGTAGTAAGGGAACGGTTATTGCGAACGGGGACCCTAGCGAGCGCGGAGTTGAGGTGCTTGCGGGAGTTCGCGCAATCAGGTGATGGTGGCCAGCGGCTGACCCGCGGCCACCGTGTCGCCTTCAGAGACCAACATTTTGGTGACGATGCCGGCTTTGGGCGATTTCAGCTCATTCTGCATCTTCATGGCTTCGACGACGAGGACGCCTTGCTGGGCGGCGACTTGGGAGCCTTGGGGAGGAGGATGCGGATGACGCGACCGGGCATGGGCGAGTGCAGGGTACGGGGGCCGTCGGCGGCGCCGGCACCGGCGCGGCGGGAGCGCAGGGAGCGCGGGTCTTCCACAGAAAATTCGTAGCGATGGCCGCGGAGGACGACGGCGGAGCTGGTGGGAGCGAGGTCGAGGCGAGACTTCGGTTGACTCCTGCCGATCGACTGGCCCGGACTGGCGGCTTGCGGCCGGGCTTGAGGTTGCGGCGGCCGGCGGCGTGAAGAGCAGCGAGAGCAGGCCTGGCTGTATCTCCAGGACATTGATGGCGAGCGGGCTTGGGCTGAGCATCACCTTCAGCGACAGAGATGGCTGGCGGGCCTTGTGGCGTGGTTGCGGGGACGATGTCAACGCGGAAGGATTTTCCGGCGAGCTGAATGTGGACGGTCATGAGCGGAGACCTTCGCGGAGGGCGGATTGTTTCCACGCGCTGGCTGCTGCGGCGCTGGAGTTGTCGGGCGAGGCAGAGGGCTGAGCGGATTGGGAGAACCAGGCGGCAGCGACAGCGGCGAGGATGAGATCGGTCGAGCGAGAGAATTGGAGTCGGGGGCGCCGGAGCCGGAGACATTCTGAGACGGCCCTGGAGTTGAGAGGCGATCTTTTAGAAGCTGGTCGAGGTAGCCGGTGTGGATGCGGGCGGCGCGGAAGTCGGGATCGTTGAGGATGCGGCGGAAGAGGGAGATGTTGGTGGCGATGCCGGCGATGAAGGTCTCGTCGAGGGCGCGGAGCATGGTCTCGATGGCGGCGAGGCGGGTGGGGGCGTAGGCGATGAGTTTGGAGAGCATGGGGTCGTAGTCCAGGGGGACGGTCCAGCCCTCGTAGACTCCGGAGTCGAGGCGGACGCCGGGGCCGGAGGACTCGATGAGGCGGGTGATGCGGCCGGGGGAGGGGAAGAACTGGTTGTCGGGATCCTCGGCGTAGATGCGGCACTCGATGGCGTGGCCGCGGAGATGGATGTCGGCCTGGGTGAAGGGGAGCGGCTTGCCCTCGGCGACGAGGATCTGGAGGTGGACGAGGTCGAGGCCGGTGACGAGCTCGGTGACGGGATGCTCGACCTGGAGGCGGGTGTTCATTTCGAGGAAGTAGAAATTCTGGTTGTCGTCGAGGAGGAACTCGATGGTGCCGGCGTTGGTGTATCCGGCAGCGGTGGCGAGGGAGACGGCGGCCTCGCCCATGCGGCGGCGGAGGTCGGGGGAGACGACGGCGGAGGGAGCCTCTTCGATGACTTTCTGGTGGCGGCGCTGGACGGAGCACTCGCGTTCGCCGAGGTAGAGGCAGTTGCCGTGGTGGTCGGCGAGGAGCTGGATCTCGATGTGGCGCGGGTTGACGACTGAATTTCTCGACGTAGACTTCGCCGTCGCCGAAGGCGCGTTCGGCTTCGCTGCGGGCGGCGTGGAGGGAGGGCAGCAGGTCGGCCTCGAGCGTCAACGCGGCGCATGCCTTTGCCGCCACCGCCGGCGGCGGCTTTGAGCATGACGGGATAGCCGATCTGGGCGGCGACGGTGACGGCTTCCTGGTCGCTGGCGAGGCCCTGGCTGGAGCCGGGGACGCGGGGCATGGAGACGGAGTCAGCGAGGCGGCGGGCGGCGGTCTTGGAGCCGAGGGCACGCATGGCTTCGGGCGACGGGCCGATGAAGATGATGCCGGCGTCGCGGCACTGCTGCGCGAAGGCGGCGTTCTCGGAGAGGAAGCCGTAGCCGGGATGGATGGCGTCGGCTCTGGGCGGAGCGGGCGATGTCGAGGATGAGGTCGCCGCGGAGGTAGGACTCGGTGGCAGGCGAGGGGCCGAGGCGGTAGGCCTCATCGCAGCGGAGGACGTGGAGGGCGGCGCGGTCGGCGTCGGAGTAGACGGCGACGGTCTGGATGCCGAGCTCGCGGCAGGCGCGGGCGATGCGGACGGCGATTTCGCCGCGGTTGGCGATGAGGACTTTGCGGATGGAGCGGGGCATGGGAGCAGAAGGCAAGGAGCGATTGTAGCTGAGGCGCGGGAAGAAAATTCGCAGAGACGGGAGTGCGAGCGAGAGATGAAGAGGAGCCGAGGCAGAAATAAAAAACCCCGCCGGGTTGGCGAGGTTTTTTTGCGAACGGGGAAATCGATTGCGGGTTATTTGTCGGGATCGATAGAGATGCCGCCGGAAGCGTTGGAGGATTTGGCAGCCTCTTCGTGCTTCTTGGCGTCCATGGCTTTTTGGACGAGGGCGTCGGCCTTGGCGATGTCAGCCTTGCGGGCGTCGTCGTTGCCGCATTCGATTTCCGCTTTGCGGCGGTAGGTGAGGTTGAGGATGGCCATGGCGTCGGAGTAGTCGGGGCGGGCAGCAATGGCTTTCTGCAGGGCGTCGATGCCTTCGTCAACGAGGGCCCGGTTCATGCGCGGCGAGTTCGGTGCAGGCGTTCTTGTCCTTGATGGCGCTGCCGTCATCCTGCTGACCGAGCTTGTTTCTCACCGGGATGGCGTTGTTGTATGCGGCCTTCCAGTCAATGTAGCCGATGGTGTAATTGGCGTCGGCGTCATCGGGCTTAATGGCGAGGACCTTCTTCTGATATTCCTTGGCGAGGTCAGGCTTGCCGATGTTGAGGTAGAGGGCAGCGATGCCTTTGAGGGAGCCCATGTCGTTGGGATTCTTTATTCAGAACTTCCTGATAGAGGGCGATGGCAGAGTTAGCGTTCTTGAGATTTTCAGGAGTGGTGACGTTGGGGACGACCTGTTGGGCGTATGCGGTGGCGAGATAAAGCTTGGCTGTAGGCAGACTGGGATCGAGATTGATCGCTTCCTGGAAATGGTTAATGGCGTCTTCAAAGCGCGCATTCTTGTACGCCTGGACACCCTTGTTGAGCTGATCGCGAGCTTTGAGGCGATTGCAGCCGAGTGTAGGTGCAAGCAGGAGCAAGAGAATGGCGGAAGTGATTACCGGCAAACGTGAGGAAACGGTCATTGCATGATTCCCTTCTAGTAATAGGCCGGCAGACCGGCGGAAAACAGTCTATGCCATTCGATGCATAAAGTGGCAAGCTGCTCGAAGGGGAAATTGTACTGGATTCCAGGCAAAGATGCAACGCCCGGGAAGGCCCGGGCGTTTGTGTGAATCAGAAAGCAGGGGCGAGGTTATTCGCCGGCGGCAACTTTGGGGGTGATGAGGCCGATGTGGTCAATGTTGGCGGAGTGGGCGATGTCGATGACTTCGGCAACGTCGGCGAAGTTGAGGTCCGGATCGCCCTTGATGAAAGCGACGCGTTCGGCGCGGGTGGCAAAGATGGCCTGGAGCTTGGGCTCGAGCTCACCCTTGGAGACGTCGGTCTCGTTGATCTTGTATCCGGGAGGACCACCGCCGGGGCGATGGGTGATCTGGATAACGATGGTGCGGTCATTATTGCTGCTGCTGATGTCTTGTCCTTCGGAGGCTGGGGCACGAGAGCGTCCAACCCGCGCGGGGTGATAGGGGTGATGGTCATGAAGATGATGAGCAGCACCAGCAAAACGTCGATGAGGGGCGTGACGTTGATGTCATGAATGCCCCCTTTTGTACCTCCGCCACCCATTGCCATAGCGATATCCTCTTTTTTGCCACCCGCGCCGGAGCGGGGAGGCGGTAAATAGTTAAACTTACTGTCCGCCGGTGGAGGCTCTGCGGCTTGGTCGGTGGTTTGCCGATCCGTGAGCAGGCCGATCTGGTCAACGCCGGCGGTGCGGACGTTGTCCACCACATCCTGAACGGTGCCGTAACGAGCGCGGGCATCGGCGCGAATGTAGATCATCTTGCTGGTCTTGTTGGTGAGAGCGTCGGTGACCTTGGGGCCAAGGTCGGTCAAGAGCGACCTGGTTGGCGCCGAGATAGACCTGGCCATCGCGGGTGATGGCGACGACGACGGAGTCTTCCTTGTTGGCGTCGGGCATATCTTCTGGAGCGTTGACGCTGGCAAGGTCGACGTTGACCTTGTTATTGAGCATGGGAGTGATGACCATGAAGATGATCAACAGCACCAGCATGACGTCCACCATGGGGGTCACGTTGATGTTGGAGTTTACTTTGGCGCCTTCATCCCGGACATTGATTGCCATGAATCTTGACTCCTATGGGCTGATCTCAGAGGAAATGCGGGCCGGTGGATTGAGCCGACCCGCGATCTCAGGAGGCAGTACCCAGGGTGAATTAACCGCGGTGATTCTGCTTGATGAAGTAATCAATCAGTTCGGAGGAGGAGTTGTCCATTTCGACGTCGAAAGCCTCCACGCGGTTGGTGAAGTAGTTGAAGGCCATGACGGCGGGGATGGCGACGAGGAGGCCGAAGGCGGTGGTGACGAGGGCTTCAGAAATACCGCCTGCGATGGCGCCGATACCCGGGGTCTTCATTTCAGCGATCTGCTGGAAGGCGTGGAGGATGCCGACGACGGTGCCGAACAGGCCGATAAACGGGGCTGTGGAACCGATGGTGGCAAGACCGCCCAGGCCGCGCTTCAGCTTGGCGTGGACGATGGCTTCGGAGCGCTCGAGAGCGCGCTGGCTGGCAGCAATCTGGTCTTCAGTGACCTGACCGCCGGAGCCGTAGTTGCGGAACTCCTGCAGGCCGGCGGTGACGACCTCGGCCAGATGGGACTTCTTGTTGCGATCGGCGACCTTGATGGCCTCGTCGAGCTTGCCTTCGCGCAGAGCGCCGGCAACGCGGGGAGCAAATTCGCGGGACTGCTTGCGGGCAGCCGAGAAGTAAAGCCAGCGGTCGATCATGACGGCGAAGGACCAGACAGACACGATGAAGAGAATCAGGACGACGCCCTTGACCAGCCAGCCCATGTTGCGCCACAGGGACATAGGGTCAAAGCCGACGGTCTGGCCTTCCTGAAAGAACATGCCAAGACTAGCCGGATGAGCGGCCATATTTGCTAAGTGAGCGAGAATCACAGACTTTCCTCCTGAGGAAATTCGTAGGAACTAAGTGCTGTTGCGGGGTGTACCCAGTTGAAGTTATTGGATTTGCCCCGAAAGGGGCAATGACGAGGAAGTGGGGTTGCGGTGTGACCCCGACGGGTAACTACCCAGTCAAGGGCAGGACCGGCAACCCCGGAGAACTCAGCCACCGTTGAAGGTGAAGACAACGTTGATGTCGGCCTGGACCTCCACCGCTTCGCCGCTAAGGATGGTGGGCTTGTAGCGGAAGTTGCGGACGGCATCAACTGCGGCCTGCCGCAGAAGCGGAGGGCCACTGAGAACCTGGACGTTTTCTACCGTGCCGCCCTTGGAGATGACGGCCTGGATGACCACGGTGCCCTGGACGTGAGCGGCCTTGGCGATCTGCGGGTAGATGGGCTGGGGGCAGGAGATGCAGTTGGCCCTGACGACGCCAGCCGAGATGCGGATGGGGCCTTTGGGCGCGGCCTGCTTGACGACGGGAGCAGCATGGAGCGAGGCCGCCGATGACGCCGCCGGCGACACCTGATCCGGAGCCGAGGCCGGCCATGCCGGCAACACCGCCGGTGGAGGGAGCGGCCTCTTCCTTAATCATCTTGATCTCCTTGGGGATCTTGGAGGGAGCGTGGAGCTGATTGTCCTGCATCTCGGAGACCAGCTTCTGGGGCGCCACCTTGACCTCGGGTGGAGGCGGAGGCGGCGGGGGCGGAGGCGGCGGGGGAGCGACGAGGATGGTATCCATCGCGCTCTTGGGCAGGGCCTCGGGATAGATGAGCGGGATAAGGATCAGGGCAACCAGAAAGGCGCCCTGGAGGCCAAAGGAAAGGATCATGGTCAACTTGCTCTTGGTCTTGAGCCTGCCACCGGACTCCACCAGGGAATCTTCAAACATAGGGTCCACCTCACGGGAAGAGAGCTTACTGCATACATAGACACCGGAGGGGGAGATTTTGCTCCCGGCCGGTGAGGAAAACTTCCCGGCCGGGAAGCGGGCTCAGGCGCGAGCGCGTTTGCCGGCGGGAAGGGCGGCAGCTTTGCCCCGCGCGGCGCGCCATTCCTGGTAAGCGACGAGCATGGGGGCGGCAACCGCGATCGAGGAATAGGTCCCGATGAGGATGCCGACGACCAGGGCAAAAGCAAAATCATGCAGCACTTCACCACCGAAGAGAAAGAGCGAGAGGACGGTCAGGAAGGTAAGTCCCGAGGTCAGGATCGTCCGGCTCATCGTCTGGTTGATGCTGCGGTTGACGACTTGCGCGAGGGGCTCACGCCTGCGAAGCCGCAGATTTTCGCGGATACGGTCGAAGACGACGATGGTGTCGTTCATCGAGTAGCCGACGAGCGTAAGGATCGCGGCGACCACGGTAAGGCTGATTTCGCGATTGGTCAAGCTAAAAGCGCCGACGGTGATGAGGGTGTCGTGGAAGACGGCGACGACGGCGGCGATTCCGTAAATGAGCTCGAAGCGGAACCAGAGATAGATGAGCATGCCGATGAGGGAGTAGAGGACGGCGAGTCCGGCCTGATTGCGGAGCTGCTTGCCGACCTGGGGGCCGACGATCTGCGGATTGCGCACATTGAAGCCGGAGACATAGGCGCCGCTGCTTGAGGGCGGCCATGTTGGCCGGGGTGGTGATGGAGGAGAGCGCGTCAATGCCGGGGATGAGTCCGGAGCGCTGCGGGGACTGCTCGACATCGCGGAAGTGGGTGATGGCGGCAGCGGCCTGGAGGGCGGCCTGGTCGCCGGCGACAGGAGCGAGCAGGGCGGCGATGCGCTCTTTGCTGGCGTTATCGAGATCGAGCTTGCCCTGATTGTCAGCCCCGGTAGCGGAGTAGTTCTGCTCCAGCGTATTGACGATGAGGACGCGGCCGGCGTCGAGCTGCGACTCATTGGTCTCGCGCAGCGGGAGGGAGATGATGACCTCATGGTCCTCGGCGGCTCCGAAGCCCTGGATGCGGACATCTTTGAGGCCGGCTTTATCCATGGCGGCGCGGAGGCGGTCCAGGTTCGGGGCCTGATCGAAGCGGACTTCGATGACGGTGCCGCCCTTGAAGTCAACGCTGAGCGGGATGTGATGCCAGAAGAGCATGGAGATGATTCCGGCGACGGAGAAGATGAGGGAGAAACCGAGGAAATACCACTTCTTCCCCAGCCAGTCGACGTTGATATTGCGAAACAGTTCCACAGTGGCCTCGAGAGTTTAGATAGACAGGGCCGCGCCGGCCGGTTTGCGTTTAAGGATGGCGTCGAAGATGGCGCGGGAGACAAAGACCGCGGTGAAGAGGTTGGCGGCGAGTCCGGCAACCAGGGTAACGGCGAAGCCCTTGACGGGGCCGGTGCCGAAGAGGAAGAGGATGGCGGCCGAGACCATGGTGGTGATGTGAGTGTCGATGATGGTGACCCAGGCGTGAGAGAAGCCCTGGTCCACGGCGGCGCCTGGAGCCTTGCCGGCGTGGAGCTCCTCACGAATGCGCTCGAAGATGAGGACGTTCGAGTCCACGCCCATACCGATGGTGAGGATGACGCCGGCGATTCCGGGCAGGGTGAGGGTGGAGCCGGTAGCGCCCATGAATCCGAGGAGGATGACGAGGTTGAGGATGAGGGCGAGGTCGGCATTGATTCCCGCGCCGCGGTAGTAGAAGAGCATGAAGGCCATGACGGCGAGCATGCCGGCGATGGCGGCGTAGACGCCGTGACGGATGGAGTCCGCACCGAGCGAGGCGCTGACGGTGCGCTCTTCGAGGAAGTGGATGGAGGCGGGCAGGGCGCCGGTGCGCAGCATCATGCTGAGGTCCTGCGCCTTTTGCTGGTCGAGGCCGGTGATGCGGCCCTGATCGCGGATGGAGGCCTGGATGGTGGCGGCTTCGCGGACCTGACCATCGAGGACGACGGCGAGCTTGTTGCCGATGTTCGCGCTGGTGAAGGTATAGAAGCGGTCGCCGGCGGCGTTAGTGAGATAGAAGCCGACTTGCGGGGCGGCCGTTCTCATCCTGCTCGGGCTTGGCGTCGCGGAAGTCACTGCCTGCGACCTCTGCGATGCGCTTGAGCTCCCACCACTGATCGGCGCCGGCGTTGCCGGCGGCGTCCACTTCGGCGGGGCCCTTCATGAGGATGGCGTCGGGCGGCACGCCGCCGCCGAGGGCCTGGAGCGCGGTGGCCTGATCGGCCCAGGGACCGCCGATGACCTGATGAATCTCAAGCCGGGCGGTGGACTGGATGATGTCCTTGACGCGGCCGGGATCGTCGACGCCGGGAAGCTCGACGAGGATCTGGTTGGCGCCGAGACCGTACTCCTGAATGATGGGCTCGGAGACGCCGAGGCGGTCAACGCGGTCGCGGATGGTCTCGATCGCCTGTTGCACGGCGCGGGCGCGGATGGAAGTGGCCTGGCTGGGCAGCAGGGTGAGGGTGAAGGTATTGTCGCTGCCGGAGGCGATGGAGTAGGTGGTGGAGAAGGTGGAGTTCAGCTGATCGCGGAGGGCGCCGAGTTTGTCGGGCGACTGGCCGACGACGCGAAAGACCTCGGGATTGTTGGGGTCGGGCTTGGTGACGGTGGCCGCGATGCCAGCCTGCTTGAGGTCGGCCTGGAGGCGGACCATGTCGTTATCGGTGACGGCGCCGACGGCCTCTTCAACCATGACCTGGAGGATGAGGTGGGTGCCGCCGCGGAGATCGAGTCCGAGGTGGATGCGGTCGGTGAAGGACTGCAGCAGGGCGCTGCGGCTGAAGCCCTTGGGGATGCCAATGGCGCCGAAGACGCAGAGCACGAGGATAGCGAGAATGAGAACGGTTTTACCCGTGAGATTTTTTTGCATGTGAGAGAGACCCGGCTACTTGGAATCTTCCTCCGTGGTGACGGAGGCGATGGCTGATTTGACGATTTCGAGCTTGATGTTGTCGGGCGGAACGCGGAGCTGGATGACGTCATCCTTGATGGCGAAGATGGTGCCGCGCAGGCCGCCGGTGGTGGTGACCTTGTCTCCGGACTTGAGCGAGGAGAGCATGGACTGCCACTTTTTCTGCCGGGTCTGATTGGGCCGGATGAGCAGGAAATAGAAGACGACGATGATGAGGAGAAAAGGCAGGAACGTCATCAACTGGGAAGGAGCTTTGATCTTGTAACAACAGGGCTGCAATCAACGTGATTCATCCTTAATATTCGGCCAGCCGGACACACGTGCGCACAGGGCGGGCGTGTAGAGCTGATCGCGAAGACGGTGCATTCAGCGGAAGGGGTACGCGGAGCGATAACCTCTCTTGCTAACTGTGAGGCCGGACAAGCTATGGAGCCTTTGCAGCTTCCGCGCCGAGCTGCGTCGCCAGGAGCGGCGGGTTTCGGCTACCAAAGCTGCCAGAGTACCTAATTCCATAGCATCCCGCACCGCTTTCATAGTGTCAAGGTAGAAGGCGAGGTTGTGGATGGTGTTGAGGGTACCGGAGAGGGGCTCCTGGGAGGCGGCAAGGTGGCGCAAATAGGCGCGGGAGTAGCGTTTGCAGACGGGGCAGGAGCAGTTGGGGTCGGGCGGAGAGGGGTCTTCGGCGTACTTGCAGGTTTTTTATATTGAGGCGGCCTTCGGAGGTGAAGAGGAGGCCGTGGCGGGCGGCGCGGGTGGGCAGGACGCAGTCCATCATGTCGACGCCGAGGGCGGCGTACTCGACGATTTCGTCGGGGTAGCCGACGCCCATGACGTAGCGGGGCTTGTCGGCGGGGAGATGTTCGAGGGTGGCCTCGATGATTTCGCGGGTGAGGTGGCGGGGCTCGCCGACGCTGAGGCCGCCGATGGCGTAGCCGGGGAAATCCATGTCAACGAGGCGCAGGGCGGATTCGCGGCGGAGGTCGGGGTACATGCCGCCTTGCACGATGCCGAAGAGCGACGGGGGTGGAGTCGGCGGGCGGGGCAGGGATGGTGAAGGCGTGGCCGGGAGAGTTTCATGTTCAAACCAGGGGACTTCGTGCTGGTGGGCGAGGAAGTAATCGCGGGAGCGGCGGGCCCAGCGCAGGGTGAGGTCGAGGGATTGCTGGGCGCGGGTGCGGTCGGCGGGATATTCGGTGCATTCGTCAAAGACCATGACGATGTCGGCGCCGAGGGCGAGCTGGACGGCGATGGAGTGTTCGGGGGAGAAGAAGTGCGTGCTGCCGTCGAGGTGGGAGCGGAACTGGACGCCCTCTTCGGAGACTTTGCGGAGATTGCCGAGGGAGAAGACCTGGAATCCGCCGGAGTCGGTGAGCAGGGCGTGGGGCCAGCTCATGAAGCGGTGGAGTCCGCCGAGGCGCCGGATGAGTTCGTGGCCGGGGCGGAGATAGAGGTGATAGGTGTTGGCGAGGATGAGCGAGGCGCCGAGGGAGGAGACGATGTCCTGGGGGACGGCTTTGACGGAGGCGAGGGTGCCGACGGGCATGAAGACGGGAGTCTGGATGGTCGCGTGGGGGAGATGGAGGGAGGCGCGGCGGCCGGCTGAGGTTGGGGCGAAGTTGAAAGCTGGAGGGACACTTTGAAAATTGTAGATGGGAGCAAGAGCGAATTCAGAAAGAGGGGGCGGGTGAGGGGCGGTCGAGGAGCCGGGGAAAAATGGGGCTGAGAAATCCGGAAGAGTTGTTGCCATACATTGAACCGCGAGGTATAGTGCGGTGAATGGGGACGCGAGAGACAAATCCGAACTTCATGAATGGCGTGCCGGAGCTGCTGATCCTGCGACTGCTCGAGCAGCAGGAGATGTACGGCTATGAGATCGTGCAGGCGATACGGGAGCGGACGGGGGAAGTGGTGGCGGTGGGGGAGGGAGTGGTGTATCCCGTGCTGCACGGGCTGGAGCAGGACGGGGCGCTGAAGTCGCGGCGGAGGACGGTGAATGGGCGGAGCCGAATTTATTACTCGGTGACGCGAAGGGGATCGCGGCGGCTGGCGGAGTTGTCAGAGACGTGGAGAGAGTTGACCGGGGCGATACAGGGAATGTTGAGCGGGGGAATGCTGAGCCGGGGAATGCTGCGGGAAGCAATTCTGCAAGGAGGCAACTGATGGCGAGCAAGGGAACGGAGCTATTTCGTGAGGTGCGGGAGCGGCTGTTGCGGGCCGGAGTCGCGCCGCGGCATGTGAGGCGGTATGTGACCGAGCTGGGGGACCATCTGGCGGACCTGCGGGCGGAAGAGCAGAAGGCGGGGCGGAACGCAGAGGAGGCGGAAGCGGCGGCGCTGCTGCGGCTGGGGAGCGCAGAGGATCTGGCGAAGGCGATGACGGAGCGGGGAGAGTTGCAGGCGTGGAGTGTGCGGGCTCCCTGGGCGGTGTTTGGAGTTGGATCGGTGATGCTGCTGGGGGCTGCGTACCTGGTGGCGTGCATTTATTTGTGGGCGCTGTGGCGGATATTTTTGCCGGGAGCGGAGACGCCATTCGGGCGGAGCAATGGCGAGATGTATGGAGCGCTGAATCTTTTCGCGCAGGCGGGGAAGTTTTATTACATCGCGGCGCCGGTGCTGGCGGGGTGGGCGATGGTGCTGGTGGCGGCGCGGCAGAGAGTTCAAATGATGTGGCCGGCGATTGGGGCGGCGCTGGTTGCGGTGATGGGAAGTGCGGCGGGGATTGAGGCGAGCCGGAGTGCGGTGCCGCAGGGACTCGGGCATGTGAGGATGACCTTCACGATCGGAAGCAGTGCGGAGGCAATATGGGGACAGCTGGGGTATGCGGCGGTGGTGGCGATGCTGGCGCTGGCTCCATATTTCGTGTGGCGAGTTAGGCAAGCTCGCGCCTTTTCACGCGGCGCGCAGTAGAAATTCACGATTCCGTGATCTGGCCAACCCACAATGAATCGAGTCATTTCGCAAAAGGCCCCGGGGCTCATAGCGACGTTGCCGTATGGGTACGCGAGCGAAAGTGGCATTCGATTTTCGTCAGGCATCCGGGAAGGGCGCTGGTAGAATCTTAGTGTTCGGTAGTGATTGTTGGAGAGAGAGCCGATAGCCGTTCGATTCGCGTGGAGCGGATGAAACTGGCTGGAAAACCACAGAACTTGCAACCCCCAGGCTAATAGGCCGGGCTGGAGCAAAGAGGCAGGACAGTTACGGGCCCCCTGGGTCCTCAAGCGCGACTTTTGAGGCCGCCGCAACGTTTAAGCAAGTGGCAGGAAAATCTTCCGATCGAAACCGAGGCAATGAAAAGAAATTTCAAATTGTTCTGGATGATCGCGCTGGCCGTGTTTCTAGGCGGCGGGACGGCGCGGGCCGATGTGGGCCTGATCCTGAATTCGTCAATGGACACGGGGTCTTCGTGGCTGACGAGCGCGGGGCACTCGGCGATTTATTTGTCCCGCGTATGCCCGGATGGGTCGCCGGTGAAGATGCGGTTGTGCGAGCCGGGAGAGCAAGGATCGGTGCTGAGCAACTACGCCGATTTTGAAGAGAACCAGAAGTATGAGTGGAACATCGTGCCGGTGAGCGTGTTTCTTTACGGAGTGAAAAATCCGGCAGACCGGCCGCTGTATGCCTCGCTGGATCTGCGGAAGATGCTGCAGGACGAGTATCGGGTGGCGGCGATGCAGGAGGTCTGTGCGAGCAAGCAGTGCGCAGAGGATCCTGACGCGAATTGGCGGGACCTGGTGGCGGCGACGTTTGTGCGGACGGTTTATGTCTTTGAAGTGAATACAACGGTGGAGCAGGACCGGAAGTTTATCGAGCACTTCAACTCGACGCCGAATGTGAGCCGGTATAGCGGGTTCCACTACAACTGCGCGGACTTTGCCAAGGACGTAGTGAATTTTTATTTTCCGCACGCGGTGCATTCAAACCGGGTGAACGATTTGGGGATGACGGGGCCGAAGGCGATCTGCCGTTCGCTGACGCATTATGCGAGGCATCGTCCGGCGATGAATCTGCGGGTGACGCGATTTTCGCAGCTGCCGAGCGATTTGCGGCGCAGCGATAATGCGCGCGAGGGGACGGAGACGATCTTTCGAACGAAGAAGTGGCTGATTCCGATGATGCTGCGGCCGGAGGCGCTGGCGTTTTTTACGGCGAGCTACTGGATAACGGGACGGTTCAACGTGGAGAAGACATTCCACAAGTTCGGGCCGGATGAGGCGCTGGCGTCGGTGCAATGGCGGGTGAGGCGCGGCCGGAGTTGGAGCAGACGGCAGCGGCCGAGGCAGAGGCGTGGCAGGGCTATAAGCAATCGCTGGCGGCGAAGTGAAGCAGGCGCAGGCGCTGGGAGTGATTCGGAGCGAGGGGGATTTGAAGGAAGTATTTCGCGCGCTGGAGACGCGGGGCGCGCCGCACTTGACACGCAGGGGCGGCTCTGGATGCGGTGGACGCCTGCATCAAGCGGGGGAGGAGGCAGGTAGAGGAGGTGGGGATCACTCCGGCGACGCTGGTCTCAGCGAAGAGCGACTCGGAGCTGGCTTACAGGATGCAGCTGGCGCGGGTGAGTTTCTTTTTACACAGCACGGGAAAAGAGCGCGAGCCGCTGCCGGAGTTCCACAGGACTGGCAGCTGATGGAGAAGGCACGCGACGTGGTGGTGAGCAGCGGAACGAAGCGCGGATGCGGGCAGTGGAAGAGCAGAGCGAGACCGGCCAGTAGCATTCAGACCAGCAGGGATGACGGGCAATGCGGAATTAAGAGAGCGGGCCGATGCGGACGACTGGCGTGGGGAGCATTCGGGCCTTGTGCGGGAGAGCGGCGAGAAGCTCTGCGACGGTCTGGTGGAGCGTGGGTGAAGGGTCGAGGGAGAAATCTCGGCCAGGGGCGCGAGGACGAAGCGGCGGAGAGCCAGCTGGGGTGCGGCAGAGTGAGGCCGGGCAGATCGAGAAGGACCGGATCGGGCGTGTTCTGCTGGGAACCGGCTGGGCGTCGTATTTTTCTACCAGGAGCAAGTCGAGATCCAGGGTGCGGGGGCCTTGCGGAGTTTGCGAGGAGCGGTCGCGCAAGTGGGCGCGTTCGATGGCGAGCAAGGATCGAGCAGTTTTCAGGCGGGAGAGCTGTGGTGGAGGAGGACGACGGCATTCAGGAAAAGGGGCTGGCCGGTGATGGGGCCGACGGGCTCGCTTTGCCAGAGGGAGGAAGTAGCGCGGATGGCGCCGAGGGAGCGAAGTGCCGGGCGAGCGGCAGAGAGGGTGGCGCGAGAGTCGCCGAGGTTGGAGCCGAGGCCGATCCAGCAGGAATAAAACTCAGAGCTGTGGGGCGGCGATGACGCGGAGGGTGCGGACATTCGCGGCGTGACTAGGCGCGAGCGGTGTGGAGTGAAGCTGCGGCGCGGCGGGAAGTTGCGCGGGTTCGAGACAGGGAACGGGAAATTGCACGAGCTTCCAGGCCGAGCGGTCGCGCAAGCAGGCGCTGGACGAGGGCGGTGTGCATGGCGTGTCCGGCGCGATAGGCGGTGACGCGGCCGAGGAGGCGATGGCCGGCGAGCGCGAGGTCGCCGATGAGGTCGAGGACTTTGTGGCGGACGAATTCGTCGGAGAAGCGCAGCGGGCCGTTGAGGACGGCGGTGCGGCTGAGGATGATGGCGCTGGACTCGGAGACGCCGCGGATGAGGCCCATGTTGCGGAGGCGGGCTTCATCCTCTTTGAAGCCGAAGGTGCGGGCGGGGGCGATCTGGGTGGAGTAGGAGTTGGACATCAGGTCAATCTCGAAAGACTGCTGACCGATGGGGGTGGGGAAGTCGATTTCGTATGGACGGAGTAGGAGTTGGAGGGCTCGACGGTGAGCGAGCTTGCCGTTGTCTTCGATGGTGATGGTCTTGAGGACTTTGAGATATTGGCGGCGGCGGCGCTGGGGCTTGATTCCGGCGTCGAGAAAGGCCTGGATGAAAGGCTGAGCGCTGCCGTCCAGGATGGGGAGTTCGAGGTTGTCGAGTTCGACGATGAGGTTGTCGATGCCGGCACCGAAGGCGGCGGAGAGCAGGTGCTCGGTGGTGGAGATGAGCACGCCCTGCTTCATCAGGCTGGTGGCGTAGCTGACGCGGGCGACGTTGCGGCCGGTGGCTTCGATGATGAAGTTGTCGAGGTCGGTGCGGCGGAAGACGATGCCGGTTCCGGCGGGTGCGGGGAGCAGGCGCAGGTTGACGGGGGCGCCGCTGTGGAGGCCAACGCCGCTGAATTCAGCGGAGTTGCCGATGGTTTGCTCGACTTCGCAGGGATTACGATACACGCGGTTTATGGATATCGTGACTTAGGTTAGCTCTGAATGGCGGTTCACGGCTGTGGCTAATTAGCAACAGTTTTAGGGCAAGGTGAGCAACTGGGTTCGAGGCGAAGGGAGCGGCGGAAGTCGTTTGATTGAGAGCGGCTTGGGAGGAAACGCCAGGGCGGGACACTAGGACGGGGAGGGAGCCGACGGTTTCACGGGAGCGGGCGGTCATGCCTTCGACGATGGAAGTGACGAGGGCGATGGGGAGGCCGACGACGTTGAAGTAGCAGCCGCGAATGCGGGGAATCCAGCGGCCGGCGTAACCCTGGATGGCGTAGGCGCCGGCCTTATCCATGGGCTCGCCGGTGGCGACGTAGGCGGCGATTTCGTCGTCGGAGAGAGAGGCGAAGGTGACGGCGGTGGACTCGGTGGCGGACTCTTCGGCCGAGCGGGGTGAGGATGGAGACGGCGGTGAGGACCTGATGGGTGCGGCCGGAGAGCAGGCGCAGCATGCGGCGGGCGTCGGAGGGGCTGGCGGGCTTGCCGAGGATTTGATCATCCACTGTGACAATTGTGTCGGCGCCGAGAACCAGAAGCGGATCGTGGGCGGGGAGATTGGCGAAGCGCGGATCGAGCTGGGCGGCGGAGTGAAGGCGGCGCGAGCTTTGAGCGCGGCGAGGCGGCGGACGAGCGCAGCGGCGGATTCGCCGGGGAGCGGATCTTCGGCGACGGGGACGGAGAGGACTTCGAAGGCGAAGCCGGCGTTGAAGAGAAGTTCCCGGCGACGAGGCGAGGCCGAGGCAAGAAGAAGCATAGAGAAATTATCGCAGGAGAGCGGGGGCAGAGCGGGGGAGAGCGGAGTGGTAACTCGGGGGATGCGCGCGCTGGGGTTAGTCGTTGCGGGAGATGCCGACTTGTTCCGAGTGTGCGGTGCGGACACCCCAGGCCATGCGGGGGGTGTTGTGGGCGACGCCATAGTTGCCGTCGGGACCGAGAAGGATGATTCCGCCATGGCCGTTGAGGCGAGTGAAGAGATATTGGATGGCGGCGTCGGCGGCAGATTGCGGGGCATCGCCGGAGAGGACGCGGTCAACGGCCCACTTGCCGAGGACGAGCTTCATGATGGGCTCGCCCCATCCGGTGAGGGAGACGGCGGCGGACTGGTTGTCGGCGTAGCAGCCGCAGCCGATGAGGGACGAATCTCCGACGCGGCCGGGCGCTTTGTTGAGGGTGCCACCGGTAGAGGTGGCGGCGGCGAGGTTGCCGTGGGCGTCGAGGGCGACGGCTCCGACGGTGTCGTGGGAGTCGAGCGGGGCGGAATCTTCCTGAGAGCCGGAGAAGGTTTGGTCGGGGAGGCCGGCGCGTTGAGCATGCTGGGCAGCGGCGAGGCGGGAGCGTTCGCGGGGAATGACGAGTTCAGAGTTGTCGCAGAGGGTCATGCCGTGGGCCTGGGCGAAGGCTTCGGCACCGGCGCCGACGAAGTAGACGTGGGGACTTTTTTCAAGCACGAGGCGGGCGGCCTGGATGGGATTGTGGAGGCGCTCGACGCAGGCGACGCCGCCGGCGCGCAGGGTGTGACCCTCCATGATGAGGGCGTCGAGCTGGACGCGACCGTCGCTGGTGAGGAAGCTGCCGCGGCCGGCGTCGAAGGTGATGTCCTCTTCCATGACGGTGACAGCGGCCTCGATGGCGGCGATAGCGGAGCCGCCGCTGGGCGAGGATTTCGTAACCGGCGGAGAGCGCATTATGGATGCCGCGTTGGTGGGCGGCGACCATGTCGTCGGGAATGGCCCAGGCTCCGCCATGGATGAGAAGGATGGGTTGGGAGGGCGGAGTGGTCGGCATAAGGGGAACCGGGTATTGTAGCGGGCGAAGGTGGGGGATGCTGCGGGAAAAATTTCAGGACTGCGGAGAGCGGTAGCGGTTTCCGATGAGCGGACCGAGCGTAGGCGCGGGGCGCGGGGGTAAGGCCGGCGTGTTCGGGCTCGCGGCGACCGTTGTGCGAGCGGCGGCGGGAGATCCGGCTTCGCTGCTGAATGGGGGCAGGTGCCTGGTGCGGCTGTAGGTATAGGCGATGCGATGGATGACGGTGATGGTGGAGAGCACGGCGAGGACCCAGAGGACGGGGGCCATGGCTCCCCAGCGATTGAAGAGGGCGCCGATGATGATGAGGACGATGCGCTCCGGGCGCTCCATGAAGCCGACCTTGCAGGAGCCGATCAAGGCTTCGGCGCGGGCGCGGGTGTAGCTGACCATGAGCGAGGTGACCATGACGAAGGCGACGAGGACGACGTAGAAGAAGCGATTGCCGCGGGCGTAGTAGACGAGCAGGCCGAAGAAGAGCACGACGTCGGAGTAGCGATCGATGACGGAGTCAAAGAAGGCTCCGTAGACGGTGACCTGATTGGTTTGGCGAGCGACGCGGCCGTCGACCATGTCGAAGATTCCGGCGCCGATGATGACGAGGCCGGCGAAGAGGAACATGCGGACGCCGTTTTCAGAATTGGCGAAGCCGAAGAAGACGGCGGCGACGGTATTGATGACGAGGCCGAGGAAGGTGAGGATGTTGGGGGAAATTTTGGTCAGGGCGAGGCCATTGACGATCATTTGCAAAAGCTTGCCGCAGGCCCTGCCGAAGGCGCTGGTCCACGTGGTCATTGAGGAGTCCCGGGCTACTCCGCCGCTGCCGGCAGCATCGAGCGCGGCGGCGTCGTGCACAGTGGTGAGTTTGAGAACCTCGAGCTCGCGGGCGCCGTTGGGCGTCTGGATGCTGACGACGTCGCCGACTTTTTTGCCGACCAGGCCGCGGCCGATGGGCGAGGTGGTGGAGATGAGGCCTTTGCTGACGTCGGATTCTTCGCTGGTGACGAGCTGGTATTCGATCTCCTCATTTTTAGTGGAGTCGAAGACGCGGACTTTGGAGCCGAAGGCGATGCGGTCGCGGGGAATATTGGAGAGATTGACGAGGGAGAGTTCGGCCATGCGCTTTTTGAGTTGGCCGAGGCGAGCGTTGACGAATACCTGGCGTTGCTTGGCCATGTGGTATTCGGCATTTTCACTAAGGTCGCCGAGCGAAGCCGCTTTTTTAATTTCAGCGGGAAGTTCATGCGCCAGCTCATGCTCCAGGTGGCGGATTTCTTCGTCGATCATTTTCTTAATGTGTTCCGGCATAGAGGATACTTCCGAGAATGAATAGCGAGCTGCGTTGCAGGAAGAGCTTAGAGAAGACTGGGAGAAAGCCAACCGGACGATTATACTGCGCTGCGGATTGAGTCGGCGAGGGAGCGAATTTTGTGATTGGAGCTGCATGACGAAGGATCGTCGGTAACCAGTCACAGCTTGACGATTGTTGATTGAAGCGAGTAGCTTTATGAAAGTCCAGTAATTAAAAAAAACCCAAAAAGCAAAGGTAGACCAGGCGGGCTCCATCCTTCTATGAGAGGCATACTCGGCAGCTCCTTTCGCATCGGTGACAAGGTTGTCTACCCGAATCACGGGGTGGGCGTAATTGAACAAGTGGCGTTGCGGTCGAACGGATTCATCACCGAGCGCTACTACTTACTGAACATCCGAGCCAGCAATTTAAAGGTTCAGGTTCCCTGCCAGAATGCGACGGCAGTGGGTCTTCGCGGGCTGGTTTGCGAGGACGAGATGGTTCGCATCCTGCGGTTTCTGTCACAGAACGGCGAGAACAAGAACGCCGACTGGAAAGAACGCTACCGCGAGCACATGGACAAGATGAAGGCGGGCACACTGATGGAAGTGGCCGAGGTATTGAAGAGCCTGCTTGCTGCTGCATCGGGAGAAAGAGCTCAGCGTAAGGGAGCGGAAGCTGCTGGAGCGGGCGCGGTATCTGCTGGTGAACGAGATGTCGCAGGCCAAGGGATGCACGGAAAACGATATAGATGACTTGATTCTGGCGGCGCTGATGAAGGCGAAGTTGCGGTTCCCGGACATTATCGGGGATGAAGGCGCGGCGTAGTTACAGTTAGTCGAAGAGATCCGAAAAGAGTAAGTCGAAGACATGGGGAGCCGGCAGAGATGCCGGCTTTCTTATTTGTTGCCGGACGGTTGCGTGAAGGGATGGGCGGCGAGCCAGTTCTCGAGGATGAGGACGGCGGAGATCTGGTCAATGACCTGGCGGCGGGTGGTGCCGGGGCGACCGGTGGCGTCGAGGTAGCGATGGGCTTCCGAGGTGGAAAGGCGCTCATCCCAGAGATGAATGGGAAGTTTGAGGTGGTCACCGAGCTGGGTGGCGAAGGTCTGGACTTTGGCGGCTTGCGGGCTGGGATCTCCGGAGGGATAGAGCGGGAGGCCGACGACGATCTGGTCGAAGGGGCGGAGGCGGAGCAGGTGAGAGAAGTAGCGGAGGTCGTTGCGGCGGCTGGTGCGGGTGAGGGTATTCGAGCGGCTGGGCGGTGATGCGGAGGGGATCGGAGATGGCGATGCCGATGCGGCGGTCACCGACGTCGAGACCGAGGACGGGACCGGGAGGACGGGGCCGGGAACGGGACCGGGTGGAGAAGGCGGCATGGGGAGATTGTAATGACGATGGAAGCCGGCGGAGCGGTTGATGGAGCCGGCATGACCCGAAGCGGCGATTCAAAAGGGAGCCGGGCAGCCCATAAGATTGAGGAGTGCGGAAATTCTTAGCGGTGGTTTTCCTGCTGGCGGTGGTTGGGGCCGGGGTGGTGGGCACATACCTGGTGCTGGCGCCGGCGGGGCCGACGGTTGAGCAGTTCGTGGTGATTCCGACGGGGAGCAGCGCGACGAGGATCGGGCGGATTCTGGAGGATCAGGGAATTATTCGCAACCGGTATGCGTTTGATGCGTGGCGAGTGTTCAAGCGCGGGACGCTGAAGGCGGGGGAGTACCGGTTTGACCATCCGGCGCCGCTGACCGGAGGTGTATGGGCGGCTGGTGCGCGGCGATGTTTATACAGTGACGGTTACGATTCCCGAGGGCTACAACATTTTCGACATCGCGAAGACGATGGAGGACGCGAAGCTGCATACGGCGAAGGAATTTATTGCGGGCGCGACGGCGAATGTGGGGCTGGTGAAGGACCTGGATCCGGCGGCGCCGACGCTGGAGGGATATTTGTTTCCGGAGACGTACAAATTTCCTCCGGCATGGACGGTTAAGGAGATGCAGGCGGCGATGGTGAAGGAGTTTCGCCGGAAGGCGCAGGCGCTGGGGATAACGGGAGCCGGGAGCAGGCGTAAATGTGCACGATGTGGTGACGATGGCGTCGTTGGTGGAAAAGGAGACGGGGGTGGCGAGTGAGCGCGGGGCGGTGGCGAGCGTGTTTGAGAACCGGATGGCGCGGGGGATGCCGCTGGAGACCGATCCGTCGGTGATTTACGCGGCGTTGCTGGAGGGGAAATTTCAGGGCGTGATCACGATGTCGGAGCTGCGGTCGCCTTCGCCTTACAACACGTACGCGCACACGGGATTGCCGCCGGGACCGATCGCTAATCCGGGAGTCGATGCGCTGCGGGCGGCGCTTGCATCCTCCGCAGACGGGCTATCTGTATTTTGTGGCCGATGCCGCGGGGCACTCGCGATTTGCGACGAGCCTGAAGGAGCACCACAGCAACGTGGAGAAGTACCGCAAGGCGCTGCGCGAGGGCGACGGGCGTTAAGGCGCGCAGGCTGAGGGCAGGAAGGGGTAGCGGAAGATATACTCGCTTCTTGAGCTTTTTGAGGTCAATGAAACGCTGCGCTTATGCGGTGCTGGCGGTGGTTGCATGCGCGGGGGCGACTGGGTGCATTCGCCGCACGCATGTGGTGGCGCAGGTGCGGCCGGAGCAGAACCCGAAGACGGCGACGCTGGACAGATGCTGGTTCGCGGCATCGATCAGCGCGACGGCGCGATCAAGTCGCTGAGCCTGTCGGTGGACATATCGGCGTCGGTGGGCGGAGCGAAAAAAGGCAGCGTAACGGACTACACGTCGTTCAGCGGCTACATATTGCTGGAGAAGCCGAACAAGCTGCGGGTGCTGGGACTGCTGCCGGTGGTGCACACGCGGGCGTTTGACATGGCGTCGAACGGCAGCACATTCAAGATGTGGATTCCGCCGAAGAACAAGGTGATACAGGGGTCGGACAAGATCATCAATCCGTCGCCGAGTCCGCTGGAGAATATGCGGCCCTACATTTTTGTCGAGTCGCTGCTGGTGAAGTCGGTGACGCCGGCGGATTTCACCTACATGGCGGGAGCGACGCGGTATGTAGTGGACCCGAACTCGAAGCAGCTGCAGGAGCGGCTGGATTACGACGTAGGAGTGCTGCATCGCAAGGGCGACACGAACCAATTGCTGCCGAGCCGGATCATTCATATCAGCCGCGAAGACCTGATGCCGTATGAGCAGGACGTCTACGATCCGCAGGGCGTGATTGAGACTGAGGCGTTTTACAGCGACTACAAGAATTTTGGCGGGGTGCTGTTTCCGGGGACGATCCGGATTATGCGGCCGCTGGAGGAATACCAGATCACGCTGACGATCACGAAGCTGACGGCGAACCAGACGCTGGCGGATGACCAGTTTGAGCTGAAGCTGCCCGAGGGCGTGGTGGTGCAGCAGCTGCCGTAGCCGAGGGCTGCGCGGATAGAGGCAGCGGGCTTACTGCGGGACTGGACTGCGAACGGGACTGAGAACAGGCTGAACGGGGCCGGAGTTAGTGGAGGCCGGCGCGGCGGCGGTGGTCGGCGATTTCCTGATTGATGGCCAGGGCAGCGGCGAGAGCTTCGCGGGATTGCTGCGCGGGAACGGCGGGAGCCTGGCGGGTGCGGACGGAGTGGAGGAAGGCCTCGATCTCCAGACGCAGGGGCTCGTCGGGAGTGATGGAGAGCTTCTGGAAGCTGAGGGCGGGGCCGGGAGCGGCTTCGGCAGAGGCGGGCGGAGTGAGCTCTCCGCGGGGGAGCTCGGTGTTGGGAGTTGATTTCGCCGGGCTTGACCTCGATGATGAAAGCGTCCTGCCGGGCATAATCCACCGAGATATATTGGTGGGGCTGGAAGAAGCGCAGCTTGCGGACGCGTTCGGTGGAGACGCGGCTGGCGGTGAAGTTGGCGACGCAGCCGGATTCGAACTCGATGCGGACGTTGGCGATGTCTACTTTGGGGGAGAGGATGGGGAGGCCGACGGCGCGAATTTCGCGGAGCGGGGAGCGGGCCATGAAGAGGACGATGTCGAGGTCGTGGATCATGAGGTCGAGGACGACGTCTACGTCGAGCGAGCGCGGGGTGAAGATGCTGAGCCGGTGGCATTCAAAAAACATGGGGCCGGTGAGGAAGGGAAGCACGGCGGTGACGGCAGGATTGAAGCGCTCGAGGTGACCGACCTGAAGGATGCGATGGTGCTGCTGCGGCGAGAGAGAGCAGGGCGTCGGCTTGTCGAGCGAGGAGGTGAAGGGCTTTTCGACGAGGACGTCGAGGCCGGCCTCAAGCAGTTTGGCGACGACAGGGGCGTGCTGCGAGGGTGGGAACGCAGACGGAGGCGGCGTCGAGGGAACGGATCCGGCGGCGAGGGCGGCGAGGAGCAGGTCAACGGAAGGGAAGAAGGCGGCGTTGTGCCTGGCGGCGATAGCGGGGCGAGGCCAGTCGGGTGGAAGAATTGTGTATCAACAACGGCGGCCAGCTGGGTGTGGCCGGAGCGGGCTAACTCCTCATAGACACGCAGGTGATTGCGGCCGAAGACACCGGCACCGATGACGGCAACGCGAGACCGGACTTGCGGGAGGCATGCCGCGCTACTTGCCGGCGACGGCAGCCAGACACCGTTTGTAGAGATCGAGCAGCTGGGTGACCTGGTCCTCAGGCTTAGCGGAGGAGGAGCCCACGAAGCCGGGTGGTGGCCGAGGCCGGGCGAGCGACTTGCGCGGTGGCGGCGACAAATTTGAGGAGGTCGAGTGCGATGTCTTCATTGCGGCGGGAGCCGGATGACTGCTGGTCCATAGATGACAAATCCTTAAAAGCGGGAAGAGCGATTTTCAGTCAATGCGAATTGCGGCGGGGATGATCCCGGTCAATTTTTTGGAGCGGTCGAGCGGGTGGTTCAGCGCGATGCTAACAGAAGAGAGCGGGGCGATGGGCTGGCGGGAGAGGGTCAAAGTTCAGAGAGGGCCCAACAAAGTCTTCCCGCGATGGGACTGGGGCGATTGGGCTTGTCGAGCAGCATGACGGTAGGGACGGCGACGTTTTGCGGGCGGAGGACGAGGCCGCCGCTCTGGGGCTCGATGCAGGCGATGTGCAGAGTTTCGTCGGCCCAGACGGCATAGATGTTTCTATGGCCGTGGTGATAGGGCTCGAGCGCAGTGTAGTGGCGGTCAATGACGGCGAGACAACCTTTGGGGAAGAGCGGGTGCATGGCGAGGGCCATCTCGGCAGAGAAGCGGATGGCGGCGAAGCGTTGCCAGACGAGGCGTTCCGGAGGCGCGTCGGTGCGCAAATTCCTGAGGACTTCGGAGGGGCATTCGATGATTTCGCGGGTGGCAGAGGAGGAGATGCGGCGCTCGGCAAGTTGGCGTGGCTGTTCGACGACGGGAACGGATTCGGTAGCAGGAAGCGACGTCCCCGCGGGCGCCGGCGGAGGAGTCGGCGGCAGCGCTGAGAGAAGCGCGATCGGTGAGGAGGTCATCCACGGCAAGGCTCTGGGCCTGGAGAACGCGATCGAGGCCCTGGAGGCTGAGGGCGCGGCGTCCGCTGAGGTAATTTGAGATGTGAGCCTGGCGGAAGCCGGTGCGCCGGGCGAGAGCAGACTGGGTGATTTCGCCATTGCGGATGCGGGCGAGAAGCTCACTCCTGAGATTTTCTGCAAGTTCGCGGAAGGTCATGGATCGGTTTGCCGCCCCGGTGAAATATAACGATTTAGATACTAGGATGGTTACTAGCCATCAAGAGTAATCAAGAGTGCTCGACCGGGTACAGTCAAAAAAGTCGTTGACAGATTTTGCAGTCAACTATAAGTTTTCGGTCTCGCTATAGCAATAAGCAAATCTCCGTAAGCACCTAAATAGAAATACCTGCATAACCTCTTCCGGTGTGAGCCCACGTGGGTCAGCGTCGCGCGAAGGTGCGCCGTTGGGCCGCGGACGTGTCTTCGGCGAGGGAGGGTGAGTCGGGGGAAGGTGCTTTTACGGGGATGGCACGGGGAACGGTGGAGAGGGAACGGGGGTCGGGGAATTGGACCAGGGGAACGACAGCCGGACCACAATCGAACAAAAACCTTCACGGCAGACAGAGGAAGGCCTACGGGCTGACCCGCTCCGGCGAAGGCAAATCACATAAAACTTGCCACACGGGCTGATGGACCCGATGGGGCGCTCCTTAGGAGGAGCAGAATGCCTGCTTTACGATTGGAACTAAAAGTGTGTGAAGGATGCGGCGGCCTTTGGGTACGTCCACAGGGCCGAACAAATCCTTACTGCGTGGGATGCAAACAACGATTGAGCGATTTTCCGCGGGGAGGAAAGCGAACCAGGCCGGCAGCGCGAAGATGCCGGAGCGAGTCGAGCGATCGTCCTATCATGGGCTGCTATCGGCGGCGAGCTGAGTGTTGGCCTGAGCGCCGGGGTGGCGCAGTGATGCGGGCGGGCAGCGGGTGCGGGGAGCGCATGGGAAGCCTGGGGCACTGCAGCCGGAGATGCGGCTGGACCGGGTACACGGGAGCAGGCGGCGGCGAAATCCGCTGCAGCGCTGCCGGGTGAAATATCAGACCACGATGGCAGCGAGAGGCAGAAGCAGCAGCGCCGGCGCCGGTAGAGCAGAGCCAGGGGACAGACAACAGCCTGGCGTTTTACCGGAAGCACACGGAGGGCATGCTGCGGAAGTATCTGCGGATGTCAATGGAGGTAGGCCGGGTGCCATCGTGCCTGCCGAAGGAGATGTTTCGCGGTCCGGTGACGGCGTATCGGGTGAGGAGCTTTGAGGATTGCGTGATCTTTGTGCATGACATGGAGCGCTGCCTCGAAATTCTTGCGCCGAAGGCGTGCGATGTGCTGACCCGGGTAGCGTTGCAGGAGTATTCGCAGCAGGAGACGGCCGTGATGCTGGGAATCAGCTGGAGGCAAGTGGCGAGGCAGTATGGCGACGCGGTAGATCAGTTGACCGGGTTACTGCTGGCTCGCGGGCTGCTGAAACCGGATGGGTTACGAATCGTGTCAATAGGCAGAGAAAGAGAAGCGACTAACTAAGGACATGAAAACAAGCCAAATATAGTTAGTAACTTCATGTCATGTTAGGGGTGTCTGGCTTGCTATTCTAAGTAAGTGAGAGGAATTACTCGCAGGGAGGGCAAATCGCCCTCCCTTTTTCTTCTGGCGGAAGAGCGCGCCTGGGCGGAACTCAATGAAGCAGACACGGAAAGTGGCGGCAGGCAAGCGATCAAAGCCTGATGCCGGTGCAATTGCAGCGCGGGACCTGCAACGACGATTGCAGGAGCGGATGCAGATCGAATTCGACGGGATATGCGAGGCGCTGATGGAACAGGCCCGCAAAGGACACTACAATGCAGCGCAGTTGCTGTTGAAGCTGGCGGGTCTGGAAGGCGGCCCGGCGGAGCCGCTGGAAGACACAGATTTGGACGAGGCGAAAAGCTTCCTGCTTGATCTGGTGGATGAGCTACTGGTGAGGAAGCCAGAGACAAAGGCAGATTGAGGGCGGGCACGGCGCCGGCTGGCGACAACGAAGGAGACTGGGTGAGGCGAATCACAATGGACAGATTGAGAAAAGTTGCGTTGGTGGCGGCAAGCTGCGTGCTCGGACTGACGATGGCGAGAGTGCCGGCGATGGCGCAGGTGACGACGACGACGATCGCCGATACGGTTTACCGGGCGGATGGGACATATGCCGCGGGATCGCTGCTGATCAGCTGGCCGGCGTTCACGACCGCGTCGAACCTGGCGGTTCCGGCAGGCAGGACGACGGTGCAGATCGGGACAAACGGAGCGGTGTCGTTTCCCCTGGCGCCGAACGCGGGATCAACTCCGGCGGGCACCTACTACACGGTCGTCTACCAACTGAATGACGGCACGGTGAGCACGGAGTACTGGGCGGTGCCGCCGACGAGCTCGACGACGATTGCGAGCGTGCGCAGCCAGGTGTTGCCGGCGAGCATCGCGGTGCAGAGCGCCACGGTGAGTTATGTGAATAACGCGGTCGCGGGATATCTGCCATTGAGTGGGGGCGTTCTGGCGGGTCCGCTGAACCTGAGCGAAGATCCAGTCGGGGCGGCCGAGGCGGCGACGAAGCATTATGTGGATGCAAGCGCGAGCAGCGTGAGCAGCGGATTCACGAGCAAGGTTGATTTTTCGCCGTCGGGAAACCAGAGCATCGTGCAGCCGCCGGGAACGACGTTGAGCGTGAGCAGCCTGGAAAATATCCAATATGCGGCGCTCCATCAGACCGGCTCAGGAAATAACGGAATTAGTAACACGTTTGCAAGTACGGGGTGCGCGGGGGGCGGCTGCATGGTGGTTGCGGACCCGGGATATAGCACAACGGAGCAGCCTCAAGGGCATCCATTTCCTAACTGCAGCCTGGGCGGAGAAGGTGGGCAGGACTTCTCGAGTTACTGTGCTTATAAGTGGCCGTTTAATTCGCGGCTGTGGGACCAGCGAGGCGGGACGGATGTCTTCTCCTACCAGGACCCGTTAAATCAATTTGATGCGCCGGCGCCGGGTGTGCCGCTTACGCAGGTTGGATTGGGGAATAGCGGACTGGCCCGGCTATACACCTATGACTATGTTGCAGACCGCGGGGGTAGCCAGATAATTCCTGAAGTGCACCTGCTGCACAGCTTCGCGGGGGGACACAACGGCGAGGGCGGCTATACGAAGAGCAACTATGCGGTGTATACGAATGCGGCGGCATTTTTCTCTCGCGGCCAGCATCAGCTCGGAGCGAATGTAAGTTTCTGCCTGGGGCTGGGAGATTGTCTGGGCGCACCGACGCGAATCTATTATTCGGTGGGATTGTCCAGAGGCGGCGACGAGGGCATTCACAAAGGGGATAGCTCGCTGGGTGAAAGCCCGACGGTGTTTCACGGCGCGATTGCGTCGGGCGCGGGAGTGGGGAGCACATCGCTCAAGGTCACGCCCGCAGATACTTCAAACGGAGACCAGGGCGAAGGGCGCTTTTTAATTGATCTGAGTCATGCAAGCGCCGGGAATTTAGGGACGGTGACGGGCACGGGGCAGGCGGCGGTGGGGAACGGGCAGATTACGGGATGGGTGAGCAATGCGGGCAATACGGCACCGCCGCAGATGATTGCGCCGTCGGGAACCTTTACGCCGAGCACACTGGTGGCGACAGCTACTTCCGCGGTCACTGCAACTGCCCAGGTGGTCGGAACCCAGACGGTGACGCTGACCGTGACCAGCGGAACCCCGGCGATGGGGTCGCCAATCTGTATCAGCGATTACGATAATTTCGAGATTGCGACGGTGACGGCGGTGAGCCCATCCACGCCGAGCGTGACGGCGAACCTTCATCAGAACGCATTACGCCGGGGCACTGGTAACGCAGGGAGGGACCTGCGGATGGTTCGCGGCGATGAATTCAGAAACGATCCCGGCGGGATCCGGCATAACGGTGAGCAAGAGCCGGTATGTGATGCCGTTGATTGGCAGTCCGGACAGCGCTCATTCCTACTACTGGTATTCGATCGGCGGGGCCTATGGGGCGCTGAATGGCGGCGGTACGAATGTGCTGCAGGGCACAGCGGTGGCGTGGAACTATTTGAGTGGAACGGGCCAGAGCGCGACCTGTAATGCGGCGTGTCTTGCGGGCACGGGGCCGATTGCGGTGACGACGTCGTGCAGCGGATGCACATTTTCCGATCACAATACGCCGGGCATGATTGGGTCCGCCGGAAATTTGGCCGGGCAAGTTATAACTATCAGCGGAGCCAGCGATACGACTTATAACGGGAGTTATACGTTCAGTCCGACGGCAGGGGCGGGACTGGCGATGATAACCGGTCCGAATACGTTCACTTATACGCCGCTAAGTACGCCGACGAGCGGCTCGCAGTCGGTCGGCGCTTACTTCCTGTAACTGCACGTTCACGATGTATCCGGGGGCGGAGGTTCTGGGAGTGTTCAACACCACAACGCAGATGGTGGACGGGGCGCTGACGCTGGCGGCAAACGCGGTGAACTGGGGCACGGGGGACCAGGTGGAGGAGCCGCACTGGCATCTGCCGTACGTTGCGGACTTCCACGATGTGATTGCGCCGATCGTGCCGATGGTGACCTTGCCGTGGGGCCGGGGATGGAGTTACAGGGGCACGGTGACGGGGAACCTGCACGGCTTCCAGCTAAACAACAACGCTGCGAACAGTCTTTATTACGGAATGGGCGGGACGCACAATCCGCCGGCGCGGGCCATCTCGGTGGGTGGCTACTGGGAGACGCTCTTCGGGGCGGGCGCGCCATCGGCGAGTGTGTTTGCCCTGAGCTGCAAGCCGGATTCGCTGCTGGGCAGCGACGGATGCACCAAGTGGGACGCGGACTACAGCTTGTTTACTCTGGCGAATCGTGGAGGACCGGGCGCGGACTGGATTTATTTCTATCCGCAGAGTGACACGTTGTTTGAATCGTTCGGGGGAGTGAAGCTATACGTGGGGAGCGACGTCACCGATACGGCACAGAACATTTATCCCACGACCGGGAGCCCGGGACTGGGGCTGAGCGGAACGGTGTATGCGACGGGGCTTTGGCTGGGCGCGCAGAGCGGCTGGGGCGCGGCTGCTGCCATAACCGGGACGCTGGGCACGGGCTCGAACCTGCTGACGGACAACGGGGCAACGCATTGCCAGCGGCAAGACGCTGACGGTGGCGGGAACGCTGAACGTGACGGGAACTTTCGCAGTGCCGCATGTGGCGACGACCGTCGGGAGCGACGGCTCCGGGAATCGCAGCCGGGACGGGGGCGGGCACTTCGCCGACGGTGACCTTGAGTAATGCGCGGGACACGGACGGCACCATCAATGTGACCACGGGGACATCTCCGGGGGCGTCGAGCGTGGTGGCGACGGTGACCTTCGGGGTGGCGTATGCGGGGACGCCGAACTGCCAGGTAACTCCGGCGAGCGCGAGCGCGATGAATACGGTGTATTCGCCGCCGGCGGCAAGCACCAACTTCACGTTAAAAACAGGTGCAACGGCATTGGCGGCGAGCACGAGTTACACCTACACCTATCACTGCCTGCAATAGCGGGTAACGATGCAGCGGAGAGTGACGCTGGGTTCGGCTTAGAGAGCCGAGGGGAGTTATCCGGCGATTTTCGGGGGTGTTATGGAGAGCCAGGAGCGCCGGCCGCGGCAACCAGGCGGAGCCGGGGTGCGAGTTAGCCGAGACGCTGGCACGAGGTTCCAAGGCTCTGAGCTGGAGTGAGCGCAGCGAGTGGGTCGGATTAGCTTTGCTGGGACAGCTGCTGGAGGAGGAGCGGGAGCAGCGACCGGGGCAGTGGCCGGGGGATGAATCGCCGGCCGGGGAGCGCCAGGCCGGGGGTACGGGAGCATTTCTGGCCGAGCGGCTGTTGCGGATCCGGAACAAGGAGGGGCGGATCGTGCCTCTGCGGGCAAACCGGGCGCAGAGAGAGTTTGAACGGCGGCGCGGACGGGGAAACATTGTGCTGAAGGCGCGGCAGATGGGAATCAGCACGTGGGTGGCGGGGCGGATGTTTCTGCGGACGCTGTTGCGGCCCGGGACGCTGACGCTGAGGTGGCGCACAATCAGCGGTCGGCGGAGGAGATATTCCGCATCGTGCACCGCTTTTACCGGCAGATGCCGGAGGAGCTGCAGAACGGAGTGTGGCGCTGTTCCAGAAAGAACCGGCGGCAACTGGTGTTTCCCCTGCTGGACAGCGAGTACCGGGTGGAGAGCGCGGCGGATGTAAATGCGGGACGCGGGTTGACGGTGCAGAACCTGCATTGCTCGGAGCTGGCGCGCTGGCCGCGGGATGCGGCGGCGACACTGGCAGGATTGCGGGCGGCGTTGTCGCCCGACGGCGAGCTGGTGATGGAGTCCACGCCGATGGGAGCGCAGGGATGTTTTTACGAGCTGTGGAGCGACGCGGGCAGCGGGCTGGTGAAGCACTTTTTCCCCTGGTGGTGGGAGGGCTCGTATGTGGGGCCGCGGGTGGGGGCGCGGGAGCAGACGGCGGAGGAGCGGGCGCTGGTCGAGCGGGAGAGGTTGAGCGAAGAGCAGATTGGGTATCGCAGGATATTGCAGTCCAGCTTTAGAGCAATGGCGCGGCAGGAGTTTGCCGAGGATGCGACCTCGTGTTTTATTGCGAGTGGCGGGTGCGTGTTTGATGTCGAGGCGCTGGAGCGGCGGCTGGCCGAGGTGAGCGAGCCGGTGGAGCGGCGGGAGCAGGGACGGTTGTGGGTGTGGTTTCCGCCGAGCAGCGGAAGGAAGTACCTGGTGGCGGTGGATGCGGCCGGCGGCGGGTCGGAGGGCGACTTCGCGGTGGTCGCAGGTGATGGACCTCGAGACCGGGCTGCAGTGCGCGGAGTGGCGGGAGCGGGCGACGGTGGGCGAGACGGCGGCGGTAACGGTCGAGGTGGCGCGGCATTACAACGGGGCGCTGGTGGTGGTCGAGCGGAACAATCACGGCAGCGGGCTGCTGGCGCACCTGGAGGGCAAGCCGGTTGAGGTGTATGAGCACCGCGGGGTGGCGGGATGGCCGACGACGGCAATTTCGCGGCCGGCAATGATTGCGCGGCTGGGAGCGACGCTGGAGGAGCGGGCGGAGACGTTGCAGAGCCGAAGATTGCTCGAGGAGTGCCGGACATTCATCCGGCAGAAAGACGGAAAGGCCGGAGCGGCGGCGGGCAGCCACGACGACTGCGTGATGGCGATGGCGATAGCTTTGAGCGTGCGCGCGGAGTGGCAGGAAATGGGAGCGGGAAGAAAGGGATAGTGTGGAGGGTAGAGTCCGGGATGCAGACGGCCGGTTGAGGAAAGTAAGGGCGGCGAGTGGCGGTTGTAGCGGTGCAGCACATACGGCGGATGCGGGGCGGGGCCCAGGGGCAGCTGATGCTGGGCAGCGACCGCGAGCTTTACGTGGTGAAGTTCCAGAACAATCCGCAGCACGTGCGGGTGCTGGCGAACGAATTCCTGGCAACGCGAATTGCCGAGGCGATTGGATTGCCGGTGCCGAAATGCGAGGTGGTCGAGGTTTCGGCATGGCTGATTGAGAACACGCCGGAGTTGCGCATGGTCGGGCGGCATCAGCAGGAGGAGCTGTGCGCGGCAGGACTGCAGTTCGGCTCACGTTTTGTGGGCGGCCTGATGCCGGGGCAGAGGGTGGACTATCTGCCCGAGGAGCAGCTCTTCGAGGTAAAAAATCTGGCGGACTTTGCCGGGATGCTGGCGCTGGACAAGTGGACGGGGAATGCGAATGGGCGGCAGGCGGTGTTCATCCGGCGGCAGCGGGAGAAGCGGTACGGCGCGGTATTTATAGACCAGGGATATTGCTTTCATGCCGGGGAGTGGCGGTTCGCGGATTCTCCGCTGCGGGGAATTTATTCGCGGAACGCGGTGTATACCCGGGTGAGCGGATGGGACGATTTTGAGCCGTGGCTGGCGCGGATCGAGGCGACGCGGATTGAGACGTTGTGGCGGGCGGCGGAGGCGATTCCTCCGGAGTGGTATGAGCAGGACAGCGAGGGGCTGGAGCGGCTGGTGCACCAGCTGATGGGGCGGCGGGAGCGGGTGCGGGAGTTGATCGCGGCGTTTCGGGATTCAGACCGGCAGCCGTTTCCGCAATGGGGGAAAGCGGCGGAGGCAGAACGAAAGTTTGGGGAGTGGAAGGGAACGGGCGAGAGGGCCAATTAAGGTGGGCGGGGGTGGGAAAGTGGGTAGAGGCAGAGGCGAGGGAGAGAGAGCGGGCGATACAGTTAAGGGTGAGTGAGGGCGCAGGGCGGATAGATAGTAGAGAGTGAGGGCGCGGGGCGGATAGAAAGAGACAGTGAGAGCGCAGGGCGGATAGAAAGCAGTGAGAGCCGGGGCGGATAGAGCGGCAGGGCGGATGAAGAGAGAGATGAGCAGCGAGGCGAATAAAGAGTAGAGTGAGCGACGCAGGCGGGCGGCAGCAAGAGACGAGAGTGCAGCAGCGAGGCGAATAAAGAGTGAGAGTGAGCGACGCAGACGGGCAAGGCGATAGAAAGACAGTAGAGAGCGCAGCAGAGCAGGGCGATAAAAAGTGACAGTGAGAGCGCAGCAGCAGCAGGGCAGGAATGACTAGACGCGAGTGTGAGTTCACCCTGGTCCGGTATGTTCCGGATCCGGTGAAGAACGAGTTCGTGAATATCGGCGTCGTGCTCCGGGACCGGGGCGCAGCGGCAGGGACAGGTACGCCTGCAGGCGGCGAGAGCGATGAGGGCGAGGGCGGCAGCAAAACGGTAGTGCGGTTTACGCGCGACTGGACGCGGGTGCGGTGCATGGACCCGCAGGCCGATACCTCGATGCTCGAGGCATTGGAGGAGGAGCTGCGCTCGCGGATGGAGAACGGGACCGAGGAGAGCGGGCAGAGGGCGGGAGAGCGGACGCTGTGGGAGCTGCTCGAAGATTCGATGTCGAACAGCATTCAGCTGAGCGAGCGCAAGGCCTGCCTGGCGGAGACGGTGGCGGCCGAGATCGAGCGCCTGATGCAGATGTATGTCGAGAGCGCGGCCGCGAGTGCGGCGGTGACGGAGCGAAGAGCGGCGCGGGGACGGGCGGCGCTGGTGCAGTTGATGCGGCGCGAGTTTGAGCAGGCCGGGGTGTGGGAGCTGATGCGGAAGCGAATTCGGGCGCGAGCAGTATACCCAGGCGGGGGACCCGCTGAGGATTGACTGCGGCTACCGGCCGAATGGAGTGATACGGATGTTCCAGGCAGTGACGCTTGAGACCGACAACGATGCGGCCAAGGTGCTGGCCTATTCCCTGCCGGCGTTGAGCGCGGGCGTGCGACGGGTCGAGCAGGCGGGGCTCGAGCTGACGGCAGTGATCGAACCGCTGCGGCAGTTGCGGCCGGAGAGCGAGGGCGCGGAGTCGGCCACGGAAACCACGCAGCGCTATCGCTTCGGCGTCGAGGTGATGGAGCAGGCCGGGCTCAGGGTGCTGACCTCGGCCGACATGGGCCGGGTGGCGGAGACGGCGCGGGCGGAGTTGCATATGTAAGGCGGAGTTCCAAGGGGATTTTAAGTCGAGGGCATGGCATTGCGCCATGCCTTTTGTTTTTTGGGCGGATGGTGGAGTGGGACGGAAGAGCAGGCGGCGGTAGCCGGAGGAGCGAGGATGAAGCTGAAGGATTCCATGCGCGAGGCAGTAGAACGCGGGCGCTCGATTCTGGGAGGCCGGGGGCTGGCGAACTGGGGAACAGAGAACGGGCGTAGCGGCGGACGTCAGGCGCTGGAGGCAGAGGCAGCGGCCACGCGCAAGACCGAGGCGCTGCCGGCGGTGCTGGGACCGTGGCGCCCGGGCGCCGGGGCGGCGAATGCGCTGCCCAAGCCGACGCCGGCGAATCTGCGCAAGTTTGCCGAGACACCGGTGCCGCGGCGGGCGATCAACTGCATCAAGGACCGGATTGCGGCGATGGATTGGCAGGTGCGGTTGAAGCGCGGCTATACGGTGGAGAGCGTGCCCAATGCGCGGGAGCGGCAGCGGGCGCTGCGCGCCGGTGCTGGAGGAGCCGAATGCGGCGGACAGTTTTCGTTCCCTGCTGGAGCCGGCTCTGGAAGACGCGCTGGTGGGCGGCTTTGGCGCAATCGAGATGCAGCTGACGGGCGATCCGGAGCGGCCGGCGGAGTTGTGGCCGGTGGATGGGGCGACCATCCGGGTAAATGCGGCGTGGAATGGCGATGCGGCGTCGCCGCGCTATGCGCAGGCGACGGGCAAGCTGGGGACGGGGGCGCTGATTCCGCTGCGCGACGACGAGCTGATCTATATGCGGCTGAATCCGCGGAGCTATACGCCGTTTGGACTGGGGCGGCTGGAGGTGGCGTTTGAGACGGTGAATACTTTTCTCGCGGCGCATCGCTATGCGGGGAGGATGGCGTCGAACACGGTGGTGCAGTATGCGCTGTGGCTGAACGAGGCGACGCCGGAGCAGCATGACCGGCTGATTCGCTGGTGGCAGGACGAGATTGAGGGCACGGGCCGGGTGCCGGTGCTGAGCCTGGAGCAGAAGCCGGAGGTGCTGCGCTTTGCCGCGCGGGACGGACGCGGACATGCGGCTGGGCTGGCAGGCAGTTTCTGCTGCGCATGATTGCGAATGCGTTTGATCTTCCGCCGATGTACCTGGGCCTGGAAAACGACGTGAACAAGAACACGGCGGGCGAGATGGCGGACGAGGCGTTTCGCTCGGCGATCTCTCCCGACGGCGCGGCTGGTGGAGGAGCATTTCACCCGCGACCTGTTTGCCAAGAAGCTGGGGTGGAACGAGTTTGAGTTTGTATTCAACGAGCTCGAGTCGCGGGACGAGATGGAGGAGCTGCAGATTCAGACGCAGCTGCTGCAGGCCGGGGTGCTGACGGTGGACGAGGTGCGGGCGATGCGGGGGCTGGGTCCGAAACCGGCGGCGGGGGCCGAGAGCTGGGGCTTGACGCCGGGGCTTGACGCGGGGCAGAGGGAATAAGTAACCGTAAGAGAGTAAATAGACCAAGAAGCAAGTGACGGGTGGGGGCGTGCGTTCGCTTGAGCGCATGCGTTTGAAGTCGTGTGTGCGGGAGGGCGGAGATGAAAGAAGGAACGAAGCCGGGCGGGGTCGCGTCCGGAGCTGTATTTCACGCAATGGGGATGGGGGTCCCGGATGTGCCCGGGCATCCGAACCGGCTGCCGTTTACCGGCGTGTTGACGCTGGTGGATGTGGCGAGTGACAAGCCGCCGGCCGGGGCGCGCGGGCATCGCGTGGTGCTGGGCAGGAAGGCCGCGGAGGCGGCGTTGCCGTCGCTGCTGGGGATGGGAGTGGACTGCAACCCGGCCTGGGACGGGCATGACGCGCGGGCCAAGTGCGGCATTCTGACCGAGGCGGAGATTGTCGGCCAGAGGTGGTGGTCCGCGGATTTCTCTTCGGGCGCGATTTTCCCGAGCTGCGGGCGGCGGCTGGAGAGCCACAGCGAGGGCGTGCTGGGGATGTCGTACGAGCTGGCGGATGCGCACGTGGCGGATATGCGGGCGTCGGTGTGGCATCTGGACAAGGTGATGTTTACCGGCGCAGCGATTTTGCGGCGGGACAAGGCGGCGTATCGCGGAACGAGTTTCGCGCTGCTGGGCGAGACCGATGCAAAGGCGCGGAAGGCAAGCCGCGGCAGAGGCCTGGCAGCAGGGAGGGAATCCGGGTCACGAGGCGGCGAGATAGAAGATCGAGTCGAGAGACGAAACAGACAGAGCGCGAGCCGGAGGCGGCTGGGAGACAAGGGAAGTGGAGTAATGGAGACGATGAAGGATGGGGAAGAGATGATGGCTTCGACGGTGGAGGCACTGGCAGCGACAGCGGAGACGCTGGAGCGGGCGATGAGCCGGCTGGAGGCGCGGCTGGAGGCGCAGCAGGCGGAGCTCGAGGGACGGGTGCAGCAGATCATGGGCACGATCGAATCCCCGGACCGGGAGGTCTGGAGGCAGCGGCTGGCGGAGGCGGAGCGGCAGATTGCCGAGTTGCGCGCGGCGGCGGCTCCGGTGGGCAGTGGGGCGGAAGACGCTCACGGCGACGACCGCGGACCTGCTGGCCAAGCACGGCATGAGCAGCGACGCGCGGTTGAGGCGGGCGCGGTGGATGCGGCGCTGGCGAGCTTGCCGGTAGAGCAGCGGATTGCGGTGAAGTCACAGCTGCTGCGCGCCGGATTGCTGGGCTAAGGATCTCGCGGCAGCAACCTAAGCCGGCACGGCGATAAGCAGATTACGCCGAAAACAAATTCAACAAAAAAGAAGGACAGCCCTGGGAGCGGAGACGCCCGGGGGCAAAAGGAGAGCTATGCAAGTGAAGTTTGCAGATATTCATGCGGCGGCCGATTACATCGGGCCTGGCGCGATTGAAGTGCCGATGTATCAGACCGAGATCACGGACCTGTGCCGGAGGGCGAGCGTATTTTCGCAGCGCATCAAGCAGGTTCCGGCGACCGGGCATCCGTCGCGCTTTTTTGAGCAGACGGCGATTCCGGTACCGGCTGCGGCGTTCGGCGTTTGTGGATCCGCGCAACATTGTGGCGCCGACGGTGAGCCCGACGCGGGTGGAGCGCAGCGTGCCGCTGAAGGCGCTGGTGGCGCAGATCAACTACAACCTGTTCGACATGGAGCTGGGCAATCAGCAGAGCCAGTTCGCATATCTGCAGGCGAAGGATCTGACCGACACGATTGAAGGGCTGCTGCACACGCACTCGCTGAATCTGTGGAACGGCAGTGACACGTCGCTGAGCACGCCGACCACGATGCAGTATTTCGGCTGCGCGGGGCAGATTGCAGCGGGCGGCAATACGACCGACGATCTCGACCAGCAGCAGCATTACGGATGGGCTGAAGTCGACGGTAGCGCAGATGGTGGCGAGCAACTCGTTTGCGGTGCGGCCGACGGCGATCTATGCCAACCCGGTGCTGCTGGATCTGCTGGACCGCGAGATGAAGAGCGAGTTCAACGTGGTGCTGAGCACGCAAGGAAGTCGAGGGCGGATTGTCGGTGAAGACGCTGGCCACGCAGGCCGGCGAGTTGCCGCTGATTCCGGACTGGTCGCTGGCTTACACGGGAACGCCGGGAGCGGGACGGCGGTACTGCCGGCTTACATCGTGACCGAGGACCTGATTGAGTACCACTGGCTGGCGAATTCGACTCCGCGAGTGTTTCAACTCGGGGTGCCGGGATCACTGGCGTCGCAGTATGTGGTGGTGAAGTTCGGCGCGGTCGTGGTGAAGGGCGCCAGCTATGCGCATTACCAGGTGCTGGTGGACCGGTAAGGAGATGGGCCGGGGAGTCAACCAGCTCCCCGGCTCTCGCTTTATGTAACTGACAGAGCACTATTTGCAGCACGCGATGAAGGGATGAGCATGGGATATTTGTTGCCAAGCGATTACACGAATTACGGGCTGCCGGCCGTCGACAACGGAAGACTGGGTGACGGTTGCCTCGGCGATGATCGACTCCTATTGCCGGCGGGCGACGCTGAATCCGCCGCAATACACCGAGCGGCTGCGGATCACGACGGGAAGCCAGACGGTGCGGCTGAGTTATCTGCCGCTGGTGCGGTGGCTCCGGCGACGCAGCCGCTGGTGACGGTGACCGGCGCGCTATGCACGGCCGCGGCGGGGAGAGATGACGGACCCGAGTTACGAGCAGGTGGCGTGGGTGTTCGGCCTGCCGGGAACATGGAACACGATCGATCCGGCGACAGTGGACTTATGTAGCGGCGACGGGCGAGCTGGTGTTTCCGACGAACATTCTCGGGCTGGCCTACAACGAAGTTGAGGTGACGTACACCGCGGGGCTGGAGGTGATCGGCGAACGACGTGAAGACGGCGTGCGCGCTGATTATCAAGAACGCGCAGAACACACCGGGGATGAACGTGAAGACGAGCCGGCTGGACACGATGACAATGCAGTACTTCATGAACGACGTGATTGATCCGCGGGTGCAGAGCCTGCTGCGGCCTTACGTTGCCAACCGGATGGGGTGAACCAATGAGCACGGACGCGGTGGTGAGAGCGCCGAATGGGGCAGCGTTGCGAATGGCGGACACATTGCTGCGCGCTGTGGGGGCAGACGGTTTGCGTTGCGGGTGCCGACGCTGGCGGCGGCGGGTGATGGCGGACAGCTGGGGCAGCCGGGAGCGACGTTCCAGGATTATGTGCTGGCTCCGGTGATCTACCGGCGAGTGCGGCCAACGATGACAGGAGGGCGAGCCGGCGAAATATGAGCTGCTGGTGTCGGCGACGGCGGTGACCTCGCTGGTGACGACGCTGGCGGCGGAGTCGGCGCAGGCGCTCTTTGATAGCGCGCTGGGAGTGGTAGACAGCGATGGCAGGTGAAGGCAATTACGGCGATTGGCATCGGCTGAGGTATTCGGCGCGCCGTATCTTTATCGGCTGCTGCTGCGCGATGTGTGAGGCCTGGCGTGGCCGGGAGTGGGACGGTGGCGAGCGGGAGTGGTACCGCATCCCGGTAAATGTAACTGACGTGGGACAAATAAGAGGGCAGACATGCAGAACGCGAAGGACACATTTTATCTGGCACTTCGCAACCGGCTGGCGGCGCTGAATCCGGCGCGGCAGATCACGCTGGCCGGGGCGACGCGGCCGGGAATCCTGGTGGAGGAGAACGAGACGCTATTCGGCGCAGCGCGCCGCCGGATGTGTTTGTGCTGCGCTGGTCGGGCGCGAGCGGCAGACAGCTGGCTGCCGGCGATGCTGGAGACGCAGTCCTGCGAGATTTTTTATTGGACATGCGGCTCGGACACCAATCTGCAGATGGACCGCGGGCGGGCGCTGACGGAGATGGATGCAGAGCTGGCGGCGATATTGCAGCCGGCGCAGGCGCAGAAAGTGGCGGTGAATGGGTCGACCAATCCTGGCGATGAACACGAACGTGTTCTGGCTGGATCCGGTCTATGGAGCGGTGAAGCGCGAGCGGAGCGGTTGGAGCGGACGGCGGCGGTGCAGGTTTTCAGCCTGCGGGAAGCGCTGGCGATGGGAGCAACGAGCTATGAGCGGGACTGGGAGGAGATCGGCGGCCGGCGCTGTGCCACCGGGACCGCAGGCGCTTAGCACGCCGGTATCGCGGCGGATGCGGGCATATTTTGCGCCGGTCGAGAGAGCGACGGGGATGCCGACATATTTTGATCCGGCGAGCGGGGCGGGATTTCAATGCCGATGCTCCGCCATCGCCGTGGGTAGACCTGGGATGGATTGAGAATTTCTCGCGGAAGTCGGCGAGCAAAATTAGCGCCGCTGCGTGCGGGCGCGCCGGCTGCGACGCAGAGCCAGGTGCGGCAGGAGCTGGAGGCGACGGTATCGTTTCGCTTTTTGAGCTGGAGCAAGCTGGCGATGGCGCTGGCGGCGGGATCGGAGCACATGAACCTGCTGGCGGAAGCCGGGGGAACGGCGGCGCCGAGCGGGGGGAGTGCGGCGAGCGCCGGCGCGGACGGTGAGCGGATGCACGAGTACGCAGCTGCAGGCTGGATCCGGCGACGAGCGCGGGGATTGTCGGCGGGCGACATTGTCGCGGTGGACGTGGATTACGCCGGCGCAGATGGGGTATGTAGGGACGGGCGTAAGCGGGGCGTATGTAACGTCGGCGGCGAGCGTGGGCAGCAGTGCGGACTACATCCGCCGCGTGACGTTGAATGTGGCGCGCGTGGATCGGCGGCGGGATGCTTCGCCGGCAACGCTGTTGATGCTGGCGTCGCCGCTGGTGGGCGGAGCGCCGGCGGCGGGCTCCGGAGTGCAGGCGGTGACCGGATTTGTGGATCGCGAGGGCGGGAGCTTCTTTCACGAGTGGTCGGCGCTGTTTGCGGCGGAGGGAGAGCAGGGCGATTGGGTGTTTTTCCACTATCCGCGGCTGCAGGCGATGGCGGCGGCGGTCGGAAGAGACGGCAACGCTGGCGGGCCCGCTGGAGTGGATGTACCTGGGCGCGCAATTTCGCGCACTTCCGGTTACAGATAGCAATGACGGGGCGCAGGTGCTTGTGCTTCCGCAGTTATCTGCCTGGCGCGAACACGCTGGTTTAGGACGCAGGCTGGCACGAGGCCTGGCACGCAGGAGAGGGGCCGGCTTGCAGATATTGATCAATGGGGCAGGATTATTCGGCGGCACTTGTGAATGCTGCCGCCGCTGACGATAGAGCGGAGCTGAACAAATATTCGACGTGCGAATTCTCGCTGGATTGCGACGATCTCGGGCTTTGGCGTTGCCGCAGCGCAACCAGTTTGTGCAGGTGACGCGGCCGATGGGGTGGTGCTGTTCTCAGGATATCTGGCGACGGACCCGGTGCTGGAGTATGCGGGGCAGACTGACGACGGGGCCGCGGTATCGGGCGCATGTCGCGGCGATGAGCGAGGAGCTGTTGCTGGATCGGCAGCCGCTTCCGCCGACGATGCTGGGCGGGCTGGACGCAGGGCGCGGGGACGATGCTGGCGGCGATGACGTCGCGCATTCAGAGCGCGCGGTTTGGCGACGACGGGTGTTGCGGCCGGACCGAGCGTGGCGAAAATTTCCGCCGGACGCGGGACGGCCGTGGTCGGAGAATGCCGGATTGCTGGCGGGCGCGGGCCGGATGGCTTATCGAGTGAACGATGGGGCGCTGTCGTTGAACGAGGTCGGAGCGGTGACGCATTCGCTGGATGGGGCGAGCCTCGTCTTCGTCAAGCCTGGTGATGCGCTCGACACGCACGCTGGCGAATGATGTGACGGTGAGTGGGGCGGAGGAGCCGGACGTATTTGCGCTGGAATTGTTTGAGGGCGACGGGGCGACGACGGTGTTTGATCTGACGCGAGACGGATTTCGGGTGAAAGGGAAGGCGCTGGTGGACGAGGGATTCACGTTGTCGGCGCTCAATCCGCAGGTATGGCAGGTGAACGATCCGGGATCGCACCTGACGTTGGGCAGCGGCGGATTGAGCATCAGCGGCGGGACGGGCGTGGATGGGCAGACGGTGCTTGAGGCGATTGATCCGGTGGAGCTGGGCGGATCGTTGGTGGCGGAAGCGGGCGGCGTGCAGTTTGCGGCGGGGAGCAACGGCATAGTGTGCGGGCTCTATTCGGGCGCGATAAATCTGGGGGATTGTGTTGCCGGATTTCGGGTGAGAACGAGCGGAGGCGCGCTGCTGCTGGTTGCGATAGTCAATGGCAGCGAGGCGGGAACCATATTCACGATGACGCCGGGACATCTATATACATTGCGAATCCGGCTGCATTTGCCCGAGGTGGTGCGATGCCTGGCGACCTACTACTCATTGGGGAGCGGGGGCGTGGTGGCGCGCGGCGGAGGATTGACGGGCTCGCCGGGCGCGATCGAGTTTGAGTTGCAGGATTCCGCGTCGGCGCCGAACACGCCGGCGACGGTGCTCTACGACAGCCTGCTGGGGAGCGCGCTGAGTGCTCCGCCGGCGGTGGCGACATTCGCGGCGGTGAACAGCATCGCGCTGAATGGGAGCGTGAGCTACATCACGGCTGACGCGGCCTTCGACGGCGTGGGTGACGAGCATTCCGTCGGGGAGCGCGGAGCGGACGCGGCGGATTGGGCAGGCGGCGCAGGGCGCGGAGTGCACGGTGAGCGCCGGGACGGCTGCGGGAAAGCTGACGTTTTATACGGCGGCGACTCCTGCGGTGGGCGAGTTGATCAAGCTGCGGTATCGAACATCGCGGCGGTCGGTGGCGAGGCTGGCAGATGCAGCGAGCCAGGATTTGGAGGAGCCGGTCGCGGGAAGCACGGGGATCCCGGGAGTGGCGCAGTGGGCGGGCAGAGTCGAGCATCCCGTGGCGCGGTGTGCGGCAGATTGCGAAGCGGCGGCGGAGGCGGTGCTGGATTTTTCGACCAGCCGCGCGGCGGCGTGGGAAGCAACAGTAACGGGCGCGAACCTGCATCAGCAGGCCGGCGGCGATGTGTGGCCGGGAGATCTTGTGAGCCTGGCGGCGCCATTCACCTCGGGCAGTGATGCGGCGCTGGCGGCGAGCCTGGTAGTGCGCCGGGTGAAAATCGCAAGCCAGGCGGGAGCGCCGGAGTTGCTGGAATACAAGCTGGGATTGGCGAATGAGTGGGCGGACTGCCTGTCAATGACGCTGGGAAACGCGCCGGCAGAGGATGCGGCGCTGCCGTTGCAGCCTGCTCCGGGAGTGAATGCGGTGAGCGCGGACCTGCCGGCGGTTGACGTGACGGCGATCACGAGCACGACGCTGACGCTGGCGATGAATGCGACTCCGCCGACAGGGGGAGGGTTTGAGGTGCGAAGGCAGAATGCAAATTTTGGCAATGGAGTCGCGCCGAATCCTGCGCCGCAGGGATTGGTGCTGCGATCGCCGGTCGCGACGTTCAGTTTGCCGCGCGCCGCGGAGCGAGAGCAATTTTTTATTCGCATGTATGACGGCTCGACGCCCCCGCAGTATTCGCGGGTGTCTGCGGCCATTTTCACCAATGTGCCGCTGAGCTAGCGGCGGTTGATTTGAATTTCGCAAGATGAGGCGAGCGATAGACATGAGCGATTTTGAGGAGCGGGTAATTGCTGATCTGAGCGTGCTGAAGATGCAGATGGAGTCGGTGGTCGGAGGCATGCAGCCGGGGCGGCTGGCGGAGCTGGAGCAGCGGGTGCAGCGCCACGAGATTTATGTGCAGCGGACGCGAGGGTTTGCCGCGGCGCTGGGCGTGGTCATCACGCTGGTAAATGTGGCGATTGATTTATGGCGGCACTGAGAAGCCTGTATGGAAACGTAACCGTGAAAGGATAAATATGGAAATCGCTAAAAATGCGCGAGCGGCCGCATGAAATTTGCGGCGGCGCTAAACGCAATCTCCAGCCAATCGCTTTCGATCTTCATTCTGCTGCTGGGTGTGGGCCTTTTTGTGCTGGCCGCGCACACTGCGGACCATGACACCAAAGCGGCAATCCTGACGGCGGCCACTGGCCTGTTTACCGGCGCGTTTGCGTTGCTGAAGACGAGTGATGCAAAACCCCAGGTGGAAAAGAAGGATGAGACGCCGCCAGTCCATTGACTAAAACGGCCAAGGGGCCACAACGCAGACGAGAGGGAGCACAGAACCATGGCAAACGAATTTGTGAGTGTGATGGAGACGATCGGCAAGGACGTGAAGGCTCTGTGGGCGGACGTGGTGAAGTATCTGCCTGCTGCGGCGACACTGGCGGAGCTGATTTTTCCGGCACAGACAGCGGTCATCGCATCGGCGGTCAACTCGGTAGATCTGATCCAGCAAGCGGTGGTGACGGTGGAGCAGAAATTTGCTGCGACGGGCAATCCCGTGGGCACAGGCGCGCAAAAGCTGGCGCAGGTGCTGTCCATTGTGTCGCCGACGGTGACAGAGCTGCTGGCCACGGAGAAGATTCCGGTGGACCAGGCTTACATCCGCGACATCGTGAACGCGGTGGTCGCAATTCTGAATGTGCAGCGATCTGCAGCTGTCGCATAACGGCGGAGATGAAGGTTCCGTATAATTCCACCTTATGCCGGAGCAGAAGCAGGGCGGGCTGGTGCTGGTGGGCGTGGTGATGGGGAGCCAGAGCGACTATGAGACGCTCGAGCCAGCGATCGAAATATTGAAGGAATTTGGCGTGGCTCATGAGGCGCGCGTGGTGTCGGCACATCGCACTCCGGACTGGCTTTTTGAATACGCCGAGAGCGCCGAGGCGCGCGGGCTGAAGGTGATCATCGCGGGCGCGGGCGGGGCGGCGCATCTGCCGGGCATGCTGGCGGCGAAATGCATTTTGCCGGTGCTGGGTGTGCCGATTCCCGCGACCATGTTGCAGGGGATGGATTCGCTGCTCTCGATCGTGCAGATGCCAAAGGGGATTCCCGTGGGAACTCTAGCGGTGGGCAAGCCGGGGGCGGCGAATGCGGGATTGCTCGCGGTAGAAATATTGGCGACCAATGATGCGGCGCTGCGCGAGAAGCTGAAGACATGGCGAGCGGCGCGACGCGATGAAGTGCTGCAGCAGAAGCTTCCGGAGACGAACGTTTGAATAGCAAAGCGGAAGAGCGCGAGGCCGGCGAGCGGCAGGCGGAACATCGCGGAGTGATTTCTCCGGGCGCAACGATCGGCATTCTCGGAGGCGGCCAGCTGGGTCGCATGACTGCGATGGCGGCGCGCACCATGGGATATCGCGTGCTGGTGCTCGACCCGGACCCGGCATGTCCGGCGCGGCCGGTGGCGGATGAATGCATCACGGCGAACTGGGATGATGTGGGCGCGGCGGCTGCGTTGGCGCGGCTCTCCGACGTGGTGACGCTCGAGATTGAGCAGATTGCGGTTGAGAGCCTGCGGGCGGCGGAGGAATTTGCGCCGGTGCGTCCGAAGCCGGAGATGCTGCGCGTGATCCAGGACAGAATCCTGCAGCGGGAGTGGCTGGCGGCGGGTGGATTTCCGCAAGGCGAGTGGCGGGCGGTGCGATCGCTCGAGGAGTTGCAGTCCGCGGTGAAGGCGCTGGGTGGCCGCGTGTATATGAAGAGCGCGCGCGGCGGATACGACGGACGGAGCCAGGCGAAGATCGGTTTCGGCAGCGGGCCGGCGGATGCGGAAGAGATTGCGGCGGCGTGGAAGTCCCTCGGCGAGCGCGATGCGGTGGTCGAGCGGGCGCAGGAGCTTGCGATGGAGCTGAGTGTGATGGTGGCGCGGTCTCCGTCGGGCGAGGTGCGGGCGTTTCCTCCGGCGACGAATCATCACGAGCGGCAGATTCTGGCGTGGAGCGTGTTGCCGTTGATGCTTCATAAAGACGTCGCCGCGCAGGTGGATGCGGGGGAGCTGGAGCATCGGGCGCGCACGCTGGCGCTGGAGATTGCCGAGGCATTCGCGCTGCAGGGATTGGTGGCGGTGGAAATGTTTTTGACTGCCGACGGCCAGCTGCTGGTGAACGAGTTGGCCCCGCGGCCGCACAACAGCTATCACGCGAGCGAGCGGGCGTGCGTGACCAGCCAGTTTGAGCAGGCAGTGCGGGCGGCTTGCGGATTGCCGCTGGGGGAGACCGACGTGGTGATTCCCGCGGCGATTGTGAATTTGCTGGGCGACGTCTGGCTGCAGGGGCGCGAGCCCAACTGGACGGCGGCGTTGGCGGTTCCGGGCGTGCGGCTGCATCTGTATGAGAAGCAGGTAGCGAAGCCGGGCCGCAAGATGGGGCACCTGTCGGCGGTGGGCAGAACGCCGGAGGAAGCGGTAGAGCGGGTGCTGGAGGCGAAGGCGAAGTTGTAGCGAGAGCGGAATTTTGCGGGCAAAGCAAACGGGGCGGACCTTATCGGTCTGCCCCGCTTTTTTGTTTGTGGCGGCTGCGATGTCGTTAGCCGATATCGTTAGCCGATGTCCTGGTTCCAGCCCTCGAGATTTTTCTTGAACTCCGACATGAACTTGCCGGCGTCGGCTCCGTCAATGATGCGGTGATCGAATCCCAGGGTAAAGTGCTGGATGTTTCTGACGGCGATGGAGTCGGTGCCGTCTTCGGCGGTGATTACGGCCGGCTCTTTCGAGAGCCCGCCGATGCCGAGGATTGCAGTCTGGGGCTGCGCGATGATGGGCGTGCCAAACATCTCGCCGAAGATGCCGGAGTTAGTGAGGGTGAAGGTTCCCTCGCCGACCTCGTCAGGCTTGAGCTTTTTATTGCGGGCGCGATCGGCAAGATCAACGATGCTGCGAGCGATGCCGAGGAAGCTCTGATTCTCCGCCTGCTTGATGACGGGGACGATCAGGCCCCACTCCAGCGCAACCGCGATGCCGAGATTGACGTTGGCGTGATAGCGAACGGCGTCGCCCTCGACGGATGCGTTGACGATGGGGAATTTCTTGAGCGCGGCAACGACGGCGCTGGCGATGAACGGCATATACGTCAGCTTGATGCCGTTGCGCTGTTCGTATTTGTTCTTCTCTTTCTCGCGGAGCTTGACGATGCGGGTCATGTCCACCTTGAAGACGGTGTGGACGTGGGCGCTGGTCTGCTTGGACTCGACCATGCGACGCGCGATGATGGCGCGCATTTTGGACATGGGCTCGAGCGTGCCGGGAAGGGTGGAGGGCGTCGCGGCGGCTGCTGGTCTCGCGGCTGCTGGAGCCGGAGCTGCGGCGGCGGGCGCTGCTGCAGTGGCGACGGGAGCCTGGCCGGCGCCGTGCTTGCCGAGGAAGCCGAGGATGTCCTCTTTGGTGATGCGGCCCGCGGAGCCGCTGCCCGAGACTTGCGCGAGATCAACATTATTGTCTTTGGCGATGCGGCGAACGAGCGGCGAGGAGCGCAGGCGCTCACCGGATGCGGCACTCGCGCCGTTGGTGGCGGAGGCGGAGACGGATGGAAGGGCGGACGACGATGCCGGCGGAGCGACGGCGGTGGCCGTGGTCGCGGCAGGAGCGGAGGCTCCCTCAGATTTTGCTGCGGCTGAGGGAACGCTGGTGGCGGCTGCGCCCGCGGCTCCGCCGATGGTGGCAACGACGGTGTTGATCTGGACGGTCGAGCCCTCGGCAACCACGATCTCGCTGAGCACGCCGGCGATGGGCGAGGGAATTTCCGCGTCAACTTTGTCGGTAGAGATCTCAAACAGCGGCTCGTCGCGCTGGACGGTGTCGCCAACTTTTTTGAGCCACTTGGTGATGGTGCCCTCGAAGATGGATTCGCCCATCTGAGGCATAACGACGGGCGTGCCGCCTGAAGTTGCGGCTGCTGCTGCGGGCGCGGAGGCCTGCGCGGGCGTTGCTGTTTCCGATTTCGATGGGGCTCCGTCGGGCTGCGCTGCAGGAGCGGGCGGCTTGGGAGCTTCGGCCGCCGGGGCAGGCTTGGCGGCAGCGGGCGCCGGTGCGGCTGCGGAGCCGGCCTCGCCGATTACAGCGACAACGGTATTGATCTGGACGGTCGAGCCCTCGGGAACTTTGATCTCGCTGAGCACGCCGGCGATGGGGGAGGGAATCTCGGCGTCAACTTTGTCGGTCGAAATCTCGAAGAGCGGTTCGTCGCGCTGAACCTGGTCGCCGGGCTTCTTAAGCCACTTGGTGATGGTGCCTTCGAAGATGGATTCGCCCATCTGGGGCATGATGACGTCAGTCGGCATGGATGTCCTTCTCGGTCAGTTCCGCGGGGGCACGAGGTGCGCAGGGCGGTGGTCGGTGCAACGGACGATTATAAAGCCCCGCGCGCGAGGTGCGGAAATCGGGGGCGAAGCGCGGAGGCGAAGTGTATTTTCAGGGCGCTGCAGTTATAGTTCGGGCATGCACACTGTGGAACATATTGATATGCCCGCGATGCGGGTGGCGGGGCTGGCGGCGCGGGTGAGCAATGCCGAGCCGGAGCTGATTGGGGACCACTGGCGGCGTTTTCAAGCCGATGAAACCATCGCGAAGATCACCGGCAAGGCGAGTCCAAACGCGCTTGCGGTCTATACGGAGTATGAGTCGGACTACTCGGGCGAATACACGCTGCTGATCGGGTATTCGATTGAGCCGGGCGCGGAGGTTCCGGCGGGGCTGCGGGTGATCGAGATTCCGGCGCAGCAATATGCTGTGATTCTGGCGAGCGGGGAGCAGCCGCAGGCGACGTGGGCGGCGTGGCAGTGGGTATGGGCGTCGGCGCTGAACCGGCTTTACACGGCGGATTTTGACGAATACATTGCGCCGGGGGATGTGCGGCTGCATGTGGCCGTGCGGTAGGCGCGTTGCATCTCAAAAGACGAAAAGCAAATTCGGGGAACTGGAAAAATGCCATGAGCGAACAGAGAGAACACGCGAAGGTAGTCGGCATCGGGAGTGCGGGGAGCCGAAACGCTCGCCGGTCTGGCGTGAGAGCGGGCGGAAGCGCACTGGCGCGGCGCGAGCCGCCTTCGTTGTGGAAGGGCGCGCTGGCAGGGCTGATTGGCGGGCTGGCCGGGTCGGGCGCGAAGCTGCTGGCGGAGAAGATTTTTCCTCCGCGGACGCAGGGGCAGCTGGCTCCGCCGGCAGTGTTGGCGGAGAGGGTCGCGGGCCATCCTCTCGAGGAGTCAAAGCGCAAGGCAGCGACGCAGGGCATGCATTGGACGTTCGGCCCGGCGGTCGGCGCGATTTATGGAGCGGCGGTTGAGTATGAGCCGGCACTGACGGCGCGGCACGGAGTGGCGTTTGGCCTGGGGCTAAACGCGCTGACGCATGAGGGCGTGTTGCCGAAGCTGGGACTGACTCCGGCGCCGAAGAAGCAGCCGAGGCAGGAGCGGTGGAGTGAAGCGGCGACGCACGCGCTGTATGGATTTGTGACGGAGACGGTGAGGAAGGCGATTCGGGGGCGGTGAGCTAGTACGCCTTCAACCGTCGCGCTTCGCGGACCACGTCTTCGACCTTGGGCAGGAATGCTTTTTCGAGTGGCGGGGAGAAGGGAACGGGCGAATCCGCTGAGGTGATACGGGTGATGGGGGCATCGAGGGAATCGAAGGCCTCCTCATTAATGATGGCGGCGATCTCGCCGGCGATGCCGCCGGTCTTGGTGTCTTCGTGGAGAACGATCACGCGGTTCGTCTTTTCGACGGTGGCCTTGATGGCTTCGCGGTCGAGCGGCAAGCAGCGTGCGGAGGTCGAGGATCTCGAGTTCGATGCCTTCTTTGGCGAGTATGTCGGCGGCGTCCTGGGCGACGTAAAGCATGGCTCCGTAAGTGATGACGGAGACGTCGCGGCCCGGGCGGTCGAGGCGGGCTTTGCCGATCTCGACGATGTGGTCGCCTTCCGGGACCTCCTGCTTGACGCGCCGATAGAGGAATTTGTGTTCGAAATAGAGGACCGGGTTGTTGTCGCGGACGGCGGCCTTGATGAGGCCCTTGGCGTCGGCAGCCGTGGCGGGCGCGACGACTTTGAGTCCCGGCGTGTGGACATAAACCATTTCGTTATTTTGTGAGTGATAGGGACCGCCGCTGACGCCGCCGCCGGAGGGTCCGCGGAGAACGAGCGGTGCGGGAGCGCCCCAGCGCCAGTTGCTCTTGGCCAGAATCTGGACGATCTGTGAATGCGCGGAGGTGATGAAGTCCATGAACTGAAACTCGCCGACCGGGCGCATGCCGGTGAGTGAGGCGCCGTAGCAGGCGCTGGCAATGGCCATTTCGCTGATAGGCGTGTCTACCACGCGCTCGGGGCCGAAGCGGTGCACGAAGCCCTCGGTGACTTTGAAGGCGCCGCCGTAAATGCCAACGTCCTCGCCCATGACGAAGACGCGCGGGTCGCGCTCCATCTCTTCCCAGAGGCCCTGCCGGATTGCTTCGAGATATGTAACCGTTGCCATTACGAATTCGTTCCTTTATGTCGGTGCCGGGTGGCGGCGAAGATGATTGCGTTACTTATAGTGGGTGACGGCGCTGGATTCGGTGAGCTTGTGGTCGGCCTTGCCGAAGGACTTGACCTCGCCATACTTGGGCGGAATGTCAACGTCGCCGGGGAAGTAGACATCGCTGAGCTCCTGCGGGCCGGGCTCGGGCATGGGTGCGGCTTCGGCGGCGGCGCGCTCCTCATCTATATAGGCGTCCACTTCTTTTTCGAGGGCGACCATTTTGTCTTCGCTGAGCCAGCCCTTGCCGAGGATGTATTCGCGGAAGCGGGCGATGCAGTCGCGCTTCTTCCAGTAATCCTTGACGCCCTGGGGAACGTAGACGGCGGCGTCGTGCATGGCGTGACCCTTCATGCGCATGAGCTTGGCTTCGATGAAGGTGGCGCCTTCGCCTTTGTGGCCGCGCTCGACGGCTTCGTGGGTGGCGTCGTAGACCTGGTTGGCGTCGGTCCCGTCAACGATGACGCCGGGGACGCCGTAGCCGATGGAGCGGTCCGCAAGATCTTTGCAGGCGAACTGCAGCTCGACCGGCGTGGAGTAGGCCCAGAGATTGTGCTCAACGAAGAGGACGAGGCCGAGTCGCTGGACCGCGGCGAAGTTGAAGCCCTCGTAGGTGGGGCCGGTGGATTGGCCGCCGTCGCCGACGTAGGCGAGGCAGGCGATGTTTTTGCCCTGCAGCCGGGCGCCGAGAGCGACTCCCGCGCAGACGCCGATGCTGTCGCCGAGATGCGAGATGGGAGCGATGACGTTGAGCTCTTTATATCGCCGTAGTGCGAGCCGGATTCGCGACCCTTGGTGGGCGAGGTCCCCTTGGCCATGTACTGCATCATGGTGTCGCGCGGCCTGAATCCCTTGACGATCATCGAGCCCTGATTGCGAATCATGGGGCCGAGCCAGTCGTCTTTGTCGAGCGCGTAGGCGGAGGCGCAGGAGGCGGCCTCCTGGCCGAGGGAAAGATAAAGTCCGCCGATAACTTTGGACTGCTTGTACATGCTCTCCAGGGCCTGCTCCATGCGGCGGTTGATGAGCATGTAGCGGTAGATCTCGATGGACTGCTGGGGCGTCAGATATTTCGAATCGCGCAGCGGCGGCGGCTCGACCGAGGTGTCGCCGACAACTTTGTAGCGGTACTCGCCGTCTCCCCACTCGCTCTCGACGTGGTAGGGCAGCTGCTCGGCGCGCCAGTCGGGAATGCCGTGAGGATTTTTGCCGATGGGCGGCAGCTTGGAATTCGGTGCGGCGGGATGGCCATTTGTTGCCGGGGCCGTGGCGGATGAGGTCGCTTGCGCGGCTTCGGACTTGGCACCGTTTTTGGTTGACGGCGCGGCGGCTTTGGGTGTCTCAGTGGTTTTATTCGAGGCCATGGATCGTGTATTCCTGCGGTTAAACCGAACTCATAAGTCTACGCTAGGTGGGGTCGAGGGCGCGAGTGGAAAGCTCTGCAACTGGTGTGGGAGAAGTGGGTTATTTAATGGGCCGCGAGTGCGGGCGAGGCAGTTTCCAGCAGCGAGTCGAGCGAATCCAGAGCCAGCACTTGACGGCCGAGGGCCCAGGCAAAGTGGCGGGCGACGGCGGAGCCGAACTGGTCTAAAGACGGGAGCGGACGAGGAGACGGGAACGGACGAGGAGACGGCAGCAGATGAGGAGACGGCAGCGAGTGGGCGGCGGCCAGCTCTTGTTGCAGGCTGGTGACGCCGCGGTCGGCGATGCCGCAGGGCACGATCAGGTTGAAGTCGTCGGGCGGAGTGGTGAGGTTAAAGGCGAAGCCGTGGGTGGTGACTCCGCCGGAGATGTGGACGCCGATGGCAGCGATTTTGCGCTCGGGCTTGCCGGGGGCGGCCATGGTCCAGACGCCGGTGCGGCCGCAGATGCGCTGGGTGGGAACTCCATAGTCGGCGGAGGCGCGGATGAGAGCCTCTTCAATGCGGCGAACATATTCGACGGGACTGAGGCGCGGGATGACAGAATCGGGCGAGGCGGAGCCGGGTCGTGCGCCCAGCGGAGCGGAGCCGGGCGTGGCCGCAAAGGTGCCGCGGAGATCGAGGATGGGATAGCCGACCAGCTGGCCGGGGCCGTGATAGGTGACGTCGCCGCCGCGTTTGGTTTCGAAGATTGAGACGCCGCGGGCGGAGAGGATTTCGTCCGAGGCAAGAATGTTTTCGCGATGCGCGTTGCGGCCGAGGGTGAGCACGGCAGGATGCTCGAGCAGAAGGAGGACGTCGCCGATTTGCTGCTGCTTGCGCAGGGTCGCGAGCGTCTCCTGCAGTTGCAGGGCAGTGGCATAATCCACGCAGCCGAGTTGAAGCAGGGAGAGGAGCATGGGCGGGCTGCTCTCTATTTTCCACCATGGCGGGGCGGGGGCGCGAGCGAGGGGGAGTGCAGCGGCGGATGAATGTTTTGCGCGCACAAATAAATTTGGCGGGAATGGAGTGAAAACGCAGCAAATCGCTATAGTCTCGAAGAGAACGCGGTACGCAGAGGACAGGCCGAGACGGGCCCAGGGGATTGCAGCCGGCAGATGATTCGAAAAGCCTTCATTCAGAAATCGCTGGTGATTGCGGCGGCCGCGGCCGCAATTTGGGCAGCTGGTGGCAGCTGCGTTGCGCAGCAGAGCCCGGCGCCGGCCACGACGACCCAGCCGACTACGCCGACCCAGCCGACTACGACGACCCAGCCGACCGCGACGACCCAGCAGACTGCGCCGGAGACACCGCAGCCGCAGCAGGCAGCGCCGCTGACTCCGGAGCAGCAGCGCGAGCAGGCCGCGCGCGACGTGCAGGCGCAGAAGAAGCAGCGGATACTCGGCGTGATGCCGGAGTTCAACACGACGAACAATCAGAACGCGCCACCGCTCAGCGCGGGGCAGAAATTTGACCTGGCATTTCACAGCGCGACCGATCCGTGGCAGTTTTTCCTGGCCGGAGTAGACTCCGGCATCGGACAGGCGCAGAACAGCTTTCCCGGATATGGCCAGGGATGGAAGGGCTACGGCAAGCGCTTCGGCGCGGCGTATCTGGATTCGTTTGACGGAACGATGATCGGCAACGCGATGTTTCCCGCGCTGCTGCATCAGGACCCGCGGTATTTTCGCAAGGGCACGGGCACATTCTGGCATCGCTTCTTTTATGCCGCGAGCTCGACCGTGCGCTGCAAGGGCGACAACGGCAAGTGGGAGTGGAATTATTCAAACGTTTCGGGGAACCTGGTGGCCGGGGCGATCTCGAACGTCTATTACCCGCCATCGGATCGCGGACTGGGGCTGACGTTTGAGCGCGCCGGGACAGTGACGGCGGAGGGCGCAATCGGAGCCGAGCTGCTGGAGTTCTGGCCGGACATTCAGCGGCACTTCATGAACAAGCGCAAGAAAAAAGACGGCGACGTCGCGGCCCATGCGGCGACTCCTGACGCGCCGAAGTAGCGCAGGCGCCGCGGCGCCTGCCCCAACGGCAGCGATTGCAGACACAGATTATCCGCGAGCTTGAGAGCAGGCAGACTGAGCGGCGATATTATTCCGCCGCTGAGCCTTCCTCGGTCACGACCGTCTTCGGTTTGTTCTGCTGCATTGGCACCGGATCATAGTGACAATCGGAGCCGGACACTGCTGCGCCGGGATCCACAAAGATGACTTTCTTTTTGCCGAAGTAATCGGGTTCGGTCGCGGTGTAGAGCTGGGTCGGGGGCGGCGGCTTAGGCGTCATGAATGTCGTGAAGCTGCCGGGCATGGTGATGGAGAAGCCATAGCAGCCATTCACCGGGCAATCGAGGTCCTTCACTCCGGCGGCGCAGACCGCATCATTCTTCTCAGCCGCGCAGGCGGTGCCGGGCGCGCAGCCACAGGCTTTCGTGGTCGTGTTCCACGCACAATAGGTTGTCGGCTGGCAAAAGTCGGAGCGATTGGCGGGATCAAGATCGGTTAGTCCGGCGAGATCAACCTTCACGGTCAAGACGCCGGTGTCGCTGTTATAGCCGCCGAAGGTGGCCCAGGTGCCGCTGCTGTCCGGCTCCCAGGGGAAGCTGTTGTCGGGGATTGGCATGCGTCCATTCGCCATGGTCGCCTTAGCGTCGGCCTCGCTGAGGCCGGGGCCGATGTAAATGCTGTAGGTCTGCTTTGTATCCTCAGTCGCGAAGAGGAAGAAGATGTCGTAGGTCTGGTTGGGTTGGAAGACACTCCAGAAGCCGTAGCGCTGGCGTCCGGCGGGAGGGTCAGGGTAGGTGATGGCCTGCTGTCCGGCGAGTGAGAGTGAGGTATCGATGTAATAGCTGGCATGGTTCAGGGTGAGGGAGCTGCGCTGAGCGCTGGCCTGGCCCATCATGCTGATGCTGGGCGTGGATTTCGCGGTCATCTCGGCCTGGGTGATGCTCTGCCGGTAGAGGGGAACGCCATAGCAGCGCGGGTTGGTGCATTCGTTGAGCCAGTTGCCGCCGCAGTCATGCTTGTCCGGATTTCTGCGAGCGCACTCCGCGACCAGCGCGGTGGTGAGGTATTCGTATGGGCTGGTGTCAACGGTGGCGCCGTTGCCGTTCTGAGTTTTCGGTTCGGGCTGGCCGCTGGAGCACTCGTCGGTGAGCAGAGGCGCGTTGAAGTAGGTGTCTTTGGTGACGGAGATGGTCGGGGCGGGCTGGGGATCGTTCAGCGTGATGTTGGAGGTAAGACCGGTGAGGCTGCCATCGTCGTCGGTCAACTCCGTCTCGCGATCAATGTCGGTGAAGCTGTCGCTGAACATTGCGTTCTGCCAGCTGCAATAGGTGTTTTTGATCAGGTCGAGATCGGTGGTCAGAGTGCCGGGCTTATATGCCGGCTGAATGACGAAGTGGCGAATGTCCACGTCTTTGAAGACCAGGTTGTAAGAGGTGAAGGCGGGAGGATAGTAGAAGCCGTTGGGCTGCTTCCATGCGATGGCGGCGTTGGGCAGCACGCAATTGTTGGTGTTCTTGTTTCCCAGGCGGGGATTGGAGCACGCCCGGGTAGTAGCCGTTCATCCAACCCTGATGACACTCGCCGGCGACGCCGTTGCCGCCGGGTCGGCACTGGGCCAGGGTACCGAGGACGGTTTCGTGCACGTCGGAGTAAATGTTGTTGAACTCGGTGGCGGGCCCATCGTAGATATTGAAGAGGCGCTGATTGACGGCGAAGTTCGATCCGACAAAGACAACTCCGTCAGCTGGAGAAATGCACTGGCTGGTGTTGTAGGGACAGGGAAGGCCCTTGGGATTGAAGGGGCCACCGTTGGAGGCGAAGGCATTGAGCGGCAGATATTTATCGATGATGGGTTGGGTGTTGCCAACCAGGATGCTGTTCTTGAGCACCGACCAGAAGCCCTGGGCGGCGTCGGATCGCGAGTAGCCTCCGCCGCTGACGAAGGTGAGGCCGCCGTTCTGAACGTCGGTGATGGCGGAGTTCTCGACCAGAAACCACCAGCCGCGCAGCCAGACGGCAGCGAAGTTTGTGGGTGCCCAGTTGAATGAAGTGGTGAAGTGGTCCACTATGGTCGGGGTGCAGGTGGTGAGATTGACGCCTGATCCGGAGCAGGGGAGGACCTTGCTGCAATCGCCGTCGGGCGTATTGCAGACGGTGGCCTTGCCGCGCTGGCCGGGATCTTCGACCGGATAGCTATCAACGGGAAGAGCTGGCGTGGCATTGTTGACCTGGGAGACGAATTGCGTGGGCGTGGAGGATCCGGGACCATACACAACGCCGTTGCAATTGTTGGTCTGGCCGACGCTAAATCAGCGCGCCCATGGCGGCACTGCAGGAGTTGCCCTTGAAATCCATCATCGGGACGGCGCCCTCAAGGGCCCCGGTATTTTGCATGCTGGCGTAGCCGGTCCAGGTCTCGTAGCGCGAGGGACCGCTGATGCCTGCGGGCGGCAACCAGTAACAGGCCCCGCAGGCACCCACGCCGACGGCGGCGTTGTATTCAAAATCATTCCAGGTATTCATGATCCAGAACGTGCTGGGAGTGACGATGTCGGTGGTGTAGGGCGGAAAGTCGGGGACCGGATCGCCGGCATGGAGAATCACGTGGGGCGGTGTTGACGCTGGCCAGGGGAGCTGCTCAGGCGCAAGGTTGAGGATGCCAGGCACCAGGCGAGGATTGGTTGCGATGTTGGCGAGCGCGCCTTCGACGTTGATGCCGACGTTGGAGTAGAGGCGATTCTTGATTTCGGTTGCGTCCTCAAGATAAAAGCCGTGACCGATTGACCGGTAGCCCACGTTGCGGGCCAGAGTTACACCCTGGGTGGCGTGGACGGTGATGAAGCGGGTCATCGAATCCACGATGGAGCAATCGGCGACAAAGGTGCCGAGATAGTTGGTAGTGGCGTCGGGCTGGGGCACGCTGCGGGCCATGTGGAAGTGGACCGGGTAATGGCCGATGACTCCGCCCTGCCCGAGCTGCAGGAACTCCACGCCCTGGACTTCATAGGTGGCGAAGCCTTCGCGGGCCAGGGTATGGCCGCCGAAGAAATTTCCCGGCGTTGCGGGAAAGTGGACGACCGTGCGCTGGACTTCCGGGGTAGCGCCTTCGGATGCGACCACGATGCTGCGGGTGAGCAGGGCGATGATGGCGCGGGTCTCGATGTTGCTCGCCTTGAGATTTTTAACGTTGGGGTCGGGGAGCGGGCCGACAGGGGGGAGTTTGGCGGTTTCATGATCGGCAACGATGGCGCTGTAGTCGTAGGTCTCGCCGTAATGCGGGTAGCGAATGAGGTTCTTGGTGACGTCGAGGTCAATCCGGTAGCCGGTCTGGTCCTTCACGACATCCTTGATGATCAGCTCCTCGGTGTGGCCGGGCAGATAGTCCGTGGTGGTGACCACGATGTGGTCGCCCTTGCTCCAGGTCGGCACCGGGCGGTCTATATAGAGAGACGACTCGCCGCCGTTGAGGGTCTTGGTGAGGCGTCCCCAACTGGTGCCGGAGTCGGCCGGATTGGCTTCGATGGGGCCCTGACGAATGCCTTTGGCGCCGCGCAGCATGAGCGATCCGCCGGCAGAGACGGCGAGCACTTTGCGTCCGAAGTAGGCTCCTGCGGAATCGTTGGCGTCGAAGACTTCGTAGGGATAAAAGCAGTCGTCTTCCGGGAGCACAGGTTTGCCGTCGAACATCGCCGGATTGCAGGGCATGGTCGGCATCTTCTTCATCGAGACGTTGGGGTTGGAGTCCCAGATGCTGTCGGGCACGCCGCACTGATTCTTGGTATCGCTCTTACAGGTGATGCTGGGGATGCCGTCGTTGGGTGCGCCCCAGAGCCAGAAGGTCAGCGGGCCTTTGAGCGGCGATGTGGCGCCGGCGGTGAGGGTCCCGTTGAGCTCGATCAGGATGCCGTGGGCATGAAAGTCAATCGGCTTGTCGTCAAACTTCAGAGTTCCGTGATTGATGATGTTGACGTTGCGATAGACATAGACGCCGTTTTGTCCGCCGGAAGAGACGCTGCCGTCCACCGTGCAGGTGAGGTTGTCAATCAGCAGATCGGTGTTCATGTCACCGGCGGGAAGAATGTGATTGGCGTTATCGCACTTCTCGACCTTGACACTCTGCGCGCGGGCCGTGGTCATGCCTGCGGCGAGCAGGAGTGCGAGGCAGACGGCAGAGAAGAGGCGGCCGTGGCGGCGGCGAGTGTTGCTGCGGGCGGGTTGTGATGTGGTGTTTGCGAGGGCGGAGGGAAAGAAAGAACCAAAAGGCAGGAAGTGAATCATGACGTGCTCGATCTCCTGTTTCAGCTGAGAAAGCGGTCGTTGACTGAGGCCGCTGAGGGCTGAACGAAACGATCGGCGGACTACCAACACATCTGAATACAGCGGAAGCTTGCGAAGCAGTTTAGAGGGCCGCTATTAAGACGTCAATTACCCCGGAGGATAAAAAGATAGATTCCGGCGCAGCTTAACCGCCCATTTACAGGATGAGTAACTCGGGGAAATCCAGCTTCGCGGTCAAGTCTGCTGGCGGGCCTAAGTTACTCGCCGGTATCAATTTGCGCGCGTTGCAGGGTGTCGGAGTAATCCACGTAGAGCGATTTCCATGTGGTGTAGAAGTCGAGTGCGCCGGTGCCGCCCTCGCGATGGCCGTTGCCGGTCTTCTTCACTCCGCCGAAGGGCAGGTGGACCTCGGCGCCGATGGTGGGCGCATTCACATAGGTGATTCCGGCCTCAAGATCGCGCATGGCCTCAAAGGAGCGGTTCACATTTTTGGTATAGATGGCGGTCGAGAGGCCGTAGCTGATGCCGTTGGCCATCTCGAGGGCCTGGGCGAAGCTGGAGAACTCGAGCAGCGCGACCACGGGGCCGAAGACTTCTTCCTGCGCGATGCGCATGCGCGGCTTCACATTGCCGAAGATGGTCGGCTCGAAGAAGTAGCCGTGCTTGTACTTTCCCTTGGTGAGGGCGTGACCGCCGCAGAGCAGCTTCGCGCCTTCCTCGGTCGCGATCTGCACGTAGCGCTTGGCAGTCTCCTGCTGCTGCAGGTTGACCTGCGGGCCCATCTCGGTTTTTTCGTCGAGGCCGTTGCCGACGCGGAGTTCGCGGGCGCGTTTGACGAAGCGGCGGGTGAAGGTGGCGGCGATTTTCTTGTGCAGCAGAATGCGGCTGGTTGCGGTGCAACGCTGGCCGGTGGTGCCGAAGGTCCCCCAGAGCGCGCCTTCGAGGGCGAGGTCGAGGTTGGCGTCGTCCATGATGATCATCGCGTTTTTGCCGCCCATCTCGAGCGAGCAGGGCTTGAAGTGGCCGGCGGCGTTCATGCCGACGATGCGGCCGACTTCGCTCGACCCGGTAAAGCTGATGGCGCGAACCAGCGCGTGGTCAACTAACGGGGCACCGGCGTCGGGACCGAAGCCGCTGACGATGTTGACGACACCCGGCGGCAGTCCGGCATCGAGCAGCGTCTGGACGAGGTTGTAGGTGGAGAGCGGCGTGTCCTCCGCCGGCTTGATGACGCAGGTATTGCCGCAGACGATGGCGGGGAAGAGCTTCCACGAGGGGATGGCCATGGGGAAGTTCCACGGCGCGATCATGCCGATGACGCCGACCGGCATTCTGCACCGACATGGCGAACTTGTTGCCGAGCTCGGAGGGAACGGTCTGGCCAAAGAGGCGACGGCCTTCGCCGGCCATGTAGTAGGCAGTGTCAATCGCCTCCTGCACATCGCCGCGAGTCTCAGCCAGCACCTTGCCCATTTCGCGGGTCATCTCGCGGGCATACTTCTCTTTGCGCTGGGTGAGCAGCTCGCCGGTGCGGAAGAGAATCTCGGCGCGCTTGGGAGCGGGGACCAGGCGCCAGGTCTTGTAGGCCTCAGCGGCCGCGCGGACCGCGGCGTTTACATCGGCCGGGCCGGAGGCGGGGAAGACGCCGACCAGGTCGGTGAGTATCTGCGGGATTGCGATTTTCATAAGTGTTGCCGCTTTGAGCGGGCAGCCACTCGGAGCCGATGAGGTTCTTGAAAGTCTTGGTAGGCATGACTGGATATGGTACCCCGGCAGCTTTGGTCCGTGCAGGGCGCGGCTAGCTTTGTGCCGGAGCGGCCGGCGCTGGTGGCGGAGGACCCGAGGCTGGAGATGTCCGCGCGAACCATTGGCGCAGGGCGCGGCGGCAGGGCTCCTCAAAATAGAGGAAGACAAGAATGGCGACGCCGGTCAGCAGCAGCGGATAGACCAGCGCCGGCAGCGACGATGCCCCCAGGTGGCCGGGGAAGAGGAAGCGCTCGAGATTGCGGACGGGAAATTGCAGCAGATAGATGGAGTAGCTGGCTCCGCCAAGCAGCAGCAGCGGGCCGGTCGAAAGCAGGCGGGCGAGTCCGGTGCCTCCGTGGGCCAGCTCGTAGAGCAGCACGACGTCGGGGATGACGAGGAGCGAAATCCAGAGCCCGTGCAGGGTGCCGAGCAGGACGATGTCGAGGACGATGGCGGACCAAAGCAGCCAGTTGCGGCCACTGTCGCGGCGGTCTTTGAGAAAGAGCAGGCCGAGGGCGATGCCGACGAGGAACTCGGGGAGGCGGCGGATGGGAGTCGGGGTCCAGCGGAAAATGGTCGCCAGTTGTGACGAATGGATGGCGCTCGGGTCGGCCAGGGTGGTGTGGCCGAAGACGATCAGCAGCACCAGCGCGCCGAGAATGTAGCGCATGACGCGTGGCGTCAGCTTTTCAAATGCGTAGAGGAACCAGGGAAAGACCAGGTAGAAGAAGGCCTCGCAGGAGAGCGACCACGCGGTGAAGTTCCACGCGGTAGCGAGGTAGGGGTGGAACGGGTCCCAGCTCTGGACCATGAGCAGGCAGGCCACTACGGCTCCGAGTCCGGGGCGGCTGAAGGGATAGCTGACCAGCAGCGCGAGCAGATAGACCGGGTAGACGCGGGCGAAGCGGGCCTCCCAGAAGCGGCGTTTGTGGCCGGGGCCGCGCATTTGGCCGGCGTAGGTATAGGCCAGGATGAAACCGGAGAGCAGATAGAAGAAGGTGAGCGAGTTCCACGCGGCCAGCCAGCCGAGGTCAACCACCGGGGCGGCGGCGTAAAGGCGGGCGACAAATCCCGAGCCATGGTGGACGAAGACGACCTGCATGGCGGCGACGAAGCGGATGCCGGTGAGGGCGCCGAGCGCGCGACGGTGCCGGGTGAGCCTGGCCTGCTCGACGGAGGCGGGGATGGCGGTGGGATGGGTGAGCTCGGACATGAAGCTGGGGGCAGCCTACCACGCAAGAGCCGGGATTCTGACCTTTCACCGGGGGGCGGCCGGTGGGCCCGGCCCCGGCCCGGCTCGTGACTGGGGAGGAACTTCTACCCAAGTTGTATGGGATTGAATCCACGCCTGTTGCCTACTGATGCACAGGCGCTAAGCGGCGCATTGCGGCAAGCCGTACAATGATGAAGAATCCCCGGGTAAGGATCCTCCAAAACACTCATGTCGTCGAATGGTTTTCAGATGCGGTCATCGCGAGCGCGCAACATGCGTTCGCTCTTCAGTGTTTTCTCCAGCGACCTGGCCATTGATCTTGGCACGGCCAACACGCTGGTCTATGCCAAGGGCAAGGGCATTGTGGTCAACGAGCCCTCGATAGTAGCGATCAATAAAAATACCGGCGAGGTTGAAGCTGTCGGCAAAGAGGCCAAGGAGATGCTGGGCCGCACGCCGGGCAATATCGTCGCCATTCGTCCGATGAAAGACGGCGTGATCGCCGATTTCAAAGTGACGGAGAAGATGCTGAACTACTTCATCCAAAAAGCGCACAACCGCAAGATGCTGGTGCACCCGCGCATCGTGATCGGAGTGCCAAGCGAAATTACGCAGGTAGAAAAGCGCGCCGTCATGGACTCAGCCTATCGCGCGAAGGCGAGTGAAGTGCATCTGGTCGAGCAGGCGATGGTCGCGGCCATCGGCGCCGGTCTGCCCATCACTGAGCCGAGCGGCAACATGGTGGTTGACATCGGCGGCGGCACCACCGACATCGCGGTCATCTCACTCTCAGGAATTGTTTATTCGCGCTCCGTGCGCATGGCCGGCAACCAGATGGATGAGGCGGTGATGAACTACCTCAAGCGCAAGTACAACCTGCTGATCGGCGAGCGCACCGCGGAGCAAATCAAGATTGAGCTGGGCTCGGCCTATCCGCTGGACAAGCCGCTGACGATGGAGATCAAAGGCCGCAACCTGATTGAGGGCGTGCCGAAGTCAATCACCATTGACGACAGCGAAATCCGCGAAGCGCTGGGCGAATGCATTGCGACCATCATGAACGCGATTCGCGTGGCCCTGGAGCGGACGCCGCCCGAGCTGAGCGCGGACATCAGCGATCGCGGCATCGTGCTGACCGGCGGCGGAGCGCTGATCAAGAACCTCGACAAGCGCATTCGCGAAGAGACGGGTCTGCCGGTGAGTGTGGCAGACGATCCTCTGGCATCGGTGGTGTTGGGGACAGGCAAGATGCTCTCCGACTTTAACCTGCTGCGCAAGATCTCTGTGGAGTGAGCAATGGGCCGCGGCATGGAGCGCACTATCGAGCGCGTCACGCGGCGGATCACGCAGCGCAAGACTGGCGGCGGCGTGGGGCTGAATTTGCGCGGCTGCGGTTACATTTCCATTTTTAGAGGGCGCGTTGCGAGACTGCGGCCCATGGGTGTCTGCTAGGTCATGGAATCCTTCTTCGTCCGCTATCGCAATCCGCTGCTGCTGGTGGCCCTGGTGCTGGCGCAGGTGATCGGGCTGGCGAGCCAGATTCGGCGTCCGGTGGTGCCGGGCGGAACTCCGGAGTCGGGCGGGGTACGGCTGGCGCGTTTGTGGGTGACCGAGATCGGGTCGCCGTTTGCGCGCGTCTTCCACGGCATCGGGCATGGCATTCGCGGCAGCCTGCGGGGCTACATCGCCCTGCGCGGCGTCTATAAGCAGAATCAGGATTTGCAGGCCGAGGTGAACCGGCTGCGGCTGGAGCAGGCCGCGCTGTCAGAGGACGCGCTGCAGGGAAGACGCCTGCAGACGCTGCTCGGATTCAAGCAGCAATATCTTTCGCAGACGGTGGCGGCGCAGGTGTTGAGCACCAGCGGCAGCGACCTGTCGCGCGCTCTCTATATAGATAAGGGCTACCGCGCCGGAATCCGGCAGGACATGGCGGTGATAACGCCGGATGGAATTGTCGGCAAGGTGCGCGAAGTGTTCCCCGATATTTCGCAGGTGCTGCCGATTAACGATCCCACCAGCGGCGCCGGAGTGATGCTGGAGAAGACGCGCATTCGCGGCGTATTGCGGGGCACCTCAATCGGCGAGATCGAGATCATCAACATGCTGCCGGACGATCGGGTGCAGCCGGGCGAGCGCGTGGTGACGACAGGCGGCGATCAGGTCTATCCCCGCGGACTGCTGGTGGGCACGGTAGACCGCGTGGTGGCGGACCCGGAGCGCGATCCTTACCAGGCGATTATTTTGCGGCCCGCGGCGAATCTTTCGCGGCTTGAAGAAGTGCTGGTGATCACGAAGACCAGCGATACTGAGCCGGCGGCGACCTCAGCCGATGTTGCCGCGAGCGAGCAGATGGCCGAAGCGCAGAAGAAGGCGGCCGAAGTGCTGGCGGAAAAACTGCCGACCGTGGATCCGGCAGCCGTGGCGGCATCTGTCGCGCAGGATGAGATGGAGCGTCCGCCGCAACCGCCGCAGCCGCTGCACAACGACCGCTTCCAGATTGGCGAAACTCCGCCGGCGACGGACATGCGGCCGGGTGTGCCGCCGCAGGCCTGGGTGGCGGAAGAGAAGACGAATGCGCCGGACACTCCGGTGGCGGCCCGGTGCGAGCCGGAGTGGCGGGAAGCCAGATGAGAGCTGCGACCCCGACGGCCGGGCAGCCGGCGGCAAAACAGCTGCGCCGGCAAGTAAAGCTGCGAAGCCCGGGGACGCGACGCCGCCGAAGAAGACGACCACACCGAAGACGACTGCGCCGAAGACGACTACCCCGACGCAGCGACGCCGACGCGGCTCCGGCGGCAACGACGGCTCCGGCACCCACGGCTCCGGCAGCAACACAGGGGCCCCAGTAATGGCGATGCTGAGCTATACCTCGCGGCGCGAGGCGGTGGAACAGAATTATCCGATCACGGTGATGCTGCTGGCTCCCTTGGTCGCGGTGTATCTGCAGTCGTATCTGCCGCTGCATTTTCCGCGCTTCAGCATTCTCGATCTGCCGCTGATCGTGGTCATTTATTTCTCGCTCGGGCGACGCAGCCAGGTGACGGGCGCGGTGATGGGCACCGGCGTCGGCCTGTTGCAGGACGCGCTCACTCACCTTCCGCTGGGCGTGAACGGAATCGCGAAAGCAGTGGTCGGCTATTACGCCGGCTCGGTGAGCGTGCGGCTGGACGTGGACAATCCGGGGACGCGGCTGCTCATCAACCTGATCTTCACACTGGTGAACAGCGTGATGCTCTACACGGTGCTGCGCTTTTTGATGAACCAGGCGCCGGGATGGCACTGGGGTTACGAGTTGTTGCGTGCCGTTTTGAACACGCTGGTGGCGATGTTGGTTTTTCTGCTGCTGGACCTGTTCCGGCGCAGAGCATAGCGGCGGTATTCTTTTAAAGGAAGCATAAGGCCATGGCAAGCAGTTACTCGCGGGATGACAAAGCTTCGCAGATGAAGCTCACGGTGGTGCAGTATGTCATCGTCGCGGTGATGCTGGTGCTGGTGGCCGGGCTGTGGCGGCTGCAGATACTGAACGCGCAAAGTTACCAGTTGCTGGCGCAGCAGAACCGCATTCGCAAGGTGCCGATACTCGCCCCGCGCGGCAAGATTCTCGACCGCGAAGGCCGGCTGATCGTGGACAACTATCCCTCGACGTCGTGCTTTCTGCTGCGCGAACAGATTCAGCATCCTGAGACCGACCTGCCGCTGATCGCCAGCGGACTGCACATGAGCGTCGAGCAGATAAAGTCGGCGCTGCGGCACTTTCAGGCGCAGCCGAAGTATCAGCCGATTCCTCTGAAGCAGGACATCACGCCGGATGAAGTTGCCTTCATCGAAGCGCATCGCAACGAGCTGCCGGAGCTGGAGACGATTGACGAGGAGCGACGCCTTTATCCCAAGAATGGTTTTGCCGCGCACCTGATCGGCTATGTCGGGGAAGTCAGCGAAGAGATGCTGGACAACCCGGAGTATGAGTTTTATGAGCCGGGCGATGTGGTGGGGCGCTCGGGCGTGGAGGCGTCCTACGATTCGATTCTGCGGGGCAAAGACGGATCGCGCGATGTGATCGTGAACAGCCACGGCAAAGAGATTGGCGTGCTCGGCCGGGAGCCCTCGGTGCCGGGCAAGACCCTGCGGCTGACCATTGATCTCGACATTCAAAAAGCGGCAGAAGAGGCGCTGGGCGACCGCAACGGCGCAATCGTTGCGATGGACCCGCGCACCGGCGAGATACTGGCAATGGCCAGCCGGCCGGTGTTTGATCCCAACGAGTTCGCGGTAAAGATCCATCGCGATGAGTGGAACAAGCTGATCAACGACCCCGACCATCCGCTGCTGAACAAGGCAATTCAGGCGCAGCTGGCGCCGGGCTCGACCTTCAAGATCATCATGGCGGCGGCGGGGCTGGCGGAAGGCATCGCGCAGAATCTGCACGTGGTCTGCACCGGCGGACAGAATTTTTACGGCCGCTATTTCAAATGCGACGAGAAGCATGGCGCGGTGGACATTCATCGCGCGATCCCGGTCTCGTGCGACGTATTTTTCTACAACCTGGCGGAGCGGCTGGGCATTAACAAGATCGCCGACTGGGCGCACCGCTTCGGCATGGGGCAGCGCACCGGCGTGGACCTGCCCGACGAAGTCGCCGGCATTATGCCGTCAGAGCAATGGAAGCTGAAGAACTATCACGAGAAGTGGTATGCCGGAGAGACCATCTCGGTGGGCATTGGGCAGGGCGCCATTGCAGCCACGCCGATACAGATGTTGCGCATCATCGCGGGCATTGCCAGCGGCGGAATGATGAAGCGGCCGCACGTGGTCGCTTACGACGAGATGCCGCCGGAGTTTAAGCAGGCGCTGGAGCAGAATGGCGGCTCAGGCGACGCGGTGGTGCCGATCGCGACGGACAATTGGGAGCTGATCACCGACGCGATGACGGGCACGGTGGGGCCGGGCGGGACCGCTGCCAGCGCGCATTTGAATGGAATTGATTTCGCCGGCAAGACGGGTAGCGCGCAGACGGTGAGCCACGAAGGAAAGGCCAAGGGCCTGGGCGCGAAGATGCGCGACAACGGATGGTTCGTAGGACTGACGCCGCGGCGGAATCCGGAGATTGCGGTTTGCGTTCTGTGGGAGGGCGGCATGCGCGGATATCTCTCGGCGCGCCGCGCGGCAATGGTGATTGAGGCCTATGTAGACAAGCAGCGGCGGCTGGAAAACAATTTGCGGCAGGCCGTCGGCTCCGGCGAATGCAGCCCAGGGCGAAATAGCCGGCGTCTGGCATGAGGGCGGAGACGAGGCGGCGCCAGCCGGCGCGCAGAAAGCCGGCGCGAAAAATGTGGCGGCGACTGCCGCGGAACCCAATGGCGCCCAGCTTGCCCCCGGCGACCTGCATGCCGGCCGATTCGCGATTGCAAAGACTGCCGCAGCGCCAACGCCGACGGTGGCCCGGCGATGAAGCGCGGGGCCGGCTCTTTTCGCGATTTCGACTGGGTGCTGCTGAGCCTGGTGCTGCTGATGTCGCTCATCAGCGTGGCGGAGATTTATTCCGCGACTCTGCACACCAAGTTTCACGGCTTTGAACACAAGCAGCTTCTCTGGCTTGCCGGCAGCCTGGTGGCGATGTTTATCTTCTCGCTCATTGATTACCATCTGCTGCTCGATTATGTGAACTGGGCCTACGGTTTCTGCCTGATTTCACTGGTCGCGGTCGCGGTGGTGGGCACGCGCGTGCTGGGCGCGAAGCGCTGGATTCGCCTGCCCGGCGGCATCCACTTTCAACCGTCGGAGTGGGTGAAGATTGTGCTGGTGGTCGCGGTGGCGCGTTATTTCGCCAACCTGGGCGGACGCAATCTGACCTGGACGGACATTCTGAAAGCCTTTGCGCTGGTCGGCGTTCCCATGCTGATCGTGCTCAAGCAGCCCGACCTCGGCACCGCGCTCACCTATCTGCCGGTGCTGCTCTGCGGATTATTTCTCGGCGGCATTCGCTGGAAGCAGGCAATGATTCTCGTGTTGGCAGCGCTGATCGCGGTCGTGCCCATCTGGTACAAAGTGCTCAAGCCTTACCAGAAGGCGCGGCTGACCAGCTTCATCTCGCCCGATGATGACCCGCGGGGCAGCGGCTACCAGATTCGCCAGTCCCTGATTGCGGTCGGTGACGGCGGGGTGATTGGCGCGGGCACAAACAAGGGGACACAGACCCAGGGAGACTTTCTGCCCATTCCGTATACCGATTTCATCTTTGCGGCGTTTAGCGAGGAGCATGGATTCGTCGGCGCGGTCTTTGTGCTGCTTTTATATTTCTTCATCCTGATGCGATTAATTCAGAACGCTCAAACCGCCGCCGATCTGCCGGGCACGCTGCTGGTGATGGGAGTGGTAGCGGTGCTCATCTTCCAGATTGCAGTCAATGTCGGGATGGTGGTCGGGCTGATGCCGGTCACCGGAATTCCGCTGCCGTTGATGAGTTATGGCGGGTCGTCCATTCTGTTTACGTTTTTGGCTCTGGGGATCGTGATGAACGTAAGGATGGGCAGATTCGTTAACTGAGTTCTCAGGAAAAAGAGTAGAATTATGGCAAGGCACTCCGGCGCCTGCCCCGGTTTGGGGACAGCCGGAAAGGATTTGTCAGCAGCAGGCCGTATGGCAGCGAGGTCGCTGTCGCGGCAGAAAGCAGAAATAGATCTGAAGCAGCAAACTTAACCGGCACCGCAAAGGATTGCGACCGGCGAAAGCAGAAGAGCAAGATTGGACAAAAACGGGGGAACGGCCCAGCCTGGATCGCTGCAAAGCGCTGGCAAGCATGGCCACAACGTTTTCGTCACGCACGGAAGGATCATGACCGTCAAGCGAACCCAGCCTGCACAAGGCATCCGCACAGACAAATGGCAGCCCAGGCCAACGCACTTTACGCGGCCTGCTGCCGATCCACCCTGCACTTCGGCCTCTGCCTGAGCCTGGTCCCTTTGCCGCGCCAACCCCGTGAAAGGACGGGCACAGACGCAGCATGACCAAGGAAATTTACATATCAACTACGCCGCATGAAACGCGGCTCGCAATTGTGGAAGATGAGCAGCTCGTTGAGGTCCATTACGAGCGCGAAAACGAATACACCCTCGCCGGCGCAATTTACAACGGCCGCGTAACCCGCGTGCTTCCCGGCATGCAGTCCGCCTTCGTAGACGTGGGCCTGGACCGCGACGCATTTCTCTACGTCACCGACTTCATCGAAGAGCAGGAAGATACGGGCGAATTTGATCGCACGTCTTTGCCTGGCCAGGCCGCTTCGCGCTTTGTGCGCGGCGAGCAGAATGGTGAGCAGGGCGCGGAAGGTCGGAGTGACCGTGGCGGAGATCGGGGCGGAGACCGTGGCAGAGACCGGGGCAGTGACCGGGGACGGGGACGAGGTCGCGACCGAGGTGGCGAGCGCAGCGCGGCTCCCGAACGATCGCAGGATGATCTGGATGAAGTAGACAGCCTTTCGACCGGCTCGCTGGCTCCTGATAACACGCGCAGCCTCGACGATGCCTCGGTGGAACCGGGAGCGCGCCGTTGGCGTGGACGCCGGGGACGCCGTCGTGGTCGTGGCGGCCGCACTCCTGGTGAAGGAAATGGCGAGCGGACGCCGGGCGCAGGTGGAGAGCGCATACCGAGTGCTGCTGCGCCGAATGTACCGACGGGCGAGACGATTCAGCTGCACAGCGACGACGATAGCTGGGGCGATGAGCCTTTGGCCCCCTTTTCTAGCCAGTCTCCTGCCCCGTTGCCGGTTCCTGAGCCGCGACGGTCATCAGGCGATCGGCCGCGCAGAGAGGCATCAGCGGGCGGAGATCGTCCGCGCAGGGATCGGGACGCGGAGCCGCGTGCAGACAAGCCGCGTCGTGACTTCGAACCGCGTTCCAGCGAGAGCTCGAGTGGGCGCTCCCGTGGTTCGGCGGAGCCGGCGTTTGTGCTGCCCGGCGAATCGCTTTCAAAATATGGCGGCGGAGGACGTGAGTCCCAGTCCGGCGGCGCGCGCCCTTCGGCGACGGCATCGGGCTCGGGCAGCAGTCGCCCGTCCACGCTGATTGATGTGCCTCTCACCTGGGACGGCGGAACCACGCTGCCCGGCGAATCCATCTCGCGGCATCGCAAGACGAGCGGCGGGGGAAGAGCCGAATCGGCTCCGCAGACGTCTTCGCAGCCGCAGTGGGAGAGCAAGTGGGAGGGCTCGCACGAAGTGCTCGAGCATCATGACTTCGCGGCGTCGAGCGTTGCAGCCCCGTTGGCAGAGACCGCGGCGGCGCCGGAGGAAAAGCATTCCGAGCACGCGTCGGCTTCTTATAGCGTAGATCCAGTCGCTCCCAGCGAGTTCCGCATGCCGACTCCCGAGATGGAGACGGCGGAGACGGAAGAGTTCGTCGCCGAGGAGTTTGTGCCCGAGGAAGTGATCGCGCAAGATCTGATCAACGACGAGCTGGTGACCGGATCACACGGGTCCGACGAAGTCGGTTTCGGCGAGATCGAGGTTGAGGAGTTCGACGAGACGGAAACGGAAACGCTCGAGCGTCAGCAAGCCGGGCTGCATGATCCGCACACCGGCCACTCCGAGGAGGATTCGGCGCGCCGCGAATTGGCGCACCAGTTCGGCCACGAGATGGCATCGCGTGGCGGACACGGCGACGAGATATTTCCCGCGGTGCCGAACCTGCTGGACGATGATGAGCTGGAAGAATCAGACAGCGTGGACGCCCACTCTCACGTGCACGAGGCCGGTCACACGCACGAGGGCGGCCATGCAGCAGGGGACGCGCAGCACTCCGCTTCACGTGCCGAGGCGCTGGGATTTGCTCCCGGCAGCGGCGAAGTGGACGAAGAGATCATCGAGGACGAGGAGTACGACTTCGAGCCTTTACATGCGCATCCTGACGATCTCGGTGAGGACGAGCAGATGGAGGAGCTCTCAGAGCAGCAGATGGAAGCCGGCGATGTCGGCGAGTTTGTCCGCGACAAGTTTGTGGATGAGCAGACCGGCGCTGTCGAAGGCGAGGCGGAGGCAGAGGACAGCGACGACGCTGAGGTCGGAGAAATTGACGACATCGGCGATTACGAAGAGCCCGAGTTCAACGAAGACGGCGAAGAGATCGTGCGGGAAGGCAGCGGGGCAGGCGCATCGCGCGAGCGGTCGAGCCCGACCGATGCCGTCTCAACGGACGGCCGCCAGAGACGCGGACGTCGTGGGCGCCGCATGCCGGGCGGACGCGGTGCACCTCGCCGCAGTTCGATGGGCGGCGGCGGTGGAGGCGGTCGGCGCCAGAGCGCGCAGAGCACTTCGTTGCCGATCATCACGGACCTGCTCAAGCCGGGTCAGGAAATCCTGGTGCAGATTGCCAAGGAGCCGATCGCCAAGAAGGGCGCGCGCATCACCAGTCACATCGCGTTGCCGGGGCGCTTCCTGGTCTATATGCCGACGGTCAATCACGTTGGGGTGTCGCGCAAGATTGCTTCCGACGAAGAGCGTCAGCGGCTGAAGCGGATTCTGCTCAGCGAGAAGGGCGACGCTAACGGCGGATTCATCGTCCGGACCGCGGCGGGCAGTGCCAGCGAGCAGGAGTTGCGCGCCGACATTCGCTTCCTCATCAATCTGTGGACTGAGATCAAGCAGCGCTCGGAGCAGGCGAAATCGCCGGCGCTGATTTATCACGATCTAAATCTGGTCGAGCGCGTTTTGCGCGATCAGGTCACCGACCGCTTCTCCGTCATCTGGGTGGACACTGAAGAGGAGTACGAACGCGTAGTCCGCTTCCTCACCCGCTTCCAGCCCGCGCTGGTGCGGCACGTCAAGCTTTACACCAAAGAGACGCCGCTGTTTGAGCAGTTCGGCATTCAGGAAGAGATTAACAAGGCTCTGAAGTCGAAGGTGTGGCTGAAGTCGGGCGGCTCGATCGTCATCAATCAAACTGAGGCGCTGGTCGCCATTGACATCAACACCGGCAAATACGTCGGCAAGACGGCGCGGCTTGAGGACACGATTCTCAAGACGAACCTCGACGCCATCCCCGAGATTGTGCGGCAGGTCAGGCTGCGCGACCTCGGCGGCATCATCGTGATTGACTTCATTGATATGGATGAACGGCGCAGCCGCCAGCGAGTAATGCAGGCGCTGGAAGAGGCGCTTAAGGCGGATCGGGCGCCATCCAAAGTGCTGCAGTTTAATGATTTTGGATTGGTCGCGATCACCCGCAAGCGGGTCAAACAAAGCCTCGAACGCACGCTCAGCATGCCGTGCGCGGTTTGCACGGGAACCGGCATGGTCAAAAATCCGGTGACGGTGTGCAACGAGATCTATGTGGAGCTGCGCAAGATGCATCGCCACTTCGATCAGGGCGACATTCTGCTCCGCGTCAATCCTGAGGTGGTCAAGCAGTTGAAGTCGAACAACAGCCGCTGGCTGCAGGACATGGAAGAGATGGCGGGCAAGACGATCATTGTGAAGAGCGATCCCAGCCTGAATTCGGAGCAGTTCGACATCCACTAGTTCCAACGTAGAAAGATCGCTAAAAACGTGCAGGGCCGGCCGCAACTTTCCGGCCCTGTTCGCGTCTATGCAGGGTCGCCGTTCGCGAGACCGGCTTGCCGTCGTCTGCCCTGTGCCGGTCTGCACGGGCGGAGCGGCAATCCTTCACGCGGAAGGTCGCATCCATCGTAAGTATCCCTTGAAGTGAGGTGCAGGTTCCCATGATGTCCAATTTCCGAGTGAGCGGATTCCAGAAATTTCACGGTAAATTGCCAGCGGCGGTCGGGGTCGCGCTACTCGCGTTGAGTGCTGCCACTGCGATGGCGCAAAGTTATCCCGTGGATGGCGCCGCCGTCCATCAAGACGCATTTGCGGGAACGGCGTTGAGCCAGAGCGCGCAGCAATCGTCGTCGCAATACTCGAGCTCGCTCGACCTGCTTGATGGGACGGATCCGAACGGTGCCGCGCCTGAGGGAGCGCCGGCCGGCGGCGGACAGAATGGCGGCTACCACTCCAGCTACCGAAACACCACGGGTGGGCTGGTCTCGCATCTGACGTTTGAGGGCGGCGTCGGATTTAATCAGCCGTTCTCGACTGCAAGCGTGACCAACACGACGGCCTGGGCGGTTAAAGTCGGCGGCGGTTACAATTTCACGCCAAGGTTCGGCTTGCTGGCGGAGTACAGCTTCAACCGGTTTGGGCTGACGGACTACTACCTTAATCAGAGCAACGTTTCACAGGGCGGCAACACGCATCTCTGGTCGCTCACAATGGAGCCGATACTTCGCTACCGGCTGCACAGCAAGGTTGGCGGATATGTGATCGGCGGCGGCGGCTTCTATCGCGCGCTCACATCGTTCACCAATCCGACTTACGGCTACGTCTGCTATCCGTTCTACGGCTGCTTCCCGGTGCAGGGCACCGTTGTTGTGAGCCACTTCAGCAGCAATCAGGGCGGCCTGAATATCGGCACCGGCTTTACCTTCAAGACGAATCCGGAGGAGTCGTTCGCGTTCTTTACCGAGGCGCGGTATGAGTGGCTTGACACGCCGGGTCACACGACCGAGTTCATCCCGGTGACATTCGGGGTGCGCTGGTAGCGGCGTAAATTGCGGGTTTCAGACGTAGGGGCTACTTGCTCTTCATGGCGGCTTCGACATCTTCGGCAGTGTGCGGCAGGTTGGCGATGAAGTCGTGCAGCTTGCCGTCGTTGTCCACCCAGAAAACATCTTCGATGCGCACGCCGAGATTCTCCTCGGGAATGTAGATCCCCGGCTCGATGGTGAAGACCATCCCCTTGTCCAGCGGCTTTGAGTAATCCAGCGGATCGTGCACATCAATTCCGACCGAGTGGCCGACGCCGTGGATGAAGTATTTTCCCAGCGGCTGGCCGTGCAGATCTTTGCCGTGCGAGTTGATGTAGTCGTAGGCGACCTTGTCGAGCGAAGGCGCGTCGTTGGCACCGCGATGACCCGGGTCGCCCATTAGAAATTTGCCGGCGACGAAAGCCTGGGCCGCGGCCTGCTGCGCGCCCAGCACGATGTTGTAGATTTCGCGCTGGCGCTCGGTGAAGTGGCCGTTCACAGGAACAGTGCGGGTGATATCTGAGGCGTACATCGAATATTCGCCGGCCGCGTCAACCACCAGCAGATCGCCCGACTCCATCGTGCGCCAGCTTGTGGAGTAATGCAGGACGACGGAGTTCGGTCCCGAGCCGACGATGGGCGCATAGCTCACGCGTTCGCAGCCGTTTTGCAGCAGCTTCCAGATGATCAGCCCGTTGATGTCGCGCTCGGTGACGCCGGGCTTAACGGCGCGCATCATGGCCAGCTGCGCGGCGATTGAAGCGTCGGCCGCCTTGGTGAGCAGCGCGATCTCACCGGGATCTTTTATGCTGCGCAGCGGAGTAATCGCGGCGTGGACGTCGCTGGTGCTCGGCGTCTTGTCCATGCCGAAGGAGATGGCGAGCGCGTTGAGTGTGGTCGTAGCTTCGGCCGAGTCCTGCGGGGCATAGATGCGGAAGAGCCGCCGGCGATCGCCAAGCACTTCTTTGCTGACGACGGTAGAGAAAGCCGCGAGCGAGGCGACCTCGGCGACCCCGGTCTTGTCGGTGACGCCGGGGGTGCTCTCATCCATCTTTGCGCCGGTATAAAGCTCGAAGCGCAGGTTGCGTTGCGGGAGAAACAGAATCTCGCGATAGGGAATCTCGGGATGGGCCGCGGTCGCGGGCTCAGCCGGCGCGATGACCAGCGCGGCACCGGGCTCATTCCAGCCGGTCAGATAATAGAAGTCCGGGTCCTGGCGATAGGGATCGAAATCCAGCACGGGTTCGCTGGCCGCAAAGACCAGAGCCCATCCGCCCTTGAGGCTGTCGGCGAGGGCGTGGCGGCGGGCGGAGTAGACGGAGAGCGGCTGCGTGCTGAGTTTCTGAGCGGGCAGCGACGGCGTGAGAGACAGAGTGGCAGAGACGAATGCAAGGGCGAGCAGTGTGCGGCGCATGCAGAAAAGTGTAGCCCCGGCGCGGGCATTGCGCGGCAGAGATCGCTGAAAAATTGAAATTCAGCCGCGTCAAACGCCAACGGGGAAGGGCTTGGGGCTGGATTCGTCGGTATTCACCTTGCCCCAGCGCCAGCTTTCAAAGCGGCCCTGCAGCAGGCTCAGCAGCCCGGTGTACCAGTAGCCGACCACGAAGAGCAGCAGAAACGGCACGGTGAAATAGTTCTCGTTCGCGACGGCATACCAGATGGTCAGCGCAAAATAGCAGCCCACCAGCAGCTCGAGCCAGGGGACGAAGCCGAGACGCTTGCGATATTTCGCTGCGTTTATCCGGCCGCCTTTTTCATTCGCGCGATATTTTGGGGTGCGCTTGAACGAGGACTGAATGCCGAAGAGCGCCTCAAGCACGGCGCGCGTGTTGGTGAGGGTGAGGCCGATGCCGAGCGACATCAGGAAGGGCAGATAGAGGATCGTCTTGTACCAGGTGCGGGGAAAGAGCTCCTTCTGGCTGACGAGATAGAACGACGAGATGGAGAAGGTGCTCGCCATGAAGAGCGGAAAATCAATCAGCAGCATCTGGAACCAGCCCTGATAAAAACGGATGACCATGGCCGGCATCAGCAGCGTCGAGAGCACGATCATCAGCGGGTAGCTGATGTTGGCGGTGAGGTGATACCAGGCTTCCAGCTTGGTGTGGAAGGGAACATCGTCGCGGGCCATCACGCGCGGCAGAATTTTCTTCGAGGTCTGGATGAGGCCTTTGGCCCAGCGCGCCTGCTGCGTTTTAAACGCCGTCATCTCGATGGGCAGCTCGGCGGGGCACTCAACATCCTGCAGATATTTAAACTTCCAGCCTTTGAGTTGCGCGCGATAGCTGAGGTCGGTGTCTTCGGTGAGGGTATCGTGCTGCCAGCCGCCGGCTTCGTCAATCGCGGTGCGCCGCCACATTCCCGCAGTGCCGTTGAAGTTGAAATAAACTCCGGCGCGGCTGCGGCCTCCGTGCTCGAGCACAAAGTGGCCGTCGAGCAGAATCGCTTCAACTTGCGTGAGAAAGCTGTAGTTGCGATTGAGATGGGTCCAGCGCGTTTGCACCATGCCGACCTCGGGCTCGGCGAAGTGGTGCACGACCTGCATCAGCCAGTCGGGCGGCGGAGTAAAGTCGGCATCGAAGATCGCGATGAGCTCGCCCTTGGCGGTCCTTAGCCCGGCGTCGAGCGCACCGGCTTTGAATCCACCGCGATTGGTGCGATGAATGTAAAAGATCGGCTCCGGGCGGCCGGTGGCCTTGCCCGAGGCGTAGTGTTCGACGACCGAGCGGGCGACCTCTTTGGTCTCGTCAGTCGAATCGTCGAGCACCTGAATGTCGAGCAGCTCGCGGGGATACTCAAGCGCGCAGATGGATTCGATCAGCCGGTCAACGACAAACTGCTCGTTGAAGATGGGCAGCTGCACGGTGATGCGCGGCAGCTGGGAAAAATGCTGGGGCGGCGCCTTCACTGCATTCTTCTTGTAGTGGTAGTAGAGCCAGACCAGCTGATAGCGGTGCAGGCCGTAAAACGCCAGGATGATCATGACGACGAAGTAGGGAATGAGGAGGCAGAGGTCGAATCCGTTCCAGCGATAGAGGCCCTGAAAGGTGCGGCTGGCTTGCTGTTGCTGCTTGAGGTAGTGGAGGATGCCGTGCTGCGGGGCCATCGAAAACATCGCGACCTGCGTGCTCCATCGGCCGAGGTGGCCGGCAAGCGAGCCCGCCGCGGACGCGAGACCGTCGCCATAGTTGGCGAGAGAGCCGGCGTGAGTGGCGAGCGAGAGGACCAGCGGAATTCTCCTGATAGAAACAAATGGCGGCGAAACAAATGGCGGCGAAAACACGCGGCGAAGCATGGGCCCGTTCGCGCCGCGCAGAACTCCGCGGGGCCTGGGCACGCCCGCCACGAGGATGATTTTACGCGACTTGTTGCCAAACGTGGCGCCGCCGGGGAGAAGCGGGCTTGCCCGCACACGGTCGCGCTTCGTATGATGGCGGCGAGAGAACTATAGGAGAACTCATGAACCGGATGCTTCGTCTGCTCGCAGTTTTTGGCTTCGTCGCCATCGTAGGATTTGCTCTGTTGCAAGCGCTGCCCGCGGGCGCGGTTGCCGGCGCGATGCTGCAAGGCCCGCCGCCGGGCTATCAACAGGGTCCGCCACCGCCACCGCCGCCGCCGTGGGATCCGAGCTGGAACCGGCGTCCGCTGCCGCCGGTCGGGGCGTGTTATTACACCGACCGCAATTTCCGCGGCAACCGCTTCTGCATGAACCGGGGACAGTCCTACCCGAATCTGCCGGGCGGCTATGGCAACAACATCTCTTCCATCCAGATTTTCGGCCGGGCGCAGGTGCGCATCTTCAACGACTCAAACTTCAGGAATGGCTCGACGGTCCTGCGGCATTCGGTTTCCGATCTGCGCCGCGTTCCATTCGTCAACGGCCACACGTGGAATAACCGGATCTCGTCCATTCAGGTTTTCTAAATTAGCCGGCTGAGAGGCCGCGGATAACAAACAAAGAACGGCCCGGCGTGAGTGCATCCACGTTGCGGGCCGTTTTTATATTGCAGTCAATCGAGCCGGTTAGCTCGGACAATCAATATCAATAGCCAAAGACTTTGCCGAACTCAGGCACCGGCGGAGGCGGACGGCGGGCCGGATCGGTCGGCGGCTGCTGCGAACGCTGTTGCTGCTGCTGCGGCTTGCTGGGAGCCACGATCGGCTGCACTGCTGCTTTGCGCCCGGCTTCTCTTTCGCCATCGCCCAGTCGCCCATCGCGGCGATCACGCGCGCCGCTGAGAGCCGCCGTGAGTGCTGGTCTTCGCGGGTGCCTCCGGCCAGCTCGGTCAGTGACTGCACGGGATGACCATCCTCGGCCACCTGCAGCATCCACATGCCGCCCGGCGACTTCTGCGACAGCAGAAAGATGGCGCGTACGCCGCGCACGACAAACTCCAAAACTCCGCGGCCTTCCATCACGTCCATGCGGGGGTCGAGCTCGACTTTTTCGCGGCTGGTGAAATCAAACGCAGCATCCACGCGCTGGGCGAGTTCATGCAGCAGGGATTCGCGCTCGGCGTCCTGGCGGCGCTGCTGCTCTTCCGACCTTGCGGCGGTCCTCTTCCTCAACCATGTGGCGGGCGTGAGCAAACATCTCGGTTAGCTGGGCATCCATGACAATCTCGCTCCTCTGCTAATAACGGACTGTGAACTGAGGATTCAGTATGGCCCATGTCGGGAGTGACCGCATTAGGAAAAACGCCCACGGAATCCCACATTTGCGTCATTGCCGCGGTCTTAGTGCAAAATGAGGACGATGACAAGAATCGCAGTTCTAATTGGAATCGGCCTGATTTCGTCGGTCGCAGGCGCACAGGCTGTGCCGCCGCAAGCCACGCCCACACAAGCTCCTGCCAATCAGTCCGGGCGCTCCGGCGAACCCTCCCCCGGTGCCGAGTTCGGCTACGCCGCCAGCGACGACCTCAACCTCGGGAGCGCAAACCGTCGTGGTTACCGTCCAGCCGCGTCCCCCGATCTCGCGCGAGCATATGCTGGCCAACGACTGGGCACAGCTCGGCGTATATCGCCTGGCAAATGCGGCTCTGCCTGCGGCGGCGGCCGGGGAAAGCGCCGGGTTGTCTTTTACGGCGACTCGATCACGACGGCTGGCCCCTGGCGAAATCGTTTCCCGGCAAGCCGTATATCAATCGCGGCATCTCCGGCCAGACCACGCCGCAGATGCTCGTCCGCTTCCGGCCAGGACGTGATCTGATCTCAAGCCGAGCGCGGTCGTGATTCTCGCCGGCACAAATGACGTCGCGCAAAATGACCGGCCCGGAAACGCCAGAGCAGATTGAGGACAACTTCGCCTCCATGTGCGACCTGGCGAAGGCAAACAATATCCGCGTCGTGCTCTCTTCAGTTCTCCCGGTGTTCGACTACCCGTGGCGCCCGAACATGGACCCGGTGCCAAAATCGCCGCGCTCAACCAATGGCTGCGCGAATACGCAACAGCGCATGGATATGTTTATCTGGATTACTTCGCAGCGATGCAGGATGCCCGCCACGGATTACCGCCGACACTTGAGCAAGGACGGCGTCCATCCGAATGCGGCCGGCTATGCGGTCATGGCGCCTCTGGCGGAAAAAGCGATCGGGAGGCCGAAGTCCTCGGGCAATGAGACCGCTAGTTCAAAAACATCGTCCGATAGAAGTGTATCCCGCTGCACCGGCTTGAATCCCGCATCGCGGATGATGCGCCGCAGCTCTTCTTCCGTCGTGCAGTTCTGCGTGCCCGCCGCGCGCACCACGTTTTCTTCCAGCATCACGCTGCCCACATCGTTGCCGCCAAAGCGCAGCCCCATCTGCAGAACCTTCAGCCCCTGCGTCACCCAGCTCGACTGCACATTCTCGATGTTGTCGAGATACAGCCGCGAAATCGCCAGCACCTTCAGATACTCGACCGACGTCGCCTCGTCCCAGCCGCGTCCGCCCAGCGCGGTGTTCTTCGGCTGAAAGGACCAGGGGATGAACGCCGTGAATCCGCCGGTCTCTTCCTGCAGGCGCCGCACCTGCTCGAAGTGGTTGACGCGATGCTCATACGTTTCGCCGACGCCGAACATCATCGTCGCCGTCGTGCGCATGCCGAGCTGATGCGCTGTGCGATGCACCAGCACCCAGTCTTCGGTCCAGCACTTCAGGCGCGCAATGCGGTGGCGCACTTCGTCGTCCAGAATCTCCGCGCCGCCGCCCGGGATCGAGTCGAGGCCGGCATCGCGCAGCCGCGCAATCGTGTCGCGCACGCTGATGCTCGGAGTATTCCGCAATCGCCAGAATCTCCGACGCGGAAAAACAATGCAGCCAGATTGCAGGAAAGCGCTGCTTGATGCCGCGCAGCATCCGCTCGAAATATTCAATCTTCAAATCAGGATGCAGTCCGCCCTGCATCAGCACGCCCGGTGCCGCCATGCTCCAGCGTCTCGCGAATCTTGTCGTAGATGGTCTCGAAGTCGAGGATGTATCCCTCGCTGGCCAGCTTGCCCTTCAACGGGCGATAGAACGCGCAGAAGGTGCAATACTCCGTGCAGAAATTTGTGTAATTGATGTTGCGGTCAATGATGTAGGTGACCACGCCCTCAGGATGCAGCCGGCGACGTACCGCGTCCGCTTCCATGCCCAGCCCGATCAAATCGTCGGAGGCAAACCAATCCAGCGCCTGTTGTCGCGAGATACCCATAGTTAGATTTTAACGCCGTTCGCGAGGGTCGGTTGGGGGCGGCGGAGGAGTCTTCGACTTCGCTTTGATGTCCTCAGGGTTGGATACGCCCATGAGGGAAGTGATAAAGCGAAGAATCGTTCGAAAAAATCCCATAAGAAGGCGCTCCGTCCCGCCAGCAACCCCAGCTTATCGGATATTCCCCGAGGCGGCGGCGACATTGTCTCTTAGGGGTGCTACATCACTGTCATCTGACGATGTTCACGACACAATAGACTGCGTAGAAAAGCGCGAATCTCCAGTTATTCTGTTGAGGGACAGCGCGCGCGTTGTGATGCGGCTGTCAACCTCCCCGTTCTGAATCTTTTTAGGAGACTCGTTCCCCATGGCAAAGAAGCTGTTTCTCTTTTTCGCGCTCGCAATGATTTTTTCAAGCCCGCAACTCTGGGCCGCAGCCCCGACCCAGCCCCGACCCGAGGACAAGCCCGCAACCGGCGCCGCAACCGCACTCGCCGCCGCCTCAGGCGCTGGCGACGACAAGAAAGATGCCGCGCCCGCAGCCAAAGACGTGCTCGTCTTTGCCAATGGCGATCAACTCACCGGAACTTTTGTCGGCACGCAGGGCGGCACCGTGACATTTAACAGCGACATGGCCGGAACCATCACCGTGCCATGGGACAAGGTGAAGGAGCTCAAGTCGAACGGCCGCTATGCGGTGCTCGAGAAGGGTTTCAAGCAGCAAGGCACGCGCAAGTTGAACGACGCGAAGATTCCGCAGGGCAGCGTCACCATGCAGGACCAGACGGTCTCGGTGCATACGGATGCGGGCGAGCCGACGCAGGTCCCGGTGAAGGACGCCGACTTCGTGGTGGACGCGAAGACCTATGAGAAAGAAATTCGCGGCAAGCCCGGCTTCTTCACCGCGTGGAACGGCGCGATTACGGCGGGCGGAACACTGGTTCGCGCAACGCAGAACTCTGAGACGTTTACCGGCGCGGTGAATCTCATTCGCTCCGTGCCCGATGTCTCGTGGCTGGATCCGCGCACCCGCACGACCGTCAATTTTATTGACAGCTATGGCAAGGTGACCCAGACCGGGCAGTCTGCCATCAAGACATCCATCTACCACGCCGATGCCGAGCACGACATCTACTTCACGCCGACGGTTTATGTGCTGGGCCAGACGGCGTTTGATCACAACTACTCGCAAGGTCTCGACCTGCAGCAGATTTACGGCGGCGGGATTGGCTGGACGGTCTTCAAGAAGCCGAACTCGCAGTTCGACGTGAAGGGCCAGGTGCAGTATGAGGCGCAGTCGTTCGGGCCGGTACCCGGCACCACCACACCCAACGCGCCGAGTGTGAATCTGTTCGCGTCCACCTTTGCCGAGGCTTACAGCTACAAGACAAAAAACAATATTCTCTTCACCCAGTCGGTGCAGCTGATTCCGGCGTGGAATATTGTGGACGACTACTCGGCCATCGGAAGCGCCGGAGTTCTGGTGCCGGTTTACAAGCGGCTGAACTTCAACATGCAGGCGGTGGACAACTACCTCGGCGATCCTGCGCCGGGCGCGGAGAGAAACTCGTTCCAGTTTGTGCTCGGAGTGACCTATAAGCTGCGGTAGCCAATCGCTCGAAAACAAAAGCCCGCTGCGATGGCGGGCTTTTTCTTTTGCTGAATTCTTAAATGACGGCTACGGCACCGTCGTGACCGGCTGCGCCGCCGGCGCCTGCAGTGCCTGCGTGACGGCGTCGGGCAGCTTGTCGGCGTTTGCCAGCAGCAGCGAGACCTGCCACATTTCCTTCTCGCTCAGAATTGATTTATATGCGGGCATGCCGGTGAGCCGGATTCCGTTGGCGACCTTCCATTCCGTCTCGCCCGGCTCATCATCGCTCACTCCGACGACTCCGTTGTGGTGCTTCTCAAAAAGCTGCGGCGCGCGAGGATACATTCCCTTGGCGAAGCTGGAGTCTTTGCCGGGAACTCCGTGGCAGGAGGCGCACTGCTGTTGGTAGACCGGGACGGCAGCGGTGAAGGTGGCCGCATCGGCGGCCAGCGGCGGAGTCTTCACCATGTCGCGACCGATGCGCGAGTCCAGCGCCGCGTGGGTGATCTGCCGCTCCATAGGAAAGGGCGAATCTCCGGTTGCGACAGGAAGCGATCCGAAGTGCAGGTAGCAGAAGACGCCGAGAACGACGAGGACGACGCCGGTGATGATGCCGAGCAGGAAGCGCATGGCTGGAATTCTACCGCGCAGATGTTAGTTTTTCGCCTTGGCCTCGTCGCGATGCTTTGCCGCCTCCAGCGGATATTGCGGCTCAGTCATCTTCACCGGGTCGAGGATCTCGCTGATTTCTTTTTCGCTGAGCAGTTTTTTGGCGCGCGCAATCTCGATGATGCTCTTGCCGGTCGCGATGGATTCCTTCACAATCTCCGCGGCCTTGGCGTAGCCGATGTAGGGGTTCAGCGCGGTCGCGAGCGAGACCGTGCTCTGCGCGTAATATTCGCAACGCGATTGGTTGGCGGTGATTCCGCTGACGCAGAAGCGGTCAAACTGGCGCAGCATATTCGCCGAGATGGTGATGGACTGCAGCACGTTGTGCGCCATGGTCGGCATCATCACGTTGAGTTCGAGCTGGCCGGCCTGCACGGCATAGGCGACCGCGGCGTCGTTGCCGATGACCTGGAAGCTGACCATCGCGGCGAGCTCGGGCATCACCGGATTAATTTTTCCCGGCATGATCGAGGAGCCGGGCTGCAGGCTGGGCAGATAAATCTCCGCGAAGCCGGTGTTGGGCCCGGAGGAGAGCAGCCGAATGTCGTTCGAGATGCGAATGACCTCGAGCGCGAGCGAGCGCAGCGCGGCGCTGACCTCGCCCATGCAGGCATTCGATTGCATGGCCCAGCGCATGTCTTCGGCGGGCAGCAGGCGCTGGCCCGAGATCCGCTGGAGATTAGCAACCGCTTTCACGCGATAGTCGGGATGCGTGTTGATGCCGGTGCCGACCGCCGATCCACCGAGGCCGAGCTCGCGCAGGCTGTCGGCGGAGTGCTCGATCGCACTCTTCGCTTTGCGGATGGCCATGGAATAGGCGGCAAACTCCTGGCCGAGACGGATGGGCACCGCGTCCTGCATGTGAGTGCGGCCGGATTTGAGGATGCCGTCAAACTCCACCGACTTGCGCTTGAACGTGGTCGCGAGCTCGTCGAGCACCGGGTAGAGGGTGTCGAGCGCGAGCAGCGTGCCCAGCCGCATCGCCGTCGGAAAGACGTCGTTGGTTGACTGGCCATAGTTCACGTGGTCGTTGGGGTGGATGTGCTCGTAGTCGCCAAGCTTGCCGTTGAGGTGTTCGTTGGCGCGGTTGGCAACGACTTCGTTGGTGTTCATGTGCAGGCTCACGCCGGCGCCCGCCTGGAAGACGTCCACGACAAATTCGTCATTCCACGTGCCGTCGGCGACCTCTTGCGCGGCCTTGATGATGGCATCGGCGCGATGCGGCTCGATCAGGCCGAGCTCTTTGTTGGCTTCCGCGGCGGCCTGCTTTACCAGCCCCAGGGCGCGAATGAGCAGCGGATGGGCACGCATGCCGGAGATGGGATAGTTGTCTACGGCGCGGCTGGTCTGGGCGCCATAATAGGCACGCGCAGGCACCTCGACAAAGCCTAGCGAATCTTTTTCTTTGCGGACTTCAGACACGGGCGGACGGCTCCTCACGAAATAGCAAAATCGAACTCATGAGTATAGCTGTCGCGGCGCGGTTGCTGCCCGGGTCAAAAAGCGTAGAGAACTAGCAACTTCAATTTTCCCGCTGGGTTGGAGTGAACGGCAAGCAATATTCGCCAGTTGAGTCACATTTTCGTTACGATAACCCCTTCCATGTCCTTGACGAATCCCATCGCACCGAAAACTAATTTCTACCCGGTATTGCTTGCCGGAGGCAGCGGCACGAGATTCTGGCCGCGCAGTCGCCGCGCTCGCGCCAAGCAGGTGCTGCCGCTTGATGGCGAGCAATCCATGATCCAGCAGACGATGGAGCGGCTGTTGCCGATGGCGCCGCGGGAAAATTTCTGGGTCATCACCAACAGTCATCTGGAGGAGATTCTCGGTCAGCAATTGGGCAAGGTTCCGCCGGAGCAGATGCTGTGCGAGCCAGTGGCGCGGAATACGGCCCCCGCAGCCGGGCTGGTGGCGTTTTTGCTGGAGCGCCAGGCGCCGGATGCGGTGCTGGGGATGTTTCCGGCCGACCACGTTGTGACCGACGAAGCGCGTTTTCGCCAGACGCTGGCGCACGGCGTCGAGCTGGCGGCAGAGGACGGCAACATCATCGTGCTCGGGGTGAGGCCGACGCGACCTGAGGTAGGTTACGGCTACATCGAGACCGGCACGCATGTTGAAGACGACGTGCTGCGGGTGCGGCGTTTCACCGAGAAGCCCAACCAGACGCGCGCGGAAGAATTTGTCGCGGCGGGGAATTTTCTCTGGAACAGCGGAATATTTCTGTGGAAGGCGAAGACGCTTGCCGACGCGATGCGCGAGCATCTTTCAGAGACCGCGCCGTATCTCGAGCAGATTGCCGCGGCCTATGGCACGCCCAGGTTCGATGAGACGTTTGCCGAGCTCTATCCCAAGTGCGAGAACATCAGCCTGGATTATGCGGTGCTGGAGCCGCGCTCTACCAAGGGCGAGCGCCACTCGAACATTTTTTGCCTGCCGGCGGATTTTGGCTGGAACGATCTGGGATCGTGGGACGCGCTCTATGAGCACCAGCGGGGCAATTCGGCGGAGACGAACGTGTTGGAGTCGGCGGATTCTTATGTGCTGCGCGCGGAAGGCAACTACGTTTATGCGCCCGATCATTACATCGCGCTGGTCGGGGTCAACGACCTCGTTGTGGTGGATACGGGCGACGCGCTGCTGATCACCACGCGGCAGCAGTCGCAGGATGTGGGCAAGGTGGTGCGCCACCTGAAGCAAATCAGCCGCGAGGAGCTGCTGTAAATTGCAGGTTTCCTTTGGCACCGATGGCTGGCGCGGCATCCTGGCCGATGACTTCACTTTTGAGAATGTGCGGATCGCGGCCGCGGCCATTGCACGCTACGTGACCGCGAATGAAGACCCCGCGCGTGGAGTTCTCATCGGATACGACACGCGATTTCTCTCGCGGCGCTTTGCCGAGGCGGTGGCCGAGGTGCTGGCTGGGGCGGGCATTCCGGTGACGCTGGCCAGCGGAATCACGCCGACGCCTGCGCTCTCCTATGCGGTGCGGCAACGCGGCGCCGCGGGCGGAGTGATGATCACCTCCAGCCACAATCCCGCGCAGTGGAATGGGGTCAAATACAAGGCCGGCTATGGCGGATCGGGCAGCCCGTCCATCATGGCGGCGATTGCGGCCGAGCTGGGCAAGCCGGCGCCAGTCGCCAAGACGGCCGCGAAGATTGAGTCGGCTGACTTCTTGCCGGAGTATGTGGCGGCGATTGCGGCATTCGCAGACCTCGAGAAAATCGCGGCGTCCGGTTACAAATTCGCCGTGGACTGCATGTATGGCGCGGGGCGTGGCATTCTCGCGGCGCTCTTCGCGCAGCACGGCATTCCGCATGTGGAGATTCGCGCGGAAATTGATCCGACCTTTCGCGGCATCAATCCTGAGCCGGTGGACCCGAACATGCGCGCCCTGCAGGAGGTCGTGGTTCGCGATGGCTGCGCGGCCGGATTCGCGACCGATGGTGACGCCGACCGCATCGGTGCGGTGGACGAGCATGGCAACATCGTTGACTCGCACAAGCTTTTTTCCATCCTGCTCGAGTGGCTGCTGCAGCGGCGCGGCTGGCCGGGCGAGGTGGTCCGCGCTTTTAACACGACGAAAATGCTCGACCGGATTGCGGCGGCGCATGGGCGCAAGGTGCACGAGGTCGGCATCGGCTTCAAATATGTCTGCGACCTCATGCTGACCAACGACATTCTGATTGGCGGCGAGGAGTCGGGCGGCATCGGCCTGGCGCGGCATCTGCCGGAGCGCGATGGATTGCTGAATTCGCTGCTGGTGGCGCAGGTGATGGCGGAGGAGGGCAAGACGCTGGCGCAACTCGTCGCTGGGTTGCAGGCGAAGTATGGCGAGCATCACTATGGCCGGCTTGATCTGCACATTCCCGAGCAGCAGAAGAAGGATGCGGTGCGGCGCGCGCAGGGAGAGTTGGATCAGTTTGCGGGCATGAAGATCCTGCGGCGGGAGTCGCTCGACGGGAGCAAGTTTTTTCTGGAGAACCCCGAAGCTGCCGGCAAGCCGAATGCGGCCGAGACCTGGCTGCTGTTTCGCGCCTCGGGCACGGAACCGCTGCTGCGCATCTATGCCGAGTCGTGCTCGCCAGCCTCCGTTGAGAAGTTGTTGGCGGCCGGGCGGAGCTTCGCGCTCGGCGCCTGAATTATCTGCGGCGCGCCAGCAGCCGTTGTTCCGCGCGGTGCAAGTCGTCTTCCGTATCCACGCCGATGGTGTCTATGGCTGTCTCGGCGACGTGAATAGGGATGCCGGCCTCGAGAAATCGCAGCTGCTCCAGCCGCTCGGCGGCTTCAAGGCGGCTCGCCGGCAGAGTAGGGAAGCGCCGCAGAGCCTCGCGGCGGTAGCCGTAGAAGCCGAGATGCTTCCATCGCTCGATTTTGGAACTTCCGGCGCCGTCGCGATCAAACGGGATCGTCGCCCGCGAAAAATATAGCGCCCGCCCGGCAGCATCGGTCACCACTTTGACCGCGTTCGGATTGGCGACGTCTTCCTCCGGGCAACGTGTCTTGAGCGTGCCGACCTGCACGTCGGGATTGCGGAACAGCGCGACCAGCGTGTCCAACTGCTCGGCCTCGAGCAGCGGCTCGTCGCCCTGGATGTTCACGTAGATCTCTGCGGGCACGCTCTGCGCGACGGCGTGGACGCGGTCGGTGCCGCTGGCCAGCTGCGGCGACGTCATCTCGACGGCGAAGCCCTCGGCCCGGCAATAGTCGGCGATCTCAGGTGCGTCCGTGGCGACCAGCAGGCCGTCGAGTGCGTTCGAGGCCGCGGCCGCGCGATAGACCCAACCCAGCAGCGGCTGCCCGGCAAGCTCCCGCAGCATCTTGCGCGGCAGTCGTGTCGAGGCCAGCCGCGCGGGAATCACCGCGAGCACTCGTTCTTTATTTCCCTCAGGCAATGGCTCTCCTAAACATATGCAGTCTAGAGGACGCGTGCGTTGTTGCGCCTGCGACCTCTACTCTTCCGATTCCGTACTCGTGTTTTGGGACCCGGTATCTCCGGGCTCAAGATCTCCGGGCCCAAGACTCTCCGGGCTAAGGATCTCCGGGCTCTGGATCGCAGGGCTTGCGAGGATATATCCCGTGCTTCGACCCCCCTTGTCGTTGCGAAGCAGTATGCCATGCTGAACCAGACCGGCGATGTCGCGACCCGCTGTATCCTGCGAACTCTTGGTGAGAGCCGCCCATTTGCTGGTGGTGAGTGTTCCCTCAAATCCATCGAGCAGCCGGTTCAGTACCTTTCGCTGGCGTTCGTTGATTGAAAAATCGCCGACGAATTCCCAGAATCTTGCCTTGCGAAGCACGGCCGCCAGCATGGATTGAGCGTCATCTATGGCGCGGCCCAGGCAGGTCAGGAACCACTCCATCCAGGGAGTGACATCCATATTGCCTCTCTGTGTTTGTTCCAGAATGTCGTAGTAGGCATCGCGTTCCCGGCGAATTTGCGACGACATGCTGTAAAAGCGTTGGGCCGTTTTCTCCGAACGCGCCAGCGCCATATCGGCGATCGCTCGCGCGATGCGGCCGTTGCCGTCGTCAAACGGGTGTATGGTCACAAACCAGAGATGCGCAAGCGCAGCCTTTACCACCCAATCGGTCTCGTCATCGGCATTGAACCAATTCAGAAAGGCCTTCATCTCCTTATTGAGCCGCCCCGCCGCGGGAGCCTGATAGTGAACGTACTGACGACCAATGGGGCCGGATACAACCTGCATTGGCCCGTGCTCGTCATCGCGCCATGCTGCCACTTTGATTTTTTTCATGCCGCTGCGCCCGGTCGGGAACAGAGCGGCATGCCAGGCGAACAACCGTTTCGCCGTTAGCGGCTTTTGATAATTGCGCGTGGCATCCAACATCATTTCAACGACGCCTTCGACGTGACGGTCCGACGCCTTCAGTCCGCCGACGTCCATGCCCAGGCGACGCGCCACCGAGGAACGGACCTGGCCGGGATCAAGGCGCTCTCCTTCGATCTCGCTGCTCTTGAGAACATCTTCCGTCAGGGTCTTGAGCACTGCCTCCTGTCTGGATTGAAAGCCGAGCGCTTCCATCCGGCCAAGCAGACGGCCCTGGGCATGGCGCACCGAGGCCAGCGTTTCCGCCAGGGTTTTGCGGTCCCATTGAAATTTGGGCCAGGTCGCCGACTTGTAGATATACCGGTTCAATCTCCGCACCTTATGCGGAGATTATGGCACATATTCTCCGCAAAGCGCAATTAATCTCCGCACCTTATGCGGAGAATACGACCCTTAATCTCCGCATCGCGCCGCTACAGGGTGCTTGAGTGCGCCTGGCCGCATTCTCCCCGGGGGCAGAGGACGCGCACATTGCTGGCTCGGTTAACCGATTCGATTCCTGCGGCAACAAGTGGAAAAGTCATTCTGAGAGGGCCCTAAACTCGTATCTCCGTGGTGAGGCTCGTATCTCCGTGGTGAGGATTGTGATGAAGTTTTTGACTTTCGTGCTTTGCATAGCGTCTGCGTCCTGCGGTCTATACGCGCAGCAGAAACCAGTGTGGCAGCCATCGCCGGGCCATACGCAGATTCCCATTTGGCCGGGCGCGGCTCCTGATCCCCAGCCGGTCGCGGGGCCGGAGAATGTTGAGACATCGGAGAAGAATTTTCTGGATACGGGCCGGCCGGTCACCGGAGTGAATAACGTGACGCGTCCCACGATGACGGTCTATTCGCCGGCGGGAAAAAATACCGGCGTAGCGGTAGTCGTTTTTCCCGGCGGAGGCTATCAGACGCTGGCCATAGACCTCGAGGGAACCGAGGTATGCGATTGGCTGGTGCCCCAGGGCATCACCTGCATCCTGCTCAAGTATCGCGTGACGAATGTCGGGCCCTATCCGAAGTCCGGGCCCTATCCCGAGTCGCCGATGGCTCTTGAAGACGCGCAGCGGACGATGGGGCTGGTGCGTCTGCATGCGGCGGAGTGGCACATTGATCCGCACAAGGTTGGCGTGCTCGGATTTTCCGCAGGCGGCCATCTGGTGGCCGCAATCAGCAATCATTATGCGAAGCGTTTGTATGCGCCGATAGACGCGGCCGATAAAGAGAGCTGCCGTCCGGATTTCGCGGTGTCTGTTTATCCGGGCCATTTGTCGCTGTCAGCGGCGGAATCAGACGGCCGGCAGGGCACGAAGAAGTTTGTCGTTCATCATGCGCCGGGCGCGGATAAGGAACTCTCGCTGAATCCCGATCTGCATGTCACCAGCCGGACACCGCCGACGTTTCTGCTGCAGGCGGAGAACGACAATGTAGATAACGTAGATGACGCGCTGTCCTACTACATCGCGCTTAAGAACGCCGGGGTTCCGGCCGAGATGCATCTCTATGCGGAGGGCAAGCATGCCTTCGGACTGCGGCCGACAAAGTTTGCCATCACCGGGTGGCCCCAGTTGGTTGACCGGTGGCTGGTCTCGATTGGGATGATTTCGATGTAGGCGCGTCACCGCCGGGATTCGCATGCGCGCAAATCCTGTTAGACATATGCTCATGGCGAAAATATTTCGAAAACAGACGGCTCCCGCACTGCAAGCGCTCCCGCTGATTGCCCTGGCCGTGGGCGCAACCGCCGTCGGAGCGATGGCAATCGGCGCCCTCGCGATCGGCGCCCTCTCGATCGGCAAACTCGGCATCCGGCGCGGCCGCATAGATAAGCTATCCATCGGTGAACTGACGGTGGATCACCTGTTGATCCGCCACGACAACTCGTAGCCTCAAACCATCGCCTCTCCGGCCTGATTTCCGGGGAGCGCCAGGGCTTATCTACCCGGCGTACAATTCGTGCCGTGACCGGCAAGCCGCATTGGCGTTGGCCTGCTTGCGTCGTTCTCATGGCGCTTGCGCTCGCCTTTTGCCTGCCGAAGGCAATGGCGCAATCCGGCGAAGATCCTTTCGGAACACAGGGAAAGAGCTATCGTCCTCCCGCCCCGGGTTCGTCGGCACAGGCGCCGAGTGCTGAAGAGCTGGAGCGGATCAAGCAGCGCTTCGCCGAGCAGGACCGCGATCGTCTGCGGCGCGACCTGCTGAAGCTGGGCACGCTCTCGCAGGCATTGCAGGACGCCTTGCGGTCCTCAACCACCGATGCCATTTCGCCGCAGGTGCATCTGCTCTCGAAAAAAATAGAGAAGCTGGCGCGGCGCATTCGCGAAGAGCTGGCAGGCACCGCATGAGAACTTACTCCGTTATCGCATTGATGGCGCTCATCGCGACCACTTCTGCGTACGCCCAGACCGCCTCTGCGCACGCCCAGACCGCTTCTGCGCACGCCCAGACCGCCTCCCCAGACCCTCGCCACGCCTGCCCCGGCGACACTGGAGCAAGTGACGTTGGACGCCAAAAATCTCAACGGGCTGGTCCAGCAACTGCAGAGGTCGGTGGATCCCTCAGGCGTGACCGTTTCAATCAACTCCGTGCAGAATGCCGCGCAGATCGAGCAACTGGCGGCCCGCATCAAGCGCGCAACGAAAAATCATCCGCCAGCTAAGTAGCCTGAGCCGCCGGCCAATGTCGCCCCATTCAGAATCAGCGCAGAATTGTGACATGGTCTACGACAAAGTGGGCATGCGCGGGGTTTGACACTACTTTCCGACGCTCCGTATCATCAAGTCAGGGTGGAAGCGGTCATGAGCCGGCCTGTCCCTGCTGAACAGCGTCTGGCGGTGTAGCTCAGGTGGTTAGAGCGACGGACTCATAACCCGTAGGTCAGTGGTTCGACTCCACTCACCGCCACCAAACGTTTTTCTTCCCGGGCCGTCCTAATGATTGCAGCCAAGAGGTAACTGGAATATATGTCGAAGGTGCTCAAGCTCGCTGTCCTGGCCGTCTCGGCCGGACTCATCGTTTTCATCTTCGCCGGCAGCTTTGGCGTTCCCCACCTGCGCGCTGAGGACCAGGACGGCGCCTACCGCCAGATGCAGGTCTACAGCGAGGTGCTCAAGCGCATCCAGAATGATTACGTCGAGGAGCCGAATATTTCTCTCGTCACCACCGGCGCCCTGCATGGCCTGCTGGAATCGCTCGACGCCGACTCCAGCTATCTTTCGCCCGCCGAATATCTGACCTACAAGCAGCTGCAGAACCAGGGTCGCGGCGAGATCGGGATCGTCGTATCAAAGCGCTTTGGCTATGCCAGCGTGGTCTCAGTGCAGAAGGGCAGCCCGGCCGATAAGGCTGATATTGAAGACGGCGACATCATCGAGGCGATTGATAACAAGAGCACCCGCGAGATGTCCGTGGCGACCGTCCGCGACATGCTTCTCGGCGCGCCCGGCAGTGCTGTCGGCATCGCGCTGGTCAGGCCCCGCAAGCTCGAGCCGGACCACATTACCCTCACCCGCGTGGCGCTCGCTGTCCCCGCGCTCGGCCAGCAGGAGTATGAGAGCAACTCAATCCTCTATCTGAAGCCGGGCGTCATCAACGCCGACCGCGTCAAGGAGATCGAGTCGCGGCTGAAGGGCATGTCAAAGACCGGCAACAAAAAAGTGCTGCTCGATCTGCGCGACACTGCGCAGGGCGATGAAGCCGAGGCCATCAAGCTGGCAAACTTCTTCCTCAAGAGCGGCGTGATCGCGTCGCTGCAGGGCCAGAAATATCCCAAGCAGATTTGGAATGCCGACGCCGGCAAAGCCATCACCGCGGCTCCCCTGGCGGTGCTGGTGAATCACGGAACGGCCGGCGCGGCGGAACTGGTCGCGGCCGCCATCCTTGAAAACAAGCGCGGCGACGTGGTCGGCGAGCGCACCTTCGGCGAAGGCGCAGTGCAGAAGACATTTAATCTGCCCGACGGCGCGGCGCTGATCCTCTCGATCGCGAAATATTACGGGCCCGACGGCAAGGCGATTGAGGACGAGGCGGTCACTCCGAACGTCGAGGTCGCGGCGGCGTCGGACAGCTTTATTCCTCCCGACGAATCTGTGGATACCTCGCAGGCTAAGCCGGAAAAGCCGGTCAACGAGCCCGACGATCAGCTGGATAAAGCCCTCAACCTTCTCAAGCAGAAGACGGCGTAACTAGCTCATTAAAGGTCGTTTGCCGCTGGGCAAATTGTGCCCGTGAATTGCCGGCGCGTCGGCTGCGTGAGTAGTTGCTTCGGAAAATGAGGCTGCAGGCCGCTCAGGTATTTGCCCTGCGTCGTCGGCCTGTTAGCCTCAACTCCTTGAGTCTCGGACTGCAAATCTATCCTGAAAAACCTCCCGCGCCAGAGCAGGGCCAGGCCCCGTCAGACTGGCCGATAGAGCAGGACTTCGCTCAAGCCCAGGGCGAGGCTCCCGGTCCGGAGCAAGAGGTTCGATCCGATGAAGAGCCGCCGCCAGACGGGCTCCCTCCGCTGCAGCAGTGGCCGGTGCCGCAGGCCGTCTCCATTCGCGTGCCGGTGCAGACGGTGCGCCGTGCGACCCTCTGGGGACTCGCCGGCCTCGCCGTGGTGCTGGGCGTGCTCAGCGGCATGTTGATGGTCTACTCCGCCGAGCTGCCGCAGATTGAGGACCTCGAGCGCTACCACCCCATCGCCATCACGCAGGTCTATGACGTCCACGGCCGGCCGGTCGGATCGTTCGCCCTGCAGCGTCGCGTGGTCGCGGGATACGATGATTTTCCCTGGGTGCTGCGCCAGGCAGTCATCTCGATTGAGGATAAGAATTTCGAGAGCCACTGGGGCGTCAACATGGTCCGCATCTTCGGCGCGATCTATCACGATCTCAGCTCCAACAGCCGCACCCAGGGCGCCTCAACCCTCACCATGCAGCTGTCGCGCAATCTCTTTCTCACGCCGGAGCGGACCTTCTCCCGCAAAATGCGCGAGGTGCTGCTGTCTATCCAGATGGAGCATCACTTCACCAAGCCGCAGATTTTCACTCTGTATGCCAACCAGATTTATCTCGGCCACGGCATGTATGGCTTCGAGGCGGCGTCGGAGTATTACTTCAGCAAGCCGGCAAAAGACCTGACGCTGCCCGAGGCGGCGTTGCTGGCCGGCATTCCCAAGTCGCCGACGAATTATTCTCCCGTGTTGAATCCGGAGAAGTCGCTGGTGCGCCGCAACCTCGTGCTCACTGCGATGGAACGCGACGGAGCCATCACGCCCGATCAGGCGGATGAGGCCCGCCGCTCGCCGCTGGGGCTGCATCTGCAGGCTCCGGCCAACACCGACGCGCCGTGGTTCGTCGAGGCCGTGCGCCAGGAGCTGCAGAAAAAGTATGGCGAAGAGGACCTCTACGAGGGCGGTCTGCGCGTCTACACCACGCTCGACAATGACCTTGAAGCGGCAGCCACACGTGCCGTGCTCACCGGCATGGCGCAGTATGAGCGCCGTCACGGCTGGCACGGCCATCTCTCGAATGTGATCGCAGCTCACGCTGATGTGAACACCTTCGAGCATGCGGACTGGAGCATTCCTCCGCATCCGGACGAATATGTTCACGCCCTGGTCACGTTTGTGTTGCCGTCGCAGGTCTCGCTGAAGATCGGGCCACGCGCCGCCTCGATTGATCCCGCGGGATGGAGCTGGACCGGCTTTACCTCCGCCGAGAAATTTCTGCATCAGGGCGACATCGTTTATGTGCACATTCCGGCGGCGCCGCAGACGTCGCAGATTTGGACGGTCAACCTCGAGCAGGACTCGGGCGCTCAGGCCTCGCTGCTGGCGATGGATAATTCGACCGGAGATGTGCTGGCGATGGTTGGCGGGCGCGACTTTTTGGTCTCGCAATTCAACCGGGCCACGCAGGCGGCGCGACAGGCGGGCTCTTCGTTCAAGCCCTATGTTTATGCGGCTGCGGTCGAAGATGGCGCCCGCCCCGAAGACCGCATTGTGGATTCGCCGGCCAGCTTTGACACCGGGAGCGGCCCCTACATTCCGCACAATTATGACGGCCGCTATCTGGGGAACATGTCGCTGCTGGCTGCCTTTGCTGACTCGCGCAACATTCCGGCACTGCGGCTGGCGGAACAGACCGGCATCCGCAAAGTGGTGGACGTGGCCCGTCGCTGCGGCATCAGCACGCCGCTGCCTTATTACCTGCCGATCGCACTGGGCGCGGCCGACGTCACCCTTGAGCAGCAGGTGGAAGGCTTCAGCGTTTTCCCGAACGACGGCGTGCGTGTCACTCCCCGGCTGATTCGTCGCGTGACCACGCCCGAGGGCCGGGTGCTCGAGTCCGATGCGCCCGAGGTCACCGGAGCGATGAGCGACTACACCGCGCGCACCATGGTCACCTTTCTGCAGCAGGTCGTGCGCGGCGGCACCGGCGTAGCGGCAAACGCGCTGCATCATCCGCTGGGCGGCAAGACGGGCACGACCGATGAGTTCACCGACGCGTGGTTCCTGGGATTTTCGCCGTCGGTCACGGCAGGCGTCTGGGTCGGCTACGACAACAACGCGTCGCTGGGCGAGGGCGAGAGCGGCTCGCGCACGGCGCTGCCCATCTGGATTGACTTCATGCGGACCGCGATTGCGAGTCATCCCGGCGAGCAATTTCCCGCCGCGATATCGCCGGCGCATTCCACGCGCGCCACCCGCAGGCTGAGGGCTGCTGCGCCGAGTGGCACTCCTGCGAGCGCTGTGACGGGTCACGCCGACGCTGTGACTGCAGGGCCGCCAGCGGGCACGCCGCCCGCGACGACGAATCCTGCGGCAACCATCGCCGCGCCGCCCGGCACAGCTGCGGCCTCTCGCAGCGCTGCGTCGCAGCCGGCCAAGCCGCCGTCGCTGAAACTCGCCCGGCCAGAAACTGGTGCTGGGCCAGCGCAGTGAATTCACCGGAAAGAGCGGTAAGCAAGCTCGATCACCCGGTCGTCGGATACCTGCTGATTGCGGTCGCCGCGTTTCTCTGGGCCTCGTCCGCCAACCTCGCCAAGGCCGCGTTTGCCGGCGGCTGGATTCGCGGCCTGCATCCGGTAGACGTGCTCACCCTGACGCAGATGCGTTCCACCGTGAGCTTTCTGCTGCTGTTTCCTGCGCTGGTGCTGCTCCGCGGATGGCGCTCCGTCGCCCTGCCGTGGAAGATGTGGCTGAGCTGCATCTTGCTGGGAATGATCGGCGTCGCCGGGTCGAATTTTTTCTACTACTACGCCATCATGAAGACCACCGTGGCGACCGCGGTGGTCGTGCAATACATCGCGCCGGTTTACGTGATGATCATTCGCCTGGCAATGGGCGACGAGAATCTGAACCGCTGGCGCGTTGCTGCGGTTGCCAGTGCAGTCGCTGGCTGCGCGCTGGTTGTCGGCATCGGCAGCGGCGTCAGTCTTCACGGCAACATGATCGGCATCCTGGCGGCGCAGGGAGCAGCGCTCTCTTTCACCCTCTATAACGTCGGCGGCGGCAAGCTGGCAACCCGCATTGACCCGCTGCTGCTGATGGTCTACGCGATGATGGGCGCGGCCATCCTCTGGCTGCCGATTAACACGCCGCGCATGCTCGTGGCGCATCACTACGATGTGCGGCAGTGGAGCTTCCTCATCCTTTTTGCGATCGCGTCAATGCTGGTGCCATACACCCTCTACTTCATCGCGCTGCGGCGGCTGGATGCGACCCGCGCCATCATCATCAGCTGCCTTGAGCCAGTGTTTGCGGCCCTGCTGGCGTGGGTGCTGCTGCGCGAGGCGCTGCTGCCGCTGCAAGTGCTGGGTGTGGGATTGGTGATCGCTGCGACGCTGCTGACTCAGGTGCGGAGCCGCGGCAAGCCGGAAAGAATTCTGCCGGAGATTCCGCCGGGCTAGAGCGAATCCGCCTGCAGTTTGGCGCGAAGAGAGAAGAACCGCTGCGCATTGGCCACGTCGCGACCGATCTGCGCCCGCAGTGCTTCGGTGCTCTCCCACTTCTTCTCTTCGCGCAGCCGCAGCAGGAACCCCAGCTCGATTGGCGTCGCCTCCTCAAGCGCGAGCGGATGGAAGTTGAGGATGTGGGTCTCGACCGCGAATGAGTCCGCGCCAAAGGTCGGGCGGTTGCCGACATTTGTTACGGACTGAAATGACTCGCCGCCGACAACAATGTCGGTGACATAGACGCCGTTTCCGGGCAGCAGCTCCGGGTAGGGAGCGAGGTTGATGGTGGGCACGGTGTAGCGGCTGCCATATCCGCGGCCGGAGGCGGGCGTGCTGTGCACCGAGAAGACGCGGCCCAGCAGATGGCGCGCGGTATGCATGTCTCCCGCAGCGATGGAGCGGCGAATGCGGCTGCTCGAGACTTCAATACCGCGATACAGCAGCGGAGAGAATACTTCGACGCCGAAGCCGAGCTCGCAGCCCAGCTCCAGCAAATTGTTGACGTCGCCGGCCGCGCCGTGGCCGAAGTGGAAGTTCTCGCCTTCCAGGACTTCTATCGCGCCCAGAGAATTCTTTAGGACGATCTCGGCAAACTGTCGCGCGCTCCAGCGCGAAAACTCGGGCGTAAAGGGCAGCACCAGCGCGGCGTCTACGCCGGTCGCAGCCAGCAGCTCGAGTTTGTAGTCCTCAGGAGTTATCAGGCGCAGCGTGCTGGTCTCGGGCCGCAAAACCCGCGCTGGATGCGGCGAAAACGTTACGACGACGGAGCGCGCGCCTAGCGCCTGGGCCCGCTGCTGCACCCGGGACAACACCGCGCGATGGCCGATATGCACGCCGTCAAAATTGCCGATCGTGACCACGGATGGGCCGAAGTCGGCGGGGAGCTGATCGAGGCTGCGGAAGATTCGCATCAGGCGATCTCAAACTCCAGCTGCAGGCCGTCGTAGGCGAGTCGCACGTGCGGCGGAAGCGTCGCGTCGGTGGCGGCATGACCGAGTTCATGCGACATGTGGGTGAAGAAGGCGCGGCGTGGGGCAAGCTGCTCGACAAACTCGAGCGACTGCGCCAGGTGGGAGTGCGAGGGATGCGGCGCCGGACGCAGCGCGTCGAGAATAAGAATGTCGAGTCCGCGCAGCCGTTCCATCGTCGCCGGCGGAATGCTGCTCATGTCGGTGAGATAGGCCGCGGATCCGAAACGGAAGCCGTTGATCTCCTCATCACCATGGGTGACCGCGAGTCGCTCAAACTGCGCGCCGAACAGCTCGGTCACCGGCTCAAGCGGATGAATCTCCACCCGTGCGCTGGTGGGATATTTATCGCGCTCGGAAAATGTGTAGTCGAAGATGCGCCGCAGCACCGCAGCCGTCTTGTCGTCGGCGAAGAGCGGCATTCTGCGGTCTTTGTGCTTAAAGCTCAGCGGCCGCAGATCGTCCATGCCGAGAATGTGGTCGGCATGGGAGTGAGTGTAGAGCACGGCATCAACGCTTTCGATGCCCTCGCGCAGCGCCTGCTGGCGAAAGTCGGTGCCCGTGTCTATGAGCACGCGGCGATCGGCATAGGTGAGCGCGACAGACGGACGCGTGCGCTTGTCGCGCGGGTCCGTCGAGCGGCACACGTCGCACCGGCAACCCAGCGTGGGCACGCCCATGGACGTGCCGGTGCCGAGAAAAGTGAGCGTCGCCTGCATGAGACTAGAGCTTCGGCTTGGCGTGCTGCCCCGCAGCGCCGGCCTGCGCCTGTGCGCTCTGCGCAAGGGCCTGCGTCATCTCGAGAAACGCCATCCGCAGTTCAAACAAAACCGACTGCAGCAATTTATCTTCATCAGGCGTCAGATTGCCTTTGGTTTTTTCCGCGAGCACGCCCAGCAGGTCAATCGTCTGCTTCGATCCCATCAGGTCCACGCGCACTTGCTGACCTTGCGGAGTGTTGAGCCCAAGCTGCACGATGGCGGTGAAATAGAACGACTGCACCAGGCGCTCAAAATTTGCCGGCGGTTCGCGGCGGCCGCCAGGATCGTTAGCGCGCATCAGATCTTCCATGCGCTCAGCAGTGGCGCTATAGGCGCGAACCGAAGCGGCGGTTTCCTCCTCGGTCGGGGGAGTGAATTGCTCGAAGGGCGACGAGGCGTCCTCTCCTTCGGGTAACTTTGCCTCTTCGAGCCTGGCATCGAGCGAGCTCGCGGGCGCGGCAGCGACAACTTCCTCCTCAGGCGCACCAGCCGGCTCTGGCTTTACCTCCGGCGCGGCCGGCTCTTCTTCAGTGCGCGGGTGCAGCATTTCGCCTTCAATGTTGAACTTGCGGCGGTCAGTGACGACAAAATCTTCTTCTTTTTGCTTTTGCGGCATAAATTAATTGAGCTCCAAACACCATTATATGAAGGGTGGACGCGATACCGTTAGCGACCCGTCTTTTGCGGTCAGAGTCGAGCCGGCAGCGAGCGCCGCATGACGAACGATGCCCAGGCCAACGGCCTTGGCGCCATCGGCCAGCGGCAGCAGGGCGATCGAGGTCAATTCGCCGATGGATTCGCCATTCGCCAGAACTGGGGTGGGCATCTCGGGGAGGGTCGCGCCGGAATTTAACGTGAGGGTGAATCCCGTTAAGCCGCGATGCACCTGGCCGCGCGAACGAATGCGCTCCACAATCTCCTGCCCGATGTAGCAGCCCTTGCTGAAGTGGAGGGCGCGGTCCTGGCCCGTCTCCTGCGCCAGCGAGCGGTCGGTGATGTCGCGGCCGAAGAGCGGAGTTCCGCTGGCAATGCGCAGCAGCTCGGCTGCCTGCCAGCCCGCCGGTTTCGCCCCCGCGTCGAGCAAAGCCTGCCACAGTGCGGCAACTTTGGCCTCATCACACCAGAGGGAAAAAAGCGGGAGCGCGCTGGTGTCGTCGCGGACGACCATCACAGCAATCCCGGCAATACTGGCCGCGCGCAGATGCAGCGGCTCGAGTGCGGTCACATCAACTCCAACGGCCGCCAGCAACTTCTCTGCGCCGGCTCCTGCGACCGCGAGAGTGCCCGAGTGAGAGGTCGCGTCTTCGACGACGACGTCGTCCATGATGATGTAGTGGTCCATCCACGCGCGAACGCGCTCCAGCTGGCTGGCATCCGTCTCGACGATTGCAGTGTCGCCCGAGATATAGGCGTAGACGTCGCCCTGCAGCCGGCCCTGCGGGCTCAGCAGGAACGAATAGTTGCCCGCGCCGTCGGCGAGCTCGGTGATGTTGTTGGTGAGAATTCCGTTGAGCCAGCGAATGCGGTCCTCGCCACTCACCCGCAGCCGCTTCCGCCATCCCTGATCCATGACCACTGTGCCGTTGAGCATCTGCTCAAATTCGTCCCCGGCAGAAGAGAAGCGCTCCGCAACAATCGCGCCGCGATAGCTGCTGACACCAAAGCTCGACGGCCCCAGCGCCTGCACCAGAGGCGTGGGTTGCGGCGAAGTCTCAGTCACTATTGGGGGATTCATTCCGTGGGCCTCTATTCAGTATAGTTTCGCGGGGAACGGTAAGCTAAAGAGATGCGAGTGGGGCGGGAGGGTTCATTGCCGAAGCTATTTGTTAGATGTTTCCTGGGTGTTTTGGTGGCAGCGCTGGGCATTGCCCGGGCCCAGACAGCCGCTCCGGCACCTACGCCAGCGCCCGGTGCGACTCAATCGCAGATGTCCGGCCCGCAAGCGCCGGCCTCGGCCGCCAAGCCGGACCATAAGCTGACCCCGCAGGAGGCAACAGATTTGCTCGCCGCCGCCCCGACCATTCTCGAGTTTGCGAGTAAGGACACCGGCCTGCCCATAAAGTCAAAAGTTAAGACGCGGCTGACCACGCGCGATGCGGTCGAAAAATATCTCAACCAGCAAATGAAGGATGACAAAGACGCCAAGCGCATGGAGCGCGCCGAGCTGGTGCTGAAAAAGTTTGGCCTGCTCGACAATTCATTTGAGCTGAAGTCGTTTCTTGTCGCGCTCTATCGCGAACAGGTGGCCGGCTATTACGACGAAAAAACCAAGACCATGAACCTGCTCGACTGGGTGGACGCCGAGGACCAGAAGCCGGTGATGGCCCACGAGCTGACCCACGCGCTGCAGGACCAGTTCATCAATTTGGATAAATGGAACAAGGCCGGCAATGACGAAGACAAGATTTCTAAAAATGTGAAAGAGGACAATGACCGGCTCGCGAAAGACGAGATTGATGCCGCCCGCGATGCCGTGGTCGAAGGCCAGGCCATGGTGACGTTCTTCGATTACTCGCTCAAGTCCGAGGGGCAGAGCATCAGCACGTCGCCGGAGATTGTGGACATGCTCAAGCAGAACATGATGGACACCTCCGGCTCGCCGGTGCTGGCGCGCGCGCCGCTGCTCATTCAGGAGTCCATGTTGTTTCCTTATGAATTTGGCCTCGCGTTTGAGGCCGACATTTTGCGCCAGCGAGGCACCCAGCGCGCGTTTGCCGGAGTGCTCAATGATCCGCCGAGTACGACCGCGGAGATCATGCATCCCGCGGACTATCTTTTTCATAAGAAGCAGCCGGTGCTGCCCATCCCGGACCTGCACCCGCTGCTCGATGCAAAATATGTGCCGTATGACATCGGCGTGATCGGCGAGTTCGATGTCAAGACGATGGTTGACCTGTTCTCTGGCGACAAGGAGGCTGACCAGATCACATCGCGCTGGCGCGGCGGCACATACTATGCGGTGCAGCGGCGCAGCGACATCGGCACTCCCCGCCAGGCCACGCCGGGATCATTAGCACTGGTTTATTTTTCCGCGTGGGATACTCCGCAGGCGGCCACCAAATTCGCCGATGTTTATCAGCGCCAGTTTCCGCGGAAATATACCCAGATCAAGCAGCTCGAAGACACCGTGGATGGGCATCCACGCCTGGTTGATAAAGAGAAGATGTATGACACCGACCAGGGATTTGTGCTGGTGGCTGTCTCGGGCAAGACGGTTTTTATCAGCGAGGGATTTGACAGGAATGAGGCCCGCAAAATGCAGCTGCTGTTTGCGGCGTCGGACACCGAAGGCGCGATTCGTGCCGCCAACATGCCTCCCGCCGGCATTGGCGCACCTCTGCCCGAGCTGACCAAAGGCCTTCGAGACCTGCTGAATTTTTACGGGATGCCGCGGTTCGCGTTGTCTTCGGCGAAGTCGGCTGTCGAGTAAACGGGCAACCCGGGAGGGAAAAACCGCGCCGCAGTTTGTATACTGACGTTTGCATTCCTCCTGCGGAGTCTCAATTGGCAAAAGCTGAAATTGGCATCATCGGGGGCAGCGGCCTTTACGCCATGCCCGGCCTCACCAACGTTCACGAAGAGCGCATCACCACTCCTTTCGGAGAGCCGTCGGATGTTTTCGTCTGCGGCCAGCTCGAAGGCCGTCCGGTCGCCTTTCTCTCCCGTCACGGTCGCGGACATTTGAAGCTGCCGTCTGAGCTGAACTTTCGCGCCAACATTTACGGCATGAAGCAGCTTGGGGTCGAGCGCATCCTGTCCCTCTCCGCCGTGGGCTCGCTGCAGCCGCAGCACAAGCCCGGCGACTTCGTCATCGTTGACCAGTTCATTGACCGCACCCAGCACCGCATCTCGACCTTCTTCGGCGACGGAATCGTGGCGCACGTTGCCTTTGGCGATCCCGTCTGCAAGGCGCTGGGTGACGTAGCTGAAGAGGCAGCCCGCTCTAACCGGATTGAAAGCCATCGCGGCGGAACGTATGTCTGCATGGAGGGCCCGCAATTTTCTACGCGCGCCGAATCGAACCTCTATCGCAGCTGGGGCGCCGACGTGATCGGCATGACCAATCTGCAGGAGGCAAAGCTCGCTCGCGAGGCGGAGATTTGCTACGCCACCATCGCGATGGTCACCGACTACGACTGCTGGCACCAGGGGCACGACGACGTGACGGTGGAGCAGATTGTCGCCGTGCTGAATCAAAATGCGGCCAACGCGACCCAGCTTGTCCGTGCTGCCGTCAGCGCCATGCCCGCTGAGCGCACCTGCGGGTGCAGCTCGGCGCTGAAGAATGCAATCCTCACGCGCCCCGACGCCATCCCGGCGGAAACGCGCGAGCGACTCAAGCTGATCGTGGGCAAATATTCTACCGGAACTTAAGGGAGCAACTCACTAGTGTCCATTCTCGTTGCAGGTTCGGTTGCATTTGACAGCATTCAGACGCCATCCGGCTCAGTGGACCACTGTCTCGGCGGCGCTGCGACCTACTTCTCGCTCGCCGCCAGCTACTTCACGCCGGTGCGAGTGATTGCCGTGGTGGGCCAGGATTTCAAACCCGAACACGAAGCCGTGCTGCGCAATCGCAAGGTTGACCTCACCGGACTCGAGCGCGCATCCGGCAAGAGCTTCCACTGGAAGGGGCAGTACGGGGAGAACGTCAACGAGGCGACGACGCTCGACACCGAGCTGAATGTCTTCGCCAATTTTGAGCCGAAGGTTCCCGACGCTTATCTCGACAGCGAATTTCTATTTCTCGCCAACATTGACCCCGTGCTGCAGAAGCGGGTTCGCGACGCCATGCCCAACGTGAAGATGGTCTGCGCCGACACGATGAACTTCTGGATCACCGGTCACCGTGAGGCGCTCGACCGCGTTCTCCCCGGCCTCGACGTGTTGCTGATCAATGACGGCGAAGCCAAGCTGTTGGCAGAAGAAAAAAACCTCACGCGCGCGGCGGCAAAAATTCTCGACATGGGCCCGAAGGCGGTCATCATCAAGCATGGCGAGTATGGCGCGACCGCGTTTTTTGGCGACAGCCCGTTCGCAGCGGCAGGCAAGCGGCTGCCCTTCCGCGCTCCGGCGCTGCCATTGGCTGAGGTCGTGGATCCCACCGGTGCGGGCGATTCGTTCGCAGGAGGATTCTTCGGCTATCTCGCCTCGCAGCCCTCGCTCACCCCCGCGGCCTTCCGCACCGCAATGTTTTATGGCGGCGTGATGGGCTCCTTCGCGGTCGAGAAGTTCGGTACCGAGCGCATGCAGCAGCTCACGCGCGAAGAGATTGACGCGCGCTTCCGTCTCTTCCGCGAACTGACCCACCTGGACTGAATTAAAGCCAGTGACTGAGAGCAAGCCAAGCAAACGGGAACTGTGGGCGGTGGCCGCAGCTGCTGCCGCATTATCGCTTGCCGCGTTGATCTACTTCTCGGTTACGAATCAGCTGCTGCTTTACGGTGACGCGGTCGCCCATCTCCACATCGCCCGCCGGATTTTTGACACGCGCACCCCCGCTCTCACGCAGCTTGGATCGGTGTGGCTGCCCCTGCCCCACATTCTGCTGCTCCCGTTCGTACAGGTGACCGCATGGTGGCGCAATGGATTAGCCGGGGCGATCCCATCCATGCTCTGCTACATCGCCGCGGTCGTCGGGATCTTTCGCCTGGCGCGCTTCTGGCTCTCTCCCGCATGGTCGGCTGTGGGCGCGGCCGCGCTGGCGCTCAACCCCGGCTTGCTCTACATGCAGACGACGGCGATGAATGAGCCGCTGTTTCTTGCGCTCTTCATCGGATCAACCGTCGCGCTGGTTGGCTGCGTGCGGGCCGTTGACGCCGGAGAGACCCGGTCAGCATCGCGCAATCTCGCGGCCGCCGGAATCCTGCTGGCCGCTGCCGTGCTCACTCGCTACGACGGCTGGATTCTCGCGGCATTGGCTGGACTGTTGCTGCTCCTGCTTCGCGGTCGCAAGATTCTGCTCGGCCCGGCGCGCCTGCGAATTGCCGCCACAATCTTTACCGTGCTCGTGCTGGCAGCCCCGCTGTGGTGGCTTTGGTATAACGCTCACTACTTTCACGATCCGCTGGACTTCATGCGCGGCCCATATTCCGCGCGCGCCATTGAAGCTCGCACGACACCTGCCGGCGCTCCTCGCTATCCCGGTTCGCACAACCTGCCGGTCGCCTGGCTCTACTACCTGCGCGTCTCCGAGTTGGGCGCGGGCATCGGGCGTCTCGGGCAAATTTGGTTACTCCTCGCGGTCGCGGGCTCGGCGATTGCGGTGAGCATGCGCCGCAATGCGCAGTCGGCCATGCTGCTGCTGCTCTGGATGCCACTCGCGTTCTACACCTACTCCGTCGCCTATGGCTCGGTGCCGATTTTCTTTCCGCTGTGGTCGCCGTGGTCCTACTACAACACGCGTTACGGAATGGAGCTGCTGCCGGCGCTCACGCTCTTCCCCGCATTTACTTTTTCGTGGATGGCATCCCGCTGGGGCAGGCACCGGATTGTGCTGGCAGCCGCATGGATTGCGGTGTTTGCCAACTCGATCGCCCTGGCCGTGACCACACCGTTAGTGCTGCAGGAGGCGCGCGCCAACTCGGCGACACGCATTCCATTTGAGCAGAAACTGGCCGTTGCGCTGGCCACCATCCCTGCAAACGCCAGCGTGCTGATGTATACCTCGGCGAACGCGGGCGCACTGCAGCGCGCCGGAATGCCCCTGCGCCAGACCATCAACGAGAGCGACTATTACTTATGGACTCCGGCACTGGCTGCGCCATCGCATCGCGCTGATTACGTCGTCGCCGCAGGCAACGATCCGGTGGCGCAGGCGGTCGCTGCTCATCCCGAGGGATTGGTCGTGCTCGCCACGATTACTTCAGAGGGACAGCCCACGGCAATTGTCTATCGCAGCACTCAATCGGGCACGCCGTAGATGCTACACTCCGCTCGAAGAATGATTCCTTTCACCAAAGCGCACGCCTGCGGCAACGATTTTCTCATCGTGGATGAGAAGCACGCCTCCCGTGCTCGCGAAGAGATTACTCGCTCCCTGTGTTCACGACACACCGGCGTCGGCGCGGATGGGGTCGAGTGGGTAATCGTCGCCGACGGAGCAATCACCGCACGGCTGACGAATTCTGACGGCTCGCCGGCAGAAATCTCCGGCAACGGCACCCGCTGCGTCGCCGCCTGGCACGCCAGTGAAACGGGCGCGAAAGAAGTTTTAATTCACACCGGCGCCGGGGCGAAACATTGCCGCATTCTGTCCGGCGACGGCCGGCTCTTTCAGGTGGAAACGGCGATGGGTGCCGCAACTGCTTTGCCGCGGACCGTGGAAGGCTTCGAGGGCATCGAAGTCAACGTCGGCAATCCTCATTTCGTTTTAATTGCGCCGGAGATCCCCACGGACTGGATTGAGATTGGCGCGCAACTCACCGCGAATCCCGCGTTCCCTTCAGGCGCGAATATAGAATTTGTGCGGATCGTGGATACAAATAGCATCGAGTTTCGTATTTACGAACGCGGCGCCGGCCCAACGCAATCTTCCGGAACCGGCTCCTGTGCGTCCGCCGTCGCTGTGATGGCAGAGCGGGGAATGCCGCGAGAGCTGCGCGTCATCGCGCCGGGCGGTGAGCAACGTGTGCGCTGGCCATCCGATGGCGTCTACCTCACCGGCCCGGCCGAGCTGATTGCACGCGGCGAGGCGTGGACATGAAGTCGCTGCTGCGAGGCCGCGCACTCCGGCCCGGTGATTCCATCGGCGTGGTCGCGCCCGCGAGCGGCTTTACCGAGACCAGGCTGACGGACGGAATCCTGCGCCTCGAGGCCATGGGTTATCGCGTCGAGCCGGGGAAGTATATTCATGAGCGCTTCGGGCAATACTTTGCCGGGACAGCGGCCCAGCGCGCCGAAGACCTCAACGGAATGTTCGCCGACCCCGCGATTAAAGCGGTTATTTGCGCTCGTGGCGGCTATGGATCGGCAAGCATTTTGCCGCAGCTTGATCTCGACGTTGTCCATCGCAATCCCAAGCCGCTGCTCGGCTGCTCCGACATTTCGGTGCTGCAACTGTGGCTGCTCGACCAGGCCGGCCTGATAAGTCTGCATGGCCCGATGATGGCCGGCGATTTTGCCCGCGCTGACGGAGTTGATCTCCCGAGCCTGGAGCACTGCTTGTTCGGCGACTCGCGCTGGAGCGTCGGCGCCGCGGAGGGAGTGCGTCCGCTTGCTGCCGGCCGCGCAGCGGGACGGCTCTGGGGCGGCTGTCTGTCACTGCTGGTTTCCACGCTCGGCACGCCTTACGAACTGCTGCCGGACGCCGGCGAAGACATCCTGCTTTTCATCGAAGACATTGGCGAGAAGCCCTACCAGATCGAGCGCATGCTAGAGCAGTGGCGGGCCGCCGGAAAGTTGGAGCGCGTCCGCGGAATTATTTTCGGCGAGATGCTCTATTGCGAACAGCCGAGCGCCCATTACACGCTGGAAGAAGTGCTGCGCCGTGTGCTTGCCAACTTCAACGGCCCGGTTGCCATCGGGCTGCGCTCCGGTCACGTGAGCCATGGCAATGTCACGCTGCCTCTCGGTGTGCGCGCAACGTTGGATATCAACCCTGACCCTGCGTCCGGCGATTCCGCGACACTCCAAATCGAAGAGCCCGCCCTGCTGGTGGAAACGCCGTGAAGCCTCCGCAACATATTCATCTCATCGGCATCTGCGGCACCGCCATGGCATCACTCGCGGGATTGTTGCAGTTGAATGGGCACCGCATCACCGGCTCTGACGCGGCTGTCTATCCGCCAATGTCTGACCTGCTCGCCTCGCTCGGCATCACCGTCGCTCAGCCGTATGGCTCCGCCAATCTGACGCCGCGCCCCGATCTCGTCGTCGTCGGCAACGCCATCTCTCGCGGCAATCCTGAGCTTGAGGCGGCGCTTGAAATGCGGCTTCCGCTGCGCTCCATGGCCGATCTGCTGCATGAGGAGTTTTTGTTGCCCCGCACTCCTCTGGTAGTCGCCGGCACCCACGGAAAAACCACGACCTCAAGCATGCTGGCATGGATTTTCGAGACCGCAGCCCAGGCCGATTCGCGTTTCACGCCGTCGTTTCTAATCGGAGGAGTTGTAGAAAATTTCGGAGTGAGCTTTGCCCTGCGTGACGGCAAATACTTCGTGCTCGAAGGCGATGAATACGACACCGCCTTCTTCGACAAAGGCCCGAAGTTTCTCCACTACTTTCCGCAGTCCATCATTCTTACGCACGTTGAGTTTGACCACGCCGACATTTACGCCTCGCTGGCTGAGGTCAAGACGGCATTCCGGCGGCTGGTGAATCTTGTCCCCGCGAATGGGCGGATCATCGCATTCGACGGCCACGAAAATGTTGACGAGTGCGTGGCCCATGCTTTCGCTCCGGTTGAGCGCTACGGATTCAAGCCCGGCTCGATGTGGCAGATCACCAGCCTCACCCAGACTCCCGAACACACGCAGTGGGCCGTCTCAAAGAACGGCGCTCCCTGGGCGGAGTTCGTCATGCCGATGGCCGGGGAACACAATGCGCTGAATGCGACCGCCGCGGCTGCGCTGGCGGCGTCAGAAGGCATCGCTCCGCAGACGATTGCGCGCGCGCTTGCCTCATTCCGCAGCGTGAAGCGCCGGCTCGAAGTTCGCGCCGTTGTGAATGGCATCACCGTGATTGACGACTTTGCCCACCACCCGACGGCGATTCGCGAGACGTTGCGTGCCTTGCGGGGACAATATCCCAACTCGCGCCTGTGGGCCGTGCTCGAGCCGCGCTCAAACACCTTGCGGCGCAATGTTTTTGCGCAGGAACTGGCCGACAGCCTCGCGCTGGCTGATGAGATCGTGGTCGCGAATGTTTTTCAGGCCGCGAATATTCCCGAGGCCGAGCGCCTGCATCCTGAGCTGGTCGTTGCCGGCCTGAAGCAACGTGGCTTTTCTGCCCGTTTGCTGCCTGACGCCGATGCTATCGTTGCCGCGATCGCCCCCGAGCTGAGAAGCGGCGATGTCGTCGCGTTGCTGTCGAATGGCGCCTTCGGCGGCATCTATGAGAAACTGCCGCAGCGCCTGAGGGCTGGCGATTAAAATAGCGGCCTGGGGAATGCATCTGAAAATTCGGGGGCCTGAAAAAACGAAATGATCGCGGCCTTCATTCTCTTCGGTTTCTACATCGTCATGGCTCCATTGGCGTCGCTGGTGGGGTTCCCATGGGCGTGGATCACCGGTGATATCGGTCCCCTCTACCGCATGGGCGTGTGGATTGCCGCCAGCGGATTGAAGCTTGCCGGAATTCGCATCGAGGTCGCGGGCCGCGATAGATTGCCCGCGGGCAGTTGCATATTCATGTGCAACCACGTGTCGAATCTCGATCCGTGTGTGGTGATCCCACTCATCCCGCGCCGGGTTTCGATCCTGGTCAAAAAGCAGCTGATGAAATTGCCGCTGCTCGGACCGGCGATGCGGCTGGCGAAGTTTATTGCAATTGATCGCGAACAATTAGATAGCGCCATCCGCAGCCTTCGTCAGGCACAGGACGTCCTGAGCTCGGGCCTCAGTCTTTTTATCTTTGCCGAGGGAACGCGGTCGCGCGACGGCCGCCTGCAGCCGCTCAAAAAAGGTCCGTTCCACGTTGCGTTTTCGGCCGGAGTTCCGGTGGTTCCCGTCTCGCTGCACGGCACCGAGAGCATGATGCGCAAGGGCAACATGCGGGTCTTTCCTGCAACCGCGCATGTCACGTTTCACGAGCCGCTTGATCCGGCACAGTTCGCCGACCGCGAAGCGCTTATGGATGCGGTGCGCACCAGCATTGCCAGTGCTCTGCCGGAGTGGATGACCGACGCGGCTACTTCAAAATAGGGCTGTAGCCGTCGCCGGTGAGCTTGTCGCGCATGGCCTTCGCTTCATCCGCTGAAGCAAACGGCCCCACCTGCACATGCAGCAGCTTGTCTTGCTTGCTGCTGGCCATGATCACGCTATAGCCTTTGCGGCGCAGAGCATTGCACAGGATGTCGGCGTCGCCCGGATGAGCCAGCGCGGCAACCTGCACCATATAGGTCCTGCCTCGCAGTGGCCGCTGGAGCGACGACAGAAGCGGCCGGGGCAACGGAACTCGAGACTGTTTTCGTTTTTGTGGCAACGATGGCGTCAGCGTGATTCGCCGAAACTGCAGCCGCCACGGGGCTCGGCTTCGCGGGCGCGATTACCGCGGGCAATGATGTCGCACTCTCCGCAGGCCGTCCTCCGCTGGCTGATGTCACCACACCTGCCGCCGGCTTCGAGGCCGCGGCTTCCATCGCTTTGGGCGCAGTCGGTGCCGAGCTCGCTGACAAGGATGCGGTCTCCGGCATCGGCCGAGGCGCGGTGAATTCTTTCGCTGGCGCCGCTGCGATCGCCTTATGGCCGCCGAGCGAATATCCGAACCCGAAGAAAACGCCACACACGACAACCAATCCAAAAAATATCGAAAGCAAAGTTGTGTTGGTCAGAGTCACATCCAAATGGGATTGCTCTAACTCATCTTCTAATTGCGCTTCAAGCATTGGCATCACCCCTCCTTAACGATGCCGGCGGCCGGAGCTCCGGGCGGCATTGCGGTGCGATTTAATAATGTCAGCAATTCCATCGGCAGCGGAAACACAATAGTTGTATTTTTCTCTGTTCCAATTTCTGCCAACGTTTGCAGATAGCGCAATTGCAGCGTCATCGGCTGCGTAGCCAGAAGGGCCGCGGCGTCCACCAGTTTCTGCGCCGCGCTGAACTCGCCTTCGGCATGAATAATCTTCGAACGCTTCTCGCGTTCCGCTTCGGCCTGCCGCGCCATGGCGCGCAGCATTGACTCCGGCAGATCCACCTGCTTCACCTCGACGCTCACCACCTTCACGCCCCAGGGCGCAGTGTGCTGATCAATGATCGTCTGGATGCGTTGGTTCAGCGCGTCACGATGGCTGAGCAATTCGTCCAGCTCGACCTCGCCCAGCACCGAGCGCAACGTGGTCTGCGCAAACTGCGATGTCTGGTAGACATAGTTCGCAACCTCAACCACGGCGCGGGAAGGATCAACCACTCGCAGCGTGATCACCGCATTCACCTTGAGGGTGACGTTGTCGCGGGTGATGACGTCTTGCGGCGGAACCTCCATTGCTTCTTGCCGCAGCGAGATGCGCACCATCTGATCGAATGGACGCAGCACGAAAATTACCCCTGGCCCTTTTCCTTTTGCGAGCAATCGGCCGAGCCTGAAAATGACGGCGCGCTCATACTCTTTAAGGATTTTGATGGAGCTCAGAAGATAGAAGATAACTATGAATATGAGGAATAGCAGCGGTAGCGCAGCCATGAAGGAACCTCTCGCAAAATTGTAGCCCGCGGAGTGGCTTGTCAGAGTTATCGAGAGTGGTTCGCGAGCGCGCTCTGCGGTATCTTTCGAGGTACGCGGGAGGCGCGTGATTCGCGGGTTTCAGGCGGTTGCTATGAGCGGTGCGGGTGCAGCCGTTCCACTCGCAGCGTCAGTCCGTCTATCGCCTGCACGACGACCTGCTCGCCCTTCGCCGCGTGTTCTTTCGAGATCGCGTTCCAGATTTCTCCGTGGACGAAGACCTGGCCCTCGGGCTTGAGCGCGGTCTGCACGATGGCGATCTGGCCAAGCATGGCCTGCGGTCCGGTGGTTGCCTTCATCTTGCGGGCACGAAACGCCGAGAGCGCGATGAAGAACGTGATGCCGCCGAAGGCCAGCGCCAGCGCGAGAGTCGTGGCGAGGTGAATGCGCATCTCCGGAATCGGCCCATTGACCAGCGTGAGCATGCCAAAGACTACTGCGATCGTGCCGGTCAGCGATAACAATCCGTGGCTGGGAAATTTCGCCTCCGCGACCACGATCAGCAATCCGCCAATCAGCAACGCGAGCGATGTGTAACGCAGCGGCAGCAAATTCAGCGCGAATAGTGACACCAGCACCAGCAGCGTGCCAACCGCGCCGGGCACGACCGTTCCCGGAACATGAAACTCGAGATAGATGAGCAGGCCGCCGATGACCAGCAGCATCAGCGCGAGATCTGGATTCATCAGCGTGTCGAGCAGGCGCTCGCGAAGAGTGGGAGGCAGTTGCTCAATCACCGCGTCAGAGAAATTTAGAGTCACCTTGCTGCCGTCAAAGCGCTGGATCGAGCGTCCGTCGAGCTGGCGCAGCAGGTCCGCGTCGTTGGTGGCGATCACATCAATCAGATGCAGATCAAGCGCTTCCTTATCGCTATAGGCCTTAGAGTCGATCACCGCCGCCTGCGCCGCTTCGAGATTGCGCCCGCGGCGCCCAACATAAGAGCGGAGAAACGCGGTCGCATCGTTCTCGAGCTTCTGCTTCATGATGGGGTCGAGCGTGCGGCCCTCTTCGACAGGATGCGCAGCTCCTGTGTTTGTGCCCGGCGCCATGGCGGCGATGTCCGCGCTCTCCAGCAGGAAAAATCCCGCCGAGGCCGCGCGGCTGCCCGTCGGCGCAACATAAATGATCACAGGCACGGCCGATTGCTCAATGCGCTGCACCATCTTGCGGGTGGATTCAAGCAACCCGCCGGGCGTATTGATCTCGATCAGCAGCGCCGCAGCGTGCTGGTCTGCTGCATGTTCCACGGCTCGCCCGAGAATCGCCTCGCTCACCGGCTGCACCGTGTCGTCGAAGACCAGCTTGATCACGACGGGTGACTTTGCAGCGTTTGCATTGCGTGCCGGCTTGCGCTGAGCTATTCGCAGCAAAGCCAATCAGTGCCGCAGCACAGCAGCGAGAGAACCGCCAGTCGAAGTGGCTTCATTGGAGTGTGACCCCACGCGCCGCGAGTGCCTGCTTCAGCTGGTTCGCCGCTATGTTCTTCGGTTGCAGCCGAAGCGCTGCGCTCACCGATGCTGCTGCGGCCTGCAGTTGATTGGCATTAATCTGCACGCTCGCCAGCACGACGTAGCCGACTGCGTTGGGCGCCAGGCGCAGCGAACTTTCCGCTTCGCTGCGGGCCCCGGCCAAATCGCCCGTGTGCAGCCGAACGTTTGCGAGCCCGGCGTGTGCGGCGGCACTCTGCGGATCGGCGGCGAGCGCATTGGTGTAGAACTGCTCCGCCTCGAGAACCAGGCCCTGATTAAAGTAGCGGTCGCCGTCCTGCGCCTGCGCCGCGGCCCGCTCTGCTGCGGGCTGGTTGCTCAACCGCATCTGCTCCATCTGCTGCAGCGCGAAGCTGGCCTGGCGCACCGCGGCAACATTAAAGGCCCGCTTCAGGCGCTCAACCGGCTCGTTCGTATCAGTGTCAGAGTCTGACGGCGCGACCGACAGCCTGCTTCTTTGCAATCAGGCTCTGCAGCGATTTCGCTTCCGTGTCCTGGGGATTTAGTTCGAGCGCTGCTCGAATCTCGCGCGCGGCGCCGCTGAAGTCGCCCCTGCGCCGCAGTGCCACCGCCAGGTTGAAGTGATAGTCCTCATCGCGCGGGTCTGCGGTCGCCGCCTGCTGAAAGAGAGAAATGCCGTCTTTGCCCTGGCGGCTGAGCGCCACCCCTTCGTTATTGAGCACCTCGGGCAGCGGCAGCCGGCTGGCGATGAATGAAAAACTCTGTCCCGCGGCCGCATATTGCCCGGTGTAAAACTGCGCCAGCGCGAGAAAGAATGCTGCCTGCATGGCCAGCGGATGGTCGCTGGGCACGCCGACAAATTGCTGAATGGCCTGTTCGTATTCCTGCGCGGCAAAATACGCGACTCCCAGCTGATAGAGCGACGGAACATCAGACGGAGCCAGCCGCACCGCCTCGCTCAGGTGACGAATGCGGTCCGCCGGAGTTGGTCGCGGTGATGCCGCGAACATAATTCTCAAACGCATCCAGACGAAGCTGCGAGACAGCGGCGAGAAAGCCGGCTTGCGAGACGGAGTAGCTCGGGTCCATCACCCGAATCGCGCGCCAGGTGAGAATGTTTTCCGTGTCGAGCAGCTTGGTCAGCGGGTTGCGTTCGACCAGCGGCGGGCCCATGTGAACGCTGCGCATGTCGAGCACTTGTGCCTGCGCGGTGAGCTGGCCGTCGCTCGCGTCGTAGCTGCCGAAGATAACGTAGTCCGCGTCCATCTCCTGCGCGATGCGAAAGGCGGTAGCGCGCGAGGGCCGCAGGTCCGCCGGAAGGCCCAGGCGATCGAGCGCGTAGAGACGGTCGTCGCGGGTGATCGGCAGAAACCCGGCGCTGGCCAGCCGCAGGTTAAAGATGGCAGGAAAGCTGTCGGCGATCCAATCGAGCCCCGGCTGATGGGAGCGGTTTTCAAACGGAAGCACCAGGACGAGCCGCCCGGGCGGCGAGTCGGCGGCAACAGACTGAGCGGCAGCAGCGGGAGAGAGCGGCGAAAACAACAACAGCAACGCCGGCATCAGCAACGCAACACTTCGGCGCACCCAGCGAGCAGTCTCCACGGTGAAAGCCATTATAGAAGTTGGACGCGCTCTCACGGCATTTGCAGCCCGGCATTGACCGGAGCGTCCGTCACCATGACCGCGGCCCATTTGCGCCGCTCCGCGCCCTGCCACACCAGCACTCCGCCAAGCAGTCGTGCAGCAAATGCGGCAGGCAAGTCGGTGTGGTCGCCAAAATACTTCCGGTTCGTCCTCTCAAATAGCCGGCTCATCGGCCCACTCGCCGGCACTGGCGGTTCATTGAGTGAAAAGAGAAGCGCGCTATCGTAACCGCCGTTGGTGCGTGCCTGCAACAGGACTCGAGCGAAAAATCGCTGACCGCGATCACCTGCACGGGAGTGGTCACATATCCCAGCTCCGGTTTCGTCAGGTAATCAGACACCGGCCACGCCGTCACCACCGAGGGATGGGGATTGTGCGCCAGCAGCGTCGCAATGGCCTGCTGCTCGACAACGATGGCGTCGCGGTAGCTCAGATTGTCTTCAGCGGCGAAGCGATAGGGGAGCTCGGCCGTCCATCCGACGATGAAGACGATTGCGGTGACCGCCGCCGCCCACGGCCAGCGCCGCGTGTGTCGTTGCCAGAAGCTCACGTGAAAGAGCAGCACCAGCGGATAAAGTGGAAGCAGGTAGCGGGTGAGCAACGCTCCGCCCACCACTGAAAACGCCAGCAGGTTTGCGACGAAGGCGACGATCAGAAGATTGCGCGGCCCGCGGGGAGCGGACTTTGCGTCAGGCAGCTTCGGCAACAGCCACAGCGCCAGCGTCAGAATGCTGGGTACGAACATTTCCATGTGGCCGGTAACATGCCACAGCCGTTCGATGAGCGCATAGAAGATGCGCGCCGCATGCAGTGTTCCTTGCGCGTTATATCGCAGGTATTCCGGATTACCGAAAATAAATCCCGTCTTGCGCCAGTGGTAGAGATACCAGAGTGAGAGCAACAGCAACGGCAGCAGCAGCATCATCGCCCTTAAAGCGTCGGCGCGGCGGCCGGATGTGTCGCGGTCAACCCTGCGGCTGGCGCGGAACCACTCCACCGCCTGCCAGCACGCCAGCGCCACGGGAGTGACCAGCGCCGTCTCTTTGCACAGCACCGCGACGCAGAACCATGCAGTTGCTCCGGCGAGGTTTGGAACCGGCCTGGCTAGCAGCGCGAGGGCCCAGAGCGTTGCAGCGGCGGCAAAGATGTCGGCGTGTGCCAGCGTGCTCTGCGCAAACCACACAGGGTAGACCGCGGTGAGCAGGGCGACGGCGGCGGCTCCGCGAATGTCAGTAAATGTGCGCGCCAGGCGATACACCGCGACCAGGCCAACCGTCGCTACGCTTGCGACGGCCACGCGCGTGACCAGTGGTGAAAAGCCGAAGAGCTTCCACCACCCTGCCAGCCACAACGACGGCAGGGGAGGATGCGCGTTGCTCAGTGTGCTGTGCGGAATCAGCGTGCCGAAGCGGAAGAAATCGTATGCCGCCGGAATGTAGTAGCCGGCCTCGTCCCAGTAGTACGGCAGCCGCAGCAAGTTATGATGCGCCGCGAGCAGCGCGGCAAAGATGCCGGCGTAAATCGCCAACCACGCGGGCGCGTCGGCCGATTGGCTCCGTCGCAGCTTTCCCGCGGTCGTCGCGCTCAATTCACCGGCCCGGCGGGTGCTCCGATCGTCGGCTCGAGAGCGAGGGCGCCAAAGGTGCGCTCATACTGCGCGAGGTTTTGTCCCAGCACATTCCACATCGCCTTGGCTTGTTGCGGGCTGAGATAGACGCCCTGAAAATTCGTGACCTCGACCTGCTCAGGTGTGTCCTGCCGCGCCGTGCCAAAAGTGAGGTGGAAGTCCCACACGCTCACCCGCACCTGCACGCTGTTGGCATAGCCGTCGCGATACTCCGGCGTATTGGTGAGGTTCAGCTTGGGTTGCTGCGGCTGCGGAGCTTGATTGGACTGACTCATTCGGAACTGCCTTTCCCAACTAATTTGCCGCAGGCTGCGAAAGGAACGCTGACGCCCACGATGTTGCAGTTTCAAGTGTAATGGTCGCGGATTCTTGGCACAAAGGCTGGGCCCCGGATTCTGCTCGGAGCCGTCGCTGCTCGAATGGTGAAGTTTGGTGCGAAAGGGGGGACTCGAACCCCCACGGTTTTACCCGCCAGATCCTAAGTCTGGTGCGTCTGCCAATTCCGCCACTTTCGCAATTTCAGGCCCGCTGCAACGCTGTCTTGAGCTTACTTCAAGCCGGCAGAATTCAAAAAGCGCGCCTCATTTTCGACGCTCCAAGCCTCTAGTCTTCGGATGGCTTATATTTGGGTTCGCGCCAATTCGCGAAAAATATTTATGAAGCCTCGAAATGGAGTTGTCATGCGTTCGAATCGGTTGATGTTTTTCGCTCTGGCCGCTTGCTCCGCAATTGTGTCGCCCTGTTTTGCCGCAACGCCCGCCGCGCTTGGGCAGCAGTATCATGTCAGCGCCAGGTGGCCCGTCGGCGGCGAAGGCTTCTGGGACTACCTCGCTGTTGACCCGATCAGCCACTTTCTCTACGTAACGCGCGGCACCCACGTCCTGGTGATTGATCCTGCGAATGGCAAGACTGTGGCCGACATCACCGGCTTCAAGGGCATTCACGGCGTGGCGTTTGAGACGAAGGGCAGCCACGGCTACATCACCGATGGCGGATCGAATGCCGTCGCTGTCTTTGATCGCAAGACTTATAAAGTGGTCGCGACCATTCCGGCGGGCGATCATCCTGACGCAATTGTTTTCGAGCCGGTCACGCAGACGGTATGGGCCTTCAACGGCCGCAGCAAGAACGCGACCGTCATCAGCGCCGCGAATAATCAGGTGGTCGCAACCGTAGCGTTGCCGGGCCGGCCCGAAGCCGCGGCAATTGACGGAAAGGGCGCGATCTTTCTCAACATCGAAGACACCAGCCAGCTCGCGAGCATTGATGCCGCCGCTCACAAGGTGACGGCGGTCTGGCCGCTGGCGCCCTGCGAGGGTCCCTCGGGCATCGCCATGGATCAACAGCACCGCCGGGTTTTCTCAGTCTGCGATGGTGGCAAGATGGCGGTCGTCAATGCCGACTCGGGCAAAGTTGTAGCCACGCCGCAGATCGGAGACGGCCCCGACGCCGCCGCATTCGACTCTCGCCGGCAGCTGGTCTTTAGCTCGAATGGCGATGGCACTCTGACCGTCGTGCATGAGGATTCGCCGGACAAATATTCCGTGCTGCAAAATGTTGCCACCCAGCGCGGCGCACGCACCATGGCGCTCGACGAAGCATCAGGCAAGGTCTATCTGGTCACGGCGGATTTTGGCCCGCGTCCCGAACCGACCAAAGACAATCCGCGTCCCCGGCCACCGATGGTTCCGGGCAGCTTCGTCGTGCTGGTCGTCAGCAAATAAACGCCCGCCAGCGATTCGCCGGTCCGCTATTGCTGCACCTTGCGCTCCGGCGCCGGAGCCTTCTGCGTGACTTGCTGCTTCGTCGGCAGTTCTGACTTGTCCCATCCGCCGCCCAGCGCCTCGACCAGCAGCACCGCCGAGGTCATCTGCTGCACCTGCAGATTCACCAGTGTTTGCTGGGCTGCCAGCGTGGTTGTCTGCTGCGTCATCAAGTCAATGTAAGGGTCCAGACCCGTCTCGTAGCGGCTCTTCTCAAGCTCCAGCGCCTTCTGCGCCGAGTTCACCGACTGCTGCTGTTCTTGAATTTGGTGAGACTGGATACGCGTCTGCGCAAGATAATCCTCCACCTGCTGGAAGGCCGTCAGCACCGACTGCCGGTAGGCGGCGACATCGGCGTTGTAAGTCGCAATGTACTGATCAATCGTGGCGCGGCGCAGTCCTGCGTCGAAGACCGTCTCTGAGACCGACGGGCCGATGGACCAGAAGCGGCTGGGCCAGGTGAACCAGTTCTTCAAGGCGGAGGTTTCAAATCCTCCGTCGGCCGAGAGCGTGAGCGTCGGGTAATAGGCGGCGTAACCGATACCGATCACCGCGTTCGCTTCTTCCATCTGTCGCTCGGCCGCGGCGATGTCAGGGCGGCGTTCAAGCAGTTGCGAGGGAGTTCCGGTGGGGATCGGCGGCGGCTCAGGCAGCGAGGCGCGCTTGACGATCGAAAAATCTGTCGCCGCTTTTCCCAGCAGCGTAGCGATGGCATGCTCATACTGCGCCCGCGCGACAGCGGCGTTGGTGGCCTGCGCCTGTGCCGCCAGCAGTGTCTGCTTCGCCTGTTCGACGGCGAGCTGGTTATCAATTCCAGTGTCGTAGAGCACCTTCGTCAGGTCATAGATTTTCTGATCGGCCGCTACTGTCTCGTTGAGCAGATCTTGCAGCGCATCCTGTCCGCGAATTTGGAAATATGTTTCCGCCAGCGTGGCCTGCTCGACCAGCCGCTCGTTTTCAAGGTCAGCTTCGCTCACCTGCGCTGCTGCCTGGTATTCGCGCACCGTGTTACGCACGCGGCCAAACAAATCCGGCGCCCAGGAGATGTCCGCCGGGGCGTCCCAGACCGTCAGCTGAGAGCCGGAGGTAGTGCCCGTGCCGGTCGTTGTGCCTCCTGAGCCTCCCGTGGTCGTGGCCGCGCCCTTGCCTAATGTTCCCGAACTGCGCGTGCGATTGAAGCTCGGGCCAACCGTGACGGTCGGATAATACTGCGAGCGGGCCTGGCGAATTTGCGCCCGCGCCGCCATGTAGTTCTCGAAATATTGCTTGATGTTCTGATTGTTGATATTCAGCTGGCCCTCGAGCTCGTTCAACTCCGGCTCGTGGAAGATCTCCCACCAGTTGCCGCGCAGCATCGCGTCCTGCGGGCTCGCGACCTTCCACGTGTCAGTGTCTTGAAACTGCGGGTTGACGGTTGACTCTTTGTAATTAGGCGCAGTCGGCACCGGGGCAGAGGGCGTGTGATACTTCGGGCCAACCGTGCAGCCGCCGATCAGCAGCGCCCCGGCCAGCGTTGCGACAATCGTGGCCGAGCAGGCAAGCAGGTGCGAGATCGCGGGCTGGCGCCGTGCCGTGAGCTTCCGGTGCTTAATTTGTCTGGTCATTAGCTTGGCTCTCCTACCATTGGCTCCAACGTATCGTGCTCCTTGCCCATAACCCAAAGCCGGAAGCGATCCAGATAGAGATAGATCACCGGTGTGGTGTAAAGCGTGAGCAGTTGGCTCACGATGAGCCCGCCCACAATTGTGATGCCGAGCGGGCGCCGCAGTTCTGAGCCCGTTCCCGTGCCAAACGCCAGCGGCAACGCCCCAAACAGTGCCGCCATAGTCGTCATCATGATCGGCCTGAAGCGCAGCATGCACGCTTGAAAGATCGCTTCATCCGTAGTCATGCCCTGCTCCCGCTCTGCCATCAGTGCAAAGTCAATCATCATGATGGCGTTCTTCTTTACGATGCCGATCAGCAGCACGATTCCGATAATTGAGATCACGTTGAGGTCATTCTTGAAAAGAATCAGCGCCAGCATGGCTCCGACGCTCGCCGACGGCAGCGTGGAGATGATGGTGATCGGGTGCACCAGGCTCTCGTAAAGAATGCCCAGCACGATATAAACCGTCAGCAGCGCGGTGAGAATGAGCATCAGCTCGCTGCCCATCGAATCCTGATAGGCCGCTGCCGTGCCGCGCGAAGTCGCCGCGCACCGTCGCTGGCGTTCCCAAATCGCTTTGCATCTTTTGAATCGCTCGCGGACCGCGTCGCTCAGTGCGACGCCCGGCAGCAGGTTGAACGAGACCGTGACGGAAGGGAAGAGGCCGGTGTGGTTCACCTGCAGCGGCGTTGTGTTGATCTTGTTGGTGGCGACCGTAATCAGCGGCACCGTGCCGTGCCCGTTCGATGATTGCAGATAGACGTCTTTCAGGCCCGCAGGCGACTGCCAGTACTGCGGCGCGACTTCCAGCACAACGTAATACTGGTTCAGCTGCGTATATATCGGTGAGGCCTCTGACTGCCCGAATGCGCTATAGAGTGTCGAGTCGAGCGATTGCGGCGTGAGTCCATATTGCGCCGCCTTGGCGCGGTCGTAGTTGAGATATGCCTGCAGCCCGCCGTTTTGCTGGTCAGAATTTGCATCCTGCGATCCCGGGCAGCGTCTTCATCTTCGCCAGCAGTATCGGCCCCCATTTTGAGAGGTCGTCAATCGTTGTCGGACTGAATGGTGTACTGATATTGCGCGGCGCTGGCGCGGCCGCCGATACGCACATCCTGCGCCGCCTGCAAAAACGCCGAGGCCACGGGAGCCGGTTCATCTTCGGACGCAGCCGCCCTATCACCGTCGTGGCATCGCGCTCCTTTGCGCTGGTTGAGCGGCTTGAGCGCAATGAAGATGAAGCCGCCATTTCCTGTACCGGTGTATGCGTTGACATGCTCCACCGCCGGATCGGCCTTGATCACATCCACCAGGGCCTTGACCGATGCATCCATCGCCGGGAAAGAGGAATCCTGCGGTCCCACCACGCCGCCAATGAGCACGCCGGTATCCTGCTGCGGAAAGAAGCCCTTGGGCACGCGGAAGAAGAGGACCACATTCAGCGCGATGGTGAGAATCAGCACCACAATCACCAGCGCCCGGATTCTCCAGCACCCAGGTCAGGCTGCTGCGGTATCCGCCAAGCATTCCGTTGAAGCCGCGCTCGCTCAGCTTGTAAAGCCAGTTCTCTTTCTTCGGATCGTGCGGCTTGAGTACGTGCGCGCACATCATCGGCGTGGTGGTGAGCGAGACGATCATCGAAACGATGATCGCCGCCGAGAGCGTGACCGCGAACTCGCGGAACAGCCGGCCGATGATCCCGCCCATCAGCAAGAATCGGAATGAAGACAGCAATCAGCGACATGCTGATGGTCAGCACGGTAAAGCCGATCTCGCGCGCGCCCTGCAATGCTGCAGCGAAGGGCTGCATGCCGTCTTCAAGATGCCGCGAAATGTTTTCCATCACCACGATGGCGTCGTCCACCACGAAGCCGGTCGCAATCGTCAACGCCATCAGCGACAGATTGTCCAGGCTGTAGCCGAAGACATACATCACCGCGAAGGTGCCGATCAGCGAGACCGGCACCGCGACGCTGGGAATCAACGTGCCGCGCACATTGCGCAGGAAGATGAAGACAACCAGCACGACCAGAAAAATCGAGATGATCAGCGACCGCTGACATCGTTGACACTGACGCGCGAATCGTCATCGTGCGGTCGAGCACGATGGTCGTGTCAATGCCGGCGGGGATTGAAGCCTTCAGCGAAGGCAGCGCGTCCCTTACCCGGTCCACCGTCTGGATGATGTTTGCGCCCGGCTGCCGGAAGATGATCATCGTCACCGACGGCTTGCCATCCATGTAGCCTGCGTTGCGCACGTTCGATACGGAGTCAACCACATCGGCAACGTCCTGCAGCCGCACTGCCGTCCCATTGTGTGTGCCGACGATCAGGGTCTTATAATCCGACGCGTGATTGATCTGGCCGTTATCAATGATGTCGGCCGTCACCGCACCGTTGGTGATCTGTCCCCGCGCCACGTCGGTGTTCTGCAGCCGCAGCAGGGATTCGATGCCGGAGAGCGACTGGCCTAAGCTGTTCAGCAGCGTGGGATTCGACCTCAACCCGTACCGCGGGCGATGAGCTGCCGCCCACCGCGACCTGCCCCACGCCCTGAATCTGCGAGATGCGCTGCGCCATGATTGTCGAGGCGTAGTCGTACATCTGGCCCTGGCTGAAAACATTCGACGTCAGTCCGACGATCATGATGGGTGAATCGGCGGGATTCACTTTGCGATACGTCGGGTTCGACGGCAGATTTGCGGGCAGATAACTGCGCGCCGAATTGATCGCAGCTTCGACGTCTCTGGCGGCGCCGTCAATGTTGCGGCTGAGATCAAACTGCAGCGTGATGTTGGTGCTGCCCAGCTGGCTGCTCGAGGTCATCTCCGTACACGCCGGCGATGTGGCCGAACTGGCGCTCCAGCGGCGTCGCCACCGACGAGGCCATGATGTCGGCGCTGGCGCCGGGCAGGCCCGCTCCCACATTGATGGTGGGGAAATCCACCTGCGGCAGGGGCGACACCGGCAGCACGGTATATCCGACGATTCCGGCAATGAGCAACCGCCACCGTCAGCAGCGTGGTCGCTACCGGGCGCCGGATGAATGGCGCGGATACGTTCATGTCCGCTCCGGTGCGATCTCATTGCCCGGGTGAATGTCGTTGCTCGCCTTGTGGCCGAACCGCTGCGCAATATTGTCGAAGAAGATGTAAATGACCGGCGTGGTGTAAAGCGTGAGCACCTGGCTCAGCAGCAGGCCGCCCACCATTGCGATTCCCAGCGGGCGCCGAAGCTCCGATCCCAGTCCGGTGCCGAAGGCCAGCGGCAGTCCGCCGAGCAGCGCCGCCATCGTCGTCATCATGATGGGCCGGAAGCGCAGCAGGCACGCCTCATAGATCGCGTCGGTTGAATTCTTGCCGTGCTCACGCTCCGCCTCCAGCGCAAAGTCCACCATCATGATGCCGTTCTTCTTCACAATGCCGATCAGCAGGATGATGCCGATGATGGCCACCACGCTCAGGTCCTGCTTGAAAATAATCAGCGCCAGCAGCGCTCCCACGCCGGCCGACGGCAGCGTCGACAGAATCGTGATGGGATGAATGAAGCTCTCATACAGCACGCCCAGCACGATATAAACGGTGACCAGCGCGGCCAGGATCAGCAGTGCCTCGTTTGAAAGCGAATTGCGGAACGCAGCCGCTGTGCCCTGAAAATCCGCCTGCAGGCTCGACCGGGAAATTCATCCCCTTCGAGACTTTATCTATGTCATCCAGCGCGCTTCCCAGTGACGCCCCGGGCGCGAGATTGAAAGAAACTGGTCACCGCCGGAAACTGCCCCTGGTGAGTGATCGAGAGCGGCTCCGTGGTCATGGCCAGCTGGGTGAAGGCGCTGATCGGCACCGCGTTTGAAATCTGCGAGCTGGTCGCCGTGTTCGTGCTCGTGGTCGTGTTTGAGAGCGCGGTCGAGAGCGGCGCCAATATCTCGTTTGAGGGAGTCGGCGTGTACAGCACGGACTGCGTCGTCGCGTTCGAGCCGGCAGAGGCCGATGTGGAGTTGGCGAAGCTGTTCACCGTGCTCGCGCCGCTGCTTCCGGTGGCCGCGTTCGATTGCAGATAAACATTCTCCAGCTGCAAGGGGCCGGTCTGGAACTGCGGCTGCGCCTCAAGAATCACGTGGTACTGGTTCAGCTGCGTATACATCGTGCTGATCTGGCGCTGGCCAAAAGAATCGTAGAGCGTGTTGTCGAGCGTTGACGGCGCCATGCCCCAGCCGCGATGCCGTAATGCGATCAATGGTGAGCGATGCCGCCAGGCCGCCCGTCTGCTGATCGGTGGCCACATCGGCAAGCGTCGGGAGCTGCTTCAGCTTGTCTACAAACTTGTTCGTCCAGGTGGTGCAGATCGTTCAGGTCCGGCTCTTCGAGCGTGTACTGGTACTGCGTCCGGCTCACGCGATCGTCCACCGTGATGTCCTGCACCGGCGACATATAGAGTGTGACGTCCTTCACCTGGTCCTGGATACTTCCGTTGCAGGCGTCGAATGACGTCGGCGGCATTGAGGTCGCGTTCCTTCAGCGGCTTCAGGTTGATTGAGAAGCGGCCGCTGTTCAGCGTTGTGTTCGTGCCGTCGGCGCCGATGAACGAGGAGAGGCTCTCAACCGCCGGGTCGGCGAGAATCACCTTGGCCAGCTCCTGCTGCCTCTCAACCATCGCCGCGAAAGAAATAGATTGAGGTGCCTGCGAGATGCCCTGGATCACGCCGGTATCCTGCACCGGGAAAAATCCCTTGGGTATCAGGATGTAGAGCACGATGGTCAGCACCAGCGTGGCCAGCGCCACCAGCAGCGTGAGCGTCTGATATTGCAGCACGAACTTCAGCGTGCGGCCATAAAACGCGATCATGCGCTCAAACACGCCCTCAGAGACTTTGTAGAATCTGCCCTGCTGCGACTCCGGCTTGTGCTTGAGAATGCGCGAGCACATCATCGGCGTCAGCGTCAGCGATACGACCGCCGAAATGATAATCGTCACCGCCAGCGTCACCGCGAACTCGCGGAACAGCCGCCCAACCACGTCGCCCATGAAGAGCAGGGGAATCAGCACCGCGATCAGCGACACCGTCAACGACATGATCGTGAAGCCGATCTGCTCCGCGCCTTTCAGCGCCGCCTGCAGAGGCGGATCGCCCGCCTCGATGTAACGCGAAATGTTCTCGATCATCACGATGGCGTCGTCCACCACAAAGCCGGTCGAGATAATGAGCGCCATCAGCGATAAATTGTCCAGGCTGTAACCGAGCGCATACATCACCGCGAAGGTTCCGACCAGCGACAGCGGCACCGCGACGGCGGGAATGACCGTGGCCGCGAGATTTCGCAGGAAGAGAAAAATGATCATGACCACCAGGCCGATGGTCAGTCCCAGCTCAAAATCAGGCGTCATCCACCGACGACTGGATGCTGACCGTCAGATCGGTCAGCTTGGTGACCTGGATGCCGACAGGAAGATTCGACTCCAGCTGCGGCAGAATCTTCAGGATGCTCTTGACCACGCTGATGGTGTTCGCGCCCGGCTGGCGCTGAATGTTCAGAATGACCGCCGGAGTCTGATTCATCCACGCCGCCTGCATGATTGTTCTCAACCCCGTCCACAACGTTGGCGACGTCCTTCAGAAATACCGGCGCGCCGTTCTGATAAGCGACCACGACATTCTTGTAGTCGCCACTGGTCAGCAGCTGATCGTTGGCGTCAATCTGATAGTCCTGGCGCGGCCCGTCAAAATTTCCCTTCGCCGCATTCACGCTGGTCTGGACGAGCGCCGTGCGCAGCGCCTCCATATTTATTCCGTAGGAGGACAGCGCCACCGGGTTCGCCTGAATGCGCACCGCCGGCTTCTGCCCGCCGCTGATGCTCACCAGGCCGACGCCGCTCAGCTGCGAGAGCTTCGGCGCCAGCCGCGTGTCCACCAGATCCTCCACCTTCGCCAGCGGAATCGTGTCCGACGTAACCGCCAGCGTCAGCACCGGCGCGTCCGCCGGATTCGTCTTGCTGTAAACCGGCGGCGTCGGCAGGTTCGCCGGGCAGATAGCTCTGCGACGCGTTGATTGCGGCCTGCACTTCTTCTTCCGCCACGTCAATGTTGAGCGTGAGCACGAACTGCAGCACGATGACTGACACCCCGCCGGAGCTGGTCGATGTCATCTGGCTCAGCCCTTGCATCTGGCCGAACTGCCGCTCCAGCGGCGCTGTGACCGTGGTCGCGGTCACGTCCGGGCTCGCGCCGGGATAAAACGTCAGCACCTGGATGGTCGGGTAATCCACCTCCGGCAGGGCAGAGACCGGCAGCTGGAGAAACGCCACGATCCCCACCAGCAGGATCGCGGCCATCAGCAGCGACGTCGCCACCGGCCGCAGAATAAATGGCCGTGACGGACTCAAGGGGCCATGCTCCCCGTCGTGGATGTGGTCTGGGCCACAGGCGTCTTCGAAATCACAACCTTCGATCCCGCCTGCAGATTCTGAAAGCTGCTGTTTGCCACCACTTCGCCCGGACCCAATCCAATCACCTGGGTCATGCTGCCGTCGCTCACCCCCGTGGTCACGCCCTGCACCTGCGCGATGTGGCCGTTCTTTCCGTCGCTCTTCACCAGGTAGACGAACGCAACGTTGCCGTTGTGCTGGATCGCCGAAGATGGAACCGAGATGGCATTGTGCAGCGTGTCGACCCGCAGCCTCGTGTTCACAAACTGATTAGGAAAGAGGCCTTCGTTTTTGTTGTCGAACAATGCCCGCAGCTTCACCGTTCCCGTGGTCGTGTCGATCTGGTTGTCGGTGGTCAGCAGCTTGCCGCTCGCAATCTCCTTCGACTGGGCGCGGTCCAGCGCATCCACCGGCAGTTGATTGCCGTGATGCGCCTGCGCGAGCACCTGCGGCAGGTTGTCTTCTGAGATCGGTGAAGACGACGGTGATCGGTTGCAGCTGCGTGATCACTGCCAGGGTCGTGCTGCCCGCGCTGGTGACCACGTTGCCCGGATCAACCAGGCGCAGACCAACGCGGCCCGTGATGGGCGCGGTGATGTGGCAGAAACCGAGTTGCACCTTGTCGTAGTCAACCGTTCCCTGGTCGTTCTTCACCGTGCCGGCATCCTGCAGCACCAGTTTTTCCTGATCGTCCAATATCTGCTTTGCGATTGCGTTGTGCGCCCACGCAGTCTGGTAGCGCTCGAGGTCCATCCTGGCCTGCGCCAGCACCTGCGTGTCTTTTTCCAGCGTCCCCTCAGCCTGCAGCAGCGTCGCCTGGTAGGGTCGCGGGTCAATATCCACCAGCGGATCGCCTTTGTGCACCAGCTGGCCTTCTTTGTAATGCACCGACTTCACCTGGCCGTTGACCTGGCTGACGATTGAGTTGGTATAGACCGGGGTCACTGTGCCGATCGCATCCAGATAAACGCCCATGTCTCCCTGCGTGACCGGCACGGTGGTCACGGTGACCGGGCCCGCCCATCATGCGCCGGCCGGCCGCAGCCGAGCTCGCGGATCCATTTGAATGCAGCACCCACCAGAACAATCCGGCGAATGCCAGCACCACCAGCAGCCAGATCAGGAAGCGCCCCTGGTGCCGTTTCTTCGGCTCCTCGCCGGCGTGCGCGGGCAGTTGGTGGTCGGGCGGAATGGGTGGCTCCGCCGAGGATGCATTGATATCTTCGTTTGGCATGGGTAGTGAGTGACGTTCCGCTGAGAAGTTTTTGATCGAGCCCTGCAGAGCCTCCGGCTACGCTGTCTGGCCGGTGGCCGGGTTGAAACTGGGACCGCTTTCTATGACGGCCTCATAGTTGGAATTGTAATCACCGGGGAAGCAAACTGCTGCGCCCGCAGGGAGCAATTTCTCCTTCGTTTCCTAGACGAAAATGTGGGCCAAATTGTTGCAGCCAGTATTCTTAAGAAATGTTGAGCAATGTCGCGTTTTGACCCGCTCAATTCCGCCAATGGCCGCCTAGGGGGCAGAGGAGAATAGCGTCTTGCCGAACTGGAAAAACAGCTTCCGGTGGCCGGAATCGCCCACACTGCCCCCCACCAGCAGTGGCCCCAGAAAGGTATTAATCACCATGCCAGCCACGGCATCGGTCGGATGATGCGAGGCGTCCGGCAGGTCATAAGCTTTGGCCACGTCCACCCCGCCTATCAGCATGATCTTGCCGCCGATTAGAGCGGGCAACTCGGCCAGCTGATATTCGTAACCGCCCTGAAACAAATAGTACTGGTTGGTCAGCAGCTCATTCTGATAATAGGCAGGCAGCCGCAACGAGCCGCCGAGTGAGAAAAGCTGCAGACCTCCCGGGTTTCGCCACAACGTGCTGCCGGCCGATCCCAGCAGGTAGATGGACGACTTCTCGTTGACCGGAAAGAAATGCCTCAGCTGGACCTCGGCCAGCGGAAACTTGGTCTCCGCATATGGCCGCGCGTCCCACCACTCGGCGCGAACAAAAACCGTTGTGCCGGCGGTCGGGATGATGGGATCGTTGACGCCGGTATAAATGTAGCGAAACCGGCTCGTTCCCTGGCGGCCATCCTCAGTGGCGTAGAGCGCTTTATCGCCGACCTCGGGCGAGAGTTTGAGATGCGACGACTGATAACCGATGCGCAGTTCTGAATCCTTGTTCAGCGCGTAGCCGAGGTCCAGGCCGCCGCCCAGCGTTCGCTGGCGATAGATGGCCAGCAGGTCTTTCTCTGAGAAAAGATAAAGCGGCGAGTTGTCCGCAATCGCATTGGGGGAGATGAACCAGCGCGTGTTGGCGGTGAACGGCCGGTAATACTCCATCCGCACCCCCAGTTCGTCGCCGGCATAAAGATCGGTGCGTAGCTCCGCGCCCGCCCCGCCCAAATCGAAGTTCGTGACCCGCGCCCCTGCGTCCAGCGAGATGTCTTCATAGTTCCAGCCATCAATCGCGAACAGGGGCCGGATCTGCACCGAGCCATACGGCTTGTCCAGCGCGTGGATCAGCAGGCCCGGCTGCCCGTCCCGGTCGGTCAGGCCGTAATTTACGTCGCCCAGCCGGCCATCTCCCGTGAGTGCCATCAGCTTCTCGTTGAGCGCCGGCGGATTTATAGGCTTATGCAGATCGTCTGCCACCGCATGCGTCACCTGCTTGGCCAGGTTCCCGCTCACGCCCTTGACCGCGACAAATTGGGGAACCGGCACGCTCTTGCGCCGGCTGTTGCGCCATGCCAGGTAGCGCTGCCAATCTGCGTCGTCTACCGCAAATTTTTCGAGCACCGCTGCTTTGGATTGGGCGGCCGCATATCCCGCAGCGATAATTTTCTCCGAGTCGGCATAATCGGTCGCGGTGTAATCGGACAACGGCACGCTGATAAGCACGTCCGCCGCCTGCATGTTGCGCAGCTCGTTGGCCGCGATCATTACGCTGATCGAGCGCGCCAGCACGCCGACCGGGGAGAGCTTTTCCTTCACGTCCAGCGGCTTGGTCTGCAAATAAATTGCGATCACCAGGTCAGCGCCCATCGTCTTCGCCACGTCCACCGGCAGGTTGTCTACCAGGCCGCCGTCGGCATAGATGGTTCCGTCACGGCGCACCGGAGAAAAGATGCCGGGCAGCGCCATGGTCGCGCGCAGGGCCGTCGAAAGACTGCCGCCGCTAAAGTCCTTTTGCCGCGCCGTCACCAGGTCCGTCGCCACGCAACGGAAAGGGACCGGCAGGTCGTCGAAATTTGTCGTCTGCGAGTAGGGCAGCGCGATCTGATCAATCAGCAGCTGCACCTGCTGGCCGCTGTTGTAGCCTTCGCGCGCCTTGATGCCCTTCTGATAAGTCAGCAGCAGCGAGGCGGGAAAATCCCGGGCATCCTGCTTGCGGCGAAACGACAGGTCCTCATAAGGAATCGTGTCGGCCAGCACCTGGTCCCAATTGATGGTCTTGACGAAGGCATGAATCTGCTCTGGGCTGTTGCCGCCGGAATACATCGCGCCCACCAGGCCGCCCATGCTGGTGCCGGCCACCGCTTCGATGGGAATGTGGTGCTCCTCCATCCAGCGCAGCACGCCTACGTGCGCCAGTCCCAGCGCGCCGCCTCCGTCCAGCGCTACACCGATCCGCGGCCGCAGGGGTGCAGTCATAGATTGATGTGTCGGAGGCTGCTCGTCCTCTTTCACCGGGCCGGTCGCCTGCGAGCCGGTTGTCTGGGATTGTGCAGACGGATTTGCTGCTGGCTGCGGTGCGGAGTCCGGCGGCGACTGCTGCGCAAAAGCGGCGCTCCCACAGCCCATCAGTGCCCAGCAGAAAATGGTCCTTGCGATGCGGAGGTGCATCGGCACGATTGTATTGAGTCTCCTGCAGCAAAGCCCGCAAATTTTGACGACACGCACAACCACAGGCAACCTGCTCGCGCCCGCGCAATTCAATGTCCGCGGAACGTTTGCACCAGCAGCCACGAGTTCAGTCCGGCAATCACCACCGCTGTGGACCAGGCCAGGCCCTTCACCCAATTTGCATTCACAAATTCGCCCATCAACTTTTTGCTGCTGGTGAACTTCACCAGAGGAAATACGGCGAAGCTCAGCTGCATGCTCAACACCACCTGGCTGAGGATGATCAGCTTGTCCGTCCCGCGCTCTCCATAGATCGCGACCACGGCGACGGTCGGCACGATGGCCAGCATGCGCGTCACCAGCCGCCGCAGCCAGGGCGTCAGCCGAATCTGCAGAAATCCCTCCATGACGACTTGCCCGGCCAGGGTGCCGGTGATGCTCGAGTTCTGCCCCGAGGCCAGCAGCGCCAGCGCGAACATCGTGCTCGCTCCTGCCGCGCCCAGCAGCGGCGAGAGCAGTTTGTAGGCGTCCTCAATGGCGGCGACGTCGTAGTGCCCGCTGCGGTGAAAGACTGCGGCCGCCACGATCAGAATGGCCGCGTTCACAAACAGGGCCAGCGTCAGCGCCGTCGCGGAATCAATGCTCGCCAGCCGTATGGCTTCCCGCTTACCGCTCGATGAGCGTGCGTATTGCCGTGTCTGCACAATCGAGGAGTGCAGATAAAGGTTGTGCGGCATCACCGTCGCGCCCAGAATCCCGATGGCCAGGTACAGCATGTCGGGATTCGTCACGATTGCGTGCGACGGGATGAAGAGATGGTGCAGCACCTGCCCCCACGCCGGCCGCGAGAGGACCACCTGCACGCAGAACAAGCCCACAATCGTGCCGATGAGAGTGATGACCAGCGCTTCGATATAGCGAAAGCCGCGGCTCTGCAGCAGCAGGATCAGCAGCACGTCGAGGCTGGTGATGATCACGCCGGCGAGCATAGGAATGCCCAGCAGCAGCTTCAGCGCGATTGCCGAGCCGATCACCTCCGCCAGGTCGCACGCGATGATGGCGATTTCGGCCAGCACCCAGAGGGTCCAGCTGACCGGCCGGCTATATTGGTCCCGGCACGCCTGCGCCAGATCGCGGTCGGTCGCGATGCCCAGCTTGAGCGCCAGGCTCTGCAGCAGCACCGCCATCAGGTTCGACGCCATCACCACGAACAGCAGCGTGTAGCCATAGCGCGAGCCGCCCGCCAGGTCGGTCGCCCAGTTGCCCGGGTCCATATAGCCGACCGCAATTAGAAATCCCGGCCCCAGAAACGCCAGCATCCGCCGCCACGGGTGACCGGCCGGAGGAAGCCGCACGCTCGAGTAAATGTCCTCGAGCGACCTTTCCATTGCCCCGGTAGTGCCGGGTCCGGAGCGTCCATTGAGTGATCGCAGAATTGGCATTTCTTATGGCAAAGAGGCAGCGCTCTCTTACCCGTAGTATGCCACAGGGGATTAACTTAATTTCCTAAAGAAGGTTAATTACGGTTAACCTGCTTTTCTGCCCTGCCGTTAATTCCTCTTTCGGCGCAGCCACACGCGCTCCGCCGCCGGCCTGCCCAGCGTTGCTGTCCCTGCCTTGGTCGAGATCGCCACCGTCTGGTCATAATTCTGGCCGGTCACTTTCACCGCCTTGCCCGGGGCCACCCCCGACTCATGCAGAAATAGCAGCAGCTTCGGGTCCCGCTCATAAACGCTCACCACCTGGTAGCTCTTCCCGGCCGTTGCCTCCGCCAGCAGGATCAATCCCGCCTTGCGCCGCTCCGCCGGGCTCACCGGCAACACCGTGTTGCCGTGCGGGCACAGCCCCTTCTCTCCCAGCCGCTCAATCAGCCTGGCCTCAAACGCGGGCGACACGCCATGCTCCAGCCGCTCGGCCTCGTCGTGGATTTCGTACCACTCCATCTTGAAAATCTCGTGCAGCATGCGCTCGATCAGATGGTGGCGCAGCGCTGTCCGGTAGGCGACCTCTTTGCCCTTCGGCGTCAGACGGATGATCCCTTCCGCCGTCACTTTCACGAATCCGTCACGCTTCAGCCGCTTGATCGCCATGGTTACCGCGGGCGGCGAAACCCCCAGCCAATGGGCTAAAACGACGGGAATCACGCTCTCGCCTTCAGACTCCGCCTCCAGGATTGCCTTGAGGTAGTCCTCCTTCGATACCGAGACGCTGGCTTTCATCCTGCCCCTATCGTATGCACTTGCAACAGTTTCGTCATTCGAATCCGCACAGCCTTATGCTTTCTGCAGCCCGGCTCCGCCTTCGCTGTGTCCGACAGGCTACTGAATAGGAACCGGAGTATGCCATCTGGTGAACATTAATTGTTCTTCTATTGGCGAGTTAAGCATTACCATAGCTTGCGTCAGCCCGCCGGCATCTCTGCGTTTCTGGGCCCCAGTCGGCACATTCAATCGACATCATTGTCATTTTTCTATTTACAGGAGTATGGATATGCGGAATCTACCTTTGCGCCTTTTTTCAGGGCTCGTAACCACCGGCGGAGCGCTCGCGCTGCTCCTCACCGTCAGCGGCCTTCCCTCGCAAGCTCAGACAGCGACGATCAACACTCTCGCCAGCACCAACTTCGGCTCATACACCGCAATTTACGGCGTCACCGAGGGCACGGATGGCAACTTCTACGGCCAGGCCTTCGACAACACTTACATTTTCCGGGTCACTCCGGCGGGCAGCCTGTCCACCCTGAGCGGCCAGCTCGCTGCGAACTGCGGCCTCCAGACCGTCGGCAATCTGATCCTCGCCGGCGATGGAAATTTTTATGGCACGACCAGGATTCAAGGCACCGGCGGCGGCGGAGTTCTTTTCCAATACAACATCTCGAGCAAGACCTGCGCCCCCATCTACAGCTTTAACCCTACAACGGATGGCTACTACCCCAGCGGCGGCCTCACCTATGGGAGCGACGGCAATTTTTACGGCATCCTTTCACAGAGCCCGGAAGATGCCAGCGGTTCGGGCGCGATATTTCAAGTCACTCCGGCGGGAAAATTTTCGATCGTCTATAACTTCCAGAACGGCGCCGACGGCGGCAATCCGGTGGGCTATTTGATTGAGGCCACGGACGGCAATTTCTACGGCGCAACCACCACGGGCGGCTCCGGCGCCAACACCGGCACCATCTATCGGCTCACCCCGGGCGCGACTTTCCCCTGGGTATTGGCAACCCAATACAACCTGGGCAGCCTGACCGGAACCAATCCGTCGGGCCAGATCGTTGAAGGGCCGGACGGCAATCTTTATGGGGCGCTTCAATCCGGCGCTGCCAACAACTTTGGCTCCGTCTGGCAATTGGACCTTCAAGATGATTACTCCGACTTTTACGACTTCACCAGCGCCAATCGCGCGGAGACCCTGGTGGTCGGGGGAGATGGCAGCCTTTACGGAGCGACCACTTACGGCGACGGCGCGAACAATAGCCAGGGGGAATTTTTCAAGCTGACCACGGCCGGCGTTTATACCACGCTCGCAGATTTCTCGACCAGCTCAGCCAACCTGGAGGAGCCGATCGGTCAAATCATCCAGGGTTCGGACGGAGATTTTTACGGTACCGCGCAGACAGGCGGCGCTCACAACGCTGGCGGAGTCTGGCAGGGCGTAGTTAGCCCCGCTGTGAAGGCGCCGATTTCAGTCACACTCAGCGCCTCCGCAGTTGGTGCAGGCAAACCCGTCACCGTTACCTGGAAGGTCTTCAACGCCACCAGCAATACCTACCGCAACTGCTTCGCCTATACCCAGACCGGCGGCGGCGACTTCACCGGCAAGCTCAGCGGCACCCAGTCGGGAGCCACTCTGAGCGGCACTGCCTCGGTGACTCCGACGCAGGACGGCACCTTTACCTATTCCGTCGTTTGCGGCGGCACTGAAGTCGGCATCAGCCCGACCCTGACCGTCACCGGAGTCCAGGCCGCGCCCACCAAGACGGTGCTGACGCTCTCACCCAACCCCGTTCCCGTCGGAACCAACGCCAAGCTCACCGCCACCGTTACCAAGACGTCGGGCAGCGGCACTCCGACCGGCACCGTCACCTTCAACGTGCTCGGCCTCAGCCAGGCTCTCGCCACCGTGTCTCTCAACGGCAGCGGCGTGGGCACGTATACGGCTTCGACCACGGGCCTGCCCACCGGCAATTTCTATGTCTACGCCACCTATAACGGCGATGCCGGCGACGCCACCTCAACATCCGCGGAGGTGGTTGCGCAGGTGCGCTATGCATCCACGGCCACGCTGACGGCTTCGCCCAATCCTGTCGTCGAAGGGGCGAACATCACCCTCACTGCGACCGTGACTTCAAAGACCGGCACTCCGACGGGCTCGGTGGCATTCACCGATCCGGCGGGCACCATCGCAACCGTGAAACTGAACGGTAGCGGCGTCGCGACGCTCACAGCTTCGACCGCCGGCATCCCTCCGGGGACATACCCGGTAACGGCCAAATACCTCGGCGACTCTACCCATGCCGCGGTCAACTCGACCGCGCTGAACGTAACCGTGTCGGCGAAGTAAGCTTTCGTTTTGCAATTTGACCGGGGCGCGGGCTAAATCCGCGCCCTTCTTTTTTCCCGCCTGCTCTGCCGTCGTTCGCAACAATGCGCCCGCTCGACTGGCGCGTTACCATGCTGATGTGAAAGTCCTCGTGATCGGCGGCGGTGGCCGCGAACATGCCCTGGTGCACGCTCTCAGAAAAAGTCCGCGCGTCACCCGGATTATTTGCGCGCCCGGCAATGGCGGTATCGCCCAGAGTGGCGAAGCACAATGCGTCCCGGTGCAGCAGGGCGAATTGGCCGACCTGCTTCGTCTCGTCGAAGAGGTCGCGCCCGACCTCACCGTGGTTGGCCCCGAGCTGCCCTTAAGCGTCGGCCTGGTGGACGCGTTGGTGCCGCGCGGCTACAAAGTCTTCGGCCCAACCCAGGCCGCGGCGCAGCTCGAGAGCAGCAAGGTCTTCGCGAAAGAGTTCATGCAGCGCCACAATATTCCGACCGCGCATTATGCCGTCTGCCTCTCCCACGCCGAGGTTGAGGATGCGCTCAAGCTCTTCCACGAGCCCCTGGTCATCAAGGCGGATGGGCTCGCGGCAGGCAAGGGCGTCGTCATCTGCGAGACCCGCGAGCAAGCCTCCGCAGCCGCGCGCAGCATGTTCGACGGCAATCTGCTCGGTTCGTCAGAGACCCGCGTCGTCGTCGAGGAATTTCTCGAGGGCGAAGAAGTTTCCTTCCTGCTGCTGAGCGATGGCCGCACCGTCGCCCCCTTCGCGCCCGCGCAGGACCACAAGCGCATCGGCGACGGCGACACCGGCGCCAACACCGGCGGAATGGGCGCCTACAGCATTGACGCCCTGCTCGAGCCCGAGATGCGCAGCTGGATCATCCAGCACATCGCGCAGCCGGTGATTGACGGCATGGCGTCGGAGGGCCGCACCTTCGTCGGCGTGCTTTACTGCGGTCTCATGATGACGGCGCGCGGTCCCATGGTGCTCGAGTTCAACGCGCGCTTCGGCGATCCTGAAACGCAGGCGTTGCTGCCGCGGCTCGACTCCGACTTGCTCGAAGCCTTCGAAGCCTGTGCCGACGGCCGTCTCAGCGACCACGAGCTGCGCTGGCGCGATGATGCGTCGGCATGTGTCGTAGCCGCATCCTCAGGCTACCCCGGCAAATTTGAAACCGGCTTCCCCGTTCTCGGTCTTGACGAAGCCGCCAAAGTCGAGGGCGTCGAGATCTATCACGCCGGCACCGCGCTCAAAGACGGAGCCATCGTCACCGCGGGCGGTCGAGTGCTTGCCATTGCCGCGACCGCACCCGATCTCCCAGGCGCGCTCGATCGCTGCTACGAGGCCATGTCGAAACTTTGCTATACCGGCATCTATTACCGCAAGGATATTGGCTTCCGCGCCCTCAACGCCGAGCAAAAATCGAGCCTCGAGGCGAAGCATAAGATCAGAGCTTAGGAGTCACCCATGAGCGTATGCGCGTTGACCTGCGCCGAAATGCTGGCGCATAACCAGGAGCAGACCGAGCGCTGGCAGCAGTGGCTCGAGCAGACTCCCGCGGCGCTCGACGTGCCCTGCGACATCATGAATACGGGCAGCGTGCGCATGCTGGTGCAGCACATTTTCGCCGTCGAGCTGCGCTTCTCGCAGCGCCTGCTCGGCCAGCCGCCCGTTGAATATGACAAGCTGCCGGCCGACAGCCTCGCCAATCTTTTTGCCATCCATCGCGCCGCGCAAGGGAACTACGAGACCTTTCTCTCCGCCGCCAACGGCCCGGTGATGGAAGAGGTGATCGAAAATGTCACTCGCTCCGCCGGCACAATTCGCGCCACCCGCCGCAGCGTCTTCGTTCACGCCATGCTGCACTCCATCCGCCATTGGGCGCAGCTCTCCACGCTGCTTCGTACCGCCGGCATGAAGCCCGACTGGCCGCAGGATTACCTCTTCTACGCGATGGTGAAATGAAGCGCCGCGAATTTCTTGCCGGAGCCGCCGCCACCGCCGGATACATCGCTGCCCCGCATCTGCTGCGTGCCGACATCCCGGCCCCCGTCACGCTCCGGGTGAATACGGCCCGCGTGCTGCACTCCGTCCCCGCAAATTTCACCGGCCTCAGCTACGAGTCGTCCCAGCTCGCCCACCCGCAGTTCTTCACCGCGCAGAATGCCGAGTTGATCGCGCTCGTCAGGCAGCTGAGTCCCGACGGAGTCCTGCGCATCGGCGGCAACACCAGCGAATACACGCATTGGTCGCCGACTCCGGCCGACACCAGCCAGGCCTCTTTCGCCGAGCCCCCGTCCAACGGAAAAAATACCGCCGAGTCCTACACCGTCACTCCGGCCGCCGTCACCAATCTGCGCGGCTTTCTCGACGCGACCAACTGGCAGGTTATCTACGGGCTCAATCTCCATCACGGAACCCCGGAAGCCGCCGCCGACGAAGCCGAATTCGTCATGCGCACCATCGGACCGCGCCTGCTGGCATTCCAGTTCGGCAACGAGCCCGACTGGTTCCACAACGACGATCCTAAGCACACTCGCTGGACGTACGACGACTTCTTCACCCGCTGGCAGCTCTACGACAGGGCCGTGCGCGCTCGCGTTCCTCAGGCTCCAATTGCAGGCCCGGATGTCGCGACAGAGTTTCAGTGGCTGCAGAAGTTCGCCGAGCAAACTCGCGGAGAAATTGTTCTGCTCACCGGACACTATTACGTCGCGGTCGGCAAGAACAATCCTAAGATGACGCCGCCGGCGCTCCTTGAGCGGCCGCAGCATCTGGCCGATGAGATTGTTGCCGTCACAGAAGCGGCTCGCACCGCGGGCGTCCCTTATCGCATGGCCGAGGGCAACAGCTTGTTCCTCGGCGGCAAGCCCGGCGTCAGCGACGTCTTCGTCTCCGCGCTCTGGGCGGCCGATTACATGCTGCAGCTGGCACAGGTCGGCTACGCCGGCGTGAACCTGCACGGCGGCGGCGAGGGCTTCTACACTCCCATCGCGACCGATAGTGAAGGCAAGAGCACGGCGCGTCCCGTCTTCTCCGGCATGCTGCTGGCGCAGGAATTTGCCGGCGCAAAGATGCTCGACACTTCACTCGACACCGGCGGCGCCAATGTGACCGCCTACTCCGCGACGAAAAATGGCCAACTGCTGCTGGCCGTCTTCAACAAGACCGATCGCCCGGTGGCCGTGCGCGCCGATTCGCTCGCCGCATGGCGGCCGGCAGGGAATTCATCCCACGGCCACGCACAGGTTTTCACGCTGTCCGCTCCCGCGCTCGATTCAAAGGTCGGCGTTAGATTCGCGCAATCCGCAACCGCTCGCGGCGGCGCACGAGAGCTCTTCGGCAAAGACGCACGCTTGCCCTCGCGCCCTACAGCGGCGTGCTGGTGAAGTTCACCTGATTTCGCGCTGGATTCGATCCGGCTATGCGTCGAGCTTCTTCGCGATCATCTCGCCTAGCAGCGCGGGATTCGCCTGGCCCTTCGACGCCTTCATCGCCTGCCCCACAAAAAATGCCGCCACCGTCTTTTTGCCGCTGCGATACTGCTCAACCTGCTTGGGATTCGCCGCGATCACTTCGTCCACAATCTTTTCAAGCGCCCCGGTATCGCTTATCTGCTGCGGCTTCTCCCGTTCGTAGACCGCAGGAAAATCCTCTCCGCGCTCGAAAGAAATCTCAAACAGCTGCTTCAGCTGTTTCGACGAGAGATCGCCCGACTCCGCCAGATCGGCGGCCATGGTCAGCCCCTTCATCGAGACCGGCGACTGCTCAATCTCCAGCCCCTTGAGGTGCAGACGGCTGATGATTTCAGAGTTCAGCAGGTTCGCAACCCGCCGCGGACTCTTCGCCGACTTCGCCGCCAGCTCGAACTGATCGGCCAGCGCGCGGCTTGCCGTCAACGTCTCGGCGTCCTGCGCCGAAATGCCGTAATCGGCAATCATGCGGGCGCGCCGGGCCTGCGGCAGCTCCGGCATCTGCTTGAGAATCTCCGCCTGCCACGCGCTCGAGACCACCAGCGGCGTCAGGTCCGGCTCAGGAAAATAGCGGTAGTCATGCGCCTGCTCCTTCGACCGCATCGCATAGGTGCGCCCCTCGTTCGCGTTGTAGAGCCGCGTCTCCTGCACCACGCGCTCGCCCGAATCCAGCAGCTCGGCCTGCCGCAAAATCTCATACTCCAGCGCCGCGCGAATAAAACGAAACGAATTGACGTTCTTCACTTCCGCCTTCGTGCCGAACTTCTCCTGCCCGATCGGCCGCAGGCTCACGTTCGCATCGCAACGCAGCGAGCCCTCTTCCATGTTGCAATCCGACACGCCGGTGTAGAGCAGAATCTCCTTGAGCAGCGTGAGATATTCATACGCCTCGTCTGGCGACCGCATGTCGGGCTCCGACACAATCTCGATCAGCGGTGTGCCGCAGCGGTTCAGATCCACATACGTCCGGCTGGCGGAGTCGGCGAATCCGTCATGCAGGCTCTTGCCCGCGTCCTCTTCCATGTGCAGCCGCGTGATCCCGATGCGCTTCGTTCCGCGCCGGCGTCGGAACTTCAAGATATCCATGCTCCGCCAGCGGCTTGTCAAACTGCGAGATCTGGTAGCCCTTCGGCAGATCGGGGTAGAAATAATTCTTGCGCGCGAAGATTGAGCTCTCGTGCACCTCGCAATGGATCGCCCGCGCCGCCAGCACCGCGAACTCGACCGCCCGCCGGTTGAGCACCGGCAGCGCCCCCGGCAGCCCCAGGCACACCGGGCAAATATTCGTGTTCGGATCGGCGCCAAACTGCACCGGGCAGCCGCAAAACGCCTTCGTCTCCGTCAGCAGCTGCACGTGGACTTCGAGCCCGATTACCGGCTCATAGCGAGTCAGCACGTCATCGTAAGTGGCGGCGGCAACAGTCATGCGGAAATCTCATCTTAGCGCGGCTCCTCCGTCACTTCTAGCGAGCGCGCGAGAAGATCCCGATTGAAGAGAGCCATAGAAAGAATCCCGTGCCCAGCGCGATCACTCCGTCGGCTGTATAAGGCGCAATGAAATGATAGGCGACCACCACCAGAATGATGGTTGCTGCGGCCAGCGTGTAATACGGCGGAAACTCCAGCACCCAGGCCAGCGGAATGAAGTGCAACGCCACGATGAGCGAAATGACCGGAACAATCCACAGCGTGTGACCGGTGCGCGAGAACTGCCAGGCAGCCAGCGCAATCAAGATCCACTGGATGCCGTTGATCAGCAGTACCAGCCGGCCTTTGTGCTTGGCCGCGATCGAGTCCTCTGACTCCGCGGTGATGCGACGGGCACGAACAAAGTTGATCGCTGCCGGCGTGACCACCAGCACCGCCGCGAGCAGCACCACCACCTCCCACAGCCAGAAAACGTTAAGCGCAACCACGGAAAGAAAAATCCAGACCGTTCCAAACAAGGCAAGAATGAGGGCTCCGGCAGCGCGCCAGTAGCGTTCAACAGCAATTTCCGCGGGTTCCTTAGGCATAGTGTGGGTCTGACCTTTTTCTTTTGAAGTGCAGAGACAAACGCGTCTTATCTTAGCGGGTTGAGCCGAGGAATGCGATTCCCAACTCGCGCCGGCCGCAGAATTCCCCCCGCCGCTTGAGCCCGGACGCGCGCCACCAACATCACACTCTCGCAGGAAGTCATAGAATCCCCGCAGGAGAAATTCATGCCGAAGATTGTGATGTGCCATGCCACCGGAGACGCCAGCGTTATGCAGATGGAGGAGCATCCGGTTCAGGCGCCCGCCCCCGGCGAGGTGCGCCTCCACGTCGAGGCCATCGGGCTCAATCGCGCCGAAGTTCTCTTCCGCGAGGGCCGTTATCTTGAGAAGCCGAACTACCCGGCGCGCATCGGCTACGAGGCCAGCGGCATCGTCGAGGCGGTCGGTGAGGGCGTAGACGAGAGCTGGATCGGCAAGCGTGTCAGCACCATCCCCGCCTTCGGAATGTCTCAGTATGGCGTCTACGGCGAGCATGCCGTGGTGCCGGTCGCCGCCATTGCGGAGTATCCCGCCAGGCTCTCGCCAATTGAGGGAACTGCAATCTGGATGCAGTATCTGACCGCGTATGGTGCGCTCATCGGCCTGGCAAAAGTCGCAAAGGGAGACTTCGTAATCGTGAGCGCTGCCAGCAGCAGCGTCGGCCTCGCCGCCATCGAGATGCTCAAGGCCGAGGGCGCAGTCAGCATCGCGACCACCCGCACCGGCAGGAAAAAAGCAGAGCTGCTCGCCGCCGGCGCCGATCATGTCATAGCCACCGAAGAAGAAGATTTACCCGCGCGAGTGAAAGAGATCACCGCCGGCAAGGGCGCTCGTGTTGCGTTTGATCCCGTCGCCGGACCCCTGCTCTCGCAGCTGGCAAAGGCCGCCGCCAGCTTCGGCATAATCATCGAATACGGCGCGCTTAGCCTGGCGCCGACCATCTTTCCGCTGCAGCCTGCGCTCGGCAAGCAGCTCACCATCTACGGCTACACGTTGATGCAGGTCACCACAAATCCCCAGCGACTCGCCGCCGGCAAGCAGTATGTCCTCGACCGGCTCGAGAGCGGCGTCTTCAAGCCGCGCATCGCCAGGGTCTTCCATGGCCTCGACAAGATCATCGAAGCCCACCACTACATGGAGAGCAACGAGCAGATTGGCAAAATCGTAGTCACCGTCTAGTCAGTCGCGCCCAGTCTGCAGACCCGTCCGGCCCGCGATAAACTACTACCAGCCGCATGATTTTGCCGTTTGTCCGCGAGATGCTCGCGGAGCTGGAAAAGACCCCATCGTTTGAGCGAGTGCGGACCCATCTGCGGTCTGCTTCGGGGCGGCGACGTGTGTCCGGCCTCACTGCTTCCGCTCGTGCGCTCCATATTCCACTGTTTGCGCGCGCTGCCCAGTCGCCCCTCATCGTCATCGTCTCCGATAACAAGCAGGCGGAAGCGCTCCAACTCGCCGTCCAGTCCGCATGCGAGCTCACCGGCCTGGTCAAGCCGGAGTCGGTCGTCCGGCTGCCCGCGCACGACGTCCTTCCGTTTGAAGAGATCTCCCCGCATCCCGATATCGAAGAGCAGCGCGCCGTCGCACTGTGGAAGGCGACCAGTGGCGACGCACAGATTCTTATCGCGCCGATTGAGGCCGCCAGCATGCGCCTCTTTCCCGCCGACTACTATGCCGGACTCGCCCGCTCCATCAAGCGCGGCGAAGAAATAGACCTCGAGCCACTGCTTGCCCATCTGAATACGGTCGGCTACGCGGGCACTGACGTCGTCGAGATGCCCGGGCAATATGCGCGCCGCGGCGGAATCCTCGACGTCTACTCGCCCGAGATGGACCGCCCGGTCCGCGTCGAGTTTTTTGGCGACGAGGTCGAGTCGCTCCGCAAGTTCGATCCCGAGACCCAGCGCTCGCAGGCCCCGATGGATGAGGCCATCCTGCTGCCGCTCACCGAGACCCCCGCGACCGAGAAGCTGCTCAACGCCGTCCACGCTCGCCTCCGCAGCGCCCGCGTCGAGGCCGACGACGCTGCGCAGCAGCAGGCCGCCTCCGACCTCGGAGCCGGAATCTTTCCCGGCTGGGAGTTTTTCGCCGGGCTCGCCGGAGCCGACCGCATGCTCTTCGACCTGCTGCCGCGTGCCCAGGTCCTCATTGAGGAGCCGGCCATGGTCGCCAACCAGCAGGAGCGCTGGTGGAGCAAGCTGGAGCAGCGCCACGAGCGCAGCGGAACCCGCGAGCTCGTCCGCCCGGAGGAGATTTATTTCCCTCCCGAAGAGTGGCGGTCAATGCTGGCAATGCTGCCCGGCCTCGATCTCGATCAGCTCGGCGCGGTAGACATTCTCGACGACGACATCGCCGGCGCCGCGTCCGAAGTTGAATTCCACTCCCGACCCACGCCGCGCTTTCACGGCTCCATCCCCGCGCTCGTCGAAGAGTTAAAGGCCTTCGCCGCTGCCGGCGAACGCACCCTGCTCACCGCGCCCACCCAGGGCGAGGTCGAGCGCCTGGCCGACATGCTGCAGGAGTATGGCCTGTCATATCGCGTCGGCTCCCGCGCCACCAACACCTCGGGCACCGTCTATGACGAGAGCGCGCACATCGCCGGCGAGCTCACCACTCCGGTCATCGTGCGGCTGCCGCTGGCCATCGGTGTTTCTTTTCCCGACGCCCGGCTCTCCATCTTCGGCGCCAACGATCTCACCGACGAGGCCGACGTCACCGCTCGTCCGGCGCGTCCCCGGTCAAAGACCTCGGCCTTCGTTTCGGACTTCCGCGATCTCGCAGTCGGCGATTATGTCGTTCACCTCGAGCACGGCATCAGTCGCTATCAGGGGCTGCGCGAAATCATCCAGGACGGCACGCCGATCGAGTTCATGGTGCTCGAGTTTGCCGAGGGCGCGCGCATGTATGTGCCGCTCACCCGCCTCGACCTCATCCAGAAATATCGCTCGACTGAGACCGGCGCCGCTCCGCCGCTCAACCGCCTGGGCACGCAGCAGTGGGCTAAAACCAAGGCGCGCGTCAAAAAAACCATGCAGGAGATGGCCGACGAGCTGCTCAAGCTCTACGCCCTCCGCGCCGCCGCGCAGGGCACCGCCTTCAGCCCGGACAATAATCTGCAGCACGAGTTTGAAGACGCCTTCGACTTCGCCGAGACCACCGACCAGATCGCGGCCATCGCCGACATCAAGCGCGACATGGAAAGTCAGCAGCCCATGGACCGCCTGCTCTGCGGCGACGTTGGCTACGGCAAGACTGAGGTCGCCATGCGCGCTGCCCTCAAGGCCGTGCAGGATTCAAAGCAGGTCGCCGTGCTGGCGCCCACCACCGTCCTCACCTTCCAGCATTTCGAAACCTTCAAGCGCCGCTTCGCCAACTTCCCGGTGAACGTCGAAATGATCTCGCGCTTCCGCACCCCCAAGGAGCAGAAGGCGATCCTCGAAAAGGTCGAGCAGGGCAAGATTGACATCCTCATTGGCACCCATCGCTTGCTCAGCAAGGACGTAATTTTTCAGGACCTCGGCCTGCTGATTGTGGATGAAGAACAGCGCTTCGGCGTCCGCCACAAGGAGCGCCTCAAGCAGCTGCGCACCCAGTTGGATGTGCTCACCATGAGCGCCACGCCGATTCCGCGCACCCTGCACATGGGCCTCGTCGGACTGCGCGACATGAGCCTCATCGAGACGCCGCCCAAAGATCGCATGGCCATCCAGACCCTGGTCGCAAAGTATGACGAGAAGATTGTCCGCTCCGCCATTGAGCTCGAACTCGAGCGCGGCGGCCAGGTCTACTTCGTCCACAATCGCGTCGAGACCATCTACGAGATCGCGGCCAAGGTGCAGGAGCTGATTCCCACCGCGCGCGTCGCCGTCGGCCACGGCCAGATGCACGAGACCGAGCTCGAACGCGTGATGCTCGCCTTCATGCGGCATGAGTATGACGTGCTGGTTGCGACCACCATCATTGAGAATGGCCTCGACATTCCGCTGGCCAACACCATCCTTATTAATCGCGCCGACCGCCACGGCCTCAGCGAGCTCTATCAACTGCGCGGACGCGTCGGCCGCTCCAATCGCCGCGCCTACGCTTATCTGCTCGTTCCGCCCGACCAGGAACTCACCGACATCGCGCGACGCCGTCTGGCCGCCCTCAAAGAATTCAGCGACCTCGGCGCCGGCTTCAAAATCGCTGCGCTTGATCTGGAGTTGCGCGGCGCGGGCAACCTGCTCGGCGGCGAGCAGAGCGGCCAGATTGAGTCCGTCGGCTTTGAGCTCTACACCCGCATGCTTGAGCAGGCCGTCCACGAGCTCAAGGGCGGCTCCGCCGAGGAGCGCGTCAGCGTCCACCTCAACCTTGGCATCAGCCTGCGCATTGACGCCGACTATATCGCCGAGGAGAACCAGCGCCTTCGCATGTACAAACGCATCGCCGGCGCCGAGGATGACGCCGCTCTCAACGACGTTCGCGCTGAGCTCACCGACCGCTATGGTCCCATCCCGACCACGGTCGAGCACCTGCTGATTGCCGGGCAGCTGCGTCTGGAATGCGAGCGCGCCGGCGTCGTGCAGATGGACCGCAAGCGCGACTCGCTCCAGCTGCGCTTCGCCGAGAATGCCAGGGTTGACCCGGAACGCCTGATGCAGTTGGTCGCCCGCAACGAAAAACGCGGCGCCCGCTTCACTCCCGAAGGCATTCTCAAGTTTCCTCTGCGCGGTCAAAAGCCTGACGAGGTGCTCGCCGAGGCCCGCGCCCTTCTGGAACAGTTAGCATGGCAGGAGACGCTCGCATAGCGTAAAGTGACAGGTCGTTCACAGCATCCCCAAAATCCATCAGCAGAGCAGGGAACAACTAACAATGTTAAGCAGCAAGTCGTGTGCGGCAATCTTGTGCGGAGTCTTGGCCATGGGAGCAACAGCTTTTGCCCAGCAGGGAGCGCAGCCGGAAACAGGCGGCAGCCCTGAATTCAATCGCATGGTGGATGAGTATTTCGAGCAGGTCTATTTCAAATATGCCCCCACCGCCGGCACCCTCGCCGGACTGCATCAGTACGATACCCAGCTCGAGGACTATTCACGCCAGTCCATGCAGAAACAGATCTTCGACCTGCACCTGGCCGAGCACCGCTTCCTGCGCCTTCCCCGGCCGACCGACGAGACTGCGGCCGGTGACTACGACATGGTTGTCGCCAACATCCGCTCCCAGTTGCTCACGATCGAGACCATACGCGTGTGGGAGAAGAACGCCGACCTCTATCCCAGCGGCATCGCCGCCAGCGCCTTCAGCCTGATGGAGCGCAAGTTTGCTTCCCCCGACGACCGCCTGCGCTCGCTGGTTGCCCGCGAAAAGCTCATGCCGCAGGTGCTGCAGCAGGCGCGGCCAAATCTGATCAACGCTCCTCGCATCTACACCGAGATTGCGATGCAGCAGATTCCCGACACCATCAAGTTTTTCCAGTCCGACGTGCCTAAAGCATTTGCCGCGGCCAAAAATCCCGCGCTGAAAAAGGAGTTCGCCGCCTCCAACGCCGCCGTTGTCGCCGCCCTGCAGCAATATCAGATCTGGCTTCAGACCGACCTGCTGCCGCGGTCGCATGGAGAGTTTCGCATCGGCGCCGAGACCTTTCAGAAGAAGCTGCTCTACGACGAGATGGTTGATATCCCTCTTGATAAGCTGCTCGAGATCGGTCTCGCCGATCTGCACAAGAACCAGGCCGCCTTCGACGCTCTCGCCAAAGAGATTGATCCCAACAAGACTCCCCGCCAGGTGCTTGAGGAGCTGATGAAGGACCATCCGACGGCGACCCAAATCCTGCCCAGCTTCAAAAAGACATTTTCAGGATTGATCTCGTTTATTCAGACCAAGCGCATCGTGACCATTCCCTCGCCGGTGCTGCCGATTCTTGAGGAGACGCCCCCCTACATGCGGGCGACCACCTTCGCCTCCATGGATACGCCCGGCCCCTACGAGTCCAAAGCCACCGAGGCCTACTTCAACGTCACCCTGCCGGAATCGAACATGACGGCCGAGCAAAAAGAGGAACTGCTGCAGTCCTTCAACATCGGCACCATCATCAGCACCTCGGTGCACGAGGCCTATCCCGGACACTACATCCAGTTCCTCTGGGTCAAGCAGGCGCCGAGCAAAGTGAGAAAGTTGCTCTCCGCCAGTTCCAACGCCGAGGGCTGGGCCCACTACTGCGAGCAGATGATGCTCGATGAGGGCTACGGACAGCCAGGCGTCGGCGCGAAAAATGAGCGCGAAAGCAAGCTGCTGCGCCTCGGCCAGCTGCAGGATGCGCTGCTGCGCGACGCGCGCTTCGTCGTCGGCATCAGAATGCACACGCAGAATATGTCCATCGAGGACGGCGTGGACTTCTTCGTCAAGCAGGGCTATCAATCGCACAACACCGGCGTGATGGAGACCAAGCGCGGCACCAGCGATCCGACCTACCTCTACTACACTCTCGGCAAGCTCGAGATTCTCAAGCTGCGCGCCGACGTTGAGAAAAAAGACGGCGCCGCCTTCTCGCTGCAAAAATTTCATGACGACTTCTTGAAACAGGGTTCCCCGCCGATAAAGATTGTGCGCAAGGCAATGTTGGGCGACGATTCGCCCGCTCTATGACTTGGGGCCGCAGTTTGACCAGGGCGACAAGTGAAACAAGTGAAGATGACAAGCGTGTGCGCGCCTGCATAGAATCACTTGTTCGCGCCGAAACCCGGCATCCTGCGAGCCACATTAGTACCAATTAAAGCTACCTATTTTCATATAGATATAGAGGAAATACGATGTCCAAGATGAAGGTTCGCAAGGCCGTCTTCCCCGCCGCCGGGCTCGGCACCCGCTTCCTGCCCGCGACCAAAAGCATGCCCAAAGAGATGCTCCCGCTGGTTGACAAGCCGCTCGTGCAATACGGCGTTGAAGAGGCGCTCGCCGCCGGCTGCGAACAGATCATCATGATTACCGGCCGCGACAAAGGGCCGATGGAAGACCACTTCGACATCAGCTTCGAGCTGGAGCAGATGCTCGAGCAGCGCGGCAAAAAAGATCTGCTCGCGGTCGCGCGCTACGTCGCCCAGCTCGGCCACATCGCCTACCTCCGCCAGAAGCAGGCCATGGGTCTCGGCCACGCCGTGCTCATGGCTAAAGATCTGGTCGGCGACGAACCCTTTGCCGTCCTGCTGCCCGACGACGTTATTGATTGCCGGGTACCCTGCCTCAAGCAGATGGTTGAAATTTTTGACGATGTGCAGGCCAGCGTGATCGCGACCCAGATCGTCGAGGGGCCCGAGATTTCCTCTTACGGCGTGCTCGACTGCAAGGCCGTCCCCGGCAAAGATCGCGTGCTCGAGATCGAGAACCTCGTCGAGAAGCCGAAGCTGGCCGACGCGCCCTCAAAGAATGCAATCATCGGCCGCTACATTCTGACCCCCGCGATCTTTGAGTACCTCGAGAAAACGCCGCTTGGCGCCGGCGGAGAATTGCAGCTGACCGACGGCATTCGCGGACTCCTGCGCAGCCAGCAGGTCTATGGCTATCAGTTCGAGGGCAAGCGCTACGACGCCGGCGACAAGCTCGGCTTCCTGAAGGCTACCGTCGAATTTGCGCTCAAACGCGAAGACCTCGGTCCGCCGTTCCGCGAGTGGCTCAAGACGGTTGAACTCTAGCTCCCGCCGCTCCCCAGCCCGCTCCTACGGCAGCACGCCCGTCTCAAATACCTGCGTCGCCACGCCGCGATAAACCTCGAACAGCACAAAGCGCCGGCCGTCTTCATTGCGCGCCTCGAGCAGCACTTCCGCGCGTCCGTCGCCGTTTGAGTCCACCGCATCCACCAGCCGGTAGCGCGGCGTGAGGTAGAGTTGCGACGCCTTCGTCACCGCTGAGAACGCCACCTGCAGCTCTCCGTAAATGTCCGGCCGCGCGATCACCACGACATAAAGTTGATCCGGCCCGGGGTCTGGCGTCTGCGCGGCAAAAACATACGTCGGGTCATCCTGGTAGGCCAGGTCATACGCTCCGAACTGAATCTGCGTGAGCGTCAGCTCTGTCGCCTGATTCGCCGGCGTCTTCGCTCGCGCCGTCCGCCGCTGCGCCGCTGCGCTGCCCTTCGCTGACGCAGTTGGCTTGCCTGCCGGGGCCGCCTTGCCTGCGGTCGCCGCGTTCTTCGCTGCCTTGTTCGCCGTGTTGTTCGCCGCGTCCGCCTGCTGCTTTTGAAATGCGGCAATCTGCTTCAGCGCCAGCGTCTGCATCTGGTTCTGTGCCTGGGCCCGCTCTTTTTCGTCGGCCCAGGCGTGCCCGAACGAACGGTCATCTATCGTTGCGGCATCAGAAACGGCCACCGTCTGGCGCAGATTCTTCGGCGTCTCCAGCATCTCCGGCAGGCTGTTGTGATCATCGTTCTGCCGGCCGCGGCGAATGTGCGGGCGATTCGGATCGGCGCCCGGGTCGGGCACATCGTCTGTGTTCGCGATACCGTCGTGCTTGCTCTCACTCACCGGAGCATGCCGGTGCAGCGTTGGCCGGTCCGGATCCTCCGGTGCCGGCGACGCCGAACCACCGGCGGCCGGCGGATTTGCTGCCGCGCTTTTTCCGCCTCCAGCATCTGCCTTCGCGCCCGTCTTGTAGCGAGGACGATCCTCATCCCCACCCGCGCTCGCCTTGGCTGCCGGGTGCAGCGGCGACCACGAGCCGAAGGCGAACCACGAATCGTGCACCCGCGACGCATCGTGCAGCGTAAAAAATCCCGCCGGATCGCCGGCGCTTTCCAGCGCATAGACCGTCCCGGAAATTACCGCCAGCGGCGCGGGCTGCGACATATAAACGCCCGCATCCTGATAGTTGCCCTGATAAAAAATTGAGACCGGCACCAGCCGCGCCGTCTTGGGGATGTCACCCGAAGTCGCGCCAGGGATCGCCGCCGTCGGAGTCGGCAGCGCCGGCTTACCGGCCGTCCCGCTCACAACCGTCTGGTGCGGATCCGTCGCATCCGCCGACCACTCGAGCACCGCCACCGCCCGCGCCGGCTTCACCTCGGGCTTGCTGGGTTTGGGTGGGCCGGGAATTGTCGCTGCGTCTTTGTCCTTATCCGCCGTGTGCCCGCCACGCTGCGCCACCGCCGCAGCCGCCGGTAAAAAGAGCAAAATGGCGAATATACCTAGCCCCGATTTCCATGACAGCAAACCTCCCACAACCCTACCTCCGCGGCCTATGGAAGAATCGTACTCGCAATCACCGCGCGCTTGCATCGCAGATGAAGTGACACTCAAGGGAGACATGATGAAAGAAGGACAGAAGGTCAAGGACTTCACGCTCGAAGATCAGGACGGCCACAAGATTAAGCTCAGCAGTTTTGCCGGCAAACCGGTCGTGCTCTTTTTCTATCCCCGGGCCGACACGCCGGGCTGCACCATCGAGGCCTGCGGTTTCCGCGATCAGCTTGAACAGCTGCAGCAGGCAGGAGCCGTCGTGCTTGGCATCAGTCGCGACACGGTGAAGGACCAGAAAAAGTTTGCCGTGAAATACGGCCTCAACTATCCGCTGCTCGCCGATGTGGACGAAAAGCTCTCCAACTATTTCGGCGTGCTCAAAGAGAAAAATATGTACGGGAAAAAAGTGATGGGCATCGAGCGCACTACTTTCCTCATCGGCCAGGACCAGACCATCCTCAAGATTTTTCCCAAGGTGAAGCCGGAAGGTCACGCCGAAGAAGTGCTCGCCGTGCTTGACGCGGAGGGATCGGCATATTGAGCGCCCGGTCTCTGCCCGGCGTTCTGATGCAGCCGCGGCCGTTTGCCGGATCGCCGGAAAAAGTCGCGCGCCTTCTTCTCGGCAAGCTGATCGTGCGACGCCGCGGCAGCTCGATTCTCGCCGGACGCATCGTCGAGACCGAGGCCTATCTCGGCTTGGACGACCCCGCCTCGCACTCCGCCCCCGGCAAAACAGCGCGCAACTCCGTGCTCTTCGGCCCGCCCGGCTACGCCTACGTCTACTTCATCTACGGCATGCACTACTGCCTCAACGTCAGCTGCGAGCCCGATGGCCGTGCGGGAGGCGTCCTCTTCCGGGCACTCGAACCGCTCATAGGACTCGCGCAGATGGCCAGACTCCGCGACCTTGCCCCCGACGCCAGGCCGCGGCTGCTCACTTCAGGCCCGGCCCGACTCTGCGAAGCGCTGGATGTGACGCGGCCGCGCGACAACGGCAAAAATTTCCTCGACGAAGCCAGCGATCTTCAACTGCGCGATGACGGATTCAGAGTTCGCAGCGTGAGCGTCTCGCCCCGCATCGGCATCACCAAGGCCGCCGACAGGGAACTGCGCTTCACCGTGGATGGCAGCGCTTTCCTTACTCGCTGATTGCCGGCGGCAGCAGCACATTATCAATCAGTCTCGTCGTCCCCACATTCGCCGCGATCGCCACCAGCCCGCCGCCGGAGACATCAATCACCGGCTCCAGCGTCTCCGCATTGACGATGGTGAAATAATCCATCCGCACCGTCGGGTCACTCTCCAACACCGGCGTCAGGATTTTTCGCCCTGCCTCAATCAACCGCTGGCTCGAACGCTCGCCCCGTTTGGCCTCCGCCTCGACCGCCGAGAGCGCACGGGAGAGCACCAGCGCCGACCGCCGCTCCTCCGCCGACAGATAGCGGTTGCGAGAGCTCATCGCCAGTCCATCCGGCTCGCGCACGATCGGGCAGACGACCAGCTCCACGCCAAAGTTCAGGTCGCGCACCATGCGCTTGAGCACTGCCACCTGCGCCGCGTCCTTCTGTCCAAAAAACGCCGCATCCGGCTCGATGATGTTGAAGAGCTTCGCCACCACCGTCGCCACTCCGCGAAAATGTCCGGGCCGCGATGCTCCATCCAGCCGGCCGGAAAGCTCCTCGACGTTGACGAACGTCGTCGTGCTAGCCGCCCCACCCGCGCGCATCTCCGGATAGATCTCCTCCGGCGTCGGCGCGAACAGCAAGTCCACCCCCGCCTCTTCGAGCATCGCGCAGTCGGCTGCAAACGGTCGCGGATATTTCGCCAGGTCCTCCCGCGGCCCAAACTGCGTCGGGTTCACAAAGATTGAAACTGCGACCACATCGCATCGCTCCTGCGCGGCCCGCACCAGCGAGAGATGTCCCTCGTGCAGCGCTCCCATCGTCGGCACCAGCCCCAGCGTTTTGCGTTCGCCGTTGGCGCCAGCCTCCCGCAGCGCTTCACATGCAGAGCGAGTCCCCGCGATATTGTTCTCGATGCGCATGCTTGGGGCTCAGGCTTTTTTCGCGGCCTTGGCATCCTGCGCTGCCCGCTGATCTACCAGCACCGCCGTGCCCGCCGGCAGATGATAGCTCTCAGCGTCAGAGGGAAAGTTGTGTTGCGCGACATCCTCGCAGTAGTGCGTGATGGCATCGCGAAACAGCGTCGCCGCATCGGCATAGCGCCGGACAAACTTTGCCGGCGGCGAAAAGCTCAGGTTCACCAGATCGTGGAAGACCATGACCTGCCCATCGCAATGCGGCCCAGCCCCAATCCCAATCGTCGGAATCGAAATCTGCGACGTGATCGCAGCAGCCAGCGCCGACGGCACGCCCTCCAGCACAATCGCGAAACAGCCCGCCGCCTCCAGCGCCTTCGCATCCTCAATCAGCCCGTCGAAAGCAGCCAGCGTCTTGCCCTGCACTTTATATCCGCCCATCTTGTGCAGCGATTGCGGAGTCAGCCCGATGTGGCCGACCACTGGAATCTCCGCCGCTCCCAGCGCCCGCACCAGCTCCACGCGGCTGCTGCCGCCCTCGATCTTCACCGCCTCGGCGCCGGCTTCCTTCAAAAAGCGCGCCGCGTTGCCCACCGCCTCCGCAATGCTCGCGTGGTAGCTGCCGAACGGCATATCCGCCACCAGCAGCGCGCGTCGCACCGCCCGCCGCACGGCTCGCGTGTGATGCACCATCTCGTCCATCGTGACCGGCAGGGTGGAGTCGTAGCCCAGCACCACCATGCCCAGCGAGTCCCCGACCAGGATCAGGTCAACGCCCGACTCGTCCACCAGTCGCGCCGTCGAATAGTCATAGGCCGTCAGGCACGCAAACGGTGTCGGCGAGTTCTTTTTATCGAGGATTGTCTGGACGGTGACTTTTGCCGTGCCGCTGCCCGGCTGCGCGGCCGGACGGTCGCCGGCGCGAAAATTCGTAATGCTCATAGCTCTCTCCAGTGCCGCTCCACAGCTTTCGGATGCAGCCCGAACCGAGACGGAGTATACGCCTCGGCAATAGCGACCGGCAATCACCCGATCGCTTACGAAATCTTGATGCCCGCTGCGGTAAAGTGTTGGTGGCCGTAGTCGAGACGTCGAGATCACTTATTAGACGTCGCAGCAGCTCAAACGATGCCGGCGCGACCCCCGGGAATTTGGGCAACAGGAGCGATAGATGCATCGGATACGTGCCGTATTGGCCAAGCTCGCCGTCATGCTCGCCGTCGTGCTCGCGATAACGACAGGCACGCTCTTTCTCCCTGCCCAGGCCCACGCCCAGGATGGCGGTCCCCTCACCCACCTCTCCGATTTGAAGCGCGGCGTCACCAGCGCGCGCGCCTCCAGTTGGGATTCGCACCGGCGGCAATGCCGACTCCATCCTCGTCAAGGCCGGCACCACCGTCACCCTCGCCGACCTCAAGGGCGCCGGCTCCATCCGCCACATTTGGGTGACCGTCAATTCGGCCAGCCCTTACCATCTGCGCGAGCTCGTGCTCCGCATGTATTGGGACGGCGAGACCGACCCCAGCGTCGAGGTCCCGCTCGGCGATTTCTTCGGCACCGGGTTTGAATACGAAGACATCCCCGGTGTCCACACCGGCCAGCGTTACAAGTCGTGGAACTCACTCCCCATCACCGTCTACGGTCGCGCTTTGAACTGCTATTGGGAGATGCCCTTCGGCAAAGGAGCGCGCATCACCCTCACCAATGACGGCGCCGCTGACGTGAAAAATTTCTTCTACCACATTGACTACGAGAGTTATGCCGACCCCAAGACGGTCGAGAAGCAGGGCCGCTTCCACGCCCAGTGGCGCAGCGAGATCACTCGCTCGGTCCCCGTCACCGAATCGCTCACCGTGAACCTCGACGGAAAAAACAACTTCATCTTTCTCGACGCCAAGGGCCAGGGCCAGTTCGTCGGCCTCATCCTCGCCGTGCAAGGTCTTTCCACCGGATGGCCCGGCGAAGGCGACGACATGTTCTTCATTGACGGCGAGTCAGCCGTGCCCAGCATCAACGGCACCGGCCTTGAGGATTACTTTGGCAGCGCCTGGCAATTTCGCGAGGAGTATAGCTATCCCTTTACCGGCTTCACCACGCGCGGTCCCGAGGATTGGTCCGGCGTCCACGTGATGTACCGCTTCCACATTCAGGACCCCATCTATTTCGCGAAGTCCATCCACGCCGGCCTCGAACACGGCGCGGCAAATATTCGCAGCGACAAATACACCAGCGTCGCTTTCTGGTATCAGACTGAGCCGCATCAGAAGCTGGTTCCCCTGCCCGCTCTGCCCGACAGGCTGCCGTCGTCGTTCTGGAAAGTGGACCTGCTGCCCCAATCCCCTCCGAGCTAGGCCGCGCTGCCGTTATCCTTAGCAGTTAACTTCTATGCCGGTCACGCTGCGCTCCTACGCAAAGATCAACCTCGGCCTGCGGATTGGTCCGCTGCAGGTGGACGGCTATCACGCCCTCGCGACCGTCTATCAGACCATCAACCTCTGGGATGACATCACCGTCTCCGTCACCCCTGCCACAGCGACTGAGATTGTCATCCACTGCTCCGATAGCCGCGTGCCTCGCGACCAGCACAACACCTGCTGGCGCATGGCGGTTGAGACGCTTTCATTGCGCGGCCTCCGCGCCCGGGTCGAGATCACGATAGACAAGCGTCTGCCCGTCCAGGGAGGATTGGGCGCCGGCTCCTCAAACGCCGCCGTCACGCTGCTGGCCCTGGAATCCGAGCTCGCAGCTCTCGGTGCCCCCGCGCTCACCCCGGCCGAACGCCTGCGGCTCGCCGCCTGTATCGGCTCCGACGTCCCGCTCTTTTTGCTCGGCGGCGCCGTGTTAGGTAGCGGCCGCGGCGAGTTGGTCGCCCCCCTCATAGACTCCGGGCCGCTGGATTGCGTCGTCGCAGTGCCTGATCTGGCCGTCTCCACCCCCCAGGCCTTTCGCGACTGGGACGTGCTTTGCGCCCGAAAACTGGCAGAAATAGCCCCGGAAAATGGGCGAGAATCATTGACCGCCGCCGATAGTGCCGCTAAACTAAATGAGTTGGGTCAGAGTGTGGCGCGGGTGTGGCCGCAAGCTGATCCCTCCGGTGTCTCCTCCGTGGGAGGGGGCCTGGCGGAGGACCCGCTTCTCGCGCTTGTCCAGACCGGGATCGAAAACGACTTTGAACAGGTCGTCTTTCCGCAGCAACCCTTGCTGCGAGATCTCAAGTCTGCTCTCGAGGGCAGCGATCCTTCCTACAATTTATCGGTTCCACTTGCAGCGGTTCCAGTTGCAGCGGTTCCAGTTGCAGATCGGGCGATTTATGCCGCTCTGTCCGGCTCCGGCGCGGCCCTGTTTGGGCTCTATAACTCCCCGGCCGCCGCACAGTCGGCCGCTGAACGCGCTCGATCGCTGGGCAGCAATGCGCTGGTCACCAGCACTCTGGGCCGCGAGCAGTACTGGCGGGAGATGAAAAGCGACTCCCGCTAGAGGCCAGGTTCCAACGGGGAAGTGCGTTCCCGGGGCCAGGTTGTAAAGGATGTTTGGGCGATCGACTAACGGTAGGTCAAGTGCCTTTGGAGCACTTTGTCCAGGTTCGAATCCTGGTCGCCCAGCCAGCTTGAGCCAGCTCGAGTGAGCTTGCTTGTGAAAGATGGCACCGGCAGTAGCGGCAGTGATGGCGATTGAGACCGGCAGCACTCGATCGTAGACGTGGGCAGCGGTAAAACTTCTAACGGCAAACCAGCCTGGAGGTTTCAAGTGGGTCAGACGACGACGACAGCAGAGCCTGTAACCCGGATCGCAACCGACCACGCCTCTCGCACCGAGAGCGCGGCGCAGTCCTCCGCCCCCCAGGCGGCGGCCAAGACTCGTCCCGCCCGTGGACGCGAAGACAAGCGCTTCAAAATTTTCTGCGGCTCCGCCAACCGTCCGCTGGCTGAGGAGATTTGCAAGTTCCTCGGCATCCCCCTCGGCGAAACCAAGCTGCAACGCTTCTCCGACGGCGAGGTCTACTTCCAGCTGCTCGAAAACGTCCGCGGCATGGACGTCTTCGTGGTCCAGCCCACCTCCTACCCCGTTGACCAGCACCTGGTCGAGCTGCTCATCATGATTGACGCTCTCAAGCGCGCCTCCGCCGGCCGCATCACTGTCGTCATTCCTTATTACGGTTACGCGCGCCAGGACCGCAAAGACCGTCCCCGCGTCGCCATCAGCAGCAAGCTCGTCGCCGACCTGCTCACCACCGCAGGCGCCAATCGCGCCCTCATGGTTGACCTCCACGCCGCGCAGATCCAGGGCTTCTTCAACATTCCTGTGGATCATCTCTTCGCCTCCCCGGTCCTGGTCAGCTACTTCCGCGAGCTCGGCCTCACCGACCTCACCGTCGTCTCTCCCGACGCCGGCGGCGTGGAGCGTGCCCGCTTCTTCGCTAAAAAAATGGAAGCCCCCCTCGCCATCGTGGACAAGCGCCGCACCGACATCAACGTCACCGAGGTCATGCACGTCATCGGAGACGTCGCCGGTCGCACCTGCCTCATCCTCGACGACATCGTTGACACCGCCGGCACCCTGGTCAAGACCGCCGACGCCTTGCTCGATGCCGGAGCCACCAAAGTTTATGCCTGCGCCTCCCATGCCGTGCTCTCCGGCCCGGCCATCGAACGCATCGCCAACTCCCGGCTCGAACAGCTGGTTGTTACCAACACCATTCCGCTGCGCGAAGACGCGCTGCGGGTGCCCAAGATCAAAGTGCTTTCTATTGCCGGCCTGTTGGGCCGCGCCATCGAGAGCATCCACATGGAAACCAGCGTCAGCACGCTCTTCAACTGACGCTCTCAGCAAAGGGAGGGGCCAGGAGCTCTGCCCGAAAGGAAAGAAATGCCAATTACCAGTGAAGTAGTCGCAGCAACGCCCCGCGAGGGCCGTTTCAATAAAAACGCAGCCCGCCGCGTGCGCCATGCCGGCCGCATTCCTGCGGTGGTTTATGGAGCCGCCCAGCCTGCCGTGGCCGTCGAAGTGGATCCCAAGCAGATCCTCAAGATTCTCCATTCAGAGAGCGGTCACAACTCGATTTTCGATCTTGAAGTCGGCTCCAACGGCCTCACCAAGGCCATGATCGTTGACTGGCAGTATGAGCCCGTCAAGGGCTCGCTCATGCACATCGATTTCAAGCGCATCGCGATGGATAAGGCGATCCGCGTCGAAGTGCCCATCATGCTCACCGGCAGCGCGCTCGGGGTGAGGACCCAGGGCGGCATCCTCGATCAGGTGCTGCGCGAAGTCGAGATCGAGTGCCTGCCGGCAGATATTCCCGGTCACATTGACCTCGATGTCACCGAGCTCGTCTTCGGTCTGGTCAAACGCGTTTCCGACCTGCCCCATGGAGACAAGATCAAGTTCATCACTCCCGCCGACGCTGTCGTCGCCCACATCACCGCCGTCAAGGAAGAAGTTGCTCCGACTGTGGATGAGGCGGCTGCCGCGGTTGCTGGAGCTCCGGCTGAGCCTGAGGTCATGAAGAAAGGCAAGCAGGATTCCGACGAGGCGGCACCTGACGCCAAGCCGGGTAAGAAGTAAAGGACGGGCGGCGTGGTACTGGTCGTGGGACTCGGGAATCCGGGCATCGAGTATCAGTTCACGCCGCACAACGCAGGATTTCTTGCCATTGATCGCATCGCTCAAAGATGCGGAGTGGCAGTCAACAACCGGCGCTCCCGGGCGCTCACAGCCAAGGCGACGCTGGCAGGAAAACAAGTCCTGCTGGCCAAGCCGGAGACTTTTATGAACCTCAGTGGCGTCGCCGTCAGGGCGCTGCTGGAACAGATGGAACCGGATCCTGAACCTGGACCCCCCCGTCTGATCGTCCTCTACGACGATGTTGATTTCCCGCTCGGCACCATCCGCGTCAGAGAACGCGGCAGCTCGGCGGGGCACAACGGAGTCAAGTCCATCAGCGCTTCGCTGGGTACGGAGGAGTGGTTGCGGGTAAGGATTGGAATTGCTCCCTCGGGCGAACAGGCCGCGCAGACGGCCCGCCTCAGGAGGTCGGATTTTGTGCTCGCCCCGTTTCGCAAGGCCGAACTGGCCGTGCTCGATGAGGCGCTGGATAAGGCGGCCGACGCCGTGGAAGCAATCCTGAAGGATGGCCCCGCGGCGGCGATGAACCGGTTTAACCGCAGAGACGATGACGCTGCGGAAGAGAAGTAGAGATTGGTTTCAGCTTTTGGGCTTCACAGCTTTTGAGTTTTTTCGAGTTTAGGTTTCACGAATTTCAGTTTCACGACCGGCCGTGGCATTCATCGCCCCTGCCGCTCAGAGAAGGAAGAAAAGAATGGTACAACGCAAATACGAAGTGATGTTCATCGTTCGGCCCGACGTGGTCGAGGAAGACCTGGACAAGTTGATCTCCGGCTTTGAAGGCCCGATCAAGCAGCAGGGTGGAACCGTTAATTCGGTCGAGAAGCTCGGCGTGCGCCGGCTGGCCTACCAGGTGAAGAAGTTCAACGACGGGCAGTATGTCCTGTTTCATCTGGATGCCGACGGTCCGGTGATTGCCGAGTTCGAGCGCCGCTTGCGCGTCTCCGAGCCCGTCATCAAGTTCCTCTCCGTCCGCGTGGATGAAGAGGAAAAGCGCCTCGCCAAGATCAAGGCGCACCGCGACAGCCACAAGAAGCAGAGCGCTCAGGCGCCGGCACCCGCTCCTGTGGCTGCTGAGGTCCCCCAGCCTGCTGCGGTCGCCGAAGAAGCGGCAACGGCCTAAGCCGTCGCTCAAATATTTCGCGACTGATGAAAATCCGTCGCGCGAAGCAATTGAAATTTACCAGGCGAACTGCCAGACGCAGTTCGCGCAAGGAAGGAAATGAGTCATGGCAGATGAGACACCGACACCCGTAAGAGCAGAAGGTTCGTCCAGACCAGAGGGTTCCTCAGCTCCGCGCAGCGATCGCGGACCTGGTGATCGTGGACCCAGACAACACAGCGGCGGCGAGCGCAGCGGCCCCGGCGGCGGCGGCGGTCGCAAGTTTTTCCGTCGCAAGAAGGTCTGCAAGTTCTGCGTCGAAAAGATTGACGCCATCAGCTACCGCGATAACCGGCTGCTGCAGCAGTTCGTCGCCGAGCGCGGCAAGATTGTGCCCCGCCGTTTGACCGGCGTTTGCACTGCCCACCAGCGCCGCCTCACCCGGGCCATCAAGCAGGCGCGCAACATCGCGTTGCTGCCCTTTGCCGCCCGCTTTTAATCTGAGCCACCAGGAGAGATTGAGATGGAAGTCATTCTGAAAGAAGATGTAGTTAAGTTGGGCAATCGCGGCGACGTCATCAAGGTCGCCGAGGGCTACGGGCGCAATTTTCTGCTGCCCAAAGACCTCGCTATCGAGGCGACGCCTGCAAACAAAGCCGTCATCGAGCAGATGAAGGCGTCCTCCGTGCGCCGCTCTGCCAAGGAAAAGGCCGAGGCCGAACTCCTGCTCACGCAGCTCAACACCGTTGCCCTCGAGTTCCACCGCAAGGTTGGGGAGAAGGACCATCTGTTCGGTTCCGTCACCTCCGGCGATGTCGCCCAGGCGCTCGAGGCCAAGGGCTACACCATTGACCGCCGCAAAGTGCAGCTCGCCGAGCCGCTCAAGCAGTTGGGAGATTTCGAAATTCCCATCCGCCTGCACCGCGAAGTGACTGCGCGCGTCAAAGTGACCGTCGCTCCAGAAGAGGGCGACGCCGCGTAGCTCTGCCGTCAGCTTTTTGCTTAGGAATGGGCGCGCTTCGGCGCGCTCTTTCTTTTTCGGGGGCCTGCTCAGCCCGAGCTACTTGCCTTCCGCCAGCCGATGCGCCAGCCTTTGCGGCAGGTCATAGTCCCCGCTCTTTCTTTCAGTGATGCCCGAGCTACTTGCCTTCCGCCAGCCGATGCGCCAGCCTTTGCGGCAGGTCATAATCGTAGATGCGCTTCTGTGCGCTCGTAATGTCATACGGCGCGCGGTAGAACGTCACCGTCATCGCCTCGTCGTCATAAAGCGCATAGGCGGCGCGCCAGTCCCGGTCGCGCGGCTGCCCGACCGATCCCGGATTGATCAGATATCGCGCGTTCGGCCTCAGCTCGAGGCAATATTCAACCGCCCCCTCGCGGCTGGGATAATCCGGCCGAATGTCGAACCACTCGTCGCCATTGGTGGCGAAGGCGCCCTGCACATGTGTGTGTCCGAAGAAATTTATCCTGCGCTCGGCGCGCAACAGCGGCAGCCAGGCATCGCGCACCGTCGTCACATACTGGTCCTCATCAAGCGGCGAGCCGTGCACGCAACTTACCTGCGGCCCGTCGGGGTGCAGCGGTCCCTGCTGCATCTGGCGCAGCCACTCCGCATGCGGCGTGGTCAGCATCGCCTGCGTCCAGCGCACGGAGCTCTGTGCCACCGGATTGAAATCCTCAAACGGCCGCATGCCGGCGCAAACGCGATCATGATTGCCGCGCACAAACACGCTGCCCAATCCAATCACGCGATCAATCACTTCGTTGGGAGAGGCGCCGTAGCCGACAATGTCGCCCAGGTTCCAAACCGCATCGTGTGCCGGTGCGGCGGCCAGCACTGCTTCCAGTGCTTCGAGGTTGGCGTGAATATCAGACAGGACCAAATAGCGCATCGTTTACAGGCCCTTTTTTGGCCCAAACTACCAATCTATCGGGTTAGATGCGACTTTAACAAGCCCCAAACGCGGCAGCTTCTGTGACTTCGGCTTAGAACGATCCGAATCGGCAGCCTACTGCAGCGTCGCCAAAGGCCGATCCCGCGGCGTCCGCATCGTCGGAACCGCACCCAGCAGCGCCTTCGTATACGCCTCCTGCGGGTCCAGCAGCACCTGGTCGCGGCTCCCGCACTCCAGCATCCGCCCCTGGCGCAGTATGCCGATTCGATCCGCCACCCGCGCAATCACCGCCAGGTCGTGCGAGATAAACAGCATCGCCAGGTTGAACCGCTCCCGCAGGCTGGCCAGCAAATCCAGCACCTGCGCCTGCACCGTCACATCGAGCGCCGTCGTCGGCTCGTCGGCGATCAGCAGCTTGGGCCGGTTCACAATCGCCATCGCCAGCAGAATGCGCTGCAACTGCCCGCCCGAAAACTGGTGGGGATAGTCAGCGAATCTGGCCGCCGGGTTCGGCAACGTCACGTCGGCCAGCGCCTCCAGCGCCCGCTCGCGAACTTGCTCCCGCTTCAGTGTCGGATGATGCGCCCGCACCGCCTCCATAATCTGCTCCCCGACCGTCATCACCGGATTCAGCGCCGTCAGCGGCTCCTGAAACACCATCGCCATGCTCCGGCCACGCAGCGCCCGCATCCGCTGCGGCGACTGCTCGAGCACCGGGATGCCGTCGAACTTTATGCTGCCCCGCACCCACGTCTCCGGCGGAAGCAGCCGCATGATTGCCAGCGACGTCACCGATTTCCCGGTGCCCGATTCGCCCGCCAGCGCCAGGCACTCTCCCGGCTCAATGCTGAACGACAAATCGTGGATCGCCATCTTTCTGCCCGTGGGCGTGGCGAATCCAATTTCGAGCGATTCGACTTCAAGCAGCGGCGTCACTCGTGCATGGTATCGCACGCCCACCGCCTCACCGCTATTTCCCGAGCGGGCTGCGCAATCGCGGCCCTGCCTCCGGGCCGGCATCGCTGCGCTCCAGTGCGAACGCCGCGTTGAGCAGAGAAATGTGCGAGAACGCCTGCGGAAAGTTGCCCAGCTGCCGCTTGTGGTGCGGGTCATACTCCTCAGAGAGCAATCCCACATCGTTGCTCAGCGCGATCAGCCGTTCAAACATCGCATGCGCTTCTTCCAGGCGCCCCTGCTGCGCCAGGCAGCTCACCCACCAGAAGCTGCACGCCAAAAAGACTCCCTCTCCGGTCGGCAATCCGTCGTTCACCACGCGCGTGTCGTAGCGCATCACCAGTCCATCGCGCATCAGGCCTTTCTCAATCGCCGCCAGCGTGCCGAGAATTCGCGGATCGTCGTGCGGAAGAAATCCCACCAGCGGCATCAGCAGCACCGAGGCATCGAGCGCCCGCGATCCATAAGACTGGGTAAAGCTCTTCATCCGCGGGTTCCACGCCTTGCGGCAGATTTCTGTGTGGATTCGGTCGCGCAATTTCTCCCAGCGCTCAACCGGCCACCCCCGGTATTTCCTCAGCGCTGCGATTCTTACCGCGCGATCAAACGCCACCCACGCCATCAGCTTCGAATAGGTATAGTGCCGCGGCGCGCTCCGCATCTCCCAGATTCCCTGGTCCGGCTGGCTCCAGATTTTCTCAAGATGCGTCAGCAGCTGGCCCAGCAGATCCAGCGTGTGATTGCCTTTTACCGTGGCCAGCTTGCGATGCTCCTTCAGCGCCAGCGTCACGCCGTGAAAGATCGCGTCCATCACCTCGCCATAGATATCCAGCTGCAGCTGCTCCGATGCCGCGTTGCCGACGCGAACCGGCCGCGAATTCTGATAGCCCTTCAGCCACGGCACCTCAAACTCCGGCAGCTGCCGCTCCCCCTTTAGTCCATACATGATCTGCACTTGCTCCGCGCTCCCGGCGAGGGCCCGCAGCAGCCAGTCGCGCCACGATCTCGCTTCATCGAGATAGCCCGCGTCCATCAGCGCCAGCAGCGTAAACGTCGTGTCGCGCAGCCAGCAATAGCGATAGTCCCAGTTGCGCTGTCCGCCGATATGCTCGGGCAGGGAAGTGGTGGGCGCGGCTACAATTCCTCCCGTCGGCCCATAGGTCAGCGCCTTGAGCGTGATCAGCGAGCGCTCGACTGAGGATTTGTAACCGCCTCGGTAGCGTGATTTCCCGCTCCACTTCTTCCAGAACATTTCCGTATCGGTCAGCGCTTTCCGCCACGAGAGTTTCTCCGGCAAGGGCAGATGCGAAGCGCAATAGCTGAGCACAAACGGCACCGTCTGGCCTTTTTTCACGCTGAACTTGCTCACCGTGTTCAGCCCGACGCCGCGACTCTTTACCGGGGTTCGCAGCACCGCCATGTCGGGGCCGGAGATGGCGCGAATCCCGCCCTTCATCGCCGTCACCCACGGCACGGAGCGTCCGTAATCAAAGCGCAGCGTAACTTCAGAGATCATCTGCACTGTGCCGCGCAACCCCCGCACCAGTCGAATGACATCGGGATTGTTGCGGCGCACCGGCATGAAATCGGTTACCTGCACCGCGCCCGACGCGGTCTCGAAGATCGTGTCCAGCACCAGTGTGCCCGCCCGATAACTGCGGCTCGTGTGCTTTACATGCGCTGCGGGGGCCATGCGCCAGCGCCCATTCGCCGGCGTGCCCAGCAGCGCCGCGAAGCATGCGGCAGAAGAAAAAGTCGGCAGGCACAACCAGTCAATGGATCCGTGGCGGCTGATCAGCGCGGCCGCCTGCAGGTCGCCGATTAATGCGTAGTCCTCTATTCGCGCTGCCATCGCCGGCCCCTGCTGCCTGCTTCAGAATGCAATCTCATCGGCGATCGGTCTCGTTTCCTCTTGTGGTGGGCCCACCAGGACTTGAACCTGGAACCAACGGATTATGAGTCCGCTGCTCTAACCAATTGAGCTATAGGCCCGCAAGAATTCGCAGTCACCAGTGTAACTTCTCGTGTCGAATCCAGCGCGTGACGTCGCTCCGCCCCGAAGAGTAAAACAGTATCAGCGCAAACAAAATGTCACTGCCTGATTTGAAGTGACAGAAGGTAGCCATGCAAACCATCTCAGTGTTCGGACTCCTCGGCTTCGCCATCGTAATAATCATTTGCTTGGTCATCGTCTCGAAAGCAGTTTTTACCGTCCGCACCCAGACCGTCGCCATCATTGAACGGTTCGGAAAATATACCCGTGTCGCTACGGCGGGATTCAACGTCAAGAACCCGTTCTTTGAAACCATCAGAGAAGTCAGCCTGGAGACGTTGCAGCTCGAGGGGTCTATCCAGACCAAGACGAAAGACAACGTTTTCGTCACCCTGCCGGTCACCGTGCAGTATTCCGTCGGTCAGAGCGACGACGACATCCGCAACGCCTATTACAAGCTGTCGCGCCCGCAGTCGCAGATGACTGCTTACCTCAACAACATCCTGCTCGGCCACATCCCATCAATGGATCTCGACGAACTCTTCATCAGCCAGGTGCAGGTTTCAAAGCGCGCCACCGACGAATTGTCGGCAGAGATGCAGCCGTTCGGCTATCAGATTGTGAAGGTCCTCATCACCGACATCAAGCCTGATCCGGGCGTGGTCGCGGCGATGAACCGCATCAACGAAGAAACTCGAAACCTCGCGGCCAACAAGGCCCAGGGCGACGCCGAGTACGTTCTCAAAGTTCGCCAGGCCGAGGCGGATGCAGAAGTCAAACGCCTGGAAGGCGTCGGCGTTGCGCAGGAACGCATGGCAATCGCCGATGGATGGGAGGAGTCAATCAAGAAAATCAAAGCAGGAACCGAGCTGGACGACAAGGCCGCGACTGCGATGCTCTTGTTCACAAACTACACTGACGCGATGAAGGCAATCGGTGAGTCGAAAAATACGACGATGGTATTTCTGCCGTCTGGGCCCGACGCCATCTCCAGTTTCCAGGCCGCTCTCACCAACGCGCTGCTGCTTCAGGGCGGCAAGCGGCCGGGTGAGATGTAACCCACGCCGTGGCGGGATTTTCCGCGCGTGACGCCGCTCTGCGCGAGGAGTAAAACAGTACCAGCGCTATCCGAATGACTGAACCGCATATTGCTGCGCCCGTCGAACCTCCCCAGCCGACCGTCATCGCGGTCAAAAACACCCGCTCGCTTTGCGCTGGATGCACTGGCTCAATTTTCCGTTTCTCGGCGTCATGATCTGGAGCGGGCTCGCCATCTACTGGGCCGACTCCGCCCCCGACGGCTCCCACGGCCACCAGGTCTACCGCATCGGCGTCGGCGGTTTCACGCTCATGCGACTCTTCCCCGACTGGTTTTATACCAGGCTCGGGCTGCCCTTCCATCTTGCCGACGGCCTCAGCTATCACTTCACGCTGATGTGGTTCTTCGCGCTTAACGGCGTCATCTACGTCATCTTTCTTTTTGCCAGCGGACAGTGGCGCCTGCTCGTTCCCCGCGCGCGATCATGGCGCGAAGCATGGCAGGTTTTTCTGCATGACCTCGGCTTGCGCAAAACCGCTCCGCCCGCCGTCAAATACAACGGCGCTCAGCGAATCGCCTATACCGCGGTCATCCTCATGGGAGCCGGCATGCTGCTCACCGGCCTCGCAATTTACAAGCCCGTGCAGCTCGGGTGGCTCACTCGCCTCTTTGGCGGATATGAGATGGCGCGCTGGTTTCACTTCTGGATCACCATGGGCTTCGTCCTCTTCTTCTTCGTGCACGTTGCCCAGGTTGCGCGCGCCGGCTGGGGAAATTTTCGCGGCATGGTCACCGGCCTTGAGCTCGTCCCACGCCAGCCTTCGCCCGCCGAAGTTTCGCCGTCAGAACCGCCGCCACCCGCTCCCATCGCCGCCGTCAGAAGGGAGGCGAGCTCATGACCCCCGATGATTTGGTTCCGGACGAAAGGGAACTGCCGCCACAATCTTCACCTGAACATTCTCCGGTCGCCGAAACTCGCTCCGACAATCTCTCGCCGGAAGCGCTCCACCCCGTCGCCGTCAGCGAACTACCACCCGACGAATCGCTTCCTGAATTTGTGATGCCCGCGCAAGCTTTCCGTTGGCGCTCGCGTCGCGACTTCCTCGCGCTCGGCCTCGGCGCTGCCGGCCTCGCATTCATCTGGCGGTGGATTCTCCACGGCCGCCAGATCGACGACCTTCCCTGGCAGCTGCGTCGCGCCCTCGATTGGAACGCCGACGTCTCGCAAGCGCTGCTCGGCACCCGCCGCCTGGCCCGCACTTTTCCGGTCAGCGATGCGGTCGCCGATCTCCGCGTGAACGGTGACATAGGAATCGCGCAGACCCTCGATCCGGACAAATGGCGTCTGCAGGTCGTCGGCCTCGAAAATCCGCATCAGTATCCGCAGTTTGTTGACGACGTCAACAGTTGGGATTACGGGCTCACCGACAACAGCGAAGACAGCGGCGCCTACCCTGACAACAAGAGCGGTGCGATCCCCCAGACCCCCGATGCCGCGCCGCAACCCAAATTGAAGCAGCCCGGCCTGTTGCTCACACTCGACGATCTCAAAAAGCTGCCTCGCGCCGAGACCGTCACCCAGCTGAAATGCATCGAGGGCTGGAGCGAGATTGCCTACTGGGGAGGCGTGCGCATGGCCGACTTTCTCGCCGTCTATGCGCCCATGCCGTCGCGCTACATCGGCCTGCAAACACCCGACAATACTTTCTATACCAGCCTCGATATGGCCACCGCGCGGCACCCGCAAACGCTGCTCGCCTACGAGATGAACGGCCAGCCGCTTGAGCCGCTGCATGGCGCGCCGCTCCGCCTCGCGACTCCGCTCAAATACGGCTACAAGCAGCTCAAGCAAATTGCGAAGTTGGATTTCACCAACCAGATGCCGCGCGATTATTGGGTTGAGAACGGCTACGACTGGTATGCCGGCCACTAGCCCCCGGCTTGCCGATTTATTTTCCCTGCCAAATCATCAAATAATGTGAGCAAAACTGAGCATTCATCGAGTCTGTATGGTGAAATGGTGGTGATATGAGCACCCTTCTTCGTCACGATCACCAAGCGTTGCTCGACAGCCTGTTGAACGGCAAATTGCCGCGCAACCTCCCCTGGGCCGATGTGGTTGATTTAATCAGCAAAATCGGAGAGGTACAGCCGCACGGCTCCGACGAATTTGTCTTCATCGTTGGGGCGCAGCGCGGATTCTTCAAGAAGCCCTCCTCCCACGACCTCGATGTCGAAGAGGTATCGCGGCTTCGTAAATTTCTAAAGGAAGCTGAAATCAATCCCGGGACGCCGGCGCCGCCTGCGGGCCGTCTGGTCGTCGTCATTGATCACCATGCCGCCCATGTCTATGAGAAAAACAACGGCGCGCCCGACAGCGAAAAAAATATCACTCCCTACGACCCGCACGGATTTCAGCACCATCTCATCCATCGCAAAGAGGCGCACTACCGCGGCGAGCGGGCCCCGGAGGAGCAGTCGTTTTACGAGCAGGTCGCCAAGGCCATCGTGCACGCCAGCGAAATTGTCCTCATCGGTCACGGCACCGGGAACAGCAGCGCGGCGGATTATCTCGCCGAATATCTGAAGACCCATCATCCGGAAACATTCAAGAAAATTGTCGCGAGAAAAACCGCGGACCTCTCCGCTCTCACTGAGCCGCAGTTGATGGCTCTGGCAGGCGAGCATCTGCAGTCCAAAAATTCTCCCGCGTAATCTCTGCTAGCGCACCAGCACGCCGCTGGACAAATAAATCTCCCCATCGGCGACGGTTTCTACGCGCGGCAGCGAATCGCACAGCGTGATCGGCTCCACTCCGTTCGAGTGCAGCAACACCGTCTCCTCTGCCTTCGCGCCGCGGATGGATGGGTTCCACGCAAACGCCTCCGGAGCCAGCGGTGCCTCGGTCCCGCCGGGACGGGCCAGCCACTCGCGCTCGAGATATCCAGTCGCGCCGCCCTGGTGATGGTTGTATTGCTCGCCTGCAAAGCCGCAGGCCGCATAGGCGTCTCCCGCAACGTCAAAACACTCGCCGGAGTTTTTTCCCTCGCGCGTCGCATGCAGCAGGGCGGCGTGCACTCTTGCCGCAGCATCGAACCGCGCCGCCAGCTCATCCGGCATCGCGCCGAAATGTACATAGCGTGTCAGCGAAACCGACAGCCCTCCGCTTCGAGCGCAAAGATTCAGCATGCCGTACTTCTTGAGTCTGCCGTTGTAGGGAAGCGCGTGTTTATACCGCCCGATGCGATCATCCACCGCCATCAGCAGCACTGACGGCTCAATGCCCACGCGCAGCAACTCGTAGCTCACCCGCGCCGCCATCTCGCGCTCACTCACTCCCGGCTCAAGCGCCATCAGCACCTTCGCAGTCGCCTCGGCGGTCACGCGCCCCAGTTCGCGATAGCGCTCCAGCTCCTGCGGCACAAGCTGCCAACGCAGCGGCGCCACGTTGACCACCGGCAAAGTGCCTCCCGCCATGTCGCAGCCGATCAATGCCTCGCCCGCCAGCTTCGCCATTGCCGCATCAAAATTCAACTCATGCCAGCCGTAGACCACCGCCTCAAATCCGAGCCCGGCGAAATCCTCCTCCGCCAGCCGAACGCTCTCATTGTTTGCCGCGAAGTAAAATCGCCGGCCGTCGCGCAGCAGCAGTACCGATGCAATTGCGCTCTCTGACGGAATCAGGACGGTGTGTTCCGACCGCCCGGCGGTGATCCAGGCAACGTTTTCCCGGCGCCGCAGTAGAATCCCCTGCATGCCCTTCGCGTCCAGAAAATCCAGCACCCGCTGTTGCTTGACGGCAATCTCTTCCAACACTCGTCCCTCGCAGTCTTCGATGAAAGCAAAGCTACTGTACTGCATCCTCGCCTGTGTCCCGCTGTTCTTCACTACCGCGGCCTCCGCGCAGACGGCGCCGACCTTTCTTCTGCAATCCGGCGACAGCGTGGTTTTCTACGGCGATAGCATTACCGCGCAGCGCTACTATACCCGGGATGCGGAGCTGTTCACACTCACGCGCTATCCGGAAATGCGCGTGGAGTTTTTCAACGCGGGCGTTCCCGGCGATACCGTCTACGGCGGTTATGCAGGAGCGACAGCGGCGCGGCTGGCACGCGACGTCTTCCCCCTCAAGCCCACCGTCGTCACCATCATGCTCGGCATGAACGACCCCGGCTACGTACCGTTTGACCAGCACATCTTCGACATATTCCAGAGCGGATACAAAACTTTGCTTGGCAATATCGCCACTGAGTTGCCCCAGGCGAAGATCACGTTGATTGCCTCGTCGCCCTACGACGAAGTGACGCACGGCACGCAGTTTCCCGGCCTCAGCACCACGGTCGCGCGTTACGCAGGCTTCGTGCAGCAGCTGGCGGCCGAGCGGCACGATACCTTCGCAAACTTCAACAGCGCGCTCGACGAGGCGCTCCGCTCGGCGAAGAAGCAGAATCCCGACTACGCCGCGCTGCTCATTCCCGATCGCATTCACCCCTCCGAGGTCGGCCATTGGGTGATGACCGAGACGCTCATGCAGGCGTGGAACGCCAATCCTGAAGTCAGCTTCCAGAAGCTCGATGCTGCCCGCGCCACCGTCCTCCTCGCGCGTAACGCGGAGGTGTCGGAGCTGCTTCACACTTCATCCGGGCTGACGTGGACCTCGCTCGAGCACGCGCTCCCGCTCCCATTTTCACCCGACGATCCGCTGATGCAATTTGCGCTCAAGGCAACCACCCTGACCACGCAGGATGAGGAGACTCTGCAAGTGACCGGTCTCCCCGCCAAAAATTACAGTCTGCAGATAGACGGCAAGCCGATCGCCGACCTTAGCGCCGCGCAGCTTGCGGCCGGAGTCAATCTCGCTCTCCTGCGAACGCCCATGCTGGATCAGGCGCGCGGCCTCGACTGGCTTGAGGACCGCAAGATGAAGCTCGATGCCGCAAGATTCGCGCTCGAGGCAGAGATGACGCCGGCTCCGGGCGCGCCCGATGCTGTCAAAACGCTACGCGCCGCTGCAAAAGCCGTCACCGACCAGCAGCATGGCGATGGCCAGCCGAAACCCCACAAATTCGCTCTGATCGCGACCTCTGCTACGAAGTAGATCTCTACAAAAGTGCGGCTGCAGTGGACGCTACCGCACCGGCAAGCCGGAGAATTTCGGATCGCCTAAAACTCGCCGCAGCGCCTCTCCCAGCCCGATCGGCGTCAGCGCCCCCTGCCACGTTTCTTCCACCGCCCCACGCGGATTTATCAGAACCGCAGTCTGCGAACTCGGCGCCTCACTCGGCCATGTCGCGAGATGAACGCCGTCCTCCGCCAGCTGCCAGTCGGAGTCAAGCTGCTTGATCCGTTGCTCCGTGCAGCGGCACGCCACCGTCACTTCCAGTCCCGCATTTCGGAACTGCATCGCCTGACTTCGCAGCAGCATGAGCTGCCCGACAGCATCTCGCGCCACAACGTCGTCACCGGTCTCCGGCATCGCGACCAGCAACCGCCAGCCGCGCTTGTCTGGCTTTGGCGCAGTGCTACGCGCCCACTCGGGCAGGGAAGTGGTGGCTGTCGTAGTGCCCTCGGCTTGCACTTGAAACTCCCCCAGCGTGAAGGTATTTCCGTGACCCTCCCACGGCATGCCCGGCGCCGCCGCCAAATTCACCGTAGATGTCACCGCGTTGTTCTCAATCACCAGTCCGCTGATTTTTATCCCCGGTCCTTGCTGTATCGCCGCCATCTTTCCCGCCGGTGCGAAATAAATCCTATTGCCCGCGATGCGCACATCCTCAATCGAGCCGTCATACCAGGTCATGAGAAAAATTGCTCCCTGTCGCGCCGCCAGCCGCGGGCTCAGTCCGTTGTGAATGCATAGATTGCCGCTGACCGTGCTGCGTCGCGTCACGTGAAATGCGCCGAAGACTGAGACGCAATAGCCCTGCGTGTCGTGGCCGTAGTTGTCCCGCACCACCGTGTCGGTGCTCCAGAAATCAACGTCAAATGCGCCCCCGTCAATCCCCGGGCTGTCCGTCAGAAACGCTTCGTTGTTCTGCACCGTGCAGTGCGTGCAGGCCCACGTCCAGATTGCATTGGGTGTCCCGATGCTCTCGGTGTGCTGCATGCCCGTGTGCCACGCGACGGAATTTTCAATCACGCCATCGCTCTGCCGAAATAAAACGATCCCGTCGCCCTCGACATCGTGCACCATCGAGTTGCGCACCGTCACGTTGCGAGTCACGACCGGGCCTTCAGCGCCCTCGACCATAATCCCCGCCCACTGGGTGGAGTCGTGAGCAATCACGCCGTCAATCACCACATCGTCAAATCCCGCGCCCGCAGCCGCATTGATCACCACCAGCCCGCTGCTTTTCTTCTTCGGCGACTCATTACCGCGTCCCACTCCGTGCACCGTGAGATCGCGCAACACGATGTGGTGCAGCAGCCCGTGACTCGCCGCAATATGAACCCCGAAATCACGGCTGCCGCTGATGTCGAGCGACTCAATCTCCCAATATTGCTGATCGTGCAGCTGCAATGCGGCCTCGTCGTCAGGCGCCGCTTCTATCCGCGGTCGCAGTCCAGAGCCAAATGCTCCGAGATGAATGGGGCGCCCTGCCGCGCCTGACCCCTGTGGCGAGAGCCTGCCGCGACAAACCGTGCCGCGCCGGAATAGCACTTCGTCCCCGGCCTGCAACGCGAGCCGATTTACCTCAGCGAGCGAATGCAGCGTCGCTGCTGCGTCATCCTGCCTCGACTCCTGCGCCTCCACTCTTCCTGGAGCGCCGGGTGCGCTACAGTCCACTCGCCACACCTTGGCATGCGCTGGGAGCGCTGCCGCCAAAAGCATCGCGACAACCGCCAGCGACACCGCTGCTGCGTTGCCCCGCCGAAAATACCGCTCTTCCTCCATCGCTTCTTGCTTTGCCATCGCTACTTGCTTTGGTTCAGAACGGCGACGCCATAGTCGGCCAGCTGCACCTCGCTCACCTTCCCGCCGTTCAGCACATCCGTCATCGCCGCAGGCAGCGTGATCGTTTGCGGCGCGCCCGAGAAGTTCACCAGGATGGTCACCGTGTGGTCCGCCCCATAACGCTGGCTCGCTTCCACTCCCGTGGGCACGCCCGGAATCGGCGTCGTCAGGTTGAACTGCTGCTGCATCCACTGCGCCAGCGCTTTCATTCCCGCGTCGCCAAAGCATGCGCCAATATACGTGATGCTGCCCTTGCCAACCTTGCGCGTGACAATCGCCGGCTGACCGTCGAGCCACCCGTTCGACTTCCCATAGCGCACCAGCACCTGCGCATCCGGCGCGTGAGTGCTCAGCAGCTCGGCCCAAATCGTCGCGTCACCGGTTGCGATACTGCCCTCCGTCGGCACCGGCTTCGCTAGCGCATAAAACTGCTCCACTCGTCCGCCAAGCAAATCTACAAACGGGCCCGGCTGCCGCTTTGTCTCCAACCCATCGTCTTCATTCTTCATCGCACTGCGCGGACCGAACACCAGGTTGCCGCCCTGCTGCACATAAGCGATCAGGTTTTTCGCTTCCGCCGGCGTGATCAGGTTGAGCGCCGGTGCAACCACCAGTTTGTATTTATCAAGCGGCGCAGTCGGCTGCACGATGTCAATCGACTGCGTGATCTCGCGCAGCGGCCGGTAGTAGCTGATCAGCTGGCCTGTCGGATCGAACTTGTCCGTCTGCGGCTGCCACTCAATTGCCCACCGGCTCTCCCACGAGTGCAGGATCGCGACCTGCGATTCGGGATGCGTATCTTTCAGCACCGAGCCCGCCCGATCAAACTCCTCGCCCTCCTGCTTGATCTCCGGGTAGAGCGGCACCGGCTCTCCATCCGCTCCGACAATCACGCCGTGGTATTGCTCCTGCCCGTTGATTGCGCTGCGCCACTGCCAGTAGCTGACCGCATCGGCCCCGTGCGCCACTGCGTGCCATGCCAGCGCCCGCACCGCTCCGCGATCCAGCGAGACATTTACGTCCGACCAGTTCACAAATCCCGGCTGCGTTTCCATCACCCAGAAATTCTTGCGCTTCAGTCCACGCGTCAGGTCATGCACCGCGCCATTCGACGCCGCATCAACCTTGCCATTCGGAATGTAGTCGTCCCACGCCGATAGATCGAGGTCCTGCTGCGTGGTGTAGTGGTCATACCAGACGAACCAGCCCATCGTGTTTGTCGTGATGAACTGTCTCGGATCGGCATACTGCCGGATCGCGTCAATCTGGTTCTTCTGGTAGCTGCGAAATGTGTCGCTGACAAATCTGCGCCAGCTCAGCAGCAAGCCCGGATTGCCGCTGTCTATGCCTCCGTGTACCGGAATGTTGATCTGGCTCCAGTCGTTGTAATACTGGCTCCAGTATTGGGTGGTCCAGCGCTCGTTGAGGTTCTCAATCGTTCCGTAGTGCTTCTGCAGCCAATCCTGAAATTGTTTCTTCGTCGCTCCGTCGCTCGAGCTCTGCGAATACTCGTTGTCAATCTGCCATCCGATGACATAGGGGTTGTGACCGAAGCGCTTCGCCATGCGGCCGGCAATGTCGCGGCAAAACTCCCGATACTTGGGATCAGCAAAGTTGTATTGCAGCCGATTGCCGTGCTCCTCGCGCCGCCCGTTGTCGTCCACCCGCAAAGTTTCCGGATACTTGTCCGTCAGCCATGCCGGCGGCGTAGCGCGTCGGCGTGCCCAGCACAACATAGACGCCGTGTTTCCCGGCCAGATTGACGGCCCGCTCCAGCCAGTCGAAATCGTAGTGGCCCTCGGTCGGCTCCATGCGGCTCCACGCAAACTCTCCCACGCGGACCACGTGGATGTGCGCTGCCTGCATCAACTCCAGATCACGCTCCCAGCGCGACTCCGGCCACTGCTCGGGATACCAGGCTGCGCCCAGCAGCAGCGGCGGCAGGTCGGGCGCCTTTTCTTGAGCAGTTGCCGCGGCGGCGACTGTTGACAAGGCCGCGCAGCAAAGCAGCAGCATGAGCGAGCGAAAAAGAAGGTGTATTCTCACGGAGTTACCTTTCCCGGGTAAGCGTTTCCTGAAATCATAATCCTCGGTCCTAACCAATGAGCATCGCTGCCCTACAACAGGCCGTTCTTGAAGCCAACCAGCAGATCGCGCTGCGCGGGCTCGCCGTCCATACCTTCGGAAACGCGAGCGGCATCCTCAGAGACGACGGCACAGGCAAGAGCATTGTAGCCATCAAGCCGAGTGGCGTGCGTTATGCCGACCTCTCCGCCGCCGACATGGTGCTCACCGATCTCGAAGGAAAAGTGCTCCAGGGCGACCTCCGGCCTTCCTCCGATCTCGATACCCACCTCCTCCTCTACCGCGAATTTCCCGCCATTGGCGGCATCGTTCACACCCATTCAGAATTCGCGACCGCCTGGGCGCAGGCGCAACGGCCCATCCCGTGCTTCGGCACCACCCACGCCGATTATTTTCACGGCGAAGTGCCGGTCACCGCGCCGCTCTCCGCCGCCGACGTCAACCAGGACTACGTCCGCAACACCGGCCGCGTCATCGTCGAGCATTTTCGCGCTCACTCGCTCGACACCAGCGCCGTTCCCGGCGTTCTGGTCGCGGGCCATGCGCCCTTTGCCTGGGGTAAAACGCCGGCCGACGCCGTCGAGAATGCCGACCTGCTCGAGTACATCGCGCGCCTTGCCTACCGCACCATCGTGCTCGACGGACCCGCCGAAGGCATCGCCGCGCACCTTCGTGATTTTCACTACGAACGCAAACATGGCGCGCAGGCGACCTACGGCCAGCGACCCCTGCCCGGAAAATAGGGATTCCAGGAAAACGTTTTCATGGTGCATAATGTCCGACGATGGCTTCTGTCCTCATTTCCGCCCTGGCCCATTCTCTTCCGGCACCGGGCTTAGGTTCAGCAGCGCTGCTCGAGCTGCCCGTCATTCACCGGCTGGCGCATCTGGCTCCGCTTGATATCGCAGTCATCGCGATCTATTTCGCGATGGTCATCTACATCGGCTTCTACCTCAAGCAGCGCACCAACACCAGTGAGGAGTTTTTTCTTGCCGGCCGCGAGATGACCGCGTGGATCGCCGGCCTCGCCTTTGTCTCCGCCAATCTCGGCGCCCTCGAGCTCATGGGTTGGGCCGCCGCCGCCTACCAGTACGGCATTCTCGCCACCCACTGGTATTGGATTGGCGCCATCCCCGCCATGCTCTTTCTCGGCCTCGTCATGATGCCGTTCTATTACGTCTCCCGCACCCACTCCGTGCCCGGATATCTCAAGCTGCGCTTCGGCGAATCCAGCCGCCTGCTCGCTGCCATCTCATTCGCCCTCATGACCATCCTCATGAGCGGCGTCAACATGTTCAGCATGGCGCTGGTCATGCGCGTCGTTCTCGGCTGGGACATTCACTTCAGCATCTGGGTCTCCTCCATCACCGTCGCGCTCTATGTCGCCCTCGGCGGCCTGCGTTCCGCCATCTTCAACGAGGTGCTTCAGTTCGTACTCATCTGGGCCGGCGCGCCTGCTGCTGCCCATACTCGGCTTGATTGAGGCCGGCGGCTGGCACAATCTGCAGGCCCAAATCATCGCGCGCTTTCCCGGGCAGAACTACACCCACCTCTGGTCCGGCCTCGGCTCCTTCACCGGAAACCCCATGGGCGTGCACTGGACCGGCATCGTCTTCGGTCTCGGCTTCGTCGTCTCCTTCGGTTACTGGACTACCGATTTTCTCGTCGTCCAACGTGTGCTCTCCGCCAAAGACCTGCGCGCAGCCCGCATGGCTCCCGTCATCGGCTCGGCATTCAAGATGCTGCTGCCGTTCATCGTCATCCTTCCCGGCTTGCTCGGCCTCGTCGTCCTGCCGATGCATCTGGTGGGCGAAGACGTCGCAGCCATCCACGGCGGCCACACCTTCAACGAAGTCCTGCCGCTCATGCTGGTGCGCTACTGCGGCCCCGGACTGCTCGGTCTCGGCATCACCGCTCTCATCGCCGGCTTCATGTCCGGCATGGCCGGCAACGTCACCGCATTCTCTGCCGTGTGGACCTACGACATCTACCAGCCGCTCATCAATAAAAACGCCAGCGACAAGCACTACGTCACCATCGGCCGCTGGTCCACCATCCTCGGCGTGCTGGTCAGCATCGGCACCGCCTATCTCGTCATGAACGCGCACAGCATCATGGACTACGTGCAGGCGCTGTTCAGCTTTTTCATCGCGCCGCTGTTCGGAACCATCCTGCTCGGCATGCTGTGGAAGCGCGCTACCCCGAAAGGCGGCTTCTGGGGACTGCTGGTTGGCACCGCCACCTCCATCGGCCTCTTCCTCTGGGTCTATCGCTATCCCAGCGCGCTCTCCTACGTCGCCTTCTCCCCGCATGCGCAGAGCATGGCCGAAAATCTCTACCGCGCTCTCTGGTCGTGGACTGCGTGTGTGGTCGTCACCGTCGGCGTCAGTCTCTTCACCGCGCCCAAGCCCACTGCCGAATTAGCCGGTCTTGTGTACGGCGCCACCGTGTTGCCCGAAGAGCCTCCCGTCGTTTTCTACAAACACGAATATTTCTGGGCGGCGATTGTCATTGTCGTCTTCTTTATTCTCAATCTCATGTTCTGGTAGGTGACCGTGCGCGCATCCATCTCGATCTGGTTTTTTATCGGCGTGTTGCTCTTCGTTTATGGGGGGCTCATCACGGCGTATGGCGGATGGGAGCTCTACTCCGGCCACACCGCGTCGGTAACTCTGGCCAGGCTTCACGCTCCGCTCTGGTGGGGCGCCGTCCTCTTTGTCACAGGCGTCTTCTACTTAATCGCGTTCCGCCCGCGCCCTGGGCGCTAAGGGCAGAAAGGCAATCTCGGTGCAAACTTTCGGCATCATCGTGGGCAATCGCGGATTTTTTCCGGGCCATCTTGCCAGCTCCGGCCGCGAAATTATGCTGGCGACTTTGGAGCGCGCAGGAATTCGTCCCATCGTCCTGAGCCCGGAACAAACCAATCACGGCGCCGTCGAGACCTACGCCGAGGCCCAGCAATGCGCTGACTTGTTTCGCGCCCATGCCGCCGAGATTGACGGCATCATCGTCACCCTGCCCAACTTTGGCGACGAACGCGCCGTGGCCGATGCGCTGCGGCTCTCCGGCCTCCGCGTACCCGTCCTGGTGCAGGCCACGCCGGACCACGCCGGCAAAATGACCATCGCCTATCGCCGCGATAGCTTCTGCGGCAAGATGTCGGTCTGCAACAACCTCATGCAATACAAGATTCCTTATTCGCTCACCGCGAAACATACCGTCGAGCCCACTACCGAAGCATTTCAGCAGGACCTCGCAATGGTTCAGCCAGGTCTGCCGCATCGTGCGTGGCCTGAAGAATCTCCGCATCGGCGCCTTGGGCGCGCGCCCACAGGCCTTCAACACCGTCCGCTACTCCGAGCGCATTCTCGAGTCGAGCGGCATCTCCGTCATCACCCTCGATCTGTCTGAGGTGCTCGGCCGCATCGCAAAGATGAAGGACGACGATCCCGCCGCACTCGACAAACTCGCCGCCATCCATCGCTATGTCTCGACCGGCAGCGTTCCCGACGCGGCCCTGCTCAAGATGGCCAAGCTGGGCGCGGTCATTGACGGGTGGATGAAAGAAACTTCCGTCAGCATCACCGCCATCCAGTGCTGGACCTCGCTCGAAGAATATTTCGGCGTCGTCCCATGCACCGTCATGAGCATGATGAGCGAAGACCTCTTCCCCAGCGCCTGCGAGGTGGATATTCCCGGCACTCTCAGCATGCACATGCTCGCCCTGGCCTCGCGCACGCCCAGCGCCCTGCTCGATTGGAACAACAATTACGGCGATGCCGACGACAAAGCCGTCTGCTTTCACTGCTCCAACCTGCCGAAGCATTTCTTCGAAGACGTTGTCATGGATTTCCAGGCCATCATCGCCGGCACCGTCGGCAAAGAGAACACCTTCGGCACCTGCGTTGGCCGCGTAAAAGCCGGAGCCATGTCGTTCGCCCGCTACTCCACCGACGACCGCCACGGCATCGTTCGCGGTTATACCGGCAGCGGCCAGTTCACCCGCGATCCGCTGGAAACATTCGGTGGCGCCGGCGTCGTCGAGATTCCCCAAATGCAAAAGCTGCTGCGCTTCATCTGCCGCCAGGGATTCGAGCATCACGTCGCCGCAAACTTTTCGACCGTCGCCCCTGCCATTCATGAGGCCGCTGTCCGCTATCTGGGTTGGGAGAGCCATCTCCATCCCGACTTGCCGGAGTGATCTGAACATGCCCGCGTCAAATCCCCAGGCTGCAAAGAATGTCACCGTCGCCGGCGTAGACTTCGGCACGCTCAGCGTTCGTGTCTCCCTGCTCAACAGCGAGACCGGCTGGCTGGGCACCGGCGTTGCCCCCTACCCGCTGCACCGCACGGTTGATGATCCCGATTTTGCCACCCAGTCGCACGCCGACCACATGTCCGCTCTGGTCGAGGCGATGGCGACCGCGCTTCAATCCAGCGGCGTTCGCGGCGAAGACGTTGCTGCCATGGCTCTCGATACCACCGGCTCCAGCGTCGTCCCGGTGGACGAGCACATGCAGCCGCTGAGCGACTACTACCTGTGGTGCGATCATCGCGCCAAGTCCGAGGCGGAGGAGATCACCGCGCTCGCCCACGCCACCGGGCTCGAAGCCATTCAGTGGTGCGGCGGCGTCTATTCCCACGAGTGGGGCTTTGCCAAGCTGCTCCACTGGCTGCGCCACAATCCGCAGCTCCGCTCGCGTTACGCCTCGGCATTTGAACACTGCGACATGGTCGCCGCCACTCTTTGCGGCATCACCCGCCCGCAGGATGTGAAGCGCAGCATCTGTGCCATGGGCCACAAGTGGATGTGGAATCCCAGGTGGGATGGCCTTCCGCCGCAGGAATTTCTCTCGCGGGTGGATCCGCTCTTCGACCATGTTCGCCAGTCGCTCCAAGGCGACTACTGCACCTCAGACGCAATCGCCGGCCATCTTTCAAAAGAGTGGGCTGAGCGGCTGGGACTGCGCCCCGGTATCCCGATTCCTGTCGGCGCTTTCGATGCGCACTGGGACGCCATCGGCGCCGGCTGCCGCGAAGGCGACGTTACCAATGTCGTCGGCACCGCCACCTGCGTCATCGCCATGTCCCGCAACGCGCAGCTTGTCCCCGGCGTGTGCGGCGTTGTCCCCGGCAGCGTTCATCCTCAGTTCACCGGCATCGAGGCGGGACTCTCCGCCACCGGCGACCTCTTCGAGGCGATCGCTCGACGCGCAGGCAAGTCGGTCGGCGAACTGTCGCAGGGAATGGAAAAATATCGCGGCGGTCAAACCGGATTGCTCCGCCTTGCGTGGGACAACGGCGATCGCACTGTCCTGGTGAACGCGAAGCTGGGCGGCGTCACCCTGGGTTGGAACATGGTCTCCACCGCGCAGGACGAACTGTTTGCCGCCATCGAGGGCACCGCCCTCCACACCCGCATCATTCTCGATCGCATGGTCGAACACGGCGTACCGGTTGAGCGGCTGATCCATGCCGGCGGCATCCCGCAGAAAAATTCAGTGCTCAATCAGGTGTATGCGAACGTGCTCAATCGCCCCATCCTCGTGCCTGATGGAATTCCCACCAGCCGTGGCGCCGCCATCTTCGCATTCCTCGCCGCGGGTGCCTACCCCAGCATCGAAGCGGCGCAGCAGGCAATGTGTCTGTCCAATCGCGAAGTGCATCCCGACGATCCCGCCGCCGTCGCTACTTACGACCGTCTCTATGCGCTGTATCGCAAGGTCTACTTCGCGTTGGGCAGCAGCTCGTCCCCCGCCGTTTCTCTTTACGACGTTTTGCCGGAGCTGATGAAGATTGCTGCCGAGGTTCGCCACTCCCGCTCTGCATGAGTCTCAGCTGCGGCTCGCGCGCTTGGTTTTCTTCTTCGCAGCCGCCCGGGCGCCGTCGCTTGGATATCCCGTCGTCTGTCGCACCACGAGATACGTAGTGATCGGCCGGGTCGCGCTCACCGGCAATCCTTCAGAATTCTCAATGTGCTCCAGTAACGCATCGACTGCATTCTCCGCCAGCGTCGAGCACGACATCCGTATCGTCGTCAGCGGCGGGGCAGTGTACTGCGCGATGTGAATGTCGTCGAAGCCGATGACGGAAATGTCCTCCGGCACGCGTAGCCCCTTCTCCTGGAAGGCGCGCAGCGCCCCCAGCGCAGTCATGTCGTTCGAGCACAAGATCGCCGTCGGGCGGCTGGGCCGCGCCAGCAGCTTCAGCGTCGCCTCAAAGCCGCCATCCGCCGTGTGCGTCCCCTCGACCATCAGCTCGTCACCCGCGCGCGCCCCGATCTCCCGCATCGCCTTGCGAAAAGCCTGCAGCCGCGAATGCGCCGAATGCACATGCAGCGGCCCGCTGATAAACGCGATATCGCGATGCCCCATCACCGCCAGATGCTGCACCGCTTCCCGAATGCCGCGCTGATAATCCACCACCAGCGCTGTCGTAAACGGCCGCTCCGGACGAACGTCAACAAACACCAGCGGCAGTCGCCGTGCCGCCAGCTGCTCCAGCATCGGCTGCTCGATACCAAAGGTCATCACCGCCGCGCCCTCGACATTCCGCTCCAGCATCCGCCGCACACATAGCTCCACCCGCTTCGGGTCGTAGTTCGTTGACCCGATCAGAATCTCGTAGCCCCGGCTGACCGCCGCCTCCTCAAAGCTCTGGATCAGCTCCGGAAAAAACGGGTTCGTGATCTCTGAAACGATGAGCCCCAGCAGCCGCGTCCGGCCGGACACTAACGACCGGGCCTGAGTATTGGGGAAATAGTGCAGCTTCTCGATGGCGCTCCACACCCGCTTGGCAATCTTCGGGTCTACCGAGGGCACGCGATTGATCGTCCGCGAAACGGTTGCAATAGACACGCGGGCCAGGGCCGCGACGCTGCGGATGTCCATCTTGGCGGGCTTTTCGGCAGCCCCCGGCCGCTTCTTCGCAGGCATAGCTGGCTACCACAGTAAAGGTTTCCCCGGGCCTGTCAATCGGCAAGAAATGCTCATAAGCCGCCAGCCGTCAGAAAACCATTGACAATTAAATTCGAGCTTCCTAAGATGTTGCGCGGCGCAAAGTAAACGTTTTCCCAACTTCAGACCGGGAGAGACAAGTGAGTCTCATGAAAGCAATCCGTTCCCATTATTTCCGCTCTGCATCCGCGGTCGCTGCCCTGTTCCTGGCCCTCATGCTCAGCTTCGGCACCGCCCCGCTCGCGGCCCAATCCACCACCGGCTCCATCGGCGGCCGCGTCACCGACCCCTCCGGCGCCGTCATTCCCGGGGCCGACGTCACCATCACCAACGTCGAGAAGGGCATCCGCACCGTCGTTCACACCAATCGCGCCGGCGAATACGACGCCCTCGCCATGCCTCCCGGCATCTACACCGTCTCCATATCCAGCACCGGTTTCAAGGTCGAGAGCGTCGCGCCCTTCAAACTCGACATTGACCAGCGCGCCCGCATTGACATGAAGCTCACTGCCGGCAACGTAGATCAGACCGTCTCGGTTACAGATTCCGAACCTCTCCTGCAACTGCAGGGCGCGGAGACCGGTCAAGTAATCGGCGAGAGACAGATTGTGGACCTGCCGCTCGAGGGTCGCGCATTTATTGACTTGGCGTTCCTCGTTCCCGGCGTGGTGCAGGGCGGCGGCGGCTCCGGGCAGAATACAAATATTTCCATCTCCGGCCAGCGCGAGCAGGGCGATTCCGTCCAGTTAAATGGCGTCGAAATCCAGGGCAATCGAAACAACGATACCGGGCTCCGTCCCAGCGTTGACGCCATGCAGGAGTTCAAAGTTCTCACCAGCGCCTATGCGCCGGAGTTCGGGCGCGCTTCCGGTGGCGTGATCCTGCTCGAGACCAAGGCCGGAACCAACAAATATCACGGTGACCTCTACGAGTTTTTCCGCCCCAACAACACATCGGCTAACCCGACCTTGACCGGCCCCGGAATCGAGCCCATCCTCAAGCAGCATAATTTCGGCGGCACCGTCGGCGGCCCCATCATCAAAGACAAGGCCTTCATCTTCCTCAGCTACGAGGGCACCCGCCTCGTAAATCACTTCTCCTATCCCAACACTGTCCCGCCCTCCCAGCAGATCAACTATCTTCCGGATGGCGACGTGGACCTCTCCGGCCTGACCGACCCCTACACCGGTCTGCAGGATCCGATCTTCAACCCCTTCTTCTTTGAGACCAACTACTACGCGCAGCAGTTTCCCAACAACCTCATTCCCGCCGCGCTCGTCAGCCCTGCCGGAAAACAGATTCTCCAGCAGCTTTTCCCCGCCGCGCAGAACGGTAATTTCTTCAACAACTACACAACCATCCAGCCGTATAACTCCCAAAACAACGTCGGCAATGTGCGCTTCGATTACACCTTCTCGCAAAAAGACCGCGCCTATATTACCTACGACATCGAGCAGGGCAATGTATTCAGCGGCGACCCCTTCACCGGCGGCATCCCGATTCCCGGCGGCGGCGGTGCCGACAGCGGCAACCGCGAATACTCCGAGAGCGACACTGTCGGCGCCATGTACGACCACGTCTTCACTCCCAACCTTCTGAACGAAGTCCGCGCCTCCTATTACATGACCCCCTACCACCAGAACAGCCTGGTGGACGGCACCAACCTGGCGACGCAATTCGGTATCGCTAACGCGAATATCCCCGGCTTCCCGCAGACCTACGGCTTCCCCCAGATTCAGTTTGAGTCTGGTGACACCACCGGTGGCTCAACCTTCGAGCCGCTCGATTTCCGCGATCACAATATCCAACTCGTAGACCAGGTCTCATGGCTGCACGGCCATCACGACTTCAAGTTCGGTTATGAATACCGGCTCTTGCAATCCACCCCAGACTTCTCCGTCTTCCCCGTGCCTTACGAATATTTTGGCGGCCCCTATCTGGCCTTCACCAGCGATCCCACCTACACCTACTACGACCCGTCCGCGTATTACGCAAATGGCGGCAGCGAAGTCGCCGATCTTCTGCTCGGTCTGCCCTACGTGGTTGACCAGGGCTTGCAACTCACCCAGGCGCATACCAAGGCGAATGAGCATTCCTTTTACATTCAGGATTATTGGCAGGTCACCCCGCGCCTCAACATAACCTACGGTGTTCGCTACGAATACCTGCAGCCCTTCGTCGAGAAGAACAACAATGCGGCGAATTTCGATCCTGCAACTCTTTCAATGCTGATCGCAGGGCGTGGCGGAAACTCGCGCTCCCTCATCGACTCCGACAAGAATAATTTCGCGCCGCGCCTCGGCGTGAACTTCGCGCTCAACGCCAAGACCTCCATCCGCGCCGGATATGGCATCTTCTATTCGCCTGAGAATGACGCCAAAGAAGATCAGCTGACCAAGAATTATCCCTTCTTCATCCAGCAACAGTTCGTCAACTCGGCATATGGGCTCTCTTACTTTCTTGATCAAGGGGTACCCCGGCCGACCTCGGTGGCCATCCCCCCCGGTGCATCTTCGGTTCCGCTCAATACCGGCGCTACCGCCAATCAGACGGTCTATTACGAGCAGCCCAACGCTCGCACTTCCTACACTGAAAACTACAACTTCACCATCCAGCGCTTGATCAGCCGCAGCATGTCCCTCGACATCAGCTACGTCGGCGCCGAGAGCAAAAAGCTTCCTTATGCAATCGGCAATCTGAATACCGGCCACGCCATCTCCAGCGAGATCGGCGTCGTTCAAACCCTCACCCAGGCGGGCTTCGGAAATTACAACGCGCTTCAGGTCAAGTTCCAGCGTCAATTCGCATCGGGATTGAGTGTCCTCGCCGGCTACACCTGGTCGAAGACCATGGACAATGGCCCCGGACCCTTCGACATCGGCTCCGGCACCTACCCGCAAAATCCCTTCGACTTGAAAGCAGAATACGCACCGGCTAACTATGATCGCCGCCACCATTTTGTCGCCAGCGCGATCTTTGAACTTCCCGTCGGCCGCGGAAAGTGGCTGCTGCCAAACGCCGGGGGAATCACCCAGGCCCTGCTCGGCCAATGGCAGTTCAACACCGTGACCACCCTCGAGACCGGAACTCCGATAAATATTGAACTGACCAATCCCCCCAATACCGGCGCCACCATTCGCCCCAATATCGCGGTTTCACCCAACGGCATTCGGGCCAATCCAAACGCCGGTCCTCACACCATCCACCAATGGTTCAATACCGACGCTTTTACCGCTCTGGCTCCCGGACAAATGTATGGCGATTCTCCCCGCAACCCGGTCTACGGGCCAGGATTCAACAGCACCGATCTGTCGCTGCTCAAGAATTTCGGTCTACCGAAAGAGACAAATCTGCAGCTCAGATTTGAGGCCTTCAACGCGCTCAACAATGCGCATTACAGTGCTCCGAGTACAAACTTCGCGGTAAGAAGTACCTTCGGAACAATTACTAGCGGCTACGACGGACGCGTCATGCAATTCGCTGCGAAATTCATCTTCTAACGAATCGTCGCTCGCGACATTACCCTCCGTTTGAGGAGCTGATGAAAAAAAGTCTGCTGCTGTCCTTGCTCTTCCTCACGCCTGCTGGCCTCGTTTGCCAGCAGGCCTCTCTTTCTGCCCCGCCTGCACCCGACTCCGCCGAGATCAACCGCAAGGTTGACGCGCTCCTTGGTCAGATGACCCTCGACGAAAAAATCGGACAGATGAGTCAGCTCTTCTGGGATAAGACGCTCTCCGACGACCGCCTCAAAAAAGGCGAGCTCGGCTCCTACCTTTTTCTCACTGACCCGCACGAGATCAACCGTGTGCAACACATTGCCGTCGAGCAGTCGCGCCTGCATATTCCCCTGCTCATCGGCTTCGACGTCATTCATGGCTTCCGCACCATCTTCCCGGTCAACATTGCCCAGGCGGCTTCGTGGGACCCGTCGCTCGTTGAGCAGATCCAGTCCGTCGCCGCGCAAGAGGCATCCGCAAGCGGCGTGACCTGGGCCTTCGCGCCCATGGTGGACATTGCGCGCGACCCACGCTGGGGCCGCATCGTCGAGGGCTCCGGCGAAGATCCTTACCTCGGCGGCGTGATGGCGGCAGCCAAAGTCCGCGGCTTCCAGGGCCCGCACCTCGGCAGTCCCGGCCATATTCTCGCCTGCGCGAAACACTTTGCCGGATACGGCTCTCCCGATGGCGGCCGCGACTACGATTCCGTTTATCTGCCCGAGGTCCAGCTGCAGAATGTCTACTTCCGGCCTTTCCGCGCCGCCCTCAACGCCGGCGCCGGCTGCATCATGAGCGCCTACATGGACCTGAACGATGTGCCCGCCTCCGGAAATAGTTATCTGCTTCATGACGTCTTGCGCAACGACTGGCGCTTCGACGGATTTGTCGTCAGCGATGCGTGGGCCGTCTACAATCTCACCGCGCACGGCTACGCTCGCGATCCGAAAGACGCCGCGTATCGCGGCCTCACAGCCGGCGTCAATATGGACATGGGCAGCGATGTCTACCTGCAAAATCTTCCCGCGCTGGTGAAGGAAGGCAAAGTCACCGTCGCGCAGATTGATGATTTGGTCCGGCCGCTCCTGCGCACGAAATATGAGCTCGGCCTCTTCGATCACCCCTATGTGGATGAGGCGCGTGCCACTGCCGTGGCTGAGGATCCGGCGCACCGCCAGCTCGCGCTCCTCGCCGAAGAGCGTTCCGCCGTTCTCCTGCGTAACGATGCTGCGCTCTTGCCGGTGCAGCCCTCGGTCCACAAGATTGCCGTCATCGGACCCCTCGCCGCCGCGAAGAAAGAGCTCCAGGGTTCGTGGAGCTTCCTCGGCAATCCCGATCAGGTCGTCTCGGTGCTTGATGGGATTCGCGAGCGTGCCGGCAAGACCATCACCGTGACCTACGCCGAGGGCGCAACCACTAAGCGCGCCGACCAGCCGGCAATCAATCCCGACACCATGGATGCTTCCGCTCAACAAATGCCTGACGCGAAAATTAATTCCGCCGTTGCCGTCGCGCGCGACGCCGATCTTGTGGTGCTCGTGCTCGGCGAAAACGACGACATGAGCGGTGAGTATGCTTCGCGTTCCTCGCTCGATCTCAGCGACAAGCAGGACGCTCTGCTGCACGCCATCGCCGCCACAGGCAAGCCCGTCGTGCTCGTCCTCATCAGTGGCCGTCCGCTCAACATCACCTGGGCCTCCACTCACGTCCGTTCAATTCTGCAGGCCTGGTTCCCGGGCGTCGAGGGCGGCCACGCCATTGCCGCCCTGCTCTTCGGCGACGCGAATCCCGGCGGCAAACTCCCTGTCACCTGGCCGCGCACCGTCGGCCAGATACCCGTCTACTACGACCACAACCTCACCCAGGTGCATGAGGATTCGCCCAAGTTTGCCTCCTACTACTGGGACGGCCCGCAGGCTCCGCTCTATCGCTTCGGCTACGGCCTCAGTTACAGCGCGTTCGCTTACAGCAATCTCAAGCTGTCTTCGAATTCGATTCCTGGCGACGGCTCAATAGATGTCACTGCCGACGTTCGTAACACCAGCAACCGCTCCGGCGACGAAGTCGTGCAGCTCTACACGCATCAGCGCTGGGGTAGCGCTTCACGGCCGGTCCGCGAACTGCGCGCGTTTCAGCGCATCACCCTCGCGCCGGGTGAATCGCGCACCGTGCACTTCACCTTGCAGGGTCGCGATCTCAGCTTCTGGTCCCCCGAGACTCGTCACTTCGCTACCGAGGCATCCACTTACGATTTGTGGCTCGGCGGCAGCTCGGCCGCACCCGATCACGCTGTGTTCGACGTTACCAGCACCGTGACACTCCCTTGAATCATCCGCCAGAGCGCCCCGCGCTTGCATACTCGCCACTAATTCCGCGACGCGCTTTCCTCGCAGGAGCCGCCGCAACCCTCGGCTCGCTCGCCGTGCCTCGGTTGATCGCGCAGCGCAATGCGGCAGAGCCTCCTCCGGTCAATCGCAAGAAACTTGCCGCGCAGCTGCAGGGTCTCCTCATCACCGGCGACCCCACGCTCTACGATTTCGCGACGGAAGCTTACGCGACCTGCGTCCTCGGCAAGATCCGTCCCGCGGACCCGCCTCTCATGCACGATTGGATTGTTCCCGGCGGCGGCTACTACGCCCAGTGGCTGTGGGACACGATGTTCGTCGTTGACCTGCTCTCGCTTTTGCCCGGCCAGAAGGAAATCATTCGCGGCGTCTTTCAGAATTACTGGGACTTCCAGCAGCGTTGGAATGCCGTCAAGCCTGAATTTATGCACGATATGGTTGCGAATTTCATCGCTCCATACGACGCACCCGGATCGCGCGATGGCAAGCAGTGGCAGACTTTCCCCGCCTACTCGCAAGCGCCTCTGCTCGCCTGGGGCATGGAGCGCGTCTACCAACGCAACGGCGATATCGAATTGTTGCGCGCCGGCATCGCGCCCCTCGAGCGCTTCCACGAATGGTATTGGCGCGAGCGCGATATCCGCGGCCTCGGCCTCGTCGGAGTCGGCGCCTACAGCGGCGACACCCAGGACGCTCGCTATGAAACCTACGACAAAGAGGTGGACCTCGATGACTTGAAGATGGTCCCGCATCCCGGTCGCACCCCCGGTCCGGGCAACGGAGCCTGGTATGGCGACATCGCGATCCCTGCAAACACCGCATATCTATTGACGTCGGAGCAGGCCCTGGCTCGCATGGCCACCATTTGCGGCGATCACGCCATGGCAGCGCGGCGCAATGCGCGCTACGCAAAAGGCGCGATGGCCGTTCGTCAGCACATGTGGGATGAGAGCGCCGGATGCTTTCTCTCTGTCCGTGTGCAGACGCTCGAAAAAATTAAATCGCCCACCGTCGGCGGATTTATGCCGGCGATGGCGCAGATTGCCACCCCAAATCAGGCCGCACGGATGGCCGATGTTCTTGCCACGCCCGCGTGGGCGACTCCGTTGCCCATTCCGACGGTGGCCCGCACTGACCCGCAGTTTCGCTCCGCAGAATTCTGGCGCGGCGACGCTTGGCCCGCGCCCAACTATCAGGTCTCGGGCGGTCTCGCATCCAGCGGTCATCACGACGCCGCAGCACGAATCGCCGACGCCATGGTCGCCAACGCTCTCAGAGTCGGCATCTCCGAGCGCTACGATTCTCTCAGCGGTGCGCCGCTCGGCGTGGCAGGATTGGGTATGTCGGCGACCATCCTCACCATGATGCTCGACGGCATCACCAGCGAGCGCTACCGGCTGCGCGTTCGCCGGCAGCATTCCGGCTGAAAGGCGTTTCAATGCAAAAAGCGTTGCGCTGGATTTCGTTTTTCGCCGCTGCTATCGCCACTCCTGCAGCAGCGCAATCGTCGCCCCTCGCTGTGCCCCTCGCTGTGCCCCTCGCCGTGCCCCTCGCTGTGACCATCGATTGGAACGCTCCCGCGATCACTTCGCGCACCACCATCACCTTGCAGGTTGTTTCAAATCCTCCGCTGCGCCCCGGCTCCGCCATTCACGACAATGCGTGGAACTCTCTCCATGAGCTTCACGCCGACAACGCCCGCCTCGCCCTCTGGTATCCCTATCCCCGGCTCGCAGTCGCTGAGATTCTCCCGCCCACCGCGACGAAAACATCATGGGATTTCTCCGGCATGGATCCGCTGGTCAACGATTTCTTTGCTGCGACCAAAGGTCATCCCGCCGTCCTCAGCGTCACTACGATTCCGCAGTGGATGTTCAGCAGCAATCCGCCGCCGGTCCCGGCCAATCCCGACACCCCGGTCTGGAATTACGAGCAGGGAACTGAGCTGCGTGATCCCTCCCTTCGCGAGATTGCCGATTATTACGAACGCGTCGGCCGCTGGTATATGCGCGGCAGTTTCCGCGACGAGCTGGGCGCGCTCCACACCTCCGGCCACCACTACCAACCGGCTTACTGGGAGGTCTTCAACGAGCCGGAGTATGAGCATCAATTCGGCCCCGCGCAATACACGCGCCTCTACGACGCAATCACGCTTCGCCTGCATCACGTCAACCGGCGATTAAAATTCACCGGCATGTCGCTCGCCGAGCCCTCCAAGGGGGAGGCGTTCTTCACTTATTTCCTCGACCACTCGCATCACTCAGCCGACGCGCGGCTCGACGCCATCTCTTACCACTTCTATGCGCTTGGAAAAGATGGAGAGACGCCCGCGCAGCAAGCCACGAGCTTCTTCGCGCAGGCCGACCATTTCCTCGCTACCGTTGCGAAGATCGAGTCCATCCGCCAGCGCCTTTCCCCCGCCACCGAGACGCAGATTAACGAGACCGGCTGCATCGCCGCCAGCGACCAGGGCGACGGCCCCGATAAAATGTCCGGCCGCGACATCTCCCCCTCTTACTTCAGCCTGTGCGGCGCCATGTTCGCCTATCTCGCCGGCCGCCTCGCCGAGTCCGGCATTCAGGTGGTCGGAGCATCGCAGCTGCTCGGTTATCCGTCGCAATACCCCAGCGTCTCGCTGCTTGATTTTGCGACCGGCCTGCCGAACCCCCGCTACCGGGTGCTCCAGCTGCTCATCAACAATTTTTCGCCGGGAGATAAGTTAATCGGCAAGCCGTTCAACACGGCGCAACTCTACGCGCAAGCCATCCTGAAGAAGAATGGCCGTCGCACGCTGCTCCTCGTCAACAAGACCGCCGGGAACATCGAAGTCAGCCTCGCCTCCGCCTCAAACGCACCACCGGCAGCAGAGCTCTTGAGCGAAACGCATGTGGATTTGGCCACCGGTTCCGCGCCTCCCGCCATCGGCCCGATCAATCCCAATCACATCGTCCTTCATGGTTATGCAGTGATGTTCGTTACATTTCGCAAGTGAGCTGTCACCCGCGCAGCGTATTCTATCCATCGGTTTCGAGTCGCTGACATCGCTGCGACGCAATAACGCAAAGAGAGGAAGCAACAATGGCTAATCCCGACGTACCGACAAAGAATGTCACCACTGACCTCAAGCTCGAGGTCCTCGTTATCCCCGTCGCCGAAGTAGATCGCGCCAAGCAGTTCTACGCCAGTCTTGGTTGGCGGCTCGACGCCGACTTCTCATTCGACAACGGCTTCCGCGTCGTCCAGTTCACTCCGCCCGGCTCGGCGTGCTCGGTGCAGTTTGGCACGAAGATTACCACCGCCGCTCCCGGCACCGCTCAGGGTCTCTACCTGGTCGTCTCCGACATCGCTGCAGCACGCGCTGCGCTCGCAGCACTCGGAGCCAATATCAGCGACGTCTTTCATCCCACCGCGCCCGGCGCCCAATTCCAGCCCGGCAGCTCGAGCGGTCGCGTCAGCGGTCCCGCGCCCGATCACGCCAGCTACAGTTCCTTCGCCACCTTCAGCGACCCCGACGGCAACACCTGGCTGCTGCAGGAGGTGACGACCCGTCTGCCCGGTCGCATCGGCCATGCCGACACGTCATTCTCTTCCGCGAGCGATCTGGCCAGCGCTCTGCGGCGTGCGTCCGCTGCCCACGGCGAGCACGAAGCCCGCAACGGCGGTCAACGGGACGAGAACTGGCCCGACTGGTACGCCGACTACATGGTCAAGCAGCAGGCCGGCGAACCCCTGCCTCAATAAGCGAGCCTGCGCCGCACTAGCTGCGCTACTTTACCGTGACCTGCGTTTCGCCCCCACCCGCGCCATATCCCTTCGCGCCGTTGTAGAAACCCAGCACGGTATATGTCCCCGCGGCTACGCCCTGCGAACTTCCCGTCAGCGTTGCCACGCCCTTCTTCAGCGTCACCGTCCCCAGCGTCTCAACATGCGGAATCGAAAATGTCACCGTCCCCGTCGGCGTTCCCTGCGAACTGGTCACGGTCGCTGTCAGCGTCACATTGCCCGGTGGCGTCACGCTGCTTGGCGATGCCGTGACCAACACCTGCACGTTGGGATACAGTCCGACCATCTGCCCTGCCGACGTGCTCGCGCTATCGTTCGCGTCGCCCGCATAATTCGCCGTGACTGAGTAGTTGCCATAAGGCTCATTGCTCGCATTGGCCGTCAGCGTCGCAACGCCGCTTCCATTCAACTTCGCGCTGCCCAGCTCCAGCGTGTCCGCGTAAAAGGTCACGCTGCCGGTCGGCTCCCCACTCTCCAGCACCTTCGCAACCGTCGCAGTGAGCGTCGCGTTCTGATAAGCCAGCACCGGGTTCGGCGAGACCGCCAGCGTTGTCTCCGTGTTTGCCTTGCTGCCGTTGGTCGCGCTCACCTCGACGGAACTCGACTCAACTCCTCCGCAGGTCAGGGCATAGTTATAGACTCCCGCCGTCTTCGGCGTGATGGAGACTGATCCGGACGGCTTCTGCTTTCCGCTCCACGTTCCCGCCCCGCTTCCGCCCGAGGTAAACGCATAGCACTGCTGCATCGTCAGCGACCCCGCATTCGATACCGACCAGTTCAGCGTGAACGACTTTCCGACGGCGAACACATCGCTGCTCGCAGAGATCTGCACCGGCGCAGCCAGTGCCGGTGAATGCGTCAGCTTCACAAATGCCCCGAACCCGCTGGTCCCCTCGTAATACCCACCGTCGTAAGCCGCCATGTAGAGGCTGCCGTCGCTGCCCTGCACAAACGTTCCGTTCGGCGCGTAACCATCGGTGCCATTGTCCTGAAAGCTGTAAATCGCCGACTCCGCCCCCCCCGCGCTCACCGTGTAGGCGACACCCTCCATGTCCGATCCGCCCTCCCAGGTCGTGCCGTAAAGATTTCCATCGCTGGCCTGCATCAACCCTCCCTTGGGGCCGATGCCATTCGGGCAAGCTCCTCCGGAGCAGAAAGTGTAGAGCGCCGCATACGTCGCCAGCCCCGACTTGCTCGGCGTAACCGCATACACCACTCCGCCCGGCGCATTGAGGTTCGTTGCCACGGTCGTGCCATAAACGATCCCGCTGCCTTCGATTACCAGGTCGTTGTTTGGAAAAGTCCCCGAGTCGCAATCGCCGTTGCAAAAAGCCTGGATCACGTTGAATACGCCCTGGCCCGCTGGGTTGTAACTGAATAGCGTGCCAAAGCCATTCGCTCCGCTATTTCCCGTCGCCCCATAAAGCGTCCCGTCGGTGCCCTGCACCAGGTTCGTCTCCGGGGCCGAGCCGTCCTGACATTGGCTCAGCGAGCAGAATGCATACAGCGGCGTTTCTACTCCCGCCGTAGTCATCGAAAAGATCACCCCATCGCCATGCGCGCCGCCCGTGCTCGTCGTCCCATAAAAAGTTCCGTCCGCTGCCAGCGACAACCCGGCCAGCGGAGCCGAGCCATCCGCGCACTCTGCCGCCGAGCAGAACGTGTGCACCACCGAATAGCTTCCGCCCAGCGTGATTCTGAAAACGACGCCCTTGTCGTTCACCCCGCCCTGCTGCGTGGTCCCATAAATCGCCCCGTCCGGCCCCTGCACCAGCCGGCTGTTGGGCACCCCACCGTCGCTGCAATTCGTCTTGCTGCAAAAGTTATAAAACGCATTAATCGTCCCGTCCGCAACGACCTGATACATCGCCCCGGCGCTGATGCTGCTCGGCGTCTCGTTCTGCCCGCCAAACGCCGCCGTCCCGTAAAAGTTCCCGTCCGACGCCTGGATCGGAGTCCCCTCTATAAAGCCGCCGTTGAATCCCGCAAATCCCTGGACCGGTGTCTCCGTCCATCCTGACTGTGCTCTTGTCGTGCCACACATTGCTGCGAGAAACATTGACGCCACCACTACGCGGGAAAAACGGACCAAGGGTCACCTCACTGGGATAGCAACGAAGATGCCCGCAAGACGCACGAACCTCCCCCCGATGCTGTATCTCCAGCCTCGCCTTCAACCGTCTTTATGTAAAGGGACGGGACAGGACATCTCGGGACAATTCAGGACATTAAGGATTTTGCTGCCGCACAACCGGCATCACGCGACCTTCGCCCGGCCCGCCCTCGCCGCTTTCTCGAGTTCCGGCAGGATTACGGGTCTCCGGGCATTCTGCTCCGGCAGCTTGTCGTGCAGCACCACATTGAGCAGCGACTTGTGCACGTGGATTCGCCCGTTGTACTCAATGAATCCCAGCTTGCGGAATCGGTTCATAAAGAAGCTCACCCGCGAACGAGTGGTGCCAATCATGTCGGCCAGCGCCTCCTGGGTGACCGGCGGGATCAGCATTTCCGGCTCCCCCGGCTTGCCAAACTCGGCCATCAGAAGCAGCGTGCGGGCCAGACGCTTTTCACTGTTGTTGAAGAGTTGATCCACAAGATCTTCCTGGGTACGCATGGCGCGCACCAGGATGAACTTGAGAAACAAATCGGAAAATTCGTGCTGCTCATGAAGCAGCCGCACCATGTCGTCGCGGTCGAGCTTCAGCGCTGTGCAGGCCGTGATCGCCTTCGCCGTCGCAGTGCGGACTCCCGCCACGGCCGCCAATGACTCTTCGCCGATAAACTCGCCGCCGCCCAGCAGTGACACGGTGGCCTCTTTGCCTCTCTTTGAGACCACAATCAGCTTCGCGCGGCCAGACTCGAGGTAATAGATCGAGTTTGCCCGATCGCCTTGAGAAAAGAAAACGTTCTCCGCCTTCAGCCGGACGATTTTCTTCGTCACACCCGCGGCGCTCAGATATTTACCGGGATCGAATTTTGTTTTTTGTGTTCCAGGCACCGGATTACCTCGGGTGAATTCTCTGGCGGAATCACCACCATCGGCGATTGCACAACTCAGCAATCTAAGTATTGCGGGAGAGTTAGAGCGCAGTCTGTGCTGTATTGCTCAAGCCGAATGCGAATCAATTCATCCGCCATCCGCAGCGCGGGCGCGCATCGAGCGCAGAGCAATGTAGCTCTACTTATACCGCCGGGTACGCGCAGTATCGTTCCAGCCTCGATTTCACGCGATCACCGAGGGCCCCGAAGAAATGGCAAGACTCGAGTCGCACACAGTAACTGTTGAAAGAGAGAACTGACGATGGCCAATGAATATCAAAGCGTAAATCCGAATAATGGCAATACCCTCAAGACATTTCCCGAGCTCACCGACGCGCAGCTTGAGACCAGGCTCGCGACCGCGGCGAAGACTTATGAATCATGGAAAACAACCCCCTATGCCGAGCGCGCAAAAATTGTCGCCAAAGCTGCGGAGTTGATGCATGCCGATGTAGACAAGTTCGCCAAGCACGCGACCCTCGAGATGGGCAAGCTCATCAATGAGTCACGCGGAGAAGTGAAATACAGCGGCGACATCCTCGCCTACTATGCAAAGCATGCCGAGGCATTCCTGGCTCCGGTAAAGCTGGACCCCACCTATGGCCAGGCGCACATGGAGAGCAGCCCGATGGGCGTCATCTTCTGCGTTGAGCCGTGGAACTTTCCTTATTACCAGTTGGCTCGCGTAGCCGGCCCTCACCTCATGGCGGGAAACGTCATCGTGGTTAAGCACGCCGGTTGCGTCCCCCAGTGCGCGATTGAGTTCGAGAAGCTTTGGATTGATGCCGGCGCACCCGCAGGCCTTTATACCAATCTGTTGATCTCGCATGAGCAGTCTGACAAGGTGATTGACGATCCCCGCATCGCAGGCGTTGCCTTGACCGGCAGTGTTGCCGCCGGCCGCAGCATTGCAGCCCGCGCGGGACAGAATCTGAAGCCTTCCTCGATGGAGCTTGGCGGCAGCGATGCATTCATCGTGCTCGAAGACGCTGATCTGGATAAAACCATTCCCTGGGCTGTGTGGGGAAGGATGTATAACGCCGGACAGACTTGCTGTGCCTCAAAGCGCTTCATCGTCGTTGATCAGATTGCTGACGCGTTCATCGAGCAGTTTCAGACCGCGCTCGAAAAGCTGCAGCCGGGCGATCCGATGGACGAGAAGACCACCCATGGTCCCTTGTCTACCGAGGCTGCTTTGCTTCAACTGCTCGGGCAGGTTGATGTCGCAGTGAAGCATGGCGCAAAGATTCTCATTGGCGGCAAGCGACTCGATCGGCCAGGCTCGTTTATGCAAGCCACGATCCTCACCGATGTCACGCCGGATAATCCGGCTTTCCGCGATGAGTTCTTCGGCCCGGTGGCGATGTTCTTCCGCGTTAAGGATGAGGATGCTGCCATTGCGCTGGCGAATGACTCCGACTTCGGTCTGGGCGGTTCGGTGTTCACCGGCGATACGGCGCGCGGCGAGCGCGTTGCCAGCCGGGTGAATACAGGCATGATGTTCATCAACAACATTGACTGGTCCGATGCCGAGCTCCCCTTCGGCGGCATTAAGTATTCCGGTTACGGCCGCGAGCTTGGTGACATGGGAATCCAGGAATTCGTGAATAAAAAACTGGTTCGCGTGCACGACATGGTAGCCCCACTGGTCTAGTCATCTTTGGGTTTCGGGCAGCAGCATTCCGCTGAGTTGGGGAGTGCTGCTGTCGTTTTCCTTCGCGCAGGGAGTTCGATGATGTATGTCAATATTGCGGTTCTGAAAGAGACGCAGCCCCATGAGAAGCGGGTTGCGCTGGTTCCCACGGTTGCGCCCCAGCTCATAAAGCTGGGAGCCAGGCTGCAGATGCAGGCTGGCGCAGGCGATGCAAGTTCCATGCCTCGCGAAATGTATAAGGATGTCGAGTTCATCGCCAGGCGACCTCAGCTGGTCGCCGATGCCGACGTAGTGCTGGCTGTGCAACCGCCGCCGCTCGAAGTGGTGGAGGGGATGAAGGAGGGCTCCGTGCTGATTTCCTTCATCTATGCCGGGAATGAACACGCGCTCGTGAAAAAGCTTTTGGAAAAGAAGATTACCTGCTTCGCGATGGAGCGGATTCCTCGCATCTCGCGCGCCCAGTCCATGGATGCTCTGTCCAGCCAGGCCGCGATCGCCGGCTATTATGCCGTGGGCCTCGGCGTCACCCATCTCGCGCGAATCCTGCCGAAGATCACATCGGCCGCAGGAGTGGTTGGTCCAGCGACTGTGCTCGTCATGGGACTGGGAGTGGCCGGACTCGAAGCGGTTGCCACCGCCCAACGGCTCGGCGCGGTCGTGCAAGGGTATGATGTTCGCCCGGCTACCGCGGAGCAAGTCGCTTCACTCGGCGGAACTTTTGTTGACACCGGCGTAGACGCCACCGGCAAGGGCGGATATGCACGCGCCCTGACGGCCGAGGAAAAGACGAAGGTGGATTCTGTCCTTACGAAACATATTCAGGCCGCCGACCTGATCATTACCACCGCCGCAATTCCCGGCAAGGCATCTCCAAAGCTCATCAGCAAGGCTCAGGTTGCGGGCATGCGGGCTGGCTCGGTGATCATTGATCTCTCCGCCGAGGGCGGCGGCAACTGCGAGCTTTCGCAACCCGGCGAGACCATTCACGTTGGCGGAGTCACAATTGTTGCGCCCCTCAATGTGCCCTCGTTCCTCGCACAGGACGCGAGCGAGCTCTACTCGAAAAATATCTATAACTTTCTCGCGCTGATTCTGAAAAACAACATTATCAAGATTGACTGGACGGATGAGGTCATTGCCGGCACCGCTTTGACGCATGCGGGCAAACTTGCTTCGCTCCCGCTGAAGCCCCAAAAAACGGCTAGCAAGAGTGGCTCGAAGACGTCCGCAACAGTTACCCCACCGGTTAAGGCAGCGTAGGGAGTCACGATGCATTTCAGTTTTGCGATTAGTGGATTTGTTGCACTCTACCTCTTCATGCTGGCTGGCTTCGCCGGCTGGGTGATCATCGGCAACGTGCCGGCAATTTTGCACACGCCGTTGATGTCCGGCTCTAACTTCGTGCACGGCATTGTCGTGGTCGGCGCGATCTTTGTCATGTTAAACGCGACCAATCCGGCGGAACAGGTCATCGGGTTCTTCGCCGTCCTGCTCGGCGCAGGCAATGCCGCCGGGGGATACGCCGTCACCGACCGCATGCTCGCCATGTTCCAGACCAGCGGCCATCCCGGCGCGCACGCCAGGGCGAAACGCTCCTCAATCAAGAAAGTAAAAAAAGTTGGGGGCAGCTGACATGCTGACATTGATCTCGCAATTAGTTCCCGGCGCAGCCTATCTGCTGGCTGCGGTGCTGTTCATGTACGGACTCAAGCAGATGTCCTCGCCCGTCAGCGCGCCTGCGGGAATTCGGCTCGCTGGCGTCGGAATGCTCGTCGCGGTCCTGGCCAGCTTCTTCAACGTGTTTGCCGTTAAGTCGACGGCCAGGCCACATCTGGTGGTCAACATTATTTTGGCTGCAGTTGCGCTCTTGCTCGGCGCCGGCGCTGCCTGGTGGAAGGGCAGACAGGTCAAGATGACCGCCATGCCGCAGATGGTTGCAATTTATAACGGCATGGGCGGCGGGGCCGCCGCAGCGATTGCAGCCGTCGAGCTGTTGGGATTTGGTTCGCAGGGAACGACTCGGCTCATCGTGACTCTGCTGGGCGCAGTCATCGGAGCAGTCTCACTCTCGGGTTCGATCATCGCCTGGGCAAAGCTGGATGAGGTCATGAAGCAGCCGCTCCGGTTCAAGGGCCAAAACCTCGTGAACATCTTTATGCTGCTCATCACCATCGGCCTGGCAGCATACTTCGTGTATGTCGTCGCCAGCGGGGCCGCCTCGATTCTCTCCCTCCACGCGATTATCGCAATCTTCTTCGGCTGCGCATTGCTCTTCGGCGTCATGATGACGTTGCCGATTGGCGGAGCCGACATGCCCGTCGTGATCTCCATCTACAACGCTGCCACTGGCCTCGCGGTCGCACTTGAGGGCTACGTGCTGCAAAACCCCGCATTGATGATCGCCGGCATGGTGGTCGGCGCCGCGGGCACGCTCCTCACCCTGTTAATGGCAAAGGCGATGAATCGCTCGGTCAGCAATGTGCTCTTCTCCGACTTCGGTGCAGAGTCCAAGCACAAGCACAGTGCGATCCAGGGGACGGAGAGACCGGTTGAAGCATCGGACGCCGCCATTTTCATGCGCTATGCCAGGAGCGTGATCGTCATCCCCGGTTATGGCCTTGCGGTCTCGCAGGGGCAGGAGAAGCTCTACGAATTCGTCAAGCTGCTGATTGCCGCCGGAGTGAAGGTGAGGTTTGCGATTCATCCTGTGGCCGGCCGCATGCCCGGCCAGATGGATGTTCTCCTGGCCGAAGCCGGCGTTCCGTATGACTTGATCTTCCAGCTCTCTGACATCAACGACGATTTCGCCACCACCGATGTTGCGCTCGTGATTGGCGCCAATGATGTTGTCAATCCTGCTGCTCGCACTGACAAGAGCTCGCCCGTCTACGGCATGCCGATTCTCAATGCTGACCAGGCCAAGCGCTGCTATGTCGTCAAACGCGGGCAGGGAAAAGGCTACGCCGGTGTCGAGAATGCACTCTTCTACGCGCCCAACACCAACATGGTTTACGGCGATGCTGCGGCGGTTTGCGCCGAGATGATCGAGGCCGTGCGCGGCCTGGGAGCAGCCGCCGCTTAGTCAATCCAATGCAAGCAACCGTTCCAAACACAGAATGAGGCAGTCACCATGACGTTGAATGGCAGCACCGCAGTACTCGATATACCTGAGACACCGCAGAAATCGCCGCAGGGCAACGCTCCGAAGCAGGCAAAGCCAGCCCAGATGCACGCCGCCGTAGTTGAGCAATTTGGCCAGCCGCTGGTGTTGCGCGAGTGGGATATTCCGACCGTGGGCCCGGGACAGATCGTCGTGAAGACTGAAGCATGCGGCGTCTGCCACACTGACTTGCACGCGGCGAATGGCGACTGGCCATTGAAGCCCACGCCTCCGTTTATTCCCGGGCACGAAGCCATCGGAATCGTCAGCGCTGTCGGCGCCGGCGTGACCATCGTTAAAGAGGGCGATCGCGTCGGAGTGCCATGGCTCTACTCCGCCTGCGGTCACTGTGAGTATTGCCTCTCCGCGTGGGAGACGGTTTGCCCGGACGCACAATTTGGCGGCTACACCAGGAATGGCGGATTCGCCGAATACATCCTGGCTGATCCGGATTACGTCGCCCACATCCCCGCGGGACTTCTCGCCGTCGAGGCTGCGCCGCTGATCTGCGCCGGCATAACTACATATAAGGGAATTAAAGAGACGAAAGCGAAGCCCGGACAGTGGCTCGCCGTCTCCGGATGCGGCGGTCTCGGACATCTCGCGATCCAATATGCCAAGGCCATGGGCCTGCTGGTTTGCGCAGTGGATATTGACGACGGCAAATTAGCGCTGGCGAAAAAGCTTGGCGCGGATCTCGTCTTCAACGCCAAGACCAGCGACCCGGCAGCCGCCTTGAAAAAAGAGACTGGCGGAGGAGCTCACGGTGTCCTCATCACAGCCCCCTCGCTGATCGCATTCAAGCAGGGAATCGGAATGACTCGCAAGCGCGGAACCTGTTCCCTCGTCGGACTGCCGCCGGGTGATTTCCCTGTGCCATTGTTCGACGTCGTGGCAAATTGCATCACCATTCGCGGCTCCTTCGTCGGAACTCGTGAAGACATGGCAGAGGCCCTCGACTTTGCGGTGCGCGGCAAGGTGAAGGCGGATATCGAGCTGCAGCCGCTGTCAGAGATCAACAACATATTCACGCGACTCGAGCACGGCGATGTGGCTGCGCGCGTCGTTCTCGAATTCAAATAGCATTGAATTAACAGCTGGGCCGCGCGTTCCGCATTGCTGCATCCATTGCGGGGCGCGCCGGGCCTTTTCAGAAAAAGCTTTCATCACGCCTCGAGACGCGTTTTTAGTGTCCGGATTACGACGGCGGAATCTACCGGCTTCAGAAAGACGCCGGCGATACCCAGGGTCCGCAAATCCACTGTCCCCACCAGCGCATCCACCGCCGTACTCACGATATAAAACGGAGCATCGAAGCCTGATTGCTTCAGCCGGCAAGAGATCATGCTGCCCGAGTCGGCCGCCTCGAGAATTAGATCGGCCAGCACCGCGTCAGGCTTGATCCGGCGGATGGTTCGCTCCCCCTCCTGCGCGTTCGCGGCTTCTCCGACCGTGAACGATGCCGCCTCCAGCGCAATCCGCAATGCTGCGCGCGCGTGGGCATCCTCATCAATGATCAGGATCGTCTTCCTCTTGCTGCCCAGGCCAATGTTCATTCCGGCGGCCTCTCCCCCTTCGAGATGCGTGACGCAAGAGCGTCCAAAGCGTGGCCAAGGTTTTGCTCGGCGCGCGATGTCAGCCCTTCGCGAAACTCAAAGCTATATCCTCGAATTCCCAGCTGGTAAGCTTCAGGCGACTTGCCGTAATACGTCTCTGCGAGCGCGAGTATCACTTCTGGCTGCACCAGGTGCGTGGTAAACGAAGTGTGAAGCGCAGCAAAGAGCCGCGTGATTTCGTAGGGCTCGGCTCCGCTTCTCGAGGCGTCCACGAACCAGACGATATCGGCGTCCGCAACCGCGAGAGCATCTTCGATGACCAGTTGGTAGTTGTCGCAAACGGTCACGCGCTCTGCTCCGGCCTGCTCGATCGCGGCGGCAAAGGCTGGTCCGAGGCCGTCATCTTCGCGCCCCGGGTTGCCGTAGCCGAGCACAAGCACACGGCGCTCGCTGATCTCAGTCGCTCGAGCGTTGGCCATCTCAGCCTCGACGTCTGTCACCCTCACCGCTTCGATCCCGTCGAAAGAACTGCGCCGCTCGCGTCTTCGAGAGTGATCGTCAGAGGCATCTGGCCGAGAGCGTGCGTCGCGCACGACAGGCACGGGTCGTAGGCGCGGATCGCCACCTCAACGTGATTCAGCAAGCCCTCCGTGATCTCTTTGCCGGAGAGATATTTCATCGCCACTTGCTTCACCGAGCGATTCATCGCTTCGTTGTTGTTGGTCGTGGCGACAATCAGGTTGGCGCTGGCGATCTGATCGTTATCGTCAACCGTGTAGTGGTGGAACAGCGTGCCGCGTGGCGCCTCAATGCAAGCCACGCCTTCTGAGCGGCGCTCTCCGCGCACCACGAGGTCGGTGCCCTGCAGGTCGTCGTCAAAAAGCAGTTCGCGGATCTTTTCCGCGCCGTGTATCAGGCAGATCAAGCGCGCCCAGTGATACGCAAGCGTGGAGTGGACCGGTTTTCCTTTCGTCTCCGACATAAATTCCACTCGCGCGGCCTCGGCCAGCGGCGTGTCAATCGAGCTGCAGCAATTTATCTGCGCCAGCGGTCCCACGCGGTACCATCCTCTTTCCCGGCCCAGGGATTGGATGTAAGGGAACTTCATGTAGCTCCACGGCCGCACCTCCTCTTTCAAGTAGTCGCGATACTGTCCGGGGTCAACGCCGTCAAAGATCGTCTCGCCATCGCTGTTGATTGCGCGCAATCTTCCGTCGTACATGTCCATCGCCCCGCCCGCGCCCGCCAGGCTCATGTAGTTCGATTCGAAGGCGGCAAAGTCACGGTAGACCTCGGCATGCGCGTGGGCAAAATCCTTATGCAGCTCGAGAGCGTCGCAGCACCAGGCGATGATCTGGTCCACATCTTTCCGCAGCGCATCGCGCAGCTCGACGCTCAGGTTCTCATTCACTCCGCCGGGAATGGCACTGGTGGGATGGATCTTTCTGCCTGAGGTGGCCTTGATAACTTCCTGGCCGAACTTGCGAATGAAGATCGCCCACTTACCGACCTCCGGAAACTGTTTCATTACGCCGATAATGTTCCGCTCCTGCCATGGCGCGCCAAAGCCGAACAGTAAATCCGGCGATGCCAGGTGAAAGATATGCAGCGCATTCGATTGCAGCAGCTGCCCAAAATACATCAGGCGCCGGCATTTGTCGGCCGTCGGCGTCAGCTTATCCGCGCCGACGATCATGTCCATCGCCTTGGCCGCGGTGAGATGATGGCTCACCGGGCAGATGCCGCACAGCCGCTGCACGATGACCGGGACGTCCCAATACATCTGGCCCCGGATGAACCGCTCGAAGCCGCGGAATTCTACGATGTGAAGCCGCGCCTCTTCGACTTCACCGGCTTCGTTCAGCCGGATCGTGACTTTGCCGTGGCCCTCAACACGTGTCACTGGATCAATGACAATCTTGCGCGACTTTAAATGTGGCTCAACGCTGGTGCTGCTCATGTGGCTCAGTCCCTCATTCATACTTCAACAGTTTGTATGGCAGCTTTGGTTCTTTGCCGGTGAGAAGCGCCGTCAGCGTGGCCCAGATTGCATCGGCCGTCGGCGGACAGCCGGGAAGGAAGTAGTCAATCTTGACGAACTCGTGGGATGGGTAAACGCGATCGAGCAGCAGTGGCAGGTCTTCGCTGTCGGGAATCTTGCTGCCTTGCTCGACGATGCGGCCCTCGACATAAGACTCTTCCAGGCATTCGCGCAGGCTGACGAAATTCCTCATCGCAGGAACTCCCCCCGTGATCGCGCACGCCCCAACTGAAACCAGGATGCGGCAATGTTTGCGAAACTCCCGCAGCACTTCGACATTGTGTTCGTTCGAGCAGCCGCCTTCGACCAGGCCAATATCCACCTCGCAGTCAAAGGCTTTCTTGTCGTCCAGCGGAGACTTGTCGAGATCAACGAGTTCAACCAGCTCGATAATCCGATCATCAATGTCCAGCAAAGACATGTGGCAGCCGAAGCAGCCGGTCAAGCTACAGGTGGCGAGCTTTGGCTTAGGCACCTGGCGGCTCCGCATGCCCTCTGCGGGCTTCTATATCGCTGCCGATTGGCTTCTCGTCGTATAACCTCTTGCCCTCGGGAACCAGATATCCAGTGCGCTTGATCAGGATGCAGCCGACCGGGCATACGTGCGCAGCTTTGTCAGCCGCCTGCAGTGCTGTGTCGTCGAGCCGGCCCGGGATGCCGATGCTCAACAGTGTGTTTATGCCGCGGCCCTCAAAGCCGAAGACCGTCTTTCCATCTTCGGTTCGCGAGGCGCGGATGCAGCGGGAACAAAGAATGCAGTGATCTCGATCAATGAAGATGTCCGGGTGCGTGGCGTCAATCTTTCGCCTGGGCCAGAGGTATGGCGTCGTGGGTGCGACCATGCCAAGCCGGTAACCCAGCGCCTGCAGCTCGCAATCGCCGCTCTTCTCGCACGAGGGGCAGATGTGGTTGCCCTCGACGAACAACATCTCGATCAGCGAGAGGCGGTCAGCGTTCAGCTCCGCAGTCTCGCTTTCAACCACCATGCCGTCAACCGCGACCATCGTGCATGCGATGGCGTGACGTCCGGCGATGGTGCAGGTGCACACGCGACAGTGGCCGGCGGGCTCGAGATCGGGGTGGTAACAAAGACGCGGAATATAAATGCCTGCCGCATCGCAGGCCTGGAGGATGGTTTGCCCATGCAGAGCCTCCACTCTCACTCCGTCTATGGTGAAGCAGATTTTCTTTTGAGCAGTTTCCGGCGTCACGCAGGCACCTCTTCCTCTCTCCGAATGCCCTCGGCCTTCACCACTGCTTCGCTCAACGTCACGGTCGGCAAGAAGCTCTCCGGCTGCAGTCTTGCTTCATACGCCTCCGGAAAGTTGCGAATCGTAGTGAGTATCGGATTGATGGCGGTCTGTCCTAGCCCGCATCGGCTCATTCGTTTCACCGTATTCGCCAATTTCTCCATCGCCACGACGTCGGAGTGTGTCCCGCGCAGCGCAATGATTTTCTCCAGCTGTTTTTTGAGAAGCGTAGTGCCGACGCGGCAAGGCGTGCACCAGCCGCACGACTCTTCGACAAAAAAATCCATGAACTGGTGTGCGACGTCGAGAACATCGCGCTCCCGGCCAAAGATCATCATCGAGCCGCCGGATCCCAGGTCTTCAAACGCCATGCGGCGCCCAAAATCTTTGGCGCTCACCGCCTCGCCGGATGGGCCGCTCACCTGAACATAGGCAGCCTCCGGCGCGCCAACCAGATCGAGCAGCTCGTTGATGGTGATGCCATATTCAACTTCATATACGCCCGGGCGCGCGCAGTCGCCGGAGAAGCTCAGCAACTTCGTGCCGGTGGATGCTTTCGTTCCATAGCCGTTGAACCAGGCCGCCCCATGTTCCAGGATTCGCGCCGCGCAGGCGTGGCTCTCAACGTTGTCCACCGCCGTCGGCTGCTGCAGGTAGCCGTGATCGGTGGGGAAGGGAGGACGGTCCCGAGGCGCTCCGCGCTTGCCTTCAAGAGAGTCGAGCAGCGCGGATTCTTCGCCGCACACATAGGCCCCGGCGCCCAGCTGAATGCGTATATCAAAATCGAAGCCGGCGCGGCCACAGATATTTGCGCCCAGCAGCCCTGACTTCCGGCGAGCGTCCAGCACATTTTGCAGCGGCTCCCAGAGATGGGCATACTCGCCCCGCAGATACATGATCCCTTTGCGCGATCCCAGCGCATAAGCCGCAACCGTCATGCCGTCGAATACGAGGTCGGGCACTTCACTCAGCAGCACGCGGTCTTTAAATGTCCCCGGCTCCCCTTCGTCGGCGTTACAGACCACATAATGTTCCTCGCCCTTTGCTTCGCGGCAAAGCTTCCACTTCAGCGCAGTCGGAAAGCCGGCGCCGCCTCGACCACGCAGCTTCGCAGTCGAGATTTCCTGGATCACCGCCTCGGGCGACATGGCCAGTGCCGCGCGAATGCCATCCCCACGCTTCGAATCCTGGCAGAAGACCACCGGGCCACGCTGTGCCAGGCTGGGGCGGACCCCCGCATTTGGCAGCGCCGATGGATCTCCGTGCTGCCGCAGCAGGCTCACGATGGCCGGAACTTCGGATGCCCGCAGCGTGTTCACCACCGTCGAGTTGATTAATGCCGCGGGCTCCTGGTCGCCCATCCCAATGTCGCTCGTCCATTCCACGGTGAAAAGTTTGTCCGGGGAAGTTCCTCCAATCGCCGCGCCGGTTGCGGCTGCAAAGGCCTGCGCCACCTCCTCGGCGCCCTTCATTAACGATATCGGCGTCTTTGAAAGACGAATGTGGAAGCGGCCTTTAGGAGTTCTGTTGAGAAATGCATAGAAAGAGACCGTGTCCTCGACTTCGACAGCGTGCATGCGCAGTCCGGCGGCAACCGCCTTGATCGCATCGTTTGAAATAAATCCGTAGCGCCTCTGCACCGCCTGCACTACATCGAGCAGGTCGCATCGCTCGCTGCCGATTTCGCGGATGATTGCATCCACCGCGGCGTTGAGTTCAGGATCAGTCTGGCCCGCCTGTTCCGGAATCATGGGTCCCTCAGCGCGCAAGCTCTATTCGGAGAAAAAAGCTCCGCTGCGCGCATAGGATTTCAACCAGTCATCCGCAAAGCTGTGCAATTTTGCTCACTCGCGGTCCGTTACCCAAAAAATTATTAAGCGCATGATGGGCGTGACGCATAGCCCACTCTCCCGCCCAAAGGCCCGATCGGGTGACAGCCTCTCATCCCGCGCTCTAAGCTAATCAGAGATTCCAGTGAGCTCAGTCATCTCTGTTAACGTCGGTCTCCCGGGCAATGTCGAATGGCAGGGCAAGGTCGTTCGCACCGCAATTTTCAAGCGACCTGTGACCGGCCGTGTAATGGCCCGCCGTCTCAATATTGACGGCGACGGCCAGGGCGATCTCGCCGGCCATGGTGGAGAAAATCGCGCCATCATGGTCTATCAATTCGACTCCTATCAATACTGGCAGGCCTATCTGCAACGCCATGACTTCGAGTATGGCCAGTTCGGAGAAAACTTGACGGTCCATGGCCTGGCCGACGACGAGGTCTGCATCGGCGATCGTTACAGAATAGGCGGCGCCCTGTTTGAAGTAACTCAGCCGCGGGTCACTTGCTATCGCGTCGGCATAAGAATGAATTATCCGCAGATGCCATCCCTGCTTGTCTCACATAAACGGCCGGGCTTTTATTTCCGCGTGATCGAGGAGGGAGAAATCGGTGCCGGAGATGAGATCGTCACCGTCTCCACCGGGCCTGAATGCATAACCGTCGCAGAGATTGACGCGTTGCTTTACCTCCCAGGTCACCCGCGTGATCAACTCAGGCGGGCCCTGCAAATCCCGGCACTGAGCGCGGGGTGGAAGAAGTCGCTCGAGGACTTGGCTCTCGCCGACGAACATGCCGGCAACGTTGGCCTTTCTCCGGCCGCCGCCCCGCCGCTATGGCCCGGGTTTCGCCCCATGCGCGTCGCAGCGATTCAACGGGAGTCTGTGGATGTCCTCTCATTCATTCTCGAATCCGAGGATCGAAGCCCCTTGCCGCCAGCTCTGCCCGGACAACATCTGGTTTTCAAACTCTCGATTGATAGCAGCTCGCCTCCCTTACTTCGAAGTTATTCGCTGTCCGGCCCGCAAGGTTCGGGAACATATCGCGTCAGCATCAAACGTGCTGCCGGGCCAGGGAGCCAGTTTTTTCACGACCTCATTCGCGCCGGCGATCTGCTCAGCGTCAGCGCTCCCCGAGGCACGTTTACGCTCGCATCCAATGACGGTCCTGTGGTTCTTCTGAGCGCCGGCATCGGAGCGACCCCCGTCCTCTCCATGTTGCACTCCTTGGCTGACTCATCTTCCCAGCGAGAGGTCTGGTGGTGCTACGGCGCCCGCAACGGAAGTGAGCATCCCTTCGCCGCAGAGGTGAGAGCGCTTCTTGCCCGCCTTCCAAACAGCCGCTCGCTGATCGCCTACAGCCGGCCCGAAGAGGCCGATCTGGCGGGCCGGGACTTCGATGTCTCCGGTCATCTCAACCTGTCACTGTTGAAAAAGCTTCCAGTGCCGCAGTCAGCAGATTTCTACCTCTGCGGGCCCACTGCTTTTCTCGACAGCTTCACCGCCGAGCTGAAGTCGTGGGACATCCCGCAGAGCCGCACTCACTCGGAGAATTTCGGGCCTGGCGATTCATTTACCCCAGGGATCGCGAGCACCCCATCCCGGGCTCCCCACCTGCCTGACGGAGATGCCGGCACAGGTCCGATCGTCTCATTCACGCGCAGTGGTCTCGCCGTCCCGTGGAACCCGCGCTTCGCCAGCCTTCTCGAATTTGCCGAGGCTTGCGATGTTCCGGTCAAGTGGTCGTGCCGCGTCGGGGTTTGTCATAATTGCGAGTCCGGCCTCATTGACGGAACCATCACCTACAATCCAGAGCCGCTCGACCGCCCCGTGAATGGGAACCTCCTGATATGCTGCTCCACTCCGCTGTCACAAATTGATTTGGATCTGTAGAGGCACTTCGCAGGCTTCGCGATTCTCGCCCATCGCAGCGCGGTCACGGCGCCGCTATTAAAATATGTGCCGCTCTCGTTTAAGAAGGGAACTGCTATGCATACCGCAATCGCACTCATGGCTTCATTCGCCGTCTGCACCGTCCTTGTCGTGAAAGCTTCCGGCCAGACCGCCAAAGACATCATTGGCCCATCGCCGCTCATCGCCATTGAAAACGAAGCGCCCCCCAAATTGATCGTGGACCCGCCTCTTCCCGGGCCGTTGGCCGCCGGACGTGTGTTCATCCAATACAGAACTGAAAATCTCCGGGTCGTGCCCGTATTCGGCACGGGCGCCCTCGGAGTGTCGCCCCGCATCGGCCATATCCACATCACCGTTGACGACGCCCCATGGCACTTTGTTGACGCCAGCGGCGAGACCATCATTCTTGTCGGATTGCCGCCCGGCCCGCACCGGGTTCTCATTGAGCTCGCCGATCCCACTCACAAAGTGATTACCAGTCAGATAGTGAAGTTCACTGTACCCAACCTCCCGGCCGCAAAATCAGAGAAAAAATAACCCAGCTCTTCGCAAGCCCGCCACTGATTTCGCCGGCGCCCGCAACGCTGCGCTACAGCGTCCTCATCGCTTCTTTCCCCCGACGAAGGGCATGGTGGCTGCCTGCTTCATCCATGACGCCAATTGGCGCTCGTCGAAATCGTCAACCGATGCCAACTCGACTCCGCGGGTGGATTTGCCCATCCCGATCGGCGTCACAGGCGGCTCCGGCTTGATCTCCGTGCCGCGTATGAACATCAGTTTCACGTGGCCGACGAAGGCGCCGGAGGAGAAGCACCAGCCCCCGTCGACCCCGTAGTACGCCATGCCCCACTTCACCGCTCGCTGCATGTCCGGCAAACTTTTGGCCGCCAGGGCATCGATGCGCTCGGCGATGCCGCGCTGCGGCTGCGGCAAGCTGGCGATATACGCGAACACGGGTTTGTCGCCTGTTGCGGCCTTCGCGGCGCTTGCCTTGCCAGTCATGGCGACCAGCAGCTTCGCCGGGGTCTTGCCTTGAGCGGTTTTCTTACCCTGGCCGCCGGCCACGCGCTTCGTTGATTGATTGATGGACCGCGTCATTTTGTCTCCGACTCGCTCCCAGGCTGGCGAGAAGCTCGTCGAGTTGGTCGAGCGCCTCCGGCATCGCGCGCCGTCGATCCGGAGTCAAGCGCTTCCTTCGAGGGATAGAGATCGTGCACCACCAACAACGTCTTGCCGGCGTTTTCATCGAAGGTCACCGTGGTGACGGTCTCGCCGTTGTCACCTTCCTCGTTGGTCCAAACCAGGCGCGAGTGCGGTGTCACTTCGAGGTACGTGCCGAAGAACTCCATCGTCGAATCTTCGTGGCGAAACACCAAACGATACTGCCCCCCAACGCGAACATCCATTTCGCAGGAAAGCAGGGTCAGCCCATACGATTTTGGTACCCACCACCTCCTGAATAGTTCTGCCTTGGTCCACGCCTCGAACACCAGGCGCGCAGGCGCGTTGACGGTCCGCGTGACGACGAGTTCGCGCTCGGACTTCCGCTCCACCACCGTGCGGTTCTTCGTGGGGGTGGCCTCACTTTCTCTTCTTGCGTCCATTTGCTTTCTCCTTCCGTTTCAATTCCTCAACCACATTGTCCAACTCGTCGAAGCGCGCGGCCCAGAGCTGGCGATACCTCTCGATCCATGCCGCCTCTTCTTCCAGTCCGCGCAGCCCCAGCTTGCAGGTCCGCACGCGCCCAACCTTCTCCGTGCTGACCAGCCCCGCTTGCTCCAGGACGCCGACATGTTTCTTCATCCCCGTGAGGGTCATGTGGAACCTCTCGGCAAGGACTGTGATCGAAGCGTCCGCCCGCCCGAGTTGCTCCAGAACGCCGCGTCGGGTGGCGTCTGATAGCGCGCCGAACGAGGCATCGAAGCGGGGCTGGCAATACTGAACCATGTGGTTCAGTATATAACACAATGTGTTTTCGTCCGCAGCAAAAATTGTTGCCCCAATGTCAGCGCAAAATCCCTTAGGGTGGTTCCTTAGGTCGGAGCAGCCGTACTAAAATGTGACGCTCTTTGTCGGCTTGCCGGTGGTCGCAGTCTGACACGAACTGCCCTCTGCCCCAAGGCTTCCTGCTAACAGGGAAAGTTACAGGAAGGTTCTCTCAATCTAGTTAAATGCTGCTGCATGCGCAGCACAGGAGGAGAGGGATTAAGTCCCTGCCTCAGAGGCACTTTGGTGATTTGTCCGCGCCTTCTTAGCGATCTCTTGCTAAGGAGGGCGACTTTGCTAAGCGAGTGACGCTCGGGTAACTTCACGCTCGAGAAACTCGGACGCCATGAGGTAGAGGTATTGAGTGGGAATTTCGGTGACAGCTCCTATCAAATGAGCGCCATACCTAGTGTCGAGCAGACGATCGAACTGGTGTGGCTGATATCTGGTGATAGATCCTAACAAAAAAATCACGAGGTACATGGACAACAGCTGCGGCAACACAGATTTTTTCTCATCGTTTGGAGATAGGTAAAGGTAATATTTTCGGTAAGGGGGATGCAGCAGAACCGAACACCAGAGATAGGGGCGAACGTTGGCTGCGAGTTCAGTTAAGGCGTCGCTGGGTCGATGACCATAGCCCATAGCTTCCCTCTGCTCAATACACAGGGAGTTGGATAAATCATCTCCATAGTGCTGGACAAATTGCCATCGCTTTCCCAACCTAGACAAAGTCAAGGTGTCTTCTTGCGAATGATGCACCTTAGCGAGCTCTTGTTTGTCGACTTCGAGGCGAATCCATGCCTCATGGTCTTCTCGATTATCTACAAACTGTACCTCCTTCAGAGGCAAGAATCTCTCGGACTCATTCGCGGCCGAGCACCAAACTCTATGACCGAACAAAATTTGTGGCATAAGACTGCCTAAGCGATAATGCCGTGTCGCAGTAACAGCATTCCCAGTCAATGCTTCAGAGAATTGAGAGAATAGTTGAGGTTTGCGATGATCGGAGGGATAAACAGTCAATCTTGTGCCCTCCACTTGCCGGATTCTCGCCTTTTCTGAAATACCATGCCCAGGACGTTCATTGGGCCCAGCGTGACCGCGGGTTAATAGATACGCCTTCGTCAAATTAAGAAATGCATAATAGAGTAATAGCGGCTTAGCTCCCAGGTTACGGTTTCCCATAGAGATCGCTGCATCATAGAAGTCTTCAGCTTGTACGCGAAATGCGAGCGCAGCTTCTCGAGATTTCTTTGGACATGAGTCAACAATTCCTTCGGCCATCAGTGCCCATGGATCTGACGTAAAGATACGCTGCTGAAGTTTTGCTCTTCTAGTTTGTCTGACAGTTGGCCAATATGAAAAGGGCACTATTTGACTAGCGACCTTAAGAAGCGAACCGTCTCTTCGCCGCCGATAATCTTGACATCTTGCTTATTTCCCTCTGCTATAGGCGCACTAATCCTAGCATCCGGCCCGCTTTCATCATACTGTGAGAGCAATCGTCAGGCGTTCAATTGTGTCCTCGAAGAATTACTCGATAACCGAGCTAGGATCTAGGACCTTGGGGTGTGCTGCGCGCATCGTCCCACACGCGCAGTCCCGTGCACCCGATCAATCCATCGAAATAAAAACTTAAGTAGTGGTGGAGGCGGCGGGAGTCGAACCCGCGTCCGAAACAGCTTTCAGTAAAGAGACTCCATGCGTAGTCCATTCCTTTTGTCTCGCTGAGTGCGCTCAGAATGGACAAGATGCGCACCAGCTAGCCCGATGAATCTCGTCTCGCGGCCCCAGGCGTAGACCGCGAAACCAGCCTGCTGTGCGACGTCCATTCGCGGCCCACAGGCAAAGCCGCGGAGGACGGCAACTTAATTAATTAAGCTGCGTATGCCAGTTGATTGTTGGCAATTGTTGTTTTGCGAGCGATTACGGGTGTCCACACCCCGGCATGCCTCTTTACCAATTTCTGATCCCGTCGAAACCGTGACGCCCCCTCCTTTTTTACAATTCCTGCTACTTATTACATCCCGCTCTTTACATCCTTCAGATCGATCTTCTGGAACTCGCCTCGCATGATGCCCTCGCGAATCTCCGCAACCGTCTTTCCTTGCTGCGTCATCTCGTATGCGTAGATCGCTTCCTTCGAGCAGGTCGTGCACTCGGCTCCATGCAGTCCCTCAAAGCAGCTCCGCAAACTCTCATGCCCCATCGCCCGGTCGCAGTGGCAGTAACAGGGCAACTGGTAGATCACCCGCTGCACCTTCGCCGCGTCATGATATGCCGCCACCTGCCAGTTATAGCGAAAGTTGTCTCCGGTCGCTCTTTATCCCGCCAGCAAGGGCGGCAACGCCGCGCCCTTTGCCGGAGCCGTTGCATGATACGCCGGAACATCGTTCGCCGGCGCTGCCACTGGGCGAACGCCGCCATCGTGGTCAACCCGATGGCAACGGCAGTTAATATTTTCCTCATCCGAAACAAAGCTCCCTCTCCCAGTGTATCGCCTTTCTATTTGATGACTGTGCCACCACCGTGGCATCCTGCCGCATCGCGCGCCCTGAAACTTCCGCCGCCAACCTGCCACTTCTGCCTCCCGTCTCCCGCCTCGCCCGCGCAAAAAAAGACGGCACGAACAGGTTAATGTTCGTGCCGGGAGGCCAGTGACGCAACTTAAAAACTTGTGGCGGCCAGTGCACCGCTTCATAGCGCTATAGGAGTCAGCCCGCCTGCTGCCTGCAACTAATCCCGCTACTTCGAGCCATTTGCTACGCTTTTCAGTATCCTTACCAAGCAAATCTACCACACTTCATAGACAATTCAATAGACGTATTCGGTAGGAAAGAGTTTCCCCGGGACGAAAATAAATCTCGCGCATCTCCACCTCTGCTGATTAAAGTTATGCAAACATAGGGGTTAGTGGAAAACGATTACACTCCGCCGCGACCCGAAGAAGCCCCCCCCTCACCCTCCAGTGGAAAATTTCTGCGCCGCCTCGGCCTCATGGCCGGCTCCGCCCTCCTCGGCGGCATCGCCGTCGCACTTTGGAGCCGCAAAAGCCTCCACCGCGTCCGCCAAAGCCTCGACGAAGGCCGCGCTCATCCCCGCAACTCAAACACCGACTCCGACTCCGACGCTCACTCCGACGCCGACTCGGGATTTTCAGAAGATCAATAATCCGCGCGCCATCCTGAGCCGTGACCGCAAGCCCGCTGCCCCGCAATCCTGGTGCCCCTGATAACACTAATAAGATGACAGCACCGTCTAACCCTCAGGAATGGTGACAATGCACCGCTTTGCCCCCCGCTCTCTAACTCTCGTCGCATTTTCCGCAGCACTCGCTCTGATCCCCGCCGCCCGAGCACGCGCGCAACAGCCCATCGAGCTCCGCGTGGACATGACCGACGCTCCCCGGCGCATCCTCCACGTCACCGAGAAACTCCCCGCCCATCCCGGCGACAACAGCTTCAATTATCCCGAGTGGATCCCCGGCGAGCATCTGCCCGGCGGCCCCATAGACAATGTCACCGGAGTCGTCTTCCGCACCGGCGGCCCAACCGGCGCCGTCATCCCCTGGCGTCGCGACCTCGTGGATATGTACCGCTTCCATGTCAACGCTCCCGCGGGAACCAAAGCACTCTGGGTCGCCTTCGACGTCCTCGAGGTCCCCAGCCGCGAAGACACAACCGCCGTCAACCACATGGGCTCCCACGTCGCCATGCTCGAGACCAGCGACGTCGTCCTCTACCCCAGCAACACGCCGGTGCGAAACATCCCCATCACCGCCACCATCCATCTGCCCGTCAGGTTGGGTCGACGGCCACCGCCCTCCGCGCCCCCGGCGACGCGCATCCCGCGCTCAATCCCTCCGACACTACCTTCCAGACCGTCTCCGTCGAGCAGTTCGTCGACTCGCCCATCCTCATGGGCGATCACTGCCGCCAATATCCGCTCGCCCCCGAGATTCATCCCACCCACACCCTCGATGTCTGCGCCGACAAGGCCGCCGACCTCGACTTGAAGCCCGACCTCCTCGCCGACATGAATTCGCTCGTCCGCCAGACCACGCTGCTCTATCGCAGCCATCATTACGATCACTACGACTTCCTCGTCGCCATGTCGCCGCATCTTGAAGGCGACAGCCTCGAGCACACCCAGTCCGCCGACTACGTTGTGAAGAGCCTCGACCTCAGCGACCCTTCTACCGTCGGGCTTCATCGGCTACCTCATCCCGCACGAAAATACCCACTCCTGGTGCGGCAAATATCGCCGCCCCGCCGATCTCGCGACGCCGGATTATCACCGCCCATGCAGGACGATCTCCTCTGGGTCTACGAGGGCCTCACCCAGTATTACGGCAATGTCCTCTCCGCTCGCGCCGGCTTCAGCACTCCGCAGCAACTCGTCGCCAGAATTCGACTTCGAAACCTATTCCGTCGATCAGCCCGGCCGCACCTGGCGACCGCTGCAGGACACCGCCGACGCCTCCTCCATCCTGCGCGGGTCAATGAGGAGCTGGTCGAACTGGCGGCTGAGCCAGGACTACTACCAGGAAGGCGCTCTGGTCTGGCTCGAAGCCGACATCAAGATTCGCCAGCTCACCAACGGCAAGAAATCCCTCGACGATTTCGCCGCCCTCTTCCTCGGCGCAAACGGCACAGGCGGCATCGGTGACACCGGGCCCGGCGTGCTGCCTTACAACTTCGCCGACGTTATTCGCGCACTCAACCAGATTGCTCCATACGACTGGGCCGCGTTCTGGAACACGCATCTGAACACTCTCACCCCCACGCCGCCCACCGCGGGGCTCGATGCAGCGGGCTACACCTACAGCGACTCCGAAACCATGGGCGCTGAAGAGGCGGGATATATCAAGGCCTCCCACGCCGCCGAGTTGTACCACTCGCTCGGAATCGTGGTCATGCCGGACGCAATCATTCGCGATGTCTGGGTCAATAGCCCCGCTTACATCGCCGGCCTCGGCCCGGATGACAAGATAACCGCCGTGAATGGTCAGCCCTACTCCGCCGACGTTCTGATCAAGGCAGTCCGCGATGCCAAAGGCGCAGCCGCTCCAATCGTCATCACTGCATCCCGCAACGGCGAGAGCGCGACCTACTCCATCGACTATCACGACGGAGAGAAATACGCCGTCCTCAACCGCAATAACAACAAAGACATTCTTACGACGGAGATTCTCGCGCCCCGCAAATAAATCGCGCCCGCCCGGGCAGGGAAGCCGCCCTAGTTCAACTTGCCGCCCTTGTGCCCCAGCTCTCCATCCAGCCGCGCCGCCATCTTGAGGTCGTTCTCCGTCAGACCGCCGGCGTCGTGCGTCGTCAGCCCCAGAGTCACCCGGTTGTATCGAATATCAATGTCGGGATGATGGCCCGCGTCCTCGGCAATCTCCGCCACCTCATTCACGAAGCGCATCGCCTCGACAAAGTCGGCAAAGCTATAACTGCGCCGGATCGTCTTGTCTTCCAGCTTCCACTCTTTTAGTCCCGCCAGCCGTTCCTGCACCTGCGCGTCAGTAAGTCGTGTCATGCGGTGAATTGTAGCTAGTCATTTCCTCGGTCGTATGTTTCTCCAGCGGCCCCCGAACCTCCGCCGGCTGCTCGAGCGAGATAAATCGCTTGGCATGCAGCTCGATCTCCATCCGCAGCTCCTCCCACAGGCTCTCCGGCAGCGCCAGAAAGACCTGCACGATCTCGGGATCAAACTGCGTCCCCGAACCGCGGCCAATCTCCCGCCGCGCAATGTCAAAGCCCCGCCCTTGCGGTATGGCCGGTCTGACGTGATCGCGTCCAGCGTGTCCGCGACCGCAAACATCCGCGCCCGACCGGAATCTCTCTTCCATGCAAGCCCCGCGGATAGCCGGTGCCGTCAAACCACTCCTGGTGGCTGTAAACAATCTCCGCCGCCTCGCGCAGGAAGGGAATCTTGCGCACGATCTCATAGCCCCGCATGCAGTGCTGACACATTACGGCGCGTTCTGAATCAGTCAGCGCCCCCGGCTTCAGCAAAATCGCGTCGGGAATCGCCATCTTGCCCACATCGTGCAGAAACGCCCCGCGTGCTATGATCCGCATCTCCTTATGACCGATGCCCATCGCCCGGGCCAGCGCAATCGTATACGCCGTCACCCTCTTCGAATGCCCCTGCGTCTCGGCATCTTTCAAATCAAGCGCGTCGCCCAGCGCCTCAAGCGTTATGTCGTAAGAGCGCTCCAGGTCCGCCATCGCCTTCCGCAACAGATCGGTCCGCGCCGCGACCAGGCTCTCCAGATTTTCCTTGTACGCCGTGTTCTGTATCGTCAGCCGCCGGTGCGTCAGCGCCCGCGATACCACCGCGTGCAGCTGCTCGCGGTCAAACGGCTTCAACAAATAGTCATACGCGCCCCGCCGAATGGACGCCATCGCTACCGCAATGTCATGCACCGCCGTCACCATCACCACCGGTATCTCGGGATACATCACCCCCGCATTGTCCAGCAGCTCCATCCCGTCCATGCCCGACATCATGATGTCGCTCAGCACCAGGTCATAGCCCGTCCTGTTCATCATTGATAGCGCTTCTGTCACATTCCCCGCCGGGACGCACTCATGCCCCTGCCGATCCAGCAGCGCCACCAGAAGCTCACGAATCGCGGCTTCGTCGTCTACTACTAATATCCGTCCAGTCTCCATGAACGACTCGTCCCCATCCTTCACCTAACCTGTTCCCGGCCGTAGCGTGACCTGGCCGCGGCGCCAGGCGCTCTCGTCGTTCACCGTTCCCCTCTATCGGTCATTACTTCATAAAGCATGCAGGTGGCACTGCCCCATTTTGGGTACGACCGCCGCCCCCATCCCGCCTCCCCACCGGTTGACGTCCTCCAAACGTCGGAGCATCATCGAGACACCCCCCCGAGGTGGCTCCACTGCGCGGATTTGATCCAGAAAAAGCTCCGCTCGTCATTAACCTTGCTCAGGCTTCGGCCTCGCAAAAACGTCGCGATGCCTTTGAAAGCCATCGCCATCGCGTCTTTGCGCTTGCCTTCTACATGACCGGCGGGGAGTTCGAAGCCGAACAGGTTCTCACCGACACCTTCATCCGCGCCTTCGACCAGTAGGTCGAGCCCGACGGCGAAACCGTTGACCGCTGCCTCGTCACCGAGCTCAAAGAGCATGTGGATTTCGCTCCGCCCGATCCGGCACCTATCCCGCCGCCGCCGCCCTCCACCGGCCTCGCAGCGCAACGTCAAGCGTCCCGATTTGGAGGCCGCTCTCACCCATCTCCCCGCCACCGAGCGCATGATCTTCTTCTTGCGCGATGTCGAGGGCTATCACACCGAACGGGTCGCCGAAACCCTTGACCTCACTCCCGCGCAAGTCAATGTCGCCCTCTTCCGCGCCCGCCTGCTGCTGCGCCAGGAGCTCTCCCGCTTGTCCGGTTCCCAGCCCGCCGCTTCCCAGCCGCACGTTTCGAAATCCAACCACGATTCTGCCAGCCGCGATTCTGCCAGCACGATTCTGCGAGCACGATTCTGCGGAAGACGACGCGGCCTGACTCCCTGGCCCGCTCTCCGGATCGGCGCCCCGCGCCCGCCACTCACTCTTTCTCTTTCAGTTTGACTTGCCGCTTCGCTGCCCACCCCGGCTTGATCGTCTGCTGTGAACGCGCCAGCGCCAGCGCCCCATCCGGCACATCTTTCGTGATCACCGATCCCGCCGCAATATACGCCCCGGCTCCCATCGTCACCGGAGCCACCAGCGAGGAATTGCTGCCGATAAACGCGCCCTCACCGATCACTGTCCGCTGTTTGCTCACACCATCATAGTTACAGGTGATGGTGCCTGCCCCGATGTTCACATTTGCTCCAACATCCGCGTCGCCGAGATACGTCAGGTGCCCCGCCTTGGCTCCCGCTCCCATGTGCGTCGCTTTGGTCTCGACAAAATTTCCCATGTGCGCGTGCTCTCCAATGTGGCTCGCCGGCCGCAAATGCGCGAACGGCCCGATCCGCGCGCCGCTGTCTATCACCGACTGCTCGATCACACAGCTGTTGCGAATCTCCACCCCATCCGCCAGCACGGAATCTTCAATCACCGAGTACGACCGCACCTTGCAATTCCGCCCCACCACGGTCTTGCCCCGCAGCTGCACAAACGGCTCCAGCACTGTGTCCGCTCCGACCTCGACCTCGGCATCAATCACACAGGTCTCAGGTGAGAACACCGTCACTCCCGCCGCCATCAGCGCCCGCGCTTTATCCATCCGCGCCGTCTTGTCCAGCTCCATCATCTCCGCGATTGTATTCGCTCCCAGCACATCCCCCGCGCGCCCCGCCGCCAGCGCTACCACCCGTTCTCCCGCCGCTACTAGCAGTCTCGCCATGTCGGTCAGGTAATATTCGCCGTGCGCATTGTCCGTCTTCAGCTCATCGAGATGCTCGAACAGCGGCCCGGTCGCGAAAACATATATCCCCGCATTAATCTCCTTCAGTCCCAGCTGCTCCGGCTTGAGCGCCTTCTGCTCCACAATCGCCGCTCACGTCAGCCGCCCCGTCGTCAGCCGCCCCGTCCTTCACCCGCACCACGCGCCCATAGCCCGTCGCATCCTCAGGCAGCGCCGTGAGAATTGTCATCGCCGCCCGCTCGCGCTGATGAAATTCCAACAGCTCCTCCAGCGTCTCCCGCTTCAGCAAAGGAACGTCGCCCGACAGCACCATCAGCGAGCCATACTTCCTCCCCTCTGAATCCCATGCATCCCGCAGCACCTGCACCGCATGTCCCGTCCCGCGCTGCTCGGTCTGCCGCACAAAATTCACGCCCGTCTCCCGCATCGCCGCCTCCACCGCCTCCGCCTGGTGGCCCGTGATCACATAAATGTCCCCAGCCGCCGCCACTCCCAGCGCCGTATCAATCACGTGCCGCAGCAGCGGCTTGCCGCCAATCTCGTGCAGCACCTTGGCGCGCCCGCTCTTCAGCCGCGTACCCTTTCCCGCCGCCAAAATCGCTATCGCTATCCGCTCACTCATCGTCGCCTAGTATCGTCTCACGCGACCGTAGGGGTGGATCAGCGCATTTTGCTCCCGGCAAATGCTACGCTGATGCGACTCAAGGAGAGATCTCATGGGACCACTCTTTGTTCTGTTCATTTGGCTGGTAACGGCCGGGGTGGTAGCCGTCATTGGAGGTTGGGCCCTCTCGCGGCTGGTCCGCATCCTTACTCGAGGAGTGCAACCCGATGAGCGCCGTATGCGGGCGATTCGAATCGCAGAGTTTATACCAGCCTGCGGATTCGCTTATCTCTTTCTTTGCTTGGGTCTCTTCTCTATCTGGTCGACTGCGAGAGGCCGCGATATGGGTTGGGGCGATTCCTGGGACACTCCTATCCTTGGTGGCTATCACCTCACAATGGTCGATGTAACAGAGCAAGGATCCATTCGTCTGGCCGACCGTGATGTTGTTAGCGGAGTACGGCGCCTTGAGGTTCGTCCGCCTTACATCTTTGGGACCGCATCTCCGCAGGCCGTGACGGAGGAACCTATCGTCTCCCCCGAAACTTTGTTCTTCGTTCTCGACACACGCACCGGGACCCGCGCGGACGCGGCTTCTCTCGATGCGCTTCAGAATGCAGCGTTGAAATCAGGCGAGCCGCTGAGACTTGAATCCGTCGAAGCGGTTTACGGCCACTACCGCTACCAAAGAGCTGAACTTATCGTGTTGGTAATTTTTGCGATTCCGCCATTCATTGCTGCTTGGTTCTTCTTTCGACTGTTAATCAGGGTCAGGTCAGCGAGACCCCCTCGAAACATGGATGCAGCGCGCAAATATTCCGTCTGACGCCTCCCTCGGCCTCCCCCTTTGACAAAATGAATGGTCATTCAGTAAGCTCATCGCGTCCCTATTTCCGGAGATTTCTCTATGTCAGTTGTCGCTGAAACCGCTCCCCCCAGCCTGCCTCGGGCTCTCTCCCCGAAGCACCTCAGGCCGCCGCGTGGAAGTCCGCCCGCCCCAATCGCCTCATCCGCAAAGCCGCCGTCCTCGGCGCCGGAACCATGGGCTCGCGCATCGCCGCCCACCTCGCCAACGCCGGCATCCCCGTTGTCCTGCTCGACATCGTCCCTCCGACGCCTCCGAACACAAAGCCTCGCGCAACAAGATCGTCACCGCTGCCCTCGAAGCGCTTAAGAAATCCAAGCCCGCCGCATTCTTTGAACCCCCTCTGGCCCGCCTCGTCACCCCGGCAACTTCGAAGACGACCTCAACCTGCTCGCCGACTGCGACTGGGTCATCGAAGCCGTCGCCGAAAATCTCGACATCAAGCGCGTCCCTGCTCGAGAAAATCGCACCCCACCTCGCGCCCGACGCCATCGTCACCACCAACACCAGCGGCCTCCCCGTCGCCAGCATCGCCGCCGACATGCCCGCCGACTTCCGCCGCCGCTGGTTCGGCACCCACTTCTTCAATCCGCCGCGCTACATGCGCCTGCTCGAAATCATCCCCACCCCTGAAGCCGATCCCGCCGCCATCGCCACCATCGCCCACTTCGCCGACCGCGCCTCGGCAAGACCATCGTCGCTCGCCAACGACACGCCCAACTTCATCGCCAACCGCATCGGCACCTTCGCCATGCTGAACACCGTCCGCGTCATGCAGCAGCATGGGCCTCACCATCGAAGAAGTCGACGCCCTCACCGGCACCGCCCTCGGCTGGCCCAAGACCGGCACCTTCCGCCTCGCCGACATGGTCGGCATCGACGTCCTCGGCCACGTCGCCGACAACTTTGCCCGTCCGCCATGCAAGACGAGCGCTCCGACGTCCAGCTCCCGCCCTTCATCGCCAGATGCTCGAACGCAAATGGCTCGGCGACAAAACCGGCCAGGGCTTCTATAAGAAAGAAAAAGGGTCCCGACGGAAAAGAGCTTCGCCTCGGCCTCGACTGGAACACCCTCGAATATCGCCCCTCGGAACGCGCCAAATTCCCCGCGCTCGAGATGGCCAAGAACGCCGAACCGCTCCCCGAGCGCCTCCGCATGCTGCTCGCCGGCGATCCGCGCAAAAGACAAAGCCGCCGCGCTTCCACTGGCAGGTCCTCCCCGAGCTCTGGAACTACGCCGCCAACCGCGTCCCGGCGAAATCGTCCGACGACCTCGTCGACATCGATCGCGCCATGCGCACCGGCTTCAACTGGGAGCTCGGCCCCTTCGAGATGTGGGACGCCGCCGGCGTTCCCGACACCGTCGCAAAGCATGCGCGCCGCCGGCCAGCCCGTCCGCCGCCAACGTCGAAAAGCTCCTCGCCGCAGCCGGACAACCACCACCTGGTACCGCGACGACCCCTCCGTCCCCTGCGGCCGCCAGTCTTCGACATCGCTCACCGGTCACCTACAAACCCGTCGACGTCCCGACGGCATCGCCTCCGTCCGACCTCCCAAAAAGGCCCACGGCGTCGTCCGCAAAAATGCCGGCGCCTCCCTCATCGACCTCGGCGACGGCATCGCCTGCATCGAGCTCCACTCCAAGATGAACGCCCTCGGCGGCGACATCGTCAGCTTCGTCACCCAGACCCTCAGCCCCGGCAGCGCCGATGTCTGCGCAACTTCCGCGGCTTCGTCATCTCCGGCGACGCCGCCAACTTCTCCGTCGGCGCCAACCTCATGCAGCTGCTCCTCGCCATCCAGGAAGAGGAGTGGGACGAGATCGACCTCGCCATCCGCGCCTTCCAGCGCATGACCGCAGGCCATCAAGTTCTGCCCGCGCCCCGTCGTCGTCGCGCCCTACGGCCTCTGCCTCGGCGGCGGCACCGAAATCACCCTCCACGGCGCTGCCCGCCAGCCCGCACGCCGAGCTCTACATGGGCCTCGTCGAAACCGGCGTCGGCCTCATCCCCGGCGGCGGCGGCTGCAAGGAAATGACCCTCCGCGCCATCGACGCCGCAGCCGCGCGTTCGCGAGAGCCGGCCGTTCAGCGATTCTGTCGAGATGATGGAGGCCCTCCAGCCGCAACTTCGAAACCATCGCCATGGCCAAGGTCTCCACCTCCGCCTTCGAAGCCCGCGCCCTCGGCTTCCTCCGCGCATCCGACCGCATCACCATGAACCGCGACCGCCTCCTCACCGACGCCAAAGCCGTCGCCCGCGACCTCGCCGACTCCGGCTACACGCCGCCACCGCCCCGCACCGACATCCCCGCGCCGGGCGAGAACGTCCTCGCCACCCTCAAGCTCGGCGTCTACATGATGCGCGAGGGCGAGTTCATCACCGACCACGACGTCAAAGTCGCCAACTAGGTCGCCAGCATCCTCTGCGGCGGCGCCGTCACCCCCGGCTCTCCGCGTCAGCGAACAATATCTGCTCGACCTCGAGCGCGAAGCCTTCCTCTCCCTCTGCGGCGAAAGAAAACCCAGGAACGCATCGCCTTCACCCTGAAAACCGGCAAGCCGCTGCGCAACTAGCAGCAGAATTAAGGAGTCGTTATGAGAGAGAAGCCGTCATCGTCAGCGCCGTTCGCACCGCCGTGGGCAAGGCCCCGCGCGGTACCCTGCGCACCACCCGGCCCGATGATCTTGCTGCCGTCGCCATGCGCGGCGCGCTCAGCCGCGTTCCCGAGCTTGACGTGAAAGAAGTGGACGACGTAATCCTCGGCTGCGCCTTCCCCGAGGCCGAGCAGGGTATGAACGTCGCCCGCGTCGCCACCTTCCGCGCCGGACTCCCCGATCAGCGCTGCCGCCATGACCATCAACCGCTACTGCGCTTCCGGCCTGCAGTCCATCGCCCTCGCTGCCGAGCGCATCCGCGGCGGCGGAGCCGAGGCCATCGTCGCTGGCGGAACCGAGTCCATGTCCTTCGTCCCCTTCGGCGGCAACAAAATCTCCATCAATCCCTGGCTGCAGAGAATCATCCCGGCTCCTATCTCTCCATGGGCCTCACCGCCGAGCGCGTCGCCACGCACTACAACATCAGCAGGGAAGAGGCCGACGAGTTCTCCTACCAGAGCCATCAGAAGGCCCTCGCCGCTATCCACGACGGCAAGTTCGAAGATGAAATTGTGCCGGTTCCGGTTACAGTTACCTCGCCCAACGGAAAAGGCAAGCCGGAGAAGAAGGAATCGTCCTTCCATGTGGACGAAGGTCCGCGCTCTGACACCTCCGTCGAGGCCCTCAGCCGCCTCAAGCCCGCCTTCCACGCCAAAGGCGTCGTCACCGCAGGCAACAGCTCGCAAACTTCTGACGGAGCCGCTGCCGCCGTCGTCATGTCCTCCGATCGCGCCCAGGCCCTCGGCCTCAAGCCGCTCGTCCGCTTCGTCTCCTTCGCCTACGCCGGATGCCAGCCCGAAGAAATGGGCGTCGGCCCCGTCTACGCCATCCCCAAAGCCCTCAAGCTCGCCGGACTCACGCTCGACGACATCGGCATCATCGAACTCAACGAAGCCTTCGCCACCCAGTCGCTCGCCGTCATCCGCACCGCCGGCCTCGACCCCGCCAAAGTCAACGTTAACGGCGGCGCCATCGCTCTCGGCCATCCCCTCGGCTGCACCGGGGCCAAGCTCACCGCCACCATCATCCGCGAAATGCAACGCCGCAACCTTAAATATGGAATGGTCACCATGTGCGTTGGCGGAGGCATGGGTGCCGCAGGAATTTTTGAGAACTTAAATCTGAACTAACTATTTTCAGCGCATCATCGGGAGAACGCCATGTCCACCACCACCGTCGCCCCTTTCCTCGCCCAGCACGCCGCTGGCGGCAGCTTCCTCATTCAGGATATGAAGCCGGAAGACGTCTTCACCCCCGAAGATTTCTCCGACGAGCAGAAGCAGATTGCCCAGACCGCCTCCGAGTTCGCTTCGCAGGAGATTGTCCCCGTCAGCGATCGCATCGAGGCCAAGGAGCCCGGCCTCATGCCCGAGCTGCTCAAAAAAGCCGGCGCCCTCGGCCTCATGGCCGTTGACGTCCCCGAGACCTACGGCGGCCTCGAGATGGATAAGGTCACCTCCGCCCTCGTCGCCGAAGCCATCTCCAAACACGGCAGCTTCGTCGTCGCCTTCAGCGCCCACGCCGGCATCGGCACCCTCCCCATCCTCTGGTACGGCACCGACGCGCAGAAGCAAAAATACCTCGGCAAGCTCGCCACCGGAGAATTCCTCGGCGCCTACGCGCTCTCTGAAGCCTCCTCCGGCTCCGACGCCATGAATATTCGCACCCGCGCCGTGCTCTCCCCCGATGGCAAGCACTACATCCTCAACGGCGAAAAAATGTGGATCACCAACGGCGGATTCGCCGACGTCTACACCGTCTTCGCCAAGATTGACGGCGAAAAATTCACCGCCTTCATCATCGAGCGCGGCACCCCCGGCTTCACCTCCGGCCCCGAAGAACACAAGCTCGGCATCCGCGGCTCCTCCACCACCCCGCTCATCCTCAGCGACTGCAAGGTGCCCGTCGAAAATGTCCTCGGCGAAATCGGCAAGGGTCACCACATCGCCTTCAACGTCCTCAACGTCGGCCGCTACAAGCTCGCCAGCGCCTGCCTGGGCGGATGCAAGACCACTCTGCAGGGCGCCATCGCCTACGCCAAAGAGCGCAAGGCCTTCGGCAAATCCATCGCCGAGTTCGGCCTCATCCAGGAGAAGCTTGCCGCCATGGCCACCGGCGTCTACACCGGCGAAGCCATGTCCTACCGCACCGTCGGCATGATTGACTCCGCCCTCGCTGAGGTGGACAAAAAAGCTCCCGGCGCCTCCCGCGAAATTCAGAAGCGCATCGAGGAGTATGCCGTCGAAGCCTCCATCCTCAAAGTCTGGGGCTCTGAGGCCTTCGACGAGGCCGCCGACCACATGGTCCAGATCTTCGCCGGCTACGGCTACGTTGAGGAGTATCCCGCCGAGCGCGTCTATCGCGATGCCCGCATCAACCGCATCTTCGAGGGCACCAACGAGATCAATCGCATGATTATCACTGGGTGGCTGATGAAGCGTGCCCTCGCCGGCCAGCTGCCTCTGTTGCCCGCCATCAAGCAGTTGATGGATGAGGTCATGAGCGGTCCCTCGCCTGCTGAAGATATCGAAGGCCCACTCGCTGCCGAGCGCAAGCTCCTCACCCAGGCCAAGAAGCTCACCCTGTTCGCCGCCGGAGCCGCCTCGCAAAAATACATGGCCGCTCTCGTTGACCAGCAGGAAGTCATGGGCGCTCTCGCCGACGGCCTCATCGAGGTCTTCGCCATCGAGTCCTGCCTCCTGCGCGCAGAAAAAATTATCGCCGGCCGCGGCCAGGCCGCCGCCGAACAGGCCATCGCCATGACCCAGCTCCAGGCCGCGCGCTCCATCCTCACCATCGAGGCCTCGGTCCGCAAAGTCATCGCCGCCGTCGCTGAGGGAGACATGCTTCGCACCCAGATGGCAATCGTCCGCCGCCTCGCCAAACACGATCCCACCGACACCATCGCCATCGGCCGCAAGGTCGCTGCGCGCCTGGTCGAGGCCGGCAAATACACGCTGTAACTGTCACTGTTCGTGCACGATAACTAACCCGGAATGGCCATTAGCCGTCTGCACCACGACTGCTACAATTCAGCCCACACGGTGGTGCGCCGCCGTGTCTGCCATGGTCATTCCCTCAGCGCCCTGCGCGCGCTTTTCCCCAGTCCGGTCTCTCATCCAGCCAGCGCTGTTGTCCCTGCTCATCCTCTTCACGCTGATCTTCGCCGGCTGCGGAAACAGCGTCTCTGCGCCTCCCGGAAATAATTCCACCGCCACCACCACCGCTGTCACCGCGCTCCCCGCCAGCATCGGCGCCACCGATTCCACCGTCCTCACCGCCACCGTCACCAACGTCGCCGGAGCCGCTTTCACCGCTCCCACCGGCATCATCACCTTCTACGGCAATGGCGGCGTCATCCTCGGCACCAAGCAGGCCACCGCCAACTCCGACGGAGTCTCCGCCTCCGCTGCCATCACCCTCCTCGGCAGCGTTCTCGACCAGGGCGCTAACTCCATCACCGCCTCCTATCCCGGAGACGGCTTCCACACCTCCTCGGTCTCCGCCTCGACCACCGTCACCGTCGCCGCCATGACCAACACCACCTCGACGGTAGCCACCGCGGCGCCCGCCAGCATCACCTCTGCCCAGTCCACCACGCTCACCGCCTTCGTCTCCAACGGCACCGCCACCGGCCTGCCCACCGGCCTCGTCTCCTTCACCGCGAATGCCAGCGCCACGCCTCTCGGCAGCGCCATCCTGTCCAGCGGCGGCAACATGTCTACCGCCGTCGCTACTCTCTCCGTCCCCGGCAGCGCTCTCACCGCGGGAGCCAACACCGTCGTCGCGCAATATCTCGGCGACACTACCCACGCCGCCTCCGCATCGCCCTCGGTCACCGTCACCGTTACTGGATCCACAGGGAGCGCCACCACCACCGGCGTCACCGCGACTCCCACCAGCTTCGCCTTCGGCGCCTGCAGCACCCTCAACATCTCCGTTGACGGCGCAGTTACAGGAACCTCGACCGCGCCCACCGGCTCAGTCACTCTCTACGTCAATGGCCTCGCCCTCGGCTCCGCCACCGTCGCCGGATACGGCGGCACCTCCAACGGCACCTACAGCGCCTGCAGCAATGGCGGCACCGCGCTCGGCGCCTCCGGCTCTTACTCCCTCATCGGTGTCTACGCGGGAGACTCGAACTACTCCACCTCAAACTCCGCCGACGTCTCCCTCACCATCACCGGCAGCACCAAGGCCCAGACCACGACGAATCTCTCCGTCACCTCCGCGCTCCACCATCGCTCTCGGCAGCTGTGCCATGGTCCAGGCCATCCCCGCCTACGTCGCCCGCCCCAACGACGACCTTCCCACCGGGACCGTTACCTTCTTCGTCAGCGGCAGCACCAGCCTCGGCTCCGCCGCCCTCACTCAGGTCTCAGGGTCTTCGACCGCCACCCTCAACGTCTGCACCACGGCGAGCGACGTCATCAACGCCAAGGGCAGCTACACCATCACCTCCACCTACGGCGGCGACTCCAACTACAACGCCTCAAACTCAAACGCCGTCACCCTCATCGTTGATTAGGGTTTGATTTTGCGTTTATTTTTTTTGAATTCTCGATTGGGTCCCGCGAACGCCTTGCCCAGCCTCCGCCCTCCCGCCTAACTCGCCGCTCCCATGCTCGCCCGCAGCGCCGCCGCAACATCCTCCGGCAGGCTCCGCTTCTCCAGCTTCGCGCTCACCGCAATATGCGTCGTCTCGCCCTCGGCCAGCAGCAGGCCATCTCCCGCCCGCAACATCTCATAGCCGAACTGCACCACCACTCCCCGCACATGCTTCACCCTCGTCCTCACCACGATCTCGTCGTCATACCGCGCCGGAGCCTTGTATCGCACCCGCGCCTCCACCACCGCGATGCCGATGTCCTGGTCCTCTTCCATGCGCTTGTAGTCGAAGCCCAGCTCCCGCAGCAGCTCCACCCGCCCGACCTCCATCCACACTAGATAATTCGCGTGATAGACCACGCCCATGCGGTCGGTCTCGGCATATCGCACCCGCAGCTTCGTCTCAAACACACGGGCCATTTGACCGTCGCCCGTTGCCGCGCTCTTAAGAATCTCGGAACTCATGCATCCAGAGTAACGTCCCGCGGCTAGTGCGAGTCGTGCTTCACCGGTGGCGTCCGCGAAGGCCACTTCGGCGCCCGCTTCTCCAGAAATGCCGACACGCCTTCCAGAAAGTCCGCCTCCGTCCGCATCCGTGCGTTCTCTTCGATGGAGTGCTGCAGCTCTGAATCCAGCTCCTGCTTGAAGTGGTCAGACAGCAGGCTCTTCGTCGCCGCCATTGACGCCGGACTGTTTCCCAGCAGCTGCTTGGCCAATGTATACGCCCGCGCCATCAGGTCCGCCTGCTCGACCACTCCGTTAAGAATGCCGAGCTCCCGCGCCTCCTGCGCCTTGAATATTCTGCCCGTCAGCAACAGGTCTCTTGCCACCCGCTCTCCCGCCCGCTGAATCAGGAACGACGACACGATCGCCGGCACAAATCCGATGTGTACCTCGGTGTAGCCGAACTTGGCCTCCGGCACCGCATAGGAAAAGTCGCACACCGTCACCAGCCCCGCTCCGCCCGCGATCGCCGAACCGTTCACTGCCGCAATCGTCGGCTTGGGAAAGTCATACAGCCGCCGGAACAGCCGGCCCACTTGCTCTGAATCCTTCTGGTGCTCCTCCAGGGTCTTTTGCGTCAGCCCCTTCAGGTGGTCCAGATCAAGTCCCGCGCAAAACGCCTCGCCCGCGCCCGGTCAAAATCATCACCCCGCAGGAGCAGGCCTCAATCCTGTCCAGCGCATGCAACATCTCATCAATCATTGCGGGCGTTAGCGCGTTGCGCTTCTCCGGCCGCTCCAGCGTCAGCGTCGCCATGCCCTCGTGCTGGCTCACCCGGATTGTCTCGTAGTGGCTCACTGCCTCGCGTCCTCCCTTGCTGTGGCCATTGCGGCGGCCTGCCCCAAACCAGCTCAATGCACCACCACCGGCTGCCCATACCGCTCAGCGATTCCCTGCGACACCTGCAGCAGCGTCTCCAGCGGTTGCAGCGGAGGCAGCTTCGCACCCAGCTCCCGCAATGCCTTCAGCGCCGTCTCCGTCGCGATGTTGCCCACCAGCGTGTCCTGCGCAAACGGACATCCGCCCAGCCCCGCCAGCGCCATGTCAAACCGTCGGCATCCTGCCCGATACGCCGCCATTATTTTGGATGCAGTTTCATCCGGCCGCGCATGCAGGTGCACCCCAATCTCCGCTCCCGTCCCCGCCACCATCACCACTGCCCACCAGCTCCTCTATCTGCTCCGCCCCCGCCACTCCCGCCGTGTCGGCCAGTGAGATCTGCTCCACGCCCATGTCCGCCAGCAGTCGCACCGCCACCACCGTCTCCCCATCTCCACGGTCTCCATAGGGATTGCCGAACGCCATTGACACGTAAACCACCATCTCCGCGCCCGCGCGATCCACCGCCGCTGCTGTACATGTCCTCCATCACGTCCAGCGCCTCCTCCGGAGTCTGTTGCTGGTTCTCTGCAAAAAAGTCTGCGAGACGGAGTAGGGAAATCCCAGCGTCGTCACCGCCGGCGTCCCCAGCGCCCGCTCCGCACCCTGCGCATTCACCACGATGCCGATGATCTCCAGTCCTCAAGGTTCGCGTCCTCCGCCGCCAGCTCCTCCATCACCTGTTCTGAATCCGCCATCTGCGGCACCGCCTGCGGCGACACGAACGACACCGCATCAATGTGACGGAATCCGGCCCGCACCAGCGAACGCAAATAATCAGCCTTGATCTCGGTCGGAATCACCTGGGGCAGCCCCTGCCACGCATCCCGCGGACACTCGACGATTTTTACCTCGCCTGTACTCATGCAACCCCATCCCCCTGTTTTGCCGCTCCCTCCCGCGCCAGCACGACTATGACGTGAGAAGCAGGAACAAGGCACCATACGCCAATCCATGCAGCACCAGCAATGCCCCAATGCCGTCCCCCAGTGAAGCCGCTTTTCCAACAGCACCAGCAGCAATCCGTAGACAGGGAACTGGGCATACAGCAGCACTTCATAGATATGGTCTGCCCAGTTCGTCGGCAGCCCCAAACCTCGCCCCTCTAACAGGAATGCCCACGGCGCCACCAGCCTCGCCTGCCACGGCCGCCCCAGCAGCGCTAATTCATTGACGAATCGCACCGCAAACCACGCAATCACGATGCCCGCCAGCACCGGCCACCACCGCAGCAGCCCTCCGCCGCTTTTCCGCCTCCGGCCGCCTCCCCCATTTCCCCGCGACCTGCTGTCCTGCCTGCCCCGCGACCTGCCGCCCTGGCCGCGACTCTTCGCCGCGCTCATGTCTGCAGCACTCCCGGATTAAACTTCGCCACCTCGGGATTCAGCGCACACGCCTCCAGCGCCGTCATCAGCCACGCCCGCGTCTCCGCCGGATCAATCACCGCATCCACCCACAGCCGCGCCGCCGCATACCGCGCATCCGTCTGCGCCTCATACGTATCGCGATGGACTTCGAACAACTGCTTGCGCTCCTCCTCGCTCAGCTTCTTGCCCTCGCGCTCCAGCTGCCGCAGCCGGATCTCGACCAGCGTATTCGCCGCCGAGCCTCCGCTCATCACCGCATACTTCGCCGTCGGCCACGCAAAAATAAATCGCGGATCATAAGCCTTGCCGCACATCGCATAATTTCCCGCGCCGAACGATCCCCCCACAATCACGCTGATCTTCGGCACGACCGAATTCGAAACCGCCGACACCATCTTCGCGCCTGCCCGGATGATCCCGCTCCACTCCGCATCCCGCCCCACCATAAATCCGTTTACGTCATGCACAAAAATCAGCGGAATCAGGCTCTGGTTCGCATCCATGATGAACCGCGCCGCCTTCTCCGCGCTCTCGGCATAAATCACTCCGCCAAACTCCACCCGCTTCTCGCCCGTCGGGCTGGTGTGCTGCTGCGAGGTCTTCTGGTTCGCCACAATCGCCACCGCATGCCCGCCAATCCGCGCATAAGCGCACAGCAGCGTCCGCCCATACTCCGCCTTGTACTCGTCCATCTTCCCGCTGGTCCACAATCCGCTTCAGCACCTCCCGCATGTCATAGCGCCGCCGCGGCCGCATTCGCATCCGCTCTCACGAATCCATACAGATCCTCGGCAGGGAACTGCGGCGCATCCTTGGCTGCGTCATACGGCGTCACGATCAAACGGGGCCCCCGGCCGCTTCCCCAGCTTCGCCACCAGCGACCGCAGCCGCGCCAGGCACAGATGATCGTTCGGCTCCTTGAAATCCACCGTCCCGGAAATCTCCGCATGCATCGCCGCTCCGCCCAGCTCCTCCGCGCTCGTCTTCTGCCCAATCGCCGCCTGCACCAGCGCCGGCCCGGCGAGAAACAGTCCGCTGCCCTCCGTCATCAGCACCGTGTCCGTCATCACCGGCAGATACGCTCCACCCGCCACGCACATCCCCATGATCGCCGTCATCTGCGGAATCCCCGGCGCGACTCATCACCGCGTTGTTGCGAAAGACCCGCCCAAAATCATCCGTGTCAGGAAACACATCCTCCTGCAGCGGCAGAAAAATTCCCGCCGAGTCCACCAGGTACAGCGTCGGAATCCGGTTCTCCAGCGCAATCGTCTGCGCCCGCAGCACCTTCTTCGCCGTCATCGGAAAGAACGAGCCCGCCTTCACCGTCGCATCGTTCGCGATGATCATGCACAGCCGCCCGCTCACCCGCCCCAGCCCCGTCACCACGCCCGCTGCCGGAGCGCCCGCCCCACTCCCCATACATCTCAAACGCCGCGAACAGCCCCAGCTCGTAAAACTTCGTGTCCGGGTCGAGCAGCAAATTCAGCCGCTCCCGCACCGTCAGCCGCCCCTTGTCATGCTGCGACTGAATCGCCTTCGCGCCGCCACCCAGGCGAATCGCCTCTTCCTGCTGGCGAATCACGCTCAGCAGCGCCCGCATCCCTTCGATGCGCTTCTCCATACGCGGGTCTATGCGCTTCTCCATACGCGGATTTTTCTTCTCATTCTCGGCAGTCATGAACCCATGAGCTTAGAGGAAAGCGCGCAGCCGGGCAAACCTCGGGCGCTCACCCCCGCTCTCCCGGTGATATCCTGCGAATTCGCCCCACCGCACTCTCCCCGCCCATCTCCCCTATGCTCTCTGCCTGCAAAATCTGCTTCAGCCCGCGACTCAAAAAGCTCTACCTCATCCACGGCTACCAGATTTGGCAGTGCCGCGATTGCGGCTTCGGCCAGGTGGACATTACCCCCGCCGAACTCTCCGCCTTCTACGACCAGGCCTACTTCAAAGGTGAAAAGGCCCGCTTCGCGCAGGAGGCCGACGAGCCCATCCGTCCCTCCCATCGCTTCTGGCTCGAGCGCTATCTCCACAAATTTCCCTCCGGCCAGCCGCTCCGCGTTCTCGACATCGGCCCCGGCCTCGGCGCCGGATTCGGCGAGTACATCCGCGCTACCCATCCTCACCTCACCTACGAAGCAGTCGAGATCTCAGACTTCGCCGCGGAAAATCTTCGCAGCCGCGGCTTCACCGTCCACAATGGCCGCGTCGCGGATGCCCACGTGCTCGACGCCTGCCGCGGTCGCTTCGACCTCATCGTCGGCACCGAGGTCATCGAGCATGATCCCGAGCCCCACGCCTTTGCCGCCGCCATCGCTGCTATGCTTTCTCCCGGCGGTCGCTGCGCCTTCACTACAGGAAATCTCCGCGGCCTCTTCGCCCGCACCAAGGGCGCGAGCTGGTACTACCTCGACCCGCCCGCCCACGTCAGCTTCTACACTCCCGCCGCCGCCCGCATCGCGTTTTCTAAAGCCGGGCTCACCGACATCGCCGTTTGGAAAATCGGCTTCAACTACATCACCCTCAAACTGCGCACCCATCTCCCTGGAATTCTTTTCCTCGCCCACTCGCTCTCCCTGCCCACCGGCATGAGCATCAGCGGCCAGCGTCCCCCGCGCTGAATTCGCCGCCCGGAAAATTTCTGCCGCCAATCCGCTCCGCTCTGAAATCTCTCTGCCTCTCTCCCTCTCGAAAACTTTTCTCTCTGCAATTCTCTCCCGCGCCTTCTCTGAAATTTTCTGCTGCTCCCCCGGTTTCTTCGGGTTTCTCCGGTTTTTCCCTTGACAAGTTGGGTTCGCCAATGCAAATTTATATACGCAACTGCAGGAGCAGTTGCAAAACGGTTGCCCAGCTCTGGACCTCCGTCACAAAACTATGGCCACTACAATGGCTCCCGTCGAAGCACGGGAAGTACTACGGTGCGAACATTGCAGCTTGGTGCAGTTCCGCACCATCAACTCGCTCTGTCGTCGGTGCCGCAAGGCTCTGGATGCTGCCGAACCCCAGCCGGTCATCGCCGGTCCGGTTCTTGTCCCTGAAAATCTTGAGGTCCCCGAGACCGGCATTCAGGTCGCCCGCGCGGTCAAAGACCTGCGTCGCCGCAATGGCCTCAGTCAGCGCGAGCTCGCCGGTCGCATGGGCGTGCCTCGCACCTACATCTCCAAGATCGAGAACGAAAAGGCCGTCCCCACTCTGGGCTCGCTCAATCGTCTCGCTCATGCGCTCGAGGTGCACATCTGCGTGCTGCTGCGCGATGACCGTGCCCGCCTGGATGAAGAAGCGACCTCGCTCATGGCCGATCCATTCCTGTCCGAGCTCCTGCCCTTCGTCCGTCAGATGGACGTGCTGCAACGCTCCATCTTCCTCAATCAGGCTCGCGAACTCGCTGTTGGCCGCCGCCGCACCGCTTAGCTCCCGGCCACCAGCTCTCCCTTTGCCTCGCTATACTGGGTGAACCGAGGTCTGCGTCTTCCCATGCTTTCTCCGCCGCTTCCGCGCCGCTATCTCGAACTCTCTTCCGCGGAGCGCTCCATCTACGACCGCCTCGACCGTGCTCGCATCCCCGGGCACGTCGCCATCATTATGGATGGCAATGGCCGCTGGGCCGGCAAGCGCCGCCTGGCTCGCTTCTTCGGCCACTCCCAGGGCGCCGAGGCCGTCCAGTTTGTCGTCGAGACCGCCGCGCGCATTGACCTCCCATGGCTCACCCTCTACGCCTTCTCGGTAGAAAACAATCTGCGCCGCCCTAAGGATGAGGTCAACTTCCTCATGAAGCTGCTTGACCGCTACCTGGTCAAGAATGTCCAGCGCATGAACGACAACAACGTCCGCATCAATTACATCGGCCGCACCTCCGAGCTGCCCGCCGGCGTGCAAAAGACCATGCACTGGGCCAGCGAAGCCACCGCCCACAACACCGGCACCACCCTCACCCTCGCGCTCAATTACGGCGCCCGCGGAGAAATCCTCGACGCCTTCCGCTCCCTCATGCATAAGGAAATGGCCGCCGGCCGCGCGCCCCAGGACATCCTTCGCTCCCTCGACGAGGCCGAGTTCTCCCGCTATCTCTACACCGCCCACATGCCCGATCCCGATCTCGTCATCCGCACCAGCGGCGAGCTCCGCATCTCCAACTTTCTTCTCTGGCAGATTGCCTACGCAGAAATGTTCGTCACCGATCGCATGTGGCCCGACTTCTCCGGCATCCATCTCCTCGAGGCCATTGAGGAATATCAGCGGCGCGACCGCCGCTTCGGCGGCCTCAAGGTGAAGAGTGACGAAGCGGCCGAGCCCAGTCCCGACCCTGCCGCCATCCTCGCCGCCAACAGCTCCAGTCTCTAGCCGGTTGTCGCCCCCCATATCTCCCCGCTGAATCCTGTATCCTGCCCTCCGTGGGCAAGCGCATTCTCACCGCAGTCATCCTCATCCCCATCGTGCTCTTCCTCGTTCTGCGCGCGCCCGTCCTCTGGCTCGCCGTCGCTGCCGCCGTCGTCGCCCTCCTCGCCCTTTACGAATACCTTGCCCTGGCTCACGGCAGCCAGGCCCATGCTCTCTCCATCGTCACCCTCGCCACTGCCGTTGCATTCTTCGTCGCCGTCATCATCGCGCCCGCCCTCTTCATGCTGCCCGCCCTCACCGCTGCCGCCTTCCTGCTGCTGGCTGTCGCCGCCTTCACCCGCCCGCCCGCCGAAGTTCTCCCCGCCACCGCCTCTTCCTTCTTCGGCGTCGTCTACGTCGCTTTTCCTCTCGCCACTCTGCCCCTCATCGCCGCTTTTGAAAACGGTCGCTCGCTCATCCTCTTTCTTCTCCTCGTGGTCTGGACCGGTGATATCGCCGCTCTCTACACCGGTCGCGCCCTCGGCCGCCACAAGCTCGCTCCCAAACTCAGCCCCGGCAAGACGTGGGAGGGAAGCGCCGGCTCCGTCATCGGCTCGCTCCTCATCGCCGCCGCACTCTACTTCGGTCTCCAGCATGTTGACCGTCTGCCGCCTCTGCTCCATCCGCTTGAAATCCATCCCCTCGACGGCCCGCTCTGGTATTGGCTGCTGCTCGCCGTGCTGCTCAATGTCGCCGCCCAGCTCGGCGATCTCCTCGAGTCCGCCATCAAACGCGGCGCCGGAGTTAAAGATTCCGGACGCCTCCTCCCCGGCCACGGCGGTGTGCTCGACCGCATTGATGCGCTCCTTCTGGCCGCACCTGTGCTGTGGTACGCTCAGCTCATCCAGCAGTACTTTTGGTAGCGAATTTGTCCTCCCACCGCGAAGCTCCTCCGTCAAAATCCCTGCGCAATATCGCCATCCTCGGCTCGACCGGATCCATCGGTCAGAGCACGCTCTCCATCGTTGACAGCTTTCCCCAGCGCTATCGCGTCGTCTCCCTCGCCGCCGGCCGCAACCTCGACGCCGTCTTCGATCAGTGCGTTCGCTATCAGCCCAAAGTCGTCTCCGTCTCCCGCGAAGAAGACGCCGCCGCCCTTCACTCCCGCCTCCGGCAATCCGGCCTTTCCGAAATAGAAGTCGTCCACGGCACTCCCGGCACCGTCCGCGTCGCCACTCTGCCCGAAGTTGATTTCGTCGTCAGCGCCATCGTGGGAGTGGATGGCCTCGAAGCTACCTACCAGGCCATCCTCGCCGGAAAAACCATCGGCCTCGCCAACAAGGAGTGCCTCGTCGCCGCCGGAGAAATTCTCGTGCCCGAAGCCGCCCGCCGCGGCGTCGCCCTCCTTCCCATTGACAGCGAGCACAACGCCATCCACCAGTGCCTGCGCGCCGGCACCAGCAGGGAAGTGAAGCAGCTCTGGCTCACCGCCTCCGGTGGCCCCTTCCGCGAAACTCCGCTCGACCAGTTCGCTTCAATCACTCCGCAGCAGGCCCTCAGGCATCCCACCTGGGTCATGGGTCAGCGCATCACCATCGACTCCGCCACCATGATGAACAAGGGCTTTGAAGTCATCGAGGCATGCCGCCTCTTCAACCTGCCGCCCTCCCAGGTCCGCGTCATCATCCATCCCCAGAGCACCGTCCACTCCCTTGTCGAATTCATAGATGGCTCCCTCATCGCCCAGATCTCCGTCACCGACATGCGGCTCCCCATCCTCTATGCCCTCGCCTATCCCGAACGCGTCGCCTCCGGCCCCGTCCCCGGCCTCGCTTTCGACATGACCCAGCTCCGCCAGCTCGATTTCTCCATGCCCGACTTTGCCCGCTTCCCCTGCCTGCGTCTCGCCTTTGAGGCCGCCGCTGCCGGCGGCTCTCAATGCATTGCGCTCAACGCCGCCGACGAGATTGCTGTCGCCGCTTTTCTGGCTGGAAAAATTCCGTTTCCCGCCATCGCGCGTACAATTGAAGAGACATTGCGCGCCACCCCGGACGCGCATCCCGCGACCATCCACCAGGTGTTCGCGGCGGACGCCGAAGCCCGGCTGATTGCCCATCAGGTCATCGCCAGCCAAGGCCATTAATGGAGATGATTTCCTAAATTAGTTATGCATTTCGGTCTTCTCGGTATCCTCGCCACAGTCTTCGTTCTCAGCGTCATGGTCTTCGTCCATGAACTGGGCCACTTCATCGTTGCCAAGCTCTGCGGCGTAAAAGTTGAGGTCTTCTCCCTCGGATTCGGCAAGCGCCTCATCGGCTTCCAGCATGGCGAGACCGACTACCGCATCAGCCTTCTGCCCCTCGGCGGCTACGTCAAGATGGCCGGCGAACTCCCCACCGACGCTCCCACCGGCGCGGTTGACGAGTTCAGCCAGCATCCCCGCTGGCAGCGCGTCCTCATCGCCCTCGCCGGACCCTGCGCCAATTTCCTTCTCGCCATTGCGCTGCTCACCGGCGTCTACATGTTCCACAACGAGGTCACTGAATACCTCTCCGCGCCCGTCGTTCTCGACTACGTGCCCGCCGGCTCAACCGCGGCCAAAGCCGGCTTCCAGACCGGCGACCGCGTCGTCAGCATTGACGGCGTCCCCAATCCCGACTGGGAAAAGTTTGCCATCCAGGTTGCGCTCGGCGCCAATCAGCCGCAATCCGCCGTCATCGATCGCAATGGACAGAGCCTCAACCTGCGCTTCACTCTGCCCTCGCCCAGTTTTGATGAAGGCTTCACCCCCATCATCCCCACCAACGCCCTCGCAGTGGATCTGGTCAACTCCTCCATGCCCGCCGCCCAGGCCGGCATCAAGCCCGGCGACAAGATCATCGCCATTGACTCTGTCCCCGTCCACTCCTACAACTCCTTCGTCGGCTACCTGCAGGATCGCAAGGGTCAGCCCGTAAACCTCACCATCCGCCGCGCCGACCAGACTCTGCAGATTGCCGTCACTCCCATGCTCGCCCCCGCTCCCACCGTGGACAAGCCCGATGAGAAGCGCTACCAGATCGGCATCGGCTTCCCGCCTCCGCCCGCGCACATCGAGCACCAGTCCTTCCCCGACGCTCTCAGCCACTCCATCAAAGCCAACGTCGCCAACTCCACCCTCATCTTTGAAGTCTTCCGCCGCATCGCTACCTTCCGCATGTCGGCCCGCTCGGTGGATGGTCCACTCGGCATCTGGCAGGAAACCAGCCGCGCCGTTCAGCTCCCCGGCTGGGCCCCGCTCGCCCAGCTCATGGCCCTCATCAGCCTCAACCTCGGCATCGTCAATCTGCTCCCCATCCCCATCCTCGATGGCGGAGTCATCCTGCTCCTCATCATCGAGAGCATCATGCGCCACGACCTCCGCCCGCAGGTGAAAGAACGCATCTACCAGGCAGCCTTCGTCCTCATCATCCTGCTGTTTGCGCTCAGCATCTTTAACGACATCAGCAAGCTCAGCTTCTTCAACCACGCCAAGCCCTAGAAGTCAGCCCGTTTTTGGATAACTTAAAAATCGCGTCGGCTCAGCCCGCTGTTCGCTCATCCGATCATCAGGTTTGTTCTGACGACCCGCGACTGCATGCAGAATCAGAGCTCCAGTTACGACGCCCACGGCCGTCGCGGGAATAAGGAAGATTAGCGCGTAAAGCCAAAGTTCTCTGGGTATCCAGAACAGTTCCACAATTACAGAAGGAACACCCCACCAGAGCGCCATGGGACGCAGCCGCTGCCAGAACGTTCTCTTGGGCATCGATATGTGAAAATTTCCGGGTGATCCATTACCTGGTGGCATACGTACATTTCCGGGCTAAGCCGTAGCTAAATCTTCGTCGTCGCCGGGTCCGCCGCCCTCAGCTCCGCCACTATCTCCGCCGCCGCCTTCCGCGCATCATCCCCCCGGTCCGGAGAAAAGCTGATCGCCCCGACCCGCGCATGTCCGCCGCCGCCGTAACGCTCGCAGATCGTCGCCAGGTTCAGCATCCGCGCCGGATCCGTCTTCGTCCAGGGATTCGATCCCACCGCCACCTTCACCCGAAAGCTCGACCGGCTCAGCCCAACGTTATATGTCGCCCCCGGATGCACATAATACGGAATGAATTTGTTGTATCCCTCCGTCTCGTGATCGCTGATGTCGAAATAGATCGTCCCTTGCTTCATCTCGCTCCGCTCGCGAATCAGTGCAATCATCCGCTCGTGATGCTCCATCAGCGGCGGCAGCAGCGGCGCCACCAGCGGGTCCTTCAGCACCTCGGCCAGAGGCTTCTCCGTCAGCATCGGTATCAGTCGCGGCACAAACTTCGCGTCCTCGGTGGATTCGATCACCATCGTCAGCTTCATCGCCGGCTCCGCCATCTCAACCGCTGCCTGCGCGCTCTTATACAGCGCCCCATCCACAATGTCGCCCCACCGCACCAGCTCCGCGACAGGATGCGCATCAAACCCAAACTTGGTCTCCGCAATATGCGCCAGAAAACTGCAGCACGAAATGTAGTTCGGGTCGTAGAACTTCCGCATCGTCTCCGTGCCGTCCTGCTGGCCGCGACGATAGTGCGCCTGGTCCTCCGGCGTCAGAAATGCGCTCAGGTGATGATCAAACCACCATGTGATCTTCGGGCTCGCAGAATACTTGAAGTCCACAATCGCATTCTCATCGCCGGTAAAATCCGCCTCGTTAAACAGCGCCCCCGCGCGATGCACCAGCCCGCAAAACTCAAAGTCCGCCGCCGCGTTCACCCGCTCGCGATAAAAACGCGCGAACAGCGACGCCGAGCACGCCCCGTCAAAACACTTGTCATGATAAAAAACCCGAACGTGCACGTATGTCCTTTTCCCGGCCCCGGTTCTCTAAGGCGAAGCTCCTAGCATTGCCGGGTCGCGCCGTTCTGTCAATGCCGCATGTCGGCCTCCAAGCCAGCGCAAGGAACAAATATGCTGGTTGGCCCGTACTTTCGTGTAACAATTCCGTCCAAACCCACGAGGGCAAGCAAAATGTCAGAGAACGATTCGTTGCCGCAACATGAAATTCCGCCGGCTCTGCCCGAAGCCCCGCCCGCGCCGGAACGAAGCCCACTTTTCTTCGGCCCGAACGGTCTCCGCGCCGGCTGGGGAATCCTTCTTTTCGCGCTGATGCTCGGCACCATCTTCATCGGCGGCAGTGCCTTCATCCAAATCCAGCATATCGGGCATCCGGTTAGCCCGCCTCCCAGCGCGCTCTTTTCACCCGCCCTCCAGCTCGGGGAAGACATCCTCTACATTCTCGCCGTCGTCTTTGCCGCCATTCTGCTGGGTCGCCGTGGAGTCTTCTCGGCCGGCAAAGCAGCCCTCACCGGAATCCTTCTCCTTGTCAGCGTCCTCATCATCACGCTGGGCATCGTTCACGTGACGCAGCTGCAAAAGCAGGCGGCCGCGGCCAAAGGGCAGGCGCAAACGAAAGCCTCTCCGCCGGCTTCCGCAGCGGCAGCCAATCCGCAGTCGCAGGAATTGAACACCATCGGTTCTGAGGCCCTCACCTTTGCCGCCGTGCTGCTGATCACTTGGATCATGTCGCGTGTCGAGCACCGCCGCTTCGGCGAGTACGGCTTTGGCGGCAATAAACGGCGCTGGCCGCAACTTGCTCAGGGACTGCTCTCCGGCTTCGCGGCGCTCTCCTTGCTCATCGCGGGGCTTTACTTCGGCCACTGGATAACCTTCAACGGCCTGCTGCTCCACGGCGCCGGGCCCATCCTGAGCAACGGGATTCTGTGGTTGATCGCTTTCATCTTTGTCGGCCTCTTCGAGGAGTTCTTCTTCCGCGGCTACCTGCAGTTCACCCTGGCTCGCGGCATCGGCTTCGGCGCCATCGGATTTTTCGCCGCCGCTGCGTTGTTCAATTTCAGCTTCGGGTTCGTTCACGGTGGTAATGCCGGCGAGTCGCCCATCGGGCTGTTCACCGCCGGACTCATCGGCTTCGTCTTCTGCATCAGCCTCTGGTATACCCGCTCCCTCTGGTGGGCCGTCGGCTTCCACGCTACGTGGGACTGGGGAGAATCGTTTTTCTATGGCACGGCCGACAGCGGCGGCGTCTCCCAGGGTCGCCTGCTCGATACCCATCCGCAGGGCAAGTTGCTGCTGAGCGGCGGAGCCACCGGGCCGGAAGGAAGCGCACTGTGCCTGGGCGTCATCGTGCTCATCGCCATCTGGGTCTGGTTCAGCCTGAGGAACGAGCGGGCAAAGTCCACCAACCAGGCGCTGGTGAATCCCGTCCAGAGCAATCCCCTCTAGCAACAAAGGAGTGCGGGCATTACACTCGCTGCATCGTGCAAACCCCGCACTCCGCCTCACTACCGCGCATTGCCTGGCTCCTCATCCCGCTTGCCGCTCTGCTCGTGCTCTTTCCCATGTTCCGCCACGGCTTCTCCTGCGGCCACGATCTCACCTTCCACATCACCAACTGGGTCGAGACCTCCCAGCAGTGGCAGCACGGCATCGTCTACCCGCGCTGGGCTGAGTCTCCCAACTACACCGCCGGCGAACCCCGCTTCATCTTCTATCCCCCCGCTTCGTGGATGCTCGCTGGCGCCATCGGCGAAATCACCGGCTGGACCGCCGCCCCCTTCGTCTTCCTCTTTCTCATCCTCTGCGGCGCGGGTGCCGCCATGTACCGCTTCGCCCGCCTCACCCTCTGGCCCGTCGCCGCCCTCGCTGCCGCGCTCCTCTACATCGCCAATCCCTACATGATGTTCGCCATCTACACCCGCAGCGCCTTTGCTGAACTCCTCGCCGCCGCCATCTTCCCGCTGCTGCTCTTCGCCCTGCTCTCCCCGCGCATCCACATCGTTCTCCTCGCCGAGGTCGTCGCCGCCCTCTGGCTCTCAAACGCCCCCGCCGCCGTCATCGGCATGTATACCCTCCTCATCCTCGGCCTGCTCTCGGCGTGGCGGCACCACAGCACCCAGCACCTCCTCCGCATCCTTGCCGGCACCGCGCTCGGCCTCGGCGTCGCCGCCATCTATATTCTTCCCGCCGCGTGGGAACGCTCGTGGGTGCAAATCGGCGTCCTCAAGCAAGCCGCCTATCACTACGGCAACAACTTCATCTTCGGCCACATGGGCGAATCGCTGCATGACTCCGTGCAGCATCAGGCCTCGCTCATCGCTGTCCTGCTGCTCTCCGTCATCGCCGTCGCCACCATCATCCTTCTCGCCCAGGGGCATCGCTGGCACGTCCTGCAGCGCCGCGTCTTCTTCATCAGCGGCATCCTCTCCGCAATCGCTTTCTTTCTCCTGCTCCCCGTCAGTGCTTTTCTCTGGAAGCTCCTCCCCGAACTTGCCTTCGTCCAGTTCCCGTGGAGATGGCTCCTCACCCTCGCTCCCATTGCCGCACTGCTCTTCGCCGCCGTCCTCAGTCGTAACGCCGGCCACGGATTTCATTCCGGCGCCACACTCTCCGCGAAAACCGTCCACTGTCTTCCCATCTTTATCGCCTGCCTCTTTGCCGTGCTCTCCGCCCAGCTCTGCTACCACCACTTCCACCAGGCCTGCGATCCGGAAGACACCCCCCGCGGCGTCATTGCCGCCGTCGAATCCGGCGCCGGCGTCGAGGGTCAGGACGAATACCTGCCCAACGGTGCCGACAGCGATGACCTCGAGCCCGAAGCTCCCCGCGTCTGGCTCTACTCCGCCGCAGAATCCGCCCAGCTCCAGCCGTCAAAGCACATTGACCTCCTCGCAGCACGCCGACATCACCCGCTGGTCGCCCGAATACAAGCATTTCTCCATCAACACGCCGCAGCCCTCCATCGCCATCCTGCAGCTGATGGATTATCCCGCCTGGCGCGTCCGCATCAACGGTCAGCCCACGCCCAAAGCCGCCACCGCCAGCAGCGGACAAGTCCAGATCGCCCTCCCCGCCGGCCACTCCGACGTCGAGATCAAGTTCGATCACACTGCCGACCGCATCGTCGCCGACCTCATTTCTTTCTTCTCGCTCCTTCTGCTCGCCTTCCTCGGCTGGCGTCAGCATCGCCACGACGCCCATTCGCATTCCGCTCCAGTATGATTTTTCTGCATGCCTCCTGATGTCTCTGCCATCCTCCGTGACGGAGCCGCGCTCACCGACGCTGCCCTCGAACGACTGCTCCCCGCTCCCGACGTCGAGCCCGTCTCCATCCATCGCGCCATGCGCCACAGCGTCTTTGCCGGAGGCAAGCGTCTCCGCCCCACCCTCTGCTTCGAATCCGCCCGCATGATTCAGCTCGCCGGCGAGCTGCCGCAGGGAGTCGAAGACCTCGGCAGCGCCCTCGAAATGCTCCACACCTACTCCCTCATCCACGACGACCTGCCCGCCCTCGACGACGATGACCTCCGTCGCGGCAAGCCCACCTGCCACGTCGTTTATGGAGAAGACATCGCCATCCTTGCCGGTGACGCCCTCCAGACCCAGGCCTATGAAGTGCTATCGCAGCTCCGTTGCTCCGCCGCTCAGGCCATCGCTATCGTTGGCGAAGTCGCCCGCGCTACCGGAACCGTCGGCGGCATGATCGGCGGCCAGGTCATGGACCTCGAAGGCGAACACGCCAAACCTACCGCCGCCCTCGTCGAACAGATTCATCGCGCCAAGACCGGCGCCCTCATCACCGTCTCCATCGTGACCGGAGGCATCTACGCCGGCGCTACTCCCGGACAAATCCGTCGCCTGCGCTCCTTCGGCGCCCACGCCGGCCTCGCCTTTCAAATTGTGGACGACGTCCTCGACGTCACGCAGAATTCTGAAGCCCTCGGCAAGACCGCCGGCAAAGATACCGCCACCCAAAAGGCCACCTGGCCCGCTGTCTTCGGAGTCGAAAAATCCCTCGAGATGTCCCGCGATCTAGTCCAGTCCGCCTTCGCTGATCTGGAACCCTTCGGCTCCTCCGCCGACCGCCTCAAAGCCGTCGCCACCTACCTCGTCGAACGCAAGCACTGAACTCCCGGCCGCACTCACTCACCAATCCCGCACTAATCCAGATCAAAGTCCCGCAGCGGCTTGCCCGTCGTCTTGTCTTCCTTCGCCTTCTTCATCGCCTCGGCAAATTTCTTATCGAACAAGTCCCCCTTGTTCTTCTCCGCCTCAACCGATTGCCTGAACAGGCTCTCCTTGCGCTCGTCCCGCTCCTGCATCGCCTTCGTCGCCCCGCTCAGGTCTTCAAATGTTTTCTTGCGCGGCGCAGGAGTGTGCGAAATCACCGCCCCCGTCACTATGTCCACCTTCAATATCGCGCCGCAGTCCGGACACAGCACATCCAGCCCGCTCAGATTTCCGCTCCCGCTCCGCTTCTCGTTCTTCGCCATCCTGTGATTGTAAGGCGCTCGCGCTCTGCTTTTCTACTCGCCGTTCAGTCCGTGGGCCCGGCGCTTTTCCTCGCCCGCCGCCCCGGTGCTTTTCCCGCCCGCCCGCCCCGGTTTTTGCGCCCGCCCTCTCCCGGCTCTCCGCTTCTACAGCGTGATCACGCGGTGCCCAGGACATCGGTCCGCCGCCTCATCCACCAGCCGCTCCACCAGTCCCGGACCTTCCTTCGCCACAAAATAAAGACTCGCCAGCAGCCGCTCCTGCAATCCGCCCTGGGGATACAAGTGGGTCGTCAACATCTCCGCGTGGCCCTTCAGCCCCTCTTCGCGCTCCAGTGAAAATCGCGCCATCAGCCGCCGCAGCCGGTTCATCTGGTACCGCATCTTGTTCGCCGCGATCTCTGCCGAATGCGCCAGCCCCGCATCCACCGCCGCCGCCTGCTCGAGCAGCGCCGTCAGCTCCCGGTCCAGCGTGTTGCCCGCCGCCGCCAATTTCTGCTTCGACTCCACCGGCATCTTGCGCGCCCCCAGCCGCAACCCCAGCTCATCGGCGGAATGCCACACATCCGGCACACTCAGCTCATATCGCTCCAGCAGTCTCGCCACCGGCCGCTCCACCAGCGTCGCCGAAAGCCGCGGCAGTATCGGAGTCGTCCGCCCCAGCAGCTGCTCATACGCCACCTGCGACTGCGCAAAATACGCGATCTCCGCCGGCCCTCCCACGTATGCCGCCGTCGGCAGCAAATAATCCTGCACCACCGGCCGCAACAGCGCGTTAGGACTCAGCCGCTCCGGCGCCTCCCGCAACAACTCCAGCAACTGCGCCTTCGTCCACTGCTCGCCGCTCGCAATAAAAATCTCGCCCTCGCGCCGCAACGCCACCCTGTGCCCGGCCTCATCCAGCAGAAACAGCAGCGACGACTTCGCCCCCACCAGCACCTGCGCGTGAAATCCCGCCGCCTCCAGCTGCTCGCTCCTCGCCACCAGCGCCGTGTGCAGCGCGTCGGATTTCTCTATCGCGCTCCCCAGCACCGGAGCCGCCAGCGCATGCCACGCCCGCGATGACGCATCCACCACGATCAGTCCATACTCGGCAAACAACTTCAAGTAAAGCTTTCCGAATGCGTCCGCCAGCGTCGCTCCCGCCGCATAGCTTTCCTTCAGCACATCGAGCGCCCAGCTCTCTCCCAACTCCGCCGCCGCCTGCTCGATCGCCGCCTGCAGTCCGCCGCCCTTTTCTGCCCCCGGCACCCATCCGCCCACCGGCCGCGCCCCCTCCGGCGCATCGCTCAGGTGCAGCGTCGTCACCCCATGCGCTTGAGGAAAGCTGACCGCATTGACCTCGGCGAAATCGTGGTCCTCCGTCGCCAGCCAGAAAATCGGCACATGCGGCACCCCGCTCCCAGACGCTTCAGCCGCCAGCTTCACCGCCGTCGCCGCCTTCAGCAGGGAATACAGCGGTCCGCCAAACAGCGTCACCTGCTGCCCCGTCACCACCGCCCGCGCGCCCTCCCGCAGCCGGTCTATATTCTTCAGCGTCGCCTCGCTCGCCCCCAGCCGCCGGTTCTGCTCCTCCAGCAGCTCTGCCACCGCCGCCGCATCGGCATGCTTCGTCGCCAGCGTCAGCCTTCTCCCACCCACGCGACTGCGGCGCCGCGGCATAAAACTCCCGCAACTCACGCCGGCAAAGTCGTACCGCTCTCCGCATACGTGCGAAACAGCTTCGTAGTGTGGGGAATCGCGCTCAGCGCAATACAGTCACTGCTCATGCCGCACCCGGCGCCGAATTTTGACTTGCTCTCGCTTTCACTCCGCGCTCTCCGCCCCTCAGTGCCGCTTCCATCTCCGCTCGCCGCTTCACCGGCAAATGTCCCACCGCATATCCCGCCAGCGCCCGGTAAACCGCCTCTACCTCCGGGACTGCTCTAAGAGATGCCAAATGTAGCTCAATCGTTTCAGTATCTCCTCGCGATAACGGCCCGCTAAAGCTCTTCGCCGGCCCGTTTCGCACCCAGTTTGCATGAGTCCCGCCCGACAACTTCCCCAGCAACTCGCGCGTCGTCGCCGCGGGAATCCCCGCTCGCCTTCCTGCCTCGCCCGCCGCCGTCAGCAGGCTGATCAACATTCCCGCCGCCAGCGATGCGAAGGAGTGGTAGAGCCCCTTGTCCTTCGCCGCGATTACAAAAGTGCGACCGCCCAGCGCCCGCACCATCTTTGCTGCCGCCCGCACTGCCGCCGCCTCGCCCTCTAGTCCAAACCACGTCCCCACCAGCGCTCCAGAATTCTTCGCCCTGCCACTCCCAGCCTTCTTCTTACCCGCACTCTTCGCTGGCGCCCCACAGCGCTTCACCGGCTGCGGAAAGCTCCGGAAAGGATGCGCCGACCCGACCATCACTCCCAGCTTCTTGAGCGGCTCCAGCTCGCGACTCGATAACGCTCCGCTCGCATGCAGCACCAGCTTCGGCCGCTCCGCATTCCCACGCCCGCTCCAGCGTCGCGCCAGCTCCTCCCCCACCGCCCCAATGCTCGCATCCGCCACGCAGATCCACACCACCTCCGCCTTCGTCTGCTTCCAATCCTTCCACTCCGTCAGCGTCGCGCCCAGGCTCTTCGCCAATCCCTTCTGCGCTGCCGTCGGTCTTCGCCGCACCACCAGCTCGGCCACCGGCAAACCGGCCATCGTCACCGCACACGCCAGCGCCGTCCCCACGTTGCCCAGCCCGACGATTGCACTCCCACCCGCACTCCCGCCCGCACTCCCGCTCCGTCTCATAGAATCGAACCGGGTCGTCTTCTTCGCAGTCATCGCCAGCTTCATCCTAGAGGTTTCATGCCAAGCCGCAAAGCTCCCGCCCGCCCCATGCCCGGCCAACGTGGCCATCTCCCCGCCAAGGTCCGCGTGCTCTCCTCCAAACGCGCCTTTCACGGCGCAGTCTTTGACGTCTACTCCGACGTCGTTGCCGAACCCGGCGGCACTCCCCATCGCAAAGACGTCGTCCGCCACAGCGGCTCGGTCGTCATCCTCCCCGTGCAGTACCCCAGCCACGGTGAGCCGCAAATTTTGATCGAGCGCCAATACCGCCATGCCACCGGCCGCTATCTGTGGGAGCTGCCCGCCGGCCGCATCGAGCCCGGCGAACGTCCCCTCACCGCCGCCCGCCGCGAGCTCGCCGAAGAGACCGGCTACCGCGCCCGCCGTTGGAAGAAGCTCATCCGCTATTACGCCAGCCCCGGCTTCCTCGCTGAGTGGATGCAGATTTATCTCGCCGAAGACCTCACCCCCGGCGACGACTCACCTGACGCCGACGAAATCATTCGCCACCAATTCTTTCCCCTCTCCAAAGCCCTCCGCATGGTAGACACCAACACGCTGCTCGACGCCAAGACCATGCTCGCCCTCCTGCTCTATGAAAAGCATCACCACCGCCGCCGCTAAACCAAAATTCTCGCCTCGCGAAATTGTGCGCAAAAATGAATCGCGATTGTTAGCCATACTCCGGTTCATCTCTTCCGTTACCCTGCGCTAAATCCATCCCGCTATCTCCTTCGTTCCTATATAAAGCGGCGCTTGCAGCATTCAAATCAGGCCGAACTGCGCCGATTTCATGCCACCAGGGCCGCTTCGCTTTTGGTTGTCTGCTCTCCGCAACTTCTGAATTTATTTTTCGTTACCTCCGTTAGAGGGTTTCGCATGCGACCCAGTCAACCAAAGTCAGGTTTCTTGCGTCCCTCTGTTACAGCAATAAAACGTTCCATCCCCGGCCCGCTGTTTCGCCGGGAGCAAGGAAGGGTCTCGTGGCACTCTACAAAGGAAAAGTGAAGTGGTTCAACAATGCAAAGGGCTACGGATTCATCGGACGCGATGAGGGTCCCGATGTCTTCGTGCACTACAGCTCCATCCAGTCGGATGGTTACAAAAGCCTCAAAGAAGGCGATGACGTCGAATTCGATATCGTAGAGGGCCAAAAAGGCCCGCAGGCGGATCAAGTGGCCCGCTTGCGCGAATCTGCTTCTGCCTGACACGCGACGCGCCCTCGCGCGCGCTCGTACTCTGCTAACAGGTCACCTCGCAACCAATGCTTTCCGATAGACGAGCAAGCCCGGCATCCCCCGCCGGGTTTTTCGTTTTTATGCCCGCTCTTTTCACTCTCCCCCCGCGCTGCACCCACAACCGCCTCTGTTGTACCCTCGCTCCTAACCCGCAATGGAAAATCGCGACCTCTCCCGCATCCTCCACGAAACCGCTGACCTGCTCGAAATCAGCGCCGCCGATTCCTTTCGCATCCGCTCCTATCGCCGCGCTTCTGAGGCCCTCGACGCCACCACCGTCCCCATCGCCAAAATCGTTGACGACCCCAAGCAGCTCCTCGCCATTCCCAACATCGGCAAAGGCATGGCCGCCAACCTTAAAGAGATGGTCGAGACCGGCAACCTCGCCCTGCATCAGGAACTCCTCGCCCGCTACCACCCCAAAATGCTCGAGCTCCTCCAACTCCCCGGCTGCGGCCCCAAGACCGTCGCCCTGCTGTGGGAGACACTGCAGATCGGCGACATTGACTCCCTCGAAGCCGCCGCCCGCGCCGGCCAGCTCGAGTCCCTCCCCCGCTTCGGCAAAAAGCAGGTGGAGAAAATCCTCAAAGGTATCGAGGACTATCGCCGCCACGCCGGCCGCTTCCTCATTGACGCCGCCGGTCGCGATGCCGAACAGGTCTCCGCCTACTTCCGCGCTCTCCCCGGCGTCACCCGCGTCGAGGTCGCCGGCTCTCTCCGCCGCGGCCGCGAAACCATCGGCGACGTAGACATTCTCGTCACCGGCCCCTGCCTGCGCCCCCATCAGATTGCCGCCACCATGGAGCTCGCCGCCGCCTACTCCGGCATCTCCACCCTCATCGCCCGCGGCGAAAACAAGATCAGCTTCACTCGCCACAACGGCCTCCAGGTTGACGTCCGCCTGCTGCCGGAAAATTCCTGGGGCGCCGCCCTCCAATACTTCACCGGCTCCAAGATGCACAACGTCGCTCTCCGCCAGCGCGCCCTCCGCAAAGGATTCACCCTCAGCGAATATTCGCTCGCCCGCCTCGACGACAACTCCGTCGTCGCCTCCGCTACCGAAGAAGAAATCTACTCCGCCCTCGGCCTGGATTGGATCCCGCCCGAGCTCCGCGAAGACCACGGCGAACTTGACGCCGCTGCCGCCCACACCCTGCCCACGCTCATTACCCTCGACGACATTCGCGGCGACATCCACATGCACACCGACGCCACCGACGGCCGCAACACCATCCGCGAAATGGCCGAGGCCGGGGCCGCCCACGGCTACGCCTACATCGCCATCACCGATCACTCCAAAAATCTCGCCATGACCAACGGCCTCGACGATGCCCGCGCCCTCGAACACATCCGCCGCATCCGCCAGGTTGATCGCCGAGATGCAGGGCCGCATCCGCGTCTTCACCGGCATCGAGGTTGACATCCTCGCCGACGGCGCCCTCGACCTCTCCGACGATGTCCTCGCGCAGATGGATGTCGTCATCGGTAGCATCCACTCGCTCTTCAATCAGCCGCGCGAGCAAATGACCGACCGCCTCCTCCGCGCCATCGAGAATCCTCACCTCTGCATCCTCGGCCACATGACCGGTCGCATGCTCCTCCGCCGCGAGCCCTATGCCCTCGATCTCCAGGCCGTGCTCACTGCCGCCGCTGCCGCCGGTGTCGCTGTCGAACAAAACGCCGCCCCCGAACGCCTCGACCTCTGCGATCGCGATCTCCGCATCGCCCATCAACTCGGCTGCAAGATCACCATCTCCACCGATAGCCACCACACCTCCCACCTCGACAAGATGCGATATGGACTTTTGCAGTTACGTCGCGCCTGGCTTACAGCTTTCGACGTACTCAACACGGTTCCCCCTGCCGCTTTTGTGGCATCTATGCGCCGTTCCGCACAATTTTGATGGCGCACCCCCATACCTTGCGGGTTAGAATTCACTGCAATGGCAACTGACGACAACAACGAACTGCATCTGGATCAGGTGGACCCGGCTCATCCGCTGGAGGCGGTTATTCGCCCCGCCATCATCGCCTTCGTTGTCGCTGTCATTTTCATCAGCGCCTATCTCTGGTTCAATCGCACCGTCCCAATCTTCAGCGGAGCCGTCACCAAAGTTACCGCCATGCCGCTTCCCATTCAGCGCACCAATGACGAAGGCACCGCCCTCCAGATTGCTGTCGAAGACCAGCTCCTCGTCTTCGCCCAACTCCACGTCCAGAACCTCAGCGACAAGACCCTCACCATTCAGGAAATTTCCGCCATCCTGCAGAGCAATCCCGAGACACCCACCACGCCTGCCGCGCCCGCAGCACCGGGCACCCCGCCGACTCCCATGCGTCGCCGCAGCGTCGCCGCCGCCAAGATTGACTTCGACAAAGTCTTCCAGATGTATCCCCAATTCGCCGGTCTCAAAGCCGACCCCTTGCTCAACGACACCAAGATTGCTCCCCACCAAAGTGTGGATGGTCTCGTCATCTTCGACTACCCCATCACCCAGCAGCAGTGGGACCTCCGCCGCGGCCTCTCCGTCTACGTTGATTTCACCAACAACACCCAGCTGCCCCTCGTCGCCCAATAAGAGCGCACGCAACCGCTCTCCCCGCGCATCCTACAATTAGTCTGTGAATCCCTCCGGCATCCCCGCCGCCGCCTCGTCGCAATCCGCCGCCTCGTCGCAATCCGACGTCCTCATCATCGGCGCCGGCGTCATCGGCCTCTCCCTCGCCCTTGAACTCCGCCTCCGCGGCAGGGAAGTCACCCTCCTCGAACGCGACCGCGTCGGTCACGGAGCCTCCTGGGCTGCCGCCGGAATGCTCGCCGCCGCCGACTCCGCAAATCATCCCGCGCTCCAGCCTCTCAGCCATCTCAGCCTCGAGCTCTATCCCGCCTTCCTTCAAAACATCGCCCGCCTCACCGGCATCTCCGTCCCCTTCCGCACCAGCCACACTCTGCTCGTTCTCGACCTCGACGAACCCCTCCCCTCCGCCGCCACCGCCATCTCGCGCGAAGAGGCCCGCCACCTCGTGCCCCAATTCTCCGCCGCCTCGTCCTCCGGCCGCCGCCTCGCCTGGCTCCCCGAGCGCAGCCTCGATCCCCGCGAACTCTCCGCCGCTCTCCACTCTGCCTGCCTCGCCTCCGGCGTCCGCATCCTGGAACATCATCCCGTCCTCGAGCTTTCACCGGCCTCCGCCTCGCAATCCTCCGCCGGAATCACCGCCCGCACTCCCTCCGGCAATTTCTTCGCGCCCCAGGCCGTCATCGCCGCGGGCGCATGGTCTTCACAACTCTCCACTCTGCCCGGCGGCGCAGCCGCAATTGATACCGAGCCGCGCAAAGGTCACATGCTCGTCCTCGCCGACTCCTGCCGCCCGCCGCTCTCCGCCGTCATTCGCTCGCACGACGTTTATCTGGTTCCCCGCGGCCGCGATGCAAGCGATCCCGCCTCCACTCCCGGCCGCATCCTTGTCGGAGCCACCGTCGAACGCTCCGGCTTCAATCCCGCCCTCGACCCCCTCGCCCTGCGCCGCCTTCACTCCTCTGCCGCCGCCCTCGTCCCCTCCCTCGCCACCGCTCCGCAACTCGATGCCTGGATCGGCTTCCGCCCCGGCACCCCCGACGACCTCCCCATTCTCGGCCCGCTCGACCGCCTCCGCTTCGCTCTTCGCCGCCACCGGCCACTTCCGCAACGGCATCCTCCTCGCCCCCGCCACCGCCCGCCTCATCGCCCAGTCGCTCTCCGCAGAACCCACCTCCATCCCCCTCGACGCCTTCCTCCCCCGCCGCTTCGCCCACCGCCCCCATCCTGTCGAATGTGACAATCACTCCATCGCTACGCTATAAAAGTGAGTTACCCCTTTTGCGGAATCGCCTCATCGCCAGCGGGGACTGTACCCTCAATCGCACGGTAGCAAACGCACAATTCCTACGGAGAAACGGCCATCATGACGGCGACAGCGGTAGCAACCAAGGGTCTGGAAGGCATCGTCGCGGCGAACTCCGCCATCTGTTGGATTGATGGCGACGCCGGCGTGCTCTCCTACCGCGGCATTGACATCCACGATCTCGCGCAGCACTCCACCTTTGAAGAATGCACTTTTCTCCTCTGGTTCGGCCATCTCCCCACCTCGAATGAGCTGGCTGAGTTCAGCAAAAAACTTGCCGATGCCCGCGAACTCCATCCCAAGATCATCGAGCTCCTCCAGTCCTGCCCCCGCGATGCCGCGCCGATGGAGGTGCTCCGCACCGCCGTCTCCGCCCTCAGCTTCTACGACCCCGACGAAAAACTGAACACCCACGACGCCAACGTCCGCAAGAGCTACCGCCTCACCTCGCAGATTGCCATGATCGTCGCCACCTTCGACCGCATCCGCAAAGGCAAGCCCATCGTGCCCGCGGATAAGTCGCTCTCCCACGCGGCAAATTTTCTCTGGCAGCTTAACGGCGAAAAGCCCTCCGCCACCGCCACCCGCGCCTTCGACGTCGCCCTCATCCTCCACGCCGACCATGAGTTCAACGCCTCTACCTTCGCTGCCCGCGTCATTGCGGCCACGCTCTCTGACGTCCACTCCGCTGTCACCGGTGCCATCGGCGCCCTCAAGGGCCCGCTCCATGGCGGAGCCAATGAGGCCGTCATGCACATGCTCTTCGCCATTGACGCCGCCGGAGAAGATCCCGTCGAGCACGTCCGCGAAATGTTTGCCGCGAAACAAAAAATCTCCGGCTTCGGCCATCGCGTCTATCACACTGAAGATCCCCGGGCCACGCACCTCCGCAAAATGTCAGAGGACCTCGGCCGCTCCTCCGGCAACCTCAAGTGGTTCGAAATGTCCCGCGCCATCGAGCAGTTTGTTAAGGCCGAGAAAAAGCTCAACGCCAACGTGGATTTTTATTCCGCCTCCACCTACACCACCCTCGGCATTGATATGGACCTCTTCACTCCCATCTTCGCCGTCTCCCGCATCAGCGGATGGGCCGCCCACATCATCGAGCAGCACGACGACAACCGCCTCATCCGCCCGCGCGCGGATTACATCGGCCCCGCCTATCCCCAGAAATACATCGCGGTCGCCGACCGGTAATCCCACTCGCAACCTCAATTTGCTCCAATAAAAAAAGGCCGCACTCATGCGGCCTTTTGTTTTTCCCGCGAGCTTCGTTACTTTCTGCTCGCTGGCGGAACCATCCCATTAATCCGCAAATAAACCACCAGCTGTCCGTAGTGGTCCATCATGTGGCCCAGCCCAAACGTCGCCATCCCGCCGCGCGTCGCCTGCCCTTTGCCATAAGACTCCAGCGCGTAGACGTTGTCCGCGGTAAATCCCGCTACCGCCTGGTGCGCATACGCAAACGAATCCTTCAGCGCCTTCACAATGTCATCCTTCTTCGTCAGCTTCTCGATCGCATCGGGATCAACCGACGGCTTGCCCCCGCCCACCCCGAAGAAGTAGTAGTTCGCGCTCGCAACGTGCGCAACCTCCTGCCCAAAGGTCGAGACTGCCTTCGGCTCGGTGAAGTTCGTCTTCTGGCTCGCGACGAATATTCCCTGGCTCGGCGCAAAATCATACTTGTCCGCCGGCATCGCCTCCGCCAGGCCAACAATTTCCTTCTCCTCCATGCTCAACAGCTTCTCGTAAACCTCTGCGGGATTGGCTTTTCCGCCCGCCTTCATGGCCTTGTCGCCACCCATGTTGCTCATCTGCGCCCATACCGGAGCGCTCGCCGTCAGCGCGATCGCAATCGCCCCTGCCGCCATACATTTCACTAATTTCATAAATTCTCCTTGCCTCAAGTTCGCCAGCAGACTAGCAGAAATTTACAATGGTTGTAGTCATGAACAGGGTCTACATGGACGCCAACGCCACCACCCCTCTGCTGCCGCCGGTGCTTGAGACGATGCAGCCTTACTTTGGTGAGCAGTTCGGCAACGCTTCTTCTGTGCATCGCTTCGGCCAGCAGGCCCGCGCTGCCATCGAACATGCTCGCGAGAGCATCGCCACCCTGCTCTCCTGCCGCTCCGCCGAGGTCGTCTTCACCAGCGGCGGCACCGAGGGCGACAACCTTGCCATCTTCGGAGTCATCGGCGCTCACCTCGCCGCCGGCACTCCGCCCGGCGAAATTCACTTCATCACCAGCGCCATCGAACACAGCGCCGTCCTCAACACCGCCCGTCGCCTCCAGCAGCGCGGCGTCCGCGTCACCTTCATTGCCGCCCGATGCCTCCGGCCGCATCTCCCCCGGCGACATTCGCGCTGCCATCACTCCCCAGACCCGCCTCATCTCCATCATGCTCGCCAACAATGAGACCGGAGTCCTGCAGCCTGTAACCGAGATTGCGCAAATTGCCGCCGCAGCGGGCGTCCCCATTTCATACCGACGCAGTCCAGGCCGCCGGCAAAATCCCGCTCGAACGTCGACCAGATCGGCTGCCAGCTCCTCACCCTCTCCGGCCACAAGATGCACGCCCCGCAAGGCACCGGAGCCGTCTACATCCGCCGCGGCACCCTCCTCGAGCCGCTCTTCTTCGGCGGCAATCACGAGCGCCAACGTCGCGCCGGAACTGAAAATCTCCCCGGCATCGCCGGACTCGGCAAAGCCGCCGACATCGCCCTCGCCGGCTTCGCTCACGACAGCGTCGCCTCAACCGCTGCCCTTCGCAATCGCCTCGAAGCCGGCCTCCTCGAGCGCATCCCCGGCTGCGGCATCAACGGCGTAGACGCCAACGGTCACCCCGTCCCCCGCGTCCCCAATACCGCCAACCTCTGGTTCGACGGCATCGAAGGCGAAGGCCTCGTCATCGCCCTCGACCTCAAAGGCCTCGCCGTCTCCAGCGGCTCCGCCTGCAGCTCGGGAGCCATCGAACCCTCCCCCGTCCTCACCGCCATGGGGCTCTCCCACGCCCGCGCACGCAGCTCCATGCGCTTCTCCCTCGGCAAGCACAACTCCGACGCCGACGTAGACTTCGCCCTCACTGTCGTTCCCGAAGCCGTCGCCCACTTGCGCGCCCTCACCCCCGCGCGCCCCGAGCCTGTCTCCGTCTCCAGCCGCTAGCCCCGCGTCACCTGGATCATCATCTCCAGCCCGCTCGGCAACGTGATCTTCTGCCGCCCGCGAAACGCCGTCGTACCCAGCCCCGCTCCCCCGCCTACGATCGAGCCAATCGCCGCTCCCTTGCCCCCGCCAAAAATCGCACCCATCAGAGCTCCCGCCCCGGCGCCGAATCCCGTGCTCAGCATCGCCGACCGCCCCCGGCCATCGGACATGATCGCGTTCTCCACTCCCACCTGCTCATGCGACGGCGCATGAAACAGCTGCAATATCTCTGCGTGGATTCGCGTCTGCCGCCCATCCGGCATGATCAGCCGGTCAAAATTCAGCACCATCTCCGTATTTCCCTTCAGCCGCCCCGACATATCAATCGCGCTGATGTGCCCATATACCCGCGCGCTCTGGTACGGCCCCTCGCTCACCACCGTCGCGCTGAACGGGTCCCCCACCTGCGAATCCACACTCGTCAACGTATCGTCCAGCCTTACCCGAAACGCCACATCCACCGGCACGCTGAATCCCGGCGTATCTATAACTATCCCCGCCCCTCCCACTCCGGCCGCCATCGCCGGCCCATTCACCACACCCAGCATCGTTAGCAACAGCAGGGAAGCGAACAACATGCGCGATACGTTCTTCCGGGCTTTCCGATAAGTCATGAACGAGTCTTCCTTTATCTCGTGAATTGAATGAACCGCCGAAAATCTCCAGCTCGCCCATGAAACTATCCTGCGCTCCCGCCCAAGTCAAACCACCCGCTAAAATCAATGTAGGCATGTCCCTCCTCACCCATCCCGAGGCCCCCGTCGCCGCCGCCTCCTCCCCCGGCGCCCGCACCATCGCGGTCGCCATGTCTGGCGGAGTCGACTCCTCCACCGTCGCCGCCATCCTCCGCGCCCAGGGCTACTCCCTCATCGGCCTCACCCTCCAGCTGTGGAACCAGCGTCGCCTCGCCGGACACGCCGGCATGCCCGAGCAGGTGACCGGCCGCTGCTGCTCCCTCGATGATGTATACGACGCCCGCCGCGTCTCCGAGCAGCTCGGCATCCCCTATTACGTCGTCAATCGCGAGCAGCGCTTCGAGCACGATGTCGTCCAGCCCTTCGTCGCCGACTACCTCGCCGGCCGCACCCCCATCCCCTGCACCCACTGCAACAATCACCTCAAGTTTGACGAGCTCATCACCACCGCCCTCCAGGTGGGAGCCGATGCCGTCGCCACCGGCCACTACGCCCGCAACCACTACGACCCCGCGCGCGATCGCTGGATCCTCATCCCGCCCCTCCGACCTCGCCAAGGATCAGACCTACTTCCTCTTCGGACTCACCCAGCTGCAGCTCAGCCGCTCCCTCTTCCCGCTCGGCCACATCACCAAGCCCGAAGTCCGCGACCTCGCCCGCCGGCATAGCCTCGCCCTCGCCGCAGAAGCCCGACTCCCACGAGATTTGCTTCGTCCCCGGCAACGACTACAAGGCCTTCATTGACGCTTACCTCGACGATCAGGGAGCCGATGCCCCGATGACCGTCCGGCCAATTCGTAACCGCAGATGGCACAAATCTAGGCTCCCACGGCGGCGCCCATCGCTACACCGTCGGCCAGCGCAAGGGCCTCGGCGTCACCTCGCCCGACCCGCTCTACGTCCTCAACATCCATCCCGCCAGTCCGCAACGTCACCCTCGGCGCACGAGCCAGACCTCTATAGCTCGAACTACAGCTCGCGACCTCAACTGGATCTCTATCCCTGCCCTGACGCGCCACCGGCGTGTCCAGGCCAAAGTCCGCCACCGCCATCAGGCCGCCCCCGCCTTCGTCGAGCCCGCCGCCCAACGATTCCAAGCCCGCGTCCGCTTCGACTCTCCGCAGCGCGCCATCGCCCCCGGCCAGTCCGTCGTCTTCTATAAGGCGACGAAGTCGTCGGCGGCGGCTGGATTGCCTGATCCCGCCCCTTATCCCGCCCGCCTCGCAATAAAAAACGCGGCCCGCAAGCCGCGCTCTCTCACGTCACAATCCTCAATCCGCTAGTCGAATATCTCCTCAGCCTCTCGCTCCGCTCGATGCGATTGAAAGTCCGGTCGCGCCGCCGCTTGACGATTGCGCAGCAGTGTCTCAATCGCCGCCTTCACGCCCTTGATCACGCCCTGCGCCATCCTTACCGGCCGGTCCACTACCTGCCCCACGCCGCGCTCAACTTTGTCCCGCGCGCTCTCGACGCTATCCAGAGTGTGCGTCACCAGCCCGTCTACCCTGACCGCCTGCGCTCGCGCTCGTCCCACCACATCGTCCAGCGCCTCGTTCAGTTCGATCGCCTGCGAACGCAGCACGTAACTCGTCTCCGCCAGGTTCGCCGTGATCGCCTTCACCTTCGGCACGCTGTCATCCAGCAGTTCGCGCGCCGACGACAGCACCGGGCGCGCATGCCCCTGCAGATCCTCAAGGATCGTCAGCACGCGCTCCTGCGTCTTCTTCGCCTGCACTGCAATCATCAGCAGAATCGCCGCCTGAGCTAGAAATGCCAGGGCCGCGACCGCCACAAACACCGTCATGACTGTGTTGCTCTCCATCTCTCGACCCTGGTTTCTCTGGATTTTTTTCCGTCCGGCGCGCGCTTACAGTTCCTTGTCCGCCGCAACCGATCCCGCCGTCTCGCGATACGCTTCTTTGCCCGCATCAACTGCTGCCGAAACCCGGTTCACCTGGTCCGCAACCGTGTCCTTGCCGCGCTCCACATACTCCGTCCACTGCTCGCGACCCTTGGCGTAATAATCCTTGCCGCGCTCGACATAATCATCCAGCTGCTCTTTGCCGCGCTCCACCAGCTCGGTCGCCTGCTGCCGCAGTATCTCGCTCTGCTGGGTCAGATACTCCCGGCCCTCCAGCGCGCTCCGCTTCAAATCCTCGCGCGTCTCGCGTCCCGACTTCGGCGCATACAGCACTCCTAGCAGCGCTCCAAATCCCAGGCCTGCGATGAACCATCCCAGACCGCCGCCGCCGCCCTCATTCTCCTGCTCCGGTTCATGCTCATGATTCGACATTTTTCAGTTCCTCCCTTTCACTCGCCGCGCAATTGATTGCGCAGATTCTGTTATCCCGTGTTCACGGATGCTACCAGCGCTCCCGCCTCGCAGCAACTCATCCCGCTCAGGCTTTCTTTGCTTTTCCTCGTACGCGCCCGCTCTGCTCTATCTTTGCGCTCTCCATTTCGATGCCGGTTCGCCGTCGCACGCTGCCTCTTGAAACCCTTTATTCACGCCGCTCGCAGCCTTTTCCGCCGCCTCATCCCACCGCACTCCATCCGGCCAAATGCTTCTCGCCTTTCTCCGCCCCGCTCCCGCCCCTCCACCGCCTCCCGTAGTAGACTTGCTCTTCCAGCGCCCCGTCTGCACCCGGCGCTCTACTTCGCGCTGCTCCCTGGCGCCGTTTCGAGGCATCTCTAAAACTATGAACGCAACCTCGCGCAAGCCCGCCTCGGCCTACCTCACCTTCACGCTCCATTCCCATCTGCCCTACGTCGTCAATCACGGCACCTGGCCCCATGGCATGGAGTGGCTCCACGAAGCCGCAGCGGAAACATATCTCCCCCTGCTCCGCGCCTTCCGCCGCCTTGAAAAAGACGGCCTCGCCCTCCGCGCCAATATCAACTTCACTCCCATCCTGCTCGAGCAGCTCGCCCATCCCGTCTTCCGCAAAGAGTTCGTCGCCTACGTCGAGCGCAAGATCGCCGCTGCCCGCGAAGACGAAGCCTTCTTCACCCAGACCAACGAGCCCCACTTCGCCGAGACCGCCCGCTTCTGGCGCGACTACTACCAGCAGGCGCTCGACGACTTCGCCGAGCTTGGCGGCGACATCGTCGGCGGCTTCAAATACTTCGACCAGAAGGGCTACATCGAGCTCATCACCTGCGGAGCCACTCACGGATATTTCCCCCTCCTCGGCACCGACGAATCCATCTACGCCCAGGTCGAGCTCGCCGTTCGCACCCACAAGCGTCACATCGGAAAACAGCCGCGCGGCATCTGGGTCCCCGAGGCCGGCTATCGCCCCGCCGGCGTCTGGCAGGCTCCCATGCCCGAGGCAGGATCCTCCGAGCCCTGGCCCCCTTCTATCGCCACGGCGTCGAAGAGTTTCTCGCGACTCCGGAAACATCGATTTCTTCTTTGTGGATACCCACCTCATCGAGGAGTCCACCAAGTTCATCCCCCTATGAACTCATGGCCGGCGAGCCCCATCGCCATGGAAGAGCTCGACAAGATCGAAGCCCGCCTCCCCCACCGCACCTTCTACCAGCCCTACTATGTCGACGGCCCCGACTCGCGCCGCCGTCCCGTCACCGCTTTCCCCCGCGATCCCCGCACCGGCATCCAGGTCTGGTCAGGCGACGCTGGCTATCCCGGCGACGGCCTCTATCTCGACTTCCACAAAAAGCGCTGGCCCGGCGGTCATCGCTACTGGCAGGTCACCGGCTCCAAGGTGGACATGGCCTACAAGACGCCCTACTATCCCAAAGACGCCGCCGCCCGCACCCGCGCCCACGCCGAGCACTACGTCTCCCTCGTTTACGACGCGCTCAAGGCCGGCTTCAACGACAACAAGCCGCCCATCCTCTGCTCGCCCTTCGACGCCGAGCTCTTCGGCCACTGGTGGTTCGAGGGCCCCCTCTTCCTCGAGCAGATTGTCCGCGTCATCGCCGAGGGCGGGGCGGATTTCCCCGTCCAGCTCACCAGCGGCTCAGAATATCTCGACAAATTCCCGGCACCGCCGGCTTCATGTCCCTCCCCGAGGGCTCATGGGGCAAGAACGGCACCAACGAGGTCTGGCTCAATCCCGATACCTCGTGGACCTGGCCCCACATCTACGCCGCAGAACACGCCGTCCGCGATATCGCCACCGCCGGCAAGTGGCGCGAGGGTTATCCCGAGGGATTCGACTTCGCCACCCTCTCCACCCCTCCGCCCGTCATCATCACCAGCAAGGCCTTTCAGAAGGATCTGATTGCCGCCGAGCCGGTCGAGGAGAACGACGCCGCATTGGTTGACGATGCCGCCCGGGCCGCAGCCAGCTCCGTCGCCACCGCCAGCGAGGCCATTACCGGGGAACATCCCGCCGTTCTTGCCGCCGAGTCCGGAACCACCTACGGCGCAACCGCGCGCTCTGCAGGCACAGCCACCGCTGTCGCTCCAGCCCCTTGCCCCCGCGACTCCTACGAAAGAACAAACCGACGCCGCTAAAAAACGCCTTGACGGAGCCGAAGCCCGCGCCCTCGTCGCAGGAGTCGGCACCGCCCGCTCCGCCACCACCACGGAAAGCCTCGGCCTGCGCATCGTCAAGCAGCTCTGCCGCGAGTTACTCCTGATGGAAAGCTCCGACTGGCAGTTCCTCATCACCACCCAAGCCGCCCGCGACTACGCCGAGGAACGCTTCGTCGTCCATACCGACCAGTTCAACCAGCTGCTCGCCATCTGGAAGGCCTATGAAGCCAACGGCTCTATCTCCGAGGAACAGGCAAAACAGCTGGCCTACTTAGAAGACCGCGACTCCGTCTTCCCCGATGTCGACCCCACCCTCTGGAAGAAAAGGTTCGAAGGCTGATTGCTTTTGAATAAGCCATGATTGAGCGTAGTATTGCTTCGCTGCGTGTATTAAATTGCTAGCCGAATGCAAGAGGCTCAATGGCTGAATTAGAAGTCAACTCAATTACCGTCCCAGTATTGCTCGATAAGTTGCGCAAACGCGAATGGATGGTCCCACAATTCCAGAGAGAGTTTGTCTGGGCAGTGCCGGCGGTAGTGGAATTAGTGAGCTCGATCATCGAGTCAAGACCGATTGGTATGGCCACTCTGTGGGAACAAAATGCTGAGCCTGAGGTGGAATTGGATCCGATCTGGATACCGGATGCTAGCGGGCCGCGCCATCTTGGCGATGATCGGTCAAAGCCTCATAAGCGCTTCGCGATACTTGACGGGCGGCAAAGATGTACTGCAATCGCCATGGCATTCGGCGGCTTGCGAGCTGAAGACGGAAAGTTTCGATTTTCCGGACGTTTCTTCCTTAATGTTGCGACCGCCGATCCGGTGCAGCGCGTTCAATACATACGCGAGCAAGAGGTCAAGCGGAAGAAGCTGACGACAGATGCCGCTTGTATAGGTCAAATACTGTTCCCGCTATCGAGTAGCGTGAAGGGCGAAGAGATCTTGGGGCAGTGGATGCGATATCTGCAGGCGCTAAAAAATCCGAACAATTACGAAAACTCCACGCTTCCGGAAGCCAAGGAGCTTGACCGCCAGATGGCGTTCTTAAAGAGGCCTTTGAAGGACTCGTGGGTACGAAACTGGCTGTATATACTGTTCCGTCAACCTACCACTTATCTGAAGTTTGCGAAATATTCGAGACGCTTAACCTTACTGGAACAAGGGTCTCGCCGGTAGACCTAATTCATTCATGGCTATACGCCGAGACACGCCACGACCCCGCTGGGCCTCTTATTCTTCGGGATTGGATAAAGGAATTCGGTCAGAAAGATGGCGCGATCGGTTGGTCATCAGTCGATGATCGTCCTGAACTCATCACGCAAATCGTCACTGCGTGCTACATTTCGTCCGACGATAAAGTAACGCCCAGGAGAGTCTCGGGCGTTGAAATTGGTGAGATTTCATCGCTCAAAGCTTCTGATTTGCTAGCCACGCCATCGCAGCATTGGCGGCTAATCATGAAAAACGATGAGGCATTAGCTACATTCTTGGGGGATTTTCAACGGTTAGTCGGCGGGGGATACTTTCCTTACTCAGAGGCGCCATATCCCATCTCCGCAGCTATTTATGTAGGGTTGAGATGGCACTTACATTTTGATAAGCCAGGCGACTGGGGTATAGATGATCTCAATTCCCTTTATAAGGCTTTTTTCTGGAGAAACTCATTAGCGTCGTCACGATCAAGGTTTCTTGACCCAGCTAGGCACCGACATCAAAGAACTGAAATTGGCTTTGCAGAATAGGTCAAAGTTTACAGTCGCTGGCGAATGGGCAAAGATGCTACGGCTAGGCTCGATACATTGATACCCCGCTCTCAGGTTCCGACACCGGATGGGATTACCGATTTGCTCACGGACGGGATAGATACCGGGGCGATTCAAAAAGCTCTCACGCTTCCAATGATCGCCGGCGCCAGGAAAGATCTATTAGACCCCCAACTGGACATCGGCTTTCCTAGCGGCGAGGATGACGAATTACATCATGTCTATCCACGCGCGGGTGCAAGAGTTGGAAGACAGGGAGCCTTGCAGAGCTCTTGGACCCAACGAAGGCAGGGAGGGATTGGGTAAATTCCATAGCGAATCTTATGCCGCTAAGTCGAAAGTCAAATAACAAATGGAAAATGAAACTGCCAGAGCTAATATTTAAGGAATTGCATGTCGATTATGCGCATTGTAGGAAAGCGGCCATGCCCGTATTCATTGACGAAAAGGGATTTTCTCTGCTGATGCAAGGCGCTCAAGGAATGGCAGAATTTTGGCGTCACCGCGCGGAACTTATTAAGAATCACCTCCTTAAGGCCATCAACATAGAGCTTTGACGAGGGCGCATATGACCATACAAGAGCTTATGAGTCGCGCGCATGAAAATTCTGCAGAGCTGAGCTTTCATCAACTTTTTGAGGTCTTCGAACTCCCTAAGGAAATGCCAACATTAGATAAGGTTCGGGAGTTAGAAGCACAGCTTGAAGCGTGGAACTTGGTCACCCACCCGGACATTAGATCCAGAAATTGACGATCCCCGTCGTGTGTGCTATCGAGGTCGCCGATTATCGCCGCTTGAGGTTTTGTTAGAAATCTCACGGGGAGAATCTGGGGTATGTGAATTCAGAGTTCGATGGCCTACGACCATGCGCGAGCGACTGCACAGCCTGGACTGTCGCCGAGGGAACTCTCTTCCGATAAGGTTACCGATGCCATGCTGAAGGCTATTGCCGGCTTCCTAAACTCCGATGGCGGAATTCTCTACCTGGGAGTCAGAGATAATGGCGAAATAGCTGGAATAGAGTACTGACTTCGGTTGCATTGCTGAAAATCCGGTTAACCAAAACGCAAATCACTGGCAACTTCACCTGAATCAGTGCATTAGGGGGAAATTTAAAGACGGCGGCAACGTTTCTAACTATGTGAGGTGTGAAATGTTCGAGGTGAACGAAAAACAGTCGCCAGAATAGAGGTAGTTAGACGAGGACAACTGTCGTTTGTCAAAGTGGGCAATAACTATGTTCTGTATTGCAGGCAAGGTAACGGAACGAATCAAGTAAGTATAGAAAACATTGAGGAGTTTTTGGAGTGGAGGACGAAGGACGATTACGTTTCGTCGTTCCGCCCCGAATGTCACCACGCCCCCCTAGGCCACATCTCTCCTCGGCGCATTCGTCACGATAAACGTCACCGTCTCCTCCAGCGATGCTCCCGGGCCGAAGATAGCGCCACTCCCTGCCTCTTCAGTCCTCCTCGATGTTGACCCCAGCCTCTGGAATCGCCGCTTCGAAGGATAACTACCGCAGTTAGTGACGTGCGCGAAAACTCACGGGTCGCATGACTGTCGTCACTGAGTTATGTCGGCTGTGTAACTACATGTTCCACGTGGAACATGAGAATCAGGCCACGTCCCGCCGCGGGGCATTGCCTACGATGAACTTCACCGTCTCCTCAAGCGACGTTCCCGGCCCGAAGATCGCAGCTACCCCCTGGCTCTTCAGGCCCGCCACATCCTGCTCAGGAATCGTCCCGCCCACCACCACGAGAATGTCTTCCGCCCCTTGCGCCTTGAGCAGCGCCATCACCCGCGGCACAATCGCGTTGTGCGCCCCGCTCAGAATGGACAGCCCAATCACCTGCACGTCCTCCTGCACCGCCGCATTCACGATCATCTCCGGAGTCTGCCGCAGCCCGGTGTAGATGACCTCCATTCCGGCATCGCGCAGCCCGCGCGCAATCACCTTGGCGCCGCGGTCGTGCCCATCAAGGCCCGGCTTGGCTACCAGCACGCGGATTGGAGTGGTCAATGTCATGGCAACGAACGAGTATAACTGGCCGCCCCTCGCGTCGGCGACGGCTAGGTCCAGCTGGCTTCGGTGTACCGGCCGTAAACATCGGCCAGAGCCTGGCTGATCTCCCCGACCGTGCAGTAGGCGCGAACGCAATCCAGAATCGCCGGCATGGTGTTGGCCGCAGAGAGCCGGCCGGGAGTCGGCGCCAGCTTGTCGGGATCCATCGCCGCGACGCGCTTGCAGTGCAGCGAGCGTTCGCGTCGACCTCTTCGTTCGAGCGGCGCTCGCGGAGCGCTTGAGCTTGGCCGTCTGCGCCAGGCGGACCTCTTCGCCGATGTAGAGGATTTCGCGGCAGCGACTCCTCAACCACGAAGTCGTTGACCCCGACGATGATTTTCTCGCTGCCTCGACGGCGCGCTGATATTGATAGCTGGCCTCGGCGATTTCCTTTTGCGGATAGCCTGCTCGATGGCGCTGACCATGCCGCCCATGGCATCGAGTTTGTCGAAATATTCGAAGGCGCCGCGCTCCATGTCGAGGGTCAGCCGCTCGACGAAACAGGAGCCGCCCAGCGGGTCGGCAGTCTGGGCGACGCCGCTTTCGTAGGCGAGAATCTGCTGGGTGCGCAGAGCGATGCGGGCGGCGTCTTCGGTGGGCAGAGCGAGGGCTTCGTCGAAGCCGTCGGTGTGCAGCGACTGGGTTCCGCCGAGCACGGCGGCGAGCGCCTGGATCGCGACGCGGGCGATGTTGTTCCTAGGCTGCTGCGCGGTGAGCGAGACTCCGGCGGTCTGGGTGTGGAAGCGCATCTCTGCGAGCGATCGATTCTGGCGCCGAAGCGCTCGGTCATGAGGCGGTACCAGATTTTGCGCGCGGCGCGGAACTTGGCGATCTCCTCAAAAAAATCGTTGTGGGAGTTGAAGAAGAAGCTGAGGCGGGGAGCGAAGTCGTCGATGTGCGAGGCCGCGGCGGAGGGCCCACTCGACGTATTCGACGCCGTCGTAGAGGGTGAAGGCCAGCTCCTGGAGCGCGGTCGATCCGGCTTCGCGAATGTGATAGCCGGAGATGGAGATGGGGTTGAAGCGCGGAGTGTAGAGCGCGCCGAATTCGAAGGTATCGACCACGAGGCGCATGGAGGGGGCGGGCGGATAGATGTATTCCTTCTGCGCGATGTACTCCTTGAGGATGTCGTTCTGGAGGGTGCCGGAAATTTGTCTTCCAGTCCGCGCCCTGCTTTTCGGCCACGACCAGATACATGGCCCAGAGGACGCTGGCCGGGGAATTGATGGTCATGGAGACGGTGGTTGAGTCGAGGCGGATGCCGGCGAAGAGGGTCTCCATGTCTTCGAGCGAATCGATGGCGACGCCGCACTTGCCGACTTCGCCTTCGCTCTGGGGATCGTCGGAGTCGCAGCCCATGAGGGTGGGCAGATCGAAGGCGACGGACAGGCCGTTGCCGCCGTGTGCGAGCAGGTATTTGTAGCGCGGGTTGGTTTCTTCCGGGCGAGGCGAAGCCGGAGAACTGGCGCATGGTCCAGAGCTTGCCGCGATAGCCGGTGGCATGGATGCCGCGGGTGTAGGGGGGCTGGCCGGGCAGTCCGATAATTGTATCCGAGTTAGTCACCCAGTCTCGGGCAGATCGGCCTCGGTGTAGAGGCGTTGGACCGGCGCGCCGGAGATGGTGGTGAAGCGGGCGCGGCCGGCGTCGTCGCGATTGACGCCGGTGGGAGAGCCGATGGGCCGCTCGGGAGTTTTGGCGAGGGCGGGGTCGAGGACCTTTGCTCCCACTGTTGTTCGGCAGGGGAGGGATGGCGGGGGTGGGCCGGAGACTCGGTAGGGTTGGGCACTGGTCAGGATAGTCCACCGGGCGGGGAATGGGGAAGCGGGTGGGGGGTGGGTGGTGGTGGTTAACAGAACGCTCGTGACCCCGGCGGCAATCGCAGGACTCATTCGCAGGGTGCGGTGAATCTTGACGAGGTTATACCCGAAAGAATCTAGCGTCGTCCCCGCCGCATGATTTTCGATGTTGCGTGAGAAGCCGTTCGACAGCCGCGTGTATCGCCGCATTGTTGTGCGTACAGTCCAGTTCTGACGCCCCAGGAACGATGTGGGAACGTGTTTGGGGTCAGGCGCGCCGCTGATTGTCTTCATGTCGCAGCCAATGCAAAGTAGCCCACTACCCAATTTTTCGTTGGCTTGCGTTATGTCATCTTTGACAGCTAGACTTCAGTGATTCGCGGCTCCTCACCGTAGTTTTGTTTTTGCTGTTTTTCTTCTGCCGGGAGTTGTGTATGCGTCTTCGTTATTATTTTTTCTCCTTTCTGGTTATAGCGATTACTACGGTTGCCTTGGGTCAAACGGCTACCGTTCAGCCTCTAGAGTTTTACCGGTGGAGGCGATGGCGCCTATCCTTTAGGTAGGTTGGTCCAGGCCAGTGACGGAAACTTCTATGGTGCAACTGAAGCGGGAGGAGCCACCAGTCAAGCCTGTGTCTACTCCACATGTGGCACGATCTTCAGAATCACTCCAGGCGGCGTGGTGACTACAATCTATGAATTTTGTAGATACGGCGATGACCCATGTCTGGATGGCGCAGCTCCGAACGGCAGTCTGGCGCAAGGAGGCGACGGCAGCCTATATGGGACAACTGCAGGCGGCGGTGCGGGCGGAGCCGGCACTGTATTCAAAATCACCCTGCAGGGAGCCCTTACGACCCTCTATTCCTTTTGCACCCAGGGAGCTTTTCCGATTGTGCGGACGGTTTCCAACCCAACGCAATGGTGGAGGGCAATGATGGCAACTTTTATGGCACAACATGGGGCGGGGCTCGAATTCGAACTGCTACGATTCTTGCGGCACTATCTTTCGAATCACGCCGAGTGGGGCATTTAAATCCATATATGCCTTTTGCAGTGCCGAAGGAACTAGCTGTTCCGATGGCTTCGCACCCGAGGCTGCATTGCTCCAAGGGGCTGACGGAAATTTTTACGGCACCACCAAGTTTGGGGGCATGAACTCAGTTGGTTCGATATTCAAATTGACTCCGGCTGGCGCATTAACCACGCTTTATAACTTTTTGTATGGCGAGCCGTGCCGATGGTTCGATTGCTGGGACAATTGGTGCAAGACGCAGCCGGAGACTTCTACGGTGTCACTACGGGATTAGACGCAGACTCTCGCTCCTCCAAAAAGGGTGGTGACCATTTTAAAATCGATCAAGCAGGTGATTTCACTACTGTTTATCGATTCTGCATGCAAGGTGGGACGAATTGCCCGATGGTCGCGCTGGGCCTTCTCTCCTGCTCGCTTCGGATGGGCCATTTCTACGGAACTAATCAGAACGGCGGCGCATATTACGACGGCACGCTTTTTCAATTAAATCCAACCGGCAGCTTAAAAACGTTGGTGAGCTTCGACGCGGCGAATGACGGCCCAACCGACATTGCCTTTGGCGGGAACGGGAGCTTTTACGGCCCATCAACTTATTCAGGTGAGTATGGGTACGGAACGATTTCGTCAGTCACCGCCTCTCCCGCCCTTCCGTCACCCGTGCAGGTCTCACTTTCAGAATCAAATGTCGCTTCAGGTATGCCCGTAACTCTCACTTGGAAAAGTCTTCAACGCGTTTTCTGCGACGCTGCAGCGGTGCTGCTGACATTTGTGGAGAACAACGCAGCTGGTTCAGGAATCTGGACCGGACTGCAAACTGGGGAGTTAGTCGATGGAGTTTACAATGGCTCCGCAGTCATCACGCCGACTGAAACGGGCGTATATTTTTACGTCCTGACCTGCGGAGGAAGCGAGTCAGGTTACTCGGGCGCGCTTTATGTCAACGGAGGTAAAATCCTCACCTCAACGCAGTTATTAACAACGAGTCCGGTAACGATCGGTTCCCCTGTCACTCTAAAAGTGCTACATCAACCACTCAACAATCCGTTGGGCCGCTTACCGGTTCAATCACGTTCAGCTTCGACGGCCTGGTTTTGGGTACGTTGCCCATATCCGACGGCGCTGCGAGCCTCAATCTTGGGTCCTCGGGTGTTCCCGCTGACACTTACTTGTTGAAAGCCACATACTCTGGTGACTCCCATTATCAGAGTTCGCTTGGGACAGCACCCGTAACCGTTGAAACCTTCACCACACAGACCAAGTTTTCTATCTCACCAACTACCCTTACTCAGGGTCAAGAGCAGTGTTTTCTGCCGCTGTTTCGCGTACTTCTGCCGGCGGCATGCCTGCCGGCAACGTCACTTTTTATTCTGGTTCAGTCGCCATCGGGTCGGCAAAGCTGTCCAACGGCCATGCCTCGGTCACCGTCACGGCGAATGGAACTTACGCGCCAGGCATTTACAACATCACCGCGAAATATTCCGGCAATGCAACAGACCAATCTTCGACCAGCAGCCCGGTCTCGGTCACGTTAAAGGCGGCGACTTCGACCGCACTTACCGTTACTCCGAATCCTGTGCCCGCAAATTCTGCTGTCAATCTGACCGCCAAGGTGAAAGAGACTCGACCAGCGCAATCGCAACCGGAGCCGTAACCTTCACCCTCGGAGGCACAGTCGTCGGCACGGCAAGCCTCGATAACACCGGGACAGGAACAGTGAACCTTTCTAGTGCCGGAATTGCTCCGGCACATATCCCGTCACTGCCACTTATAGTGGCGATGCATCAAATGGCATCTCCACCTCGCCACCTGTTTCAGTTCAAATCAAGTAGCAAGGGCCTTGAGCTGTCTGGCCGCCTCGAAGCTTCACTAAAGAGGAGGCCGAGCGCCATGCCCTCCGATTAAACCATGTACCTGAACTGCTCGATGCAGCCCAGCTCTGATGCTCAAGGAACGATGTGGGAACGTGTTCGCGGTCAGGTACGCCGCTGATTGCCTTCATGGTTGCCGACGCGCGAGCTTGGTCTGAGCCGATGCACTTCGCGGGACACTACCGGGGCGCGCGGTTCGGCGTCGCGGATTGGTTGGTGGCGGGCGGATGTCGGCGCAGCCAGTGCTGAGATTCCAACGTTTAGATGCCAAAAAGGGAGGCTGTCGGCAAGGCTCCATTTCAGGACCGAACGGCGACGTTAACCGTCGTCTTTTATCGCTTTTGAGAGCGGCGAGGGTCGAATATGAGGAGGCGGAGAGAGCGAATGACGAGTTCAAAAAGAGTGGGCCTGTTTTTGCAGAGCGTGAAAGAGCGGGAGATATTGCGGGCGGCGATCCAGCAATGCGGGCTGAGCGCGGTGGTGCTGGAGTGGGCGGACTATAAGGCTGCGCTGGGGAGCCATCCGGACACGATAGAGGCGGCGCGGGCGGCAGGCATTGAACTGCGATGCATCGTGACCGATGAGGTGTTGACCGCGGCGAAGGCGGGGGCGCGCGGGGCAGAGAAGCAGAGAGGCGTGCAGGCATTTAAAGGCTGGCAGGCGCCGCCGATGGTGCTGGTGCGGGATGCGGCGGCAGTGGGCAAGGACAAGAATTCTGAGCACGGTGTGGAGTGTGAACCGGACGGGTGGTATGAGTGGGTGCTGGAGCGGCCGCTGCGGATGGCGGAGGTCACGGCGCAGATGCGACAGATGGTCCACGCGATCAGCGTGTTTGAGCAGCGCCACGTTGCGATGCGTGAGGAGCTCAAACGGGCGAGGAGGATCTTTGAATCCGTCGGCAACGGGTTGACGCTGTGCGATGCGAGGCAGAAGGAGATGCCGCTGGTTTATGTGAACCGGGCGTTTGAGCGGATGACCGGCTATTCGTCCGCTGAGTGCCTGGGGCGCAATTGCAGATTTTTGCAGGGCGATGACAACGACCAGCCGGGGCTGGAGAAGTTGCGGGAGGCGATGCGCGAGGAGCGCGATGTGCGGGTGCTGCTGAAGAACTACCGCAAGGACGGGACGGGCTTTTGGAACGAACTATATATGACGCCCATTTTCGACGGGGGCGGACGGCTGACGCATTATGCCGGCATTCAAAACGACGTGACGATGCAGGTGGAATCGCAGATGGAGCTGAACCACATGGCGACGCACGATGCGATGACGGGCCTGGCGAACCGGGGGATGCTGTTTGAACAGATGAAGCGGGCGCTGGAGCGGGCGCGGAGGAATGGGACGCAGGTGGCGGTGCTGTTCTTTGATCTGGACGACTTCAAAGAGGTGAACGATGTTTATGGGCACGCGGCGGGCGATGAGCTGCTGAAGGTGGTGGCGCGGCGGCTGCGGACGGCGATGCGGGCGAGCGAGACGGTGGCGCGGCTGGGGGGAGACGAGTTCGTGGTGGTGCTGGAGGAGACGAAGGGGAAGTGGGATCCGGCGGAGGCGATGCGGCGATTTGGGGCGCGGGTGCGGGAGCCGATCAGCCTGTCCGATCAGAAATTTTATCCGTCGGTGAGTGGGGGGATGGCGCTTTTTCCGCAAGACGGAGACACGCCGGAGGCGTTGCTGAAGATTGCCGACTTCAACATGTATATCGCCAAGCATGAGGCGAAGAGCGGACTAGCGGACGGGCCGGGGGCGATGAGCGTGGCGCGGGCGCATGCGGTTGGGATTGCGAAGAGAAAACGCAGGAGCGTGGAGATCTCGCGGTAGAGGCGGGGGGGCGCGGGGAGGGCGGAGGGCGGGGCGGAGCGGGCGGGGCGGCTGGAGGGCGGGGGGCGGAGGGCGGCGGGGGGAGGGGCGGCGGGGGCGCGGGGGGCGGGGGCGGAGAGGGCGGGCGGATTTCTTGTAGACTCGGCGAGAAATGTCCTTCGCGAGCGACGAAGTTGCGGCACGGCGGCACCGGATTGAGTCAGTTGATGTGCTTCGCGGCATCATCATGATCGTGATGGCGCTGGATCATACGCGGGACTATTTCAGCAACACGGGATTGAATCCGACCGATCCGGCGACCACGACGGTGGCGCTGTTTTTCACGCGCTGGATCACTCACTATTGCGCGCCGGTCTTCTTTCTGCTGACGGGGACGGGTGCATATCTGTCGCTGCGAAGAAAGACCCGGAGCGAGCTGTCGCGTTTTTTATTCACACGCGGGCTGTGGCTGATCTTTCTCGAGATCGTGGTGGTGCGGTGCCTGGGCTGGCAGTTCAATTTCAACTATCACCTGACGGTGCTGGCGGTGCTGTGGGCGCTGGGGTGGGCGATGATGGTGCTGGCGGCGCTGGTCTATCTGCCGGCGTGGGCGGTGACGACGTTTGGCGTGGTGATGATTGCGACGCACAATTTGCTGGACCGGTTTGACTGGGCGAATCCTGTGTGGAAGGTGCTGCATGAGCCGGCGCCGTTGTTTATCAACCGAACGCACGCGGTGATGGATGGGTATTCGCTGATTCCGTGGGTGGGGGTGACGGCGGCGGGATATGGGCTGGGGCAGGTGTATGGATGGCCGGCGGAGCGCAGGCGGAGATTTCTACTGCGGCTGGGGCTGGCGGTGACGGCGGGATTTATTTTGCTGCGGTGGACGAACGTATATGGCGATGCTTCGCAGTGGGCGACGCAGAGGTCGCCGGTGTATACGGTGCTGTCGTTTTTGAATGCAACGAAGTATCCGCCATCGCTGCTGTATCTGATGATGACGCTGGGGCCGGCGCTGGTGTTGTTGTGGGCAGTGGATGGGGGGACGCCGGGGTGGCTGCGGCCGGCGCTGACGGTGGGCGAGGTGCCGATGTTTTATTACCTGCTGCACATACCGCTGATCCATCTGATCGCGGTGGCGGTGTGCCTGGGGAAGTATCACGCAGACTACTGGATGTTTCAGTCGAACAATCTCGGGCAGTTCCCGGTGATGAAGCCGCCGGGATGGGGATTCTCGCTGCCGGTGGTTTACCTGGTGTGGGCGGCGGTGGTGATCACTTTGTATCCCGCATGCCGGTGGTATGCGGGGGTGAAGCGGCGGAGTAACAGCGTGTGGCTGAGTTACTTGTAAGTCGGCGCAGAGGGCTGGGGGGAGTTACGGGGAGTTGGAGTTGCGGGGGAGTTAGCGTGGGTCGCGCTGCACCTGCCAGGCTTGGAGCTGACAATGAGATGGATTCTAAATGTCGCATTTCTTGTGATTGTGTTCGGTATTACAATCAATGGGATTGTTATGCTTTTTGCCCCGTCAAGATGGAATAGACTTCCATGGTGGATACGCGGCATATCAAAGGGTCCGATAGCTGAGATTAAGGGTGGTTATCCGTTATTACGGATCGCCGGTGCAGTGCTTCTCCTATTTGCAGCCGTCTTTATTCACGCCTATTTTCATCACAAATGAGGGTGAATATATACTTGAAAAAATCAAGATAGACCTGGGTTGATTCGTCAACTATAGGCACTAATATACCTGACTGAAGTAGAATTAGGCGGCCGTGACAGGGTAGAGGAGTAGAATTCGAGCGAAAGGGAGTCGGATATGAAACCCGGAAGAGTAGGTGATGAGGTTGTGTATGTGCCCGGCCCGGACGATTCAAGAAAGAGGGCAAAGATTGTCGATGCCCCGAATAGCACTGAAGCGACTATCGAGCTACTGGAGGGGCCGCAAAAAGGCCAAACTATTCCGAGTGTCCCTTGGGGAATATTGAAAGAGAAATAGAAAACCCCGCTGGCAGGCAGGGCGCATGAACTCGGTTTGCAATGTGAGTATAGCTGAGGTGTGCCCCGATGCAAGTGGAATACAGCGAGAGTAAGTACTTTATGACCACTAAAGACCAAGACGCCGTTCTCGGACAAGTTATGCGTGAGAGGCAATTGCTGGAAGTGCGGCGGGCTGCGCTAGAGGCCGAAGCTACGCGCTTAAGTGACACCCTGCTGCGGCGTGGGAAGGCATTGCGCCATCCCGGCAAGGTGGCTCTAGAGACAGAAGGACTGTCGGAAGACTTCGACTCTGCTGTTAATCCCGCAGACCGGATTACACAATCCGACCTGGAAGTCGGCAGCAGTGTTCTTACCCTTGCCCGCGAATTTCGCGGCACTATCGCCAAATTAAAAGAGGCGTGACGGCAACTAGAGGCGCTGGGCTGAAAAGTGAGAGGCCCGCTCGTGCTTCTCGTCGCGCTTCTCGCGCCTTGTTGCGTTCTGTCCAAGACTCACGAGGATACGACTTCGGCTGGCTATCTCTACCATCAATGCAGCAACTGGGCCGTTATTGATCAAAGAATCCCGCAGCAAGTAGCCGACGCCAACTCGTGCATGGCGTACATAGAGGGCTATATGGACGCAAAGAGGTCTACATATGAGCATGGCTGCATGGCAGGGCACACCTATAAGCAGTTGATTTCTGCCTATGCCGAGTGGATGGGCAAGCATCCCGAAAGCAATGTCGGCCTCGAAAGACGTTGCGTTAGAGGCCGCACTTAAGAAAAAATCTGCCCAAACTAAGCTCCTTTGTAGCGCCCTTCCAGAATATCGAGCATGCCGCGTCTTTGTAAGCAATCGAATCTCACAGCGGGAAGCCCAGCGATAATCTCAAAGCCGGGATCTACCAATTTAGCTGCAATTTGCCGCCGACCAACGTCCGCCATTAAATCTGCGATCTGGAGTTCAGGTGTGAATTCATCATCAAGGTGTGAGATGCCGCGCATGTGCTCGGCCAAGTCTGGATAGCGGTGCTTAAAGTTCTCGAAAGCCTCATCTAGGTTCTTTTTCTTGTCGCTCTTGTCGCAAACGAAAGCTACATAGTGGTGCAAGGGAGATTGACTGACTTCCGCAACAATCTGATAAAAAGTCATTCGGTAAGCCAGAACGAAATAATCAGAACTCCAGTATTTATTGCTAGAAGATTCTGGGAGTTGGTCTATCTCCCGAAACGCTTTTAGATCAATTCCCATTGCGAAGCCAAATATCTCGGCAGGCTGAACAATTTGTTCCAGTTCATCCCGGACGGCATCAGCCCTGCGATGGCCCTCCTCTAGTCCGAACTCATTTTTGTATTTCCAGAACTGCCCCTGTAGATTGCGGCACTCGCTCGATTTGAAATACCGGATTCGCCGCTCTCTGAGCTTGGCCTTCCAGGGCTTCACAACGGAAGCCCAAGTCTTGGGAGGCGCAATAAACCCCGCAGCAACAAATGCCTCCTTCTGCTGGCCGTCTGAGCTTTCATCTAAGAAGCACCAAAAGAGCATCGCTAGAACCCCGGGAGACGTTTCAAAAAAGAGCCAGCCTACAAATATATATTGACCTAGCGGGGAGTTAGCGTTGGTCGCGCTGCATCTGCCAGGCCTTGGAATATTTCCAACTAATGTAGCCGGAGTGGTAGGCGTGATAGAGAAAGCCGGGGCGTCCGTCGAGGAAGCCGCCGCGCAGGCCGTAGTTATAGAGAAAAGTGAGATAGGGATTGAAGAGCGTGTGGGCGGCGAACCAGGCGGCGGAAGGATGCTTCTTTTTGGCGGCGAAGTCAGCGACGAGGCCTTCGGCGGCGAGGCTGCTGTAGAGATTGAGATGGGCGAGATAGCTGGTGAGGGTGGGGTAGGCGTGGTGGAGCAAATCGCCGCGCAGGAGCTGGGTGGGGCCGTCGTAGAGGACATCTTCGTGGACGGGGCGTTCAGCGAAGCGGGCCTCACCTGAGGTAAAGAGGTCGCGACGCAGCAGTCGTAATTTGCTGTCGGGATACATGCCGCCGAATTTGAGCCAGTGGCCGAGAAAGTAGTTACGGCGGGGGATGAAGTAGGCCCCGAGCGGGGATGCGTCGGGATTTTCGGGGGCGTCAACGATGGCGCGGACCTCGGAGGCGAGGGCGGGAGTTACCTGTTCGTCGGCGTCGAGGGAGAGGATCCAATCGGAGGTGCATTTGGCGAGGGCGGAGTTTTTCTGGACGCCGAAGCCTTTCCACGGCTCACGAAAAACGCGGGCGCCGAAATTCTGGGCGATGGAGACGGTGCGGTCCTCAGAGCCGGAGTCAACGATGACGAGCTCATCGGCCCAGAGCACACTTTGGAGGGTGCGGGCGAGGTTCGACTCCTCATTGAGAGTGATGATGGCGACCGAGACTGTCATGCCGGTTCAGGAGAGGGTGATTGAGGATTCCCCGGTGTGCTGCTGCAGCAGGCGCTCCATGAGTACGGTGAGGGACTCGCCGGTCTTAGGGAGGATGAAGGCGTGCTGAGCGTCGCTCCACTCGAGCTTGAAGCTGGTGGAGAGGGCGGAGATCCAAATCTGGCGGATGGGAGTGTTGGGAGTGATGACGAATTTTCCGGGCGGGTGATCGAAGACGACGTTGAGGACGCCGTTTTGTTCCTCGGCTTCGAAGTCGCCATTTTCCTCGGCGACAAAGAGGGATTGCTTGAGAGCCTCGAGAGCCTGGTCGGAGTAGGTGCGGAACTGAGCTTCTTCAAGCATGGCTAGAGTGTAGCGAGCGGGAGGGTAAACGCAAAACAGGCGCCGGGATGAGGCGGCTGCTCGACCCAGACGTGGCCTCCGTGAGCCTCGGCGATGGCTTTAACGATGGCGAGGCCGAGGCCGGTGCCGGCGGTAGCTTTTTCCTTCTGACGGCCGCGATAGAACTTGTCGAAGACGCGCTCGCGTTCTTCCGGCGGAATGCCGGGGCCGTGGTCGGTGACGCGAATGATGGCGAAGGGGGGCTCGGTGACGGCGGCGATGGTGATGGCGGTTCCGGGCGGAGTGTAGCGGGCGGCATTTTGCAGCAGGTGGCCGAGCAGAGCGGTGACGGCGTCGGGGTCGGCGAGGACGGAGATTTCTGAAGCAGGAGGAGCGGAGGCGGGAGCGGGAGGAGCGGAGGCGGGAGGGGGAGGGGAAGGGTGAGCTCGACGGAGCGGCCTTCGAGTTCGTTGGCGTGAAGCTGGATGGCGGATTCAAGGAGAGGCTGGAGAGGGAGAGGGCGGCGACGGAGCTGGATGGCGGACTCCTCCCACTTGGCCATCTCGATGGCGAGACCGATGAGGCGATTGAGGCGATCGCTTTCTTCGTTGATGACGGAGACGAGTTCCTGCGACTGGGGGGCGGGCATGTGGGGCGCGTAATGGAGCGCGGTGACGGCGGCGCGGATGGAGGTGAGGGGAGTGCGGAGGTCGTGGGCGACGGAATCGAGCAGGGCGGTGCGGAGGCGTTCGCTTTCGCGGCGGGCTTCGGCGTGGGAGAGGCTTTCCAGTGCCTGAGCGCGTTCGATGGCGACACCGACGAGTCCGCTGATGGCGTTGACGGTGGTCTCGGCGGGAAGATTGCCGTAGAAGAAGAGGGAGCCGAGGCTCCACACGCCGAGGCGGACGGGGACGACGAGGGTGCGGGCGATGGAGTCGGAGACGATTTCTCGATTGCGAGCGGCGTCGGCGAGGGCGGTGATGGAGAGGGTAGAGGGGATGTCTCCGGCGAGGTGAAGGCGTTCCGAGGCAGAGAGATAGAGGGCGACGCCTTCGGTCTGGAGGGCGCGGAGCAGGATCATGGGGACGATTTCGACGAGGGCGAGGATGTTGTCAGAGGTCATCAGCTCCTGGCTGATGGAGTAGAGGCGTTCGGCCTCCTGCCGGCTGGCCTCGGCAAGGACGGCGGCCTGGCGGGCGCGCTGAGCGACGCGGCCACCGAGCACGGCGACGGCGAGGAAGACGAGGAGGGCGATCCAGTTCTGGCGGTCGGCGACGCGGAAGGTTCCGTAGGGCGGGACGAAGAAATAGTTGAGGCCGATGTCGGCGAGGACGGCAAAGACGACGGCTTCGGCGAGTTCCCAACGGACGGCGATGAGCACGACCACGAAGAGGCAGACGAGGGCGACGGTGGTGACGTTGATGTGGGGGAGACGGGAGAAGGCGTAGAACAGGAGCGCAGCGGAGGCGCAGACGATGACGAGGCGCAGCCAGCGCGACGGGAGTGGGGTCGGCTCCATTGGTGCGATTGTAGACGGGCAGGCCGGCGTGACATGATGGCGGAAATGAAAACGGGGGTAACGACCGGGACGGAAGAGAAGGTGCGCGGGGAGAAGATGCGCATTCTAGTGGTGGACGATGAGCCGCAGATAACGCGGGTGCTGCGGACGACGTTGTCGCTGGAGGGCTATGCGGTCGAGACGGCGGAGAGTGGAGAGGCGGCGCAGAAGCTGGTGGAGCGGTGGGACCCTGACCTGGTGATCACGGACCTGATGATGCCGGGGATGGATGGAGTGGAGCTGGCGCGGTGGATCCGCGAGCGGTGGCAGATGCCGGTGCTGGTGCTGTCGGTGCGGGACCAGGAGGCGATGAAGGTGCGGGCGCTGGACGCGGGCGCGGACGATTACGTGACCAAGCCTTTTAACATGAACGAGCTGCTGGCGCGGGTGCGGAGCGCACTGCGGCGGGGAAGCCAGAGAGCGGAGCAGGTAGCGCAGCCGGTGACGGTGGGGGATTTTGAGATCGATCCGGAGCGGCATGCGGTGAAGGTGCGCGGGGAGGAAGTGCGGCTGACGCCGAAGGAATTCAAACTGCTGCTGTATATGGCGCAGCACGCAGAGCGAGTGTTGACGCATCGCAAGCTGCTGACGGCTATCTGGGGATCGGACAGTGCGCAGCAGCCGGAGTATCTGCGGGTATTTCTAGGACAGCTGCGGAAGAAGCTTGAGACCAGCGAGCGGCGGTACATTGTGACGGAGCCGTGGGTGGGGTATCGCTTTGAGCCGGCAGGGCGGGAGCCGGAAGAGTAGCGCGGCGTAAAAAATTGCAAGCACCCGGGTAACAAACCTCTTTACGCATTCCTTACGGTGGATGCGATTGACTGGTGAGTAGCGCAGACGGCCGGTGAATTGGCCATGCTGCGGCGGAAAAAACTCATGCGTGACTTGCTAATGATCTTCGCAACGGGAGCGTTTTTTGCGCTGGCCGTGCTGTATGTGGCGGCATGCGGAAAGCTGCGGAAGAAATGAGCGCGACAACTGCAGTGATTCTCGTGGTGACGCTGCTGGTATTCGTCTACCTGGTCTATGCCATGTTGCGTCCGGAGAAGTTCTAGCGATGACCTCCCAGGGCTGGCTGCAGATACTGATGTACTTTGGCGCGATCCTGCTGCTGACGCGGCCGGTCGGGCTGTATATGGCGCGGGTTTACCAGGGCGAGCGCACGTGGCTGGACGGGGTGATGCGGCCGGTGGAGCGGCTGATTTACAAACTGTCGAGCGTGGACGCGGCGCATGAGATGGACTGGCGCGAATACACGGTGGCGATGCTGCTGTTTAGCGGCGTGTCAATGGCGCTGCTGTATGTGATCGAGCGGATGCAGGCGCTGGTGCCGCACTTGCTGAATCCGCAAAAGCTGGCGGGGGTGGAGCAGGGGCTGGCATTTAATACGGCGGCATCGTTCACGACAAATACGAACTGGCAGTCGTATGTGCCCGAGACCACGATGAACTACCTGACGCAGATGGCGGGGTTGGCGTATCACAACTTCGCATCGGCGGCGGTGGGGATGGCAGTGGCGGTGGCGCTGATTCGCGGCGTGTCGCGCAAGGAATCGAAGACGCTGGGAAATTTCTGGGTGGATGCGACGCGGTCGGTGCTGTGGGTGCTGCTGCCGGGCTGCATCGTGCTGGCGCTGGTGTTTGTATCGCAGGGCGTGGTGCAGAATTTTCGCGCGTATGACACGGCGACCCTGGTCGAGCCGATGCCGGTGGCCCAGCTGACGCCGGACGGCAAGCCGGTGCTGGATAAAGCGGGCAAGCCGGTGATCCAGATGGTGACGACGCAGAGCATTGCGCAGGGGCCGGTGGCATCGCAGGAAGCGATCAAGATGCTGGGGACAAACGGCGGCGGATTTTTTAATGCGAACAGCGCGCATCCGTTTGAGAACCCGACACCACTGGCGAACTTTCTGCAGATGCTGGCGATCTTTATCATTCCCGCGGGACTGACGGCGACGCTGGGCAAGATGACGGGCTCATCGCGGCACGGGTGGGCGGTGTTTGCGGCGATGGCGGTGCTGTTTTTTGCCGGAGTGCTGACGGCGTACTGGGCGGAGTCACACGGGAATCCTTTATTGCACGGGGTGGATTTTCGGGCGAGCGCGACGCAGCCGGGCGGAAACATGGAGGGCAAGGAGGTGCGGTTCGGCATAGCCAACTCCGCGCTCTTTGCCACGGTGACGACGGACGCGAGCTGCGGCGCGGTGAACTCGATGCATGACAGCTTTTTGCCGCTGGGCGGACTGGTTCCGCTGACAAATATTCTGCTGGGCGAAGTCGTATTTGGCGGGGTGGGCGCGGGACTGTATGGCGTGCTGATTTTCGTAGTGCTGTCGGTCTTCATCGCGGGACTGATGGTGGGGCGGACGCCGGAGTATCTGGGCAAGAAGATCGAAAGCTATGACGTGCAGATGGCGATGCTGTATGCGCTGATCTTTCCGCTGATCATCCTGGCGCTGGCGGCGCTGAGCGTGTTGCGGCCGGAGGGAGTGGCGGCGCTGGCTAACAACGGACCGCACGGGCTGTCGGAGATCCTCTACGCCTTCACCTCAGCGACGGGGAACAACGGGTCGGCGTTTGCGGGAATCAGCGCGAACACGAACTATTACAACTTTTTGATGGGCGGGGCGATGTTGTTTGGGCGCTTCTTCATGATGATCCCTGCGCTGGCACTGGCGGGAAATCTGGTGACGAAGAAATCGGTGCCGCCGTCGCCGGGAACGTTTCCGGTAACGACGCCGCTATTCACCATTCTGCTGGTGAGCGTGATCCTGATCGTGGGCGCGCTGACATTTTTTCCGGCGCTAAGCCTGGGACCGATTCTGGAACACCTGCTGATGAATGCGGGCAAGACATTTTGAGGGCAAAGACGATGGGGAACAAGAAAGAACGGAGCGGAAAACCGATGTGGCAGGGCGCGATCATGCGCCGGGCGGCGGTGGACTCGTTTCTGAAGCTGGACCCGCGGGCGATGCTCAAAAATCCCGTGATGTTTGTGGTCGAGGTGGGCAGCGTGGTGACGACGGCGCTGTTGTTCACCCATGCCGGACATTTCAGATTCAACCTGCAGATCACATTGTGGCTGTGGTTCACGGTGCTGTTCGCAAACTTTGCCGAAGCGATGGCAGAGGGGCGGGGCAAGGCGCAGGCCGAGGCGTTGCGCAAGGCGAAGAGCGAGACGGTCGCCTATCGGCTGAAGGCGAATGGCGAGAAGGAAGAGATTGCGAGCTCGCTGCTGCGCTGCGATGACATTGTGGTGGTGGTGGCGGGCCAGATGATTCCGGGCGACGGCGAAGTGATCGAGGGCGTGGCCAGCGTGGATGAATCGGCGATAACGGGGGAGTCGGCGCCGGTGATTCGCGAGGCGGGCGGGGACCGTTCGGCGGTGACGGGCGGAACGCGGGTGCTGTCGGACCAGATCAAGGTGAGCATCACGTCGAACCCCGGGGAGACGTTTCTCGATCGCATGATTGCGCTGGTGGAAGGCGCGACGCGGCAGAAGACTCCGAACGAGATTGCGCTGAACATTCTGCTGGCGGGGCTGACGCTGATCTTTCTGCTGGCGGTGGTGACGCTGCAGCCGTTCGCGATTTATTCGCACGCGCCGCAGACGGTGTTTGTGCTGGTGTCGCTGCTGGTGTGCCTGATTCCGACGACGATTGGCGGGCTGCTGTCGGCGATTGGCATTGCGGGGATGGACCGGCTGGTGCAGTACAACGTGCTGGCGATGAGCGGGCGCGCGGTGGAGGCGGCGGGGGATGTGAACACGCTGCTGCTGGATAAGACGGGAACGATCACGCTGGGCAACCGGCAGGCGACGGAATTTTTGCCGGCGCCGGATGTGAGCCGGAGAGAGCTGGCGGATGCGGCGCAGCTGTCTTCGCTTGCCGGACGAGACGCCGGAAGGGCGCTCGATCGTGGTGCTGGCGAAGGAGAAGTACGGACTTGCGGGGGCGCGACCTGAGCGGGATGCACGCGGAGTTTGTGCCGTTCACCGCGCAGACGCGGATGTCGGGCGTGAACCTGCACGGGCGACATCATTCGCAAGGGATCGGCGGACGCGATCTGACGTTTCGTGGAGCAGAGCGGGCGGGACGATGCCGCGCAGGTGACGGGAGGCGGTGGAAGACGATTGCGCGGTCGGGCGGAACGCCGCTGGTGGTGGCGGAAAACGGGCGCGGCGCTGGGAGTGATCCATCTGAAGGACATTGTGAAGGGCGGGCATGCAGGAGCGGTTGGCGCAGCTGCGGGCAGATGGGGATTCGCACGGTGATGATTACGGGCGACAATCCGCTGACGGCGGCGGCGATTGCGCGCGAGGCGGGGTGGACGACTTTCTGGCGGAGGCAAAGCCGAAAGACAAGATGGACCTGATCAAGCGGGAGCAGGCGAAGGGCAAGCTGGTGGCGATGACGGGCGATGGGACGAACGATGCGCCGGCGCTGGCGCAGGCGGATGTGGGCGTGGCGATGAATACGGGGACGCAGGCGGCGAAAGAGGCGGGGAACATGGTGGACCTGGATTCGAATCCGACGAAGCTGATTGAGATTGTGGAGATTGGCAAGCAGTTGCTGATGACGCGCGGGGCGCTGACGACGTTCTCGATTTCAAACGATGTGGCGAAATATTTTGCGATTATGCCGGCGATGTTTGCGGGGTGTTTCCGGTGCTGAACGCGCTGAATGTGATGCATCTGAAGAATCCGCAGTCGGCGATTTTGTCGGCGGTGATCTTTAACGCGCTGATTATTGTGGCGCTGATTCCCCTGGCGCTGCGGGGCGTGAAGTATCGCGCGATGAGCGCGGAGGCGTTGCTGCGGCGGAACCTTGTTGATCTATGGAGCTGGGCGGAGTGATTGTGCCGTTCGTCGGCATCAAGCTGATTGACGTCGTGATAACGGCGTTGCATCTGGCGTAAGAAGGATAGGATTGATTTAATGGCGGCTGAAGAAGACTTCATACGTGCAAGATGTTGAAGACGGCGATGCGTTACACGCTGGTGACGACGGTGGTGCTGGGGCTGGTGTATCCGCTGGTGGTTACGGGGATTGGCGCAGGCTGCTGTTTCCGGCATAAGGCGGAGGGAGTCGCTGATCGAGCGCAACGGGCAGGTGGTGGGATCGGCGCTGCTGGGGCAGGCTTTCACCGAGCGACGGATATTTTCATTCGCGGCCGTCGGCGGCGGGGAATGGATATGACGCGACGAATTCGAGCGGATCGAATTTGGGCCGACGAACCAGAAGCTGGTGGACCGGGTGGCGGGCGATGTGGCGACGGCAGAGAAGGAGCATCCGGGCGAAGCGGTGCCGGTTGACCTGGTGACGACGTCGGCGTCGGGGCTGGATCCGGAGATCACGCCGGCGGCGGCGAAGTGGCAGGTAGCGCGAGTGGCGAAGGCGCGGGGATTGTCACCGGATGCGGTCGAGGCGCTGGTGGCGAAGCATACCAGTGGAAGGCAGTGGGGAGTGTTTGGCGAGGCGCGGGTGAATGTGCTGGAGCTGAATCTGGAGCTGGATGGGGCGGGGAAGAAGTAGGAGCCCGGCGGGAGCGGCTCGGCGAGATGCGGTAGGCTGATGCGGTGAGCGCGAGCGCGGCTGAATCCGGTAAAGAAAATCAAGGTTCAAAACATCAGGGCACGAATGCAGAGCCGTTGAAGGCGGCGAGAGCGTTGCCGCCGGTTCCGCGGCATACGGTGTTGCGCTGGCGATTGCTGGCGGCGCTGTGTTCAGCGATTGTGCCGGGGGTAGGGCAGTGGCTGCTGGGTCAGCGGGTGCGGGCGGTCGTCTATTGGATATTGCTGGTGGGCGTGCTGGCGCTGTGGTGGCCGTTGCGGATGCCGTTGACGTTCTGGGGATGGATGCTGGCGATTTTCGCGACGGTGGCGTTATGGCTGGTGAGCGCGAGCGAGGCATTGCTGGGATTGAGGAAATCTTCATCGCAGGCCGAGTCTTCTTTGGCTGCGCGCTGGTGCTGCCGGTCGCATTCGTAGTCTCGTTATTGCTTTTGCGGGTGGATGTTGCTGGCGGCGGGATTTCACCTCTATGAGGTTCCGTCGAGTGGCATGGAGCCAGCGATTATGCCGGGCGAGCACATCATTGCGGACATGCGAGACGTGAGTCCTCGCGCTGGTGGGGTCGTCATTCTGGAGCACGACGACGTGTTGATGGTGAAGCGAGTGATCGGGATGCCGGGAAATGTTGTTTCGGGCAAAGGCGGGGTGGTATCGGTGAATGGGACGGCGTTGAATGAGCCGTATGTGCAGCATGTCGGATCGCGGATGCCGAATCTGGAAAACTTCGGGCCGGTAGATGTTCCGCAGGGGGAGATATTTGTACTGGGAGACAATCGCGATTTTTCGCTCGACAGCAGGATGCGGGACTACGGCACTCCGCCGGTGGAGGAGATTCGGGGAAGGCCGCTTTACGTTATCAAGCCGGTGGGGAGTGCAATCCACTAAGTCGGCGATTTGCGATAGGGTGCTTGTGAGGAGAAAACCATGATTTTGTTGGAAGATGCGAAGCGGATTATTGAGGCAGCGGAGAAGAAGGCCAAGGCGATTGGGCAGCCGATGAACATTGCGGTGGCCGACGCGGGCGGGAACCTGGTGGCGCACGTTCGGATGGATGGGGCGTGGATGGGAAGCATCGATATTTCGATCAACAAGGCGTGGACTTCGCGGGCGTTTGATATTGCGACGAAGGACCTGGCGACGCATTCGCAGTCGGGCGGGCAGTTTTTCGGGATCCACGCGTCGAATGGCGGGAAGGTGATGATTTTTGCGGGCGGCATTCCGCTGAAGAAGGACGGCAAAGTGGTGGGCGCGATCGGGGTGAGCGGCGGATCGGGCGAGCAGGACCACGCGGTGGCGGAAGCGGGCGCGGCGGCTTATTAGCGCAGAGGACGGCTGGAGCAGCCGTTGCAGAGCGCATTCAGAGCAATTGGTTGAAGGCGGCTAGAAGGGGACGTCGTCGTCGGTGATTTCGACCTGGCTGGCGTAGTCGTCGTTGGCGGGGGCGCGCTGGTCGAATCCTGCAGTGTTGGAGCGGGCGCTGGAGCTGCTGCTGCTGCCGTCGGAGTCGCCGCGGCCGGAGAGGAGCGAGAGCTCGTTCATGATGATCTCGGTCTTGTAGCGTTTCTGGCCGGAGGTCTTGTCGTCCCACGTGCTGGTGCGGAGGGAGCCCTCGACGTAAAGCTTGTTGCCTTTTTTGACGTAGTCGCGGACGATCTCGGCGAGTTTGCCGAAGGCGACGACGTTATGCCATTCGGTGCGGTCCTGCCATTCGCCGCCTTTGTCTTTAAAGCGCTCGCTGGTGGCGAGACCGAACTTGGCCACGGCGGTTCCGCTGGGGAGGAAGGTGACTTCCGGATCTTTGCCGGTATTGCCCAGCAGGATGACTTTATTGACGCTTTTTGCCATGGGGATTCTCCGTAAATTTTGCGAGGACGTTTCGGCTTGAGGATAGCAGAGCGAGCGCGGTGGATAACGGGACGGAAGGGGGCTGGAGGCGCGGTTATTAGCTCTGGCGATAGGGGTCGTGAAGGGGGTCGCGGGCGAGCGAGCGGTTGCGGAACCACTTGGCGGCTCCGAGGATGAAGAGCATGCCGCCGAAGGGGAGGCATCCGCCGGCGATGAGCAGGAAGAGCCAGCCGGTGTTGGTGTGGGGGCCGTGGCGGCCGATGCCGCCGAGCAGGGTGATGATGGCGGAGAGGATTCCGGTGGCGAGGATGGTGCCGCCGGTGAGGAGGAGCTGACGGGTTCCGTCCGTATGGTCGAGAGCCGCGGCGCGAGCGCGGGCGGCGGGAGTGAGAGGAGCGGGGCGACTGGCGTATTGAGGCGGCGGGGTAGGCATGGCGGCGGGCGATTCTTGAAGTGAAGACGCGGTCGGAGTGAAACGATGAATGTAGACGACCGAACAAATGCGCGAAGCGTAGAGCTAATTCAGCAAGAGGCTAGGTTGGGTAGACCTGGTAGAGGATGAGGTAAACGATGACTCCGGTGACGCCGACGTAGAGCCAGATGGGATAGGCCCAGCGGGTGACTTTGATGTGCGAGGGGATGCGGTTTTTGAAGGCGTAGTAGAGGGCGGCGAGGATGAGGGGGACGCTGACGACGGCGAGGATGGTGTGGGAGCCGAGGAGCCAGAGGTAGGCGATGCGGACCCAGTGGGGTCCGACGAAGTGGACGGAGTTGATGCCGAGGTGGGTGGGGAGCCACCAGAAGTGATAGCTGAGGTAGCTGATGAGGAAGATGGAGGAGGCGGCGAAGGCGGAGAGCATGCAGTAGCGGTGCGCCTTGATGTTGCCGTGTTTGACATAGCGATGGCCGATGAAGAGGAGCGATGCGCTGAGTCCGTTGAGGACGGCGTTGAGAGGGGGCAGGGGTCCGTAATTATGCAGGGTCATAGTGAGAAGTCGGAATTCTAACGGGCAGGGGCGCGGGCGGCGAGCATGAGGGCGCCGAGCAGGAGCGGTAAATAGATGACGCTGACTTTGAGCAGGTCGCGGGCGTAGCGGCGGGACTCGGACTCGGTGCGGGCGCGGAGGATGTTGGCAAAGCGGACGGTGGCAAGCAGGTATCCGGCGGAGAGGAGAGCGGCGGCGGAGCCGTAAATCCAACCCGCGAGGCCGAGCCAGCAGGGAATCAAACTGACGGGGACCATGAGGACGGCGTAGACGAGGGCCTGGGTGACGGTGGAGCGGCCGTCGGGCTCGACGACGGGGAGCATGCGGATTCCGGCGCGGGCGTAGTCGTCGCGATAGAGCCAGGCGATGGCCATGAAGTGAGGGAACTGCCAGACGAACAGGATGGCGAAGAGGGCGACGGCGGGCCACTCGAGGATGCCGCGGGCGGCGGTCCAGCCGAGGAGCGGCGGCATGGCTCCGGGGAATGCGCCGATGAAAGTGGCGAGGGTGGTGAAGCGCTTGAGCGGAGTGTAGACGGCGACATAAAGGAAGACTGTAAGTAAGGAGAGCGTTGCGGTGATGAGGTTCGTTTTGAGGGCGAGCAGGATGACACCCGCGGCGACCATGGAGAGACCGGCAAGGAGACCGTGAACGAGGCCGATGCGACCGGCGGCCATGGGGCGGTGGGCGGTGCGAATCATGCGGGCGTCGTAGACGCGCTCCATCACCTGATTGAGGGCGCCGGAGCCGCAGGCGGTGAGGAAGACGCCGGCGAGGGCCTGGATGAGTTGGGGATTGAAGCTGGAGATTCCGGAGCGGAGGCAGCCGAGGTAGTAGCCGGCCCAGGCGGTGATGACGATCATGAGGCCGATGCGGAGCTTGAAGAGCTCGGCGTAATCGGAGAGGAGTTGGCGGAGGGCGAAGGGGCGGGCGAGGGCCGGGGCTAATGCAGAGGCGTCGGGAGCGGCCGGATTAGTGGCGGCGGCAACGCGGAAAGACTGTGGTGGAGCTGCGGACAAGGGGCCTCGCTGACAGGTTCAGGATAGCAAAGGCGGCAGAGCAGCGATGAGTCCCGCAGCGAATGAGCGGAATGTTTTTTCTTTTACTGAAATGCTGAGTGAAATGAGCCGACTATGAACTGCTTGTTGCCCGAGCTGATGTTGCGTGCCTTTATTTTCTGGCCGGTGGAAAGAAAGCTGCGGCGGGTATTTGCATTCTCAGCGGGTTTTGCGGAAGGGGCTGGCGTTGTCTTTGACGAGGTACTCCTCCATCAAGACGGCGACGAGGACGGCGGTGGGGACGGAGACGATGGCGCCGAGGATGCCTGCGATGGCAGCGCCGAAGAGGAAGGCGATGATGATGGTGAGGCCGGCGAGGTCAACGCTATGGCGCATGATGCGGGGAGTGAGGTAGACGTTCTCAATCTGGACATAGATGAAGTAGAAGATGACGACGCCGAGGACCTTGGTCCAAGAATCGAGGGCGGCGATGAGGATGGCGAGGGTGACGGTGATGGCGGCTCCGGCGACGGGGATGATGTTGAAGAGGCCCATGAGGATGGCGAGCACATAGTAGTAGCGGATGTGGAGGGCGGCGAAGACGATGAGCGACAGCACGCCGAGGATGAGCATGAGGAGGCCCTGGCCGACGAGCCATTTGCCCATACGCATTTCAGCGCGCTGGAGGGCGGCATCGAGGCGGACGCGGCGGGTGATGGGGACGGTGGAGAGCAGCCAGGCGTAGGCGGTCTCACCCTCAAGGAGGAAGTAGATGGTGAGGACGATGCCCATGAAGATGCGGCCGGCGATGTGGGCGGCGCTGGGCAGGGAGTCGAGGATGTAGGAAGCAAAGCTGGTGGCGAAGTTCTGCAGGTGGTCGCGGAGGCGAACGTCGCCCATCTCGCCGACGATGGGCAGCTCATGAATGCGGGCGGCGATGCGGGGGGCCTGCTGGGGGAGTTCGTTGCCGACGTTGTGCAGGTCGTGCAGCATGGGGGGCAGACCGAAGCCGAGGAAGAGCACGATGAGGGTGATGACGGAGAGCATGAGCAGGCCGATGGCGCTGCCGCGGCCGGGCGACCATTTGCCGATGCGCATGGTCATGACGGAGTGGACGACGGGGGTGAGGACTACGGCGAACAGGGCGCTGACGTATATAAGGACGAGGACATCGCGGACCCAGTAGGCAACGAGCAGGACGACGGCCACGCCGAAGGCGAAGATGATATTTTCTCGGGCGGTCGGTGGGGCGGAAACCGTTTCATTCATGCTTCACCTTTGGATGCGGCCTATCAAGCGGCGGGGCCCTGCGAGTTTATTTGTAACAGCCCGATGATAGAGGCAGCGATCTCCTCAGGAGAGCGTCCCAAGGTTGGCACGGGGTGGCCGAGGGCGATGTAGTGGTCTTCGCGGCGTTCAAAGCGGGTTTCGGCATCGGCCAGGACGGGGCGGAGAGGCTGGGGACTGGAGGAGCGGGCGGACTGCTCCATGCAGCGGCGGACCATCTCGGTGAGGGGGGCCTGGAGGTAGAAGACCTGGCCGGGGGCGAGGAGGGTGATGAGGCGGCGATTGTCGGCAGACTCGACGATGCCTCCGCCGACGGCGAGGACCATGGGGCGGGGAAGGCTGAGGGCAGCACTGAGGTGGCGGGATTCGGAAGCGCGGAAGTGGGACTCACCGAAGCGGTCGAAGGCATCGGCGATGGTCATATTGGCTTCGGCGGCGATGAGGTCGTCGAGATCAATGAAGGGCCAGCCGAGCTGGCGGCCGAGTTCCGCGCCGACGGTAGATTTGCCGGCACCCATGAAGCCGATGAGCAGGGCGAGCTCGGAGCCGGATATGGAAGCGGGGCTGGGATCCATGGGGGAATGGTCTCACAGCGGCGAGTTATTTTTTGCTGTCGTCGCCGCCGTTGGAATCTTTGCCGGAGCTGATGCTGGATTCGATTTTCTGCCAGACAGCCGGGCTGGGGTCATGGAGCGGCAGCAGGAGCTTGGCCTGCTGAGCGATGTACTGCAGATCGCGGACGAGCTCGGAGCAGTTGGCGCAGGTGGCGAGGTGGGGGTCGTTAGAGAAGTCGGCGCCGTCGCCCATGAGTGCCGGGAGCTGCTCTTGAAACTCAGCGCAGCCGGAGTCTTTAGCGTTAGTGGTGGCGTTGCCCATGTTTGTCTTTCCAGTCATACCGTTGTCGCTCACCGTTCGCCTGCTTTCCTGTCAGGCTTTGAGATCTGGCCCTGGTGGAGCAAATCGCGGAGACGCATGCGGGCCTTGTGCAGCTGCGACTTGCTGTTGCCGATGGAGCAGCTCATCATGTCGGCAATTTCGTTGTGTTCGTAACCCTCGACGTCGTGGAGGACGAAGACGAGGCGGTAACCGGGGGGGAGTTCTGCGACAGCGCGCTCGAGGCCGACGCGGTCGAGTGATCCGGAGAGAGCGAGGTCGCGGGTGCCGATGTCTTTGCGAGGACCGTCCTCTTGCGCGGGCTCGAGAACCTCTTCCAGCGACACCTGGGGGAGACCTTTTTTGCGGAGGTGCATGAGGACGACGTTCACGGTGAGGCGGTGGAGCCAGGTAGAGAAGGCGGAGTCGCCGCGGAAGGTGGAGATTTTGCGATAGAGCTGGAGGAAGGCTTCCTGGGTGAGGTCTTCGGCCTCGGCGATGTTTGAGACCATGCGCAGACAGAGGGAGTAGACGCGGCGCTTGTGGAGCGCGTAGAGAGTCTCAAAGGCGTGGGCGTCGCCGGCCTGGGCAGCGTGAATGGCTTCCTGTTCTCCGGCGATGGGAGGATTGCGGCGCATGTGTCCGTGCATCGGACGGGCCGGGGCCTTGGCCGGAGTGGATTGTTCGTCGGAGATGCTCAACCTTTGATGCTCCTTTGCGGTCGCTTGGGTAAGGGTAGCCGGCATGGTGGATTGTACCCGCGGAAGACGGCATTGCTGGTCTCCTGGGTGTGCGGAAAGAGATGCTGGAGCGGGGGGTGAGGTTGCTTTAGCGGGAGTGCGGCTGGAGAGCGAGGCTGGGGAGCAGAAGAGCTAAGTTCACGAGCCGATGTAGCGGGCATAGAGGCTGCGGGCGATGGCGGGGTCGGTGGTTCCCTGGATGATGGCGCGGCCGTCGGCGAAGACGGAGAGGGTGAGGGAGCCGGTGGAGAAGCGGAGGAGCATGGAGTTGCCGCGGACCTCGCCCAGAGGGGCGAGGCGCAGGCGGAGGGCGTCGAGGTCGAGGGGGCGGGAGCGTTCGTGGATCTGGACGGAGTTGCGGCCGCAGAGGGTGATGTGGGGGCGGCCAACTGCCTGCGAGGTGGTGGAAGATGCGCTGGCCGCAGACCTGGCAATCGGGGCGTGGAGTGGCGGCGGAGACTTCGGAGTGCTGGTTGGTCCAGAGGTCCCACGCGAGGAAGGTGCGGCGCATTTGGACGATGGCAGCCGGTGAGGAGTTTGAGGGCTTCGGTGACCTGGATGCTGGCGGCGAGGTTGGCGGCGGAGTTGAGGATTCCGGCGGTCTCGCAGGTTTCGACCCAGCCGGTGGGCGGGGTGGGGAAGAGGCAGGCGAGGCAGGCGGTTTCGCCGGGGAGGATGTTCATGCCGGCGGCGTAGGAGCCAACGGCGGCGGCGTAAATCCACGGACGATTGCGATCGACGCAGAAATCGTTGATGAGGTAGCGGGTCTCGTAATTGTCGGTGGCGTCGAGGATGAGCTGGGCATTCTCAAGCAGGGCCAGGGTGGCGGGGACGAGGTCGGCAACGTGGGCGGTGACGGTGACATCGGAGTTGATGGAGGCGAGTTTGCGGCGGGCGGCTTCGGCTTTAGGGAGGGAATCGCGAGCGTCGGATTCGTCATAGAGCATCTGGCGCTGGAGGTTGCTGTGCTCGACGAAGTCGCGGTCAATGAGGGTGAGGTGGCCGACGCCGGCGCGGGCGAGAAGGGCGGCGGTGGCAGCTCCGGTGGCTCCGCAGCCGACGATGGCGACGTGAGATTGCAGCGAGGCGCTGCTGGCCGGTGGCGCCGATGGGCGGCGAAGAGGACCTGGCGGGAGTAGCGGCTGGAGGCGGTGGAGTCTGAATTCGCAGACGGATTTTGAAGCTCGGTGTCGGGCATGGATGTCACGAGTGGAGGAGGCGCGGGGCGCTTTAGTAAGCCGCCGTCTTTAGTATAGAGTTGGCTTTAAGGCCCGATTCTGGCCGGCAAAAAACGCCGGCGGGGATTGGGGGAAACGTCACAGTAGGGCGGAGAAGGCGCGCGCCGGTGGGCTCGGTGGTCGCTGCACGGCGTGTCCGTCGTACCCACAGCAGAGGTTGATTGCTTTTATTCCGGACCATCACCCGCGCCACTCTTTTGCGCATTGCGTTGCCGTTGGCCGTGGGCCTAGGGGTGATGACGGCTGCGGGCTGGTCGCAGACCGCGACGCGCCGCAGACGCAGCGGACGCAAACGGGATCGCAAGCGGGAAAGCCGGCGGTGACGAAGGCTCCGAAGCCGGAGGTGCCGTTGTCGTCGCAGCCGCCCAAGGCGGGGCAGCCATCACCGGGGATCGCAAAGGAGGCGACGGCCGGAGCGCAGAAAGCCAACACGCAACTGGCGGATTACGCCGGGCAGACGGTGGTGACGATTGAATTCAGGGGAGTGGACCGGACGCGGCTGACGACGCTGGGGGAAGAGCTGCCGCAGCAGGCGGGGCAACCGCTGGATCCGGCGAAGGTGCGGGCGAGCTTGCGGCGGCTGTATTCGACGGGGCTCTACGACACGATGGAGCTGGAGGGCGAGCCGGTGGCGGGCGGAGTGAAGCTGATTTTTACGGGGCAGCCGCGGGCTTTCATCGGCAACGTGACGATCATGGGCGTGAGGGGCGACCGGCTGTCGTCGCAGCTGCAGCGCGCGGCCAAGCTGCAATTGGGCGAAGGGTATTCGCAAGCGAATGCGGAAAAGGGCTCGGCCCTGGTGGAGGACTCGCTGCGCATTAATGGATACCACCGGGCGACGGTGAAGATGGAGGCGCGATTTGATCCGGTGCGCAACCTGATGAATGTGACCTACGTGGTGGACCTGGGGGAGCAGGCGCGGGTGGGGACGGTGGAGGTGAAGGGCGACACCGGCATGACGGAGAAAAAATTCCGCAAGGTCGGCAAGCTGAAGGCGCGGAGCAAGGTGACGCAGAACACGACGCGGAATGCGCTGCACAACGTGAAGCAGCAATACCAGAAAGAGAACCGGCTGGAGGCGAAGGTCGCGCTGAACAAGGAGGACTACCAGCCGCCGTCGAACCAGATTGACTACGGGTTCAACGTGGACCGCGGGCCGGTGGTGGTGATCCAGGTGGATGGGGCGCGCATCGGCAAGGGCAAGCTGCAGACGCTGGTGCCGGTGTTCCAGGAGGGCTCGGTAGATGAGGACCTGTTGAACGAGGGCTCGCGCAACCTGCAGGAACTACTACCAGGAGCGGGGATTTTTTGATGCGTATGTGTCGCACAACGTGCCGTCGCCCGAGGCGGGGCGAGAGAAGATTCTTTACGACGTGAAGCTGGGGCAGCGGCACAAGGTGCTCTCGGTCGGATTCGAGGGGAACAAATATTTCGGATCGGCGACGATTCGCGAGCGGCTGCAGGTGCTGCCGGCGGACATACTGTTGCGCTACGGGCGCTATAGCACGGGCATGGTGTCCAACGACACGGACGCGATCACGGCACTTTACCAGTCCAACGGATTTCGCGATGTGAAGGTGACGGCGCAGATCGAGGATGAGGGAGCGCAGCTGGGGTTCACCGGGAAGCTGGCCGGGATTCGGGTGATCTACAAGATTGAAGAGGGAGCGCAGAGCAAGATCGGCAAGGTTGATATCACCGGCGTAGACAAGATTCCGCTGGCGGATATTAAGAAGCTGATGAACACGCAGAGCGCGGCAGCCGTACTCGGTGGCAAACCTGGCCGGCGACCGGGACGCGATGCTGACGACCTACCTGGCGCGGGGATTTGCGAGTGCGCAGGTGGAAGTGGCGCAGGTCCCGGAGAAGGACAATCCGCAGGTGATCAACATCACGTTCAAAGTGACGGAAGGCGATCAGGTCTTCATCAACAACGTTTATGTGATGGGGCTGCACTACACGCGGCCGTCAACGGTGGAGAGCCAGCTGCAGGTGCACAAGGGCGAGCCGCTGAACCAGACGGCGTTGATTGAGACGCAGCGGAGGCTGTATGACCTGGCGTTGTTCAACGAAGTGGATGTGGCGACGGAGGACCCGAACGGCGATCTGCCGAGCAAAAACATTCTGCTGAACCTGACGGAGGCCAAGCGCTGGGACCTGGCGTACGGCTTCGGCATACAGGCGCAGACGGGAAATCCGAACACGTCGTGTCCGTCGGTGGCGACGCTGATTCAGCTGGGCATTGATCCGTCGAGCTACCACTGCAGCCCGCAGGGAAAGACGGGGGCGAGCGCGCTGGTTTCATTTGACGCGACGAGGATAAATTTTCGCGGGCGCGACGAGACGGTTACGCTGCATGCACTTTACGGAAGCCTGGAGCAGGCAGCGACGCTGATTTTTACCGCGCCGCACTGGCGGGGATATCGCAATCTTCGCGCTGTCAATTTCAGGAGGCTACACGAGCAACCAGGATGTGACGACGTTTGCGGCGTCAACGCTGGAGGGCAACGTGCAGCTGACGCAGGTGCTGGCGCGCGGGGGCAACCAGCGGCCGGTGGACACGCTGATCTATCGCTTCTCCTACCGGAGGGTGAGCGTGGATCCGCAGAGCATCCAGGTGGCGGCGGACGAGATACCGCTGCTGTCGCAGCCGGCGCGCGTGGGTGGTCCGGGCGGGACATTTATTCGGGACACGCGGGACGATCCTTTGAACGCGCACCGGGGAAATTTTGTGACGGTGCAGGCATTTCTCTCGAGCTCAATCTTTGCATCGCAGGCGGATTTTGCGCGCTTCGATGCTACGCAGGCGAGCTACTACGCGTTTGGCAAGCGGCGGTGGGTGATTGCGCGGAGCACGCGGTACGGGGCCGAGGTGGTGTATGGCGGGCTGGGATACAGAACGATCCCTCTGCCGGAGCGGCTGTTTGCCGGGGGCGCGACGTCGCATCGCGGATTTGCGATCAACCAGGCGGGGCCGCGGGATACGCAGACCGGATATCCGCTGGGCGGGGCGGGGGCGTTTGTGAATTCGATCGAGTTGCGGACGCCGACGACGAGTTTGCCGCTGGTAGGAAATAATTTGAGCTTCGTGTTGTTTCACGATATGGGGAACGTGTTTCAGGAGCCGGGGCAGGCGTTCAACAGCTTCTTCCGGTGGCACCAGCCGAATCGCGGGACGTGCAACAATCTCGCGGTGACGGGTGGGCTGTGCGACTTCAATTATTTTTCGCATGCGGTGGGACTGGGGTTGCGGTACGCGACGCCGATTGGGCCGATACGGGTTGACCTGAGCGACAACCTGAATCCGCCTATCTATCCGATATTGGTGGACCCGATTCGGGGACCGCATGTGGGGGAGCTGAGCCACTTCAACTTCTTCTTCAGCCTGGGGCAGAGCTTCTGATGCGAGCGAGGAACGCAATGGGCGGAGTGCGGTTGGCGGCGATGCTGCTGGCGGTCGCGACGGCGTGCGCGGGCGTGGCACGGGCGCAGGATGCGGGAGCAACTGCGGGGACGAATACAGGTACGACAGCGGGGACGAATGCGGGGGCGACGAATGCAGGGGGGACGACAGGCGAGGCGGGAAGTGGGGATGCGGCTGCGAATCCTGCGAGCACTGGCCTGGGCGGGGAAAAGCCGCTGATTCTCGACCGGGTGATTGCGATCGTGAATCGCGACATATTGTTGCAGAGCGATCTGGATGCGGAGTTGAGGTTTGCGGCGTTTCAGCCGTTGACGTCGGCGAAGGGGGAGAATCCGCGGCAGGAGGCGTTGGCGCGGCTGATTGACCGCACGCTGGTGCAGCAGCAGATGAAGCTGCGGGGAGTGGCTCCGGTAATGAAGAAGGAGCAGGTGGAAAAACAACTGACGCAGCTGCGGCAGGCGCTGCCGGAGTGCTCGAAGTACGACTGCTCGACGGACGCGGGATGGGCGAAATTTTGCGCGGCGCAGGGCTTCACTCCCGAGCAAGTGGAAGAGCGCTGGACGGCGCGGATGCAGCTGCTGGCGTTTATTGAGCAGCGCTTTCGCTCAGGAGTGAGGGTATCGAACGTGGAGATCGAGGACTATTACAAGCAGAAGTTCGTGCCGATTTTTGATGAGCGCAAACTGACGCCGCCGCCGCTGGATAAGGTATCGGACCGCATCCAAGAGATTCTGCTGCAGGAGAAGGTGAACCTGCTGCTGGACGGATGGCTGAGCAGTTTGCATGAGCAGGGCGGGGTGGAGGTGCTGGATCCGTCGCTGCTGGCGCCGGGAATGTTGGGCGACGCGCAGCCGTCAATGTGAGAGGCAAGCGGGGAAGCGCAAGGAACGCCGAAGCGAGAACGAGCCGAAGTAGGCGATGATGGATATAGACGATGAGCTCGAGCTCCAGCGCAAATCCCGAGGCTGAACTATCCGCGAGCAAGAAGCGGAAGAGGGGCCATCCTGTACTGATCACGCTGGGCGTGCTGCTGCTGCTGGTGATGGTGGCGGCCGGAGTGGGCGTCTGGTATATCTCGACGCCGGAATTCGCCGATAAAGTGCGGCTGAGGGTGATTGCGGAGCTGGAGAGCGCGACCGGCGGACGGGTGGAGCTGCGAGCGTTCCGGTGGGAGCTGCGGCACCTGGAGTTTGAGGCCGATGGGCTGACGATTCATGGGCTGGAGTCGCCGGGCGAGGTGCCTTATGCGCATGTAGAGAAGCTGCGAATACGGCTGAAGCTTTTGTCGCTGCTGCATCCCAGCGCGCATTTGGATCTGCTGGCGGCGGAGAGCCCGGTGGTGCACATCATCGTGTATCCCGACGGGTCAACGAACCAGCCGAAGCCGAAGCGGGCGGCAGGAAATCTGAACGACACGATCAATACGATTTTTGATCTGCAGGCGAACCGGGTGACGGCGGGGAACGGCGTCTTTCTGCTGAACCAGAAGGCGCTGCCGTTTAACCTGGCGGCGGATGACGTAGCGGTGCTGGTGCGGTATGTGGGGGCAACCGGGCGCTATGACGCATCGGTCGAGATCACCGATCTGACGACGCAGTTTAAGAGAGAGGCGCAGGTGCATTCGCATCTGCAGGCGGATTTAGAGCTGGGGCGGGACATGGCGCAGATCCGGCAACTGCTTTGGATGACGAAGCGGTCAGATGTGCACATCACGGGAGTGGTGAGGAGCTATGCGTCGCCGATCATAGATGCGCACCTGGTTGGAAGCGCGGACTTGCGCGATGTCGGGTTTCTTACAGCGCAGGATGAGCTGGCGGGCGGAGTGGCGTCATTTGACCTGACGGCGCAGATGAAGTCGGCGAGCGACTTTCATGCCGATGGGTCGCTGATGTTGAAAAAGGGCGCGTATCACGATCAGTATCTCGATCTGCAGGATGTGGACCTGACGACGCCGGTGCATTTGACGCCGCAGGAGATTTCGTTGCCCGATGCGCGGATACGGGTGCTGTCGGGGGGGATGAAGGCGCAGTTCCACTACTACAACTGGCTGAACGCGCCGCGGAAGCAAGGGCGGTCGGGCTGGGAGCAGGATGGGGCGGGGAGTGCGGCTGCGAATTCCGGCAAGGGGTCGAGAGCGGCGCTCGAGAGCGGCGATAGAGGCGGCAAAGAAGAAGGCGCAGGATGCGATGCCGCGGGCGCAATTCTCAGCCGATCTGTGGCACATGGAGCTGGAGGATGTGTTGCGGGCGGTGTTGACGAAGAAATATAGCGAGCTGGGATTTAATACGGCGGCGACGGGGCATGCGGAGGGTGGCTGGAGAGGGCGTCCGGAGGATGTGTGGACGTCGGCGCAGCTGACGATTGAGCCGGTGGCGGGTGCGCCCGGGGTTCCGGTGACGGGGACGGTGGATGCGACGTATGACGGATGGGCGGACCGGGTGTATGTGCGGCGGGTGGAGGCGAAGACTCCGGCATCGCATGTGTTGACGCAGGGGGTGCTGGATGTGGCGCGGGTGAACCAGGGAACATCGCTCGATGCCACGGTGACGACGACGGACCTGTCGGAGTTTGACGCGACGATGGCGACGATCGGGCTGGGGGAGGGGAGCAAGGAGGCGGCGCATCCTTCAAAGACGTTGCCGGTGGCGTTGCATGGGGAAGCGGAGTTTCGCGGCAAGGTATATGGGCCGCTGGAGTTGCTGCGGGTGGCGGGACACCTGGATGTGACGAACTTTGACACGCTGATCGCGGCGAGCGGGGAGGCGGCGAATGCAGGGCAGAAGCCGCGAGAGATTGCGTGGGACGAGCTGCACACGGATGTAGATATTTCTTCGACGGCGATTGGGGTGAAGGAGCTGAGCCTGAAGCGGGGAAACACGATTGTGCATTCGACGGCGACGCTGACGGCCGATCCTGCGGGGAAGGAGCCGTATAACTTTGACGCGCAGTCGGGGATCGAGGGCAAGGCGGACATTGATCGCGCGTCGCTGACCGATCTCGAGAGCATAGCGGGGGAGCAGGACCTGCCGGTGACGGGGACACTGACGCTGCATGTGCAGGCGAAGGGATTGCTGGACGATATCCAGGGGAGCGGGCATCTGGCGATCCAGGGCGGGACGATTTATGGGGAGCCGTATCGCAGCCTGACGGCGGATTTGACGGGGAGCCACACGGAAGTCGGCGTGAAGAATCTGGTCTTCCTGCAGAACGGCGGACGGATAGAGGGCGGGGGAGGCTATGACATCAAGGCGCGGATGATGCATGCGGATGTGACGGGGAGCCGATTTGAGCTGGCGCATATTCAGCAGTTGCAGAAGGGAAAGAATGCGCTGGGAGGCTCGCTGTCGTTTCATCTGCAGGCGACGGGGCCGCTGGCATCGCCAAATGTGTCGGGGAACCTGGACCTGGTGCGGGTGACGCTGGGCAAAGAGACGCTGGGATCGTTCCAGGCGAAGGTGCACACGCAGGCGCGGACGGTCTTTTTGACGGCGTCGTCGGATTTGCTGCAGTGCCATCTGGATTTGAACGGGCAGGTAGTGCTGGCGGATGAATATCAGGCGCAGGCAACGATGACGTTTCACGGACTGGACGCGAAGCCGTTGCTGCTGCTGTATGCGCCGAGGACGGCGGCGGCGAGCACGGAGTTGAGCGGGACGGTGACGCTGCATGGGCCGCTGAAGAGGCCGCGGGCGCTGGATGTTGAGGCGAACCTCGACACATTCAAATTTTTGCTGTCACCGGTGGCGCTGACAAATGACGGGCCGCTGAAATTCTCAGTGAACGACGGGCTGGTGAAGATAGATCAGTTCAGGATCCACGGACCGGACTCGGACCTGACGGCGCATGGCGAGGCCGATCTGATGGGCAAGCGCAAGCTGGACATGCATGTTGAAGGAAACATCAACCTGCAGCTGGCGCAGAGCTTCAGCAGCAACATTGTGTCGGGCGGGCGAGCGATTTTGCGGATGGATGCGGCGGGGTCGCTGGACACCCCGGCATTGCACGGGCAGCTGAAGTTTGAGAACGGGACGATGGCGTACATCAATTTTCCCAACGGGCTGAGCCAGATTAACGGGACGCTGGAATTCAACGAGGACCGGCTGGAGGTGCACAAGCTGACGGCGGTGACGGGCGGGGGAGTCGTGACGCTGGGCGGGTCGCTGACGTATGACCATGGGTTTTACGCCGACATTACGGCGAAGGCGAAGGATGTGCGGGTGCGATATCCCCCGGGGGTGAGCTCGACGGCGGACGCCGATCTGCATTTGCAGGGGTCGCCGGAGTCGAGCACGCTGACCGGCAACGTAATGATGACGCGGTTTGGACTGACGGGAATACTGGGACTGGCGGGAGGAGGCGCGGGGACGGTATCGGAGCCGCCCGATCCGAACTCGCCGCTGAGCAAGGTGCAGATGGACGTGCATGTGACGTCGTCGCCGCAGCTGAGTTTTGAGAACACCTATGCGTCGCTGGCGGGAGAGGTGGATCTGCGAATTCGCGGGTCGCTGAACGCTCCGTCGGTGCTGGGCCGGGTGAGCATAACGCAGGGCACGGCGAACCTGGCGGGAACGCAGTACCAGCTGGACCGCGGCGATATTTATTTCGCGAATCCGGTGCGCATTGATCCGCTGATTGATCTGGATGCGACGGCGCGGGTGCGGGATTACGACATCAACGTGGGCATTCACGGAACGATTGAGAACCTGACGACGACGTACAGGTCGGAGCCTCCGCTGGCGCAGACGGACATCATTGCGTTGCTGGCGCTGGGCCGGACGCAGGAGCAGTCGGAGATCTATCAGCAGGAGCAGTCGGCGGCGGGAGTGAACTCGACGACGAACGCGCTGCTGGGGGGAGCGCTGAACGCGACCGTATCCAACCGCGTGCAGAAGCTGTTTGGCGTGGGGCAGGTGAAGATTGACCCGAACTTTGTGGGGGCGCTGGGACAATCCACGCCGCGGGTGACGGTGCAGCAGCAGGTATCGAAGGACATCACGCTGACGTATGCGACGAACGTGAATGAAACGACGCAGCAGCTGATCCAGGCGCAGATTGCGCTGACCAGGGAGGTCTCGCTGATCGCGGTGCGGGACGAGGCGGGAGTTTTTAGCCTGCTGATCAAGGTCAGGCAGAGGCACCGGTAGGGCGGGGCGGCTATCCCGAGAAAAAATCGTGGATGAGGCGAAATGCGGTATAGTTGCCGACGCGCGCACACGGGGATTTCGCAGCATCAAAACCAGAGAAAAAAGCGGGAGGGCGCGGTCCGCATCTATTCGTAAGCGACTGTGTTTATATTTGCAGGGCGGCTCGCCGGAAGGCGAGAGGGCGGCGTGCCTGAGACCCGGCGATGGGACAGTCGTTGAGATTAAAGGCGTTGAGGTTCAAGGCGATGAGAATCAGGGTGATGGAGAAAATTGCATTCAAGGAGAGTGTGATGAAAAGACATAGGGGATATATTTTTGCAACGATACTAGCGCTGGCTCCGGTGGCAGCGATTCCGCTGCATGCGGCTCCGGCGATGAGCGCGGGAGTGACTGCCGGTGCGGGCATGGATGCGGCGTCGGATGCTGCGTTGCAGGCGGCTGTGCAGAAGAAGCTTAACGGCGGAAAGTTCAAGACCGTCACGATCTCGGTGCAGAACGGAGTGGTGAAGCTGGGCGGATCGGTGGAGCTTTACGCGTATAAGGAGCAGGCCGACGACAGGGCGCACCATGTGAAGGGCGTGACCGGGGTTGATAACGAGATACAGGTGCAGGGCAAGAGCGTTTCCGATGCCCAGCTGCAGCAGCAGATCGGGAAGAAGGTTGCGTATGACCGGGTCGGCTGGCCGGATAACGCGTTCAACGACATCTCGGTCGCGGTGCAGGATGGCGTGGTGACGCTGAGCGGCAATGCATCGGTGCCATGGGCAGCGGCGGATGCGGCGGCGATTGCGCGGAACACTCCGGGGGTGAAGGATGTGGTGGACGACATCCAGGTCGCGCCGGTGTCTCCGATGGATGACCAGACGCGGATCGCAGTTTACCGGCGAGTGTATGGGCAGCCGGTGCTGAGCAAGTATGCGATTGATCCGGCGAAACCGATCCGCATCACGGTAGTGGACGGCGTGGTGACGCTGAGCGGCGTGGTGGACAGCAAGATGGACAAGGACGTCGCCGGAATACAGGCCAACCAGGTTTCGGGAGTCTTCAAGGTAGTGAACAACCTGCAGGTCGCCGGGCAGCCGGCGGGGCAGAAGTAAATTCGCGGGAAAAATCCAAGGAGAGTGGGATGAGAAACAGCGTGAGGAAATTGATGGTTGCAGTGGTGGCGATGGGCCTGCTGGGGGTGACAACGCAACTGCGTGCGGGGACTGCAGCGGGAGTGATTGCGGGGCAGGGCGGGGACAGCCAGGTGCAGGCCGAGGTGCAGAAAAAGCTGAATGGATCGAAGTACAAATCCGTAACCGTGCAAGTGCAAAACGGCATGGTCAAGCTGGGCGGGACGGTCGAGCTGTTCGCATATAAGGATGAAGCGCAGAACCGCATTCGTAGAGTGAAGGGGATTGCGGGCATTGATAACGAGATCCAAGTTGCCGGGCAGCCGGTGTCGGACGCGCAGTTGCTGAAAGAGATCAGCAAGAAGATCTATTACGACCGCATCGGCTGGTGGGACTGCCCGTTCAACTACATCACGACGAGCGTGGCCGACGGAGTGGTGACTCTGGGCGGAAGCGCGGCGGTACCGCTGGCGGCAGGCGATGCGATTTCGATCGCCGCCTACACACCGGGGGTGAAGGATGTGGTGGACGAGATACAGGTAGAGCCGGTGTCGCAGTTTGACAACCAGACGCGCATGGCAGTGTATGCGGCGGTGTATGGGCAGCCGACGCTGAATATGTATGCGGCTGATCCGGCGCGGCCGATTCGCATTGTGGTGAACGACGGCAACGTGACGCTGAATGGCGTGGTGGATGACAAGATGGCGAAGGACATTGCGAACATTCAGGCGCGGCAGGTGTCCGGCGTATTCAAAGTGACGAACAACCTGCAGATACAGGGCGAGGGAAGCGGGCAGAAGTAGCCGGCTTTTTGCGCGCAGCTTTTGGGGCCGGTCTCGAAATGAGGCTGGCCCTTTTTGCTGGAGGTGGGGGAGGATGTTTGCGCGATGAAGGGCGTGGCCGGAGGGTGGCGGCGGCCGTTTAAACTTGTAGTGAGAGTGGGGAGTGAAAGCTGGGGAGCGAGTGGGATTTTTTCGAAGCGTCGGCATAACGCTGGAGATGATCAAGTGGGAGCACTCCATCTTTGCGCTGCCGTTTGCGCTGACGGGGGCGATGCTGGCGGCGGGGGGATTGCCGGCGTGGCGGACGCTGGGGTGGATATTGGTGTGCATGGTGGCGGCGCGATCGGCGGCGATGGCGTTCAACCGGCTGGTGGATGCCCGGCTGGATGCTGCGAATCCTCGGACAAAGATGCGGGCGTTGCCGGCAGGATTGTTGAGCGCGCGATTTGCGGCGGTGTTTGTGGCGGTATGCTGCGCGATCTTTTTGCTGGGCGCGGCGGAGCTGAACCGGCTGACACTGGAGCTGGCGCCGGTGGTGCTGGCGGTGCTGTTTTCTTATTCCTACACGAAGCGATTTACGCAGTGGTCGCATTTAGTGCTGGGCCTGGCGCTGGGGCTGGCTCCCGCGGGCGCGTGGGTGGCGGTGCGGGGCAGCCTGTCGCCGAAGATATTTCTGCTGACGGGTGCGGTGCTGCTGTGGGCAGCGGGATTTGACGTGCTGTATGCGTGCCAGGACATGGAGCACGACCGGGGAGCGGGGCTGTTCAGTATTCCGGCGCGGTTTGGATTGAAGGCGGCGTTTTGGACGGCACGGGGTTTTCATCTCGCGGCATTTTTATTGCTGCTGACGACGGTGTGGTCGTTTGGGTTGGGGCCGTGGGCGCTGGGGGGAGTGGGGGTGGTGGGATTGCTGCTGTTGTATGAGCACCGGCTGGTTTCGCCGGGGGACCTGTCGCGGTTGAACGCGGCGTTTTTCACGATGAACGGCGTGATTTCGACGGTGTTCTTTTTATTCGTGGCGACGGACCTGCTGGTGAAGCGGACGCACTTTTAAAGCGGGGAGAAAAGAAAAACGGCGGAGCCGAAGCCCCGCCGCATTCACCTGGAACAAGTTCCAAGAAAGCCAGGAAAGAATTAAGCGCCTTTGCGCTCGGCCTGTTTCTCTTCCTTGTAGTTATCAATCTTTTCGTTGACAGCCTGTTTGGCGTGGTCAACCGAGTTGGAGATCTTTTCGCGAGTGGTCTCAGCGGTGGCATGATGCTCCGCGGTGACATTCTTGTGGACCTCGTTGGCAGCATCTTTCACGTTGCCCCAAGTCTCCTTGGCTGCGCCCTTGACCTGATCGGCTACGCCCTTGTTGGCGAGGTTCTCGTTATGGATGGCTTCGCCGGTTGCCTGTTTGACTTTGCCGATGGCCTGATCAACTTTGCCTTCAACCTGATCTTTGTTCATGATGCGCGACTCCTTTTTGCCTCAGTGTGAGGCAGGGTTAACGAGCTCAAAATGATCTGACGTCGCGGGGAGAACGGAAGCCCCGGTGGCTACCGCCCGCGGTTCAGGCCCTACGTCCGGTGATGAGCTGGATGAGCAGAACGACCAGCGCGACAACGAGCAGGATGTGGATATAGGCGCCCAGTACGTGGAATCCTACAAAGCCGAGCAGCCACAGAATCAAAAGCACCACAAAGATCGTCCACAACATTTAAGGTTCTCCTCCTCGTATGAGAACTTCAAAAACAAAACAATCTGAGAACTTCGACTACGCTGGAGGTTAAGTTGCGGAGGGCGGGCAGAGGGTTGCATTCTGCAGCAGATTTTGACGTGCAGCAGGTGGGGATGGAGGTTGAGGATGCGGGTGGCGGTGCAGGGAGTCCGGGGATGCTTCAGCCACCAGGCGCTGACTGAATTTATGCCGGGGGCAGAGGCGATATTTTGCGAGCGCGCGGAGGAGACGCGGGAGGCGCTGCGGGAGGGGCGGGTGGAGGGAGTGTTGCTGCCGGTTGAGAATTCTCTGGCCGGGGTGGTGCGGGAGCATGCGGAGCTGGTGGAGCGGATGTGTGGGGAGGACGGGGCGCGGGTGGCGGGTGAGCACAGGATGGCGATACGGCAGCAGCTGATCGGAGTGCCGGGGGCGACGGTGGAGGGATTGCGGCGGGTGTATTCGCATCCTGTGGCGCTCAAGCAGTGCGGGGAGTTTTTTGCGGAGCGGCCGGGGGTGAGCGCGGAGGAATATTTTGATACGGCGGGGAGTGTGGCGCGGGTGATGGAGGAGGGGGATATGGCGCAGGCGGCGATTGGGGGAAGGTTGGCGGCAGAAGAATATGGAGCAATGATCCTGCTGGCCGATATACACGATAGGGGAAATGCCGGGGCGCGGGGGGACGGGTTGGGGAGCGGATGGGGCGGGTGGGAGGGCGGGGCGGGGAGTGCTGAGGGCGGGGCGGGGAGCGGAGGGCAGGCCGGGGAGTGGCGGCGGAGAATACGACGCGGTTCGTGCTGGTGCTGGCGGCGGGGAGAGAACTGCCGGTGGGCTAATTCCGTAAACCCGCTGGGGAGGGAAGGTCGGCGCGATGGGGTGGAAGGCGGACCGCTGGGGGTGGAAGGGGTGGGTGGGGCGGGGCCGGTTAACTCCGGCGACAAGGGCCGAAAGACGTATGTTCCCGCGTGGCTGGGGGCATCACACTGGGTGGGAGCCGGGAATAAGGACCGAATCCGCAGGGTTGGGCAGGGGGGTGGGGCGGGGGCTTTGCACACCTATCTTTGAACCCTGGGGGATGATATAAGCGTCTAACACATAACATTTCTAACAAGAAGAGACTCATATGTCACAAGATACTGAAAATAAAGAGGTAATCATTCCTGAAAAGGCGATACCCGTACTTCCAGTGCGGGATACCGTGTTGTTTCCTCACGCCGTATTGCCTCTGACGGTGGGCCGGGAAGCGTCAATCCAACTGATTCAGTCCCTTGGAGAGGACAAGACGCTGGTGGTGGTGGCGCAGCGGGACGCCCATGTGGACTCGCCGCAGCCGAGTGATTTGCACCATGTCGGCACGCTGGCCACGGTGCACAAAGTGGTGAAGATGCCGAACGCAAGCCTGTTTGTGTTTGCCGAGGGCACGGAGCGGGTGGTGCTGCGCAATTTTGAGCAGATCGCGCCGTTCATGACCGCGACCGTAGAGAAGCACGACGACATAGCGGTCTCGCCGTCGCCTGAGGTGGAGGCGCTGCAGCGGAATCTGCAGCAGCAGTTCCAGCAGATAGTGACGGCTTCGCCGACGTTGTCGGACGAGCTGCAGACGATTGCGCTGAACATTGACGAGCCGGGCCGGCTGGTGGACTTCATCGCGAGCTCGCTGCCGTTTCTCTCAACGACGGACAAGCAGGAGTTGTTGGAGACGTCGGACATTCGCGCCCGCATGGAGCGGATCCACAAGCACCTGGTGAAAGAGATCGAGGTGCAGCAGCTCAGGAGCAAGATCCAGACCGAGGTGCAGGACCAGGTGCAGCAGTCCCAGCGCGACTATTATCTGCGCGAGCAGATGAAGGCAATCCAGAAAGAGCTGGGCGAGCTGGATGACGGACAGAAGGACATTGCGGAGCTGAAGCAGAAGATTGAAGCGGCGGGAATGCCGGAGGACGTGAAGAAAGACGCGCTGAAGGAGCTGGGGCGTTTGTCGCGGATGAATGCGGCGTCGCCGGACTATTCTCTAACGCGGAACTACATCGAGTGGCTGGCGGTGCTGCCGTGGGAGAAGAGCTCGGGCGGGGAAGTGGACATCACCAAGGCGAAGGATGTGCTGGATGAGGACCACTACGACCTGAAGAAGGTGAAGGACCGCATTCTGGATTATCTGAGTGTGCGGCGGTTGAAGCCGGACATGAAGGGACCGATACTGTGCTTCGTCGGGCCTCCGGGCGTGGGCAAGACCTCGCTCGGTCGCAGCATTGCGCGGGCGCTGGGCAGGAAGTTTGCCCGCATCTCGCTGGGCGGAATGCATGACGAGGCGGAGCTGCGCGGACATCGCCGGACTTACATCGGCGCATTGCCGGGGCAGATCATTCAGAACCTGCGTCGCGTGGAGACGAACGATCCGGTCTTCATGATGGACGAGATTGACAAGCTGGGCCGCGACTTCCGTGGCGATCCGGCGTCGGCGCTGCTGGAGGTATTGGATCCGGAGCAGAACTCAACGTTCCGCGACAACTATCTTGACGTGCCGTTCGATCTGTCGAAGGTGCTCTTCATCTGCACGGCGAACATGCTGGACACGGTGCCGGAGCCGCTGCGGGACCGGATGGAGATCATCGAGCTGCAGGGCTACACCGAGGACGAGAAGGTGCCGATTGCGTTCCGCTACCTGATCCCGAGGCAGATTTCTGAGAACGGGATAACGGCGGAGCAGGTGACATTCCCGGAGGAGAGCGTGCGATTTATCGTGCGCCACTACACGAGGGAAGCCGGGGTGCGCAGTCTGGAGCGCTTGATCGGGACGGTGTGCCGCAAGCAGGCGCGGCGGATCGCTGAGGGAAACACTGAGCCGCTGACCGTGACCAAGGAGATCATCCACGAATTTCTGGGTGGCATCAAGGTGCGGGTAGACACGGAAATTGCAGAGCGCACAAAGCGCTCGGGCGTGGCCGTGGGACTGGCGTGGACTCCGTCGGGAGGAGACATACTCTTCATCGAGGCCAACCGGATGCAGGGCAAGGGCGGCTTCACGATGACCGGGCAAATCGGCCAGGTGATGCAGGAGTCAATGCAGGCGGCGATGACGTGGGTGCGGTCGAATGCGGCGTCACTGGGACTGGCGGACGATTTCACCAAGGACCAGGATGTTCACATTCACGTGCCGGCGGGGGCGATACCTAAAGACGGGCCGTCGGCGGGCGTCACCATGGCAACCACCCTGGTGTCGCTGATGACGGACACGCCGGTGCGACCTCTGACGGCAATGACGGGAGAGATCACGCTGAGCGGCAATGTGCTGCCGGTGGGAGGCATCAAGGAGAAGTTCCTGGCGGCCAAACGGGCTGGAGTAAGGGACGTGATTCTTCCTGCTGAGAATCGGCAGAACGTGGAGGAAGATCTGACGCCGGAGCAGATTGACGGAGTCACTCTGCACTACGCACGCACGATCGAAGATGTGCTGGATGTGGCCTTGCCGCGGACGCGGAGCGAGGTACGCCGGGACGAGGAAGTGCGTGAGGAACTGCTGAGTCAGGCTGGATGAACGGGCAGCTGCGGGCCGGAAAACAATCCGGCCGGCAGTGATGGGGCGCTGGCAAATTGCCGGCGCCCTTTTTTGTTTGGCACATTTTGCCTGGGCGGCGCGTCGTATTCTGGTGGGGATGCGAGTGCGGGTGCTGTTTTTCGGGGTACTGAAGGATCTGCTCGGGGCGGAGAGCGAGACGGCGGAGCTGCCGGCGGGGGCGAAGGCGGCGGAGGTGGTACGGCATTTTGCGGGCAAGGCCGGTGAGGCCGGGAGTTCGAAGGGACTTTGGAGTTCGCTGGCGATTGCGGTGAATCGCGAGTATGCGACGGGCGAGCGAGTGCTGGCGGATGGCGATGAGGTGGCGTTGCTGCCTCCGGTAAGCGGCGGGGCGATGGGGAAGAACGAGAGAGAGAATTCCGGCGCGGGCGGTGCGGCATGATTGCGCTGGTGCGGGAGCCGATTATTGCGGCGGAGCTGCTGGCTGGATTTGGGTCGGCGGGCGATGGGGCGGTGGTGACGTTTGCCGGCACGGTGCGGGACAACAGCCGCGGCCGGAAGACGCTGTATCTGGACTATGAGGCGTATGAGGAGATGGCGCAGGCGCAGATGCAGCAGCTGGCGGTGGAGGCGCGGTGTGAGCACGAGGTCCGCGAGGTGCTGCTGGTGCACCGGCTGGGACGGATTGAAGTGGGAGAGACGAGCGTGCTGATTGCGGTTGCGAGCGCGCATCGCGGCGAGGCGTTTGCGGCGTGCCGGTGGCTGATTGACACGCTGAAGAAGACGGTGCCGATCTGGAAGAAGGAATACTTCGAGGACGGAGCGGTGTGGGCGGATGGCGAGGCGTTTCCTGCGGTCGTGATGGCGGGCGAAACGGGGGGCAAAACGGGGGGCGGGCAGAGTTGAAAGCGCTGCGAGGGAGATTGCGCGGAGCGATGGTGAGGGGCGGCATTCTCACGCTGCTTTTGATGTTGCTGCTGCCGGCGGGGAGCGGAGTGGCGCAGCAGGCGGGAACGGGACAGGCGGGGCCGGGACAGGCGGGGCCGGGGCAAGACGAGCAAGAAGCGGCGCCGACGTTGCGGGTGAATGTGCGGCTGGTGAATGTCTTCGTCAACGCGACGGATGCGAATGGGGCGCCGGTGGCGGGATTGCTGAGGGAGAATTTTCGGCTGACGGAGGATGGGCGGCCGCAGCGGATCGCGGTGTTTGAGAAGCAATCGGACAAGCCGCTGTCAATTGTGCTGGCGGTGGATACGAGCGGGAGCGTGCGCAAGGATTGGGAGCAGGAGATGTCGGCGGCTGTGCATTTTTTGCGGTCGCTGGTGCGACCGGTGGACCAGGTGGAGCTGCTGGAGTTTTCAACGCATGTGCGGCAGATGGTTCCCTTCACAAATAACGTGAAGAAGATTGACGGCGGGCTGAAGGACATGCGGCCGGGGTTTGCGACGGCGATGTATGACGTGGTGATCCAGGCGGCGAGGGACCTGAAGACGCAGCCGGGGCGGAAGATCATCGTGATCGTCAGCGATGGCGGGAACACGGTGCATGGGCCGACGTATGAGCAGGCATTTCGCGCGGCGGTGGATGCAGAAGCCAGTGTTTACAGCCTGATTGACGTGCCGGTGGAGGCGAGCGCGGGCCGCGAGCTGGGCGGGGAGCACGCCATGATTACTCTTTCTGAAGACACGGGCGGGAAGTTTTATTACGCCGGCGATCCGCAGAAGCTGGAGGCGGCGTTTAAGCAGCTGTCGGATGATTTGAGGACGCAGTATTTGCTGGCGTACTATCCCCAGTCGCAGGCGGGGGCGGATTTTCGGCGGATCGCGGTGACGTTGCGGGCGGTGGCTGGAGGCGCGGGCGGGCCAACTGCGGGGGCTGGAGTGGAATCGAAGTCCACAGCAATGCCGGGCGTGGTGCTCAGATATCGGCCGGGCTATTATCCCGCGCAGCCTGATGGTGCGGGACGATAGCGAGTGGGGCGGGGTGCAGCGGTGAATAGAATCGGTCAGGATGGATCAGGCCGCAAACAGGACGGATGAGGGCGGCGCAAATGGATGAGGGGAAAAATTTCGAGGCGCCGGCGGAGAGCGGAGCGGGGAACGGGGCTGCGAACGGGGCTGCGAACGGGCCGGGAAGCGTCTCTCAAAACGGGGAGCGGCGCAAGCGCCGGCCGAGCGCGGCGAACGGGACGGGGCATGAGGCGCTGTATCTGAAGTCGCTGGTGGAGCGGCAGCGGACGGTGCAGATAAAGCTGAAGGACGGGGAGCGAGTGCGCGGGTGCATTGAATATTTCGACGACAACGTTGTGCGGTTGACGCGAGAGGGCGAGCCCAACCTGTTTTTGTACAAGCACCACATACAGACGATTCGCGAGACGAGTGCGCGGCGGACGGAGCACGAGCCGGGTGCCGGGTCACGATGAATTTCCTAACCAACGCAGAGAATATTGCGCGCGAGGCGGGGACGCTGTTGCGGGAGTATTTCGCGCGCGGGGTGGAGACGGAATATAAAGGCGCGGCGGACCTGGTGACGGCGGCGGACCGGGCATCGGAGAAGCTGATAGTGGAGCGGCTGCGGGAGACTTTTCCCGGGCACGGGATAGTCGGCGAAGAGGGGACGCGCGCTGATCTGGATAAGGAATTCCGGTGGTATGTAGACCCGCTGGATGGGACGACGAATTTTGCGCACGGCTTTCCGGTGTTCTGCGTTTCGATGGGGCTGGAGCAGCGCGGCGCGGGGCTGGCTGGGGATGAAGACGGGGAGCTGATTGCGGGGGTGGTCTACGATCCGACGCGCGACGAGATGTTTGTGGCGGCGAAGGGCGAGGGGGCGATGCTGAACGGGCGGCCGATTCGGGTGTCGAAGAATGCCAAGCTGGCGGAGTCGCTGGTGGCGACCGGATTTCCGAGTCAGAAGCGGCATCGCAATCCGAACATTCACTTTTACCAGGAGTTCACCTTGCGGTCGCATGGAGCGAGGCGCGCGGGGTCGGCGGCGCTGGACCTGGCCTACGTGGCGAGCGGGCGGGTGGATGCTTACTGGGAGTTCAACCTGAACCCCTGGGACACGGCGGCCGGAGTGCTGTTGGTGAAAGAGGCCGGGGGCACGGTGACGGATTTCAGCGGCGGGAAGTTTCTGCTGGACAGCCGCGAAGTGCTGGCGACGAACGGGCTGCTGCGGGAGGAGATGCTGGAGCTATTCCGGGCAATGTTTGCGGGGGAAGATTTTGGGGAGATGGCGTCACCGGTGGAGTATGCGGCGACACGAAAAGGCGAGGCGCGAGGGTAGCGCGGGCGACTCTTTTGGGGCTGGAGCCCCTGATACAATCGAGGTTCACGTGGAACGATTTTTCGCTGGAGGAAGAGTCACAGCATGGCGTATGTAATTGCGGAACCCTGTATCGGCACGAAGGACTCGGCGTGTGTGGACGCGTGTCCGGTGGACTGCATTCACCCGAAGAAGGATGAGGCGGGATTTGGCGAGGCGGCGCAGCTATTTATTGATCCCGTGGAGTGCATTGACTGCGGCGCGTGCGTGCCGGTGTGCCCGGTGTCGGCAATTTTTGCAGCGGACGATCTGCCGGAGAAGTGGAAGCATTTTGAGCCAAAAAATTCAGAGCACTTCGGCCGCTAGAGCGAGCAGGAGAGGCCACACGGCGCAGCCCAACGGCTGCGCTTTTTGCTGCGCGGGAGAGAGGCGGCGGGGATGAGCGGGGGAGAGATGAGCGGGGCGGAGGCGATCGTGCTGCGGACCTATCCGTTCAACGAGGCGGACCTGCTGATCACGCTGTTCACGCGCGAGCAGGGCAAGGTGCGAGGGATAGCGAAGTCGGCGATGAAGTCGCGCAAGCGATTTGGCGGAGCGCTGGAGCCGATGACCTATGTGCGGGCGCAGTTCACCGAGAAGCCGCGGCAGGAGCTGGTGCGGATGGATGGATTTGAGATTGTGGCGTCGCCGCTGTCATCGCCGGTGGATTATGGGCGGGCGACGGCGCTGGCGTTTCTGGCCGAGGTGCTGGATCAGCTGTTGCCGGACCACGATCCGCACGATGCAGTGTTCCGGCTGACGCTGGCGACGCTCGAGCCGTTGCAGGCGGGGGCAATCTGGCTTCCGCTAACGTATTTTTCGCTGTGGGTGACGCGGCTGATGGGCTGGCTGCCGGAGCTGGACCGGTGCGTGGAGTGTGGCGGGCCGCTGGGAAAGGGCGCGTATTTTCATGCGACGAGGGACGGGCTGTATTGCGGGGAGCACAGGCGGCCGTCGGCGACGGCGTTGTCGGCGGAGTCAATCAAGCTGGCGATGCAGATGCTGCGAAAGCCGCTGGCGGCGTTTGCGGCAGTGAGGCTGGGGCGCAGCGATGGAGCGGACCTGCGGAGGCTGCTGGTGCAGTCACTCGAGCGGCACATGGAGCGCAAGCTGACGACGGCCGCGGTGCTGACGCGGCTGAAGGATGCGTGAAGTAAAATCAGCACGAAGCAGAAACAGAAAAGCCAGAACAAGAAAGCCGCAGAAGTTCGCCTCGCCATGCCTGTAGAGACCACGCCGCTGACATTCCAGCAACTGCTATTTGCGCTGCAGACCTATTGGTCAGAGCAGGGGTGCGTGCTGCAGCAGCCGTATGACGTTGAGGTGGGGGCGGGGACGATGTCGCCGGAGACATTTTTGCGCGTGCTGGGGCCGAAGCCATACAAGGTGGCGTATGCGCAGCCGTCAAGAAGGCCGGCGGACGGGAGGTATGGGGAGAATCCCAACCGGCTTTATAAGCACACGCAGTTTCAGGTGGTGCTGAAGTATGGGACGGGGCTGCCGGATGTGCAGGCGCTGTATTTGAAATCGCTGGAGGCGATCGGGGTTGACCTCAGCAAGCACGACATAAAGTTTGAGGAAGACAACTGGGAGTCTCCGACGCTGGGGGCGTGGGGGATTGGCTGGCAGGTGATGCTGGATGGGCTGGAGATAACGCAGTTCACATATTTTCAGCAGTGCGGCGGGCTGGATCTTGATCCCATCTCGGCCGAGATCACGTATGGGCTGGAGCGGATCGCGGCGTTTTTGCAGGACGCGAACTCGATCTACGACATAGTGTGGACGCGCGACCATGAGACGGGCGCGGCGGTGACGTATGGGGACGTGCGGCTGCAGGAGGAATTGCAACTGTCTGTCTACAATTTTGAGACGGCGGACGTGGAGAAGCTGTGGCTGCATCTTGACGCGTATGAGGCGGAGTGCCGGGCGCTGGTGGAGGGATGGGCGCCGGTGGCCGAGGCGGGGGATGCGGAAGCGATGCGACGCTATCCTGTGCTGGCGGCGCTGGATTTGTGCCTGAAGTGCTCACATCTTTTTAATTTGCTGGATGCGCGGGGCGCGATCTCAGTGACGGAGCGGGTGGGAGTGATTGCGCGGATTCGAGGCCTGGCGGTGGGGACGGCGAAGGCGTATGCAGCGCAGCAGGCGGCGGTGAGTCGGGAGGCGGTGAGTGGTGGCTGACTTTCTGCTGGAGATTGGGTTGGAGGAGGTTCCGGCGCGGATGCTGGCGGGGGCGCAGCAGGAGCTGGGCAGGCGAGTGGCGGGGCTGCTGGAGCGCGAGAAGCTGGCGGAGGGAGCGGCAGGGGTGAGGACCTATTCCACCCCGCGGCGGCTGGCGGTGGTGGCGACGGGATTGCGGGAGAAGCAGCTGGACAGCGAAGAGCAGCTGCTGGGGCCGGCGACGAAGGTGGCATTCAAAGATGGGGTGGCGACCCCGGCGGCGATGGCGTTTGCGAAGAAGGCGGGCGTGGAAGTCGGCGAGCTGAAGACGCAGGTGACGGCGAAGGGCGAATATGTAACCGCGACGTTGCGAAAGCCGGGGCAGGCGACGGCGGATGTGCTGGCGCGGGAGCTGCCGGCGGAGATTGCGGGAATTTATTGGGCGAAGAGCATGTATTGGCGGCCGGGGAAGCCGGAGCGATTTGTGCGTCCGGTGCGATGGATGGTGGCGTTGCTGGATTCATCGGTGGTGCCGGTGGAGTGGGCGGGGATTCGCGCGGGAGCGGAGAGCCAGGGGCATCGCGTGCTGCACGGGAATGCTCCGGTGAGAATTGGAAGCCCGGGCGAGTATGCGGCGGCGCTCGAGAAGGCGTATGTGGTGGTTGACCCCGAGGTGCGGCGGCAGAAGATCCGCAAGGCGCTGGACGCGGTGACGCGGAACAGTGGAGGGAGCGCGGTGGCGCGAGGATGAGGGGCTGGTGGATATCACGGTCAATCTGACGGAGTGGCCGAGCGTGTTGCTGGGGAGCTTTGAGAGCGAGCATTTGTCGCTGCCGGAAGAGGTGGTGGTGACGGTGATGCGGGACCACCAGAAATATTTTGCGGTAGAGGATGGGAAGGGCAAGCTGGCGCCGCATTTTCTGACGGTGCTGAATACGGAAGTGGATGCGGCGGGCGCGGAGATCATTCGTCACGGCAATGAGCGGGTGCTGCGGTCGCGATTTAACGACGCGCGATTCTTCTGGGATACCGATCAGAAGATTTTGCTCGAGCAGCGGGTGGAGATGCTGAAGGCGGTGACTTTCCAAAAGCAGCTGGGCAGCTATTGGGAGAAGACGCAGGCGAACATGCGGGTGGCGGGTGCGCTGATTGCGCGGCTGAGTGCGGTGGGCGCGCGAGTGAACGCTGCCGACGTCGAGCTGGCGTTGAAGCTGGCGAAGACCGATTTGACGACGGAGCTGGTGAAGGAATTTACGGAGCTGCAGGGAGTGGTGGGCGGATTGTATGCGGCGGCGCAGGGGATGCCTCCCGCGGTGGCGCAGGCAATTTATGAGCAGTACATGCCGGCGGGGATGGATGACGCGATGCCGCGCACGCAGGAGGCGGCGCTGGTGGGGATAGCGGACCGGGCGAACACGATCGTGGATATGTTTGCGATTGGGCTGGCGCCGACTGGATCGAAGGACCCGTTTGCGCTGCGGCGGGCGGGGAATGGAATTGTGCGGGTGCTCGCGGGGGAGACGGGAGCGGGCGATGGCGGGGCGTTACCGCTGACGCTGGATGATGTGGTGAAGGCGGGGACGTCCGAGTCGGCGCAGAAGCAGGCGGGAGAGAAGCAGGGGGAAGTGCTCGAGTTTTTGCGGGAGCGGCTGACATTTTATTTGCGCGACACGCTGGGCTTTGCCTATGACGTGGTGAACGCGGTGACGGCGGCGGGCGCCGATGATGTGCGGGACACGATAGCGCGGGCGCGAGCGGTGACGGCGGTGCGAGGGACGGCGGACTTTCTGGCGATCTCGACGGCATTCAAACGCATGAAGAATATTCTGGCGCAGGCTGCGGGCAAGGGAGAGGCGGCCGGGACGACGGTGAATGCGGGGCTGCTGACGGCGGGCGCGGAGGCTGGGCTGTATTCGCGGCTGCAGGAGCTGGCGCCGGAGGTAGAGGGGCTGCGGCAGCGGGGGGATTACGCGGGGGCGCTGGATAAGATCGCGACGCTGCGTCCGCCGGTGGATGCATTTTTCGATGCGGTGATGGTGCTGGCTCCCGAGGCGGAGTTGAGGGCGAACCGGCTGGCGCTGCTGCAGCTGCTGCTGGGGGATTTTTCGCGGATCGCGGATTTTTCGGAAATTGTGCCGGCGGGGACCGTACCGGCGCAGGCCAGCTAAAAACTAATTCAACTTTTGTAACCGCTCGATGAGTTTTTGCGCGAGGTTGCTTTCGCTCTCTGACCAGAGGAGGCGGCTGGCGATTCCGGCGTGGCGTTCCAGAGCAGTGGCGAAGGCGAGAAGCTTAGCGACATTTTTTTCCACGTGTGCGAGTCCGTCGGCGTCGAGCTGAAGCTCCTCGTGAAGGAAGGGAGCGTCGAGGCCGAGGTCAATGCGGACCTGGCCGTTCTGCTCGTAGTAATTGTCTTCAAAGTGCGGGCCGAAGGCGGCGATGCGAACGAGTGAGGGCTGTTCGCGCCAGAATTTTCCTGGAGTGATGCCCTCGGTGGCCTGGTCTTCGGGAGTGGGTGCCCAGAGGTCCCAGGAGATTTCGAATTCGTAGGCGTAGTCGTCGTGGAGCGACTCCATTGCTTCGGCGATGGCGGTCTCGCACTGGGCGAGGACACCCTCGGGATCGCCGGGAATTTCGGTGGCTTCGTAGATGCGCTGGTAGATGGGAGACTCGCTCCAATCCAGCGGATAGACGGCGGCAGCGCGGACGCCGAGGCGCGCGGGTGAGAAGGGGAACTGGCGGAGCACCGCGAGAACCGCCGCCGGGATTGAGGCGAGGCGGAGGTCGGGATACCAAAGGCTGAGAAAAAGCTCGTCGGCCATAAAGGAGATTGTACGGGCGGAGGGGGAGAATTCTAAGGGGCATTGAGGGTGGGCAGCGGATGAGAAAATGAATTTATGAAGACAACGGCGGAGCGCCTGCGGTGGTGGATAGTGGGCGCGGGCGTGCTGCTGGTGGTCGCGATCGGTGGGTATACGGTGGCGGGCCGGTTGAAGCAGCGGATTTTGAAACACGATCTGCCGGCGCGGCTGGGAATCAACATTCAGCAGGACAGCAACGGATTTACGTTGTCGAAGTCGCAGGCGGGTCGGACGCTGTTCACGCTGCATGCGGCGCGGGCGCTGCAATACAAGAGCGGCGGCGAGGCGCGGCTGCATGATGTGAGCATCGTGTTCTATGGGCGCGGGGAGCATCCGCGCGAGGACCGGATACGCGGGCAGTCGTTCTCTTATGACCAGACGACGCAGGTGGTGAAGGCGGACGGCGAGGTAGAGATTGATCTGCAGCCGCCGACGCAGACGAACCAATCGCCGGAGGACGTGGCGAGGAACATCATTCATCTGCGGACGAGCGGGCTGGTGTTTGAGCAGAAGACGGGGCGGGCGTATACGACGCAGCTAACCGAGTTTCGTCTGCCGCAGGCCGAGGGCACGGCGGTGGGCGCGGAGTATGACTCGCGCGACGGAGTGTTGCAGCTGGAGTCGCAGGTACGGCTGCATACGACGATGCAGGATGAGCCGGTGACGGTGAACGCAGCGCACGCGACCTTGCGGCGGAACGATGTGACGGAAGAGTCGGGCGCGGCAGAAGCGGCGAGGGTAGTGAAGGGGGCGACGGGGAAAGCGGCCATCGAGGCGGCGAAGCCGATTGCAGACGGTAAAGGAATGGGCGAGGCCGAACTGCTGGACGCGAGCCTGCACAGCCCGACGCGGGATCTGCGAGCGGGGCGGGCGCTGATGTGGTTGCGCGGAGACGGCAGCGTGGACCATGCGGAATTCAGCGGGCAGGTATTGCTGACGACGGTGGATGGAAGCCAGGTGGAGGCCAAGAGCGCGCAGGCGACGATGAATTCCGTGGGGAAGATTGAGCGGGTGCATGCGGAGGGAGGAGTGACGTTTTCGCAGACTCCCGCAGTGGACGAGGAGGAGCGGGGAGCGGGGAAGAGCAAAGCGGCGGCGGACGTGATGGAGGAGGGGCAGGCGGAGCAGCTGTGGCTGGAGGAGGATGCGCATTCTCAGCCGACGCATTTGCGGTTGCTGGGCGGGGTGGAGATCAGGCAGCACCCGGTGGCGGCGCCGGCCTTGTGGTCGCGGCAGCTGAAGGCTGGGGAGGTGAATGTAGCTTTCGCGGAGGGCCGGGCGCATTTGGTGACAGCAACGCAGTCGCCGGTGCTGGAAGAGACGGCGGAGAGCAAGAACAAGAAGCGTGGTCCGGTGAAGAAGTCGCTGAAGGCGGAGCGGCTGGACATTCTGCTGCGAAATGGGCGGCGTCCGGAGTCGCTGGTGGGGACGGGGAATACGGAGTTCGCGCAGAGCGATGCGGCGGAGACGGACACCAGCCGTGGAGATGCGCTGACGGTGAAGTTTGACGAAAAGGGAAACGCGTCGCCGGGTGCGAGTGGGGCAAGAGCGGGGAAGAGCGGGCAGGGCGCGACGACAGATGAGGTTGGGCAGATTCGGTCGGCGGTGCAAGAAGGGCATGTGACGCTGGTGCGGACGACGTCGGGAGAAAAGGCGGGCGCGGGAGCATTGCCTGCGGCAAAGCCGGCGGGGGCGGAGGTGACGCGGGGATGGGCGGAGCGGGCGGACTATGAGCAGGCGAGCGAAACGGTGGCGCTGACCGGATCGCCGCGGATTGAGGACAGCGGCAGCGCGAACGGAACGCTTTCTCTGACGGCGAAGCAGGTGGTGCTGGAGCGCACATCGGGCGATGCGGTGGCGACGGGCGCAGTGCAGACGACGCAGCGGCAGCAGGCGGAGAGCGTGCCGACGCACATCATCAGCACGCAGGCGAAGCTGTCTCACGCGCAGCACACGGCGCTCTTCACCGGAGCGGCGCGGCTGTGGCAGGGAGACAATGCGATTGAGGCGCCGGTGATATTGCTCAGCCAGTCTCCCCAGGGGCTGGAGGCGACATCTCTGCGGGGTGAGAGAGTGCGGGCGGCGTTTGTGTCGCGCGGCCAGGCCCCGGGGCGAGGGCCGGGGCAGCGAAGGCCGGGGCAAAGACGCGGCGGGACAAGCAGTGCGAGTGGAGGCAGCAGAAGCTGGTGTACAGCGATGTGGAGCGGAGAGCGAGATTCACATCGCAGGTGGTGCTGACGCAGGGAGACGCGACGATACGGGCCGAGCGCGCGGATGTGTATTTGCGGCCGGCGGCTAACGCTGGAGCAGCAAAGCCGGATGCAGCGAGTTATGAACCGGGAAAAAGCGCGGTGGCGCTGCCGGGAGATTTATCAGGGCAGGTGGACCGGGTGGTGGCGACGGGGCTGGTGACGCTGGAGCAGCCGGGGCGAAGGGGGACGTGCGAGGAGCTGGTTTACACGAGCGCTGACGGGCGATTTGTGCTGACGGGAAGCGCATCGCGGCCTCCGCGTGTGGAGGACGCGCAGAAGGGCACGGTGACGGGAGATACATTGATTTTCCTTAGTCGCGATGATAGGGTCGAGGTTCAAAGCGGGGGCGGAAACGGGGCAAGTGGACGCACCCTGACTACCACGCACGTGGCGAAGTAAATGCTGACCCTGGCGACGGATGCAGTAACGAAGACCTACCGAGGAAGGCAGGTCGTCCGCGGAGTGAGTCTTGAAATCCGGCGCGGTGAGGTCGTAGGTTTGCTCGGCCCCAACGGCGCGGGCAAGACCACAACCTTTTACATGATTGTCGGACTGGTTCCGCCGGACACGGGGCGGGTGCTGATAGACGAGCACGACATAACGCGGGTGCCGATGTATCTGCGGGCGCGGAATTATCACATGAGCTATCTGCCGCAGGAGCCATCGGTGTTTCGCAAGCTGACGGTAGAGGAGAACATTCTGGCGGTGCTGGAGGCACAGCCGGTGAGCTGGGAGGTGCGGCGGACGCGAATGGAGCGGCTGATTGACCAGCTCGACCTGGGGCGGATTCGCAAGACGCGGGGCTATGCGCTGTCGGGGGGCGAGAGGCGGCGGGTGGAGATTGCGCGGTGTCTCTGCATCCAGCCGGAGTTTATTTTGCTGGATGAGCCGTTCTCCGGCATTGATCCGATTGCGGTGCTGGATCTGCAGGAGATTATTTACGACTTGAAGGCCAGCGGGATTGGCGTGCTGATTACCGATCACAATGTGCGAGAGACACTGTCGGTAACGGACCGGGCCTACATCATTAACGATGGCCAGATTTTTCGCGCGGGCACGCCGGAGGAGCTGGGCCGGGACCTGGAGGTCAAGCGGGTCTACCTGGGCGAGAGTTTTACTCTCTCCTGATTCGACACTTTCCTGACGCGGGCGGGGCAGTGCGTGACGCGGCGGGAGATTCGCCATTTGGCGGAATGCCGGGAGCGCTTAATTTGATACAAAGGCGGTTAGGAAACGTCTATCGGACGGGGTATTGCACCGGGAAGAAAAATGATTGAGCCTAATATCGCAGGAGATGGCGGGGAATTTTGTTGAGTGAGTGAACGGGAGTTCTGAAGTTTTATGGTGATGTTGCAGCACAAGTTGAATCTCAAAGTTTCGCAGAAGCAGGTGCTGACGCCGGGCCTCGTCCAGATGGTCAACGTGCTCGCCCTGAACAAGATGGAACTGCTGGAGATGATCAACAACGAGATTGTTGAGAATCCGGTGCTGGAGGAGTTGGACGAAAACGTTCCGATACTTGATGACGCGGAGCGGAACGAAGAGCCGGTGGCGGCGATGCCGGAGACGGCCGAGGGCGAGAAGACGAGCGACCCGTTTGACGAGATAGATTTTGGATCGTACTTCCAGGACTATCTTGACCCGGGATTCAGGACGCCGAACAGTTTTGAGATTTCTGAGCGGCCGTCGTTTGAGAATTTCTTATCGCGCGGCACGACGCTGATGGACCATTTGCAGTGGCAGCTGGGGGCGATGTCGCTGGCGCCGGAGCTGTGCAAGGTTACGGAGATGATTCTCGGCAACCTGGACGCGGACGGCTATCTGACGGCGTCGGAGGATGAGCTGCGGGAGGCGCTGAAGGAGGACCCGGCATTCAAGGGGCACGATCTGAATGCGCTGCTGGCGGAGGCGATGACGATTGTGCTCGCGCTGGATCCGCCGGGCACGGGGGCGCGCGATCTGCGGGAGTGTCTGCTGGCACAGATTGCGGCGGCGCGGCGGCTGATGGAGATTGCGGAGGCGGGACAGACGGCGGTGGTGATTGACTCCATCGCGGCAGAGGCGGGCGTGGAGGAAGAGATAGACGCGGCGGGGGACGAAGCGCCGGCGGTCGAAGCGAAGGCGGGAGAACAGCAGGCGGGAGAGCAAAGGCGGGAGAGGCGGAAAGGCGGGAGAACAAAAGACGGGCCGGTACCAGCTTTTCGACGACGCGCAGCGGATTGTGGAGCAGCATTTAGCGTTGCTGCAGAAGCGGGACTTTCGCGACCTGGGGCGGGCGATGCGGCGGCCGGCGGAGGCGATGAGTGATGCGGTGGCGTTCATACGGACGCTGGATCCGCGGCCGGGGCAACGATACAACCGGGAAGAGGCGCGGCTGATCGAGCCCGATGTGGCGATTCTGAAACGCAACGATGAGTATGTTGCAGTGCTGAACGATGAGGACCTGCCGGTGCTGCGGCTGAACCACAGCTATCGGCGGATGCTGGCGGAGCAGAAGACGGAGCGGGACGTCAAGACATATGTAAAGGAACGCTTTAAGTCCGCGATCCAGCTGATGCGAAACATTGAGCAGCGGAAGAGCACGATTCTCAGGGTGTGCGACTCGATAATCCGGCGGCAGCACGAGTTTTTTGAGCGCGGCGTGGAAGCGCTGCAGCCGATGATGATCAAGGAAATTGCCGAGGAGATCGGGGTGCATCCCTCAACGGTGAGCCGGGCGGTGTCGAATAAATATGTACACACGTCGCAGGGAGTGTTTGAGCTGCGGTTCTTTTTCTCAGAGGGCGCGAACGGGCCGGAGGGCGGGAACACGCCGCTGATGCTGCTGAAGCGCAAGGTGAAGAAAATTATTGAGCAGGAGGATGCGAGCCATCCGCTGACCGATGACCAGATTGCGGCGATGCTGCAGGAGCAGGGAATCCAAGTGACGCGGCGGACGGTGGCGAAGTATCGCGAGGACCTGAGAATACCGAGCACGCATCAGCGCAGGGTGCGGCCGCAGGCGCAGCCGGCAACGTAAAGAGTCGTGGACGGCGGAGACCCGGTGGACGGCGGACTGCGGGGACGAAGTGAGAGCGGCGCGAAATTATGGCGCTGTTTTTCACGTCGGCAAGCGTGAGGCGACCGGGTGAGGGGATTGCGGTAGAGTTTGAGGGAAGGAATCCGGCGGACGGAATCGGAAGACGGAATCGGAAGACGGAGGAAGACCAACCCATGCGGACAGAATTTGCAGGCCGGCAACTGACGATCACCAAGAAGCTGAAAGCGCTGGCGGAAAAGGGCCTGGAGCGAATCGGGCGGGTGCTGGGTGAGGGGTGTTCGGCGCACGTGGTGATCACCGCGGAGAAGTCGCGGCAGAAGGCCGAGGTGACGGTGACCTATAAGCAGAGCACGTTTGTCGGATCGGCCGAGGGGTATGAGGCGGAAGGGGCGCTGCAGACGGCGCTGGCGCGGGCGGAGAAGCAGGCGCTCAGATTGCGGACGCGGATGAGGACACAGAAGCGCGAGCCGAAGCTGGAGAAGATTGCGGCGTCGCCGGCGCGAGTGCGGAAGGTGAAGGCATTGCCGGCTCCGGCAGAAGATGCCGGCGGAGCCAGCGGACAGAATGGCAACGGCAAGGTGGCGCGGAAGATGGCGGTGATGGTGCATTCGTTTCCCTCATCGCACCCGATGCCGGAGCCGCACATAACGCGTTCCCAGGAGTCGGTGGCGTTGCGGCCGATGACGCTGGAGGAAGCGGTGAAAGAGGCGGAGTTTCGGGACCGCGAGGTGTTTGTCTTCAGGACGCTGGAGGGCAGTGTGCATGTGCTGCACCGGAAGCGCGACGGCAAGATGACGCTGATAGATGCGCCGTAGAGGCTGAATCGAGCGGTCGAGCGCGGGGCGCGATAAGGCTGCGGCAGCGGCGTGATAGTTGGGGCGAGCGCGATGCTAGGATACCCGCATGCCTTCATCCAAAAAGGCGGTAAGAACTGGCGGGAAGATGCCTGCTTTGAAGAAAGCTGCCGCAGGCGGGAGAAAGCCGGCGGGAAAAAAGCCGGTGGAGAAAAAAACAAAGTCAGGGAAGAGCACGCGGCCGGGACGCAGCGAGCTGGTGATCATCACCGGGCTGTCGGGGGCGGGCAAGGGTTCGGCGCAGAAGGCGTTTGAGGACCTGGGGTACTACTCCGTTGATAATTTGCCGATCGAGTTGCTGGCGGGGTTCGCCTACCTGGTGCGGCAGTCGCGGGAGATTTCGCGGGCGGCGATCGTGGTGGATGTGCGCGAGGGACGGAGCCTGAAGCGATTTCCCGCGCTGCTGAAGCAGCTGCGGCGGCATCTGGAGACGCGAGTGGTGTTTCTGGATGCGTCAGACGATGTGCTGCTGCGGCGATTTTCCGAGACGCGCCGGCCGCATCCGCTGGGGACGAAGGACACGGTGCTGCGATCCATCCAGTCAGAGCGCAAGCGGATGGATGCGGTGCGCAATGTCGCGGATGTGCATCTGGACACGTCGAAATTCAATGTTCACGAGTTGCGGGCGCACATACACGCGCAGTTTCAGCGGGGCGGCGAGGGACGCGATCTGCTGATCTCCTGCGTGAGCTTTGGATTTCGCAGCGGGGTGCCGCCGGATGCGGACATGATATTCGACGTGCGGTTCCTGCCCAACCCGCATTTCGTGGAGGAGTTTCGGCCGCTGACGGGGCGGCATCCGCGGGTGGCGCATTACATCCGGCAATTTCCGCAGACCAAAGAGTTTCTGGAGAAGATCACGGACCTGCTGCTGTTTCTGCTGCCGCATTATCTGCACGAGGGGAAAAGTTATCTGACGCTGGGATTCGGCTGCACGGGCGGACAGCACCGCAGCGTGATGCTGGCGGAGGAGATGAAAAAGCGGCTGGCCAAGGCCGGATATCGCGTGAAGGCAGTGCACCGCGATATGCCGCGATGAGGGTGGAATGCGGGCAGGGGCGACTGAAAACGTACAATGTGGCCTTGAACTCTAATTGGCGAGAGCCCGCAGGCAGAGCGGGGCAAGAGGAGTTGGCGCGATGAAGCCGGTGCTGCGCATACTCGCGTTTCTGCGGCCCTATATGCTGTTTGCCTTTGCGGCGGTGCTGTTGCTGGCGCTGGTGGGGGCGCTGGATGCGTTCCGCCTGATCCTGATCAAGCCGATATTTGACAAGGTGCTGAGCCCGTTTTCGACGGGCCGCGAAGTGGTTTTATTCACCGTGCCGCGGACGAATTATCCGGTGCTGCTGAACACCTTCGTTCCCCACCAACTGCACAACGCGTGGACGATGGTGGCGTTTGCGCTGGTGGCATACACGCTGGTCAAGTCGCTATGCGATTACCTCGGGACTTATCTGATTAACTACGCGGGCTTCGGGATGATTACGGACCTGCGGAACGATCTCTATGACGCGATGCTGCGGCGTTCGATTGCATTTTTTCAGAAGCACACGACGGGGACGCTGCTGTCTACGTTGATTAACGATATCGAGAAGGTTCAGGTTGCGATGTCGTCGGTGCTGGCGGACTTTCTGCAGCAGTTCTTCACGCTGCTATTCACCGCAGCGGTGGTGATTAAGTTTGGCGGGTGGCTGTCGCTGGTGCTGCTGATATTTGTGCCCATCATTATCAGTTCGGCGCGAAGGATTGGGCGGCGGGTGCGGACGACGACCCGGCGAGGGCAGGACAAGCTGGCCGATATCCAGAACATCCTGCACGAGACCATCACGGGGAACCGGATAGTGAAGGCGTTCAGCATGGAGTCGTGGGAGATGGGGCGGTTCCGGAGCGCAGCGAGGACGCTGTTTCGAGCCAACCTGAGGTCGGTCAGGGTGCAGGCGATCAGTTCTCCGCTGATGGATTTTCTCGGGGCGGTAGCGGTGGCGCTGCTGTTGCTGCTGGGGCGCGGGCGCATCCAGCACGGTGCGATGACGATGGGCGACTTTCTCACGTTTACGGCGGCGGTTTTCAGCATGTATGGGCCGGTGAGGAAGTTCGCGGTTTACTACAACAACTTTCAGCAGGCGCTGGGGGCGTCGTCGGCGATCTTCGGATTTCTGGATACGCAGGATGATGTGCAGGAGAAGGCGCGGCCGTATCAGCTGAAGAGTTTTCGCGAGAGCATTCGATTTGAGAACGTGTCGTTCAACTACCAAGACGAAGAGGGGATGAAGGAAGTGCTGCACGACCTGAACCTGACGGTGACGCGCGGCGACGTGATGGCGCTGGTGGGGCCGAGCGGGGCGGGCAAGTCCACGCTGATAAATCTGATTCCGCGATTCTTTGATGTGACCGAGGGCAGCATTCTGATGGACGGGCACGATCTGCGCGATGTGGGGCTGCAGTCGCTGCGGGAGCAGATTGCGAAGGTGACGCAGGAGACGATTCTGTTTAACGACACGGTGCGGAACAATATTGCGTATGGGCAGCCGAACGTGCCGCACGCGAAGGTGGTAGCGGCAGCGAAGGCGGCGCTGGCGGACGAGTTTATTTTGCGGATGCCGGAGGGGTATGACACGGTGATTGGGGAGCGCGGCTTCCGGCTGTCGGGGGGCGAGCGGCAGAGGCTGGCGATAGCGCGGGCGATCCTGAAGGATGCGCCGATACTAATTCTGGACGAGGCGACGTCGGCGCTGGATTCAGAGAGCGAGGCGCTGGTGCAGACGGCGCTGGCGAACCTGATGCGGGGGCGCACGGTGATTGTGATTGCGCACCGGCTTTCGACGGTGAGACACGCGACGCGGATCGCGGTGCTGGAGAACGGGCGCATCACCGATATTGGGACGCACGATGAGTTGATGCAGAAGTCGGCGACGTATCAGCGTTTATACAATCTGCAATTTGCCGAGATGGGCGATATTGCGATGCAGGACGCGCGATGAAACGGGGAGCGATGGAGAGCGGGATGAAAGCGGCGGAGGAGACGAACGGCCGGGCGGGCGGGGAGCAGGGTCCGCGGGGCGGGGTGCGCTCGATGACGGGATTTGCGCGGGCGAATGTGGAGCTGCGGCCGGGGCTGGGGTTCACGGTGACGCTGAAGAGCGTCAATCATCGCTTTCTCGATATTCAAATGCGGCTGCCGTCGGGGATGGAGGCGCTGGACCTGCCGTTGCGGAATGCAATCAAGGCAAAGATGCTGCGCGGGCATGTGGACGTGACGCTGAATGTGGAGCAGGGCGGACGCGGCGAGCTGCAGATGAATGCCGCGGCGGTGAAGGCGTATGTGGAGGCGTTTCGCCAGGCAGCGGAGGCGACGGGCCTGACGGGGGAGCCCGATCTGAATGCGATTCTGCGGCTGCCGGGAGTATTTAACAGCGACGCGGTGCTGGATGAAGCGGGCACGGCGGAGTTGGAGCGAGCGGTGATTGAGCGCACGGGGCCGCTGCTGGATGAGCTGAATGCGATGCGGGCGCTGGAGGGCGGCAAGCTGGCGGAGGACATGCGGCAGGCGATGCAGACGCTGAGCGAGAACATTGAAGAGGCGGCGAAGCTCAGAGACGGTTCGCGACAGGCAAGGTTTGAGCGGATGCAGCAGCGCATCGCGGAGTTGACGCAGGGCACGGTGGATGCGGACCGGGTGTTGCAGGAGGCGGCAGTGCTGGCGGAGCGCGGCGACATTGAGGAAGAGATCGTAAGGCTGCGGACGCACATCGAGCATTTTGTCGAGTTGCTGGCGGGGGCGGGGGAGACGGGGAAGAAGCTGGACTTTCTGCTGCAGGAGATGAACCGCGAGGCGAATACTTTGCTGTCGAAGACGAATGGAATTACCGGTGGAGCGTTGCGGGTGACCGGGCTGGGGCTGTCGCTGAAGGCAAATATCGAGAAGGTGCGGGAGCAAGTGCAGAACATTGAGTGAGCGCGGCGGGTGGATGGAGACGGGGAGTGCGGGCGAAAGTTCAGCGAGCGGGATAGGAGAAAAGTTGGCGGGAAAAATCTTTATCATTTCGGCGCCGTCCGGGTCGGGCAAGTCAACGCTGGTGAACCAGCTGCGGTCCATGGTGACGAACCTGGAGTTTTCCGTTTCGTATACCACGCGGGCGCCGCGGGGCAGCGAGCAGGATGGGCGCGAGTACCGGTTCACGACGCGGGAGCGATTTGAGCAGATGGTGGATGAGAATGCGTTTCTCGAGCACGCGAATGTATTCGGAAATTATTACGGCACGGCGTGTTCGTCGGTGGAGCATGCGCGGGATTCCGGGCGGGACTTGATTCTGGACATAGACATTCAGGGTGCGGAGCAGGTGATGGGGCGGGTGAAGGATGCGGTGAGCATATTCATATTGCCGCCGAGTCCGGCGGTGCTGGAGAAGCGGCTGCGAAACCGGAGCGCGTCGGAGGGAGACGTTTCAGAGGCGGTGATCGAGCGGCGGCTGGCGAATGCGAAGCTGGAGCTGGAGAAGCTTTGGGATTACCGCTACGCGCTGGTGAATGACGTGCTCGAGGATGCGGTGGCCGAGTTGCAGGCGATCGTGACGGCGGAGCGGGGGCTGGGGACGGCGGCAGATGTTCGGCTGGCGGAGTCGTGCCGGACGGCGATTCCGTCGGAGCGGCTGAAGCAGTCGTTGGCGTCATTTGGCATCCAGCTTGCCGCAGCGCCACGCGCAGATTAGAGTCAAGAGAGCAGGAGGCCCCATGGAAACCTTAGAGCCGAAGAGCAATAAATATCGTGACGTTCTCATCGCCGCGAAACGCGCCCGCCAGTTGCAAGGTGGGGCGGAGCCGACGATACACACGCGGTCGCAGAAGGTATGTCGCGTGGCGCAGGACGAGTTGGCTGCGGGGAAGATTTCTGCAGAGACGGTGGGCTACAGCACGGCGAGCGACCGGGCGGCGGACCTAGCGGCCGACATCGCGGCAGCGCATACGGTAAAAGAAGAGCCGACGCCGAGCGAGTGAATTCGCGAAACGAGATTTAGCTGGAAATAGCCGGGCCTTGAGCGGAGCGGGAACCCTATGAGAATTGCATTGGGAGTGTGCGGAGGCATTGCTGCTTATAAGGCGGCGGAGCTGGTGCGCGCGCTGCAGCAGGACGCCTACGACGTCGAGGTGGTGATGACGGCAGGAGCGCAGCAGTTTGTGCGGCCGCTGACGTTTGCCGCGCTGACCGGGCATAAGGTGATCACGGGGCTGTGGGAAGGCGAAGAGGGTGGCGGGCCGAATGTCGAATCGGCCATTGAGCACATAGCGGTGGCGCAGAGGATTGAGGCGCTGGTGGTGGCTCCTGCAACGGCGGATGCGGTGGCGAAGTTTGCCCATGGGCTGGCGGACGATTTTCTGTCAACGCTTTACCTGGCGGCTGCGGTGCCGGTGATTGTGGCGCCGACGATGAATGTGAATATGTGGGAGCACGCTGCGACGCAGGAGAACCTGGCGACGTTGAGAGAGCGCGGCGTGACCATGGTTGAGCCGGGCAGCGGATATCTGGCGTGCGGCATGGAGGGCAGCGGGCGGATGGCGGAGCCGGCGGAGATTGCGATCGCGGTGAACCGCGTGCTGCAGCGGCGGCATGACATGGCGGGCGAGACGGTGCTGGTGACGGCGGGCGGGACGCGGGAGGCGATCGATCCGGTGCGGTATATCGGGAACCGTTCGAGCGGGAAGATGGGATTTGCGCTGGCGAAGGCGGCGAGTGAGCGCGGGGCGCGGGTGGTGCTGATTGCGGGACCGACGGCGCTGGCGACACCCAGAGGCTGCGAGCGGGTGGACGTGGTGACGAGCGAAGAGATGCGCGACGCGGTGCTGGAGAGGCTGGCGGAGGCGACGCTGGTGATCAAGGCAGCGGCGGTGTCGGATTATCGGCCGCGGCAGAGGGCGGCACAGAAGCTGAAGCGGAGCGGTCCGCTGACCCTCGAGTTGGAGCCGACGGAGGACATACTCGCATCGGTGGCGCTGCGGCGGAGCGAGGGCACAGTGGTGATCGGGTTCGCTGCGGAGACGGAAGACGGGCTGGCGCATGCGCGGGCGAAGCTGGAGCGCAAGGGAGTGGACGCGATCGTGCTGAACGATGTGTCGCGCGAGGACGTCGGAATTGATGCGGACAGGAATGCGGGCGTGTTTGTGACGCGGGGCGGAGAGCAGCCGTTGCCGGAGAGCAGCAAGCAGCAGATGGCGGAGAGCATTCTGGACATGGCATTGAAGCTGCGGGAGCAAACCAAAAGACAGGGACGCAGAGCAACGGCGACCGCGTCGCGTTAGAGGCCTGTGGCGATCACCCTGACAGAAGCGCAACGACAGGTCATTGCATCGCACTTGCGATTTGCGCGCGAGCTGGGCATTTACGATTTTTATAAGCGGCCCGAGGATGCAGCGGTGATGGCGGCATTTGCGGCGGGAGTGGCGGAGAGTGCAGGAGCGGTAGAGGAGATTCACCCGGCGGCAAGTGCAGCAAATAATTCTGAAGAGGAGATCATCATCGCGCGCAAACCTGTATCCGTCATTGAGACGCTGGAGTCGCAGCCATTTGCGGGCACGGATAAAACCGCGGCGCTGCATGCATTGCAGCAGGAGATTGGGCTGTGCATGCGGTGTCCGCTGGCGACGCAGGGGCGGCACACGGTGGTGTTCGGGGATGGCAATGCGGACGCCGATTTGATGTTTGTGGGGGAGGGGCCGGGCGCCGATGAGGATGCGCAAGGCCTGCCTTTTGTTGGGCGTGCGGGACAATTGTTAAACAATATGATTGTGGCGATGGGGCTCAAAAGGGCGGACGTTTACATCGCGAATATTGTGAAGTGCCGCCCGCCGCAGAACCGCGCGCCGGAGCCGGTTGAGGCGAATACCTGCCTGCCGTTTTTGATGCGGCAGTTCGACATAGTGCAGCCGAAGATTGTGGTGGCGCTGGGGGCAACGGCGGCGACGTATCTGATGGGGACGAAGGTTTCGCTGAGCAGCCTGCGGGGGAAGATGCACAGTTTTCGCGGATCGAATTTGCTGGTGACGTATCACCCGGCGTATTTGCTGCGCGACCCGCGGCAGAAGAAAGAGACGTGGGCGGACCTGCAGATTGCGATGAAATTTCTCGGTCTCAAGGGCGCGGCGGCTGCCGCTGAGGGCGGAGAGCCAACACAGCGAGGAGGGGAATTGATGGGAGGAACAGTGCAGCTAACGGCCAGCGATGGTCACGTTCTGGATGCGTATGAGGCCGAGCCGGCCGGGGCGGTGACGGCTGGGCTGGTCATTCTGCAGGAGATTTTTGGGGTGAACCCGCACATCAGGAGCGTGACGGACCGGTTCGCGGCGTTGGGATATTTGTCCATCGCTCCGGCGCTGTATGACCGGGTGCGGCGCGGCGTGGAGCTGGGTTATGACCGGGCAGGCGGCGAAGGAGGGGATGGCGATTCGGGCGCAGATTCCTCTCGAAAAGACGCTGGCCGATATTGAGGCGGCGATTGGGTGGCTGCGCGGGCAGGGAGTGGAGCGGGTGGGAGTGGTGGGCTACTGCTGGGGCGGATCGCTGGCGTGGTGGGCGAATACGCGGCTGGATGTGGACGCGATCGGTGTCGTATTACGGCGGGCTGATCGCAGGCGCAGCGCGAGGAGAAGAACAAGGCGCCGGCGATTTTTCACTTCGGCAAGAGGACAAGCACATTGGGCCGGACGAGTGGGCGAACGATCCGGGCGGCGCATCCCGAACTGCCGCTCTATACGTATAACGCGGACCACGGATTTAACTGCGACATGCGTGCGGCGTATAACGCGGCGGCGGCGAAGCTGGCGCAGGAGCGGACGAACTGGAATTTTTTGCGGCGCATTTGAAGGCATAGGCGGAGCGCTGACGCCGGGCGCGCGACGCTGAAGCCGGGTGGTACTCCGACTTCACAGGTGACGCAGTATCTGAAGACTCGCCCTATGCCCGCCTTCTGTGATGTTGCGACTGCCCGTGCCGCTCGACCAGGCTTCACCTACTCCATTCCCGCGGGGATGGCGCCGGTGGTGGGGGCGCGGGTGCTGGTGCCGTTTCGGCGGGAGCAGATGTCGGGCGTCGTGGTCCGGCTGCACGATGACTCCGCCGGCGGTGGAGACACGGCCGCTGCAGCAGGTGGTGGATGCTGAGCCGCTGATCTCCGCCGAATCTGATCGAGCTGGCGCTCTGGGTCGCGGCAATATTATGTGGCGCCGCTTGGCGAAGTGCTGCGCACGATGCTGCCGCTGTCTGCTGAAGTACGGCGCGAGAATCACTATCGGATAACCGAGCAGGCGGCAGACGCGCTGCGGCAGGTGCGGGAAGTGGATCATCGCGGCGGTCGCAATTGTCGCCGGAAGATCAGCAGCAGCAATACGCCGTCCTTGATTTGCTGAGCAGGCGAGGCGTTGTCGGCACGAAAATTGGCAGCACAGGTCGGAGCAGCGCCGCCGCTGCTGGATGGAATGGTCGAAAAGAAGTGGATCGTGCGGGAGCAGCGGGCCGAACAGCGCGAGGCGGCGCAGACGGAACAGAATCGCGGTGCTGCAGCAGGATGTGCGCCTGCCAAAGTTGAATGACATGCAGCAGGCAGTGCTGGCGGAGCTGGCCGCGGCGGGCGGGTCGATTGCCGCTGGCAGCGCTGCGCGAGAAGAGGGCTTCGGCGTCGAGTCTGCAGACGCTGGTCAAGCACGGCGTCGTCAGCTGGAGGAGCAGGCGCGGCTTTCCATTACAGCAGCCTGGCGTCGCGAGCACGACGGTGCGCTGATCCTGACGTCCGCGCAGACGCGAGGCGCTGGAACATATTGTCCGCGCAGCGGAGACGCGGGGAATTTTCAACGACGCTGCTGTTCGGGGTGACCGGCTCGGGCAAGACCGCGGTGTATCTGGCGGCGATGCGGCATGCCATGGAGCAGGGAAGCTCGGCGCTGCTGCTGGTGCCGGAGATTGGCCTGACGCCGGCGATGGCGGCGGAGCTGCACGCTGCGTTTGCGGACGATGTCGCTTGCTCCACTCTGCACTGACCCCAGCCGAGCGCGCGGAGCAGTGGCGGCGCATTCATTCCGGAGATGCGCGGATTGTCGTCGGCACGCGGTCGGCAGTGTTTGCTCCACTGCGCGATCTTGGACTGATCATCGTCGACGAGGAGCATGACAGCTCGTACAAGCAGGAAGAAAATCCGCGCTATCACGGCCGCGATGTTGCGGTGATGCGCGGCAAGCTGGCGAGCGTTCCGGTGGTGTTGGGCTCGGCGACGCCGTCGCTCGAGAGCTGGATGAATGCAGAACGCGGCAAATATCATCGCGTGGATTTGCGGCAGCGTGTTGCCGACCGGCCTCTGCCCGAGGTCGAGCGTATCGACATGCGCGTCGAATTCCAGGAAACCGGGACCGAGCAGATGTTCTCTCGGCAGATTGGCGGAGGAGATTGAGGCAGACGCTGGTGCGCGGGGAGCAGGCCGTGGTCCTGCTGAACCGCCGCGGGTACTCGTTTGTAGTGCTGTGCCGCGCTGCGGCGAGCGGCTGGAGTGCATCAACTGCGCGATCGCGCTGACCTATCACAAATCGCCGGATTCGGAGACGGGCCTCGAGCAGGCCGCGGGGCACCGGCTGGAGTGCCATTACTGCGGCTATCGCAGGACTGTGCCGAAGCACTGTCCGAAATGTAACAGCGAATATTTATATTTCCTCGGTGCGGGGTCGCAGCAAGGGGAAGAGAAGCTGCTGGAGATGTTTCCTCACGCGCAGGATGGCGCGGATGGACCGCGACACGGTCCGCGGCCGCCATGACATGGAGCGGCTGCTGACGCGTCTGCACGCCGGGGAAATTAATTTGCTGGTCGGCACGCAGATGATCGCCAAGGGGCATGACATTCACGGCGTGACGCTGGTGGGTGTTGTCGGCGCGGACCATGCGTTGTCGCTGCCGGATTTTCGCGCATCGGAGCGCGTGTTTCAGCTGCTGACGCAGGTTTCTGGCCGCGCCGGCCGCGGCGAACTGCCCGGGCGCGTGGTCGTGCAGACGTATATCCCGAGCATTATTCGATCCAGTTTGCGGCCAAGCATGACTTTGAAAATTCGCGAGCGCGAGCTGCACTTCCGCAAGCATCTGTTTTACCCGCCATACACTTCGCTGGCGAATGTGCTGGTGCGCGGACCGAAGCTGGCGGAGGTGTCGTCGTGGGTACCAAGCTGGCAAAATTCTTCGACGAGCAACGCGACCATCGCGCACTGGCGGGTGTGCGTGTTCTTGGCCCGGCGGCGGCGCCCATTCCGCGGATCAAGGGTGTCTACCGCTTCCACTTCGTCCTGAAGGCACAGCGGCGGGACGCGCTGGGGATGGTGCTGCGCTCGATGCTGGGATATGCGGCGGAGGAGGGGATTCCGCGGCAGAACATTGTGGTGGATGTGGACGCAGTGTCGCTGATGTAGGGATGGCGCGGAGCGGCTCAGTGCAGGAAGTTGAGCAGGCTGGAGTGGGCGAATGGCTCCGGCATCAGGGTGAAGAGCAGGAGCGCGATGCCGACGGCGATGCTGACGGCGTGAGATGAGTTGAGGCCGGGCTCGTGCGCGATTTTAGGATGGCGCAGCGAGGGCATCATGAGGACGATGGCCCAGATGATCCAGCCCATCCAGAACAGCACACCGGCGAGCAGGAGGATGAAGACGACGGCCTGGGTGACGGCGTGATGGGCGCGGGGGAAGGCGGCGTAGAGGATGTGTCCTCCGTCAAGCTGACCGGCAGGAAGCAGATTGAGGAAGGTGACGAACATGCCGATCCAGCAGGCGAGCAGGATGGGATGGGGAAGCAGCGCGGTGATATCGGGCCAGCCGGGGCGGGCCCATTGGACGACGTGATTGATGGCGACAAAAATGGGCGGCACGTGGAGCGCCATGGGCGGAGCGCTGTGCACGATGGGGGATGAGAGCAGGATGCCGACGAGGGTGAGGGGGACGGCGACAAAGAATCCCCAGAGCGGGCCGGAGACGCCGATGTCGAGCAGGGCAGCGCGGGACTCGACGCGGGTGCGGAGGCGGATGACGGCGCCCATGGTTCCGCTGAGCGCGGGCAGGGGAACGAAGTGGGGAAGCGAGGCCTCGACGTTGTGGCGGCGGCAGGCGAAGTAGTGGCCGAGTTCGTGGGCCAGCAGGATGGCGAGCAGGGTGAAGGAGAAGGGCAGGCCGTAGAGGAGGCGGATAGGTTCCTGCATGATCCAGCCGATGGGCATGAGGTCATCGGGGCCGCGGAAGGGGGCGTAGCCGGCGGCGAAGTTGGCGGCAAAGCGGGCGCCCATCATGGAGGTAGTGAGCAGGGTGAGGGTGAAGAGCAGCAACGGGACCGCGACTCCGCTGGACGAGTCAGTGGCGGGACGAGAGGTCGCAGCAGATTCGAAGTAGCCGGTTCCCGGAAGATGGGAACTGTGCGTAGCCGATGACATTTAGGAGCGCCGTTCGCGGTTATGCGGCCAGTTGGTTAGCGGGGGACCCTCAGCGAGAGAACAAAAAGCAATAAATTTGCAGTGGAGCTAGTCGAGCATTTGCAGTTCTTTACCGGGCTTGAAGCGGACGGCCTTACCGGGAGCGATGCTGACCTCTGCTCCGGTGCGGGGGTTGCGGCCGATGCCGGTTTTGCGGGGGCGGACGTTGAAGACTCCGAAGCCACGAAGCTCAATCCGGTCGCCCTGTGCAAGTGCCTTTTTCATGCCTTCGAAGACGGTGTCTACGGCAGCTTCCGCCTTGTTGCGCGGCAGCCCGGTCCTCTCCATCACTTGATGCACAATGTTTAGCTTGATCACAGGTTCACCGAAGGAAGCTTGTCTAAATGCTTTCCTGACAAAATGTTAGAGGGCAATGACCCGGCTGTCAATGACGTCGAAGGGGTCAGATGGTAAGAGATTCAGGTGACGGAGGGGGCATTTCCCGTATCGGGTCGTTCGTCGTACACTTGACCCGGACACGGGGCCGGGGGGCGGGGGCGGAGAGCCGGCGGCAAACGGGGTTCAGCAGACGCGGTAAACGGGCAGGATAGTCAGGGGCCAGGATTTCTTGTAGATGAAGGAAGAGAGCAAAACCGGAGGGGAAACCGCGCCCCGGATACACCTGGGAATTCTGGAAGCAGACCCGCTGCGGCTAATTGGCTACCAGATGGTATTCAAGGATGACCCGGCGATCGAGGTCTATGAGGGGACGCCGGAGAGCCTGCTGGCGAACCGGGACATACAGGTGCTGCTGCTGGGCAATCCGCTGGGGACGCCGGTATTCGATACGGTGCGGGAGTTGAGGAAGCAGCGGCCGGACCTGCGGATATTGGTGACGGCTCGCATGGCGACGATGAGACGATTTTGAAGTCGCTGTCGGTAGGGGCGAAGGGCTACATGGACAAGGCGGCGCCGGCGGAGGACTTTTTGCAGGCGGTGCATATAGTGGCGGGCAGGGATCCATCTGGGCGCCGCGGCGGCTGTTGTCGCAGGTGATTGAGCGGGTGCTGCAGTCTCCGGGCGGGGCGTTTGTGGCGGGGAAGATCGAATTTACGCCGCGGGAGCGCGAGGTGCTGGAGCTGCTGGTGGCGGGAAGATCGAACCGCGAGATCGCGCACAGTATGGGGATTGAAGAGCGCACGGTGAAGGCGCATGTAGCAAAGTTGCTGCGTAAGGTAGGGGTGCAGAACCGCATAGCGCTGACGATGCATACGATTAATCACGCATTATTAGAGATTGAGCGTCAGCCGGAGCCGTAGGGGCGGGCGGGAGAAATTCACGCGATATTTGCCTGCGGGATATTAGCGGGAGCGGCAATCACTTCTGCACCGAGGGGCATGGACTCCCGTACTCTTGCCGGAAGCGGGCGGAGGGGACAAACTTGCATTCAACCTGGGAACAAGGGCTGGAGGCAACACTGTCCAGCCCTCTCTTTTTTGGCCTGGAAGACGCGGGCGACCCAACCCAGTTCCGACCCCCGGCATCACAGTCCGTGTGTGCGATCCGCGCCTGTGCCCCGCTCAGGCGGGAGCTGATGTACGATGGAATGCGGGAAATCCGATTTTTATTACTAATAACTAAGAGCGAGGAAGAAATAAATGCGCAAGACTTTGGCTACGATTTGTATGGTTGGGGCACTGGCTACGATGGCAGTTGCCGACAGCGATAAGGAGAAGTTGGACGGGCGTCTGATGGATGCCGCGACGGTCATCAAGCAGATTATGGCGGTGCCGGATAAGGCGATTCCCGACCAGATCACGAGCCAGGCAACGTGCGTGATGGTGGTGCCGGGGATGAAGAAGGGTGCATTCATCGTAGGCGCGCAGTATGGCCAGGGTGTGGTGACATGCCGCACGGGTCATGGCTGGAGCGCACCGGTGTTCATGCGGATCGGCGGAGCGAGCTTTGGTTTCCAGGCCGGTGGCCAGTCAACCGATCTCGTGCTGGTCGCAGTTAACGACAAGGGCATGCAGGACCTGCTCAAGAACAAGTTCAAGATTGGTGGCGATGCGGCTGCCGCCGCCGGCCCGGTTGGCCGCAACTCGCAGGCCAGCACGGACTGGAAGCTGGGCGCCGAGCTGTTGACCTGGTCACGCAGCCGCGGACTGTTTGCCGGCATTGATCTGACCGGTGATGCGGTAAGCCAGAACGGGGATGACACCAAGACGTTCTATGGTGCCGACATTCCGTTCGAGACCATTCTGCACGGCAAGCAGCCATTGCCGACGAGCCCTGGGGCGAAGGCTTTCGTGAGCATCGTCGCGAAGTACTTCCACTCGGTGCAGTAAGCAGCTTAAAAAAAAGTAGAAGCAGACGGGTCCCCTCTGGGGGCCCGTTTTGTTTTTGGCGAGAACATGTGGCGGGGGCGAGAGGCATGGCGGGGCCGGAGTGGCGGCAGACAGGCGCGATAGACTGTTGGCTTGGCGTCTGTGCGCGAGCGAGCGGAATATGGCGTAGTCCGGGCCCTGATGGGGCTTTTTGGCGCGCTGCCCCGGAGTGCGGCGCGGAGGCTGGGCGCTGGGGTGGGAGCGCTGGCGTGGGCGCTGTTTCCCCGGCTGCGGCGGGTGGGGACGCGCAATCTGGAGATGGCCTATCCGGAGTGGACAGCGGAGCAGCGGAAGCAGACGCTGCGGGCGCTCTACCGGATGCTGGGATGGCAGCTGGCCGAGTTCTGCCACATGTCGGGATACACCAGGGAGAATGTCGCGGCGTTCACGCGCAGCGAGGGCATGGAGCACTATCTCGCGGCGAAGGCAAAGGGGCAGGGCGTGCTGGTGATTACCGGGCACCTGGGAGCGTGGGAGCTGAGCAGCTTTTATCACTCGCTGATGGGGCATCCGATGAGCATGGTGATCCGGCGGCTGGACAATCCTCTAGTGGACGCGCTGGTGAACCGGGTGCGATGCGAGCATGGCAACCGGGTGCTGCACAAGGATGACTTTGCCCGCGGGCTGCTGATGGCGATGCGAGCGGGGCAGACGGTGGGCATACTGATGGATACGAACATGACGCCGCCGCAGGGCGTGTTCGTGCCATTTTTCGGGATTGAGGCGTGCACCGCGTCGGGACTGGCGCGGGTGGCGTTGCGGACGGACGCGGTGGTGCTGCCGGGGTTCATGGTGTGGGAGGCGGCGGAGAAAAAATATGTGCTGCGGTTCGGGGCAGCGATTCCGCTGGAGCGCACGGGGGATGATGAGGCCGACATGGTGAAGAACACGGCGCGATTTACGGCGGCGATCGAGCAGGCAGTGCGGCAGTATCCTGAGCAGTGGTTGTGGCTGCATCGCCGATGGAAGACGCGGCCGCCGGGCGAGGCCGGGCTTTATTGAAGGCGGGCGAGAGTCGCGATGGTGATGGGTGAGGCGATGAACTGATGGCGATCGTGGTGATTGGCGGGCACTCGCGCAGCGTGGGCAAGACGAGCGTGGTCGCAGGATTGGTGCGGGCGTTCAAGGAGATGCGCTGGACGGCGGTGAAGATCACTCAGTATGGGCACGGGGTTTGTTCAGCGAACGGGGAGCCGTGCGATTGCCAGACGGCGGACCATCGCGCGGCGATCAGCGTGGAGAGAGATGCGGGGAGCGGGACGGACACGTCGCGGTACCTGGCGGCGGGCGCGGAGCGAAGCTTGTGGGTGCGGACGGAGCAGGGACATTTGGCGGAGGCGATGCCGCGGCTGCGGAAGGAATTAGCGGCGGCAGAAAACGCGATTATTGAGTCGAACAGCGTGCTGCAGTTTCTGCGGCCGGATTTGTATCTGGCGGTGCTTGATCCGGCGAATGAGGATTTCAAGCCGTCGGCGATGCGGTACCTGGATCGGGCAGACGGGATTCTGTGGGTGGGCGGCGAGGAGACAGCCGGTGACGCGAGACTTGATGCGTGGGAGAAAGTGTCACCGGCGTTGATACGCGGGATCAGGAAATTTCCAGTGAGCGCGCCGACGTATTTGAGCGATGCGGTGGTCGAGTTTGTGCGGGAGCGAGTGAAGGCGGCGGCAGCGACGGTAGCTGCGCAGCATTCATAGACGGCTTTGGATTGAGCGCGCCTGGGGCGCGTGATGCGGCGCGAAAAACTAAATGGACTGGACGGGAATGAGCCGGAGGTCTGTAACCAGGCCGACTTCTTTTTGCACGAAGGGCTCGGCGTAGCGGACACCGGCGAGCAGGCCGTAGTAGCGAGCGAGAGCGAAGGTGCGTTCGCGGATGTCCTCCTGGGGAACGAAGAGCGCGTCGCCGGGCTGCTGGTTGGAGTATTGCGAGCGGTAGGCGAGCAGGGCGCGCGAGACGCTGTTCGATGTGGGTGGAAATATCCACAACGAAGGTCGGGCGGACGTCGGCGTAGAGGCTGGCGTAGAGGATTTTGTAGGGGCGCCAGGGGGCGAGCGGCTGGCCGGAGGCGTCGGGTGTTTCGACTTTCGCGAGGCCCGCGACGAAAGCGGCTTCGTAGCTGAGGACGCCGGCGGCGGCGTGGTCGGGGTGGCGCGCCTGCCAGTAGGGCGCGATGACGACGCGTGGGCGCAGCTGACGGAGTACGGCGGCGACTTTGAGTTTGTTCTCCCAGGTGACGGAGACGTTTCCGTCGGGAAGGTCGAGGGCCTGGCGCGAGGAGACGTTGAGGAGCCTGGCGGCGGCAGCGGCCTCGTCGGCGCGCTCTTGCGCAGAGCCGCGGGTGCCACTCTCGCCGCGGGTGAGATCGAGGATGGCGGTGCGGGCGCCGAGGGCGGCCATGTGGAGCAGGGTTCCGCCGCAGGTCTGCTCGACGTCATCGCGATGGGCGGCGATGGCGAGGACGTCTATGGGTGGGTGGACGGGCTGCGATGGAGATGCTTTGTCGTCGCTCATGCTGTGCACCGGAGTCTTACGGGCCGGTGTTGTAGGTGCCGTCAATGTAGGCGATGTCGGTTACGTCGCCGGAGATGAGGATGTTGCCGTTGTAGATGGCGGAGCCGTCAATGGAGCTGTAGATGTAAACGATGAAGCCCTCGGCGGTATAGGCCTTGTCGTATCCGACGATGGGAGCGACACCACCGGCATCGCCGTGGAAGGGCTCAACGATGACCTGGCCGGTGGACATGTTGTACATGGTGATGCAGCCGGCGGCGGCGGTGCTGTTGTGTTTGGCGTATTCGCCGGCGTTGCAGTTGGTGGCGGCGATCCAGAGGGTGTTGTTGTCGCCGATCTCCATGCGGAAGTGGCGGCCGTCGCCGATGGGGATTCCCGCGCCCGCGGTGCCGGTGATGATGCCGGTGGCGGGATCGGTGGTCAAGGTGACGGGAGTGAGGATGCCGCCGTAGTAGCCGTCGGGATAGAGCATCTGTCCGGCCACGTAGAGGGTGTTGTTGACGAGGAAGGCGTCGGTGACGCCGCCGGGAATCGGAATGTTGGTGGCGGAGAGGGGCTGGCTGACGGGGAGAGGGCTGGAGGTTCCGCAGCCGAGCTTGCCGGTGTAGGCATTGGAGGCCTGGGTCTGGAGAGCGCCGGTGGGAAGGATGGTGAGGCTGGCAGTGGTTCCGCCGCACTCGGGGCCGCAGTTGAGCACGATGGCACCCTGACCGGTGCCGGCAAAGACGGCGTTGATGGGGCGATCAAATGCGGGAGCGCCGGAGGGCAGCGGATTCACATCGAGCAGCTGGGCGCAGTCGTAGAGACTATTTTGGTTGAGCCCGACGAGTTGATAGACGGACTCGGAGTTGTTGATGAAGACGAGCAGAGTGGTTCCGTCGCCGCCGCCGGCGAGGGCGAGCTTGCTGACGTTGGGGAGAGGAATCTGGGTGAGCGCGCCGTCGAGGCCGCGGGTAACGGTGAGGTATCCGCCATTGTTGTAGGGGAAGCCTGCGCCGTTAGCGACGTTGCCGGAGTAGATGTAATTGAAGCTGGGCGAGACGTAGATGCTGGTGGAGAGACCGACGACGCTGCCGGGCACGGAGACCGCATTCGCGCTATCGGTGTTGAGATTGACGGAGGTGAAGTTGCCGTCGGCGGAGCTGTAGATGTAGGCGCGGCCGTTGCCGGGGAAGTCCTGGATGGTGACGGGGTCGCGGCCGGTGTAACCGTTCATCAGGTATTGGGTGACGGTGTTCTGGATGTTCGAGGTGGCGTCGGTGGTGACGTCAATGAGCTGGAGCTTTCCCGTGCCATTGGGGATGTTGACGGCGGTCATGGCGCGGAAGTGGTTATATCCGTCGAAGTCCGGCGGATAGGGCCGACCGTTTGGATTGGCCGGCGCGCCGCAACTGGTGAGCCACAAGGCGGCACAACAAAAAGCGAGAGGAAGGGAACGATGGACGAGACTGCGTGTGATCAATGCAAATTACTCCAAAACTTTTCGGCCCTGAAGCCGGTGGTGAATCGCAGGGAATGGCTCTGCTGAGTATATATTGCGGCGCTGGCGGGATGTGGCGTGCTCGCTTAGGATGAAAGAAGAGTGCAATGAGAGAAGAACGCGCAAACGCAATCCAAGAGCTGCTGGGCGACCAGCCGGTGCTGTGCGACGGCGCCATGGGCACGATGCTGTATGCGCGCGGAGTGTTTATCAGCCGCTGTTACGACGAGCTGAACCTGTCGCAGCCGGACATGGTGCGCGGGATACACGAGAGCTATCTGCAGGCCGGGGCCGAGGTGCTGGAGACGAATACGTTTGGCGCGAACCGCTTCCGGCTGGAGCGGCATGGGCTGGAGCCAGCAGGTAGAGGCGATAAATACGGCGGCAGTGAAGCTGGCGCGGCAGGCCGCGGATTATCACATGGAGAAGCAGGCCAAGCGCATCCTGGTAGCGGGGGCAGTGGGGCCGCTGGGAGTGCGGCTGGAGCCGCTGGGCAAGACGGGGCTGGACGAAGCGCGGGCGGCCTTTGCGGAGCAGATTGCGGCGCTGGCCGCAGGCGGGCGCCGACCTGATCATGCTGGAGACGATGCCGTCGCTGGCCGAGGCCCAGCAGGCGATACTGGCGGCGCGCGAGGTGTGCCGAGCTGCCGCTGATTGCGATGGTGACGGTCGATGAGGAAGGCAATTGCCTGGACGGAGCGGAGCCGGAGATGGCGGCGGCGCGGCTGACGGAGTGGGGCGCGGACGCAGTGGGATGCAACTGCAGCACGGGGCCGGCGACGGTGCTGAGCGTGATCGAGCGGATGCGGGCGGCGACGGACCTGCCGCTGGCGGCGATGCCGAATGCGGGAGTGCCGCGGGCGGTGGAAGGGCGGAACATCTATCTGACGTCGCCGGAGTATATGGCGAGCTTTGCGCGCAAATTTGTGCGCGGCGGGGCGCAGATCGTGGGCGGCTGCTGCGGAACGACTCCGGAGCATATCCGGGCGATGCGTTCGGCGCTGCGGGCGATTGATGCGAAGCAGTCGGCGTCGGTGGTGCAGGTGCGTCCGACGACATCGGAGCAGACGCCGCCTCCGCCGCTGGGCGAGCGGTCGCATTTAGGCAAGCTGCTGGCGGACCGGGCTTTTGTCACGATGGTCGAGATCGTTTCGCCGCGCGGAGTTTCTGCGGAGAAGGAAGTTGAAGGCGCAGCGATGCTGGCGCGGCACGGCGTGAACATTATTAATGTGCCGGATTCGCCGCGGGCGTCGGCGAGGATGAGCGCGCAGGCGCTGTGTCTGCACATCCAGCGCGAGGCCGGGATTGAGACGCTGCTGCACTACACCTGCCGGGACCGCAATGTGCTGAGCATGCAGTCGGATTTGCTGGGAGCGGCGTCGCTGGGGCTCAAAAATATTTTGTGCGTGACGGGCGATCCGCCGAAGCTGGGAAATTATCCCGATGCGACGGCGGTGTTTGATGTGGACTCGATCGGGCTGGTGAACCTGGTGCACAACCTGAACTACGGACTTGACCTGGGCGCGAACGGGATTGGGAGCTCGGGGGCATTCACGATTGGAGTGGGCGCAAATCCCGGAGCGGCGGATTTTGAGCAGGAAGTGCGGCGGTTCGCTTATAAGGTCGAGGCGGGGGCGGAGTTTGCGGTGACGCAGCCGGTGTTTGATCTAAAGCTGCTGGAGTTATTCCTGGAGCGGATTGCGGAGTTTCGGATTCCAGTGGTCGCGGGCATATGGCCGCTGACCAGCGTGAGGAATGCGGAATTCATGAAAAACGATCTGCGGGTCTCGATGCCGGACGAGATATTGCGGCGGATGCAGGCAGCGTCGAGCTCGCCGGAGGAGGCGCGGGCCGAGGGCGTGGCGATCGCGCGGGAGATGGTGGAGCGGGTGCAGGACAGTGTGGAGGGGGTGCAGGTGAGCGCTCCGTTTGGGCGGTACCAGGTGGCGCTCGATGTGCTGGAGGCGTTGCATGTTCCCGCGGGGCTGGAGAACGTGGCGGCAGAGAAGAAGGTGGTGCTGGGTGAAGTTTGAAGAAGCGATGGGACGGCTGGAGACGATTGTTCACCAACTGGAGAATGGCGAGCCGACGCTTGAGGAATCGCTCGCGCTGTTTGACGAGGGGACGAAGCTGGCAGAGCAGTGCCGCAAGCATTTAGACGAAGCAGAGGGAAAGATCGAAGTGCTGATGAAGCAGAAGAGCGGCAAGCTGAAGGCGGAGCCGTTCGACGCGGCCGGGGCGCGGTAGAGCGGACAGCGGATCGGGAGCGCGGGCAGGGGTGCGCGGGCAGGGGCGGGCGAGCTAGCTGTCGCGGGCGATGACGAAGTCGGGAATCCACTGCAGAGCGCGTTTGAACTCACTCTCGGGAAGAAAATCGAGATTGGCGCGCGCGGTTTCGGCGTAGGTGATGGCGGCGGCCATGGCGTAGTTGATGGAGCCGTAGCGATCGAGAATCTCCATAATCTGAGCGTGCGAGGTGCGGGCGAAGCTGCGGTCGGTGAGGACGCAGCGGATGGCTTCGCGCTCGGCTCCGGTGCCCTGCTCGAGGGCGTGGATGACGGCCATGGTGGCTTTGCCTTCGCGGAGGTCGCTGGCGACGGGCTTGCCGAGGACGATCTCAGAGGCGGTGAGGTCGAGGACATCGTCAACGATCTGGAAGGCGAGGCCGAGGTTGCGGCCGTATTCGCCGAAGCGAGTTTCAATCTCTTGCGGCGTCATGTTGAGGCCGTGGGAGGCGTGCCGGCCGGGAGATGAGGAGGTGCCCTCACCGATGGCGAGGGTGGCGCCGAGCCGCATGGAGACGTGGAAGAGGCAGGCGGTCTTGCGATAGATGAGGTCGAAATATTCGGCCTCGTTGATGAGGTGGCCGAGCTTTTCCATCTGCAGCAGCTCGCCCTCGACCATCTGCTGGGTGAGATTGATGAGCAGGTCGAGGATGTGGAAGTTGCGTTCTTCGAGGGCAACGTGGAAGGCCTGCATGTAGAGCCAGTCGCCGGCGAGGACGCACTTTGAATTTCCCCAGGTGGTATTGGCGCTGGGGCGGCCGCGGCGGGTGCGGGCATCGTCAATGATGTCGTCGTGGACCAGGGTGGCGGTGTGGACCATCTCGACGACGGCGCCGAGGGGGACGGTGGCGGGACCGTGGTAGCCGAGGGATTTGGCGGCCAGCAGAAGCAGCGAGGGGCGAATGCGTTTGCCGCCGCCTTCGCGGAGGTAGTTGCCGATCTCGGTAATGGAGGCGACGGAGGAGACGGCGTCTTGCGAGAAGCGATCTTCAATCGCCAGCAGGTCATCGCGCAGCAGTTCAAAAAACTCTTTTGCCGTCGCCATCGCCAGTGTGCTCACGTGATGCCCGCCTTCCCGTGCCCTGCCGGTTGATCTGCCGCCTGGGTTTGCGCTCAGTTGGAGCGGTAGTTTGTGAACTGCGTATCTATACCAAACTCGTGCTGCTTGATCATGCTGATGACTTCCTGCAGGACGTCGCGATCTTTGCTGCTCACTCGAACAGTATCGCCCTGGATGGAGGCTTGGGCTTTTTTCTTCGAATCCTTTATCACGCGAACAATCTCTTTTGCCTTTTCGCTGGGGATGCCCTGCTGCAGGGTGATCTTCTGGCGGACGGAGGAGCCGGCGGCCTCTTCCACTTTGCCGAATTCGAGCGACTTGAGGGAGATGCCGCGCTTGACCATTTTTTGCCGGAGGATTTCGGTGACGGCCTTGAGTTTGTATTCGTCAGAGGAGACGAGGAGGATGGCGTCTGAGCCTTCGAGAGATATTTCCGAACGCGAATCCTTGAGGTCGAAGCGGGCGTGAACTTCTTTCGAGGCCTGCTCGATAGCGTTGCGTACTTCCTGGACGTCAACCTTGCTGACGATGTCGAATGAGTTGTCGCTTGCCATGCTGCTCCTTATAGATGATTCCACGATTGGCCCGGGTGCAGGCGCGAATCACACTCTATGCTACCGGACGCGTGCGGCCAAAAAAACGGCGGAAGTTTTCTGCTGTGGTGGAAGCGACCTGGGCGGCAGTCTGGCCGCGGACGGCGCCGATCTGGGTGGCGACCTCGGCGACCCAGGCGGGTTCGTTGCGTTTGCCGCGGTAGGGAACGGGCGCGAGGAAGGGGGCGTCGGTCTCGATGAGCAGGCGGTCGGAGGGAATGTCGGCGGCGATGGCGCGGAGGTCGGCGGCCTTGGGGAAGGTGACGTTGCCGGCGAAGGAGATCATGAAGCCGATGTCGAGGGCGCGGCGGGCGTGGGCGGCGGTGCCGGTAAAGCAGTGGAGGACTCCGCCAAGACCGTTGGGGGCCCAGTGCTGCTCGAGTTGGGCGAGAGTGTCATCCCACGCGTTGGTGGAGTCTTGCGAGGGGCGGCAGTGGATAAGGATGGGGAGGCGGGCGGCAGCGGCAATATCCATCTGAGCGGCGAAGACCTGGCGCTGTTCCTCGCGCGGGGAGTGGTCGTAGTAGTAGTCGAGGCCGATTTCGCCGATGGCGATTACGTTTTCGCGGCGGCTGAGGGCTGCGAGATTTTTGAGGGCGTCGGGAGTGGCGAGACGGGCTTCGTGAGGATGGATTCCGGCAGAGGCGTAGATGCGGGGGACGTCGTTGCGGCCGGCGTAGAGGTCGCTGAGTTCGGCGGCGCGGTGCATGGTGTCGGGGCCGTCGCCGATGCCGATGGAGAGGATGGCTTCGACACCCGCGGCGCGGGCACGCTGGAGCATGGGCTCGCGATCGCTGTCGTAGCGGTCGCTGTCGAGGTGAGCGTGAGAGTCAATGAGCATGGGGCGGCGAACTACTTGAGGCGGGCGCCGAGCTCGACCTCTTCGAGAAAGCCGGCGAGGACGGGTTTGCCGCCTTCAAGGGAAGCGGCGAGGAGCATGCCGTTGGATTCCAGGCCGCGCATTTTGCGAGGGGCGAGGTTGGCGACGATGACGACCTTGCGACCGATGAGGGATTCGGGGGAGTAGAACTCGGCGATTCCGGCGAGGATCTGGCGCTGCTCGTAGCCGAGGTCAACCTCGAGGCGGAGCAGCTTGTCGGCTTTGGGGACGCGCTCGGCAACTTTGATCTGGGCGACGCGGAGCTCGACTTTGGTGAAGTCGTCAATGGTGATTTTCGCGTCAGCAGAAGAGACGGGCGCGGCGGCGGGTGTTGGCGCCGGCGGAGCACCGGGCGCAGGCGTGGGGGGCGGCGGCGTAGAAGACCACGACGGAGGCGGAGTCGGATTGGCGACGGCCGGTGGAGTGGGGCTGGCGGCAGGCGTGGGCGGAGCGGCTTTGGCTTCGGCTTCGGCCGATGCAGCGGCGCGGGCGGCGTTGTTTGTGTCTTCCATAGATTGCATCCTTATGACGAGGTCTTTATCAGCGCGGGGAAAAACGGGGCCGAGTTCGCCGAGCTTGGTGCCGGGGGCGAGCGAACCCCAGGTGAGGTTTTTGAGGTCGGCTTTTTGGATGTCGCCGAGGCCGAGTTGCGCCCAGACTTTTGCGGTGGCAAAGGGGAGGACGGGGTAGAGGAGAGCGGTGATGATGCGGAGGGATTCGGCGGCGGTGTAGAGGATGGAGGCGAGCTTTAGTTGAGCGGCAGGATCGTCGGGAGTGGCGCCGAGTTTCCACGGAGCGGTTGAGGTGATGAAGCCGTCGGTGGTCGCGATGAGTTGCCAGAGAGACTCGAGAGCTAATGAGAATTCGAGCGAGGCGATGTGGCGCTGCGTGGCGGTGATGGCGCCGGAAACGTCGAAATTGGGCAGCAGGGCGTCGGGGTTGCCGGCGGGGCTGCCGGCTGGAACGACGCCGGCGAAATATTTTTCGATCATGGTGAGGGTGCGGCTGGCGAGGTTGCCGTATCCGTTGGCGAGGTCGGAGTTGTAGCGCTGGACGAGGGCGTCGAAGCTGAAGCTGCCGTCCTGACCGAAGACGATTTCTCGCAGCAGAAAGTAGCGGAGGACATCGGCGGCGAACAAATCCTGATCATGGCTGGGGGCGTCGGCCTTGAGCGGGCCAAAGGCGTCGAGGATGGTTTCTGTGCGGACGATGTTGCCGCGGGACTTGGACATCTTGCTCTGCTCGAAGAGGAGCCAGCCGTGGGCGACGATTTTTTTCGGAATGGGCAGGCCGGCGGCGAGCAGAAACGCGGGCCAGTAGACGCAGTGGAAGCGGCTAATCTCTTTGCCGATGATGTGGAGGTCGGCGGGCCAGTATTTCTGAAAGCGCGCGATGTCTTTGGGGTCGTCGCTGCCCCAGCCGAGGGCGGTGATGTAGTTGGCGAGGGCGTCGAGCCATACATAGATGACGTGCCGTTCGTCGCCGAGCACGGGGATGCCCCAGTCGAAGCTGGTGCGGCTGACGCTGAGGTCGCGGAGTCCGGAGCGGATGAAGGAGAGGACTTCGTGGCGGCGGGCGGAGTTCTCGATGATGAGCTGGTCGGGGCGGGGAGTGTCTCCGTCGCGCTCGGGCTGCCAGATTATCTGGTCGAGCCTGGATTCGAAGGCGGAGAGCTTGAAGTAGTAGTTCTCTTCGCTGATGGTCTCGGTGGGGCGGCCGCAGTCGGGACATGGCGCGCCGGGAGCGGCATCCACGTAGAGCTCGTCGAAGACACAATACTGACCGGTGTAACTGCCTTTGTAGATGAAGCCGCGCTCGCACAGGAGAGCGAAGAGCTTTTGGGCGCCGCGTTTATGGCGAGGCTCGGTGGTGCGGATGTAGTCGTCGTAGGTGAGGCCCATGCGGTCCCAGAGGGACTTGAACTCGGCGGAGACTTCGTCGGTGAACTCCTGCGGGGCGCGGTTGAGGGCCCTGGCGGAGCGCTGAATTTTCTGGCCATGCTCATCGGTTCCGGTGAGGAACCAGGTGTCATCGCCCTGGGCGCGATGCCAGCGCGCGACCACGTCGGCCACCAGCGTCGTGTAGGTGTGGCCGAGGTGCGGCCGCGCATTCACGTAGTAGATGGGCGTGGTGAGATAGAACCTGGAGGCGGCTGGCATGGCGAACAACCATCTTAACGTCTGATCGGAGAGGGCGGCAGAGAGCGCAGATGGTGGCGAGCGGGTTCGCTGCTAGAATCAGCTTTTTCGTGGGCGTGCGATGCGGGCGCGCCGGATTTTATTTTCCCTGGAGTTGGCCGAGTGTATCGAACCCTGGAGCGGTCGCTGGTGGACTGCCTGCGCGCATGGCTGGCGTCGGAGTATCAGCTCGCCGGTGTAAATGTCGTGGTGGAGCAGCCGCCGAAGGTGGAGATGGGGGACTACGCGCTGCCGCTGGCGTTTGAGCTGGCGCGGAAGTTGAGGAAGGCTCCGAAGAAGATCGCAGAAGAGATTGTGGCGGGGCTCGAGGGGAAGCTGCCGGCGGGATTTTTGTCGCTCGAGGTGGCGGGCGCGGGGTATATCAACGCGCGGCTGGATCGGGTGGCGGCGTTGAGCGAGGCGCTGCGGCCGGAAGGAGCTGAGTTCACGGTAAGCGGTGAACGAATAATCGTCGAGCACACCAGCATCAACCCGAATAAGGCGGCCCATGTCGGGCATTTGCGGAACGCGATATTGGGCGACACATTTGTGCGGCTGCTGAATGCGGCGGGCGCGACGGTGTCGGTGCAGAACTATATAGACAACACGGGCGTGCAGGTTGCCGATGTGGTGGTGGGGCTGATGTATCTCGAGCAGCGGGACCTGGCGAGCGTGCAGGAGCTGCTGGATGAGCTGGAGGCGAACAAGACGCGGGTGGATTACTACATGTGGGACCTGTATGCGCGGACTTCGCAGTGGTATGAGCTGGATGCGGCGGAGAAGGAATCGCGGCGGAAGTTGCGGCTGAGATGTGTTGCACGAGATTGAGGCGGGCGGCAATGACGCGGCGGAGATTGCGGAGCTGGTTTCAACGGCCGTGCTGCGGCGGCATCTGGAGACGATGGAGCGGCTGGACATCGAGTATGACTTTTTGCCGCGCGAGAGCGAGATTCTGCGGTTGAATTTCTGGGCCGCGGCGTTTGAGCAGTTGAAGGACAAGGGCGTGCTGTATTACGAGACGGCGGGAAAGAATTCCGGCTGCTGGGTGATGCGGCGAGCGGGCGTGGCGGAGGCGGAAGAGGGCGCGACGGATGAGGACGCCAAGGTCATCGTGCGTTCTAACGGGACGGTGACGTATGTGGGGAAGGACATCGCGTATCACTTATGGAAGTTCGGATTGCTGGGCAAGGATTTTGGATACCGGAAGTTTCACGAGTATGGGGATGGGCGGGAGTGCTGGATTTCGGCTGTGGCGGGCGAGAGGGAGCATCCGCACTTTGGCGATGCGCAGGCGATCTATAACGTGATTGATGCGCGGCAGGCAGATCCGCAAAATGTGGTGGTCGAGGCGTTGCGGCGGCTGGGATATGAGAAGCAGGCGGAGCACTACACGCATTTCAGCTACGAGATGGTGGCGTTGACGCCGCGGTGCGCGGCAGAGCTGGGCTATGTGCTGAGCGAGGAAGACAAGCAGAGGGCGTATCTCGAGGTGTCGGGGCGCAAGGGATTTGGGGTGAAGGCGGATGACTTGCTGGACCGCCTGATTGCGGCGGCGGCGAGGGAGGTGGAGGCGCGGCATCCGGAGTTGACGAGCGAAGAGCGGGGAGCGATTGCGCAGAGCATTGCGGTGGGAGCGCTGCGCTACTTCATGCTGCGGTATACGAAGAATGCGGTGATCGCATTTGATTTCGAGGATGCGCTGAGCTTTGAGGGCGAGACGGGACCTTACGCGCAGTATGCGGCGGTGCGGGCGGCGAATATTTTTCGCAAGGCGGGGACGACTCCCGCGGATGTGATCGCGAAGTTCAGGATGGAGAGCGTAACGAAGGAAATGCTGCCGGACGATATCTGGGAGCTGTGGCTGACGGCGGGCAAGCTGTCGCTGGTGCTGGAGCAGTGCATCGGGACGACGGAGCCGGCGTATCTGGCGAAGTATTTATTTCAGCTGGCGCAGCAGTTCAACAACTTTTATCACCGGCACCACATTTTGACGGAAGCCGATGAGGCGCGGAAGGGATTGCTGCTGGCGACGGCAGCGGTGGCGCGGCGACAGCTGGAGCGCGGCCTGGGATGGATGGGCGTTACGGTTCCCGAGGTGATGTAGGGCCGGGAAGTAGAAACGCAGCGCGAATAAAAAAATTGCAGGCAAAGAAAAAGTGCGCGGCAGTTGCACCGCGCACTCTTGTGTGCAGGGAATGTTGTTTACGGCAGCGGCTGTCCGCCGGCGGTGAGTTGGCTGAGCCAGCCCAGCTCCTGCTGCTGCAGAGCGCTGGGTAGGGGAGCGTAGTTGAGCTGTCCCGCGGCGGCCTGACCATCGGTCAAGACGTACTGGACAAACTTCTTGAGCTCGGCGCGCTTGGTGCGGTCGGCTCCATCCTTGGGAATGATGAGGTAGGTCATGCCGGAGATGGGATAGGCGTCGGGCGCGGTGGCGGGAGCGTTGACGATGAGGTTGCGGACATCGGACGCCAGTTCCGCCTTGAAGGCATCAATGGCGGCGGTGGTTCCGGCGGCAGAGGGCACGACGAATTTGCCGGCCAGATTCTGGATAGCAGCGACGGGCAGATTATTCTGCTGCGCGTAGGCGAGCTCGACATAACCGATGCTGCCGGGAATCTGCCGAATCTGTCCGGTGACGCCTTCATTGCCTTTGCCGGCGAGGCCGGTGGGCCAGCTGACAGATTTGCCGGCGCCGACTTTGGTCTTCCAGTCCGCGTCTACCGCGGAGAGGTAGTTGGTGAAGATGGCGGTGGTTCCGCTGCCGTCAGCGCGGTGAACGACGGCGACCTTGGTATTAGGAATTGAGACGCCGGGATTGCTGGCGGTGATGGCCTTGTCCTGCCAGGTGGTGATGGTGCCCTTATACATGCCGACGACGGCGGCCGAGGTGAGATGGAGCGGCGCGGAGAGGCCGGGCAGATTGTAGGTGATGCAAACCGGGCCTGCGCTCTCAGCTACCTGAAGGACGGGCGCCATGGCTTTGAGATCGGTGTCTGAGAGGGCGAGGTCGCTGGCTCCGAAATCAACGGTGCCGGCTTTGACCTGCTGAATGCCGCCGCCGGAACCGATGGACTGGTAATTGATCTGCACGGTGGGATGGGCCTGCTGATAGGCCGCGGTCCAGCGCGTCATGGCGGGATAGATAAATGTGCTTCCTGCGCCGGAGATCTTGATGGTCTCGCCAGCCGTATTGTTGCCTGAGTTGCATGCGATGGTGCCGAGCAGAGCGAGGGAGATAGCGGCGATGCCTGCAGCTGCTGTCCAAACCCTCCGATTGTGTTGCTTCACAGTGAAACCTCCTGAAAATTGTTAGAGCTTCCGGCTAAATTTCTTAGCCCTACCATCTCGCAATCTACACGGTGCGGCCAACGGCAGGAGGGGCATTCGGCGTCATACAAGGTAGAACGAGCGAATTTTCACGATGCTGTAACAGTCCATTAAAGAACGGAAATTTTCCAACCATTAGAAGGAGCAATTTATGTCGAAGCAGTTACAAGGAAAAAAGGTAGCCATTCTCGCTACGGACGGATTTGAGCAGTCGGAGTTACTTGAGCCGAAGAAGGCGCTGGAAAATGCGGGCGCGGAAGTGCACGTGATCGCGCCGTCGGAGGGGCCGGCGAAGACGCAGAAGCCGGGCGAGATTCGCGGCTGGGACCACGCGGACTGGGGCAAGACGGTGACGGCGGACCAGAAGCTGGAGAAGGTGAAGGCGGAAGATTACGACGCGCTGGTGTTACCAGGCGGCGTGGCGAATCCGGACAAGCTGCGGACGTGCCAGAAGGCGGTTGAGTTCACGCGCAGCTTTTTTGACGCGGGCAAGACAGTGGCCGCGATCTGTCACGGGCCGTGGACGCTGATTGAAGCGGGCGTGGTCGAGGGCAGGACGCTGACCTCGTGGCCGTCACTGAAGACAGACCTGAAGAATGCGGGAGCCAACTGGGTGGACCGGGAAGTGGCTTCAGACAACGGGCTGGTGACGAGCCGCAAGCCGGACGATCTGCCGGCATTCTGCTCGAAGATTATCGAGGAGATTGTTGAGGGCGCCCACTTGAGGCAGGCGGGCAAGAAGGACAGCGCCAAGATGCGGAAGGCGTCGTAGTCTCGAGGAAATTCGAGAGCTGAGAGAAAAGCGAAACGAGCGCAGCCGGGAGCGATTCCCAGTTGCGCTCGAATTTTTTGGAGCCGGCTTGCAGCGGACTACTTTTTAGCTGCGGCGGTCTCGGTGGTGGATGGAGTGGCGGTGGTTGGCGCGGCGCTGTAGCTTCTGACCCACTCGAAGATGCTGCGGACGGCGATTCCGGTCGGGCCCTTGGCGATCCACGGCTTGGGAGCGTCCATCCAGGCGCAGCCGGCGATGTCGAGGTGGATCCACGGAGTGTCTTCGGCAAACTCTTTGAGGAACATGGCGGCAGTGATGGCTCCGCCCCAGCGGCTGTCGCCGGTATTCATGATGTCGGCGATGGAGGAGACGATGTGTTCGCGATAGTCGTCGGTAGCGGGGAGCTCCCAGAATTTCTCACCGCTGATTTTGATGGCGGCTTTGAAGTTGTCGAGGGTAGCGTCGTCGTTGGTGAACATGCCGGCGTTGATGGTGCCGAGGGCGACCACGCAGGCTCCGGTGAGGGTGGCGGCGTCAATGATGTGAGTGGCGCCGAGCTGCCTGGCATAGGTGATGCCGTCGGCGAGGACGAGGCGGCCTTCGGCGTCAGTGTTCATGATCTCGATGGTCTTGCCGGACATTGCGGTCTGGACGTCACCGGGCTTCTGCGCTTTGCCGGAGGGCATATTTTCTGAGGCGCAGATGATGCTGATGACTTTGACCTGGGGCTTGAGTTTGGCGACGGCCATCATGGCTCCGGCCATGGCAGCGCCTCCGGCCATGTCGTACTTCATCTTCTCCATGCCTTCGGAGGGTTTGATGGAGATGCCGCCGGTGTCGAAGGTGATGCCCTTGCCGATGAGGCCGAGGACGGGAGCATTCTTCTCCACAGCTTTTTTAGGCTCGTAGGTCATGACGATGAGAGCGGGCGGTTCGTCCGAGCCCTGGGAGACGCTCCAGAAAGCGCCCATGCCGAGCTCGCGGATTTTCTTTTCGCCATAGACCTCGCACTGCAGGCCGACTTGTTTGGCCATTTTGGCGACGCGCTCGCCGAAGATGGTGGGAGTGAGTTTATTGCTGGGTTCGTTGACGAGAGCGCGGGCGAAGTTCTGGCTCTGGCCGAGGACCACGCCCTCTTTGAAGGAGGCTTCGACATCCGCGGCGTCGGATTTGGCGGGAGCGATGACGGTGAGCGCCTGGAGCGATTTGTCTTTGCGGTCGGAGCGATAGGTATCGGGATCAAAGTCGGCGATGTAGACGCCCTCGACGATGGCGCGGACCGAGGGGCCGGGGGGAAGAAGGGCAGCGTCGGCCTGGGGGCCGGAGGGAGCAGCGATGGAGAGCTCGCCGAGGTCTTTGCTGCGGGCGATGCGGGCGGCGGTTCCGGCTGCGTTGCGGATATCGGAGACTCCGGCCTTGGAGGCCTTGCCGAGACCGACGATGAGCAGGCGGCGAGCCGAGGCGCCGGCGGGTTTGAAGAGGAGGAGAGTTTCGTTGGCAGCGGCTTTGAACTCGCCGGATCGCAGAACCGATTGAGCGGCGCGTTTGACGACGGCGTCGGCAGTGAGGAGGACGGGTTCAGGCTGGGCGTCTTTGCCCTTGGCGGTGGACTTGTCGGCAGCGAAGACGACGAGAAGTTCGGACTTAATTTTAGCTAAAGCTTTTGTTTCGAGTTCAGTTTTCATAATCCTCTATTCGTTAATGTTAGCTACTCTGAGTTTTTCTTAAGACTGGCATGGCTGCCGCGGCGTTTGCTGGCAGCAAGGGCGGTGCGGGCTTCCTGATCGGCGTCACGGCGGCGGAGGGTTTCGCGCTTATCCCAATCCTGCTTGCCTTTGGCGAGGGCGAGCTCGCACTTGACGCGGCCGCGGCGAAAATAAAGGCGGGTGGGGATGAGCGTGAGCCCCTTCTGATGCGTCTTTCCTGCGAGCTTTCGCAATTCTTCAGCATGGAGCAGCAGTTTTCTGGTGCGGACTGCTTCGTGATTTGTGTAGCTGCCGTGGGAATAGGGGCCGATGTGGGCATTCAAGAGAAAAGCTTCGCCGTCTTTGAGCAGACCGTAGGCGTCTTTGAGGTTGGCTTTGCCTTCGCGGATGGATTTGACCTCAGTGCCGCGGAGGGCAACGCCGGCTTCGAATTTTTCGAGCAGGAAATAGTTGTGGCTGGCGGCGCGGTTGACGGCAGCATCGCGATCACCTGCGGCGACGGGATCGCGCGGCTTGGGCTTAGCGGTTTTTTTGCTCGGCGCAGCGGCCGGCACCGGTGTGCTTTGGCGGGCCATGGAAGGGGCGAAACCTCATGCTAGCACGCTATTTCAGCGGGGATGGGAGTCGCGAGCCGGATGCTATACTCGAGTTCGCGAACGGGTCGGAGAACGGGCCGGAATAAAGCGCATGGGACCGCGCTAAACGGACGGCCCAGGGATGGGTGGAATCGCCTGCAGTATTCAATCTCAATGAAGCTTAGATCGTATTTTTGGGCACAACCAAGTCCCAGCCACGGAGTTGCATGAATCGCCTTTTTTTGCCGCGCTGGCGGCGTAACGTTGCCCTGGTCGCCTTGCTCGGGATGGTGTGCATGCTGGTGCCCGCGGCGCAGGGCGAGGACTCGGCCAAGAAGCTCTTCAAGAAGGGCCAGGAAGCGGAGCAGCGCGAGGACTTTCAAGCGGCGTTCGAGTTTTACCACCGGGCGTGGCTGCGGAGCCCGAGCGACGTGCGGTACAAGGCGTCGTATGAGCGCATCAAGCCCGAGGCGGCGTTCGTTCACATGAAGCAGGGCAGACTGCTGCGCGAGTCGGGCGACTACACGGGCGCGATCACGGAATTTTTGCGGGCGCAGGATATTGATCCCTCGCTCGAGGTGGCGCAGCAGGAGATCCAGCTGACGCGGCTGAAGATGGCGGAGGCGAATCCCAAAGGCGAGATAGTGACGCCGAAGGTCAGCCCGGACGAGATGATGCTGGATTCTGCGCAGTCGCCGGTGGGGCTGAAGCCGATCTCGAATGAGCCGCTGACGATTCACGCGAACGAAGATTCGAAGGTGGTCTATCAGACGATCTGCAAGCAGGCGGGGCTGAACGTGCTGTTCGATTCCGAGTACACGTCGAAGCGGATCCAGGTGGACCTGACGAACACGACGCTGTATGACGCGCTGCGGATTGTGGGCGCGATCTCGGGGACATTTTGGAAGCCGATCACACCGAACACGATTTTTGTGGCAGCGGACACGCGGGCGAAGCGGACGGCGCTGGAGCAGATGGCGGTGCGGACGTTTTATCTGACGAACCCGGCCTCGCAGCAGGACCTGAACGACATTCAGACAGCGTTGCGGAATGTGATGGGCGAGGGGCCGAAGTTTTTCAGCGTGCCCAGCCAGAATGCGATTCTGGGACGCGGAACTCCTGACCAGTTGCTGCTGGCGGAAAAGATCATTGACGATCTGGACAAGGCGCGGCCTGAGGTGGTGCTGGATGTGGCCATTCTCGAGGTTGACCGCGACCTGTTGCGGAATATCGGAATTCAATTACCGGGGTCGTTTGGGTTGACGCTGCAGGCCTCGACGGCGAGCTCGACGAGTTCGACGACGGGAACTACGACGACGACGAGCCCGACGCTGAACGATCTGGGCAGCCTGAACGCGACAAATTTTGCGGTGACGGTGGGAACGGCGACGGCCAACCTGCTGCTGACGGACAGTGACACGCGAATCCTGCAGAGCCCGCGCATACGCGCCAGCGATGGCCAGAAGGCCACGCTCAAGATCGGCTCGCGAATTCCTGTAGCGACGGGCTCTTATTCAACAGGCGCGGCGACGACGACGGTGAGCGCGCTGGTGAATACACAGTTTCAATATCTGGACATTGGTACGAACGTTGAGGTGACGCCGACCATCCACTTTGATCGCGACGTGACGCTGAAGATCAAGATTGAAGTGCTGTCAGAGAACGGCAACGTGACCATCAGCGGCGTGACCGAGCCGATCATCGGGCAGCGTTCGATTGAGCACACGATTCGGCTGAAGGAAGGCGAGGTAAACATTCTCGGCGGCATTCTCGAGAAGAACGACCTCTCGACGGTTGGCGGGACGCCGGGAGTGGGCGAGATTCCGATCCTGAAATACCTGTTCAGCTCGCAGCAGCACGAAGTGCAGACGTACGAAGTTGTGTTCATGCTGATACCGCACGTGGTGCGGGCGCACACGCTGACTCCGCTGAACACGCGGATGATTGATACGGGCACGGGGAACACGATTGAGCTGCGTTACAGCGGCGATTCCGCGGCCCCCGCAACGACGGGAGAAGACGCGGCGCCGGTGAATCCGACGATGGCGGCTCCGGCAGCGACAGTTCCGGCAGCGGCGATTCCTGCTCCGGCCGTGACGCCGGCAAACCAGGTGCCCACGGTGAATCTCGGTGGCCAGCCGGTGACGGACGCCACGCCGGCCAGCACAGGCACGGCCGCGAATGCGATGGGGATGCCATCGGCACCGGTGTCACTGGCCGGACCGTTGAGCCGGGTTCCGCCGCCACCGCCGGGAACGGCCGGAGCGACGGCCGCGTTGCCGCCCGTCTTCATGAATGTGGTCGTGCCCTCGACGCCGGAGAAGGTAGGGAGCACGTTCCAGACCAGCATTGAGCTGAACGGCGGGCACGATGTTTACTCCGTGCCGCTCGAGCTGCACTACGACGCGGACAAGCTGACGCTGATCAATGTGGACGGCAGCGATCTGCTGGGGAGCGACGGACAGACGATTTCGCTGGTGCATCGCGACGACGGCAAGGGCACGGTGGTGATTAATGCATCGCGTCCGCCGGGAGTGAAGGGCGTGAACGGCAACGGCGCAGTGTGTGTGGCGACATTTGTGGCCAAGGCCCCGGGAGATGCAATGGTAAGCATTACCAAGGCGCAGCCACGCAACAGCGCACAGCAGACCATCCTTGCGAACGCGGGGCAGGCTGTCGTGCACATTCAGTAGCAGGGCTATGAATCTTTTGGCATCCAAAGCGGGGGCCCCGGGGTTAGAGCAGCAGGCGGGGAAGTCGCGGGCGCGGCGGCGGCAAGCCGGGCTGACATTGGTCGAGCTGATCGTCGCGGTGGCAATTCTCTCGGTGCTGGCGATGATGGCGTTGCCGATTGCGCGGTTTCAATACAAGCGCGAGCGTGAGCGGCAGCTGCGGCGGGACCTGTGGCAGATGCGGGACGCGATAGACCGCTACAAGGATTTGGCGGACCGGAATTCGTTTCAGACAAAGATAGACAGCTTCGGATATCCGCCGGATTTGGAGACGCTGGTGAAGGGCCAGGATGTGCAGGGTAAGAAGATCAAATTTTTGCGGAGCATCCCGGTTGATCCGATGACGGGGAAGGACGAGTGGGGATTGCGCTCGATGCAGGATGATGCTGACAGCGACTCGTGGGGCGGGCAGAATGTTTTTGATGTCTATTCAAAGTCAGAGGGCACGGCGCTGGACGGAACGAAGTACAAGGATTGGTAGTTGGAATTAAAAAATCAGGGCATTGATTTGAATCTGGTGAACAAAATTCGTAAGGCGCGCGCGGCGAACTCTCTGAGACGAGGGGCGCGAGGGCGGCTGGCAGCGGCGGGCTTCACGCTGATCGAGCTGCTGGTGGTGATGAGCATCATCGTCATCCTGCTGGCGCTGGCGGTGCCGAAGTATGAGGCCAGCATTCGATCGGCGCGCGAGGCGAGTCTGCGCGAGGACCTGCAGGTGATGCGGCAGGCAATCGATTCCTACACGATGGATAAGCAGAAGGCTCCGCAGAGCCTGGAAGACCTGGTTGAGGCGGGATATCTGCGCGCCGTGCCGGTGGACCCGATGACGCGACGCAACGACACGTGGCAGACTAGCACGGATGACACGCTGATGAGCCCGGACCAGACCGAGGCGGGCATTACCAACGTGCATAGTGGCTCGACCGAAAACTCAGTGGACGGATCGCAATATTCGACCTGGTAGCCGGTTTAAGCATCCGATAATGAATCATGGGGAGTTTTCAAGGTCCGGCGCTCGAGTATCAGCCCAGGCTTTATCTGACCTACGCGCAGCTGCATGCATGTGCGCGTAAAAATGGCAGCTATCAGCAGGAAGCGGCGCAGGGACGATTAGCGGGCAGCTTTGTGGCAGCGCTGGGGCTGGGAGATGCGGCCGAGGTGCTGCCGTTGGCAGCGGCAATGAGTGGGGCATGCTTTCTCGGAGTGGATGCCGATGGAGAGCGGCTGAAGGGATTGCTGCGGGCAGGCCGCTGCGACTTTGTGGTGAACTCGCTCGACGAGGCGCTGCGCATTTTAAAAAATGAAATTCGTCAGCGGAAGCCGGTGTCGGTGGTGTTGAAGGGCGACACTGCGGCAGTGGCAGCGGAGATTGAGGAGCGCGGCGTGATGCCGGATTTGCTGGTGCAGATTGAGGCGGCGGGGAATGGAACTCCGGGGATCGGGCTGCGGGTGCCGGCGTGTTTGCTGGAGGACGACGTGCCGCTGGTAGAAGGCGTGGAAGCTGGAGGGCGGGTGGCGGAGAATTCAGCGATGCTGGTGAATTGGAGTCTGCCAACGGGGAACGCGGCGATGCTGGCGAAGCTGGATGCCCTGGCGTTGCCGGTGCTGCCTGCGGCGGATGGAATGCGGCGGCGGTGGTTGCAGGTGGCGGGGCGCTACATTGCGCGGCAGTCGCCCCCGGCGCGGGCGTGTGCGTGGACGCGGCAGGAGTTTGAGCGGGTGATGGATGCATTTTCGGCGCAGCTGATGGCGGGCGAGGTGCAGGGACCGCTGGTGGTGGAGACGCCGGAGGAGAGCTTTACGCTGGGTGGCTAAGCTTCGGTGGCGGCGGCGAGAATCTCTGCCCAGAGCTCTTTAAGGCCGCGTTCTTTTTTCACCGATACCGGCAGGATGCGTTCGACCCCGAGGTCGCGCTGGAGCGCTTTGAGGGATTCGCGGAGGGTGTTGCCGGAGAGGCGGTCGGCCTTGGTCGCGACGACAACGAAGGGGCGCTGCCAGCGGTGGAGGGCGGCGATGAGATGGGCATCGCGGTCCTGCGCGGGGACATTGCTGTCAACCAGGCAGACGCAGAGGCGCAGAGGTTCCCGTTCGGAAAGATAGGGCTCGATGAAGGTGGGCCATTCGGCAGAGATGCTCTTTGAAATTTTGGCGTAACCGTAGCCGGGCAGGTCGGCAAAGATCATCTCCGGCGGGCTGGTGGGTTTGCGGAGGAGCGCGAAGAAATTGATGGCGCGGGTGCGGCCGGGAGTGGAGGAGACGCGCGCGGTGGGAGTGGCGAGGAGGGCGTTAATGAGGCTGGATTTGCCGACGTTGGAGCGGCCGAGGAAGGCGATCTCGGGCGGTCCGGGAGCGGGGAATTGCTCAGGCCTGGTGGCGGAGAGAATGAATTTTACGATCCAGTGCATTGAGTGTCTCTGACTAGTCTAGGGGAAACAGGGACGGGGCACGAGGGGCAGCGAGCAAAGGGCAGAGGGCGAGCGAGCAAAGGGCAGAGGGCGAGCGAGGCATGGGCGCGGGGCCGGGAGTTAGGCGGCGGGGAGCTAGGCGTCGTTCTGCGTCTGGCCGTACTCGAAGAGGGTGACGAGGAGGACGCCGCCGCAGATGTTTCCGGAGACTGCGGGCAGGATCCAGCGGAGGTAGCTCGTCCAGGGGAGCTGGTGGCTGAGGACGGCAGAGAAGATTTCGCCGCTGCTGGCGATGCAGTGGGCGAAGCCGCCGAGTCCGACGACGAAGGTGAGCAGCCAGATGAGGGCGATGGAGCCGGTGATGGAGTGGGAGCTGGAGACGAGCCAGGCGACCATGGCGATGATCCAGCCACCGATGACGCCGCTCCAGAAGATGTGGGAGGGGGGGCCGGCGGAGATGTCTTTGCCGATTTGCGCCATGGCGGTTACAAATTCCGGCCGCAGGGCGCCGGTCTTGACGACCAGGAGCGCGAAGAGCAGGGCGCCGGCGATATTGCAGGGGAGCACGATGGCCCAGAGGCGAAGCGTGCGGAGGATGTAGCCGCGTTCGGCGAGGACGAGGGCGACGGGGTAGAGGGTGTTTTCGGTGAAGAGCTGGGCGCGGCCGAGAATTACCACGATGAAGCCGATGGGGTAGAGCATGTGGACGATGAATTGCTGGGCGGGGCCGGTGCCGAGCTGGGCAGTGGCGATGGCGGTGGCGAGCGCGGTGAGGCCCATTCCGAGGCCTCCGGCGATGGCGGAGACGGCGAGGGAGCCGGAGTTGCGGGCGAGTTCCTGGCGGCCATTATTCGCGACCTGCTCGTAGATGGCGTGGGCAGTGGGACGCTCGAGGTCCAACTGCGGCGAACTTTGGCCTTCGGCAGGCGCAGTAGAGCCGCGGCGCGGACGCCAATTCAATTTGGAAAGAGGCATGGCACCTCAGATGCGGATTTCGGCGTGGAAGGTAGGCAGGGCAGGAGATTTCGGTGACAAAAAAAAACGGCATCCCGAGGCGGGACGCCGTTGATGCTGGTAAGGCTGACTGGTTACTGATGCGAGACGGGATGAGGAACGTTGGCGAGCTCACCGGTAACGACGGCTCCGGCGATGGCTTCGGGCGTTTCTTCGCGGAGCTCGGGGAGATTGCCTTCGAGGGCGATCTTGAGGACCTCGTCCATGGTGTCAACGAAATGGAGCTTCATGACGGACTTGAGATTCTCAGGAAGCTCGGCGACGTCTTTCTGATTTTCGAGCGGCATGATGGCCTCAAAGATTCCGGCGCGATGAGCGGCGAGGAGCTTCTCTTTGAGTCCGCCGATGGGGAGGACCTTGCCGCGCAGCGTAATCTCGCCGGTCATGGCGATGTCGCGGCGGACGGGGATCTTGACCAGGGCGCTGGTAAGCGCAGTGGCGATGGTGATGCCGGCGGAGGGACCGTCTTTGGGGATGGCACCCTCGGGGACGTGCACGTGGATGTCGAGGTTGCGATAGAAGTCGCGGGCGAGACCGAGGTGTTGCGAGCGGCTGCGGACGTAGGAGAGAGCGGCCTGGGCCGATTCCTGCATGACGTCGCCGAGCTGACCGGTGAGGGTGAGCTTGCCTTTGCCGTCCAGGACCTGGACCTCGGTAGAGAGGATGGAGCCGCCGACCTCGGTCCACGCGAGACCGGTGACGAGGCCGACTTCGCTCTCTTCGTTGGCGAGTGAATCGCGGAACTTGGCGACGCCGAGGAACTCGTTGAGGTTGGCGGCGGTGAGCTCCTCATGATGCTTGCGGCCGGCCTTGACGACGCGGCGGGCCACCTTGCGGCAGACGTTGCCGATTTCGCGTTCGAGATTGCGGACGCCGGCTTCGCGGGTGTAGTGCTGGATGAGTTCGAGCAGGGAATCGTCGGTGAAGACGACGTTCTTGTCGGTGAGGCCGGTGGCCTCGCGCTGCTTGCGGACCAGATACTGCTTGGCGATCTCAAGCTTCTCGGCCTCGGTGTAGCCGTGGAGGCGGAGCACTTCCATGCGGTCCTGGAGCGCGGCCGGGATGGTGTGGAGGACGTTCGCAGTGGCGACGAAGAGGACCTGGGAGAGATCGTATTCGACGTCGAGGTAGTGATCCTGGAAGGCGGAGTTCTGCTCGGGATCGAGGACCTCGAGGAGAGCCGAGGATGGATCGCCGCGGAAGTCAGCGGCCATCTTGTCCACTTCATCGAGCATGAAGACGGGATTGCGGGTGCCGGCCTTCTTCATTCCCTGGATGATCTGACCGGGGAGGGCGCCGATGTAGGTGCGGCGATGGCCGCGAATCTCGGCCTCGTCGCGGACTCCGCCGAGGGAGATGCGAACGAACTTGCGGCCGGTAGCTTTGGCGATGGACATGCCGAGGGAGGTTTTGCCGACGCCCGGAGGTCCGACGAAGCAGAGGATGGATCCCTTGGGATTTTTGACGAGCTGGCGGACGGCGAGAAATTCAAGGATGCGCTCTTTGATCTTCTCGAGGCCGTAGTGGTCGGAGTTGAGGGTCTTCTCGGCGTGCTCGAGGGAGCGAATGTCTTTGGACTTTTTCTTCCACGGCACGGCGAGGAGCCAGTCGAGATAATTGCGCGAGACGGTGGACTCGGCGGACATGGGCGGCATGGCTTCGAGCTTCTTGAGCTCCTGCGTGGCCTTTTCGAGGACGTCTTTGGGCATGCCGGCGGTCTCGATCTTTTTCTTCAGATCGTCGAACTCGCCTTTTTCGCCGCGGCCGAGCTCCTTCTGGATGGCCTTGATTTTCTCGTTGAGGTAATACTCTTTTTGCGCGCGCTCCATCTGGCGTTTGACGCGAGTCTGGATGGTGCGGTCCATGTTGAGCTTCTCGATCTCGATGTCGAGCATGTCGGCGACGCGGGCGAGGCGCTCTGAGGGATCGAAGATCTCAAGGAGCTGCTGCTTGTCTTCGACGGAGAGCTGGAGGTTGGCGGCGATGGTGTCAGAGAGCTTGGCGGGGTCGTCCATGCGGACGGCGGCGATCATGGTCTCGTAATTCAGCGACTGCTGGAGCTTGACGTATTGCTCGAAGAGGGAGGTGACGCGCTGCATGAGCTGCTCGAGCGCGGGATTGGCTTCAGTGACGGGGCGGCCGACTTTGACGGTAGCGACGAAAAATCCGTCGTCATCTTTGACTTCAGTGGCGCGGGCGCGTTCGAGGCCTTCGACGAGGACCTTGATGTTTCCGTCAGGGAGCTTGAGGCTCTGGACGATGTTGGCGATGGTGCCGACCTCGAAGATGTCGCCGGCGCGGGGCTCGTCAACGGAGGCGTCGTGCTGGGTAGCGAGGAAGATCTTGCGGTCGCCATTGAGAGCTTCTTCCAGGGCGCGCACGCTGGATTCCCGACCGACGACGAAGGGAGTCATCATGAAGGGGAAGATGACCACGTCCCGGATGGGCATCATGGGCAGCTTGCGAACTTCATTTTTGTCACGTGCCGCGGTTTGGCTCACGCTTCCTCCTGCTGATGGATCATTTCACTGAATCTTAGATTCGATTGTAAGCCCGCGGGTGCAATCTCTGGAGTATGTGGAATACACGACTGCACGGAGGGCAGCGCAAGAGTAACCATTCCGGGAGGGAATTTGACCGGATGAGAAATTTCTTTGCACAAGTTAGTGCGAAAAAGGGAATTTTCGAGACGAAGCAATCTATTGAGCGCCGGTGAAGGGCGGGAGCGGCGGCGGAAATTAGCCGGCCTTCTCCAGCACATCGGACGGCACACGGCGGTTGGCGACCATCTCTCGCGTGACCTCAAACTCTTTGATCTTCTTGTTGCCGGGGAGGTGATACATCAAGTCGAGCATGAGCTCTTCGAGGATCATGCGGAGGCCGCGGGCGCCGACTTTGCGGGCGAGAGCTTCGGTGGCGATAGCGGCGATGCCGTCTTCGCTGAAGCGGAGTTTGACGCCTTCGTATTCAAATAGCTTTTGATACTGCTTCAAGATGGCATTGCGCGGCTGGGTGAGGATCTGGACCAGAGCGGCTTCGTCGAGCTCGTCGAGGATGCCGACGACGGGGAGGCGGCCGACGAACTCTGGAATGAGGCCGAACTTGATGAGGTCCTGCGGCTCGGTCTGGCGCAGGAGCTCGGTGTCGCGCTGGGCGGTGGTGATGACGGCGCCGTCTTTTTCGCTGAGGGCGCGGAAGCCGAGAGCCTTCTTGCCGACGCGGCGACCGACGACGCGTTCGAGGCCGACGAAGGCCCCGCCGCAGATGAAGAGGATGTTGGTGGTGTCCACCGGAGTGAACTCCTGGTGGGGATGTTTGCGGCCGCCCTGCGGGGGAACGTTGGCGACGGTGCCCTCGAGAATCTTGAGCAGGGCCTGCTGCACGCCTTCGCCGGAGACGTCGCGGGTGATGGAGGGGTTTTCGTCCTTGCGGCCGATCTTGTCAATCTCGTCTATGTAGATGATGCCGGTCTGGGCGCGGGTGACATCGCCGTCGGCGGCCTGGAGGAGTTTGAGGATGATGTTCTCGACGTCTTCACCGACGTAGCCGGCCTCGGTGAGGGTGGTGGCGTCAACGATAGCGAAGGGAACGTCGAGCATCTTGGCCAGGGTCTGGGCGAGCAGCGTTTTGCCGCTGCCGGTAGGACCGACGAGGAGGATGTTGGATTTTGAAAGCTCGACATCGTCACTGCGGGTGCGATTCATCTGCACGCGCTTGTAGTGGTTGTAAACGGCGACGGCAAGTTTCTTCTTGGTCTGGTCCTGGCCGATGACAAACTCGTCGAGGAACTTTTTAACCTCGAGGGGCTTGGGCAGATGCGCAGGCGCAGCTCCGGGAACAGTCTCGGCGCGGTCGTCCTCAAGGATGGAGTTACAAACCGCGACGCATTCATCACAGATGTATGCGCGCGGATAATCGCTGGGGGATGAAATGAGCTTGGCAACCGCGTCCTGCGACTTGTGGCAGAACGAGCAACGAAGAGTGTCGTCGGAACCAGTGCGCGTTTTCATTGGGTTTACTACTCCCTAAAATACAACGAACCCAGCGGTGCGTGTTGCTTAATTGTGGACAACCGCTCCCCCTTTGGTGTCAGGAGCGCGGACGGTCAATGATCTCGTCAATGATGCCGTACTCTTTGGCCTGGTTGGCGTTCATGATGAAGTCGCGTTCTACGTCGCGTTCGACTTTGTCGAGGGACTGACCGGTGTGCTTGGACATTAACCGGTTGGTAATGTCGCGGATGCGGAGAATTTCCCGCGCGTGGATGTCAATGTCGGTGGCCTGGCCGGAGAGTCCGCCCATGGAGGGCTGGTGAATGAGGATGCGCGAGTTGGGCAGGGCGAAGCGTTTGCCGACGGTGCCGGACATCAATAGAAACGCGCCCATGCTGGCGGCCTGGCCGATGCAGAAGGTAACGACATTGTTCTTGATGTACTGCATGGTGTCGTAGATGGCGAGGCCCGCGGTGATGGAGCCACCGGGGGAATTGATGTAGAGCTGGATGTCTTTTTCCGGATCCTCACCCGAGAGGAAGAGCATCTGGGCGATGATCAAGTTAGCAATCATGTCGTCAATGGGAGTGCCGAGGAAGATAATGTTGTCGCGCAGCAAACGGGAGTAGATGTCGTAGGCGCGTTCGCCTCGACTCGTTTGCTCAATGACCATGGGTACTAATGCCATCGCTAGCCCTTTATTTCCTTTTGGCCCGGTTTGGGCCGGTGGATGTTACGGTCGCGTTTCAGACAGCCTTTGAATAACTTCGGGCGGCCTTTGAAAAAGCGGTTAGGGCTGTCGTCCATACAGCAAGGTAGTAGTTTTTTCTCTGCGGATTTGTTCACGGATTCTAGCCAGCGTGCCATCCTCAGTCAAACGCTTGCGGAGTGTCTCGACAGGTTCCCCCGACTCTTGTGAGGCGACGAGGAGCTCGCGCTCCATCTCTTCGTCGGCGACCTGAACATTTTCGAGGTCGGCGATCTTGTCAATGATGAGGGAGGATTTTACTTCTGCGGTGGCGGCGTCATGCTGGCCGGCGCGCAGGCGGGTAAAGTCCAGGCGTCGCATGTCTTCGGCGCGCATGCCCTGGCCGGCGAGGGCGCGGAGACCGCGTTCCAGTCGGGCTTCGACCTGCTCCTGAATGAGCGTCTCGGGAACGGGAAAGTTAAAGCGCTGGGTGAGAGCTTCAAGCAGCTTGTTCTTGGCTTCGCCCTCGACGCGGCGCTGTTTGGTGCCGGCGAGGAGCTCGCGGAATTTCTGCTTGAAGTCGTCCACCGAGGAGTAGTCGCCGCCGAGCTGCTGGACGAGTTCTTCGTTGAGTTCGGGAATGACTTTATGTTTTCGCGCCGTTGACTTCAAGGTCGTAGGTGACGGTTTTGCCGGCAAGTTTTTTCTCGCCGAAGTCTTCAGGGTAGTTGACCTCGAGCTGCATGGACTGCCCGGGCGTGGCACCGCGGAGAGCGGTGGTGAAAGCCTCGACGGTATCTTTGCCGCCGATTTCCACAAGCGCGTTGTTGCCGGAGAGATTGTTGGCGTCGGGAGAGGATTGCTCGGCCGCAGGCTCTTCGGTGCCCGGCACCTCGGGGGTGATGCGACCTTTGAAGCTGATCTGGGCGAAGTCGCCGTCGGTGAGGACGTGATCGTCAGGCAGCGGCTCCATGGTGTAGCGGGATTCGAGGAGGCGGGTAATCTCCTGCTGGAACTCGTCGTCGGTGAGAGCAGTATCGGGCCTGGCGATGTGGACGTCGTTGTAGCCGGAGACGTCGAACTGGGGCACGACCTCAAACTCGGCCTTGAAGCGCAGCGGCTGTTTCTCTTCAAAGTGGAGCTCGACGAGGCGGGGCTGGGAGACGGGGCGAAGGCCGTGCTGCTCGATGGCCTGAGAGAAATATTTCGGCAGCAGAGATTCGACGACGTCGCGCTTGAGGTCTTCGGCAAAGCGGCGGCGGATGACGGACTCCGGGACCTTGCCGGCGCGGAAGCCGGGGATGCGGGCCTGCTTGCGATAGCGCTTGAGGACGGCGTTAAAGGTCGCGTCCACTTCGGCGGCGGGGATTTCGGCTTCGACTTCGCGGCGGCATTCGGGATTGAGCGGACGAATGGCGGGGCCGTGATCGTGGCCGTCGTGGTCGTGACGTCGGATCGTGGCCTTCGTGAGCGGCGTGGTCGTGGTCGGCCGAGGCAAGCTCAGTATCGGCAAGCTGGGCGGCGGGAGTGGCGTCTTCCGTTGTTTCCAACTGAGTGTCGGCGGAATCGGTAGGAGTGTCGGTGGAAGTCAAAGCGATTGCCTTTCGTTGCGAAGAATGTCTGAAGTGAATGAGGCCGCTGCCGTTGGTTGAGTATCGGTTCCGGGGCGGCGCGGTGGCGGAGGAAAGAGTCCTCGGCCGCTGACTATATGTTACGTTCGCGAGCGCGCTGCGGGCAAACCGGGCGGGGAGAGGACAGAGGAGGGCGTGCCCGCGAAAGGACGGGGCGTAGCGGGAATCCAAACGACGACTTTGATTTTGCCTAAGCCGCGCGGTCAGGAATGACGATCGAATTTGGTCGCTAGGGGATGAAGAGCTGCAGCTTGACGTGCCAGGTGACGGACTCGCCGGGCTTGAGGGTGACCATGCCGGTGTCCTTGCCTTTCCACTCCTTGCCGAAGGGGTCGCCGAGGTTGAACTGCGGCTCGATGGCGACGAAGCTCTTGGTGGGCGGCGAGTAGACCTGGATGGCCTGAATCTGGGGGAGACGGCGATGACGCGGAGGCCGTATTTCGAGGCGGGATCGCGGAGTTCGGCGACGACGCTGCCGTCGGGCTCGCGCTGGAGGTTGGTGAAGGAATCGTCCACCAGTTTGTTGGGGAGGGTGACGCCGACGGGCTCGGTGAAATCCAACTGCGTGCCTTTGACGGGGAGGAGCTTGCCGGTGGGAAAGACGTCGTCGTAATTATTGACCTGGACGGTGTCGAGGCCGGGCATGTGGAGGAGCGCCTGCGAGCGATCGCCGCTGGGCAGAGCGAAGTAGGGATGCCAGCCGACGGAGACCGGCTCCGACTGATTGCCAACATTTTTGATGGTGACCTGGACATCTACCGCGGCACCGCTGAGCGCGGTGGTGACGGTGACATCATTTTGCGACCACCAGTGTCCGCCGAAGTCGCCGGCGTGCATGACTCCGGTGACGCTCTGGCCGTCGGCGGTGGGAGTGGTGGAGATGGCGTCCGTGTTCTCATCGAGAATGAGGCCGTGCATGGCGTGGGGCTCGTGGCCGGGCATCGGAGTGCCGTCAGTGTTGGCGACCCAGTTGGCGGGGAGGGTGATGTTGCGGCCGTGCCACTCCACCTGAATGTCTTTGCCGCCATTGATGGATTTGCCGAGGATGCGATTGGCGAAGGGAACGAGGAAGGCTCCGCCGATGGTGAAGCTCTTGTTGCCGTGGGCGTCGCCGGAGAGAAGCTTGGCGGCGTCGTCAAGGCCGGGCGAGGCGAGGAGCGGAGTTTCTCCGCGGCCGGGAATCCAGGCAGTGATCTGGAACATGTTCATGCCGCGACCGGGGAGCATGGTGACGGAGAGAAATTCCGGCGTCGAGCCGATGCCGCTGCGGCCGCGGGAGAGATGGACCACATCCTGCCCGCCGATTTGCGGGGGCTTTTCGACGGCCATCTCGGTCTTAGTGGGAGCATTGTCGGCGGCTTTATTTCCGAAGCAGCCTGCGAGGCCGAGCAGAAGCATGGCGGATGCGGGGACGAGTAAGAGCGGGGAAGTCCTGAGGTTGGTCATCGGTCGCCTATTCTATCGGATGGCGAAGGTCGTCAACCTGATGGGTGAAGAGGGAAGAAATTCTGCGGCGATGGCGCTGGAGCAGCTGAATGCGCGGATCGTGAACTGCGCGCGCTGCGAGCGGCTGCGGCTCTATTGCGCGGAAGTAGCGCGGGTGCGGCGCCGAGCGTATCGCGACGCGGAGTATTGGGGGCGGCCGGTGCCGTCATTTGGCGATCCGGAGGCGCAGGTGCTGGTGGTGGGGCTGGCTCCGGGCGCGCACGGGTCGAACCGGACGGGGCGGCCATTCACGGGAGATGGGTCGGGGGATTTTCTCTATCCGGTGCTGTATGAGATGGGCTTTGCGTCGCAGCCGCTGGGGCGTTTGCCTGAGGACGGGATGCGGCTGATGAACTTGAGAATCAATTCCGTGGTGCGGTGCGCGCCGCCGGGGAACAAGCCGCTGCCGGAGGAGATAAGGAACTGCGCGCCGTGGCTGGATGAGGAGGTCCGGCTGCTGGGGCGGCTGCGGGTGATGGTGTGCCTGGGCAAGATTGCGTTCGACGGCGTAGTGGCGCATTTATTGCGGACGGGGAAGATTGAGTCGCGGGCAGGATGGGTGTTTGGGCACGGGGCGGAGTATGAGGTGAAGGGCACGGAGGGGCGGGGCGGGATACATGTGCTGGCGAGCTACCATCCGTCGCTGCAGAATACGAACACGGGGAAGCTGACGCGGGCGATGTTTATGAAAATCTTCCAGCGGGCGAGGGAGTTGGCGGAGCGGGGAGGAGGGTAGTTGAGAGAGTGAGGCGGCGGGGGACTATATATTGTCACCGCCAGAGGAGGAATCTGGAGCGGGAGACGGGGATCGAACCCGCAACCAACGGCTTGGGAAGCCGCTACTCTACCATTGAGCTACTCCCGCCCGGGCAAAGGTTAAATTTAGCAGAATGAGGGAAATTAGAGGAGCCGCGGGAATTGGCAGGGAGACGCAACCACTCAGGATGAGCGAGAATCCAAAGGTGTAGCAAACTGGCAGACAATTTGAGGGATCGTCCGTAAGGGACGTTAGACAACAAAAAAAGAACGAGGAGAAAAGCATGAGCGCGACAAAATATTGGGCAGCATTCACATTGGGAATTGCGGCAGGCACGGCAGTAGCGCTGCTCTATGCGCCACAGACGGGCGCCAAGACACGCAAGCAGCTGAAGAAGAACTGGGATGATGCGGGCGACTACGTCAGCGATTATGCCGAGGATGTGAGCGGCAAGGCGCAGAAGATTTACAAGCGCGGGCGCAGCGCGGTTGACGACGTTGTGTCGCAGGCCACGAAGGTCGGCCGCAAGGTCGCGGATCTCGGGTAACGTTCCGCCGGGCCGGCCTGCGAAATCCGGAGAGCTGTTGGGATTTCGTCGGCCGGTCGGTAATGCAAGGTCGGTAACGCAAGGTCGTTAACTCACCATGTCCAAGCCAGCCCAAGGCACGCGTAAAGAATTGCTGCGGCCGGATGTGGTGGTGGTGGGCGCGGGAATGGCGGGGCTGGCGGCGGCACAGCGGCTGACCGGGCAGAGTCTGGCTGGGGCCGGCAGCAGGTGCGTCGTGCTTGAGGCGCGGGACCGCATTGGCGGTCGCATACAAACACATATTGAAGATGGGATCCCGATTGAGCTGGGCGCGGAGTTCGTGCACGGGCGCCATCCGGCATTGTGGGAGTTGATTCGCGAGTCAAAGCTCCCGATGTATGAGCTGGACGGGGCGATGCTGTGCTTTGACGACGGCAAGCTAGGGCCGTGCGGCGAAGAGCAGGACGAAGCGCTGGACGTGCTGGAGCATCTGCCGCGGAAGGGCGATCGCGACGTATCGTTCGCGGAGTTTTTAAAGACGAGGAATCTGCCGGAGTCGGAGCAGCTGCGGGTGCTCTCCTACGTCGAGGGATTTAATGCTGCGGATGCGTCGCGGATCAGCGTGGCGGCGCTGTCGCGACAGCAGGAGGCGGAGGACGCGATTGACGGGGAGAGCCTGTTCAAGCTCACCAAAGGTTACAAATCGCTGGCCGACTTTTTGGCGGCTCGCTGTGAGGCGGCCGGGGCGGAGATTCGGCTGAGGGCGGAGGTGGCGACGATCCGGTGGCGGCGGGGCGGGGTTACGGTGGAGCTGCGAGACGGTACCGCGGTCGAGGCGAGAAAGGCTGTGATCACGTTGCCGCTGGCGGTGTTGCAGCAGCGACGGGTGGAGTTCGACCCGGAGCCGAAGGAGATTTTCGCCGCCGCGGACCGGATGGTGATGGGGACGGCGCGACGGCTGGTGCTGCGATTCCGCAGCGCATTCTGGAAGGAGAGCGGGGTCGTGGGCGCGGACAAATTGCATTTTCTGTTTGCACGGGGAGGCAGTCGCGGCGAGTGGTTCAACGTGTGGTGGACGCCGCATCCTGAGCCAGCGCCATTGCTGACGGGCTGGATTGGCGGACCGCGGGCAGCAAAGCCGATGACAGAAGAAGCGCTGCTGGAGGCCGGGATCGCGGGGCTGGCTCGCTACTTTTCGGCGACGATGCCGGGGATGACCGAGGCGCGGCTTCGCGAGCAGCTGGTTTCGTTTCACACGAAGGACTGGGACGCCGATCCCTATGCGCGGGGCGCGTATAGCTACGTTGGCGCAGGCGGAATGAGCGCGCCTGCGGAGCTGGCGACGCCGGTCGAGGACACGCTGTTTTTTGCAGGCGAGCACACTGACGTTGAGGGCCATTGGGGGACGGTGCATGCGGCGCTGGTCTCGGGGCATCGCGCGGCGGCACAAGTGTTGGGCATGCTATAAGTAGTCCGCTATGGATGTTCGCCTGGAGAAGCTGCGCGCGAATGTAAATCTGCTGGGGCAGATGCTGGACGATGTTGCGCAGGCAAAGGACGGAGACCTGGCGGTGAAGACGGTGCACCGGCTGCGGACGAGCACCCGCCGCAGCGGCGCGTTGCTGGCATCGCTGGTGGGGGAGGGGCGAGCTGCTGCGAAATCGCCGGGTGAGGCGGTGCGCGCGTTGCGCAAAGACGCCGCGCGGTTGGAGCGCCAGTGGAAGAAGCTGCGCCGCGCCGCGGGAGGAGTGCGGGACCTGGATGTTCACGGCGAGATGGTGCAGGAGTTGCGGGCAGAGGCGGCGAAGAAGCCGGCGGTAGCTGCCCAAGCGGCGAGCCGGGGAGTTAAAGCGAATTCTGAAACCGGTTTTGACGCTGAGTGGGCACGGCTCGAGGCGTGGCTGGTAAAGGAGCGTCACCGGCGGGCGGAGGAGCTGAAAGCCGAGGTCGCGGAGCGCGGGAAAAAAGCAGCGGAGCTGGGTGCTTCGGTATTGCAGGCCCTGATGGTGCGTGATGGCAGGGCGGGGGCGTCGCGGCGGGCAGCGCCATCTCCCGCGATGCTGGCGCTCGAAGATTTTGCGGCGGTCTCGGCGGAGATGCCGGTGCTGGATCGGGAGAATCTGCACGACTTTCGCAAGCGGACCAAAGAGGCACGATACCTGGCCGAGGCGGGCGGAGAGACCGCGGAGGCGGCGACGGTGGCGCGCGCTTTGAAGCGTATTCAAGACGTGATTGGGGAGTGGCACGATCGCGACGCACTGGCGGATGAGGCGGAGCAGGCGCTGGGCAAGGCCGGCCGGGCGCTGACGGAACATTTGCGGCAGCTGGCGGCGGCGGAGATGCAGCGTGCGGTTGAGGTAACGGAGCGGATGCGCGGAAGGCTGCTGGGGGAGAGGCAGGCGCTGCGGCAAAGGCGGATTCGGACGCGGGCCCAAAGGGCGGGCGGGGAGAAGGCGCCGGCGGGGAGCGTGCAGCAGGAGAGGCCGGAGAAGATTCCGGCGCAGGCAGTGGGGACGGATGCGGAGCAATCGCGGACGTCAGCATGAAAGCGGTAATGCGGCGAGGCATGGCATAAGATGGGCATGATGTTTCAGCGTGGAATTTTCTCAACGGGGAAGTATGCGTTTGGCGCAGCTCTGGCGTTAACGTCGGCGGCGCTGCTATTTTCGCCGGCGGCGATGGCGCAGACGGCGCTGGGGTCAATCCAGGGGAAAGTGGTTGATGCGGACAACGCACCGGTTGCGGGGGCGCAGGTGTATCCGGCAACGGGGCCGGCGGGAACGGGCGCGGCGAATGCGGTGACGACGAATGCAGATGGGCGATTCCGCCTGGAGAGCCTGGCGCCGGGGAGCTACACGCTGAGCGTTTCAAAGCTGAGTGACGGATATGCGGACCCCACGAAGCGTTTTTATGGAGTGACGAACCGGGCGACGGCGAGCATTTCGGTTTCGTCGGCGACCCAGAGCTCTGACATCACGCTGCAGCTGGGACGGCGTTGCGGCACGCTGCATGTGCTGGTGGAGGATGCAGTGACGCACCGGCCGCTGCAGCAGGTGACTTATACGCTGCGCCAGGTGAATTCGCCGGCCGATATGCTGCAGGGAGACAAGGCAGTGCCGGCTGACTTTCTGGTTCCGCCGGTGGATGTGTCGGTGGAGTTTTTTGCGCACGGCTACAACAACTGGCGTTACAGCGAGAACGGTCACGACTATTTGACGCTGCGGCCGGGGGAGCAACGGACGCTGCAGGTGGAGATGCAGCCGCAGCCGGTAGCCGATCCTAACGCGGCGCACTAGCGCGTTGGGGTAGAGGCGGCGGGCGATGTTTACCCGAGGATAATGACCCGAAAGGCTGACTGACTCTTGCCGGGGCGGCGGAGTAGTCTCAGCCAGGGCCCAAGTATGTTTTCTCTTTCAAGACTGCTGCTCGCTGCGACATCAGGATTTGTTTTGATGTGCGCGGGAGCGGCGGGAGCGCAAGACAGGTCGCAGCAGCCGGGGCAGGGTATCGCGCTGGCTGGACATGTGCCCGGCTGGGCGACGCCGGAGAACGACCTGGGGCCTGCGCCCGGCGGCATCGTCCTCAAATATCTGAAGATCAACCTGGTGCGTTCGGCGGAGCGCGAGCAGGCGTTCCAGCAGCTGTTGATGGAGCAGCAGGACCCGCAGTCGGAGCGCTTTCACAAATGGCTCACGCCGGAGCAGATCGGCGAGGAGTATGGCGCGTCGCTCGAACAGATTGCTGAAGTGAAATATTGGCTGGCATCTGAAGGGCTGCAGGTGGATCGCGTGGCGAATTCGCGGCTCTTTATTGTTTTCAGCGGCACGGTGGCGCAGGTGTCGCGAGCTTTTGGCGTCGAGATGCATGAGTATCGCGGCCGGAGCGGGCCGCTGCTATCAATTGTGGGAGCACCGAAGATTCCCGCGGCGCTGGTGCCGGTGGTGGGGTCAATCACTGGCCTGTCAGAGCACCACACGCGGCCCGCGGCACATGGCCGCGCAAGCGCACGGCCGGAGCTGACCTATTGCTCGGGCACAGGCTGCAACTCTTACATCACGCCGGCGGATTTTGCGACAATCTACGACGTCGGCCCGGTGTATAGCGGCGGCATAAAAGGCGCGGGCCAGACCATAGCGATCGTGGGGCGAGCGCAGGTGTGGAGCTCCGACATCGAGGAGTATGAGCAGCGGACGGGGCTGCCAATGGTCGCGCCAACGCTGATTATTCCGCCGGAGGGGATCAAGCCGCCGTCGCCGAACACATCCACCGCCGACCCGCCGAACGATGATCAGACGGAGGCGACGCTGGATGCGCAGAGGACAGTGGGCACGGCTCCGAGCGCGGTCAGCGACCTGGTGGTGAGCCTGAGCACGCAGACAGAGGACGGCGTCGAAATTGCGAAGGATTACGTGATTGATGGGCATAGCGCGGTGGGCGCAAACATTCTGAGCAACAGCTTTGGCGAATGCGAGGCCGATGTGCCGGCGTCATTTGTGATGGCAGACGACGCACTGTTTGAGCAGGCGGCGGCGGAGGGGATCTCGGTGATTGGGATCTCGGGAGACTCAGGCGCCGCGGGTTGCGATGCATATAACAGCACTCCTCCGCAGGACCAGGTCAGCAGCCCGAACTATTTGTGCTCCAGCGGTTACGTAACCTGCATGGGCGGGACGGAGTTCAACGACCTCGGCAAATTCAGCCAGTACTGGACGCCGGTTAACGGGGCGACGCTGGGGTCGGCGCTGAGCTACATTCCGGAGGGCGCGTGGAATGAACCGATCGAGTCGAATGGAGATTTCGTCGCCGCGGCGACAGGAGGCGGAGTGAGTAGCGACATCGCGACGCCTTATTGGCAGACTGGACCCGGAGTTCCCGGGGCGCGGGGGCGATATACGCCGGATATATCGTTCAGCTCGGCGGAGCACGATGGCTATTACGGCTGCTATGCGGCGAACGGCGGGGCCTGCACGCTGGGATACTTTGAATATTTTTACGGGACGTCGGCGGCGGCTCCGTCAATGGCGGGAGTGGTGGCGCTGCTCAACGAAAAGGAGGGCGGAGCGCAGGGAGCGCTGAATCGCCGACTTTATTTGCTGGCGAATCTGGATTACGCAGGCGCCTTTCACGATGCGACGGTGGCGAGCAGCGGCGTGAGCAATTGTCTTATTACCGTTCCCAGCCTGTGCAACAACAGCACGCCCGCATCGGAGTCGCTGAGTGGCGGATTGCAGGGCTATGCGCTGACTGCGGGATTTGATCTGGCGACCGGATGGGGGTCGCTGGACGTAGCGCAGTTGCTGAGCAAGTGGAAGACGTATCAGCCGACGGCGACCAGTGTCGGGTTGAGCGTGACGCCGGGGACGACGATCGTCGCGGGAGAGAAGGCGACGTTGACGGCAAAAATCACGGCGGCAAGTGGAAGCGCGAAGGGCGTGGTTACTTTTTCGGTAGGGACGGTGGTGCTGGGCAAGGCCGCGGTGAGCGGAGGACAAGCGATATTGACTGCCAGCAGCGCGGGCGTGGCTGCAGGGACGTATCCCGTGGTCGCCAGCTATTCAGGATCGGCGGTGTTCGCACCGGCGCAGTCGAAGGCGGTGAATGTCGTGGTGCAAACCGGCGGGCAGACGACGACTACGTTGACGGCATCACCGGCCTCGGTGAGCGCGGGCGCGAAGGTCACATTGACGGCGGAGGTCACGAGCTCGGCTGGAACTCCTGGCGGCGCGGTCACTTTTTATTACGGAAGCATTGCACTGGGCAATGCATCGCTGACGGCGGGGACGGCGGCGCTCACCGCGTCGTCGGCTGGCGTGCCTGCCGGAACTTATGGAATCACCGCAACATACGGCGGCGGTGGAGGCTTCGGATCCTCCACATCGAGCGCGGTGAATGTGAAAGTGCAGCAGTAAACCAAAGTAACCGGCTGCGAATATTCGCCGCACCTGTCGCCAGCGTCTGGCCATTTGCCGTATGATTTCGCGAAGTTCGCATTTTTCCCAGAGGTATTCCAGCTATGCGTAATTTTCTGTTTGTTCGCCGGTTCGGCGTTGCGTTGACACTCGCCGTAATGTTTTTATTCACCGGAGTCGGCGCGTCGCGTGCCGAATCTGGATCGCAAACCGCACGCGCGCTGATCACGCAGAAGATTGACGACACCAAGCTGGTGAGCCTGGAGGGCAATACGCCTCCTGCGGCGCGGTCGCGGCGGAATGATCGCGGCGCGGTCGCCAACGATTTCCCGATGAACCACATGCTGCTGTTGCTGAAGCGCTCGCCGGAGCAGGAGAAGGCGCTGGCGATTTTGATGGACCAGCTGCACACTCCGGGCAATCCGAATTATCACAAGTGGCTGAGCGAAGCGGAGTGGGATGCTTCCTTCGGTGTGAACCAGGGCGATGTGAAGCAAGTTGTGGCCTGGCTGGAGTCGCATGGATTCAAGGTATCGGGGGTGACGCCTGACGGGCTGATGATTGATTTTTCAGGGACCGCAGCGATGGTGAATGAGACATTTCACACCGAGATCCACACAGTAGGGGCGGCAAACGGGAAGACGCACATTTCTAACATCAGCGATCCGAAGATTCCTGCAGCGTTGGCAAACGTAGTGGCAGGGCCGACGGCGTTGCACAATTTTATGCCGCATGCGAACCACGTAATGCGCAATGTTGTCAGCCTGTCGGGCGGCAAGGCGCATGTGGCGACGAAGGGCCCGAACGGGGAGTACACGTTCGCGGGTGCGAATGGCGAGCTCTACGCTTTCACGCCGGGCGATGCGCAGGTGATTTATAACGTCAAGCCGCTGCTCACGGCGGGCTATACGGGCAAGGGGAGCACGATCGGTTTGATCGAGGATTCAGATGCGTATAACGCATCCGGCGGCGTGGCGCCTGACTGGACGAAGTTCATGAGCACGTTCGGGCTGACGAGCTATGGCGGAAAGCAGACTACGGTGCATCCGACCGGCTCGCTGACCTGCACAGATCCTGGCGACACGAATGACGGCACGGACGGCGAAGTTGAGCTGGATATTGAATACGCCAGCGCGATTGCGCCCGGGGCGACGTCGGCGATTGAATCCTGCGCGGATTCCTCAACCGCATTCGGCGGACTGATTGCGGTCGAGAACCTGGCATCGCAAACCACGGTGACGGCGCCGGTGCTCAGCATAAGCTACGGATACTGCGAGGCGGCGAACGGAGCGAACAACAACGCGGCCTACTCCTCGGCCTACCAGAAGGCGCAGGCGAAGGGAATCTCGGTGTTTGTCTCGAGCGGCGACGAGAGCTCGACGAGCTGCGACGCGAACGACCCCTACGCAGACTTTGGGACGGGCACCAGCGGCTTCGCCACGACGCCATATAACGTTGCGGTTGGCGGGACCGATTTCAGCGACACCTTTAACTCGACGGTCTCGACGTATTGGAGCTCGACAAACAGCTCGACCTACGAATCCGCGAAGAGTTACATACCGGAAATTCCATGGAATGACTCCTGCGCGAGCGAGCTGATTGCGACTTACGTGGGATATAGCACGACGTATGGAGCAAGCGGATTCTGCAACAGCACGGACGGCGAAGACTTCGTCTCGACCACTTCAGGAAGCGGAGGCCCGAGTAACTGCTACTCCGGCGCGCCGAACACGATCGGATACAACTACAACGACACCTATGGCGCGGTCTCAGACGGGACTTGCAAGGGTCAGCCGAAGCCAAGCTGGCAGTCAGTTTACGGAAATCCGGCAGACGGGGTTCGAGACATTCCAGACGTATCGCTGTTTGCGTCGAACGGGATATGGAGTCACTACATTGTGATCTGTTACTCCAACCCGGCGATCCAGAATTCAGCGCCTTGCACCGGGGCGCCGTCAAGCTGGGCGGGAGTGGGCGGCACGTCGGCTTCCAGTCCGATGATGGCTGCGATCCAGACCCTGGTTAACCAGTATGCGGGGAGCATGTCTGGAAACCCCAATTACACCTATTATCAGCTGGCGAGCAAAGAGTATGGTTCGGCAGGGAGCAGTACATGTAACTCGAGCAACGGCACATCGGGAACGAGTGGCTGCACCTTTTACGACATAACTCAGGGCGACATTAATGTTCCCTGCTATTACCTGACTCAAAGCACCGTTTATAACTGCTATGACGCCGACGTTAACAACCAATATCTCGGCGTAGGCTCGGTTACAGACAGCGCGTACAGCAAGACGTATGGGACGAAGAAGGGGTGGGATTTCGCTACCGGCATCGGCTCGGTGAATGCCTACAACCTGGCGGTAGCCTTCAAGGGCGGCTCGACCCCTGCCACGACGACAACGAAGGTGGTGGTGACGCCGGGCAACAGCTTCACGGTCGGCACCAAGGCGAGTTTGAAGGCCACGGTGACGGCGAGCGCGGGAACGGCGACGGGGGCGATCACCTTTTCTGTTGCCGGCACGGCAATCGGCGGATGCAATCTGAGCGGCGGGTCCTGCACTCTGTCAGAGAGCACGACGGGGCTGCCTGCGGGAGCATATCCGCTGGTTGCGACCTATCCGGGTGTGACCGGCTTCAGCGGCTCGACCTCAAGCACGGTCACAGTGACGCTGACGAAGGCAACGAGCACAACGAAGTTGACGGTGGCGACAAACCCGATCACTCCCCCGGCAAGCGACACGCTCACGGCAACGGTGACGACAGCGGGCGGAGCGGCGACGGGCAAGGTGACGTTCAGCGTGGGGTCGATTGTGATCGGCACCGCGAATGTGTCAGGCGGGACGGCGAAGCTAACGGCGTCGTCTGCCGGGCTGACGGCGGGCACCTATCCGGTGGTGGCAACCTATAGCGGCAACGACTATGCGAATAGCTCGGCGTCCGCAGCGGTTGACGTCGTCGTGAAGTAGATGACTGCGGTGAATAGCCGCGATTCACGGACGGCAGGCCTTAGGGTCTGCCGTTTTTTTCTGCAAGTGGCAGGATGCGGGCTATTCCGCTTGAGGCGCGGGCTCGGCGGCGTCCCAATAATGCTGATCCGTCAGGAAGAAATCCTCTTCACGAATGTGGCACATGGCGCGCAGGAAGAGCATGGCCATGCGACGACGCCCAACTTTATTGAAGCGGCGATTTGAGGTCTGCACCGTACCGCGCAAAATTCCGAAGCGGCGGGGGGAGACTTGCCGGGTGAGGAGATAGTCTTCGGCGAAGAGCGCCTGCTCGTGGAAGCCGCCGAGACGTTCAAATTCATCGGCGCGGAAGAGCAAAAACATTCCTGTGCCGAATGGCCTGACCCAGGAGGCGAGGCGCTGGACCAGGTTGCTGGACATGTAGAGCAGCTTGTCCACGGCCTCTCCTCGGGGGCAGGCGATGTTTGTGGTGAGGCAGTCGAGGCGGCGACGTTTGGCGGAGTCAAGAGCGCGGCGCAAGAGCGTGGTGTCGGCGAACTCGATATCGGCATCCATGAAGAGAATGAACTGGGAGGCCGCCAGGCGAGCGCCGGCGTTGCGTCCGGCCGAGGGCAGACCGCCGGGGATCACGGCAATGTCGAGGCAGTCGCGGAAGCTAAGCGCAATTTCCGCGGTACCGTCGGTTGAGCAGGCGTCAGCAACGTAGACTTTCGTAGCCCGCATATTCGGGTAATCCTGCCGGATCAAAGAGGTCAGGAGTTTCGGCAGGAAGCGGGATTCGTTCTTCGCGGGGATGACGATGGTAAGCTCCCCGGATTTCCGAGTCATATTCATGGATGATCACACCCTCTTCACCAACAGTGATATAGGTGGCGTCGTCGCCCACCCAGGAGCCCGAGTTGTAATAGGAGATTCCGTCTTCGTGTCGTTGGGTGGCCACGTGAGTGTGACCGCAAAAGACGCGTTGCACCTTGCCGGCGCGGGCATCGTGCATAGCTCCGCGCGCCACCTTATCGGTGAGACGCAGCCAGCGGGTGTTGAACTTATCCAGATGGCGGGTGACGACTTTATGGCGGCTATCTACCTTTTGTAACTGGTAGTAGATCTGTTCTCCGACGCGGCTGATGAGATAGTTTTTCGAGACAAAGCGGTCGAACTGGTGGCCGTGGACCGCCATATGGCGCAGGCCGCCAAACTCCCACACATAACGCTGGTAAACGGGAATGCCGACGAGATGAGACATGACGTTAGACAGGCCGTGATCGTGGTTGCCCTCAACCCAGACGACCTTGGTGCGGCGGCGAGGGTTAGAGAGCTTGCGAATGACGGAGAGGAACTGCCAGTGCTCGCCCTTGAGTCGTCGAAAATTCAGATCGGAGAAGATGTCGCCGAGGAGTACCAACTGACGATAGCGCCGCGACTCCAGCAGCCGCAGGGCATCGGTGGCGCGGCTTACTTCCGAGCCCAGGTGCAGGTCGGAGAGAATGAGCGTGTCAAAGTCCACCATGATACGACCAGCATCGCCTGTGCCCCATGAATGTGGCGTGAATGGCAGGTGAAGGGCCGGACAATACGGCGCGAAGGACCAAAAAAGATCAATGACTGCGACGAAATAGCTCCATGTGCAGGCTATCGCAGCCGGGCGCGCGACCGGACCACCAGGGCGATGGGGATTCCGACTAGAAAGACGTGCGCAAAGATCTCGTCAATCAAATAGCTCGTCCAGAAGGGAACGGTGGTGCGGATCATTCCAGCGTGGGTGAGGGGAAGGATTGCGTAGCGCATGGCGAGGAAAACGGCGATGCCGTAGATGGAGCCCCAGAGGTAGGGGCGCGAGGTGAGGGATGTCAGCCGCGTGCTGAGCAGGAAGTAGACGGCGGCGACTCCGAACGCAACGCCGATGTGGAGGCAGACGCCGACGAGAACGGCGATCCAACCTGAGGTAAACGCGGCATGGCCCATCAATGCGAAGGCGATATTTTTGAAGAGCTGTTGCGGAGTGAGGTGGAGGACGATGCCGAAGTAGATCAGGGCGTCCAAGCCATCGAGCACGGCGACGAGGCTGCCGGCGATGGCGATGGTGGCGAGCGCATGGCGGATGCGGCCGGGTGAAGCGGCGCCGGCGGATTGACTTGCGGACACGGGGTGCCCCTCCTGTTTCGTCATGCTAGCTTGCAGTCGAATGGAAGCAAGAGAAAATTGTGACGAAGTGCCGGCCGAAGCTGCGGCCGCCGCGATTGCTGTGACCAATCTACAGAATTTCGTGACCGGAGAGTGTCTGGTTAGAGAGCACGTGAATTCTCGGGAACCAATTGATGCTCGCTGGGTGTGCCGCGAGATATCCGCAATCTAATAAGTTTCTCGCGTCGCGATGACATTATTTCCAGCCGACAGCGATGTGGTGCGAAGTAACACTGCCGCAAAATGAGGCAGCTTTGTCGCGGGATGGCGCGTGTGTGTGACGTTTCCATATTGCGTAAATGAGTTATTCGCGCTGGCAGTGATGTGCTTGAAAGCAAAGGTGCGCCCCCGTGGCCCGCGCGTTGCTAACACGTGTGGGTGATATTCCCAAACGTTCAGCGAACTCACGGAGGACAATTCATGCGGTTCAATCAACAGTCCACTCGCAAAAATAATGATGCCGGACAGTCGTATCTAATATCGAGAATTCCAGGAAGCTCTCGAATTCTCATGGCAATGCTTCTGTTGCTGGCGGGGATGACGACGCTGTCTACGTTCCTGATGCCGGCGGCGCACGCGCAGACAAACATCTCTGGAGACATCGTCGGAACGGTGACTGATCCGCAGGGCGCGGTGATTCCCGGAGCCACGGTGACGGTCACGAGCAAGACGAGCAATTCGGTAAAGACTGTGGTGACGGATGGACGCGGAAGCTATCGTGTACCTCTGCTTGAGCCGGGCGCTTATTCGGTTGTGGTGGTGGCGACGGGATTTGAAAGGCAGAATCTAACGGTGAATGTTTCGATCGGCGGCATTGCCTCGGGCGATACAAAGCTCACGCTGGGCGCGAGCACGGAGACGGTGGAAGTGTCGGCCTCGGCGCCGCTGCTGAACACGGAGAACGCGCAGATACAGACGTCGTTCACCATGGACCAGATTCAAAGCCTGCCGAACCCGGGAAACGACCTGACGTTTATTGCGCAGACGGCCCCGGGATCTGTGATGAATACGCAGATGGGCTATGGAAATTTCTCAGCGTTCGGCCTGCCGGCGACTTCAAACACCTTCACGGTGAATGGCGGGTATGAGAACGATCCCTTCCTAAATGTGAATAACTCGGGCGCGACGAATCTGCTGCTGGGCAACAACGACATCTCGGATGTGACGGTCATCTCGAATGCGTATGACGCGGCATTTGGCGGATTGGGAGGGGCGCAGATTAACGAGATATCCCGGTCGGGCGGCAACGGCTATCACGGCAACGCGACTTACTGGTGGAACGGGAGCGTGCTGAACGCGAATAACTTCTTCAATAAGTGCGGAGGGGCGTGCGGATTTCCCAGCACGAATCCGAAGCCCTTTGACAATGTGAATCAATGGGCGGCAGGCATTGGCGGGCCGATCAAGAAGGACAAGATATTCTTCTTCGGTGACTATGAGGGATTGCGGGTGGTGCTACCGACGCGATCCACAGTTTATGCGCCGAGCCCGTCGTACCAGGCAGCGACGCTGGCTTCCATACCGACGGCGGAGATTCCTCTTTACACCAATCTGTTTGACACCTGGAACTCGGCGCCGGGCTACGACCCGAACAACGTGGATCCCAACGATGCAAACGCGGTGATCTTCAACGGCAGCGCGGGGAATTTTACTCACGAGTGGCTGGCGACCGGGCGCGTGGATTTTAATCTCGGCGAGAACGACAAACTATTTCTGCACACCAAGATTGACAAGGGACTGCAGGCGTCATTTACCAGCGTAATCAACCCGGTCTTCAACGCCGACAGCCCGCAGCCGCAGTATGAAGGACAGCTGCAGGAGACGCACACCTTCAGCCCGACCCTTACAAACCAATTCCTCTTTGCGACGATCTACTATCGCGCCATCTTCACCAATACGAGTCTTGGTGCGGCGACGGCAATCTCACCCTTCACGCTTATTTTCGGAGACGGTGACCTGTCGCTGAACGGGAATAGCGGACTGATGGGCGGGCTCGATTTGATCTGGCCACAGGGTCGCAACGTGACCGGTTATCAGTTCCAGGACGATTTGAGCTGGAACAAGGGCAATCACACGATAAAAGTTGGATGGTCAATGCGCCGCGACGACGTGACCGATTACAGCCCGAGTCAGTTCACCGCGTCGCCTGAGACGGTGGCTACAGAGGAGAGCTTCCAGGCCGGGTATACCGATCTGTGGTTCCAGCAGTTTCCGACACGGCTAACTCAGCCAGTCGCACTGTATAACATGGGCGCCTATATCCAGGACAGCTGGAAGGCGCTGCCCAACCTGTCTATCACCTATGGCATTCGACTGGAGCATAACTCGAATCTCACCTGCATAACGAACTGCTATGCGAGGCTGACCACAGGATTCTTCAACGAAGATACCTCGACGACGACGCCCTATAACCAGCTGATCGAATCGAACGTTCACCGGGCATTTGCAAATCTGCAGAAGGTCGCCTATGAGCCGCGTATAGGCTTCTCATGGCAGCCGAGGGGCGCGGGCAGCAACACCGTGATCCGCGGCGGATTCGGGATGTTCGCGGACGCCTTTCCGGGGCAGATCGCCGACAACCTGTTGAATAATGCGCCGACGAATGTGCCGTTCACGGTCTATGGGCCTGCGTTTGGCGGCGGAAACACGCTGCTCGACCCGTCACTGCCGGGAAGCGGAGGAGCGGTTGCGACATCACAGAACGCGGCATTCCAAGCGGGCTATGCGAGCGGGGGAAGCAATGCAAGCGGCCTGCCGGCCCCGAACATAGTGAATGCGGCGCCGCATATTTCCTATCCCACGTATGAAGAGTGGAGCCTGGCGGTTGAGCACCAGATCAATCACTCGACAGCTCTGAGCGTCTCTTACATCGGCAATCATGGGTATCATGAGCCGGTTGTCGGAAACTCGGTCAATGCCTATTCTCCCTTCGTTGCGTTCGGCGGTTTGCCGGCCACGGCGCCGAATCCGAACTTCGGTGCGTCAACCGAGACGTTCAGCGGAGCCAGCTCTAACTACAACGGCGCGGTGGCATCCATCATCAATCACTCGCGGTATCTCACCTTACAGTTCAACTACTCCTACAGCCATGCGCTGGATGAGGTGTCGAACGGAGGCTTTGATTCCTTCGGCGGTAACTCGGTTAATCCGTCAAACCCTTATAACCTGGCGAATGACTATGGAAACGCGGACTATGACACCCGGCAATATGTAAGTGGGAGTTATGTGTTCACGGTGCCTTACTATGGTGGGCCGCGGGTGCTGGTGGATGGCTGGCAAGTCTCCGGAACCGTATTCCACAACAGCGGCTTTCCATTCAGCGTGACGGACTCGGCGCAGGTCAACTCCGATGGTCTGCAGAATTTCGGCGGGCCGCTGTATGCGCATCAGATATCGAACAGCCTGCCACAACACTGCGGAGGCGCATCTCACACGGCGCTATCCAACCCGTGCCCTTACTACGCGGGATTCACGGATGCGACGGCGTTTGCACAAGGTCGCCGCAACCAGCTCTTCGGATCGAGCTTCACGGACACGGACATGGACGTGAACAAGGCGTTTCGGATTCCGGGCTGGGAGTCGGCGAGCATCAAGCTGGGCGCGCAATTCTTCAACCTGTTCAATCATCCAAACTTCTTCCAACCGCAGTCTGGATATGTGAGCCCGGCGAACAATGGGGGACAGCCAAGCCCCACCAGCGTCGGCTTGATTACGAGTACGGTGAATACACCGACTTCGATTCTGGGATCGTTTCTGGGCGGAGACGCATCGCCGAGGCTGATCCAGTTCAAAGCGAGCTTCGTGTTCTAAGGGCTGGCCATCCATTCGCGGGCGGTCCGAAGGGGCCGCCCTTTTTTTGCGCGGAATAGGGTGTCGGAGTTCTGACACGAATAGCTGTAAGGGCGAAACAAGTTTCTTTTCCAAGTGAGCAGAAGATGCAAGGATGACTTTGCGTGCGGTATGGCCCATTGACTTTGAGTGATGCGGCGATAGCGTGACGTAACAAGTGAACTGACATAGCAACAGAGGGCGCCGATTGGCGCCTTTTGTTATTGGGCAGCGTGTGGACGAGATATAGGAGTTACTCAATCTCGAAGGCGATGTATTGATTCACCCCGCGGCGCTCGACCTGTAGCACGACCGCGTCGCCCGGTTTGTGGCTGGCGAGGTCGGTGCGGAATTCGATAGTGCCGGTGACAGGCTTTCCGTTTAGCGAAGTGATCACGTCTCCGGCCTGGAGGTCGGCGAGGGTGACAGGCTCTTCTCCCAGGAGGCCTGCGACGATGACGCCGGATTGCGCACGCGTGCCCATGGCTTGCGCGAGGGAGCTCTTGAGGTCCATCACGAAGATGCCGAGGGGAGCGATGAGGTCAGTCTTGGGATTGATGAGGTCGGCGAGGTTGTCCATATTCGGCGGGGCTACGGCCGGGGTGACAGTGACCGCGACGGTTTTGTCGCCGCGCAGGACTTTCATCTCCATGGGATGACCGCTCTGGTGCATGTAGAGGAAGCCGGTGTATTTGGGGAGGGAGTCAATGGGGAATCCGTCGAGCTCGATGACGATGTCGCCGGCCCTCAATCCACCCTGAGCGCCGGGCCCATCTATATCTACGTCGGAGAGGATGACGCCGTAGTCCTGGGGAAGCTTGAGTCCCGCGGCAAGAGAGGGAGTGATGGTCTGGGCGTGCACCCCGATGGTGATGGGGACGACGACGCCGTGCTCTTTGAGTTGCTGAAACGCGAACCAGACGATGGGTTCCGGGATGGCGAAGCCCAGGCCCTCGCTGCCGCCGCCGGAAGTGTAGATGAAAGTGTTGATGCCGATGAGATTTCCGTGGCGATCAATGAGCGGGCCGCCGCTGTTGCCGGGGTTGATAGGCGCGTCGGTCTGAACGTAGATCATGGGGCGGTCGAGTTCGGGCTGGCGGCCGACAGCGCTAACGATTCCTTTAGTAACGGTGTGGTCGAGGCCCTCGGGTGAGCCGATGGCGAGCACGGTCTGACCGAGGCGGACTTTGTAGTCAAACGGCGGCGGCAGGGGGATGAAGGGCAGGTCTTTCTCTTCGATCTTGATGAGGGCGAGGTCGGCATAACGATTGGTGCCGATGAGTTTGGCTTCATAGACGCGCTGGCGGTGGGATAAGGTGCTGTGGCCGGGAATGAATGCGGCGGTGGTGGGGGAGAGGATGACGCGGATGTGCAATGCGCCGGCGATGACGTGATTGTTGGTCATGATGTAGCCGTCGGGGGAGACGATGACGCCGGAGCCGAGGGCGCGCTGGCGTTGCAGAGTCTGAGAATCTTTGCTGTCTTTTTCAGGCACGGCGATGCTGGTGACATCAATCTCGACGACGGAGCGCATCGCTTTTTCGGCGATCTGATCGAGAGCCTCGTCGTATTCCTGAAGGATTTTAGGCGAGTTAGTCTCGGCCGGAGCATGATTGGCGTCGTGCTCAGGCGACGCGGCCTGGGCCAGGGCAGAAACCGGGAGCGAGAGGCAGGCGATGACGAGAACGGGAGCAAAGATGGATTTCATGATTCATTCCTTATAGGGGAGTAAGGCGGCGGGCCGCCGGGAAGAGCGGGCAGGACGTCGTGATGCGGCTTTTCGAGAGTGGTCCATTCGAGAATTTTCAAGTCGAGAACAAAGATCGCATACATCACGGGCACCTGGATTTTGGTGACAACGGTCGCGAGCAGAAGGCCGCCGATTTGCGCGTAGCAGAGCGGCTGCCACAGGGGGCCGCCGTGCAGGGCGAGGGGGAAGAGAGCGAGGACGGTGGCGAAGACGGTGATGAGGACGGGACGCAGGCGGAGAATTCCCGCGTCAATGATGGCGTTTTCAAAGTCGTCGCCCTCGATGTGGCGCTCCTCAATGTAGTCGAAGAGCACGATGGAGTGGCTGACGATGACGCCGACGAGGTGAAGCGACGCCGAGGAAGGCCATGAAGCCGAAGGGCTCGCGCATGATCCAAAGCGCGAGGAACGCACCGACCATGCCGTAGGGAGCGGCGGCGAGGACGAGGAGCGGCTTGATGGCGTTTTTGAACTGGAAGACGAGCGCGATGAAGACAGCGATGACCGAGATCAACATCACGACGGCGAGATTTTTGAAGCCGGTTTGCGTCTTGTCATATTCGCCGCCGATCTGAATCTGGTAGCCGGGCGGCAGCGAGGCCTGGAGGGCGCGGATACGCGGCAGCGCGTCTTTCATGACTTCAGAGGACAGGTGGCCGGGAGCGGGGAAGCTGCGGACGTTGATGGTGCGGAACTGTTCGAGGCGGACGATGCGGCTCCAGACAAGGTCGTGGTGGATGTCGGAGATTTGAGTTAGCGGAATTTTCGAATTGTCCTGCGAGGCGTAGACGTAAAGGTTCTCGATGTCGGAGAGCTGGGCGCGCTCATCCATACGCATGCGGGCGACGATGGGGATTTGTTTCTGCCCTTCCTGCAGGACGCTGACAGCGGTGCCGCTGATGCCGGCGGTGGAGGAGTTGGCGACATCCATGTTGGTGATGCCGGCGAGGTTGGCGCGGTCAGGATTGACGGTGAGGGCGACCTGGGTGCTCTGATCACCCCACTCGTTGCGGGTGCGCTCGGCGAGCGGGGAAGAGCGCAGGATGGCCTCGACCTGAGCGGCGACCTTGCTGAGCTCGCGATTGTCTGCGTCCTCCTGCGCGGCATTGAGGTCGGCGGTGCTCGACACACGAATCTCTATGGGATAGTCGATGGGATTGGTGAGGAGCTGTCGCGCGTCGAGGCGCGCGCCGGGGATGGAGGCAGTGAGGACGGGCTGGAGCTCGCGCACAAACTGCGGCGTGATTTCCTTGTCGGTCACTTCGACCAGGACCTGGGCATAGTTCAGCTGCTGCATTTGCGGGGAGGCAGAGAACCAGAAGCGCGGACCGCCTCCGCCGACGAAGGTGGTGACATATTTGAGGACCGGCTGCTGCTTGTCGCCGCTGGCGTGCGCGGCAGAAAACTTTGCGGCTTGTTGCTGGACGATTTGTTCCACGCGCCGAGCCGCCTGATTGGTGGCCATGAGGTTGGAGTCGTTGGGCAGCCAGACATCTATATAGGACCAGTACTGGACGTCTTCGGGAAAGAAGGCGGACTTGAGCTGCGCGGCGATGAAACCGCCGGCGACGAGAAACAGGAGCGAGCCGACGAAGACTTTCCAGCGATGCTCGATGGAGTAGCGGGCGATGCGCGCGTACCAGCCGTAGAAGCCCTTGGTGCGCATCTCTTCGATGGTCTCGGCGGGTTTCTTTTCAGGGCGCAGAAGGAAGTAGGCGAGCAGGGGAAGAAACGTCATGGAGACGATGCGCGAGGCGATGAGCGCGCAGGTCATGACGATGGGCAGGCTGTGGAGAAATTCGCCGGTGCTGCCGGTGAGCATGAGGAATGGAAGATAGGCGACGATGTTGGTGATGGTGGCATACATGATGGCGGTGGCGAGCTTGGTGGGCCCGAGCCACGCGGCGATGATGTTGGGATGTCCCTCGGCGAGAGTCCGCTTGATGGAGTCGCCGGCGAGCACGGGATCATCCACGAGCAAGCCGAGGGCGATGATGAGGGTCGCGACGGAGACTTGCTGGATGTCAATGCCGAGGAGGTACATGGCGCCGAAGGTCATGGCGAGCGTGATCGGAATGGAGATGGCCATGAGGAGAGCGGAGCGCCATTCCCAGAAGCCGATCCAGGAGACGAGGACGACGAGCGCGATGGCTTCGTAGAGCGCGTCCATGAAGAGGCTGATGTTTTCTTTGACCTGCAGCGGCTGGTCTGAGGTGCGGACGATGACGAGGTCTTCGGGGAGATACTGGCGGACGGCGGCGAGCTTGGCGTCCACATTTTTTCCGAAGGCGTTGATCTGGGCACCGTCTTTCATGAGGACGGCGATGGTGACGGCGCGGCTGCGGTGCCATTTGCCGTGCTTGTCCTGCCAGGTGAGGTAATTCAGATATTTTGCGGGGCTCTGATAACCGCGAGAAATGCTGACGAGGTCGCGGAGATAGACGGGGCTGGGACTCTGCGACGTGGGCGATTGCTGCGTGGTGGAGGATGAGGAGAGCGAAGAGGAAGAGGAGGTGGTGCTAACGATGACGTCGCCGATTTGTGCGGGGCCGGTGAACTTGCCCGACGGATTGAGCTGGATGCTCTTGGAGCCGGTCTCGAGCGCGCCGCCGGGGAGAGTAATGTTGCGGGCACCGAGAATGTCTTTGAGGTTGGCGGGCTGGAGTCCGTAGGCAGCGAGCCGCTCCTGCGAGTAGTCGAGGAAAATCTGCTCAGGGAGAACGCCCTTGCGGTCAATCTTGGCGACCTCGGGCGCTCCCTGCAGGGTGCGGCCGATGAGGTCAGTGGCGTCGTCGAGTTCGCGGTAGGAGTATTTGTCTCCGGCAACGGCGGCGAGGCGGGCTTCAGTGTCGGCAGGATTGCGGATGAGGGCGGCAGGCCAGGCGTCGGGATGGATTTCAGAGCGCTGGAGTTTATCTTCCATCCACTGCTCGCCGAGGGTGAGGAGCTGAGCGTCGGTGAGCTGGGAGGAGACGTCGGCGCCGATGAAGCCGCTGCCCTCGAACATGTGCGGGTCGGAGACGGTCTTGCTGTCGGTGGCGGCGTGGATGAGGGAGACGAAGGACTCGCGGACGAGATCGGCGGAGACAGAGAGAGGGAATCCATAAACGATGCTGATGCGGGGCTGGGGAGATTTTTTCGATTCGGCGGCGCGGGTGGTTTCGATGGCTTTGCGGATGGAGACAGAGCGGAGGCTGATGTCTACGTCATCCGCGGGTGGGCTGGCGACGGTGAGCATGAGGGCGGCCGTGTCGCCGAAGTCGCTGTTGAACTGGATGGGGCCGGCGCCCTGTGGGAGCTTCGCATTCAGCGCGTTGAGTTTCAGGTTGATGTCGGCGAATTGCTTCTTAGTGTCGGTGACGCTGTCGTCGAGTTGAACGTAGACGACGGAGAGGCCAGGAAGGCTGATGGAGCGGATGCCGAAGTCCGACGGCGAGGGCGCTTTGATAAAGGCATTCTGCGCCATGGTCTGCTCGACCGGGCGCGAGATTTGCTGTTCGATCTCCTGGGCAGTTGCGCCGGGCCACTGGGTGCTGGCGACAGCGACGCGCACCGGGATGACCGGATCTTTGCGTTTTGGCATGTGGGCGTAGCCATACCAACCCCAGAGCACGACAGCGAAGAGCAGCACAAAGGAGACCTGGCGATGCTCGACAAAGAAGCGCGAGGTGTTGTGCGTGTTCTCGATGTATTCGGCTTCGGTCTTATGGCTCATGTCGTCTGGTCGGTGACGCAGTTTGAAATCAAGGGATGACGCGCACCCTGTCGCCGCTTTGAATAAGGGTGGAGCCGGTGGTGATGACTTTATCTCCGGCCTGCAGGCCGCTGGTGATGCTGATCAGGTTTCCGTAAATATCGCCGACGGTGACAGCGCGCAGCCGGACGGTCTCGAGGTCGCCATCGCCCGCGGCGATCATGACGGCGAATGCGTCGTTGTGGTTGGGGTCGCGAATGACAGCGGAGAGTGGAACGGCGAGGACGGACTGCGGCAGAGTCTGGCCATCGAGAGCGAGCGATGCGATCATTCCCGACTTCAACTCGTTTTTAGGATTGTTGATGGTGACCTCGACGGAGAAGACGCGACTCTTGGGGTCGGCGGCAGGAGAGATTGCGGTGATCTGGCCGGGGAAGCTTTTCGAGAGGGCGTCGGTGGCGATATCGATACGCTGGCCGATTTTGACGCGGCCGATGGCGGTGTCGGGCACGCCGAAGACAGCTTTGACGGAGCGCGTGTTGGCGAGGGTGAAGCCGTTGGTGGCGGGGCCCACGAAGCTGCCCAGGTCCACGCTGCGTTTGACGATCCATCCGTCGAAGGGCGCGCGGAGCTGGCAGTAGGCGAGCGCGGTGCCGGCTTCGCTGACTTGAGCTTCGGCGCCGGAGACGCTGGCGGCGGTGGAGTCGAGCTGCGCTTTCGCCGAGTCGTAGTCGGGCTTCGTGGCGCTCTGGGAGGAGTAGAGGGCGGCGGTGCGGTCGAAGGTGAGCTTGGCCTTGGTGAATTCCGCTTGCGAGCGGGAGAGCTGGGCCTTGGCCTGACTGACTTTGTCGGAGTAATCACTCTGGCGGACGGTGGCGAGCACGGTGCCCCTGGGCACCCAGTCACCCTGATCAATGTTGCGCATGCCGCCGCCGGCGCTTTTCACCTGGCGGATGCTCTCGAGATAGCCGCTGGATTGGAAGGCCAGATCCACCTGCGCGTAGGGAACGATGCTGGCGGAGTAACGCGCGGGATTGCCGACGGTGGTTGGCTGGACGACGACGGCGTGGACGGGGAGTGGAGTCTTCTGCGGCGGCGGAGCGTTGCTGCAGGCGGCAAGAGAGCCGGCCAGGGCAGCGAGAGAAGTGGCGGCGAGAAATTTTTGCAAGGCGGACGAAGTCGTTTTTCCAGTGAAAGTCATTTGGTCACTCTTCCCCCAGCGCTTTCTCAAAATTGGCCTTGGCATTCCAAAATCCCAGCAGGCTATCTTCGTAGGACTTGTTGGCGTTTGCTACGGAGGCCTCCTGCTCGAGCACGTCGCGGAAGAGCACGGCGGATTTTTTGAATTGATCATTGACCTCGCGGAGCTTTTCAACGGCGGCGACGCGGCCGGCCTCGGCAACGGCGAGCAGGGAACGGCTCTCGGCGAGTTTGCGGAAGCAGTTGTCTACGTCGAGCAGGACCTGTTCGCGGGTTTCATCGAGTTGCTCGCGCGACTGGTCTTCTACGGTCTCTTTCTGTTTCACATCGTCGCGACGCTTGCCCCAGTCAAACGGATCCCACTTTAACTCGACGCCGGCGGAGGCAATATTCTGCGGCAGGATTTGGGTGTCAATGGGATTGAGATAGTGGATGGAGGCGCCGATGTCGGGGATATAGGCGGCCTTGGCGATTTTGCGATCGTAGTCGGCGCGCTGCAGGTTGATCTCCGACTGCCTGACCTCGGGGCGCTGGTTGAGGGCGGTGGTGCGGGCAAGCTTCATGTCCGATTCTTCGGCGGTGATGGCGGGCACTTGCTCGGCGCGGAAGGGGGTGTCAATGTCGCGGCCGAGGAGGGTGTTGAGCTGCTCCTTCTGCGTGACGAGAGTGTCGCTGAGCTCGATGATTTGATATTGCGCCTGAGCGAGCCTGGCTTTGACCTCGAGGCTGTTCGATTTGAGGGTGGCCTCCTGGGCAAGATATTGGTCGGCGACTCGGTCGGTCTCCTGATACTGCTTGACGAGGGCCTGCTGTGCGTCGAGAGCGCTCTCGGTCTGGAGGATGCCGTAGTAAGCCTGCTTTACGCTGGCGCTGACGGACTGGCGCTGACCGCGGTATTTTTCACCGGCGAGCTGGGCCTCAAGCTGCTGCTCACGGATGGCGAGGTTGATTTTGTAAAGCTGCGAGATGGGCTGGGCGAGCTGCGCAGTAATGAATCCGGTGACGCCTTGCGAGAGGCTGACGGTGATGTTTTTCGAGGGGACGGGGCTACCGTTCACCGTGCCGAAGATGCCCTCGGCGAAGGTGAAGGAGGCAGGGGTGAGATTGCCCGAGGCAAAGATGTCGGTCTGGATGATGGGGAGGCGATTAGTTTTTGCCGCGGCGACGGCCCACTGCGCCTTGGTGATGTCGAGCTGCGCGATGCGCACCGGGCGATTGCGCATAAGCGCGATCTGCAGGGCCTCGGTGAGCGGGAGCAGAGGAGCGTTGTCGTCGGGCGGGGATGCGGCGGCGCCGGCGTTCACTGTCTGCGCGAAAGAGGCGATGGATAGGGCGAGGAGCGCGAAGCAGGCCGAGGCCATCCTGCGGATGAACCTGACCTGCATCGCAATTGTGAGGCACGCGCTCCCCAATCCTCGCTCCACTCCAGCTATTTGCGGTCTGACGCCGGTATTTAGTTGCGACCGCGGAGGCCACCACCGCCACCGCCACCTTGCGGCCCGAGGTTGTTGAGGTCATCGAGGACAGCCTGGCGATCCTGGGGGCGGAATTCGCCGGCGTTCATGACCTGCTCGATTTCGGACTTGGCTTTTTTGAGGGCGCGGAACTGTTGCAGCTTGCCGCCGCCGTCGGACTTGATGCTTTGCAGCGAGTTGAGGCTCTCTTGCAGCTGAGTGACCTGGGCCATGGTGGGTTTGCCGCGCATGACGGCCATGAAAATATCTTTGCCGAGCTTCTGGCCGGCGTTGGGCGGAGTTGCGGAAGCATCCTGCGCGGGCTTCTTGTTGGCGATGACGGCCTGGAGGTCTTCTTCAAGAGTGGTGCGGGTGGCCGGCTTGACGGTGGCCATGATGGCGCGCATGTTGGAGACGGCCTTGTAGGGAGTGATCAGGTCGAGCGGCGCGCCGGGGGTTTGATCAGACTTCGCAGCCTTGAGCGTCTCGGCGTTTGCCTGCAGCTGCTTGAGCTGCGGGATGGTGAGGTCGCCGGCCATTACGGCGGCCTTTAAGTCTTCTTTGAATTTGGCCGAGGCGGGGTTGGAGTCGGCATCCTGCGGTGCGGCGCAGAGCGCCTGGGGCAGCATGGCGAGTGTGAAAACTAACGGTAGGGCTCGCAAAAGAGATTTCTTCATAGTTCCTGCTTCCTGAAGGATTAAAAAATTTGCCGGCGCTGCGGGAGCCGCCGGAAGCTCGCTTTACTTCACTGAATATCCGCGTGCACCGAGGCAGGCCGACATGGCCCGCTTGAAGTCGCCCTGCTGCTTTTCCAAGGCTTCTTTATTTGCATCGTCCTGCTTTTCGGCTTTCTCTTCGGCCTTCTTCTGCTTGCGCTTTGCGCGGACGCCGCCGATAACCGCGCCACGAGCTGCTCCCTGACCGGCATCGCCGCCGGTTGCTCCGGCGAGCACCGCGCCGGTGGCTGCGCCTTTTGCTGCGCCGTGATCCTTGCCGCCGCTGGCGCTTTGTGCGGGCGCAGTGGTGACTGCATTCGGGTCGAAGCCGGTCTGAGATTTGGCGTTGTTGTAGCACTGTTGCTCGTCGGTGAGCTGCTGCTGCGCGCTCTGCTTCTTTTCAGGATAGGTGTAGAGGCCGACGGTGCTGGCCATGCCTTTTACCGGAGCCTGGGCGGGGCTCTGTTGCTGCCCGTGGGCGGAGACGGCTGCGGCTGCAACCAGCAGGGTGACGAGAGCATAGGACGTCTTGCGATTGATCATTATTTCTTTCTCCTGCGAATGTGCTGATATCGCCAATTCAAAAGGTCAATCGGAAAATAACGCCGTATTGATCAACGGCGAATACAGATTGGCCCAACTGCGGAGGCACGGCAAATCCTTGCGCTTGCACAATTCACGCGGGGATAGATGAATTGGTTTCGGAGCGAAAATATACATGCTCCAAGGCCGGAGGTAAAGAGAAGCGGTTCTGCGCGCTGGTTTTCGGGCTAGGAAATCATGCGAGCGACGAGGACGCCGCACCAGACGGCGACCAGGCCAAGCATCACGCTAAGCGAGACGTAGAGCGCCGCGATGACGAAGGCGCCCATCTGCAGGTTGGCGAATATTTCCCATTCAAAGGCGGAGAAGGTGCTGAAACCGCCGACAAATCCTATTGGAATGAGAAATCTCCACGCCGGACTGAGCTCCGTGCGGGCGCCGAGGAGCGCGAGGGAAAAGCCGATGATGACGCATGCCGTGATGTTGACGACAAACGTTCCGTAAGGGAATCGCGTGCCCAGGCGGCCGGCAATTGTCGAACCAAGCCAGAAGCGGGCCATTGATCCCAGAGCGCCGCCAACACCGATGATGAGGTACTTTTGCAATCCGCTCCCCCCTTGCACTCTAACTATCTATATAGAGCACAGCTGTGACTACGGCATCGCAAGTCACAAATCGCATGGGAATCTGGAGGGATACGGCGTCCCAACAGGAATCCTGTCAGGAGTCATCAGCTGCTCAGCGGAGCCAGGGCGGCTTCGGGGAGCAGCGGTTATGGCGAACTCCATCGCCTCGTCAGAACATTTTTAGAGGTTTGCAGGCGCGGCTGTCAACGGCGGAATGCCGGGAGGGCTAGGGAGTATTCGGAAGGCAGGCGTTGAATTCAATCTGCGGGAGGTCTTCAACGGCGCGACGCAGAGCCTGCTCCCATCTTCGATGGATGACGTTGAGGTCTTCATCGTCGGCGAGAAAGCGGCGGTAGCAGTCAAACTCCAGCGAGTCATTGCGATAAACGAGCATCTCGATCGGGGGACCGACGGTGACGTTTGAACGCATGGTGGCGTCGAAGGAGAGCAGGGCATATTTTGCGGCGGCGGCGAGTGAGGTGGCTCCGAGACCGATGCCGCGGTCGAGGATGGGGCGCCCGTATTTGCATTCGCCGATTTGAAGATAGGGCGAATCGTGGGTAGCGCTGAGCGGATTTCCCTGCGGGTAGATGAGGTAGAGGTTGGTGGCTTCACCTTTGACCTGGCCGCCGAGCAGCAGATGGATGTTGAAGTTGTATTCGTCGCGCTCCAGAGCTGCGCGGTCGAGGTCAGAGACGCGGCGAACGCACTCTCCGACGACGCGGGCAGCGGCATAAAGTGATTGCGCCTGTGCCAGGCCCTTGCCCTCGTTGAATTCCTCACGCAGCATGGTGATGACGCTCTGGGTGAGCGAGAGGCTGCCGCTGGTGAGAATGCAGAATGCGCGCTCGCCGGGGTGCACGAAGGTGTGCATTTTGCGGCAGACGTTTACCTGGTCATATCCTGAGTTGGTGCGGGAATCGGAGGCCATAATGAGCCCTTCGTGCGTCATGATGCCTAGGCAATACGTCATTCACATCTCCGATTTCTGTGGGTGCTGCTAGAGAGATGCTAGCCGATTTCTGCACTCGATGCAGCGGAGCAGTGCGCGCAGGATGGTGGAATTCGCGGCGCCGGGCGTGGAGATTGGGGCTGAGAGGCGGCGGCTGGAGAGCGGCGCAAAGCGGTGGAGCGCGCAATTCGCTCCTTGATATCCGCCCAACCCTCTGATAAACAGTCAAAAAGCGACCTGGTTTGTCTTCGAGCGCTTTTTTTCCGGCGCAATCCCGCGTTTCATTCAGTTTTTCTGCATCTGACAATCGGGTTCTCTATGCAAATTCGACTTGGTTACGACATGCGGTTCGACATTCCTTCACCCGTAACGATGGTGGCGATGCTGCACGTGTATCCGCCGAGAGCTGTGGATCTGCTCGAGCCCGATGTAATGCAAATCACTCCAAACATTCCGGTAGAACATTACCTGGATGATTTTGGAAACAAGTGTTCGCGATTTCTAGCGCCGGCCGGTGAACTGAAACTTTATGGCAGCACATTGATAAATGACTCGGGCGAGCCGGACGCGGTTGACTATAGTGCGCAGGAGGTTCCGCCGAACCAATTGCCGCCGGATGTGCTGAAGTATCTGCTCAGCAGCCGCTACTGCGAGGTGGACCGGCTGTCGGGCGCAGCGCTGGATCTGTTTGGACATATTCCGCCCGGATATGGGCGCGTGGTGGAGATTTGCAAGTGGGTGAACAGCAAAGTGATCTTTGGCTATCAATTTGCACGGCCCACGAAAACGGCACTCGATGTCTTTACCGAGCGGCTGGGCGTTTGCCGCGACTACCAGCATCTGGCAGTGACGTTTTGCCGGGCGCTGAATATTCCCGCACGATACGTGACGGGATACCTGGGAGACATTCGCATTCAACTGCCGCCGGCGCCGATGGATTTCAGCGCGTGGTTTGAAGCCTATATTGGCGGACGGTGGTGGTCGTTTGATGCGCGGCACGTGCAGCCTCGCGTGGGCCGGGTGCTGATGGCAGTGGGGCGGGATGCCTCGGATGTGGCGATTACGACTTCGTTTGGAGCAGCGAACCTGAAATATTTTGCCGTCGTCTCTGACGAGGTCGTCGAGCCGGTAGCGGTGGCAGGCAAGCAGGAGAGCAATGGATGACGCCTGCCAGCTCCAGCGGCTTTGACAGCCCGGTATTGCGAGAATATTTTCTCGACGAAGCCTATGACGAGATGTTCACGGCGGACCGCGAGGTGCGTCCTCAATACCGGCAGATACTGGATGCGTTCGCGAATCTTCCTCCAGAAGAACTGCAGCGGCGAAAGAAGTCGGCGGATCTGTCGTTCCTGACGCAGGGAATTACGTTTACGGTTTATGGCAGGCAGGAGGGAACGGAGCGGATTTTTCCGTATGACCTGATGCCGCGAATTATTACCGGTGCAGAGTGGGAGCGGATCGAGCGGGGACTGATCCAGCGAATCACGGCGCTGAATTTATTTCTGCGCGATGTGTATAACGAAGGGAAAATTCTCACGGATGGATTTGTTCCGCGGGAGATTGTTTACAGCTGTGCCGCAGTTTCGGCGCGAGATGCGCGGGCTGCAAGTGCCGCGCAACGTCTATATTGCGGTGACGGGAACGGACCTGTTGCGGCTGCACGACGGGAACTTCGTGGTGCTGGAAGACAACCTGAGGGTGCCGAGCGGTGTGTCTTATATGTTGACCAGCCGGCGCGTGATGCGGCGGATATTTCCCCAACTCTTTCGCGAGTCGAATGTGCGGCCGATTGAGCACTATCCGCAAGTGCTGCTGGCAACGCTGCGGTCTCTGGCGCCGGAGGGCCGGCCGGAGCCGACGATCGTGTTGCTGACGCCGGGAATTTATAACTCGGCATATTTTGAGCACACCTATCTGGCGCGGCAAATGGGCATCGAGCTGGTTGAAGGCCGCGATCTCGTGACTCACGACAACGTGGTCTACATGCGGACGACGGCGGGGCTGAAGCGGGTGGACGTGATTTATCGGCGAGTGGACGACGACTTCATTGATCCGCTGGCATTTCGCGGGGACTCGATTCTCGGCGTCGCGGGATTGTTCAATGCTTATCGCGCGGGGAATGTGACGCTGGCAAATGCATTTGGCACTGGCCTGGCCGACGACAAGGCGCTTTACGCGTATGTGCCGGCCATCATCAAATATTATCTGGGCGAGGATCCGCTGCTGAATAACGTCGAGACATTTCTGATGACGATACCGCGCAACGGCAGCACACTCTCGACAACCTGGACAAGCTGGTGGTGAAGGCGGTCGGGGAATCCGGCGGGTATGGGATGCTGATTGGGCCGCAAAGCACACAGGAGCAGCGGGAAGAATTCAAGCGACGGATCGAGGCGCATCCGCGGAACTATATTGCGCAACCGACGCTGGAGTTTTCGCGCGCGCCCTGCCTGATGCGCGAGGGCATAGAGCCGCGACATGTGGACCTGCGGCCTTACATTCTCTATGGAGACAAGGTGACTGTTGTTCCCGGCGGACTAACTCGTGTGGCATTGCCGAAGGGATCGCTGGTAGTTAACTCCTCGCAGGGCGGAGGCAGTAAAGATACCTGGGTGCTGGGTAACTAGGTTCGGATAACTGGCAGTTAGAAAGGAAACTGGGGAGTTATGCTTTCACGGGTTGCCGACAGCCTTTACTGGATGAGCCGCTATCTGGAGCGCGCCGAGCATACGGTGCGGATGCTGGACGTCAATCTTGGGCTGACCCTGGATAGTTCGAGCACGAGCGATGAAGGGCGCTGGGTGCGAGTGCTGGCGGCGCTGGGCAATCCTGCGGACGTGAAGTGGGAAGGCGACTTTTACGATGTGGTCCGCAAGCTCGCATTCGGATCACGAGAGCAGTGCGTCAATCACTGCGTGCATTCTGGCGGCGCGGGAGAACGCGAGGCAGGTGCGCGAGGAGATCAGTTCGGAGCAGTGGCAGCAGTTGAACCGCATGTATCACCAGGCGACGGAGCGGCTGGCCAACACGAAGACGTTTTATCGCGTCGAGGACTTTTTGCCGACGGTGCTCGATGACTTGCATTTGTTTGAGGGCGTAACCGACACCACGATGAGTCATGGAGAGGGTTGGCAGTTCATCCAAATGGGACGCTACATCGAGCGGGCGACGGCGACGACCATGCTGCTGGACGTCTTCCAGTTGGATACGAATACGATTGTTGACGAGGTTTCATCGGCGCGGCAGTATCTCGAATCCGTAGGGCTGCTGCGTTGCTGCACGGCGTTTGAGGCGTACTGCAAGGTTTACACGGCTGACCTCACGCACCAGCAGATTCTCGAGTTTCTATTGCTGAACCGGGAGTTTCCTCATTCACTGCGGTATTCGATCGATTCTCTCTGGCACGCGCTGCAGGAGGTGCAGGAGGAAAGCGGACGGCGGCCGGTGAACGAATTAATAAAGCTGGCGGGCCGTTTGCAGGCGTCGTTGAGCTTTGTCGAGATAGGTGATCTGTTGTCGCAGGACGTGAGCGAGTATCTGCATAACATCCTTCGGCAATGCCGCGAGATACACGCATTGATCTATCGCTACTACATCGATTATTCGGTGCAGGCAGCCTTAACGATGTAGCGAGAGGACAAGATGAATTTCTATTCGATACGGCATCTGACGAAGTTTCTCTACACCAAGCCGGTGAGTGAGAGCATTATGGAGACGCGGATGCACCCGCGCAGCGACAGCAATCAGCGCTGCCTGACGTTTGCGTTGTCGGTGAGTCCGCGGTGCCGCGTCTTCAAGTATCGCGATCATCTTGGTAACAACGTGCATCATTTCGACATCCCGGGTGAGCACACGCAGCTGGTCATCATTGCGGAGTCACTGGTTGAGCAGCAGCCGCTTGCCCAGGTTCCTGAGTTTCTCGCAGCCGGTGCGTGGGCTGAGTTGGATTCGCTTGTCGCAGAGGGCGATTACTCAGAGATGCTGCTGCCGAGCGAGTTTGCGCGGCCATCCGATTCGCTGCTGGCGCTGGCTAAAGATCTCGACGTGGTGCGGCGTGACGATCCTCTAATGCTGGTGAGGGAGCTGAATCACCGGCTGTTCGACTACTTCAACTACACGCCGAAGAGCACACGAGTGGATTCGCCGATTGATGAGGTCATCGAGAGCCGGCAAGGTGTTTGCCAGGATTTCGCGCACACCATGATTGCGTTGGTGCGGTTGGTGGGGATTCCGTCGCGGTATGTGAGCGGCTATCTTTTTCACGGAGAGGATTCGAACGACCGGTCTACGTCGAATGCGACGCACGCATGGATTGAGGTGTTTCTGCCGCATCTGGGATGGGTCGGCTTCGATCCGACGAATGATCTGGTGGCGCACGAGCGGCACATTCGCACGGCGATTGGGCGCGATTATGCTGACGTTCCTCCGACGCACGGTATCTATCGGGGACGCACAGAGAGTCAGCTTTACGTGGCGGTGAAGGTGGACGCGTTTGCGGAGCCGCCGGCGCTGGATCAGGACATGCCGATTCCTGAGGACTGGTCCATCATGGTGGAGAAGGCGCAGGAGCCGCCATTGCAGGCATCGCCGCTATTACAGATTCAGCAGATGCAACAGCAGCAGTAACTGGAGTCGGCCAGAGTTCAGGTGGCGGCTGATGCTATGAGGCGCGCATTGGCCGCGCTGCTTTGACACGCAATTTAGTAATCTCGTCCCATAATTTGCTGCTAAACGGCACGCGGCTATTGATTACCGGGCAGCGGCGGTCATATACCTGAGCCATGCAGCTAAAAGGCCACCAACCCATCTCCAGAATGCGCGCGCCTCTCCTCCACTTTGCCCTATTTGTAACAGCGACTGCCGGAGTTATCGGCCTGGGCAGTCCGTACATGTCGGCTCAGGACAAGCCGGACCAATCCATGGCGGGGATGGCTGGCATGGACAAGCCAAGCGCGAACGGAAGCGGAGGCGGCACGATGACCGCGGCCGAGATGAAGGAGATGGGGCCGAGCATGATGGCGATGGCGGGCCACATGTATGTCACTCCGCTGCGACCGGCGCAGCCCGGCGACGAGGCGAAGACTAAGGCGATGGTGGTGCAGATCAGGGCGTTCATGGAGCGCTACAAGGACTATAAGAATGCGCTGGCCGATGGATATGTAATCGCGAACCCGAAGGTTGACCAGCCGCAGTCTCACTTTATAAACCAGGCGAACACCGCGGCGGCCGAACACACATTCGATCCGACGAAGCCGTCGGCGCTGCTTTATTACAAGACGCCGAAGCAGCACTACCGGCTGGAAGGGGTGATGTACACGATGCCGCCGGATGCGTCCGAGGATGAGTTGAACAACCGCATTCCGCTGAGCATGTCGCGGTGGCATGTGCACGAGAATTTCTGTGCGGCGCCTGCAGACCAAGTCAAGGATTACCTGGGCAAGCATCCGAAGTTCGGGATGTTCGGCTCTATCACTGATGCAAATGCCTGCAAGGCGGCGGGGGGAGTGTTTTACCCGAGAATCTTCACCTGGATGATTCATGTGTTTCCTTACGAGGACAATTTGAAAGACCAGTTCTCGCTGAATGACGACATTTCGCACTTCGGTCCGGGCAGCTTGCAGTAGGGCGAGCGCGGTCGCTTGCGGCTGGCTGGGTGACGCGTAGTTGGCGACACGTATGATTGCGAAATGGCGGATGGGCACGCGCAATCGAGCCGGCAGAGCGTAAGCCGGGGAAACTCCGGCGAGTCCAGCGCTGGTGTATTTTCAGGCGCGCTGCTGATCACGCTGGCATTCTTTTTCGTCGCTGTAATGAGCGCGTTTGGCAAGGCCGCGACGGGCGTGTCGGTCGGCGTGCTGGTCTTATTTCAGAACGGCATTGCGCTGCTGTTGTTCGCTCCGTGGACGTTCAGCGGCGGGATTGCGCCACTAAAGACGAAGCATCCGTGGCTGCATGTGCTGCGGGCGGTCGCTGGATTGTTGTCGCAGGCGCTGATGTTTGTCGCGGTGAAGAAGATTCCGCTGGTGAACGCCGTGCTGCTGTCGAATTCAGCGCCGCTGTTTATTCCGCTGGTCACGTGGCTATGGCTGAAGGAGAAGATTAGCGCGGTGGTATGGGCGAGCCTGTTGATCGGATTTGCCGGCGTGATCATTGTGCTGCGGCCGAGCCCGGCGCTACTGACGAATCCGGCAGCGCTGATTGCAACGTCGGCGGCGCTGTTTTCAGCGTTTGCGCTGGTCTCGGTGAATCAACTGTCGCGGACGGACCCGACCAAGCGCATTCTTTTCTACTATTTTCTGATCTCGACGATTGCCTCCGCGCCACTTGCGATTGCGACGTGGAAGACGCCGACGGCTAAGGACTGGGGGCTGTTAGCGGGCATCGGAATTTCGATGGCGGCGAGCCAGTTGCTGATCATTCTTGCGTATCAACATGCGACGGCGGCGCGGATCGCTCCGTTCAACTATACGGTCGTGATTTTCTCCGGCGTGATCGGGTGGCTGGTATGGGGAAACGAACTATCCCCGCTGTCGCTGGTGGGCGTGTTGCTGATCACGGTGGGCGGCATCGTCAGCACGAAGTATGGCGGCTCGAATTCGCAAGGGCACCTGGGCTGGATTGGGCGATGGAATATGGCGGCGGACCGGCGGGTTGGGGAGCGGGCGGAATGAAGATTCTCAATGTTGAAGGCAAGCAAGTGCCGTGTGTCGCGGCGGAGCAGGTTCGTTGTGTGCTGCCGTGGGAGGCGATTGTTGGCGAGTCGCCGGTCTGGCATCCGGGAGAGCAGCGGCTTTACTGGGTGGATATTCAGGGGAAGAAGATTCACCGGTTTGACCCGGCGAGCGGGGAGAATGAGACGTTTGAGCTGCCGGAGATTGTGACGTGCATTCAACTGCGCGCGGCGGGCGGGCTGGTGCTGACGCTGAAGAAAGATTTCGCGTGCTTTGACCCGGCGACGGGGAAGCTGGAACGGCTGGGGAGCATTGAGGCGGACCAGCCGGGGAACCGGTTTAACGATGGCAAGTGCGATCCTGAGGGACGATTCTGGGCGGGGACGATGGACGCGGTGCACTGGAAGCAGCCGTCGGGGCATTTATTTCGCATGGAGGCGGACCACAAGATCACCACGATGCAGTCTGACGTCATCTGTTCGAACGGCAGCGGATGGAGTCCGGATGGACGCACGATGTATTACACGGAGAGCTTTCGCTACGCGATTTTTGCATTTGATTTCGACGGAGCGGCAGGGACGATCTCAAATCGCAGAACGTTTGCGACAGTTGATGCGAGGGGCGGCGGATTTCCTGACGGCATGACGGTAGATGCGGAGGGGTTTGTATGGAGCAATATTGTCGGGCTGGGGCAGATTCGCCGCTTTGATCCTGCGGGGCAACTGGAGCGCGTGATTGAGTTGCCGGTGCCGCGAGCGACGGACAGCACATTCGGCGGAAAAGATTTGAGGACAATGTATGTGCCGAGCGCACGCGAGACGATGACGGCGGCTCAGATTGCGGCGGCACCGTTGTCGGGGAGTCTGTTTGCGATCGAGCTGGATGTGAGCGGGATGCTGTCCACGCCGTTTCGCGGCTAGGAGTCGAGGGCGAGCGCTTTGGCGTGAAGGAACCAGCGATCGAGGACGATGTGGCGCGAGAACCAGCGCGTGGTCAGGAGCTTTTGCGCGACCGCGTGCATCCACTGCGGGGGAAGGCGCTGGCCGACCTGGGTGGCGAGGTCGGATTGCGATTCGCCGAAACGCGCGGTAAGTTTCTGGCGGTAGGCGTCGAGGCGAGCCGGGGAGTAGTCGCCGTTGGCGGCGATGATGACGTCGGCTGCGATCAGGCCGGATTCGACAGCCGGGCGGATGCCCTCGCCACTTTGCGAGTAGGCGAGACCAGCGGCGTCGCCGATCAGGAGGGCTCCGTCGGAGGCGACGTTGCGGTGAGACTCGCGGAAGATGAGGTAGGCGTGACCGAGCATGGAGGCGGGCAGGTCAAAGCCGATCTTGCCGGTGCGCTTGAGGTAGGCGACGAACTCGGCAACGTGGGCGGGCAGGGAGTGAGTGTCAATTCTGCCGAGACCGATGTTGAGGAAGTCGCCTTTGCGAAAGCACCAGCCGTAGCCCTTCATGTCGGAGCAGAAGAAGAGTTCGGGAAACTCTCCGCGGATGGAGCATGCGTTGCGTTGCGCGGGAGTGAGTTCGAATTCGACTTCCTGCGCGGCGACGGCTTCTTCGTTGCGAGCATTGGCGCCGAGGTAGCGGGCGACGGGGCAAAAGTGTCCGCCGGCCCCGATGATGAGCTGGGCTTGAATTTCGCCGTTAACGAGCCAGTGGCTGCCGGTGCGCTCGATGCTTTTAAGCGGCGTGCCGAGGGCGAGCCGGGCGCCGCAGCGCTGGAGAAGATAATCGTCAAATTCGCTGCGCCGGATGCCGTAGCTCACGGTGCGGTCGTATTTCGTTTCTACTTCAGAGCCACCGATGTAGCTGGTCAGAAAGCCGGTGATGCTTTGCAGCACGCGGCCGCGGGAGTAGTCGTCAAGATCCACGCCGAGCTCTGCCATCACGGCAGGAGTGACCCAGCCGCCGCAGACTTTATTCCGCGGAAAGGCAGCCTTGTCGAGGACGATGGTGTCAATGCCGGCGCGATGCAGCTTGCCGGCACAGGAAGAGCCTGCGGGACCGCCGCCGACAATCAGGACTGTGCATGCATCCATTCGGGCTCCTCGGCCAGCTTCTCGTCTTCGTAGAGGTAGGCGCGCGTCCATGGCACGGTCTGGCAAGCGGAGCCGGCGAAAGTGATCTGGAAGAGCTGCAGCATCCCGGTGCGGAAGCTGGCGATGGATCCGGCGAGGTAGAGGCGCCAGGCGCGAACGAACTCGGGGCTGAACATCTCCGACACGCGGTCGGTGGAGTCTTCATAGCGGGCGAGCCAGTGTTCGAGGGTGCGGGCGTAGTGGAGGCGCAGATTTTCGACATCCAGCACGGCGTAGTCGTTGGGTTCAAAGAGGGCCATGGCTTCGCCGAGCGTGGGGGCGTAGGCGCCGGGGAAAATTCGTTTGCGAATCCAGGCGCTGAACGGCTTGGGGCGATTGCGCCCGATGAAGTGGATGAGCCCTCTGCCGGAATCGCCGATGGCGCGGTGGATGGTCTTGCTCAAGTCGCCGTAGTTTTCGCGGCCGACGTGTTCAAGCATTCCGACCGAAACGAAGGCGTCGAAGTGCCCGGAGATGTTTCGGTAATCGTCCTCGATGAATTCAACCTGGCCGGCGAGCCCCTCTTGCAGAGCGCGGGCGCGGGCATATTCGATCTGTTCGTGGGAGATGTTGAATGCTTTGACCTTCGCGCCATAATGCTTTGCCATGTGGCGGGCCAGAGCTCCCCAGCCGCAGCCGGCGTCCACGACGGTTTCGCCGGGCTGGAGATTAATTTTGCGGCAGACGTGGTCCATCTTGGCGGACTGCGCTTCTTCGAGCGTGGCGTCCCGGGTAGGGAAGTAGGCGCAGGTGTAGACGAGTTCAGGATCCAGCCACAGCTTGTAGAAGTCGGTAGTGAGGTCGTAGTGATGATGGATGTTGGAGGCCGAGCCGTCTTTGGTATTGGCTTGCACCCGCTGCAGCCATCGCGAATACATGCGGTAATACCAGCCGCGCTTGCCGACTTTTTGCATGGCGCGGAAGATGGATTCAAGGGCGTGAACGAGATCGCCTTTGAGTTCGAGCTGCCCGTTCATATAGGCTTCGCCGAAGCCGATCTCGGGATCGAGGACCAGGCTGGCGAGGGTGCGAGAGTCGTGGATGACGATGCTCTCCGGGTTGGCGCCATCGGCCAGGGAAAGCTCTTTGCCCGCATAAACCAATCGGATAGGAGCAGGGCCGACCGCCCGCTGAATCCTGCGGAACATTAGTTTCTCGATTGGATTTGTGTCCGGGCCAGATTGCATGACTGACGCTCCTCTTGGATAACGCCGACGGCATCGTTTTATAACGGCCGGCCCGCCAATGCAAGGAGGACGGAGGGAGAAAATATTGGGAGCGCCGAGGGGACTGAATTCGAGAGATTGCTGGGGGGCGTGTTAGTGTGGGGAGGCCCAAATATGGCTGACAAAGTGGGGAAATCAGGGTTTTACGGTCACGAGCGCAGGAGCGAATCGCGGGCCTGGAAGCTTATGACGCGGCCCCGTATTGCATTGGCGGTCGCGATATTGTGCGGTCTAACGGGAATTGCAGTCGGTGGCCAACAGGCGGTGGCGCAGCAGGCAGGAGCAGGGTCGGCGCCGATTGTTGAGCCGGGCGCTCCGGGAACGCCGAGCAAGACTCTGGCTCCTTCGACCAAAGCGCAGGCACCGAAGCTGTCGCAGACCGATGTGGAGTTCATGCAGGGCATGATCATGCATCACGCGCAGGCGGTGGTGATGACGGCGATGATTCCGACGCACACCGACAATAAAGAGATCGAGCTTCTGGGAGCGCGAATCAGCCGTTCGCAAGCCGATGAGATGGATTTCATGAAGCGCTGGCTGACGGCGCGGGGGCAGCCGATTTCAATGGCGATGCCGGGGATGCCGGACATGGACATGAACGGCAATGCGATGAAGGCGATGCCCGGGATGCTGACGGCTGCGCAGATGGAGGCGCTGTCGCAGGCAAAGGGAGCAAAGTTTGACCGGCTGTTTTTAACCGGGATGATTCAGCATCACAATGGCGCGCTGATTATGGTGAAGGATTTGTTTAATACGGCCGGTGCGGGGCAAGATGCGGACCTGTTCGATTTTGCGACGGACGCCGATAACACGCAGCGGGCCGAGATCAAGATTATGCAAGACATGTTGAAGGAGAAAGAATGAAACGTATGAACGCTCTCGCTTTTCGTTTGGCCGGTGTCGCAATTGTCTCGGCTGTAGTGTGTGGTTCCGTTGGCACGTTGCATGGCCAGGCGCAGGCCCCGGCGACGCCGCCGGCCGCGGCTCCGGCAGCACCCGCTGCGGCGCCGGCTGCGCCGGCAAAGCCAACCGAAGCGCAGCAGAATCCTTTTGCGCCACAACCTGCGCCGCCGTTGCCACCGGGGATGACCGGTTCGACGACAAACGATCCGCGCGTCGGGTTGAAGCCCGGGCTGTATGACGCGGGCGAAGCGGCGATGGGTATGGAGCATGTCGCGTTTGTGAAGAAGCCGGAAGCGTTTCAGATGTCGGGGAGCGATCCTGACGATCCGAAGGTGCAAAAGGCGCTGAAGTCGCTGGGAATCGGCGACTCCTCAAAGATGCCGAAGGGGCTGCAGCTGGTGATCGCGAGACTCGCGCTGGCGAATTCCGATTTCGCCTTCCAGGGGAACACGCTGTTTCAGGGCAATTTCTACGGGATCAACTTCTACGACATTTCGAATCCGGCGAGTCCGTCGCTGATCACTTCGCTGGTCTGCCCGGGCGGTCAGGGCGACGTATCGGTTTACGGCCACCTGCTGTTCATGTCGGTGGAGATGCCGAATGGCCGGCTGGATTGCGGGACGCAGGCGTTTCCGCCGAATCCTCCGCCAGAGAAGGGGCACGAGCACGAGCGGCAGTTGCCGACGGCGAGCAAGGACCGTTTTCGCGGCGTGAGAATTTTCGATATCTCCGACATCAAAAATCCGAAGCAGGTTGGCGCGGTGCAGACTTGCCGCGGCTCACACACGCACACGCTGGTGGTGGACCCGAACGACAAGGACAACGTTTATATGTATGTTTCCGGGACGTCGTTTGTGCGGCAGAAGGAAGAGCTGGAAGGATGCTCGGGCGAGAAGCCGGACAAGGACCCGAACACTTCGCTGTTCCGGATCGACGTGATCAAGGTGCCGCTGGCCTCGCCGCAAGACGCGAAGGTGGTGTCGAATCCGCGGGTGTTTATGGATGCGCGGACGGGCGCACTGAACGGACTGAACAATGGCGGAAGCCACGACAAGGATGAAGCGAAGCCGGCGGACACGAACCAGTGCCATGACATCACGGTGTATTCGGCGATTGGACTGGCGGCGGGCGCGTGCTCGGGCAACGGCATTCTGCTGGACATCAAGGACCCGGTGCACCCGAAGCGCGTGGATGCGGTGAACGATCCGAACTACTCCTACTGGCACTCGGCGTCATTTTCGAATGACGGCTCGAAGGTGGTGTTCACCGACGAGTGGGGCGGCGGACTGGGAGCGCGTTGCCGTGCGACTGATCCGAACAAGTGGGGCGCGGACGCGATCTTCAACCTGAAGGACGACAAGCTGTCGCTGCAGAGCTACTACAAGATGCCGGCGGCGCAGTCGGACACGGAAAACTGCGTGGCGCATAACGGATCGCTGGTACCGATTCCGGGGCGCGATATCGAGGTGCAGGCGTGGTATCAGGGCGGCGTGTCGGTGATGGATTTTACCGATGCGGCGCATCCGTTATGAGATCGCCTACTTCGATCGTGGACGCGATTGATCCGAAGACGTTGATCCTCGGCGGCTATTGGTCGGCATATTGGTACAACGGCCATATCTATGGGTCGGAAATTGCGCGCGGGCTGGATGTATTCAAGCTGGTGCCGAGCAAGTTTCTGACGCAGAACGAGATTGATGCGGCCAACCTGGTGCAGGTCGCAGAACTCAATGTGCAGAACCAGCAGAAGATTTCGTGGCCGAATCACCTGACGGTGGCGAAGGCATATCTGGACCAGCTGGCGCGCTCGCAAGCGTTGCCCGCGACCCGGATTGCGGCGCTGAATAAGGCTGTCGAGAGCGCGCAGAAGTCGAAGCTGGGCAAGAAGGACGTGGCCAAGCTGAAGGCGATGGCGGCTTCGGTGGATGCGGATGCGGCGTCGGCGAAGAGTCCGGCGGATGCGAACCGGCTGCGGGCGCTGTCGCAGATCATGCAGAACCCAACCGTTTAAGAGTTGTCGAAGTAGAAATTCAACCCCGCTTTTGCGATTGTCTCGAGTTAGAGAGACGGTTGCGGAGGCGGGGTTTTTTATTGGGTAGAGCGGGACTCAATGAAAGTCGTGGGAGCGGGATTCGGCATTGGTGACTGCGAGGGGCGCGACGGATGAAGCGCGAACATGGATCACGGTGTCTTCATTTTGCAGATGGCCCTCGATGAGCAGGAATTTGCTGCGGGTGACGAGCAGGCGCTCGCGTTCAAAGAGATCGGGATGGATGATGACGTTGGCGATGCCGGTTTCGTCTTCCATCGAGAGAAAGACGAAGCCGCTGGCGGTGCCGGGGCGCTGCCGGGCGATTACGCAGCCGGCGGTGCGGACCAGCGCGCCATTGGGCCTGGCGGAGAGCTCTTTAGCGGAAAAGATATTTCGGTCTCGCAACTCGGCGCGCTTGTAGGCCATGGGATGGGGGCCGATGGTTAATCCCGTGCCGGAGTAATCGGCGACCATGCGCTCCTCAGTGATCATGCGCTGAAGCGGCGGCGCAGAGCTGGTTTGTGATGGGGCGGTAGCTCGCAGGAGCGGGCCAACGGGACGGCCGGCCTGTTCAACCTGCCAGAGCGCATCGCGACGATGGGTTACATCCTGCAGATGATTGAGGGCGCCGATTCTGGCGAGCTGCGTGAGCTCTTTGCGGTTGAGCGCGGGGACGCGGCGGGCGAGATCTTCAGTGGTGAGGAAGGGGCCGGAGTTGTTGCGCGAGGAGACGAGGGCTTCGGCGGAGGACTGGCGCAGGCCGCGCGCATACATCAGGCCGAGCCGGAGAGAGAGGGATTCGGCGTCATTGTTGCCGGCAGCATGTTCGATAGTGCAGAGCCATTCGGACTGCTGCGCGTCTACGGGACTAACTTTAAGGCCGTGGCGCTGCGCGTCTTTAACCAGCACGGCAGGCGGGTAAAAGCCCATCGGCTGATTGTTGAGGATGGCGCAGGTGAAGGCGGCGAGATAGTTCACTTTGAAGTAGGCCGATGCGTAGGCGATGAGCGCGAAGCTGGCGGCGTGCGATTCAGGAAATCCGTAGAGAGCGAAGGAGGAGATGCTCTGGATGATGCTCTCCTGGGTGGCGGCGTCAATCTGGTTCGCGGTCATTCCGGAGCGGAGCTTGCCTTCGAGGTCTTTCATGCGCTGCATGGAGCGGCGCATTCCGACTGCGCGGCGTAGTTCTTCGGCTTCTGCCCCGGTGAAGTTGGCGGCGATCATTGCAATCTTCAGGAGCTGCTCCTGAAAGAGGGGGACACCGAGGGTGCGCTCGAGGACCGGGATGAGCGAAGGATGCGGGTAGGTGATGGCCTCTTTATTCTGGCGGCGGCGCATGTAGGGGTGCATCATTTTGCCGACGATGGGGCCGGGGCGAATGATGGCAACCTGCACGACGATGTCGTAGAAAACCTTTGGCGCATTGCGAGGCAGGGAGGCCATCTGGGCGCGGCTCTCCACCTGAAACATGCCGACTGTGTCGGCGCGGCAAAGAGTTTCGTAGACGTGCTGTTGCTGGGGGAGAGCGGAGAAGTCCACGGCGTCTCCGTAGTGTTGCGGGATGAGCTCGAGGCAATCTTTGACGACGGCCATCATGCCGAGGCCGAGCAGGTCCACTTTGAGCAGGCCGAGTTCGGCGCAGTCTTCCTTATCCCACTGGACAACGGTGCGGCCGGGCATGGAGGCACGCTCAAGGGGAACGACGCGATTGAGCAAGCCGTTGCAGATGACCATGCCGCCGGAGTGCTGGCCGAGATGACGCGGCAGGTCCTGGAGGCGCAGGCAGAGCTCGAGATATTTTGCGATGCGGGGGTGCTGCATGTCGAAGCCGGCCTGCTCAAAATGATGCGGCATGGTGTCGGTCGGGCCCTTCCACTCAAACTGCCCGACGAGGCTGGTGAGCCGGGTGGCTGTTTCCTCATCGAAGCCGAGCGATTTGCCGACCTCGCGCGCGGCGGAGCGGCCCCGGTAGGTGATGACGTTGGCGGTCATGGCGGCGCCGAGCTGGCCGTAGCGCTGGTAGACGTATTGGATGGCTTGCTCGCGTTTGTCGCCGGAGGGCAGGTCGAGATCAATGTCGGGCCACTCGCCGCGATTCTCGCTGAGGAAGCGCTCAAAGAGCAGGTCCATGCCGATGGGATCTACGGCAGTGATTTCCAGCGCATAACAGACAGCTGAGTTTGCGGCGCTGCCGCGGCCCTGCACGAGAATGTCGTGTTGCCGGCAGAAGCGGATGATGTCCCAGACGATGAGGAAGTAGCCGGCGAATCCGAGCGTGGCGATGAGCTTTAGTTCGCGGTCAACCTGCACGCGGGCTTTTTGAAGCAGGCGCGAGGTTAGAGGCGAGCCATAGCGAATGCGAACGCCCTCGTCCACGCGCTTGCGGAGAAAGCTGTCCATGGTTTCGCCATCAGGGACGGGGTAATGAGGGAATTCATAACCAAGGTTGTCGAGTTTGAAGTCGAGGCGCTGGCTGATGAGCAGGGAGTTGGTGACGGCCTCGGGTATGTCGCGAAAGAGCTGCGCCATTTCATTTGCCGGGCGGAGGTGGCGCTCGGAGTTTTGGGAGAGCAGGCGGCCGGCAGATTCAAGCGCGGTGTGATGGCGAATGGTGGTGAAGACGTCGAGGACTTCGCGATCCGGCCTGGTCGCATAGCGGACGCCGTTGGTGGCGACGGCGGGGAGGCGGAGCGATTCGGCGATGCGGAGGGCAGATTGGTTGCGGAGCTCTTCGTCGCGTTCGAAGTGCCGCTGCAGTTCCAGGTAGATATTCTGGCGGCCGTAGATGCGGGCCAGTTGCTCGGTCCGGCGAGCTGCTTCGGCTTCGCCGCCACTGTGGAGTGCCGCGGCGAGCGCGCCTTCGTTGCCTCCGGTGAGGCAGATGAGGCCGGCGGAGAATTCCTCAAGGTCGGCGATGGTGGCTGCGCCCTCTGACTTTGTCGGCTCGCGCATTTTGAAGCGGGTGATGAGCTGGCAGAGATTCTGATAGCCGGTCTGCGAGGTGCAGAGCAGGACGATGCGCGACGGTTCAGGCGTGTGCTGGTGGGGCAGCCAGGAGCGAGGCTGGAGACGCGCGGGAAAATCCTTCACCGAAATCTCGGCGCCGATGTGCGCCCGCGTGCCCAGCTTTTTGGCCATGGTGTGGAATCGCGCCGCGCCGTATAAACCGTTGCGGTCGGTGATGGCGATAGCGGGCAGGGCGAGCTGCTGTGATCGCTCGATGAGCGCTTCAGGCAGAGAGGCCGCTTCGAGAAAGCTGAAGGCGCTGGAGGCGTGGAGTTCGACGTATTCTGCAGCGTCAGTCATAGATCGCGACCATGCGCCATTGATTGAAGAAGCGGTCGCGGACTAAAACTCCGCAGAGCAGATTGTTCTCGGGGCGATCCGTCTCAGCGACGATGTCCCACTCTTCCTGCGACCAGACGTCTGTCCTCCACCAATTGCCACTCAGTCGCCAGGGTCCATAGGCATTTCGCACGGCGTAGCGATGTTCGCGAAAGGTGAAGGCAGCGGGGCGATGCCGGCAAATCTGCACGCTCAGAATTGCCGGAGGACGAATGCGGCGCAGAGCAGCGTGAGAGTGCGCAGAGAGATCGGTGGAGTCGGCTTTGGCTTGCTGAACAGAAAAGCGCGAGTTGCGGAAGCTGTCGGGGGAATGGGTGTCGTTGAGGATGGGCGAGCCGACGCGCTCTTCGCCGACCAGAGCGGAGAGGCGGCTGAGGGTGACATCGAGTCGGGAGGACTCGGGGAGTTGTGGCGCGAAGAGGCCGAGCTGGACTTTGCTGCCGCGGCCTGGCTCCGCCGTGACGGCGATGGATTGGACGCTGGCGCCAGGCGGATGGGTGGTGAGGTCAAGCTGCGCCAGCTTTAGCAGAAAGCGTTTGTCTATTGTCGGCAGAGCGGGGCGAAGGGTGCGTTCGTATATGCGGCCGCCGTCTAAACGCATTTCAATTTTGAGGCTGGCGATGCATAGAGCTCGCAGGCTCACGCGGACGATCAAGTGCTCGATCAGGGGAGAGAGAACGAAGAAGAGGGAATCGAGGACTTCGATGGGAGTTTCAAATTCGAATGACTCGCGCAGCTCAACCGCTGGTTCGATCGGCAGAAAGGCGTGAGGCCGCTGGCCGCGCGCGAGTTCGAGCAGGCGCTTGGCGTCCTGTCCGAGGCGGGTGATCAGCTCAACGTCGGGCAGGGCTGCCAATTCGCCGACGGTGCGAATTCCCCAGTTCGCAAACGTCTCTGCCTGTGATTCTGAAATATCGAGAACATGGATGGGCAATGCGGCGAGCGCCTCGCGTTCGTTGCCGGGAGGAATGACTTCGACTGCAGAGAGCGTGCCGGCTTTGGCGACGCTCACGTGAAAATTGTGGCTGACACAGATGGAGGCCTGGAGGCCAATGGCGGCGAGCATTTCACGCAATTGCACGGCGACGGCGTGAGGCTTGCCAAATAATGTTTCAGTGCCGGCGATGTCGAGCACGACGATGCAGTCGCTGGCGTTGCTCGCGTCCTCAATGTCGGGGGAGAATTTGCCGGCACACTCGAGCAGCGCTGCCCGGGCGGCCTGCTCTTCGACGACGGAGCGGCGCAGCAGCAACAACGCAGGGAACGATTCAGCCTCGATGCGAGTCATGTGGCGAACGACGCCAAGCCTTCGGGCCTTTGCGTTGGTGGCGCACACCGTCTCCGCCGGAGCAATGCCGTGGGTTACGGCAACTGCCCGGGAGCGGGCTTCGCTGCGCAGACGGAGCAATGCCTGGGTGGGGAATTCGCGGGCGCAGATGGAGAGATAGAGCCGGCTGGGCATGGCTAGACCGCATCTCTCATGCCGCTGGTCCAGGTGGAGACTGAGGCGACGGGCTTGCGGCGGTTGCCGATCTCAATCGCTGACTGCGAACTGTGCGGTTGGAAGCGCTGCCTGGTAACGCCGGCACGGAAGCCGGCAGACGCAAGCACTCTGCCGCCGGCATGCTGCAGCGCGAGAGGTTCGAAGCGAATGACTGCCTCGGCGCTTGAGCCGGCGCAGGGGCGCTGGGTGAGCACGATGAGGCTGCAGCGGCTCTGGTCCGCCGCCTGGCGGTAGCGAAACCAAGTCGCCAGCGGGATGCGCGAGCTATGCTGCGGCGCGGTGTCACCCATGTCGAGGACGATGGCGCTGAATCCGCCGGCCTGGAGCAGCAGGTCGGTGGCACGGAGAGCTTGATCGAGCAGCGTCCAGGCGGGTGCGGGTGAGCGGGACGAGCTGCAGGATTTCGGTGAGTGAAAGTGAGCGGTGGGCAGGGACAACGTTTCAGGGCGGGGCTTGCGCACAGCCTCGGCGCAGCAAGGAGCGAAGGCCCCAGGATGCGCGGGCGCAGGATTGCCGCGGCGTTTGGGCGCGCGGTCAGAGGAGACTTGTTCGTCACGGGGAACGGGCCGGGGAGTGGTTGACAGAGCGCGATTGCCGACGCCCGGAGTGCCGATGGTTTTGTCGCGAATGTGAGTGGCCCTGCGGCGCATGAGTTCCTCGACGGCGCGGTCCATGCCTCTGGCTTCGGAGCGGGGATGTGCGCCGCCGCAACCGGCAAGCGGGAGATGAGCGGGAGGGTGAGGGGGCGCAGCAATTTGCGAGCAAGCAAGTTCAGCGGGAATTTTCGACTCGATCTGCGGATGGCTGCAGGGTGACGGCACACTTCCGCACCGGACCCAGAGAAGCTGCTGCAGGCGGATTCCATTTGCGGCAGCAGACTCAGGATCGAGCGAGTCCTGGACATCAATCCACGCGCAGACCTGGCCCTGGGTTGTGCGCTGGGCGAGAAACGAGAGAGCTGCGCTGGTGCGGCCGGAGGACAGAGGGCCAACCAACTCGCTGATGGCGCCGATGGGCAGGCCACCGTGGAGGAGGTCATCCAGCGAAGGCAGGCCTGTAGCGGCAACCTCTCGCTGGACGCGGGCGACGGGGGTCAGCGCGGCAGGGATGCGATGGGAGAGAGCGGATTCAATCTGGGTGCGAAGAGCGGCGGCAGAGGGCATGGCGTATTCGCCTTTTGTTCGCTATTGTGCGGTGCGGGCCTGTGGATTGTCAAAGGCCAGGGGCAGCGGCTGCATGGGTGAGGTGCCTGATAGGCTGAAAAATATGTGCGGACGATATGCGCGCAAGTCGGATAAGCAGAAAATCGCCGAGGCGTTTCGTGTGGCGGTTGAGGGGGTGCCTGATTTCGCGTTCTCGTTTAATGCGGCGCCGCAATCTTTTCAGCCGATTGTTCGCTTGAATGCCGAGACGGGGGCGCGCGAAATCGTGCTGATGCGGTGGGGATTGATTCCTTTCTGGAGCAGGGACGCCAGGATCGGATTGAGCACGATCAATGCGAAGGCGGAGACGGTGGCAACGGCTCCGGCATTTCGCGAAGCGTTTAAGAAGCGGCGCTGTCTTGTGCCTGCAGACGCGTTTTATGAGTGGCAGAAGCTGGACGCAAAAAACAAACAGCCCTATGCGATCGCGATGAAGTCAGGGGAGCCCTATGGATTTGCCGGCGTCTGGGACCGCTGGAAGCAGCCGGACGGGAACCGGCTGGAGACGTTCAGCATTATTACGACGGACGCGAACGCGCTGGTTGAGCCGTTTCACACTCGGATGCCGGTGATTCTGGAGCCGAAGGATTATGAGCGATGGCTGGATAGCTCTGACACGTCAAAATTGCCGACGGATTTGCTGCGCGCGTATCCCGCAGAGTTGATGACGGCATGGCCGGTGAGCCGGGATGTGGGGAACGTGCGAAACGATCGGCCGGAGCTGATGGAGCGGGTGGAGGGAGCTGGCGGAGGAAGTTTATTTGCGGGTTGAAGCTTGGCGTTTTGCAGTGGCCACAGTATCCAAAGGAGCAATGCGATGAGCGCCGTACAAGTCGAACAGAAAAGTTATGAAATGCCTCCGCGGGAGGGGTTCAGCGTCGCACATTTTCTCACCGTCGCCGACATTGACCGCTCAGCCCGCTGGTATGAGAAGGTCTTCGGCGGCCGCATTCTGAGCACGGGCGACAGTGAAGGCGCGCCCGGCTACATTCAGATCGCCAATACCTGGCTCCTTGTCAACGTCGGTGGCGGCCCGACCCCCGACAAGCCGACAGTCACGCTCAGCGTCCCCGCCGCCGATCACATCAATAGCTTCATGAATGTTCGCGTGGCTGATATTCAAGCGTGCTACGAGTTATGGAAGAGTCGAGGCGCCACCGATCTTACTTATGGTTAATACTCGCTCAAAAAGGAGAGCAACAATGGCAGCTAAAGGAAAAGTCTTAGTACTCGTATCGAGCGGTCGTGGCTTGCGGTTGAAAGATGGCAAGATTTATGCCGGCGCGGGCTACTACCTCAACGAACTGACGGTGCCGGTTCGCGCCCTGATGAATGAGGGCTACGAAATCACCTTCGCCAACCCCACAGGCAACACGCCGCAAGTGGATGTCCATTCAGAGGTCGCGGACTTCTTCGGCGGGGACGCGGCCAAGCTACAGGACTATATGTTATTCCGCGACGGCCTGACCGGGCTCAGAGATCCATCCCGCATCTCGGAGGTGGTGGCATCAGGCCTGGATCAATATGACGCTGTCTTCGTCCCTGGCGGCCATGGTCCGATGGTTGATCTTCTCGATGATCCCAATGCCGGCATAGTGATGAGACACTTTCACGAAACATCCAAGCCTACGGCTGTGCTCTGCCATGGCCCGATTTCACTGCTCTCGGCACTTCCGAATTCGTGGGAGTTTGTCGGTGCGCTGGTAGCGGGGGATGAGGCGGGAGCGCGGGCAAAGGCCCAAGGTTGGATCTATGCCGGATATAAGATGACTATCTTTTCGACGGCGGAAGAGCAGCAGCGGGAGCCGCTTGAGATTGAGGGTAAGGTTCTCTTCTACCCGGACTTCGCCTTGCGTACTGCGGGGGGTGACGTAAGTGTGCTCCCTCCATGGAAGAGCTACGTCCTTCAAGATCGCGAGTTGATTTCAGGTCAGAACCCATTCTCCGACCAAGCGCTTCTGAAACTTCTTCTACCGGCTCTCAACGCGAAGAAGAAGTGAGCGGCCTATTTGGCGTCGCTGAGCATGGACGAGTCAAACGCGATGCGGACTCATCATCATTGCCGGCGGGATCTTCATCGTGGGTTCTTTGGGGACAGCCCTTTCGCCCTCGGTCCCGTGGTTGATCGCTGCGCGCGCTGAACCTGACTTCTCTTCTTCGTTTATTTTCATTGAATGGTAATCCTGATCCGGTCGCATCTACGCATGGAAGAATCTGAATACGAATGAAATCTCGGAGTGCAGGTCTCCAGCATCCTATGGGTATGGCTATGGATTACGACGCGATTGTTATAGGGACGGGAGCCGGAGGCGGAACGCTCGCGCTGCACCTGGCACAAGCCGGCAAGAAGATCCTGATTCTTGAGCGCGGTCCGTTCATGCCCCAGGAAAAACTGAACTGGGACACGCAGGCAGTCTTCCTCGACAACCGCTATCACACCAAAGAAACCTGGCAGGACAAGGATGGCAAAGACCTGCATCCGCAGCAGGCGTATTACGTCGGCGGTCAGACGAAAGTTTACGGCGCTGCCATGTTTCGCATGCGTGCGGAGGATTTCGGTGTCATCCGGCACCATGGCGGAATCTCGCCGGCATGGCCGATTTCCTATGCCGATTTGGAGCCGTACTATACCCGGGCAGAAGAGCTCTTCCATGTCCACGGCGATCTTGGGACCGCGCCGCGGGTTGCCGGTGGCTTTGGCTCTTCGTTCGATCCGACCGAGCCATTTCATTCCAAAAAATATCCGCATCCGGCGTTATCAAATGAACCGCGCATGCAGACCATCGAGGACGACGTCCGCAAGCTCGGCATCCACACATTCCCCATTCCACTCGGTCTAAAGCGCGACGAAGCCAACCCGCTGGCTTCGAAATGCGTACGGTGCGATACCTGCGACGGATATCCGTGCCTGGTCCATGCCAAGTCCGATGCGGACATCAACTGCATCCGGCAGATCCTGCATTTGCCGAACGTCACGCTGATGACGAACTCCCGCGTGACTCGTTTGCTCACCAACGCAACCGGCACCGCGGTCACTGCTGTTGAGGTCATGCACTCCGGTCCCGGCAGCGTCTATGGAAGCGCCCCGGCGCCGGGAGTAACGAACGCTCCGCCAGCGTCCAAGCAGGGAAGCCCTGCAACCTACACAGCCGGATTTTTTGCGGTCTGCGCCGGTGCCATCAACTCCGCCGTCCTGCTGCTGGCCTCGGCAAACGACAAGCACCCTGCGGGGCTCGCCAACAGCTCCGACCAGGTGGGCCGGAACTTTATGTTTCACCAGGCAGATGCGCTACTCGCAATTTCTCCGCATCGCAACGAGGACTCCTACACAAAGACCTGGGGAACGAATGACTTTTACTTCAAGGACACCGATCCTGACTATCCTTTTCCGTTAGGTCAGGTTCAGCCCGTCGGCAGTTTTCATTTCGAGATGATGAAAGGCGACGCGCCACCACTTACCCCGGGATTCATCCTGGAAGGGATGAAACATCATGCCGTGCCGTGGTGGCTCACCACGGAAGATCTGCCCGCCGCCGAGAACCGCGTCACCATCCACAATTCGACTCCGCTGTCGGTAGAGAGCACGCAGCCAGGACTTGTGGGCGCTCATCCTTCCGGCGATACGGGCCGCACGAATGAGTCTGAGCCAGTTACTGACAACGCGCCTCACCGGATTCAGCTCTCCTACACGCCCAACAATGTGGAGTCTTTCAACCGTCTGAAAGATCGATGGGTGGACGTCTTGAAGAAGGCAGGCCACGCCACCACGCACGTTCCGCTGCACGCATATTTCAAGAAGCGCATTCCGCTGGAGGGCGTCGGCCATCAGAACGGCACCTGCCGCATGGGCCATGATCCCGCGACCAGCGTGCTGGACGCTCATTGCAAAGCACACGATCTCGACAACCTTTATGTTGTCGATGCGTCCTGTTTCGTATCTGCCAGCGCGGTCAATCCGTCGCTGACTGTCATCGCCAACGCCATTCGTGTTTCCGACCACTTGCTCCGCGAACGACTCAGTTGAACGGGGCAGCAAACCTGTCAGACCTCGGGCTGTCCATGCGAGTACCGCCCGCTGGTGCGGCGCCACAGCGCTCCAGAGTGTTGGCTATATCGTTGGCCAACAAGGGAGAGATGCATGAGACTTTGCCTATGTTTACAAACGACCGTAGTTAATACGCACGCAGCCATCATTTAATGGTGACGGAGACGGTCGGTGAAGTAGAGGCACCATTGGAAGCGTCGCCGCTATAAGATGCGAAAACGGGATAAACCCCAGGATTAATGCCTACGCTGGACAGATTCACTGAGGCAGCTCCGTTATAGTCGAGCGTTGCAGTCCCAACCACCAAATCGCCAACAGCGAAATTGACCGCTCCAGTGGGAATCGCTGTGCCGTAAGTTTCTTTTACTTTTACGCTGAGAGTGACGGCTGAGTTTGCTGGAACGGGATTAGGGGAAACGGTGAGCGACGTCAAAGTTGCGGCATGCAGCACGACGACGCTGGAGCTGCTTGTGGCCGGCTGATCTGTTGAATCACCGGAATACTTTGCGATGACCGCATAGCTTCCGGGCGCGAGAGTGCCGCTTGTGGGCAACGTAAGGGAGGCATGCCCGCCGGACACAGTAGCGGTGCCCAGGGCCACAGAGCCGTAATAGAACGTCACCTTTCCTGTGGGGGTGCCACTGACAGCCGTGCGAGCGACGGTGGCTGACAAGGTGGCGGACTGTCCTTGACTCAGAGTGGTGGGCTCCACAGCAAGATTGATGGCAGTGGCGTAACCGAGAACGGTGACATTTTGGATTGCCGATGAACTTTCATAATTTGCATCGCCCGAATATGTCGCCTTAATCGGATATGTACCTGTTGGGATATTGGAAGCTTCCAGATTCAGCGCAGCTGTCCCATTGGAAGCCGACACCGTTCCGAGCGTAATGCCCTCAAATGAGAAAGTTACATTGCCGGTGAACGGCGCCACGAACTGAGTTGTGGAAACGGTGGCATTCAGCGAAACCACCGAGCCGAGCGTGACCGGGGTAGTTGCAGTGAGTGCGGTACTAGTGGCGGCCTTTACGTTGCCAACGGTGAGGCTCGCAAAGCCCGTTTCAATACCTCCGCAGATCAGAGCGTAGGTGTAAACGCCAGACGCCGTGGGCGTGATGATGGAGGACCCAGTGTAGGTGCCGTTAACCATGATTCCGGTTTGCCGCCCCGCCCAGACTCCGGCTCCAGGAGAGTTGTATTGCACCGAGGCGTAACACTGCTGGAGCGTGGTCGAAAAGCCGTTCAGGACCCTCCAAGTCAGAGTGACCGAATCGTTAGGATCCACAGCCGTCGAACTCAACTGGAGCTGGACAGCACCGGGTATCGGCGGCGAGAAGGAGAGCTTGTATAGAGTTCCCGGCGCTCCCGAATCGGGGTAGGCAGAAGCAAGGCCATAGAGACTTCCACCGTCCGTTTGCCCATAAAGGATGCCTGCCTCGCTCCCAAAGTTATAGACGTTGCTCACACCTCCAGCCGGGGTTATCCGAAAAACTCCGAACGAGCTGGTACCGGCAGGATTCCCCCCACCGTAGAAGTTGCCATCTCCAGCCAACAGCAATCCGCCACTTATAGTCGCGAGGTTCGCAAGATTGCTCAGCGATCCCGACGGTGTGATTTGGTAAAAGTTGCCAGTACCAGTTGTGCCATAAAAATTTCCATTCGCCCCTTGTGTGAGCGGTCCCACGGCATTGTCGATGGCATTAAAGTCATACAACTGAGTGAAGCCACCGGTGGAGGTAATCTTGAAAATCGTGCTTCCTTGGTTTTCCGTGATACCAACGTTCGTTCCGTAAAAGTCCCCATCGCTCCCTTGAATGAGTGAATAAGGTCCCCCCCCATTCAAGCAGCCCAATCCTTCCTCCATGTCGCTACAAAAACTGTATAGCGTGGACAGGCTGTTGTTATTCGGATTGAACTTAAAGATCGTGCCTCCGTTGAAGTCACCACCAGTGTCTGTGACCCCATAAAAATTCCCGTCGCTGCCTTGGACAAGTTGCGCATCGGGCTGTCCCCCATCGGCGCAGTAACCGGAGGAATTCTCCGTCGAGCAGAAATAGTAGAGATTAGTTAGCGTTCCGGATGGAGTGATCTTGAAAATCTCCCCCTCGCCGTCCTGGACAGAGGCAAAACCATAGAAGTTGCCATCAATACCAACGATCAGAGGGCTGTCGATTTGGCCCGAACCCGTAGGCACTGTGTAAAGGAGCGTCAGCGTTCCCGACGGTGTCACTTTGAAGATCGTTCCCCGAGTATCGCCATAATAGTTGCCATCCGGGGCTAGCAAAACACCGAGACCATATTGAGCGTCCGGGCCCGACAACGTCGCGATAGTTGTGAGTGCGGTCGTCTGCGCGAGGCTCGCGAAGGGAGCGGACGCCAGTGCTAGGGCGAGAGACCAGCGATATAAGTGCATGATGAGGCTCCCAAGCAGATAAGGCGGATAGCGCAGAAACTAAGGCGGTGCGGAGCCGCGAATATCAGCAAGTGTAGAGAAGGTTTGGGAGGGAGGCAAGAAGGACCGATCTGCTCCAGTGAAACGAAGTGCCTATGCCGACAGCCACTTTCCAAAAAACCTAGAAAGCAGTGTGAGGGCGCTGGCGGATGGAGTTTATTTGCGGGTTGAAGATTTGGCGTCCCCGACGGGATTTGAACCCGTGTTATCGCCGTGAAAGGGCGGTGTCCTAGGCCGGGCTAGACGACGGGGACGGAAATTCGCCAACGCTTCCAACATCAAGTGGTGCGAAGAATTCGACCAAATACTTTCCAGCTCGTACTAGTACTAAAGGTTGAATCGCAACTCGCACCGGTGAGGGAAGCAGTCGCCTCACGTGTAAGAAAACCCGCGTGTGGAGCGACTTCTATAAAGTTAACACAGTGCGCCGCGCAGTTGCAGCCGGTGCGGCTGCGTCAAATCGGGGGTTGTCTGTGGTGCGATGAGAGACGTAAGATGATCGGCGTAGCCGTTCATGCCAGACGTACGCAAAGCCGCAGCCCGCATAGGTTTTCGTTTGATTGCATTCCTGTTTGTGCTGGGCGTTTCCGGCGGAGTTTTTCTGCTGCGCGGACAGTATGGCGCGGCGGCAAACGGGCAGAGCGCGAGCTCGGGAAGCGGCCAAGCTGCGGCGGCGGGCACGGGACAGAGCGCGAGCTCGAGCGAGCAGGAAAAAAGTTCCAGCGCGAGTGGGCAAAAGGCTGCAACCGGGAAGTCGGCGGCATACGGACAGCGCAGTGCTGCAAACGGCGGGCAGTATGGAGCTGCGACGGGCGGACAATATGGCGCAGGCACTGGGGGCGAATATGGAGCCGCCGGCGGGCCGTCGCCACAGGCGGCGAAGCCCGGTTCTGCAGATGCGGCGCGCGACGCCCACTTCTTCAAGAGCATTCAGTCGGGCAACGCGACGGTGCAGAGCAGCGGAAATTATTATCCGGCAACGTATTCGATGACGGACACGGGGCAGCCCGATCCCGATCCCGCGCGGGATGCGTACATCGCATTCATCTCGAAGGATTACAACTTCCGCTTCGGCGAAGACCACATTTCGACTCCGGGCAATGCGGTGATCGAGGGCGGATCATTTGTGCAGCCCGGCGCATTTCCTCAAGCGAGCTATTGCGGTCACTGTCATCAGCAGGCGTATCACGAGTGGCGGCAGGCGCTGCACTCGAACGCATTCCGCACGCCGTTTTATCGCAGGAGCGTCAACATTCTTATCAATACCAAGGGGATTGAATTTGCGCGGCACTGCGACAGCTGCCACAATCCCATCGCGGTGCTGGCGGGCGGGCTGACGCAGAACTCGCACGTAGATCGCAGGATGGATGAGAACGGGCTGACGTGCATGTTCTGCCATTCGGTGCAGCGGGTGCAGCCGACGGGGGGCAACGGCAGCTTCGTGCTGAGCGTGCCGGCGGTGATGACGGATGCGGAAGGGCGGCGGATTCCGGGCGAGGTGCCGTTCAAAGATATTCTGCAGCACCCGGACTGGCATGCGCGGGCGGTGATGAATGACACGCTGAAGTCGCCGCTGTTTTGCGCAGCGTGCCACAAGGCCAATCTGCCGCGGACGCTGAACGACTACAAGTTTCTGCGCGCGTTCACTGCGTATGACGAATGGCAGAATTCGAAATTTTCGCATCAGTCGCCGCTGCCGTTTTACAAAGCGGACTTTCAGAGCTGCCAGGGCTGCCATATGAAGCGGGAGCCGGCGACGCTGCCTGAGCCGGGCGCGAAGAATGGAACATTTGCGACGCACAACTGGCCGGCAGGCAATACGGCGGTGCCGTTTTACTACGGCTTTGACGAGCAACTGCAGAAGACGATTGCGTTTTTGAAGGCAGGCAATTATCTGAACGTTGACATTTTCAGCCTGCGCCGCGCGGGCGATGAAAACATGATGGCGCCGCTGGGATCGGTCCCCGTGCACCTTGAGCCTAACGAAGTGGTCGAGGCGATGGTGGTGATCCAGAACAAAAATATCGGTCACTCGCTGATACCTGAAGTGCGAGATCTTTATGAGGCATGGGTTGAGTTCCAGGTAAAGGACGCCAGCGGTCGCGAGATTTATCACAGCGGATTTCTGAAGCCGGATGGATCGCTTGATCCGCGGGCGCACAGCTTTACGAATCGGCCGGTGACAACGCCGGGAGCATTTGTTGACGATCACAAGGTGTGGACGATCCACACGGTGGCGTTTGACAACACGATTCAGGCCGGGCGCTCGGTGCTCATCCGGTATGAGTTTCATATACCGCAGGACGTCAAGGGGCCGGTCAGCATTACCGCGCGGGTGAACTATCGCCACTTCCGGCAGAGTTATCTGAATAATATTTTTGGGCCGAATCATCCGGCGTATCCCGTGGTCGAGATTCAGTCGCGGACCCGCACGATAAATATGGGCGACACGCCGGCGGCGGCGACGCCTGATCCGCAAGACAACCCTGACTGGATGCGTTGGAACAACCTGGGCATCGCGTTGCTGGACCAGCTGCAGTATGGGGATTCGCTGCGCGCGTTTCAACGTGTGGTGCAGCTGCGCCCCGACTATATAGATGGATATGTGAATGAGGGCTTGCTGAATATCGAGTGGGAGCGCTACTCCGACGCGCGTCCGGCGCTCGAGCACGCGCTTTCGATGGACCCGAACTATGCGCGGGCGCTGTATTACATGGGGATTGTGGAGCGCAGGGAAGGGCATCCGGAGAAAGAGATCAAGGACCTCTCGGCGGTAGTGGAGCAGTTTCCGCTATCGCGTGACGGGCATCGCGAGCTGGCGGTTGCCTATTATCAGGCGCACAACTATGCGCAGGCGAAGAAGGAATATGAGGCGGTGCAGCTGATCGATCCCGACGATCTTGCGGCCCACTACAACCTGGCGCTCATCTACCGGCGGCTGGGGATGAAGGCGCAGGCGTCGGAGCAAGCGGCATTTTTCGCGACGAAGGAAGTGGATCCTCAAGCCCCGACCTCGGCGCTCACATTCCTGCGTAACCACCCGGAAAGCTCCGTTGAGAGCGTGCCATGGCACATGCACACCGATCTGCCGGAGGGCGCGGCAAGCGGCGCGCCGTAAAGTGGCGAGCGTCGTCGCTGGATGCAACGCTGTCCTATACTTGACCGTGGTAGTGAGGCCATAGAGATTTGAATCGCCGAAATTTTCTCCGCTCCCTCAGCCGGACCGCGCTGGTACTGCCACTCTCAGATATTTTGCTGCTGGGCACGCCGCCATGGAAGCGCGGGCTGTTGCAGGCAGCGACAGGTGGGCAGCAGCAACAGCAAAAGCCGCAGTCCATCGGGCCGATCGAGCGGAGCTATGAGGCCAAGGCAGCGCCGGCGCCGACGGGACCCAAGTCTCCGATTGAGGGGACGCCGCTCGGCATTCAATTTGTAGATGTGGTGAAGGACTCGGGGCTGGCGGTCGAGACGATCTATGGCGGAGTGCACCACAACAAATATCTGCTGGAGACGACGGGCTGCGGGGTCGCATTTTACGACTACGACAATGATGGATGGCTCGATGTTTTTCTGGTGAACGGCTGGAGGCTGGAGGGATTTTCTGCGGCAGATGCGCCGCACTGCCACCTCTTCAAGAACAACCGCGACGGAACGTTCACGGATGTGACGGCGAAGTCCGGGCTCGGCGAAAAGACGGGCTGGGGGCAGGCCTGCTGCGTGGGCGATTACAACAACGACGGGTGGGACGATCTATTCGTCACCTACTACGGGCAGAACGCGCTGTATCGCAACAATGGCGATGGGACGTTCAAGGATGTGACGAAGGAAGTCGGCCTGTTCCAGCCGGGGCCGAAGATTCGCTGGAACACGGGCTGCGCTTTTGTGGATTACGACAAGGACGGGCACCTCGATCTTTTTGTCGCGAACTATGTGGACTTCGATCTGAAGACGGCGCCTCCGCCGGAGGCTGGACCGTGTACGTACAAAGGCATTCTGGTAGCGTGCGGCCCGCCGGGACTGCCGGGCGGGAAGAACATTCTTTATCACAACAATGGCGATGGAACTTTCACCGACGTGAGCGAGAAGGCCGGGATTCTCGACACGATTGGGACCTACGGACTGAGCGTTGCGGTGGCTGATCTGGACAACGACGGGTGGCCGGATATTTATGTCGCAAACGATTCGACGACGGCGACGCTGTATCAGAACCAGAAGGACGGGACGTTTCGCGATGTAGCGATCGAATCCGGCGCGGCGTTGTCGCCGGATGGAAAGCCGCAGGCGGGGATGGGCGTATCGGTTGGAGACTTCGACCGCGATGGCAAGCTGGATATCGTGAAGACAAATTTCGCCGGCGACACCGACTCGCTCTATACCAATCTCGGCGACGGAACGTTTGAGGACCATACCTATCCCGCAGGGCTCGGGGTGAATACGCGGCTGCTGGGATGGGGCGTGGGCTTTTTTGACATGGACAACGACGGCTGGCTGGATCTGCTGATGTCGAATGGGCATGTGTATCCCGAGGTGGATGGGACGAAGGCGGCGGTGACTTATGCCGAGCACAAATATCTGTATCGCAATCTGCGCAACGGCCGGTTTGAAGAGGTAACAGACAAGGGCGGGCCGGGAATTCTGGAGCAGGCTCCGGCGCGCGGGTGCGCGTTTGGCGACTACGACAACGACGGCGACATGGATGTGATCGTCAATTGCATGAATCACATTCCGCAGCTGCTGCGGTGCGATTCAACCTGGAATCGCAACTGGATCAAGATTCGGCTGGTGGGCACGAAGACCAATCGCACGGGGATCGGGTCGAGGATTATTGTGACGGCGAACGCGAACGCCGGGGCGACGAAGCCGCTGGTGCAAATTGAAGAAGTGCACAGCGGCGGGAGTTATTTTTCGCAGAACGATTACCGGATTCACTTCGGATTGGACCAGGCGAAGCAGGTGGATTCGGTCGAGCTGCGCTGGCTGAGCGGGCATGTGGACGTGCTGAAGAACCTGGAGGTGAATCACCTCTACGTTATTCAGGAGGGCGGCAAGGTTCTGAAGAAGGACCCGCTAAACGCGAAGAAGAAGTCCGCGTAGGGATTGCGGCTGGCGTTGAGCCCCGGGGCGGCGGCTGGTCAGAATAAGTTGCGGCCGGTGTAGAGCAGGTAGATTGCGAGTGCTGCGCCGAGCACGATGGTCAATACCGCAGCCGAAGTCATGAGCCAGTCGGCAGGCTTGAAGGTGCCGGCATCAATGGCGCGCCGCGTGCGTTGATAGCTGATGAGTCCTGCGATGATGAGGCCGAGGCCGAGCAGCATGGATGCGGTGCCGAACCAGAGCGACAACGCGGTGCCATGGGGCGCGACGCCGGTAACGCTGGAGAATTGCCGGAGCGCGATTCCGAACCGGCCGATGGCGAAGCCGAAGACGATGACGCCGATGCCGGTGCGGACCCAGGCGAGGAAGGTGCGCTCGTTCGCGAGATGGTCGGTGACGTTGTGATTTTCTTGCGGGGACATTAAAACTCCGCCGGCACTGCGGCATCTTCGGTGGAAGCTTCCGAGAGCAGGGCCTCGATGTCGTCCAGCGGATCGGCATCCATGGTGAGTTCCATCTGCGCATCAGGCTCGGAGAGATATACGGGAGCAAAGCTGCGGCGATGCAGCGGGCAGGGGCCATGCTCCTTTAGAGCGCGCTTGTGGCTGGGGGTGGAGTAGCCCTTGTTGGAGGCGAGATTGTATTGCGGATAATCCGGCGACATGGCGATGATGAGGCGGTCGCGATGCACCTTGGCGATGACGGAGGCGGCGGCGATTGAGATGCTGAGCGAGTCGCCGTAGTAGAGCATGGTCTGGGGGCAGTCATAGTCCACCCGCATGGCGTCAACGAGCAGATGGTCGGGCTTGACGGCGAGCTGGGTGACTGCAGTCAGCATGGCGATGCGCGTGGCCTGGTAGATGTTCACGCGGTCTATAGTTTCGACGTCCACTTCGGCGACGGCCCAGGCGAGGGCTTTGGCGCGGATGATGCGATCCATGCGCTCGCGCTGATCGAGATCGAGTTGCTTTGAATCGCGAAGTCCGCGGAGACGGAAGTCCTCTGGCAGGATGACTGCCGCGGCCACCACCGGGCCGAAGAGCGCGCCGCGACCGACCTCGTCAACTCCGGCGATGCAGACGGCATTCTGCTCACGGGCCTTGCGCTCATATTTGGCGGTGCACTTGAGGGACTGCAGGAAGTGCATCTTGCGAGTGGCGGGAGCGAGGTCTTCGCGCGCCTGGGCCGCCAGCCACAATTTTTTGAGCGCTGGCTGCCGACGCAGGGAAGTGTGCATGGGGACAGTCTAGCGCGGGGGCGGAGGTGGAAAAGAGGGAGGAACCAAAAGCGTTGGGGGGCATAACGCAAAGAGGCCCCGGCGCGGTGGCCGAGGCTTCTTGTTTGGCTAAAAAATTTAGAGAAACTAGGTGCGGTCCACTTCTTTGAGGCGGGCAGCTTTGCCGCGCAGATCACGGAGGTAGAAGAGCTTGGCGCGCCGGACTTTGGCGGAGCGGACTTTTTCGATTCCCTCAATCACTTTGGAGTTGAAGGGGAAGATGCGCTCGACGCCCTGGCCGAAGCTCATTTTGCGGACGGTGAAGCTGCCCTGGGGTCCGTTGCGGCGCGCGATGACCACGCCCTCGAATGCCTGGAGGCGCTCTTTGTCGCCCTCTTTAATCTTGACTTGCACGCGGACGGTGTCGCCGGGCGCGAACGCGGGAAGGTCTTTGCGCTCGAGTTTTGCGGCAAGCCGCTGCATGATCGGATGAATAGACATTTGCTTTTCCTGTGAGTTGAATAAATGGATTGAGCCGAATGTTTAGTTTACACGTTTTTGGCCGGGATTTGTTGTTTTAGCTTCGCGAGGTAGCGGCGGTCCTGGTCGGAAAGCTCTGCGAATTCAAGCAAATCGGGGCGATTGCGCAGTGTTTTTTCGAGGGCTTTTTCGCGCCGCCAGCGGCGGATTTCCTTGTGATCACCGTTAGCCAGCACTTCGGGGACGGCAGCGCCACGAAAGTCGGCGGGCCGGGTGTATTGCGGGTAGTCGAGCAGGCCACCGGCGGCGTGGACGGCAAGCGGGGCAGAGCCCGCGGCATCGGTTGAGGCATGTTCTCCGGCGACGCCGAAGCTCTCGTGATGCGACGATGCGTCGTTGCCCAGGACGCCGGGCAGCAGGCGCGCGACGGTGTCAACGATGATGGCGGCGGCGAGCTCTCCGCCAGATAGGACGAAGTCGCCGACGGAGATTTCACGGTCGGCCAGCAGATCGTTGACGCGCTCATCCACGCCCTCGTAGCGGCCGCAGAGCAGGACGATGCGTTCCGCGCGGGCAAGCTGGTGGGCGACGGATTGAGTGAAGCGCTTGCCCTGGGCGGAGAGCAGCACAACGGTTTCGCGCTGCGTGTCGCGTTGCGGCAAGCGGCGAGACGCCGAGCGATTCGACGGCAGCGAAGAGCGGCTCGGGCTTGAGTACCATGCCTTCTCCGCCACCGAAGGGCCGGTCATCCACGGTGCGATGTTTGTCTTCTGTCCAGGTGCGGAGGTCGTGAAAGTTAATGGAGGCTTTGCCGGTGTCGAGGGCGCGCTTGAGCACTCCGTAGCGGAAGGGGCTGTCGAAGAAGTCGGGGAAGATGGTGACGATGTCGAAGCGCAAGCTCATGAGGATGTCCCGGGATCGGCTGTCTTCGTCGCGGCTGTCTTCGTCGCGTCCGTCTTGCTGGACTTGCTGGCCGGTGCTGGCTGATTGATTTCGAGCAGGCCGTCGGGTAGCTGCATCTCGATGCGCTTGCCGGGGATGTCGGCGGACTTTATGAAGCGCTGTACGAAGGGCAGCAGCAGCTCTTCGCCGGAGGGGGCGCGGACGACGAGCAGCGGGGTGCCGGCCGAGATCATGTCTACGGATTCGATGCGGCCGATGGTGCCATTCGCGGAGACGATTTCGCAGCCGACCAGGTCGGCGATGTAGAACTCGTCGGCTTCGAGCTGGGCGCGCTGGTCCTGCGGGATGGCGACGAGCAGGCCGGCGAGCAGCTCGGCGTCATTGATGCTGTCGCAGCCGGCGAATTTAAGCACGATGCGTCCGGCGTTTTTTCCGTGCGGCATCCAGAAGTCTTCCAGCTGGGCGGGGCGAGCGGATTCTGAGAAGGCCTTTGTGTCGGCTTGGTCAGGACTCGGGGAGTCGGCGCTGGCGGGAAGAAAAATCACATCTCGCCGGTCGGAAAATTTCTCGGGAAAGTCAGTGAGCAGGTCGGCCAGGACTTCGCCATGGCGGCCCTGCGGACGCACAATGCGCGCCAGCACGGTGTAAGCGAACGCGGTTTCGTTCGCCAAGGGCTAGGCCTCCGGCGTGCCGCCGTCGAGGCTCTCGTCGAGCGCCTCACCCTCAAACTCGTCGCCGGTCTCGGCGTCTTCGCCGCCCTCGTCTTCATCACCCTCGTCCTCGTCGTCGTCCTCGACGATGTCGAGTTCATAGGGCAGGTCGAGGTTCTCGCTGGCAGCTTCGAGCACCACTCGCATGGAGCGGACGGTGCGACCCTGGCGGCCGATGACTTTGCCGAGATCCTCCTGGGCGACGGAGAGCTCGATGACCATCACGCCGTCCTCTTCAAACGACTCGACCTCGACCTCATCGGGCTTGGCGGCCACGGCGCGGGCCATGGCAACGACCAGCTCTTCCATGTTCGGCGTGGTGGTCGCCGGGGTGCCGGGGTTCGGTGCGTTTGAGTCGTTGGACATGAATGGCCCTCGCGAAATGAAGAATTATTTGTGCGCTTTAGGCAGCGCTGGCTGATTCTGCTTCGGTGCTCGCAGGCTCTTCGGCTGCCGGCGTGGGTGCCGCGGCTGCGGGCGCTGCCTTGACCTTGGTCTCAGGCGTCGGCGTGGCTGCAGGGGCGGGCGGCTTGCTGAATAACTTGGCCACGGTGTCAGACAGCTGAGCGCCGTTGGAGACCCAGTAATCAATGCGGTCGCGGACCAGGTTGACGCTCGCGGGGTTGGTGCGCGGGTTATATGTTCCCACCACTTCGATGGAGCGGCCATTGCGGGCGCGGTCTTTTTCAATCACTACGACGCGATAGTAGGGCTGCTTGCGAGCACCTACGCGCGCTAAACGAATCATCAGCACGGTTGAGTGTTTCCTTTCAAATGTCTTTTGGAAAGAAGGACTTTGCTTCGCCTCGGCGGCACGCACTCAGGCCAGAGGGCCGTTGGCGTCTTCCAAACCTTAGTATCGCTGATTTTGCGCGGTTTGGGCAAGGGAAGGCGATGCGGAGCGGCAAAAATAGTGGGAGCGAGAGGAACTCATTTCGGCGGGAAGAGGAACTTGAGAAAGGGCTCGACGCGCATGGCCCATGAGGCTTCGTCGTGCTCGCCGCCGACAGCCTGGAAGTACTCGAGGTCGTCGCCGTCGTGCCAGCCCTGCTCTTTGAGCAGCTTGTGCAGCAGATTGGCGTCGCGCAGAGTGCGAGTGCCCTCTTTGGTGCCGGCGTCGAGCCAGATTTTTACCGGCGGCTTGGGGCTGGCGTCTTTAACGAAGCTGAGGATGATTTTGTGGTCCCACCAGACGCTGGGGCTGAGGACGGCAAGCTTGTGGAAGACGTCGGGGCGAAGGAGACCGAGGTAAAGGGTAACGAGTCCGCCGAGGCTGGAACCGGCCATGCCGGTATTGTCGGCATCGGCGAGGGTGCGGTAGGCGGAGTCGATCATGGGCTTCAACTCTTCGATGATGAGGTGGCCGTAGAGGTCGGCCTCTCCGCCGCCCAGTTTGTAGTTCTCGGTCGGGGTGTATTCGGCGAGGCGGTGCTTGCCGGTGTTGGCGATGCCGACGACGATGAGAGGCTCGATCTCTCCGGCAGCGATCAGGCGGTCGGCGGTGCCGTGGATGTTCCAGATGCGGCCGCGGATGTAGGAGGTCCCGGGATCAAAAAGATTTTGGCCATCGTGCATGTAGAGCACGGGGTAGCGGCGGCCGGAGGATTCGTAACCGGGCGGGACGTAAACGGTGATGTCGCGGTCAGCGAGCAGGAACCGGCTGTGAAATTTGGGGAAGACGATGAGGCGGGGGTTGGGTTCGGTGGGCTTGTTCTCAGGGGCGCAGGCTTCGCCGATGATTTGCGGAAGGTCGGCGGGCGGCATTTCATCAGCTGGGAGGTCATCGGCGGGGGCCGGGAGGTCATCGGCGGGCACGGCGGCGATGGGCGCGGCGGCGTGGGCCCCGTCGGGAGTTGACGACACTGGATGGTCTGAGTTCTCAGGCACGGTAATGGGTAGGGCGGCGGGTAAGTCTCTATTGTCTATGGCAGAAGTCGCGGAGACAGAGGATGCTTAAAAATCGTTTCAGTGGATAAGCAGGCCGTATAGTAGGCGGAGGCAAATCCCACATGCGCCTGCTAGAGTAATTGTTTTTCCAAAGGGTATCAGCTTGAATCGCGAATATCACAAGTGGTTTTCTCCTCGGCTGCAGCGTGACATGGAGCTGCTGGTCTTCGGTCACGCCGGAGTGCCGGCTATTGTTTTCCCAACCTCGGGCGGGCGCTTTCACGAGTTTGAAGACCGTCGCATGGTGGACTCGATCGCTTACAAAATTGATCGCGGCGAGATCCAGCTTTACTGCGTGGACTCAGTGGACGGAATGAGCTGGTATAACCGGCGGGCGCGGCCGCGGACCAAGATCGTGCGTCAACTGCAGTTCCAGTCCTACATCATGGACGAGGTCGTGCCGCTGGTCCGGCAGAAGAACGGCGACGGGCACCTGATCACTCTGGGCTGCAGTTTTGGCGGATATCACGCGGTGAATATCGCGATGCGGCGTCCGGACGTGTTCACCGGATTTCTCTCAATGTCGGGCGCATTTGAGATGGGGAATTTTCTGCGCGGCTACTACGACAACGACGTCTACTTCAACACGCCGCCGCATTACCTCGCGAACATGAGCGACCCGTGGTTTCTTGACCGCTATCGTCACCACACTTATCTGTTGTGCACGGGATGGGACGACCAGTGTCTGCGGCAGAACCAGCATCTGTCCACGGTGATGGGCCAGCGCGGCATCCCCCACCAGCTTTGGATATGGGAGACGAACAACTCGCACGACTGGCCGACATGGCAGGCGCAGATGCAGCAATATTTGTGAGGGCAATTGCGGAGCGAGGAGGGAGCGCCGGTGGGAGATGGCGGTGAGAGCGGCTGGCGGGGGAAACTCTTCCGGCTGAGCATTGACATCAGCGACACGGCTGATCCTCGCAACGCGCTCATTCACGGCATTGGTGCGGCGCTGGTGTCGGCATTCGCCTATGTGAGCGCACACTATTGGCTGCATCTCAAAGAGGCATATTGGGCGCCGATCACGGTGGCGATCGTGCTGCAGCCGGGATTCAAGCTGACGAAGAAGGCGAGTTGGGACCGGGTGCTGGGGACCGCAATCGGAGCGCTGATTGGCTGGGGATCGCTGGCGTGGTGGGATGGGCGGCCGCTGCGCTATGCGGTGGCGATATTTATCGGCGTGGGTTTTTGCTGGCTGATTCGGCAGCCGAATGCGGCCCGAACCTGCGCGGTGGCGATAACGGTGATCACGCTGATTCCTCATGTCGAGGCGGCGCACCGGATTGCGTTCTTCCGCTTCACCGAGGTGACGTATGGCGTGATTTGCGCGCTGGTTTACAGCGAATTGCTTGACCTGGCGCTGAGCAAGGTTGCGCCGCCGGCGTCGCGGCCGCTATAAGGGCGGCGCGAGAGCCAGTGCGGGTTTTCTTCATCGCGCGCAAACTTTCCTCAGCCGTCGTCGCGCTACACTTTCAGCAGGCCGGCCAGAGTGGCTGGGGCCGACGCGGAATTAGAGCGGGGGAATGAGAGACATGAAAAAGATCGGCGTCCTATTCGGCATGGAGAACAGCTTTCCTGGCGCGCTTGTGGACAAATTGAATTCGATGAACGTGCCCGACCTGCACGCTGAGTTCGTGCAAGTGGGCGGCGTTTTTGAAGCCAAGCCTTCCGGCTATGCCGTGATTGTGGACCGCATTTCGCACGATATTCCGTTCTACCGCGGCTATTTGAAAAACGCGGTACTGACCGGGACGCAGGTCATCAACAATCCTTTCTGGTGGTCGGCGGACGACAAGTTTTTTAATTACTCGCTGGCCGAAAAACTGGGAGTGGCGGTGCCGCGCACGGTGCTGCTGCCGCACAAGGACTATCCCGCGGGAACGACGGCGAAGTCCATGCGCAATCTCGAATTTCCGCTGGACTGGGACGGCATTTTTACCTACATCGGATTTCCGGCATTCCTGAAGCCGTTTGACGGTGGGGGCTGGCGGGATGTGTATCACATACATTCGCCGGAGGACTTCTTCAGGGCGTATGACCAGACGCGCGATCTTTGCATGACGCTGCAGAAGGCGGTCAAGTTCAATGAGTATTTTCGCTGCTACGTGGTCGGGCAGGAGAAGGTGCACATCATGCCGTATGACCCGCGGCGGCCGCACCACGAGCGCTACGTGCAGGGCGGGCTGGGGCAATATGACGCGAAGCTGATCGAGCGGGTCGAGAAGGATGCGCTGACGCTGTGCCGGGCGCTGGGTTACGACCTGAATACGGTGGAGTTCGCGGTTGAGGATGGGATTCCTTACGCGATTGACTTCATGAATCCCGCGCCGGATGCGGACTTGCACTCGGTGGGCCAGGCGAACTTCGACTGGATTGTGAACGCGGTCGCCGAGCTTGCGGTGGCGAAGGCCGAGACGGCCGGGGCACCGGGGAGCGGCTTGCTGTGGGCGAAATTCCTCGGCGGCGAAGCGGGCGGAAAGGCAGCCAAGCCCAGGAAGGCAGCGGCCAGGAAGTCGCCCGCGAAAAAGGCGGGGAGCGCGCCACCAGCGGAATAATCGGGTGTAATCTAGCGCAATGCGGCCGTCATTCACACTCGGAATCGAAGAGGAATACCAGACCATTGATCCGGTCACGCGCGACCTCAGGTCGCACATCCAGACCGAGATGCTGGCCAAGGGCAAGCTGCGGCTTGAGGAGCGAGTCAAGGCCGAGATGCACCAGTCGGTGGTCGAGGTGGGCACGCGCATCTGCCAGAACATCAAAGAGGCGCGGGAAGATATCACGGACCTGCGGCGGCAGATGATCCAGCTGGCTGAGGAAGCGGGCCTGGTGCTGGTGGCCGGGGCAACGCATCCGTTTGCGGATTGGCGGGCGCAGGAAATCTATCCCGACCCGCGGTATGCGCAGGTGGTTGAAGATTTGCAGCTGGTGGCGCGCGCGAATCTAATCTTCGGGCTGCACGTGCATGTGGGCATTGAGGACCGCGAGGCGGCGATTCGAGTGATGAACTCGATGCGGTATTTTCTGCCGCACATCCTGGCGCTGTCCACCAATTCGCCATTCTGGCTGGGAATGAATTCCGGACTGAAGAGCTATCGGGCGAAGGTGTTTGAGCGCTTTCCGCGGACGAATCTGCCGGATTATTTTGCCAGTTATTCCGAGTTTGAGAATTACGTCAACCTGCTGATCAAGACAGGCTGTATTGATAACGCGAAGAAGATCTGGTGGGACATTCGGCCGCATCCGTTCTTCAACACGATTGAGATTCGCATCTGCGACATTCCTCTGCGAGTGGACGAGACGATTGCGCTGGCCGCGCTGATTCAGGCGACGGCGGCGACGCTGTGGCGGCTGCATGCGCGCAATGTGGATTATCGGCAGTATTCGCGGGCGCTGTTGATGGAGAACAAGTGGCGCGCGGTGCGGTACGGGCTGGATGGGATGCTGATTGATTTCGGCCGCGAAAAAGAAGTTCCGGAGCGGGACCTGATCCACGAGTATTTGAGCTTCGTGAGCGACATGGCGGATGAGTTGGGGAGTCGCGATGAGATGGGTTACATCCGGCGCATTCTCGAGACGGGGACTGGCGCGGATCGGCAGCTGAAGGTCTTTGCCGAGAGCGGCGGCGATCTGAAGGCGGTAGTGGATTACATGGCGGCGGAGACGCGGGCGGGGCTGTAAGGGGGGGGGGGGGGGGGGGGGGGGGGGTTCGGGGGGGGGGGGGGGGGCGGAGGGGGGGAAGAGGTTTGCGGGAAGGGAGGGGGAGGCGCTAGAGAGGGATCGCACTGTCCGATTCCAGATGAGAGCTCTGGCCTTACGTATGGGGAGGGTGGCGAGATTGAGCATGAGCAAAATGACGACCGGGTTTTCCTCTTTGCGCTGCGGTTAGCGTGTGTAAACATATAGTGAATTCATTATTTTATTTCTCTTGCCGTTAAAACCTGAATGAGCCAAGCCGCGCCCGCCTCACCCACACACGACCTCCGCACCACGGCCTATCCGGCGGCATTTGCCGAGGGAGCGCGCAATGCTGTGCAAACCTGCCTGCGCATTGAGCCCCAGGAAAAAGTCACGGTCATCACCGACGAGGCATGTCTGCCGATTGCGGCCTCGCTTGCCGCGGAGCTGGATCGAGTGGGCTGCGCGTGGCGGAGCTTCGTGCTCGAAGACATTGCGCCGCGTCCGTTGACCGGCATGCCGGCCGAAGTGCTCGAAGACATGGAGTCGAGCGACGTCTCGATTTTTGCCGTGCAGGTGCAGCCGAACGAGTTGCGCTCGCGGATGCAGATGACCGACGTGGTGAATCGCCGCCACATGCGGCACGCGCACATGGTGAACATCACGCCGGAGATCATGCAGCAGGGGATGCGCGCCGATTTTCTCGCGGTGGACGCACTGAGCACGCGGGTGATTGAGAAGGCGCGGGCGGCAAAGCTGGTGCGGGCGACCACGGCCGCGGGAACGGATATTACGGCGCGTATGGATCCGAACCACAAGTGGCTGAAGACGAGCGGAATTATCAGCCGCGAGAAGTGGGGCAACCTGCCGGGCGGAGAGATTTTTACGGCTCCGGGCGAAGTGAACGGGACGTTCGTGGTGGATGGAGTGGTCGGCGATTATCTTTGCGCGAGGTACGGCATTCTGAATGCTACGCCGCTGACGATTGAGATCGCGGGGAACCGGATCACGGCGTGCTCGTCAGAGAATGCTCAGTTGCGGGATGAGTTCTGGGAGTACACGCATCGTGATCCCAACTCCGATCGGGTGGGCGAGTTTGCCATCGGCACCAACATCGGGCTGCGCGCGCTGATCGGAAATATTCTGCAGGACGAGAAATTTCCCGGCATACACATTGCGTTTGGCGATCCTTATGGAAGCCACACCGGGGCGAACTGGACCTCGACGACACATATAGATGTGGTCGGCCAGCGCTTCAACATCTGGCTCGATGATGAGCAGATCATGCAGGAAGGGAAGTTCCTGCTGGGGCAGTGAGCCGCTCGCGGCCGCAGATTTTCGCCGGATAGCGGGCCAGTCGGGTGAGGACGGGGCAGCGCGCGGAGTGGGGCTGCTCAACAAAAATCAATAGAACGTGAGCGCCTCCCGCGGCATCCAAAAAAACATGACTACGAACGCAACTGCCTCCGCACTCCTGACGAGAACCCTGGGCAACTCCGACCTTCACATCACAGCGATTGGCTTTGGGGCCTGGGCGATTGGCGGAGGCGACTGGCAGTTTGGCTGGGGAGCGCAGGAGGACTCCGACTCGATTGGCGCCATTCATCGCGCGCTTGAGCTGGGCGTGAACTGGATTGATACGGCGGCGGTGTATGGCCTGGGGCATTCAGAGGAAGTGGTGGCGCGGGCGCTGAAGGAGTGGTCGGGACCGCAGCCGCTGGTGTTTACGAAGTGCTCGATGCGGTGGGGCAACGAGGGCTCAGACGATCGCAAGATTTATCGGTCACTGAAGAAGAATGACTTGCGCGAGGAGTTGGAGGGATCGTTGCGGCGGCTGGGCCGGGAGACGATTGATCTCTACCAGATCCACTGGCCGGAGCCGCAGGGCGAGATCGAAGAGGGCTGGGCGGCGCTGCAGGAGTTCAAGCGCGAGGGCAAAATTCGCTACGCCGGCATTTCGAATTTCAGCGTGAAGCAGATGGAGCGGATTCGGCCGCTGGGAGAGATTACTTCACTGCAGCCGCCGTATTCTCTGGTGCGGCCGGAGACCGAGCGGGAGCTGCTGCCGTATTGCGAGCAGCACAATATTGGGGTGATCGCGTATTCGCCGATGGCGAGCGGGTTGCTGACGGGCAAGATGACCAAGGAGCGGGTGGCGGCGATGCCGGAGGACGATTTCCGGAAGAAGAGTCCGCGCTTCATGGGGGCGGCGCTGGAGCGGAACCTCAAGCTGGCGGCGTTGCTGGGCGAGATTGGGAAGCCGCACGGCCGGTCGGCCGGGGAGGCGGCGATTGCATGGACGCTGAGGCAGCCTGCGGTGACGGCGGCAATTGTAGGCGCGCGGAATGCGAAGCAGGTTGAGGGAGTGATTGGTGCGGCAACGTTCCGGCTGGATGAAGGGGAGTTAAAGAGGCTGGAGGAGTTTTTGAAGGAAAATCCGGCGTAGATTGGTTGGCCGTTGACCAAGCCCTGCTATTCTTCGGTGCATGGTTCCTGCACTCCGCGCCGACTTTAACGCTCGCTTTACCGAGGAAAAGTACCAGCAGTTTCTGCGCACGCTCGACGAGCGGTCGCGCTGTCACGTCGATTTTCGGGTGGCGGAGACGCCGTGCTTCTTTCCCGAGTCGCTGCTCAACGAGATGGCCACGGCCGGGATTGAGCTCACGCACCAGCTGGTGGACAATCCGCGATACATGGCGTTGTCCGCGGCTGCGATCCCTGAGAAGTGGACGCTGCTCAATGAGAGCCGCACGCCGCTGTTTATGACGGTGGACTTCGGCCTGGTGCAGAAGGACCCGCTGGATCCTGCGGCCGGATATGAGCCCAGGCTGGTCGAGCTGCAGGCTTTTCCTTCTATCTATGGATATCAAGCGCTGCTGAGCGAGCTGTATGTGGAGAGCTACGGGCTGTCGCCGGAGCTGCGCTGGTTCTTTGGCGAGGACGCGGGCGTTGATGACGGCACCAAGGCCCCGCGCACGGCGGAGAGCTACTGGGAGCTGATGCGGCGCCTGATATTGGGAGCGCATGCGCCGGAGAACGTAGTGCTGTTGGAGGTTGATCCGCTGAACCAGAAGACGCTGGCGGACTTTAACGTCACGGCCGACCGGCTGGGGATTCGCGTGGCCGATATCGCCAAGCTGGTGAAGCAGGGCAAGCAGCTGTTCTACCGTCCGGAAGACACGCTGGAGCCGGCGAATGCGAAGCCGCTTCCGCCGGGCGAGCTGGTTCCAATCCATCGCATCTATAACCGGGCGATCGTGGATGAGATTGAGCGGCGGGAGATAACGCTGCCGTTTGATTATCGCGATGATCTTGACGTGGAGTGGGCGGGGCACCCCAACTGGTATTTCAGGATCAGCAAATTTTCGCTGCCGTTTCTAAAGCATCCCTATGTGCCGCGGGCGATCTTTCTCGATGAGCTGCCGGAGCGCCGCGACGAGCTGCCGGAGGACAGGGAAGAGTGGGTACTGAAGCCGCTCTACTCGTTCGCCGGAAAGGGAATTCAGTTTGCGCCGACGGACGCGGATTTAGCGGCCATTCCTGCGACGCGCGGGCATGACTATCTGGTGCAGGAGCGGGTGCATTTTGCGAACACGATTGAAACTCCTGAAGGGATGACGCAGGCGGAGATCCGGCTGCTTTACGTCTGGCCGGAGGGGGAGGCGATGCAGCCGGTTTTATCGCTGGTCAGGATGGGTCGCGGGCTGATGATGGGGGTAGACCACAATCGCGACCGGACATGGGTGGGTGGATCGGCGGGGCTGTATCTGCCTGATGTGCCTTAAGTAACGCCTGAGTGGGTTAGTTAAGGACAGCTGCGGGCGGCGCCGAACTAGAATGGGACTGGGGACGGATTTCTATACCCGTCTCAAGCAAAATTCAGTATCCTTTGGCTAACTGAGGTCGGCCTGTTATGCCCACGACAACTAAGCGCTGGTTCTGGAACCAGCCCTCTCCGCCGCCCACTCCTAACGAGGTTCGGGCGTCGGTCCGCTTTCCGCTCCGGCTTCCGGTTGAGATTACGATGCAAGGGCGACCGGCATTTGTAGCAACAACTGAGAATATTTCTGCGAGTGGAATGCTGATCACCAGCACGTACTCGCTGGCTCCGGAACAACAGTTTGAGTTCACACTACAGATGCCCGCAGCAGTGATGGGCACTGACACCGACGTGGTAGTTCATGGCAGAGCCCGCGTGGTACGCTGCTATCAGAATGAGCCACTTGTCTGCGCGGCTGCAGTAATTGACGATTATTCCTTTGAAGTAGCCATAGGTTCTCATGGTCGTATCGAACACTGATCTGCATCCTCAACGCAATGGCGTGGAAGCGTCCGGCGCGGAGTCCTATGAAGACGCCGCGGCGGCCCCGTCGCCGACGCGAATAATACTGGCGGATTCGCAGGCGATCTATCGAGTAGGCATCCGAAAAATTCTGGCGCTGGAAGATGACCTTCGCGTGGTGGCGCAGGCGGAGAATTTAGCCGGTCTTTATGCGGCGGTCACGCGTTTTCCGACGGACCTGGTATTGCTCGAGGGTTCGCTGCTGGCGGGGACGAGCAACGCGATCCCGGAACTCCTGCGGCATGCGCCCGACGTGAAGCTTATCGTGCAGCTGGTAGAGACGGACGAGGGCAATACGGTTGAGCTGTATCGGCGCGGCGTGCGCGGAGTGATTCCTCGCTCCATCTCGCCCGATCTGCTGGTGAAGTGCATTCGCAAAATTGCCCAGGGCGAGACGTGGATTGATAACCAATCCGTGAACTGGGTGATTGAGGCGTACCGCGCGCAGGCAGCGGCTTTGACGAATCCCCGGACGCAGCCGCAGCTGACGGAGAAAGAGCTGTCAATCATCTCGTGCATCACGCAGGGAATGCGTAACAAGGAAATTGCCTATCAGATAGGCACGACCGAGCAGGTGGTGAAGAACTATCTGCGGAAGGTATACGACAAGCTGGGCGTATCCGACCGGCTTGAGCTGGCGCTCTATTGTCTGCATCACCAGGTGCTGACGCGGCATGGCATTCAGCCGGCGGCGAGTGGAACTCCGGCGACGACGCCCGTGCCGGCCGCCAAGTAGTTGCGCCGATAAGCGCGCTCGAACGGCGGCGCGAGACGACTACCTGCTGAAAACCTCAAGAAACTGAAAATGCGGCGGCGACTGTTTCGAATTCATTTGCCGTGATGGGGCGGCGCTGACCCCTTCTGCGGCGGAATTTGCACCTTCGTGGGATTCTCGATCCGCACACTCCGGCCGATGATGTGTTTGCAGCCGAATGGACATTTAAGAGGAAAGGTAGTCTCCCATGCACGACCTTTTACTGGCTTTAGCATTTGTCGGAATGGTGGTCGCGCCCGCTATCGTTGGCGCCCGCAGCTCATCTGGGCCGCGGAAAGTGTTTCATAAATAAGGCTTTAGATGGTAAGACGCGGACTGAACGCCGCGGTCTCCCGTAACCTGTTGCTTCCTGGAAACAATGCGCCGGCTTGCCTCAACCAAGGCACTGGCGCAATTTTTTTGCTCGCAGGGAGACGGCAAAATTGGCGAATTTCAACTCTTGGCGGGATTGTCTTCGTGGGCGAGGATTTTTCGTGCCTGCCCGGCGTTTTGAGGGCGCGTGAGATCGAATCGGTCGTGGGTACGGACGTAAGTGGCTCCGGCCATGCGACCGACCGCCGCCAGCTTTTCGGCGTCAATGTGAAAGCGGTCGAAGATATCGGACAGCACGTGGAAGCGGACGATCTCGCCGATGACCAGGCTGGCTCCGCCAGGGCGATCGCTGACCGAGACGATCTGTAACAGCTTGCACTCCATTTGTGCCTTGGCCTCGGCAACGCGCGGAGGGCGGACGACTTCGCTGGCGACGGGGGTGAGGCCGGCGAGCGCGAACTCGTCCACTTCGGGTGCGACCTCGGCGGCGGTAGCATTCATGCGCTCGGCGATTTCTTCAGTGACGACGTTGACGACGAATTCCCCGGTCTCGCGGACATTGTGCAGCGTGTCTTTAAAGGGGCTCCGGCCCTGCGATGCGGATGAGCGCACCGCGGTGCTGAAGCAGAGTGTGGGAGGCGAGGAGCTGATCGCGTTGTAGAAGCTAAAGGGCGCGAGGTTGCGATTGCCGGCGGCGTCCACGGTGGATACAAAAGCAATCGGCCTGGGAACGACCAGGCCGATCATCATCTTGTAAATGTCCTTCGGGTCTTCGTCCTCAGGACGGATATGGAGAACTTCGAGTTCGGTCAACGCACGGGCTCCAGCTTCTTTAATGCAGTTGCGATTACAAATTGCCGCGCTTTGACTGCTCGCGCTCGATGGCCTCAAACAGCGCCTTGAAGTTTCCTTTGCCGAAGCTCTTGCTGCCCTTGCGCTGGATGATCTCGAAGAACAGGGTAGGGCGGTCTTCGACCGGCTTGGTGAAGATCTGCAGCATGTAGCCTTCGTCGTCGCGGTCCACGAGGATGCCGAGCTTCTCCAGCTCGTTGACGTCCTCGTCAATCTTGCCGACGCGGTCCTGCAGCTCCTCGTAATAGCTGGTGGGCACGGTGAGAAATTCGACTCCCTGTGCCTGCAGCTTGGTGACGGTCTCGATGATGTTATCGGTGGCCAGGGCCATGTGCTGCACGCCGGGGCCGTTGTGGAAGTCCAGATACTCTTCGATTTGCGATTTGCGGCGGCCCTCAGCGGGCTCGTTGATGGGGAACTTCACACGGCCGTTGCCGTTGGCCATGACCTTGCTCATCAGGGCGGAGTATTCGGTCGAAATGTCGGCATCGTCGAAGTGCTGCCAGAGGCGGAAGCCCATGACGTTGGCGTAAAAGTCCACAGCCTTGTTCATCTCGCTCCAGCCGACGTTGCCCACCATGTGGTCTACATACTTGAGCCCGACCGGGCGGGAGACTTTGTCTTCGAGGACGGCTTCGTAGCCGGGGAGAAATGGGCCGGTATAGTTTTTGCGCTCGACGAAGGTGTGGATGGTGTCGCCATAGGTCTTGATGCTGGCCATCTTGACGACCCCGTGCTTGTCTTTGATTTCGAAGGGCTCACGGGCGCTGACTGCGCCGCGCTTGGTGGTCTCGCGCCAGGCCGATTCCGCATCGTCCACCCACAGGGCGATGTCGCGGACACTGTCGCCGTGAAGCACGACGTGCTTATTCATCTCGTGATCGTGACGGAGAGGGGTGGTGAGGACGAGGCGGATCTTGTCCTGCTGCAGAACGTAGCTGGCGCGATCGCGCAGCCCGGTCTCCGGCCCCGCATAGGCGACCAGTTTGTAGCCGAAGGCGGCGCGATAGTAGTAGGCCGATTGGCGAGCGTTGCCCACGTAGAACTCAACGTGATCGGTCCCGTTTAGTGGGAGGAAGTCGGGATTCTCTTCCACCCGTTTGGTCTCGGGTGTCTTGCCCTCAGCCGGATGATGCGCAACAGTTGCCATGGCGCTGTAAACCTCTATGTTTTTAGATGCGGCGGCCCGCAAAAGGCCGAACTCATTAAGATATACCGCCGTGACGGGGCTGACCAGTGGCTTGGAGCGCGGTCAGCGGCTAGTGCGGCTTGAAGGTCTTGCCGGTTTCCAGCAGCGTCTTCAGTCGGGAAAAGATTCGCGGCCAGCCGTCGGCGATGCTGTCGTACATCTTCTCGTTTTCAGACCAGTGATCGTGGGTGACGACGACTTTCGTAGCTTCGGACTCCGGGATGAGCTCGATCCTGGCGTGGGATGGAAGGCCGGTCGGGCCCATGGTAAAGGTGTACTTCAGCACCTTGGGCGGGTCGTATTCGAGCACCTCGCCGTAAACATATTTCGTCGGCTTTCCGTCGGGCCCGGGGCCGACCCAGGCCATGGCGCCGCCGGGCTTCCAGTCAGCTTCAAGTTCAGCGCCTTGAAAGATGATGCGGTTGCTCTCTTTTGACACCAGGCCCTCCCAGACTTTTTCCGGTGTCGCGGCGATGTAGATGGTGTAGTGAATCGGCGGCTTCTCGGCCATGGCTCACCTCGCATGCTGTCAACTTTTAAGCGTCCACAACTATATCTGAGTGAGATGCGCGAGTTAAGGCGCGGGCGGCCAGGGTGAGAAGCGGCGATCATTCTGCAAGCGCTATTTCCGGTTAAGTCACTGCGGTCTGACGGATGAAGTCTTGACACTGCCTCTCGCGGCATCCATGCTTAGGAGTTACGCAGTTAACGCTTCGAGAAAGGGGTTCGCAATGGCCACCGCCGAGACCACGCATCCGGTTCCGCAGCCCACGGACCTCTCCACACTCAAGGCTGCGAAAGAGTACCTCATCCAGCAGGATTGGGCCGCTTACACGCCCGAGCAGCACGCGATCATGGGCAGGAGCTGGTCAGCGCGCCGCATGCCGCAGCTGCGCGAGCATGCCTGCGCGGAGTATCTGGACGGGCTTCGAGCAGATTGGATTGCGGCGAGGACGCGATTGCCGAATCTGGCGGCAGTGAGCGCGCGCCTGCAGCCGAGGACGGGATGGAACTCGACGCCGGTCAGCGGGTTTCTGCCGGCGGACGCGTTTTTTGAGATGCTGGCGGCGCGAATGTTTCCTACGACGACCTGGATGCGCAGGCGCGAGGAGATGGAGTACACGCCGGAGCCGGATATTTTCCACGACGTGTTCGGGCATGTGCCGATGCATGCGCATCCGGTGTTTGCGGACTTTCTGGAGCACTATGGCAAGGTGTGCGCCGGCGCTGACGGACACAGACGCGCTGGAGCGGATGGGGCGCCTGTTCTGGTTCACGGTGGAGTTTGGGGTTATCCGGCAGAAGGGCGAGTATCAAGGTTTATGGCTGCGGGCTGATCTCTTCGCACGGCGAATGCACGCATGTAGTCGAGCAGCGCGCGGGCCGGAGATTCGCGACTTCCGATCTGGACGAGGTGCTGGAGCACGGTGGTCAAGGTGGACGAGATGCAGAAGGTGCTTTACGCCATCGAGTGCTTCGACCAGATTTACGAGGCGACAAAAGAAGCCGAAGCGCGGCTGGCTTGAAGCTGCCGCTGTGGGACGTTCGCGGCCGAAACTGACACTTCCGTCGGCACCATTCCACCTTCGGCGGAGTGTCTCACCGGGAACCCGGGGACTAGTTTTAACACATCACCCGCCGCTATCAGGCACAATGAAAACAGGCCATGCCACGCATTCACTTTCATCAGCAACTCGCCGAACTTAAAGACCGACTTCTCGGGCAGGCCGCGCTCGCCCAGCAGGCGCTCGATACCGTGCTGGACGCATACACGACCGGCGACATCGGCTTGTGCCAGCACGTCATGGACAACGAGCAGGCGATCAATTCGTCAGAGCGGTTGGTGGATAGCCAGGCCTACGATCTGCTGGCGATGGAGCAGCCGATGGCGGTGGATCTGCGGTTCATTCTGGCGGTGATCAAGATCAATTCCGACCTCGAGCGCGTGGGGGACCAGTGCGTGAACATTGCCGACCGGGTGAAGGCCATGGAGGGCGCGCGCCGCATTCCTCTGCCGGTGGATATTGAGCGGATGGGAAATCTGGCGGGAACGATGGTGCGGAGTTCGATTCAGGCGCTGCTTGAGGCGGATGCATTTCTGGCCGAGACGGTGCTCGATCGTGACGATGAAGTGGATGAGATGAACCGCGCGGCGCATCGCGATCTGTCCGAAGTGATGATGGCGCAGCCGGAGAGCGCAGAGCAGGCGCTGAATACGCTGATCATCTGCCGCAACCTGGAGCGGGTAGCAGACCACGCGACGAACATCGCGGAGGACGTGATTTTCTGGGTCCGTGGCGCCGACATTCGGCATAAGTATTCGGTCGCGCTCGACTAGCGAAGCGCGGAGCCGCGGGGCAGATGGAGCTCTGCCGGGAGCGGAATTCCACAATCAACTGGCTTGGAAGCTGGGAGGATCTGGGCTCCCGGGAAACGACCTTTGGGCCACTTCCCAGGAGAAGCTCTAATTATTAGCAAAAGAGGCGGAAGGGAAGAGAATCTCCCGGTCCGCGTAGCGATGTTGGCATCGCGGCTTATCTCGCCTCAAATCCGGTCGGCTCAGTGCACCCGTGTCGAGAGGATGTGCAGGGCGTTGTAGACGTAAAAGCTGACCAGGAGCAGGCTCATGACCGCGGTCGCACCGGTAAAGACGCGAACCAGCGGCTCGATCCGGGTCAACTTGCGGACCACATTTTCGTGCACGGCCTGGGTATAGCTGCCGCGCGTTACATCATCCAGAACCAGCTGATCACCTTCATGCATGGTCAGCGTTCCGCGGTAAACCATTAATCCGAATAGCACTGACGACATCGCAGCCCAGAGTAACCACATAGCAAGAACCATATCTAGCCTCCTTGATAGGCAGGTTATCCATCGGCCTCTCCCTAACCTGCCAAGACCAAAGTTGTGACCGAAAAACGGGGGAGTGACCCAAAAAAGTGTCATACGCATCGTACCCCAAAAGTTGTAGCCGGGGGGAGTTTAGAGGAAGAGTGGAAGCAAAGCATCAGACTTGGCAACCTATTTTGGGAACCATCATCCCATTGCGGGAATCTTCTAGGTCGAGGCAAGGATTTAGCATGAATTTCTCCATGAATAGCCGTGATGGGGGCCCTATGAATTCTCTATCGCTAACGTCGCGCCAGTGCGCGCATCGTCTTTTAGTGCTGCCGATCTTGCTGGCTCTGACCATGGTGGTGGCGTGCAGCAAGCCGGATAACTCAGAGATTCGCGACAAGGCGAAGCAGGGTACCGAGCAGGCAAAGCAGGACGCGAAGGACCTGGCGGCAAACACGCGGACGGTTCTGGGGAACGCGGAGCAGGTGGTGGATTCGACCGCGCAGGGCGTCAAGGATGGGATCAAGTCGAATACTGCGCCGACGCCCACGGCGAACGGTAAGACGGCCAGCGGCAAGCTCGATCTGAATAGCGCCAACCGCATTCAGCTGCATGCCCTGCCGGGGATTACGCTGGCGCGCGCCGATGCGATTGTGGCGGCGAGACCGTATTCGACGCCTCATGAGCTGGTAGACAAAGGCGTGCTGACCGAGGCGCAGTTCGGCCGTATTTCGAACCGAATCGCTGTCCCGTAAATCTCCTGGCGGCGTCTGGGGTGCCGGCCGAGGCGGGCCGAAGTCTGCGCGACGGCGTATCTTTCCTGAGTCCACATTGAAGCCAAACGCATCGGATAGTAAGGCGCAAATGCGCCCGGCGGGCGTCTTGAATTACACTAGAGAAGCAGCCTCGTTCTAAGGAGAAGTCACCCTATGGCAACGTCAGCAACACAAGTTTCACCCGTAACCGAGTCGCCGGAGATCGCGGCGCCGGCATCGCGGCCCATGCCCGTATCGCTCAGCCCTACGGCCATCGCCAAGGTGCGCGAGATTATGACTACGCAAGACCCCGTTCCCGCCGGCCTGCGCATTGGCGTGGTGGGCGGTGGCTGCTCAGGCTTCCAATATTCGATGTCGTTTGAGAATCAGTCGGGCATGATGGACAAGGTGTTCACATTCGACGGACTGAAGGTCTTTGTTGACGCGACGTCGCTGATGTATCTCAACGGCTGCGTGGTGGATTATGTCGAGACGCTCGAGGCGGCGGGATTCAAGTTTGAGAATCCGAACGTCAAGAGCACCTGCGGCTGCGGCTCGTCGTTTAGTGCGTAAAGTCGAGTAGCGCGAATACAGCGCGAATGAAATAAAAAGGCGGCCCCTGGGTCGCCTTTGTTTTTTGGAAATCAGTGCAGGGCTGGCGGAAGAGAGCTACTGGGGATGAGCTACTGGGGATTCTGGCCCGAGCCATTGTTGCCGCTGTTGCCGCTTCCATTGTTGTTGTTCGAGCCGCTCCCGTCATTGCCCGATCCGCTGTTCGGGTCGCCGGAGCCGTTATTGGTGCCGCCGGATCCTGTGCCGGAATTTCCCGGTCCGCTGCCGGGGTTTGAGCCGAAGCCGCTGCCTGGGGAACCGAAGCTGCCGCTGCTGCCCGATCCGAAGCCCGATCCGGTGAGCGTGTTGTTGCCACCCATACCGGGGACGTTGCTGGTGGCGCCGCCGATGCTGGTGCCGGTGAGCCCCGCGACGCCGCCATAATCCTGCGTCGGGTCATAGATGAATTCGAGATCGTTGTAGTGGTTCTTGCCCTTGATCTCCATAATCGATTTTTTGTGGCTGAGGCTGGCGACGCCGACGATGGGGCCGCCGCCGATTGCGCCGGTGCCTCCGAAGGTCGAGCCGCTCGCGGAGCCGGAGCTTCCGGAGTTGCTGCCAAATCCCGAGCTGCCAGAGTTGCTGCCGAAGCCCGAACTGCCGCTCGAGCTTCCAAATCCTGAGCCGGAGCCTGAGTTGGCGCCAAAGCCGTCGCTTGAGTTTCCGAAGCCGGCGGTGTTTGAAGAGGCGAGAGCGGCCGCGGCTGCGGCGTCTGACTGGGCGGAGTTGCCTGATCCGGAAGACGGGCCGAATGCGCTGGAGCTGCCGTTGGAGTTGGAGCCGCTCGAATCCGTCGAGCCGTCGGCCGGAGTATTGCAGCCGCTGTTGGCTGCGCTCGGGTCGGAGGAGCTTCCGAAGCTGCTGCTGCCGCTGGAGCCGCCGAAGCTGCTCGCTCCTGTCGAGCCGCCAAAGCTGCTGCTGGAGCCGCCCAGGGCGCCGCTGTTGGTTCCGGGAGTGCCGCCAAAGCTGCTGGCGCTGATGCTGTTATTCGGATTGCAGTTCGCGTTTCCGCCGGTGCCCACCATGCCGAAGTAAACCGGCCGCCATGCCTGCTTGCCGGTGATGGGGTCGGCATATTTCTTGCGCAGGAACTTGATGTTGTTGGTGTTCATCAGCTGATTGATGTTGGTCGGGTAGTTGCCAAACTTTTTGTAGTAGAGCTTGATGGCGTGGGCGTATTGCATGCCGCGATGCTTGAGCTCGACTTCGCGGTCGCGTTGAATTTCTTCTTTCCACTTGGGCGCGGCGATGGCGAGCGCGATCAGCACCATGGCAACGATAAAAATGACGACCAGCAGGACATAGCCCCGCTCGCCCGAATTCTCGCGGGCAGATTTTGCCGGGCGGGGAGGATGTTGCCAGAATTGCCGATGCATTTTCATCCGGCCGGCTCCGGCGTCAGCGGCTGGGTATTGTTGTTGAGGATGTCTTCAATCTGGACGCTGTTGGTGCCGATTTTCACGACCCGGTAGCGGCGGTCCACGATGTCGCCTTCGGCGGCGATGAAGACGTCTTCGTTGGGATTGACGAGGAAGACGCGTTTCTTGCCGCTCTTCGCGGTTTCGTAACCGTAAAACTTCAAATTGATAGGCGGCTTGGGCGGAGGCGGAGGGGGCCCGGCGTCGGCCGGACGTATCGGCGCCTTGACCGCCTCTATGACGGGCGCGGGAGCGGTCACGGAGAAGATGTTGCGGCCGGTGCCTTTGTATTCCGTGGTCTCGCTCTGGGCCAGGAGGTCAAAGCGCAGCGCGGGATCGAGCGTAGCCGAGCCATTGGCGGCAGCGAACCCGGCGGCGGACGGAGTGGACATGAGGCCCGTATTGTCGCCGCGCGCCGAGATTACCGCAGAGCGCGTGCGCACCGCAGTCGCCTGCTGCTGCGGCGCTGGGCGCGGCGGCGGAACATCCGGGCCGCCGAAGATCATCGTCGCGATGTAGATCACGCAGCCAATCGCAATCACCCCGAGCGAGGCGGCGATGATGACTTTACGGCGGTCTTCGGTGCCAATCTTCAGGGCCATGACTATTGCGTCCTCCCTGATTTGTTGGCGGTGGCGGGCGCAGAGTTGGCAGCGTCCGGGGTGCTCGCCGTGCCGTTGGCGTCGGTGATTGGCTGGGCGGCGTTGCCGTTGGCGGCATCGGCTGCGGCGGCGTTCGCGGCGGTGCCGGGACGAAGATATGTGTCGGCGCGGAGGCGCAGGTTGACCGTTCCGCCCTGCTGGCCATTGAGCTGGACGCCGCGAATCACGAAGAACAGTTTGTCGCGCTCCATATCGTTGATGTAGTGCATGAGCGCGGGATACTCGCCGGAGAGGCTGGACTCCATGGAGACTTCGGTGAGGCCTCCGCCAACGGCCTTGGGCGAATAGGTGATGCGCGACTGGACGACGCCGGTCTGCCGCTGCAGATTGCCCAGTTCGGCGGCGATGCCGGAGTAGGCATCGGGGAGGCGGTCGGCGTAGAACTTGTCCGCGTCCTCAGTCGCCTTGGCGAGCTTGTGGTCCAGGCCGTGCAGCGGAGCGAGCTGCATCTCCCGCGCCTTGAGCTGCAGCTGGCGCATGTGGGCCTCGTCGGGAGTCATGCTGTGCGCAGTGAAGAGCGCGACGATGAGGCGCACCAGCAGATAGAGATTGAAGACGACAGCCAGCCCAACCACCGCCACCATGGCGTTGCGCTCGTTCATCTCCGGCATTCTGATTTGCTGGTTGAGCTTCATGAGTGGTCCTTATGCGAATGCGTGGCTGAGGGCACCGACATGCCGTGATGCGCGGCCGGCGGGGTAGTTGAACTCGCGGCGCCTTTGCCGGCGGCGCCAGCGGAGTTGGTGCGCTCGTGCTGGAGCTTTTCCATCTGCGCGGGGGAGGGCGGGGGCAGGGGATTGTAGTCGGCGAGAATGTCGAAGCTGACCGTGGTCGGGCCGGTTGAGACCGCCTGGAAGCCGCGTCCATTCTGCTGCTGTTGTTGCGTGCTCTCCCCAGTCAACCGCGGGGTGAGGAAGCGCTTGGATTTCTCAAGGTTGCGGACCAGGTCAACGGCGCGATCGCGGTCACCATTCACTCGCAGGCGAATGACGATGCTGCTGTCCGGCATGACCTGGGGCTCGATCGAAACCACCTGCACGCCGGCGGGCAGGACATTTTCAAGGTCCATCATGACCGCGGTCCAGGAAAATGATTTCTCAGCGAAGACCTGATTGAGGAACTGCGAGCGATCGAGCACGGCCGCATTCTGGGGCTCATGCAGTTCTTCGTCGTACATCTGCTTTTCGTGATCAAGACGGGCCGACTGCGCGGAGAGCTCATCCTTCTGCTGCTGCGCCTTGAGCGCGACCCTCACCTCAAAGTGCATGCCGAGCAGCATGAGCAGGGCGGTAGCGACCAGAATGCCGAGGGCATTGCGCAGGTGGCGCACCTGGGTGGCCGTATCCACCCACGGCTTGGTTGCGAGATTGAGTGTGACCTTCATCAGCCTCTCAACGCTCCGCAGACGGCGGCCAGCTGCGCGCGCGACAGGCCGCTGTCCAGTGCCGTGCCGATGTCGTCTGATGTGACCATCTCGCGCAGGGAAATATGCTCCGGGCCGACCAGTGACTGCCAGTAGTGGGTGTCGAGCTCGCCGGCAACCAGCGCGACCGAGGCGGGACTGCCGGTGGTGTCTTCGTAGAACGCAGTGGCCACGCTGAGCGCGTGGAGCAAGTCAACCTCAACGCCCACCTGGGCGGCGAGAAACTGGCTGTGAGCGCGGTCTTGCTCGGCCTGGACGCGCTCGTGTTCCGTCTCGATCTGATCGAGTATGTGGCCGGAGTCTTCAGAGGCCCCGGACGGCGCGGCAAGGGCGGCAGCTTCGATCTCTTCCGGAGTAGAGGGCGGCGCGGCAAGCTCCTGCGTGCGATAAAGCAGGACTTCCTGTCCGCGCACGATTGCGGTGGTAACGGCCTGGGAGTTGGCTTTGACGACCAGCGCCGGATAGTCGTCCGACACCATGCCGAGCGTGGCCAGAGTGCTGGGCAGAACCACTCCGGGTTCGAAGCCGGCCTCGCGCACCATGCTCTCGTACTCCTGCAGCACGCTGTTGGGGAGCGCGGAGGCGATGACGCGGATGCCGGATGTGCCGGGCATAGCCTGATAGCCGATGGCGGCGTCGTCCACTTCAAAGGCGACCATCTTGCGCAGACGGAAGCGAATAAGCGGAATGGCCTCGCTGGGCTTGGAGGGCAGGGAATCGAAGTCGAGGAAGAGCACGCGGACGGCGGTGTCGGGAATGACGAGGGTGACGGCCCCGTTGCGGCCGCCAACCTGCTCGAGCGCATTTTTGAGGGCGCGAACGACGGCGTCGCGTTGATGGCGGTCGCCGGTGTGCATGCCGGGGACGGCAACGCGCGGCGCGTCCCTGTCAATGTAGGGCGTATAGCCGCTGCGGGGAGCATCGGGGCCAAAGGGCGCGAAGGCGGCACTCGCCAGCAGGGCGGAGTCGGGCTGCCGCCGCGCGGCGATAACGCCCTCGGGCACGATTTCGCAGGCCAGCTCCGGCCGTGTGGTTGGAATGCTCATCCGCTACTCAGCTTACCTTTCCTGGGGCTGTCATCGTTTATCGCGCTGTCTCGATGAATGTGACCTTGTTGATTTCTTTCAGCGTGGTGGTTCCGGCCTTGACCCGCTCAAGGGCGCTCTCGCGCATGAAGCGCATGCCCTGTTCGCGCGCCAGCTTGCGAATTTCCGAGCCCGGCCGCTTGGCCAGAATAATCTCGCGGACCGGATCGGTGAGGTCGAGCAGCTCGTGGATCGCGGTACGGCCGCGGAAGCCGGTGCCGTTGCACTCCATGCAGCCCGCGCCCTCGCGGAAGCGCTGGCCGCGCCACTCGTCGAGGTCGAGGCCGTTGGCGTGCAGCGTCTCCTCGTCATACTGCACCCAGTGTCCGCAGAATTCGCAGATAGTGCGGACCAGGCGCTGGGCCAGGATGCAGTTGAGCGACGAGACGAAGTTGTAAGGCTCGACGCCCATATTCAGAAAGCGCCCCAGCACGTCGAGCACATTGTTGGCGTGGACGGTAGTGAAGACGAGGTGGCCGGTGAGGGCGGAGTTGATGGCAATCTGCGCGGTTTCCTGGTCGCGGATCTCGCCGACCAGAATCTTGTCCGGGTCATGGCGCAGGATGGAGCGCAGGCCGCGGGCGAAGGTGAGACCCTTCTTCTCATTGACGGGAATCTGGGTGATGCCGCGAATCTGATATTCGACCGGGTCTTCGATGGTGATGATCTTGTCTTCTTCGCTCTTGATCTCGTTGAGCGCGGCATAGAGCGTGGTGGTCTTGCCCGATCCGGTGGGGCCGGTGACCAGCACCATGCCGTAGGGCTCTTTGATGTAGTGGCGGAAGCGGCGGACATCGTCCTCGGCGAAACCGACGACGTCGAGCGAGAGGTTCTGAAACTTCTCGCTCATGCTCTCTTTGTCGAGCACGCGGAGCACGGCGTTTTCGCCATGCACGGTCGGCATGATTGAGACGCGGAAGTCAATCAGCCGGCCCTTGTAGCGCACGCGGAAGCGGCCGTCCTGGGGAACGCGGCGCTCGGCAATGTCGAGCTCGCTCATGACCTTGATGCGGGAGAGGATGGTCTGGTGGTGCTCGCGGGCGATGGGAGCCATGGCCTGCTGCAGCACGCCGTCAATGCGGTATTTCACCACCACGCTGTCGTCATAGGTCTCGATGTGGATGTCGGAGGCGCGGCGCTCGAGGGCGGTGAAGATGGTCGTATCCACCAGCCGGATGATGGGGCTGATGTCCTCTTCGGTGGTGAGGCGCTCGATGGTGAGGTTCTGGTCCGCATTCTCATCGTCGGTGCCGACCTCGAAGGTCAGGCCCTCGCTGGCTTCGTCGAGCACGCGCTGGCTCTGCTCGGTCTTTTTCAGCAGGTCGTTGATCTGCAGAATCGTTGCGACACGAGTGACGATGCGCTTGCCCAGCAGGCCGGAGATTTCGTCCAGCACCATGAGCTTGCTGGGGTCGCTGACGGCGATGACGAGCTTGTCGCCCTGCAGCTCGAGGGGAACGAAGTTGTAGCGGAACATCATGTCTACCGGCACGGTGCGAAAGAGCTCGTGCTGAATCTTGAAGTTTTTCAAGTCAACAAACTCCGTGCGGTACCGGAGGGCCAGCAGCTTGGCCTTTTCGGTCTCATCCGCCGGCGACATTATCGGCATTATCAGTACTGGGGCTTCTGCCATGGTCGTCTACTACTCCTGTTCCACTTTGCTGATCATTAGTGCCCGCCAAATCCGCTGCCGCTGGAGAGAGAGAATATCGGCAGGTAAAGCGCAATCAAGATGGTTACCACGACTACGCCCATGACCATGAGGATGGCCGGCTCGATGAGGCTGAGCGCGGCAGTCAGTGCGGTCTGGACGTCTTCCTCGTAAAACTCTGAAACTGAATTCAACATTTGCGGCAGTGCGCCGGAGCTTTCGCCGACCTCAATCATTTCGACCGAGAGCTCGGGGAAGATTTTGGTTTCTTCCAGGCTCCGGGCCAGGCCGCGACCCTCACTCACGCTAACGACGCTCTTGGCCACCGCGGTGCTCACGCTGCGGCTGCCCATGGATTTGGCCGCGGTCTGAAGGGACGGGACCAGCGGGAGGCCGCCCTGCAGCAGAGTCGAGAGAGTTCGCGCGAAGAGTGCAACCTGATACTTGAGCCAGATGTCGCCGAAGACGGGCAGGCGCACGCGAATGCGGTCCAGGATGGCGGAGCCGCGCTCGGTCTTGGTCCAGCGAAAGATGAGGTAGAAGATGAGGGCGACGACGGGCAGCGCGTAGAAGACGTAGTGCTGAGCCCGCGGCCCATCTCCAGCATGATGATGGTGAGGGTGGGGAGCTTGCTGCCGATCTGATCGTAGAGCTGAGCGAAACGCGGGACGACAAATCCGATGAGAAAGAGAAAGAGGCAGGTGACCAGGACGACCAGCAGCGCGGGATAGACGAGGCTGGCTTTGAGTTTCTTGGTGAAGGTCAGCGTGATGCGCTGGAAGGCGAGGTAGCGGCCGAGGACCTCTTCAAGGTTGCCGCTCTTTTCCCCGGCCATCAGGGTGGTGACGTAGATGAGCGGGAAAGTTTCCTGCGCTTCAAAGGCGCTGCTCACGCTCTCACCGTTGCGGACGCGCTGGGCGGCGTCGAGCAGCTGGGCGCGGAAGGCCAGATCTTTTTGGCGGCGAGCCAGCAGATCCATCGCGTTGAGGATGGTGATGCCGGCGCGGATGAGCGTGAGGAACTGCTGGTTGAAAACGAGAAACGTCTCCAGCTTGACCTTTTTGCGGCGGCTGCTGAGGCCGGGTATTGCGATGCCTTTGGGCTTGACGGAGTAGACGTAGTAGCCGGCCTGGGTGAAACGCGCGCGCAGTTCATCGGCCGTGGCCGCAGCCTGGGTCTGCTCCATCATGCGGCCGCGATCGTCGGCCAGTTTTATGACAAATTCCGCCATGGATTTGAGCCACCGGGATTCAGCTCGCGAAGTGCTTCCGGTGTTGTGTTCTTCTCCTGAGTGCTGAGTGCTGCTGGTGTCGCAGAGCGTCTCGGCGCTATCTCTATGTCTCTATGTCTAGGATATCAGTGCGGTGAAGTTACCCTCGAGCCGCGCCAAAATGCCCTAAGACACGCTATTGCTGGACGATAGACGCCTGGGCCGGGGAATCGCTCGGGTGAATTGATGGAGGCGGATTAGTGGGGGCGGGCGGCTTAGCGGCGCCCTGGAAGCCAGTTCTGGAGTAACCTCAATCCCATGAAAAAGCTTGTTGCGGTGATGGTCACGTGGCTGGGCCTTGTGGGCGGCATAGCGGCGCCGGTTGCGGCGTTTGGACAGGCGGAGTCGCTGCTGGTGCTGTCCAAGCAGGACCATACGCTGGCGATAGTTGATCCAGTAAGCCTGAAGGTGATGGGGAAGGTGCCGGTGGGGAACGATCCGCACGAGGTGATTGCGTCGGCGGACGGCAAGACGGCGTATGTGTCGAACTACGGCGGCGGAGCGTATAACACGCTGGCGGTGATTGACCTGGTCGGCAAGAGGGCGCTGCCGGCGATTGACCTGGGGGCGCTGCGCGGGCCGCATGGGCTGACATTCGTCGGCGGCAAGCCGTGGTTTACCGCGGAGGCAGCGAAGGCGATCGGGCGCTACGATCCGGCGACGGGGAAGGTGGACTGGATTCTCGGCACGGGGCAGAATCGCACGCACATGATTTATGTGTCGGAGGACGAGAAGCTGATTCTGACGACGAATGTGAGCTCGGGGACGGTGAGCATCATTCAGCAGGAGACGGTGACGATGGGACCGCCGCCGGGAATGAAGCCGCCGGGAATGAAGCCACAGCAGGGCGGAAAGCAGGGCGGGCCGCCGCCGGGTGGTCCTCCGCGAGGGCCGAGAACAGACTGGAACGAGACGGTCGTGCGGGTGGGGAACGGGTCGGAGGGATTTGATATTTCGCCCGACAAGAAGGAAGTTTGGACGGCGAATGCGCAGGACGGAACCATATCCGTGATCAATCTCGCGGAGAAGAAAGTGGTGGATACGCTGAACGTGGATATTCAGAGCGCGAACCGGCTGAAGTTCACGCCGGATGGAAAGCTCGCGCTGGTATCGCTGTTGGGCGGGCCGGATCTGGTGATTCTCGATGCAGCGACACGGAAGGTGGTGAAGCGACTTCCGATTGGGAATGGTGCAGCGGGGATCCAGATGCAGCCGGATGGATCGCGGGCGTTTGTGTCGTGCGGGCCGGACAATTATGTCGCGGTGATTGATTTAAAGACGCTGACGGTGGCCGGGCACATTGATGCCGGAGGCGAACCGGATGGTTTGGCGTGGGCGGTGCGGCGGTAGTGAGTTTGAGGCGGCGTTGCGCTGGCGAGCGACGTTACTTCAGCGGAATGGCGCCGGGGACGAGTTTGGCGATGCGGCCTATGGGGCCGACGATGTAGGGAAGGCTGAGGGCATTCCAGGCTCCGTCATCCAGCGGGACCCAGGTCTTGCCGTTGTCGCGCGAGTAGTCGCTGCCGTTGGTTCCGGCGGCGATCCAGGCCTGGGATTTGTCGTCCCACGCGACGGCGGAGCGAAAGCCGTGGGGCAGGACGGCGGCGGGCTTCCAGGTCGCGCCGTTGTCGAGTGAGTAGGCGGCGGTTCCGGCGGACTCGGCGGGTTTTTCGTAGTCGCCGCCGACGGCGAGGATGGCGCGGTTCGCGGCCGCGAGTGAGAATGCTCCGGAGCCGGGAGTGCCGCCGGCGAGCGGCAGGTTAGCTTTGGACCATTGAGCTTGCGCCGCCGAATAGAGCAAAGCTCCGCCTTTACCTCCAGTACCGAAACTCAACGTGGAGCCTGATCCCGCGCCGTGAGATGTCATCGAGGAGTTGCTGGCTGCAAAAGCGCCTTCAAGATTCGGATCGGCGGCCAGGCCCTTATCCGCTTGCTGTGTCAGAGACACTCCTCCGTTCGAGAGAGTCACGGCGAATACCTGGAAGCGGCCATCCACCGGATCGCCGAGCAGCCAGCCATGTTCTTTGTCGTAAAACAAGAGCGCATCCCAAAAGCCGTCTTTGAACTGGTTGGTGGCGAGGAGTTTCCAGCTCTGGCATCCGTCGGTGGTCTTGTAGAGGCGGGAGGCATCGCCGGGGCCGCTGCTCATGACCACGGCGGTCTGCTCGTCCCAGGCCCAGACACCGCGGAAGTCGAGTTTGGCTGCGTCGGGCGGAGTGGCGCAATGCTGCCAGAGATACCCGCCGTCTTCGGTGCGGAGGACGGTCCCTTCCGAGCCGGAGGCCCAGGCGATTCCGCCAGGAAGAGCGTGGATGCCGCGCAGGCTGGCGGTGGTGCCGCTGGACTGGAGGGTCCACGGAGCGACAGCGGGTTTCGATTGTGAATTCGCGGGGGCGGCCGGCTTTGCTTTTTGTGCCGAGCACGTCGGAGTTATGCAAGCCGACACGCAGGCGAGGGCAGCGCAGAGCACAGGCGTCGTCAGCGGCATTCGCAACATGCGAATCAAGCTACACTAGCGCGCGAAGTTCGGCTACTCGAGTCGGGCTTGGCTCCGCCGGCTAAGGATTGCCTTACTGCGCTTCCATTCCGTCGAGGATTTTTACTCCCGGCGGCGCAACGAAATGAAATGTGGCTTCGGGTACGGGCGGGTCTTTATCGAGGTCGGTGAAGGCGAAGGTCATGGTGGTTCCATCGGCCTGGGTGACGGCGATGCGCTGGATCTCGCCCTCAGCGGTGACGTCGAGCGTGATGGCGGTGACCTGGCTGCTGCCGTTGCGGCTGATGGCGACGTGGGGAACACCGCGCAGCCGGTAGGTCCCATTGACCTCGGCGACGGTAAGGCCGTCGAGTTCATGAGTGAGCTTGGTCTTGCCGAGCAGGAAGCGCAGAGGAGTGCGGAGGTCGTCGAGTTTTTTGATGGGGACGCGCTCTGCATCTCCCGCGCCGGGTGAGTAGAAAAAGGCGTCGTGGCCGTCAACCAGAAAGACTTTTCCCTGCGGCTGCTCGTAGTCCCAGCGCATGCGGCCGGGCTTGGCGAGGGTGAGCACGCCGCTCTCGGTGCGGTCTACGCCGGGGCCCTGGTAGCGTTGGGTGAATTTTGCGCGCAGGGTGCGGAGACGGTTGTAGAAGGCGTCAACTTTCGCAGCGACCTGGGCCGCATTCAGCATGGAAGGTTGTGACTGCGACAGAATCGGAAGAGCGGGCGCGGGGACAGGCTGCGCTGCGGCCGTGAAGGTAGGCGTGAAAATAAACGGGGCCAGCAAAAGCAAAAGGCCGCATGTGCGGCCTCTGCTCGTCTGAGGGAGAAGTCGAATCATCCCGCTACTGTATTTGCTGGGTGCAGTTGGTGCCTCCGGCGAGGTCGGCCTTAAGCTCGCCGTTGAGATCGGAGCAGAAGCCGCGATTGCCGGTTCTGCCCACCGACTGCGGCACGGCGGTCACGTCATAGGAGGTGTACATGTCCTGCCCGTTCACCGTCACCTTGGTGCAATTGGTGATGGCGAAGGTGTAGCCGGCCTTTTGCCCGCTGGCCAGATCGCTGGGCAGCAGCTGCGCGGCCTGTGGGCTGGGCGGAGTGTTGGAGCCGGTTCCGCCGAGGTAGGCGAGATTGCAGGCATAGCCCTGCTGCGGATAATTCGAGTTGTAAGAGATTTGTGCCTGATGGATGGCGCGCAGGGACTGCATGGCGCTGGTCTCATCGGCCTGCTTGCGCAGGTTTAGAAAGCTTGGAATCGCGACCGTCATGATGATGATGATGATGGCCATGACGATGAGCAACTCCATCAGCGTGAAACCGCGCTGCCGCTCACCCTGGTGCTCATCTTGCCGTAGCCGACCTATCCGAACCGCCAAGCTTGCTCGCTGCATATTTCCTATTGCCCCCATCTATGTCTGAGCTGCAACGGTCTGACCTGCGTTGACCTGCTTGCAGCAGTTACTTTACCAGCCTTCGCAACCGTATGCGATCCAGCGGCGCCGCCAGTGAGACAGCTGTCAGCAGGCCAGATCGTCGCGGGTGACCTTGATGCCGGGCAGGTTGCCGAGCAGAGTGACTGCGACGGACTCCGGGTCAAAAAGCTGGGCCGCCATATGCTGGACGTTCTCAGCGGTCACGCGCTCGATTTCCTGAATAATTTCTTCCGCGCCGAAGAAGTGGTCGAAGTACATCTCCTGCCGGGCGAGATTGCTCATGCGGGAGGACGAGGTCTCGAGTCCCAGCAAAATATTGCCTTTTACCTGGTCTTTGGCGCGCTGCAGTTCCTCGGCAGGGACGGGCTCGCGCTTCAGGCGGCGCAGCTCTTCCATCGTGAGGTGGATGACCTCGAGGGCGTGCTGGCGCGAGGTCCCGGCATAGACGCAGAGGGAGCCGGTGTCGCGGAAGGAGTTCATCTCGCTGAAGATTGCATAGGCGAGGCCGCGCTCTTCACGGATGGTCTGGAAGAGGCGGGAGCTCATGCCGCCGCCGAGAATCGTGTTGAGCAGGGAACAGGCATAGCGCTCAGGCGAGGCGATCTTGGGCGCGGGAACGCCCAGGCAAAGCTGGACCTGCTCAAGCGCCTTCTTCTGCTTAAGCACGATGCGGGAGCGCGTCTTGGGCGCGTTCGGATCGTCCGGCGTCTTGCCGGCCTGCAGGCGCTCGAAGCGGCGCGTGATCTCGGTGAGCATCTGTTCGTGGTCGAGGTGCCCGGCGGCAGTGACAACCATGTTGCTGCCGAGGAAGCGGCCGCCGTAATAATCCACCAGCGTGTTGTGGTCGAAGCTCTTGACCGTCTCGCGGGTGCCCAGGATGGGCTTGCCGAGGGAATGGTCCTTCCAGAAATTCTGGGTGAAGATCTCGTGGACGAGGTAGTCGGGATTGTCTTCATCCACCTTGATCTCTTCCAGGATGACGCCCTGCTCGCGGCGGATATCTTCGCTGGCAAAGACGGGATCGAGCACAAGGTCGCTGAGCACGTCGAGGGCGGGAACGAGATGCTCGTCCAGGACCTTTACGTTAAAGCAGACGGTCTCTTTGCCGGTGAAGGCGTCGAGGTTTCCGCCGAGGGAATCCATCTCGCGGGCGATGCGCTGGGCGCTCCGGCTCTTGGTGCCTTTGAAAACCATGTGCTCGGCGAAGTGGGAGATGCCGTTCACCTCCGGCTGCTCGTCGCGCGAGCCGGTCTTCATCCAAACGCCCATGGAAATTGAGCGGAGGTGGTCCATACGCTCGGTCAGCACCGTAAGGCCGTTGGCCAGAACAGTGCGCTGAATGCTGCGGTCGCTAACTTTTACCATCGTCACAGCTAAAATTCTTTCACAAATCGAAGCTGCTAGAATGGAGCGCCAGCCCGGGCGAGGAAATCCTGTTCAATTAGCGGCCGGGTAGCTCACCTTATTCATGATTTATTGACTGATAAATCTATGAAAATAAACGGTTTGATTATTTGAATGTATGACGGTTAGCAGATTGCTACTACCTGTGGAAAACTCTGGCATCTCGACCTTGGAATCGCCCTCCCGATGAGCCATGAGCCGACAAATCGCCCCCCCGTTTCGGCCGGTCCGGAACCCCTGATTCAGCTCGCAGCGGAGGCTCCGGCGATTGAGAGCCGGGCGCTTTTTGGTATGTCTCCGGGCGAGCTTGAGCGGCTGGCGGTGGAGATGGGCGAGCCGCCCTATCGAGCGAAGCAGCTATCCGACGCACTCTACCGGCAGCGGGTGCAGTCTCTGGAGCAGGCCTCGGCGTTGCCGGCGGGATTTCGCCAGAGGTTATCGGCGGCGGGATATGCGGTAGGGCTGCCGGAGCTGGCGCAGACTTTTCGTTCGACGGACGGGACCGAGCGGTACCTGGTCCGGCTGGCTGATGGCGAGACGGTTGAGACGGTGTGGATGCCGAACGGCGATGGCGGCGAAGCCGGAGACGGCTCAACCGCGGCGCGTGAGGAAGAGACTGACGAGGACGCGACCGGATCGTCTGCGAAGGAGCGGCGAGTCGCGTCAACCCTGTGTCTGTCGTCGCAGGTCGGATGCGCGGTGAACTGCCAGTTCTGTTTCACCGCGAAGCTGGGGGTGCGGCGGAATCTGACGGCGGGAGAAATTGCGGGCCAGGTTGCAGCGGTGCTCAATCGCCACGATGTGTTGCTGCGGAGTCCGCGGGCGGGGCGCGACCCGGCGCGGATCAATCTGGTCTTCATGGGGATGGGGGAGCCGTTGCTCAACTACGACGCGTTCATGGGATCGGTGCGGCTGCTGGTGGAGGAGATGGGAATTCCGGAGTCGCGGATGACGGTATCCACCTCGGGCATTGTGCCGGGGATCGTGCGATTTGCCGGCGAGCCGGTGCGGCCGAAGCTGGCGATTTCGCTGAATGCGCCGAATGACCAGATCCGCGAGCAAATTATGCCGATCAATCGCAAGTGGGATCTGGAGGCGCTGCTTGAGGCGGTCAAGCAGGTGCCGCTGCGTGCACGCGAAAAAGTGACGTTTGAATATGTGCTGCTGGGCGGAGTGAATGATCGCGCGGAGGACGCCGCCGAGGTGGCGCGCCTGCTGCGGAAGTCAGGGCTGCCGCTGAAAGTAAATCTGATCGCGTGGAATGCGGGGCCGGGAATTCCTTATGCGACGCCGCAGGATGCGGATGTGAGCGCGTTTCAGCAGCGGCTGATTGCGGCCGGGGTGCCGGCGTTTATTCGGCGGCCGCGGGGGCGGGACATCTATGCGGCATGCGGGCAGTTGAAGCGGACAGTGGCCTAGGCGGACTGGCTTGCGAGACGTTGGGAGCGACCGCAACCGGGCGAGCGCAGCGGCGTCATTTGACTTTGTTTTCGGTGCCGCTCAGCGTGGTCGTCCAGGATTCGCCGTCGGTTGATTCCTCCACCTGGAACTGAATGGTCTTGTTGCCGTTGCTGAATGAATTTGTCGTGCGGTGATAGAGCGTCTTGCCGTTGGAGGTTTCGCGGCTGCTGTAGACCCAGCGATCGCCGTCAATCATGAGCTCGCCGAGTCCCAGAGCCTGCCCGGTCGGCAGCAGCGTCTGGGTGATGTAGATACCGGGAAGAACCGTCGGGATGAACGTCATCAGGCCGGCGGTCTTTGAGTTGACGCTTTGCTCGCAGACAAAAAACTTTCCGGTGCGGGAGCATTGCTGATGGATTGTGTCCGGAGCGGCGGGCTTGGCGCCGGCGGGTGGGTTGGCCGTCACGCTCCAGGTGCCGTCGTAGTTGGCCAGGGGAGCATAGGGATCCTGCGGCGGATGGGCGACGATTTGGGCGCTCACCTGGGGTGCCTGGGCGGCGACGTCGCCGGCGGTCAAGGCGAAAAGCCCGGTCAGCAGCAACGCGGCCGCCAGTGTTCTCAAGAATGCTGTCTTCGATCTATTCACTCAAATAGCTCCGAGCATGATGTCTGGTGCCGTGATGCCGGCGGCATAGCCGCGTGGCTACAGTCTACGGCTTACGGCGGCGTTACTGTTTCTGTTTGCGACCGGTGCCGGTGGAGACGGCCTGCCAGTGCAGTCCATCGTCGCTGCGCTCGACGCTGTAGCGCACGGTGTCATGGTTCTTACCGGAAAAGACGAGCGTGACCCGCCGATAGCTCAGGGCTCCGTCATTCTGTTCCGTCTTGTCGCTGAGAATCCAGGTGTTGCCCTCGATTAGAAGGTCATTGCGGCCGAGCGCGGTGCCGGAGGGAAGCACAACCTGCGTGTAGAAATGGCCGGGCTGGTCGCCGGGCACGTAGAGGCGCAGGGCGACGGTCTCCGCCATCCACCACATGCTCGCATTCGTAGAAGCGCTTGCCGGAGGTCTGGCAGGTGTCCACCTCAGTGCTGGGCCGGGCGGCGGGTTGATCGCTTTTGACGACCCAGGTGCCTTCGTACCAGCGCAGCGGAGCGGTCCAGTCGGCGGCGACTTCCGGCAACGCAGCAGGGGGCGCCTCCGGTTTGCCGGGAGTGCCGGGGACCGGTGCCGTGCTGCCAGCGTCGGGCTTAGCCTTGTTCTGGTTGGGATCAACGACCGGCGGGCCGTTGGGGCGGCTCAGGTCAGCGGGCGGGCCTTGCTGCTGCTGCTGGCCGACGGCGTAGACCGAAGCGAGCAGTATGGGTGCTGACACGAGTGCGAGCATTCCGAGCCGAATCTGCTGCCGCCACCGCATCTGCGAAAAATTCATTGCCAGCCCTCAGCTGCAAAAAGCGATCTCATGCCGATTAGACGAGTCCCGGTGACGAGAGGTCGCGCGCTGCTGCTATCGGCGCGATCTATATGGAAGTGCAATCTTATTTTCGTCATGGTTTCGTGAGGGGGCAATGCTCGTATCGTATCGGCACTCTGGACTTCCGTGGGATTCGGTCGCCGCGGTTCAACTGCCGTGCCGGCGACGCCGGGCTGCGCTCTCCAATCCGAGCCGCAGCAACTCCGTCGCTACGCGGTCATAGTCGTGCCGCAGAACATCTCCCTCATGAGAATATGCGCCGCAGATCGGCTTGACCCCCAGCGCCTGCACGCGCTCTGCGTCGGCGGCAATGGGTTCAGCGCCCTCGGCCTTGTATCGGTCGAGCACGGACGGCGAGACGGCGGCGGTATTCAGCAGGGCGTAGTCAAAGATGGGGCGCCCGGCGTGTTCGTAGATCCGCTCAATATGTTCCGACGCGCTCAGGCCGATGCTTTCATTCGCCTGGGTCATGAGATTGCAGATGAAGACGCGCAGGGCGCGGGTTTCGCCGAGTGCTTCGGGAATTCCGCTGACCAGGACGTTGGGCACCAGGCTGGTGAAGAGCGAGCCGGGCCCGATGGTGATGAGGTCGGCGCTGCGGATGGCGTCGAGGGTTTCGGGCAGAGGATCGGCGTGGGCGGGCTCGAGATGCAGTTTCACGATGCGGCGCTTGCTGGCGGTGATCTTCGTCTCGCCGCGGACGGTGGTGCCATCGTCCATTTGCGCATATAGAGTTACATTTGCGTTGGTCGAGGGATAGATGTGGCCGCGCGTGGCAAGAATCTGCGATGACATCTGCACCGCCTGGCCGAAGTCCCCGGTGATGGCGGTGAGCGCGGCGACGAACAGGTTTCCGAAGCTGTGGCCTTCAAGGCCTTCGCCGGACGGGAAGCGATATTGAAAGAGCCGGGAGAGCAGGTGCTCGTCCTCGCTGAGCGCCACCATGCAGTTGCGCAGGTCGCCGGGGGGAAGCATGTTGAGGTCTTTGCGGAGGCGTCCGCTCGATCCGCCGTCATCGGTGACGGTGACCACCGCGGCGAGGTCAGAGATCTCCGCGGCGGCGTCTGAGGCGTGCGGGATGCCGGCCCTGACATGCCGCTTGAGTCCGCGCAGCAGGGTCGAGAGGCCCGTGCCTCCCCCCATGGCGACCACGCGAATTGCGGCGTCTTTCTGTCTCTGCATCGAAATTAGTCCTTGGCGCGGGGGCGGTTCGTTCACCAGTGCCCGCAACGAGCGCTCCGTTCAGGAGAACTCAGGGTAGAGCAGCTCAGTGAAGCGGGGATCGTCCATGATGTCCTGGAAGTCTGCGTCACCACGGGCCTGGATGCGGTTCTGCGGATTGAGCCGGATGGCCTCCGACAGGTTCTCGAGGCTCTTCTCGGTCTGCCCGGTCATGCTGTTGAGCACGGCGAGTCCGTAGAGCGCAAAATCGCAGCCTTTGTTCTTCTTCAGGATTTCTTCGAGCTGCTCGCGGGCGTCTTCATAGAGGCCCTGGTTGAGCAGGGAGACGGCGTAGTCGAAATGCTCTTCGATGGTGTTGAAGCGAGTGCCGCGCTCCTGCATCTGGCGGATGCATGCCAGAAGATATAGCCGGGCACGCTCGGCGATGTCCGGCGGGCAATGGGCGAGCAGCTTTTCAAACGCCGCCTGCGCCTTCTCAAACTTTCCGTCCTGCATGAGCTTGAGGGCGGAGGTGTAGCTCTCGAGCGATTGCTTGCGGCCGGGGTCTAAGGGAGCGATGCCGACACCGGGCATGGGGGCCTTCTTCTTTGGGCTGCTCGACTTTGCGTCTTTCATCGGTACTGACATAGTTTCCTGTTGCAGAGCTTCAGAGGGAAATCTTAACCGCGCAGTCGGGGTGCGTCCACTCCACGTTTGCTGCTTCGTCTCTACATCGGTTGGCGAATGCTGCGCCATACTGACCCGGCAATATATAGCTGCCCGATATGCCGGAGTCAATGCAACCGGGGCGGCTGCCACTTTAGTGGGCTAATGGCGGTCGAGTGACTAGTCTTTGCCCGCTTCCGCTCCCGCTTCCGCAGGACTGGACTCGACGATCTTTCTTTCTGCGGCGGCCTCGGTCTTCATGCCTTTCTGGTCCAGCGCCAGAGCCAGCTGACGATGCGCGGGCAGGTAAGCAGGATCGTCTTTGATCGCGGTGCGATATTGCCCGATGGCGTCGTCAATCGCGCCCTTGCTGAGCAGCAGGTCTCCGGCATTGGTGGCAAAGAGCGCGGCCTGGCGGTTCATGGCGCCGCGGGTGAGCGTGCCGGCGATCTTTCTCTCCGCGGAGGCTTCATCGGTCTTGCCCGACTCCTGCAGCACTCCGGCGAGAGTGGTGTGGGGCCCGGGCTGATTGGGCAGCAGGTCAATCGCCTTCTTGAGCGCGTGGATGGCCTCCTCCGGCTTGCCGGCCTGTTTGTAGACCGAGCCCAGGGTGGCCCAGAGGTCGCCATTGTCGGGCTCGGCAGCGAGCACGTGTTCCATCTCCTGCGCCGCGAGATCAAACTTGCCCTGCTGCATATAGATGGTCCCCATGGTCAGGTGCGGATCGGCAAGGTCGGGCCGCAGGGTGGCGGCGCGTTGCAGCTCAACGATCGCTTCGGGCAGCTTGTCTTCGAGCTTGAGCCCGAGGCCAAGGTCGTAGTGGAGCTCGGCGTTGTCGGGATCGCTGGCCAGGCCGGCGTGGAACTGTTTGACCGCATCGTCGAGGTCGTTGAGCTGCAGGTAAGCGTCGCCGACGTCGGTGCGGAGCGTGGCATTGTCCGGAGTGAGCGCGAGCGCGCGCTGGAAGTAGGGCATCGCATCCTTGCTCTTGCCGGTTTGCATCAGCGCGAGGCCGAGATTTGAGAGCGCGGCAGCGTCTTTGGGTCGTGCTTTAACCACCCGCTCAAAATATGGGATGGCATCGCCGGGCCTGGAAGTATTTTGCAGTTGCAGCCCCAGTTGGTAGTCGGCGTCGGTCGCGAGCTGCGGGGAAGTGCCGGGTTTTTCGGCGAGGGCAACGGCGCGTTGCAGTTCGCGGAGCGCGTCGGGATCGCGTTGCAGCGCCACATAGACCTCGCCCAGCAGCAGATGCGCCTGAGCGTCATCCGGAGCGAGGCTGACCGCGGCCTCGAGGTAAGGCAGGGCGGCGTCGGGCTGTTTCTGACCGAGGAGCAGAATTCCCATGTGGATGCGCGGGGCGAGCGCCTCTGCGCTGAGGCTGAGCGCAGTCTCAAACTGCTGGCGCGCGGCGTCCCAATGCTCCTGCTCGGCCTCCAGGGTGCCAAGGGCGTCGTGCAGGCCGGCGAGTCCAGCTTGCGCCGCTTTTGAGGCTCCGGCGGCCTGCGTTGGAGTTTCGTCCACCGTGCGGCGCAGGATGGCGGCGGCTTCAGCAGGCTTGCCGTCTGCGTCGAGCAATTGCGCATAGATCAGCGCGGATTCCTGGTTGAGCGGCGACTCGGCACTGGCGCGCTGGAACTGCGTCTCGGCCCGCTTGTTTTGCTGCAGCGCGGCATAGGCGCGGCCGAGATTTTCCATCGCCGAGTGCAGCGGCTTGAGGGCGAGGGCCTTTTCAAATTGCGTCGCAGCCGCCTTGGCCTCACCGCGTTCGAGCAGCACGCTGCCCAGGGCGTTGTGTCCCTCAGCCAGAGTGGGAGCGAGCTTCACGACGGTTTCAAAATCCGCCTGAGCGGCGTCGAGGTGGCCCTCGAGCATCGCCTGGTATCCCGACTCATAAGCTTCGCGGACTTTGTTGACGGCGGCGTTTTGCGCGGCGTCAGTTGCTGCGGCGTTGGGTGCCGCATCTTGCGGGGAGGCGAGCCCCGGCAGGCAGAGGATCGAACCGAGCAACGTCGCCAGCAGCCACGGCCGTTGCGCGCTATCCATCGTGCCGGCTGCCATACATCGCGGGATTCAGCGCTGCGTCGTTATACATCTTCAACTGTTTATAGAGGCGGAAGCGGCGTTGACCGCGCATGACCTCGTGCCAGAGCGCGTCGAAGCAGTGGGCGAGATCGCGGCGCTGCTCTTCGAGAATGCCGAGGCGGCCGGTGTTGCGTTCGAGGTGGCCGGGGGGAGCGTCGCGGCGGGACATCTCCTCCTGCGTATGAAAAATCTTGAGCGACAGAATGCTGAGCCGGTCGGCCATCATGCCGGGAGTCTCAGAGTTCAGCGGGGCGCTGCCGTTCCACTCGCCTTCGCGACGCGCGGTGTCGAGCAGCAGTTCGTCGAGCGCCTCGGTGCGGTCGTGGCGTCGCTGATTCAGGCGGTCTATGTTGCGCTTTACCTGCGCGATGGCCATGTCGCTCGCCTTGGGATCGCGGGCCTTGTCTTCCTCATGCCAGAGGGAGAAATTCGCGAGGTGCTGGGCGACCAGCAGGCCTTCAACAGAATCCACGCCGTAGGGGCGCATCAACGCGGCCTCGTCGGGTTCGGCAAGATGCCAGTCCGCGGTGGCGCGGTCCTGCATTTCGGTTAGCTCAGCGGCTTGCAGCATCAGAGGGAAGTATAGAGCGGGCGAAGGAAAGTAGAGAGCGGGCGAGGAAAGTTGAGAGCCGCCGTCGCGGCGAGGCGGGCAACGACGCAGCCGGCGTGGGGCCGGCGCGTAAAATGTGCCTTGCACTCCATGACCGACTCCTTCGCCACAGCCCGTCGCGTGCTCATCTACCGGCTGGGATCGCTGGGAGACACGGTGGTCGCGCTGCCGTGCTTTCATCTGATCGCGCGAACTTTTCCTGATGCCGAGCGCCGCTTGCTGACGAATGCTCCGGTGCACGAGAAGGCGCCCCTGAGCGCAGAGATACTGGGGGCGCCGGCGTCGGGTTCGTCTGCGGAGAATGAGGCTGGGATCGTCCATGGATACATGCAATATCCCGTCGGGCTGCGGAATATTCGCGGACTGCTCTCGCTGCGGCGGCAGGTGCGCGCGTTTCGTCCTGACCTGCTGATTTATCTCGGGCCGGTGCGGGGCATTCCTGCGGCTCGACGCGACGCGCAGTTTTTCCGGCTCTGCGGGGTGAAAAATATTCTCGGCCTGCCCCTGACAAATGAGCTGCAGAAATCGCAATGGCTGCCGGAGGTGCCCGGCTTTGTGCGTCCCGAGCCGGCCTTGCAACCGCTGCCGCCGGACATCGGGCTGCCGCTTGGCCAACTGCTCGAGCCGGAAGCTTCGCGTCTGGCGCGCTGTATTGCTTCGCTGGGAGACGCGCGACTGGATGATCCTGCAAGTTGGAGCCTCAACCTGACCGCAGCAGAGCAGGCTCGCGCCCGCGCCGTGCTCGGTTTGGATTCAGGGGAACAGCCGCCGCTGATTGCTGCGGCTATCGGGACGAAAGTCCAGGCCAAGGATTGGGGCCTCGACAACTGGCACGCGCTGCTCACCCGGCTGGCCGGGATCTACCCGGCGCATCGTCTCGCGCTGGTGGGCGCCCCGTCTGAAGCCAACGCCAGTGCTCATGCCGCCGCCGCGTGGAAGGGAAGGGCGCTGAACTTCTGCGGGCAGCTCACTCCTCGCGAGACTGCAGCGGTGCTCGCGCATGCGCAGCTCTTTCTCGGGCTCGACAGCGGACCGATGCATCTGGCGGCTACCGTGGGCACGCCGATCGTCGCCATCTTTTCGGCGAGAAACCGGCCAGTCCATTGGTTCCCCTTCGGCACGCAGCACCACATCGTCTATCACCGCACCGACTGCTGGGGCTGTGGCCTTGAAACCTGCATTGAGCAGCGAAAGAAATGCCTCACTTCAGTTACCGTAGAGGAGGCTCTGGCAGCAGTGCGGCTTTCTCTGCCGCCGGCGCCGGCCACCCGCGCATGAACGATCTCGACCGCATTCTCGCTTTGCTCGACGGCCCGCTGGCCGAGCGCCGCATTCTCGTCGTCGGCGACGTGATGCTCGATCGCTATATCTGGGGCGACGTGGACCGCATTTCGCCCGAGGCGCCCGTGCCCGTGCTGCGCCACACCCATCGCACCCAGGTCGCAGGCGGAGCCGCGAATGTCGCCGCCAACCTGACCGGACTGGGAGTCCACGCAGTGCTTGCAGGATTTTGGGGACGCGATGCGGAACAAGGCGAATTGTCTGAGCTGCTCACCGCGGCGACCGTTGATGCGTCGGGGATGGTGGAGTGCTCGTCGCCGACAATCTCGAAGACCCGCATTGTCGCCCGGCGGCAGCAGATGCTGCGCCTCGACATCGAGCGGACAAACGGGCACACCCCGCAGGAACAGGCTGCGCTCTACGACCGCGCTCTCGCGCTGGCGGCGAATGCGGACGCCATTGTGCTGTCGGACTATGCCAAAGGCGCGCTGACTCGCGAGCTGTGCCAGGCGCTGATTGCAGTGGGACGCAAGCGCGGCATTCCGGTGCTGGTGGATCCGAAGGACCGCGACTTTGCCAAATATTCTGGAGCCACCACGATTTGCCCGAACCTTGCCGAACTCGCCCAGGCCGTCGGCGGGGGCTCGACGGAATCGCCGGCGGAGCAGGCCGCACTCTTCACCCGCGCGCAGCGGCTGGTTCTGCGACTGCCAGCTGGACTTTCTCACGGTCACGCTATCGGAGCGCGGGATCATGTTGCTGCGGGCGGATTCGCAGTTTCATTCCCCCGCCCGGGCTCGCGAGGTCTTTGACGTTTCGGGCGCGGGAGACACGGTGATCGCGACCCTTGCAGCGGCGCTTGCGGGCGGGCTCGATCCCGAGGCGGCTGTGCATCTGGCCAACATCGCCGCGGGAATTGTCGTTGGGAAGTTGGGGACCGCGCCGATTGATCGAAATGAGCTGATCGCCGACCTCACCCCGTCGTCTGCCGTAGGAGCGCAGGAAAAAGTACTGCCGCGCGAGCGGTTGCGACTTCGTGCCGCGGAGTGGCGGGCGACAGGCCAGAGACTGGTCTTCACCAACGGATGTTTCGACCTGCTGCATGTTGGCCACATCACGCTGCTGGAGAAGTGCCGCGAGTTCGGAGAGAAGCTGATTGTGGGAATTAATTCCGACGCGAGCGTGCAGCGGCTCAAGGGCCCGCAACGGCCTTTGGTGAAGCAAAACGATCGCGCACGCATTCTCGCCGCGCTGGCGGCGACCGATGCCATCACTATTTTTGACGAGGACACGCCGCTCGAGTTGCTGCGGGCATTGCGGCCCGACGTGATCGTGAAGGGCGGCGATTATTCCGAGGCCACCGTGGTTGGTGCCGCCGATGTGCGCTCGTGGGGAGGCCGGGTCGAGATCGTGCCGACGGTCCCCGGATTTTCGACGTCTGCCATCGTAAATAAGATGACCACGCCGAATTGCTGAGCCGGAGCCACGGCTGGTTGAGGCAGAAAAAAGAGTGGGTCCCGCGGCTGCGCTGCGATTCTCCTTGACCACGGGCAAGGGGAGGAAATCGCGAAAACCCCCGCCCCACTCTTTCTCGGCTTTACGATGGCGGAAACTTTTCCCGGGTTGCCGCTACTGCGCTGCTAGACTGCTGTGCAATCCACCGCAAGGACTGGCGCCGTGAAAGCAACCGACATCGTTTTTTCCTGCCTGCTGATTGGCTTTGCCCTGATCCACGGCGCCGGCGCCTGGTTTAATCACCACGCTGAGGTCGAGACGGAGATCTGGTTATTGGCCGGAGGTTTGGCACAGGTTTTTCTCGCGGCGATTAATTTGCTGCGCGTTGGCCGGCCGGATTACAAAGCACTGGCCGCGGTCAGCCTGGCGGCATGCATTGCCTGGCTCGCGCTGATTACGGCTTTTGGTGTGATGCTGCATAAATTCTCGAATCCCCACGTGTCATTGCTGCTGCTCATAACGCTGGTGCTGGCGTTGTTCAGTCTGCGGACGCTGATCCGTGCAGGCGGCGGGGCCTTACAATCCCAAGCATGATCATTGTTACGGGAGGCGCGGGGTTTATCGGCTCCAACCTCGTGCACGAACTCAACGCTCGCGGCCACAGCGACATTCTCGTCGTAGACAATCTGTCGAACGAGTCCACGCCGGCGCAGCAGAAGATCGGGAGCCATCCTGAGCAGAAGTTTTTGAACCTGCGTGGCGCCAGGTTTGCCGACTATATGGATAAGCGCGAGTTTCGGCGCGCGTTGGCGGCGGGCGAGTTTTCCAGTGTGCCGATTCGCGCGATTCTGCATCAGGGGGCGTGCTCAAACACGCTTGAGGACGACGGCCTCTTCATGATGGACAACAACTTCACTTATTCAAAGGAGCTGCTGCATTTTGCAGTGCCGCGCGGGATTCCGTTTGTCTACGCGTCTACGGCGGCGGTCTATGGGCTGAGCGAAAAGTTTGCGCCGCTGCCCGAGAACGAGCGCCCACTCAATATCTACGGATGGTCAAAGCTGGTCTTCGACAACTATGTCCGTCAGCTGCTGGCCTCGCAGGCCGCGCCGAAGTCTACCGTGGTCGGCCTGAGGTATTTCAATGTATTTGGGCCGCGTGAGCAGCATAAGGGTCGCATGGCATCGGTCATTCACCACTTTGCGCGGCAGCTGCGCGAAACCGGAGTGATTCGGATGTTTGAGGGTTCGGGCGGATATGGCCCGGGCGAGCAACGTCGCGATTTCGTCTATGTGCGCGATCTCTGCCGGATGAATTTGTTTTTCGCCGGGATGCTTGAAGATGCGACGGCGGTTGGGTCGCAGATTGCGCTTCCCACGGGAGACGTTGCCATTGTGCCGCCGCATGCGTCGGCGCCGCTGTTTCGCGGGGTGGTGAACGCGGGCACGGGCCACGCGCACACCTTCAAGCAAGTGGGAGAGGCGATCATGCAGGCGATTGGGCCGGAGCTGAAGAAGCCGGGCAAAATCGAGTTCATCCCGTTTCCTGCGGACCTGGCCGGGCGCTACCAGCACTTCACCGAGGCCGACATCGCGAGTCTGCGCGGGCTCGGCTACAGCGCGCCGTTCACCGCGTTAGCGCCGGCGATTGCGGAGACGTTTGCCGTCGAGAAGAGCACAAGCTAATCCGGCACAAGAGTGGACGACGACGGCATCGGAGCAACGGCTGAGCCACGCCTAACGCAGCCGCGCCGAGAGCTGTCGTTTCACTTCAGGCCATTCTGCGGCGACGATGGAGTATCGGGCGGAGTCGCGCACCGTCTGATCGTTAGCAATCTTGTGGGCGCGCAGGATGCCCTCGAATTTTGCGCCCATCCGCTCCATCGCATCGCGCGATCGCTGATTGCGGGCATCCGTGTGCAGGCAGACGCGCAGCACCTGCCATGTCTCGAAGGCGTGGGTGAGCATGAGCAACTTGGCTTCGGTGTTTGCCGCGGTGCGGATGGCGGATTTCGTCAGCCAGGTGTAGCCGATTTCGCAGACGTCAGGCGCAAGCCGGCCGTGGCGGGGGTGACCTTCGGGCCAGTCCCAGCGCTCGAGGTTATAGAAGCGGGTTGAGCCGATGACGGCGTCGTCGCTCAGCCGCACTGTCGCGTAGGGAACTGCGCTGCCGGCAACGCGCCACTCGAGTGCTGTCGCGATGTAGCGTTCCATCCCGTCGCGAGTTTGAGGCACCGGGGTGAGCTGATAGAGCGAGGGATCCGCCGCAGCCGCTGCGAGCAGGCCATCTATATGTTGCGTGCTGAGCGGTTCGAGGCGCACGTGGTTGCCGTTGAGCACGGAGTTCCAGTGCAACGGTTTTTTGTCGGCTGGATCGCGAGTTGCCACGGATTCAAGTATGCCGTGGGCGCTATCTTTTGGGAACGGGCGGAGTTCCCTGCCGAAAACCGTGGTAAAACGGTAAGCCATGGCCGACAGCCAGCCAACATTTCTCGTTCTATCTACTTATGAGAAGGGCCAGCCCCTGATTCGGGAGTTGGCGCGCCTGGGCTGCCGCGTGGTCTTTTTGACGGTCGAGAAGTTGCGTCATGCCGACTGGCCGTGGGAGAGCATCGCCGAGTTTCACACCATGCCGGAGGAGATGTCGGTCGAGCAGGTGGTCCACACCGTCTCATACCTGGCGCGCACCCGGCACTTTGATCGCATTATCGCGCTGGATGAGTTTGATATGGAGACGGCGGCGGCCCTGCGCGAGCACATGCGCATCCCGGGGATGGGGCTGACCACGACGCGCTACTTCCGCGACAAGCTGGCCATGCGGGTGAAGGCGGCGAAGCTGGAGATTCCCGGGCTCCACGTGCCCGAGTTCACCGGCGTGCTGAATTATGAGGACCTCGCGCATTTCATGGAGCAGGTGCCGGGGCCGTGGGTGCTCAAGCCGCGTTCCGATGCGTCGGCGATCGGGATTCGCAAGCTGAATCGGGCCGAAGATCTTTGGCCGGTGCTGGACCATCTGGGCGATCGCCAAAGCTACTTCGTGCTGGAGCAATTTATTCCGGGCGAGATTTTTCACGTGGACGGAATCACCAGCGAGCGCGAGGTGGTTTATTCCGCGGTGCACAAATATGGCAAGCCGCCGATGCAGGTGATGCATGAGGGAGGCGTGTTCACGACGCGGACGCTGGACCGCGATTCAGAGGAAGCGATCGCCCTGACCCAGCTGAATCGCGTGCTGGTGCCGATGCTGGGCATGGTGCGCGGGGTGACGCATACTGAGTTCATTCGGGCGCACGCGGACGGCCGCTACTATTTTCTCGAGACGGCGGCGCGGGTCGGGGGAGCGTTCATCGCCGACCTGATGGAGGCAGCCAGCGGGCTGAACCCATGGGTGGAGTGGGCGCGGATTGAATTCTTCGGATACCGTCACGAAGACTACAAGCTGCCGAAATTGATCAGGGAGTATGCCGGGAGCGTTCTGTGTCTGGCGCGCCAGTCGGAGCCGGATACGTCAGCGTTCACGGCGCCGGAGATTTGCCTGCGGATGCACAAGCACCATCACGCGGGGTTGATCGTGCGGTCGCCGAGCGCTGAGCGGGTGAAGCAGTTGCTGGAGGAGTATGCGCCGCGGTTTGCGATCGACTTTGGCGCGTCCATGCCGGTTCCGGACCGCCCGACGGCGTGAAGAGAAAGTGCAGCGGGAATTCAAAGCAGGATTTGAGAGATTGCGGCAAGCTTTGAGGTGAAAGCGCGGCCGGGAATCACGGTCGGCAATGCTAATCTTGATAAGGAGAGAGCGGGTAGCTCAGTTGGTAGAGCATCGCCCTTTTAAGGCGTTGGTCCTGGGTTCGAGCCCCAGCCCGCTCACCATTCCCTCCCTTTTTGGCGCTTACAACGGAAGTAATCACCCCTGAAAACTCTCCGGGTATGGCAAATCACAGGCGAACGCGCGGATACTGACGGTAACAAGCTGTGGTTCAATAGTGTCAACTGAGCGCTAAGAAGACAGGGCGAGCCCCCCAACACGTCCTGCGACCCAAGCCAAAAGACTGTGTAAGCCTCTGCCAGGAGGCAAGATGGGGGAGCGGTGACCGAATCAATACCCTTGGTACGAAAGTTCTCTAAAGGCCAGAAGCGGAGCATTGACTTCGCAGGGTCAGCCACATACGCTGCGCTAGAGTGCACCATTTTGTGTGCTGGATTGACGCTGGGCGTTAGGCGGCAAGTAATCGTATCTGGGCAGTGTGACCAGCGGCAGGGAAGCGCAAGCTATCCCGCGGGCGTGAGAGTGTATGGACCAGGATTTTAAGGACCGGAACGAGCCGACAATGGCCGAAGCCCCCGACGACGTTTCGACTCTTTACTCGTGGGCGAATCTGCATGGCTCAAAGTACAGAGATTTTTCTGCTGCCCGCCGGGAACATCGCGCGCAGGTGCGGCAGGGCATGACGGAGCAGGATCCGCAGGTCGGCAACCCGCCGCAAGCTCCTTACACGCCTCCGCCGATGAGTTCCGGGCAGCCCAGCCTGCAACCGGCCCGCATCCCGCCGGGAGAAGAGCGGTATGCGCCATATAGCTCACCTACCCCGCAAGGGGTATCGCCTTCCGTCGTCTATGTGCGGGAGTATGGCGGACCGGCATATGCCCCTCCCATTCCACCGATCGCAACACCCGCGTCCGTTCCTTACGTGCATCCGCCGGCGGCCGAGCCTGCGCCTTACTACGCGTCGAACCCCTTTGTGCAGCCACCGCCGGAACCGCCACCTCAGTATGCGTCGGCATCTCCTGTGAGAGAGACAACGCCATCGGCGCGACCGTCGTGGTCCTATACAGAGACGCAGGCTGTGGGGCAGCAGCCGCATCCCTCTTCGGCGCCCAATCCTCCGTTGCACGACACCTTGCAGCAATCGCGGGAGCGCGTGGCTTCGCGCTGGTACGCGCTGAAGGGCGTGTTTGGCGAACAGCCACAACCGCAGCCGGAGATTCCCCAGGCTTATGTAGCCCAGCACGCGCGCGTGCCGCTGCTGGCTGTTTTCTCCCTGGCCGGCGGGGTGGGCAAGACCAGCCTGGTGGCCACTCTGGGCCGCGCCCTGTCGCACTATGGGGAGCGCGCACTGATAGTAGATACGGGTCCCTATGGCCTGCTGCCGTTTTACTTTGGCTCGCGCGAGGGCCGGCCGGGCCTGGTTAGAACTTTTTCCCCTCCGGGAGGAACGCCCGACGCGCCCATCCATCTGGTGTCGTTTGAGATGGAGGGCGGCGCCCACGAAGCAACGCGACCCGATGCGTTGACGGATGAGATTGCGCGCGCCTCTGACAACATGCAGCGGGTGGTGGTTGATATTCCGACCGGGTCGGTTGAGGTGGCGCGGCAGTCGCTGCGCCTGGCAACGGCGGTGCTGGTGCCGATTCTGCCGGACATGAATTCCGTCGTGAGCCTGGGATTGATTGACCGCTTCCTGCGGCAGTTTGCGGGGGCGGATGGGCGGCCGGTGCAACCGACCTTCCTGCTGAGCCAGTTTGATTCCTCATTGCCGCTGCATCTGGATGTGCGGGAGGTGCTGCGTCAGCAGCTGGGCGATCGTCTGTTGCCGACGACCATCCGGCGGAGCCCTGCGGTGAGCGAGGCATTGGCCGAAGGCATGACGGTGATTGATTACGCGCCCACCTCGCCGGTGACCGAGGATTATCTCAACGTGGCTTCATGGCTTCGCAACAGCTCGGCGCCGGCCTCTGCCGCATTTCGCGGCACTCGCTGGAGCGAGCGATGACGATTTTAACCGCCCTGTGGAGCAACATCGAAAGTGGAGATTCGATCCTCTTTCGACTGCTGCGCTGGGCCCTTTTTATTGTCGGGATTTTGCTCCTGGCAGAATTCGTCACCCTGAATCTGAACTGGGACCGTCAGGCCATTCTCGGCCTGGTGACGGTGCTGCTGGCGATCTGGCTTGATCGCAGCTCAAACTCCTATCTGGTTACTCTCACGCTGATGTTCATGTCGCTGATGGCGACCGCGCGCTACGCCTGGTGGCGCTACACCATGGTGATTGATTTCTTCACCGACCCGGGCAATCACTGGGGCTGGATTGATGCGTTCTTCATGCTCATCCTGCTGGCCGCGGAGACCTATGCATTCCTCATTTTGCTGCTGGGCTACATGCAAACCTTGTGGCCGCTGCGGCGCGCGCCGATGCCTCTGCCCGAAGATCCGGCGGACTGGCCTGAAGTTGATCTGATTATTCCCACCTATAACGAGCCGCTGAGTGTGGTCCGTTATACGGCGCTGGCTTCATCGAGCATTGACTATCCGCCGGAGAAGCTGCACGTCTATTTGCTCGACGATGGGCATCGCGAGGATTTCCGCCGGTTCGCGGCCGAGGCCGGCATCGGCTACATCACGCGCAGCGACAATGCGCACGCCAAGGCCGGCAACATCAACCACGCGCTCAAGCAGCTGAGGTCGCCGTATGTCGCGATCTTTGACTCCGACCACGTGCCGACGCGGAGTTTTCTGCAGGTCACGATGGGATGGTTTCTGCGCGACCGCGATCTGGGCATGCTGCAGACGCCGCATCATTTTTATTCGCCCGACCCGTTTGAGCGGAACCTGGAGCAGTTCCGCACGATTCCCAACGAAGGCGAGCTCTTCTACGGCGTGGTGCAGGACGGAAACGATTTCTGGAACGCGACATTCTTCTGCGGCTCCTGCGCGGTATTGCGGCGCTCGGCGCTGGATGAGATTGGCGGCATCGCCACCGAGACGGTGACCGAAGACGCGCACACCTCACTGCGCATGCAGATGCATGGCTGGAACACGGCGTACATCAATATTCCCCAGGCCGCGGGGCTGGCAACCGAACGGCTGTCGGGACACATCAAGCAGCGCATTCGCTGGGCGCGCGGCATGGTGCAGGTGCTGCGGGTGGACAATCCGCTCTTCGCGCCGGGGCTCAGCTGGGCGCAGCGTCTCTGCTATTTCAACGCGATGCTGCATTTCTTGTATGCGCTGCCGCGGCTCATATTTTTGACCGCGCCGCTGATCTACATGCTGCTCAATCACATTAATATTCCCGGCTTCTGGGCGGCGATTCTGGCCTATGCGCTGCCTCACCTCGTGCTGTCCAACGTGGCCAACAGCCGCATTCAGGGCCAGCACCGTCACTCCTTCTGGAATGAGATTTACGAGACCGTGCTGGCGCCCTACATTATGTTGCCCACCATGCTGGCGATGATCAGCCCGAAGCTGGGGTCGTTTAACGTGACGGAAAAAGGCGGCGTGGTGGATGAGTCTTATTACGACAGCCGGATCGCCAGCCCGTTTCTGGTGCTGCTGCTGCTGAATATGATCGGGGCGCTGGCGGCGATTCCGCGCTACTTCCTGATGCCGTATCCGCTGAGTTTGATGAATGACCGGGCGCATCCCGGAACGATTTTGATGAACCTGTTCTGGATACTCTTCAACATTGTGGTGCTGGGCGTGGCCACTGCGGTGGCGTATGAGGCGCAACAGCGGCGAACCAGTGTCCGCATCAGCACGACCATTCCGGCAATCGTAAGATTCCCTGACGGCACTGAGATCGCGGGCGAGACGGTGGACATATCAGCCGGCGGCGCTGCGATCAATTTATTTGAGAGCGTGCCCGCGAGCCGGGGAAGCGCGGTCAAGCTGCTCTTTCCTCTGCGCACTGCCGATGCCACCCTCCCGGCAACCATTGCGGGGATTGATGGTCGCAACGTACGGCTGCAGTATGAGGCGCTCACCCTGCCCGAGCAGGAGATGCTGACGATGGTGCTGTTCTCGCGCGCCGACTCCTGGCTGGGCTGGGGCGAGTCGCGCGAAGCCGACCAGCCGCTGCGCAGCCTCTGGCACATTATGCAGCTCTCCATGCGCGGCCTGTCGCATACCTTTCGCGGACTGTTTCCCGGACGGAGAAATGATTCGGCGTCATTCGGCACTGCCGGCATTACGGGCGTAATACTTCTCCTGTTCATGCTGACGGGCGCGGCTTCGGCGCAGATATCGCCGCTGCAGACGCCGCCCGTGGGGACGGCACCCGCACAGACGGCACCACCGCAGGCTGCTCCCAAGCCGATGGCGGCGACTCAGACTTCGCCCAGTCAGACTTCGGCGGCTTCGCCATACGCAGTTCCGAGCGCGATGCATCCTCACCGGCTCGCAGCACAATCGGTCCCACACGCCGCGCCGGCACAGCCGGGAGCCACTGCAATTCCGGTCGCGAGTGCTTCAGCGGCGCCGGCAAATGCGGCAATGCCGGTGCCATTGGGCAGCTTCCACAGCACCTTTACGCTGGCCGACATCGGACTGCCGCAGACCATCAAGTTGACCGGGGTAGATTCCTCCCACTCGATTTACTTTGCGTTGCCGCAGACCCAGGTGGTCGAGCAGACGTCGCTGCATTTGAACTATCACTTTTCGCCCGCCCTGATTGCGCAACTCAGTCATCTCAAGGTCAGCATCAACGGGACGCTGTTCGCGACCGTGCCGGTGCAGCCGGCGAATGGCTACCTCATGCTCTCTATGCCGGCGGAGATGCTGGCGCGCAACAATGTGCTGACGTTTGAGTTCATCGGGCATTACACGACGAGCTGCGAAGACCCCGGCAACACCGCGCTCTGGGCATTAGTTGACGCCAACTCGACGCTGGATATTTCAGGCAAGCTGCTGCCGCTGCAGGACGACCTCAAGCTGCTGCCGCTGCCCTTCTTCGACAGCGCGGTGCAGACTCCGCCGGTGCTGCCGTTTGTGTTTCTCTCGCAGCCCAGCATGAAGGCGCTGCAGGCCGCAGGCGTGGTGGCGTCATGGTTCGGCGTGCAGGCGAACTCCCGGCCGATCAAGTTTCCCGCGATGATCGGGAGCATTCCGACAGGGAATGCGGTGGTGATTTCCGAGAGCACGTCGCAGCTGCCCGCCTCGATGAATGTGTCCGGAGCCAGCGGGCCGACGGTCACGATACGGACCAACCCCAGCGATCCCTACGGCAAGATTCTGATTGTCTCCGGCGACGATCCGGACCAGTTGTTGCTCGCCGCCCAGGCTCTGGCCGCGCAGCAGGGGGTGCTGCAGGGAAGCTCGATCCATATCTCCGACTTCAAGCTGCCGTCGGGGCGCACGCCGGACGATTCGCCGCGCTGGCTTCCAACCGACCGCAACGTGCCCTTCTGGAATTACACGACGCAGGACACGCTGCAGGGTGATGGAACGGTTCCGATACCTGTTTATGTTCGGCTGCCGCCCGATCTTTATTTCGGCGATCGCGCCAACATCTCGCTGATGCTGCGGTATGCGTATAACTCGATCCCGCTGGCGAATCAGTCGTCGCTGAAGCTGTTATCGAATGGCGGCTTCATCGGCAATCTGCCGCTGATCCCGGGCACGAACGTCAAGGAGCAGGCCGAGCAGGAGATTGCTGTGCCGGTCGTGGACCTGCGTCCGTTCTCGCAATCGTTCCTCTTCGACTTCTTCTTCCAGATCGCCAAGCAGGGCAACTGCAAAGACACCACGCCGACCAATCTCTACGGCGCCATCCTGCGCGACTCATATCTTGACATTCGCAACCTGGCGCATTGGGCGGCGATGCCGAACCTGGAGTTATTCGCCAACGCCGGATTCCCGTTTACCCGAATGGCAGACCTGGCCGAGACCAAGGTGGTTGTGCCCCAGTCACCATCGGCTGAAGAGCTCTCGCTGTTTCTCAACCTGATGGGCCACTTCGGCGCCCAGACCGGCTATCCCACGCTGCGGGTGACGGTGCTCGGCCCCGACGGCCTGCTGTCACATGACGACCGCGACTATCTGGTCCTGGGCACGGTGCAGGACCAGCCCGCCATCGGCAAGCTGAACGGTTCGATGCCGGTGCAGGTGGACCTGAGCGGCATCCACGTTAAAGACACTGAAGGCTTCTTCACCTCGTTCCCAAATGCGTGGTGGAAGATTCGGCCCGACCGGAAGGAAGACGGCACGCTCACAACGATTGGCGGATCGCCGGACTCGATCATCGAGGGGATTGAGAATCCCTGGGCCCCGGGCCGCAGCATCGTGGTGGTCGCGCTGCGCGATCCGGCGACGGCGACCCAGTTTTCCGACGCCTTCCTGCGGTGGTCGCAATCGAGCGACATTGCGAACAGCGTCAGCGTGCTTCGCGGAAACAATTTCACCTCCTATCAGTTGGGCACCGATATCTATCACGTCGGTACCATCCCCTGGTGGACGGAGATGCGGCTCTGGTTCATGCAATATCCGCTGGTGGTTGTGTTGCTGATCGTGTTGATCAGCGTGCTGCTGGCCTCATGGGCGCGGCTATGGCTGCGTCGCAGAGCACGGGCCCGTTTGCAAGCCCAAGAGTTGGATTAGGCTCCATGCCTGCATTGAGACCGCTGCGCCGGCGGCTGTGGATCGCTTCGGCGTTCCTGTTCCTATCGGTGCCGATAATTGCGCAGGCGCCCAGGGCAGAGCAAAAGCCTGCCGCTGCTGCGGCCAGGTCAACCACCGCCAAGCCGGCCGCAACCGCCAAAACAACTGCAGGCAAGACGGCCGAGTGGCCGCTGTGGGAACGCTACGCATCCCGCTTCGTTGACGGCCAGGGAAGAGTGATTGACCGTCACGCCGAGGACCGCTCTACGTCAGAGTCGCAGGCGTACGGAATGTTCTTCGCGCTGGTAGCCAATGATCGCCCGCGTTTTGACCAGATGCTGCTTTGGACGACGAACAATCTCGCGGCCGGCGACCTGGACAAGCGTCTGCCGGCATGGCGATGGGGCAAAGATAAAGATGGTAACTGGCATGTGCTGGATCCGAACCCTGCATCGGACGCTGACTTATGGATGAGCTACTCGCTGCTTGAGGCCGCCCGGTTATGGCATGAGCCGAGGTATAAAGCACTGGGCATCAGCATGCTGAAACACATTGCTGAACAAGAAGTGGTATTACTCTCTGGATTCGGGCCTATGCTGGTTCCTGCCCCCCTCGGATTCCATCCTGACAAGGACATTTGGATACTCAATCCCAGCTACCTGCCGTTACCATTGCTCAGTGCTGCTTCTAGAGCCCAACCTCAGGGTCCATGGAAGAGCATTGCTCATGGTCTTCCGAGCCTTGTTTGCCAAGGCTCTGGGAAGGGTTTTGCTATGGATTGGATTAGCTATAAGACTGGAGAAGGATTCTCACCCGCCGTGGCGCCGGGAACCGCTCCAGCAGCGGCTTCTGGAGCGACGCCGCGAGCTATTCCGACCGGGAGTTATGACGCAATTCGGGTCTATTTGTGGGCAGGTTTGACCGAGGAGAATTCCCCCCGGCTGCGCAAGGTGATGGGATGCATCCAAGCAATGGCGACTTATCTTGACGACCATCCCCAGCCGCCTGAAGTCGTAGACGACCAGGGCAAGGTCCTCAAGCCTGCAGGCAGCATAGGATTTTCCGCTGCAGTTCTGCCGTATCTCGATAAGTTGCATCGCCATAAAGCGTTATTGGCGCAGCAGGCCCGTCTGGCGCAGCATTTGAATGAGGCATTGGGCCTCTATGGGGATGATCCCTACTACTACGATCAGAACCTTGCATTATTTGCCCAGGGATGGCAGGACCACCGCTATCGCTTTGATCAGGACGGAAGCCTGAGAGTTGGTTGGAAACAGTGAAGCGTAGCACGACATTGCGGATGTATGGTGCACTGGCGGCAGGGGTATTCCTGCTCGCGCAGCCGCACTTGCACGCCCAGTCTGACGCGGCCAGGGTGCTGATTGAGAAGGCCCGTGCGCTGGATGCCCGTGGCCGGGCGGACCTGGCGGCACAGAACTGGCAGCAGGTGCTCCTCTCCGACTCAAGGAATGTCGAGGCACTGGCGGGCGCGGCCCGCGACGAGATGCAGATGGGCAACACGCTCGAGGCCCGCAAATATCTTGACCGGCTGGCGGCGATCAATCCTCACGACCCGAACATCGGCCAGATCGAGAGCATGAAGCGGCTGCAGGCGGCGAGCCCGCAGACCCAGCGCGCAGGCAAACTGGCCCAGGCCGGCCAATATGCGCAGGCGATGGAGATCTACCGCCAGACTTATGGAAACAACCCTCCGCCGGGAGATATTGCGCTGGCCTATTACGAGACCGAGGCGGCGCTGCCGCAATATCGCGAGCAGGCGATTGCGGCGCTGCGGGCGCTGGCAACGCAGTATCCGGGCGACGTGCGATATGAGATCGCGCTGGGCCGCATTCTCACCTTCGACGTGAAGACGCGGAAGGAGGGCGTCGCGCTGCTGCAGAAGCATTCGACCGATCCGCAGGCGCGGCTGGCGCTGGGCCAGGCCCTGACGTGGGACGCGGACAATCCGGCGACGATCCCCGAGATTCGCGCTTTCCTGCACAGCAATCCCGACGCCGCGTTGCAGCAGCGACTGCAGGCGACCGAGGCCAGGCAGGCAAAGCTGTCGGCGGGATTAGCGCGTTCAGAAGAAGAGCGCGCTGCCTATATGGCGATGCAGGCGAACAAGCTGGACGACGCGCAACGCCGCTTTGAGGCCATTCTCGCCAAGGACGCGAACAATCCGCGGGCGCTGGCAGGGCTGGGATTTCTCGATATGCGGCGCAGCGATTTTGCCGGCGCCACGACCTACCTTGAGGCGGCCCGCACCAACGGCATGCACGACAAGGCGGTTGAGGATGCGCTGAACACTTCGCGGTTCTGGAACACCATGGCGCAGGCCACGACAGCGCTCAATCAGAACCAGACGGATGCGGCCATCCAGGGATATCGCGCTGCGCTCAGCATGCGGCCGTCAAATCCCGCAGCACTGCAGGGCCTCGCCGGGGCATTGCTCAAGCAGCAGCCGGTGGCGGCAGAGAGTGTCTATCGCGAGTGGTTGCGGGCCCAGCCGAAATCGGCCGAGGCGTGGCAGGGATTGTTTACCGCTGAGACTCTGGCGGGAGATTCGAACGCAGCCCTGGCGACGTCGCGGCAGTTTCCTGACTCCGTGCGCCGCTCGCTGAGTCAGGACCCGGGATATTTGCGGTCGTTAGCGTCGGCTTACTCCGCCGCCGGGCAGGATGCGGAAGCGCAGCGCGTGCTGCAGCAGGCACTGAATCTGCCCTTCCCCAACGGCGGTCAGGGAATGAAGGCGGACACGCAGATGCAGTATGCCGGCCTGTTGCTGGCCGCGAACCGCCCGGAGCAGGCGGCGGGACTGTATCGCCAGGTGTTGGCCGCGGACGCGGCGAATGTAGACGCGTATCAGGGATTGATTCGCGCGCTGCATGCGATGAATCAAGACGCGCAGGCCCTGCAGGCGATGGAAGAGATGCCGCCGGCGGCGAGGGAATCGGCGCAACGGGATCCCGGATTCCAGCTCACGCTGGCGTCTATTTATGTTTCGCAAGGCCGCTATGACGTTGCCCAGGGATTGTTGGAGCAGGCGATGGCGAGCGATACGGCGGCAGGAAAGACCCCTCCGCCGGGTCTCGGGCTGCAACTGGCAGCCGTATATATCGCGCAGGGAAATGCGCCCCAGGCATTTGCGTTGTACCAGCAGGTGCTGACCGCCGATCCGACGCGTGTGGATGCGTGGACCGGACTGCTCAGCGCGCTGCATCAGACAGGCCGCGATCGCGAGGCGCTGGCGGAGCTGCCGCTGATTCCGCGACCGACGTATGCGCGGCTGAATCAAGATCCGCAATTTCTCGAAGTGCTGGCCTCGATCTATAGCGGAGCCGGCAATGCGCCGCTGGCGATGGCGACACTGCGTTCTGTGAATTCGACCTATCAGAGCCGGAACCTGCCGGTGCCGGTGAGCCTGCAACTGCAGTACGCCTGGCTGCTGCTCAACTCAGGCGACAATGTTGGTCTCTATACTGTGCTGACGCAGGTGCAGGGCCGGCCGGATATTACGCCCGAGCAGCAAGGCACACTGCAGACCATCTGGGCGACGTGGAGTGTGCAGCGGGCGAGCCTGTATGCGAAGCGGGGCAATCCTCGCAAGGCGCTCGAGATTCTCGATGCGGCGAATCGCGCCTTCCCCAACAATCTGCAAGTGCAGAAGGCTCTGGCCGGAGGCTATGCGCAGGCAGGCGATCCCAGGCGGGCGGTGGGAATTTATCTCACCATCAATTGGACGGGCGCCACGGCCCTCGACTATCGCGCCGCCATCGGAGCAGCGCTCTCGGCGCGTGATCTGCGGCAAGCCGATACATGGCTCGAGGCCGCGCTAAAGCTCTATCCCAACGACGCGCAGATTTTGCAGCAAGCCGGGCAGTATGAGCAGGCGCGAGGCGACAAGGCGCGCGCGGTTGATTACTTCAAGGCGTCACTTGAGGCGATGGGTCCGCCTGATCCCAACGAGACGCTGACCCACGAGATGCAGTCTGCGCCGCCGACCGGCAATGTTCAGACCATGAGCCCTTCGCAGGATCTGGTGCGGCTGCTTGCGCCCGGATCGGACTCGACCTCGAGCGCGCCCACACCTCTATCAACTTATGCGTCGAGCCCGGTGGCGCCGCCGGTGCCGATTAATTCTTATGCCGCTCCGCAGACCACGCAGCCTCCCGTGATCACGTCGCAGCCGGCGCCGGGCAGGAAGAAGGCAAAGACACCTCCACCTCCGCCGCCGACGCGGCTGGGTGATTACAATCCGACGAGCCGGCTGGATGCGAGCCCTCTGACGGCGCAAGACGAGCTGGCATTGAACTGGATGGCAGGGCAGGGCGGGGTTTCGAGCGCGAGCGATTCCGCATGGACGGTGCGAGCCGCCGCGTGGATTCAGCCGCAGCAGACTGCCGCGCAGGATGGAAGCCAGCCGCATCCGAAGATGCACCTGGTCATAAGGCCGGAGTTGAATGGCGACGCGCCCGCAAATCCTCCGGTACAGACGCCTGCGGTAGCGCCTGCGCCGGTTGCTGCGCCGCCCATAGCGGCTGCTCCCAGAGAGTCTGCTGCGCCCAGGCAGTCTGCAGCGCCCAGGCAGTCTGCGGCGCCGGTGAGCCAGCCAGTGACCACTGCGCAATCCGCTGCGCCCGTGAAACTGCATCTGCATATGCCGGGAACGCCGCAAAGTTCGCCCGCGCCCGAAGCTGCCAGCCCGACGATGAACGCTGTCGCACATCCTGCGGCCACCACGCCCGCTTACACGCCGCCGCCACCGGCTCGCGTGACGCCAACCCAGACCACAGTGGCGCGCGCAATTCCCAAGCCCGCGCCTGCGCGGACTCCTGCGACCGCGGCAACTCCTGTGCAAATTACCGAGGCTCCGCTCAGCGACTCGCCCCGCACCGTCGAGAATGTTCCGGGAATTTCGTATGCGCCCACAGCAGCCGGACAACAAATTCGTGGCGCGCAATATCAGACTCCGACAACATATCAAGGCCAGTCAGCGCCCCCACCGGCGCAGGTGCAGCCGCAACAGCAATACACTCCGCCGCAGCAATACACGGCGCAGCAGCAATATGTTCAGTCTCAGCCGCCACCGCAACCGCAGTATGCGGCGCCAGTGCAGCAGCAGCCACGCGCGCCAGCGCTGCCACCGCCGCCCGTTCAGCAGCAGGCTTACCGCGCGCCAGACAGCAACGGATATTCTTCGTCCAGCGCCGCGTCTCAGGTGGCCCCGCCCACACAGAACAACGGGCAGGCTGGCTACGGAACCTACAGCCAGACTCCCGGGCAGACCTATAACCCTTCTTATGGACCGGGCTACTCGTATTACAACGACGCGCAGGCTCCGGTGCAGCAGCAGCCGAGCTTCCAGCGCGTGCTTCCGCCGCTGACTGGCTACGGACAGCAGCAGCTGCCTCCGCGCGGGCAGCAGACGACGCGGGAACAGGTTGAAGAGCAGCTCGGAGCGATTGAGGGCGGATACAGTCCGTGGCTCGGCGCGACTGCGATCGGCAGCTACCGCAGCGGCCAGCCGGGATTTGACCGCTTCGCATATTTCTCGACGCCGGTTGAGGGCTCCGCCGTTCTGGGCGATACAGTGCGCGCCACCATTGTGGTGAATCCTGTGATCGTTGACGCGGGCACTCCTGCAATCAGCACCATCTATCGCCAGGGCACGCTGGCTCCGCTCACGGTGCCTTATACGCAAACGGCGGCCGGGACAGGCGGAGAGTTGCAGTTGCGCACGCAGAACTTCGGAATCAGGGCCGGATACACGCCCTACGGATTTCTTGTCAGCAACATTATCGGCGGACTCTATCTGCGTCCCGCAAACGGCCCGGTCACGCTGACATTTTCGCGCGATCCGGTGACGGATACGCAGCTGTCCTATTCCGGCCTGCGCGACATCGGTCAATCTACCCAGCCGATCTGGGGCGGAGTGATGGCGAACTCCGGCGAGCTGCAAATTGCAACCAACTCAGATCATTCAGGATTCTATCTGCAGGGCGGCGGACAATACCTCACCGGCACGCACGTGCAAACCAATTGGCGCGGCGATGGCGATGCCGGAGCATTCTGGCGCGTCACGACGTGGCCCGAGTATGGCTCGCTTACCCTGGGGATGAACGTCTTTGCCATGCACTACGAGCACAACCTGCGCTACTTCACCTATGGGCAGGGCGGCTATTTCAGTCCGCAGGGATATTTGCTGGCGAACGTTCCGGTGCGATTTGACGGCCACTACGGGCGCAATCTGCACTATCGCATCAATGGCAGCTTCGGCATCCAGGGATTCCAGGAAGACACGGCGCCGTATTTCCCCATTGATCCGCAGATACAGAACCAGCCCGGACAGGGCACCGTAATTTATCCGACCGACAATCACGTCGGCGCGAATTATCTTTTCGATTCCGAAGTGGCCTATCGCGTCACCGAGCATTGGTATGCCGGCGCATTTCTCAGCGCGAACAATACTCGCGACTACAACAACGTGATGGGCGGATTCTATGTGCGCTACATGTTCCGCCCGCAATATCCGACCGAAGAAGGGCCACCGACGGGAATCTTCCCCGTGACCGGATTGCGGCCCGTCACTGTTCCTTAAGTCCGGCGGAATAATTACGCGTCATTCTCGCGCTTGCGGCCCATGGGCACAACCTGCACCGTGGCATCGCGGACTTCAGCGAGAAAGCGGTTGATGACCGAGCCGCGCAACAGCACATCCCAACGGGTGCGGGCCGACTGGCCAAAGACAACGTGTGAGATGCCCTCGCGCTGGGCGAACTCAATCAGCGCATCGGCGACCTTGGTGTCCTGCAGCATCACCACCTTCGCGCCCAGTTCCTCGGCCATGCGAATGTAGCCCTGCAGCCGCTGATAGGCCTCGGGATCCATGCGGCCGGGCTCCTGCGTCGGCGTCTGAACGTACACTGCGTACCACTCGGAGTCGAGCCGGCCGGCGACGCGCGACCCGGTGCGCAGCAGCCGCTCCGTGCCCTGGCGGGATGAGAGGCAGACCATCACCTTCTCCGGCATGGGCGCCTTTTCCAGCCCCTGGGTGCGGCGATATTGCGCGGCTTGCGCGCCCACCTCTTCCGCAACGGTGCGAAGGGCGAGTTCGCGCAGCATGCTGAGATTGCCCTTGCGGAAAAAATTGCCCAGCGACTGCTCTATCTTTTCCGGCGGATAGATCTTGCCCTGCTTGAGACGGGCGCGCAGCTCCTCGACGGTTACGTCAACATTTACGACTTCATCGGCGCGCTTGAGAAACGAGTCAGGAACAGTTTCGCGAATGCGGGTATTAGCCGAGCGCGAGACCGCGTCGTTCAGCGTTTCGATGTGTTGCACATTGACGGCGGTCATCACGTTGATGCCGTTGTCGAGCAGCTCGAGAACATCTTCGTAGCGCTTGCGGTTTCTAGAGCCGGGAACATTGCTGTGGGCAAGCTCATCCACGACCACCGTCTGAGGGTGCCGCTTGATGATCGCGTCCAGGTCCATCTCGCGCAGCTTTACGCCGTGATATTCGATTTCGCGCTGCGGCAGGATTTCGAGGTCGCCGATCTGCTCCTGAGTTTCTTTGCGCCCGTGCGTCTCGACCAGCCCGATCACGACATCCTCGCCCTCTTTGCGATGCAGGTGGGCCTCTTCGAGCATCTGGTAAGTCTTGCCGACGCCAGGGGCAGCGCCGATATAGACGCGCAAACGCGCCGGCAGAGCGGGATCCGGCGCCAGGTCGGAAAGTTCGGCCGGGGAGGGGAACGCGGAAGAGACCGGCGTAGATGGGTTGTCGGGCGGCGTGTCCTCGGGCGGCGTGTTTTTAAAGTCGTCCATGGTCAGCCGATCTCCACTGGGTGGCGGGATAGCTCCGGGGCCGCCGTTGGCAGGGTAAAGCTGAAGGCGGTACCGCCATTGAGCCGGCTCTCGACTGCAATCTGCCCGCCCATGGATTCAACCAGGCGCCGCACCAGCGCGAGGCCCAGTCCGGTGCCGCCGCCGCTGGAGCTGAAGCGTCCGAAGATTCCCGCGAGGCGCTCGGGCTCGATGCCGCGGCCGGTGTCGCGCACTGAAAACTGGACGGCGGATTTTTTCTCCTGCGCCTGCAGCGTGATCGAGCCGCCGCTCGGGGTGAAGCGGAGCGCGTTGGTCAGCAGGTTGTCAAAGATGCTGCGTGCGGCGCGGCGGTCCGCGACTATATAAGAGATGTCCGGGTAAGCGAAATATTCGAGCGTAACCCCCTTGCTGCGGGCAGCGGCGTCAAATCGCTCGACGGCGTTGCGCAGAATGTCCACCGGGCGCAGCCGTGCCTGCTCGAGCGCGCGTGTGCCGGTGTCCACTTCGGCCAGTTCGATAAGGTCGGACATCAGGTCGTCGAGGCCTTCAGCCTTCTGGTGCGCGTCTTCGATGATCTCGGCCTGCAGCGGCCGCAGTTCGCCGGCGAGTCCGCGCCGCAGGGTGTAAAGCCCGAGACGGATGGACTGGAGCGGCTGGCGAAGTTTTTGTGAGGCGGCTGAGAGAAACTGCGTCTTGAAGCGGTCAACGCCGCGCAACTCGGTCATGTCTTCCAGCACGGTGACGGCGCCCAGCAGCCGGCCTTCGCTGTCGCGCATCGGTGTGGTGCGCATGCGATAGCTGCGCTCATCGTTGCGAATGCGCAGGGGGAGAATCGCCGCCTCGCCTTCATGAGCAATCGGTTGCTGCATGGCGACCGCGTCGCGCACCGCGCGCAGAATTTTTTCGCCGCCCGGAGTGCGGGCCAGCGTCGCGGGACTTTCGCCCTCGGTGCCGAGCACGTCAATCGCCGCCCGGTTCAGCTTGAGCACTTCACCTTTGGAGTCGGCGACGATCACCGGCTCGAAGATGGATTGGAGGACGGCGTCAGAGAGCCCCTGCTCGAGCATCACGCGGCCTGCGGCGGACTCGCGGAACTCTCGCAGCCGCACCGCCATGCGATTGAACTCGCGCGCCATCTGGCCGACCTCATCGCGCGAGCGCACATCAATTTGCTGCTCGAGATTGCCTTCAGCAATCTGTTTCGCGCTGCGAGCCAGCTTGGTGATCGGGTGGACGACGAGGTAGGTGAACTGCACCGCAAAATAAAGCCCCAGCAAGACGCCGGAACCGACGGCCACCAGCAGCGCAATCTCTTCCCGCCGTGCCAGTTTGCGGGCAGCGGCTTGTCCATGTTGAATGGCCTGATTGCTGTCGCTGGCAACGATGTCGTCAATGGCCCGCCCGATATGCCGAGTGCCGTGGATGCCATAGGCTCCCACGCCAACCATAATGGCGATGAGCAGCAGATAACTCAAAACCAGCTTTTGTCTCAGGCTTAACATGGCGCCTCACTGGCGCCAAACGCGGATCTCATGGCACTGACCAGTGTAATGTGTCGGCGGCATTTGCCCAATTTCCACCGGCTCGCCATAGCAAAGAGCCGTTATTATCGCGTGTGATGTCTACCCCCCCAAAGCAGTCGTTTGAAATTGATGGCACGCCGTTTTCTCTTGCGCGGCTTGCCGAATTAGCCGCAGCGCCTAGTGAGGTCACGCTGTCAAAAGTGGCGCGGCGCAACATGGAGGCCTCCCGCGCGGCGGTCGAGAGCGTGCTGGCCAGCGGCAAAGCGGTCTACGGAATCAACACTGGTTTTGGAAAGCTGGCGGACGTGCGCATCGCGGACTCGGACCTGGTCCGCCTGCAGGAAAATCTGGTTCGCAGCCATGCCTGCGGCATTGGAGAGCCGCTCGCTGCCGGGGACGTTCGCGTGATGTTGCTGCTGCGGGCGAATGTTCTGGCCAAGGGGCTGAGTGGCGCGCGCGTTCTGGTGGCGGAGGCGCTGCTGGCTTTGCTGCGGAATGACGTGCTGCCGCTGGTGCCGTCCCGCGGCTCTGTCGGTGCTAGCGGCGACCTGGCTCCGCTCGCTCATTTGGCGCTCACGCTGCTGGGAGAAGGCGAAGCTTTTTACCGCGGCCAGCGCATGCAGAGCAGGGAAGCGCTGCGTCTGGCGGGACTGGAGCCGCTGCAGCTTGCGGCCAAGGAAGGACTCGCGTTGCTCAACGGCACCCAGGCGATGGCTGCAGTTGGGGGCCTGGCGCTGGCCCGCGCGCAGCGGGTGGTGCGCCTCGCCGACCTCGCGGGCGCAGCCACGCTGGAGGCGCTCCGTGGCACTCCAGCCGCCTTTGATGCGCGGGTGCACCGGGCCCGCCCGCATCCCGGGCAGATTGCTGCGGCGGCGCATTTGCGCTGGTTGATGGAGCAGAGTCAAATCCGCGAGTCGCATCTTGAGAATGATCCGCGGGTGCAGGACGCATATTGCCTGCGCTGCATGCCGCAGGTGCATGGCGCGGTTCGCGACACCCTTGAGCACGCCGCCAGGGTTGTGGAGACGGAGACGGGGAGCGCGACGGATAATCCGCTGGTGTTCGCCGGGGAGCACGGGCCGGAGATAATTTCCGGCGGCAACTTTCACGGGGCGCCGCTCGCGGCCGTCTTCGATTTTGCGGCCATCGCGCTCACCGACCTGATGAGCATCAGCGAGCGCCGCATTGACCGGCTGGTAAATCCCGACATCAACGAGGGGCTGCCGCCGTTCTTAACGCATGATGCCGGAGCATCCTCGGGATACATGATTGCCCACGTCGCTGCAGCCGCGTTGCTGAATGAAGCCAAGGTGCTCTCTCACCCGGCGAGCACGGATAGTGTGCCCACCTCGGGCGGCAAGGAGGATCACGTCTCCATGGGCATGACCTCGGCGCTCAAGCTGCGGCAAATTGTCAGCAATGCCGAGCTGCTGCTGGCAATCGAAATGATGGCGGCAGCTGAGGGAGTCGGATTCCGCGCTCCGCTGAAGCCGGCGATTCGCGTCGGAGAGGCGGTCGAGAAATTACGCGAGTTCGTCGCTCCGCTGGAACAGGACCGGCCGCTGTCGCGCGACATCGAGTCGCTGGCGTCGGCGATTCGTGCGGGCGCCTTCGATCGCTGGCTTCAGGATTCGCCTGCTTCGCCGAACGATTGAGTTGAGCAGAGAGCGCGCGACGTCGGTTGACGATCTGCTCGCTTTGACCCCACCGCTGTGCGTTGTTACACTGCATATGCGGGGTGGAGCAGTCCGGTAGCTCGTTGGGCTCATAACCCAAAGGTCGCTGGTTCAAATCCAGCCCCCGCAACCAATTGAGAATCAGGCGGATTTGGCTTCCGATTTAAAGTAATCGTTGAGGCATCCGCAGCAAGCTGGATCGAGTGACCAGGCCTCGATCCCACCGCTGCGCTCATCACCCATTCCGAAAGCTTGATTTCCACCCAGAGCAGGCGGCCGTCCTGCCCATGCTTGCGTCGGATTGATGCTGCGTCGATCAAACCGAAACTGACTGCGCCGCCGCAGACATTGTGAGTAAACCCGGTGGAAACGTATCCCGGGCGCACTCTTATGACATTCCCGAATATCTTCTCCGCCCACAAACCGCAAAAGCGCACGATCGTAAATCACTCGATGCCATCGAAGGGGAGGGAACGAATTACAAAAGTCAAAACATCGTCGTGAGAAAACCGGACGGCGAACTCGTCACAGCGCTGACCTATACGATTATCGCGCCGAGTAAGGACCTTAAAACCAGCTTTGAATATGTACGATACATCATCGGCGGTTTTCGCGAGCGCGAAATCCCGCAAGCCTATATTGATAAAGTGAAGGCAATCGCGACCGCCAACGATCCCACCCTCGCAGCCTCGCTCGAAAGGCTCTGACAGATGAAGCTCTGGAAGATCAACTGCATGGAGGACCGTTTTCCCGGTATGTGGCAACGTTGGTTTCGCAACCAATGCGTCGCAGTGGGATGGTATAGCGAATGGGGATTTCCGTTGACCGGACCGATTACGGACGAGAAACATCGTGCGGCATGGAGCCGCGCGCGGTCGAGCCTCCAGAGAATTCAGATCGGCGACCCCATCATCGTGTCACTGCGCGGGCATCGCGTCGGACGCCTCGGCGAGGTCACGGGGAAGGCCATCGAGGATACCGATTGGAATCCGCTCGTCCCGTGCACAAAAGACGAACCCGACGGCGAAATGGGCCGCTGCATTTTTGTTCGATGGGATTTGACCACAGGCCCCGATAATCGCGATGAGATTGTCCTTTTGCCAGAGGAAGCGCGTTTCACAAGCGGCGAGTTGCGCACTCGACCATTGCCGAGATCGGATCGCAGTCATTCGACGACCTCAAAGCCGCGATGAATGATGAAACGAATTGGGAAAGTCTGTTCGCGCGCTTTGATTACGAGAAAGCCCTGTCCGGCTATATCGCAACCTATCCGCATCACCTTGAGGACGGCCTGACCGTTCACCCAACGCTTAAGGTTCGTGAGCTGACATTCCGGGACCGCACCCGCTCCGACGTTATCCTGCTCGACCGGAACGACAGGACCGTGATCGTCGAATGCAAGCAGGGACACCCGAGCGTGGCCGCCATCAATCAACTGCGGCGCTATCTCGTGCACCTCAAAAAAGAGAAAGGGGATTGTCGCGCGCGGCATCCTCGTGCATGGCGGCTCGAAGAAACTGCACTACGCAATGTAGTGAGCACCGCCGCCGCCAATCCGAGGATAGAGATAGTTCAACACCGTCTCGCGGTCGATTTCGCGCGGTGCAACTAGGAGCGTTATGAGCGATCTCGAAAAGCTCGTCTCCAAAGCACTCACCGATTTCCGAAAAGTCGCTGTATTGGCAGACGCGCAGTTCATCGCCGATAGCATTTCAGTCGAGATTATGCCCAAACCACATCAGCCGAAGGGACTACCGACCGGGAAAGTGTCCGTGTACGCTTTTTCTTGAATGGCCAGGCGCTCAAGGTCGGCAAGGCCGGTCGGAAAAACAGCGGCCCGCGTTACACCTCGCAGCACTACAACCCGAACAGCGCGCGCAGCAATCTCGCCCGCTCGATTCTGGCGAACCCGGCTAAGGTCGGGGCGGCTGGAAACTGACGCATCCGGCATCGGCAACTGGATCAGAACCAATACCTGACCGCGTAAATCTTCTCGTGCCTGCAAGCCTCGGCGACCCGATGCTCGCGCTGCTGGAATCATTCCTGCACGTCCGATGGAAGCCCATGTTCGAGGGCAGGGGAGGCCACGAATAAGGCGTACTCCGTTCTGTACTCCATTTGCATTCTGAGAAAGCCGCGATACCAACAATATCGAAATTCTCTCCAGACACGAGGGCGCAAACGGGAGCGCAGTTGCCGGTACAGGTTTCGTATCTTACAGATTCCTAAAGGTGCTTCGGTATCATCCGCGCCGCACTAAGTCTTTTAGAATCAGTTTATGATTGCCCTCATAACCCAAAGGTCGCTGGTTCAAATCCAGCCCCCGCAACCATTTGAGAATCAGGCGGATTCGGCCTCCGATTTAAAGTAATCGTTGAGGCGTCCGCTGCAAGCTGGATCGAGTGACCAGGCCTCGATCCCACCGCTCACATCATGTCGCAACCAGGTTATTTGTTTTCCGTGTTCAAGATAGTGAGCGCGTTGTCGCTCACCTTTACCCAAGCCGGATCGATTGCAGGCTTAGCCGCATATTCGTCGTGCCAGTTCCACCATTGATACGGCGCGGTCTGGGGATAGCCTTCGGGTGAGTCCTCCCACTTCTCCTGACGGCCCAGCGGAGTGATGTCGAGGTAGCTCCACAGGCTGCCCATGGCTTCGTCGCCGCGGTTGTTGATGAAGTAAGTGCGGAAGATGCGATCTCCATCGCGAAAGAAAACGTTGTGGCCGTGCCACTCGTCCACCCCGAAGTCTTTGTCGAAGGTGGAGTCCTCCGGGATGGTGAACCAGGGGATGTCCCACTGCATGCGAGCTTTCAGCCGGGCGATGTCGGCTTGCGAACCGCGTGAGGCGTAAGCAAGTGTGGTGTCGCGCGCGTTCAGGTGAGCCAGGTGGGAGACCTGGTCGGCTCCGAGTGAGCAGCCGCGGCAGGCATGGTCGGGCCAGCCGAAGACGCCGGGTTCGAAGAAGGCGCGGTAGAGCACAAGCTGAGGGCGGCCCTGGAAGAGGTCGAGCAGCGTGGCTCTGCCACTGGGCCCGTCGAAGACATATTCCTTCTCAACGGCCAGCCACGGCATGCGGCGGCGCTGCGCTGCCATGGCATCACGGGCCCGCGTGAGTTCCTTTTCTTTTACGAGCAGTTCGAGGCGCGCTGCCTCCCACTCTTCGGCCGAGACGACCGGGGGCTTCTTCATATTCTTATCCATGGCTCACTCCTTGTTGGCGGTTCTTGTTGCTCTTGCCGCGCAGCTTGCTTACGACAAGCGCGGAGATGGTCCCGGTCGAGGCAGTGCCGGCAGCAATCCAGGCTGCGGTTGCGATACACACTGGGCACATGGCGGCTCCTCTCGATCAGCGGCGGCTGCCGGATTTGGATGCGGCCGTGCGGATGCGCGTGAGCATGTCGCCCCAGCCTTGTTCGACCCTGCGGTCGTTCTCAGTGATCCAGCCCAGGGCGCGGTGGACGAAGCGGAGCTGCGTCACTCCGTTTTCTTCCGTGAGGCGGTACTGGATGTTTGAGAGCACCGGCGTAGACATCATGAGGGGGCCGGAAATTTCCAGCAGCGAGGGCGGCTTGATGGCTTGCACCACTCCCCAGAAATGGCCTGCGTCGTCGCCCAGATCGCGAAACCAGCGGCCCCCGGGGAAGGCTTCAAGGCGCATGGGCATGGGGCCGCGCTCGCCGGCCGTCATCAGAGGCCCCATTTGCTCAAGGATGGTTTCAAAGACGATTGCGATAGGTGCCGCGATCTCTTCATGCTTGACGATCTCAAAGGTCTGGACTGCTTGATCCTGAATTCCGGTAGCCATCACTGCTCCTTTTTTTCCTTTTTGCCTGAGATGATTTGCTGCTGGGCCTTGCGCTCGGCGCGCTCCTTGATCCGGCCCAGTTGATGCGTCCAAAAGTGCTCGAACGTGTTTGCCCAGTCATGGACCGGCTTGAGCTTTGCAGCTTCGAGCCGGTACATGCGGTGTTGTCCCCGTTTAACCACCGAGACCACGCCGACCTTGCGCAGCACGCCAAGGTGCTTCGATACCGCGGGCTGCGACATTCGCAGCCGCACCACGACGTCGCCCACAGCGTACTCCTTGCCATCTGCGAGCACACCGATAACGGCGCGCCGGCGCGGTTCCGCGATGGCATTGAATACATCGGCGGTGGTCGCTGCCCGTGCCATGGGGAGAAATATATGCCGATATAGGAATATATGTCAACCCGGAATTTCCAGGCGGCGTCTGCTCAGTCGCCTGTCTTGAAGATCTGCTGCGCGGAAAGCTAAGCGGGGCGAACCGAAATCCGCCCAGGCTCATCCAGCAGACGGCGGATTCACAATGCTCTGAACCTTGGCGAGAAAATCGGCGCGGGTAAACGGGCTGGGGAAGAGCTCAAACGATGCGATTGACGCCCGGTCGCGCAGCCGCTCGTCATCCAGATAGCCGGCAACAACGAGCACAGGCAGGCCGTGGCACTTAGTCCGCAGGTAAATAGCAGCGTCGTATCCGGTGAGCGAGTCAACATAGGGGCTCACGATCAGCAGATCCGCCTTGCATTCCTTCAGGCGGTTCACCGCTGTGCCCAGGTCTTCGGCCGACATCACGAGATATCCCGCGACCTCGAGCGCGTCGCGCAGCACCGAGAGCACGAGGGAGTCGGAGCAAAACAGCAGGATGATCTTGCGGACGTTGCCAGTGGCCATATCGGCTCCCCCGGGCATAAGGGTAGCGCAAGTGCGACAACAAGGCGCGCGAAAATTTGACCTGATGAGACGACGGGGAAGGGTAGTTGGACTAGGCGGTGCGAGTCAGCGGGGTCTGCAGGATCTCCGAGACGCGCTCAATCAGCAACTCCGGCGCGCAGGGCTTGGGCAGAAAGCCTACGTTCAAGCCTGCGTAATCCTGTTCAATATCCGGCTGGCCGCTGATGACGAGCACCGGCAACTCAGGAAGAGTCTTCCGCAATTGGCGGACGAACTCAGACCCCATCATTCCCGGCATGATGTGATCGGTGATGGCGAGCCGAAGAAATTTACCGCTGGCCGGATCAGTGACGAGGTCCAGACCCTCGATCGCGGAATTGGCGGGTGAGACATTGAAGCCTGCCCGCATCAGGACGGACTTTCGGGTGCTCAGCTGTATCTCGTTGTCATCAACAAGCAGGATCATGGGCTTATAGGGATGTGCAACCGGATAGATGCTGTCTGCGTCCACTTGAGATGCCTCGGCGAGAATTTTGACAACGAGATGTACCGCGTGAATCAACCCACGTCTATTGCGTGGTGTGGAGCATATTTTCGCTCCGATATATTCGTATACCTCGCCTCCGTATCAATATGCAAGTCGGCGCGCTACAACAAAAGTTTCAACTTGCAGTACCCCGGTGCCCGACTCGCCAACCGCAACACTAACGGTTTGGACAGCTGGTCCGGGCCCGCAGATTTAAGCCCAGATTCACCATCCGGTTGCTCCGCCAGCTAGACTCAAAGAAGGTCATGAAGCGCAAGACGATCCATCAATATGAAATCGTTCGCAAGCTCGGTGCGGGCGGCAGCGGCATTGTCTATCTGGCTAACGACACGTTGCTCATGCGGCCGGTAGTGCTCAAGATTCTCAAGCGCGGCGACCTGCCCATTGAGGGAATGCGCACGACGGTGCTGCACGAGGCGCGGCTGGCTTCGGCCATTGAGCACCAGAATGTCTGCGCGATTTATGAGGTTGGCGAGTCGGAGGACGAAGCCTTCATCGTGATGCAGTATGTGCCCGGGCAATCGCTGGATAAGGTGATCGCTCAGGGACCGGCGGCAATCCAGCTGGCGCTTTCTGTCGGCATTCAGATCGCTGATGGGCTCGCTGCGGCGCACGAGCTGGGAATCTACCATCGCGATCTCAAGCCCGCGAACGTGATGCTGACGGACGGCGGTCTGGTGAAGATTCTCGACTTCGGTCTGGCGCGCCGGCGCGATCCGAAGGAGGGCGCGTTTGACCCCTCGGCGTCTGTGCGGCGCAAGCCCGGGCTGAGCGGCAACACCGCGCGTGGCGGAACCATTGCCTACATGGCGCCGGAACAATTCGTCACCGGGCACAGCAGCATGCAGAGCGACATCTTCGCGCTCGGGCTGATCCTCTATGAGCTCGTCGCGGCGCGGCATCCGTTTCACCGGCCAGACGCGGACGACATTCAGAGCATTCGCGCAATTCAGTTTGCCGATCCTCCGCCGCTGAGCGAGAGCGCGCCCCAGGTTCCGGCGGAGTTGGCCAGCGTGATCTATCGCTGCCTTGAGAAGACGCCCGCAGAGCGCTACTCAACCGCTGCCGAGGTGAGGGAGGCGCTGAAGACGATTATGCGGACGCTGCAGCTGGAGCATGGCCTGGTTCCGGGCGATGCCGCGGCCAACCTGCCGACCTCAAACAATATTGAGGCAGAGAAGCGCTCGACCAGCTTTCTGTCGCTGCTGGCGGAGCGCTTTCGCGAGTCCAGTGACCAGGGGCCGCGACAGAACAGTCTGTTGCTGTTGCCCTTCACCAACCTGGGCGCCAATGATGTAGCCCCGATGTATGGCTATGCGCTGGCGGATGCTATCGGTGCCCGCCTGGCGCGGATGCCGTCGCTGATCATTCGGCCGGCGAGTTCGCTGCTGTCGCTGGGGCCGCAGCCACTCGATCCGCTTGAAATTGGACAACGGCTGCTGGTTCGCTACGTGCTGGCCGGGACGTTTCAACGCGCAGCCGAGGGATTCACGCTGAACTGGCAGCTCTTCGATGTGACGCGGCAGAGCATGAGCAATGGCGGGACGATTCATGTGCCGTCTTTCGATTTAATCGCGGTGCAGAATGCAATCTGCAACGATGTATTCGCGACGCTGCAGGGGCTGGGCGCGCTCGAGCCTCCGTCAGACCGGGTGACGCGCAAGGGATCGCTCTCGCAGGAGATTTCGGAAGAATATTTGCAGGCCCGCGCTCTGCTGTCGTCATTCATGCAGCGCACCGGCAGCCGCGATGATCTTGACCGCGCGTCGGAGCTGTTTGAGAGCGTGGTGACGCGGGATCCGTCTTTCGCCGCCGGTTGGGCCGGCCTTGGCATTGCGCAGCTGCAATATGTTCGCCATGGCTTTGGCGGCCAGATGTATGTGATGTCGGCGCGTCGCAGCTTTGACCAGGCGCTGCAGTTTGACCCGTCGTCGGTTGAGGCAAATCTCTACCGGGTCTACATGCTGTTGTCGCGCGGCGAAAAAGAGAGTGCGCGCCACGGCATCGAGCATCTGCTGCGGACGGCGGGCAACGATTGGAATGTGCAGATGGTCGCGGGCACCACCCTGCGGCTGGACGGAATGTATGACGAGGCGCTGGTGCGCTTTCAGGCGTCGCTGCGAATGAATCCGGCCAGCGCGCCGGTGATTTATAACAACCGCGCGCGGGTCTATCAATATCAGAACCAGCTGGAGCTGGCGGGCGAGGAGATTACCAAGGGGCTGACGCTTGAGCCGCGGCATCCGCTGCTGCGCGTGAGCCGGGGCTACCAGCAGATGCGGCTGGGTGAGATGGCGCAGGCGATTGACACGCTTGAGGGCGTGATTGCCGATGACGCCAACCTGAGGATTGCCTATCCCACGCTGGCTCTCTGTTATGCGCAGATGGGCGAGAGGCATCGCGCATCCACGCTGATTGTTGAGGACACCCTGCAGGCGGCAGAAGCGGACTCGGAGATGGCCTACCGGCTGGCGACGTATTTTGCCGTGGATGGCGACGAGTCTGAGGCGCTGCATTGGCTGCGGCGCGCGATTTATCTGGGGAATGAGAATTATCCGTGGTTCAGCCACAATCCTGCGTGGAGCAAGCTGCAGGGGCATGCGGATTTCGATCGCATTCTCGAAGATTTGAAGAAGAGCTTCCGGCGCAATCAAAAGACGTGGAAGCGCCTGCTCGATCAGCTTCCTGAGCCCGGCAGCCGGGTGGCCGCGCAAGATTAAAGGCCCGCTTGCTGTGCGGGCCTTCGGATAAATAATTGAAAGTCGCCGGCTACTCGTGCAGCGGCTGGATTGGCATCGGCTCCGTCAGTTCAAAGATCAGGGTGGAATCTTTGGGCAATGTCGCGGACTGATACGCCATCAGGTAGTGAGCGGTCCCGACTCCGGCTCCGGCGATTGCGCCGACTCCTGCACCGATGCCGCCTCCGAGTACCGCGCCTGTGACCGCGCCCGCGCCGGTTGCTGCTCCCGCGATGGCAAAATTCTTCTTGGCGTTGTCTTCGCTGATGATCGTGCCTTCGCCATCGGTCTTGGTGTGCGACATAAGGCCGGTATCAATCACTTGTGCGTGGAGCATCATTCGCGTGCCGTCCGGCAGCACGAGTTCGTCGGCGCGCAGATGCAGTTTGGCGCGGCCCTTGATGCGGCGCGATGCGGTGACGCGGGTCACGCGGCCCAGCATCAGTGTTCCGACGGGAATGATGACGCGGCTGCCCTGCCTTACATCTGCGATCGTGCGCGCAGTGAAGGGCGTGCCAGTCTTGGTGAAGCTCGTCGAGATCTCCTGGTCAATATGGACGCGCAGCATCGTGCCCTCTGACAGCTCGCCCGGCGTGATGGGGACAGCCGTGACGATGCCGTAGTCGGCTGCCATTGGCTGTCGGCGACATTCGCTTCGGCTACCTTTGCGTCGGTGGTTGCGGCGGCGGCGGCATTGCTGCGACCGTGCCATCTGGCGGAAGTACCGGGGCGTGCGCATCCGTCTCAGTAATTGCGGCAGATGGTTTCTCAGTTACGGTGACAGACATGGTTCCGGTGACCGCGGTTGTGTCGGCGGTGGTGACAACCGGATTGCTGCTCGTGGTCGCTGCTTCCTGCGCGAGCGTGGCCACCGCTGCAAGCAGCAGTAGGGCCAGCGTCGTTATCACTCTGGGGGAGGGAAATCTCATTGCGTACTCCTTGTCACTCTGAACTCAGAGTAGTCAACTAAGTTGCACGCCACAATCAGCGACCGAACGCAGGTCACTAGAGAGTCAATGGATACAAGGGTTACGCGGGCCGCGATGAATGCGGGTTTTCTGTTCACGCTGTTCATGCCCGGTCAACGTCGGCCAGCCTGACGTTTGCTAGAATCTCACGGGTGAGCCTCTGCTGCGTTGCCGTCATTCTGAGGTTTGGGGTCTGTGACCCATGGACCTAGTCGGCTCGATTCTCGGCGTCGGCGGAAGCTCGATTCCTGTGGACCGCAGGCCGTCGCTGCAGGAGCGTTTGAACCATCAAATTGCAAGGAGTGCTATGACAGAGATTGTTGCCATTCATGCTCGCGAGATTCTGGATTCGCGAGGCAATCCAACCGTAGAGGCGGAAGTGCTGCTGGATGGCGGAGCGACGGGGCGCGCGGCGGTACCGAGCGGCGCCTCGACAGGCGAGCGCGAGGCGGTCGAGCTGCGTGACGGCGACAAGGACCATTACCTGGGCAAGGGCGTGCTGCAGGCCGTCGAGAACGTTGAGACTTCGCTGGCGCCGGAGCTGAAGGGCATGGACGCGGCCAACCAGCGCCTGCTCGACCAGACAATGATCGCGATGGATGGCACACCCAACAAGAGCCGGCTGGGCGCGAATGCGATTCTCGCGGTCTCGATGGCGTGTTCCAGAGCGGCGGCGAATGCGCTTGGCATTCCGCTCTACCGTTATCTCGGCGGAGTGAACGCCAGTGTGCTCCCCGTGCCGATGATGAACATTCTGAATGGCGGCGCGCATGCCGACAACAACGTGGACTTTCAGGAGTTCATGGTGATGCCGGCCGGGGCGCAGAGTTTTTCTGACGCGCTGCGTTGGGGCGTCGAGGTGTTCCACACGCTGAAGTCGCTGCTTAAGAAGAAGGGATACAGCACGGCGGTGGGTGATGAGGGCGGCTTCGCTCCGTCGCTCAAGAGCAATGTCGAAGCGGTTGAGCTGATTCTCGAGGCCATCGCGGCGGCTGGCTTCAAGCCGGGGGAGGAGATCTTCCTGGCGCTCGATCCGGCAGCCAGCGAGTTTTTTGATAAGGAGAGCGGCAAGTACGTTTTCAAGAAATCCGACAAGTCCGAGTTGAGCAGCGAAGAGATGGTCCACTTCTTTGCCGAGTGGGTGCGGCAATATCCCATCGTGTCTCTTGAGGATGGCCTCGCGGAGAATGACTGGACCGGCTGGAGGACTCTGACTGAGGAGCTCGGCGACCAGATTCAACTCGTAGGCGACGACCTCTTCGTCACCAACGCGGAGATATTGGAGCGCGGCATTGAGGAGAATGTAGGCAACTCGATCCTGATCAAGCTCAACCAGATTGGCACGGTGACTGAGACGTTCGAGGCGATCCAGATGGCGCGCCGTTATGGCTATACCTCGGTCATCTCGCACCGCAGCGGCGAGACTGAGGATACTTACATCGCCGATTTTGCGGTAGCCACCGGGGCGGGGCAGATCAAGACCGGCTCGGCATCGCGCACCGACCGCATCGCGAAGTACAACCAGCTGCTGAGAATCGAAGAAGAGCTGGGTCAGTCGGCAGAGTTCCCCGGAATCTCCGCGCTGAACTACGATCCCGAGCACTAGACCAATTAGACGACAGGAAATTGATGAAGCCACTGGTGCTGGTGATTCTTGACGGCTGGGGTGTCCGGGCAGAGACGCATGGCAACGCCATCGCTCTGGCGCGCAAGCCGACATATGACAAGCTGCTGCGCGAGTTCCCCAACACCACGCTGCATGCATCGGATCATTTCGTCGGATTGCCCGACGGCCAGATGGGTAACAGCGAGGTCGGTCACCTGAATATCGGTGCCGGGCGCGTTGTGCGAATGGACATCACGCGAATTGATGCCGCCATCGCCAGTGGCGAGTTCTTTCAGGACCCCGTGCTGGTGACCGCAATGCAGCAGGCGCTTCGCACCGGGCGCGCGCTGCATCTGCTCGGGCTGGTGTCAGATGGCGGAGTGCATTCCCAGCAGGCGCATCTGTATGCGCTGCTCAGGATGGCGCGGCAACAAGGACTGACGCGCGTTTTCGTTCACGCGTTTCTTGATGGACGCGACACGCTGCCGACCAGCGGCCTCGGCTACATCGAGCATCTGCAGCAGGTGATGCATGAGGTCGGCGTGGGAGTGCTGGCAACTGTTTCCGGCCGCTACTATGCGATGGACCGCGACCGCCGCTGGGAGCGCGAGGCAAAGACCTTCCAGGCGATGGTGCACGGCAATGCCGAGGGCGGACGGCACGCAAATCCTCTGGAGCGAATTCGCGAGTGCTACAACAACGGCATCACCGACGAGTTTGTCATCCCGTTTGTGTGCACTGATCCCGCGGGCAAGACGCTGGGTGTGGTTGAGGATGGCGACAGCTGCATCTGCTTCAATTACCGCGCAGATCGGGTGCGGCAGATAACGCGCGTGCTGGCGAGGGAGAGCGGGCTCACGGCGACCGGTGGCCGCGAACTGCCTGGCGCCGAAGATCTCGACAAGCAGATTCCCCGGACCGAGGTGCCGCGCAATCTTCACTACGTGTGCATGACCCAGTACGACGTGAAATACACGCTGCCGATTGTGATTCCAGCGGAGTCCATGGACAATCTGCTCGCCGGAATATTAGCCCGGGGCAACATGCGCAATCTGCGCGTGGCCGAGACGGAGAAGTACGCGCACGTTACATATTTTTTCAACGGCGGGCTGGAGAAGCCGTTCGCCGGCGAGGAGCGCCAGTTGGTCCCTTCGCAGAAAGTCGCGACGTATGATCTCGCGCCCGAGATGAGCGCCCAGGGGATTGCGGATGTGGTGGTGAAGGCGATTGAGGACGCCGAGTTCCCGGTCATCATCGTGAACTTCGCGAATGCTGACATGGTGGGGCACTCGGGCAAGATGGAGCCGACGGTGAAGGCGGTCGAGGTGGTAGACGCGTGCCTTGGCCGGCTCTGGGCCGCGCTGCGGCGCTGCGGCGGGTCCATGATTATTACGGCGGACCATGGAAATGCGGAGATGCTGATTGATCCGGTGACGGAGGGCCCGCATACCGCGCACACGACGAATCCGGTGCCGTGCATCCTGCTCAGCGGAGATGGAGCGCCGCTTAGTTTGCGGCACGGCGGATCGCTGCGCGACCTTTCGCCGACCATTCTCAACATGCTGGGCATGGATTTGCCCGCGGAGATGACGGGCGGCGACTTACGTATTTTTCCGAAGTGAAGCGGTCGTTTCCGAGCGCTTCAGCTCGCGCGTCTTGCGCACGATCATTGACTCGTACTGGGATTGCAGTCGCGCATAAGTGAAGCCGGCCTTGCCGTCGAGAAAGCCGCGGCGCCAGAAATACAGATAGCAGAACTTGATCCACGGGCGGCCCGGCATGCGATAGAAGAGCTCCTTCTGGTGATAGCGACGCTGGTGAAAGTCGCGCTCAAACAAGGCGGCGCGCAAGCTTAAGTCGCCGGCCCCGGCACGATTCAATGCGCTCTGCTCGGCCTCAAGCGTGCTGTAGCGGTCATGTCGCGATCGCCAGTCTTCGAGCCCCTTGCTAAACGGGTAGTGGTCAAGATAGCCCCGCAGTTGCCCCACCGGACCGTCTACAACGCTGCGCGGATTGACCAGGCGCTCATAGCGCATCTTCTGTGGAAGAAATAATCGGATGTAGTAGGCAGAGAGCTGGACGTGCTTGAGCCATTGGCCTGCAAGAAAATCCCGGCGATGAATGCGATAAGCAACCACCGCGGGATTTGACGAGACGGCGCGCTGCATTTCATCAGCCAGCTCTGGCGTGACGCGTTCATCGGCGTCGAGATAAAAGACCCAGGGGTGGCGGAAGGGCAGGTTCGCGAGGGCCCAGTTCTGATGGGCCGCCCAGTTGTCGAACGGTCGCTGCGTGACCCGCGCGTTTGCCGCTTGCGCAATCTCCACCGTCCGGTCGGAGGAGATAGAGTCGAGCACGTGAATGTCGTCCGACCAGGCGACGCTGCGCAGGCAATCGGGCAGGTTCTGCTCCTCGTTGCGGGTGAGTATGAGGACGGAGATCATGCGCGGGAGGCGAAGTCCGTGGCAGATGCGTCGGGCTGGGCTCTTCGCTCACGCTCCTTTATTTTTTTAGCCGGTACGCCGGCATACACTCCCCAGGGCTCGAGATCGTGGGTGGCAACCGAGGCGAGCCCGAGTACCGCGCCTTCACCAACGTTCACTCCGGGCGACACGGAGGCACGCGCGCAGATCCACGACCAGGCGCCGAGCGACATGGGCAGCGAATAGAGCGGGAATGCCGGATCGTTATAGTCGTGCGTGGCGCCGCAGATATACGCGCCCTGCGAGACGATGGCGTGCGATCCCAGGGTGATGATCGAGGGATTGTAGATCTCTGCGTCGTCGCCCAGTGTCACCTGATCGGCGCAACGCAACTGGCGGGGCGACCAGACGCGCGAGCGAGGATAGAAATGGCAGGCGCTGCCAAGTTGGGCTCCGAATAAACGCAACAGGGCTGCGCGCCAGGCGTGCAGCGGGCGAGGAGAGGTGCGATAAAGCAGCGTCCAGGTGATTTGCCAACACAGGCGATAGAGCCGGTCGCTGAAAGAAAACGCCGGCAGCAGATAGGGGTCCTGCGTCACTGTGCAACCTCGGGCACAGCCACAGCCGCATTCTCAGGGATGGTGTGGCCCAGCTCTTTGAGGATGCTGGTCGCAGTCCGCCGCATATTGAAGCGCTCTCCAAAAGTGACGAGTGCGCGCTGACCCATGGCCTCGCGTTCCTCCGGCGGTGTGGCCAGCCAGCGCCGCAATAGGCGCTCGATGCCGTCCACCGTATCGCTCTCAATATATCCGCTTTGCGATTCGAGGATGTCGGGCCAGATATTCACTTTATCGGTGGTCAGCACGGGCTTGCCGCAGGCCATGGCTTCGGAGACGGCGATGCCGAAATTTTCCTGATGCGAGGGGAGAATGTAGACCTCGGAGGCGTAGAAGGCGCCCCACTTGATAGCGTCGCGAAGCATGCCGGGCCACAGAATGCGGTGCGCGATGCCGCGCTGCTCGGCCTGCGCCTGCAGTTTGGGCACGATGTCGCCTAAGTCGGGGCCGGCAATGACCAGCCAGAGATTGGGATCGCTTTTTGAGATTCGCGCAAACGCGTCAATGAGCAGATCGCATCCCTTCTTCGGATCAATGCGGCTCAGGTAAAGCACGAAGCGTTTGTTCCTGAGAACCGGCAAGGCTTCGTAAAAACTAAAGATGGATTCTTCGATATCGAAGTCCGGGCCGGTGGTGCCGTAGGGAACGACCACCGGCTTCCACTTATGCAGCCAGAAGGACTGCTCGGCCAGCGCCTTCTCGAGCGGAGAGGTGAAGAGCACGGCGTTGGCGTTCTTCAGCATCCAGTATTCGAACGGCGCCCAGTAGGCCCACTTTTTCGCGTGCTTGAGCGGGTAGCGCTTCTTGAAGTAGGGATCGAGCATGCCGTGAGTGAATACGACGAAGGGCACCTTGCCGGCGAGGACGCGCCAGGTACCGAGCCCGTGATATTGCCAAAGTCCATTGATGACGACTCCGTCAAAGTGGCGGGCATTGGCCCGCATCCACGGCGTCAGCCGGGGGAGAAGCCATAGCGGCCCCAGGAGGGTCCGAGTGCATGGGCCTTGAAGGGAAGTTGTTTGAGGAAGGGAGCGTCGGGCGGATCAAGCGATACCGCTTCGAGTTCATAGGATTGCTGGCGGGCAATCTGTGCCAGTCGCCGAATCCCCTCCATTGGTCCGCCATTCTCTGGCGACAGGGAGCGGATGACGTGGAGAATTTTGATTGGTTTTTTCATCTTTTGCCAACCATGGGAGCACCCGCTACTCGCTCGCCTGCAAACGGACGCGACGTTTAGTGAAGGTAGTAGGAAAGTCCGACAACGCTGGAGGTGAGAAGGCTGACGCCGCCGCCCTTGACGGCACCTTTGAAGGCGCTGCCCGGAACATAGACGATATCGTCGGCTTGCAATATGGGATCAGGCTGCGTTCCCTTGAATATCTTTTTCATGTCCAGCGCGATGGCGCGACGCGAGTCACCCTCGGTGCGAATGATGCGGGTGGTAGACAGCGACGCCTCAAAGTTAGCTCCACCGGCCATGGTGATGGCCTGGGTGAGAGTGAACGGAGTATTGGTGGCGATGGGAAATGCGTTCGGTGTCTTCACCGAGCCCAGAACATAAACGATGCCCGCGCGGGGAACCAGGACCGTGTCACCGGGATAGACCGGAACATTCGATGCCGCATAGTTCGCCGGATTCGCATCCAGCAGGACCTGAATCGGTTCATTCGAGCCGCGACGCGTGATGGTGACCAGGTGGCTGGCCATCGGGGTAAGGCCACCGGCTGCCGCAATCACATCCAGCAACCGCCGTTGACCCACAGCCGGGATAACGACGGGCGTTTTTACCTCGCCAGTTACCGCGATCGTGTCACTGGGGCCTGCAGGATCTGAAGGCTCACCTGTGCTTCGCGGATGTAGTCGTCCTGCCGCCATTTCTCCGACAGCAGCTCAGAGGCTTGCGAAATTGTCAGCCCGCCGACGTGGACAGGCCCGAGATAGGGAACCTGTATGTCGCCGTTTGAATTCACTTGCGGGTGCAGCTGCTTGAGCGCGTCTACCCCGACCACGCTGATCTCCAGCGTGTCGCCTGAGACCAGGATAATGGGGGCTGAGGCGGGCAGCGCAGCGACGGCGGTGGGAGTGATATTGGGGCCGGCAGTCGGGCCAGCCACTCCCTGGGGTATCGGCTTGCTGGGCGCAGGGCCCTGATATTGCGCCGCGGCGGTGACGGAACAGAGCGCGATCAATGCGATCGCTGAAAGCGCGGCTTTGAAGCCCGCGAACTGTGAACGAATTCTCCCGGTCATGATTAGAGTTCCGTCCTTCTGGTCTTATGACCGTTGCTGCCGCCCTCGTCGTCCGGTCCCCAGTTGGGGTCGCTGGCGCTGATGTAGGAGTAGCGGTAGTAGCCGTAATAGCCGTAATAATCGGGCGAGCTGAGATCCACGGCGTTGAGAATGATGCCGGTGACCGGAGCGCCGGCGCGCAATAGCAGATCGCGAGAGCGCCGAACGATGTGCTTGCTGGCTCCGCCATGGCGCATCACCAGGGCGACGGCATCGCACAGTCGCGCCAGGATGACGCCGTCAGTGACGGACAGGATTGGCGGGGAATCAATGACGATGTGTTCGTACTTGCCTTTAACTTCCTCGAGGATTTGCGCCATGCGTTCTGAGGCGATCATCTCGGTGGGGAAGGGAGGAACAGGTCCGCTGGCGAGGATGTCGAGGTTGGGCAGGTCGGGGCTGTTCTGCAACGTGTCTTCGAGCGTGGTGGTGTTGGCCAGCACAGTTGTCAGTCCCGCCTTGGCGCTCAATCCAAAGCGGTGATGAACGGTGGGGCGTCTAAGGTCGGCGTCAATCAGCAGCACTTTTACGTCGCGCTGTGAAAGCGCTGCGGCCAAATTTGTGGCGACCGTCGTCTTGCCTTCCGACGGTATGGAGCTGGTAATGAGGACCACGCGCGGCGGGTGTCCGACGGTAGAAAGCATGAGCGAGGTGCGCAGCGATCGAAACGCCTCGGAGAATTGAGACTTCGGCTGCGAAACGACGTCAATATTTCGCATGATCGCCGGGGTGACTTCGCCCGGGGCCCTTGCCATGTTGCGTCGCGCGCGGGGAATAACTGCGAGCGACGGAAGCTCCATGACCGCTTCGATCTCGGCAATGCTGCGCAGGCTGGTGTCGAGGCTTTCCATCAGGAAAGCCAGCGCCACGCCGGCAATCATGCCAAAGAGCGCGCCCATGAAAACGATAGATAGGCGACGCGGCCCGGTGGGTAGAGTCGGGATTAGCGCGAAGTCAACGATGTCAATTTCAGAGGACTGCAATCCTGCCTGGATGCCGGCCTCGCGCAAGCGGCGGGTAAGGCCCTCATAAAGGTCGCGGCTGGATTCAAAGCGCCGCTGCAGGATTGCATATTGCACCAGCGCGTCGCGCGACTGGAAGGCCTCGTTCTCTTTTTCATTGAGCGCCGCCTCGGCCATGTCTTCGCTTGACTTGGCAGCGGTGAAGGCAACTTTGGATTGCTCGAGGACGCGCTGTTGCTCCTCGGCAATCGATTTTTTCTCTTCCGCAATTTGCGCCTTCAGTTGCACGACGTCGGGCCATTTTGAGCCGAACTGCGTCTGCAGTTGCGCAAATTTCGCCTGATCGGCAGACAACTGCGAGCGCAGGGTACCGAGCAAACTGCCGCTGCTCTGGGCCAGAGTGCCGCTGCCGGAAGAGCCGGCCGTCTCAGCTTCCAGCAGGTTCGGATCGGTATTGCTCAGCACCCGGTAACGGGTCTCGCTGATGATGCGGTTAATGCGCGCGTCAGTGACCGCTTTGGTCAGATCTTCCAGCTGATCGGCTACCAGGTTCTTCTTGTCGTCCAGACCGATGACGCCTAGTTGACGCTGCAGGCCGACCATCTTTTCCTGGTTGGATTCGACTTCATCCTTCAAGTCGTTCAACGTGGTCGAGAGCCAGCTGGATACTTGCTGGGTCGAGGCATAACGCACCTGGAAGCTGCGCTGGATGTAATCGGCAACCAGCGTGTTGACGATGTTTGAAGCCAGTTCAGGGGAGGTGCTGGTGTAGCTGATTGAAATGAGCTCGGTCTTGGGAACACGCTTGACCTGAAGGGACTTGTAAAAAATCTCCAGCACCTTAAGCGTCGTGGTCGGGTCGCTCAGGTTGCCCCCTGTGATCGGCCGCTTGGAGTGCATGAAATTCATGTTGTTCTGCAGGTTCAGCTGGCGGGCAACCTGAAGCTCCAACTGCTGGCTCTGCAGGATGGCAACTTCGGTTTCCAACCGCACGCCGATGTCATCGCCGCCGATGCTGCCCATGCCGCCGCTGGCAGCGTCTACACGGTATTGCTCTGACTGGCCGGGATGGACCTGAATATCTCCCTGGGCCTCATACACCTTGGGAGTGGAGAGGGCGGTCATTACGCCGATGATTGCGCCCAGCAGGGCAGCGCAGGCGATGATCCATTTCCTCTTTCGTATAACCAGCCATGAGTCAGAGAGGCTGCTTTCGAGAGGGGCAATCCCGACGTTGGCAGTGACAGGGCTTCCAGGAGGCAGCGGGGAGGCCGGTAGCTGATTATTGCTTGAGGTCATTCCTGAGTTGGTCCGTCGCCCTTTTCCCGCATTCGCCTGAACGGCAAAATGCAGATTTACTGTGACAATTAAGATTACAGAGTGCGCCGGTCACTCGCTGGAGCCGGAGCCAGTCCATAATGCTGTTGTGAGGTGGCGCGCTGTGACTTTCCCTGGCCGCATGCTCACCCCGAAACTTCCGCAAGCCGCTTCTTTTCCTCGCCTTAACATCTCTTGGAAGGTGCGCGACATTGCTTCTGTGGGTATGTATCGAGAATAAGGGCTAGGCTGAGCAGAGTCAACGCTATTTGCCCCCGCCGCTAGCACAGAAGTGCCATGACACACATGGTGCCCTTGGGGAAGCGGCAATTCGTTACTATAAGGAAATAGGGGACGATTTCCCCCCTTTCCCCGGGGCAGAGTTTGCTCCTGACGCAGAGAGCGTGACGCAAAGACAACGCACCAGGCTGAGGGAAAATGACGCCGGTGCCAACGATTGAGCAGCGAAGTTTGTGCAAAATGAGGCTTTCTCTACCGTGAAGGATCAACTTTCTATCGCAGTCGTCGGCTCCGGCTATGTAGGCCTGGTCGCGGCGGTGTGTTTTGCAGAGATCGGCCACCAGGTGATCTGCGTTGACAGCGACGAGTTCAAGGTGCGGGCGCTGCAGGAAGGCAAGCCGCCCATACACGAGCAATATCTGCCCGAGCTGCTCGCCCGTCACGGCAACGGCCGGGTCCGCTTCACCACCTCGCTGCATGAGGCCACGCAGGACGCTCATGCCGTTTTCATCGCCGTGGGCACCCCGCAGGCGGAAACTGGGGAAGCCGACCTCTCGTTTGTCGAAGCGGTCGCTGCCGAGGTCGCGCGCTCGCTGAAAGCTTACTCGGTGATCGTTGAGAAGAGCACGGTGCCGGTCTACACCAACGAGTGGATCCGGCGCATCATGGAGCGCAATGGGGTCGCGCGCGAGGCGTTCGATGTCGCCTCCAACCCTGAATTTCTGCGCGAGGGAACGGCGATTGCCGATTTTCTTCATCCGGATCGCATCGTGGTTGGCGCGGACTCGGCTCCCGCAGCCGCGATTCTGGCCCGCATTTATGCCCCGCTCACCGCGGGCACTTATTACGATCAGCCCGACGCGATTCCGGGGCGCTGCTCCGCGCTGCGGCCGCCTCCGTTGCTGCGCACCTCGGCCAAGAGTGCCGAGATCATCAAGCACGCGTCGAATGCATTTCTCGCGACCAAGATCTCCTTCATCAACTCGATTGCCAATCTCTGCGAGGCGGTGGATGCCAACGTTGAAGATGTGGCCCGCGGCATGGGCCTCGACAGCCGGATTGGAGAGAAGTTTCTTCGCCCGGGCATCGGCTACGGGGGATCATGTTTCCCGAAAGATTTGGCGGCCTTTCGTTCCGTGGCCCAGCAGACTGGTCTCGATTTTGGATTGCTGGCCGAAGTAGAAAAAATCAATGTGCTGCAGAAGAAGCGCTTTCTGACCAAGGTCCGCTCCGCGTTGTGGACACTGCGCGGCAAGCGCCTCGGTGTTCTCGGCCTGGCCTTCAAAGGCGGCACGGACGACATTCGCGAATCTCCGGCCGTTGAGATCGTGAAGGCGCTGCTGCAGGAGGGCTGCAACATTGCGGCCCACGATCCGGCGGCGGCCGAGCGTGCCTTGCCGGTGCTGCCGGTGGGACCGCAGATGACCTATGCCGCCGATCCCTACGAGGCAGCCGACGGCGCAGATGCGCTGCTCATTCTCACCGACTGGCCCGAATTCGCGCGCCTCGATCTCGACCGCTTGCAACGCCTGCTCCGCTATCCCATCGTGATTGACGGCCGCAATTTGTATTCTCCCGCCGACATGTTTGAACACGGCCTGATGTATCTCAGCATCGGCCGTCCCGCTTCCTATCCCACGCGCGACGTTACTGCCCCTTCAAACACTTGATCTGTTGCAGTCGCCACCAAAGAATTATTTACAAATGAGGCAGCTTATACGATGGTTGAAGAATGAAGTTGTCCCGAAATCATCATTCCGTTCGCGTGTTGGTCACAGGAGCTGCCGGCTTTATCGGGTCACATTTATGCGAAACCCTGCTCTCCCGCGGGCACAAGGTGACGGGCGTAGACAACTTTGCCACGGGCAGTGAAGAGAACCTCACTGCCTTGCGCGCGCACTCCGGCTTTGATTTTCTGCAGCAGAATATCTGCGAGAGTTTTGACCCCGGCCCGGTGGACGTGGTGCTGAACTTTGCCTCTCCCGCGAGCCCTCGCGAGTACCTGCGGCTGGGCATCGAGACATTGCGCGTCGGCTCCCTGGGTACGGAAAATGTTCTTCGCATCGCAGAGAAGTATGGCGCGACGTTTCTTCACGCGTCTACCTCGGAGTGCTACGGCGACCCGCTGGTGCATCCGCAGACTGAGGACTACTGGGGGCACGTAAATCCCGTCGGTCCGCGTTCGGTGTATGACGAGGCCAAGCGATACGCCGAGGCCCTGGTCATGGCCTATCACCGGTACCGCAAAGTGGACACCCGGCTGGTGCGGATATTCAACACCTACGGTCCGCAAATGCAGATTGATGATGGCCGGGTGATTCCAAACTTCATGGCGCAGGCGATTCGCGGCGAAGCCCTGACGATTTACGGCGACGGAACCCAGACCCGCAGCTTCTGCTACGTCTCGGACGAAGTGGATGGCATTTTGCGTCTGGCGGAGAGCGACGAAGTTTATCCGGTAAACATCGGCAATCCGGTCGAGTTCACTATGCTGGAGTGCGCGCAGGCGGTCATTGAAGTCACCGGCTCCTCCAGCCGCATCGAGTTTTTCCCGCTGCCGCAGGACGATCCGAAGCAACGCAAGCCGGACATCACCCGCGCCCGCACCCTGCTGGGATGGGAGCCGAAGATCAACCTGCGCCGCGGTCTCGAATTGTCGCTGCCTTATTTTGTAGATCGGGTTGGCGGAGCGCCCAGACCCGGCCAGCAGACCGTCACCGCCAACTAGCCTCGGCATTGCAGAGCATAAATCCCGAACACTTAGAATGATTTCTTGCCCAAGACGCAATTAATCATGAAGGGTCAGCTGACCCCCGCCTCATCCGCACACCTTGATATGCTGCGCGGCTGTGCTGCATTCGCGGTGCTGATCAGTCATTGGCGCAACTTCATCTTTCTGGATTGGCCGCAACTCGGGCACAGGCCGCCGTGGCTGGCGCCGCTTTATTTCATCAGCGGGTTTGGGCATCAGGCCGTCGTGGTTTTCTTCGTGCTTAGCGGCTATCTGGTGGGCGGAGTCGTTCTCAAAGCGACTCGGGAAAACAAGTGGTCCTGGCGGCGCTACGGCTTTGATCGCCTGTCGAGGCTCGGCATCGTCTTGTGGCCCGCGCTCCTGCTCTGTCTCTTCTGGGATGAAATAGGGATGCATGTCTTTCACGCTGACTGGTTATATTCCGGCGGCGCGCATTTGGCCGAGATGACGACGGTTGACCACTCTCTCACCACGTTTCTGGGCAACGCCGCGTTTCTGCAGACGATCTTTGTCCCAAATTTCGGTTCGAACTTTCCGCTGTGGAGTCTGGCCAACGAATTCTGGTACTACCTGATGTTTCCCCTCTTCGTCATGTTGTGGACGCGGAAGGCAATCCTGCAGCGCGTCATTTGTCTTCTGCTTCTGCTGGGGATTGCCTTCATGACGCGACACGGAATCCTGCCAGCGTTCGCCATTTGGCTGATGGGGACTGCGATTTTTTACTTCCCGCCAAAGCATCGTATCGGCGGTCGAACCACGGCTGTTGCTGTCACCGCGATGGCGATAGCTTTATGCGCTTTTCTGGCTTTGCACCGGCTCGGCCGCGTCCCGGGCAATTACAGCGACTTCATTCTCGGAATACTCTTCTCGGTCGCTCTCTATTTCCTCATTCATGGCACCACCCGGGTCGGCGGGCTATATCAGCGAGTCGCCAGATTTATCTCCGGCTCCTCCTACACGCTCTACCTCGTGCATTTTCCGCTGCTCGTGTGTTTTCTCGCCGCGATGGGCGGCCGCTGGCAGCCTGACTTCCGGCATCTGCTATTCGGTGTCGGCATTCTTGCAGCCACCTATTTATATGCTCTGGGCATCGCCAGCCTTTTTGAAATGCGAACCAACCGCATGAAGCAATGGCTGCGTCCCAGGCTCGGTCTGCGCTAGTCCCACTTCTTGAAGTTCGGGTACCAGGTGAACTGGACTGCCATCGTCGTGTCACTCTGCGCGCCCGGCTTGATGAAGGGCACGTCCCAGCGCTCGTACTGCACCCAGCCGTTCAACTCGGCCTTCTTATCCCAAAAACGTTTTATGAACCGCGCGCTGTAATCGTTTTGCGTCGTGCCGCCGGGCACGAAGTTGTGGGCCCCTTTGACGTAGCGATATTCCAGCTGCGCATATTCCTGCGTGGACAAGTGATAGGTCAGCCACGCCTGGCCGCCCTTGGCTTCGCGGCCAATCCAGTCGCCCATGAGTTGACCCTTGTTGGTGTAGCCGTTTTTCTGCACCGTCTCCCAATACATGAATGAGCCGAACTGAGAGTCGGCCGTGTTCGGCATAGTGCTGACCGCCTCGACGCGGACGTCCAGCTTTGGCAGGCGCGGCACGCGTGCCAGATAAAGTCCCGTGCGGAACGCAGTGCGACGCGGCGCGCTGGGCGGCGTGACGTCGTCGTGGACTTCGGAGTCCACATACCAGGTGAGCCACTTGCGCAGCTTGGGCACACGATAGCTGAAGTCGAATTGAGAGAAACGGGCTCCGGGGTCGCGGCACTTCGATGGCGAGACGCCGATGCAGTTCTTCTCGTTGCCTGATGTGTCGCTGATGCTGTAAAAGCTGTGCCAGAAGGTGCCAAGCGTGATGGATTGGTGGTCCTTGCCGCCCCAGATTACAGTTCGCGAAAAGCCGAACTCGAAATTGTCCGTCGGGCGGAAAGTAAATTTCTCCAGATGGGTCCACGGCGAGTTGGGCGATGTGTGGCCCTGCAGTGGGCCGACAAAGAACTCATATCGCACCGGCCCGAGCACGTGCCAGACAAGAGGAATGTAAAGCGGCTCGACGCGATCAATGTGAAAGGAGTAGACGTTGTCAGCGTTATTGCTCCATGCGAAAGCCCCGCCATAGGCCGGGCCCGAGCCACTCATCGTGCTTGCCGAAAGAAAATTCGGTGCCGATGAAGTGCACCGACACATCCCCCTCCAGCATGCGGAAGTAGTTTCTCGCAGGTATCTGGCCGCCCGGAATTGTGGGTGTCACCTGGCCCGCGGGAATCTCGTCGAGATATTCGAGCTCTGAAACCTGCGCCGGGTTATATCCGGTATAGCCGGGGGCGTGTTGGTACTCGCCGCGGTAATAAAAGCTGAAGCGCCCTTGCGATCCGCGGACGCTGAGTCCGCTCACGTTGTTGAAGCCTTGCGCGTATGGCCGGCCGTAATCGTTGACGATGGTTTGTCCCACGTGAAAGCTGTCGCGCAGAGGAGTGCCGGCGATTCCTAACGGCCGCGAATACGCGGACTCGAATTCAATGTGGCCCTGATGCTTGTTCGGGCCTATCTCCTCGTCCTGCTCCAACTCCTCACGCAGCGACTCATAGATCTGCCGCGCCTCGCTGTCCGGCGGCTCCTCCGATGCGATTCGATCGGCGGAGAGAGCAAGCATGTGTTCCACGCTCAGGCGCGTCCAGGGACGCATGCCGAGAAAAGCAGTGTCCAGATAGCCGAGCGTGTAAAGCCGCAACAGCGCCGGATACATCCAGCTGTCTACCGGGATAAATGTCGAGCCGAACTCGCTGATCTCGTACGCCGCAGGCTGGGGAGCGTAGGCGGGCATCACGGGGGAGTTGGGATTTTCAGCTGTTTCCGGCTGCGGTGGCAGGGCCGGACCCTTCTCCGGCAGCGGCGGAGGCGCAGGCAACGGCTGTGTTTCGGGCGGGCCATTCTGTTCCGTCGCGCTGACTGGCGGCATTGAAAGCGTCGGCTGCGGTGCGCTCGGCAGCGGCGCCTGTTGAGTATTCTCAGGCGGTGCCGGTTGTGCGGCGGGGGCTTGCGGGGCAGGGGCAGCCGGCGTCGGCTTCTTCTTCTGCTTCGCGTTGTAGGCCGGCATGCTTGGCACCTGCTCCGGCGTCAGGATGGGACCGGAGGTAGGCTGCTGCGCTTGTGGCTGCTGCGTTGACTGCGAGGAATTCTGCGTCTGCGGCGTGGCCGCAGGAGCGGATTGAGTTGCCGGCTGCGGGGTGCTCTGGGCGGGAGCATCTTGCACTGGCGCGGCCCATGCACCGCTCGCCACGCTAGCGCAAAACACAATGCTCGCAAGAGCAGAAAAAAGACGGCGATTCAAAACGACTGGTTGCTCCTCAACTCGGCTGGCAATTCTGTCTGAAAGTCACGGCGGGACAGTTCTTTCCACCTTATGGGAATCATCCGCAAGGGTCAATCAGGCCAGTGGCTGCTGAGGCGCCTTCATCAACGCTTCGCTCTCGCCCGGACGATAGGTTTCGCGTCGCCATTCGTGAGGCAAAAAACTCCCTGGTCCCATCCCATTGTGGCAGGAGAGGAGGCCTTCGCCGTCCGCTCCATCGCCTGACTCAGTCGAGCCTGAAAATCGCTGCGGACCTGCTGCGCCCAATCCTGCGAGAAGAGGCCCTTCTTCTTGAGGAAAAATTCCATCTGCTCGATCGGCGAGTGGGCCTGCCAGCCGTTCGAGTTGCCGTTGGAGTTCTGAGCAACCGCTGTTGGCCGCAGGCCGAAGTGGCAATCAATCCATGTGGGCCCGCCTCCGTCGCGCGCTCTTCGCAGCGATTCGCCGGCGACGCGGTAGATCGCCACCGTGTCGTCGCCATCCACGGCCATGCAGGGAATGCCCCCGCGGTTGAAAACTTGCGCCTCGGCGATCTGCGCCCGGGCTTCGTCGTTTTTGGCGAGCGCCGCGCTGCTCAGCTTTGTCACGAAAACAATCGGCAGCTTCCGCGTGAAGGCGAAACTCAGTGCATCGGCGTCGGCTGTGCGCGGCTGGTCTGAGGCTTCGCTAAACACGACGACAGCTCTCTGGCTGCGTTGCATCTGCGCGCCACATGCCAATCCGACGGCCAACTCGATAATGAGTGCCGCAGCATCATCGCCTGATGAACGCGTGCCGTTCCCGCTTGCCTTGAGCTGCTCGAGCGAATCGGTCAGCGGAACCCCGCGCAGATGCCCCGCCGCCGGAATCCAGCGCGGCAGGATGACCTGGTCGGTCGGCTCCATTGCGGCCGTGCATCCCGCGAGGATCGCCTCCATTCCGGCAGCAACCTCAGCCTGACCGTTCTTTGAAACTGCCAGATCACTCTGCGCGAGCATCTGGCACTCCACCAGGGCGACATACATCTCACGCAGCTTGCCCTCGGTGAGCACGGTCGGACGCGGCGCGGCAGCCGCTTCAGGGATTGGCATCGTGTGGGTAGGGGTCGGCGTCGGCATAGATGAATCTACACTTTAAGAATTGTATAAATTTGACTGCAAAGTCTAACGTTAGGAGTGTGCCGGATCGGGGCCGTCCACCTCGACTCCCAGCTCTGAAAATGCCTTTTCCGCGCGCTGCTTATCAAACTTGCCCTCGCGCGCGAGCCTCGAGAGAGTCGCGGTGACGATGGATTCGGCATTCACCTCGAAGAAGCGGCGGAGGTGCTCGCGATTGTCGCTGCGGCCAAAGCCGTCGGTCCCGAGCGATACCAGCCGTGATGAAAGCCACGGAGCGAGTTGGTCGGGCATGATCTTCATGTAGTCAGACGCCGCGATGATTGGCCCCTTCGCGTTCCCCAGCGCGTTGACGATGTAAGGCGTCTTCTCCGGCTCGGCGGGATGCAGCCGGTTCCAGCGCTCGACCGCGAGAGCATCGCGACGCAGTTCGTTGTAGCTGGTCACGCTCCAGACGTCGGCCGCGACGCCATAGTTGTCGGCGAGGATCTGTCTGCGCGCGCAGAACTTCGTTGAGAATTGGGCCGCTGCCGAAGAGCTGCACGACAGCTTCTCCCTTGGCCGCGGGCGTCGAATTTATATATGCCGCGCAGAATGCCTTCGCTGCGAACCCTCCGGCATCGCCGGCATCGCATAATCTTCGTTGTACATGGTGATGTAGTAGAAGACGGTCTCGCCTTCCTGGTACATGCGGCGCAGCCGTCCTGCACGATGACGGCGAGCTCGTAAACGTAGGCCGGGTCGTAGCTGAGGCAGGTCGGGACGGTGCTCGCGAGCAGGTGACTGTGCCCGTCCTGGTGCTGCAGGCCCTCGCCCAGCATGGTCGTGCGCCCCGCCGTTCCGCCCATCAAAAAGCCCTTGCCGCGAGAATCCGCGAACGCCCAGATCATGTCGCCCACGCGCTGGAATCCGAACATCGAGTAGTACATGTAGAACGGAACCGTGGGCACGCGGTAGTTGCTGTAAGCCGTGCCGGCCGCGGTGAACGATGCCATGGAGCCGGCTTCGGTGATGCCCTCTTCGAGGATCTGGCCGTCCTTCTCTTCGCGGTAGTAGAGCAGCATGTCCACGTCATGCGGCTTGTATTTCTGCCCCTCCGGCGCGTAGATGCCGACCTGCCGGATCAGCGGACTCGAGGCCGAAGGTGCGGCCTTCATCGGGAACGATCGGTACGACGAGCTTGCCGATGTTCGGGTCCTTCAGCAGATGCCGCAGGATGCTGACGAAGCCCATCGTGGTCGAGACATCGCGACCGCGCGAGCCTCCGAGTCCACTCGGCGAAGCTCTCAAGCTCCGGGAACTGCGAAATCGATCTTCGGTACTTCGCGCTTGGGCAGATATCCGCCGAGCGCCTTGCGCCGCTCCTGCAGATAGACCATCTCCGGGCTGTCATCGGGCGGCCGGTAGGGCGAGTCCTTGTTCCGCCGCTTCCTCGGGCACCGGGATATCGAAGCGTTGACGAACGATTCTGCCAGCGCCTCGTCGCTGAGCTTCTTCTCCTGGTGCGAGGCGTTGCGAGACTCGGTGGTGCCGAGGCCGTAGCCCTTCACCGTTTTGGCGAGGATGACGGTCGGGCCGCCCTGGTGCTCCGTGGCACGCTTGTAGGCGTTGTAAATCTTCACCGGATCGTGGCCGCCGCGATGCAAGCGTCCCAGCTGCTCATCGCTCTTGTCTTCTGACCAGCTCGAGCAGCTCCGGATATTTGCCGAAAAATTCCTTGCGCAGATATGCGCCGCCCTTGGCCTTGAACGCCTGGAAGTCGCCATCGACGCACTCTTCCATGCGCTTCAACAGCAGGCCCGTGTGGTCGCGCTCAAAGAGCACGATCCCAGTCCGAGCCCCAGATGACTTTGATGACGTTCCAGCCAGCGCCGCGGAAGACGCCTTCGAGCTCATCGATGATGCGCTTGTTGCCGCGCACCGGGCCGTCGAGCCGCTGCAGGTTGCAGTTGACGACGAAGATCAGGTTGTCGAGCTTCTCGCGTGAAGCAACGCCCAGCGCGCCCAGCGTGTCCACTTCGTCCGTCTCGCCATCGCCGACGAACGCCCAGACCTTGCGGGGTGTCTTCTCGATCAGCGTGCGATTCTCGAGATAGCGCATGAAGCGCGCCTGGTAAATCGCATTTAGCGGACCGATGCCCATCGATACGGTAGGGAAGCGCCAGAAATCCGGCATCAGCCACGGATGCGGATAAGAGGACAGCCCGGGTGAGCCGCGCAGCTCATGGCGGAAGTTCTCCAGATGCCCATCAGTCAGCCGGCCTTCGAGATAAGCGCGGGCATAGATGCCGGGCGATGCGTGCCCCTGGAAATAGACCATATCGCCCGGCTGGTCCCCGTAGCGCGCGTGGAAGAAATGATTGAAGCCGACCTCGAGCAAGGTGGCGAGCGAAGAATACGTCGCGATGTGGCCGCCGATTCCGGATCTTTCTTGTTCTGCCCGCTGACCATCGCAATCGCGTTCCAGCGCAGCAGGCTCTCAATGCGGTGTTCGAGATCGACGATCGCCCGGATAGGCCACCTCAAGTGCTTCGGAATCGTATTCAAATAGGGCGTGGTGAGCTCGCCGGGCATGGGGATGCCGGCCTCGCGGGCGCGCTGCCGCAGACTCGAGAGCAGGTCGGCGCCATGCTCCGGCCCCTCAGCGACCACGACCTCGTCAAAGGCCTCGATCCACTCCGCAACTTCCCGAGAAAAATCCTGCTTCGCCTCAACTCCGAGCTTGGTCGCCATGATTGTTTGATTCCTGTCAGGGGGAGCCGGTCGCTGGCCCTCGCCACTTGCACCAATTGTCTACCTATTAAAGATAATGCGGACGGTCGTTCGAGTCATCCCCCATGTTTGGGGGATCATTTCCGGCCGGGCCCGGCGGAAGCCTCACGTTGAGTAGTCGGCGTTAATGCTGACGTATTCCGCCGTCAGGTCGGTCGTCCAGAAACGGCAGGCCGCGGTCCCGAGGCCGAGGTCCACGTGCAGCAGATACTCCGGCTGCTTTAGATATTGATTGACGGCGGCGGCCTTAAATTCCGGGGCACGCTCTCCTTCAACGAAGATGGCATGCGGGCCGTAGTGGAGCTGCAGACGCTGCGGATCAATGACCACGCTGCTGGCTCCAATGGCTGCGACCAGGCGGCCCCAGTTAGGATCTTCCCCCGCCCACGCCGTTTTCACCAGCGGAGAATGCGCCAGCGCTTTGGCGATAGTCCGCGCCTCGGCGACAGACCGGGCTCCGGTGACGTCAATCTCGACGACATGGCGAACACCTTCTCCGTCGCGGACGATCTGCTTGGCGAGTGAAACGCAAATCTCGGTGAGCGCTTCACCGAACTGCGCCTGCTCGGCGCCGGAAAGTGTCTCCCACGCTGCTCCGCTGGCGCCCGTGGCGGCCAGCAGCACGGTGTCGTTGGTCGAAGTATCGCCGTCAATCGAAATGTTGTTGAAGCTGATGTCGGAGGAGGCCCACAGCAGTTCGCGCAGCGTAGCCGGCGTGGCGGAGAGGTCGGTGAATATGTAGACCAGCATGGTCGCGTGCGGCACCAGCTTCGGGTGGATCATGCCCGCGCCTTTAGCCATGCCGAGGATGCGGACTTCGCGGCCGTCAAGGGTGAGGGATGCAGAGGCGATTTTGGCTCGCGTGTCGGTCGTCATGATTGCCGCGGCAAAAGCCTGGGCGTCGGCGGCGTCATCTGCGGCTGACCGCAAAAGCTCGGGCAGCACCGCGGTGATTTTCCCGGCCGGGAGCGGAACCCCGATGATTCCCGTGGAAGAAGGGAAGATTTCGTCGGGCGAGCAGCCCAGCGTTTCGGCGGCCTCGGCGCAGACCGTGCGGCAGGCGGCGTCTCCTGCCAGGCCTGTCGCGCAATTCGCATTGCCGGCGTTGACCACCACGGCGCGAATCAACCCGCCGGTCTTCGTGAGCGAGGCCGCGGCCCATGGTCACCGGCGCCGCGACGAATTGATTGCTGGTGAAGACTGCAGCGGCACTCATCGGCTGATCAGCGACAGCCACGGCGAGGTCGGGATTGCCGCTCGCTTTCAGGCCGGCTCGACCGGCATTCAGACGAAGGCCACGGGGGATTGCTATGGCATTTTCAGTCACGGTCATTGGATTCCGCGCGCTCACAGTACGAGCTGGACCAGCGCAGGCTCGGCCCCGGATTCATATTCCGCAAGAGACAGCGACGGCAATGGCCCGCGGACCATCGCCACTTCATCGCAGTCGTGGAAGCGCGGACAGACCAGGCAATCTTTGCGAATCTTGTCGGGGATGGCGTCGCGTTCGGCAATCTCAAATCCGTGCCGCCGAAAAAACTCGGGGATGCGTGTGAAGCAGCAGACCGAGGGAATCTGGTGTTCATCAGCCTCACCCATGAGGGCGTTGAGCAGCAGGCCGCCGGCTCCGCGCGTCTGGGCTTGCGGGGTGACTACGATCGAGCGGACCTCGGCAAGATGCGGGCCGTAGATATGCAGCGCGCCGCAGCCGAGAAATTCGCCGTATTCGGTTTCGGCGACGAAAAAGTCGCGGACGTTCTCGCAGATTTCGCCGAATGGGCGATGGAGCAGCGTGCCGTCGTGCGACAAGCTATTCACCAGCTCGTGGATGTTGGCGGCGTCCGCTACGCGGGCCTTACGCACATGCATGGCTGCCTCCTGCGAGCGCGAGCACCCGCTCCTCGGCATTGGCCAGGGCCGCGCGCACGCGGGCAATCGCAGTTCCGCCGGCGACATCGTGGCAGGCAAGCGTGGCCTCGAGCGTGATCTGCGAATAAAAATCGGCGTCAAACGCCGGGCTGAGCTCTTGCAATTCGTCGAGTGACAGGTCCGCGAGTTCGCATGGGCGGCCGGCTTCGGCCTTATCCAAACAGGCTCGCACCGCGCGACCGACGATGCTGTGGGCCGTGCGGAAGGGAACGCCCTTGCGCGTGAGATAGGTTGCAGCTGCCATCGCGTTGAGCAAGCCGCTCTCGCAGGCGATGCGCATGCGCTCCGTGCGGAACTCGAGCGCCGCCGTGAATCTGGCCAGCAGCGCCAATGCCTCGCGAGTCTCGTCCACTGCGAAGAATAGTGACGGCTGCAGCTCCTGCAGGTCCTTGTTGTAAGCCAGCGGCAGGCCCTTCATCTGCATTGTTACCGCGGCAGATGCGCCGAAGATGCGGCCGGATTTGCTGCGCAGGAGCTCGGTGAGGTCGGGATTCTTCTTCTGCGGCATGGCGCTCGACCCGGTGGCAAAGCTGTCGGGGAGGGCGATGAATCCGAACTCCGTGGTGGCGAAGAGAGTTACTTCTTCTGCGAACCGCGAGATGTGCAGCCAGAGCGTCGTCAGCGCCTGCAAGAGGTCGAGCACGAAGTCGCGATCGCTGGTGGCGTCCATGCTGTTAGCGGTGGGCGAGTCAAAGTGCAGCAGCCTGGCCATCAACTCGCGGTCAAGAGGCAGTGTCGCGCCGGCAACCGCGCCCGAGCCGAGCGGGCAAAGATTTGCCCGGTCCGCGGCATCGCGTAACCGCGCAGCGTCGCGCAGCAGCATCTCGACGTAAGCCAGCAGCCAGTGCGCGGCGAGCACTGGTTCGGCGCGCTGCAGATGCGTGTAAGCCGGCATGACCGCGTCGCCCAGCGATTTTGCCCGATCGAGCAGAGCGGCCGCCCATCCGGCGAGCAGCTCTTCGAGTTCTGTAACCGATTCGCGCACATAAAGGCGCAGGTCGGTGGCAATTTGTTCGTTGCGGCTGCGGCCCGTGTGCAGCTTGAGCGCAAGCTCGCCCAGCAGTTCGGTGAGCTGGCGTTCGACGAAGTGATGCACGTCTTCGGCTGCGTCGTCTTTGGGCTGCTGGCCGCCGGCCCATTGTTGCCCGATCGCGTCGAGGCCGCGGGTGATGGATGCGGCTTCGTCAGAGGAGAGAACGCCGGCATCGGCGAGCGCAGCCGCGTGGGCGCGACTCGCTGCCAGCTCGTGCCGCAGCAGCCGCCAGTCGAAGGCGAAGGACCGCTGCCAGTGATCGAAATCACCGTCGAGCGGCCCCGCAAATCTGCCTTCCCACATCTTCACTGCGCGGTCTCCTGCTTCACTTCCTCGCGCTTTCTCAGCTGCGCCTGCGTGCGGGCCGGCAGTCCGAGAATGCGGATGAATCCGGCCGCGTCCTTCTGGTCATAACTCTCGCCCATCGTGAACGAGGAGAGATCGGTGGCATAGAGCGAGTAGTCGCTGCGCCGGCTGTTGACGGTCACGTTGCCTTTGTAGAGGCCGAGCTTCACGCTGCCGGTTACGTTTTGCTGCGTCTGCTCCACAAATGCATCCAGCGCCTCGCGCAGCGGCGTGAACCAGAGACCGTTGTAAACGATATCGGCATAACGCAGCGCCAGCGATTGCTTGAAGTGGGCGACCTCGCGTTCCAGCGTCAGTGCCTCGAGTTCGCGATGGGCAGCGACCAGCAGTGTGCCGCCGGGGGTCTCGTAGCAGCCGCGTGACTTCATTCCCACAAAGCGGTTTTCGACGAGGTCAATGCGCCCGATAGCATTGCGCGCGCCCATGTCGTTGAGCAGCTCGAGCAGCTGCACCGGGTCCAGTGTCTGGCCATCAACCGAGATGGGGACGCCTTTGTCGAATCCGATCTCAACTTCTTCGACATGATCGGGCGCTTCCTGCGGAGAGCGCGACCAGGTCCATGTGGTGTCGAGCGCAGCGTTGGCGGGGTCTTCAAGCTCGCCGCCCTCATGGCTCACGTGCCAGAGATTGCGGTCGCGGCTATGGATCTTTTCGCGGCTGGCGGCCACGGGCACTCCGTGCGCCTCGGCGTAATCGAGGCAGTCCTCGCGCGAGTTCAGCTCCCACTCTCTCCACGGCGCAATCACGCGCAACTCGGGGGCGAGCGCCTGGAATGCGTGTTCGAAGCGGACCTGATCGTTGCCCTTGCCGGTGCAGCCGTGGGCCACCGCGACCGCGCCCTCTTTCAACGCGACCTCGACCTGATGCTTGGCAATGATGGGGCGTGCCATCGAGGTGCCCAGCAGATATTTGTGCTCGTAGACCGCCCCGGCCTTCACGGTGGGGAAGACATATTCGCGCAAAAACTCCTCGCGCAGGTCGCGCACCACCGCCTTCTTCGCGCCGGTTTCATAAGCCTTCGCCACCACGGCATCCAGGTCCTCGCCCTGTCCTACATCGGCGATGAATGCGATCACGTCCAGGCCGTAGTTTTCGTTCAGCCATGGAATGATGATGGACGTGTCGAGCCCCCCGGAATATGCCAGCACTACTTTGTCAGCCATTGAATCTCCTCTTTATTGGTTACAAATGATTTCGTTATACGATGCGCGCGGTCATGCGGCTGCTCTTGCGCTTGGTCGGTGCGGCCTCGCCCAGCAGCAGCAGCAGCAGACGCTTTCTGCACATGCAGCCGGTTCTCGGCCTGGTCAAAGACGACAGACTGCGGCCCGTCGAGAACTTCGGCGGTGACCTCTTCGCCGCGATGCGCCGGCAGGCAGTGCATCAGGACCGCATGGTCTGCAGCGGTTGATAGCAATTGCGAGTTCACCTGGAAGGGCGCGAATATCTCGGCGCGGCTTTCGGCTTCTTCCTCGTGACCCATGCTGGTCCAGACGTCGGTATAGACCGCATCCACGCCTGCAACTGCAGCGACCGGGTCGTTGGTCAGCGAAATATCGGCGCCCGTCTCTGCGGCAATCTCACGCGCGCGCGCGATGACTTCGCGCTGCGGCTCATATCCCTTTGGCGTCGCAACCGTGATGTGCATGCCGACGTGGGCGGCGGCGAGCAGCAGGGAATGCGCAACGTTGTTGCCGTCGCCGACGTATGCCACGCGCAGGTTGGCAAGCGGTCCGAGATGCTCCTCGAGCGTGAGCAGGTCGGCAAGCGCCTGGCAGGGATGCTCCTGATCGCTGAGCGCGTTGATGACCGGGATGCGCGCGTGCGCCGCCATCTCGACCACGGTGTGGTGTGAAAAGGTGCGCAGCACGATCACGTCTACCCAGCGCTCGAGATTGCGCGACACGTCGGCGAGCGACTCGCGCTGTCCCAGCGGCGAGTTGGTCTGGTCGAAAAAGATTGCCTGGCCGCCCAGCGTGTTGATGGCGACCTCAAAGGTAACGCGCGTGCGCAGCGACGCCTTCTCAAAAAAGAGGGCCATCTGCCGGTGGGCCAGCGCAGAATGAAAATCGCCCGGACGCGCCTTCACGCGGGCGGCGAGCTCGAGAATCGCGCGCACCTGCGACGGGGCCAACTCCGCAAGCGCGCAGATGTCGGCGCCGTGGAGCGATTCGGGATCGGCAATCGAAGTGACTTGCGCCGGGTGGGTCTGCTCAACGACCAGGGCCTTAGTTGCCATGGCGAATGCCTCCTGTGAGTGCGGGCTCCGCAGCTTTGCTTAATGCCGCGTCGAGAGCTTCGATGGCGCGGTCAATGTGTTCTTCCTCGATCAGGAAAGGGGGCAGGAATCGCAGCACAACTTCGCTGGTGCGATTGATGATGACTTTCTGCGCAAGCATCTCGGCTGCGACCGCCTTGGCAACTTCGGCGTCGTTCAATTCCAGTCCGAGCATCAGGCCGCGGCCGCGAACTTCGACGATGGCGTCGTGACGGCTTTTGAGTTGCCGCAGGCAGCTCTCGAAATACCCGCCGACTTCAGTGACGTGCGCCAGCAGGCCCTCGTCCTCGATGGTCTTGAACACCGCCAGCGCGACCGCACACGCCAGTGGGCCGCCGCCGAATGTGGTGCCGTGCAGGCCCGGCTCCATGGCGCGCGCGACCTCGTTGGTCGAGAGCAGGGCGCCCAGCGGCAGACCGCCGGCCAGCGGCTTGGCCAGCGTCGTCATATCGGGCTTGATGCCGTAGTGCTGGTAGGCGCACCACTCGCCGGTGCGGCCCATGCCCGACTGGATCTCGTCGAGCAGCAGCAGGGAACCGGCTTGCTCGGTCAACTCACGCGCCGCCTGCAGAAATTCCTGAGAGACGCTGCGCAGTCCGCCCTCGCCCTGCAGCACCTCGATACAAACCACGCAGACCTCAGGCGAAAACTTCGCGCGCAAGTCGGCGACATCATTCCAGCGAACGAATTCAACGCCGGGGACCAGCGGCACAAACGGTTCGCGATATTTCAGCTTGTGGGTCGTCGCCAGCGAGCCCATGGTGCGGCCGTGGAAGGAGCTGTCGAGCGCAAGAATCTTGGTGCCCGCGGCGTGGCCCTCACGCTGGCGCAGCTGGGAGTAAGCGCGCGCCAGCTTCAGCGCAGCCTCCCATGCCTCGGTGCCGCTGTTTGAGAAGAAGGCGCGATCCAGACCAGTCACGGCGGCGAGCTTCTCCGCCAGCCGGGCCTGCCCGTCGTGATAGAAGAGGTTCGAGATGTGCAGCAGCTTCTTGCTCTGTTCCGCGATCGCCTGCTCAATTGCCGGATGTCCATAACCGAGCGCGTTCACGCCGATACCGCTCAACAGGTCGAGATATTCGACCCCGCTCTCATCGCGCAGCCATACGCCATTGCCGCCGACAAAATGCACCGGCGTGCGGTCATAGGTCGGCAACAGCCGCTCTGCTTCAATCTTTTTGATCTCTTCGAGCTTCATGCCACCATCACCTCCGTGCCCTCGTTCACCTGCGTCGAACACAGGTCCGGCAGCACCTTTGCCGACTGCGCCGGCAGGATTCTTACGCGCTTCACCCCGTGCAAAAGCGCTTCGCGACAGGCGGAAAGCTTCGGCAGCATGCCGCCGCTCACCACCTCGGCCCGTGTGAGCTCGGGCAGATCTTCCAGCCGCAACCACCGCAGCACGTCGCCCGATGCGTCGCGCACGCCGGGCACATCGGTCAGAAAAACCAGGGCATCGGCATGGCACGCAACCGCGCAGGCAGCGGCCATCTCATCGGCATTCACGTTGTAATACTCGCCGTCAAAGCCCAGCGCCATGCTGGAGATCACCGGCACGCCGCCCATCTTCCAGATTGCTTCCAGCCAGCGCGTGTCCGCCGAGGCGATCTCTCCGACGAAGCCCAGGTCCGGCGCAGTCCGCTTCTTGCGCGCGCGAAAGGTCAGCCCATCGGCCCCTGACATCCCCATCGCCGCGACTCCCAGGGTGGCCAGCGCAGCGACGAGAGTTTTGTTGATGCGACCGGCGAGCACCATCAGCGCAGCGTCGCGAGTCTCTGCATCGGTCACCCGTAACCCGGCGACGAACGTGCTCTGCTTGCCCATCTGCTGCAGCGTCTTGGTGAGCGCGGACCCGCCGCCATGGACCACCACGACCTGGTGCCCGTCCCGCATCAACACGACAATCGCCGCGGCGCAAGAGGCGGTGAGCGCCTGCGATTCCAGGGCCGCTCCTCCCAGCTTGACTACGTATTTCATGCCAGCCCCTCCGCCTCAGCCAAAGCCGAGCATGAGGTTCATGTTCTCTACCGCCTGTCCGGCTGCGCCTTTCAGCAGATTGTCCAGGCATGAGACAACCACCACGCGGCGGCCGTCAGGGCCGAGCGCGAATCCGAGGTCGCAATAGTTCGTCCGAACCGAGTGCTGAATCTGCGGCAGATTTCCCGCCGCATAAACGCGCACCATCGGGCTGTCGGCATAGAAGCTGCGCAGCATTGACTCGATCCCGGCGGCGTCGTGCGGCCGCTCCAGCTGCAGATAGACCGTCGAGAGAATTCCGCGCGGTATGGGGAGAAGGTGCGGCGTGAATGTGATCTGTTCCGGTTGCAGATGCAGTTGCTCCAGCAACTCGCCCGTATGGCGATGCTGGAACAATCCGTAAGCCGACAGGTTGTCGGCCGCATACATGAAGTGGGTCTTCGCGGTCGCGGCTTTGCCTGCGCCCGAGACGCCCGATTTTGAATCGCACACGATGCCGTGGGCCAGGTCGAGCCAGGCCGGACTCGACAAACGGCGCGAGCGCCAGAATGATTGAGGTCGCGTAGCAGCCGGGATTCGCGACAAGTTTCGCCGCGGCGATCTCTTCGCGATGCAGCTCGGGCAGGCCGTAAACGGCTTGCGTCTGCGTGGCGACGGCAACAGCAGAGCCTTCGTCTTCAAATTGATAGACCGCGCGGTTTGACGCCTCGTTCAGCCGCCACGCGCCACTGAGGTCAATCACGCGAATGCCGCGTTCGACCGCTAGCGGCGCCCAGCCACGCGACTGCTCGTGAGGAGTCGCCAGAAACAACAGCTCCACGCCGTCACGCTCGAGCGCGTCCCAATTGAGCGGTTCGATGGCCAGCGCATTGCGGCCGTTGTTGTTCGCCAGCTGCGGATGCAGGTCAACCAGCCTCGCCTCTGTCGCAGCTTCCCGCCGCTGCGTCCATAAAAATGCAGCGCCGTCCCCTTCAGCCGGGGATGCTGCCAGCAACAGCCGCGCGAGTTCGCCTCCGGCGTAGCCGCTGACGCCGGCCACGCCGATTGCCGCCGTGGCCCTCACGACTCCAGCTTCCTGTCCAGGCGCTCGCGCACCCTGTGGCTTGCTTGGCATCGGCGCAGATCACCAGTATCGTGTCGTCGCCCGGCGATGGTGCCCAGCACCTCTGCCCACTCTTCGCGGTCAATGCCGGCGCCGACTGGCTGCGCCGCGCCGAACGTGTCCGGAGCACGAGCTGGTTCTGCGCGCGGACGACGCTGATTCCGAAGCTCGTCATCAGTTCTTCCAGCGTCGGATCGTCTCTTCGGTGGACGCCGTTCTGGGGAGGGAATACCCGGTCGGACCCTTCATCAGCCGCAGCTCATGCAGATCGCGCGAGAACGTCGCCTGCGTGACGTCGAATCCTTGGCGGGCGAGACGGCGGCGCAGTTCATCCTGGCTGGTCACCGTGACGGTTGAGATCAGCTTGAGGATCGCATTGTGGCGTTGAAGTTTCATGACCAATAAAAGGACTGATAAATACGTGATGCAGCCACTCAACGGAGGGCTGTATAAAAATGCAGAAGTTAGTGTATAAATATACAGACGGCCTGTCAATACCTAACCCGGCTGGCCCGAAATCTTTCCCGGGACCAGTCTCGCGGCCATATTCACACCGGCCGGACTGTGTTTCATTTCGGTTACGCGGCGAGACCGCGGCCTCTTTGCGGAGTAAAGTAGCTTATGGAGCGCGTTCTACCCACGCCGAATGTCACCGTGTCTTCCGCCCCGGCGGCACGGCTGCGCGCGCCCAATCTCCGTACCAAATCTCCCCGTACCAAATCTGCCCGAACCAAACTTGATTGACCCGCGCTATGAGCACGACTCCTGCGGCACCGGCTTTGTAGCGCAGATATCCGGCGAGCCAACCCATCGCCTCTTGCGCGCTGGCCTGACCGCGCTCGCCCGCCTTGCCCATCGTGGCGCGGTGGCGGCAGATGGCAAGAGTTCCGATGGAGTCGGTGTGCTGACCGCCATCCCGCGGGAGTTTCTGCTGAGCGCGACCGGGCAGACCCTGCCGCCGGAGGCGACTCTCGCCGCCGGAGTGCTTTTCTTTACCGGCGAAGCCGAGGGCGATCTCACTCAGGTGAGGGCTCTTGAAACCGCCCTCTCCGCGCAGGGTCTCGGCGTGCTCGCATGGCGTGATGTTCCGGTGCGCGACGAGTTTCTCGGCGAGTCGGCGCGGGAATCGCTGCCTCGCATTCGCCAGTGCCTGATCGTCTGCGCCACGCAGCCTTCGCTGCCATCCGCTATTATGGAGGTTCGGCTCTACCTTGCGCGGCAGTCATTTTTGCGCGGGCGCGCGACGCTATCATTGTTTCGCTCTCCGCGACGAAGCTTGTTTACAAGGCGCTTTGCGCAGGACGGCTGCTGCGCGGAGTTCTATCCCGACCTCGATGACCGCCGTTTTGTCACTCCTTTTGTGCTTTTTCATCAGCGCTACGCGACCAACGTGCTGCCATCGTGGGACCGCGCGCAGCCGCTACGCATGCTGGCTCACAACGGCGAGATCAACACCGTCTGGGGCAACCGCGCCCGCATGGACGCCCGCCTGACAACGCTGCCTGAAATTTGTTTCCCGGTACTGACCGAGGGCGGCTCGGACTCCACGTCGCTGGACGAAATGGCCGAGTTGTTGACCCGCAACGGCCGCACTATTGCCGAAGCGCTGCGCATGCTGATCCCGCCGGGCCGGTGGCGAAGAGCGCGTTTGTCCGCATATCACTCCGATTGCGTCGAACCGTGGGATGGTCCGGCGGCGCTGGCGTTTGCCGACGGCACCATGTGGGCGCTGCTTGATCGCAATGGCTTGCGGCCCTGTCGTTACACCGTGACGACCGATGGCTTGTTATCGCCGGCTCTGAAGCGGGCCTGCTGATATCGAGCCCGCGAAGGTCGCCGAGCACGGGCGGCTCGGCCCCGGAGAAATGTTGGTCGTTGATTTGTCGAAGCGGCGGCTCTACGAAATCACGAATTGAATCATCTCTTCGATAGCGGTGGCGACTACGGCCATCTGCTTGAAGACCAGCCCTTTCACGCGACCGCGTCTGCCAAGCCTCTGGCGAGCCGCTCGTGATCCTGCAGCGCGGCTACGGATACTCGCGCGAAGATGTGAACCTCGTGCTCGACTCCGATGGCGATGGAGGGCAAAGAGGCCGTGTGGTCCATGGGCGACGACACCGCGATCACGCCGCTGGCGAATGCGCCACGCTCGGTCTACAGCTTCTTCCGGCAGCGCTTTGCGCAGGTGACCAATCCCGCGATCGATCCGCTGCGCGAGTCTTGCGTCTTCCAGATGCGCACTCGTCTCGGACCCTGGCCGCATCTTCTCTATAAGACGCTGCCGCTGGCCGGGATCACGTTGCCCTGGCCGCTGCTGACGCGGGCCCAGATCAGTGCGTTGCGGCAAGGGAACTTTCCGCACGCCGCCGATCTTCCGGTCAAATTATTGCAATGTACTTTCGGCGATTCCGAATCGCTGCCTGACGCATTAGACCGGATCGCGCAGCAGGCGTGGCCGCGGTGGCCGCTGGCGCGCGCATTCTGCTGCTCACCGACCGAGCAGTCGCAGCCGATTTCTGTCCGATGCCGATGGCGATGGCGACCGGCGCGGTGCATGAGGCGCTGGTGGCGGCGGATTGCGGACACTCGCCGGGATCGCCGTCGAAGCCTGCGATGCATGGGACGTCCACCACATCGCCGTGCTCATCGGAAACGGCGCCGGGGCGGTTTGTCCCTGGCTGGCGCTGGCCGCGGCGCAGCTCATGCAGCCGCAGCAGGGCGAAGAAAATTATCTGCATGCGCTGGATGCGGGGCTCGCCAAAGTGATGGCCAAGAGCGGCATCTCCGCTGTGGACAGCTATCGCAGCGCGCAGCTGTTTGACGTCCTGGGTCTCGAGCAGGAAGTGGTCTCGCAATGCTTCATCGGAAGCGCCGGGCTGTTGTCCGGCGACGGCTTCGCCCGGATTGAGGCTCGAACACGTGCCCGCTGGATCGGCCGGGCTGCCGCTGACGATCTGACCGACACCGGTTCCGCGCGGTTCAGAAAGAGTGACGTCGCGGAGCGTCACGCATGGCAGCCGGCGATTGTTCGCGCCGTGCAGGCAGTGAGCGGATCTGCCCGGAAGTCGGCGACTGACGGTTCCAACGGCAATGGCGCAGGCGCCAACGCTCCCACCAGCTGGCAGCAACTGGACACTCTGATTGATGGGCAACCGCCGGCATTCCTGCGTGACTTGCTTGCGATCCGGCCCGCGGGGCCAGCGCTCGCGATTGACCAGGTCGAGCCGGAGCTTTCCATCGTGCGCCGTTTCGTGGCCAGCGCCATGTCGCTCGGCTCCTTGAGCCCGGAGGCACATCAGGCGATTACCGACGGCATGGCGTTGCTGCATGGCCGCTCAAATACTGGCGAGGGCGGTGAAGACCCCGAGCTATACGCGTCAGGTCGATGGCTCGCCCAACGGCTCGGGCCGGCGCGACAGCAAGATCAAGCAGGTTGCCTCGGGCCGCTTCGGCGTGACGGCGCAATATCTCGCCCATGCCGAGGAGCTCGAGATCAAGATCGCGCAGGGATCCAAGCCCGGCGAGGGCGGACAGCTGCCCAGCCACAAGGTGACGGAATTCATCGCGCGCCTGCGGCACTCGCAGCCCGGAGTAGCGCTGATTAGTCCTCCGCCGCATCACGATATCTATTCCATAGAAGATTTGGCGCAGCTCATCTTCGATCTCAAGCGTGTGAATCCGCGGGCGACCGTCGGGGTGAAGCTGGTGTCGAGCCTCGGTGTCGGCACGGTGGCGGCAGGCGTCGCCAAAGCCTATGCGGACTTTGTCGTGATCGCAGGACACTCCGGCGGCACCGGAGCTTCGCCGCTGTCGAGCATCAAAAATGCCGGCAATCCCTGGGAGCTGGGGCTCGCTGAGGCCCAGCAGGTATTGCTGGCCAACGGACTCAGAGAGCGGGTCCGGCTGCGCGTGGATGGCGGGCTGCGCACCGAGCGCGACGTTCTGATTGCCGCCATGCTCGGCGCCGACGAGTTTGCCTTTGGCACCTCGGTGCTGGTTGCTCTCGGCTGCGACATGGCAAGGCAGTGTCATCTGAATACTTGTCCAACCGGGATTGCGACCCAGCGGCCGGAGCTGCGTGCGAAGTTTCGCGGCAAGCCGGAGAATGTCGCGCAGTGGTTCTTCGCCATGGCCACGGCGGTGCGGCGCGAGCTGGCTGCGCTCGGCCTGCCCTCGCTCGAGGCTGCGATCGGGCGCACAGATCTTCTTGAGCAGACGCGCTACGACGGCAACCTCGACCTGTCGGCGCTGCTCGCTGCTGCCACTTCTCCTGGCGGGCGCAATGAGCGGGCGCGCAATGATCGTCCGGTTGATCCTGCGGCAGACCATGAGCCGCCTGACGACGCCTGGTTCGGGCCGGCGCTTGCCGCTGCCGCTACCGGGGAGGCGCTGGTCATCACGACCGCTGTCCGCAACCACGATCGCACTCTCGGCGGCCGGCTTGCCGGGGAGCTTGCCATGCACCCGCCGCCGCAGCGTCCCAATCTCCGCTTCCACTGTGATGGGACCGCGGGCACAATCTTTCGGCGCATTTGCCGTCGCCGGCATGACGCTCGTGCTCACCGGCCAGGCGAACGATTACGTGGGCAAGGCGCTCTCCGGCGGAGAGATTGTCCTGCGACCATCCGGCCCGATCGCGCGTGAAAGTCATCGCCACGTCATCCTCGGCAACGTTGCGCTCTATGGGGCGACCAGCGGATCGCTCTATGCCGCCGGCCGCGCGGGAGAACGCTTCGCTGTCCGCAACTCCGGCGCCTCGGCGGTGGTTGAGGGCCTCGGAGATCACGGCTGCGAATATATGACCGGCGGAATGGTGCTGGTTCTGGGCAGCACGGGCATTAATTTCGGAGCGGGCATGACCGGCGGCGAGGCCTTTGTGCTCGACGAGGACGGCGCTTTCCGCCGCAACCAGCGCTTTCATCCCGGCTCGGTACAGGCTCTGGCTCTCTCGGCCGCAGACCTGGCGGCGCAGTCACGAGTCCTCAACGCGCTTCAGGCGCATGCGGCAGCCACCGGCAGCCGTCGAGCCGAGCTTCTGCTTGAGAACTGGGCGGAATCCCTGCCTTATTTCGTTCACGTTCGCCCGCTTCCCGAGCCGGCCGCGATGCACGTTGCGGCGCCAAACACGCTCTCTGCACCGGCCGAGGCGACCCTCCTGGCCAACGCCGAGCATCTCTCCGCTGGCAATCCGGCCTTCAGTTAATTACATTGAGTGTGCTTTGGAGCAGACCCCTAACCCCGCCCGAATTCCGGACGACGATACCCCGGACATCAATTCCCGCCTGGATCCGGCCCAGGAATCAACCCTCCCGCGCGCGGGGGATAAGTACCGCCGCATTCTTGACGCCTCGATTGACGTGATTGCCGAGAACGGCTTTTTTAACGCTCGCATCAATGAGATCGCGCAGCGCGCCGGGGTGGCTGACGGAACCGTCTATCTATATTTCAAGAATAAAGACCACATTCTGCGCACGGCGATTGATACCGGCTTCCAGCAGTTCTTCGAGCGCATTCGCGAGGCGCAGCGTCACGCCACCACTTGCCGCGAACGGCTCGAGATTATCGCGCTGCAGCACCTGCAGACCCTCACCCAGCGCAGAAATCTCGCGGTCGTGATGCAGACTGAAGTTCGGCAGAGCGCTAAATTCGTCGCCGAATATTCGTTTCAGCACATCGTGGATTATCTCAACCTGGTCCGCGAGGTCGTCCGCGACGGCCAGCAGGCCGGGGAGCTGCGAGCAGGGCTTTCCGACCGCCTGGTGGCACATTGCTTCTTCGGGGCATTGGATGAAATCGTCAACGCGTGGGTATTCTCCGGCCGCGTTTTCGATCCGCCCAGCACCGCATCCCAGATCGTAGACATCTTATTTACCGGCATCCATAAGGAGTAGCTTTGTCCGTCAGTGCCAACCCGCTTCGCACTGTGAACGACGTCCTGCTGACGGCGGTCTCCCGCAATAATCCAAACGTCATTCGTTACAAGGATGACGCCTGGTGCTGGACCACAATCGGTTCCGACGAATTGTCTCGTCGAGTGCGCGCCTTTGCTGCCGTTCTCACAGGCTTTGGCATCGGGCCGGGCGATCGCGTTGCGATCCTCGCCGAGAACCGCTGGGAGTGGGCGGTCGCCGATTTTGCCACACTCGCCTTGGGAGCGGTAGACGTGCCCCTCTATCCCACCCTCACTCCCGAGCAGATTGCGTTCATGCTGCGCGACTCCGGCGCCCGCGTCATCGTGCTTTCCTCGCGCGCGCAATACAACAAGGTCATTTCAATTCGTGAGCAAACCGCGCTCGAGCGCATTGTCATCATGGATGGCGTCATTCTCGCCGGAGCCGAAAAGTTTTCCGACTGGATGGAGGCCGCAACCCCTCTCACCGTTGAGGAACTCGCTCGCTCCGCTGGCCGCAGTGCATCCTGACGATCTCGCGACCATCATCTATACGTCGGGCACCACCGGCGAGCCCAAGGGTGTCATGCTCACTCACGGCAATATTGGGTCGAATCTCAATTATTCGACCACGCTGTTTGAGTGGGACAGGTCTTACTCGTGCATCTCTTTTCTCCCGCTCTCCCACATCACCGCGAGACATCTCGATTACGCGCTCTACACCTATGGCGCGACCGTGGTTTATTGTCCTGACTTCGCCGACGTGCCGCGCACCATGCAGGAGGTTCATCCAACCATCATGGTCGCCGTGCCGCGCGTTTATGAGAAGGTGCGCCAGACCGTCGAGGCCAACGTTTCGCAATCCCCGATCAAGAAGGCGCTCTATACCTGGGCCGTCGAAGTCGGACTGCAGCAGCGCGCCACTGTTCTCGATGGCAAGCGCCCGTCAAGCCTGCAGTGGAAGCTCGCCGACAAGCTGATCTTCAGCAAGGTCGCGTCGGCGTTTGGAGGACAGGTGCGGCACTTCATCTCCGGCGGCGCCCCGCTCGGAATGGAAACCGCCGGCTGGTTTGCCGACGTAGGCATCGTGATTAATGAAGGCTACGGCCTCACCGAGACCTCCCCGGTCGTGTCGCTCAACAATCCCAAGGCCTTCAGGATTGGATCGGTGGGCAAGGTGCTCCCCAATCTCGAAGTGTGCTTCGCTCCCGACGAAGAAATTCTGGTTCGCGGCCCCTCGGTGTTCCGAGGCTATTGGCATAATCCCGAAGCCAGCCACGAGGCCTTTAGCGGTGACGGCTGCGCCAAAGATGGAAAGCCGGGCCCCGAACAGTGGTTCCACACCGGCGACATCGGGCGTCTCGACGCCGACGGCTTCCTCTTTATTACTGACCGCAAGAAGGAGATGATCAAGACCTCCGGCGGCAAATTTATCGCGCCCGCGCTCATTGAAAATAAGCTCAAGGCCAATTCGTTTGTGGGTCAGGCGGCGCTGGTCGGTGACAAGCGCAAGTTCGCCAGCCTCGTGGTCAGTCCCAACTTTGCGGCGCTGGAACCGTGGGCGCGTCAGCAGGGCATTGCCTTCACTAACCGGGAAGAGCTGGTCGCCGATCCCAGGGTCATCGCTCAATATCAGCAGGTTGTGGACAAGGTGAACTCCACGCTCGCGCCTTACGAAACCATCAAGCGCTTCCATGTGGTTCCCGATGAGTGGACGCTCGAGACCGGCGAACTGACGCCCAGCATGAAGCTCAAGCGGCGCGTGATCAACCATAAATATGAGGCCGTCATTCACGACCTATATAAGGATGAGGCGACCAGCCACAAGTAGCGGCTGCGGCGACTTGCGACGGTTTATCATCTGTCTGACGGCCCGCCCTATCCGATCTTTCAGACCACGGCGAGGTCGTCCAAGACTACGGAGAGCACACACATGAGAGTTGGCATCCTTACCGGTGGCGGCGATTGCCCCGGCCTCAATGCGGTCATTCGCGCCGCGGTACGCAAAGGCATCTTCCATTACAACGACGAGTTCATCGGATTCATCGAGGGCTGGCGCGGAGTCGTCGAGGACAAGACCATGCCGCTCAATCTTGAAACCGTGGATGGCATTCTGCCCAAGGGCGGGACCATTTTGCGCACCTCGCGCACCAACCCTCGCAAGAAAGAGGGAGCCATGGAGGCCTGCCTCGCAACCATCGCCCGCAACAAGCTTGACGCGCTGATCACCATCGGCGGTGACGACACCCAGGGCGTTGCCAACGCGCTCATCGAGAAGGGAATCAAGGTCGTCGGCGTTCCCAAGACGATTGATAACGATCTCTCGGGCACCGATCAGTGCTTCGGCTTCGATACCGCGGTGAGCATTGCGACCGAGGCGGTGGACCGGCTGCACTCAACCGCCGAGGCCCACAATCGCATCATCGTCTGCGAGGTCATGGGTCGCGATGCGGGATGGATTGCTCTATGGAGCGGCATCGCCGGAGGTGCCGACGTGATTCTGGTTCCTGAAAAGCCGATTGATATCGAGCGCGTGTGCGCTCAGCTCAGGCAGCGGCACGATCGCGGCAAGGGGTTCTCAATCGTCGTTGTCGCCGAGGGAGCCAAGCTGCCTGCCTCCGATGCGCAGGTCACCCAGGGCGCCAAGGTGGACGAGTTCGGTCACGTGCGGCTCAGCGGCATCGGGCAGTATCTCGCCGATGAGATCGAGAAGCGCACCGGCTTTGAGACGCGCTCGGTCAACCTCGGGCACACGCAGCGCGGGGGCACTCCGACGGCGTTTGATCGCATGCTGGCAACCCGTTATGGGATCGCGGCGATTGATCTCGTTCACGCCGGCAAGTTCGGCCGCCTGGTCGTGCTGCGCGGCACCGAGATTACCGATATTCCGCTCAAGGATGCGATCGCCCAGACGCGGACCGTTTCCGACGCCCTGCTGGGACTTGGCGGACGGGCTGCAGCCGGAACTGAAGTAGCGCCCGGGTAGAGTGAAGCCGGCGGCGGTCGAGTTACTATCCGGTCGCCGCCTTTTCTACGCTTTCTCGCCTGTTTCATGGGTTCTCTTCCGCCAATGCCGCCAATGGTTTAGGTCGCAATCCCTCTAATAGGTACTGAAAACCCTAAGATTCCCCTTGAACTCCCCACTGCGCCGGGATATAACTCTCCTCGCTACTGGCTTTTCCCAAAAATCGTTAATACCTGAAGCGTCACTTTAAGGACGGTCGTATGCCTGCCAAAGCTGCGAAAGCCGACGTCATTGTCGTCGTGCGCGAAGTCATGGACATCCGTGAGGCGGCCGAATATCTCGGCATCAGCCCGGACTCTCTCTACAAATATGCGTCGGAAAATACTATTCCGGCCTTCAAACTCGGCAACCGCTGGCGCTTCAAACGCTCGCTGCTGAATGCGTGGATGGAGGACGTGAGCACGGCTCCCGCGGTTCGGCCACGGCAGAAGAAGCCGGTCGCCCGCATCTCTTCCCGGTAACCGCCAGTTCCCGCTGAGCCGGTTGTGACTCGACTTCCGGCTCGATTCCGATCGTCGTTTCCTCTATGAGACTCTCCCTCCAGCCGCCATATGCGCAGCGACAGTTGGCCCTGCGCGCCGCTCTAGCCGCGCTGCGGGTGGACGCATTTCTCGTCACCACCCTCTACGACGTTCGCTATCTCTGTGGCTTCACCGGCTCGAACGCCGCACTGCTGGTCGGACCAGGCCGTCCCGTCCTGTTTACCGATGGCCGCTATACGGTGCAGGCGCGCCAGCAGACTCACGGCGCCCGCGTCGTCATCCAGCGCGGGCCCTTGCGCGGGGGGGCGATTGCATCGTTCGCGGCGCAAAAGATCCGGCGCTGCGGCATCGATCGCGACAGCACGACCATCGCGGTTTTGCAGTGGATGAAGCGGTCGGCGCGAAAGTCTGCCCCCAGGGCCGCGCTTGTTCCCCTGGCAAACCCAGTGCTGCGGCTTCGCGAAAAAAAAGACGCATTCGAACTCGAGCGCATGCGGGCCGCGGCCAATCTCGGGAGCGAGCTTTATTTGCAGTTGCTGCCGCATATCCAGCCGGGCGCGACGGAGATATCTATCGCCGCGCGTCTGGAGCACTCGGCGCGCGATCGCGGCGCGGAGAAGATGTCCTTCGACACCATCGTTGCCAGCGGCCCCCGCTCCGCCCTTCCTCATGGTCAGGCTTCGCCAGCGCGCTTGCCGCGCCGCGGATTCGTCACCCTCGACTTCGGTGTTATCTTGGAAGGTTATTGCTCGGACATGACTCGTACAATTCATCTCGGCAAGCCTTCCTCTCAGCAGCGGACGGCTTATGAAGCGGTGCTCGAAGCGCAGGAATCCGCAGTCTCCGTCGTCAGGCCCGGCGTCTCATGCGCAGAGGTGGATGAGGCCGCGCGGAGCGTCTTGCGCAAGGCTAAGCTGGGGAAATATTTCACCCACTCCACCGGTCACGGCGTGGGGCTCGAAATCCACGAACCGCCGCGCATCGGCGCCGGCGAGCTGACAAAGCTTGAGCCCGGTATGGTGATCACGATTGAGCCCGGCGTTTACCTGCCCGGCAAATTCGGCATTCGGATTGAGGATATGGTGGTGGTGACGAAAACAGGGCACGAGGTCATTACTTCGGCCCCGAAAGGATGGACAGCGCTGGCATGAATCCTGAAGAAAAACAGGAGTTGCAGCAGCTCATAGATTTCCTTAAGGAGAATGGCGTGGCCGAGTTTCAACTCGAGCGCCCCGACCAGAAGGTGTCCATCAAATTTGCCGGCTCCGGCGGCTCGATGGATATGGCGTCGCTGGCTCCGCTGCTCGCCCTCGGCAGAGGCGCCCCGCAAACGCCGCAAGCATCGGCTCCGTCGCGCGCGTCAGAGCCTGCAGCTGCTCCACAAGCGGCCGCGGTTGACGAAGACGCCGGCCTGCACATCGTCAAGTCTCCCATCGTCGGCACATTTTACGAATCCCCATCGCCCGGCACCGCTGCCTTCGTCAACGTGGGCGACCAAGTGGAGAATGGCCAGGTGCTCTGCATCGTCGAAGCCATGAAGCTGATGAATGAGATCGAGTCCGACGCCGCCGGTGAGGTGGTCAAGCGCTTCGTCAACAGCGGGCAGCCGGTTGAGTATGGCCAACGCCTCTTCGCCCTGCGACCCCGGAGCTGACGCCGCATGTTTCGCAAGGTACTCATCGCCAATCGCGGCGAAATCGCACTCCGCGTCATCAATGCCTGCAAGGAGCTCGGTGTGCGCACCGTGGCTGTTTACAGCGAGGCCGACAAGACGTCTCTGCACGTTCGCTTCGCTGACGAGGCCATCTGCATCGGGCCGCCGCGCTCTGCCGACAGCTACCTCAATGTTCCCGCTGTGATCAGTGCTGCTGAGATCGCCGATGTGGATGCGATTCACCCCGGCTACGGACTGCTGAGCGAGAACGCAAATTTTGCTGAAGTATGCCGCGCGTCAAACATCAAGTTCATCGGGCCCCCGCCTGAGGTCATGCGATTGATGGGCGAAAAAGACAAGGCGCGCGCCGCAATGAAAAAGGCCAAGGTGCCCATCCTGCCCGGTTCTGATGGAGTGATCGCCAACGAAGAAGAGGCATTGCGCTGGGCCAGGCAGGTTGGCTTCCCGGTGATTTTGAAAGCCAGCGCCGGCGGTGGCGGCCGCGGCATGCGCATCGTTCGGACCGCTGAGGAGATCCCCAACCTCTTTCAGGCCGCCTCGACTGAGGCGTTGAATGCCTTCGGCAACGGCGATCTCTACATGGAAAAGTTCATCGAGCGCCCGCGGCACATCGAGTTCCAGGTGCTGGCCGATGAGCATGGCAACGTAACCACGCTGCATGAGCGCGAGTGCTCGATCCAGCGACGCCATCAGAAAGTCATTGAAGAAGCGCCATCGCTGCAGGTCACTCCAAAGATGCGCGAGGAGATCGGCCGCACCCTCAAACGGTCGCTCGAAAATATCGGCTATCAGAACGCCGGCACCATCGAGTTTCTGATGGATGAGGATGGCAAGCTCTACTTCATCGAGATGAACACCCGCATTCAGGTCGAGCATCCCGTGACCGAGATGATCACCGGCATTGACCTGGTTAAGGCGCAGCTGCGCATCGCTTCGGGAGAGAAATTGTCCAGCATCGTGCCCGATGTCATTCCGCTGCGCGGCCATTCGATTGAGTGCCGCATCAATGCCGAGCATCCTGAGAAGTTCACCCCCTCGGCCGGGCAGATCACGGCATTCAATGTGCCCGGCGGCAATGGCGTTCGCGTGGATACGGCCCAATATTCTGAGGGAGTCGTGCCGCCGTATTACGACTCGCTCATCGCCAAGCTCATCGTGCACGGCAAGGACAGGGAAGAGGCGATGAACCGCATGTCGCGCGCCCTCGATCAGTTCATCATTCGCGGAGTGCACACGACGATCCCGCTGCACCAGCGCATTCTGCAGGACCCGGAGTTTCGCTCCGGCCAGTTCGATACCAAATTTATGGAGCGCTTCTTCGAGCGGGAGAAGGCAAAGGCAGCAGAGCAGGCGCAGGCTTCATAGGCGCTGCCACTCGAGGAGCCTCAGCCCATGGCCGCTGCATTCCTTCCCCGGATTTATCCGATTCTCGACATCGCAACTCTGCAGCGCATCTCCGGTGACGGAGATGAGGTTGCCTTTGCCGAGCGAGCGGCGGGCGCGTTCTTCGCAGCCGGCGTAAAAATTCTTCAGCTGCGCGCCAAAGACTTCGCCCCGCAACCGCTGCTCAAGCTCGCCGCAGCCATCAAGCGGGCACGCGACGCTGCTGCGTCAAAGTGCATCCTCATTCTGAATGACCGGCCTGACCTTGCACTGCTCGCCGGCTATGACGGCTGTCATCTCGGGCAGCAAGATCTCAGTGTCGGCGATGAAAATGGCGGGGCCCGCCGCATTCTTCCGCGGCCGAAAATTATCGGGCTCTCGACCCACAACGCAGCCCAGATCGAACTCGCAAATGTCAGCCATGCCGACTATCTCGCCATCGGGCCCATCTTCTCGACCGCCACCAAGCTGAATCCCGAGCCGGTGGTCGGGCTTGAGGCGCTCAGCCGTCTGCGCGCGCTCACATCCAAGCCCCTGGTCGCGATTGGCGGAATCACACGCGCTAATTGTCGCTCCGTGCTCGACGCCGGAGCCGACTCCGTCGCAGTGATCGGTGCTCTCTTTGCGGATTGCACGGCCAGCAATCTCGAAATCCAACTGGCGCAGAACATCCGAGACTTTCTCGATTAATTACTGTAAAACGGTTTCCACGTGAGTCCCGCCGCCCCACCGCAATCCGAAAATACAACGCAGCCCCATTTCGTTCAGGGACTTGGTCTGCTGAGCGCGACGGCCATCGTCGTCGGCTCCATGATCGGCTCGGGCATTTTCATCGTCTCGGCGGAGATTGCGCGAGACCTCGATTCTCCCGCCCTGCTCATCGGCGCCTGGCTGATCACTATGCTGATGACCATCATCGGCGCACTCAGCTATGCCGAGCTCGCGGCGATGATGCCAAAGGCCGGCGGCCAGTATGTCTACCTGCGCGAATCGCTCGGGCCGCTCTGGGGATTTCTCTATGGCTGGACGCTGTTTCTCGTCATCCAGACGGGCACGATCGCTGCGGTCGGCGTGGCCTTCGCTAAATTTCTCGGCATCTTTTTCCCGTCCGTTTCTTCGCAGAACTGGCTGCTGCGACTCGGTCATATTCCGGCCTGGACGGTGCGCGTTCCCGGCGGCGCCATGGTGCTCGGCAACATGGACATCGGTCTCAACACCGCGAACCTGGTCGCCATCGTCTTAATCGTCCTGCTGACGGTGATAAATATTTTCGGCGTCCGGCTCGGCGCTTTCGTGCAGGATATTTTCACCATCGCGAAGACCGCAGCGCTGGTCGGGCTGGTCCTGCTGGGTCTGGCATTTGCGCGCAACGCCACCGCCATCGCCGCTAACTTCGGTCCGGGCTGGCAGAATTTCTGGCACAACGCGGGCTGGCACACGCTCCACCCTGTGCAGGTCGGGGTCGGCGGACCCATGGCTCTCGTCGGCATCTTCACCATTCTCGCGGTGGTGCAGGTGGGTTCGCTCTTCTCCGCCGACGCGTGGAACAACGTGACCTTTACCGCCGGGGAAGTGAAGAACCCGCGCCGCAATCTGCCGCTGTCTCTCATCTTCGGCACTGGACTTGTCCTCACCCTCTACGTACTCGCGAACTTCGTCTACCTGATGGCGCTCCCGCTGCATGGCGATCCTCACGGCGCCACCCTGCTGGCGCGCGGCATTCAATACGCCAGCGAAGACCGCGTCGGCACGGCGGTACTTGAGGAGATCTTCCACTCGGCGGGCGCCAAGCTGATGGCGGCCGCCATCCTGATCTCTACCTTCGGCTGCGCCAACGGAATGCTGCTCGCCGGGGCTCGCGTCTACTACGCGATGAGCGCGCGACGGACTCTTCTTCGCTTCCATCGGCAAGCTGCATCCGCGCTACAAAACGCCCGTGACCTCGCTGATTGTTCAGGCCGTCTGGTCGTGCCTGCTGTGCCTGTCGGGCTCCTATAGTCAGCTGCTCGACTTCACCATGTTTGCCGCGCTGCTGTTCTACATCGCGACCATTCTTGGGCTCTTCGTGCTGCGCGTGCAGCGGCCGAATGCCGAGCGGCCTTACAAGGCTTTTGGATATCCCGCGCTGCCCGCGCTCTACATTCGTGATGGCGGCGTGGATTTGTATCGTATTATTGCGCTACAAACCACAGTTCACCTGGCCGGGACTGATCATCGTGCTGCTGGGCGTGCCGGCGTACTGGCTCCTGTTGCGGCGTTCCGACTCCATCTGAGGCAAGCAGAGGTTAAACACTGAATGGCAAAGCTACTAGCAATCAAGCCGCTGAAGCAGCTCCTGGCCGAGGCATCGGAAGAAGGCGAACACAGCCTGAAGCGCGCGCTGGGCCCCATCAACCTGATGACGCTCGGCATTGGCGCCATCATCGGCACAGGTATTTTCGTGCTCGTCGGGCCGGCCGCCGCGCGATATGCCGGACCTGCCGTCGCGCTGAGCTTTGTGGTCGCCGGTATCACCTGCGCGTTTGCCGCCCTTTGCTATTCGGAATTCGCGGCGATGATTCCTATCGCCGGCTCGGCCTATAGCTATGGCTATGCGACCCTGGGCGAATTCATCGCCTGGATTATCGGCTGGGACCTCGTGCTCGAATACGCCTTCGGCGCGGCCACCGTCGCTTCCGGATGGAGCGGCTACTTCCTCGGATTGATGGACGATATCGGCATCCATATTCCGCCGCAGTGGACGGCCAGCCCCGGAACAGTTCTCTATCACTACAACGGCCACTGGATTAGGGAGGCCGCCCTGAACATGGTCCCGGGAGTCAATCCCGCGACCGTGCCGCACGTAACGGCTATCGCCAACCTCGTGGCGTTTTTTGCGATTGCTGTTGTCACCTGGGTCCTGATCATCGGAATCAAGGAATCTGCGAACTTGAACTCGGTGATCGTCGCCATCAAGCTGGGCGTCGTCTTCCTGTTCATCGGATTGGGCGCGCTGTTCCTCATGCACCATCGCGAACTGGCTCATGCGAACTGGCATCCGTTTATTCCGCCCAATCAGGGTGGTAACGCGATACGGCATTCCAGGCATCATGGCCGGCGCTGCTTCAGTTTTCTTCGCCTACATCGGATTTGACGCCGTCTCTACCGCGGCGCAGGAAGCGACGCAATCCCAAGCGCGACATGCCAATCGGCATCATCGGTTCGCTGGTCGTCTGCACGATTCTCTACATCATCGTCGCGCTGGTGCTCACCGGATTGGTGAAGTACCCCGCCCTCGACGTCGGTGATCCGATCGTCGTCGGCATTCGCGCCACCAATCACGCGTGGGGTGCGATGCTGGTCGAGTTCGGCGCAGTCTGCGGGTTGGGCACCACGATGCTGGTCATGTTGTTCGGCCAGTCGCGCGTGTTTTTCTCGATGTCGCGTGACGGGTTGATTTGGCCGTGGGCGAGCAAGGTGCATCCCAAGTTCCGCACCCCGTGGGTCTCGAATATTGTCTTCGGCCTCATTGCAGGCATCATGCCCGCTCTGTTGCCGGTCGGCAGACTCGCAGAGCTGGTGAACATGGGCACCCTGCTGGCCTTCGCGATTGTCTGCGCCGGCGTGTGGATTTTGCGGGTTCGGCATCCCGAGCTGCCACGGCCCTTCAAGACGCCGCTGGTTCCTCTGGTTCCAATCTGCGGCATCGTTACGTCGCTCTACCTGGTGTGGACGCTGCCGGCCCTCACGAAAGAAGTTGTATTCGGATGGCTGCTGGTCGGCCTGATCGTCTACTTCGTCTATAGCGTCAAGCACAGCAAGGTGCAGAAGGCGATCGCGGAACACAAGATCAAAGGGACCACGCTCTAGCTCGAACCGTAGCTCGCAAAAGTAAAAAAGGCCGGCCTCTGGATTGATTCTCCGGGGCCGGCCTTCTTATTGAGTGCCTTGAAAACTACGCGTGGGCTTGCTTGGAGCTGATCGGCGTGTAATCGCCAACCAGGAACGCGGCGCCGCGCTTGCTCTGTGTATCTGAAGCAATCTCGCCGTCCCGGATGTGTACGACGCGGTGCGCATACTCTGCGATGTCGGGCTCGTGGGTGACCAGGACGATAGTGTTGCCTTTGGCGTGGAGGTCATCCATCAGCGCCATGATCTCGTCGCCGGTCTTTGAGTCGAGGTTACCCGTCGGCTCGTCGGCCAGAATGATGCTCGGCCGGTTGACCAGTGCTCGCGCAATGGCCACGCGCTGCCGCTGGCCGCCGGAGAGTTCGTTCGGCTTGTGCATCATGCGGGCTTCAAGATTCACGTTGCGCAGCGCCTGCTTTGCCCGCTCCAGCCGCTCTGCCGCCGGGGTTCCGTTGTAGATCAACGGCAGCTCGACGTTGTGCAGGGCAGTGGCGCGCGCCAGCAAATTAAACGTCTGAAAGACGAAGCCGATCTCCTTGTTGCGAATGCGCGCCAGCTCGTCATCATTGAGTTCGCTCACCAGATGCCCGTTCAGCCAATAGCGGCCTTTGCTGGGAGTGTCGAGGCAGCCGATCAGATTCATCAACGTGGACTTGCCCGAGCCCGAGGGGCCCATGATGGCCACATACTCGTTCTGCCGGATCCGCAGATTGATTCCCCGCAGCGCGTGGACCTGCTGTTCCGACCCCATGTCATAGGTCTTCCAGAGATCCTCGACCACGATCATCTCCGCCGACGGCTGGTGCCGCGGTGGCAAGCTCCGGCTCAGAAACCATTGTGTGCGACGCCATGATTGCTCCTTCCTTCCAACTGCCTTTGCAGCCCTTCAACCAACTTTGCAGCTCCCGGGCGGAACGCTTGTGCTTAGACGCCGCCTCGTTTGAAACGTCTGCGCTTAACTGGATTCGTCCACTAGTTCCGACGCGTCCACTGGTTTCACCGCCGCATTGCCTTTAAGCGTGCGGAGAATTTTGTAGGTTCCGGTCACAATCTGGTCGCCCGGCTGCAGCCCGGAGAGCACTTCGATATCGGTTGTGCCGGTGATTCCGGTCTTCACCGGGGTAAAGACGGCGCGGAGTTTGCCCTTCTCGTTCTTCACCACAAAGACGCCCTGCACATCCACCGGCTTCACCGCCGCCTTGTCGTTCGCTCCCGCAGCTGCGGCAGGCTTCTTCTTGTCGGCATCGGGGTCCCGCATGGTCAGCGCCTGGATTGGGATCGCGACCACATTATCTTTCTTCGCCGTCGTGATCTTCGCGGTGGCAGAGAGGCCGGGTCGAAGCTCGTCGCTCGGATTGTCGAGCGTGACCACGACTTTGAAGTCTTTGGCTTCTTCCGCGCCGGTCGTGCTCTGGCTGGTCGCAATGCCGGTCGAGCGCAGGATGGCCTGATCCCCCACCAGGGTTACATGGCCCTTGAAGATTTTGTTGGGCAGCGCGTCAACCGTCACATCCGCCGGCTGGCCGATGGCGACGTTCACGATATCGGTCTCGTCCACTTTTACCTCAGCGGTGACGACCGACATGTCGGCGATGGTCATGAGTGTGCTGCCTTCGGCGTTTTGAATTCCCACCACCACCGTCTCGCCCTCGCGGACCGGCAGGTTGGTCACGATGCCGTCAAAGGGAGCTACGTTTTCAGTGCGCGCCAGCACATTTTGAAAGCGCCGCAGTGTGGCGACATTTTGCGTGATGCGGCTGCTGGCGGAGGCGGTCTGCGCCTTCGCCTGTCCCACCGCTGCCTTGTTCTGCGCTACCGCCGCTACCGCGACGTCATAGGCGGCCTTGCGCGTGTCGTAATCCGACTTCGGAATCAGCTGCTCCTTGTAGAGTTCAATGCCGCGCTTCCAGTCCAGCTCCTTTTGTTCCAGCGTGGCCTGGGCGCTTTCAAGGTTCGCCTCCGCCGTCTTCTCCGCGGCCTGGTAGGACTTTACGTCCGTCTCCGCGCCCACGATTGTCGCCTTTTGCGATTCCACGTCCGCCGCCGGCTGCACATTCTCAATGCTGGCAAGAATCTGTCCCTGCTTCACCCGGTCACCCTCTTTGACATAGAGGTGCGTGATGCGCCCGATTGTTTCCGAGCCAATGTTGGCGTAAGTCTTCGGCTTGATCTGGCCGGTACCGCTGACCACGGAAGTCAGGTCCTCGCGCATGACCTTGCCGGCGACCACCTTGGTGTATGCAGAGTTGCTCTTCGCCACGGAGAAGGCGACCAGGCCGCCCGCCACAAGAACAATCACAATTGCCAATAAAATCTTCTTCATTCTCTCGAATCTCTCATCTCTGTGGCCTTCAGCCGCTTGTTACGGACGCGGCGGAGGTAAAGTTCCCGGCCATCTGCCGCGAACCTGAAAACCATACTGCTGCTGCCAGCCGGCGCCATTTTGCGCCCGCCTCTGCCGCTTATCTATTTTAGACTGTCGGTCTTTGCCGTGGCCGCGAGTAGTGACGTTTGTCATCCTTAGCTGCCGCGTCGGCGCAACCTTTGCCAGTCCCTATAGTTGCACCCCGCGAGATATGCTCCGTCCCGCCTTGATACCCCCCGGCAGGAGGCATAAAATAGCCTGAGGAGTTGCCGTGATGTTGCAGCCTACCCGTTTCTGTCTTCCGGTCCTTTTTGCAGCCGCAATTTTCGCGCTGCCGTCCTCGCTTGCGTGGGCGCAGAATAGTGCCGCCGCACCCCCGCAGTCCCAGGCCCAGCCCCCCAGACCCAGACCCAGACTCAGACTCAGTCCGCCCAGCCCCCGTCCGCCCAGCCCCCGTCCGCCGACCAGGCTCAGGATCCGCTCAAGCGGCAGCCCTCTGACAAGGAGCGCATCAAGCAGCAGAAGGAGCTGAAGCAGGAGTTACAGGGCCCCTACAAGAAGTGGCTCGATGAGGATGTGCGTTGGATCATTACGCCGGAGGAAGAGAAGGCGTTCAAGTCCATGACCAACAACGAGGAGCGCGACCAGTTCATCGAAGCCTTCTGGCGTCGGCGCAATCCTGACCCTGAGTCTGAAGATAACGAATACAAGGACGAACATTACCGGCGCATTGCCTACTCCAACGAGCATTTCCCCGCAGGCAAGCCGGGTTGGCTCACCGATCGCGGTCACATTTATATCGCCTGGGGACCTCCGGATGAGAAGGAAGAGCACCCCGCCGGCGGCGCGTATGACCGCCCGTTAAGCGAAGGCGGCGGCACCACCCAGACCTATCCGTATGAGACCTGGACCTACCGCTATCTCGAAGGCATCGGCAACAACGTGGTCATCGAGTTTGTGGATACCTGCATGTGCGGCGACTTCCACATGACCCTCGATCGCTCTGAGAAGGACGCGCTGTTGCACGTCACCGGCGGCGGCCAGACGCTCTATGAGCAGCTCGGCATGACCAATCGCCAGTCGCGCTTTGGCGGCGGCATCGAATCCATCAGCTCCGGCCCCATGGGCAACATCGAGCAGGCCAAGCAATTTGATCGCATCGAGCAGGCGGCCATGCTGATGACCTCGCCGCCCATCAAGTTCAAAGATATGGAGCAATACCTGGTCACGCATAAAGTGCTCACCGGCCCGGTATTCCCGTTTGACGTGCGGACGGATTATGTAAAGGTGACCAACGAAGCCATCCTGGTCCCGATCACCATCCAGATTCGCAACCGCGACATCACCTACAAGGAGAAAGATGGCGTCTCCCGCGGTCCGGTCAACATTCTCGGCCGCGTCACCACCATCTCAGGCAAGATTGCCCAGACTTTTGAAGACACGGTGGATGATCCCTATCCCTCTGAGCTTCGCAGCGCAAAGATCAATACATCTGAGGTTTATTGGAAGGCTCTGGCGCTGCGCCCCGGCATCTACCGCCTCGATGTCGTAATTAAAGACGTGAACAATCCCGATCACATCGGCCAGTACAGCCGCAGCATCACCGTTCCGAAGTATGACGACGATCAGTTGGGCGCGTCATCGCTGATCCTGGCCGACCGCATGGAGCATGTGCCGTCCAAGCAGATCGGCGCCGGAATTTTCGTCATCGGCAACACTTACATTCGTCCCCGCGTCAGCGATGCGCCCGCCATTCCCGTCGCATTCAAGCGCGACCAGAAGCTCAACTTCTGGATGCAGGTCTACAATCTCGGCATTGACGACAAGACCCACCAGAACAATGCCACCATCGAATATCAGATTGTGGATATGGCGGACAACAAGCCGGTGCTGAAAACCTCTGAGAAGAGCGGCGGCCTGAGCCCGAACTCCGATCAGTTGACCCTCGAGAAGAGCATGTCGCTGGCCAGTCTGCAGCCCGGCAAATATATGGTTACCATTAAGGTGAATGATGAGATTTTGAAGCATCAGCTTGCAGAGTCCGCGCCATTTAGCGTGGAATAGCAGGGAAGTTGTCGTTACCGCGCAGATCCCCAACTGCGCGCGGGGAGGGAGCCAGGCTTTAGCAGAAGTTTATTTAATGTGAGACGAGTCCTCCTCCAATCCGTGCTCGGTGCATGCGTCCTCGTGGCCTTGCCCGCTCTGGCTGCCAGTCCAGCCACCGTCACAGGTACGGTTCGCGATGCCGCCGGCGTTCAGCAAATTGGTGTCCTGGTCCAGCTCCTCTCTGCGAATCATTCCATTCAGGCCGCCGCGTACACCGACTCCAACGGCCACTTTCAGATGGAAGCCATGACGGCGGGCACCTTTGAAGTCCGCGCCAGTGCGGCGATGTACCTGCCCGCGATTGCACAAAACATTGCGCTGAAGATGGGATCCCATGCGGTCGTCAATCTCACTCTCAACACTCTGACCGAGGCCTTGCAGTGGCTGCCCGCACATCCCAGGACAGCGGCCGATCCTGCCGACGACTGGAAGTGGACCCTGCGCTCCCCAGCCAACCGCCCCATTCTTCGCATGCTCGATGATGGAGTCACGGTGTCGGCGACCGCGCCGGCGGATTCCGCCAAACGCGCCGCCCAGGCCGTGCATGCCAGTGCCTCCGTCATGAATCGCACCGCCGAGTTCGGGGCCTCCGGCACGCACCAGGTCGTCACCCTTGAACATTTTGGTCCGCACGAAAACGACTTGCTCTTTCACGCCGATGTCGTGCCCTCAAGCACCCAGGCGGGCTCGGCCACCGGAGAGATGTCTCAGACTCTGGCGCAGGGCGAGAAACTCCGCATGGCGGCGAACTTCCAGTGGCATAGCAACCTGATGGGCTCCGGCGGCACATCGCTCAACGCCGCGCAAATGCGCATGGTCCAGTCCATGCAGTTGGGCCCCGGCCTTACCGCTGAGGTGGGCAGCGAGCTTGAAGCGGTCTCATGGGGAACGCGAATCACCGCCGTTCATCCCTTCGCCGCGTTTGCTTTCGCGCCCAGCGAAAACGTCACCCTGACATATACGCTCTCGACGTCGCCGGGATTTGAGAGCGCCGACGACTTTGACTCCACCATCGGCAGAACGCCCCTTGCCGCGCCCGTCGCCACCGGCCTTGTGCTCGAGCACGGATTCCATCAGGCCATCGCCTACAGCCGGCATGACGGCGCCACTGCCGTCAGCGTCGCTTACTTCCACGACTCGGTGGATGACCCGATTCTGCAGGGAGTGGGGACCGCCGAAGCCGTGAGCAGCGAAAACCTTGTCGCCGGTGTTGATCCGGTGAGCGGAATCTTTCGCCTCGCCGGCAGCTCTTTTGGCACCCAGGGTGTCAAGGCGACCGTTGAGCGCCAGTTCGGCCCGGTCAAGGCCTGCTTCTCACTCGTAGATGCGGACGCCATGAAGCTGGTGGACTCCGGATCGAGCCAGCAGCCCAGCACTCATATCGGCAATGCCCAGCTGGCAACCATTGCGTTGCGCGGATTTGTTCCCGCCAGCCACACCCGCTGGATGGCGTCCTATGGAGTCGAATCCGACGGCGTCCTGGTTCCGCTCGAGGCATTCGATCTCGACGGCCCCGCGCCATACATGAACGTCATGATCCGCCAGCCGATCCATTGGCGCAGCGGCTCCAACAATCTTGAGGCGCTGATTGATGTGCGCAATCTGTTGGCCCAGGGCTACCATCCGTTCATCTCTCCAGACGGCGAGACGCTCTATCTGGTGCAGGTGCCGCGTTCAATCCAGGGCGGCGTCGCTTTTAGTTTCTAGAGATTTCCGTCTGCAATTCCCCAGCCCGCTGGTCCGGCCGTAGCTGATACTCTGAGCAGCGGAAGACAAGTCTCCCTCCTCGTCCTTCCCCACACTCATGGTCATCGCCGCCACCCCGGGCCTCTCCGAGAACGAATCTCCTCATGGACCGCGCTGGCAGTTTGCAGTCGCCTCCGGAATTCTCGGCTGGGTTCTGGACGCCTTCGACTTCTTCGTTCTCGTTTTTCTCTTCGACATTTTCGCCGCCCGCTTTCACGTCTCCAAGCGCGACATCATCGTCACCATTGCCCTCACCCTGGCGATGCGGCCAGTCGGGGCGTTGATCTTCGGATCGCTCGCCGACCGCTTCGGACGCCGCATCCCGCTGATGGTCTGCGTGGTCTATTTTTCCGGCGCGTCGTTGCTCAGCGCTCTGGTCCCGACCTACTCGCTCTTCGTCTTGCTGCGCGCGCTCTATGGCATCGGGATGGGCGGCTACTGGGGAATCGGCGCCTCCTACGCGATGGAGTCGGCGCCGCGGCGCTGGCGCGGTTTGTTCTCCGGCATCCTGCAGGCCGGTTATCCCGCAGGATATCTGCTCGCCTCCCTCGGCATGCTGCTGCTGGCTCCGCGCTTCGGCTGGCGCAGCCTTTTCTATCTGAGCGCGGCCATGGCGCTGGTGGTCGTCGCGATTACCGCCATCGCCCCCGAGTCCCGCGCATGGCGTCAGCACGCCACCCGGTCATTCGGAGATATCTTCCGCATGCTCTTCCAGTACTGGCGAATCTTCGTCTACCTGCTGGCGGTCATGACCGCCATGATCTGTCTTTCGCACGGCACCCAGGATCTATATCCTGACTTCCTCAAATCCATTCCCCAGCTCGCCGGGGCGCATGTTTTCGGAATGCAGGCGCTCTACGGCGTGCCCATCCTCTATAACATCGCCGGCATCGTCGGGGCGCTTTTCTTCGGAACGATTTCTGAACGCTTCGGCCGTCGCCGGTCAATGTTGTGCGCGCTCGCTGTGTGCCTGGTCGCCTTGCCGGCATGGGCGTTCGGAGTCACCGTGATGACGCTCGTGCTGGGATCGGTGTTCCTCCAAAGCGGCGTGCAGGGCGCTTACGGAGTCATCCCGGCCCACTTGAGCGAGCTGTCGCCGGACCCGATTCGCAGCCTGTTTCCCGGCTTCGTCTACCAGCTCGGCGTGCTCTTCGCCTCGCCCGCAGTCAGTCTGGAATATGCTCTGCGCGACCGCCTCGGATACCCGCGAGCACTCACGTTCTTTGAGCTGGCGGTCATCCTCACGCTGATCCTGCTGTTTGCGTTTGGCCCCGAGCGGCGCGGCCGCGACTTCTTTCTATCCCCAGCTCAGCGCCCGCCTTCCATCTAGAACTGAATCCGCGCCTGAACGAATCCGCGGCGCCGATGAAAATAGCGACGGAGACCAAAGTCAGGCGCACTGCATTACTGTGCCTGACTCTGACCTCCGTTGCTTTTACCCTGAATGTGCGGGATTATGCGACATATGACGGGCTTGCCTCGGTCCCGTCGCCGAAAATCTCCGCCGTGCTGCGCGGCTTCAGATTACTCTGAGCAGCAGCAGGATGATGACGATCAGCAGGATGAGGCTGATGCCGCCACCTCCGTAGTAGCCGAGGCCCGGGCCCAAACGATAACCGCCAAACGCGAAAATAAGCAGCAAAACTATCAGAACTATCAGCATAGGTATCTCCTTGCCTCACTATGATGCATGTTTTCTGCGGAACGGTGGGTTGCCCCGCAAGATATCTCTACCCGTGGCCGGGTATTAAGCCGGTAGCGATATCTTGAACGTGGTCCCGCTCCTGCCCGGCCGCACGCTGCTGCGCATTCGGATGGTCCCGTTATGCCGTTCGATAATTTTCTTCGAGAGCGCCAGCCCCAGGCCGGTACCCCGGTCCTCTTTGGTCGTGAAGAAGGGCTCGAAAACCTGCCCGGCATTTTCTTTCGGGATGCCGTGGCCGTTGTCGGCGATCACGATGCGGACTTTCCCGCCGCCTTTTCTCAGGCGCAGGCAAACCGTGCCACTCGCGGGCGTGGCATCCAGTGCGTTGATCAGCAAATTTGAGAGCACCTGCAGCATTTCGCCGCTATAAGCAGCCGCCATGATGGGGCGGGGAAGATCTTGTCACCAGTCGGACCTGCTTGGCCTCAATGGCGCGGCGATGAAGGCGCAATGCCGCCTCGGCCACCGCCACCAGGTCAATCGGCTCCGGAGGCTGGGTGCTCTTCATCGCCCACGCCAGCGTGCCACTTGCCACGTGATTCAGCAGTGCCATCTGCTCCCGCGCAGATTCCATGTTCGCCCGGACCTTCTCCGGATCGTCGGCATCTTTTGAGGCGAGGTAGATCAGGTATCCGAGCGCTTCCAGAGGATTCTTGATTTCGTGCATCACCTCGAGCGCCAGCTGGCCCGCGGTGGCGCGGAGCTGCAGTTTCTGCAAAGCGTCGGCCGCGATCGCCAACTTGGCTTCAAGCTCGGCGATGGTTGCCGCTGTCTCGGTGGCTGTGCTCATGACAATCCTCCCCGCTTGAACTTCTGGAGAGGACCCCAAACGGCGTCTCGGACTGGAGAGTGAAACCTCCGCAGACCAGGATGAAATATGGGATGCAAGAGCGCCAGCCAATGTCGCCCGAACGACAGATGAATCGCACTCTCGAATAGCCGCGCGATTTCGCCGGAAAAGAAGTGCACCCGCCCATGGCGCTTGCCGAGCACTCGAAGCGGCTAGAAGCATAGTCCTATGCAACAGAAATTACTGTCGAATCTGGTACAGATTAAGTTGAATTTAATGGGTATGCTGGCCCTGAAGGCAGGCTTCGGGCCGCTTTTTCTCATCAGGGACGTGATTTGCTGCCGCTCTTCTGGAGTGGTGACCCTTTGCGAACTGACGCAAAGGGAGCTTTTTTATGGCAACGCAAAACGTCAACCTGTTTCTGTCTATACTTTCGCCCGCCAGCCGCGAGCGCCTGATGAGCCACTCCACTGAGATCCCGCTGCCGCTAAAGACGGACCTTTATGTGGCCGAGCGAACACCCGCCTACGCCTATTTCCTAACGTCGGGAATCGCATCCGTGGTGACCACGATGTCTGACGGGGCGACCGCAGAGGTCGGACTGATCGGCCGCGAGGGAGTGGTGGGCAGCCTTCATCTGCTCGGCAACGCGCCGGTTTCGACCCACTGCTTTGTGCAGCTGGAGGCGACCGGGCTGAGAATTGAATTCGCGCAATTGCAAGCGGAGTTCCATTCCTCGGTCGAGATCCGCAGCCGCATCCTGGAGTTTGTGCAGGAGCAGGCGCTGAGCGTGAGTCAACTCGCCGCCTGCCAAAGACTGCACGAAGCGGAAGCTCGGCTGGCACGCTGGCTGCTCATGGCGCGCGACCGCACCCACTCGGACACGCTCGATTTCACCCAGGAGTTTTTGGCGATGATGTTGGGCGCCCAACGGACCACGGTCACCATGGTGGCCGGCGGGCTGCAGCGCAGGGGACTGATCGAATATCGCCGCGGCCGGGTGAAAATATTAGACGGAAAAGGATTGGAGTCCGCGGCATGCGACTGCTACAAAGTAACCAGGCGGCTCTATGCAAATCTCTATAAAGACGTGCCGCGCGCGACCGAAAGCGCTCGCACACCGCCGCCGCTGTAACTCAAAGCCGGGGGGAGACACGAGCGATGTGTTTTTCGGCAACCGCAAACTTTGTCGGTAGCTCCGCGCTGGCGACCGCCGGCGTCGTGACCTTGACCAAAGTGAAGCACCGCCGAGAGCTGCTCTTCGCCTCCTTGCCGCTGCTCTTTGCACTGCATCAGTTCATTGAAGGATTCGTCTGGCTCGGACTGGACGGCATTCTCTCCCCCGCCGTCACCCACGACATGGCGGCGGCGTTCATGCTCTATGCCCAGGGGATCCTGCCTCTGCTGCTGCCGCTCAGCGTCTGGCTGTTTGAGCCCACCGGCAAAGGCCGCGCGCGCATTGTGCCGTTTCTGGCTATCGGTGCAGGAACGACCCTATATATATTGTGGGCGCTGGCGGCTTATCCGCTCCAGGTCTCTGTCCGGGGAAACAGCATCGTCTACATCAACCAGGCGACCAACAATACGGCGGTCGCTGTGCTCTATGTCATCGCCACCTGCGGATGCCTCTTTTTCTCCCAGGTCAGGGCGATGGTGCTTTTCGGCGTCGCCAATCTGACGATCCTGCTGGTGGTCATGGAGGTCAAGCGCTACGCCTTCACATCGCTGTGGTGCGCCTACGCCGCCATCGCCAGCGTGATCATCCTGGCTTACTTCTGGAAGAGTGAATCGCAGCGCCCGCTGAACTACGCTGCCTGAGCGCCGACTGCCCGCAACCTCGCGCAAAAAAAAGAGGCGCACCCGTTGTGGATGCGCCTGCTCTCAGTGTGTCCCTTCAGTTAAAACACTCGTTATTGGCCGGTACCTAGCAGTGTGATTCCGGTGTACGGATTGCCACCGCTGTAGAGCGTTACCGGAGTGCTGCTCGTATCCACGGCGGACACGCCGTAGGATGCGCTCACTGCTCCGGCGCCCGTCGGCGAGAAGCTGAAGATCAACTCGCAGCTTGCATTCACCGCCAGCGTTGTTCCGCAGTTGGTGCCCGCGAGGTTGAATCCGTTGAGCCCTTGAGTGAAGCCGCTGCCGAGGGAAAGCGTCAACGTGGTCGCTGTTGTATTCGTCAGCTGCACGCCGTAGTTGGTTCCCGTCGTCCCCACCGTTACGTTGCCCCAGTTGTGGTTGACGCTGCTCGCGGTGAACTGACCGCTGGCCACGCCGGCGCCGGTAAACGAAACCGTGTCGGAGTAGTTGGGTGAGCTGCCCGTTCCATTCGGCAGAATGGGCTGGTTGCTGTTGACCGTGAGCGTGTCGTTGAATGTGCCCACCGCGGTTGGCGAGAAGTTCACCACCACGCTGCACTCTGCGCCCGCCGCCAGGCTCGACGGACAGCCGTTGGTGACCACGTTGTAGGGCGTGGTTCCCGACTGGCTGGTGCCGAAGCTCAGCGTCGCCGCGGTCGCTGCGTGGTTGGTGATGCTCAGGCCAAATGCGCTGGCGCTGCTGCCCGTGGTCACGTTGCCGAAGTTGTGGGCCGTGGTGCTCAACTGCAACCCGGAGTTGGTATTCACGATGCCGGTCAGACTGACGCTGATCGGCGAACCGCCCGACGGCGTGACCATCACCTGATCGGTGACCGTGCCGACGCTTGCGCTTTGGAAGGTCACGTTGATCGTGCAGCTGGCGTTGGCAGCAAGGTTTGCCGGGCAATAGTTCGTCGCCTGGAAGGGAGTTGTGACCGGCGGCGTGTACGACAGTCCGACCGATCCAGCGCTTGAGTTGGTGACCGTGATCGTCAGCGTGTTCGACAGTTCATTCGGAGCCAGCGGCCCGAACGTATACGTCAGCGGGCTCACTGTGATCGGTGTCGCTGTCGCCAGCACTGCCTTACCGGCCAGTGTGGCAGGGAAGGTCACCGGGCCCGAGCGATCGAAGCCCGTGTCGCCGATACCCAGGGTCGCGCCGGAGGTGATCTGCCAGCTGCCTGCCTCGTACGTACCTTGCGGGTAGTTCGAGGAGTCCTTGGTGCAGTTCGTCTTCGGGTTGCAACCGTCTCCATTCGGCGGCGCGTAATAGAAGTAGTAGTTGCACGACTTGCCGGCCCCGAGGCTCGTCGGGCAGTTCGTCACGTAGCTGAACGCTCCCGAGCTCGCGTTGGTGAAGTTCAGGCCAACCGCTTGCGATGACGGAGTGAAGTTATAGACAACCACGCCGTAGGGTCCCTGCTTGGTCCCGTCTATTGTTCCTTCCACCGTGATGGCGGGGGAACCGTAGCTGATCAAGCCGCTGAAGTTGTGGCTCAGCGTGGTTGAGACCAGCAGACCCTGCCAGTAGACAGCGACGGAGTTCGACGCAGCCGAGGCCTGGTAGTTTGCCGTGCCGTTGTATTTCGCGGTGTAGTTGTCCAGGCCCGCCGAGATGCCGGCATCCGGCTCAGTGATCGTCACCGAAGCGGTGCCCGTCGTGCCCGAGCCTGTAACTGTTCCGGAGTAGGTTGCGCCCGTCGTCGAATTGGTAAAGGTGACGGTGCCGCCCCAGAGCCCATCGTTGGCTGACGCGGTGATCTGCGCCGTCAACGTCGCGCTGGTTACGCCCGTGGTGGTTGAGCCGGTGGTTGCCGGGGTCAGGGTGACCGCGGTGGTCGGCGCTGTGGTCAGCGTCAGCGTGCCGGTGCCGGTTGTCCCGGTCGCCCAGTTCGACGAGCTCGCCGTGTATGTCGCCTTCAGCGTGTTCGCTCCGCTCACCAGTGAGCCGCCTCCGACTGCGATGGTGCAGCTGCCGCTCGACAGAATGCAGCTTCCCAACGCCAGGTTGCCGTTGCTGGTATCTACCAGCGCCACGCTGCCCGCGGGAGTGGAGGTGGCCGACGCCTGCGTGTTCGACACTGTGATGGTTACGGTGCTCGATCCGGCCGGTCCGATCGAGTTCGGAGACGGGCTGACCGAAACGCTGTCCGAATCGGTGGTGATGGTCAACGTGCCGACCGCGTGGCCGCTGATTGCGGTGTAGTTTCCGTCAGACGTAAAGCCGAACGTTACCGGGTAAGCCGTCGCCGGAAGTGCCGCGACCGTTGCCGCCGGAACCGTTGCCGTGCAGGTGTAGCTCTTCGTCCCCAGCACGCAGCTCGCCGCGTAGCTCACGCTGTTTAGCGTGAAGCTGAAGTTCGTCGAGGTCGGAGCGCTGCCCGTGCCCGTCCAGTTGATGACCTGGCTCAAAGCGACGGAGGTGTTGACGCTGTATGCGACAGAGGTCGGGTTCACCGAGCCAGCGCCAAAAGTCAGCGCCTGTCCCGTAATCGTGAACTGCAGCGTGTCATTTGCGCCGGTGGAATAGTTCTCGTTCACCGTCGAATAAGTAGACGTCAGGGTGTAAGTGGTCGGCGCCAGCGTTGCGCTGGGTGCATAGGCCACCGTCACCGTGTTGCTGCTCTGGCAGTTTCCGCCGCTGTTGGTTACGCCGTTGAGTGTCGAGCAACCCGTCGCCGGGAAATTTCCCGTCCCGATGGTCCCCACCGTCGGCGCCGCAGCATCCGTTACCGTTCCCGTCGGCAGGCTTCCGTTGCCGGTCACCGTCGTGACCAGGTTCGATGATGCTGGCGGATTGCCGTAGCTCCAGCTGGCACCATCAAGCGTTGTGTCAGCCAATGAAACCGTCGCCGTGAAGCTTGCGCTGTAGCTTCCACCGATCCAGCCATTCACCAGGTTGGCAACGTTGACCGAGCCCAGGCCGGTCGCGAAATCCCAACCCTCGGTCGCCGGATAGAGCGGGCTCAGCGTCGTCGAACTCGTGGAGACGATACCGTAGGTCTTACCACTGTTTACATAGCAATTGCTGAGTGAGTGGGAACCGCTGTGACGGCAGGCCACGTCGTTGTTGCCCGTAGTGATGTCATTAAACACGCAGGTGCTGGCGGGCGGGAAGTTTGCCGCCGCCGTCGTTCCAGTGTTGGTGGTTGTGCCGGAGCCGATGCAGCCAGTTTGGTAAGAGGTGGTGCCGTACTGATTGGCTGCCATTGCGTAGAGCACATAGTCCGCCTGCCCCTGACGCTCGCTCGTCTTCTGCGCGACCAGGGCAAAGATTCCCGCCAGCTGCGGCGCAACAAACGAAGTGCCGCCGGCGATCTGTTGCGAGGCATCGGTGGCATTTGAATAAGTGCAGGGCACAGCGGTGGAGGTACCGCTGCCGCCGTAAGGGTCGGAGTCGCAATACATCAGGATGTGACCCCACCAGCCGTTCGACGCATACAGCGAAACGTCAGGCAGTCCGCGCTTGCCGGTCGTGTTGTTCTGGCTGACGCCGTAAACTCCGCTCTGCCAGCTGGGCTGTGCGATGCTCGCGCTGGGGCCGCCGCCGCCGCCGGTGATACCGACGCTTGCGTTGCTGCCGCAGTAGCCTGCAAGATTGCTGCCGCTATAGCCTTCGTAGTTTGCGATCAAGCTTCCGGCGCAGTTTGAATTCCATGCCGTCTCCGGCGGATAGGACTTGGCCGAAGACAGGCCGGTCCCATTGGTCGAGTTCCAGAAGGCGGCCGTGTTGTAGGTCGGGTCGCTCTCCAGACCGTTATAAGCATCCTGGAAGTCGGTGCCGCCGGCCGAGACGTTCCACGCCGTGGCTCCCAGACCGTTTACCGTCACGCCGTAATACGAATAGCTGTCACCGAGGTTTCCGCTCTCCGTATCAATGCCGTCATCACCGCTCGAAACCACCGCCGTTATACCCTGAGCGGCTGCCTGTTGCCACAAAGTCGTCCACAGTGTTTCCGCGCCCCACGTCGGATTTGACGAGCCCATAATCGGCTCGGCAATGCCATAGCTCAAGCTCGCGCTCACCGCGAGATTGTTGTCAACCACTGCCTCGGCGGCCAGCAAAACACCCTGCGTGGTAGAGGTCGTCTTGCACGACTCGAAAAGAATTGTTGCCGACGGAGCCGTTGCTCCGGCCCACTCCGCATCGATATCGGCCTCGCCCTCTTCCGCATCGGAGGAAGTATCCAGCTTGCCGGGATCAGAACAGGTGACACTGCCGTGGCCATGCTCGACCGTGAGGGCCGGTGTGTTCGGCGTCACGCCAAAGGCGGTGCGGAAGGTGGTCACGTCCGCAGTGTTGATATCCGACTCTTCAAGGACGGCGACCGTTTGGCCTGTTCCATTGATCGGCGTGCTCGCCGACAGCAGCGGGTTCTCGTTATAGATGGTGTAAAAATCTTGCGGGCCCAGCGCATAAAAAGTCTCCGCGCTTCCGCAAAGCGAAGCCGGGCAGGTGAATGTGAATTCGGGGTTCGGATTGACGGTCTTGTTGCCGTTGATGTCTACGACCGACTTGATGCCGCGCGTCTTCGGGTTGAACTGCACCGAACCTTTGTTATGCATCATCGGCGTCGGCGGAATGCTGCTCAGGGAAGGGAATCCGCCGACCAGGTCTTTGAATGCCGCCGGAATCTGCGCTTCACTCATCGCTGCCACGAACTGCCGCCCATCGTGCAGTTGAATGTTGTGCATCTCGGTGTGGAAGGCGTCGCGCACCTTGCTCGCGTCGCCGGTGAAATCCACGATCATGCCGCTGTTGGTGACGAAGTTGACTTTGAATCCCTGCGTCTCCAGCCACGCCGTCAGTTTGGCGATGTCGCTCTGCGCCGGGCCAAAGTTCTTGCCAATCTGCTCCGGCGTCAGCCACTTGTGATAGTTGGCGTTGCCCGGCTTGTGCATCTGGTCCACCAGCGTGTCAAACGCCTTTTGCACCTCAGGCGCGCGCTTCAGCCCCAGCTGGATATGCTCCATCGGCAGGTCCTCAGCTACGGCGCCGCGGTCCGTCTTGACGTTCGCTTCCGGCCGCAGTGCCCCGTGCACCAGGATCAGCGCATGATCATCCACTTTCCCCGTCACCAGGGCGCGGCTATACGGCGAGCCCGGCAGCCTGCTGGATACCTGGTCGCTATTTTGCGCCGGAGACGTGACCGAAAAAGAGAGTGCTAAGACAGCTATGGCAGACAGTCCCATGAGGGACTTGCGGAGACGGCGAAACGTCATATTTTTAAGAGCTCCCGGAAAATGAAGACCAAGGTTGAAAATGATGAGGAAAATGGCGTGCTGCGCAAATCTCCCCAAAACGAGGGATCCCGGCGCATAGTGGAAAGTACGGCAATCGTATGAACGATTGTCATAAGGGTCAATAACTAAATTGCCAACAGTCGCGCATCCCTTTGACGTCACACACGTGCCCGGCGTATGTGGAGCGTGTATTCCGCGCAGAAATGCCTGGCGTATGTGACTCATTGCAAAACCGAATAATGGTACTTTCGGGTCACGACGGTTCGCGTCTCCTCGGTCGCTCAGCTTCGCCGCACCAACCTCCCAAAATGGGAAACGGCGACCAGCAGGACGCCTGAAAATATCGCCCACCTGTGGAAATCCCTGGTGAAAAGTCCTCCTGCCTGCTCGCGGAACGGTCAGCGTCGCCAGTCAGCAGGCTCGCGACACCGATCGCCACGGAGCAGCGTCATCTTGATATTCTCTCTGAGGAGGGATGTGTGAGCGGTTGAAACAGGCGGTCTTGAAAACCGCTTAGCCTTCACGGGCTACGGGGGTTCGAATCCCTCTCCCTCCGCCATTTAGTCTCCTCTCGCCGAGAGAACCCAAAAGCGCCGTTCGCACCGCTGGGTTCTGGTGCGGCCCCAAGCGGTCCGACTTTACTCTTGACGGATCCACGTAGGCATAAGTATCTTATGCCTATGAAAAATACGTATACGCGCGTGATGCCTCCGCGGGCTTTGCCTCTTCTTATCCTGCGCGTGCTTCATGCTGGTTCCTGCCACGGCTATGCGATTGCCCAGCGCATTCAAGTTCTCTCGAGCGAAGTGCTTGCGGTCGAGGAAGGCTTACTCTATCCCACTCTCCAAAAAATGTTGCTGAAGGGTTGGGTATCAGCCGAATGGGGCATCTCGGAGACAGGTCGCAAAGTCCGTTTCTACAAGTTGACTGCCGGCGGGCGAAAGCAACTCAAATCCGAACTCGCGGAATACGATCGCGTAACCCAAGCGATTCAAGCCGTACTCCGCACTGCTTAAATAGGAGATCACCATGGGCGAATTCTTCCGCCGTCTTCGTTACTTGCTCCAGCGCCGTCGCTTCAATGAAGAGTTGGAGAGTGATCTGGATTTTCATCGTGAGATGGCAGCTCTAGAGGGGCGCCGAAACATCGGCAACGTTCCACGACTTCGCGAGCAGTCCCGCGAGGCCTGGGGCTGGGTCTGGATCGATCGCTTTGGCCAGGATATTCGCTATGCAGCGCGGGGTTTACGCCGCTCGCCTGCATTCACGTTTACCGCAATTCTGGTCCTCACAATTGGAATCGGACTCAACATGACTGCATTCAGCGTGTTCAACCTGACGATGTTGAAATCCTTGCCGGTGCGAAATCCCGATTCCCTTGTGCGGCTCCAAAGACATGCGGATTGTTGTACCGCCACGGAAATGCCTTATTCCTCATTGGCCTTTTATCGGGAACACACAAGGATGCTTTCCGCCGTCATCGGAACGATGGGCGGACCGCCAATGACATTCGATAACGATGTGCACTCAGCCAGCCACACGTTTGTCACCGCGAACTATTTCTCTGAGTTGGGTGAACGTGCTGCACTAGGACGGACCTTACGTGCTGGCACTGACGATGCGCCGGATGCACCTCCTGTCGTTGTCCTTAGCAATGACTTTTGGCAAGCAAGATTTGGCGGAGATCCGTCAGTGATCGGTAAAACTATCCACCTCAACAAGAAGCCGGCGACAGTCATTGGGGTGCTGCCGCATGGATTTGCCCACTTGGGTGAGGCAGACTCTGATGTCTGGCTGTCAATTTCACAGCAGCCTTGGTTTTATGAGGGTAGCAAGGCTCTCACTTCATCTACTGTCGATCAAGGAACTGTCAGGATGTGGGGGCGGCTCAGTCCAGGCGCAACCCCTCAAATGGCAGAGCAAGAACTGCGTTCGCTGACGAATGATCTGCGTCGGAAGAATCCCCACGACATCTGGGACGGAGAGTTTCTAAAGATCGACCCGGCCGGACATTCCGTCGTAGCGGATAAAGACATTTACTTTGTCGCGATGATCGTCGGCACCCTGGTCCTGCTTATTCTCTTAGTGGCTTGCGCAAACCTCAGCGGACTATTGCTGGCTCGCGGGGTATCAAGGGAGCGCGAAATAGGCATCCGTACCGCAGTTGGAGCGAGCCCCATGCGCATCTTTCGTCAATTATTCACCGAGAGTTTGTTGCTGGCCGTTCTCGGAACGATTCTTGGACAGGTCTTCAGCTATCTGATTCTTCGCATTTTACTCACGCAACTGAACGCCCCAGCCTGGATGAAACCGACTCCGGACTGGCGCGTGCTCCTCTTTGCTATCGGGATTTCGTTGGTTACGGCCGTCTTATTTGGTTTGGCCCCGGCATTTCAAATTGCCCGTCACAAGCACGGGAAAGCTATCTTGCGCCAAATATTGATAGGTGCTCAAATCGCCGCGAGTTGTGTGCTGCTCATTGTGGGCGGCTTGTTAGTTCGGGCGGTGGAGCATACTCTGCACACAAATCCTGGTTTCGGATATGAGCAGGTCGTCTTAGTTGACCTGAGCCTCAAGGACCACGGCTACTCGGATCCTGGTGCGAAGGATTTGCTTGAGAGGATGATTGCTCGGCTTGAGGCTACACCCGGGGTAGTTTCAGTTGGGCTGTCTTCGATGCCTCCACTGGGTCATGGCAGGATAGCCACAATTGGGACCGAGATAGCGGGACGTCAGGTTGAGGTCTATCCGTTTCAAGTGGACCCCGCATTCTTCACGACAATGAGCATTTCCTTATTGAGAGGGCGCAATTTTCTTCCCGGGGAACCGAATGCAATCATTGTTTCCGATTCATTCGCAAGAATGCAGTGGCCCGGACAGGATCCTATTGGGAAGCTCTTACCCAACGGGACGGCTAAGGACACTGTCGTCGGCGTGGCTCACAGCGCGCGGATGATTGCACTCAATGACGGAGATGCCCTTGAGACCTATCATGCAGCGCAGCCCAGCGATATGCCGAACATGGTCGTACTCGTTCGCACCGCTGGAGCTCCGGAGGATCTTCCGATGGTGGTTAAAGGGATCGTCGAGCAGCTGGATCCAACACTGTCCCCGGATACACGAATTCTGAAGAGTACTTTCAAGCAGCAAATGTCAGGCGTTGAGCAAGCGGCAACTATGGTTAGCCTTCTGGGCATCGCGGCTGTTCTTCTGGCCGGGATCGGAATCGTAGGGCTGGTCGCATATGCCGTATCGCAGCGTGTCAAGGAAATCGCCATTCGTACGGCTCTCGGCGCGAACCGAACCCAAGTCATTGTCTCCGTCTTGCGACAGTTCACATGGCCCATCTCGCTAGGAACTATCGGAGGCTCGGTGGCGGCAGTGGTGTTGGCAAGTTTCCTGACGAAGGCACTATACGGACTTAGCTTTCTCGACCCTGCAAGCTACTGCGGAGCTATCGCCGTCCTAGTTATCATTATTGCGATTGCCATGGTGTTGCCGGCGAGGCGGGCACTCCGCTTGGATATTGCGAAGACTTTGCGCTACGAATAGTCGCAGGCTTTGTCTCCAATGACGCGACGCTGATTCTACGGAAGCCGATGAATATCCGGTTCGTGGAACAACGGACTTTCTCCGATCACGAAGTAGCCCGGTGTGAATCCATGATCCAGCGTAAGGGAAGGCTGGACCATATCTGGCGGAACTGCGAAAACGAGCACTACAAGGGTGCTTTCGCCCGGTGATCATTCCGGTGATGTTCACCCAGGATTGCGCCTTTGACTGAACCGTAACGGTGAGTAAGACCAGCCAGACGCGCCCAGCTTTCAGCAAATGCCGCATCTTCTTCTGCCGCCATCTCCCTAGGACCGATTAATACACAGACTGGAAGAAGCACATTTTGGATTACACGCAGGGGAACTTTTTATGCAGGACGGAATTGGTTTACAAAAAATCGGGCCTGAAAAAATAACAATGGTTTGATTTAACGGAAAGCCTGTGTGCTTTTTTCAAACCCGAAAAAAAGTTTTCAAAAAGTTGTATCTGTGACGAAGAATTATTTAGCGCCGCGACAGAGAAGCACTATATTGTGCGCTCCCCCGAGGCAGTAATTACTCAGTCGCGAGTCGACGGACTGAGTAATAGGCCAGCCGTAAACAGAATTCGCACTCTGTGCCCTCAAAGGTGGGTCTCATGGCGTTTCGGTCTGCAGGTAGTTTTCCGTCTTCACTCACAAATTGGCCGGTTGCACCGAGAAGCTGGTCACGAAAGGTTGCCCTGGTTCTGGCGGTGGGGGCAGCCGGTGTCGTTCTTAGCGCGGCCCCTTGCCGGGCGCAGGCGGGCGATGCAGACGGGGCAGGCGCGGCGCGGAGCGCGGCCGACCATGCGGACCGGAACAAGCCAATTCCCTACAAGAACAGCGTTCCGGCGGAAACGACGGTGGCCGAGGACGAAGGTCCGGCAGGGAGCGCGGTTATCGAGGGCCAAATCTCGCTGCGCCGGGACGGAGCGGAACAGCAGGCGCTTGAGCTGCTGGAGAAGAAGCTGCGAGACCCGGGGGACGCACTCTACCACCAGTGGCTCTCCCCCAAGGAGATGGGTGAAAGCTTTCCTCCGTCGCCGAGCGAGCTTGAGGCACTCACGTCGTGGTTAGGGAGTTATGGACTTGCAGTGACAAATGTGGACGCTCCGCGGCTTCTGCTGACGTTTTCCGGCCCAGCCACGGCGGTAGGGAAGGCATTCAGCACGAAGATCCACAAGTTTAAGACGAAGGACGGGTTGGCGCACTATGCCAATGTGACGAACCCGAAGCTGCCGGGAAGGTTCTATGGTGCGGCGCTCAAGCTGAACGATTTTGGAGGCGGAACCACTAATTTTGCCGGGATGGTGATTGGACCGCGGAGTGGGCAGGCGGCGAAGGCGATTGGTCCGGCGGGGCAGGGGGCGACCAGCGCAGACAAGACAGCGAGCGGCGGGACGCTGCTTCGCTCTTATGGGTTTTCCGTCACCCCCGGGTTTCAGGAGCCGGGGGTCGCGACTCCGCAGACACTGAGCGTGACGCTGCAGACGAAGCCGGGAGAAGCGGCGCCGACGGGTGACATATCCATCTATAGCGGGGACAGCCTGGGCGCGATTGGGACGATTTCTGCGAAGGACTGCGAGGCGGGCGACGAGAGGACGTACACCTGCGCGGGGTTGTGGACACCGCCGGCGGAGATGCCGACGGGTGAGCATCGGCTAACGGCAGCTTACAGCGGCGATGCGAGATATGCTCCTGCCTATACGACGTCGAGCATCGTTTCCTACGGCAGTGAGCTGACCAGCACCACGGTGACGGCGAGCACGATCAATACCGATTCTTCGCAAAGCATCACCTTCACGTCGGTGACCACATGGACTGGAAGCGGAGCAGCGCCTGCCGGGACCGATACCGTGACGCTCACGTGTGTTGACGGGAGCCCCAATGAGGGAGGCATGGGATGTGGAAACCTGAGCAACCTGCCGGCGGCCGACTCAGTGAGCTCATGCGCGGTGAGCACCAGCGCGCAGACCATCACCTGCACATTCTCCTACAACCTGGACAATAATGACCTCTACTTCGGGTCGTTTGGCTTCCAGGCCGCATTTTCTGGCGACGCGACTTATACGGGATCAAGCGCAACGGTGTTTGTGGACGATTATGACCCGGAATATGCAGGGGCGGGGACACTTTCCATCACGCCGAGTACAGCATATCCGGCCCCCGGAAGCTCAGTGACGTATACCACTGTTTACACTGCGACCACACAGACAACGAATCCGACGACCTCGGGCGGGCCAACTTACACCGACATTACCGGGTCTCCTATCACCGGCGGGGAGCTGATTGCCCCTGGCAACGGATCGAGCTGCACCTGGTCCACCTCGGCGCACACGCTGACTTGCACGTTTAGTTCCCTGGTGCCCTCGGGTCTGTCGGGCTCTTACACGATTGGGTCGGAGTTCTCCGGGAACTACCTTGACGAAGCGCAATCGGCGAGCACGACGCTGCTGGTGACGAATGGGATGAGCTCCACGGTGAATGTGAGCTTGAACCCCAATACCGTGTCGGGCTCCTCTGGCACCGCGGTTACGGTGACCTACACCCTGGGCTGGACCGGGTCTACCGCGCCGACAGGCACACTTGTGCTTTCTGACGCCCAGGGGACTTTGCCGACGCAGACGGTTAATCTTTCCTCGTGCACCCTGGGCACAAATCTCTACACCTGTTCCTATAACTGGGTGGCGGCGAGCACGGGGTCGTCGAGTCCCGACAAGGTAACCGCGAGCTATTCCGGGGATGGAAACTTTCTGCCGAGCAGTGGATCCGCGAACCTGACGATCAGTTCCCTTTTTAACGGCTCCAACACTGTGACAGTGGCTAATCTTGGATTATCTGCGAATTCATCCCAGACCTACGGGACGGCAGAGGCCGTCAATCAACTTGATGTTATCCTCACCGGTCAGAGTGGAGATGGAGCCCCGAACGGACAAATCGCCTTCTGGTTCGGCAATTCGTCGCAGATCGAGTATTTCCTTGAGAGCAATGCGGTACCGGACAACAAATGTCTGGAATCAGGCAACATGATTTCATGTATGGGCGTTCCTGCCACGACCTCGGCGATCATGCCGGTGGGTAACTACTATCTCTGGCTTTCGTACGCCCCAGAAAACAACGTTTATAAGGCGGTAGTAAGTAAGACCTCGTCTGCCGATTACAAGGTGAATGCGGCTACTCCGACTATCAGCTTTGCGACCAGTCCGATTACGACGGCATACGGCTCGGCAGCATATGTGCCGGTGACGGTAAATCTTGGCGGCGTTTCTGCCACGGGCGCGACCGCACCGACGGGCGAGACGGTGGCAGTATCGGTGAGCTCGACCGCCGATGGAGAGGTTGCGGGCACGATTGGCGGCACGCAGGGTCCGACGGCGACGTGCGTAACGGCGACGACTACAGCGCCGCAAGCGGCGTGCACGGTCTATTTCTATCCGTCTGCCACGGCAGGTGTTCAGACGATTGCCAATTATTTCTCCGCAACGGTCACAGCGGCGGCCGGAAATTACAGCACCAACACCACGGCGGTGAAGGACAGCCTGCAGATTACCGCCGCAACCCCGACGGTGACGATTACGCCCAGTCCCGCAACAACAACGGTGGGTTCGACGACCGCGATTGCGTTGACGGCGACAATTGTGGGAACGGGAGTAAGCGGGGATACCGCACCGACGGCCACGCCTAGCTTCAGCGCGGCCACAGGAAGCTTCAGCACTCCGAGCTGCACGACGAGCGGAACGACGGAGACGTGCAGCGTCAACTACACACCGAGCGGAACACTGGCGGCGGCGACTTACTCGGGCTACATAACGGCGAGCGTGGCGGCAGCAGGGAACTACGCGACGGCGACGGGCAGTGACAATCTGCAGGTAAGCAAGGGAACGGTGACGTTTGGGACGATGGCGTTCTCTCCGGCGTCGAGCGAACCGTATGGGACGGCGACGGCGATCACGATCAGCGACACGCTGACTTATGGCGGCCCCGCTCCGACGGGGGCGGTGACGTATGTGCTGAACGGCGTGACTTACACGGCGACGTGCACGGGAAGCAGCAGTCCTCGGACGTGCAGCGCGACGGTGCCCGCAGCGACGATTGGCGCGCTGGGGGTGAGCACTTATACGGTGACCGCGAGCTTTGCCGGGGACTCGGCATATTCCTCGAGCACGGGGACGAGCGGGAGCTTCATCATAACGGCCTCGACGCCGACGATCAGCTATGCGGTGAGCCCGATCTCCACGCCTTACGGATCGTCGACGTATGTTCCGGTGACGGTGGACCTGCGCGGCTCGTCCACGGCGGGGGCAACAGCGCCGTCGGGTGAGACGGTGACGGTGACGGTGAGCTCGACTGCGGACGGACAGGTAGCGGGGACGATTGGCGGGACACAGGGGTCGTCAGCGACATGCGTGACAGCGACGACGACGGCGCCGCAGGCAGCGTGCACGGTTTATTTCTACCCGGTGAACACAGTAGCGGTACAAACGATTGCGAGTTACTTCTCCGCGACGGTGACGGGCGCGGCGGGAAATTATGGTACCAACAGCACGGCTGTGAAAGACAGCCTGCAGATTACCGCCGCAATACCGACGATAACGATCACGCCGAGTCCGGCGACGACGACGGTAGGGTCGACAGCGGCGATTGCGCTGACAGCAACCATAGCGGGCTCGGGAGTGAGTGGAGATAGTGCCCCGACTGCCACGCCGAGCTTCAGCGCCGCGACGGGTAGCTTCAGCACTCCGAAATGCAACACGAGTGGAACAACAGAGACATGTGGCGTCAGTTACACGCCGAGCGGAACGCTGACGGCGGCGACTTATCCCGCTTACATAACAGCGACTGAAGCGGCGGGAGGAAATTATGGGGCCGCCACGGCCAACGACACGTTGACAGTAAGCGCGGGTACAGTGACGTTTGGGACGATGACGTTCTCGCCGGCGGCGAGCGAGAACTACGGCGCATCGGTTGCAGTGACGATAAGCGACACGCTTGCATATGCGACTGGCATTACGCCGACGGGTGCCGTGACCTATGTGTTGAACGGGGTAACGTACACGGCGACATGCACGGGCAGCGGCAGTCCGCTGACGTGCAGCGCGACGGTGCCGGGAGCGACGATAGCGGCGCTGGCGGTGAACGGCTACACGGTGACAGCAAGCTTTGCCGGGGACACGAACTATCTTTCGACGACCGGAACGAGCGGGACTTTCACGATCACGGGGGACGCAACGAGCACGTCATTAAGTGTTTCGCCGGCGAGCCTCGGGCCGGGTAGCACGAGCACAGTAACGGCGACGGTGACGGACACGGGTTCCGGGGCGATGCCGCAAGGGACGGTCACCTTCTCAGATACGACGAATACTAAGTCGCTGGGTAACTGCACCCTCTCCAATGGGTCATGCAGCGTGACGGTGCCGGGGAGTTCGCTGGTGTCGGGGGCGAACACTATCAGCGGCAGCTATGGGCCAAGCCCGGTGATAGATTGGGCGCAGTCCACGGGGACGACGACGCTGACGTTGACGGCGGCGCCGGCGACGACGATCAGCATCACTCCGGCGACCACGGGTTCGACGACAGCGGGAGTGAACACAGCGACGCTGACGGCGACGGTCACGGCGGCATCGGCGGACGGACCGTGGTCGGGGAGTGTGATCTTCACGAACACGACGACGGGGGCGACTTACTCCGCGATACTCGCAGGGTCGGGGACGACGGCGGCGGCCGAGTTAGTAATTCCTCAGAATGACGCAGGAACGGCAGCGGGGATTGATACTTATACGGCGAGCTTCGGCGGGTACAACGAACTATGCGGCATCGGGGCCGTCGTCGTCGGCAACGGTTTACTGGCAAGGTGTGCTGGTCTCTTCGGACCTGAACCATGATTTCAGCGGGCTGATTAGTTATGGATCGGGACCGATCACGGTGGAAGGGACGGTGGACGGCAGCAAGCTGGGACCATTCGGGATTACGCTCTATAACTTCACCACGGCGGCACAGTCGGTAGGGATTAACTTTACGAATGCGAGCTCGGGAGCGTTCAGCTATGCGACGAATTGCCCCGCGAGTCTGGCCGCGGGGGCGGTCTGCAACTACGAGTTCTATTACGATCCGCCAAATGGAGACGGATGCAATCCTTCGCAGAGCGGGAGCTGCACCAGTGATTCCTCAGGCTATCTGGAGGGGAATTATGAGGCGGCGACCTGGAAGATAACTTCCGGGGCGACGCTGGGGATAGGCGACAAAGGCTTTGATCGCTCAGGGGCTGCAGTCTTCCCGGCGACGCTGTCGGGGAAGGCAGTGCTGCCGGCGACGAATCCGCTTTCTGTAACGCCGCTGTCGTATACGTTTGGTCCGCTGGCTCCGAATGAGCTGTCGAAAACATTGACGATCGCGGTCACAAATACGAGTGCTGCGTCCCTGCCGTTGACGGAGAGCACCGAAGTAACTCCTGGCTTTACGATTACCAACAATTGTCCCAACACTCTTGCCGCAAGTTCGAGCTGCAGCTTTGATGTGACGTTCCAGTCCGCCACGGTGGGGACGACGTCCACGCAGATCCAACTGGGTGGGGTCGGAGGTTCAACCATCACGGTCAACCTGGCCGGGATTGTGAGCGCGAACACAGGTTTGCAGCTGAACACGGTCGCGCACAATTTCGGCAGTGTGGGAACGGGATCGAGCGCGACGTCGTTTGGCTTGAGCATTACCAATAACGCGAGCACGGCGGCAACCTTAAGCTTTGCCAACAGCCCGACCGGGACCTCGCCGTACAGCGTGGTGACGAGCGGGTGCCCCTCCAGCCTGGCGGCGGGGGCACAGTGCAGCGTGATTGTGAACTTCACCCCGACTTCATCAGGTACATTCAGCGACGTGCTAACCATCAGTAGCAATGTACCCATCCTGCCGGATGGAACAGGCAGCGCGGGCAGCTACTCCGATACCGTTTCGTTTACCGGATCGGGTGTGTCGGGAGGCCAGTTCACCGCTTCGAGCGTGGAGCACAACTGGGGCTCGATTTCTTTAGGGACCGCCGGAACAAACTACGGCGTTCAGCTGACGAATACAACTGCGACTCCGCTGACGCTGAATTTGGGCGGGTCACCCTTTGTTCAGGGGCAGTACGGTTTCAACTTGGCGGGCACGAACTGCAGCGCGACACTTGCGGTAAACGCAAGCTGCGAGTTGATCTTTAGCTTCGCCCCAACGGCTACGGGACAAGTAAGTGCTATCTATCTTGTCTCCGCCGTTGATACGAACAATAACCAGGTGCCGCTCTACAGCGGTGGAAATACCTACTCGGTGATAACACTGCTGGGGACAGGCCAATAAAGACCGAATTACACCGTGACCTGTCGGCCACCGCTTGTTCGACGGGCCCTCAAAGTTGTCGGGGCGGCACGGGCTTTCGGAGGCGGTTTGGCCGCGTTCTGTAAAAGGAACATCTGGGTCAGGGTGTAGGGTCAAGGATTACCGCAAACATCCCACCCAGTCCGAACCTAGAACATGTCTAATCTCAAGTGGGCATTCGACAGAGTCCGCAACAAGCATATCAACGGTCATAGAATTGATGCCGTGATCTCGGAATTTGCGCGGGTCTCTTCGGCATCGTCGGACCCGCACCTACACGCGCCTTGGCACTATGGGTTTGGGTTGGCAGTGAGAGTTGTTAGCGTTGGAGCCTTATTGAGTGTGACAATGAGGGGCGCTGAGCAGCCGCCGTTATACACAGAGCAGTCACCGTCACGGTACAGTAGGCAAAAAAGGGAGCAACCTGATGCGTACAGGTGGTGTCCAAGGTGCAAAAGAAAAGCTGACCTTCGGTGTCATCAATGCGTTTCAGTGGTACGCAGATAGTAGGAGGCCGCATCGTGAAATCTAAAGCTGCAACGCTCCTGCTTCTAATCTCGGCGTTCATGGCAAACGCTCAATCAGCACCGGAAATCCGCTTCCAGGAACCTTCTGCGGGCGGCGTCTGGACTGATCCATCTACCGGCTTGATGTGGGCGGGAAGGGATAACGGGAAAGACGTGAGCTGGAAAGGTGCGGTGGAGTACTGCCGCAATCTCCGATTGAAGGGGTACTCGGACTGGAAGTTGCCAACGCGTGCTGAGCTAGGGGCGATCTACGACCGCAATGCCAATGCTTCCGGGCTAGCTGGCTCTGGCAAAGACAATCTCTTTACCTATCATGTGAAGGGCGGTCTATTCCTTACCGGCGATGAGTGGAGCAGCGAACGCAGGTACGATGATCGCGGGCATCCTAACGGCTACGCTTGGTATTTCGACTTCAACGAAGGAACGTCGAAGAACGTCCCAATCAGATTCCTTTACTCCCATTCCCTCATGCGTGCCCTCTGTGTGCGTGGCCCCGGAAAGTGAGCCTAAAGGGTTGAAATGCTGGGCTAGGGTCTCTCGTCTCTCGCCAAGAGAACCCAAAAGCGCCGTTCGCAACGCTCCTATGGAGGCGGCTCATGTCCGCCGTAGGAAATAGCAAGGACGTGGAGGGAAAACTATGAAAAACTTGCTGACCTTCACGATCAGCCTTGGACTCTGCTTTGTCGCTCTAAGAGTAATGACCTTCGTGAAGCCAGAGGTCATTTGCATCTTACTGTCTTTCGTTAGTGCTTTAGCTATGTTGCTGGTTCTAGCGATTGCCGCGAGGAAGGACTTTAAAGGACGAAGCAGAGTGTCGACAACCTGGTTAGTTTCTGTCATCTTGTGTGTGACCTTTCTCGTTGGTGGTTTTCTCGTTGGTCCATCGCTAGGGCAGAAAATCTCTGATCGGTTGTTCCTCAATAAAGCTTCTATATATGGGGATGTCGTCACAAATTTCAAGAATGGCCATCTGCGTTGCTCGACGTCGTGCGGCGGCGAAGTTGCATCTGTAGAGGTGGCTACAAAGCCAGCGGGTACAATGATATTTGGGGTGCTCACTGCAATGATGGAGGCGCGATTATCCTGTTCAGAATGAAGACAGATGTTCCACTGTTGCATGAGGGCTACTTTTTTAAAGATTATGCAAGTAGCAGTAACTGCGGCTTGCAGTCTGTGTCACCTGAGACTGGTTGGCCGCATGCCCCCTACGTGCGGCATGTCGAAGGACACTGGTATCACTTCTCGGATCAACCTGGCCTCTGATTGCCCCAAATGACCCGACCCAACCGAATGCTCCCTGTCAGGTAAACCGGGCACTTGGTGCCGTGCCGGGCGGTGTCCTGTGGCTGAAGTGGACTCAAGCAATAATCGTAGCCACTCCGGCGCGACAGGCAAGAGCCGGAAAGCGTTCGCGAACCGTTGAAATCAGTCAAAGTCTATAGAATTTAATCTTTTCGATAGCGCGACCCTTAACTTTTGCGATACACCATAGCAGGAGTTTTTCTTGCGCCGCTGCCGCCTTCGTCTTGCCTTAGGTTCCGGGCTCATCCTTTCGGCCATGGTCATCCCTTGCTCGCGCTCCGCGTGGGGCCAGACCAAGCCCCCTGCCTCCACAACCGTCACGATCAAAAAGTCTGCTCCGGACTATTCCAATGAGGCTTACGTCTTCCAGAAGATGGACACCTCAATGAAATATGCCGCCGACGGCACAGGGGTCATTTCGCAATCCGTCGTTGTTAAGTATCAATCCGATTCCGCCGTACACGAAAGCGGCGTTCTCCGCTTTCCTTACGCGGCGCGCGAACAGACGCTCACCATCGACTACGCCCGGGTCCGCAAGCCAGACGGACGAGTTATCGAAACGCCCGCCGATGACATCCAGGACCTTCCTACCGAAATCACTCAGCAGGCTCCGCTCTATAGTGACTCACGCGTGAAGCAAGTGCCGCTCAAAGGCCTCAGTGTTGGCGATACGGTGGAATATCTGTTTCACCAGAAGATCGAACATCCCGCAGCGCCCGGCGAGTTTTGGCAGGAGCTCAATTTTCTCCGCAATGTAGTTGCGCTTGACGAAACGATCGAACTCCGTGTGCCGAATGACAAATTCGTTAAAGTCGTCAGCAAAGACGTGCAGCCAGTGATCACGGAGGAAGCCGGTGAGAAGATCTACCGCTGGCAGACGTCGAATGTCGAACCGACCCCCAAGGAAGATAAGAAGAAAAAGAAGAAGAAATCCGCGGATGAAAATCAGCCCTCTATCGAACTGACAACTTTCAAAGACTGGGCTGCAGTCGGGGCCTGGTATGACGCACTGCAGAAAGATCGCGTGGAAGTCACGCCGGAAATCAAAGCCAAGGCTCAAGAGCTCACCAAGGGATTGACTACCGACGACGAAAAGATCAAGGCAATCTATACCTACGTGAGCACGCAGTTCCGCTACATCGGCGTCGACTTTGGCGTCGGTCGCTATCAGCCGCATCACGCCTCAGAAGTCTTGGACAATCAATACGGCGATTGCAAGGACAAGCACACGCTATTGGCTTCTCTGCTTCAGGCGGAGGGTTTTACCGCGTGGCCTGCCCTGATCCGGCCAGATGGTGAACTCCGCTCCGATGTGCCTTCACCCGCACAGTTCAATCACGTAATCACCGCGGTGCAGTTGAAGGGCAAGACTATCTGGCTCGACTCCACCGTCGAGACCTCGCCCTATGAACTCCTCATCGCCGGGCTTCGGGGACAGAAGGCTTTGCTCATTCCCACAGATGCTCCGGCTCACCTTGTCACCACGCCGGAGAATCCTCCGTATCCCATGTTTGACCACTGGCGCGCGGCGGGCACACTCAGCGAGAAAGGTGTATTCACCGGACACTTTGACATCACCATGCGCAATGATTCTGAGCCCATTTTCAGGATTGTGTATCGCGATGTTCCCCACGCAAATTGGGACACGGCGACCGAGAGGCTGTTTGCGTATGAAGGATTCGGCGGCACTGTGACCAACGCCAATGCCAGTGCCCCGAATGACCTGTCGCAGCCATTTCATCTGACCCTGGATTATGAGCGCAAAGAATTCGGCGATTGGGACAATCTTCGCATCTATCCGATGCTACCCGCCTGGCGGTTTTACTTCAGTAAAGACGATGACAAACCGAGCGACCCGATCACGGTCGGGGACTTTGGCGAAAGCATCTTTCGATCTGAGATCACCCTGCCGAAGGGATACTCAGCCGAAATTCGGCAGCCCACCAAGATCCAAAACGATTTCGTGGACTATTCAAACACCGATAGCCTGGTTAATGGCGTACTGATCACAGAGCGCAAATTCAATGTGAAAAAACTCAAGATTCCTCCGTCCGAATGGGACGAATACCTGCGCTGGGAAAAGGCGGTAACTGACGACCAGGACAGTATGCTCCAGATTTTGCGCCCGGGAGAGAAGCCTTCGAATAGCGCGAACGATAATCCTCAGGCGAGAATCATACTGATCCAGGCATTTGAAGCCGAGAGCAAGCGCGATTACGACCTCGCTCAAAAGGAACTCGATAGAGTTAACGAGCTGAATCCTAAACAGCCCGGGCTTATGGCTGCATACGGCTATCTGTATCTCGGACAACACCGGCCAGGAGAGGCTGCGGTCGCATTCCGCAAAGAAGTCGAAAACGATCCGGAAAACACTGACTATAACTTGCACATGGCTCAGGCTCTCGTCCAGCAGCGCCGCTATGATGACGCGATTGAGCTGGCGCGAACAATTCTGAAAACAGCCCCTGACAATGAAGCAGTAATGCTGTTTCTCGCGCAGGTTCTAGTCTTAAACGATCGACCTGCAGAGGCGATCACGGTATTGGAGAAAGCCGCCAACTCTCCTGACGCCAAACCTGCCCTTAAGATGGAGCTTGTGAGCGCTTACATCAAAGCCAACCGAAAGTCTGACGCCGAGCCCATATTGAAGCAGCTATGTGAATCTTCCGATGACACTCAAATTCTAAACGACGCCGCTTATCAGCTCACAGAGTTGGGCCTGGACTCGGCGATAGCAATCAAGGCTGCAAATAAATCGCTCGAGCTGCAGGAGACTGCTCTCTCCTCTGCCACGCTGAACCACGTCACGAAGGATGAGTTGACGGCTGTGAGAAGGGTTTCGTTCATCTGGGACACGATGGGATGGATTTACTTTCAAGCTGGTGAGCTCGAGAAGGCCGAAGGCTTTGTCCGGGCTTCCTGGATATTGAGCCCAGATTCTACCGTGGGCGTTCACCTTGGCGAGATACTCGAGAAGCAGGGCAAGAGCAAAGAGGCGGCCGATCAGTATCGGATGGCCCTTGCCCAAGCCGATGGAAGACGTGATGACGATACGACCCTCGCTTGGAAGCGTCTTGGGGAAACTCCGCCAGGCACTTCCAGCGCAGGTCAGGATTTGAAGGTGCCGCTGCCCAGACCCTCTTCTCTGGTTGACCTGCGGACCGTCAAGATGCCGAAGCACGACGATCAGTCGGGATCGGCGGAATTCTATATTTTGTTCTCGCCCGCCGGAGTGGAAGATGTGCAGTTCATCTCCGGCAAAGAGAATCTGCGCTCTGCAGCGGATGAACTGCGTAAGGCCAAGTTTGTCGCGCCGTTTCCAGTTGGATCAAAAGCGAAGCTGATTCGTCGCGGCGTTCTGGATTGCTCGCTCGCGGACGGAGATTGCGAGTTCGTCCTCTACGAACCTAATGACGCCCGAGCCGAATGAACGAGCAATGTCTGCGCTCTTTCTGTCATCTGCGGCCAGACCCGCGTAACGCACGTCCTGCACGAAATTTCCCATGGGGCCTCCGCACCGCCCATCGATTCCTTCCAAAATACTTGGATTTTCTGGCATTTCGCTGTTTAAGAAGTCGGAAGAGCACTCTTTAGGAGGTGCGCAAACTTCCGACGGAGACCCCGACGAGTTATTGGTGGCGGCGATATTTCGGCATTGGATTGTTGGTGGGGTGAAGAATATGGATTGATTCCCGCCGCGGCGCGTTAGGAGGCATCTGACTGTGTGTCTGGAGTTCACGCGGACACTAGGAGAATTGACATGACGGATAATCGGGTGCAGGTTGGGGAGAAGCAGGAAGATCAGTTTACGGCGATGTTGGAGGCACAGACTTCGTCGCTGCCGACGAGTTTGTTTTTAGGCGCGGCGATTGCTTCGATCCTGACTTCGCTAGGGCTGAAAGTGGCGGGGAAGCAGCACGAGGCCTTGTTTGTTGGGCAGTGGGCGGCGCCGTTCTTATTGCTTGGGATTTACAACAAGATGGTGAAGCAGCATGGGTCGGATTCTGCAGGGCAACGGCTAAAATAATTGCGAGAGGTCAAAGCACAATCTCATTGCTGATCGTGATCCTAACGGGCGACTCCTTTTCTTGTCGAAGATCTATCCTGGGTCTCTGAAACAAGTATTCTTCTTGGCGAGTACTGTTCGAGCCGCTTGATGGATTTCTGGAAAATCTCGGAGCAGCAATGATGGTCAGATTCGCAGTAGCGATGATGGCGATCGTGACCGCATGCTCAACGCCAGGGATCGGTATGCAGGTAACAGTGCGATCCGGGCCCATCCAGGTCACCGTCAAACCAAACGGTATCTATGCAATCAACGTTAAGAACCCGGCGTGGACCTTTGGCGGAAACATCGGCGAGCCGCTCAGTGAAATCAAGAGTCGAGATGGGCACGACTCGATCGGGGACTACCGGGAAATCGGATTTAAATACACGGAGGGTGGCAAGAGGCAGGGAACGATTCGCGTTTACCAGAATCGGCCGGTCGTGCTGTTCGGCGTGAAGTATCTCGAAGCTGCAAAGAATCAGAAGCCGTTTCCCAACCTCACGGAATATCCAAGGGACCTGCATCACCTGACGTACAACGGTCAGTTTGGGGTTTATTCCTTTGAGAACTTTGGGTCGGATAGCCCATGGATATTCTTCGATTCGGCGGCGAATGCCTTCGTGTTGTCGCCGGCATCGCATTTTCTGGCTGCCAATACCGCATGGGGCGAGCAGAAGAACATCGTTGCCGGGATAGACCCGTCAATTGCGGAAATTCCGCAGGGCTTTGAGCAGAGCACCATGCTTGTCATCGCGAAGGGCATCAACACATCGTTTGATCTGTGGGGCCACGCGATGACCGACCTGCAACGCAAGACGCGGCCAGCGAATGACGCTGACATTGTGCTGAAATATCTTGGATATTGGACAGACAACGGAGCCACGTACTACTACAAATTCGATCCGGCGCTGGGATACGCGGGAACCATGCTCGCGGTTCGGGATGACTTTCGAAAGCAGGGAATTCCTCTCGGATATTTACAGTTGGACAGCTGGTTTTACCCCAAAGGACCTAAGGCCGACTGGCAGGACAAGTCGCGCGGAATTTACGAATATAAGGCCGATGCGGCGTTGTTCCCGTCAGGGCTGAAGGCATTTCAGGTCCAGCTTGGCCTTCCACTGGTGACCCATGCACGCTGGATTGATTCCAGCAGCCCTTACCACGCGGAATACAAGATGTCGGGCAATGTAGTTCTTGATCCGAGGTATTGGGATAAGACCACCTTCGACCTGTCGGACGCCAAGGTGGAGACCTATGAGCAGGACTGGCTGGATAAAAATGCAGAGCCGGAGTTGAACCTGGAAGACCCGGAAGTTTATCTGGACAACATGGCCAATGCCTGCGCGCGACGGAAAATGACGATGCAATATTGCATGCCTCTCCCACGGCATTATCTGCAGACTTCAAAATACGACAATCTAACGACAATTCGCACCAGCGGAGATCGATTCGAGCGTCAAAAATGGGATGCGTTTATATACGATTCACGGCTGGCGAGCGCGCTGGGAGTCTGGCCGTGGTGCGATGTATTTATGAGTGGCGAGACGCCGAACTTAATTATTTCGACATTGTCGGCCGGCCCAGTGGGAGTGGGAGACGCGATCGGGTCACTAAATAAGGAGAACCTGATGCGCGTCGTGCGCGGCGACGGCGTAATCGTGAAGCCGGATTCGCCGCTTGTCCCGGTGGATCAAACATTTCTTCGCGACGCGGCTGGGTCTGGAGGGCCGATGATTGCGGCAACATCGACGAATTATGGGGAACTGCACGCGGGATATGTGTTTGCCTATCCGCGAGCAAGTGATCGGAGAATTAAGTTTGACATGCGCGAGCTCGGATTCACTGGCAGCGTTTATGTTTTCAATTCGCTGACGGGCCAGGGACGCACGGTAACTTCAGGCACATTTGAGGAAGAGCTGACCGGGGATTATGGCTATTACATTGTGGTTCCGGTTGGGAAATCCGGCATTGGATTTCTGGGGGATGAAGGCCAGATTATAACGTTAGGCAAGGCGAGGATTCCGACGGTTACGGACGACGGCAGAGTGCATGTGGCGATGACCTTTTCAAAAGGAGAGGCCGCGCAGCACGTGTTTGGATATTCGCCGACGGCGCCGCTTGTGAAGGCGCTGGACGGAAGTGCCAAGCTGACCACCTATGACGCGCGAGCCATTTGTTCCGCGTCGAAGTGTCGCTGGGTGTCGACGGAATGGCCAGGATTGTCATAGGTCGCTGAAAATCTCCAGCCAATTTCCTAATCCGAAACCGTGGCCCGAGCACGTTGGCTAGTGACCGGTACGGCACGGATTTATTGATGCTTGCGCTGGCGACCTCTCGTCTCGACTTACCATCCGTGCCTGTGGATTTGGCATCGTTCGCATACCTGCTTCGGCCGACGCGGCAGCCTCTCGAACAGATCCCGCCAAGAAATTCAACTCAACGATGGCTTGATCGAGCGTACACTGCCCGGCAGTCTTGCCCTCCTCGTCCAACCGACGGGCCCGCTCGTCTTTGCTATGTGCTCATCCACACTGGTGGCAAGCTCGCCATCGCTTGCCGCCGGAGTTCGGCGCCTTCCGGCGTTGACACCGGGTGTCCTCCCATTCTCGCAATTACGGGCGGATGCGTTGAAGCCAGGTCCAGGGTTGATTCCGACCAAACGCCGCGGCCCTCTTTCATGAGGACAACCACGTGCGTTTCAGTCTCTTCTTCAACACGGAAGATGGACATGCCACCGGTCATGTCTCGGAAGCGAATATCGCCGGCGATGCGGTCATCCGCCGTGTTAGCGCCGTATTGCTTCCAGAACGCCGCGACGCGCGCGTGATCGCCGGAGTTGAAGGCAGCGAGCCACTGTTTGAATACTTGAAGAGCGATGGATTCTGAACTCGGAGCCGCGTGCAGGGCGGTTGCGAGAAGAAAGAGACTGACAAACCCGAGAACACGCTTCAACATAATGTGTTCGACGTTGGCATTGAAAAATGGATAGGCGCATAGCAGAAACACTACGCTCGACGCTCCTCCGTTTATGAATCCAAGTTCGAACAGAAGCAGTTACCAACGGCCAAGAAGCGGAACGCCCAGCTTCTTGTTATTCACCTCCTGCGGTGTGACCAGTGTGTCGCTGTTCCACGCCTGAGACCGAAGCACCCGTTAGAAATCCCGCGTCCTCCCGAGGCCCGTGAACATCCAAATCCCTGGTCATTGAAAGGAGTAATCCATATGTTCGCAGTCTTGGGAATCACAGGTAACGTCGGCGGCGCGGTCGCAAAGACTCTGCTACAGCACGGTAAGAAAGTTCCTGGCGTAGTCCGTGACGAATCGAAAGCGCAGTCCTGGAAAGAGAAGGGCGTTGAGCTTGTGAAAGCCGACTATGACGAAGACCTCATACCCGCCTTCAGTGGTGTCGACGGCGTCTTCGCCATGATTCCGCCCAATCTGACTCCCGACCCTGGCTTCCCGGATAGTGTTGCCAGAATCGCCGCAATCAAGAAGGCAATTCTCGCGGCCAAACCCCCTCGAGCCGTCTTTCTCTCCTCCATCGGCAGCGAAAAAACCTCTGGCCTCGGCCTCATCACCACCACCCACGTCCTGGAGCGGGAGCTCGGTTCCACAAGCGTCCCCAGCGCTTTCCTCCGCGCCGGATCGTTCATGGAGAACATACTTCACAGCATTCCGGCCGCCCGTGCCAGTGGCCATTACTACGCGTTTTACCAGCCTCTGGACCACCCGTTCCCTCTAATAGCAACAGACGATATTGGACGCATCGGAGCGGAGATCCTCCTTCAGACATGGAAGGGCAACCGGGTCATTGAACTCTCCGGCCCCGCGTATTATTCCTCAAATGATGTGGCAGCTGCTCTCGAAAAGGCTCTTGGAAGCCGATCACCGGAATTGCCGTTCCACGCAAAATATGGGTTCAGAGCATCACTCAGAACGGTATACCCGCTGATAAGTCCGGCGCCTACATTGAAATGCTCGATCATTTGGATTTCTGGATGGATCGACTTTGGCGTTCCCAACGCCGGGCAGGTATGCAAGGGCACTTATCGACCTCCGCCGCTGATGTAGATCGCTGGTTGAAAAATCGACCTAATATCGCCTCACTCAGGATCTGATAGTCCGCCATGTGCCGGATTTCACGGCGCTGCGGTGCTGAAACGGGCATTACAGTTTCGCGCCGCTTTGAGAAACATTGGATCTCGGACGACTATGATGCGACCATTCTTTACGCCGTGCCCCTCGGGCCTATGGCCAAATCACTAAAGAACAATCGCATCTGTTTATCCCGGATGCCCGCGAGCGTCAAGTAGTTTGTTCCTAAGCCGCCTTCGGCATCGCTTGCCACTGCAAGAACGTCTCTCTGGCGAAATCTTCATATCGGCGGGGGGCATGCCCAAGCAGTTTGGTCAACGTTTCGAGGTCACCATCCTCGGCAACGAAGCCACGTTCGAGGTAGCCTTCAAACATCATGCGGATATCGAAGGCTGACCAGGAAGGGGCTTTCTTTCGCATCTGCTCCTCAAAGGTGTCCATATCGTCACCGGCATAATGAATCTGTTTGCCGAGCAATTCACTCCAAATTGATGCCGCTTTAGGGCCGCTTACAACATCTGGACCGTTAAGATTAATCGTCTTGCCCTTGTGGTCGTCCGAGATCAAAGCGATTGCTGTTGCCTCCGCAATGTCCCGAACGTCGACTGCCGAAACGCCCAGCTTGCCAAGGGGCATGGGATAGATGCCGGCTTTCATGAGCGGGTCTTTCAACGATGCATCGTTCTGCATGAAGTAGTTCGGGCGAATAACCGTAAACGGAACGTCGAACTCTCTCAAGGCGGCTTCTATCGCCAATTTTGAGGCAAAATGCGGAACATCCTTGAAGTGCTCGACGCGAAATACGGAGTGATACACGACATGGCTCAGCTTTAATTTCTTTGCCAGATCGTAGGCGATGAGGCCCTGTGTCAATTCATCGGGAAGGACAGCGTTCAACAGGTAAAGCTTGTCGACTCCTTCCATCGCCTTCTGGATAGAGACCGGATCGAGCAGATCGCCGACCACCTTCTCCACACCAGCCGGCACGGGTGTGTCTTCCTTTTTTACCAGAAGGCGAATGTCCGCTTTGCGCTTCTGGAGTTGCTTTACCACTTCCGAACCAACGTGTCCGGTGCCGCCTGTTACTAGAATCTTCATGGTGTATCCCTCCTGGTTCTTCAACAAACTCATTCCGCGCGAGTGTCCTCCGCATCCTCTTTGATCTGCACTCATCTGCCACAAGTATCGGAGTTCCCGTTGGCTCTCCCATGCGGCTCGACGCACCTGGCCATCAACCTAGACGGATGGATGCTCTTGTCAAAGTGGGTGACGGCATTGCAAGGGCCGCAACCCTTCATCACTCGACCCAAGTATATGGCGCTGCCCAAGTGCAAATCTGAGGCTGAATGGATCAGTATGCTCTGCCGCAAATGTAATTCGCGTTGCGCAACGATACCATCAGACCCGCGCTTCGTCGCGGCGCGCTATCCTAAGGCTGGCCGCGACGATCCCTCGAGAGTCAGCACATGGTGGGGCAGTTCAGGAAGCGACATCCGAGCCAAGCGAGCGAAGCAGAGGTCCTTCGTCCCCCCGCTCCGCCTTCGTCAAAAATAGCCGTAGAAATCATTGAGCTATGCCTCCTTGAGCAACTCCGTCCGGTACTTAGGAGCGAGCGCCATGCACTTTCTTCATGAATTCGGCTTGCGCCTTCTCGTCGAGTTTCGGAGGAGGCGTGGTCCGAGTCGCAACGGGCGTTCCCACTTGCGTAAAAAATTCCTCCTGCCCGGCTGGCGAGCAGATGCAGATCAGTCGGGTGGCGTTGGAAGAAGTGTTGTGAAAACGATGCGGGGCGTTGGCGGGAATGTTTATGGTGTCGCCTGCTTTTACGATGGATTTCCGACCACGAAACGTCGCCTCCATTTCTCCTTCCAAGAGAATAAAAGTCTCCTCGAAGTCGTGGCGATGTGGGGGAGGCCCACCTCCGGGCGGAATGTGCATATCGATCACGCAGAATCTTCCCGCTGTTTCCGCCCCGGTGACGGTGATGGTGTAGGTGTCTCCGACTAATCCAATGTGAGGAAGAGTTTTTTCCTGATCAATCTGCGCAACCGTCAGATTTCGCTTCAGGTCGTCGGCGGGGATGGGAGGATACTGCGTTGTCACTACGTCCATTGTGGTGCTCCTTTGATTTGTAATTGCATGTCCTTGGCCGGCAGTGCCGAACAGATTGAAGGCGAATGCCTTGACTCCGCCGAATGCGGCAGAATATGCGACTGCCGCCTTGATGGCGGCGCGCCGATTGAGTGTTTTAGTCATTTCGCTACCGGGACGGCGACGGTCAGAATCCGCACCTGTTCGACGACCGCTTCTGGGCGTTCTTCAGGAATGAAATGACCGCAGGATGGAATCACTTTGCTCTGCACGTTGCTCGCAACCATTGAGACAAACTTTCCGACCAGCGCGCCAAGGCCTTTTTCGCCGC
>CAVZTG010000004.1:0-256525 GCA_963778195.1 Terriglobales bacterium | reverse complement strand
AGCAATACGTAACGTAATGAATAAGTTGTAACAGGAACAATATCACACACAGAGTAATACGTGGGGCCGCGGGAGAAGTTCCCTGGCTAGCGGGCGCCTTTGGATTGCAGTTCCGCGATTGCGGCATTGGCGCGAGTCCTGAGGTCGGGGCTGGCGTTGGGCTGGGCCAGCGCGCTGCGAAAGGCGGCGAGGGCTCCGTTGGCGTCGTTCTGTCCGCGCAAGGTCTCGGCCAGTCCGAACCAGGCCAACTCGGTGTGGGCGGACGGGAAATAGCCGGGCTTGGCGGCCATATCGAGGACGGAGCGATACTCCTTGATGGCGGCGGGACCGTTGCCCGAATCCTTAAGCAGATTGGCGACCTCGAGGCTGAATAAGTAGTCATGCGGATATTGCTCGACGCAGTGAGCGCGCGACCTGAATGGCCTCAGCGTAGCGGGCATCGTGACGCAGGAAGATCATCATGGTGGTGCGCGCTTCGACCGAGGTGATTACGCCGCGCCGGGCGCAATCCTCGAGCATGAGCATGCCGGCCTTTTTGTCGCCGTGGATGCCGACGACGCCGACCATAATTTTCAGCGCCATGGGGAGCGCGCCGACAACGTAGGAGTGAATGCCGACGACCAGCTTGGCATCCACGTAATTGGGGGCGAGCTGGAGGACCTTCTCGTCATCGGAGCGGGCTGACAGCGCCCAATGGAGGCCGCTGATGAAGCTGCGTTGCGCGAGGCCGATGTAGGTGGCGCGAAGACTCTTGGCCATGCCGCGGGCAAAGAGAGCGTCCACATCGTTAGGGTTGGATTTGATTCGAGCGTCGGCGAGCGCAATGGCCTGGTCGGAGAGCTTCTCCACCTGAGTCTTCACCTGGGGATCTTCAGCAGTCACGTGATGCGAGGTGAGAAAGCCCTCGTGGGCGTAGAGCGTGGTGTCGAGCAGGTCTTCGTGGTTGAGCTCCTTGAAGATGACGATGTTGAGCACGTAGTCCGTAGCCAGGGGATCTTGCGGATGCAGCTGCAGCACCTTGTGAAAGATCTCCATGGCGCCGTCGTAGTCCATGTTGTAGAAGCGCTCGTAGGCCTGCTGGACGAGCGGGTCGCGGTTGAGGGCCGCGGTCTGGACTGCGGAGCTGGACGGAGCGGATTGAGCGAGCAGGGGCAGGCCGCAACTGCTGATCAAAACGGCGACAGCACACGCGAGAACTCGGCGGATCACGATCGGAAGCCACTTGCTGGAGGCTCGCACCATCCACCACAGAGTAAATCGAGTGCCGCGGTTATGCGGGCTGAGCCTGCGATTGGCAGGCTGCGGTGAAGAATTTCAGCGGATATTCCGTCGCCGTGGCGGGTGAGATAGAATCCGCGCCAGCAGGATAAGCGGCAGCACTCTCCCCTTTATGGCCCACGCCCCTAAAAGCCCCAGCGACCTTGCCCGGCCGGTGAGAGCCGAGCTGTTGCAACTTGCCGTGGAGCAGGCGACGCGGAATGGCTTTGTATTCGAAGCGTGGTGGAAGCTGCAACTGCAGCTGCACTGGGACGGGCAGGTGCACGCGCTGCAATATCTGGCCGAGGGGCGGAGGTACTATTCGCTGCTGTTTTCCCACGCATTTGCGACCTACTTCTGGCGGCAGGGGTCCAGGGCGTCGTTCACCATCCCGTCGTCCACCTATACCCGGCGGGACAAGGATGGAAACCTGATCTCGGTGAAGCGAAAGGCCTACATCCGGCGGACGCTCAAGGCCGATGCGTGGGCCTATCATGTGCGGGAGATGGCGGCGACCGAGGAGCCGCTGCGGTATATCCGGCGCTTTCTGCTGGTGCCGGTGGTGCCGTCGGATCCGCCATCGCCGCCGCGGGCCAGGCGGCCCCGGTTCAGGCTGTAGCGGCCCCGGTCGAGACCTAGCGGCCTTAAGGCTGCCAAAAATGGCCCAGGGGACCGGGTCCATGGCCGATTTCCGGCGCGTTTCGCATGGCTCCCTCGACGTAGCGCTTGGCGGCGGTGGCAGCTTCGAGTGGGGATTCCTGCGGCCAGCGGGCAAGGCGCGCAGCGATGGCGCTGGACAGGGTGCAGCCGGTGCCGTGGGTGGCCCGGGTTTCGACCCTTTCGCCGCGGAGCCAGCGGCCAGCCCGTTCGCGTGGCAAAAGCAGGTAATCGTCGGGATTTTTGAGGTTTCCGCCGGTGATAAAAATATTTGTTTCAGGTGCCGTTTGTGACAATTTTTGGGCGTTTTCCTCGATCCAGAGAGGTGAGGGGGGCTGGGGCGGACTTTCGCCGGTCAGGGCCGCCAGCTCGTCGGAATTTGGGGTCAGCCAGGTGCTGAGGGGGACCAGCCCGATGCGAAAAGCGTCGAGCGCGCCGGGTTCGAGCAGTGGAGCGCCGGAGGAGGAGCGCAGGACCGGATCGAGCACGACCGGGACGGTGGGGTTCCGGCGCAGCAGGCTGAATTGCAATCCGCACATTTTCCAGCGAAAACAGCATCCCTATCTTTATGACGGCGAATGAGTTATCGGCGGACAGGCTGGCCAGGGCCGACTCGATCCAGGCGGGATTTATGGGCTCAATCGCAGAAACTCCGCGGGTATTTTGGACCGTGAGAGCGGTGAGCACTGCCTCGCCGTAGACCCCGTGCGCGGCGAAGGTTTTCAGGTCCGCGGCGGCTCCGGCGCCGGCTGAGGGGTCCCATCCGGCAAGAATCAGGCCGATAGGGGGAGCGGCCGGGGGTGGCCCGGCCGCTAGCACAAACACCCCCTTAGCGCAAGAAAAAACGTTTTGGTGGCGGGGCTCAGCGTTTGACTCCTTAGTGGTAGATTCCTAGAATTTTCTAAGTATCTCCCTTATGACATTCATCCCCCAATTTATCCGAACCTCACTTCGTTCACCATTCGTGGCCATCGGCCTTCTTATCCCATTTCTCATGGCGGCGAGCCAGGGCGAGACCCCTTCCCTCATGACTAAACCGAAGGTCGAGAACAAGCGGCACTGGTATCAGATTGGCCGGGCGTCATGGTATGGCGGCAAGTTTCAGGGCCGCCGGACTGCCAATGGCGAGCTCTATGACATGAATTCCCTGACCGCGGCCCATCGGACCCTGCCTATGGGCTCATGGGTGCGGGTGACGAATCTGCACAATAAGAAGTCCGTCGTAGTGAAGATTAACGATCGCGGGCCGGTTCCGGAGACCCGGGTGCTTGACCTCTCCTATGCTGCCGCCAGAGCGCTGGGATTCAACCAGAACGGCACCGCTTCGGTCCGGGTGGAGTTGATTGACCACGCAACGACCGAGGTAATCTCTCAGCTGCAGGCGCCGGTTTTAGCGGCCGCGGCACGTTGATCCTCAAAGACAGCCAGCCTCTCCCAAAAACTGCTGTGTGAGCCCCCGTTTCCCGCGCTAAACTAGGCGGGATGGCGAACCCCAGTGCGACCCTGGCGCGGGATGAACAGCTCCGCCGCCGGCTTCCGGCCGACTAGCCTGATCGTGGCGCTGGATGTGCCGACTTTGGCCGACGCCAGGACGCTGGTTGAGCCGCTGAAGGGCGTCTGTCGCTGGGTAAAGGTCGGGCTGGAGCTATTTTGCGCGGCGGGTCCGGCGGCTGTAGAGCAGATGCGGTCTGCGGGATTCAACGTATTTCTTGACCTCAAGCTGCACGACATTCCCAACACAGTGGCGGGAGCGGTGCGGTCGGCAGCGGCCTCGGGTGCCAGCATGCTGACGGTCCACACGATGGGCGGGCCCGCCATGCTGCAGGCGGCGCAGGAGGCTGCAGCGAGCGTGGCGAACGGGCCGATACTGCTGGGGGTGACCGTGCTGACCAGCATGGACGAGTTCCAGCTGAGCGCGGTGGGGATTGCCGGGTCGCCGGCGGCTGAGGTGATTCGACTGGCAGAGCTCGCGAGGGCATCCGGACTGGGCGGCTTGGTTTGCTCGCCTGAAGAGGCGGCGGCAGTGCGGCAGGCGCTGGGGCCGGATATGACCCTGGTCACCCCGGGCATTCGACCACAAGGAGCGAGCGTGGGGGATCAAAAGCGGATTGCGACCCCTGCGGCAGCGCTGCGGGCGGGAGCCGATTATCTGGTCGTCGGCCGGCCGATTACTCAGGCGAAGGATCCGGCGGCGGCAGCGGAAGCAATTCTCAAAGAGATGGCAGAGGCCCTGGCTTAGCCTGCGGGAGACGGGGAGTAAAACGCCCGCGGGAAAAGTAAAAACGCCTGCGGCGGGAAAAGTAAAACGCCCGCAGTGAGCGGGCGCCGGGTGGAGCGGAAGCTTCGAGTTTTCAGCTGAAGCTAGAGCTTTTCGTAGAAATCACAGGCCGAGCAGGAGATGTAGACGCCGCCGGGAATGCCGCGCTCGCGGTCCTTTACCCGCTTGACGATGCGGGTGGGCTTCTTGCACTTGGGGCAGTCAGTGCTCTTGGTCGTGTCCATTACTTTTTTGCGGTCAGCGGTTTTGGCAATCTTAGCCATGCGGCGTTCAAACTCCTGATGTCTTTGGGGTATGCGGGGCAGAGATATATTCTGCGGCTGCCTTGATTTTACACGAGCGGAACGCGGCTCTTCAGGAGATCTTCTGGGCTCCGGGGGGATACTGGACGGGCTGGTTCTGCTCATCCGGCACGTTCTCTCCGGGACGCCTGAGGGTGGGCGCCTTGGTGGCCGTCGGATCCGCGGCGGGAGCATCGCCTTCGTTCACGGTGCGGACGTGCGCGGTGCTGGCATTGGAATGGCGGGCGCTCAAATATCCGTCGGTCTCGTCTTTATCGCGGATGATGGGCTCCTTGCCGATTGAAGCCAGCTCGAGGCGAGTGACGCGGTCCCCCTCAAAGCGGACGAACTGCACATCGGACGGCGGCTTGCCGTAGACCCACTCCTCATAGAGGAAGCCGTTGCCGTCGTGCTCCTGAATCTTGCGTTCGGGCGCTCCCAGCGAGTAGAGGACCATGTCCTGATCCATGCCGACGAGCACCTGATGGGCAAGAACGGCTTTGGCGATCTTCGGCGGCAGGGTGTCGGTGTAAGCGGTGAGCGGGGACTTCATCGAGAAGTCGAGCAGCGGGCGCAGCAGCGCCTTCACCTGGTCGCCGGTCAACTCCGGCACATAGTTGTGGAACAACAGAGTGATGCGCGCACCGGTCGGGGCGGGCTCATCGGGGGCAAGCTGGCCGCTGGAGCCACCGATCGAAATATGCTGCAGCCACTTATGCTTCTTCTCCGGACCGCCGTTGATGTCGAACACGATGCGATCTTCGAGCACCCGGACATTTGTCACCGCAATCTTTGCGCCCGGCTTGGCGCAGGCGCCATAGCGCATGATGGCGTTCTCATAATCGGTTCCATCGGGCGTGACCGAGCCGTTGGCGTGCAGGTCGAGTCCGTGGCGGCCCATGGGGAGGGCCCGCATGGTGAAGGCCTCCTCAGACTGCATGATGCGAATGACTTCGAGCCGGGTGCGAGGGCCGATGTGCTCCTGGCTGAGTGCGACGGAGGTGACTTTGTAGGGCTGGGGAGCGTCTCGGGGGTCAAACGAGCCGATGATGATGGCCTGGGCTCCGGCCGAAGCGGCAACGCCAAACATTAAAACGCAGCCGAGCAGATATGGAATCGCGGTACGCATTCCTGGCCGGAGATCGTGGATTATGCGGCGCGCGCTCATAGCGGTCCCTATGCCGAAATAATGCTCCCGTTTTCGCGGAAGCGCAAGAGTCGAGGGGCAGCTTGCCGAAAAGCCGACTTGAGGCGCTGGAAGTTTACTGCTCGGGATTTTCGACACGCTTGGGCGGGAGCGGATTGAGAGGCGGCGCCGAAGGAAGTATCTGGATGAGCGATGGGGCGGCGGGGGCAGCAGCCGGCGCGGGATGCTCGGGGTGACCCATGGCCTCGAGGTCAACCGGAATGCCGCCCGGGCGAATCTCGGCAATGATGTCGCGGGACGTCAGGCGGAGGAGAACGAAGATGCCGACCAGAAGCGCCCAGGGAGCCAGAGCGCTGCCCGCCGGACCGAAGAAGCTGCCGGTGAGCCAGACGGGGCCGCGGGCGTCGCCTTGAGCGACGGTAGAGTAGCGAACGACGCCGGAGACGGGGAGCCCGAACAGCGCGCCCATGGCGAAGCGCCAGCCGAAGTCAATGCCCCAGGACATCCACAGCGAGCCGGTGCGGAGATAGGCCATGCAGAGGATGACCTGCAACAGCATGGTCGGCAGCACACTCTGCCATCCGCCGCCAATGTCATGCCACTCGATGAGGCCGAAGGTCAGGGCGAAGAGAATGGTCGCGAACACAGGGCTGGTGGCTTCGATGAGGCGCTGGAAGGGATATCCGCGAAAGGCAGTCTCGCGAGCGGCGGCGCCGAGCAGCAGGGTGAGGGCGACGATAAAAAACGAGCTCCAGGCCGGAGCGGAGAGGTCGAAGGTGAGGAGCAGGCGTCCGAAGAGCGCGATGGGAATGACCAGCGCCAGAACGAGTGCCCATCCGAGCCCGATTCCGGCGAGGGCATTGTGGCGGGTGGCGGGGCCGCGCGTCCAGCCCATCGCGGTGAGCGGACGAGATTCGCCGCGGAGGAGCCGGTCCATCACGATAAATCCGGCGAGCAGAAGCAGGAGCCGCAGAAACTCGTAGCCGAGCCAGAAGATCTTTGGCGGCAGCAACGCCAGGGCCGCGTGATGCGCGGCGAAATCGGCCAGCGCAATATATACGATGGCGGAAATCAGACTGAGGAGGGCACGGACTCGGTGCATGGGGGTCACTGCGTGTAGAAGCGCGCCATGGTGCGGAACTTTTCGTGGCGGCGGGCAATCATCTGTTCGACCGGCATGCTCTGCAGCTCCCGCAGATGCGAGCGAAGTTTCATAGACAGGCGGTTGTAAGCGCCTTCCGGATCATCCTGCGCACCGGAGCCCGGCTCGGGCACGATGTCGTCGGCGCAGCCGAGCGCGAGCACGTCCTTGGCGGTAATTTTGAGTGCGGCGGCGGCCTGGGCGCGCTTGCCCGCATCCCGCCACATGATGGAGGCGCACCCCTCGGGAGAGATGACGGAGTAGATCGCATTCTCAAGCATGAGGACGCGATCGGCGACGGCCAGCGCAAGGGCCCCGCCGGAACCGCCTTCGCCGGTAATGGTCGCGATGGTGGGGACACGCAGGGAGGCCATTTCACGCAGGTTGCGCGCGATGGCCTCGCCCTGGCCACGCTCCTCGGCGCCGAGGCCGGGATTGGCTCCGGCGAGATCAATGAAGGTAAAGATGGGGCGATGAAATTTTTCTGCGAGCTTCATGCAGCGCAGCGCCTTGCGATAGCCCTCGGGATTGGGCATGCCAAAGTTGCGATGGACTTTCTCTTTGGTGGTGCGGCCCTTGAGGTTGCTGATGACCAGCACCTCCTGCCCATCGAGCCGCGCCATGCCGCATGCCACCGCGGGATCGTCGGCGTAGGAGCGATCACCGTGAATCTCGACAAAGTCGGTAAAGATGTTCTCGATGAAGTCCATAGGGTGCGGGCGCTGAGGATGACGCGCCAACTCCGCTTTCGTCCAGGCCGCTGTCTCCTCGGCTGAGGCGTGCTGTGCCGTCTTTACGGCTTCTTGAGACCCTTCACTCATGCATGAACCAAATGAGCGCCCTGACAAAGCGCACTGTTCGATTCTACGGACTAAGAGGCGCGGGCACAAACCCGCCGGGACGTCTAGTTGAGGGCCTGCACCATGCCGCGACCCAGCAACTCCTCGGCCCGGTCGAGGAAGGCGCGATCGGCGAGCACTCCCGGGCCGGAGGGCTCGAGGACGACGAGATATTCCCCCTCCTGCTCGAAGTCGAGCATGACCTTGCCCGGACCGGGCGCGCCGAGGATGAGCTGATAAAGCGCATTGATCTTGGCTTCGTCGGCGGAGTGGAGCGGGACACGAATGCGGACGGCCTCGGGCAACTGGATCTTTATCTCTTCGAGCACGGTGATTGCGTTGATGGCCAGCTTGGGCGCGGCACCCTCCTCTGCGCGCAGCACGCCGCGCAATAGGACGGGGACCTCAATCTTCATCTGCTCGGCGAGCTTTTTATAAGCCTCAGGAAAACAGATGACCTCGATGCGGCCCGCCATGTCTTCAAGCACGGCCTGGGCGTACCACTCACCCTTGCGGGATTTTTGTGCGCGGAGCCCGGTGAGAATGCCGGCGACGGAGACTTCATTTTCCGGCTGGCCGCGGCGTTGCGCCTGGGCGGGTGGCTGCATCTCGGCGAGAGCGGCGGTGTCACTGCAATTGAGATCTTTGAGCTTGTCGGCGTATCGCTCGAGCGGATGCCCGGAGACGAAAAATCCGAGGACCTCTTTTTCATTCTGCAGGCGCGTGGTCTCGTCCCAGTCAGGCAGCGATGGCAGCGCTTCGGGCGTGGCGGCTTCGGCCGCGTCGTCAAAGACTCCGAAGAGGCCGTGCTGGCCGGCGGCGGAATCGCGCTGCGTCTTCTGCGCCCGCTCCATCGCGCTGTCTACCGCGCCCATCAGGCTGGCGCGCCGGCCGAGACTATCGAGCGCACCGCTCTTGATGAGCGACTCCAACACACGCTTGTTGAGCAGGCGCAGGTCTACGCGTTCGCAGAAATCAAAGAAGGAGCGGAAGCCTGACTTCCCTTCTGCATGCAGAGCGGTGCGGCCTGCGATGACCGACTCAATCGCGTTGTGACCGACATTCTTGATGGCGGCGAGGCCGAACAAAATTGCCCCGTCGAGTGGCGTGAAGTCGGCGCCGCTGCTTTGCACGTCGGGCGGGGTGACCGGGATTCCGATCTCACGGCATTCCTTGATGTATTTGACGACGTTGTCGGGCTTCGATGTTTCAGACGTGAGCAGCGCGGCCATGAACTCGACCGGGTAATGCGTCTTGAGGTAGGCGGTCTGATAGGCGAGAAGAGCGTAGGCGGCGGAGTGGGACTTGTTGAATCCGTAGCCGGCGAACTGCTCCATCAGGTCAAAGATGCGGCCGACCTTTTTCTGCGGATAGCCTTTCTTGATGGCGCCCTGAACGAAGCGGTCACGCTGCAGGGCCATCTCTTTGGGATCCTTCTTGCCCATGGCGCGCCGCAGCAGGTCGGCTTCCCCGAGCGAGTATCCGGCCAGGGTGTTGGCGATCTGCATGACCTGTTCCTGATAGACGATGACGCCGAGGGTCTCTTTGAGGATGGCTTCCAGCTCGGGCATCTCGTAGCTGACCTCGCGGCGTCCCCACTTGCGCTCGATGAAGTCGTCAATCATTCCGCCCTGGATGGGGCCGGGGCGATAGAGCGCATTCAAAGCAGTGAGGTCTTCGACGGAGGTGGGGCGATAGCGACGGAGCACATCGCGCATGCCGCCGGACTCAAACTGAAATACGCCGGAGGTGAGGGCGCGGTGAAAGACGCGCTCAAAGGTGGTGAGATCGTCCAGAGGAATGGTCTCAAGATTCAGCGCGACGCCGGTATTTTTTTCGATGAGCCGCAGCGCTTCCTGGATGACGGTCAGCGTCGTCAGGCCGAGGAAGTCCATCTTGAGCAGGCCGAGCTTCTCGATCGCCTTCATGTCGTAGGCGGTAACGACGTCACCGTTCTTGGAGCGAGTGAGCGGGACGAGCTCGGTGAGCGGCTGGGGCGCGATAACGACTCCGGCAGCGTGGACTCCGGCTCCGCGGGCGAGCCCCTCGAGCTTGCGGGCAGTGTCTATGAGCTCCTTAATGCGGGTGTCGCTCTCATAGGCGGTCTGCAGCGGGCCAGGATCGCGGAGAGCTCGATCGAGGGTGATGCCGATGGTGGCGGGCACCAGCTTGGCGATGCGATCTACTTCGCCATAGGGCATGCCGAGCACGCGGCCAACATCTTTGATTGCGGCCTTGGCGGCCATGGTGTTGAACGTGATGATCTGAGCGACCTGCTCGCGGCCGTATTTGCGCGTGACGTATTCGATGACCTCGCCGCGGCGATTCATGCAGAAGTCAATATCAATGTCGGGCATGGAGACGCGCTCGGGATTGAGGAAGCGCTCAAAGAGCAGCTCGTGCTGCAGCGGATCAATGTCGGTAATCTCCATCGCGTAGGAGACGAGCGATCCGGCAGCCGATCCGCGGCCGGGGCCGACGGGAATGTTGTGTTCGCGGGCGTATTTGATGAAGTCCCAGACGATGAGGAAGTATCCGGCGAACTTCATCTGGCGGATGCAGTCTATCTCGCGCTCCAGGCGCTGCTTCATATTCGGCGAGCGGTTTGCGCAGCTGCCCGGTGTCGGAGCGAAGCCGCAGCAGGGTGTCGAGCCGCTTGCGATAGCCCTCGCGACAGACTTTTTCAAAGTAGCTGTCGGTGGTCTCGCCGGGGGGAACGGCAAACTCGGGAAAGGGATTGGTGACCTTTGAGAGCTTGAGAGCGCAGCGCTCGGCAATCTGCATGGTGCGGGCGAGCACGTCCGGCGTGCGGCGGAAGAGGTGCTCCATCTGCTCCGCCGTCTTGACGAAGAACTGGTCGCCGTCGAAGCGCCAGCGCTTGGGATCGTTCAGGTCGGCCGCAGTCTGCACGCAGAGCAGCACGTCGTGGGCGTGGCTGTCGTCATCGCAGAGGTAGTGGCTGTCGTTGGTGGCGACCAGGGGAATGTTCAGCTCGCTTCCCAGCTTTTCAATGCTGGAGTGGATGCGTTTCTCCTGCTCGAGCCCCTGGTCCTGAATCTCGAGGAAGAAGTTGCCGCGGCCGAAGATGTCTTCGTAGCGCGCAGCGGCGGCGCGAGCTCCGGCATAGTTATCGGCGAGCAGATTTTCGCAGAGCTCGCCGGAGAGGCAGCCGGAAAGGCCGATCAGGCCCTCGGCATGTTCGGCGAGAAAGTTTTTGCTGACCCGGGGACGCCGGTAGAAACCGTGGAGCGCTGCCTCGGAGGTAATTTTGACGAGATTGCGGTAGCCGACTTCGTTCTCCGCCAGCACGAGCAGGTGGTTATACGTGTCGTTGCTGGGATCGGCGCGGTGGTCTTCGTTCTTGCAGATATAGAGTTCGCAGCCGAGGATGGGCTTGATTCCCTTCGCCTTGGCCGCGTCAAAGAAGTGCACCGCACCATAAATATTTCCGTGGTCGGTGATGGCGACGGATTTTTGCCCGATCGAGTCAACGCGGTCCACCAGCTTATCTACGTCGCATGCGCCGTCGAGCAAGGAGTAGTCGGTGTGCAGATGAAGATGGGTGAACTCTGCCATGGGCTGAAGCTCCAGTTTATCGCCCCGGGCGGCGCGCTCTCAGTGGCGAGTGAGGGGCGACTGAGAATGCTGAGGAAAATCGGTACGCATCCCCTATCGTGAACAGCAGGCGCGAGCGTGTAGGATGTAGCGCGAGCACCACCTGAGGAGAATCCCCTTGAACCGAATGAAATCTATTCACGCTAATCTCAGCCGCTGCGCTGACAATGACTGCGCCTGCCGCGCTCCACGCGCAATCGCAAGGCTGCAAATTGGTCGTGCACGTCAGCGGCTTTCGCAACCAGAAGGGCGATGCCGGGGCGGTGATTTTCAAGTCATCTGACGGCTGGCCAGAGGACCTGAACAAGGCGTTCAAGCATGGGCCGTTTCCGATTGCGGACAGCAAATCCACCGTGATGTTCGATGACGTTCCGCCGGGGTCGTATGCGTTTGCCGTGATCCACGATGAGAACTCGAACCACAAGCTGGACCGGAATTTTATCGGCATACCGAAGGAAGGCTTTGGCTTCGGCAACAATCCTCACGTGTCGCTGACGACGCCATCGTTCAAGGATGCGTCAATCAACGTGACCTGTCCGGTGACAGAGATCAACGTGACGCTGCAATACAAGTGAGCTTTCTAGTCTGAGTATTTGACGCTGCAGCCGTAGGGGCGCGTGACCGGATCGCTCACCGGCTTGCCCGCCATTGCCTGAGTGAGGGCCTGGTCTACATAATTTTTAGCGGACTTGATCAGAGCCACGGTTTGCGCGGGTGAGTCGTAGGCCGCGGGATGGTCGTCAATGGCTCCGTCGTAAATAATCTTTCCGGCCGGGTCAATCACGATCATGTGCGGAGTGGTCTTGGCTTCGTAGAGATGGCCAATCTGTCCTGTTGGGTCGAGGATGACAGCAGTCGGCGCGGCGTGCATTTTCGCCAGGTAGTCATTTTCTTCCGCGGCCGTCATGTATCCCTCTTTGCCCGGGCCGAGGAAATGACGGAGAGCCAGATGACGCCGCGGGCGGTCCACTTCTTCTGCAGCGCCTCCATGTTGCCGCTCTCGTAATGCTTCTTCGTGTAGGGGCAGTCGTGGTTCGTCCACTCGAGCACGACATACTTGCCGCGATATTGGCTGAGGGTCTGGGTCTTGCCGTGGCTGTCTTTGCCGGTGAAATCGGGCGCGGCGGAGCCGACTTTCACAGCCCATGCGGTGGCGGCGGCGATGACCAGCGTGGCGGCGATGGCGGCGAATTTCGAGTGTGCCTTCATATTGATTCCCTTCTACGGATGAAGCTTGCTCTGCGCGCCGGGTGAGATGCGGCCGAGCGCGTCGAGAACGATGGATTGCGTGAGGGCCTCGGGCAGAACGTCGGGCTGAGCCTGCGCCGATGCCGGATAAATTACGTAAGTCGGCACGCCGCTGCGTCCGAGTTGCGCGAGTGCCTGGGTGATGGCGGGATCGTAGTGCGTCCAGTCGGCGCGGAGGCGGACGACGTGTGCATTGTCCATCTCGCGCTGAACCGCAGCGGTGTTGAGCACGGTGCGCTCGTTGAACTGGCAGCTCAGGCACCATGCGGCAGTAAAGTCCACGAAGACGGGACGATTGGCGGCGCGGGCCTCGTGCGACAGCCTGCTCGCTCCACGGCTGCCATGCATCCGCGGCTTTGTGGCGGTGCTGGGCGTAGAGCGGGACGGCCACGGCAGCAGCAACCAGCACGACTGCGATAAGTGAGCCCAGGGCGCGGGCGGGCCAGCGTCCGAGCGCCCATCCGGCGACGGCCAGCAGCAGCAAGGCTGCGAGCAACCAGAGCACCTGGTCCACATCAGTGAGGCGAGCGTAAAGCCAGACGAGCCAGATAACGGTGGCGAAGATGGGAATGCTGCAGGCCTGCTTGAGGATCTCCATCCACGCGCCGGGCTGGGGGAGGAAGCGCATCCACGCAGGAAAAATAGTGAGCAGCACATAAGGCGCGGCGAGACCGAGGGCGAGCGCGGTGAAGATGAGGAAGGTGACGGCGGGAGTTTGTGCCAGGGCAAATCCGACAGCGGCGCCCATGAACGGCGCGGTGCAGGGGGTGGCGACGATGGTGGCGAGAATGCCGGTGAAGAAGCTGCCCGCATAGCCGCGTTTAGCGGCGAGCGAGCCGCCGGCGCTGGTGAAAGTGAGGCCGAAGTCGAATTGTCCGGCGAGGCTGAGGCCGAAGAAGAACAGGAGCAGCGCGACGATGACGACGAAGGCGGGCGACTGGAACTGGAAGCCCCATCCCAGCAGCTTGCCGCCGGAGCGCAGGATGAGCAGCACGGCGACGATCGCCCAGAAGGAGACCAGGATTCCCAGCGTGTAAACGGCGCCCGACTTGCGGCCGTGTGAACGCTCCTTGCCGTGAGAGTGCAGCAGCGACATGCCCTTGATGAAGAGGACCGGGAAGACGCAGGGCATCAGGTTGAGAAGAGCTCCGCCGAGAAATGCGAGCAGCGCGATGCGGAAGAGCGCGGTCATGCCGAGGGCGCTTGCCTGCGGGGCGGTGCCGGGAGCGATGGCGGTGAGAGGCGTTGCGATCTCGTAATTGCGGCCGCCGCTTAATTCGACGACTCCGCGGAGTGAGGCGGGATTGCGCTGGAGATTTTCAGCTTTGCGAACGGCGAGGCTGACTCCGTCAGGTTGCGGGGTGGCGACCTGGGCGACCGCATTCTCAATTTGATTTTGCTCTGCCGGAAAGAACTGGGCCTGCAGTCTCGCGCTGGCCCGTGTGGAGCGTGATGACAAAGTTTTGCGCGTCAGTGCCGGCGGTCGCGGTCTGGCCGGAGGGCAGCGCGCCGGGCAGCGACTTTGCGGCCTGGGCGAACAGGGCCGCGGTCTCAGAGTTCGCAGCGGCAGTGGGCGCGATCGGCAGGTCGAGGGTGAGGGTGCCTTTGCCGGGGATGCAGACTTCGCGGCAGACAAGCCAGTGAATGTCGGCGGAGATGTGGGCCGTCGTGCCGGCCTTCACCGAGTCGGCGACGTGGAGCGGCACGGGAAAGAGCACGGTGTTCTCGTAGCCGAAGTCCATGAGGGGACCGAGCGGCAGTCGAGTCGGCGCGGGAAACTGCATGGCGCCAGCGGTGATTCCCGGCGGAAGCGTCCACGTCGCGGTGGGAGGCTCGCCGGAGTCGCCTGCATTCGACCAATAGACGTGCCAGCCGGGATCGAGCTTGAAGTAGAGGCCGAGCAAAGCGTCTTTGCCGGGGACAAGCGCGGAGTCTCGAGCGACGAGGTCAACGGCCAGGTGGCGCGCCTGCAGAGGGGCGGCATGAGCCGGCAGCGCGAGGGCCGGCAGGACAAGAAAGAGCGCGAGGGCGAGCCAACGAGACGGGGAAATCCGGAGCGCGGAACGCCGGAGTACGAAAAGCCGGAGCAGCGAGCGCAGGCAGTTCCCTGCTGTTTGACGCCGCGCATTTGGGTCGCTAAATCCACGTGTTTAGTATGACGCTTTTTCGGCACAAACGATTCAGCCTGCCGCCTTGTGACATTTGCGGCATGGGGCAAAGTTATCGGCGAGCGTGTTCTTTAAAGAGACAGCGGTCCATGACGACGCCGACGCCGGCCTCTTCGGCTCTCTCAGCGGCGGCCTGATCGATGACGCCTTGCTGCAGCCAGAGAAACGGGATCTTCAGGCGGATGACGTCATCCACAATGGCGGGTATGTGGCGGGGCGCCCGGAAAACATTGACCAGATCAATCTTGTCGGGAACGTCGCTGAGGGAGGCGATAAGATTTCTCGCCGAGGATGCTCTCGCGCGTGGGATTAATCGGGATGATGCGATAGCCGTGCTGCTTCATATATTGCGAGACGCCGAAGCTGGCTCGACCGGGGGAGTCTGTCAGTCCCACGACCGCGATGGTTTTTACTTCGCGAAGCATGCGGTCAATCAGCTCGGGCTCATTCATAAATCGAGATCGTCTCCCTGGGAGTCGGGCGATGCCGGCAGCTTGCCGCGCTTCCACAAGAGAAAGCCGCGGATGAAAGGATCTATATCGCCGTCGAGCACGCGATCCACATCACCGACCTCGACCTTGGTGCGGTGATCTTTGGCCATGCGATAGGGCTGCAGAACGTAGGAGCGAATCTGCGAGCCGAAGTTGATGTCGAGCTTGCTGTCTTCGAGCTTCTTGGTGATGGCGCGCTTCTTTTCGAGCTCGTATTCATAAAGACGCGAGCGGAGCATCTTCATCGCCTTCTCGCGGTTCTTGTGCTGGCTGCGCTCATTCTGGCAGCTGACCACGATCTTCGTGGGCAAGTGGGTGATGCGGACAGCGGAGTCGGTGGTGTTCACATGCTGGCCGCCCTTGCCGCCGGAGCGGTAGGTATCCACGCGCAGATCTTCGGGCTTGATATCTATCTGGATGGAGTCGTCAATCTCCGGCGACACAAAGACGCTGGCAAACGAGGTGTGGCGGCGTTTGGCGGAGTCATAGGGCGAGATGCGGACCAGGCGATGCACGCCGGTCTCCCCGTTAAGCAGGCCGTAGGCGTATTCGCCGGTAACGGTGAAGGTCGCGGACTTGATGCCGGCCTCTTCCCCATCCTGATAGTCGTTCATCTCGGTGCGAAAGCCCTGGCGCTCGGCCCAGCGCAGATACATTCGCATGAGCATCTCGGCCCAGTCCTGGCTTTCGGTGCCGCCTGCGCCGGGATGCACGGTAACGATGGCGTTGAGCTGATCGGTGTCGCCGGAGAGCATGGTGCGGGCTTCGAGCTCATCCACGCGAACCCGCAATGCATCGATCTCGCGCTGCAGCTCAGGCTCAACCGGCTCGCCTTCGCGGCCCAGCTCGAAGTAGGCGTCAATGTCGCCGGTGCGCCGCTCCAGCTCCTCATCGTGGGCGAGCAGGGCTTCGAGGCGCTTGCGTTCGCGCATTAACGGCTGGGCCTCTTCGGGGCGGGACCAGATGGAGGGGTCGGAAGCCTTGGCGGCAACCACGGACAAGTCGCTCTTCAGCCGAGGCGCGTCAAAGATACTCCCGCAGGTCGCGCGCTTTTTCGCGGATCGGCGTGTATGCGAATTCGAGCTCGTTCAGCATGGCGACCTGTCTTTGACTTAGTTCTCGCTGGCGGCGGGGAGCCATAGGCCCCAGCACAGCAGCACAACGCTGATTATGGCACAGCACCAGGCGAACCAATCGCCGTGGCGGGTGTAGAAGGTGGTGCCGCTCACGAAGTTGAAGGGCACGCGAATCGCAGTCTCGATATGCCGCGGGGCGGCGACGATGATTTCGCCGTCGGGCGCGATGGCCGCGGTTACGCCGGAGTTGGTATCACGCAGCACCCAGCGATTATTTTCAATGGCGCGCATCCGGGCCATGTCCAGATGCTGCCAGGGCGCGCTGGTGTCGCCGTACCATCCGTCGTTTGAGATATTGACCAGCACATCGGCGCCGTTGAGGGCAAAGTGGCGCACCTCGTCGGCAAAGGTGGATTCGTAACAGATAAAGACGCCATAGGAATGGCCGCCAGTGGTGAAGACGACGCGGCGGCGTCCGCGGCTGAGATTGCCCGCCTCCGCGGTGAGGCCATGAGCGAAACTCAGCCAGCGCTGCAGGGGGACGAATTCGCCAAAGGGCACGAGATGAATTTTGTCGTAGCGCCCGGCGAAGACTCCCTCGGGGGTAACGAAGCTGGCGGAGTTATAGACCTCAGTGTGGCCGGGCAGCTCCGGGTCTTCGCCGAATGCTATGTCGCCGAGCACGAGTGGCGAGCCGGTCTCTTTCGCCAGCTTCTGTGCGGCCTGGCGGAATTGCGGCTCCGGCTCAGTGAGCGGCGCGGGCGATTCGGGCCAGACGATGATGGCTGCGGGGATGCTTGCGGGGATGGTTGCAGGCCCGGGCGGCGCAACGAGCGAAAGGGGGTCCTGCGGATTTTCGCTCAGGTGAATCGAGCGGGCGAGGCCTTGGGCGTAGCCCTCCCCGCTCCAGCCGGAATCGCGACCCTCGGAAACATTTGGCTGCAGCAGGATTGCCGACTGCAAATACCTCGCCCGGTGCACAAGCGGAATCGGCCAAAGAAGAACCGCAAGCAGTATGACGGCAAACGCGGCGGCGAACTTCGTTCGATGGCGGGGCAACAGAACGATGGCGGCAAGCAGCGCGTTGCAGGCGGCGATCACAAACGAGATGGCGTAGACGCCGGCGATGGGAGCCATCCAGGTCGCGCGGGGATGGCTGACCTGGGTCATGCCGAGCTGGTCCCAGGGAAAGCCGGTGATGCGGGCGCGAGCCAGCTCGCAGGCGACCCAGAGGAAGGGCGCGGCAAAGATTCCGCGAGCAACGGATGCGGACCGGCCACAGGCAAGCCGCAACAACAACGCAAACAGCCCGTGGTAGAGACCGAGGTAGAGGCAGAAGAGGAAGAGAATGCCTAACGACGCCGGCGCAGAGATGCCGCCGTAGAGATTCATCGTCTGGTAGATCCAGTAGCAATTTCCCGCATACCAGAGCACGCCGCAGAGGTAGCCCATCAAGAAGGATCGGGGGATGGAGGGAATCCGGCGACTATTGTCGGGAGCCAGAAGGGCCAGCAGCAGCGGCAGCAGAGCCAGCCACGCGAAAGCTGTCCGCCACTCGGGCACGGGGCCAGCAATCGGAAAACAAACCACTTGCAGGCCGGCCGAAACCACTACTGCAATCCATCGGAGAAGCCCGCTGCGCCCCATGGCGGGGAGTCTAACATCCCGCATGCGCAGCACTGGTCATCGGGAGTCGCCCGAGGGCGTTTCGGGCGTGAGAGGGGCAGCTTTGCATCCCGCAGTACAATCATCGCTATGTCTTTGGCGATTCAAATCGGAGTCCACGTGTTGGATATTTGTTTTTTCGTGGGAATGATTGGGTCCGCCGGAGTTGTGCTGATAAGTTTTGTCGAAGACCTTCAGGTGTTGCTAGGCCGCAAGAAGAAGGAAGGAATTTAGCTGGCTGCGGCCTGACCTGGCCCCGGCGTTACAAATAAAAGGAAGCAGGAGCGGACTACAGACCGCAGGCCTGCTGAACTAAAGCTTCCCTCCATGGCAACCCAGACACCTCGTATATCGCAGTCCAATAGAGTTCGGCTCGTGGTGGCGTCCTCGGTGATGCTCACCTTCATCTCTTTTTGGCGAGCTGCCGCGATCGTGCTCAACGATCTCGGATCATCTGCGTTTTATGCCGGGGGCATTGCGGAAGAGGCGGTGGGCAAGGCCGCGCCGTGGTTCATTCTCGGCGTCATGCTGTTCTCCTTCGCGGTGCGCGCGGTTTACGTCGAGAGCTGCTCGATGTTCACGCGCGGGGGAGTCTATCGCGTCGTCAAGGAAGCGCTGGGCGGAACATTTGCCAAGCTGAGCGTCTCCGCGCTGATGTTTGACTACATTCTCACCGGGCCGATCTCCGGCGTCTCGGCCGGGCAATACATCACCGGACTGATGAACGAGATGCTCATGGTATGGGGTGGCGCGGCACTGGATTGGGCCAACCCATTTCTCCCACTTTCCGCTGGATGGAACGTCGGCGGTCTTTGCCGCAATCGTGACGGCTTACTACTGGTGGAAGAACATCAAGGGCATCGAGGAGTCGAGCGACAAGGCGCTGGAAATTATGAAGATCACCACCGTCATGGTGATCATCCTGCTGGTCTGGGGCACTATCTCGGTCTTTCTCAAGGGCGCTGTGCTGCCGCCGCTGCCGATTCCCTCGAACTTGCACTTCAGCCCCAACGCGCTGGGATTTCTGGAGCACACGCGGCTGGCGACGGCGTTCGGAGCCTTCGGCATTCTGATGGCGTTCGGTCACTCGGTGCTGGCGATGAGCGGCGAAGAGACGCTGGCGCAGGTGAACCGCGAGATCGAGCATCCCAAGCTGCCCAATCTCAAGCGGGCCGCGATTGTGATCGCGATCTACAGCTTCGTCTTCACCGGAATCGGAACGCTGCTGGCGGTCATGCTGATTCCGGATGCGGTCCGCGTTCCCGTTTACCGCGATAACCTCATCGCCGGCGCGGCGATGTACATGGTCGGCCCGCAGATTCTCAGGATCGCCTTCCGCGTATTCGTAGTTATCGTCGGATTTCTCATTCTTTCCGGCGCCGTCAATACATCAATGATCGGCTCGACCGGAGTGCTGATCCGGGTCGCGGAAGACGGCGTGTTAGCCGATTGGTTCCGCAAGCCGCAGCGGAAATACGGCACCAGTTATCGCATCGTGAATCTAGTCGCGGGCCTGGAGATGGCCACGATTCTGCTGAGCCGCGGCAACGTAATCATGCTGGGCGAGGCGTACGCGTTCGGCGTGATCTGGAGCTTCACGTTTAACTCGCTTGCCATGCTGGTGCTGCGCAGGAAATACAAAGGCGAGCGCGGCTGGAAAGTGCCGATCAATTTGCGGATTGGCAAGACCGAGATACCCATCGGGCTCTTCTCTGTCTTTCTTGTGCTGGCCGCGACGGCGGTCGTGAATCTATTCACCAAGGCCACGGCCACCATCAGCGGAATCGTATTCGCGGCGATATTTTTCCTGATCTTCACGCTTTCAGAGCGCAGCAACATCCGGCGGCACTCAGCGGTAGAGCGGCAGATGAAAGAGCACTTCCAGCTCGAGCATGAGGACACAATCAGCCGCGAGGCGCTGGATATCAATCCCGGCTGCGTGGTGGTCACGATGCGTGACGCCAATACTCCCTACGCGCTGCGATGGACGCTGGCGCGCACCAATACGGCGGATCAGGACATTGTCGTGCTTACAGCGAGAATGATGGGTGCAGGCGGGCCGGAGTATGTGAACGCGTCGGACCAGCTATTCAGTCAGCACGAACAGATTCTCTTCACTAAGGCGGTTTCGGTCGCTGAGAGCTTCGGCAAACATATCTCTCTGCTCGTGGTTCCGGCGGGCGACGTGTTTGCCGCGCTGGTACAGACAGCGAACTCTCTCGAGGCATCGGCCGTGGTCTCAGGGCTCTCGACAAAGCTGACGGCGCAGGAGCAGGCATATCACGTCGGACAGGCGTGGGAGGCACTTCCGGAGCCGAAGCGGCAGTTCACTTTTTATATCGTGATGCCGAATGGCGACGCGCAGGGCTTTCACATTGGGCCGCATGCGCCTTCGTTACGGGCGGATGATGTGCAGCTGGTGCACCGGCTATGGCTCAACTTCAGGAGATACCCTGAGCTCGAGGGCCTGCACCATAGCGACATCGTGACCTATGCGCTCACCCGGCTTGCGGGAGAATATGCACGCGAGAAACAGGAAGTGGTGAAGGAGCTGCGACGAGTGACAGCGGGGTCGCAAAGCACGCCGACGGCGACGGCTGCGTTACCAAAGGACGGAGCGGTGAAACGAGAAGACGCCGCATCCAGTTACGTAATTCCCACGCCGAAGCCGCCCCCGGATACTCTCTAATTCAAATTTCAATTTGAACTTTGACTGTTTCAAAGCGATGAAACAGCTCGTTGCTAAGTTGCAGATATCCGCGTATCGTGGAGCAACTGAACTTTAATAACTAACTCATGGCTGCGGTAGGTTGCCAGCTATGAGCAGGAGAAGAAGCTAGTGGAATTAAGTCGTATCATTAATGAAATTGATGCTGAGATTGCACGACTACAGCAAGCTCGTACTCTGCTAACTGCCGGCTCCGCAACTCCTGCACGTCGGGGACGGAAGCCGAAAGCGCTGGCCACAGTGCAAGCCGGTGCAAAACCACGGCGCAAGCGTAAATTAAGCGCGGAAGGCCGTCAGCGCATCCGCGAAGCCATGAAGCGCCGCTGGGCGGAACACCGCAAGCAACAAAGCAAATAATTCCACTCAATAAAAAATGGACCGCTGCGGCGGTCCTTTTCTTTTGCATTCCTTCGCGTGATTTCAGGCAGCTATAACTCTGCCCGGGGCGTATTGCTGGAGTTACACCTTATAAGTGTCTCCCGGCTTCCAGGCGACGACATTTGCCTTAACTCCTCGAGCTTTGAGCTCCTTATCTAGTTGCTCGGGTGTGCCCGATAAAGCAGGGAATGTTCCGAAGTGTATCGGCAGTATGGTCCCGGCTCCTAACCACTCCGCCGCGATAGCGGCCTGTCGCGGACCCATGGTGTAGAAGTCTCCAATCGGCAGCATTATGATATCCGGCTTCAAATACTCGCCGATTATTTTCATGTCACCAAAGACTGCTGTATCTCCGGAGTGATAAACCGTCGGCGCACCTTCAATCTCGATGACGAATCCTGCCGCCTCGCCTGCGTAGAGAAACTTTCCATCCTGCTCGAAGCCGGAAGAGTGCCTTGCATCCGTCATATGGATGGTGACGTCTTTGAATTTGTGGGTGCCGCCGATGTTCATCCCGACGGTGTTCTCAACTCCCTGCCCGGCAAGCAGGCCGCACAGCTCGAAGATGCCGACCACGGTGGGCTTGTGCTCTTTGGCGAGGCCAGCGGCGCCGCCGATATGATCTCCGTGCCCGTGCGTGAGCAGCATCAGGTCCACCGCATCCAGAGCGCGGGTGTTTTTCGGATAGGCCGGATTCCCTTCCATCCACGGGTCAATAACGATCGAGGTGCCGGCAGGCGTAAGTAGTTTTACGGTCGCGTGACCCAGCCATGTGATTTCGAGTGTCTTCTTTTCCGCCATTCAAATTCTCCTGTGTCTGAATCTTAATGACTTTGCCGGCGGGTACCAGAATCGCCAACTCTTCCGGCCCTGGAAGCTGGCGCGATGGGCTTGACACGTGAGGCGGCCGCGCCTAGCCTAGGCGAAGAGATGGCGAATATGCATAAAAACTCATTGTTCGAAACCGCCGCAGACACAGCTGCCCCGGCACTAAGAGGCCTGGCCCGGCTGCAGGCCGCAAGCACCGCGCAAAGCGAAGGTCACGAGGTGGAATATCGCAACCTGTCCACCCGGTCCATCCTCAACCGGTCAACCTCGAACCGCGGGATGGGTTTTCGCTGGAGCATCAATCCCTATCGCGGCTGCGAGTTCGCCTGCCGCTACTGCTATGCCCGCTATACCCACGAGTTTATGGAGCTGCGGAAGCCGGAGGATTTTGAGCGGCGCATTTTTATCAAGCAGAATGCGGCCGCCCAGTTGGAGCAGGAGCTTCGCAAGCTGCCGGCGGGAGAGACCATCGCGATGGGGACGGCGACGGATCCCTATCAGCCGATTGAGCGGCGAGAGCAGCTGACTCAGTCGCTGCTGCAGGTGCTGGCGCGACATGAGGGCTATCGCATCGGACTGGTCACCAAGTCTGTGCTCATTCTGCGCGATATTGAACTGCTCAAGAGCGTGGCCCGCCGCAACCAGCTCACGGTGCACCTCACCATCACGACCGATGATGCGGAGCTGGCGCGCAAGCTGGAGCCGCGGGCACCACGCCCTGATCTGCGCCTGAGGGCGGTGCGGCGGCTTCGCGAGGCTGGATTGAGGGCCGGGGTGCTGTGTTCGCCGGCTATGCCCGGAATCAATGACTCGCAAGCGCAGCTGGATCGCATGGCGTGGCTCGCAGCGGCGGCGAAGGCCAGCTTCTTCGCCTCGGGCGCGCTGTTTTTGAAGCCATGCTCCAAGGGCGTGTTTGAAGACTTTCTGCGCAGCGAGTTCCCCGCCCTGCTGCCCGACTATCAGCGTCGCTTCGCGCAGAGCGCCTTCGCGTCTCACAGTTATCAGGAGACGCTGGCGGCGCGGGTCCGCGTCGCTTGCGAGAAATATGGCCTGGGAAAGCGGCATGAGGCGGATATGTTCCCCGCGATCGTGGCCGGAGAGGATGCCGTGCCCGGCGAGCTGCCGTTGGGCGTGCAGCAGCAGTCCCTGGGCTTTACCGGTTTTTTGCCGCTGGAAGCTCTCGCCGGCAAAGCGGCATCGCAGCCCAAGCCCGCGCGATCAGAGAAGCCTCAGCGCGTAATGACGACTTCTCGAATATTGTCGCTGGCCAACATGAACTTGAGCGCGCTGAAAGCCTGAAACAACTTCTCAATGTTTCTGTTCTGCTGAGAGCGCAGGTGGGGATAGCCGGAGCCGGTCTGGAACTCCACCGTGTCTCCATCCGTGATGTGGTAGCGGCGGTGCGGCGGCGCTTCGCCATTGCGCGCCTGCTGATGGAAGAAGGCGAGAATTTTTCCGCCGGGACGCGTCACCTCCGCCAGAGCGTTTACCACCGGCTGCACCAGCGGCTCCGGCAGAAAATCCAGAGTGTCCCACAGCAAGACGGCATCGAATACGCGGCCGGAAAAGCTGAAGCTCTCCATCATGAATCGCTGCGAATCAAATGTCGGCTTGCCCTCGTCGTTCGGCTCTCCCGTCATCCAGTCCTGCGTGTTGGCGTCGTATAGCGGATCGGGCATGTAAACGCTGCAGCTGAGATTCGTCAAAAAATTGATGTTGGTTGGCGAGGTCGGCCCCACATCCATCACGGTTCCGCCGCCATTCTCTTTCAACGCCTTCAGGGTCTGACCCCAGGCCGAGGAGTGGCGGACGGTACGGGGTCCGGAGGGCGTTCGCGGAGTAAATCGCGCGCCTTTCGCTTCCGCCTCCGCCGATCCGCCAAACATTTTCTTGAACAATCGTCCTCCTGGGGACACTTTCAGTTTCGTGAGGTTTAAAAACCGGGCACACCGAGCCGTGCCGCTCGCCTCATCTTGATATGTTAAGTCCTGGAAGTGCCTCTTCCGCTGGCACTTTCGCTGCATCTAACCAAAACGTTGCAAATCGAAGCTTACCGTAGCGTCACGGGAGAACGATGAAAAGGCTTCACTTCGCGATTCTATTCTTCATGATCGGTTCGGTCGCAGCGGCACTGCACGCTCAGCAGAACATGACTCCTGCCCAGGCCCACGACCTGGTGGCCCGGACGGTGAAGAACGAGCTGGGAGGGACGGCGGGACTGGAATTCCGCTTCACTCTGCGCAAGACCGACGATAAGGGCGAGACCACGAAATATATTGTCGAGACCAAGGATGGTGACGTTGCCCGGCTGGTCGAGGTGAACAACGCTCCGCTGACGCCGGACCGCGCAAAGCAGGAGCAGGACCGGCTCGATGACCTGATGGCGCACCCCGAGGTGCAGGCCCATCGTCATCAGAAGGAGCAGGAAGATGCAAAGCGCGGCGACAAGCTGGTGCGCTCGTTGCCCGATGCCTTCACCTACAAATTTATCGGGATGGGCCAGCAAGCCAGCGGCGCGTATTACAAGCTCGCCTTCGAGCCGAACCCTAACTTCAACCCGCCCGACCGCGAATCGCAGGTCTATCACGGGATGGAAGGCGAGTTATGGGTGGATGAGAAGCAGGAGCGCATTGTAAAGATGCAGGCCCATCTGATCAGCGACGTCGAGTTCGGCTGGGGCATCCTGGGCAAGCTGAATAAAGGCGGCAGCATTCTCGTCGAGCAGCAGGATGTCGGAAGCCAGCACTGGGAGCAGAACCTGCTGAAGCTGAATTTGAATGGCACCGTGCTGATGTTTAAGCCGCTGGTGATTCAGACCACAGAGATTGAGTCGGACTTTGAGCAGGTGCCGAAGACGTGGAGCTACCAGGATGCAATCCGGGCGCTCGAAGCCTCTCCCGCTGTGCCGCCAAAGGCGAAATAGCCGGCAGCTCGCGGCACGCTGCTTCTCGCGACGCGCTACTTAAGGACCTCTTTTCGCAGAGTAAGTTTCTCGATCAGCTTGGTCTTGACTTCATAGCCGCGCCCGGACCTTGTCGGGACAGTGATTTCGCCGCTCGGCGATACGGTCACTTCGGGCTCGATGATGTCCTCTTTCCAATAGCGCGCCGAGGCGGAAACATCTCCGGGCAGGCTGAAATTTTTGAGCGACGCGAGCGCGATGTTGTGGCTGACGGCCGATGCCGGACTCCAGCATGCCACCGCACCACACCGGAATGCCGCGCTCCTCCGCCGACATTGTGCACGGCGATCGCCTCGGTGAATCCGCCGACTCGCCCCAGCTTGATGTTCATCACGCGGCAGGAGTCCATCTCGATGGCCGCCAACGCATCGCGGCGATTGCGGATTGATTCGTCGAGGCAAATGGCGTGTCGCAGGCGCCGCTGCAGCATCGCGTGAAAGTAGAAATCATCCCACCACAGCGGCTGCTCGACCATGCAGCATGTGAAATTGATCGAAGGTCGATAGATGATCAATATCCTTTAGCCGGTAGGCCGAGTTCGCATCGCAAGTCAGCTGAATGTCCGGCCAGCGCTTGCGCACCGCCTCGAATACCTGCACATCCCAACCCGGCTTGCATTTGAGCTTGATGCGCTGATAGCCGGCAGCGAGCTCGCGTTCATATTGTCCAGCAGCGTCTCCAGCGGCTCGAATGCCGAGCGAGACGCCGCAGGGGATTCGCTTGCGCGCCCCGCCGAGCAACGTCGAAAGTGACAATCCCGCAGCCTGCGCCTCGATATCCCAGACCGCGTTTTCTAACGCTGCCTTGGCCATGCGATTGCCGCGCACCTGCCTCAGCAACGCCGGCACCTCACCGCCGTGCTCAACCTTCTGCACCAGGCAGCGGCGCCAGCTCTTCGCGCAACAGTATCCATGCGCCCTCGGTGCTCTCTTCGTTAAAGAACGGATGCTCGCCGGCGGTGCATTCGCCCCAGCCCGTCACTCCGTCGGCATTTATTTCGGCGAGAATGATGCGGCGATCCTTCGTCATGCCGAAGCTGGTTTCAAAGGGCCGCACCAGCGGCATCCGAATTTCGCGAAGTGTAATCGGCGTCAATTTTCATTCGGAATGTCCCTGCGAGAAAAGATACTCGCCTCCCGCGGCGTTGCGGTTAAAGCCGGTGACGACCAGGCCACGCGCAAAGGCCGCGATGAAGGCGTCGCGAATGCGTGCCTGCGCGTCGCGAATCGCCTGCGCGCCGGCGGCTCCCTGCTTCCTCCACGCCGCAAGTTCGGCGGGAAGCTGAATTCGCTCGACAACATCCCCATCGCTCGGTGCTGCAACCGGCTCGCCGTTCGCGGCCGCGGTGACTGCCGGAGACTGCAACCACCACTCCGCGACCAGCCGGTCAGTGGGAACACCTGCCTGCAGCCGCGAGGACGAGTGGCCGTAGTGGTTCGGCAGATAGCGCCGCGCAACCGCTCCCAGGCCGGCTATGTTGAAGTGCGCGTTCAGCGGATGCAGGGGATCAAACGTCCACTCGATCCAGCGGACGCCGCGAGCCAGAGCGTCGTCACGCTGCGCGAGTTTAAGGCGTCGCCCCAGGCCACGATTGCGAAAGTGCTCATCCACCGCCAGCATGTGGGAGTGGAGGAAGACTCTCTCCTGATTCGATTCCGCGGTGCGGCGCAGCGCTGGAAGAGCCATCAGGAATCCGGCTAGGGTCTCGCCTGACCACGCACCGATGACCTGACCGCCGATCTTTCGCGCGACGACGAACAGCCGCCGGGGAACGCACTCGGCATCAGAAAATCCCCACGCGCGCTGCTGCAGCTCGACACAGGACTGCATATCTTCAGCACCGCGGCATTCGCGCACTACAATCTCCTGCAGTGGAACAGCCGGTTCATTTGACACGAGTGTTGTTTCCATCCGATGAATCTTTAGAAAAATCGCTGCCCTTGGCATTTTGCCAGAGCGCTTCGAGCTGCACCGGAGTCAGAGCTGCGAGAGACTGTCCGAGGCTCGCTGCTTCCCTCTCCATTGCGCCGAAGCGCCGCCGAAACTTCGCATTCGCATCGCGCAAGGCGACCTCGGCGTCCACGCCGGAGTGGCGCGCCAGCTGGACGGCGGTGAACAGCAGATCGCCGGCTTCATCAGCGCGGCGCTGGTCGTTGCCTGCAGCGAGCTCCTGCCGCAGCTCCGATGCCTCTTCGTCGAGCTTGTCGAAGAGCCCCTCCGCCGACGGCCAGTCAAAATGCACCTTTGCGGCCTTGCTGCCCAGCTTTTGCGCCTCGGCGGCGGCGGGCAGAGCACGCGGAACATCTTCAAGCAGCGATCGCTCCGCTGCCGGAGTGCGAGAACTTTTTTCTTCCGCCTTGATGCGCTCCCAGTTGCTGAGCACGCGGGAGGAAGAAATATTTTCGCCGGCCAGCTCGCCGAAGACGTGGGGATGCCGGCGCACCAGCTTCGCATTCAGCGTCTCGATAACGTCGGCGATGGTGAAGTGGCCCGCCTCAGCCGCCATCTGAGAATAAAAAAGCACCTGCAGCAGCAGGTCGCCCAACTCTTCGCGGAGATCGTTCCAGTTGCGGCGCTCGATGGCATCGAGGACCTCGTATGTCTCCTCGACCGTGTATGGTCGAATGCTTTCAAAAGTCTGCTCGCGGTCCCACGGGCAGCCCCCGGGAGCCCGCAGGCGGGCCATGATGCGGACCGCCTCAGCGAACGAATTTTCTGCCGTTGTGCCGGCCTGGTCATTGGTGGCTGCCATGCCGATCACTCTATCGCAAACCGTATACTGGCTCCCTCGCCCATGATGCACAACGCCTCTCTAACGCTGACGTTCGCCCTGGCGCTGACATTCGTGCTGGGGCTGATGTTCGGCAGCTTCCTGAATGTGTGCATCACGCGATTGCCGCTGGGCGAATCCATCGTCCGGCCCCGCTCTCATTGCCGCGATTGCGGGCGCACACTGGCGTGGTGGGAGAATCTTCCGCTGCTCAGCTGGATCGGGTTGCGCGGGCGATGCTCCGGGTGCGGGGCGCCGATTGCGTGGAGGTATCCGCTGGTCGAGCTGGGACTCGCATCCCTCTGGATGTTTTGCGTGTGGCACTTCGGCCTCACGCTCCCGGCACTTCACGCCGCGGTGTTGTGCTTCCTGCTTGTCGGCTTGCTGTGCACGGATGCGGAGACGATGCTGTTGCCCGATGCACTGACGCTACCCGGCATCGCGTTAGGCCTTGCCTTGCGCACGGCCGCGGCTGCACCTCACGATCGAATGCACGCACTGCTGACAGGAGTCGCCGGCGCGGTGGTCGGCGCGCTCACCCTGCTGGCGATTTACGGCATCTATTACCTGCTGCGGCGGCGGGCCGGGCTCGGCTGGGGGGACATAAAACTGGTCGCCATGCTGGGAGCGTTTCTCGGCCCGATGGGCGTCGCGCTCACCTTCGCAGTGGGCACCCTGCTGGCGGCGTTGGCGGCAGTCGTTTTGCTGATCCAGTTGAGGGCTCGCGGCGGGCAGCTTGAAGATGAAACTGCGTCTCACTGGATGACGCGAGCTCTACCGTTCGGGAGCTTTCTGTGCGTGGCCGGGATCTTCACTATTTTCTGGGGCCAAATCACCCTCAACTGGTACTTCCACTTGTATCGGTAACTGATTATCAGTTAAAGATTAAGCGATTTCTCAATTCGATCCAGCTGGGCGGTGTGATGACGCGTATGCAGGGCGTGAAATGCAGTCCACTGCGATGCACTCAACGGCCCGATCACGGGATGGACCGCGATGCGCCGGCTGGTTCCCCATCGTGCGGCGCAAGCTGCAATGCTTTCCTCCAGGGCCTGGACGCGAGCGTTGTAGGCGGCAAATAATCCTTCACCATCCATCGGCGGCACGTCGCTGTTTTCCGGCCGAACGATGTCGGGCGCTTCAAATCCGCTGGGAAATTTTCCCACGCGCAGCAGCAGAAACTGGGCCGCGCGCTGTTTGAGGCTGGGCGTGCGCTGCGTTGGACTTCCGGTCTCGAGGCGGCGCTGCAACTCGCGCGTGGTGCCCTCATAGGCGAGCATCAGGTGCTGCAGCACCTGGTGGCGGCTCCACTTGCCCGGCGCGGGCTGCTGCTGCAACTGATCACGACTCAGGCTGGCGACGCGCTGCCCGACGCCCGCGGCGGCCTGCGAAAACTCCGTCTGGTCCATCACACCGTCATGGTACGACAGGCCCCATGCCCTTTTTCGCGGGAGCATCCTTCTCAGGAAGATTGCTGATGGCATGGCTCACGTCGCGGGCATGCGGGCCGTTGGGCGCCACGCGAAGATAATCCTCATAATGTTTGCGGGCGTTGACGTTCTTGCCCAGCTTGGCCTCCGCTTCGGCGAGCCCAAAGAGCGTGTCGGGATTTTCCGGGCCGAATCGCAGCGCATCTTTATAGCGGAGGTAGGCGCCCTCCCAGTCTTTGAGGTGCCAGTAATATTTGGCGATGCCTTGATCCTGCTTTACGCGCTTAGGGTCGGCGGGCATATCCATGCCGTAGCTGCCTTCGTCGTGCAGCGTCGCGCTCGATGAAAAGTTGGGATTGATGGGAGGCGCTTCCGCCTTTCCGTCCGGGGTGGCCGCGCCATCGGGGGCCTTTGGCGGCGCTGTGCTTCCGGCGTCACTTCCCTGCTCGTCGGGAAAGGGAAAATCCTTGCTCGGCTGCACCGGCTGCGGTTTTTTGCTAAGGTCCGGGCCGGTTGGGGCGGGTGAGTCGCCGGCTGCCGCGGCTGAGTCATCTTTCCCGGGGAACGGAAACGACGGCTGCGGCTCGCCGGGCTTTTTTGCGGCCGGCGCGGGGGCGGATGTGGAGCCAGAAGGATGCGGACTGTCAGCTGCCGGCGCATCGGACTGCGGCGCGGGTGCGTCGGGAACCGCCTGGGCATGAGTGAGCGCGGGCCGGCCCATCGCCAGCACCAGAATTAATCCGCAAACCGCTGCCATGAGTAAACGCCGCATCTATCCAGTCTAAAAGACGGCGGAGCTCAGCTGGCCGTTCGCTATACTCACGGCAGAGATGGCGTTCCTCATTCGCTCTTCCACCATTCACGCGGCCGGCTGCTACACCACGCACTTCATCGCCAAGGGATCGCGCGTGCTCGAGTATGACGGCCCGCGATTGAGCAAGGACGAGGCCGATCTGAGGTATGAGAACAGCCCGCTGACCTATTTATTCGGAATCGGGCGCGGCGATATTGTGATTGACGGGCACTCGATGGCGATGTTCCTCAACCACTCCTGCGACCCCAACTGCGAGACGGATGAAGAGGCCGGGCGGATATGGATTCACTCGATTCGCGACATCGAGCCGGGCGAGGAGCTCACCTACGATTACAACCTCTACGACGGCGAGGACGAGGAGGGCTTCTGCAGCTGCGGGGCGTTGCATTGTCGCGGCAGCATGTTCTCTCCGGTTGAGATTGCGCGGCGCGAGAAGGCGCGAAAAGCGGCGCTGAAGAAGAAATCTGTCGCGGCAAACGGCGACTCACACATGCGGCCGGGCCGAAACGGCAAATCCAGACGGTAGAAACCGCCGCAGTCAGCGGCTGTACAATCTAGTTTTTCACCCCATCATGTCTTATCTCGTACTCGCGCGAAAATACCGGCCCCAGCGTTTTGCCGACGTCGCAGGCCAGGAGCATGTGACCCGCACGCTGCTCAATGCCTTGCGCAGCAGCGGATCGCGCACGGATATATTTTTAGCGGGCACCGGGGCATCGGCAAGACGACAATCGCGCGCATTCTGGCGATGGCTCTGAATTGCCGGACCCCAGAGGGCACGCCGGTGCGGCCGACGCCGGAACCCTGCGGCATCTGCGAATCCTGCACGGAAATGCGAGCCGGCAACTCGGTGGATGTGATCGAGATTGATGCGGCGACCAACCGCGGCATTGACGAGATCCGCGAGTTGCGTGAGGCCGCCCGCTACCGCCCAGCCCGCGACAAATACAAGATTTATATTCTCGACGAAGCGCACCAGATCACCGACGCGGCGTTCAATGCCCTGCTTAAGACGCTGGAGGAGCCGCCCGACCACGTCATCTTCATGATGGCGACCACGCAGCCGGAAGATATTCCGCAGACGATTCGTTCGCGCTGCCAGCATTTCAGCTTTCATGCCGTGTCGTTTGAGCAGATCCTGGCGCAGCTGCGGGGCATCGCCACGGCAGAAGAGATCGTTGCCGATGATGCTTCGCTCGGGCTGCTGGCTGAGGCCGGCGACGGCTCGCTGCGTGACGCGCTCTCGATCATGGACCAGGCCATTGCCAGCGCCGACACGAATTCTGAAGGGCACGCGGTGCTGACGGCGGAGCAGGTGCGCGAGCTGATGGGCAACGTCCCCTCCACCGTCTTTGAGACGCTGATGGAGGCGGTGAGCGCGAACTCGGCCTCGCTGGTGCTGACAGAGAGCAATCGTCTGCTCAATGCCGGGCACAGTCCGCAGGAGTTGGCCCGCCAGTTCACTCGCTACCTGAGGAACTGCCTGATGACGAAGATCGCCGGCGCCGACACAGACCTGCTGCAGGTGTCGGCGGAAGAGCGGGAGCGGGCACGGCGCACCGCGCTGCTGTTCGGCGAGGAAGACCTCACGCGCTTCCTGCAAATACTTCTGCGGGCGTTTGACGAGTTGGGATACCGGCAGGAGCAGCGCTTTCACTTCGAGCTGGCGCTGATGAAATTAGTTCATGCTCAACGGCTGGTGCCGCTGGAGCAGATTCTCTCCGGCGCCAGCGCGAACGCACCCGTCGCCATGCCGGCCGCGCCGAAGGTGCCGCTGCGAGGCGCAGTGGGCGCCAGTGTTCCCGCTCCCAGCCGAGGCGCTGCGCCCCGTGCTGTCGCTCCCGCTGAATCGCCGGGGTTCTCGCCCTTTGAGACGGACCGGCGACGCAAAGACGCGCAGGCCAGCAGCAGCGCTCCCTCCGTCACGGCGCAGTCTGTGCCGGCCAGCTCTGCCGTAGCAACCGAGGGCGCGTTGGCGCTGGCAACGGCACCGCAGCCGGAATTTGAAGCCGTCGTCGCGGAGGTCATCGCGGAAGCCAGCCCGGAAGTCAGCCCGGAAGGGCTAGTCGCTCCCGAAGCCGCTCCTGCAGCCGCTCCCGACCAGGCCGCTGCTGATGTAGACGCCCTGCGGTTCAAGGTTATGGCGGCTCTCGAGAGCGCCGGCCATGCCAGCGCGGCCCACACCCTGGCGGCGGCGCAATGGTCTCCGACCGACAGCGGCTGGCAAATTGATGTGCCGGTGTCGGCGCGGATGCTCTCCGTTGCCCTGCCGGTAGAAGTGCGCCGGGTAGCGCAGGAGGCAGTGCGCGCAGCGGGAGGCTCGCGAACGCGTCTGCAGTTTGAGGCAGCGGCCCAACTCCGCGATGACGCAGCGACACAGCCGGCGCGGGCCCCTCTCACGCAGGCCGGCCTGCAGCATGAAGCGCTCCAGCATCCGCTGGTGCAGAAGGCACGCGAACTATTTCAGGCCGAGGTTCGCAGCGTGGTGGACCTGCGTGCGCCCAGCGGCCGGAAGCCAAACCGCTAACAGATTGAGGTCATGGTGAACCCTTTACAGATACGCGAAATGCTGGCCAATGCCCAGCAAATGCAGCACGAGCTGCAGAGCAAGCTGGAGGAGACAATCGTCGAGGCCTCCTCTGGCGGCGGCATGGTGACGGCGCGAATGAACGGGAAGAAGCAGTTGCTGGCACTTCGCATCGATCCCTCGGTGGTTGATGCGAAAGATGTGGAATTGCTTCAGGACCTGGTAACCGCCGCCATCAACGAGGCCGGCCGCAAGGCCGATGAAGCCATGCAGTCCGGAGTGTCCGGAATGCTCAGCGGTCTCAATATTCCCGGACTCTAAACTTCCGGGCCTGCTCGAAGGAGAAGATTGTGGCGCGATTTGCCGGGCCGATGGCCCGCTTGATTGAAGAACTTCGCAAGCTGCCCGGAGTCGGCAGCAAGAACGCACAGCGGCTCGCCTTTCATCTGCTGCGGGCCGATGAAGGCGACGCGGTCGCGCTGGCCGATGCCATTCGCGAAATGAAGGCACAGCTGCGCCTCTGCTCCATCTGCAACAACATCACCGACGTTGATCCGTGCATGTACTGCTCCTCGGCGACCCGCAATCAGCGGCTGGTGTGCGTGGTCGAGGAGCCGACGAATGTCGCCTCCATAGAGAAGACGCACTACAACGGCGTCTATCACGTGCTGCATGGCACGCTCTCGCCGCTGCATGGGGTTGGGCCGGAGCAATTGCGCATTCAAGGGCTGAGCGATCGCGTGAAGCGCGGCGAAGTGGACGAGGTGATCCTCGCCCTGAGCCCGACCGTCGAGGGCGAAGCGACGGCAGCCTATCTGGCCGACAACCTGCCCGCGAATGGCGCGAAAATCACGCGCATCGCAACCGGCGTTCCCGCGGGGAGCGATATTGAATACGTGGATGAGGTAACGATGCGGCGCGCGCTCGAAGGACGGCGCGAGGTCAGCTAGCCGCGCAGCCGGGCCAGCAAATCCTGGGGATGGACCGGCTTGGCCAGGATCTCGAAGTCGTGACCCTGCGAACGGGCCCGCTCCAGCAGATCGGCCGTTGCCGCCTGACCGGAGAACAGCAGAATCTTGCACGACGGCAGCATTTCGCGGATGCGGATCGCGGCGTCAATGCCGTTCATATCCTGCATGATGACGTCGCTGATGAGCATGTTGGGCTGCAGAGTGCGGGCGAGTTCGACCGCCTTTTCGCCGTTATAGACCGCATGGGCCTCAAAGCCGCTCTGGTTCAGGATAATGGCGAGCGTGTCCGCGATTACTCTTTCATCGTCGGCGACAAGCACTTTAGGTTTCGATTCGGTGGTTGGCATTCTGGTGGGGAGAAACAGCCTCGCTAACAAGACTAGGATAACTCATGCGCGAAAATGGTTTCCTCGCCCAGGTCTAAGATTCTCCCCGCGCATTCACGAGTTGAATTCCGATCCGGCTCTCGCGAGCGGCGGCCGGGGGCGGGATTTGCGTCGCCGAGCAGCGTCACCCGGCGGCCCAGGAATAAAATCTGTCGAATGCCGCCTCATTTGAATGCGATTTTCATTTAGAGGGGTTACACTAGGCCTTCCGCAAAGTGAAATCCGCGGGACCTCAAATGCCCAGCAGTATGAGTACATTGCCGCATGACAACGCCGATCATCCGCGCCGAACAGGTGGAAAAGTTCTACGCGCAGCCCACGGATGTGCGCATCCAGGTGCTGGCGCCCACCGACCTCTCTGTATACCCCGGCGAAATTGTGGCTCTACTCGGGCCTTCGGGCTCCGGTAAATCCACCCTACTACGAATATTGACCGGGCTGACTCAGCCCTCTGCCGGGCGCGTGCTGTGGCATGAGCAGCCGATCGAGAGCACGCAGCACAACGTCTCCATCGTCTTTCAGAGCTTCGCGCTCTTTCCCTGGCTCACGGTGCTGGATAATGTCGAGGCGCCGCTGATCGCGCGCGGCATTCCTGAGGCAGATCGCGAACGTCAATGCTTCAAGATTCTTGATACGGTGGGACTCGACGGCTTCGAGACGGCCTATCCCAAAGAGCTTTCGGGAGGCATGAAGCAGCGCGTGGGCTTTGCCCGTGCTCTGGTCGTAGAACCGGAAGTGTTGTTCATGGATGAGCCATTCTCTGCGCTGGATGTGCTGACGGCAGAGAACCTGCGCAGCGAAGTTCTGGAGCTGTGGCAGAAGAAGACAATCCCGACCAAGAGCATTTTTCCTGGTGACGCACAACATTGAAGAGGCCGTGTTGATGGCCGACCGAATCATCGTGCTCGGCCGCAATCCCGGGCACATCCGCACCGACTTCCGCGTCAGTCTGGAGCATCCCCGGGATCGCAAGTCGGCGCCTTCACCCAGCTGGTGGACTACATCTATAAAGTGCTGACTCGGCCCGACGAGAAGCCGACCGCAGGCTCCCGACTCAGCATCAAGACGCAGGTCCCGCGCGAACAGCGGCAGCCGAGCTACCAGTTTCTGCCGCATGCCCGCCCTGGCGGAATCGCCGGACTGCTGGAGATACTGCTCGATCATGACGGCGGCAGAGACGACATCTTCCGCCTGGCCGATGAACTCGCGCTCGAAGCCGATGACCTGCTGCCGATCGTGGACGCCGCGGCGTTGCTCGGCTTCCTCAAGATCGAGGAAGGCGATGTGGCCATCACTGACATCGGGCCGGAAATTTGCCGAGTCGGATATTTTGGGCCAGAAGGAGCTCTTTCGCGAAGCAACCGATTGAAAACGTGCTGCTGCTGCGACAGATTTTCCGCGCGGTCTCAAACAAGTCGCGACCATTCCGTGTCCGAAGACTTCTTCCACGACCTGCTCGATGAGCAATTCAGCGAGGATGAGACGCTGCGGCAGTTGGAGACCGCGATCAACTGGGGCCGCTATTCAGAATTGTTCGATTTGACGCAGCACGCCGGAGATTTTGTGCTGCCCCAGGAGACAGAGGAGGCAGCAGAGGTTACGGCGGGTGAGAGCTGATGGATGTTACGCAGACATTTTCACGCAGTCGCGTACTCGTCCGGAGCTGGCCGTTTCTCATTGACCTGATCATTGCGTGACCGCCGGCCTCGCCTGCTTCTCCGCCGTGCTGATGGTGGCGCACACGTGGATGGGTGCGGCCCATCCCACGTCGGCTATCCGCCTCCACTCCGGCGCGCTGCCGCTCTATGCGTTTTACTCCGTTGTAAGAATGTTTATCGCCTACCTGCTCAGCCTGACCTTTGCGCTGTACCTACGGCTACATCGCTGCCTACAATCCGCGCGTGAGGCCTTCATGATCGCGATGCTCGACATTCTGCAGTCCATTCCCGGTGCTGAGTTTTTTGCCGCCGGTCATGCTGGCCATGGTCGCGCTCTTTCCGACGCGGCAGCTGGGGTTGGAGATGGGCGCGATCCTGCTGATCTTTACCGGCCAGGTGTGGAACATGGCCTTCAGCTTCTATTCATCGCTCAAAAGCATTCCGACGCGAGTTGCGCGAGGCTGCGCGACATTTACAGCTTTCAGCTCGTGGCAGCGCTTCTGGCAGCTGGAGCTTCCCTACTCCGCCATCGGCCTGGTGTGGAACTCGATGGTCTCGGTTGCCGGCGGGTGGTTTGCGCTGATGGCGTGCGAGATGTTCACCGCTGGGCAACACGCGACTTCCGGCTGCCGGGCCTCGGCTCTTACCTGCAGACATCGGCCAGCCGCGGCGATACTTCGGCGACGCTCTGGGGGCTGGGCACGCTGCTGGTCATCATCATCGTGCTGCACGGACCAGTTTGTTTGGCGGCCGCTGATTGCCTGGAGCGACAAGTTCAAATTTGAGCAGGTAGAGAGCCAGCGCCCGGCGAGTTCGCCGCATTCTTCAAATGCTGCAACAGTCGCGCTGCTATGCGCTTGCCGGCAGCGCATCTGTCGCGCCGTGGGAAGAAAAGATCTACCGCGCGCATGGCGGCCGTCACAACAGCGGTTGACGGCGCGGTCAGCCAGTCGAAGATGAGAAGCGCGAACGCTGGCGCCCCTGACTTGTGGGCCTCGATGATCCTGGCCGCGGTGATCGCATTTCGCGGCGCATGCCCGCTGCTTTGCGGCAGCCTTACATGGGCGGATGTGCGGCTGTTGCTGGAAGGCGCGGCCGCGACATTTCTGCGGGTGAACTCGCGCTGCTGTCTGGCCGCGGCGTGGACGATTCCGGCCGGCGTCGCCATCGGCTTTCATCCCCGGCTTGCCCGCATCGCGCAGCCGATCGCGCAAATCGCTGCATCGGTCCCCGCTCCCGCGTTTTTCCCATCCTGCTGTTGATCCTCATTCGGCTCGGCGGAGGCATCGGGCATCGGCTCCATTCCGCTGATGCTGCTGGGGACGCAGTGGTACATCCTGTTCAATGTGATCGCAGGAGCGATGGCCATTCCGACGGACCTGAAGGAAGTCGCGAACCTATTTCACTTCACAACTGGCAGCGGTGGAAGATGGTCATCCTGCCGGGCATCTTTCCCTTCCTCATCACCGGCATGGTCACCGCTTCCGGCGGGGCGTGGAACGCCAGCATCATTGCCGAGTATTTCCACTTCCGCGGCCAGGTGCTGAGCACCACCGGGCTGGGCGCACGCATCAATGCGGCGACGGATTCAGGGCCAGTTCTCCGTCATCCTGGTGGCTACGATTCTGATTTCGCTGATGGTGGTTACGGTGAACCGGCTGGTGTGGCGCCCACTCTACCGGCTTTCGGAAACGCGTTTCCGACTGGATTCTTAAGGTCGTCAATGCTGTCCCAGATATGCGGATTGTTAGTCGGCGCGGCATGCTTAAGCGCTGCAGCGTCGGACCGCGGAGCTATCTGGTAGACGGTGAGCCGATTCCTGCCGGGATCGTCAAACGCCGGCAGCACGGCGACGCGGACCAGGTTGTTCTTCGCGAGAAACTCATCAAAGCCGTCGAAGTTTTCGTCGTTCCACATCACTACCCAGCCGGGATGATAGGTGTCGTATTTCTTGTCCACCGTCATCGTGCCGAAAGTATCGTCGAGCGCCGGGATCCGGTTATAGATGGTTATCTGGCTGTCGCCATGTCCCATCAGTAACGCCGGTGTCTGGGGATGAGCCAGCACGATGGTTCGAATCTCGTCCGCGGCCCGAAGCATGCCGTATTGCGGATGAAACGCGGCCTTCTCAATCTGGACAAGGTTCCAACCGAGTGAGAACAGGAAGATGCCCAGCAGGACCTCTCCGGCGAAGCGCCAACGCCGCCACACGGCCTCAAAAAAAATCACAGCGAGCATCATCACCGGCACAGACATGGTGCCGAAGTAGCGAGGCGGCCCATCCACGTGATAAATGATGAAGGCCGAATAGCCGACGCACCACAGCACGGAAACGCCCCACAGCACCTGGCGCCAGAGCGAGCGCATCCACAACGAGAAGGCGACGGCGACCAGCACGAGCGGCCAGTAAAACGGGTCAATCCAGATGCCCCGGTAGAGCAGCCGCGCCGTCTTCTCAATCGTGATCCTGCCTATCCCGGGAGTGGAGTGGCCGAAGAATGCGTGGGCATCCGCCGCATAGTGGCGAGCGAAGAAGAAACGTTCAGCGGCGTAAAAGATGAGAGTCGTGAGCAATGTAATCGCGAGTGGACGCGCCGCGGCGCGCAGCGCAGAGCGATAGCGAAAGACAATCGGATAAAGAACTGCCGGGATAACAAACGCGCCCGAGGTCTTGGTGAGAACGATGAGCAGCAGCAGGACTCCCAGCAAAATGGCGCGGCCGGTATCTTGACGCCGCAGACTCGAAGAAAGCAAAAGCGCCAGCAGTATGACGGCCGAAAGCGGGGCCTCAAGCACAGCCATGCGGCTAAAGACGAAGGTCATCGCGCTGGCGGCGAGCAGCAGCGCCAGGAGCGCCGCCATCCAGTCAGATGTGTAACGGCGGAAGAGCATCCACGCGAGCCAAACGACGATCCACGAAAAAACGACTTCGGTTGCGCGCGCCACCACAATGCTGACGCCGGTCACGTGGAAGATGGCGGTCAGTATCGCCGGCCACACCGGAACGACGGTAGCCGGGGCCCAATCTCCGGGAATATACCAATGGCCCATCAGCACGGAGTTCAACGCCGCGTTGGCATACCAGCCTTCGTCGCTGTATTTGGCGGCGTCATCCCACCAGAAACTGAAATTGGGAAAGTCGGCGCTCAGGTGAATGAGTCGCAGCGCGAGAAGCGCGATGATCACTATCCACAGTGCCCAGCGCAGCGCGGGCTTCTGGTAAAGGTCTCTTATGGTCTCCACTACTGTTACCTTAACAAGAAGTATGGGAACGTTTTTCGTCAGCGGCGGATCGGGATTTTTCGGTGGAATTTTAAAGCGAAGATTGCTCGACCTGGGACACAAAGTAGTAAATTTTGACCTGATCGCGGACCCGGACAAGCATGAACGACTGGTCTCGGTTAAGGGCGACCTGCGCGATGCGGCGCTGGTGGATCAGGTATTTTCCGACCACAAATTTGACGGCGCTTTTCACATTGCCGCCATGCTGGCCCACGGCAAGCACCTCGACGACGCGATGCTGTGGGAGTCAAACGTGACCGGCACCCGGAATGTAGCCGACGCCTGCCGCAAACACGGCGTCAAGAACCTGGTCTTCACTTCAACGAATTGTTTGTGGGCGCGGAATTTCGGGCGCCCGGTCCGCGAAGATGACGCGCCCGAGCCGATCGAGATTTACGGACGCTCCAAGGCCGCGGCGGAACAAGTGCTTTCCGAATTCCCCGACCTCAACGTGGTGACCATTCGCTGTCCCACGATTATTGACAGCGGGCGGCTGGGATTGCTGGCCATCCTGTTTGAATTTATTCGCGAAGGCCGCAAGGTCTGGGTGGTCGGAGACGGCAGCAACCGCTACCAATTTATTTATGCGCCGGACCTGGCCGATGCCTGCCTGCGTGCGATGGAGTATGGGAAATCAAACCTGTTTCATATCGGCTCGGACCACGTAAATACGCTGCAAGGCGTCTATGAGGCGGTGATCGCGAAAGCCGGCACGAAGGCGCGCGTTGCCCATCTTCCTGAGGGGCCTACTCTGGCCGCGATGCAGCTGGCTTACAAGCTGAATGTTTCGCCGCTCGGCCCCTATCACTACAAAATGATCGCGGAAGATTTCATCTTCGACACGACGCGAATCAAGCAGGAGCTGGGATGGAAGCCCACTCTGACCAACGAGGGCATGCTGACGCTGGCGTATGAATACTACGCAAAGCATCTGGAGGAGATAGCCGCGCGCAAAGACGTTTCCGCCCACAACAAGGCGGCGGATATGGGCATCATCCGCGTGCTGAAGTGGATTTCTTAAGCGGAGCTACTTCTTCTCTTCGTGGTATTCCTGCTCGGTGTTGATGTCCCAGAGATTGTCTTTGGTCGCGACCCCGGCAATGATGTTCTCTGCGGCGGCCATCGCGGTCAGCATCGAGTGGTCCTGGTTGTTGTACTTGTGCATTCCGTTGCGGCCGACCAGGAAAAGATTCGTCGAAGCGGTCCAGTGACTCGCGCAGTTCGTCGAACCGCTCATAGGTGCCGAAATATGCCGGGTAAGTCTTGGGCACGCGGACCACGTGGCCGTCGAGCACGTCGGCGGCCTTGAGGATGCCGATTCTCTCAACTTCCTTCACCGCGAAATCGCGAATCTGGTCGTCGGGCATCTTCCAGAGCTCGTCCGTGTCGTTGCAGAAATATTCCAGGCCGATCCAGACTTTGGAGCGGTCGGCGACCATGCACGGGCTCCAGTTATTGAAGATCTGCAGCCGGCCCACCTTGACGTCGGGCTCCTGAATATAAATCCAGTTATCTTTGAGCGGGCTGCCGTCATCTTCGGTGACCGTGAGCTTGTTGACCAGCAGGCCGACGGTGATGAAGTCGCGATACATCAGGCCGTCGCTGATCTCGCGGACATTCTGCGGTATCGGGCATTCGCAGCGCACTGATCAGGTGCGAATCGGCATGGTCGAGATGAAATAGTCGGCCTGAATGCGATGCACCTGGCCGTGCATCATCGGTGGCTTCGACGCCGGTGATCTTGTTCCGCTGGTCAGATTTTTGGTCGACCCGCATGCCCATCCTGACCTCGCCGCCGCCCTTTTTTACCAGTCTCGGCTACATACTCCCACAGCTGGCCGGGACCGATATTTCGGATAGAGGAACTGCTCGATCAGCGAGGTCTCAGTCTCTTTTTGCGAGAGGTCGCCGGTCTTCTTCTTTTTGCCCGGCGCCAGCTGCTTGAGAAAATGGATGGCGGCGCTGGTGAGCGAAAGCCCCTTGATGCGCTGCGCGCCCCACTCCGGCTGATGTGCCGGGGATGAACGCCCCAGACCTTTTCGGTGTACGACTCGAAAAAGAGCCCGTAGAGCACGCTTGCCGAAACGGTTGACGATGAAGTCTTCGAGCGACTTCTCCGGCTTCCTCTGATTGGCGCGCGCCGCCAGGTAGCTGGCGCCGACTTTTCCGGTCCGCATAACGCCGAGTTTGCCGAGCGTATCCGGCGTGAGCTTGATGGGGTAGTCAAAGAAGCGGCGCAGAAAATAGATGCGGCTCTTGCGCGGCCGCACCAGCATCAACAGGTCGTCGCGCTCAGGGTCCAGCTGAATCTGCGGCCCCTTAACGTCGCGCTGCTTATTCTGATATTGGATGGCGAAGGCAGGCCCGCCGCCCTCGGCCAGCGCCGGAGGCATGAGCTCGAGCCACCACTCCATCACCCGGTCTGACTTGGAGAAGAAGCGGTGACCGCCGATGTCCATGCGGTTCCCTTTGTAACGAATGGTGCGCGAAATGCCGCCAATCTCGTGGGAAGCCTCAAGAACAATTGGCTTGACCTTGCCATTGCGAACCAACTCGAGTGCAGCCGTAAGCCCAGCAGGGCCGGCGCCAATAATGAGCGCAGTCTCTGACAAAATCACTCCTGATCAAAGGGATGGAAACATGGCGCAGTGTGCGCCAAAATCGAGCTAGATCAACGATATCATGCGGGTAAAATCGCCAATTGGCGCGGGCTTTGGGGCCGGAAACTGGCCCGCGGCTCAGATGCCGGCGTACCAGGAGTAGCCGGATTCCGGCTCGGCTGAGCCCAGCCCTTTGCCAAAGCTCTTCATCGAATCGGTAACCGTCAGACGATTTAAATACTTCAGGCTCTTGTAACCCAGCTGCCGGGGCACCCGCATGCGCAGCGGCCCGCCAAATTTCACCGGCAGATCGCCATCATTCATTCCCCAGGTCAGAAGCGTCTGCGGATGCAGCGCGTCGGCCATGTCAATGCTCTCCCACCAGTCTTTCTCGATGGAGAAGTAAGCCACGTACCGCGCCTGCGGGGAAACTCCGGCGGCGTTGAGCACATGCAGCAGCGGTGTCCCGATCCACTCAGCGATATAGGACCAGCCCTCTTCGCACGCGACCTCGGTGATCTGGCGGCCCATCGGCAAGGTCTTCAGGTCGGAAAGAGAGAGCGATGCCGGCCGGGCGACCATTCCGTCAACCGCAAGCTTCCAGTCGGAGAATCCGCCAGCCTGCAGTTGCTTGAAAAGATCGCTGGGGGGCGCCGTTGCGTTCGCGAAGGGCGCTGCTGAGATCATGCTGCGGGGAAATTCGCGGGCCAACGAATGGGTCGTGAGCAGCCGTTGCGCGGCGTAGGTGAGCGTTTCGCCGGGGCCATACAGACCGCCGTGGTCCGGCGGAATCAAGCCGTAACGCTCGGCCATGCGGGCTGCGACCGCCAGCCCGGAAACCCCTGCCGTAGCGGCGAGGCCGGTGGTGATGAGCTTGCGGCGAGAGATGGTCATTCTGTGCGCTCCTGAGGCCCGACGGCACGACCGGTGATCATGGCCCGCATGCGATCTCTGAAGCCTGCCTGGATGACCATTGCAACATGAACCACGACAAAAAGCGTGAGCAATATCGAGACGATGAAATGCAGAGTGCGAGCCGATTGCCGGCCGCCCAGCGCGTTGACTGCAGCCGGCACGGCGGAAACAAATGCCGGCGACATGGCGAGGCCCGTCCAGATCACCAGCGGGAACAGGATGAAAATCACCGACAAATATGCGGTCCGCTGGATGACGTTATATGAGCCGGCATCCGACCCCTCGGGCGGCACGCGATGGAGATACCTCTGGATCACTCGCCAATAGGCGCGCCAGCTGCGATCCGCGCGGGCAGGCAGAAGATCTCTTCTGAAGTGGCGGGTCCACAGCCCCGCAAGCACGTAGATTATGCCGGTGATCACCGCGGCCCACGCCGCTTGAAAGTGGAGAGAGCGGCTCCAGCCATTTTGGTCCGGCATCACGAAGCCGTAACCGGTAGGAACCGTGTCTCTGGATGAGGGGATGTGCAGGGTGAAGAGCGGAGTGGTTCCGACGTTGCCGACTTCGCCCCAGTAAAACCTCGGGTGAGAGATGACGATCTCGCCGCCGGTAATCAGGAGAGCGAAAAAAGTGATGACCGTGATCCAGTGAGTCACGCGGACGAGCAGGGAGTGGCGGGGAGTCTGCGAATTGCCCAGCGGGCCGGCGGCTGACACAGGCGGAGAATACCACGCGCCTTGCTCGGGCGAAGAAAGTGCGGCCAGCGCGCCGTGATCCTCTGTTTCAAATGAGCATCACGGAAGGGCTGCATGCGCCGCGACGAAGATGGGAAGCCGTCACGACGGCGGCAGGATGCTTCCTGCTTCATTCAAATTTTTTGAGTGATTGGCGGGGACGACGGGGCTCGAACCCGCGACCTCTGCCGTGACAGGGCAGCATTCTAACCAACTGAACTACGTCCCCAAACTCTCATGCAATCGCGGTCAGCTTTGCCCTTCCTGCGGTGTCACCCTCGCAGGAAATTTCTGTACTCAGAGATTCCGCAATCGCGTCCAAAAGATGATTTTTGCCGGTCGGCAGATCATCCCTGGAGCAACCTCAGTGTAACAGATGGGCTGCGCACTCTGAATCCATTCCCCCGCGTTCATTCCGATTGCGGCAAACACGATTCGATATGATGTTGCGAGCCGCACGGGGAAACATTCGCGACCTATGTATTCCATCTACCATGACATCATATCGGTCGTCGAAGCCTCCTTTCTGGTGCTGGCGGCGCTCTTCCCCATCGTGAACCCCATCGGCAGCGCGGCTGTCTTTCTCGCCATGCTGGGCGACAGCGATCCCAGCGTGCAGAAGATCCTCAGCCAGAAAATTGCGATCTATAGTTTTTTTCTGCTCTTCATCTCGATGCTGGCCGGGGGCAAGGTGCTGTCGTTCTTCGGCATCTCCCTTTACGCAGTCCAGATTGGCGGGGGCATAATTCTTGCGGCCAACGGATGGCTGTTGCTCAACAGCACCATGCAGAAGACGGCGGGCGGGACGCAGAATCCTGACGACGCGCTCAATCAGGCCTTCTACCCCTACACGCTGCCGATTACTGTCGGGCCCGGATCCATCTCCGTCGCCGTCGCCCTGGGCGCCCACCTGCCGTCGCAGTTCAAGGCGGGCGTGCTGGTATATCCGCGAGTCTTGATGGCTGCCTTTGCGGGATGCTTCGTGGTATCGGCGATGGTTTACATCTGCTACCGCTGGGCGAGGCGCGCGGAAAATTTCCTCGGCAAGACCGGCACCATCGTGACCATGCGGCTGTCGTCCTTCATCCTGCTTTGCATTGGGGTGCAGATACTGGCCAGCGGCGTGCGCTCCTACGTTGAGAGCTTCCCGCATAAATAATGTTGCTGGGATATTTGACTGGCGACGGCAGCAAGTTTTGGTGGGCAGTGAGGGACTCGAACCCCCGACATCCTGCTTGTAAGGCAGGCGCTCTAACCAACTGAGCTAACCGCCCCTGCTGCGTCGGCTAGTTAAAGGTTAACATTCGCGCGCCGCCGGAGCGTCTCAAAATCGCCGGCAGTGAGCTATGAAAGCTCTACGCCGAATTTCTTTATGGCGGCCGCGGTGAGCCGTTGCCGGACCGATGACATCGCCAGCCAGGGGTCGCTCTTCAGCCGGTCGCGCCAGCGATCAAACTCCGTGACCAGGTAGTGCGGCAGCGAACTCATGCTGCTCAGTTCTGACCACTCCAGCGTGACCGCCGCCGGGCAGCCCGCGCGTGCTCGCGGAGAGAATGGGGCGACCGCGGTGGCGCCGCGCTCGTTGCGCAGATAGTCCACGAAGATCTTTCCGCGACGCTCTGACTTCGTCATCTTGATGAGAAATTTCGCCGGCGAATCCGCTTCCATCTGCGTGGCCAGTGCGCGGGTAAATCGCTTCACCACATCCCACGTGTGCTCTGCGCGGATGGGCGCGACAATGTGGAGCCCCTTGCCGCCGGTGCTCTTCACGAAGCTCTCAAGCTTGGCGGTGCGCAGACGCTCGCGCACCTCTTCGGCAGCGTCGGCTACCGTCTTCCACGGCAAATCCTGATCGGGATCGAGGTCGAAGATGATGCGGTCCGGCGATTCGAGCGACTGATTTCGCGATCCCCAGGGATGAAACTCGAGCACGCCCATCTGCGCGAGGCCGGCGAGCGCCCTGGGGGAGGAGAGGGTGATGTAGTCCTCCGGCTTGCCCGTCTTCTTGTCCGGGACCACCACAGTTTCGATCCCCTCAGGCATGCCCTGGCCGATGTGCTTTTGAAAGAAGCACGGCTTGGCGGTGCCCTCAGGACAGCGAACCAGCGACAGCGGCCGATCCTCGATGTGCGGCAGGGCGTTGGGCGCGACCGCCAGCAGATATTCCATCAGCTGCTGCTTGGTCAGACCCGATTCCTTGTCGAGAATTTTGTCCGGGTTGGTGAGGCGGATGCCTGCAGGCGGCGGATTTTTCGTCACGACTTTTTTCGCAGCGGTCGCGGGCGCCTCGACGCGCGCCGACTTTGCCGCCGGCGACTTTGCCGGGGCCGACTTTGCCGCTTCTGCGCGCGGCCTCGCTCTTCGCAGCGCGCTTCGGCGGAACCTCACGCGGCACTTCACGGCGGACCTCGGAGGCGGGCTTATCTTCGCGCAATCCCTGGAACGAAGCCTGGCGGACCAATTTGTCGGCCGTCCAGGTTGCAAAGGCGACGACTCCGACGAGCTTCGGCTTTACCCAGATCGCGTCCTTGCCTGCACCTTGCGGCAAACTCGCGAACGGGCTGCTGGGCTGCTTGAGCTTCATCAGCTGCTTTTGAATAGCTATCGCGCTCTGCATCGTGAAGCCGGTGCCGGTGCGTCCTGCGTAGATCAGCTCGCCCTTTTCGTAGTAGCCCAGCAGCAGCGCGCCGAGCGCCCGGGCGCCTTTTGCGGGAGGAGTAAAGCCTCCAATAACAAACTCCTGTTCGCGAATGCACTTCGCTTTGACCCAGCTCGACTGGCGGCCTCCGGAGTAGACGCTGTCGCTGCGCTTGGAAACAATGCCCTCAGCGCCCAGGCGGCAGGCGTGGGTGAATATTGTGTGGCCATGACCGGCAATCTCTTCTGAATAACGCAGCGGCCCTCTCTGCGCGGCAGGAAGAAGCTTGCGCAGTTCGGCCTTGCGATCGGTGAGCGGCTCTTTCCGCAGATCGTCTCCGTTTAAAAAGAGCAGGTCAAAGACAAAATATGTCAGCGGATTTTTAACGTGGTCCTGAAACGCCGCCTGCAGGTCGGCGAAGCTGGAGTGCCCGTGCGCGTCGAGCACGACGACCTCGCCATCGAGCACGGCTGAGTCCACCGGCAGGTCTTCGAGGGCATCGGCGACGGAGCGCATGCGATGGGTCCAGTCAAGACCGCTGCGTGAATAGAGGGTGACCGTTCTGGCTCCCGACTTGCCCGACGAACCAATTTGCGCCTGAATGCGATAGCCGTCGAGCTTGAGCTCGTGTATCCACTCGGGCCCGGCGGGAGGCTCTTCGAGCTGGACCGTCAGCTGCGGCGCGATGAAGCCGGGGAGCCGCTGGTCGCCGCCACGCTTCGCCAGTGCCTTGCGCGCGGTGGTCTTGGTCGCCGAAACAGTCGCGCGTTTTGCTTTCGCCGGCTTTGCCGCTTTGACGGGAGCGGCGCTCTCTTTGGTGCGCTTCGCCAAAAGTCGCGCCCGCAATTTCTCTTCCGGCGTCGCTTTCGCTGGAACCTGTCCCGCCTTGCCGGCCGGCTTCGAGTTCCAGACATGATCTTGCTCTGCGCCAATCTTTTCGAGGTTGCGCCCGGTAACGACGCTGTCGGGCAGGCGCTCAGTCAGCGGCTCGTCCTTTGCGTCGCGCTCGTATTCATCGTGCTCCTTGATGAGCAGCCAGTTTGGTTTGCTCTCGAGCGCGGCTTTGCCGCCCATCCGGATGAGCGCCCACTTCCCTTTCATCTTGGTGCCGTGAAGGATGAATTTCAGGCTGCCTTTTTTCAGGCCCTCGTCAAAATCGTGCCCGGGCTGCGGCTCCCACGTGCCCTGGTCCCAGACCATCACGGTGCCGCCGCCATACTGCCCCTTGGGAATGGTGCCCTCGAAGCCGGCATACTCGATGGGATGATCTTCGACCTGGACGGCAAGCCGCTTGTCGCTGGTCAGATCGCTCGGGCCCTTGGCCACCGCCCAGCTCTTGAGCACGCCATCCCAGCCCAGCCGGAAGTCGTAATGCAGCCGGGTGGCAGCGTGCTTCTGGACCACGAAGGGCAGGCCCGGAGACTTGCCGGCGCTCGATCCCCCGGCAGGCTCCGCTGTAACGCCGAAGTCGCGCATGGCCCGATACCGAGCCAACTGCTTCTCGACCGCGCGCGCTGAGCGGGACTCTGCCGCCATGGACTAACTCGCTTTGTGGCGACGGATCTCGGTGACCGTTGCCCGGCGAACCGGCTTCTTGGTGGCGCGCGCCGCAGTCTTGGCCGCAGCCGCCGGCTTGCCACTCTGGCTCTGCTCGATGCTTTGCTTGAGCGCTTCCATCAGGTCGCCGACCGGTGCCAGGTGACGCCGCGGTGCGCTGGCCACAGCGGGCTTGCCCTCGGCCTTGCGCTCGATGAGCTCGAGCACCTGCTTCTCATAAGTGTCGTGGAATTTCTCAGGCTTGAATTTTCCGGTGAGCGCACTCACGAATTGCCCGGCCAGAGCAATCTCCTTCGCCTGCAGATCCACCTTGAGCTTGTCGCCGTAGCCTGCAACCTCGCGCACCTCGGCGGGATAAAACAGCGTATGCAGCGTAATTCCGTTGTCGTAGGGGCGAATCGCTACCATGTGCTCGCGCTGGTGCATGGTCAGCTTCGCGACTCCGGCGACGCCTTTGTCTTTCATGGCCAGCAGCAGCAGCTCGTAGGCGCGCTTGCCTGAATCCTCTGGCAAAGCGTAGTAGGAGGCATCGAAATAGATGGGGTCGAGCTCGGTCATCTTCACGAACTCAACAATCTCCATGACCTCGGAGGATTCCGGCTGGATGTCTTTCAGCTCCTGGTCCTCAACGATGATGTTGGTCTGCTTGTCGAGCGGATAGGCCTTGGCCAGTTCCTTGCGCTCGACCACCCGGTTGTCCACGGGGCACCAATACTGCTGTTTCACCCGGCTGCCGCATTCGCGATGCACCATGTGAAAGCTGACGTGCGTATTGCGCGCGGCAGTGTAGAGCCGGATCGGCACCGATACCAAGCCGAACGATATATTTCCCTTCCAAACTGTTGCCGCCATGGCTCACCGTCCTCCTGAAGGAATCAGCATATCCCGAACTAAACACAACGCTTCGAAGAATTTTATCCCTGATTAGTTACTTTTTGGGTTGCAGTTTGCCTGCATCTTTCGCAGCAGGGTTAGTTGGAGGCGTAATTGCGTCATTTGGAGCCGAGGGATTGATGTGATGTTCCGCATTTTCCGGCGTGCCGCTGACCACCTTCGTTCTGTCGGCACCGGCGGTTGCCGGGTTGTCGCCCTTGGGTCCGGAGGGTTGGGCAGGGCCACCCGGTTTGCTTTCGTCTGCCATTGTCCGTGTGATGCGGCCGAGGCTCCGCGGGCTGGCTGGCAGACCCGTCTCCTCTACACTGACAGCGATGCTGCGGCTCATTGTGAATGCGGACGACTACGGCCTGACGCCGGGGATCAATCGCGCGGTCGAGGAGCTATGCATGCAACGAGCTATAACTTCGGCGACGCTGATGTCGGCAGCTGCCTCGGTCCAGCCGGCCGCAGCATTCGCGACCGCACATCCCGAGCTGGGCGTGGGATGCCACATTGTGCTGCTCGATGGATCCCCGGCCGCCGACCCTGCCTCCGTGCCCAGCCTGCTGGCTTCGGATGGGAAGAGCCTGCACCGCACCCTCGGCACCTTTCTGATGAAAATGTTTCGCGGCGAGATTCGTGCGGGCGACATCGAACGGGAAGTGACCGCGCAAATTCAGCGAATGAAAGCACTCGGCCTGACGCCGACGCATGTGGACACGCACAAGCACACACACATGTTTCCGGCAGTGCTGGCGCCCGTGCTCAAAGCCGCGAAGGCCTGCGGAGTGGGAGCGATTCGCAATCCTTTCGAGCCGGAGTGGAGCGTCCGCGCCTCGTCTGAAGCCGGGTGGAAGCGGAAGACGGAAGTCCGCCTGTTGCGCAGATACCGGGAGAACTTCCTTCGCATGGTCCGCGAGCAAGGCTTCGCGACCACGGATGGAGCCCTGGGCGTGGCTGCGACGGGATCGCTCGACACAGCCACTTTGCGCGCAATCCTCGCGGCCGGCCCTCAAGAGGGAACGTTCGAGCTGGTCTGTCACCCCGGCTATGTGGATGACGAGTTGAGAGCGAGCAGCACGCGACTGCTCGATTCGCGGGCAATAGAGGTCGGGGCCCTGAGTGACTGCGCTTCCCTGCTGCAAGATCGGGCAGAATTGATTTCGTACCGCGAGTTGGCCTCATGAAAATAGGAATCACCTGTTATCCCACCTACGGCGGCAGCGGTGTGGTCGCGACTGAACTCGGCATCGAGCTGGCGGAGCGCGGTCACGAAATCCACTTCATCACCTACTCGCAGCCCTTCCGGCTGGCCGGGCGCGAGTCGTGCATCCACTATCACGAGGTCACGGTTACAAATTACCCGCTCTTTGAATTTCCTCCCTACGACCTGGCGCTGGCGACTCGCATGGCCGAGGTGGCCGAGCTCTATTCGCTCGACCTGCTGCACGTGCACTACGCCATTCCCGCACTCCGTGAGCGCCCTGCTGGCCCGGCAGATGTCGGCGGCGCGCGGACTTTCGCTTCCCTTCGTCACCACCCTGCACGGCACCGACATCACGCTGGTCGGGCTCGACCGCTCGTATCTGCCCGTCACCCGCTTCGCAATCGAGCAGAGCGACGGAGTGACCGCCATCTCGAAATATCTTCGCGACCGCACGCTGGAAGAGTTTGGCGTGGAGCGCCCGGTCGAGGTCATCGCGAACTTCGTCAATTGCGACCTCTACCACCGCGATCCGGCATGGGTGGCGCAGGAACGGCCGCGCTACGCCAAGCCCGACGAGGCGCTGCTCATTCATCTGTCAAACTTCCGCCCGGTGAAGCGCGCCATTGATGCCATCGCCGTTTTTGCCCGCCTCGCCAAACATATCCCCGGCGCGCCTGCTGATGGTGGGCGATGGTCCTGACCGCCCTGAGTGCGAGCGGCTGGCCCATCGCGAGGGGCTGAAAGACCGGATCGATTTTCTCGGCAAGCTGGAGCGCGTGGACCAGCTGCTTCCACTCGCCGACCTGATGCTCATGCCCAGCGAGATGGAGTCGTTCGGCCTGGTTGCGCTTGAGGCCATGGCCTGCGAGGTGCCGACCATCGGCACGGATGTTGGCGGAGTTCCCGAGGTCATCACCGACGGCGAGACTGGGCTGCTCTATCCGGTCGGCGACATCGAAGGCATGTCAGACGGAGCGCTGCAGCTTTTGAGCGATCGCGCCAAGCTGCGCGAGATGGGCAAGCGGGCACGCCGCTCGGCGCAAAACCGCTTCTGCAGCACCAGGATCGTTCCGCTGTATGAGCAGTACTACGACGAGGTGCTGGCGCGCTCGAGATAATCCTCGGGGACCAGGGTCGCCGGTGCAGTGCGCGGCATTTCCATCACCACGCGGGTTCCGCGACCCGGCCGACTCACCACTTCGATATGCGCGGCATCGCCGAAGAGCACGGCCAGGCGCTCGCGAACATTTTTTAGACCTATGCCTGTGCCCGCGGCTGGGGGCCGAGCTCTCGACGTCAGTGCGCATGCCCACGCCGTCGTCCTCAACCTCAAGCTGCAGACGATCCTGCTGCCGCGAGCGCGAACCGTAATCGTCCCGCCGCTGATGCGCGGCTCCAGGCCATGCTTGATGCTGTTTTCGATCAGAGGCTGCAGCACCATGCTGGGAATGAGAAAGTCGAGCGTCGCCGGGTCGAGGTCTTTGACCACCCGCAGCTTCTCGCCGAAACCGAATCACCTCAATGTCCAGGTAGTCGTCGGTGAAGGTCAGCTCCTCGCGCAGCGGCACGAACGGCTCGCGCTCGCGTAACAACACGCGCAGAATATTGGCCAGCTTCACCGTCATCTCCCGGGCCATGTCGGGATGCGAGCGGGCCAGCGCGGCGATCGAATTCAGCGTGTTGAAAAGAAAGTGGGGATGAATCTGGCGCTGCAGTGCGTCCATCCGCGCTTCAAGCAGCAACTTCTCCTGCTCTTCGAGCTTGCGTTCGAGCCGCAGCGCGTTCCATATCTTGAGCGGGATGCCGACCACCATCGCGGCAGCTGCATAGGTCGCGAGCTTTACCAGCCAGGCGTGGGAGTCAACCGTGAACAGACGGCCGGGATAAAGTTCCGCGATCCAGCTGCGGCCAACCTGCATCACCATGATGAGGCAGAGCAGCAGTATCTGGCGATCGAGCTGGGGAGTTCGCAGTGCGCGCCTGATCCAGCGATAGAGACTCAGATCAACGAATGGCGAGAATGACCAGACATCTTCTTCATCCACGAAATGACTGTAGGTGCCGGCGATGGTGGCGACGGCCAGATTGAACGGCAGCGTCAGATATTCGTGGTGGGCCATGGCAGGAATGCGAGAGCATGGCCCCCGCGATGATTCCCGGCCCCAGGCCCAGCAACACGCCGACCAGAATCACGGTTTCAAAAGCAATGTCGGCCGCGAGAAAGTTGGGGACCGTCACCCGCACCCACACGCCAAGCGTCAGAGGCACGCAGATGAAGGCCAGCAGCCCGATGGTCTGGCCCAGCGAGCGATGCTTATTGAAGAGCAGGTCTTTGAATACGCGCGACCGCGCCAGCGCTGAGGAGACGGCAGCAGCCACCCCCAGCTGGATCAGCAGCGTGATCAGTACCAGTTTTTCCGGATACACGCTTCTACTCTACCCGCAGGCAGCCGGCGTGGGCCGCCCGATTGCACCTTTGGCCCACCCTGCGGCATCTCTACAATGACACTATGGCATTCGCAACAGTAGAAACTCTGGCCGACGCAGACTTTCCCACTCGCTGGGGACACTTCAGGATTCTCGGGCTGCGCGCCAATCAGCCCGAACGGCAAATCTGAGGAGGCGGTCGCGCTGGTGATGGGCGATCTGCACGCGGCGCCGCCGCTGGTGCGGGTGCATTCGCAATGCCTGACGGGAGATGTATTCGGTTCGCTGCGCTGCGACTGCCGCGATCAGCTGGAGATGGCCCTGCGCATGATCGCCGAAGCCGGCGCAGGAGTGCTTATCTACGAGCAGAAAGAGGGACGCGGTATTGGCCTGATGCCGAAGCTGCGCGCTTATGCACTGCAGGACCAGGGCCTCGACACGGTTGAGGCCAACGAGGAGCTAGGCTATGAGGCGGACTTGCGCGAGTTTGAGGCGCCGGTCGCTGTGCTCAAGCACCTCGGCATCTCCGAGGTGAAGCTGCTCTCGAATAATCCGAAGAAGGTCGCGGCGCTTGAAGAGGCCGGCATCCGCGTGGTTGAGCGCGTATCGGCCGAGGTGGCTCCGCAGGCAACGACGGAGCGCTATCTGCGGGTGAAGAGAGAAAAAATGGGACACCTGTTGCGCTAGACCAGCCGGCCGCTGCCCGAGCACGGCTTGCGCGGTAGTGACGATCTGCCCCACGTGACGCAGCGAGTGGTCCGCGCAATGCACCAGCAATCCGCCGACGGTAGTGGGCAGCTGTTTGCGTCCTACGAATCGCGGCTGCTCGAGATCGGCGTCGGCGAAAGCAGCGACCCGGTCTCTCGCGCGTTCCAGTCCAGCGGTAAAGTCAGCCCGCCAGCTTTCGATGAATGCTTCATAGGCCGACTCCGACCGCATGCTCGCCAGTTGTTCGGCCGAGAGCTCTCCCCCCTCGGCATAGGTGAGCAGCCGGTCGAGACTGCCGTTGATGTGAAGGATGTGAAAGCCGACGGCAGTCAGACCGAGCGGCTTGATCGAGCAGCTCTTCGTGAGTGAGCGGAGCGCTGGCCGTGAGCACATCCTCTTCGGTCATCTGCAGCGCATGCACGACGGCACGAACGACCGCAGGCAATCCGGTGAATGTGCCGCGCAACCACGGCTCGTGCTGAGTAGCTTTTGGCGTCTCCATCACAGACCTCTCTTCTGCCGGAATGCCCGGACGACATCGGCCAACTCCTGATGCTCCCCGTCTATCGCTTGATTCATCGCTCTCATGTCGTCGGCCGTAATCTTTCCATCCAGCTCCTCGATAGCCGTCGCCACCTGTGGCCAGCGCTGCAGCGCGTCCTCACGAAATAATGGCACAGCCTCATAGGGCGGGAAGGCGTGGCGATCATCGGCCAGCACGACGAGATGGTTTACGGCGATGGGGCCGTCGGTGGAGTTGGCGGCGATAATATCCACCTGCTTTTCAAGCAGGGCGCGATAAAGCAGGCCGAGGTCCATGACGCGCGGCGCTTCACTGAAACGCAGGCCGTAGACCGATTGCAACCGGGGCAGGCCGTCGGGCCGCTGCTCGAACTCGTATCCCACGCCGAGGGTCCAATTGCGGGCCGCGGGAACAGCCGCGCTCAACGTAGGCGACGCCAGAGGGGCCGCGGTCTCGGGCCGCACGACCATCGCAAATGAATTCTCAAAGCCTAGCGACGGAAATTGGCGAACATGAAAGCGCTGCTCGTAGAGCCTGGCGGTAGCTTGCCGCACGCGCTCGGGATCGGTGTCGAGCGGCTGCTTGAAGATTGCGGTCAAAGCGGTGCCGGTGTATTCCACATAGCCGTCAATGCGGCCAGCCAGCAACGACTGCTGGCAAATGTAACTGCCGGCGAGATAAAAGCGCCGTTCGACGGTCAGGCCGGTGCGGGCTTCGATGTGCTGGGCCAGCAACTCTCCCAGGACCACCTGCTCGGTAAAGTTCTTCGCACCGATGACGAGATGTTTTGAGCGCGGAGGGCTGCAGGCCGCAAGCCACGGCAGAGTGAGCAGCAGCAGCCACGCCAGGCCGCGCTTCATTTCTGCGGCCGCCAGAAGAAGCGCTGCAGCAACCCGAGCGACGCATCCGCCACCAGAGCAAGCGCCGCTGCCGGCAGAGCGCCCGCGAGCACCAGGCGATTGTCTACCGAAGCGACCCCGCGAAATATCAGCTCGCCCAGGCCGCCTGCCCCGATCGCCGCGGCGATGGTCGCGATGCCAACGCAAATCACGGTCGCGGTGCGAATGCCGGCCAGGATAAATCCCGCGGCCAGCGGCAGCCGCACCCAGCGCAGTCTCTGCCACCAGGTGAGCCCGATGGCCTCCGACGCGCTTAGAAGCACCGGGTCAAGGCCGCGCAAGCCTTCATAGGTGTTGCGCAGAATCGGAAGCAGCGCGTATGCCGCCAACGCAACGATGGCAATGCGGGCCGCTCGTTCGCCCAGCCACGGCAACGGCAGCAACAGCCCGAAGAGCGCGAGGCTTGGGATGGTCTGGATGATGTTGGCCGCGCCCAGGAATCCGCGCGCCAGCCTGGGCTTCTCCGCCAGCCAGATGCCCAGCGGCACTGCAATGGCGATGGCAAACAGCATGGCGATCGCGGTCAGCCAGAGATGCTCGATGGTGAGTTCGCCGATTTGAATCCACAGATCGCGCGGCCAGAATAATTTCATTGCGCGCCCTCTGGAGCGATCCCGTGAAACGCTTCGCGGTATTGCTTCACGGCCGGGATGTCAGAGTTGGCAAACTCGTCCGGCGGCAAGTCGGCGGCCACTTTTCCGTCTTCGAGCAATACGAGCCGGGATGCGATGCGGCGCGCCTCCTCAAGGTCGTGGGTGACCAGCAGCACTGTCTTGCCGAGGTCAAGCAAAAGCTTGGTGAGCATCTGCTGCATCTCCGCGCGAGTGATCGGGTCGAGCGCGCCGAAGGGTTCATCCATCAGCAGCACCGGCGGATCGAGCGACAGTGCGCGGGCCACACCGAGGCGTTGCCGCTGCCCACCCGACAGATCGCCAGGATGCCGATGAACAAATTCATCCGGCTCTAATCCGACAAGGGTGAAGAGCTCGCGCACTCTTGCGTCGCGCTGGGCATGGTGCACGCCGGTCGCTCGCAGCAGAATGCCGACGTTTGCCCCGCAGGTCATGTGAGGAAACAGGCCGCCCTCCTGGATGACGTAGCCGCAATGACGGCGGAGGTCGAGGGGGTCCCATTCACCGAGGGCCCGCCCTTGAACCGCAACCGTGCCGGCCGTCGGCTGCAGTTGAGCATTGACCAGTCGCAGCAGCGTCGTCTTGCCCGAACCCGACCGCCCCAGGACCGCGACGAACTCTCCCGGCGTCACGGCCAGGCTGAGCGCATCAAGCACCGTCTGGCCATTCGGCGCACGATAGGTCACATTCCGCCACTCGATGGCAGCCTGCAGCGGCGCGCCGGCGGTCATGGTCAGGCTTCCGGAGCGTCCTTGGCCTTCACCCGCACGACAGTGATCTTCGAGAAGCCCTCTTTGAAGTGGGGCGGCCGCAGGCGTTGCGCCATGGCTCGCATCACGTCCTCACTCACCGAGCGTTCGCGCTTGTTATTGCGATCAAGGCAAACCTCCAGCGGCACATCGAAGAAAACGGCCTGCACTTCGTATCCGAAACTCTTGGCCATCTTGATCCACTGGCGGCGCTCGTGGGGCGAGAGGTTGGTCGCGTCCACATAGTTCCACGGCATCTTCGCAATCAGGCGCGCACGCAGCAGCGAGCGCAGCGTGGAAAAGACGAGTCCCTGGTAGCGCTGCTCGGTGATGTCATCAAACAGAATGTTGCGCAGCATGTCGCTCGAGAGCGGCAGCACTCCGCGCCGCTTGAACCACGTCGTCTTGCCGGAGCCAGGCAGCCCGATGGTGAGGACTACATAGCCGCGGGGTGCGCGCGTCTTGACTGAGGGGTGCTCCTCCGGCGGTGTGCCGACGGAGTCCGGCTGTGTCTCCTCCTCATAGCGGCCGGCCGCGGGTGCGGGCTCTGCCACGGCAGCTTCCGGCTCGGGCGCAGATCGCGCTTTGGGCGCAGCGGCGGGCGGCTCGGGATAAGACGGCTGCAACGGCGCCACCTGGTCCGGACCGAGTGAGGGGAGCTCCTGTCCTACTTTTCCAGTGGACTCTGAGGTGTTCAGTCCACGCTTCGATCTTCTTCTCATGAGTTTGCGCATCCACTCGCGCATGATGCGCTTTTAACACAGAGCCCCGCGGGCAAGCAACGTTTGCTCTCTGCGCGGCGCCGAGCTGCTAACCGTCGCCCCGTGCGTTGCTCGGGTGTGGAGGGAGTGTTAGCATCCATCTTGACGGTCGTTTGCGCGGCGTTTCGGCCCGCACGGCCCTCCATCCCCTTATTCTCTCTATGCAGGAGCCACTCACGAAATGGCAGTGAAAGTAGGAATCAACGGCTTCGGCCGCATCGGGCGTAATGTGTTTCGCGCTTCCCTCGGAAATCCCAACATCGAATTTGTCGCCGTCAACGACCTGACCGACCCCAAGACGCTGGCTCACCTGCTGAAGTACGACTCGATCCTCGGCAATCTTCCCAACGAGATCTCGGCCGGAGCCGACTTCATCTCGGTGGATGGCAAGCAGATCAAAGTTTTTGCCGAGCGCGATCCCGCAAAGCTGCCCTGGGCCGATGTCGGCGCGCAGGTCATTGTTGAATCCACCGGTCACTTTACCGACGCCACCAAGGCCAAAGCGCATCTCGGTTCCACCGTGAAGAAGGTCATCATCTCGGCTCCCGCGACCAACGAGGACGTGACCCTGGTGCTCGGAGTGAATGACGACAAGTATGACGCCGCTAAGCACAACGTAATTTCAAACGCGTCGTGCACGACCAACTGCCTCGCGCCCGTCGTCAAGGTGATGCAGGATACATTCGGCATCGTCTCCGGCATCATGACCACGATCCATAGCTACACCAACGACCAGGTCATTCTCGATTTTCCGCATAAGGACCTGCGGCGTGCTCGCGCGGCAGCGTTGAATATGATTCCCAGCTCGACCGGCGCCGCGAAGGCGCTCAAGCTGGTAATTCCTGCGATGGATGGCAAGCTCGACGGGTTCGCGATCCGCGTGCCTACGCCAAATGTTTCCGTAGTTGACCTCACTTTCATCGCCGAGAAGCCGGTGACGGTGCAGTCGGTGAACGATGCTCTGAAGAAGGCTGCCGACGGCGAGCTCAAAGGCATCCTGGGATATGAGACGCATGAACTGGTCTCGAGCGACTTCAAAGGCGACGCCCGTTCTTCGATCGTGGATTCGCTGCTGACCAAGGTCGTCGGCAACTCGGTCAAGCTCATCAGCTGGTACGACAACGAGTGGGGCTACTCCAACCGGGTCCGCGATCTCATCCTGTTCCTGGAGAAGAAAGGGCTGTAGCGACTGCTTGCGAATGGCAATCCACTGCGCGTTTCGCAAGAGAGTTCAGCGTTCCAATCATGGCCAAACTTTCTATCCGCGACCTTGAACTGAGAGATCAGCGGGTATTGATCCGCGTGGATTTCAATGTTCCTCTTGCCGGCGACGGGCGTCAGATTCTGGACGACACCCGGATTCGCGAGACGCTGCCGACGATTGAGTACGCGCTGCGCCATCACGCGAAAGTAATTTTGGCTTCCCATCTGGGCCGGCCTCAGGGCAAGCCCAATCCGAAGATGAGCCTGCGGCCAGTCGTAGACCGCTTGAGAATGCTGCTCGACAAGGAGCTGGGCGCGAGCGAGAACGTGGCCTTCTCTCCGGACTGCATCGGCGAGATCGCGTCGGAGATGTCGCGGCAGCTCGAGTCGGGACAAGTGCTGCTGCTCGAGAATCTGCGCTTCCACGCGGGCGAAGAATCAAACGACCCGCGATTTGCCAAGGCGCTGGCCAGCTTGTGCGACATATATGTGAATGACGCCTTCGGCAGCGCGCATCGGGCGCATGCCTCGACCGAGGGGATCACCCACTTCGTCAAGACTTCTGCCGCCGGATTGCTCATGGAAAAAGAGCTCACCTACATGGGCAAGGCCCTGGCAGCTCCGGAGAAACCATTCGTCGCCATCCTTGGCGGCGCAAAAGTCTCGGACAAGATTCAAGTCATCGAGAACCTGCTGTCAAAGGTGGATGCGCTGCTCATCGGCGGCGGCATGGCTTACACATTTCTCAAAGCGAAGGGGCAGGACGTCGGCAAGTCTCTGGTTGAGGCCGACAAGCTTGAGCTCGCCAGGGAGATCATGGCCAAGGCAAAGGCAGCGGGAGTCAGGCTGCTGCTTCCTGTTGACCATGTGCTGGCGGACAAATTTGCGGCCGACGCGAAGACGCAGGACTTCAAAGGCGACGGTCCCTTTCCTCACGAATGGATGGCCCTCGATATCGGCCCGGAGACGGTGGACAACTTCGCCGACGAGATCACCCGCGCGCGCACCATTGTGTGGAACGGCCCCATGGGAGTTTTCGAAATGCCGGCTTTCGCGAGCGGCACCACGCAGATTGCCGACGCCATCGCTGCAAATGCCGCAGCCACCTCGATCGTCGGTGGAGGCGATTCGGTATCGGCGGTAAAGCAGGCCGGCGTGGCCGACAGAATTACCCACATCTCGACCGGCGGAGGAGCGAGTCTGGAATTCCTCGAAGGAAAGAAACTGCCGGGCGTTGAAGCTCTCACGGAGAAATAACCGAACCTGATGCGCACACCACTGATTGCTGCTAATTGGAAGATGTACAAGACGCCGGAACAGACGGTTGAATTTTTCGCCGCTTTCCTTCCCCTGGTTGCCGGACATCATCGCGACGCCATCGCCATCTTCCCTTCTGCTACATCGCTGCCGGCCGCAGTGAAGGCGGCTCACGGAAGCAACGCCGCCATCGGCTGTCAAAACATGCATTGGCTGGACGAGGGCGCGTATACCGGAGAAACCTCGGCGCCGATGGTTACCGCGGTCGGCTGCAGCCACATTTTGATTGGCCACTCCGAGCGCCGCCAATATTGTGGCGAGACCGACCAGATCGTGAACCTCAAACTGCACACGGCGCTCAAGCACAAACTCATTCCGATCGTATGTGTGGGTGAGACCGATGCCGAGCGCGAGGCCAACCAGACCGAGCAGGTGCTGCGTCGTCAGATCGAGCAGGGACTGGCGAACCTATCCGCCGCGCAAGCCGAGCCACTCGTCCTCGCCTATGAGCCGGTGTGGGCCATCGGGACCGGCAAGACGGCCACGCCGCAGATTGCAGCAGAGGCCCATCTTTTCATTCGCGACGAAATCGCCCGCCTGCTGGGGAGAAATTTTTCTGCCAACCTGCGCATCCTCTACGGCGGCAGCGTGAAGCCGGAGAATGCCGGCGTGCTGATGAACGAACCCGAGATTGACGGCGCCCTGGTCGGCGGCGCAAGTCTCGATCCGCAATCCTTCGCTAAGATTGTGAAGTACGCAGCCACCTGAGCCCTCGCAGGTCTCGCTTGAATAAAACAAACGCATGAGTGAACTGGTCCAGATCTGTACCCGCGCCGATTTACCGCCTGATGGGCATGCCAAAGAAGTCGCGGCTGCCGGGCGGGTCTTTTGCGTGGCAAATGTAGCCGGAGAAATTTCAGTGATTGATAACGAGTGCCCGCACCGCGGCGGTCCGCTTGGCGAAGGTTCGATCGAGGCCGGAAAGATTATGTGCCCATGGCATGCCTGGGAGTTCGATCTGAAGACCGGCGCTTCAAGCGAAGACCCGGCGGCGAAGGTTGCCGTCTACAGCGTGCACATCGAAGGCGACAACGTCCTTGTCGAACTCTAAGTCATCGAAGTCGAAATACACGCTGCCGAAGACCCCGCGTCCCCGTTCGTCCGGCTCTGAACACGAGATGATCGAGGTCCGCTGGCTCATCCGCTGGGGACTCATCACAGTCTGCGTCGCAGCCATCTTCGGATACATGGCTCTGTGCCTGCTCTTTTATCAAGGCCAATGGCAGCTGGTGCTGCACCCCGCGCCTCTGCAGGCGGTGCCCAAGGGCGCCCTGCCGCCGTATCAGGAGGTGCATTTTGCCGCGACCGAACAGGGCGTGCCGCAGCTTTACGGATGGTGGATTCCCGCCGACCAGGGCAGCGAGTTTGCTGCCGACACCCTCGTCCTCATTCCTGACGGAAGCGGGGCCCTCAGCGACCGCCTGCGCTGGCTCACCGAGCTGCACTGGCTCGGCATCAACATTCTCGCGGTGGATTATCGCGGCTTCGGCAACTCGGCCAAGCTCCATCCCAGCCAGCAGTCGCTCGAAGAGGATGCGCGCAGCACCGTGGCCTACCTCACCGGATTGCGCCACATCCCGCCATCGCATCTTGTGCTTTATGCCGACGGACTGGGCGCTAAGCCGGCGCTCTCAGCCGCCATGGGGGAGCCGCAACTCGGATGCATGATTCTGGCGAACCCGCGCATGTCGCAGCGGGCGATTTTTGCGGCGGATGGCCGCACCCATCTGCTGCCGCTCCGCTGGCTGCTGCGCGATGATTTCTCGCTTGAGCCTGAGCTCTCTCAAGTCGCCGTGCCCAAGCTGATCCTATCTTCAATCGGAACGCAGACCGCGGAGAGCGAGGCGCGCGCAGTCTTTGCCGCCGCACACGGTCCCAAGGCGTTTCTGAATTTGCCTTCGACTGCGGGCACCGCTGCGCTGGGAGAATACCTGCGCCGCACGCTCGCAGAATTCGACGCGCTAGAGAATCCGCAGAAAAGCTGTCCGGGCGGATGCCACTGCCGGGAAACGTGAGCGCCACATCGCGCGCGCCGAGATGTTTGTAGCTGGCTTCGGCCAGCACGCGGCGAAAGTCCGTCGTCACCCGCAAATCGCGACCTTCGTTGAGATGCTCCGGCGCACATGCCCGGCCACTGACCATACACGCGACCACCGTGCACCGGGCCGCCGAGCACAAACATGACGTTGGCGTGACCGTGGTCCGTGCCTCCGGTACCGTTCTGGTGGGCGGTGCGGCCAAACTCCGACATGGTCACCAACACGATGTCCTCGGCCTGGTCGCCCATGTCGGTCCAAAACGCGGCAATACCTTGTGAGAATTCGCGCAGCCGTCCTGCGAGCTGGCCTTCGGCTGCCCCCTGATTCTGATGCGTGTCCCAGCCGCCGATGTCGGCGAAGGCCGCCTCGACCCCGAGGTTCGCTTTCATCAACTGCGCCGTCTGGCGCATCGAGGTTCCGAATGCGCCGTTGGGATAATTCGCACCCGCCGCCGGCACATACTTCGCAGGATCGGTCGCCTTCAGCATCTTCACCGCTTCGAAGGTCTCCTGTCCTGTCCCGTGCAGCACTGCGTCCACACTCTGGTCGTACATCGCTTCAAACGTCGCCGAGAGCGGTTGCGCCAGCGGGCTGCGACCTCCCACTCCGAAATTCTGAAGGTTGTCGAGCGCAACGGCCGGAATCTTTCCTCCCAGCGTCCGCGGGACCTGCGTGCCCAGCGCGATGGCGCGGAAGGGCGACACCTGCCCGCGACGCGCTTCGTCTTGCGATTGCAGCGCGCGATTCAGCCAGCCGTCGGTCGTCGCCTTCACGCCCGGAGTGCCCGACTCCATATAATCCTGCGCGTCAAAGTGCGAGCGAGTCGGGTCAGGAGATCCGGTGGCGTGGACGATTGCCAGATGCTTCTTGTCCCACAGCGGCTTCAGCGCAGCGACCGCGGGATGGAGCCCGAAAAATCCGTCGAGGTCAATGATCTGGCCTTGCGGAATCGCAATCGTCGGGCGCATCTGATAGTAGGAGGCCTCGGCGTGCGGCACGACAATGTTGAGGCCATCCGCCGCCCCGCGTTGAAAGATGACCACCAGGCGCTTGTTCGCCGAGAGCGCGTGCGTGGCCTGCGCCATGACGGTGCGGGTCAGAAAACTGGGAATCGTGGACGCGCCCACCAGCGCGAGTGCCCCGTTCTTTAAGAAGATGCGCCGTGTCATTGCCATGCTTGTGTTCCTCGTCTTCTAAAACCGACTTGCTGAGATCTTGACGCAGAAATTCCGTTCACGTTGCACTAATGCCGCTGAAAATCCGGGGACCCTAACAACAGGCCGGCTGCGACTGTGGTCTGATCGCCGCCGCCTGCAGTCGTGATGTCGCGCGTGAACTCGACCGGCCGGGCACTTCCATTTTTCTTCGGCAGCCGAATCGCCATCGGATCGGGCGCTAAAGCCGACTGCCGGACCGGCGCCTGCGGGGCAATGGGCGGCTGCGTTCCGAGGTCTTTCATCTCCTTCACCACGGTGGCGCGCGTCTCTGGCGATACTTCGCCGTTGAGCAGCACGCGCTCCAGCTGCGCCTCATTTTGTTCCGTGCTGCCATTCGCGATGCCGCCGGGCAAGGCGCAAACAATTCCCGGCAGCTTGTTCGAGGTCAGCGCCAGGGCAAAATTCATGCGCGTAATCAGCTGCTCTGAGCTCACCCACTTGTCGGCGGTCGTCGAATAACCGGTGGGCGGCTGCATGCCATACAGCGGCATGCCCATCTGATTCAGCGACGCGATCAGGGATTGCGGATGGGTCGCGTCCGCATTTGTCGCCCTCACGCTGGAGACGACAAACTCGAGCGGCGTCTTTACCTTTGCGTCATAGGTCTTCGGCGACCAAAACTCCTGCGACTGGAACATCACGCGCAAGACCTGGCGAATGTCTCCGTGAGTGGAGAGATATTTCTTTGCCATGCGGTTGATCAGAGACTGCGGCGGATCGTCGCTCACGAACCGCACCGCCAGCTCGCGGGATATAAAGTGCGCCGTCGCCGGGCTCGAGGCCAGCAGGTGGAGCACCTCAAAGCCCTCCTGCTGCCCATTCTCGCGAATCGTTTTGCCGAGCACGATCTTGCTTCCGGGCTCATGGCGGCGCTCGTTGTAGGTGAAGCCGCCTCCATCGCGCGGGGCCGCGATCGTCCAACCGGTGAAGACCTTTGCCACCTCGGTCACGTCGCGCTGGGTGTAGCCGCCGTTGACCCCGAGCGTGTGCAGCTCCATCAACTCGCGAGCGTAATTTTCATTCAAGCCGCGAGCCGCGGCAGGCTTGGCCGCGCCGCCGTTGTTGTTTCGGCGTCCGGCATTCTGTGCCGCCGGCGAGTCAGGCCCGATGCTCTCCGCATTGTCCAGATAGACCATCATGGCCGGACTTGTGGCGACGGCATCGAGCAGCTCTTCGAACTTTCCGAAGGCATGAGGGCGAATTGTGTCGCGCTCATAAATGGCTACTTCCCAGGGGGCCAGCCCACTTTTCCTCAGGTATACGTTGAAGTGGTTCAGCCAGAAGTCCGTCATCACTTCCTGCAGCTGGCGGCGGCTGTAAATGTCGTAGAGCAGCTTCTGCTCCATGGCTTCGCCGGCGACCACGCGATTGATATCCGCCAGTGCGACGACCCCCTCTTTCTGCTCGGGAGTCATGCCCTCGACCAGGCGCTGGCGATCCAGCGGGCGCATTGCCTGCAACACGTGCCGCGGCTCTCCGGCGGGAAGGGCGAGCAATGCCTGGAAGCGCTGTTGAGCCCCGGGCAGCTGGAGAATGCGGTCGGCCTGCGCTTTAGAGACGTCGCGGCCTTCACTCTCTGGCGCGGCAGTTTTTGTCGCCGGCAAAGCTGCGGGCTTGGCGGAGGGAGCTGCGTTGCTCGCCTGCTCCGCTGCTTTCTTCTGCTGCTGCGCCTGGAGGTTGGCTTCGGCGTTGGCATAGATCGCTCGTTCGATGGGATCGGCCGGAAGCTTCGCGCCGGTCAATTCCATGCGGCGGACCATCGGGTTCGGCGGAAATCTCTCGATGAGCCTGGCCTCGCTGAGCTGCATGGCCGGCAACTGCTGCAAGAGACTCTGCAGCTCCGAGTCGTTGATCTTTTCCGGATGAAGTTGCAGCTCGATCCAGCGGTCCACGCCCATGGCTGTTACATCGGCGAGGTCCTGCGGATGAGGCCCGAAGGTGAGGCGGTTGAGCGCATGAGCGGCACGCTGGTTTGGCGTGAGCGGCGGAGATTTCTTATTTGTCGTCTTATTTGTCGCGGCAGCCGTGTGCGCGCTGGTTGCCTTGTCACTTGCGAGCCCATCGGCGATTGCAGAGGCCGCCGCATATTCCGTCATGCCCGAAGCGGCCAGCAAAAAGCCCGCGACCGGGACCAGCAGCTTCCGCGCCATTGCCGACCGGCTCACCATGTCAGAAGAAAAACCTGCCGCTGCGGACAAGTTGCGCTGGATCAGGGAATTTAAACCAGTTTTCCCGCCGCGAGGTCGCTCACCAGGCCGCGATCTGCCGCCAGGAAGTCATACTGCGGCAGGTTCACCAGCTTTTCCCAACGAATCTGCTCGAATATCTGATTTTTGAGCTCGCCCTCAAAATGCTCGACGGAAAAGAACTTGAGCTCCACCACGTTGCCGTTGCGGTAGGTATGCCGCACTTCGGTGATCAACGGGCCGATGTCGGCACGGATGTCCAGCTCCTCGACCAGCTCGCGCGCCAGAGCCTGCTCGTCGCCCTCGCCCGGCTCGATCTTGCCGCCGGGAAACTCCCACTGCAAGCCCATGGCCTGGGTCGCCTTGCGCTGACAAATCAAGATGGAATCTCCGCGAAGTATCAGAGCTGCCACAACTCGCTTTGGCGGGCGCTGCGCTTCAGATGATTCAAGTTCGTTATTTTGTCCCATCGGAGGCCGTGTCTTGATTGTAAATTCTCAAAGCGCAAGCGGCGCCATGGCAGATGCGCCCGGCGCGTTACGACGGTGCATCAACATCCTGTTTCGAGAATCCTGTTTAAGGATCAGGATCGGACGTCGAGCGGAAAATAAACCGGCCAATTCTCCGTCGCCGCCAGCTCGAGCAGCGCCGGACTCGGATTCACCACGAAGGGATGGGCCGCCGCCGCCAGCATGGCAGCGTCATGAACGGAGTTGCCGAAAACCGCGTCGGGACGGGGGAATCCAGCCGCATGCAGCGCTTCCCTCTTGCCCTCGCCGGTCGGGACCGCGAGCAGTTGGTCCGTTGCCCGGCCGTCGCGCAGACACACGCGCGCGCCCAGCACTCGTTCCGCAGGAATGCCGAAGCGGCGGACGCCCTCCTCGATCACCCAGACATTTGTCGAGCTCACGGCCCAGATCTCTGCCCCGTTCGCAGCCAGCTGCCGGGTGAGGTCGAGCATCTCGTCGAAGATCTGCGATGCGATGTGGTCATCAAAAAAGCGTGCTGCCGCGGCGCGAATCTCCGCTTCACCGAGGCCCGCATAGATCTGCGTCATCTCGCCGCAGATGGTCAGCTCAGAGACGTCTCCGCGGCGATAGCTTGAGTAGCGGCCGAGAATCCAGTCCGCGGTGTCACGGCTGACCAGGCCCTGCTCGAGCGACCAGGTCATGAAGTGCAGGCCGGCGTCGCCGCGCCAGAGCGTTCCATCGCAGTCAAAGACGGCGATTGCGGGGCGCGACTCAAGCACAGCGGAGAAAAACTCTTCGGTGGTCATTCCCGGGCGCGTGATGTCCATATCAAGCGCTGCTTCGGCATGGTGATTCAAAAAAGTGGATCTCCCGTTCTTTTCCGCTGATTAAGTATCAACCCTGAAGATGAATATTGCGTTGCAGCTTTTAACCAAATAGGTTCCCGCCCGCTGCGATGCGGCACGCCTGCGCCTGCACGACGCACAATGAGGGGATGGCATCCGGCGACATCGCGTTGCTCCGCACCTATCGCGGCTACCTGCAGGTTGAGAAGGGGCTGCGGCCGCTGAGCTGCGAGAGCTATCACGCCGACCTGCTGCAATTCGCCGAGTATCTCGGGGAACATGGCGACTCGCTGCTGCACGCCCGGCGGGAAAACCTCACAGGATTTCTAGAGCATCTTCGCGCCCACGGAGTCGAGTCCCGCAGCGTTGCGCGAAAGCTGTCCGCACTCCGCGGCCTCTATCGCTGGCTGCTGCTCGATAAGCAGGTCAAAGCAGATCCCACGCTGCATCTCGCCTCGCCGTCAACCTGGAAAGTGCTGCCGAAATCCATGGCTGCCTCCGGAGTGGAAGCCCTGCTGGCGAACGCCGAGCAAGCGGCCGCCCGCTCCAAGGCCCCTCTGGGCGCGATCCGCGACCATGCCATTCTCGAATTGCTTTACAGCTCCGGACTGCGAGTTTCAGAGCTCACAGGATTGCGAGTCAGCGATTTGCAGCTTGGTGTCGGCAGGGCCCTGGTCCGCGGCAAGGGGGATAAGGAGCGGCTGATTCCTCTCGGCAGCAAAGCCCTCGCGGCATTGCGGCGCTATCTCGAGAGCGAGCGACCGGCGCTGCTGGCGCACGCGCCTCGCGCTAACAAATCGCGCGCCAGCCATCTGGTTTTTCTTTCTACACGCGCCGCACCGATGACGCGGCAGGCCATCTGGGCGATGGTCAAGCAACACAACAGCGACGCCAGCCCGCACATGCTGCGTCACAGCTGCGCCACCCACATGGTTGAGAACGGAGCCGATCTGCGCACCGTGCAGACTCTGCTTGGCCACGCCGACATTGCCACCACCCAGGTTTATACCCATCTCGCGCTGGGACGATTGAAGGCCGTCCATCGCCAGTTTCATCCCCGCGCCCGCAAACGAGCCGCTGCCGTATGACAAAGCCCTCGCAAACCCAGGCGCTCGTTGACCGCTATCTGCGCATGCTGACCTCGGAGCGGGGCGCGTCAGAGCACACCCTGCGAGCCTATCGCCGCGAGCTGGCGCAGTTTGCCGCGTGGCTGCGGGAGCATCACCACGGCGCCGTCGGCGAGCTCGAGCACACGCACATTCGCGCCTACCTCTCATCGCTCTACGCAGGCGGATTGCAGAAGTCGTCGGCAGCGCGGGCCCTTGCCGCCATTCGGTCGTGGTTCAAGTGGCTGGCCGGCGAGGGGCTGGTCAGGCAGAATCCTGCGGCGCTGGTTTCGTCGCCCAAGCTGCCCAGGCATCTGCCCCGCGTTCCCACGGTAGAGGAGCTGAACGGCGTGCTCGATCGCATGGCCGCTCCGGCGCCATTGGCGACAGCTGAGGAAAGCAGCGGCTGGCCCGCGCGAGATCTCGTCATCGTCGAGCTGCTCTACGGATGCGGCATGAGAAACGCGGAACTCGCCGGCCTCAATCTGCGCGATATTGATTGGGCGAACGAGACCATCCTGCTGCGCGGCAAGGGCCGGAAGCAGCGATACGTACCGCTGGGCGAGGCGGCGGGCGAAGCCCTGCGAAGTTACTTAAAAGAGCGCGAGGCAAAATTATCCGCATCCGGCAAAGCGGGCGAGACGGCGCTGCTGATCAACCAGCAGGCGCGGAGCGCGGGGCCGGCGGCGAAACCCGGCAGCCGGGGAGCAGTGCGCCTGACGACTCGCAGCATCGGCCGCATTCTGAAGCAGGTTGCTCTGAAGCATGGCCTGCCCGAAGACGTTCATCCGCACACGCTGCGCCACGCATTCGGAACTCATCTGCTGGAGGAGGGCGCCGACCTGCGCGCAATCCAGGAGCTGCTCGGCCACGCGCGACTCTCGACGACCCAGCGCTATACGCAACTGACCACCAGCACCATGACTGAGGTATACGACCGCACCCACCCCCGGGCACGCTGAACGGGGGGCGCAGGCGACACGGATGCTTCGTCCGCCTGCTGAAACCCTGTAAAATAGAGAAGTGAAGTTTGGGCTGCCGGCAACCGCGGCCGCATCGCCGGACGAGAGAGTCCGGCCAAAGGAAATCTTTTGATACAGAGCACTCTCGCCAAAGTATTTGGCACCAGTAACGACCGCATACTCAAGCGGATACGCCCCGTCGTCGCCCAGATTAACGCTCTGGAGCCGGAGATGGAGGCGCTCTCGGACGAGCAGCTGCGCGCCAAGACCGAGGAGTTTCGCGCGCGCATCGAGGCCAGGCGCCAGGGCCTCACCGACGCCGACGCCATTGTGGCCGCCGAGCGCGAGGCGCTGGATGAGATTCTTCCCGAGGCCTTCGCCGCAGTCCGCGAAGCCGGGCGGCGCGCCGTCAGCATGCGCCACTTCGACGTGCAGCTCATCGGCGGAATCGTTCTGCACCAGGGAAAAATCGCCGAGATGAAAACCGGCGAAGGCAAGACCCTGGTCGCCACTCTTCCCTGCTATCTGAATGCGCTCGCCGGTCGCGGCGCGCACGTGGTCACGGTGAATGACTATCTCGCCAAGCGCGATGCCGAGTGGATGGGAAAGATTTACAGCTTTCTCGGCATGACCGTCGGCGTCATCGTGCATGACCTGGACGACAAGGAGCGCCGCGAGGCTTACGCCGCCGACATCACTTACGGAACGAATAACGAATTCGGCTTCGACTATCTGCGCGACAACATGAAGTTTCAGATCGCGGACTGCGTTCAGCGCGGACACTACTTCTCCATCGTTGACGAGGTTGACTCGATCCTGATTGATGAGGCCAGGACGCCGCTCATCATCAGCGGGCCCACCGACCAGACCACGGACAAGTATGCCCGGGTGGTCCGCATCATTCCCTCACTCGAAGAGGGTGAGGAGATCGAAGAGGGCGAGAGCAAGCGCCTGACCGGCGACTTCGTGGTGGACGAAAAGCACAAGACCATCAGCGTGACCGATGAGGGCTGGGAGAAGATCGAAAAGCTGCTCGGCATCGGCAATATCGCTGACCCGGAAAACTGGGAGCTCAAGCACTACGTCGAGACCGCGATCAAGGCGAATACGCTCTACAAGCGCGACGTTGATTACGTGGTCAAAGACGGCGAGATCATCATCGTGGACGAGTTCACCGGCCGCATGATGCCGGGTCGCCGCTGGTCCGATGGACTGCACCAATCCATCGAGGCCAAGGAGGGCGTGAACATCCGCCGCGAAGATCAGACCCTGGCCACCATCACCTTCCAGAATTATTTCCGCATGTACAAGAAGCTCGCCGGCATGACCGGCACGGCGGAGACAGAGGCGGCGGAGTTCGACAATATTTACAAGCTCGAGATCGTGGTCATTCCCACGAACAAGCCGATGCTGCGGCTGGAAAACTCCGACATTGTCTACCGCACCGTGAAAGAGAAGTACGTCGCGGTGGCCGATCAGATTGCCGAACTGCATGCCACCGGCCAGCCCGTACTCGTCGGCACCACGTCCATCGAGAAGTCGGAGCTGCTGTCGAACATTCTGCAGCGCAAGGGCGTGCGCCACGTCGTGCTCAACGCCAAATATCACGAGCGCGAGGCCGAGATCGTCGCCCAGGCCGGACGGTTGGGCATGGTGACGATCGCGACCAACATGGCCGGTCGCGGAACAGATATTTTGCTCGGCGGCAATCCCGAGTTCATGGCCCGGCAGGAGCTGATGAAGAAGGGCCTGGCGCGGCCCGTCAGCGCGGCCGAGGGCGCACTCTCGCTCACCGCGTCGTCTGCCGATGCACTCCGCTTCTACTATCAGGGCGAGGAGTGCGAGACCACGAAGCAGGCGTGGGAGCAGGCATTTGAATCGCATTCAACGGCCACCAACCGCGAGCACGACGAAGTGACCGCGGCCGGCGGACTCTTCATTCTCGGTACCGAGCGGCACGAGTCGCGACGCGTTGACAATCAGCTGCGCGGCCGCGCCGGACGTCAGGGAGACCCGGGAGCCTCGCGCTTCTACCTCTCTCTCGAAGACGACCTGATGCGCATCTTCGCCAAGGAGTGGATATCCACCCTGCTGCAGAAGCTGGGCATGGAAGAGGGCGTGCCCATCGAATCCGGCCTGATCACTCGCCGCATCGAAGCAGCGCAAAAGGCTGTCGAAGCGCAGAATTTCGAATCCCGCAAGCACCTGCTCGAATACGACGACGTGATGAACAAGCAGCGCGAGGCCGTCTATGGCCTGCGCCGCCAACTGCTCGAAGGCCTCGACGAAAAAGAGCTGATTCTCGAGGATTATGTCACTACCATCCTGAGCGATGCCCTGCTGCAATTTGCGCCGGAAGATAAACATCCCGACCAGTGGGATGTCGCCGGGCTGAAGGAGCGAATCCAATCGCAGTTTGGCATGGACCTCACCGCAGAGGGCATTGACGCCGGAAAGCTTGACCGCCACGAGCTCGGCGAGGAGCTTTTTGAAAAGCTCAAGCAGCGTTACCAGCGCAAGGAAGACATGGTCACTGCTCCGGCGATGCGCTACCACGAGCGCATGATCATGCTCAGCGTGCTCGACTCGCAGTGGAAGGACCACCTGCTGAATATGGACCACCTGAAAGAGGGCATCGGGCTGCGCGGCTATGGGCAGCATGATCCGCTGGTGGAATATAAGCGCGAGTCTTTCGACATGTTCGAGGCAATGATGGCGCGCTTCCAGCAGGATACGGTCCGCTATCTCTTCCTCATGCAGATCATCGGGCCCGACGGTCGCCCCATCGAAGAATCGCGGTCCGCGGCCTCGCTGCCCGCAGCCGCCGACGGCGCCATCAGCTCGACCGTCTCGGTGGGACTCGGCGGCAACAGCGCTCTACGCCAGCCGCCCCCGGCCAACGCTCCCGCCGCCACCAACGGCAACGGAGCCGCCCGGCCTCAGTCGCCGGCTTCTCCGCAGTCATCAGAAAAGCTCAGCACGACGATTGACCGGATCGAGGCAGAGTTCCAACGCAAGAAGACGCGCGAGCTCGAGCACGCCCGCATGGCCGGCAGCAGTGGCAGCGCGGAGGCCCCGGCGCAGCGTCGTAGCGGCGATAAAGTTGGCCGCAACGATCCCTGCCCTTGCGGCTCCGGAAAGAAATATAAGAAGTGTCACGGCGCTGAGGCCTAGTCCGGCACGACTTCCGGCACGACTACTGTGCGGCGTGCAGCTCGAGGCGCGCGATGATCTCATCCACCGTCTCTTCAACGCTCTTCTCGTGCGCCCCGTCCATGGCCTCGATGCGCAGCGCGTCTTGCGGCGGCTCCAGCGTCTCCAACTGCGACGGAACCATCGTGGTCGCCATAAACGGATGGTTGCGGTGCGCCACCCGTCGCACCAGAATCTCTCGCGGCACGTCGAGATAAATGAAGCGGACATCTTTGGCGGGCAGGTCCTGCGTCAGCAGTTCGCGATATTTCTGCTTCAGCGCGGAGCAGGCCAGCACGCCGTTCATGCCGTTTTCCTCCCAGTCGTCCAGCAGATCGTTCAGGTCAACCAGCCAGGGCATGCGGTCCTCATCCGTCAGAGGAATTCCGGCTTGCATCTTGTCGCGGTTCTCCTGCGAGTGATAGTCATCGGCATCGGCGAAGACCCACTCCAGCCGCTGGGCCAGTCTCTCGCCGACCACCGTTTTGCCGGCCGCGGTCACGCCCATCATGATGAGGACCATGAGTTAGCTTGCCACGGCTTTCTTCACCGCGTCCAACACCTCGGCGGTGGTCCAGTCGTTCGTCGGAAACCATGCGACGACTTTTCCGTCGCGACCGATCACGCAGGTAGAGAGGGAATGCTGCAGAGTCCCATCCTTGGCCGGGGTTACGCCGACATTGAACCACTCCTCGACTGCGTCCAGGTCCTTCGGCAGCGGAGCCGCAAAGTCCCAGTGATCAAACGTCTCTTTGGTAAACCGGCCGGTATAGGCGCCTCCATAACTTCGCAGCACCTTTGGAGTGTCATACGAGGGATCGAAGCTGATTGACAGCAGGTGTGTGCTCGCACGCAGCCTGGCATCCGCCGCCAGGGCCTTGTCAATCTCGGCGAAGTTGCGACTCATGCGCGGACAGTAGTCGCTCAGCGGGCAGCGTGTGTAGATGAACGTGACCAGCAGGACCTTGCCGCGAAATTGGTTCAGGCTGATCGCGCGGTCGCTCTGATTCAACAGGCGAAAATCGGGCACCTGATCTCCCGCCTGCGGCACGTGGTATTGCTTTGCCGGCTTGTAGTCGGGCTGGGCCTGCGCGGTGATTACAATCTCATCCAGCAAAATGTTGTCTTCGCCCGAAGTCAACACCGCCGCCGTGATGCGGTCGCCGCGATGCAGCTCGGTGAGAACATTCGGGTCCTTGACCTTGTACTCCATCGTCATCGCGCCCATGAATCCCGGGATCGCCTGATGATCCACCACTATCCCGCCATTCTTCGCATCCACCTCGATCACTTTGCCGCGGAGTAAATATTTTTTGACCTGGGCGTTGCGGCCGGCGGCAGCCTCCGGCGCTTTTCGCTGACACGACGAGGCGACCAGCGTGACCGCCAGCAACGCCAGCGCCGTCAAACCGGGGGCGGCTCGCAGACTGCGACTCACTTGTCCCCCTGGGGCGGCAACAGCGCGAGATATTTCGGCGCGTCTTTGTTGAGTCGCCGCACAAACAGGATCGCCTGCCAACGCTGCTGCTCCGTCAGGTCATCTTTGAATGACGGCATGCCGCCGGGTGCGCCGTTGGTGATCGTCCAGAAAATATCGCCGTCTGAGAGCTTCTGCACAATCGGGCTGCCCAGCGTCGCCGGCTGCCTCGCCAGACTGGGGAGCCTTCTCTCCGGCGTGCCCAACGGGCCATGGCATCCTGCGCATTGTTCCCGGAAGACACCGGCGCCGGCAAGCATGTTCTCCTTTGATCTCTTCAGGGGATTGGTGAGCTTGTGGGCCGCGGGCGGCACTGTAATCGTTGCCGCCTGGGAACCGGATACCGCTGCAAAAACGAGCGCCGGAAGCCCCACACCAAACATCAGCGCAGCCAGCACATAGGCAAAGCGAATCTTCAATCACACCTCCCCAACCTTCCAGTGGAACGGAATTTCGCTCTCGATGCAACCCACTATGGTATGAACGAACGAGTGGCCGATGCGCCACGGCGAACGTCTCATGGCTACCACCCCATCTGAAATCTACCCATCGCTTCTGCCGCTGCTCGAGCAGGCTGCGGCGGGTGCCACTGTGGTCACGGCCAATCGCCGGGCGGCGCGATTCTTGCGCCTGCAATTCGCCGCTGTCATGCAGCAGCGCGGGCGGGCAGGTTGGGCAAGCCCGACCATCCTGCCGTGGGAGTCGTGGCTGGACTCCCTATGGCAGCAACTCCTGCTCACCGGCGATGAAGATCGCCTGCTGCTAAATGCCGCGCAGGAGTTTCAACTGTGGGAGTCCATCGTCCAGGTTCCGGCTGGAGAAGGCAGCCTCAGCGCTCGCTCCCTCGCTGAACTCGCGCAACAAGCCTGGCGGCTGCTGGGTGACTATTCGGTTGACCGCGCCCGGTGGCAGCAATCCTCCCGCGGCCGCAGGGATTGGCGAGCCATGTCTCAATGGTCAGCCGCATTTGAAAAACGCTGCGACTCGAAGCGCTGGCTAAGCCACACCCTGTTGCCGCATGAGCTCTCCCGGGCGATTCGTGCCGGCCGTCTGACCGGACCAGCGTCACTCTGTCTGGTCGGATTCGACAGGACGACCCCGGCGCAGGAGGAGCTCATCGCTGCCCTTGCGCCGCACACGCAGGTTCACAGAGTTTCGCCGGCCGCAGAGTCTGAGCAGCCGGCGCGTCGCACTGAGGCCGGCACGGCCGATGAAGAGATAGAGGCGGCCGCGCTCTGGGCTCAAGAACGCCTGCATCGCGGCGCCCGGCGCCTCGCGATCATCTCGCCGGTATTGGGCAGCTCCAGAGGCAACATCGAGCGCACGCTGAGTCGCGTGATCGGGCAGGATAAATTCAATTTCTCGCTCGGACTCCCGCTCGCCCAATACGCGCTGGCCAAGACAGCTCTGCTGCTGCTCAGGTGGGGCGTGGGAGCGCTCTCGCTCGACGAGGTTTCGTGGCTGCTGCTTTCACCCAATTTCGGCGGAGACGCAGGAGCCGTCGAGATCTCAGCGCGCGCCCGGTTTGATGCCTATGTGCTGCGCTCCATGGATTGGGCCCAGCCGCTATTGAGTCTGAGGCAATTTGCCGGGCTCGTAGGACCGAGGCTTTCCTCCTCACCCGAAGAGTGGTCGGCTCTGACCGAGACGCTTCGCTGCTGCCGCCAGGCCCAGGAGTTCATGGAGAAGGCAGCCTCGCCGAATCGTGAGCAAACCGCATTCGAGTGGGCTGAGGTCTTTAATCGCGCACTCGAACTTTTTGGATTTCCCGGCAATCGCCGCATGGGCAGCCAGGAGTTCCAAACCCTGGACCGCTGGCGGCTGCTGCTGGACGAGTTTGCCGCACTGTCATTTGACGGCAGTCGAATCAGGGTGCCTCGCGCCATCGAATGCCTGCAGCGTCTGGCAGAGAAGGCGATCTTTCAGCCTGAGAATCAGGAGCGGCCGGTGCAGGTGATGGGCGCTTTAGAGGCGGCCGGTTCCCTCTTCGATGGGATCTGGTTCCTCGGTGCGCGCGCGCAGGATTGGCCCGGAGCAGGCCGCTCAAATCCGCTGCTGCCCTGGCAGGTGCAACGCGATGCGGCAATGCTGCACAGCTCTCCCTCGATTGACTACCAGTGGTGCGAGCACATCACTACGCGGCTGGCGCAGAGCGCGCCCGGTCCAATCTTCAGCTGGGCAAAGCGATACGGCGCAGAGTCGGCGGAGCCGTCACCGCTCATCACGAAGTTTGAGCCGCTGAGCATCGCGCCTCAGCTCGATCGCTTGCACCAACTGCGGCCGGTAAAGTCGCAGCCGTTCTCAGACGCTCTGCCGCTCCTCTGGACCAATGCCAGGGGCTCGCTTCCATCCAGTGCGCTGCGCGACCAGGCAGCTTGCCCCTTCAAAGCGTTTGCCACCGTGCGACTCCAGGCGCGTCCACTCGAGGCTCCCGACGATGGCCTCGACCCCAGGCAGCGCGGCAAATTTTTGCACGACCTCATGCGCAGCATTTGGACTTCGGCGCAGGAGCCCTTTGGCCTGCGCGATCTCAAGACGCTGCAGCAGCGCATCAGTGACGGCTCGCTGCATGCATTTGTCGTCAGCCATGCCGATGCTCGGATACAGACGAAGTCCCACGATCGCTGGGAGCTGCAATTCTATGCAGCCGAACGCGAACGCCTGACCGGGCTGGTTGAGGATTGGCTCAGAGATGTCGAAGCCCTCCGCGCGGATTTTGAAGTCAGCGAGGCAGAGAAGAGCTATCAGGGACTGCAGATTGGCGAGGCCACCTTCACCGTCAAGGTTGACCGCATTGACCGGCTCTTGAAGGGCGACCAATTTGACGCCGACGCGCCGGAGGAGCTGGTCCTGCTCGACTATAAGAGCGGCGAAGCAACGGTTAACAGTTGGCAGGGCATGCGTCCCGATGAACCGCAGCTGCTGCTTTACGCGACGTGTGCTCTGGCTGAAAAGCGCCTTGCCGCCGTCGCCTTCGCACAGATCAGGGCCGATAAGATTAGATTTCGCGGCGTCAGTCTGAGAACGAGCGTGCTGCCGAAACTGGGCCCGAAAGATCTGACGTTGGAGTCTGATCTTCCCCGCTGGCGCCAGGCAGTGCTCGACCTGACCGCCAATTTTGTCGCCGGTGAAGCGCGGGTTGACCCCAAAGATTATCCCGTGACCTGCCGCACCTGCGCGTGTTCTTCATTCTGCCGCGTTGCAGAGATACGCAGAGATGCCCCGGGCGCGGATTCAGACGTGAGCGAGAACGAAGATGAATAAGCTCAGTCAGCAGCCCGCCGACCAGCACGTCCGCACCGCCGCGCTTGCTCCGGAGCAGAGCTTTCTGGTCCAGGCGCCCGCGGGCTCGGGCAAGACAGGCTTGCTTACTGCAAGGTTCCTGCGCCTGCTGGCGACGGTGGAGAAGCCGGAGCAGGTTCTCGCCATCACCTTCACCATCCCGGCGGTAGCGGAGATGCGCGATCGAGTGCTCAAGGCTCTGCAGCGCGCAAAAGATCACGTCACGCCGGAGTCAGACCAGGACATTCTGCTGCAGAAACTTGCCAACGATGTTCTTGCACACGCGGAGCAGAAACAATGGCCGCTCTTAGAGCTGCCGACCCGGCTCAACATAAAGACGATTGACGCCCTCGCGCTTGACATCGCCTCGCAGGTGCCGCTGCTCTCAAGGCTGGGGCCATCGCTTAAGCCGGATGAAAATGCGGAATCCCTCTATAAGCTCGCGGCGGTTCGAACGATGCGCGTGCTGGAATCGCGAGATACCACCGCCCCTTTGACTGGCGGCCCAGGCGCCTACGAAGCATTGGAGGCTGAGGCGGCGTGGCAACTCTTGCAGCATCGCGATAACAACCTGAGCCAGTGCGTTGCCCTGCTGGCGGAAATGCTCGGCCATCGGGATCAGTGGTCCCGTCACTTTCCCATGGATCAAGCCGAGCTCACCGAGGCTTATCTCGACGGAACCTTACGCCCGCAGCTTGAGCAACAATTGCAGAGCTACGTCCAGCGCGGATTTGAGGACGCTGCCGCAGTGTGGCTAGACCTCGACCCGGCGACTGCGAAGAAGCTGATCGATTTGGCAAATCATGCTTCCAGGTGCGAAGACGCCCACGAACAGATACGCGGCCTGCGGCTGACTCAGATGCCCCGAGCTGTGCAGGAAGACCTATCGCAGTGGCTCGGGCTGGCCGAGCTACTCCTGACGAAGGCAGCAGGATGGCGCGGCCAATTCAATAAGCGACAGGGCTTCCCTACTGGGCTGCCCAATCGGAAACCTGAGATTGAAGCGCTCGTGGCGTCGCTGGCGCATCGGACCGATCTCTGTGCAGCACTGCACAGCCTGCGCAATCTGCCGCCAGGAAATTACTCCCCCGATCAGTGGACGATGATCAAGTCTCTCTTTCGTCTTTTGCGGCGGGCCGATTTTGAATTGCGAAAGATGTTTATCGCGACCGGCCGCACTGACTTCATTGAGCTGAATCTCGCCGCCATTCAAGCGCTCACCAGGGTGGCCGAGGACGGCGGCTACGAACCCAGCAGTCTCGCCCTGGCCATCGGCGAGGGCCTGGAGCACATTCTGGTGGACGAGTTCCAGGACACTTCCCGCACCCAGCATCAACTGTTCCGGCTCCTGATTTCCGCGTGGAGAGGCGATGGCAGGCGAACATTATTTTTCGTCGGCGACCCGATGCAGTCCATCTATGCTTTCCGCCAGGCTGAAGTTCGATTATTTGCGAAGACCCGCGAGGCCGGCCTGGGCGACATTCGCTTCGTGCCGCAGACGCTGACGGTGAACTTTCGCAGCCAGCAATCATTAGTTGATGCGCATAATGAGCTCTTCCCTCGCGTCTTCGAGCCGCAGTCCGAGGTGCAGTTCAACGCATCCGTCGGCTTTGTCGAGAGCCGCGCGGGCGATGCCATCCATTGGCATTTTTTGCGCAAATCCGGCGATGACGGGGTTGAGCTCGAGGAAGCGAATGAGATTTGCGATGCCATCGAGCGGTATATAAAAGACGACCCCAGCTGCAAAATTGCGCTGCTGCTGCGGGTGAAACAGCACGGAGACCATGTGCTGGCCGAGTTGCGCAGGCGAAAGAGACGCTACCGCGCAGTGGACCTCGAGAAGCTGTGCGACCGTCAGGAAGTCCTCGACCTGGCGGCGCTCACTCGGGCCCTGCTGCATCCCGCGGACCGCATTGCGTGGCTGAGTGTGTTGCGGGCTCCGTGGTGTGGATTGACTCTCGCCAGCCTGGAAATGCTCTGCGGGCTCGAGCTGCGCAAGAAGACTCCGCTGCCGTGTATCCCCGACTTGCTGGCGGAAAATGCCGCGCAGCTCCACGGCGAAGATGCCGTGATTGCGGCCCGCGCGCGCGACCTGCTCATCCCTGCGCTGGAACGTCGCACCACCACCCGGTTGCCGCAGTTGGTCTTTGAGACCTGGCAGGCGCTCGGTGGCCCGGATTGCGTCAACGAGGAGCAGCTGGCAAATATTCAGGCTTTCTTTCGCCTGCTTGACGATCTCGATCAGCAGGATATTCCTATCAACGCGTCAACCCTCAACGATGCGATGGACCGGCTCTTTGCCCCGCCCGATCCTCTCGCGCCCGATCAGATTGAGGTCATGACGATCCACAAAGCCAAAGGGCTGACGTTTGATATCGTCTTCGTTCCTGGAATGGAGAGGATGCCCAGGCATGAGGAGAGCGCGCTCCTTGAATGGATCGAGGAGGATGCTGTCCCCGAGCTGACCACCTTGTTTCCCATGGGCCCCGACATCGCCGGCTCGTCGAGCAATCTGCTGATATCGCCCATCGCCTCCAGCGGCGGCAAAAAATCGCCCATCGCAGAGTGGATCAGTACCGCGAAGAAGAAGCGGTCCGATGCCGAGCTCCGCCGTCTGCTCTATGTTGCTGCGACACGCGCGCGGCGCTATGTTCACTTTTTTGCTGCGGTAAAAGAAGACCACGGCGTGGTGAAAAAGCCCTCCGACAACTCGCTGATGGGTGTCGCCTGGGGTTTCGTAAATGACATCGCACAACGACAACTCGATGCCGACCCGCAGCAAGTGTTTTCCATCGCCGCCCAGGCCCCGGCGAGTGGACCAAAGCAAAATCTTGTCCGATTGCCGGCAGACTGGTTGCCAGAGATGCGCGACACGGCGTCGGTGCTTCCCCAGGTAACGGCGGCGGCGCGCTCGGCGGATGAGTGGCCAGAATCGCGAGGCGATGAGCTGGAGGCTGAAGGCTTCGACTTTGCGACTCCGATTGCCGCCGGCATCACCGGCCGCGCCATCGGCACCGTCGTGCATACTTTGCTGGAGCAGGTCGCCCGCAATATTTCCAGCGGCGAAAGCCTTGCCGCCGCAGGCCCCTGGCTCGCTTCGCGAACCCGCAGCATCCAGACGCTGCTGCGCATGCAACGAGTGCCCGAGCCATCGCTGGCACGAGCCAGCCGCAGCGCAATTGACCTCGTCCAAAAGACGTTGGCATCGAAGACCGGACAATGGGTGCTCGCATCGCACGCCGGGGCCGACAACGAGGTCCGCATCAGCCTTCCCGCAGCCACTGAGAAAACCGAACAGCGGCTCGACCGGATTTTTCTCGCGGGGGCAGAGCCGCATTCATCCGGCGACTCCCACCTGTGGATCGTGGACTACAAAACCGCCTCCCACGGCAGCCGCGGTCTCGAGGAATTTCTGGAGAAGCGGCGGCGGTCTTATGGCCCCAAAATGCTCGCTTATGCCAATGCATTGCGCGCTCTGCGCAATGACAATCTCCCCGTCATCTGCGCTCTGTATTACGTTGCCCTCGATCTGCTCGAGATCGTCGCCCGTCTTGACTAGCAGCTATACCGCTTCAAGACCACGCGCCAGCGGATGACGCACATCGGCGCCTCTCACCCAGAAAATCACGTCTTCGGCAATGTTGGTGGCATGATCGCCGACCCGCTCAAGGTTGCGGCAGATCAGAATTGCGTTCAATGCTTGCGGCGTCTTGGCCGGCTCGTTGCGAATCAGGCCGGTGAGCGCGTAATAGGCGTCGTCGTTCAGCTGGTCTACTTCATCGTCCATCAGCAGCACGGCCTCGGCCAGCTCGGCATCAGCCTCAATAAAACTTTGCAGCGCCTTCCGCACCATGGATGACGCCATGGCAGCCAGTCGCGGAATATCCACCGGCAGCTCAACCGCGGCGAAAGCCTCCATCTCGCGGGAATGCTCGACGATGTTGGTCGCCTGATCTCCCACTCGCTCGAGGTCAGCATTTATCTTGATGACCGCGAGAATAAATCGCAGGTCAATTGCCATTGGCTGCTCCATCGCCAGCAGATCGAGCGCCAACTGGTCAATCTCGCGCTCGGCGCGGTTGATCGCCGGCTCAGCCTGCAGCACCAGGTCGCCGACATGCGGATCGCGTTTCGTATACGACTCGGTCGCGCGCTGGATGGCCTGCTCCGCCATGCCCGCCATGACCAGCAGCCGTTCTTTTAGTTCGCCGAGGTTTTGGTGAAACTTTATCCGCGTCATCCGAACCTGCCCGTAATGTAATCTTCCGTCCGTTTGTCGCTCGGGTTTGTGAATATTTTGGTCGTGGCGTCATATTCCACCAGTTCGCCCATCAGGAAGAAGCCCGTATTCTCCGCCACCCGGGCCGCCTGCTGCATGTTGTGGGTCACGATCACGATGGTGTAATTCGATTTGAGATGGAAGATCAGGTCCTCAATTTTCGCCGTCGAGATCGGGTCCAGCGCCGATGCCGGCTCATCCATCAGCAGCACCTCAGGATCCACGGCCAGGGCACGAGCAATGCAAAGCCGCTGCTGCTGACCGCCGGAGAGTGACGCCCCGCTCTTCTTCTTCAGGTCGTCCTTCACTTCGTCCCACAGCGCCGACTGCTGCAGCGATCGCTCAACCACCTCATCCATCATGCGACGATTGCGAAACCCGTTGAGCTTGAGCCCGCTCGCCACGTTGTCATAAATAGACATTGTCGGAAAAGGATTGGGCTTCTGAAACACCATGCCCACGCGGCGTCGCACTTCAACCGGAGATGCGTCGGAGTAAATGTCCCGCCCGCCCATGATCACCTCGCCGGTCACCCGCGCCGACGGATTGGTCTCATGCATGCGATTCAGGCAGCGAACGAACGTGCTCTTGCCGCAGCCCGATGGTCCGATCAGCGCCGTTGCGCTGTTCGGGGGAATGCTGATCGAGACGCCCCTTAGCGTGTGGGTGGTCCCATACCACGCATTCAAATCTTTCACTTCGATCCCAACACCCACTCAGCTGGCTCCTTTCAGCAGGCCACGCCCGGCCACAAACCTCACCAGCGAGACGGAAAACAGAATCAGCACAATCAGCACCAGAGATCCGGCCCATGCCAGGCGGTGCCACTCGTCATACGGCGAGATTGCGTAAACATAAATTTGTAACGGCAGCGCGGCGGTGGGCTGCGTCGGATCAATGTTCCAGAACGCGTTGCCGAAAGCTGTGAACAGCAAGGGCGCAGTCTCGCCCGCCACGCGCGCAAACGCCAGCATGCAACCGGTGATGATCCCGGGCATCGCAGTGCGAAGTGAGATCGAGAGGATTGAACGCCAGCGCGGAACTCCCAACCCGAGCGCCGCCTCGCGCACCACGTTCGGCACCATGTAGAGCATCTCTTCCGTGGTCCGCGTGATCGTCGGAACCATCATGATGCCCAGCGCCACGCCTCCGGCAAATGCGGAGAAATGCTTCTGCCGCAAAACAATCAGCGCGTAAATCGAAATGCCCATCACGATGGAGGGCACGCCGTTGAGCACATCGGCCGTGAATCGCACCGCGTCGCCCAGCCGGGTGCCGCGCGCATACTCGGCGAGAAAAACGCCGCCCGCGATGCCGACAGGGATGCCTACCGCACTCGCAATCGCGAGGATTACTCCCGAACCAACGATAGCGTTGGCCATTCCACCGCCGGGCTCGCCGACCGGCTTGGGCATCTGCGTGAAGAACGCCCAGTTCAGCGAGCTGGCGCCCTTGTAGATGAGATACGCGAGAATGGCGAACAGCGGGGCCAGCACCAGCAGCGTGCTCAGCACCGCCAGCCCGGTTGCTAGATGATTGCGCGCCGTCCGGCTGGCGCGATGCAGCCGCGCCATGGTGGAGAGCGGGCGGTCTGCGTTCTTCGGATTGGGCACCGGCATTGAGGTCGCCATCGCTATGCGCTCACTCTCGCGGGCGCGCCGCGCGTGACCATCCACACCAGTACCCGCGCCAGGCCGTTGACGATAATCGTGACGATAAAGAGCGCCAGGCCAATCTCGATGAGGGCGCTCATATAAAGATCGCCGGTCGCCTCGCTGAATTCATTGGCCAGAACGCTGGCCATCGTGTAGCCGGGCGCAAGCAGCGATTTCGCAATCTCCGGCCGGTTGCCGATGACCATGGTCACCGCCATGGTCTCGCCGAGCGCGCGCCCCAGGCCGAGAATTACAGATCCGACGATCCCGATGCGCGCATTGCGCAACACCCCGACGCGAATCATCTCCCAGCGTGTCGCGCCCAGCGCCAGCGTCGCTTCGCGCTGCGTATAAGGCACGGCGACCATCACCTCGCGCGTCAGCGAAGAGATAATCGGCAGGATCATGATCGCGATAATCACCCCGGCGGCCAGCATGCCCACGCCAAAGATCGGACCGCTGAAGAAGCCCGTCCAGCCCAGAGTCCGCTGCAGAAAAGGATCAACGTAGTTCCGCAGAATCGGCACCAGGACAAAAATCGCCCACAGCCCATAGACCACGCTCGGCACCGCGGCCAGCAACTCGGTGAGAAACGATAGCGGCTGGCGCAGCGCGCGCGGGCACATCTCGGTGATGAAGATCGAAACCCCGACAGCCAGAGGAACCGCTATCAGCAAAGAGAGAAACGAAGACACCAGGGTGCCGTATACAAACGGCCACGCGCCAAACTTGTCGTTGACCGGATCCCAGGCGGATTGAAAAAAGAATGGCAGCCCGAAGTGATGAATCGCCAGTTGCGACCTGCTGATCAGTTCGAAGGCTATGAAGATCACGATGGCGAAGATGCTGAAGGCACACAGCGCCATCAGTATGTAAAACCCGCGATCGAGCAGCGCCGAACTTCCCCGCGCCAGTAGAAAAGTTCTCACCGCGGAGACCGGGTGGGTCGTGCTTTGCGGCGATGGTGCGGCAACTTCAGCCGTCTTCAGACTTTCCGTTGACACAAAAGTATCCTGCACCGGCGGTCTCACTAGCCAAGACTAGCCAATGATTGTAAACAAGCGATGAATGGAGCGATGGAACGGCTGCTAAAACCTGATGAAAGTTGCGTTTATGCGGGAAACGCTAGGGCACGGTCCCATGTCCGGTCAACTCCTCATCCCGCCTCGGGTCGGCCGGTTCCCCGTTGCCTGCGTCACTGCTGCCGTCCTCCTCGACCATCACATGCGTCTCATCCACCGGCAGCGTCATCAGAAAAGTGCATCCCCGGTTCAGCACGCTCTCCGCGCGAATGCTGCCGTTGTGCGCCAGCATGATGTGCTTGGCGATGGCGAGACCGAGGCCGGTGCCGCCGGACTCTATGGACCGCGCCTTGTCCACGCGATAGAAGCGCTCAAAAATTCGCTGCAGATGCTCCGAGCGCAGGCCCGGGCCAAAGTCCCGGACAAATAGCTCGACTGTATTTCCCTTCTTCACCGCGCCAAGCAGAATGCGCTCCCCTTCAGCGGCATACTTGGCAGCGTTCTCGATCAGATTCGAAAAGACCTGCTGGACCGCATCGCGATCGGCAAGCACGCGCTGCTCCGTGCTGAAAGCAACTTCGAGCGTCATGCCGTGGTCGGCCACCAGTCCGGCCAGCGAGTCCATGGCGTCGTTGAGAATCAGCGCCGCCGGCACGGATTCGATCCTCAATTTGTGCTCGCCCGATTCCACCCGCGCCAGCGCCAGCAGATCTTCGGTCAGACGATTCATGCGCCGCGCATTCTTGAGGATGATCGAAAGAAAGTCGCGCTTCTCGTCATCGAAAGACTCGTCGTCCAGCAAGGTCTCGACGTAGCCGGTGATGGAGGTGAGCGGAGTCCGCAGCTCGTGCGAAACGTTGGCGATGAAATCGCGGCGCGTGGTTTCCATCCTCTCGAGCTCGGTGATGTCATGCAGCACGGCAACCGCTCCGCCCGGCATCGGCCCGGCGGTCACCTCAATCACCCGCCCCGGTTGAATAGACACGGCGCGACGCCGCTCGACCTTGCCGTCCTGCAACGCCGAATGCACGCTCGCCAGCAGCTCCGGGTCGCGAATCGTCTGCACCAGCGCGGTCCCCAGCACCACCCGACGCTCCGCCATCTGCTCGACCATGCGGTTCGCCCAGACCGTCCGGCCCGAACGGTCGAGTGCGATCACGCCCTCCTGCATGCTGTTTAACAGCGTCGCGAGTTGAGACTGGTTTATCTCGAGCGACCGCACTTTCTGCTCGACATGGCCCATCGCCATGTTCCACACCGTCGTGCTCTGATCTTCAGGCACGTCGGGCGAGACGGCCAGCCGCGCGCTCAGTTGATTTGCCATCACCGCGCTGGCCAGCGACAGGAACTGGCGACGGCGTGCCCGGCGGGAGCGATCAAAGAGAATCGCCAGCAACACACCCATCGCCATGCCGACGATGATGGCAATGATTACGGCGTCCCAGCCACCGTTCGCATTCAGCTGCTTTCTAAGCAGCACTCCGACGATGACAAAAACTGTCACCGGCGGCAGCCAAAATGCCCACAAGAGTCGGCTGTAGGTCAGGGGTCGCACTCGCGAATCAGGATCTCCTCAGGCCTTGACGGGAAGATCCGCGCTGTTGCTCTCCGGCTGCCCTTCGGGCCTCCACTCATCCGGAGGCAGAGCCTTGGGAATCTCAAACCGATAGCCGGCACCACGAACTGTCTTCAGAAAACGCGGGTTCTCCGGGTCCGCCTCAATCTTCTCACGGATGCGCCGGACGTAAACATCCACCGATCGCGGCGTGACAAAACGGGAGTCGCCCCAGACCGCATCCAGCAAATGGTCGCGGGTAAACACTCGGCCCGGATGCCGCGCCAGATAATCCAGCAGCCGGAACTCGGTGGCCGTGGTCGCAGTCAGCGTGCCCTGCACCCGCAATTGCATTGCACTGCCGTCAATCTCTATATCGCCGAATTGGATCAGCGCCGGGCCCGACGGCCGCTCAAACCGGCGCAACACTGCTCTCACTCGTGCCACCAGCTCGCGAGTCGCAAACGGCTTGGTGATGTAATCGTCCGCGCCCAGTTCGAGACCGAGCACGCGGTCATTCTCCGCCGTGCGCGCGGTGACAAAAATAATCGGCACGCTGCTCAGCGAGGCATGCTGGCGCAGGCGGCGGCAAAGCTCCAGCCCGTCCCCGCCCGGCACCATGATGTCGAGCAGAAAGAGTACCGGCGTCGCGCGCTCGGCCTCCTGCAGCACGTTCGAGGTCGAAGCAAAAAGCCTCGCACTAAAGCCGGCTGCCTCAAGATGTCGCTGTATCAACCGTGCTATATCGTTATCGTCTTCAAGAACGAAAATCGTCGGCTGCAAGGATGGCCCTTTCCGGTGCAGGGCTGTCGGTTTGGCATCGCTGCCAGCCGAACCGCACAACTGCTCCCAAGCGCAGCTTAGTTTACACAGCGTCAACAAGTGCGAAAAGACGATGAATTTTGCCGGCTGTTCCCCTGAAAATCCGCCAGTCCGGCGCTTCGCATCCCACGAAAAGCTCTTGCTTTCATAGATTTCCGCAGCGCATTACTCGGGGCCAGGATTTCCTCTAGTTTGCGCCGCGGCCGAGACAATCGCCCGCGCGAGAATCTGGCCGGCCCGTTCCGATGCGGCCCGGTCCACGTCATTGTGCGTCACCAGGCGAATGCTGTGCGGACCAAAAGCACTCACCAGCACGCCCGCTTCCCTCGCATGCCGCACCACCTCGGCCGCGGGAACTCCCTCGAGCGAAAAAAGAACGATGTTGGTTTGGACAGAGCTCATATCCAGCCGCACCGGGTCGAGCTTCGCAAGTTCACTCGCGATGAGCCGCGCGTTTTCGTGATCTACATTCAAGCGCTTCGGCATCTCTTCCAGAGCAATCAGCCCGGCCGCGGCCAGCACACCCACCTGCCGCATTCCGCCGCCCAGAGCTTTGCGCAGCACCCGCGCCCGATCCATCGCCTTGCGCGAGCCCACCAGCATCGAGCCGACCGGAGCGCAGAGGCCCTTCGACAGGCAAAACATCACGGTATCGAATCCGCTGGTCAGCTCTGCGACACTCGCTTGCAATGCCACCGCTGCGTTGAAAATTCGCGCGCCGTCGAGGTGGAGCGGCAGCTCAGCCGCTTTCGCATTGCTCCATATCTCTTGCAGAACATCGAGCGGCGTCACCGTTCCGCCCGCCAGGTTGTGCGTGTTTTCAAGAACGATCAAGCCCGTCGGCGCGTGGTAATAAAGATCGGGCGCGATCAGCGGCGCTATATGCTCCCAGCGCAGAATGCCGCCCTCAGCCAGCGCCGTGCGGGCCAGGCAGCCGGAAAAAGAGCTCATCGTGGCCATCTCCCACTCCACGATGTGCGCCCGCGCTTCGCAGATCACCTCTTCTCCGGGCTGAGTGTGCAGCCGGATGGCGATCTGGTTGCCCATCGTGCCCGTCGGCACAAACAGCGCCGCCTCACGCTCAAAGATCTCCGCCGCGCGCTCTTCGAGGCGCAGCACCGTCGGGTCTTCGAGGTATACGTCGTCGCCCACCTCCGCCGACGCCATGGCCGCCCGCATCGCCGCCGTGGGCTGCGTCACCGTGTCGCTTCGAAGATCGATTCTCTGAGCAGTGCTCACATTCTCTCCGTCGTTAAATGGTCGCCGGCGCGCTCTCGCCGACAAATTGCTCAAAGACTTCGTTCGACATCATGCGGCCGCGCTCCGTCAGTCGCACCCCTTCTGAATCGGCAGCCAGCAAGCCATCCTCCACCAGCTGCGCGACCAGCGGCCGATACCCGTCCACCGTCTCCGCGCCGAACTCGCTCACCATTGCGGCCCACGCCACGCCTTCATTGCGCCGCAAGCCGAGAAACCACGCCTCTTCCATCTGCTGCTCGCGGCCAACCAGCTCGACCTCTCCTGCGTGTGCCGCCATATACGCATCGAGCTGGTCGGGATTTGAAAAACGGACCGCCACTCCATCGCCGCGATAGAGGCAGGAGTGCGCGTCGAGCCCGAAGCCGAAATATGGTTCGCGTTTCCAATAGCGCAAATTGTGACGCGATCTAAATCCCGCCGCAGCAAAGTTGGATATTTCATACTGCGCCACCCCGCTCTGTGACAACCGCGCGCAGGCCGCTTCATACATGGCGGCGATCCCGTCATCGTTGGGCACCGCTGCCGCCCGATATCGAACGCCGCCCGCCAGCAATTCGCGCCCCAGGCGCGAGTCATCATCCACCTCAAGCATGTAAACGCTCGCGTGCGGCAACCCGAGCGCAATGGTCGCGTCGAGAGATTGCTGCCAGCTCTCCAGAGTCTGAAACGGCAGGCCCGCCAGCAGATCAATGCTGAGATTCAGAATGCCCGCGGCCCTGACCTGGGCGATCGATTCCTCGGTCTGCTGACGGGTGTGCAGCCGTCCCACGGCCGCAGTCTCGCGATCAACGAAACTCTGCGCCCCAAAGCTGATGCGATTCACGCCCGCCGACACCATCGCTTCGAGCGTCTCGGCGGCGAGCTGGCCCGGCGCACACTCCACCGTCCACTCGACCTCCGGCGCGATATCAAAGTTAGCCCGCAGCGCCTCGGCAATCTGCGCGAACAAATCATGGTGCAGCAGGCTCGGCGTGCCTCCCCCGAAATAAATGGAGTCAACTGACTGCGGCAAGGCCGCTCCCAGTGCTGCCGCCTTCGCACTCGACGCCGCAAAATCCTCCACCAGGCGGCGGACATAGGGCGCCACCCGCTCCCGGGCGAAGACTCCGCTGGCAAAATTGCAGAAGCTGCACTTCGAGGCGCAAAACGGCACCGAGATATAGAGACCCAGCGTGTCGTTATGCGGCAAGCCAACCATGCATCCATTTTCCCACGGGAACCTGTGCCCGCCCGAAGTCGCCGCGTCCCCGCGCCCCGCCGAGTCCCCCGCCCGTCGCGGAAAGTGAAGGTTATCGCGAGCATTTAGACTGCTAATAGCCGCCATGTTTGAGAACCTCACAGAAAAACTCCAGCGCACCTTCAAAAGTCTCCGCGGACAGGGCACCATCACGGAAGAAAACATCGGTGAGGCCCTGCAGGAAATCCGCCTCGGGCTGCTCGAAGCCGACGTCAACCTCGACGTCACGAAGCAGCTGATCGAGCACATCCGCGTCAAGGCCCTCGGCCAGGAAGTTATGACCGCGCTCTCGCCCACCGAGCAGGTCATCAAAATTGTTCGCGACGAGCTGATCACGCTGCTCGGCAAAGACACCGCGCGCTTCAAATTCGCTTCGCAGCCACCCACGGTCATTCTCATGGCGGGGCTGCAGGGCTCAGGAAAAACCACGACCAGCGGCAAGCTCGCCGCATGGCTGCAAAAGGGCGGGCACCGGCCCATGCTGGTTTCGGTGGACGTATATCGCCCCGCCGCCCGTGAGCAACTGAAAATTGTGGCGACGACGGTCAAGGCGAAGATTTACGAGGGCGACACGCAGGGCCAGGAGGCCGCGACTCCGCTGGTCGTCCGGCTCGCGAAAGAAGCGCGCCGCGAGGCCGTCATCACAGGCTGCGACGTGCTCATCGTGGATACGGCGGGCCGCTTGCATCTCGACTCCGGCCTGATGGACGAAATGCAGCAGCTGAAATCGCTGCTCAATCCGCAGGAGATTCTCTTCGTCGCCGATGCAATGACCGGGCAGGATGCGGTCCGATCCGCAGACGAGTTCCACAAGAAGCTGGCGCTCACCGGCGTCGTGCTGACCAAGATGGATGGTGATGCCCGCGGTGGCGCTGCCCTTTCCATCCGCCACGTCACCGGGCAGCCCATCAAGTTCCTGGGGACCGGGGAGAAGCCGGACGCCTTCGAGCCCTTCCACCCCGACCGCATCGTCAGCCGCATTCTCGGCATGGGCGACATGATGACGTTGATCGAGCAGGCCGAAGACAAGCTCGACCGCAAAAAGAGTGAGGAGTTCGCCCGCAAGGCGCTCAGCGGCGACGGATTTTCGCTCGAGGATTTTCGCGACCAGCTGCGGCAGATCAAGAAGCTCGGCTCCATGCAGAGCATTCTCAAAATGCTGCCGTCGGTCGGAGCATTTCAAGGCTTGCAGCAGGCCGCCGGGCAGGTGGATGAGAACCAGTTCACGCGCGTCGAGGCCATCATCAACTCCATGACGCAGCAGGAGCGCAAGAATCACGAGATCATCTCCGGCGCCCGGCGCAAGCGCATCGCTCGCGGCAGCGGCACCTCAGTGCAGGAGGTGAACCAGATGCTGCGCCAGTATGCGCAAATGCGCAAAATGTTCAAAGGCATGGGCGGCGGCAAAATGCAGCGCCGCATGATGGGCACCCTCGCGGGCATGCGCGGCCAGGGACGATGACGCTCATGCTGCAGCCCCAGCTCGATTCCATCACCGAGCAGACTCGTCGCCTGGTGCAGCCCGAGCGGCTGGAAACGATCGAGCGCGCAATTGCCGAGCTGCTTCCTCTCGAATCTCAAATTGCGAAACCGGGAATCGCGATCACTGAATTCTCGCTCCCGGATGCGCACGGCCGCATGGTCCGCTCAAGCGATCTGCTGGCCCTGGGGCCGGTCATCCTGAAATTCTTTCGCGGCCGCTGGGACCCCTACTGCACTACCGAACTCGAGGAGTGGCGCGATCTTTATGACGAGGTCCGCAGCCGCGGCGCTCTTCTGGTCGCGATCTCGCCGCAAACCGTCCGGCAAAATGACTTCCTCGCGCAGCAGCACAAATTGCCCTTCCCCATACTGCGCGACCAGGGCTGCGCCGTATGCAACCACGCTCGCACTCACCTGGACCGCGCCGGAATATCTGCAGCACTACTACCGCAGCATCCTGGTCAACATTCCGTTTATCAACGGTGAGCCCAGCTGGCATCTCCCCTTGCCGGCAACTGCCGTCGTGGATAAAACCGGCACCCTGCGCCTGATCGAAGCGCATGCCGACTTCCGCGTTCGGCCCGAGCCGGAGAGCATCCTCAACTCGGTTGCGATACTGTGACAACACCGATGAGCCAGTTTGAAGGAAAGAAAATCGCCATCCTGGGAACGGGCAAGATGGGCAGCATCCTGCTCGACGCCTTTCTCCGCAACAAAATCATGCAGCCCGGCCAGATCACCGCCACCGTTGCTCATGCCGAGCGCGCCGAATCGCTGACCAAACAGTTCGGCGTTCGCGCCACCACTGACAACCGCGATGCCGTCACCGATGCCGATGTCGTGCTCATCGGGGTCAAGCCTCCCGGCGTGCCTGACGTGCTGGCTCAAATCGCTTCGGCTCTCAAGCCTGGCGCCGTGGTCATCTCGTTTGCCGCATCGGTCAGCACGGCAGCGATGGAAGCGGCGATCGGCGGAAAACCCGCCGTCATTCGCGCCATGCCAAACACTCCCGCGCTGCTCGCCGCAGGAATCACAGCGCTTTGCCGCGGCAAATATGTCCCCGACGCAGCCATGGAATCAGCCGCTGAACTCTTTCTCACCGTCGGCCGCACCGTCGTCGTGGACGAGAAACATATGGACGCGGTTACTGGGCTTTCAGCCAGCGGCCCGGCGTTTATTTTCATCATTTTGGAGTCATTAGCTGAAGCAGGGGTTAAGGTCGGCCTGCCGCGCGATGTCGCCACCTTGCTGGCCGCGCAAACCGTCTTTGGATCCGCCAAAATGGTGCTCGAAACCGGCCTGCACCCGGCGCTGCTCAAAGACGCCGTCACCACTCCGGCAGGATGCACGATTGACGGCATTCTCGAACTGGAAGAAGGCGGCCTGCGCGTGACCCTCATCAAAGCAGTGATGCGCGCCACCCAGCGGGCTCGCGAATTGGCGCAAGGCTAGCTCCGCCGGCCCGCCATAAGGTTTGAAACATATGGCGCATAGAAAATATCTATTTGCCGTTGCCCGTCGTCTGTGAAGTAATCGCTGCAATATGTCTTTGCTGCCCGGTCGCTTAGGCTCCTGTCCCCCGCACCATTCCCCTTCGGCGTCTCCCGTCGAATTTTCAAAAATCCACTTTGCCGCTGCGCCCCGCTCGGCCTCGCGCCGCCTACTCAGGAGCGTCTTCTGCTCTCGCGTTTCTCTGTGCCGCGCTCTCGTTACCGGCCCTGGCGCACGCGCAGGCGGCTGCCGCTGCTCCCAGCACCGCCGACCGCCTGACCAAGGTGGAGCAGGCCGTCACCGCTGCGCAACTCTCTGCCGACAACGCCTGGATGCTCACCTCCGCCGCCCTGGTGCTGCTGATGACCGGGCCCGGACTGGCGCTTTTTTATGGCGGCCTGGTGCGCCGCAAAAATGTTCTGGGCACCATGATGCAGAGTTTCGCCATGATGGGCCTCATCACCGTGCTCTGGGCGTTCGTGGGATGGAGCCTCGCCTTCAGCGCGGGAAACAGCTTCATCGGCAGCTTTCATCAGTGCTTCCTGCGCGGCGTGGGGCTGCAGCCGGATGCCGACTACGCCGCCACCATCCCTCTCCAGACCTACATGATTTATCAGCTGATGTTCGCCATCATCACGCCCGCGCTCATCTCCGGCGCCTTTGCCGAGCGCATGAAATTCAGCGCGATGTGCCTGTTCATGGTGCTGTGGTCGCTGGTGGTCTACGCGCCGATGGCGCACATGGTCTGGGGCAAAGGCGGTCTGCTCAACGCCTCGCTCGGCGGCCGCTTCCCTACTCTGGACTTCGCCGGCGGAACCGTTGTCCACGTGACCTCAGGGGTCGCCGCTCTCGTCTGCGCGCTCTACCTCGGCAAACGCCTCGGCTATCCCAAAGAGCCCATGCCGCCGCACAGCGTGGTCCTGAGCTTCATCGGCGCCTGCCTTCTCTGGGTAGGATGGTTCGGCTTTAACGCGGGCAGCGCACTCAACGCCGGCACTCTGGCTACCAGCGCATTTGTCGCCACGCACTTTGGCGCCGCGGCGGCTGCGATCGGCTGGAGCATCGCAGAGTGGATCCGCAACGGCAAGCCCAGCGCCCTCGGAGCCATCTCCGGCTGCGTCGCCGGCCTGGTCGCCATCACTCCGGCAGCAGGTTTTGTTTCGCCGATGTCGGCATTGATCATCGGATTTCTCGCCGGAATCTTCTGCTATCTGATGGTCGTCAAAGTGAAGGGCTGGTTCGGCTACGACGACTCGCTCGATGCCTTCGGGGTTCACGGCGCCGGAGGAACGCTGGGCGCTCTGCTCACCGGGCTCTTCGCCAGCAGCGTTATCAATCCCATATTCAAAGACGCGCAGGGCAAGACGCTGCCATCGGGCGCGCTCGAGGGCAATCCTCACCAGCTGCTCAACCAGGCGGTAGGAGTGGCCATCGCGTGGGTGCTTTCCGCCGTCGGCACGCTTATCATCCTCAAGGTTGTTGACCTCACCATCGGGCTGCGCATGAGCGAAGAAGACGAGCAAACCGGACTCGACCTTTCCCAACACGGCGAGCACGGATACGATTGGGACATTACCGCTTCCTGAGAAAACTATGCAGAAGATAGAAGCCATCATTCAGCCCTCGAAACTTGAAGCCGTCAAAGACGCTCTGGTCGAAGCCGGCATCGAGGGCATCACCATTCTTGAAGCCCGCGGGCATGGCCGCCAAAAAGGCCACACCGAGTTTTATCGCGGCCGTGAATATTCCGTTGACCTGCTGCCCAAAATTAAAGTCGAAGTCGTCGTTCCGGAAAATCTGCTCGACACCGCAATTCAAGCGATCCTCACCGCAGCACGCACCGGAAAGATTGGCGATGGCAAAATTTTCGTTTCACGCATTGATGAGGCCATCCGCATACGCAATGACGACCGTGGGGAGACTGCACTTTAGGAGCAGCCGCTGATGTCTGAGCGCGCCCCCAGCATGGCTGGCGCGCCCGGGGCCACTTTGCGCGAAGAATATGTGCTGCGGTTGGCCGACATCCGCCAGGGATTTGAGCGCACCGGAGACGGAGCTGCGGCCATCGCGGAGCGAAGCTCTTTCACCGATCACACCATCATCACGCTTTGGAAGCAGACCATGCTGCAGGCTGCGACCGGCGCCGGAGTGGCCATGGCGGCGGTTGGCGGTTACGGCCGCGGACAGCTCTTCCCCTACTCCGACGTAGATCTCTTGATCCTGTGCGCCGATGTCGCCGCCGAAAAACTCCATCGCGAGGCCATCCGTCACCTCTCCCAAACGCTGTGGGATATCGGCCTCCGCCTGAGCGCGACCACTCGCACCATTGAGGAGTGCGAGTCGCTGCATCCTGAGAACGCCGAGTTTGCATTTGCCTTGCTCGACGCGCGTCCATTAGCCGGCGATGCCGCGTTGCTCAATCGCTTCGTCTCCCATTCCCTGCCCCTGCTGCTCAATCGCGAGCGCGAAGGCTTTCTCCGGCGCACCGTCGAGCTCACCCGGCTGCGCCACAAAAAATATGGCGACACGCTTTTTCACCTCGAGCCCAACATCAAAGACTGCCCCGGCGGATTGCGCGACCTGCACGCCTGCTCATGGCTCGATCGCCTGTTGCATGCCCAGCGACGCGGCCGCAGTGATGGAGTGCAGCGGCAGATTCTCACCGACGATTGTCACCAGGCCGCCCGTTTCCTCGATGCGCTCCGCTGCTTTCTGCACTATCGCGCCGGGCGCGACGACAACACGCTTTACTGGCAGGTGCAGGATGCCGCGGCTGCGTCGGGCATCGGAATGCCGCAGCGTATCCCGGAAGATCCTTCGACCTGGATGCGCTCCTACTTCCGCCACGCCCGCTCCGTTGACCGCATGACCCAGCTGCTGCTTGAGGAGGCCGAGTCGCAGACCAGCTCGATCTATCAGCAAGTGCGGCGCTGGCGCGTGCAGTCTCGCAGCGGCGACTATCGCGTTCGCAACCGGGTCATCGTTCCCCGCGAACCGCTGGGGCCGGAAAACGCCGGCACCGCGACATTCCTGTTTCTCGGCGTGGCCCGCGAAGGCCTGCGCCTCAGCAGGAATACCGAAGACACCATCACCTCGTTGCTGCCCTACCTCGGCGAAACGCTGCCCGAGGGCTCCGAGCTCTGGTCATTCTTCCGCGAGCTGCTGCTCGGCCCTTTTGCCGGCCAGGCCCTGCGCACCATGCATACGCTCGGCGTCCTCGAGCTCCTGCTGCCGGAGTTTCATGGCATTGACGCGCTCGTTGTCCGCGACGCCTACCACCGCTACACCGTGGATGAACACACTTTCCTCGTGCTCGACGCGCTCCATCAGCTGGAACATTCCTGCTTCGCCAACCGATCAGCGTTTTGCCGGCCTGCTCAAGGAGCTGGAGTCGCCCGAGCTGCTCTATTTTGCCGTCCTCATGCACGACACCGGCAAAGGTTACAGCTCGACCGAGCACACTCGGGAGAGTGCGCGCATGGCCAACGCCGCTCTGGAGCGCTTTGAAGTGCCGGCCGAAGACCGTCAGAAAGTCATGCACCTGATCACCCAGCATCTTGAGATGTCGGCCGCCATGCGTCGCGACATTTTCGACGGGGAGGCATTGCGCGCCTTCGCCGATCGCATCGGGACCCCCGAGTTGCTGCGCATGCTCACCCTGCTTACTTATGCCGACGTCAAATCCGTTCACCCCGACGCGCTGACCACGTGGAAGGCGGAAGCGCTCTGGCAGCTCTACATCGGCAGCGCGAACTATCTCGACCGCAGCCTCGACGAGGAGCGGGTTGAGTCCGACGCCGACGCTGCCCACATCACGCAGGTGCTGAGCTCAAACAGCGACCAGGGCCTGGAGATCGTGCGCTTCCTCGGCGGCCTGCCTCGCCGCTATCTGCGCACTCGCGGCGCCGAAGAGATTCGCAATCACTTCAACATGGCCTCTCGCCTGGAGAGCTCTCCGGTCGAGGTCACCACGCGCTCCATTCACGACAGCTTCGAGGTCACCGTGGTGACTCGCGACCGCCCCTTCCTCTTCTCCGACATTGCCGGCTCGCTCGCCGCCGAGGGCATGAACATCGTCAAAGCCGATGCATTTTCAAATGCCTCCGGCACGGTTGTGGATAGTTTCCGCTTCGCCGATCCGTTTGGCACGCTGGCTCACAATCCCCAGGAAATTGGCCGGTTTGAGCAGCGCCTTAAAGACGTCATCGCCGGCAAGCGCAAGCTCGAAGAGATTTTGAAGTCGCGCGTCGAGGCGCGTTTGCGGCGCTCGCGCAAGCGGCGCGTTGAGATGCAGTTCAGCTTTGACGACACGTCTTCATCGCACAGCACGCTGCTGCAGGTGATCGCGCAAGACACGCCCGGACTGCTTTACATCATCAGCCGCGCGCTGGCCGAGCATGGCTGCGATATCGGCGTCGCCCTCATTGACACCGAAGGCGAGCAGGCCATAGACGTCTTCTACCTCACCGCCGGCAGCGCCAAACTCGGCGCCGGATTGCAGCGCCAGCTTGCATCTTCTCTTGAGAGCCGTCTGAAAACACTGTGACGATTGCGATATGCTCGGGCCATGGTTTCCGCAGCACTCGTTGGATATGGATACGCCGGCAGGACATTTCACGCTCCGTTGCTTAGCGCGACCCCGGGCGTCTCGCTGGATTTAATTCTCCAGCGCCACGGAGACGATGCCGCGAACGCTTACCCTTCGGCGCGCATTGCCCGGTCGCTCGAAGAGCTGCTGGCGATCTCAGAGATCCAGCTCGTAGTTATCGCAACATCGAATCCGACGCATTTCTCTATCGCTTCGGCCTGTCTTCGCGCCGGCAGGAATGTGGTTCTCGACAAGCCATTCACTACGACGGTAGAGGAAGCTCGTCAACTTGTCGCGCTGGCTCAGCAACGGCAGCGGCTGCTGTCTGTCTTTCATAATCGCCGCTGGGATGGCGACTTTCTCACCGCGCAGGCGCTGCTCAAGCAAGGCCGCGTTGGCCGGCTCACCCGCTTTGAATCGTACTTCGACCGCTTTCGCCCGACCGTTGATCAGAAATCCTGGCGTCAGCGCGATGAGCCCGGATCGGGCGTGCTGTTTGATCTCGGCTCTCATCTGCTCGATCAGGCGCTGGTGCTCTTTGGCGAGCCCGCCAGCGTCACCGCCAGCGTTCGCTGTGAACGCGACGGCGCCGTTGTGGACGATGCCTTCGACGTTGCGCTCGACTATTCGACCGGCCTGCGCGTAGTTTGCGGCGCCTCCGTGCTGGCTTGCGCCAAGCGTCCTCGCTTTGCTTTGCACGGCACCGGTGGCTCGTGGACCAAGCTTGCGCTCGACGCGCAGGAAGCCGCGCTGAAGAGCGGTCTCGTGCCCGGCTCTGAGCAGTGGCCGCAGAAAATCGCAGAGCCCGACGCGATGCTTTCCACCTGCGACGGCGATAGTGTTCAGCAGACCCCGGTGCCCATCCTGCCGGGCGACTACCTTGCGTATTACGAAAACGTTCGCGATGCGCTGTTGGCAAAAGCTCCGCTCGCGGTCACCGCAACCCAGGCTTTGCGCGTGATTGAGCTACTCGAGCTCTGCCAGCAAAGCAGCGCGCAGCAGAGATCTCTCCCCGCAACGCTCTCGCCTCTCTAACGCTGGACGGGGAAATCGGCGAGCACTGCCATGGCGGCATTGCGCCCGTTCATCGCGATCACGCTCCCGCCCGGATGCGTGCCGGCCCCGCAAAGATAGACGCCCTGCATCGGTGTGCGCGCGCTCAGCCTTCGCTCCCACATGAACTCCGGCAGACACTCGCCCTGAAAAATATGGCCGCCCGTCAGCCCCGTCTTGGCCTCGATGTCCGGCGGCCCCAGCGCCTGCACATCCACAACCGCGTCTGAAATATTGCTGCAAAACCGCCCGATGGATTTGAGCGCCAGGTCCCGCGCCTCGTCGCGGCGCTCGTCCCATGTGCCGGTGGCAAAGGTGTGCGGAACATACTGCGCGAACACGCTCATGGTGTGCTGCCCTTCAGCAACCACGCTGCGGTCGTGCACGCTCTGAAAATATAATTCGCACCACAGATGTTCCCCCAGCTCGCCGCGACTCGGCCGCCGCAAAACCATCGCGCCACTCCGGCTGCGTGAGCGGAGCATTGATCTGACCGTAGTGATGAGGCTCCAGCAATCCCGGCCGCGCCTTGAAATTCGGCAGCTCCCGCAGCAGCACGTTCAGCTTCAGCGTGCACCCGCGCCGGGGAATGCGGTCCACCTGCTCGCGCCATCCCGAATCCGCGGCTTCGCCAAGCATATTCAGCGCCCGCGCCGGATCGGCGTTTGCCACCACGACCGTCGCTCGAATGCGTTCCCCGCCCTCAAGCACGACGCCTTCGCCCGGAACAATCGCGCTCACCGGCACTCCGCACGCGACTACGGCGCCGGATTCTCTCGCGGCATCGCAGAGAAAAAAGCTGACCATGCCCATTCCGCCGCGAACATAACCCCACATCCCGGGCATTCCGCCCAGTCGTCCCGACGAATGATGAAATCGAATCGAAGCTGTCCCCTTGTCAAACGGACTCGCGTTCGTCCCGATCACTCCCTGACCGAGATACGCAGACTGCAGCCGCTCGTCGCGGATGTAGTGCTCGACAAACTCCGCCATGGACCAGTCAAAAAGCACGGCCCGGGCTTCCGCATCATTCCCCAGTCGCGACTCGAGTTGCTCCCGCGAAGGGCTCTCGCCGATCCATGCATCGCCCTCGCCGTCCGGCCGGATTGCGTCGCGCAGGCGCCGAATGACGTCGTTCATCGCCTTCCACCCGCGCACATCGCCGGGAGAAAACATCCGCACTTCCTGCTCGCAGAGCCCATCGTCATCCCAGAGTTGAATGCTGTCGCCATCGAGAAATGGCACGAATAGCCCGTTCACCGCGGGAGTCCAGTGGAAGCCGCGCCGCTCCAACTCCAGCTCGCGCACAACCAGCGGATGCAGCAATCCGGCAAGGTAAGCGCACGGCGACATGCGCACGCCGGGAAACGGCTCCTCAATCGTGCAGGCTCCGCCGACGCGTTCGCGCGCCTCGAGCACCAGCACGCGCTTCCCCGCCCGTGCAAGATATGCAGCGCAGGCGAGACCGTTGTGCCCCGCCCCGATAATGATCGCGTCCCACGGTTGCGCCGCCATCTCTCTTACCGGCATCGGCAGTCCGAGCAATCCCTGCGCGTCGGCGGTGGCGCTCACGCCGGCTCCTTATACATGCGGCCCTCAGCTCCCAGCCAGAATGTCTGCCCGCGCCACAAGATCCGCCGGCTGCCATAGCTCGCCGCCCAATATCCGAATCCCATCACGTCCCGCACCGCAAAGAGCAGCGACTTCTTTGAGAGCTGGGCCTCATCCACCACGAGCTTGCCGACAATCGTCGCCTCAAGCACGCGATTGATAAAGCTCCACACCAGCGCCGCCAGTCCCAGCCAGGGATGATGCAACATCCATGCGGACACCCACACCAGAATTCCGTAAGGGACGCTGAAGGTCAGACCGGTCCCCAGGTGCCCTTTCGGGCGCGATGCCCGGGTGCTCTTCATCCAACGGACCTGATGCAGAATGCTCTCGACGAAAGTTGCGTTGAGCACCATGTGCTCGATGACGTAGCGGCTGATCACGCAATGCCAGCCCTTGCCTGCGATCCATTTGCCCAGCAAAAAATCGTCCGCGCAATATGGGCCGAGCGCGCCAAATCCGCCAATCTGTTTGAGCGCCTCGCGCCGCACCGCCATCGTCGGACCCAGCGCAAACTCAACCGGCTCCAGCATCTCTGAAACGATTACGCCCGAGGTCATCTCGACCGACATTCCGATTGCCTCAAGCTGCGCCCACGTTCCACCCTCGATCGCCCGGCCGCGATAGAGGCAGGTCACGAGACCGACAGATGGATCGGAAAATGGCGCAACCACGGCGCGCAAATAGCCACGCCCCACGCGCACGTCACTGTCGCTCACGATAAGGTAGCTGTGCGACGCGGCCTGCTCCATTCTCTGCAGCGACTGCACCTTTGCGTTGGCGAACAGCGCGTCTCCTGAGCTCAGCACCTGGCACTTTACTTCCGGATACTCAGCCGCCAGCCTTCGCGCAATCTCAAGAGCGGGGTCATCGGGCAGCCGCGCGCAGAAGAGCAATTCAAACTCCGGATACTCCTGCTCGAAAAATCCGCGAAGGTTTTCTTCAAGCGCCGGCTCGTCGCCATGCAGCGGCTTGAGGATGCTCACCGGCGGCATGAACTGGGTCGTCGAGGCCATGCGGTACCGGCGAAAACGCAGCGCCGCGAGAAAGACCATCCCCAGATAAAGTGTGGACGTGAGCAGCCCGAAGCAGCCCAGTCCGAGGATGAGTTTGAATGCAATTGTCAGCAGCGTGCTCTCGCAGTCAGTCTATCTATCCAGAATAAATGGCGTGCTAATTAATAGTCGTCAGCGCTTGCGCTCGCCCTTGGCCGGAACAATCACCGGACGGCGCAGCGGAACCATCGCACCGGCCGATCGCGGCGCCTGCTGCATGCGCTCCAGCATCTCGCCCCGCACGAAGTGGACGAACTCCTGCATCTGCTGATTCATCGCCTCCATGCGCTCGCGCATCTGCAGAATGATGGCAATGCCCGCGATATTCACGCCCAGGTCGCGCGCCAGGTTCAAAACAAACTCCAGCCGCTCCAGGTCTTCGTCGGTATAGAGCCGCGTGTTGCCATCTGACCGCGACGGCATGATCAGGCCCTCGCGCTCATAGAGACGCAGCGTTTGTGGGTGGATCTCATACATCTCGGCCACCGCCGAGATCATGTACGCGCCTTTTGTCTTTCTCTTCGTTGACATGATCAGACCTTTAAAAACAATTCCGTGCGCGGATCTTCAGGATTCAGTTTTGCCAGCTCCCGCAGAATCTCCTTCGAGCGCTCGTCCTGCACGCGCGGCACCGCCACGTGGACCGTGACAATCTGGTCGCCCCGCTGGTCCTCATGCGCCGCGCTGGGAACACCCTTCGCCCGCAGCCGCAGCTTCTGCCCGTCCTGCGTGCCCGGGGGAATCTTCAGCTGCGTCCGCCCGTCAATCGTCGGGACGTCAATCTTCGATCCCAGCGCCGCCTCGGTGACGGTCACCGGGACAGTGACATGAATATCGTCCGCCGTGCGGGAGAAGACCGGATGCGCACCGACCTTCAGCACCAGATACAAATCCCCCGCCGCGCCGCCATTTGTCCCCGCGTTGCCTTTTCCGGCGAGACGAATGCGCTGACCATCGCGGGTCCCGGCCTTGATGCGAAACTCCACCATCTCCGTCTTCACCACTGTGCCTTCGCCATGACAGGTCGTGCACACGTTGCGGACCTTGCCGGTCCCGTGACAGCGCGGGCACTCGATCTTGAATTTCATGTTGCCGCCGCGCTGGGTCACTTCCCCGGCCCCGTTACACTCCGGACACGTCTGCGTGCCGCCGGTCGAGCCCTTGCCCTTGCAGGCCGCGCAGGTCTCATGCCGCTGCACCTGCAGCTTCATCGTGCCGCCGCGAATCGCGGTCCAGAAATCAACCGGCACCTGGTATTCGAGATCCGTCCCCGGCTCCGGGCCTTTAGGCCGGCGGTCGGCGCCGCCGGAAAACATGCCGGAGAAAATGTCCCGGAAACTTCCGCGCCCGTCCGCGCTGCCCGAGGCGCCGGTGTCTCCATATTCAGAAAAGTCGAAGCCGCTGAAATCGAACGGCACCTCGGCGCTGCGGGCCTGCTGCCCGGCGCTCGCCCGATTGCCCCCGCGAAAGCCGTAGCCGCCCCGTGCCGCCGCCTCAGCCTGGGCCGAATCTATCTGGTCGGAGTAGAAGCCGAACTGGTCGTAGACCTTGCGCTTCTTCTCGTCGCTCAGCACGTCGTTGGCTTCAGAGATTTCCTTGAACTTTTCTTCCGACTTCTTATCGCCGGGATTTACGTCCGGGTGATACTTGCGCGCAAGTTTGCGAAACGCCTTCCGAATTTCATCCGGCGTGGCCGTCTTCTTTACGCCAAGCAGGCCGTAGTAATCCTTTTGTTGGGTTGATGCCATGTTTTGTCTGCGTACTCAGCTTGCCGGGATCCACTGCTTCCGGCAAGTATTCAATTCCATACCTGTTTCACGTCCACGGGAACAATCCGGCACCACAGGTCCGGCGCCACTTCCCCCAGTTCACGGGCATACATCTCCGCATCTTCTCTTGAGCGGAACAGCCGGCTCTCATAGACTTTTCCCGCACGCCACTGCTCCAACTGCCACAGGTCGCTGTATTGCAGCACGGCGCTCTCCGATATCTGGTCCTGCACTCTTGACTGCATAGTCTCTCTTTGATCCACTCCCCGCCCGCTGCGATTCACTCGCGCTGCGATTCACTCGCCCTGCGATTCACTCGCCCCGCGATTCACTCGCTTAGACGCGTATAGAAGCGAAAGGCACCCGCTTGCTCTTCCGGCGGGCGCCCTCCAGTTATTCAGGATGCGACAGCATTACTGCTTGTCTACATCCACATACTCGGCGTCAATCACGCCTTCGTCCTTCTTTGCCTCGGCCGCCGGCTCCGCGGTTGCGGATTCAGTGGCGCCCGGCGTCTGAGCGTTGGCCTTGTACATGGCCTCGGCCAGCTTGTGGCTTGCCGTGGTCAGCTTCTCCCGCGCTGCATTCATATCCGCTGCGCTGGTTTGGCTCTCCAACGACTTCTTCGCGTCTGCCAGTGCCGACTCGACATCGGTCTTGTCGCTGCCCGAGATCTTGTCGCCGTTCTCCTTCAGCATCCGCTCCACGCTGTAGACCATGTTGTCCAGACCGTTGCGGGCCTCAATCTCTTCCCGCTTGGTCTTGTCCTCAGAGGAGTGCGCGTCCGCCTCGCGGGCCATGCGCTCCACTTCGTCCTTGCTCAGCCCCGAAGACGACGTGATCGTGATCTTCTGGTCCTTGCCCGTGGCCATGTCTTTGGCGCTGACATTGAGAATGCCGTTGGCATCTATGTCGAACGTCACCTCGACCTGAGGCACGCCACGCGGCGCCGGAGGAATTCCCGACAGCTTGAACTTGCCCAGCGTGCGGTTCTGCGCTGCCAGTGGCCGCTCGCCCTGCAGCACGTGCACCTCAACCTCGGTCTGACTATCGGCCGCCGTTGAAAACGTCTCCGTCTTCTTCGTCGGGATCGTCGTGTTCCGCTGAATCATCGGTGTGGCCACTCCGCCCAGCGTCTCAATCGAGAGCGTCAGCGGAGTCACGTCGAGCAGCAGCAGGTCTTTTACCTCCCCCGCCAGCACTCCCGCCTGCACCGCGGCGCCGATGGCAACCACTTCGTCAGGATTCACGCCCTTATGAGGCTCCTTGCCGAAGAGGTCCTTGACCAGCTGCTGAATGCGCGGCATGCGCGTCTGTCCGCCAACCAGGATGACTTCGTCAATCTTGCCCGCATCCACGCCCGCGTCCTTCATGGCCTGCTTGCAGGGCTCGATGGACCGCGAGATGATGTCCTCCACCAGCTGCTCCAGCTTGGCACGCGTCAGCTCCTTGACCAGATGCTTGGGTCCGCTCGCGTCCGCCGTAACAAAGGGCAGGTTGATGTCAGTCTTCATCGTGGTGGAGAGTTCGATCTTCGCCTTCTCCGCCGCGTCCTTCAGCCGCTGCAGCGCCATCTCGTTGCCCTTGGCGCGCAGGTCGAGTCCCTCATCCTTCTTGAACTCGTCAATCAGCCAGTCCACAATGCGCTGGTCAATGTTGTCGCCGCCCAGGTGCGTGTCACCGTTGGTGGACTTGACCTCGATGACGCCTTCGCCCACTTCAAGAATCGAAACGTCAAACGTTCCGCCGCCGAAGTCATAGACCGCGATGGTCTCGTCCTTCTTCTTGTCCAGCCCATAGGCCAGAGCTGCCGCGGTCGGCTCGTTCACAATGCGCTTTACGTCGAGGCCGGCTACCTTGCCCGCATCCTTCGTCGCCTGGCGCTGTGCGTCGTTAAAATATGCCGGAACCGTGATCACGGCCTCGGTCACGCTGCTGCCCAGATAGTCCTCGGCGGCCTTCTTCAGCTTCTGAAGAATCATGGCCGAAATCTCCTGCGGGGTATACTCCTTGCCCTGCGCCATGATCGCCACGTGGTCGCCCTGCGCCACTACCTTATAGGGGACCATCTTCAGCTCGTCCTTCACCTCGTCGTAACGACGACCCATGAAGCGCTTCACCGAATAAATCGTGTTCTCCGGGTTCGTAATGGCCTGCCGCTTGGCCACCTGTCCCACCAGGCGCTCGCCATTCTTGGTGAATGCCACCACCGAGGGCGTCGTCCGACCGCCTTCCTCGTTGGGAATCACCTTGGGCTCGCCACCCTCCATCACTGCGACCACGGAATTTGTGGTTCCGAGGTCAATGCCTATAATCTTGCCCATATCTACAACTCCTTTATTTACAGGCACATGAGATAGAGTCGCTGTGCCCTGTTAAGCTCTCAGTCACTCTAGTATGAAACCTGAGTGTCCTGCTGTCAAGCTATCTGATGCTCCTGAAAACACTACGGTTGCAGATTTTTCCGCAATTCTCCAGCCCCGCCTACGCGAGCACCGTCCGCAGGTAGCGATAGCTCTGCTCGAGGCTCTCAAAGACCGGAATCTCCGTCGAATCCTGCTCCACAAAGAAGTACCGCACGCCCTGGGCCCGGGCCGCGGGCAGAATCGTCTTCCACGAGATCGTCCCCTTGCCGACCTCGGTAAAGTGCGAAGCCGCGTCGTTCAGCTCCTGCGAGGGAGGAAATCCCGCTTTCCGGTCCTTCACATGCAGCAGTCTTATCCGGTCCTTGTAGCGATCGAGCATCTCCAGCGGGTCCTTCCCCGCTTGCGTGACCCAGTAGCAATCCATCTCCAGCTTCACCAGCGCCGGGTCGGTATGCGCCATCAGAATCTCCCACCCCGTGCCCTCGCCACGCGCCAGCTCATGGAACTCGTAGTTGTGGTCGTGAAAGGCGAACTGCATCCCACGCGACTTGAGCTTTTCTCCCCAGCGATTGAATTGCTCCGCCGCCTGACGAAAGCCCTCTGCCGTCTGCATCGGCGTATCAATCATCGGGCAGACCATCGTGTGCATTCCTACCTCCGCGGCGTAATCGAACTTCGCCTCGAAGCCCGAGTAACCGAAGTGTCCGCTGGGAACCGTCAGCCCCGCGTCTGCGATCATCGCCCGCAGCTCCCTGGCCGGGTGGGTGTAAACGGTTCCATCCGTCTCCACCTGCTCAAAGCCGATCGCGCGAATTCGAGCCAGGGTGTCCGGCAGATTCTTCGCCGCCTGCGCTCGAACCGTGTAGAGCTGAACTCCCAACGGCTGATGGTCCGCCGCCATTGCCGCCCCCGGCAGCATCAAGCCCGCCGCTGCCCCTGCCGCTGCTACAGAAGTCGTCTGCAAAAATCTCCGCCGATCCATGCCTCGCCCCATACCTCTCCTTTAATCTCGTCCAACTTAAAAACTGTTCGCAGTCCCACGACCGCGAAAGGCTCCCTGGGCATCTTAAGCCTGATACGCTGCAATAGTTCGCGACCGGCATGGCAGAATCTGCAGACAAATCAGGTGCCGCGTCCGGCGCGGCGGGCAGCGCAACTCCGCACAATCCGTGGATCGTCGCCGTTGCCGTCATGCTCGCGACCTTTATGGAGGTGCTCGACACCGCCATCGCCTCGGTCGCGCTGCCTTACATCGCCGGCAGCCTGTCCGCCTCGAACTCTGAAGCTACCTGGGTGCTCACCAGCTATCTGGTCGCGAATGCCGTCTTCATCCCCGCCAGCACCTGGTTCTCGCTGAAGTTCGGCCGCAAGCGCTTCCTGCTGAGCTGCGTCGTGCTCTTCACCTTCGCCTCGTTTCTTTGCGGAGCCGCGCCCACCCTCGCCTTCATCCTCATCGCCCGCGTCATCCAGGGCGCCAGCGGAGGCGCGCTCCAGCCCCTCTCCCAATCCATCCTGCTCGAGAGCTTCCCGCCTCGACTAGCGCGGCGCCGCCATGGCTGTCTTTGCCTTCGGCGTAGTCGTCGCCCCCGTCATCGGCCCCACCCTCGGCGGCTGGCTCACCGACAGCTATAGCTGGCGCTACGCGTTCTACATCAACATCCCCGTCGGAGCGCTGGCCGTCTTCATGATCAACCGCTACGTGGTTGATCCGCCCTACATCAAAAACGCCAAGGTCGCTCCCTTTGACAAAATTGGCTTCGGCACCCTGCTGGTCTGGTCCGGCTGCCTGCAGATCATGCTGGATAAGGGCCAGGAGGACGACTGGTTCGGCGCCATCTGGCTGCGCTGGGCGGCATTCTTCTTCGTCCTCTGCCTGACCTGGTTCATCATTCACTCCCTGCGCAACCGCACCCCTCTGCTGAATCTTCACATCCTCAGGAACCGCAACTTCGCCGTCGGCTGCGGCCTGATCTTTCTCTTCGGAATGGCCATCTACTCCGCCATCACCCTGCTCCCGCTCTACTACCAGGAGCTCATGGGCTACACCGCCTTCACTGCCGGCCTGGTCGTCGGGCCCCGCGGCATCGGCGCCATCTGCGCCATGCCGGTCATCGGCTACCTGGGCAACAAGGTGGATGCCCGCATCCTGCTCACCGTCGGATTTCTCGGCTTCGGCATCTGCTGCCTGATCTTCGGCAACGTGAACCTGGGCATCTCTCCCACCACGCTGCTGTGGCCAATCATCATTACCGGATTCATGCTCAGCTTTGTCTTTGTGCCCATCACCACCCAGGCCTACGGCACGCTGCGCAATGAAGAGATTGGCAACGCCAGCGGACTCTTCAACCTCATGCGCAATCTCGGGGGCGGCATCGGCATCGCCGCCGCGCAGACGATGCTCACCCGGCGCTCCGCCTTCCACCAGAATGACATCCTCAATCGCGTGCCCGCAGCCGGTCGCAACTTTGAATCCTCCGTCCGCTCGCTCAGCCGCGCTTTAACCCACTCCCTCGGCCCGGCCAATGCGCTGGCCGGCGCGCGGGCCCAACTCTACGGCCAGCTCGGGCGGCAGGCGCTCTTGTGGGCCTTCGTAGACATCTTCCGCTGGATGGCGCTGCTCTGCTTCTTCTGCGTACCGGTCGTCTGGCTCTTCAGGCGAGTGAAGCAGAAGGGCTCCCCTGCAATGGCCCACTAAAGCCGTCTCCACCGAACACGTGCTCTTGATAGGCTGACAACATACATGCAGACTCCGCCGCCAACTCGCCGCTTCAGAATTTACAAAGCTCTCGGTCTGCATGCCGCTGGCTGCTTCGCTGCTCTCGCATTTATGGCCGGCTGCGGCAGCACCACCTATCCCTCGCTGAATGGCAACTGGTCTCTGCAGGCCATCTCGAGCCTGCTTCCCAGCCAGCCCCCGGAAAACTTCAATGGAACTCTCTCCAGCTCCGGCAACAGCGTCACCGGAACCCTTTACTTCAGCAACGCGTGCTTCGGCTCGCAGGCCCTTCAGTTTTCCGGATCCATCGCTTCGGGCAACGAGCTCAAGATAACTTCGAAGGCCTATAACAATCAGGTAATCTTTCTCACCGGCACGGTCTCCACCGACGGCGGCCTGGTCACCGGCGGCAGCTACACCGTCACCGCCAGCAACTCGTCCCAGCCCTCCTGCGATAACGGCGACAACGGAAACCTCTCCGGCGCCCGCGTCACCGCCCTTGAGGGCAGCTTCACCGGAAGCCTCACCTCGGCACTCACCGGCACCGTCTACCCGGCGACCGCGCAACTCGCCCAGGCCACGACCGCGAGCAACGGCGTCTACGGCGTCACCGGCTCGTTCGGCTTGAGCGGTCTCTCCTGCTTCACCTCCGGCACCATCTCCGCCGGATCGCTCGCAGGCAACGCGCTGACGCTCACCGCAACCTCGGGCAGCGCCACGCTTCAGGTTGAGGGCACCCTCACCGCGACCGCGCAGAATATTACGGTCACCAGTTACACCCTCTCCGGCGGCTCCTGCACTGCCGACTCCGGCACCGGCAGCCTCACGCAGTAGAGGTTTCTCCCCGCCCCGCGCACCCCAGTACAATCAAAGGCACACCGCATGGCGGAAACAGCCACAACCACGCCCTCCCATCAGGAAGAGGAGGCATTCGGCAAAGCCTACGACGGCCGCTTGATGCGCCGCTTGCTCACTTACCTGCGCCCCTATAAATGGCAGGCCGGCATCTCTCTCATCGCCATCTTTCTCAAGGCAGGATTCGACATCCTCGGCCCCTACCTCGTCATGGTCGCGGCCAATCTCTACTTCGCCAGGAGTCGCGACTGGTCGCCCCCCGCCTGGGCGCGTCATCTCAGCGCCGACCCGATCGCCGGCGTCAGCCAGATTGCTGCCATTTACATGGCATCGCTGCTGCTTTCGCTGGGCCTGGAATTCCTTCAGACCTACCTCATGCAGTGGACCGGCCAGAACATCATGTTCGACATGCGCCGGCAGATCTTCCGCCACCTGCAGCAGCTCCACATCGGGTTCTTTGACCGCAATCCCGTCGGCCGCCTCGTCACCCGCGTTACCTCCGACGTTGACGCCCTCAATGAAATGTTCACCGCCGGCGTGCTGGCTATCTTTGAAGACGTCTTCGTTCTCATCGGCATCGTCGCCTTCATGCTCTGGATGAAGTGGTGGCTCGCCCTGCTCGCCTTTAGCGTGCTCCCTTTCATCATGCTCGCGACCCACTTCTTCCGCGTCCATGTACGCGAAAGCTATCGCCGCATCCGCACCGCCATCGCCCGCATCAACGCCCATACCCAGGAGCATGTCAGCGGCATGAGCGTGGTGCAGCTCTTCAACCGCGAGCGCAAGGCCTATGAAAGTTTCGAGGCCGTCAATCGCAGCCACATGGTCGCCTTCAAAGACGCCATCCTCGCCTACTCGCTCTACTATCCGGCCGTCGAAATGCATCAGCTCCGTCGCCATCGCGCTGATCATCTGGCTGGGCGGGGAGGGCGTAATCCGCGGCCTCGGCCTGCCTCCCGGACAGTTCGGGCGATTCACCGTCACCATCGGCGTGCTCATCGCGTTCATGCAATACGCTCAGCGCTTCTTCCGCCCCATCCTCGATCTGAGCGAGAAATACAACATCCTGCAGTCCGCCATGGCATCGAGCGAGCGCATCTTCAAGCTGCTCGATACCCCGGTCGAGATCGTCTCTCCCCGGCTGCCGCAGGCCGGCGACAACTCCGGCCGCGTCGAATTCCGCAACGTCTGGTTCACCTACCAGCGCCTCGATGCTTCCGACGCTCGATTCTTCCGCCCTCGATCGACACTCTCCGCGCTACCGGGGTTCCGCCCTCGGTGACCGCCGGCGGCGCGCCCATCGAGTGGGTGCTGCGGGATGTCTCATTCACCATCGAGCCTGACGAAACCGCCGCCATCGTCGGCCACACCGGAGCCGGCAAGACCACCCTGACCTCGCTGATGATGCGCTTTTATGACGTGCAGCACGGCAGCGTCCTGATTGACGGAGTGGATGTCCGCGAACACGATCTCTCCCAGTTGCGCCGTCGCTTCGGCGTCGTGCTGCAGGACCCGTTCCTGTTCACCGGAACCATTGCCGAGAACATCCGCCTCGGATCAAGCTGGATCACCGATCAGCAGATGCGCCACGCCGCGGACGAAGTGAATGTCTCCGACTTCATCGAGAGCTCTGCCGGGCACCTATGACTATCCCGTCGCCGAACGCGGCAGCACCTTCTCCACCGGCCAAAAGCAGCTGATTAACTTTGCCCGCGCCCTGGCCCACAATCCTCGCATCCTCATTCTTGACGAGGCGACCTCATCGGTCGATACCGAGACCGAACTGCGAGTCCGCTCTGCGCTCGTCAAGATGATTGCCGGGCGCACCTCTGTCGTCATCGCGCACCGGCTCTCTACCGTGCAACGCGCCGACCGCATTCTGGTCATGCACAAAGGCCAGTTGCGCGAGATGGGCACGCATCAGGAGTTGCTCATGCAGCGCGGCCTCTACTGGAAGCTCTATCAGCTGCAGTATCGCGACCAGGAACTCAACGAGCCTGACAGCGGGCTCGAGCCGGAGCTGGCTCTGGGGCAGGACTGACCCGGATGCTGGAGATATTCGTCTCGGCCGGCGAAGCTTCAGGCGACCACTACGGCGCAGAATTCATCCGCGCTTTGCAAGCCAGACTGCCGCAAGCCGGTTTCTTCGGCCTCGGCGGCGGCGAAATGCAGGCCGCAGGCCAGCAACGGATTGTTCGCGCTGAAGACGTGGCCTACCTCGGCATCACCGAGATCATCCGCCACGCCCCTTATATCTACCGGCAGTTTCGCAAGCTGCGCCGCTCGCTCGAGCAACGCCGGCCAAAGCTCGCCGTTCTCATAGATTTTCCTGATGTGAATTTTCGACTCGCCCGCCAGTGCCATGCCCTCGGCATCCCCGTTTTATGGCTGGTCAGCCCGCAGCTCTGGGCGTGGAAGAAGCGCCGCCTGCGCTGGGTCAAGCGCTGGGTGACCAGGATGCTCGTCATCTTCCCTTTCGAAGAGAGCTTCTATCGCGAGCGCGGCGTGGATGCGGAATTCATCGGCCATCCCCTGGCGGACCTTCCCCTGCCGGCCCTCTCCCGCGCGCAGTTCGCCGCTGGAAAACGGCCTCGATCCCGGCAAAGAGTGGATTGGCCTGCTCCCCGGCAGCCGCAAGAGCGAAGTCCGCCACACCCTGCCGGAGATGCTCAAGGCGGCCCGCCAACTCGCCTCCACCCGGGACTGCCAGTTTCTGCTGCCGGTCGCCCCCACACTTTCTGCAGAATTCGTAGCGGAAATGCGTAAGCTCGCCAACCCGGCCGCGGATTCAGCCGCCACGCCGTCCGTCCACTTTGTTTCTGACGCCCGCGCAGCCCTCTATTTTGCCCGCGCCAGCATCGTAGCCAGCGGGACCGCTACCGTGCAGGCTGCCCTCATGGGCAATCCCTTTGTCATCGTCTACCGCATGTCTCTCTCTCTTATTCGATTGCCCGCCGCTTCGTAAAAGTACCCTTCGCGGGCATGCCCAATCTCATTGCGGGGCGCGAAATTGTGCCCGAGCTCCTGCAAAATGATTTCACCGCGTCAAACGTCATCGCCCGCTTAACGCCTTTACTCGACGACGGACCGGCGCGCGAACTCACGCAGCAAGACCTGCTCTCCGTCCGCAATTCTTTAGCCCTCCCGGCCGACCCATTGCAAAACAGCACCACGGGGGCCGACAATGAGGTCACGGCAACCGCAATGGCACGGGCTGCGGACGCTGCGCTGTACATATTGAAGTCCTCCTCATGATGCGACTCTGCGTGTTTCGCCGCCTCGGCCCCTTCGCTCGTTCTCCTGCTGGCAATCTCGGCGGCGGTCGTTCCTTCGCAGGCCGCGGTCCCGTCCAAGCCCCAGTTCCAGGTCGTCTCCTACGCCATCGCCGCGGAGCTGGATCCCGAGCATCACAAAATCTCTGCGCTGGCCCGGCTCACCTGCACCGCGCTCGCCGACCAGAGCGTCGTCATCTTCGAGCTGCACAACGACCTCAGGCCGAGCTCGATCACCGACGCCAAGGGTGCCCCGCTCTCCGCCGAGCGCAATACGCAGGACTCCACTCTCCGCATCACCCTGCCCCAGACCTGGACCCAGGGCACGACGACTACTTTCACCTTTAAATACGACGGCATCCTCAACACCGTCGAAGACTCGCCCGTCCAGGGACTGAACCTCGCCCACGTCGGCGATCCCATCAGCTACCTGCTCTACGCCGGGCGATGGTTCCCCATGGTTGGCTACTCGACCAGCCGTTTCGCCGCAGCCATCACCATCCGCGTGCCCGAGGGCTACACCGTCATCGGCAGCGGGGAGCAGGGCAAGCCAGTCGAATATCGGCGGCGGCAAGATGGAATACAGCTTCGTCTGGAACAAGCTCGGATTCCCCGGCACCATCATCGCGGGCAAATTCCTGCCTCCCGTCAGTCGGATCGGGAAATGTCCGCGTCTACACCACCGAGGCGCACAAAGAGCAGGCCGCGGATTACGCGAAGACCGCCGCACAGGAGCACGACTTTTTCTCCGACACCTTTGGTCCCGCTCCCACCGCACAGCTCAACGTCGTCGAGTTGCCGGATGACACTGTCCCCGCCACCTGGGGACCGGAGATCGCCGCCATCGCCGGCTCCCGCATCGGCGAGCGAAACAACTACCGCCTGCTGGCAAACACCATCGCCCACCAGTGGTGGGGCAATGACGTCAGCCCGGCTCACCCTCAACGATTCCTGGATCCCCAATGGCATGTCTCGTTACGCCGAGGCCATGTACATCGAACACGTCGCCGGAAAATCCGGCCTCTCCGAGATCATCCGCGACATCTCCGCCGGCGCTCTTGCCTACGACACCATCCCCCTCTCCAGCGTTTCGCCGGCTCGATCCCTTCTCTCCCGAATTTCAATCCCTCACCCTCGACAAAGGCGCGATGGTCTTCCACATGCTCCGCTGGGTGATGGGCGATGAGAGCTTCAAAGTCATGCTGCGCGAATTTCTCAAGCAGAACGCCGACAGCGCGGTGAAGACCAGTCAGCTTGAGAAAACTGCCGAGGCAGTTTCAAAGGTCAACCTTGAGCCCTTCTTCGCTCAATGGCTTGACAGAACCGGCGCGCCAAACTTCTCCGACAAATACACCGTCTATCGCCTGGGCAGCAACAAGGGCTTCCGCACGGTTGGCGAAATTACCCAGGACCTCGACCTCTTCCGCATGCCGGTGCAACTCCGCATCGAGACCGATGGGCGAACTGAAGACAAGCGCGTCGAAGTCGTGGGCACCTCATCGCCCTATCAGGAAGACACCTTCGGCCGGCCTCGCCGCATCCTGGTTGATCCCGACGATTGGGTGCTCAAAAATTCGCCGGAGATGCAGCTCCGTGTCGCGATTCTGCGCGGACAACAGCTGGTAGGCCAGGGCGACCTCACCGGCGCGCTCACCGAGTATCAAAAGGCCCTGCAGGTGAACTCGACCAGCTCGCTCGCCAGCTACCGCATCGCGCGAGGTATTTCTTCATCCAGCGCAATTATCAGTCCGCCGCAAATGCATACCGCGACGCGCTGCGCGGCGATGACGATCCCAAGTGGACCGAGGTCTGGAGCCACATCAAGCTGGGCAACATCTTCGACGCCACCGGCCAGCGTGATCGCGCGGTCAACGAATATCGCCAGGCCCTGCAGACGAACGACAACACCCAGGGCGCACTCTCTGAGGCTCGCAAGTATTTGAAGACCCCCTACCGCCCGCCATCAAGCAGCGAGTAGAGATTTATTCGTAGCGCAACGCTTCGATAGGATCGAGCCGTGCTGCGCGAATCGCCGGAATCATGCCGCTCACCACTCCGACAAGAATCAGAATGATCGTCGCCACCAGCACGCTCATCGGCGAAATGATCAGCCGGATGTCGGCGTCGGTAGCATTGGCCGCCAGCGCGCTATAAAACGTAATCCGCCCCACGCAGATCGAGACCAGATACGCCAGCAGTATGCCCGCCGCGCCTCCGATGCCCGTGATCACCAGCGCTTCAGACATAAATTGCATCAGGATGTGCTTCTTCCTCGCGCCCAGCGCCTTCTCGACGCCAATCTCCTTCGTGCGTTGCTGCACGCTCACCAGCATGATGTTCATCAGGCCGATCCCGGCAATTCCCAGCGTCAGCGTTCCCACGAATGTGAGCAATATCTGCAGGCCCAGCGAGAGAATGCGGAACTGCGCCAGTTGCTTCATCAGGTTGGCCACGAAGACTGCATTCCTGTCCGTCGGCCTGAAGCCGTGCGCCTCGCCCAGCGTATTGCGCAACGCCTGCTCCACCGTCTCGTAGTCGCCGCGATAGGTGAACCACACGCCGTCCAGATACTTCGGATCCTTGAGGTCGCCCATCGTGGTCAGCGGAATGTAGACCGTGCGATTGACGTTGTCGCCCTCCTCCTGCATGTGCGGCGAGAAGACCCCAATCACCTCAAACTGAATTCCGTTCAGACGAATGGTCCGCCCGATCGGATATAGCCCGGAGAATAACTTGTTCTTCGCCTCCGATCCGATCACCGCCACATGCGCGCGCTGCAACATTTCCTTCTCGGTGAAGAAGTGACCGTAATCAATATCGTGCCGCACCACGCTGGGGAACTCGGGGCAAACTCCATCCACCTCCCACGAGAAATTGTGCTCCTCGTTCGAGACCGAGACATCGTCCTTCTCGTAATAAGGGACTGCCGCGATCACTCCGGGCACGTTCGCCAGGATGCGGTCCACATCATCCATCTGCAGCCGGATCTGCACCCCGGCCTTTGACCCGCCGGCCTGCTCGCTGGTGCGCCCCGGGAAAACGCCCATCAGGTTTGTGCCCCACTGCGCAAATATCTCTTCGAACGCGTGCTCAAATCCCGCTCCATAGGCGAGCAACAGCACCACCGTGGCGATGCCCCACGCCATCCCGACAATTGTGATCATGGTGCGGCGCAGATTAAACCGCATCGCAGAGATAGCCTGGGCAAATACGTCGCGAAACATGGCTACTCTCTCCTCAACGCTTCGACCGGCTCAAGCGCCGCAGCCTTGCTCGCCGGATAGAGCCCCGCCACCACGCCGCAAAGCGTGAGCGCGCCCAGGGCCGCGGCTGCAGACCACGGCACTAAACGCGGCGGATCAAATCCCTGCACTGCGCTTGCCGCCATGATCTTCTGCAAAAAGGCCATGAACACCCACGCTCCGCCAATTCCAATCAGTCCACTGAGCCCGGTCAGCGTGAGCCCTTCAAAGAAAAACTGCATGAGAATGGTCCTCTTGGTCGCGCCCACCGCCATTCTCAAACCGATCTCCCGCGTTCGCTCTGAGACCGACACCAGCATGATGTTGATGATTCCGACCGCACCCAGCGCCAGCGTTACGATCCCCACCCCGCCGAGAAACACGTCCATCCCGGTGAATATCTTCCCCACCATCTCCTCGGATTTGATCGTGTCCCACTCTTCAAATGCCTCGGGAAAGTTCGGGTCGAAATTGGTGCCGCGCCGCGATAACGTTGTGCACCTCCTGCTTCGCGCGCAGATTGTCGCCCCGCACTACCGGCTGATACTGGATCGAAGTGACCGCGTCTTTGGCAATGTTCTGCCCCGTCATCGCGAACAGCTCCATCATCGTCGAGAGCGGTATATAGACCTGCTGATTCGTAGTGTCGTTGTTGCCGTGGCCATACTTTGCCGCCGTCCCCACCACCTGGAAGCGATATCCGTTGAGCAACACATAGCTGCCCAGCGGATTGTGCCCCGGAAATAACAGCGTGACCGTCTTCTGCCCCAGCACAACCACCTGGCGATGCTGCTGGAAGTCCTGATCGTCCAGCCAGCGCCCGGTCGCCAGCGGCACGAAGCGGATGGTCGCGTAGTTGGGCTCGACCCCCATCACCTTGCCGCCCGCCGTCTCAAAATCGCTGACCTGCTTGATGTCGCCGCGCTGCAGAAACGCCGTCACGTCCTTCACCGAATGCGCCTGCTCGCGAATCGCCTGCGCGTCACCCAGCGTCAGCTTGTACGGCCGCATTCCAGTCTGCTGCCCGCTGACCGCGGGAATTGATCCGGCCCACATCATGATCACGTTGTTGCCGACCTCGGCCAGACTCTTGTGTTGACCGCTGCGAAAGCCCTCTCCCAGGCCGACCAGCAGCAGCAGCGAGCCCACCCCCCAGGCGATGCCAAACATCGTCAGAAAGGAGCGCAGCTTGTGCGCCCAGATGGCGCGGAACACCTGGCCGAATATGTCAATGACTGACTGCATTGGGTTCTTTCGTATTTAGATACGCTGGCCCACTGACGGCCGGTTCCACCCCGCGTGACATTTATGCCATACGTGAGACGCGGGCCACCGGAGCCGGTGAGCAAAATAAAATTCATTCCTGGATAAGCAATTCCCGGATAAGCAGGACCTCTTTGCCCATGCGCCGCCACAAGCTCGCAATTTGTCGCGATGTCTCCTCCGAGGTCTCCGCGCCCAGCAACAAAGTTACCGACGACACTTGTGTCCAATCCGGCCTTCCTTCCTCAATCCTCACGCCAATGCAGCGGTCCGCCCGATAGGTGCACGACGCCAGGTCCCCGATGCTCACCGCGCCCAGTGGCGAACACAGCATCGTCCGCGGCGGCGCCATCCGGTCAACCAGGCTGAATATCTCCAGCTTCGATTCAAGCTCGTCCGGCACGGAATCGAGCACGACATCGGCGTTGCGCAACGCATCTTCAATGGTCGTTGCAAACTCCAGCCGCGAGGTGTCGAACTCGACCTCTGCCCCCACGCCGGCCTCTTTGCCGAGTCCTCCGCGCAGGCGCCCTTCAATCCCTCGCAATCGCGATGGAAAGACATCCTCGACGATCGTGTGAAACCCGGCCTGCACGCTCAGCCACGCCAGTTGCGCGCCCTCGTTGCCCGCCCCAATAATGGCCACCCTGCGGCAGTCCATCGGATTACTCAGCATCGGGCATTTATTTTGGCGTCAACGTGGCCAGCAGGTCGTCATACCCTTGCTTGGCATCTTTCATATAGGCCGCGAGGCGCTGCTTCTCCTCCGCCGCAAGCATCGGCGTGAGCGCATGAATGCGCCGCAACGTGGTCGAAATATCGTCAACGTAGTTCATCAACCGTATGGATTCACCGGACACTGGCATGTATAAATAACCCCTGCTCATTATTCTTTCACGGGCGCCCTGCCAGCACCTAATGTGCATTTCACGGCCATACGAATCCCCCAATGGACGCATCAAATCCCACGATGCCGCCGCAACCAATCCTTCAGATCGAACAGGAGAGCCCTGCCGACTCTTCAGCCGCAGACTCAGCCCTCAACGCATGCCTTGAGCAGGGGCTGCGCCAGGGGGTCCACGCTCCGCGCGCGACCTATCGTCTGCAGGTCAATAAAAATTTCCCCTTCAAAGATGTTGCCGACCTGGTCGAGTATCTTGACGCGCTCGGCATCGAAGACGTTTACACCTCGCCCATCTTCGAGGCGCGCCCCGGCAGCCTGCATGGCTATGACGTCACCGATCAGAACAAGCTGAATACCGAGGCTGGCGGTGAGCCCGCCTTTGATCTGCTCGCGACCGAGCTTCGCAACCGCTCGATGGGCCTGCTGCTCGACATCGTGCCCAACCACATGGGCGTCGGCAATGACACTCCGTGGTGGCAAGACGTGCTTGAGAATGGCCGCTGCTCTCGCTACGCAAATTACTTCGACATTGATTGGGAGCCGCTCAAGCCGGCCATGCGCGGCAAGTTGTTGCTCCCCGTGCTCGGCGCCTCTTACGGAGAGGAACTGGAGAGCGGTCACATCTATCTATGTTTTGAAGACTGCTCGTTCCGCATCTGCTATTTCGAACATCGTCTGCCGCTCTCCGCGCCCTCCGTGCCCCTCGTATTTTCCGCCGGCCCCGACATGCCGTCGCCTGACAACCTCGAGCTTTCCCCGGAATTGCCCGAGGACTTCAGGGCGTTACTCGAGCAGCTCGCCCACGTTCCCCCGCACGACACGACCGACGAAACATTGGCGGGCCTGCGCCGGGAGCAGCTCGCGATTCTGAAACCACGCCTGCAGCGCTGGCTTTGCGACGACAGCCTCCGTCCGCACGTGCAACAGGCGCTCGAGAGAATGAAAGGGACGCCCGGAAATGCGGGCAGCTATAACCGGCTCCATCAACTTCTTGAGCTGCAGCCTTACCGGCTGGCGCACTGGCGCGTCTCCGGCGACGAAATCAATTACCGCCGCTTTTTTGACGTCAATGACCTCGCCGGCCTGCGCATGGAAAATCCCGAAGTCTTTGCCACCACCCATCAATTGATTCGCCGTCTGCTTGCCCAGGGCGACGTGAAAGGACTTCGCATTGACCACTGCGACGGGCTGCTCGATCCGCGGCAATATCTCATCCGCCTGCAAAAGCTGGCGCTCGCCGCACGTTGTTGCGGACCGGTCCCTGAGCCTCCCATCGCGCTCAATGGAATCGAGCAATCCGTGCGCACCCAGCTCCGGGGCGTGCGGTGGGACCCCTCAAAGACCGCGGTCTACACGCTGGTCGAGAAGATTCTTGCGCCGCGCGAATCGCTGCCTCCCTCCTGGCCCGTGCACGGCACCACCGGCTACGACTTCATCTATCAGACCATCCATCTCTTTCTGCAGCGCAAGAGTGAACGCAAACTGACGCAGACCTATGAGCGCTTCGCGCCGGAGATTGCCGAGCCGGAAGACGTCGTCTACGAGAAAAAGCTGCTGGTGATGAACACCACGCTCTCAAACGAAGTCTCCACGCTCACCAATCTGCTCAGCCATCTGGCCGCCTCCGACCGCCGCGCCCGCGATTTCACCACCAAGGTGCTCTCTGCCATCATTCGCGAAACCATCGCCTGCATGCCGGTCTATCGCACCTACATTGACGACCGCGGCAAATATACCGACCAGGACAAAGCCTGCATCCGTTACGCGATTTCTGTCGCCAAGCGACGCAATCCGAATATCTCCAGCACTGCCTTCGACTTTTTGCGCGAGACTCTGCTGCTCAATAACAAGACGGCGGATTCGGAGGATTCCTCGGCGCGGCCGCAGCTCTATTTCGCCCTCAAGTTTCAGCAGCTCAGCGGCCCGGTGATGGCCAAGGGCGTCGAAGACACCGCCTTCTACGTCTACAACCGCTTCATCGCCGCCAACGAGGTCGGCGGATCGCTGCGCACCTTCGGGCTCGAGCTCGATGACTTTCACAAGGAGTCTCTCGGCCGCGCCACTACCTCCCCCCACGCCATGCTCGCCTCCACCACCCACGACACCAAGCGCAGTGAGGATGTGCGCGCCCGCTTGTCTGTCCTCACCGAGATGCCGCGCGAATGGGCGCTCGCCGTTCGCCAGTGGCAGCGCATCAATCGGCGTCACTCCGTGGTGCTTGAAGACGGACGCAGAGTGCCCAGCGGCAACGAGGAATATTTCTTCTACCAGACTGTCGCCGGAACCTGGCCGATTGGACTCGCGCCCGGCAAGAAGCACGACGAATATGTGGAGCGCATCCAGCAATACATGATCAAGTCCGGCAACGAGGCCAAGATCAACATGAGCTGGATTAATCCGGATCCCGCCTACGGCGCCGCGCTGGAGCAGTTTGTCCAGCATGCCCTGTCGCGCGAAGGCGCTCGACCGCGGCTTCCCTGCGGCGCTCGAACAGTTTCTCTCTCCCGTCGCATTCTTCGGCGCCATCAACTCACTCGCGCAAACATTGCTCAAGCTGGCTTCGCCCGGCGTTCCCGATTTTTATCAAGGCACCGAGCTGTGGGACTTCAGCCTGGTTGACCCGGACAACCGCCGTGCCGTGGACTATTCCCTGCGCAAGTCTTATCTCCGCCAGTTAAAGCGGGACTCGGAAGCAGGCCGCAACCTGCCCGATCTCTGCCGCCAGCTGCTCGATCAGTGGCAGGACGGCCGCATCAAGCTCTGGACCATCTACCGCGCCCTGCAGTTGCGCAGCCAGGTGCCCGCTCTGTTTCGCGACGGAGATTATCAGCCGCTCTACGCGCTCGGCCCGCTGCGCGAACATGTCGTCGCCTTTCTGCGCTCGCACCAGGGATCAAGCGTTCTCGCAGTCGCGCCGCGATTCTCTTATTCGCTGATGGGCGCAAAGACCGCCGCGCCGCTGGGCAGCGTCTGGGCAAGTGCCCGCCTGCTGCTGCCGGAATCGGCACGCCGCCCTCTGCACAATGTCTTCACCGGAGAAACCGTCACCCCGGACGCCGAAGGATCGGTGCTGCTGCGCGATCTGCTCGCCCAGTTCCCAGTCGCCCTGCTGTCGAGCGTCTAAGCTCCGGGAACGACGACTCCGTCGCGGTCTGTCACTTCCATCAGCGCTGCCAGCTTCGCAGCGATCTCCGGACGCAGCATCTCTCCGCGATAGCGCCAGCTCCAATTGCCGTCCGGGGCAGATGGCGTGTTCATCCGCGCCTCGCTGCCCAGCTCCAGCGGGTCCTGCAGCGGCATCATGCAGAGATTCGCGACAGAGCTCGCTGCCGCGCGAATCATCGCCCACACGATTCCGTCATCGCCCGGCCGCAGATAGGTCAGCGCCGCCTGCTTCTCAACTTCGTTGGCCTGGTGCTGCCACCAGCCGAGCGTGGTGTCGTTGTCGTGCGTTCCGGTATAAGCGACCGTGTTCGGCACAAAGCGATGCGGCAGATACATGTGCGCGCCGCGATCGCCAAATCCAAATTGCAGAATGCACATTCCCGGCATGCCAAACTTTTCGCGCAGCTCCGTCACCTCGGGCGTGATCAGGCCGAGGTCCTCGGCGATGAATGGCACTTCTCCCAACTGCTCTCCCAGTGCCGCGAACAACTCCGCGCCCGGAGCCTTGACCCATGTGCCGTTTATTGCCGTATCGTCGGCCGCCGGAATCTGCCAGTACGCCTCAAATCCCCGGAAGTGGTCCAGCCGGATCAGGTCGTACAACTCGCGCGAACGGCGAATCCGCGCCACCCACCAGTCAAATTTGCTCTGCTCCAAAATGTCCCAGCGATATAGAGGATTGCCCCAGCGCTGCCCCGTGGCACTGAAATAATCCGGCGGCACTCCCGACACAAACAGCGGAATCCGGTTTTCATCCAGCAGAAAGAGCTCAGGGTGCGTCCACACATCCACGCTGTCGTAGTTCACAAAGATGGCCACATCGCCCATCAGTTGAATGCCGCGCTGACCGCAATACCACCGCAGCTGCGACCACTGCTCGTCGAACGCAAACTGCAGCGCCTGCTCAATCTGCAGAGCCTCGCCCGATTCCTGCTTCAGGCGGTCCAGGGCAGCGCGCTCGCGACGGGCAAACTCCGGCGGCCACTCCGGCCATACCGCCCCGCCAAAACGCCGCCGCAAGACCACGGAGTAGGCATAATCGTCCAGCCAATGCTGCTGCGCCCTGCAGAACTGCTCAAAGCGTTGCCACTGATCCCCGCCCCGCCGTCCTCGCTGAATAAAGTTCCGCGCCGCCTCTTCCAGCAGCGGCTGCTTCACCGCTGCCACCGCGGGATAGTCCACCGGATCGGCTTTCGTCTCCAGAGCTCCCAGCCGATCGCGTCCGATCCAACCCTCGTCGGCCAGTTTCTCAAGACTGATCAGTAATGAATTTCCCGCGAACGCTGAAGTCGCCGCGTAGGGCGAATTGCCATATCCCGTCGGGCTCAGCGGCAGCACCTGCCACACCCGCTGCTTCGCCGCCTGCAAAAAATCTGCGAACTCATACGCGGCCGGGCCCAGGTCCCCAATGCCGCCCAACGATGGCAGCGAGGTAATGTGCAGGATGATGCCCGAAGATCGTCCCTGTTCCATAACCGCCGTTTCGCCCGCCTCGATTCGGATTCTATGGGTTGGATGCAAATTGCGGGACCAAAATATCGGCCCCGCCCTCTGAATCCGCTCTTCTCCGCATGATGCCGGCCGCCTTAGGAACCAGGCTGGGTCGGGAGTGCCGGCTGCTTCTGCGCATCGGCGACCGCGCGCTTGTTATACAGCACGCGCTTCTCTTTCTCGTAGCGCTGTTGCAGATCGGTGACAAACACGCCGAACATCTTCTGGCGCTTGTCATCCAGCAACTTGTCCCGGGTGGCATCAAAATTCGCCGCCACATCCTGGGCAGTCGGCTCCTGCTTCGCAACCATCTTGATCACGAAGCCATCGCGGCCGTTATTTAACGCATTGCTCACCTGGCCTACGCTCAGGCCGAAGATTTGCGACGCGTCCGCGGCCAGCGAGCCGATTCCCGGCACCTGTCCGTCGCGGCCGACATCATCGCTCGTCTGCACCGTCGTTCCCGCCTCTTTCGCTGCCTTGGCCAGATCGTTGCTCGCCCTGGCTGCGGTCGCCATCTGCTGCGTCTTCTGCTGCAGAATCGCCGGCGCCTGGTCGTTGCGATAGTCGTCCAGCACGTGCGTCTTGTATTCGGCAAAACTCGGCGCGTGCGCCGGCTTGATATCCACCACGTTGAAGACCGCGTAGCCCTCGCCCGTCGAAACACTCTGCGGAGCCCCGCCCTGCTTGGCCGCAAATGCCGCCGTCAACATCGCCGCGCTGTCAGGAATTCCCGGCACCGGCTGTCCCGGCTGCAGATAATCCGTCGTCTCGACATGCAGATTGTGCGCCGCCGCCGCCTTCTCCAGCCCCTGCTGCTGCGCCTGCGTGGCCAGCTGCTGCGCGAAATTCTGCGCCGCGTGCATCTCAGCCTCGCGCTGCACGATCGGCCGAATCTGGTCCTTCACCTGCTCCAGGCTCTTGGTCTGGGCCGCCTGCTTCGCTTCAACCTGCAGAATGTGATATCCGAACTGCGTCTTGATTACCTGAGACAGCTGTCCCGGCTGCAGCGAGAACGCCGTCTGCTCAAACTCCGGCACCGTCTGCCCGCGCGAAATCATGCCCAGCTCCCCGCCCTGGTCCTTGCTGCCCGGGTCGTCGGAATTTTCCTTCGCCAGCTTGGCAAAATCCGCTCCGCCCTGCAGCTGCTTGCGAATGTCATCCGCCTTCTTCTTGGCCGCTGCATCGGTCGCTGCATCGGCGCCCTGCGCAACCTTGATCAGAATGTGGCGGACCTTCACCTGCTCCTTCTGCTGGAACTGGTCCACGTGCGCCTGGTAATACGCCTGCAGCGCCGCATCGGTCACTTGAGGAGCAGCACCGGGCGTCTGCGAAGGATCAAACACGATGAAAGCAATCTTGCGCGTCTCAGGAATGCCCTTGGCATATTTCTGCGCATGCTGCGTGAAATAAGCCTGCAGCTGCGCGTCCGTCGGATTGATGTCCTTCTTGATGTCGTCCAGGCTGATCACGGCGTAATCGAACTTCACCTTGGTGCCCTGCTCCATATATTCCTGGCGAACGTCTTTCGCGTTCACCGTCACCCCGGCCGTCACCAGGTGCTCCAGCCGCTCCAGCTCCATCTGCTTCTTCAGCGTGCTCTCAAACTCACTGGTGCTCATGTTGAATGCGGTCGAAACGAAATATGCGTAGCGGTCGTCGCCGATGAACTTGCCCTCGGGATAGATATATTGCCCGAAGGATCCCGGTCTGCAGCTCGCGGCGCAGATCGTCATCGGTCACCTGCAGCCCCAGCCGGTTCGCCTCGTGCAGCAGAATCTCCTGCTGAACGAGAGACGTTGCCGCGCGCTGCATCATGTAAGGCATCAGAAAGTCCGGCAGCTTCTGCTGCTGGATCATCCGGCTCGCCAGTCGCTGCACTTGCTGGGTCGAGACCTCTGAATTCTCCGTCAGCAGGCGTCCGAACAACCCGCCGTTGCGCACCGTGGCGTAAGTCGTGGAGCCGTCATCGGGCCCGTTGGCAAAAATGCCGGGCACCAGAGTAATGACCATCGTGATGGCGGCGGCGCCGATGACTACCCAGAAGATGGCCTTGGTCAGGCGGTTGTCTTTCTGCAAAAAACGAATCATGGATTTGTGATGACCTTAAGAACGCACGAAGCGTAAAGCCCGCGATTTGGCCGAAATCTGTAAGCCGTTAGCGCACAGATAAGCAGGCAGGGCTATCGAAGATTATAAGGCAAAAAGGGGCAGGCCCTTTGGCCCACCCCCATTGCACATTCCCATTGCTCACTCCGGTTCACTTCCCGGTTAGTAGTTCACTCTCCCGGTTAGTAAGGGTAGTAACCGTACCGCGCCGGCGGCGGACGCGAGGGCCTCTGCAGCGGCGGTGCTGCTGCGGCCAGCGTTCGGGCCTGGTCAGGAGTCACGGTCGTCACCACCAGCGGCGTCGTCAGCCGGAACGACACCAGCGCCTCGGCCGGCACAAACGCCTGCGGAGTCGGTGACAGTCCGGATGCGCCTGCTCCCGCCGCGCCGCCTGCCGCTGCACCGATGGCAGCGCCCGGGCCGCCTCCGGCAACTGCGCCGATCAGCGCTCCGAAGAATGCGCCTCCCACCGCTCCACCGGCAGTCTGCCCGCCCTTGCCACGACTCTGCTGTCCCCAGACGTCAGAGACCAGCGGATAGGTCTGGTTGCCCAGCGTCAGGTTCGACAACTTGAGCGCCAGAATTGCGCTGCCCTTAAAGTGTCCGGCAGATTTTGAGTCCACTACCTGCCCGGTGATGCTGGCTCCGCGCGGAATCACTATCCCGCGGTCGCCCGGCACATCCACCGCAACCACGCCGTTGAAGAATTGGCCAACCTGGCTCTTGCCGCCCTGCAGCCACTGGTTCGTCCGGACCGTCAGCACCGTTCCCACCGGCAGAGTGACCGTGCGATTGCCCGGATCGTAGCGGACCGGCCGGCGCGGCGGAGGCGCCTGCTGCTCGTAACCGTAATTTTGCTGCGGCGGCCCGTTCCCCGGACCATAGCCGTTCGGCGGTCCGTAGCCATTCGGCGGCTGCGGCGGCCCGTTCGGAGGGCCGTTCGGAGGTCCCTGGTTGGCATCGCCCTCGGCTTGCTCGTCCTGTGCCGGCGGTGCGGTCTGCGCTTCGGCCGGTGGCTGCGCAGTTTGCGCCTTCGCCGCCGCCTCATTCTGCGCGTCGGTCGCCGCGGTTGCAGCATCGGCTGTCGGCGCCGACGGATTCACTCGCAGGTTGTCCACCACCTTGGTGACTCCCTGGATCGTCGAGACATCGTTCTCTGCCGCGTCGAGCTGGCTCGATTCGGCTACATTGCCTTCCAAGGTCACCACGCCATTCGTCACCGCGGCCCCTACGCTCACGTTTGACAGCGCAGCGTCGGCCTTCAGTTTGGAGTTCACGTCGCTGAGTATCTGACTGTCGGAGCGAGTGTCGGTCTGTGCATGGGCTGCGACCGTGAGCGGGCCCACGGCGCATCCGACTCCGGCGACCAATCCCGCGGCAACAACTAAAACGGCCGAACCATCAAGAAGCTTGCGAATCATCTCTGCGAACCTCCATGCGCCCGAGGCGCAGCTATATGTTACCCACATAGATAGACACTGTTCAGTGTCCAAAGTTGCATGGGTAATGCGGATTACCAACAGGGTTCCTCAACCGCTTACGCGCCCCCACTTACGCGCTCCCCCTAACTCGCTCCCAGCCAATGGGCAACCGGCGCGCAGCACTCCTGAGGCTCCCGCAGGCCCGTTTCCGTCTCCGCTGATTGTCGGTCCCGCCCCTACAAGCCCTTGACGATCGCCTCGTGGACCTTGCGCAATCCGGCCGCCGCGTCCTTGCCCAGGTGTACCCGCAGCGCCCGGCGCTTTCGCTGCTGCAGCACGGCCAGGTCGCCCGCGGCCTGCGCCGCAATCACCACTCCGAAGGTGTAGCGGTGACCGGGGACCGCCAAATCCTGCGGATGATCGGCGGTGAACTGCAGAAAGACTCCCGTGTTAGGCCCGCCTTTGTAATCCTGGCCGGTCGAGTGCAGGAATCGCGGTCCGAAGCCCACGCAGGTCGCCACTTTTTTCGCATCCCGAACTTTAAGCCGCGTCTCCTCCAGCGCTTCTTCATGCGCGTCGTCCATCTGTATGTATGCCAGCTGCGCAAAATAATCGCCCGGGTGCAGTTGATCGAGATGCGCCTTCAGGTGAGCAATCAGGTTTCCTTCGCCCCCTGCGCCGTGCAGCACGGCCGCATACTCCTTGGTCGCGAAGAGTTGAATCTCTCCGTCTATGAAAAACGGCTGCTGCTCCTCGAGCTTGCCCGTCTGCTCATACTCGTCCGTCAACTTGCGCGTCTCAATCTTGCTCGCCTCGACGTCCGGCTGATTAAACGCGTTTATCCCGATCACCGATCCGGCAACCGCGGTCGCGATCTCCCACGCGAAAAACTGCTCGCCAATGTCATAGACATCGTTCATCACGAATCGGACCACCGGCTGCCCGGCCTGCTCGAGCGCAGCGACCTTCTCCTCCAGCTTCTTGTCGTCTGAACCTGCCAGCTTGATATAGGCAAACACGCGATCGTTTCCGTAAACCTCCGGCGGCCCGATCTGCTCGCGATCTACCGGCGTGATCCCCTTGCCCTGCTTGCCGGTGGATTCGGCAATCAACTGCTCCATCCACGCCCCGAGGTCAAAGATCCCATCCGAGGTAAAGAACGTGATCTTGTCGCGGCCCATGCGGGCTGCCGTGCCCAGAATCAGCCCCAGCATCACGGCATTGTTCTGCTCAATCACCGTTCCACGCGAGGCGGCCACCGAGTCCTGCGCGCGACTCAGCAGCTTCTCCACGTCCAGCCCCATCACTGCCGCCGGCACGATGCCAAAATCCGACAGCGCCGAATAGCGCCCGCCAATCCCCGGGTCGCCGTAGAAAATCTTGCGGAAGCCATCGGTCTTCGCGACCTCTTCCATATGCGAGCCCGGATCAGTGACCGCAATAAAGTGTTGCCCGACCTCCTCATGCACCTCCTGGCGCATCTGCTCGTAGAAGTAGGCTTTCAAAATGTTCGGCTCAAGCGTGCTGCCCGATTTGCTCGACACGATAAACAGCGTCTTCTTCAGCTTGACCGATTTCTGCGCCGCCAGTATCTCCGCCGGATCGGTCGAATCCACAATGCGCAGCTCAGGATGGCCCTTCTGGTGGCCAAACGTCTTGCTCAGCACCTCGGGGCAGAGACTGCTGCCGCCCATGCCGAGCAGCAGCACATATTCAAAGCCGGCCACATCCTTGGCAAGCGCGGTGAAATCTGCCAGCGACTTCTGCTCCCGCTCCACAATGTCGAGCCAGCCCAGCCACTTCGCTTCATCGTCATTGGTCCACAGAGAGGCGTCCTTCGCCCACAGCCGCTGCACTTTGTTTCCGCGTTGCCAATCGGCAACCGAATCTGCCACCGCACTCTGCAACTCTGCCGGCAATTTGTAACTGAAATCCATCATGACGCTCTTTCTCCTGTCTTCTTTCGACGTGTCTTCGTTTTAGGTTTCCCTATCACCACCGCGTGCTCGCCCGCCGGAACATCTGTGACCAGCGGCGGTTCGTGCCTCGGATTTCTGCGCTTCCGCTCCAGATACCACGGCACGTTGATCACCGCGATCCTATGGTTCCCCTTGAGATATAGCAAAGCCTTGAGCGCGGAGACCCGCTGGTTGTGAAGAGCATAGTAAAACCAATGCGACTCCACCAATTCAGGCAGCAGCACCGCCACCCGCTTGTGAGGATATTTCCTTTGAAACTCCGTGATGTACTCCATCACCGGCCGCACTACGGCGCGAAACGGGGAGTTGAGCTGCACCAGGGTCGGCGGCGTCAATCCGGCAGCCTTGGCGGGATCGGTTACAAATATCCGCCACCGCTCCTCCGCCGACTGGCTCTCCTGCTCTTCCGTCTTCACGTGCAGCGCATACACCTCTTTTGAAATCGCCATGGCGAACTGGATCGCGTTCGCCGTAATTGTGCTCCAGCCGCCCACCGGCACGATAACCGCCGGGCTGTCGTTCTCATCCAGCTTCAGCGGATCGCAATCCCGGGTGGCCTGATGGACATAGTGATAGTGGTGATGCACCGCTGCCATCACCGCAATAATCGCCGCCACCAGCACCACCGTGATCCACGCCCCATCCATGAACTTCGCCACCAGCACGACCAGCGTCGTAATTCCTGTCGCAACCGCTCCAATCAGATTGAGCGACATGCGCACATGCCGCCCCTTCGAGCGGTCCTTCATCCAGTGCCTCACCATCCCGGCCTGGGACAAAGTAAAAGCCGTGAACGCACCGATGGCGTATAGCGGAATCAGCTTGTCCGTCACCCCCCGGAATATGATCAGCAGCCCCGCCGCCAGCCCGGTCAGCACGTATACGCCCGAGGAGTAAACCAGGCGGCGTCCGCGCAGCGTGAACGAAAAAGGCAGGTAGCGGTTTTCAGCAATCGCGTGGCACAGCCGGGGAAAATCGGCAAAGCCCGTATTCGCCGACAGCGAAAGCACCGCCAGGATCGAGCCGATGGCGACGTAATAGAAGATGCCGCGCCCCGCCACCGCCGACAGCAGCATCGAGAGCACGCTCTGATAATGCGACGAGGTCGGGTCCGTCGCGGGAATGCGATACGCCCAGCTGAGAAAGGCCACTCCGGCGAGCAGAAGCATCAGCAGAAAAATAATCACCGTCAGCGTCTGCTCTGCATTCTTGTCCCGCGGCTCTCTAAAGGCGCGCACCCCGTTGCTTACCGCTTCAACCCCGGTCATCGCTGTGCAGCCGCTGGCAAAGGCCTTCAGCAGGATCCATAATCCCACTCCCGCCGTAGCCATCGGAGCCAACGGAGGCGCAGAGACCGGCGCCGGATGCCAGCCCGATCCCGCCGCCTTCACTACCCCGATCAGGATCATCGCGAGCAGGCTGCCGATGAAAAGAAGCGTCGGCAGCATGAAGAGCGCGCCCGCCTCGCGAGAGCCGCGCAGATTCACCACCGCCAGCAACAAAAGTATCGCCAGGCACAGCGCCAGCGTGTGCGGCAGCAGCTTCGGCACCGCAGAGACCAGCGCGCCCACTCCGGCGGAGATGCCCACCGCGACCGTCAGCACATAATCCACCATCAGCGCTGCGCCTGCCAGCAATCCGGCGTTCGCTCCCAGGTTTTCCGTCGCGACCGTATATGACCCGCCGCCATTCGGGTAGGCCGAGATCGTCTGCCGGTAGCTGAGATAAACAATCAGCAGCAGCAGCAGAATCGCGCCGGTGATCGGAACAATGTATGTGACGCCCGCCAGGCCCAGCGGCAACAGCAGCGTGAGCGCCGCCTCCGGCCCGTATGCCGCCGAGCTCAGTGCGTCGAGCCCAAAGACGGGGATGCCCGCCGCGACTCCAATTCGTTCGGCCCGCTCGTCGTCTGATGCCAGCGGCTTGCCGAGAATCAATTTAAAAATGTTTACCATGCAGCGATGCAGTGAGATGCGAAGTCAGCGGCGGCTGGCCGCAAGCCAGCATTATCTACGACCCCGGCCCCGCGCCGCTTCTCTTTGCAAAAATTCATCACCGTGAGCAACGTTCGCTCTTAATGCCCGGCGTAATATCCCTCGCGCGTCTCGACCACCAGATCCTTGTTCTTTACAGCCAGATGAATCGCGTGGAATCCCGACGAACTCCCCTTGTCCGGCGTATACCCCAGCATGTACTGGCTGCGCAGCTCCTCCGCAATCTGGGCATAAATCGCATCTACCTGTTCCTTCTTCTTCGCCTCAAATACCCGCCCGCCGGTCTTGTCGCAAATCTCGGTCAGCATCTTCTTTCCGTCCACGTGGGATTCTGGCAGCCGCTCCTGCCCTCCGCCCTGCCCTCCTCTGCCTCCGCTGCCGCCCCCGCTGCCCGGCCAGCCACCGCCGCTGCCGCCTCCCGGATATCCTCCTCCCGGATAGCCGCCCCCGCGATGCCCGCCATTGCCGCCATGCGGCTGCTGCTCCTGCTCACCCTTCAGATAGATCGCGTAGACCACGGTCTCGGCCCGCTCCGCAGCTTCGACCGCCTCCGCCAGGCTCTCCTTGCTGCCTCGGTCCACACCGTCCGACAGAATGATGAGCGACTTTCGTCCCTGCAGCTTCTTCATCAGCTCGTTCGACGCCAGATAAATCGCGTCATAAAGCTGCGTGCCCCCGCGATGCCGGCGGCTGCCCGAGTCCGTTCCGTCGTCGGAATCACTCCGCTCCGATCCCACCTCCAGCTCTTTCAGTCCGGCCCGCAGCTTGTCTTTTGAAGACGTCACGTCCTCCAGCAACTCCACCTGGTAATCGAAATGAATCAGGAAGGCGCGGTCCTGCGGGTCGGTCAGCATCTGATCGAGAAATTTCTCGCTCGCGCTGCGCTCCTGGTCGAGCACGCTGCTCATGCTGCGACTGGTGTCTACCAGCAGGCCCAGGGTCAACGGCAGCTTTGTGTCCAGGTTGAAATACTTGATGGTCTGCGGCCGCCCATCTTCCGTCAGGATGAAATCGTCTTTGCCGAGATTCGTAATCAGCTTCCCGTGCTTATCGCGCACCGTCACCGGCAAGGTGACCACTTTCACGTTCACCTCGAGCGTCGGCGTGTCCGGTTCTTGAGCCGTAGCCCCCGCTGCCTGCCCCGCAGGCGCTGCCGGCTGTTGCGCAGGCGCCGCCGGCTGTTGTGCCGCAACACTCATCGCGCCCAAGGTGAGCATTCCAAACGTTAGCCACGCCCCAACTCTTCCCTTCATTCCGTCACATCCCCACTCGCCAACATTTTCATCCTGGCGTTCACCTCGGCAAAATCCACCCCGGAAAATTTCATCCCAGCAGAAAGACGATATACCCTCGCGTTTGGTCGCATCCCAACCTCGAAGTCTACGACGCAATCATCATCGGCACCGGCGGAGGCCCGCTTGCCATGCGGCTGGCTCGCGCTGGAAAGCGTATCCTGATGCTTGAACGCGGCCCCTTCCTTCCCCGCGAAAAATCCAACGGGAACACCAAGGCTGTCCTCCTCCACCCCAAATCGCTTTCGCCAACGCTCTGCGCGTGGCTGACCACCTGGTCGAGCGGCTTGGTGGCAGCGCCTGACGCGTTGCGGATTCTTCTTGAATGCGCCGGTCAGCTCCAGGAGAGCCGTCGGCTTAATAGGAGTCCATGGAATGAGAGGGTGTATTTCTGAGAATATCGTTGGCATGACGCTGGAAGAGTTCAATGCCGCTACGGGAGTTGCAAGATCATCGGGTCAGCATGACCGTCTCGGACGGGCAGAAAATAGTCGCTACGCTCGTCAGCATCTCAACCGACATGGATGGCAGTCGGCATGTCGTATATGACAAGGTGGAGTCGTCTTCAATACCTCACACCGGCTCCGGGGCCTTCTATTTGGCTGGAGAAGACCTTCTCAGTTGCTCGCTACTTTGAGACTGAAAGAGCGGCTTGGCGGCAGCGCCTGACCGCCCAGTCGAATCGCACTTAGAAAAATGGCGGAGAGGGAGGGATTCGAACCCCCGATACCCGTAAAGGTATGTCTGATTTCGAGTCAGGTGCATTCAACCGGGCTCTGCCACCTCTCCGCGTTCCGGCCGGCTCATTGCCTCTTCTATGTTAGCGGAAATGCCCCGGATTTACCCCAGCGATTTCGAAATTCTGTCGCACTCCCTCCGCCCGCCTGCACCCCGGCGCTGCACCCCGGCGTTGTGAGCGATAATCGTCCATCCAACGAATTCGCCCTGACCCCGCATCTCACCGCGGCATAGCTTTCATCCGCAACCGTTTCTCATGACGACTGCCGAATCCACTCCGGCCCCGCAGCCCAGTCCTTGGGCAGAGAGGATTCGCGCGCTCAAAAACGTCCCCGCCGTCCTGAAAATCCTCTGGGAGTCCGGCCGCGCCGTCGTCGTCTGGAGCATCACCCTGCGCTTTCTCGTTGCCCTCACCCCGTGGGGCATCGCCAAAGTCGCTTCGTGGATCATCAACGGCGTTGATCACGTCCTCCGCGGCCAGCCTGTCCCGATTCACTTCTGGTGGATCGTCGGACTCGAAGTGCTGCTCGCCATCGTCACCGGCCTCCTCAGCCGCCTCATTGATTACTGCGACAACCTGCTCTCTGACCGCTATACCCACTACGTCAGCCTGCGTGTGATGGAGCAGGCCGCTCGCCTCGACCTCACCACCTACGAAGACCCCGGTTACTACGACCGCCTGGAGCGCGCCCGCGTCCAGGCCACCGATCGCCTCGCGCTCATTCAGCAGATGGGCCGGCTCTTTCAGCAGACCGTCTCCACCCTGGTCTTCACCGCCACCCTGCTCTACTACTCGCCCTGGCTGGTATTGCTGCTGATGATCGGCATCCTGCCGTCGTTCTTCGGCGAGACCCACTTCGCCTTCCTCGGCTACGCGAAAAACTTCCGTCAGACTCCCGCCAAGCGCCTGATGGATTATCTCCGCCAGGTCGCCGGCAGCCGCGAGGGCGCCAAGGAACTCAAGCTCTTCGGCCTCAAAGACTATTTCACCGGCCGCTTCCGCGAAATCTCGCGAAGGCATCTATCGCGAAAACGTCGCCCTCTCCCGCAAGCGCCTCTTCCTCGGCGGATTTCTCGCCACCCTCGGAATGCTCGGCTACTACGGCTGCTACGTCTTCGTCATCTGGCGCGCGCTCCACCACTTCTACGACATCGGCACCTTCTACTTCATCACCAACGCCATCATCCAGGCCAGCTCCTATCTGCAACAGGTCTTCACCACCGCCTCCGGCATCGCCGACCAGGCGCTCTTCCTCACCGACCTCGTCGCCTTCTTCGAGATGGAGCCGACCGTCCAATCGCGCCCCGACGCCCGCCCCGTTCCCCGGCCAATCCGCCACGGCTTCGAATTCCGCAACGTCTCCTTCGCCTACCCCGGCACCGAACGCCGCGTTCTTCGCAACTTCAACTTCACCCTGCTCACCGGCGAACGCGTCGCGCTCATCGGTGAGAACGGCCAGGGCAAGACCACCATCGTCAAACTCATCACTCGCCTCTACGACCCCACCGAGGGCCAGATCCTGCTCGACGGAGTTGATCTCCGCGACTACTCCATCGAAAGCCTCCATCACGAGATCGGAGTCATCTTTCAGGACTTCATGCGCTACGAAATGACCGCCCGCGAGAACATCGCCGTCGGCAATTTAGACAGCGCGCACGCCGCCCAGGGCCTCGAGCACATCTCTCAAGCATCACTTGAACTCGCAGCCCATAAAAGTCTCGCCTCAGAGGTCATTGCCAAGCTCCCTCTCGGCTACGATCAGGTCCTCGGCCGCCGCTTTGAGGGCGGAGTCGAACTCTCCGGCGGCGAGTGGCAGAAGATGGCCCTCGCCCGCGCCTACCTTCGCGACGCGCAGCTCCTCATACTCGACGAGCCCACCGCCGCCCTCGATGCCCGCAGCGAGATGGAGGTCTTCGAGCGCTTCGCCGACCTCACCCGCGGCAAAATGGCGCTGCTCATCTCCCACCGCTTCTCAACCGTTCGCATGGCCGATCGCATCGTAGTGCTGGAGCATGGCCAGATCGTTGAGGAGGGCTCTCATCCTCAGCTCATCGCCAGAAACGGCCGCTACGCCACCATGTTCGAAATGCAGGCAGCCAGCTACCGATGAAGCCGACCGACATCGCGCCCGACGTTCAGCCGCCGCCCGGCCTCTCCCCCGAGAGCGCCCGCGCACACGCCGCAGCCCTCGCCGGAAAGTGGCAGCACAGCGCAGCCGACAGCGGAGAAGGCGACTGGCTCGCACAATGGAAACAGACCGAGGCCGCCGGTAACGAACTGCTGGCGTTAATCGCCGACGCTCCCGTGGCCGCCCAGGCGCCGGTTACAACCGCCGACGCTAAAGAGGCGTGGGCCTGGCTCAAAGAGAATCCTCGCACCATCCGCAATACCTCGCAGCAGGTGCACAACAGCGGCAGCAATCTTGGCCCGCTTCCTCACGTGACCGCTCTCTCTGCGGATAAGAGTCCAAGCGGTCCCATGCCGCGCGTGCTCGCTCTGGGCATCGCCGCTACCCAGGCTCTCGACAACGCCTGGTCGCAGCAGGCATTCCTCGCCTTCCTCGAGGAGTATCAAAAGCACGACCCGCTGCTGCTTCGCGAAATCTGGGCCGTGCCCGCCGGTCTCAAGCTGGCCATGCTCGAGAAGCTGATTCCCGCCGGCCTCGCCCTCATGCGCGGCCAGGCCACCGAGGCCGACATCCTCGCCATTCCCGCGCTCATGAAGAGCCTCCAGGCACTCGGCATCACCAACTGGGAGCGGCTGCTTGAGCCTTACGTTGCCTTCGAACCCCTGCTGCAGCAGGATGCGACCTATCCGCGCATGGACGCCGGCACCCGCGACCGCTACCGCAACATCATCGCTTCGCTCGCTCTCCGCGCCGACCTGAACGAAGTTGAAGTCGCCTCGACTGCAATGGAGCTCGCCCGCGCCGCCGCCCAGTCCGCCTCTGACGAGAGCCCGCGCCTCCGCGCCCGCAAATCGCACGTCGGCTACTACCTGATGGCCGAGGGCCTGCCCGCCCTCCAGGCCCGCATCGGCTACCACGAGCCCCAGACCGAAAGGCTCCGCCGCTTCCTGCGCGCCCACGCCTCTGACTTCTATATCTCCGGCATCTGGCTGCTCACCCTGCTGCTCATCACCCTGTTGATGGTCCCCGTGCTGCATTACACCGACGTGCTCATCGGCCTCGTCATCGCATTCCTGCTCACGATCCTGCCCGCCTCCCAGGGCGCGGTCGAGATCATGAACCACATCGTCGCCGCCATGTTTTCTCCCGAGCCGCTCCCCAAGCTCGACTTCTCTGAGGGCGTCCCGGCCAAAGAGACCACCCTGGTCGTCATTCCCGCGCTGCTGCTCAGCGAGAAGCAAACCCGCGGCCTGGTCGAGAGCCTCGAGGTCCGCTATCTCGCCAATCGCGATGCCAATATCCACTACGCTCTTCTGACCGATCTTCCCGACTCCGTCGAAAAGCCGCGCGAGCAGGATTCCCATCCCCTCGTCCAACTCGCAGTCTCGCTCATCACCGAGCTCGACGCACGCTATGCGCCCCTTGGTGGCGGCTCATTTCTCTTCCTCCATCGCCATCGCGTCTTCAATGCGCGCGAAGGTGTGTGGATGGGCTGGGAGCGCAAGCGCGGCAAGCTGCTCGACCTCAATCGCCTGCTGCGCGACGAATACGACGCCTTCCCCATCAAGGCCGGCAATCTCTCTGTCCTCTCGAAGACACGCTACGTCCTCACGCTCGATGCCGACACCCAGCTGCCTCGCGACACCGCGCACAAACTCATCGGCACCACCGCGCATCCCCTCAATCGCGCCATCGTTGACCCCGCCCGCCGCATCGTCGAGCAGGGCTACGGAATCCTGCAGCCGCGCGTCGAGATTAGCGTCCACTCCGCCTCCCGCTCGCGCCTGGCTCGGCTCTACTCCGGCGAGACCGGCCTCGACATCTATAGCCGCGCCGTCTCCGACGTCTACCAGGACCTCTGCGGCGACGCCATCTTCACCGGCAAAGGCCTTTATGAAGTGGACGTGCTGCATCGCGTGCTCGCCCGTCGCTTCCCCCGCAATTCCCTGCTCAGCCACGACCTCATCGAGGGCTCCTACGCGCGCGTCGGCCTGGTCGGCGATGTCGAGGTCATTGACGACTACCCGTCGCACCTGAGCGCCTGGGGAAAACGCAAGCATCGCTGGGTGCGCGGCGACTGGCAGGTCGCCCAGTGGCTGTTTCCACGCGTTCCCGACGAGTCCAGCCACTATGTGCCCAATCCCATCTCGGCCATGTCGCGGTGGAAGATCTTCGACAACCTGCGCCGCAGCCTCGTCGAGCCCGCCACCCTGCTTCTGCTGCTCGCCGGATGGCTCCGTCTCCCCGGCGGCCCCCTCTACTGGACCGTCGCCACCCTCCTGCTGCTCATGCTGCCGGTCTACATTCAGCTCGCCGCCTCTCTGCTTCGCGCCGCGATTCGTCCCGTCCCCGGCGCCGTCCTCGACGCCACGGAGGGCTTTTTTGCCGCTCACGCCAAGCTCGCTCTCTCCATTGCGTTTCTCCCCCTCTACACCCTGCTCTCGCTGGATGCGATCGTTCGCACCCTCTTCCGCCGTTTCGTCAGCGGCCGCCGAATGTTGGAATGGGAGACCGCCGCCGAAGCTGAAGAGACCACCAACCGCAACACTCCCGTCGAACTCTATCTCGGCCTCATTCCGCTTCTCTCACTCGTCGCGGCCTCTCTGGTCGCCCTCGTCAACCCGCGCTCTCTGCCATTCGCATTGCCGTTTCTCGTCCTCTGGGCATGCAGCCGGCTGCTCGCGCGCTGGCTCAATCGCGCCCCGGTTGAAGAGGCTCGCGAGCTCACCCCCGAACACACCCGCTTCCTCCGCGATCTCGCCTTTCGCACCTGGCGCTACTTCGACGAGTTCTCCACCGCCGAGCACCACTGGCTCATCCCCGACAACGTCGAAGAAAAAGAAATGTTCGTCGCCGCCCGCGTCTCCCCCACCAACCTCGGCCTGCTCTTCAACTCTCGCCAGGCAGCGCTCGAGATGGGGTGGCTCACCCCGCTGCGCTTTGCCGAACTCACCCGCAATAGCCTCGACACCATGGACCGCATGGAGAAATTCCGCGGCCACATCTTCAACTGGTATGACACTCGTTCGCTTGCGCCTTTGGCGCCACGCATCGTCTCCAGCGTAGACAGCGGCAACCTGCTCGCCTCCCTCTGGACGCTGCGCGCCGGCTGCCTTGATGTGCTCGATCGCCCACTGCTCACCCCGGCCCTCTACCGGGGCACTCTCGAATATTCCGCCCTCGCCAGGAGCTCGCAGCAGGCAAATGTATCCGCCGGCGAGAATTCAAACTGGCTCACCGGATTGCTTTCGATTGCCTTTCCGCCGGATCGCCCCGGCCTCGCTGCGGCTGCTTCCAACGACTCGACCGATTACGCCGCCCTGACCTTTGCAGCCCACCGCCAGAGTGTCGCCACCCTCATCCGCGATTACCTGCCGTGGATGCTGCCCGAGTTCGCCGCCCTGATGAACGCGATGGAGACGCCACAATCCCTCGCCCGTTTGACCTCGCTCTCGCCTCGCGCCGCACTCACATATGCGAATGATCTCGACCTGCGCCTGCAGCACTCGTGGAGCACGTTTGAAAGCAACACCAGCCTGCTCGTGCAGAACGGCCAGCTCCGCTCCCTGCTGCCGGCCGCCATTAAAAAGCTGCAGGCTCTGCTCGACGAATTGAACAATCTCGCCGCTCTCGCCGGACAGCTCGCCGACGCCATGGACTTCGCCAGCCTCTATCACCCCGCGCGAGGGCTGCTCAGCATCGCCTACAACATTCAGAAGGACTCGATCGAAGAGGCCTGCTACGACCTGCTCGCCTCAGAGGCGCGCACCGCGGTCTTCGTCTCCATCGCAAAAGGTGATATCCCCCAGACCACGTGGTTCCAGCTCGGGCGCCTCCACACCTTCGTCAAAGACATCCCGATACTCGTCTCATGGACCGGCACGATGTTTGAATACCTCATGCCGGCGCTCTGGATGCGCAGCTTTCCCAACAGCATGCTGGCCCGCACCCAGAATGCCGCCGTCGTCATCCAGCGCAACTATGTCCCCAGGCGCATTCCCTGGGGAATCTCCGAGGCCGGCTATGCCACCCTCGGCGCCGACGGACATTATCAGTACCACGCCTTCGGAATCCCCGCCCTCGGCATCAGCCCCAACGCCAGCGACGGCGGCCCCGTCATCACGCCCTACGCGTCCTGCCTCGCGTTACCCATTGATCCGGTCCACGCTTTCGCCAACCTCGAGCGCATGGCAAAATCAGGCTGGCTCACCCCCTACGGCTTTTACGAGTCGGCCGATTACTCGGCGGCGAATGAGCCCAGGCAAGGGCCGTCGCTGGTCCGTCCGCCGCAGATGGTCCGCTCCTGGATGGCGCATCATCAGGGCATGTCGCTCCTGGCGTTGACCAATATTCTGTGTGATAAAGCCGTGCAGCGCTGGTTCCACTCCGATCGCCGCGTCCAGGCCACCGAGTTGCTGCTTCACGAGCGCCCCATGCGCACTGCCGCGCTGGAGGCGATTCGCTCCTCCGGCCGCAAGGCTGCCGCCGTCAAGAAGAGCGCCGCTTAGCCGGCCCGCTTAATTATTAGGTGCTTGCGCTGGAGGAAGCAATGAGCGCACACCTGCGACAAATGCCTCGGGATTAAACTCCGTGCGAATGATGTCGTCCGGACAGGTGCTATCAATCGAAACGCGCCAGTTGCACGCGAACGCGACATTCTGTCCGTGACGCATCTTCTTCATGTGGCCGCACAGCTCCTCGGCGGTTGAGATCTGCCCCTCCGCCTCGATATCAATCAGCACGAGATCGAACTCCTCGACCTCAAATTTCGGCAGCGCGTCTTTAAACAGACCCACCGACTCCACCTGGTAGCCGGAAATTCGCAACACCTGGTCACGCAGGGGCCGGAGTGGATCTCTGGAGCAGACGTGAAGAATCTTCGGGCCCATTTTTATCATCCGCGCAAGGATACAGTAGCAGGCTTTTCACCCGCAATGGTCGAACCAGCACCAAATTTGTCGCTCAAACCGTCGTGTGGTCGGCAACCACGGCGGCCGGCGTCTCCGGCAACTTCTGGCCCGGCAGCGGCACCAGCATATCTTCCTTCCGCATCACTAACGTGGTCGCATTCATCGTCGCCAACTCAAATCCATGTCCGTGCGTGATCGCGTCCGTGGGGCAGGCCTCGACACAGTATCCGCAAAAAATGCAGCGGTTGTAATCAATGTTGTAGACCTTGGCGTAGCGCTCGGCGCTCGAGATGCGCTTGGCTTCAGTGTTCTCCGCCGCCTCAATATAGATACAGTTCGACGGGCACGCCGCCGCGCACAGGAAGCAGGCGACGCATTTCTCCAGCCCATTCTCGTCGCGCTGCAGCACATGCTCGCCACGAAAGCGCTGCTCCATCCGCGCGCCCTTGTTCGGCCCGGGGCCGTCGGGATAGTTCTCAACCTGCGTCGGCTCAAACATCTCACCGAACGTAATGCCCATTCCCTTGGCGATGGCAGCGGTATTTTTGAGCAGCGACATGGCGTAATTATACGGCCTCACCCCGGCGCGGGCCGCGCTCGCCGGCCCTACTCAATCCCCAGCTTCTTCCAGATCGCATCCACCCGCGCCTTCACCTCCGGCGACATCGTCAACTCCTCCGGCCACTCCCGCTCAAATCCCTCCGCCGCCCACTTGCGGGTCGCATCAATGCCCATCTTGCTGCCGTAGTTCGGCAGCCGGCTCGCGTGGTCCAGCGTGTCCACCGGGCCCATCGTGAACTGGATATCGCGCTCGGGATCAATATTGTTCGTCACCCTGAGCGTCACCTCGCCCAGGTCCTGCACATCGCAATCCTCGTCCACCACCACCACGCATTTGGTGAACATCGCCTGACCCAGCGACCAGATGCCGTGCATCACCTTGCGGGCCTGCCCCGGATAGCTCTTGCGGATCGAAACAATCATCAGGTTGTGAAACACGCCTTCCGGCGGCAGATTGATATCTACGATTTCAGGAATCGAAAGCTTCATCATCGGCAGAAACACCCGCTCCACTGCCTTGCCCATCCACGCGTCTTCCATCGGAGGCTTGCCCACCACCGTCGCCGCATAAATCGGGTCCTTGCGATGCGTGATGCACGTTATGTGAAATACCGGATACTCATCGGCCAGCGTGTAGAAGCCCGTGTGGTCCCCGAACGGCCCCTCCATTCGTAACTCGTCCAGTTGCACATAGCCCTCGAGAATTATCTCCGCATGCGCCGGCACCTCGAGGTCCACCGTCTCGCACTTCACCAGCTCGACCGGGCTCCTGCGCAAAAATCCCGCGATCACAAACTCCTCGACCTCTGGCGGAGCCGGCACAATCGCCGCGAACGTCGTCGCCGGATCTGTCCCGATCGCCACCGCAACCTCCATCCGCCCGCTATCCCGCAACGCCACCCGCGCATCCTGGGTCAGCGTCATGCCGCCACCCGTCGCCGCCATCATCGCGATGCCTTCGCTCTTGCCCCCCGCCGCCCTCCGCAGCTGGTCGCGATAGTGCTCCGCCGCTACCTTCTGCCGCTGCCAATGCATCCCCGTCGTTTTTCCGTCGTAGACCTGCATGCGATACATCCCCATATTTCGCTTGCCCGTCCTGGGGTCGCGCGTGACCACGCAAGGCAGCGTGATAAATCGTCCCGCATCCCCCGGCCAGGTCTGCAGCACGGGAAAATCAAGCACGCTGAAGTTCTCCCGCAGGATGACCTCTTTGCACGGCGCATCTTTGCCCGCAACCAGCCGCGGAAAATAACTGCCAAACTCCGCCAGCATCGGCAACAGCTTCATCTTGTCGAGCAGGCCTTCCGGCGCCTTCAGATTAAGCAGCTCTCGAATGCGTCCGGCTATGTCATCGAGCGAGTCCACTCCCAGGGCCATCTTCATCCGGCGCTCGCTGCCAAACTGGTTCATCAGCACGCGCGCTCCCCGGTGGCCCGCGACATTCTCAAACAACAGCGCCGGGCCGCCGGCGTGGTCCGTTCCCTTGCCCGTCTTCGCCGTGCGGTCGGCGATCTCCGCCATCTCCAGCACCGGGTCTACCTCGGCGGAGATCCGCTTCAGCTCATCCGCTTTATCCAGCGCCTTGATCCACGCCCGCAAATCGTCAAACGCCACTCGTCACCTGCAATCCCTTTCGCGCTCCGGACCGCACACTAGCACGGCCCCATTGGCACTGCACTATATTCTCAACCTATGCGCGCCTTAACGGAAGAGGACGTCGGCAAGCTGCTTTCGCTGGAACAATTAATTCCCGCCGTCGAGGCCGCGCTCGTCGCATTTTCACGCGGCGAGATTCAGCAGCCTCTCCGCAGCGTTTTGCCGGTCCCCCAGCATCACGGCCTCTGGGGACTCATGCCCGCCGTCTGGGGCGACCTGATGGGCATCAAGCTGGTCACGCTCTTTGAAGGCAACGGCGCCAACGGCCTGCCCACCCATCAAGCCAGCATCCAGCTATTTTCCGCCGTCACCGGCGAGCCGCTCCTCGTCATGGATGGCCGCCTCATTACCGAACTCCGCACCGCCGCCGTCACCGCCGTTGCCGTGCGCCTGCTCACCTCGCCCGGCGTCCGCTCCCTCGCGATTCTGGGCAGCGGCGTGCAGGCCCGCTCTCACTTGCAGGCCCTCAAGCTGGTTCGCAACTTCACCGACATCCGGGTTTGGAGCCGCACCGCCGCCAACGCCGAACGCTTCGCCATCGAGGCCGGCGGCCGCTCTATGCCCCTTGAAGACGCCGTCCGGGGCGCCGACGTGGTCGTCTCTGTCGCCAGCACCGAGACGCCGCTGGTCCACGGCGCATCGCTAAAATCCAACGCCTTCGTCGCCGCCGTGGCAGCCGTCGGCCTCAAACGCCGCGAACTCGACGATGACGCCATGCTCGCCTCCACCGTTGTCGTTGAATCCCGCGACTCGGCCCTTGCTGAATCCGGCGACATCGTCAGCTCCGGCGCGCCCGATCTACGCCGAACTCGGCGAACTGCTCTCTGGCGCTCTCCCGTTGCCCCCGCTGGACCGCCGCATCGTCTTCAAGTCGCTCGGCATCGCCGCTACCGATCTCGCCGCCGCCCGGCTGGTCTTCGAGGCGCTCAATCGCAAAAGCTGACGAACTCTGCCCCGTCGCGGTATCTTCATTGACAGCATGAACCCGACCGCCGCCGCATCTCGCCTCTCCCTCAGCCATCTGTCTCCTGAAGTTATTCAGTCCGAGATTCGCGCCATGACCGTGCTCTGCCAGGCCGCGGGCGGAGTGAATCTTGCCCAGGGCGTTTGCGATACGCCCATTCCCGGCGTCGTCGTCGAGGCCGCTCACCAGGCCATCCGCCAGGGCCACAACACCTACACCCGGCTCGACGGAGTTGAACCGTTACGCCGCGCCATCGCGCGAAAATTCCAGAAATATAATCACCTCGACTACGATCCGCAGCGCGAGATCCTCGTCACCAGCGGCGCAACCGGGGCCTTCGACGCAGCCTGCAAGGCCCTGCTCAATCCCGGCGACGAGGTGCTGCTCTTCGAGCCCTTCTACGGCTATCACCTGAATACTCTCCGTGCCGGCGGCATCATCCCCGTCATGGTTCCCCTCATCGGAGCCGGCTTCGCGCTCGACCGTGACGCGGTCACCGCCGCCATTTCGCCGCGCACCCGCGCCATCATCATCAACACGCCTTCCAATCCCGCCGGCAAAGTCTTCTCCAGAATGGATCTGGAATTTCTCGCCGCCCTCTCAGCCGAGCACGACTGGTTCGTCTTCACCGACGAGATTTACGAATACTTTCTCTACGACGGCGTCGAGCACATCAGCCCCGCCACACTGCCCGGCATGCGCGAGCGGACGATCACCATGTCCGGCTTCTCCAAAGTTTTTTCCATCACCGGCTGGCGCATCGGCTACCTCGCCGCCGATAGCCGCTGGATTCCCAGCCTCGGCTACTTCCAGGACCTCACCTACATCTGCGCGCCCACTCCGTTTCAATACGCCTGCGCCACCGGGCTCGACCAGCTCGGTGATGAATATTACGCCTCGCTGGCGACGGACTATCTCGTCAAGCGCGACACTCTCTGCACCGCGCTCCAGCAGGCCGGCCTCACTCCTTCAATTCCCCAGGGCGCCTATTATGTGCTCGCCGATGCGACCCGTCTGCCCGGCAAGACCAGCCGCGACAAGGCCCTCTATCTTCTCGCCGAAACCAAAGTCGGCACCGTGCCCGGCTCCGCCTTTTTTGACCCGCGCGGTTCACAAGCCGCTCGCGGAGAGACTCTGCTGCGTTTCTGCTTTGCCAAGACCGACGCCGATCTGGCCCGCGCCTGTGACTCGCTCGCTAAACTGCGCGTTTGATTTTTCCCGCGAACTTTAAGAACGCGGTAGCTGCGACACATCCCAGCCGCCGCCCAGTGCCTGCACCAGCAGCACGGTTGACGTGAAGCGCCGCGAGAGCACATCGGCGGCATTGCGCTGATCGGTTAGCAGTGCCGCCTGCGCCGTCAGCACCTCGAGATACGTGGTCAGCCCGCCCTTGTAGCGATTCAGGCTGAGATCGAGCGAGCGCTGCGCGGCCGCGATAGCATCCTGCTGCGTCACCGCCTCCTGCTGCAATATGCGGATCGCTGCCAGGTTGTCTTCCACCTGCTGGAATGCTGTCAGCGTCGTCTGCCGGTACTCCGCCACGTGCTGGTCATATTGATCGCGCGCCTCCGCCGTCTGCGCCCGCCGCCTTCCCGCGTCGAAGATCGTCTCAATCGCCGAAGCTCCGACCGACCACAGCGAGCTCGGCCCGCTGAACAGGTTCCCCGGCGCGGTGCTCTCAAATCCGCCATTCCCCAGCAACGTCACCGTGGGAAAGTATGCGGTGCGCGCGATCCCGATCTGTTCATTCGCTGCCGCAACCGTCCGCTCCGCCTGCGCAATATCCGGCCGTCGCTCCAGCAGTGTTGCCGGCACGCCTGCAGGAACCACCGGCGGCGGCACCGTCAGCACCGCGGGCTCGATTGAAAATGTCGAAGCCGGTTCGCCCACCAATACCGCAATCGCGTGCTCCGTCTGGGATCGCGCCACGCCGACATCAATATATGCAGCCCGTGTGGTCTCCAGCTGCGTCCGCGCCTGCGCTACATCCACCTCGCTGGCAACCCCGCCGTGAAATCGGTTCGTCGTCAGCTGCAGAGTCTTCTCATACGCTTCAACGGTCGTCGCCAGCAGTGCGCGCTGGGTGTCGAGTCCGCGCAGTTGAAAGTATGACTGCGCCAGCAGCGCATGCATGCTCAGGTTCACCGTGGCCAGTTGGGCAGCGCTCGCCTGCGCCTGCTCTCTCGACTGCGCCACCTGCTTGCGTATCTGGCCCCACAGGTCCAGCTCGTAGTTGAATCCGCCCGACAACGCCAGGTCGGTATATGTCGTGTTTGTGCCCGGCTGCACCAAAGGATGATTCGACGACTCGCGCGTTCTCGCCGCCTGCGGACCCGCCGTGATCGTCGGAAACAGGTTGGCGCGCACCACTCGCACCTGTTCGTGGGCCGCGTCGTATTGCGCAACCGCGGCCTTGAGATTCTGGTTGTTCACCGCGATCTTTGCTTCCAGTGCGTTCAGCGTCGGGTCCTGAAATATCTCCCACCAGTTGCCCCGCAGCGCGTCGTCCGCTGGCTGGGCCGGCGTCCAGCCCGGCGGCGGCAGCGGCGTCTCCTTATATACAGTCGGCGCCGTCGCATTCGGCGGCAGCGCTGAGGGCTTTACATACTTCGGCCCGACGTTGCACGCCGCCAGCATGGCACACCCCGCCAGCACTGCGTTTGCTGCAACCAGGCCCCGAAAAGATTGCCAGGTCACGGCTTGCTCCCGGCGCTTCCCTTGCCCGAATTGCTCTGGCCCGAATTGCCCTGGCCCGAATTGCCTTGGCCCGAACCGCCAGCCGCAGTTGGCTCCGCCTGCCTCGGCTTCGCGACGTGGACCACGATCCCATCCATCACCGAGTCCGGCGGATTCGTCATCACCTCATCATCCGCCGACAGCCCCGCCACAATCTCGATCTCGTTGCCAAAGTCGCGACCCGGCACTACGTGCACCAGTTGTGCGCGGTCTCCGTTGACCACCTTCGCCACCTGCAGTCCCTCGGATCGAAACACCAGCGCCCCCACCGGCAGCAGAAATGTGGACCGCGGGGACTTCACCGGAAAATGCACCTCGGCATAGGCGCCGGGCAGCAGCTCGCCCGTCTTGTTATCCAGGTCCACCTCAACATTGAGCGTTCTGCTGGTCGGATCAATAGCGCTCGACGTGCGCGCAATGCTGCCGCTGAATTTCTTCTCCGGCATCTCCGGCAGCACCAGGTAGGCCGGCGATCCCGCCCGCATCTCCTGCGTATACTCCTGCGGCACATTCACAAAAACGCGCAGCTTCTTGATGTCGGCTTCGTTAAACAACAGCGCCGGAGTTCCCCCATTGCCCGCATTGATCAGCTGCCCGATGTCGGTGTTGCGCTGCGTGATCACGCCGTCAAATGGCGCATAGATCTTCTCGTAATCCACCAGCTGCTGCAGCCGTTGCACATTTGCCTGCTGCGCCTTCACGCTCTCATTCTGCGCCGCCGAGGCCTGCACCGCATTGTCCGTATCCTGCTGCGAAACCGAATCGCTCTTCAGCAGGTTTGAATAGCGCTCCGCCGTCACTGAAGCCAGGTGCGCGTTCGCCAGCGTGGTCTGCAGGTCCGCCTTGGCCTGCGCCAGTTGCTGGTCAACCTCCGGCGCATCAATCGTCGCCAGCAGCTGGCCCTTTCTCACCCGCGCCCCGATGTCAAAATTCCACGATTTCAAATAGCCGCTGGTGCGGGCGTAAATCGGCGCCTCGATAAAGGCCTGCGTGTTCGACGGCAACACGATCTCCTGCGACGGCGCCGCCTGCGTGGGCTTGCTCACGCTCACTGTCGGGGGCGCCAGCTCCTCCGTCGTCTCGCGCAATTGCTTGCGGGCATGCACCCGCGGAATGATCCCCGTCGCCAGCACGATCACCGCAATCGCCAGCGTCACCACTCCGCCGATCACCAGCGTCGAGCGCCGCAGCGGCTGCGCTTCTGGCGGAGCCCCCTCGGCCTGAGGGTGGATCTCGTCGTCATGGCTCTGCGAATTTTCGTCTTCGGGGCTCAATTCCTCACGCCTCCTCTCGGTATGCAAATTCGTCTCTCTCAGTCTTATGCTTCTGATGCCGCCCGTGCAGCACTGAGAAAAATGCCGGCACAAAGAATAGCGTCGAGACCGTCGCCAGCAACAATCCCCCGATCACCGCGCGACCCAGCGGAGCGTTCTGCTCCCCGCCCTCGCCCAGCCCCAGCGCCATCGGCAACATGCCGATAATCATCGCCAGGGCCGTCATCAGCACCGGGCGAAAACGCGTAAATCCCGCGGAAATCGCCGCATCGCGCGCCGACAGCTGCCCCATCATCTGCTCCTTGGCAAAGCTCACCACCAGAATACTGTTCGCCGTCGCCACCCCCATGCACATGATTGACCCGGTCAGCGCCGGCACGCTCACATGCGTATGCGTGAGAAACAGGAACCAGACGATCCCCGCCAGCGCCGCCGGCAGCGCCGAAATAATGATGAACGGGTCCAGCCAGGATTGAAAATTCACGACGATCAGCAGATAAATCAGGATCACTGAAAATGCCAGCCCCGCAAACAATCCCTTGAATGACGTCCGCATCGTCTCTATCTGGCCCCGCACCACAATCTGGCTCCCGCGTGGCAGTTGCTGCGGCTGCCTGTACTTCTCCACCAGCTTGTCTACCGGCGCGGCCACCGATCCCAGGTCTGTCTGATTGACGTTGCCATAAATATCAATCACCGGCTGGATGTTGTAATGCGTGATCGTCGCCGCCTCGGCCCCCCGCGTAATGCTCGCTACGTTGCGCAATACCTGCGGCTGCTGCAGCGAGGCCGCCCCCGCCGTGAGCGGAATGTTTCCCAGGTCGTTCAAATTCTCCATGTTGTACTGCGGCGTCTGCGTCGAAATGTTGTAGCTCACCTGGCTCTTCGGATCGAGGAAGAACGTCGGCGCCGTCTGAAAGCTTCCACTCAGCGCCACCAGCAGGCTGCCGCTCACATCCCTGTCGTTCAGGCCGACCAGCTGCGCCTTCGTCCGGTTGATATTCACTTCGAGATTAGGCAGATTAAACGGCTGCTGAATGCGCACGTCCGCCGCGCCCGGAATGTAACGCACCTCGTCCAGCATCTTGTTCGCAAGCTTGCGGTTCCCGTCCAGGTTTGGACCGATGATCTGAATGTCCAGCGGCGCCGGCAATCCGAAATTCAAAATCTGCGTCACTATGTCCACCGGCAGCGTGTAAAACTCGACTCCGGGAAACTCCTTGGTCAGCCGCTCCCGCAGCCGGTTCAGATATATGTTCGTGCTCTTATGGTTCGGCTGCAGCTGCACTTGAATGTCCGCGTCCGACGGCCCCACCGGCGCCGACGTGCTGTAAGACAGATTGATTCCGCTATAAGGCAGGCCGATGTTGTCAATCACGGTCTTGAGCTCCTTCGCCGGAATCTCTTCCCGAATCACCCGGTCCACCTCATCGCAAAGTCTCGCCGTCTCCTCGATCCTGGTCCCCGTCCTCGCCCGCACGTGCAGCTTGAATTGGCCGCTATCCACCGAAGGAAAAAAGTCCTGCCCCAGCGAGGGATAAATCAGCACCGCCGACAGCACGCACGCCAGCAAAAATCCGCCGATGAATATCCACGTCGCATCCACCGCCGCCGTCATCAGCCGGTGATAGCCCTCGCGCAGTCTTTCAAATCCGTGCTCGAACTTCAGCTGGAACCGGGTCAGCGGGTTCCGGCTCCGCTGGCGCTCCTCCGCCTCTGCGGCGGAGTGCTCCTTCAGCATGAACTTGGCCATCGTCGGCACCACCGTCCGCGAAAGCATGTAAGACGCCAGCATGGCGAAGCAGACCGCCTCGGCCAGCGGCACAAACAGGTATCGCGCCACCCCGCTCAATGCGAACATCGGCACAAACACAATGCAGATTGACAACGTCGACACCAGCGCCGGAACCGCAATCTGCGCCGCGCCATCCAGGATCGCCTGCTCGATTTCCTTGCCCTGCTCCAGGTTCCGGTTGATGTTTTCGATTTCAACCGTCGCGTCATCTACGAGAATTCCCACCGCCAGCGCCAGCCCGCCCAGCGTCATGATGTTGATGGTCTCGCCCAGCACCCTGAGAATGATCAGCGAACACAAAATGGACAGCGGAATCGAAACCGCAATGATCACCGTGCTGCGCCAGCTGCCCAGAAACAGCAGGATCATCAGTCCCGTCAGGCATGCCGCTATCACTCCCTCGCGCACCACGCCGTCAATCGACGCCCTTACAAACAACGACTGATCTGAAACCGGATCTATCTTCAACTGCGGCGGCAACCGCTCCGCTATGCGCGGCAGCAGGTTCTGTATCCCCTTGATGACGTCGAGGGTGGACGATTTTCCGCTCTTCAGCACCGTCAGCAGCGACGCCCTTTGCCCATCCACCCGCACAATGTTTGTCTGCGGCGGATAGCCGTCCCGCGCATTTGCTACATCGCGTATGTAAATCGTTGCCCCGTTCACCGTCTTTATCGGCAGGTCGTTCAGCCCTTGCACCGAGCCCACCGCGCTGTTGGTCTCGACCTGGTACTCAAGCTTGCCGATCTTCTCCGTGCCGCCCGGAACAATGATGTTCTGATTGGCCAGGGTCGTCACCACATCCTGCGCCGACAGCCCCTTCGACTGCAGCGCGTTCGAATTGATGTCCACCTGGATCTGCCGCTGCTTGCCGCCATAAGGGTAAGGAATCACCGCGCCCTGCACCGTCGCCAGCTGGGTGCGAATAAAGTTCAGGCCAAAATCGTTCAGCTGCTGTTCGCTCAGCCCCTGGCCCGAGAGCGACAGCTGCAGAATCGGCACGCTCGACGCGTTGTACTGAATGATGAATGGCGGCGTCGTTCCCGCCGGCAACTGGCGCAGCTGGGTCTGCGAAATCGCCGTCACCTGGGCCACCGCGTTCGCGATATTTACGTGCGGCTGAAAGAAAATCTTGACCACCGCGATCCCGTTGAGCGACGTGGATTCGATGTGTTCAATGTCGTTGACCGTCGTCGTCAGGTTCCGCTCATAAATTGTGACAATTCGGTTCGCCATTTGGTCCGGCGAAAAACCAGTGTAGGTCCACACCACCGTGATCACCGGAATATCAATGCTGGGAAAAATGTCAACCGGAGTGGTGACTATGACCAGCGATCCCATGATCAAAATCAATATGGCCAGCACGGCAAAGGTATACGGCCGTCGTAGTGCTAGCCTGACAATCCACATGCCTTAGAAAGCTCCTGTCACTGGGGTGGAAATGAGATCGCGACGCAACTGCCGCAAACCGCTAAAGGCCTCTGTCAAACAGCCACGATTAATTCCGGGGGATCGCAAAAGTATTAGACGGAGTGGCTGCCAATAATGATGCATCAATTCCGGCGAAATCCCGGGGCGGAATTGTAAAGATTTCTCAAGCCCTCGCGCCACCCTGCCGCCGCTTGACCGGCAGGCGATACACTGAAAATTCCATGGAGGATTTCTGATGTCGTCTCTCGCAGGTCGCACTGCCATCGTCACCGGAGCCGGCTCCGGCATCGGCCAGGGTATCGCTGCCCGTCTCGCACAAATGGGCGCGAACATTGTGATTGACTACCTCGGTCAGCCCGCTGGAGCCGACGACACCCGCCACGCCGTCGAGCAGGCCGGCGCCAGGGCCCTGCTCGTGGACTGCGATGTCACCGATCCGGTCGCCACCGCCAACATGGTTGACCAGGCGTGGAAGCAGTTTGGCTCCGCTGACATCCTCATCAATGACGCCGGCATGGAAAAACGCGGCGACTTCTGGGAGGTCACACCCGCGGATTACGACAAGGTGATGAGCGTTAATATGCGCGGCGCATACTTTCTCACCCAGGCCTTTGTCAAAAAGCTGCTCGACGCCAAAAAGCCCGGCCGCATCGTCAACATCAGCTCCGTGCACGAAGACATGGTCTTCCCCGGCTTCTCCACCTACTGCATCTCCAAGGGCGGCATGCGCATGTTCTGCCGCGATCTGGCCGTCGAGCTCGGTCCCTTCGGCATCACCATCAACAACGTCGCTCCCGGCGCCATCATCACTCCGATCAATACCAGTCTGCTGAACAACAAGCCTGAGCTGGATGCGCTGCTGAAAAATATTCCCCTCGGCCGCATGGGCACCGTCAACGATGTTGCCGCCCTCGTCGGATTTCTCTCCTCCGACGAAGCCAGCTACATCACCGGCTCGACTTTTATTGTGGATGGCGGCTTGATTCGCAACTACCACGAGCAGTAATCCTGCATCGCACTCTCAGTGGCCTATTTTGCGGGGTCCGCGCTATCATGGCAGCGGCTCCGCCGGGGAGTCATCACCATGACCCTACTGCTCTATACCGCCAGCTGGTGTCGCGACTGCCGCGAGGCCAAGCGCTTTCTCGAGAAGCATGCCATTGCCTTTGAAGAGGTGGACATAGAGAGCACCCCCGGCGCCGCAGAAACCGTTATTCGCCACGTCGGCAAGCGTGCCATTCCCCAATTTGTGATGGATGGCAAATGGATCCAGCCCTACCGCCCCGGCCACGGCTTCCTGCACCGCGAGATGGAAGAGCTATTCGGCGTCAATCAATCCTGAAGCCTGCGCCCGCACTCAATTCAAGCCGGCTTCTCTTATCCCGGCACTGGCCGCGGGATTAATCCGCCGCGCCTGCCATCGTGTCTATCGAACGCCGCTCGTGCCGCAGCGACAGCACCCGCTTCAGCGACTTGATCAGCTCCGGTCCAAGCTCGTCCAACTCCCGCAGGTGATACTCGGTCAGAGAGTCCAACAACCTCTCCCCGGCCGGAGTTATCTGCAGCAACAACCGCCGGTGATCCAGCGGATCGGCAACCTTGCGCAACAGCCGCTCCTCAATCGTGCGATTCACCAGCTCGACCACGCTGTTGTGCCGCAAACACATGCGCGACGCCACCATCGCAATCGTCGGCGAACAATCCTCTGGAATTCCCGCAATCACCTGCAGCAATTGATACTGCTGCGGATGTAAACCGGCTCCCGCGGCTGCCTGCTGGCTAAAGTGCAGGAAGCGACGCATGTGGTAACGAAACTCAGCGAGCCGCCGGTATTGTTCATCGGTCATCTTTGCGCTAGACGGCGACGTTGGCGGCAAAGTTTCAAGAATCTCTTCGAAATCGTCGAAAACTTTGCTCATCAGAAACATATCGTAACACGATACGTTTATTGAAGGAACCAAACTCTTCGAGCTCGCTTCACCCCACCAAAAATTCGCCCTCTAAGCCACGTCCGATGGCAGGGTGCCGCCGCTGGCCCGCACTTTCTCCAGCAATTCCGTGGCATCGGCCGCTTCGGCGTCGGGAACCATTATCCCCACCTCAGCCTCAATCGGCAGCGATTCTGAGACGCCGTGCAGCACCTCGCGCTCCTCCAGGCTAGCCGCGATTCCTGCTGAAACCAGCAGCCCGCACGCGATCTCGGCTTCCGTGCGGTCCTCAAACTGGGCCACGATTGTCATCCCTTCCATCGGCACACTTCCCTTCCCGGCAGTCTTCTCTTGTTCGTCTTATAGGATGCCATCTCTGTGGCCTGCGCGCGTCTCGCATAAAATCAAGTGTTCCCTTCCCTTCACCAAAGGAGTCTCGCTTGATCGCGCGATATACCCGGCCTGAGATGGGCCGCATCTGGTCAGAAGAAAACAAGTACCGCAGCTGGCTCGCGGTCGAGATTGCTGCGTCCGAAGTCCTCGCCGCCGACGGCATCGTGCCCGCTGAGGCCGCTCGCGCCATCCGTGAACGCGGCGGTTTCGACATTGCCCGCATCCAGGCCATCGAGGCCGAAGTCCGCCACGACGTCATCGCCTTCACCACCGCGGTCTCTGAAAAAGTCGGCCCCGAGGCCCGTTGGCTCCACTACGGCCTCACCTCAAACGATGTGGTGGATACGGCGCAGGCGCTCATGATCCACCAGGCCTCCACCATCATCCACGCCGGCATCGTCCGCCTGATCGAGGTCCTCGGTCGCCGCGCTCAGCAGTTCCGCCACACTCCGATCGTCGGCCGCACCCACGGCGTCCACGCCGAGCCCACTACCTTCGGATTGAAGCTGCTCAACTGGTACGCCGAGATGGAACGCAATCTCGCCCGCTTCACCGCGGCTGCTGAAGACCTTCGCGTCGGCAAGCTCTCCGGCGCCGTCGGCACCTTTGGCCACCTCAAGCCCGAGCATGAGGAACGCATCTGCGCCCAGCTCGGCCTCAAGCCCGCGCCCGTCGCTACCCAGGTCATCCAGCGCGACCGCCACTCCCACTACATCGCCACCCTCGCCACCCTCACCGCGACGCTCGACAAAATTGCAACCGAGATCCGGCATTTGCAGCGCACCGAGGTCCGCGAAGCCGAAGAGTTCTTCTCCGAAAAGCAGAAGGGCTCCTCCGCCATGCCCCACAAACGCAATCCCATCACCTGCGAACAGATCAGCGGCCTCGCCCGCGTGGTCCGCTCCAACGCCCAGGCGGGATTTGAAAACGTCGCCCTCTGGCATGAGCGCGACATCTCCCACTCCTCCGTCGAGCGCGTCATCTTCCCCGACTCCACCATCCTCGCCGACTACCTGCTCGACAAGACCGCCAACCTCATAGATACGCTGCTGGTCTATCCCGAGCGCATGCTCAAGAATCTCGAACCTGACCGGCGGCCTCATCTTCTCCGGCCAGCTCCTGCTCGATCTCGCCGAGGCCGGCATGTCGCGCGAAGAGGCCTACCGCCTCGTGCAATCCCACGCCATGCGCGCGTGGAAAGAAGACCTCGTCTTCCGCGACGAAGTCCGCAAAGATCCGAAGATTACCTCGCTCCTCTCCCCTGAGAAGCTCGACCGCACCTTTGATCTGCAGCGCCAGCTCGGCAACGTTGACGCTATCTTCGCCCGCGTGCTCGGAGCCAAGGAATACGGACCGTGAGCTCCCCCATCACTCTGACCGTCGCGCTCACCGGGGCCAGCGGCGCGCTCTTTGGCCGCGAACTGCTCACCGCCCTCGCCGCCGATGATCGTGTTTCCCACGTTGACTTCATTCCGTCAGAAGCCTGCCTGCGCGTGCTCGCCGAAGAGCTCGGCATCAGCGGCCGCAGCGACCTTCTCGCGAAATTGCTTCCCTCGGCGCTACGCCGCGAAATTCCGTCAGCATGCGGAGTCAGACATCGGCGCCGGTCCGGCCAGCGGCAGCTATCCATCCGACGGCAATGATCGTTCTCCCCTGCTCCATGGGGACCCTCGCCGGCATCGCCAACGGCCTCGCCGGCAACCTCATCGAACGCGCTGCCGACGTCACCCTCAAAGAGCGCCGGCCGCTCATCCTCTGCGTGCGCGAAACGCCGCTCAACAAGATTCACCTGCGCAACATGACCCTCGCCGCCGATGCCGGAGCCACCATCTACCCCGTCATCCCCAGCTTCTACAACCATCCCGCTTCCCTTGAAGACGCCGCGCGCCAGTTTGCCTTTCGCGTGCTCGCTCACCTCGGCCTTCCCCAGCCGGGCGCCTATCAGTGGAAAGCCGACTAGCTCTCTATCGCCGGCGCTAAGGCACGGGTACTTCCTGGATCGTTCCCTGCGGCGGATCCTTCGACTGCAAAAAGTCCAGCGTCTTCTCCGTCACTCGATGACTGCACCGCGCCGGGGCCAGATGTCCGCACCCGTCAAAGATCACCAGGTCCGCCTGCGGAATCTCACGCGCCATCTCCCGCCCCGTTGAGACCGGAATCAGGGCATCATCGGCTCCCCAGATAATCAGCACCGGCTGATGGATCGCGCCCAGCTTCCCGTCCAGCAGATCTTTTCCCCCGACCATGGAGTCCAGCGATCGCTGCATCACCATGTGGTTCTTCGCCATCGTGCGCACCATGTCGCGCACCAGGAAACGTGGCGCTGGCTTCGCCTTCGGCTCCAGCAGCCGGAACAGCAGGTCCACTCCATCCGGCGTGTACGTCGTGAACACATACGGCCCGTAATCAGAATGGAAGAGCAGGCCCGCGCTGTCGTTCACCACCAGCCGCCGCACTCGCTCCGGATGGTTCAGCGTAAACAGCAGCGACACCCATCCGCCCATTGACCACCCAACCACCTCCGCCTGCTGAATGCCGCGGTTGTCGAAAAACTCCTGCACCAGCTGTGCCTGCTGCGAGATGGAATATTCGATGTCCGGCTTCTGCGTCTTGCCGAATCCCAGCAGATCAATCGCGTAGACGTGAAAGCCCGCCTTGGCATACGTCGGCATCGAGGGCGCCCAGTCCAGCGTGCTCCCGCCCAGGCCGTGAATCAGCACCAGCGTCTCCCCGTTTTCGGGCCGGCCTCGTTGTAATGCACTCGATAGCCGCCCAGCACCACGTAATGGCTTTCGACTCCCGACAGCCGAAGCGCCGCCCGCGTCATGTTGCGCGCCATCTCGATCGGCCGAAAATAAAATGCCGCCGCCAGTCCAACAATCAGCACCAGCAGAATAGCGACCGCTGCCAGCCATTTCGCCCGCGTTCGCTTGCGCCGCTGCGTCACTTCCGTTCCGTTCAAGGCCCCGTCTCCTTTTGCGTGTCCTTCACTCCGCCAACCGCTGCGCGTCGAGCATTCCAAATCCCTTCAGGATTACCTGCCGTGCCAATTCCGCAATCCCGAAACTTCGATCCTCAATGCGCGATCGCGTCACCCAGCAGGCCTCCGCCGCATCCGTGCCCGCCACCAGCTCTCCGCCCACTACCCTGCATAGATAATCCGCAAGCACGTAATGGTATCGCACACGCCGCGCGTCTTTGCCGTCTCCGTCACCCAATCCTGCAGGCGACTCGCGCTCTTCAAAAACAATACGGTCAATCAGCTCGACCAGATCGAGCACTTCAACGCGCAGCCCGGTTTCCTCGAGCACTTCACGCGCGCATGCCGCTCGCAATGTCTCCCCCAGCTCGACCGCGCCCCCCGGCAGACTCCACTCGCCCAGCAAAGGCGCCTGGCCGCGCCGCACCAGCAGCACTCTGCCCTCATGCAGCACCACTCCGCCTGCGCCTGCAATCGGGGCCTCGGGATATTCGCGACGAATCACGCCGCCGGCCCGTTCCTCGACGTCACTCCTCAAACTTCAGCGGCCGGTCATACTCTTCACAGAACCATATGCGTCGCGACTCGAACCGCCCTCCGTCGAACTTGTCCTTGCCCTTGCGATGTCCTATCGCCAGCAGCGCCACCACGTGGTAACTCAGCGGCAGCCGCATCACCTCGCGGATCTTGTCTTCCTCAAAGCCCTCCATCGGCGCCGTATCGTAGCCCAGGCTCTCCGCCATCAGCATCATGTGCGTGAACGCAATCATCACCTGGCGGTTCAGCCACGCTTCCTTATTCGGCAGGTTCGAGAGCAGGCCTGAAACCACTTCCCTCACCATGGCCGCATAACTGGCCGGCATGCCGCCCGCTTCGCCGAGGCGGATCACTTCTTCCAGATCCCCATTGCGCCAGCCGTCCTCATCTCCGCATGCCACGATCACTACAGGTGCCTCTTCGACCTTGGCCTGGTTGTAGCTGGCAGCCCGCAGGCGGCGCTTCTGCGCCGGCTCCCGCACCACGATAAACCGCCAGGGCTGCAGGTTATAGCCGCTCGGAGCCATCTGTCCGGCCTCGAGAATCTTTCGCAAATCTTCGTCCGGGACCGGGGTATGCTCAAACGCCGGTGTCGCGCGGCGTTCGGCTAATACTTGGGAGAGTGTTCTTTCTTCTTTTTTCATTACAAACTTTTCATCGGCAGGGTTGTGGGATATCCGTTGCCGTCCACGCCATTTGTCGAGGGAGGAAACGCAATCACGAGCACCTGCGAAAACGCGCTTCGCAGTTCCGGCAGCCGGGTTACCAACGCTTGCGCTACTGCAGGGTTCACTTGTTGGACGGTAGAAGTCGCTTCCGCGTTTTCCATCCTGTAACTGATTATCAGGGTGATGTCCTTTCCTGTGCCTTCCGCGGCCAGCATTCGCATGCCAATCACCGGCACCGGCTTGCCTCCCACTGTAACTTGTAGCGGCTTGCCCTGCGTCGGCCAGTCTACCGGCATGTCTGCCTGCTGCTCGCCCTGCAGCTTTTCAGAGTTTTGGCTGGATAAAAAACCCACCGGCATCAACAGCGCCTTCGCCGTTTCCAAATACAAATACGCATTCCACAGCTCATGCTTCTTCGCAAAGTCGCGCGCCTGCTGCCAATACCACAGCCCATCGTGACCGGCCGCCGTCAGCGGCTTGATGATCACCCCGGCCAGCTTCCATCCGCCCTGGTCCTGCACCACAAAACTCATCTGCCGCGGTTGAGCGATCCCCGTCGCGTGCGCAATGATCAGCCCATATCGTCCCGGCTTCAGGTCCGGCAGGGTAAACGTCACATGCTCCGGAGTATTCACCAGGCCACAATAAAACTGCGTCGAATCTTCCCCCGGCGCCGCCGTCGAATCGTCCAGCAGATATATGTTCCGGATGGTCACCGTCGCATCCTGATCGCCCTTCAGATCGGCCACCGCATGCGCCACGCCGTCAAAGTCCTTCTGCAGCGCCTCCGTTGCCATCGCCTTCAATCCGTCCGCATTTCCCGCCACCGCCTGGCCGGCCATCTGGCGGCCCACCTGCGCCAGCGCATCTCGGTCCGCAGCTTTCATCTGGGCCTGTGTCTGGCAGGTCTGCGCCACTCCCGGCGCCGCCGACAACACCGCGCCCACGCCGCACAGCAGCACGGCAGTGATGCAACGCCGGGCCGGTCCGGAACGTCTAGCTTGCGTATGGGTCTGCTTACTCACGGAAAGGGATGTTGTTAGTCTAGAACAGTTGCGCGTCCTCATGAATCCAGCCAACCCTCAGCAGCCGTCCTTCAATGCAGCCATCTCGGCGCTGCTGCTGTTTTTCGTTTCGGTGGGATGCCCTCTTCTCAGCCACTCCCAGGCCGCCAATTCGCCCGCCGCGACAAAAGCGGCCGCCCCGACTTCGCCAGCCCCCACCCACTCACATTCCCGCAAACCGGCGAAGAAAACCATCCAGCTGCGTCCCCCGTCCCGGCCAAGCCTGCCGACGCTCCCACTCCGGCCGAATTGCCGGCCCAGCCTGCAGTCATCCATTTCACCAATGGCGTGCTCGATGTGCGCGCTTCAAATTCCAGCCTCGAGCAGATACTGCGAGAAATCGGCACCCAGACCGGCGTCCAGATTCAGGGTGTGCCCGGCGATGAAAGAGTGTTTGGAAATTTCGGCCCCGGCCGCGCCGACCACGTCCTCGCCCAGTTGCTGGATGGCAGCGACTCCAACTACATGATGATCGGCCGCACCCCCGATCATGCGCCCAGGACTCTCGTCATCACGCCGCGCACCAGCCTCGCTCCCGGAGCTCAGACTGCGGAAGCCAGCCAGCCCGCCGCCGTCGCATCCGACGATGACGACGATGACGACTCTCCCCCGCCGCCTCGCGCCCAGCCCATGCGCCCACTCATTCCCAACGCTGCCGCCGGTGCCGGAGCACGCACTCCCCAGCAGATTCTGGAAGAAATGCAGCAACGTCGCGCCCAGGAGCAGCAGGACCAGCAGAACAATTCCCCGCAATAGAAGAATGCCGTCGCAGTTGTAATTAATTAATTGAGGCTCAGGCCGCCGTGGAATCTTCACACGGCCGAAACTACATTCCAGACGTCGCGTTCACACTGGGCGCCGGCTTGGCCAGGCTCAGCATCGTGCGCTGGCGCAAAATCGCAAACATCGTCAGGCAAATTCCATAGGCCATCAACACTCCCAGCGCCAGGCAGGTGAAGATGGCTGAGCACAGCAGCAAAACACTTCCCGTGGTATTCATCTCTTCCTTCTTTCGTTCAATTCTGCTGCCGGGCCCGAGTTCTTTCAGTGCATCTTTCTCTTTTTCGACGGAATGCACTCTATCTTTAGTTGCGTGTCGCCTCGACAGTGTCGCAGATTCATCCCGCGGTTTGCCCCAATTGTCTGTTGCCCAATAAGATACCTATAGAGACCGGATTTCGCGCTACAACTTTGGGGCCTCTCCCTTGAACCTGCGTGCGACTTCCCGCCCCACACTTCTAAATGCCAATCACCGACATCACCGTCAGAGGTGCCCGCCAGCACAATCTCCGCAACATTAGTGTGGTGATCCCGCGCCAGTCCTTCACTGTCCTCACTGGCCTCTCCGGCTCCGGCAAATCCTCCCTCGCCTTCGACACCATCTATGCCGAGGGCCAGCGCCGCTACGTCGAGACCCTCTCTGCTTACGCGCGCCAGTTCCTCGATCAGTTGGAGCGCCCCGATGTTGACTCCATCGAGGGCCTCAGTCCCGCCATCTCCATCGAACAAAAGACCACCAACCGCAGCCCCCGCTCCACCGTCGGAACCATCACCGAGATCTACGACTACCTGCGCCTCCTCTACGCCTCCGTCGGAGTTCCCCACTGCCCCAGCTGCGGCCAACCCATCCGCCGCCAGTCGCCCGAACAGATCGCGCAGCAGACCCTCAGCTGGCCCGGCGTCGAGCGTGTGACCGTCTTCGCCCCGCTGGTTCGCGGCCGCAAGGGCGAGTTCAAAGACGAGCTCGACGATATGGAGCAGCAGGGCTTCCGCGTTCGCGTGGACGGAACCGTCATTGACCCCGCCGACCAGGGCCGCCTCGACAAACGCAAGAACCACACCATCGAGGCCATCGTTGACCGCGTCGTGCTCAAGCCCGGCATCGAGAAGCGCCTCGAAGCCTCCGTCACCAAGGCCCTGCAACTCGGCAACGGCCTCGTGCTCATCAGCTTTTCCGGCTCCGGCGAAACCGAAGAACGCCTCTTCTCCTCCGCCATGGCCTGCCCCGACTGCGGCATCAACGTCGCCCGCCTTGAGCCGCGCAGCTTCAGCTTCAACTCCAGCTACGGTGCCTGCCCGGAATGCCACGGCCTCGGCAGCATCTACGACTTCGATCCCGCCAAGGTGATTGTGGATTGGTCCAAGCCGCTCTTTGACGGAGGCCTCGGCCCCGGCGCGGGCTCTGACTATCTCCACCGCATCACCTCTCTCGCCGCCTCAAAATACAGCGTCAACCTCGACACGCCCTTCGAGAAGCTCAGCAAGAAGGATCAGGACCTGCTGCTCTACGGACCGCCGCGCTCTGAGACTCCCCGCACCGGATTCCACGGCATCCTCGGCTTCCTCCGCAATCTGCTCGAAGAGCTCAAGTCCGATGCCGCCCGCGAATACTACCTCAGCTACATGTCGGCCACTGAGTGCCCGGTCTGCCACGGCAAGCGGCTGCGCCCCGAGTCGCTCGCCGTCACCGTCAACGGCCTCTCCATCGCCGACTACACCGCCCTGCCGCTGGAGCGCGCCCTCGAGACTGCCAAGAAGTTTCAGTTCACTCCCCGCGAGGCCCTCGTTGCCGCCCGGCTGCAGCGCGAGATCGTCGAGCGGCTCGAGTTTTTGAATGCCGTCGGACTCGGCTACCTCTCCCTCAGTCGCGGCGCCGCCAGCATCTCCGGCGGCGAAGGCCAGCGCATTCGCCTCGCCACTCAGATCGGCAGCCGCCTCCGCGGAGTCCTTTACGTGCTCGATGAGCCCTCCATCGGTCTCCATCAGCGCGACAACCTCCGCCTCATTCACGCCCTCCAGGCGCTGCGCGATCTCGGCAACACCGTCCTCGTCGTCGAGCATGATGAAGACACCATCCGCCACGCCGACCATGTGATTGACCTCGGCCCCGGTGCCGGCAGGCTGGGCGGAGACATCGTCGCCCAGGGCCGCCCGGAAGACGTCATCGCCCAACCCAAATCTCTCACCGGCCAATATCTCTCCGGCGCCCTCCACATGGTCGCCCGGCCGCATCCCCGCTCCACCTCCGGCAAGTGGCTCGCCATCGAGGGCGCGCGCAGCCACAATCTGCAGGACATCAGCGTGCGCTTCCCGCTCGGCGTCATGACCGTCGTCACCGGCGTCTCCGGCTCCGGCAAGAGCACCCTGGTCAACGACATTCTCTACCGCTCTCTCGCCCGCGAGCTCTACGGCTCACGCGAGGAGCCGGGCCTGCATCGCCGCCTCACCGGCGCCAGCCAGCTCGACAAGGTCGTCGGCATTGACCAGTCCCCCATCGGCCGCACCCCGCGCTCCAATCCCGCCACCTACACCGGCGTCTTTACCGCCATCCGCGACCTCTTCGCCATGCTGCCGGAGTCGCGCCAGCGCGGCTACAAAGCCGGCCGCTTCTCGTTCAACGTCGCCGGCGGCCGCTGCGAAGCCTGTCAGGGCGATGGCCAACGCCGCATCGAGATGAATTTTCTGCCCGACGTCTATGTGCAGTGCGAGGTCTGCAAGGGCCGCCGCTATAACCAGGAAACGCTGGCCGTAAAGTTCAAAGGTCACTCCATCGCCGACATCCTCGAGCTCACCATCGCCGACGCGCTGCCCGTGCTCGCCGACATTCCTCAGGCCCGCCAGAAACTCCAGACGCTGGTTGACGTCGGACTCGGCTACGTCCACCTCGGTCAATCCGCCACCACTCTCTCCGGCGGCGAAGCGCAGCGCATGAAACTTGCCCGCGAACTCTCCAAGCGCCAGACCGGCCGCACTCTCTACCTGCTCGATGAGCCCACCACCGGCCTCCACTTCGACGACGTTCGCAAATTGCTCGAGGTGCTCCATCGCCTCACCGACCTCGGCAACACCGTCATCATCATCGAGCATCACCTCGACATCATCCGCAACGCCGACTGGGTGATTGACCTCGGCCCCGAGGGCGGCGAACACGGCGGCAAAGTCGTCGCCGAAGGCCCGCCCTCCGTCATCGCCGCCAACCCGGCCTCCTACACCGGCCAGTTTCTATCGCGCTACTCCCTCGCCGATCCGCTCCCCGAAATCACGCCCGATCCCACGCCCGACTCTCCCCTGGCTCCCGCCAAAAAGTCGCCCGCTAAAGCCGGCAAGCGCTCCGCAACCAAAGCCGCGCCCTCTGCCAAAAGGGCGAAAAAGTGAGCACTCCCCCGCCGTCTCCCTCGCCGTTTTCCCCTTCGCCGGAGCCAGAAGAACCCGCGACTCCCTCCCCCGCCCCGTCCCTAGCCAACACGTCCGAGTCCCTCCCCGAGCCGTCCGAGCCCCTCCCCGACCCCTCCGCGGAATTCCTCGCCTCCTGGCCCGACCCTGCCTCTGAGCCGGAACCCGTCGCCAACCTGCTCCCGCCCGTTCCCGAGCCGCTCTTCTTTCATCCCCCGCCGCTCCGCCCCACTCCCGACGTCACCGACCTCGGCATCCTGGTCCTCATCGTCATCGCCGCCACCGCCATCCTTTTCCTCGGCACTGCCGCCGTCGCCATGGTTTTCAAGGCCATCCATCCCGATGCCCCCATGAACCTCTCGCGCAGCCGCGCCCTCACCTTCGGAATCCCGCTCCAGATGCTCTGGTATTTTCTGATTGCCGCCATCTGTTTCCCCGTCTTTCGCCGCGTCTGGCACCGCCCCTTTGCCGAAGGCATTCATTGGAACGGCAACCAGGTCGCCTCCCACGCCCTGCGCTACATCCTGCTCGGCGTTGGCCTCAGCCTGGTCGTCTCCATCGTCTCCACTGGCCTGCACACCCCCAAAGACGCTCCCATCGTCGAGCTCTTTCAAAACCGCACCCTCGCCTGGATCGCCACTTTCTTCGGCGTCGTCATCGCACCCACTGCGGAGGAGCTCGGCTTCCGCGGCTTTCTGCTGCCTGCCCTCAATAGCCGCGTCGGCGCCGTCGCAGCCACCGTCCTCACCTCCGCCCTCTTCGCCGGGATGCATGCCGGGCAGCTCGCCCACGCCTGGGGTCCGGTCGGCGTTCTCTTCTGCGTCAGCGTCTTCCTCTGCATCGTCCGCCTTCGCACCCAGTCCGTCGCAGCCACGGCGCTTCTCCACTCCAGCTATAACGGAACCATCTTCCTCGCCATGATCATCGCCAGCGGCGGCTACCGGCACCTCGACAAACTCACGCCATAAGATCTTCCCGTCCGATACCGGTGGCGACGGATACAAATCGTCCCAACCGCCTCCCCAATCCCCTCCCTTGCACAGCTTTTATTGTCGGTTGGGCAACCATCGGCCGGGGGTCGGGTTCATAGAGGCAGCCACAGAATGAGCTATCATCCTGGGCGCGGCTCGCTCCTCGCACCCCGTCTCTTTTAGCAGTAACGGGAAATCGAAGGGGCCAGCAATAAAGGAATTTATGAAGATTTTTCGCAAGCTCTCTCTGCTCTCGCTGGCTGCCGTCCTTCTGGTCGCGCCGGCGTTTTCTCAGGTAGTCATTTCCGTTGGCGTCGCACCTCCGCCACTACCGATTTACACCCAGCCGCCTTGTCCTGAGGCAGGCTATCTTTGGACGCCCGGCTACTGGGCCTGGGGATCGGACGGCTACTACTGGGTTCCCGGAACCTGGGTCCAGGCTCCCACCGTCGGCTATCTCTGGACCCCTCCCTACTGGGGATGGAACAACGGAGCCTATGTATTTAACAACGGCTACTGGGGCCCGACCGTCGGCTTCTACGGCGGCGTCAATTATGGCTTCGGTTACGTCGGCGTCGGCTTCGCCGGCGGATATTGGGACCACGGCACGTTCGCCTACAACCGCTCTGTGACCAACATCAACATCACCAACGTGCACGTCTATAACAAGACGGTCATCAACAACACCACCATCAATCGCACCAGCTACAACGGTCCCGGCGGCATCACTACCAAGCCCAATCCGGAGCAGGAAGCCGCGATGAAGCAGCGTCACATTCCTCCGACCGCCATGCAGCAGCAGCACTTCCAGGAAGCGGCTAAAAATCCGCAGCTGCGTCTGGCCGCCAATCACGGAGCCCCACCCATCGCCGCCACGGCGAAGCCGGCCAGCTTTAACGGACCCGGTGTCGTGAAGGCAAAAGGCCCCGGAGGAAAGATTGCTCCCGAGACTCTGAAGGCGACTCCAGCCACCGCCAAGCCCAAAGCCGCGCCGGTCACGCGCACCAGCAACACGATGAATGACCGCAACAACAACGCCGGCAAGACCACGACGATGAACCGGCCTGCGAATACCTCCATGTCGCAGAAGCCCAATACCAGCAAGACCTCAAGCACCATGGGCAATCATCCGGCAAACAACGGCGGCAGCATGGGCCGGCCTTCCAGCATGTCCCAGCCGGCCTCCAAACCGGCGGCTGCTCCCAAGCCGGCGCCTGCTCCCCGGGAGAACACCATGGCTCCCAGGCCTGCGCCGCAACGTGAAGCAGCCCCGCAACGTGAGGCAGCTCCGCAACACGCAGCTCCGCCTCCACAACATGCCGCTCCGATGTCGCGTCCGGCGCCGGAGTCGCATCCTGCTCCTCGCCCCGCTCCTGCGGAAGAGAAGCATAAATAAACTTCCCACTCGATCACCCACAACGGCGTGCCGGTTTCCCCGGTGCGCCGTTTTCTTTTGCGCCGCCCGTCCTTCCCATAGGTAGCTTTGCGTTTATAGTACGGATACTATAAAGTAGAGAGTGTGGCCCCTGCCGAACGAAACCGCGTGGCTACGATCTCCTGGGAGGGCGACTCGTGGATGGTTCTGAAGTCGTGGCCGAAGGCGATCCAATGGGACTTCGGCAACTCCCTGCGCGAGATGCAGAACGGGCGTGCGGCGAAGTTGCAAGTCCGGCCCATGCAGTCCATCGGCGCGGGTGTCTTCGAGCTGAAAGATGCCGATGAAAAGACGTGGTATCGGATGGTCTATCTGGCTCGGATCGAAGACACGATCTACGTGCTGGACTGTTTTGAGAAAGACACGGCCAGGACGGAACGCAAGGATCTCCGCACTGCCGAGCGCCGGTTGTCGCAGGTAAGGCAAAGGATGCTGGAGGAGCGAAAACGTGAAAAGCGCAAGCAATAAGCCGGGACACATCACCAGGGGAGACATCTTCGACGACCTCGGCTTCTCCCCTGCGGAGACGCTGGAGATGAAGATCAAGGCCGAAATTTGGCAAGCGTTGCTGCAGCATATCGAGCAGCAGGGATTCACCCAGGCATACCTTGTAACGACACTGAAGGCGCACCAGCCGGATGTGAGCAATCTTCTGCATGGAAAAATCTCGCGCGTCAGCATCACGAAGCTGATTCAGTTCGCAGGCAGGCTCAACCTGGATGCACGAGTGAAAGTGACCTCGCCTAAAACCACAGGCAAGACGCTCCCTTCCCTGAAGGCATCCACGGCCAAAGCTGGCAGGGGCAGACGCAAGTTGATTGCCGCGTAGGGGCAAAACAGACAGTACGAAATTGGCTGGCGGAAGTCGCCCCTGGCCGACGAAAGCGGCGTGCCGGTTTCCCCGGTGCGCCGTTTTCTTTTCCGCCGCCGTTACAATCGTTCGCAGCCATGCACTCCGCCCCGTCCTCTATCCCGACCTCCGTCTCGACCTCCGACCTGCAGTCTGATCGCGACGCCCTCGTCTCACTTCTCGCCACTCTCAGCTTTCGCCTCGGCGAGTTCACTCTCTCCTCCGGCGCCAGGTCCGACTACTACATTGATTGCCGCACCACCACCCTCCACGCTGAGGGAGGCCGGCTCTCCGGCATCGTGCTGCTCGACCTCATCCGCCGCCACGCCATGACTCCCGACGCTGTCGGCGGCCTCACCATGGGCGCCGATCCACTCGTTTCAAATGTCGCCACCGCCAGCGCCATCGCCCACCGCAGCGATCCCGGCGGCGTCGCTCATCCACGGCTTCCTGGTGCGCAAGACTGAGAAGACGCACGGCACCGGCCGCCGCATCGAAGGCTTCCTTCAGCCCGGAGCCCGCGTCGTGATCGTTGACGACGTCTGCACCACCGGGGCCTCCACCATCGCCGGCATCGAGGCCGCGCGTGAGGCCGGAATGGTCGTCACCGGCGTCCTCTGCCTGGTCGAACGCGAAGAGCACAACGGCCGCCCCGCCGTTGAAGCCGCCGCCGGAGCCGGTGTTCCCTTCCTCGCTGCCTTCACCGCCTCCGACGTTCGCGCCGCTCACCTCAAGCGCGTTTGATCTCCCTGCACTGATCTCCACCCTTCACCCTCCAGCCCTCCGCTCTCCGCTCCGATTAACTATCTATCTCCGCTAAACTATCTATATGGTCCCCACCCTGGAATGGACAGCGGACGGCGTTCGCTTCATTGACCAAACCCGCCTGCCGCTGGAGGAAACCTACGTCCTCGCCCGCACCCACGACGATGTCGCCCACATCATTCGCACCATGGTCGTTCGCGGAGCACCCGCCATCGGCGTCGCTGCCGCCATGGGCGTAGCCCTCGCCGCAAAAAATCTCGCCGCGCTCGATCTCTCGCCGGACAAGCTGCGCTCCGAGCTCGAAACCGTCGTCATTCCCATCCTTGCCGCCACCCGACCCACCGCCGTCAATCTCTTCTGGGCACTCGAGCGCATGCGCAAGTCGCTCGATCGCGCCGCCGCCTCCCCCGCCGCTACCTCGGCCACGATTTCCGCCGCCCTCATCCGCGAAGCCAACGATATGTATGACGAAGACATCGCCGCCTGCCGCGCCATGGGCGCTTACGGCGCTGAGCTTCTCCCCAGCCGCGGCGGAGTTCTCACCCACTGCAATGCCGGCGCACTCGCCACCTGCGGCTATGGCACCGCCCTCGGCGTCATCCGCGCCGCCGTCGAACGCGGCCGGCAGATTGAGGTCTTCGCCGACGAGACCCGCCCCTTCCTGCAGGGCGCGCGACTCACCGCCTGGGAGCTGCAGCACGACAACATCCCGACCACCGTCCTCTGCGACAACATGGCCGCCACCACCATGCGCCAGGGCAGAATTCACGCCGTCATCGTCGGCGCCGACCGCATCGCTGCCAACGGAGACGTCGCCAACAAGATCGGCACCTATGGCGTCGCCATCCTCGCCAAAGAGCACGGCATCCCGTTCTACGTCGCTGCCCCGTGGTCAACCATTGACCTCAACACCCCGACCGGCGACCAGATTCCCATCGAGCAGCGCGACGCCGCTGGAGGTCTCCCATCACGGCGGCCGTCAGATGACTCCGCACAACATCGCGCATTGAGAATCCTGCCTTCGACGTGACCCCTGCAAAATATGTCACCGCCATCATCACCGAACGCGGCCTGCTCCGCGCCCCCTACTCCGAAGCCCTGGCCCGCATGGCCGGTCTCGCCGTCGCCTAATACGCCATCGTCGTCAGGTCAGGACTGATCCGCAGCGGCGCCTCAGTCGCCCTCTGCACATCCTCGATGCTCAATCCCGGCGCGATCTCCATCAGCACCAGCCCCTCCGGCGTGAACTGCATATAGCCCATCTCGGTCACGATCGTGTCCACCACCGCTCGCCCGGTCAGCGGCAGCGTGCACAGCTTCAGAATCTTCGGCTTCCCATCGCGCGTCGTGTGCTCCATCGCCACCACCACTCGCCGCGCCGCTGCGACCAGGTCCATCGCCCCGCCCATGCCCTTCACCATCTTGCCGGGAATCATCCAGTTCGCCAGGTTCGCCTCCGCATCCACTTCCATCGCGCCCAGCACGCTCAGATCCACATGCCCGCCGCGAATCATCGCAAACGAATCGGCGCTCGAAAAATAAACCGTCCCCGGCAGCTCGCTCACCGTCTCCTTGCCCGCATTGATCAGGTCCGCGTCCACTTCGTCCTCGATGGGATAGGGCCCCACCCCCAGCATTCCGTTCTCCGACTGCAGCACCACCTCCATCCCCGCCGGCACATGGTTCGCCACCAGCGTCGGCATGCCGATCCCGAGATTCACATAAAACCCGTCGCGCAACTCCTTTGCGATGCGGCGCACAATTCGCTCCCGCTTTTCATCGTCTCGCAGTGCCCCGCCACCACCTGCGCCGGAATTCGTTAAGCTAGCCATACTTGTGCCCCCCGCTTCTTTACCGCTCGCCTGAATACAGAAGATGGCTTTGACTCCCGCCCTCCCCCGCTTGCTAAATCTCCGCGCGACATCTCTGCTCCGCGCCAATCTGCTTGCCATCCTTGCTCTGGGACTGTCATTTCTGCTCTCCGACTTTCCTCGCAACCGCGCTACCCTCACTCTGATCTTCCCGCTTGCCCTCGTGCTCCTCGGCACCGCCGACGCTGTCCGCTGCATGCGGCCCAGCTGGGACCTCTACCACGCCTCCGTCATCATCTCTCTGCTCATGGACGTCATGGTCCTCACCCTCGTCCTCTTCCTGCTGCTCTGGCCCTACTTCCGCTGGTTCCTCTAAACGCGTCTAGCCCTTGCTCACCGTCCGCCGCTCAATCTTCTTCTCATACACTTCGCCTTGCAGGATTCGCTGCACATAAATTCCCGGCGTCACCACGCTGTCCGGATCCAGCTCTCCCGGCGCCACCAGCTCCTCGACCTCTGCAATCGTCACCTCGGCCGCCGTCGCCATCATGGGATTAAAATTCCTCGCCGTCTTGCGATAGATCAAGTTCCCCATGGTGTCGCCCTTCCACGCCTTCACCAGCGCAAAATCGGCCCGCAGCCAGCGCTCCATCACATAAGGCCGCCCGTCAAACTCCCGCGTCTCCTTGCCGTCGGCCACCACCGTCCCCACGCCGGTCGGAGTGAAGAAGGCCGGTATCCCCGCTCCCCCCGCGCGAATCCGCTCCGCCAGCGTGCCCTGCGGCACCAGCGTCAGATTCAGCCTGCCCTCGATCACCATCTTCTCCAGCAGCTTGTTCTCCCCCACATAACTTCCAATGTGGCTCGCGATCATTCCCGCCTCCAGCATCAGCCCCATGCCAAAGCCGTCCACCCCCATGTTGTTTGAGATCGTGTGCAGCCCCGTCACGCCCTTCCGCACCAGCGCCGCAATCAGATGCTCCGGGATTCCGCACAGCCCGAATCCGCCCAGCATGATCGTCGCGCCGTCGGTTATGTCTCTAACGGCCTCATCGGCCGACTCAACTACTTTTTTCATCCCGCTCGCTCTCCCGCCGCCAGCTTCGCCAGCAGCTCCATTCCCTCAGGCCACGGCCCATGATGCGGCGGACCCGCAATGTGTCCCGCTCTTCCAATGTTTACGAACTGCGCGCCCCACCCGCCGGCGAACTCCTGCGCGCGCTCCACCCGGCAGTAGGGATCGTCACTGCTCGCCACCACCATCGCAGCAAACGGCATTCGCTTGAGCGGTATCGGTCTGAAATCCTGCAGCTCAACCGGCGCCCCCGCTCGCTCCACATCTGCCGGAGCCACCAGCAACGCCGCCGCAATCTTGCCCGCCGCCTCAGGCTTCTGCGCCAGGTATGCCGCCAGCACGCACCCCAGGCTGTGCGCCACAAAAATTACCGGCTCCGCCTCAGCCGCCAGGGCCTCACTTGCTTCCTCGATCCAACGGGCTCGAACCGGCGTCTCCCAATCGTCATGCGCTATGCGTCGCGCGCAGTCCCCCAGCTGCTCTGCCCACAGCGTCTGCCAATGCTTCGGGCCGGAGTCGTGCCACCCCGCCTGCATCAGCACCGCCCGTCCACGCAATGCTTCCGGAATTGTTGGCGACAGCACAATGGAGAATAACTGCTCCTCCCACCGCCTGACAAAGCCCTTGCGCTTTTTCCGCCGGAACACGACAATCCCTCGAGTGAGGCCTGCCGCTTTATTCGCCTCCCCATTCTTCCCACAGGAGCTCCCCCATGATCAAAGGATTTCGCGACTTTCTGCTGCGTGGCAATGTCGTAGACCTGGCCGTCGCCGTCGTCATCGGCGCAGCGTTCACCGCCATCGTTAATTCCCTCGTCAAAGACCTGATCAATCCGCTGCTCTCCGCCATCGTCGGCAAGCCCGATTTTTCCGCCCTCGTTCTTACCGTCCACGGCGGCAAAGTTACTTATGGAAATTTTCTCAACGCCTTGATCGCGTTCATCCTCAACGCATCCGCGGTCTACTTCCTCTTCGTCATGCCCTTCAGCGCGCTGCTCAAGAAGTTCACCAGGCCCGCGCCGCCGCCGAGCACCCGTCCCTGCCCGCAATGCCTCAGCGAAATTCCCAAGGAAGCCACTCGCTGCGCCCACTGCACTCAGCCCGTCCCTGCCCTCGCCGCTTAACCTCCGGGCCAGCCGGCCCTCCATATCTTTTCTGATTCATCCCGCTAAGTTGCATTACCCTTGAACGCGATCATGCCAGCCCTGCTCCGGCCTCTACTCCTCTCCGCTCTCTTTGTCGCTCTCCTCTGCCCCGCTCGGGCCAACGCCCAGGCTGCGGGCAACGCCCAGGCTGCGCCCGGCCAGCCGCCGGCGATGCCCACCCTGCCCGCGCAACTCTTCGGCTTCCGCGATTTCTCGAGCACCCAGGCCGCCCTCGACAAGGCCTTCCTCTCCGTGCCCAGCGCCCGCCTCGCCGGCGAACACCTCCGCACTCTCACCGCCGCGCCCCATCCCGCCTCGTCAGAAGAGGACCACCAGACTGCGGAATATGTCGCCCGCAAATTCCGCGATGCCGGGCTTGAAACCGAGATCGTCTCCTACAAAGTCGTTCTCGCCTTCCCGCAGGATGTTCACTGGCAGATTCTCGCCCCCGACGGCTTCACCCTCAACGGCCCTCGCCCCGAGCACGTCACCGGCGATCCCGGCCAGAACGATCCCCGCATCCTCACCCCATACAACGCATCCTCGGCCTCCGGCGACGTCACCGCCGACGTCGTCTACGCAAATTACGGAACCCCGGAAGACTTTCAGCATCTCGTTGACCTCCACATTGATCTCCACGGCAAGCTCCTCCTCGTCCGTTATGGAGGCAATTTCCGCGGCGTCAAAGCCTTCCTCGCGCAAAAGTACGGCGCCGCCGGTGTTCTCATCTACAGCGACCCGGCCGACGACGGCTACGCCATGGGCGACGTCTATCCTCGCGGCCCCTGGCGCCCGGCCAGCGGCATTCAGCGCGGCTCTATCAATTACATTTTTGAATACGCCGGCGACCCCAGCACTCCCGGCTTCGCCTCCACCCCCGACTTGCCTGCCGCTAAGCGCACTCCGCTCAAGGATGCCGCCGCCCAGCCTCGCGTCCTCGCCGTCCCCCTCTCGTCGCAGGATGCCGTCGCCCCTGCTCGAGCGCCTCCAGGGGCCCGCCGTCCCCCACTCCTGGCAGGGCGCCCTGCCCTTCACCTATCACATCGGGCCCGGCCCCGTGCGCGTCCATCTCACCGTCAAAGAGAGCTACGACCTCCACACCATCTGGGATGTGATCGGAAAAATCCCCGGCACCGGCTCCACTCAGGAAATCGTCGCTGCCGGCAATCATCGCGACGCCTGGGTCTACGGCGCTACCGATCCCAGCAGCGGCACCGCCGCCATGCTCGAAGCCGTCCACGGCCTCGGAGATTTACTCCACCAGGGCTGGAAGCCCGCCCGCTCCATCGTCATCGGTAGCTGGGACGCCGAGGAGCAAGGCCTGATCGGCTCCACCGAGTGGGCCGAACAACACGCCGCCGAAATGCCGGACACCGTCGCCTACTTCAACATGGACGTCGCCGTCGCCGGCCCGGACTTCAGCGCCGCTGCCGTTCCCTCGCTCAAACAATTCGTTCGCGAGATCACTAAAGAGGTCCCCAGCCCCCGGGGCGGCTCCGTTTACGACGTTTGGAAAGCGACTCTGGCCAACTCCGAGCGAGAGACCTCGCGCCGCAAAAGGCCCACCGCCAACCTTGAGCAGGATGTCTCCGTCGGCGACCTCGGCAGCGGCTCCGACTACTCCGTCTTCCTCCAGCACTTCGGCGTACCCTCCACCGACATCGGCTCCAGCGGCCCCTACGGCGTCTATCACTCCACCTTCGACGACTTCACCTGGTATACCCGCTTCGCCGATCCCGATTTCACTCTGCTCCAGCAGCAGGCCCGCGTCTTCGGGCTCGAGATCCTGCACATGGCCGACACCGACGTTCTCCCCTACGACTACATCCTCTACGCCCGCGAGATTCGCTCTTACCTCGACCAGGTGCAAGACAAGGCCCACGCCGCGGGAGTCGCGCCGCTCAACTTCGCTCCCGCCTTTGCCGCCCTCGACAAATTCGCCGCCGCCGCCGCTGCCGTTCGCCAGAGCCAGATCCACCCGCCCGCTTCCACCGCCAGGCTCAATGCCGCCCTGCGTCAGGTTGAGAGTGACTGGCTCCTGCCGAACGGCCTTCCCCGGCGGCCCTGGTATCGCCACGCCATCTACGCCCCCGGGGAATATACGGGCTACGCCGCCGTCGTCCTGCCCCAGGTCACCGAGGCCATTGATGCCCATGACGCCCCGCTCGCCCAGAGCGGACTCGGCGATCTCACCAACGCGCTCGACCGCGCCGCCACCACGCTCCAGCCAGTTGCGCCTTAACCGTGCCCATCCTTCTCGCTCCTCCCGATGGCCACTCCGCCCCGCTTTTACTCCCCCACCATTCCCCGGATTGGGTACCCTCTGCACCCCCTCCGTGCTATATCGGTTCCCCGTTGGTGGAAGTAAACCTTAGGGAGTCATCCGCTTGAAATATTTTCCGGCCTCACCGTTGGATACCTGCCGCACCTATAGTTCTCAAAAGCTGCGAACACGGAAGTTTAGAATTCGGATTCCGTTCGTAACGGATAGATCGTGTCGTTACTTCATCATCCGCATCGCCGGGCCCGATATATGCCCCGGGAGGAAACACCATGCATGACATCATTCTCGCCGTCGCATTCATCGGATTTGTCCTCGCTCCTTGCCTCGTTGCCGGAATCTCTCAACCCGCCGCCAAGTCCGGCGTTAAGTCCAGGCGCTAACTCACACTGCTTCGCCCGCCCGGCCGGCAACAAACGCGCCAACCCCGGCACCCGGCGCAGCCAGAGCACCAGGCACACGCAGTTAAGCCTCAATATTCCAACTAGTTATAGCCCCTACCTCAAATAAAGGCGGAGGTATCACGCTGCTCGCGGGGCTCCGCCCCATTTCAGCCGGAACCGGCCCGGCACCTACCGGTTCGTCGTCGCCAGCAACTGCGCCGAAACCAGCTGCGTCAGGTCCTGCTTCTCCAACCCGTGCTCCGTGCGGTTAAACTCATCCACCTTGCTCGACCAGTTCATCGAGCAGAACTTGGGCCCGCACATCGAGCAGAACGCCGCCTCTTTGTAGTAGTCGTCCGGCAGCGTCTCATCATGCATCGCCCGCGCCGTCTCCGGATCGAGCGACAGCGCAAATTGCTTCTGCCAGTCAAACTTGTAGCGCGCATAGCTGATGGCATCGTCCCGGTCCCGAGCCCCCGGACGGTGCCGCGCTACATCCGCCGCATGCGCCGCAATCTTGTAGGCAATAATCCCGTCCTTCACGTCCTTCTCGTTCGGCAGGCCCAGGTGCTCCTTGGGCGTCACATAACAGAGCATCGAGGCCCCGTACCAGCCAATCATCGCCGCCCCAATCGCGCTCGTAATGTGGTCGTACCCCGGCGCTATGTCGGTCACCAGCGGCCCCAGCGTGTAGAACGGCGCCCCATGGCACCACTCCACTTCCTTCTCCACCTGCTCCTTGATCTTGTCTAGAGGAACATGCCCCGGCCCCTCGATCATCACCTGCACGTCACTCTCCCACGCCTTGCTCGTCAGCTCGCCCAATGTCCTCAACTCCGCAAACTGGGCCTCATCACTGGCATCGGCGATGCACCCCGGCCGCAGCCCGTCGCCCAGCGAGTAACTTACGTCATGCTTTGCCAGAACTTTGGTGATGCGATCGAAATTCTCGTAAAGAAAGTTCTGCTTGTGATGGTGCGCCATCCACTGCGCCAGGATCGCTCCCCCCCGGCTCACGATCCCCGTTATCCTCCGCGGCACCAGCGGCAGATACTGAATCAGCACCCCCGCATGCACCGTGAAGTAGTCCACCCCCTGCTCCGCCTGCTCCTCGATCACCTCGAGATACACATCAATGTTCAGGTCTTCCAGCCGCTTCACCCGGTTCAGCGCCTCATAGATCGGCACCGTCCCGATCGGCACCGGCGAATGCCGCAATATCTCCTCCCGGATCGCCGGAATGTCCCCGCCCGTCGAAAGGTCCATCACCGTGTCCGCGCCGTAATGCACCGCCGTGTGCAGCTTCGCCAGCTCCTCCTCGACATTTGAAGTCACCGACGAGTTCCCGATGTTCGCGTTGATCTTGCACCGCGACTCAATGCCGATCACCATCGGCTCCAGCTCGGGATGGTTAACATTCGCCGGCAGAATCATCCGTCCCGCCGCAATCTCGGCACGCACCGTCTCCGGCGCGATCTTTTCGAGCGCCGCCACATACTCCATCTCTTCCGTGATCACGCCCAGGCGCGCAAAATGCATCTGCGAAAAATTGTTGTCCCCGGTCTCCGCCGCGCGCTTGCGTCTGGCGGCAATCCACTCGGCTCTCGGCTGGGGGACCGCAGCACTCTCACTCCGCCGCCCGGCGCCATCTTCCGCTGCCATCACCGCACTGCCTGCGCCGTTTCCCGACCCGTTTCCCGATCCCTTGCCGCCGTTGCTCTGCATGCTCACCCCTTTTTCCCCATCAATGGCCTCAGTATACGCTGCGTTTCGCGACCGCCTGCCGCGCCTCCGGACGCGCTAAAATAACCCCAGCATGTCAGTCCGCAACAGCTCTCTCCGCGTCACCCTCGCCGTCGTCGTCATCCTCGGCGCCATCGCCTATCTCGCGGTCAGCGGTGTCCAGGCCAACAAGAGCTACTACGTCACCATCAGCGAACTCCAGGGCATGGGCAATCCCGCCTACTCCCGCCACCTCCGCGTCGCAGGAAACGTGCAGCCCGGTTCCATCCACCGCATCGGCAGCGATGCCAACTTCATCCTCGTCGAGCAGGGCCGCACTCTCCCCGTCAGCTATCAGGGCGCCGAGCCTCCGCCGGATACATTCAAAGACAATGCCCAGGCTCTCGCCGTCGGAACCTACGGACGCGACGGTGTCTTTCACGCCACGCAACTCCAGGCCAAGTGCGCTTCAAAATACGCCGCCGCTCCCAATCAGCAGGCGACGAATCAGCCCGCCCCCGCCTCCCGCTAGCCATCCTCTCTGCCTCAAGCCGCAGCGGAGCAGCCTCATTCTCCCCGCCCCTTATACTGCCATTGCGATGGAATCTCCCGTAGCCGCGCGGCTCCTCGACGTGTCCAAGCTCTACGGCCCCTCCGCCGCGCTTCGCCCCATGACCACTGAATTCGCCGCTGGCAGGTGCTACCTCATCCTCGGCGAAAACGGCGCCGGCAAATCTACCCTCCTCCGCCTCATCGCCGGACTCGCCCAGCCCACCTCCGGCAAAGTTCTCGTCTTCGGCCAATCGCCTTACGACGTCCGCCACCGCATCAGCTACATGGGCCACGAGACCATGCTCTACGACGACATGACCGCGCGAGAAAATCTCCGCTACTTCGCCAGCCTCTTCCCCCCCGGCTCCTGCCTCACGCCGGAAAAGTCCCTCGACCTCGTCGGCCTTCTCCCCAATCTCGAAAAGCCCGTCAAGGCCTACTCCCAGGGAATGCGCCAGCGTGTCTCCCTCGCTCGCGCCCTGATGACTCAGGCCGACCTGCTCCTGCTCGACGAGCCCTTCTCGAATGTGGACCAGCGCAGCGCTCAGCAGCTCATCGCTTTGCTCCAACAGCTGCGCTCCGCCGGCCAGACTCTCTTGCTCACCACGCATCAGGCCGAACTCGCGCCGCCCCCTCGCCGACTTCACCCTCACCCTCGAAGCCGGCCGCATCGCATCCTCCGCCGGAGCCGCCGCATGAAAACCAACGCCGCCCGCCTGCTCGACACTCTCGGCATCGCCTACGAACTCCGCAGCTACGAGATTGATCCCGCCGACCTCAGCGCCACCAGCGTCGCCCGCAAGATTGGCCTGCCCGCCGCTCAGGTCTTCAAGACGCTGCTCTCCCGCGCTGACGGTGATCCGCTCTTCGCCGTCGTCCCTGCCGATGCCGACCTCAGCCTCAAGCATCTCGCCGCACTCGCCGGCTCCCGCAAGGCCGAGCTCATGCCGCTCCTCCACGTCGAGCCCCTTACCGGATACATCCGCGGCGGCGTCACCGTCCTCGCCGCAAAAAAAGCCTTCCCCGTATACGCCGACGAATCCATCTCGCTCTTCGACCTCATCAGCGTCTCGGCCGGCGCTCGCGGCGTCCAGCTCGTCCTCGCTCCGCAGGATTATCTTCGCGCCATCAAACAGCACACCGGCTTCGCCCCCATCCTCGGCAACCTCGCCCAGCCGCAAAAGTCCGCCGCCCGCCCATCACCGCCCTCCGTCCCATCACTGCCCTCCGTCCAATGACCGCCCTCCGCCAGCTCGCCGCGCACCTCCGCAAAGATCTCCTCCTCGAATTCCGTTCGCGCGACGCCGTCATCGGCATGCTCTTCTTCGCCCTCCTCGTCGTCGTCATCTTTTCGCTCGCCTTCGACCCGACCCTCGCCCAGTCCCGCGCCATCGCTGGCGGAATCCTCTGGGTCGCCCTCCTCTTCGCCGCCGTCATCGCCCTCAATCAGGCCTGGGCCCGCGAAACCCGCCACCATGTTCTCGACGCTCTCCGCATGTCGCCCCGCCTCGCCCGGCCTGCTCTTCCTCGCCAAGGCTCTCGTCAACTTTCTCTTCGTCACCCTGCTCGAACTCATCCTCGCCCCGCTCTTCATCGTCTTTTACAACCTGCACGTCCTCGGCGATTCCTTCAAGCTCCTCCTCATCCTCCCCCTCGGCACCTGGGCCCTCGTCACCAACGGCACCTTCTTCGCCGCGCTCAGCCTCCGCACTCGCAACCGCGAGCTCATGCTGCTGCTCGTTCTCTTCCCCCTCAGCATTCCCGCTCTGCTCGGCGCCGTCCTCGCCACCACCGCCGTCTTCACCGGGCTGGAGTCGCCCGATCTCTGGATCAAGCTCCTGCTCGTCTTCGACGTCATCTTCACCACCGCCGGCTTGCTGCTCTTTGATGTCGTACTTTCTGCCGAGTGACGAACTCCCATTGCCCGATAGAATAGGCGATGGCATGAAAAAGCTGCTCTATCCTCTGGCTGCCCGCCACCATCGCGCTGCTCACCTACGCCTTCATGCAGGCCTGGTATATCGCTCCCACCGAAGCCACCATGGGCAACATCCAGCGCATCTTCTACTACCATTTCGCGAACGCGAACCTGATGTTCCTCTTCTTCTTCCTCAGCTTCATCGCCTCCATCGGCTATCTCATCGTTCGCCGCAGCAATCCTGCTTCGCGCGCAGAGCCTATGATGCATTCGCCCTCGCAAATGCCGAGGTCGGCGTGGTCTATTGCGCCTGCGTCCTCATTCAAGGCCCGCTCTGGGCGCGGCCCGTCTGGGGCATCTGGTGGACGTGGGACGCGCGCCTCACCAGCACCCTCATCCTCTTCCTCATCTACGTCGCCTACCTCATGGTGCGCCGCTTCGCCGTCGCCGGCCAGACCCAGACCCTCGCCGCCGTCATCGCCATCTTCGGATTTCTCGACGTCCCTATCGTTTATTTTTCTATCCAGTGGTGGCGCACCCAGCATCCCTCGCCTGTCATCGGCTCCGGCCCTGACACCGGCCTCGATCCCCGCATCTGGGTCGCCGTCTGGTGGAACCTCGCTGCCTGGCTCGCCTGGGGTCTCATGCTCATGACCTTCCGCTACTACGGCATTCGCCGCGAGCAGCGTCACGAAGAGCTCGAAGCTCTCACCGCTCTTGAAGCCACTCTCGAAGCTCGCGGAGAGGAGTCCCGGCGATGAACCTGATTCCGCTGATCGCAGTCTGGCTGCAGAGCGACACCGCTTATTGGGAGGCGATGAAGCATCGCCACCTCGTCCTGGCCTACGTCCTCACCTGGGTCGTCCAGCTCAGTTTCGCCGCGTGGATTTTTGTCCGATGGCGTCGCGCCGGCCGCTGACCGCGCAAGAAAAAGTGCAACGGAAGCCCACCAGATTGCTCGGCAGCTCCCGTTGCCACTAAGGAGTAGTTGCTACAGATGCCTGGGTGACTTCTTGGCCTCCACCGGCTTCTCTATTACAAAAACCCGCCTGCGCGGCAAAAGTTTTCTGCGTAAACTGGGTTTAGAGAAATAGGAGACAAAATGCTCGTCGTTATGAAGGCGCAAGCCACTCCGGAGCAGGTAGACGCCGTCTGCCGCCGGATCGAGTCGCTCGGATTTCGGCCTCACCCGCTCCCCGGCGCGGAGCGCACCGCCATCGGCATCACCGGCAACCACGGCATGGTCGAGCAGGGCGGGCTCGCGGAGATGTCCGGCGTCCAGGAAGTCATTCGCGTCACCAAGCCCTACAAGCTGGTCAGCCGCGACGTCAAAGAAGAAAACACCATCGTCCGCTTTCCCGGCACCGACGCCACCATCGGCGGCAAGCGGCTCGCCATCATGGCCGGCCCCTGCTCGGTCGAGAGCCGCGACCAGATGTTTCCCATCGGCGAGATCGTCGCCAGGGCCGGCGCTCAATTTCTCCGCGGCGGCGCCTACAAGCCCCGCACCTCGCCCTATGCCTTCCAGGGTCTCGGCGAAGAGGCCCTCCAGATTCTCGCCCAGGTCCGCGAAGCCTTCGGCCTCCGCATCGTCACCGAGGCCATTGATAACGAGTCGCTCGATCTGGTCGAGCAATACGCCGACATGATCCAGATTGGCGCCCGCAACATGCAGAACTATTCCCTGCTCAAGCGCGCCGGACGCTCGCGTCTGCCGGTTCTGCTCAAGCGCGGCATGAGCGCCACTCTTGAAGAGCTCCTCATGGCCGCCGAATACGTCATGAGCGAGGGCAACTACAACGTCGTCCTCTGTGAACGCGGCGTCCGCACCTTCGTTGACCACACGCGCAACACCCTCGACCTCTCCATCGTGCCCGCCGTCCAGAAGCTCAGCCATCTCCCCATCCTGGTTGACCCCAGCCACGGCACCGGAAAACGCGACAAGGTTCTCTCGCTCGCCCGGGCCGCGGTTGCTGTCGGTTGCGACGGCCTCATCGTCGAGGTGCACGACCATCCCGACCAGGCGTTCTCAGATGGCGCGCAATCCATCCTGCCCGATCAGTTCGTGCAGCTTATGGATGAAGCCAGCGCAATCGCACAGGTCGTCGGCCGGGAAATCCGCTCGCGGCATCCATGTGCATGGAGCTCGCAGCTGCCCGCTAACCGCATGCCGGCCCGCAGTTGCATCGCCGGATTGCTGCCGCAGCGCTCTCTGTCTGCTTTCGAGCTGTCGCCGCCACGACTTCCCCAGCTATTCCGTCGCACTATCGCGAGTACGCCTACATCTGCAACAGTTCCACGATACCGTCACCGTTCTCGACCTCGTCAACCTGCGTCTGGATCGAGTCATGCAGGTCGGCAGCCGCCCGGCAAGCCTGGCCGCCAATCCCGTGAAAAACGAAATCTACGTCGTCAACCGCGGCAGCGGCACCATCTGCGTCATAGACGCTGAGAAAAATACGGTCGTCGCCGCGCTCCCCGTCCATCGCGATCCGTACTCCATTTCGGTGGATAGCCGCGGCCTTCGCGGCTACGTCGCCAATGCTGGCTGCAACAATGTCTCCGTGCTCGATCTGGAGTCGCGCCGCGACATCGCCACCATTGGCGTCGGCGAGCAGCCCGTCATGGCGCGCGTTTCCCCGGACGGCACGCGCCATCGTCGTCGCCAATCGTGCCGGCAACAGCGCCAGCATCGTTGACCCCGGCAGCCGGAAAGTTCGCGCTGTCTTCGAGGGCTGCCCCGGCGCAACGGATGTCGCCATCCTTCCCGACTCCAGCAAAGCGTTTGTCGCCTGCAGCGGCGGACATCAAGTCATGGCGATCGGTCTCGCGCAGCCTGCCACCGCCAACTTCTCCCGCGCTCCCCGACCGCCTGCTTGCCTTGCTCGACGTCGGCAAGTCGCCGGTGCACCTTGCGATGAAGCCCGACGGCGGCGAGATCTTCGTCTCCGATTTTGGCAGCGACACCATCTCTGAAATCGCCACCGGCGCCAACGAAGTCGGCGGCACCTACACCATCGGGCAGGCCCCGGCACGCGGCCTCGTCAGCGCCGACAACTCGACCCTCTACATCAGCAATGTGGGAGCCGACAACATCGCCATCTACGGAATTGACGACGGCCATCTGCTCGACTCGGTCTCAACCGGCCACGCCCCCGGCCCCATGGCCCTCACCGCCGCAGGTCACTTGCTCCTCGTCGCCGACTCCGGCTCAGGAGACGTCGCCCTGCTGCGTACCAAGATGCGCTCTCTCTTCACCCTGCTGCCCGCCGGAAGCAAGCCCACCGACATCGTCATCAAGTCTTTCGAGCTGAAGAAATAACCGCGCTACCGCTGACGCGCCAGCACCAGCGTGATGTCATCGGGCTGCTCCTGCCCGCCGATCCAGTCCCCCAGCGCCGCCATCACCTGGTCGCTGATCGTCTGCAGCGGCTGGTTCTGGTGACGCCGCACGATTTCCACCAGCCGGTCCTCGCCAAAATCCCCGAACTCATTCTCCGGCTCGGTCACTCCATCGGAATATGCGATCACAATATCGCCCACGCCCAGTTGGACCGTTCCCTCTTCGTACTCCATCGCATCCAGCAGCCCCACCACCGTCCCGCCGCAATCCAGCCGCGTCACCTTGCCGCTTGTGTGCAGCACCAGCGGCGGCAGCTGCCCGCCATTTGAATACGTCAGCCGGTTCTCCAGTCCGTCGTAGTGCCCGAGAAAAAGCGTCGCATACTTCTCCGGCTGCGTGCTCCGGTAAAGATGCCGGTTCAACAGCGTCAGCACCTTGCCCGGGGATTCGAACAACTCTGCGTAATCGAACTTGCCGTTCAGCGTGATCCCCGGCTTCAACATCGCCGCCTGGATCATCTCGGCATAAATCAGCTCCTCCGCCGCGTAGCGATACGCCCGCACCGCGGAGTGCAGCGTCGCCATCAGCAGCGCCGCCGAAATCCCCTTGCCGCTGATGTCTCCCAGCGCCAGCCCCGATCCCCGTCTCGCCGTAATAGACAGAAAGTCGTAGTAGTCGCCGCTCACCGTGCGTGCCGGCCGGCAGAATCCGTGCAGCTCCAGCCCCGGCAGCTCGCATACTGCCCTGCGGAAACAAGTTCGCCTGCACCTCCTGCGCAATCGCGAGCTCGTTCTGCAGCCGCTCGTTCTCCTTCTGCTCCGCCAGCAGTCTCTTCAACGATGCGGTCATCCGGTTGAATGAGCGACTCAACTCCGCCAGCTGATCGTTGCTCTTCACTTCTATCTGGTGCGTCAGGTCGCCCGCATCCACCCGCAGTGTCGCCTGGTAAAGGCTCGCAATGCTCTTCGTGATCGTGCGATTCAGCCGCTGCGCCATGACCAGCGCAATCAACTCAATGATCGCGAAAATTACCGCAATCGTGATCAGCGCAAATCGAATGATCGTCCCAAACAGCAGCGATGACGAGAACAGCCGGAAGTAAAGCGCCGACGGCCGCGACGAAACACTCATCGTCGTCGTCAGCGCATCGCCGTGCGCCCAGTCCTTCACCGCCAGCGGCGTCAAAAATGTCACGTTGATGTCGTAGTCCGGCCGGCGCCGGCAGATTCCCGCCCGACTTGGAATCCGTCCGCAAATTACTCTCCGACACGATCCCTTCGTCATTGGTCCCCGTTACCTTCACCCCGTCGCTGTCCGACAGGTTGACGTTCAGCCTCCCCTTCGGAGCATTCTTGGCCGGCTCACCCTCATGCACGATGCCGTTGGCCAGCGTTACCCGGCCCAGTCCCTCGCCCGTCTTTGCCAGCACCGCCCGATCCAGCGGCTCCGACGTGATTGACGTCACCACGCGCCCGTTGATCTCCGCCGTATCCACACTCCGCAAATAGATCTGGCCGTGGTCCTCAAACAGCCCCTGCGTCGCGCCATGAATCCAATCCGGCGGCGCCTTTATCGTCGCATCCGACGTCAGCCCCGTTCCCGCCAGCGACACCGCCCGCCGGTCAATGAATAGATTCACCGTCCGGTTGGCGCCGCGCAGCTCTCCAAATGACCCGGCCTCCGGCACAAATAGCGGGTCCTTCTTCATGTCTCCCGCTCGCCCCAGATCGTGCGCCGCATGCAGCGCGAACGTGCTGTTCTCTCCCGCCAGCTTGTTCACCTCGCGGTCCAGCACCTGGCTCGCCGCAAAAATTGCGAACTGTCCCGCGCTCATATAACCGATCAGCGCAAAAAGAATCGCCAGCAGGATGAACGGTGACAGCCCAATCAGCAGATAGTTCACCACCAGCCGGTTGCTCAACCGCCACAGCAATCGGTCCCGCACCACCCGCACCAGCAGCGGAACTCCGGCACAAATCAGCACGCACATCGCCACAAATCGCAGCGACCCAAACGCCGAGCCCGCTCCCCCGCGCAAATATGAGAGCGCCCAGAACAGCAGCCACAGCAAAAATGAATACCACGTGACCTTGCCCAGCTTGGTCGCCGGACGCAACATGCGCCGCACCCAGCGACGCCCCGCGCCATCTCGCGAAAAATCCATCATGCTCGATCCAGAGGCCATGCGCAGATTGAGTCTATCGTGCCTTCACCGCTACCGCGAACCCGCCAATTCGCCGTCTGCTTCGCCATCTCCCGGCTCCGTCTCCCCGCTCGACTTCCGCTTCCTCCTGCTGCTTGCGCTCGATGTCGTCATGCCGCGCCTGTCGCAGCGCCTCCCGGTTCGCTGAGAAATGCGCCCCCGCCAGCAACAACAGTCCCGTCAAAAATGCCCACATCATCAGCGATACTGAAATCGAAAACGGCCCATACACCGACTGCAGATCGAGCCACGGCAGCGCGTGCATATACAGCCGCTTCATCCCCTCCCACGCCAGCCCCGTAAAAATTGCCGTCATGATGACCGCGCGCGCCGGAACCCGCCGGTTCGGCAGGATCCAATAAATAAAGAAGAAGCTCAGAATGCTCAACACTGCCGCGCACGGAATCAGCACCCAGTACGTCCCCGAGATAAACTGCATCCCCGGATGGTTCACCAGCACTTTGTCCACCGTGTCCTGCTGCCCGGTGGTCAGCGCAACCGAGCCCAGCGCCAGCACGCCCGTCACAAACGCCAGCCCCAGCGACACCGCCATGTTGTGAAAGTAAGACCGGTTCCGCGGCGCATGCCACACCCGGTTCAGCGCTACCTCAAGCGGCATAAAAATTCCGCTGGATGAGATCACCAGCATCGCCAGCGAAAAGAATGCCGTCCCCTTGTGCGCCCGCACCAGCACCAGCATGTTGCGCACTACAAAATCCTGGCCCACCGGCAGCACGTAGCGGAACATGTCCTCCACCACCGCCTGCATTCGCGGCGAGTGAAAAACATTTCGCGACAACGACAGCAGCAGCACGATAAATGGGAACAGGGAAAGAATCGCATTCGCCGCTACAGAAAATGCGTAGGTATGCACTTCAGTCTGCAGCAGGTATTTGCCCAGCGTTATCAGCTGCCCGATAAAACTCGCATCAGCCTTTGGGACCGGCGGCGGCGCCACTCCCGCCTCAACGCTAACCGCGGGCTCTTCTATGATTGGCCGGCTCTCTTGCCGGTTCCGTGGCGAAAACATGGGTGTGGGCCATACCCGCGCCCAGTTTCGATGCTATCAGCCCCGTGTCGGGAATTATGGCCCGCCGAAATGCAATTTTTTCTTGCAGTTGCCCCGGCCCCCTGAATAACATGGGCACGATTCGGCCCGGTTCACTGCCTCTTTGTGCCGGCCGATTCATTCACCTAGGGAAGGCCAGCTGTAGATTTGTTCCACTTTTCTCCAACATCTCGCGGCCACTTCAGAGCTGCCTCGCATGCGTTCCACTCGCATGCCGGCGGCTTTTCGCGGTCTATGGGCGGTCGGAGTGCTAACCCCTCACTGAGGGAAAGGAGTAGCTGTGAAAGAAAACGGGGTTGTGAAGTGGTTTAACGGCGCAAAGGGTTATGGATTTATTCAACGCTCCACCGGAGAGGATGTGTTTGTCCATTTCTCCGCCATACAAGAGAGCGGCTACAAAACGCTGAACGAAGGCGAGGCCGTGGAGTTTGAGTGCCAGCAGGGGCCCAAAGGCCTCAGCGCGGCCAACGTCCTCAGGGCTTAGTCTCAACTTTTCGTTGTCACGGACCGGACCGCCTGGCGGCCCGGTTCTGCTTTTTTAATTCCGCTCCCGCCCTCTTCTATCCGCCGGATTGCCCACGCCGCTGCCTCCGCAATCGTGGCATCGTCCTCGCTTGCCCACTGCCGCAGCCGCGCCAGATATTTCTCCTCGCCGGAGTTGCCCATCGCAATCGCCACATTGCGCCGCAGCCCCTTGAACTTCGCCCGCTCTACCGGCGAGCCGCGAAAGAGCCGCCGAAAATCCTCTGCCGTGAGCGCGCCCAGCCAATCCAGCGATGCATTCACCAGCGCCTCTCGCGGCTGCAGCTCCGCATCGCTCCCGTAACGTCCACTCCGCGCCGCCTTCTCGTTCCACGGGCAAACATCCTGGCAGATATCGCAGCCGAATACCTGCCGCCCTATTCCTTCGCGCAGTTCCTCTTCAATCGGCCCGCGCTTCTCAATCGTGAGATACGAGATACAACGCCGCGCATCCATCCCATACTTGCCGTCCAGCGCCTGCGTCGGACACGCCTCGATGCAGCGCGTGCAGCTTCCGCATCGGTCCGGCTGCAGTTGCGACATCCATCGCTCACTATCCTGCGCCACCTCGAGCGACGTCACGATCACGCCGATAAAAAGCCACGACCCCAATGCCGGATGAATCAGGCAAGTGTTCTTACCGATCCAACCCACTCCCGCATGACGCGCAAACACGCGCTCAATAATTGGACCGGTATCTACATAACTGCGCGAAGTGAAAGCTCCATACTCCGGCTCCAGTTGCGCATGCATCTTGTCTTCCACCTGTCGCAATCGCTCGAGTAACACCGTGTGATAATCCGTCGGCGAACCCGATTCGTTACCTGTGAGCGCATAACGCGCTATCCATCCTCGATCGTCGCCATGCTTTTCAATCGAGAGCGGCGCATCCGACGCATAATTCGCCGCGCACACAATTACCGTTCTTGCCCACGGCAATGCCGCATGGATGTTGGCCCTGCGCAATTCCCCGCTCTCTGAACGGCGCTTCAGATACTCCATTTCTCCCGGCATGGCCGCGCGCAATCCACTCGCGAAAATAACTAAGTTCTTCCGGCTCTTCTCCTTGAGCAGATACATCCACAATTCCAGCAAGATCGAAGTGATTTTCCGAAGCCATTCGCCTCGCGAATTCATCGAATATTTGCCGGTTGATATTCATCTCAAGGGAACTGCTAACAGCCTAACCCCGTATCCTGAATATGAGCCGCAAACGGATTTTTCAAAAACGTTTGTTAACCACCACCGTCTAAGAAGTCATACCAGCAAAGGAGTACCAGCGATGGCAGCCCAGCCCGTTACCTACGCGATCAACGCATACACAGACCGCGCACGGAAAATTGTGTGCCCGGCCGCCCTCGTCCGCGGCCATGAGCAGAACCTGCTTGCCATCGCCATGCCTGCGCTTGAAAAAGGCGACCTGACGCTGGATATGTCTCAGGTGCAGCAGCTCGATGCCGCCGGACTCGGTATGCTCGTTGTCCTGCATCACTGCGCCGCTCAGGCCGGCAATCGTCTGCGCCTTCTCAATCCAGGACCGCGCGTCGCCAGCCTGCTCGCACTCACCAAGCTCGATTCCGTCTTCACCGAGTAGTAGGTGCCCCGGCGCCCATCTCACGCCCATCTCAGGCAGAGATTTGTGTGACTTGTGTGACCTCGGCGGAGTAATCCACCAGCGGATAGTCAGCCATCTTCCACGCTTCGAGTCCTCCCGCCAGCGGCCGGACTCGGAGTATCCCCTGCCGGCGAAGCAGCAGCGCGGTCTGTGCTGAACTCGCATCGCTCGGACACGTGCAGTACAAAATGATGTCCCGGTCCCGCGGCAGCTCCTCTGCCCGCTTCGCAACTTCGTCCGGCCCCATCCGTATTGCCGTCGGCACCACCCGCGGATCAGGCAAATAATCCAGCGGATGCCGCAGGTCAACAATGAACGGCTGCTCCCCGTCGTCCATCATCCTCTTCAGCTCCACCGGCGTCACCCGCGCCGTCGCCACCTGGCGCAGAAAGCGGTTCTGCTTCCATATCCGGTAGCCGAAGAAGGAAAGAATCAGCAGGAAGATCAGCGCGCCCGCGAAGTGGCCCATCCAGTGCAGCAGCTCGCTGTTTCGCTTGATGGCATCGCCAAAGAAGCGCCCCGCCAGCAGAAACGTCACTGCCCACAGTGTCGAGCCCGCCACGTCGTAGGCGAGAAACCGCCAGTAAGCAATGTTGCTCTGGCCCGCAATCGGCGCCGCCACCGCGCTCAGCCCCGGCACAAACTTCGCCCACAGCAGCGTTCTCGCCCCGTGCTTGCTAAAAACATTCTGCGTCTTCCGCACGCACGTCGCCGGCTCCAGCGTTATCCGGCACAGCAAATTCACCATGGAGTTTCCATACCGCCCGCCCAGCCGGTACCAGATGGAATCGCTCACCATGCACGCCAGCACGATCGACCCCAGCACCGCAAAGGCATTCATCCGGTGCGTCGCCGTCAGCGTTCCGGCCGTCAATATCAGCGGCACGCTGGGGATGGGCATGCCGATCTGCTCCAGCATCACCCAGACGAACAGGATCAGGTAACCGTATTTCAGTAGGAATGCCAGGGCGATGGACATGTGCGTTCCATGCTACAGATGTCCCACCGCCCCGCACGACGCAAATCTTCTCGCGCTATTCCTTTACCCTGACCGTCGGCTCCACTGACAGCCCCGGACGCAGCTCCCGGTTCTTGTCCTCGTCCTTCAAATTGGTGAAGTCAATCCGCACCGGAACCCGCTGCACCACCTTCACGTAGTTTCCCGTCGCATTCTCCGGAGGAAAGAGCGACAACAGCGATCCCGTCGCCCCCCCAATCTGCGTGACCTTGCCGGTATACGTCTTGCCATACGCGTCCACCTTGATCTTCACCGTCTGGCCAGGATGCATGTGCCGCAGCTGGGTCTCCTTGAAGTCCCCCTCGACCCAGATGTTGTCCAGCGACACCAGCGTGAGAATGCTCTGCCCCACGCTCACGTTCTGCCCAACCTCCACGCTCTTGGTGCTGATAATGCCCGAGAACGGGGCCACGATCTTGGTATAGCTAAGGTTTAACTCTGCCTGCTCATACTTAGCTTTCGACTCGAGATAGGTCGCCTCAGCCTGGTCCGCCTTCGCCTTCTGAATAGACACTTGCTGCGGCCCCGTCTGCGAATTCCTCAACGTTGCCTGCGCCTGCAGCAACCGGTCGCGCGACACTTTCACAGCCTGCTCCTGCGCCAACTGGCTCGCCTGCGCCTGGTTCAGCGCCGCCTTCTGCGCGTCCGCCGTCGCCACCACCTGGTCGTACTGCTGCCGCGAAATCACATCCTTCTGCACCAGCGGCGTATAGCGGTCCAGATCCAGCTGCGCCTTCTTGCTGTTGGCCTCAGCCGCCACCACCTGCGCCTGCGCCGCCTCCAGCTCCTTCTGTGCCTGGTCTATCTGCGCTGATGCGGTCCGCACATCGGCATCCGCGGAACTGATTCCGCTCGAAGAACTCACCGACTGCACCGGAACATTCTGCGCCGCTGCATGCCACGCCGCCTCCGCGCTCTCCATGTTCGCCTTCGCCTGCTGCACCGCGACCTGATAATCCCTGGGGTCTATCTGGACCAGCAACTGACCGGCCTGCACATTCTGCTCCTGCAGCACCGCCACCGTTACCACCTGGCCTGAAACTCGCGCGCTGATCTGCTCGATGTTCCCCGCGATCTGCGCGTCGTCCGTGTCCTCATAAAATGTGGAGTGCCAATAGAACAGCCCGGCCACAATTATCAGCAGCGCCACCACGCCGATAATCACAAAGGGAGGCACCTTCCGCTTCTTCTTCTCCGGCGGATCCTCGTCCTTGCGCAACGGCTCTTCGCTCTCCACGTTCTCGTCTTTCGTTTGATCTGGCTGCTCGTCGGCCACGGTCACTTCCCTCCCAGAAATTGTGCGTAATCCCGGCGCGCCACACCCATCGCGCGCGCCAGTGAAAGCTTGGCTACGTTGTGCTGATAAAGGCTGCTGATGTACTGCTGATTCGCCTGCGCCACGCTGGTCTGCGCCTGCACCACTGCTAGATTGTCCGAGACTCCCGCGGCAAATCGCTGCTGCGCCTCTGACAGCGCCTCTTTCGCCAGCGCCACATTGCTGCGCGCGACTTCTATATTCTTCGCCGCCGCCTCGATGTCCAGAATATTGTCCCTTACATCCGCCTGCACCTGCTCCTCCAGGTTCGATAGCTGCGCATCGTGCTGGTTCTTCTCCGCGTCCGCCACCTTCTCGTCTCCGCGAATCTGCGCTTCCTCAAACAGCGGCACGCTGGCCTGCCCAATCGCTTCGCCGGAGCCGTGCAGCTCCGCCAGATTCACTCCCGACAGCCCATAGTCCCCGGTGAATCCAGCCGACGGCAACCGCTCCTGGTGCGCTGCCGCCGCCACGTGATGTGCCGCCTTGTCCTGCTCCCGCAGGCTCGCCAGGTCCTTGCGCTGGGCCACCGCCTGCTGCGTCGCCTGCTCTACCGTGATGTTGTCCAGCGGCGCATACGGCGCCGCATCCGTCAGCGCATATTCCTGTTCCAGCGGCAGCCCTATCGCCCGCGCCAGCGCAATCTTGTCCTTCTTGAATTGGTTCTGCGCATTAATCAGCGTCTGTTCCTGCGTCTGATAATCCACTCGCGCCCGCAGCTCATCAAGCAGCGGCGACGTGCCCGCCTCATGGTTCGCCACCGCCTGGTCAAGCGACGTCTTTGACGAATCCACCTGCGCCTGCGCGCTCTCCACCAGCGCCGCATCCGCGATCACCGTCAGATACGCGTTCCCTACCGTCAGCACCACCATGTCCCGCGCATCATCGATTGACAGCTTGGCGCCCTCAAAATTATTTCGCGCCGCCAGATAATTTTCCAGCGCCGGCAGATTAAACAGCGCCATCACCAGCGATGCCCGAATGTCCGTCGTACCATACGGCCCGATCACCTGGGGGAATCCCGGAATGCGCAATCCCTGCGCCGCAATATTGGTCTGCGCCACCGAGATTCGCCCGCTGCCCTGAATGGTCGGCAGCAGCGGCTGCAGCTCCTGCAGCTTCTGGCCACCGGCCGACAGCGCCGACTGGCTCTGCAGCACATATCCCAGGTTGTACTTCAGCCCGCGCTCCATCGCATCGTGGATCGAGAGCGGCAGCACGCCCGGCTGCACCTTCTCCTTCACCACGCTGCCCTGATACGCTGACCCGCTCTGTGACGATCCCGTCTGGCTCGAAGACATCTGCGTATTCGCCGAAGCCGCAGGCACGGCGGGCGCATTCGACGCGAACTGTGCCATCGCTGGCAACGCCCCCGCCAAAATTAAAACCCCCAGAGCCGCTCCTTCAAACCGCCGCCGCCAATGCATCAAAGCTGGATTCTTCCCTTCTCAACTTCATTATTTTTTTTCAGACTGCGGAGGCCGCATTCATCCACCCGATATAAACGGATGCGCTTTGGATGTAACTTCTGCCTCCGGGAGTTCAGAAAATTTGCCTGGCCCAACTCCGCCGCCCCGGATTGAAGCGGCCTGAATTGACCGACTTGCATCTCCTTGTCCGGCGCGCCGTGCCGCCATCCTATTATCAATCGCCCGGGGGCAAAGGGCCAACCCTGGCTCCCGGCTCCCGCTACTTCCGAAGAATTTACAAAGTCGCCACTCCCTGCCAGTATGCTTAACCAGTACCGGAGACTGTGGAAAACCTCGTATGGCCACCCGCAAAAAAACAGCTGACGTAAAAAACACTCGACTGCAGAACCGGTATTTCGACCGCGACGAGTCCTGGCTCGCCTTCAACGGCCGCGTCCTTGAAGAGGCGCAGGACAAGTGCAATCCGCTGCTCGAACGCGTCAAGTTCCTCGCCATCACCGCCAGCAACCTCGACGAGTTTTACGAGATTCGCCTCGCCGCCATCCTGCAGCGGCTTGAAGAGGGCCACGACGAGCGCGGTCAAGACGGCCGCACCCTCGCCCAGACGCTGGATCACCTCCGCGGCCACGTCCACAATTTCGTCACCGCGCAATACGAGTGTTGGAATGATCAGCTCCTGCCCGAGCTCGCCCGCCACGGCATCCACGTTTTGCAGTGGACCGAGCTCGATAACGACCAGCGCCTCCACGCCACCCACTACTACCAGGCCGAGGTTGACCCGCTGCTCACCCCCGTCACCATTGACCCCGCGCATCCCTTTCCCCGCGTACTCAACAAGGCGCTCTGCGTCGCCCTCCTGCTCCGGCGCAAACGCAAAGGCTCGCCCGGCCCCGTGCTCGGCGTCGTTACCGTGCCCCGCTCTCTGCCCCGCCTGGTCAAATTGCCCTCCGACGAGGGCACCACCAATTACATTTTTCTGCACGACCTCATTGAGAATCAGGCCAAGGCCCTCTACCGCGGCTACGAGATTCTTTCCACCACCGCCTTCCGCGTCACCCGCAACAGCAACCTCTATCTGCAGGAAGAGGAGTCGCGCAATCTGCTGGAGAGCGTTCGCGCCGAGCTCCACAATCGCCGCAAAGGCGATGCCGTCCGTCTGGAGATTGATAGCGACGCTGACCCGGAGATCATCGAGCAGCTGCGCATGAACTACGAGCTCGACCAGTGGCAGGTCTTCCGCACCGATGGCCCCGTCAATCTCAACCGGCTCATGAATCTTTACAGCGAAACTCCCCGGGCCGACCTCAAGTACCGCCCCTTCACCGGCCGCGAACTCCGTCTGCACCGCACCTCGACCGACATGTTCGAAGAGCTCCGCCGTGGCGATGTTCTGCTTCACCATCCCTACGACTCCTACGATCCGGTCGTCGCTTTCATTGAGTCCGCGGCGCGCGACCCCCGCATCGTCTCCATCAAGCAGACGCTCTACCGCACCAGCGCCGACTCCCCTATCTTTCAGGCGCTCATCGAGGCCGCCCAGTCCACCGAGGTCACCGTCGTCGTTGAACTCATGGCGCGATTCGACGAGGCCTCAAACATTCGCTGGGCCCGCAATTTAGAAGACGCCGGCGTCCAGGTCTTCCACGGCATCGTCGGTCTGAAAACTCACTGCAAGCTCGCCCTCATCGTTCGCCGCGACCCTGACGGAGTTACCCGGCGCTACGCCCACCTCGGCACCGGCAACTACAACCCGCAGACCGCCCGCTTCTACACCGACCTCAGCCTGCTCACCGCCGACCACGACATCACTGCCGCCGTCCACAGCGTCTTCAACTACCTCACCGCCCACGCCGAACGCGACGACTACAAGCCTCTGCAAGTCTCCCCCCTCACCCTCGCGCAAAGCCAGATTCGCCTCATCCAGCGCGAGGCCGACCATGCTCGCGCCGGCCGCCCCGCCCGCATCATCGCCAAGATGAACTCGCTGCTCGAGCCCAGCATCATCGAGGCGCTCTACGACGCCTCCAGCGCCGGTGTCGAGATTGATCTCATCGTTCGCGGCATCTGCGCCCTCCGCCCCGGCGTCCGCGGCATGAGCGATCGCATCCATGTCCGCTCCATCGTCGGCCGCTTTCTCGAGCACAGCCGCATCTATTGTTTTGCCAACGGCGGCAATGAGGAGATTTATAGCGGCAGCGCCGACTGGATGCCCCGCAATCTCTTCGAGCGTTGCGAAGTTATCTTCCCCATCAAAGATCCGCAGCTTCGCCAGCGCGTCCGCGGTGAGATTCTCGCCGCCAGCTTGGTTGACAACGTCAAAGCGCGTTTGCTCCGTGCTGACGGAAGTTACGTCCGCGCTACCGCCGGGAAAAACCAATCCTTCAGCGCGCAGGAATTCTTCATGCATGTCGCCGAGGGCAAAGATACCGCTGCCAACATTCCGATGTCGCATGCTGAGGCCGTCCACATGCGAAAAGAAATTCTGCCGCCGCATCCCGCCACTCCAGCCCCTCAGCATCTCACTCCGGCGCAGCCGGCTTCCGACGCGGCCCGTCCGCCGTCTGCAAAAAACGGCCACGCCTCCACTAACGGAGACACCCGCCACGCCATTGCTGCCTCCGCTACTCGAAATAAAACGGAAGAGCCCGTCGAAAAATAAACTTCCATGAGACGCGAAGGCACGCGCTGCCTGCGCGTTTTTGCCCTCTTCTGCTCTTAGAGTAGAAGAGCACACTCGTGGCGACCCACGCACAAACCGCTCCCATCGCGCGGCAGCAGCAGCCCCTCTCCGCCTATTGGCACCTGCTTTCGCTCGACGCCCCCACCGTCGCCGCCCTGTGGTGCTACGCCTTTGCTCTCGCTGCCGGCGAGCACCTGCCCCTCGCCATTCCGCTCGCCCTGGCCATCGCAACGTGGATGCTCTATGTCTGCGACCGCCTGCTCGACGCGCGGGAGCGTGGCCCCTCGCGCCGCCATCTCTTGCCCGACGGAGAATTGCCCGACAGAGAATTACCCGACGGAGATTTAAAAGACCGCCACTGGTTCCACGCCCAACATCAGACCGCATTCATCGTCGGACTTGTCATCGCTGCCCTGTCGCTGGGCTGGCTTGTCCGCACCGCCCTGCCCTTCGCTCTGCTGCGCGCCGCGGCCGGGCTGGCCTCGCTCGTCGCGCTTTACTTTCTCTTCATTCATGGCAAAGTTCTTAGCCATCGCGCACGAAGCTACTCCGCGTTAAAGGAGCTTGCAGTCGGCGCCATCTTCTCTACCGCCGTCGCACTTCCGGCCGCCACGCGCACACCGCACCCCGCCGCTCTGCTCATTCCTGCCACCCTCTTCGCCGCGCTCTGCTGGTTAAACTGCACCGCCATCGAGCACTGGGAAGCCGCTTCACACAACCGCAACTCCGATGGCCTCATCCCCCGCGCCGCCTCTCTCCTCGCATTCGCCTCTCTTATCTGCGCCCTGTTCCCCGCCACCACCACCGCCCAAATTTACTCCCCCCGCGCCTTCACTCTCCCCGGCCTTTCCGTTCTCGAGCTGTGCATCGCGGCCGCCAGTCTCTCGCTCAGCGCGCTCAATCATCGTCGCGATTCCCTCTCCCCGCTCCGCCTGCGCGTCGCCGCCGACGCTGTCCTGCTCACCCCGCTGCTGGTGCTCCCATTCCTTCACTAGCGCCCGCCAACTTCGACCGCGTCGCGCGCGCCTATCGCTGGATGGAGTACGCCACCTTCGCCCACACTCTGCAGCACGTCAGGACCGCCCGCCTCAACGAAATGCTCGCCGCCCGCCGTGCCCTGGTCATGGGCGATGGCGACGGGCGCTTCCTCCGCGCCCTCCTCGCTGCGAATCCGCGCGTCCAGGTGGATGCAGTGGACGCCAGCGCCGCCATGCTCGCCCTCGCCCGCAAACGTGCCGCCTCCCTCGACCACTCTCTCGACCGCTCCCGTTACCCCTCTGCCAGTAACTTCACTGCCGATAACTCCTCAGCCGATAACCCTCGCGTCACCTGGCACCACGCCGATATGCGCGGCTGGCTGCCAACATTGGCCGTTCATGTTCCACGTGGAACATCAAACTCCTACGACCTCGTGGTCACCCACTACTTTCTCGACTGCTTCTCATCCGGCGAGGTCTCGAGCATCGTCGCGAAGACAGCCGCTGCAATGGCGCCCGGCGCCGCCTGGATCCACTCCGACTTCGCCGTCCCCGCTCGCGGCCTCATGCGCTGGCCCAGCCTCGCCATCGTCCGCGGACTCTACCTCGGGTTTGGCCTGCTCACCGGCCTTGAAACCACGCGACTCCCCGACGACAGCGCCGCCTTCACCGCGGCCGGCCTCCATTGCGAATCGCAGCGATTGTTCCTCGGCGGATTGATGAAATCCGAGCTGTGGCGCATGCCTGAGCTGCAAAACGCCACAAAGAGCTAACTTAGCGGTTAGAATGCGGCATGCCCCGAGGACGATATTTTGCCGCTGTTCTGCCTCTTGCGCTTGTGGCCGCCGCAGGTGCGCAGTCCATCGCTACCAATTCTCCCACCCCGCTTTCGGTCCGCGTCGTCGCCTACAACATTGACGCCAAGGTGGACACGAAGAACAAGACAGTGGACGCGACCGAGACGCTGGCCTACAAGAACCTCACCGGCCAGCCGCAGGATACGTTTCCCTTCCATCTATATCTGAACGCCTTCCGGCCGCAGTCTACGTTTTCGCTGGAGGCGCATCAGGGCGGCACCCGCGGCGGCGGCGAGAACAGCTATCCGCCGGAGAAGATCGGCGCCATCACCATCTCCCAGCTCTCGGTGGACGGGGTCGGCGACCTGACCGGCCAGATGCAGTTCATCGCGCCTGACGACGGCAACATGCAGGACCACACCGTGATGCAGGTCAAGCTGCCGCGGGCCATCGCGCCCGGCGAGACGGTCACCTTCCGCATGAAGTTCCACGACCAGTTTCCCGTCTCCATCGAGCGCAACGGCTACAAGCGGGACTTCATCATGGGCGGCCAATGGTTCCCCAAGGTCGGGGTCTGGTGGCACGGGGCGTGGAACTGCCACCAATACCACGCCAGCTCTGAGTTCTTCGCTGACTTCGGCGTTTATAACGTGAAGCTCAATATTGCGAAGCGTTATATCGTCGGCGCCAGCGGGGTGCCGACCGGCGAGCAGGACATGGGAGACGGCACCAAGAGCCTGAGCTTTTACGGCGAGGACATTCACGACTTCGCCTGGGCGGCGTCACCGCATTTCCTGGTCTCGGACGACACCTTCCAGGGCAGCATGGGGCCGGTCAAGCTGCACGCCCTGGTGCTGGCGAGCCACGCCAATCAGAGCCAGCGCTACCTCTCCATTCTCAAGCGCACCATGCAGAAATTTGACGAGTGGTATGGCCCCTTCCCTTATAAGCAGATGACCTTGATTGATCCCGAGCCGGACTCGCAAATCTTCGGCATGGAATATCCCACGCTCATCACCGGGGGCACCAGCTGGCTCGATCCTGACTGGGTGCTGGCGAATGAGGTGGTCACCGAGCACGAGTTTGGCCATCAATATTGGTATGGCATGGTGGCGACGAATGAGTTTGAAGATGCGTGGATGGATGAGGGCATCAACTCCTACACCGAAGTAAAGGTGATGGCCGCGCTCTTCGGCAAAGACACCTCAGTGGTCAACGGAAACACCGTGGCGTTGAGCGACCTCGAAACCCAGCGCGCCAGCTACCTTGGCATTCCGGACTTCGACCCGCTCACGCGTTGGTCGTGGAAGTATGTAAACAGCAACAGCTATGGCGCCATCAGCTATGGCAAAACCACCACCGTTCTCACGACGCTTGAAGCCGTTGTCGGCGAGCAGGCGATGAACAATGCGATGCGAACCTACTTCATGCGCTATCGCTTCCAGCATCCCGACGCTGCAGGACTTTCTCAACACAGTGAAAGAAGTCACCGGGCGACAGGACCTGGACACTTATTTCTCACAAGCGGTCTACGGAACCAACCTGCTGGATTACGAAGTCTTCAACGTGGACTCTGAGCCGGTGACGTGGTGGGACCCGCCGGGCCGGGGGAAGGCGGCATGCAGCGACATGTGCCGCGACTTGGTGACGCTGCATCGCAAAGGCGACTTCGTGCTGCCGGTGACGGTTGAAATTCACTTCGACGACGGCTCAAAGGTCCGCGAATATTGGGACGGCAAAGACCGCTGGACGCGCTTCACTTATTTAAAGAAGGCAAAGATAACGTCGGCCGAGGTTGATCCTGATCACGTTATCTGGATGGACAAAGACTTCTACAACAACAGCTACGTCGTGGCCAGTGACGGCACGGCGGCCCGCAAGCTGAGCAACTTCTGGATGTTTTGCTACCAGTTGCTTGGACAATGGATGACCTGGCTCGTTTGACGCAAAGGACGAAATCACGATGACGGAATCTGACTCCCAAAGCGGCAGTGTTTTGATTCGCGGCCTGGGCCGCGTGAGCCGCAACTGGCGCTGCCTGACCTGGACCTACGCTCTCAGTGTGCTGATCTCCGCGATTGCGACCCTGCCGTACTGGGTGCAGTACGGCAGCCTGATGGACCACTCCTTTTATTCGCGCAGCATCTCGGGACGGCTCGATATAGGCGCGGCGCTCGATGCAATGCGTCTATTGACGGAGCGCCCGACGGGGGCAAGAAACGTCTCGTTCCTGCTGGAGATGGTCTTCGCGCTGGTGGTCTTCATTCTGACGCCGGGCGTGTTGAGCATTTACCTGGGCGATGAGATTGATTCCTTCGGGAACATGCTTCGCACGGGGCTGCGCTACTTCTGGCGCTTTGTGCGGCTCACGCTATTTCTTGCGCTCATCGGGGGAATCTCGGTCGGCATTCTGGCGGGCCTGCGGGCGGTGTTGCTCAACAAGCTCGACAACATTTATGTGGAGCGGGAATTTTTCATCTGGGCGCTGATCACCGGACTGATCGTGGCTGCGGTCGCAGTCTTCTTCCGTCTGTGGTTCGATCTTGCCGAGGTGCTGGTGGTTGATCGCGGCACCTATCGGCTTGGGCGGCAGGAGGACCGGCGGGTACGCAAGGCACTGGGGCCATCGTTCAAGCTGCTGCGGGCCGGATTCTGGCGCCTGTATCTCTCATTCATCTTCGTAGGTTTTCTGGGATATGCGGGCCTGCTGTTCATGCTTGCGCTCTGGCACATGCTTCCTCCGGGAGCGACGTTTCTCGCGTTCCTGCTGGCCCAGGCAGGAGTCTTTCTGCTGATGGCGGCGCGATTCTGGCAGCGCGGCATTGAGGTCGCGTGGTTCGACGAGACCGGCGTTCTGGTAACTCCGATCCCGGTTCCTATCGCGGTGCCGGTTGTGGTTGAAGGCGTGGTGGTCGAAGAGGTCGTGCCTGAGCGCGACCCCTGGCCGGAGCCGGAACCAGAGCCGCCGGGGCGAGACCCGGAAGAAGACCCGTCTGCGGGCCCATTGCCCGGAGCCGTTCCGGCATAGCCGGCGGTGCGCTTAAACGCGGCTTGAATGCGACGCAGCGGCATGGGTGAGCATCTCTATAATGGCCGGTTGAGATAACGAGGGGTTGAGGCCTGGGAAGCCAGGTCTCGAATGACCTCGCGCACACGCAAGCACCCGAATGAATATCTATTTCCTACGCCACGCCAGCGCCGGCACGAGCCGGGCGAATCCGACGCTCGACGCCAAGCGCCCGCTCGACAAAGAGGGCCTGGAGCAATGCTGGATGGTGGCGCAATTGCTCAACTCTCTTGATGTGCCGTTTGACGTGATTGTGTCGAGCCCGCTGAAGCGCGCGCTGCAGACGGCTTCGCGAGTTGCAAACGAGATCGGGCATGACTCGGCAATCGCGGTGGCGAAGGAGCTGGCCCCGGGCGCTTCCCTGACTGACTTCCGCCGGCTGCTGCAAAAACATTCCGCGCACGAAAACGTGATGTTCGTTGGCCACAACCCAAATCTCACGCAGTTTCTCTCCGCGACAATCGGCAATGGCGCGGTGAGATTGCGCAAGAGCGGACTGGCCCGCGTAGACATGAGCATGTATCGCCCGACGCTGCAGTGGCTGGTGGGGCCCAACCTGCTGAACCGCTTTTATGGCAGCGCGGCCAAGAGCTCGCGGCGGAAGACTTCGCGGAAATAATTCGCCTCGCGCCGCACCGCCCACAGTTCCAACTCTGCGCCGGTCCTGCCGGGAGTGATCTCAAGAATGACGCGCTTGGGATAAATCTGGGTGCGCACCCGCAGCACATCGCTGGCCCGATCCTGATTCAACGCGAGAGCGAGCCGCAGCAGCACGACCGCTCGCATCACGTGTTTCTGTTCCTCAGGAGCGACGCCGCGCAGTACGCGGTCCTGCGGTGAGGGGCGCGACTTGCCGAGGTAGCGTGCCAGCGCGGACACGAGCGTGCGCTCCTCCGGCGTGAAGCCGTAGAGCTCGGAGTTGGCGATCACATACTGCGTGTGCCGGTGCCAGCCCTGGTAGTTCAAAAACTTTCCTACCTCATGCATCGTGGCGGCACACTTCAACCAGAATTCATACTCACCGGGCAGCTCGTGGACTTTTCGCAACTCCTGAAAGAGCTGCATGGCGTGGTCATAAACGGGCTTGCTCGATTTCGGATCAACGCCGTAGCGCTTGCAAAGCTCGAGCACTCCATCCCACCGCTCACTCTCAAAGCGCTGGTGGGCGGTGGTTGCGCGGTCCTGCTGGGCGAGCATCTGGGCGAGGATTCCGTCACGCAGGCCCATTGGCGAATAGCGAAATCCGTCAAGATCGAGGCGATCGAGAATCTGCGAATAGACATGGGCGCCGGCGACAACAATCTCAGAGCGCTTGGGTCCGATTCCGGGAACCGCGGCGCGCTCGTCGTTGTCCAACTTGGTGAGCTTGTCGGCCAGTTTGCGGACCAAGCAATCGGGTGGCCCATTGCCGGTTGCCGGCCTTGCCCTTGTACATCGTCTTTGACGCCTCTTCGAGCGCGGCGGCGGTGCCCGAGGTTGCAATCACGGTGCGCACTCGCATGCCTTGCATGCGGCGCTGCGCCTTTCGCAGCTCGCGCTGGATCCACTGATGCATGCGGGCGATTTCGTCTTTACGCGGCGGATCGTGCAGCAGAAAATCCTGAGTGAGACGCACTGAGCCGAGCGGCAGAGAAACCATTTCGCGAATTCGCCGGTCCTCAGAGAGGGTGATCTCGCAACTGCCGCCACCGAGATCAATGAGGAGAACCCGGCCGTGGGCGGCGGGCTCGCCCCACATGACTCCGGCATGAATGAGGCGGCCCTCTTCGAGGCCGGAGATGACTTCGACCTTCCAACCGGTGGTGGAGCGCACCCAGGCGAGAAAGGCCGCGGCATTGCGCGCATCTCGCGTCGCGCTGGTGGCGACGACGCGCAGCTTATCCACTGCAGCGCCCTGGACGGCGCGCTGAAACCGTTTGAGCGCCTTGACGGTGTTGGCCATCGCTTCCGGCGAAAGCACGCCGGTCTGAAAGACGCTCTCACCGAGCCGGGTGACATCGCGATCTTCGTGCAGGGTCTCGAGGCGATGACGATGGACGCGCGCGATCTTCAGGCGGCAGGAGTTGGATCCGATATCTACGGCGGCGAATACGGGCATGGGCGCTGGGGCCTGACTGTGAAATCACGTGCCCTGGTGGGGGATTCACGTGCACTGTGAAGATAGCACCGCTGCGCAATGCGGAGGGAACGAAACGGCGGCGTGGAGGAGGAGACGTAGAGGAAGACTGGGAGGAAAGGCTGGGCGGAACGCGGGGCTGCGTGTAGCATGGCGGTCAGATGCCGCCGACCGCAGAGCCGACGAAGGAGCCAGCAAAGAAACATTCCAGCCGCTGGTGGTATGCGCTGCTGCTGCCGCCATACATCGGCCTGCTGTTTCCCGGCGTTTATGCGCGGAGCGAGCCGACGCTTGGCGGATTTCCATTCTTCTACTGGTACCAGCTCGCCTGGGTGCTGCTGGGCGCAGGACTGACCGGCTTCGTGTATTTGAAAATTCGCGATCGCGACTAGTGACGAGCGACGAAGGAATCGCGAGCGCCAGTGGCGGTAAGCGCGCAGACGACGATCTCGACCGGCTCCGCGGCGAGTTGCTGAATTTGCTGCGCTAACTCGGGCGAGCGGGCGGCGGCCGCGGTTTCGGCGATGCACAACACGGCGGGACCGGCACCGCTGAGGGCGACTCCCAAGACGCCGCGGGTTCCGGCGAGGGGAAGCAGGCGCGGAAGTAACGGGCACAATTCGAAGCGATAGGGCTGGTGCAGGCGGTCGCTCATGGCTTCGCTGAGCCAGTCGCCGCGTCCCTGAGCAAAGGCGGCGGTGAGGAGGGCGGCACGCTGAATATTTGCGACGGCATCGGTGCGGGAGACGGCATCGGGCAATACGGCGCGGGCCTGCGAGGTAGAAACCGGATCACTGGGCAGGACGACGACGGCATGCCAGTCCGGGGGAGGAACAAATCGCGCGCTCTGCACGGCTGCCTGCTGGGGGAGGATGAGGGAGGTGACGAATCCGCCGAGCCAGCATGCGGCGGCGTTGTCGGGATGGCCTTCGAGTTCAGCAGCGTGGTGGAGGATTTTGTCGTCGTGCCACAGACAGGCCGCCATAATGAACTGCCAGCGCGATTCCGGCCAGGCGAGCGGCGGCGGAAGAGCCGAGTCCCATGCCGAGCGGGATTCCATTTTTAATTCGTAACAATAAAGGAATGATTACGCACTCGGTAGCCATGAGAGTGTTGCGGTAGGTATCGAGCAGGAGGTTGCCGTCAATTGCTTCGCATTCCTTGACGTTGCGGCCGGTGGCATGGAGGGAGAACTGGCCGGATCCTTCGGCTTCGATGATTGGCTGGGCATCAATCTCGAGGAAGAGATCGAGCGCGAGTGCGGCCGCATCAAATGCGGGCCCCAGATTGGCCGATGTGGCCGGCAGTCGCAGATGCATCAGCTGGTCTCCCTGGTGGCGGCATCGAGGGCCCGGAGGACGGCGTCTGGAGTTGCGTCCATCACGATGGGGGCGCGCCGCAGCGATTCGATGGTAGCGTGATCGCGCTTCGAGACGGCGTCGTCAGGGGAGAACAATTCGTCGCGATGAAAGTCGAGCGTGTAGTCGGGATCTTTGAGCGCATGCCCGGTCAACACGAGTACTGCGGTCTCATGGGGAGCCACCTTGCGCTGGGCGACGAGGTGGCGCAGGCCTGCCAGAGTGACGGCGGAGGCGGGCTCGCAGCCGATTCCCTCGCGGCCGATCATGGCTTTGGCGATGGCGATCTCGACTTCGGAAACATCTATGCAGTAGCCGCCGGTGGCCTGAAGGACCCGCACAGCCTTGTGCCAGGAAGCGGGGTTGCCGATCTGAATTGCGCTGGCGCGAGTGTGGGCCTGGACCGGCTCGAGCGACTTTCCGCCATTGTCTGCGATGCTCCGGGCCAGCGGATTGGCTCCGGCCGCCTGGATGATCGAGATCTTCGGCAGCCGCTCGATGAGTCCCAGGTCGAGCATCTGCATATATCCCAAGCCGAGGGCGGAGCTATTGGCCAAATTTCCGCCGGGGACGATGATGTGGTCAGGGACGCGCCACTCCATCTGCTCGGCCAGTTCGAACGCAGGCGTCTTCTGGCCTTCGAGGCGATAAGGATTGACCGAGTTGAGCAGATAAACCGGCGCACGCCCGACAATCTGCGCCAGCACTTTGACGCAGCCGTCGAAGTCGGTCCGCAGCTGGCAGGTGAGGGCGCCCGCATCCAGCGCCTGCGACAGCTTGCTCCACGCGATCTTTCCTTCCGGGATGAGAACGAGGCTGCGCATCCCGGCGCGCGCGGAATATGCGGCCATGGATGCGGAAGTGTTTCCCGGTCGAGGCGCAGGCGACCCACTCGTATCCCCGCGCACGGGCGACGGAGACGGCTGCCGTCATGCCGGTATCTTTGAAGGACCCGGTCGGGTTCATCCCCTGATGCTTGGCGTGCAGGGATTGCATTCCGGCAAACTCGGCGCACAGCGGCATGGAGTAGACGGGAGTGTTGCCCTCGCGCAGGGTGACTATTTTGCTCTCGTCGGCGATGAGCGGCAGCATCTCGCGAAAGCGCCAGACTCCGCTTTCATTCACCGGATGGCGGGAGACGCGACGCACCAGCCAGCGCGCCCGCAGCTCGACCGCCTGCTCTTCAATCGGGGAGTAGCGGACATCGAACAGGCCGCCACACGCGGCACAGCGGAAGTCGGCCGGCGCGTGACCGGGCGATACCTCGGCGCCGCATCCTACGCACACCAGGCTGTGACTTTTTAGTTCGCTGTGTTCGATCAATTCCTCGACCGGCATATTGGCTAACAGCCTAGCAGCGGCTGCGGCGCCGCCCTAAGGCAAAAAATCGTGGTGGATCGCTATGCGAAACCGCTTGAATCGCATAAAGTCGTAGGCAATGGCCGAAAAACTGCTGACTCCGCGCGAAGCCGCCTCTCGACTTGGCATCAGCTATCCCACGATCAAGCAGTGGCTCTATCGCGGGCGGCTGCAGGGGATGCGAACACCGGGCGGCCACTATCGCATTCCTGAGATTGAGGTGCAGACCATCCTTCGCTCCACCAGCAGCGGCAAGAAGCGGGCCCGCACCGCAACCCAAACAATGATCAGCGGACGCAACCAGCTGGTCGGCCGGATTGAAGAGATCCAAGTGGACGGGCTGCTGGCGCAGGTGAAGCTGTCGCTCGGAGAGCAGCGCATCACGGCGATCATCACCGCGGAAGCGGTGAGAGAGATGCAGCTGGCGGTGGGGCAGAAGGCCGCGGCGCTCATCAAATCCACCGAAGTCATGATCGTGAAGGCAAACTAATGTCGCGAGAGAAAAAAATTCGAACCTTGAGCGTTGCCGCGGTGGTTGTGGCACTCTGCTGGCCTGGCGCTCCCCTATTGCGGGCGCAACAATCTGCGCCGCAGACTATCCGCGTGGCTGCCGCTGCGGACCTGCAGCCGGTGCTGCCCGATCTGCTGGCGGCATTTGAAAAGCAGACGGGGCTTCACGCGGACGTGACCTATGGACCGTCGGGCACGCTGACCACGCAAATACTGAACGGCGCGCCTTTTGATTTGTTCCTCTCCGCCGACATGGGCTATCCGGCGCGCATCGCGGCCGCGGGCCTGAGCGGGAAGCCGGTGTCGTATGCCAAGGGCACACTGGTGTTGTGGGCGCGCAAGGATTCGCCGGTGCAGCCGCTGTTTCTCGACTCACTGAAGAGCGCCGATCTGCACAAGCTGGCGGTGGCGAATCCCGATCACGCACCTTATGGGCGAGCCGCGTATGGAGCTTTAGAGCATATGCAGTTGCTGGCGACACTGAAACCGAAGCTGGTGATTGCGGAGAATATTGCGCAGGCGGCGCAGTTTGCCGAGAGCGGCAACGCGGATGCGGGACTGATCTCGCTGACGGCAGCGCTGACGCCGCGCTTTCAGAGCGAAGGCACCTACGTCGTGGTGCCGCCGGATGCGGCCCCACTGATCGTGCAGGGAGCGGTGGTGCTCACCAAGAGCGCGGGCGCGGCCGGCGGGCAACGATTGCTGGACTTTTTGCTGAGCAGGCCCGAGCAGGCAGAGCTGGCGGCTCGCGGCCTGATGGCCGCCGACTAGCGGGGAGAAATTGATGGACTGGCAAGCACTGCTGCTCTCGTTGCGGTTGGCCGCGGTCACCACGGCGGTGTTGCTGGTGCTGGCGACGCCTGTTTGCTGGTGGCTCTCGCAAGCCGCGGCGGGCTGGGGGGCGCGGGCGCGTTCGCTGGTTGAGGCGGTGACGTCGCTACCGCTGGTGCTGCCGCCGACGGTGCTCGGCTTTTACCTGCTGGTGCTGCTGGGATCGGCCACCGCTCCGGGCCGCTGGCTCACACACCTGCTGGGCCATCCGCTTGCCTTCAGCTTTACGGGGCTGGTGGTGGGCTCGGTGCTTTACAGCTTGCCGTTTGCGGTGCAGCCGATTGTCGGCGGGTTCGCCGCCATTCCGCGCAGCCTGATGGACACGGCGGCAGTGCTGGGCGCGGGGCGGTGGCAGCGCTTCTGGCGGGTCGGCATTCCTCTCGCGCGCCCGGCCATGCTGCGCGCATGCGTGCTGGTCTTTACCCACACCGTCGGCGAATTCGGGGTCGTGCTCATGATCGGCGGCAATATTCCCGGCAGCACTCGCACACTTTCAATCGCACTGTATGACCAGGTGGGGAACTTCGACTACGCGGGCGCGACTCGTACATCGCTGGTGCTGATTGCGCTCTCGCTGATGGGCCTGCTCGCTCTTTACGGTCGCGACCGGCAGCAACGGAGCCGTCTTGTCTGATCAACCTCGGGGCGCTCTGCAAATAGCGGTGAGGCATCGCTTTACCGCGTCAGAATTTTGCCTGGAGGTGAGGCTCGATGTTTCCGCCGGCTGGACGGTGCTATTCGGCCACTCCGGCGCGGGAAAGAGCACGTTGCTGCGCTGTGTCGCCGGGCTGCTGGAGGTTGACCGCGGCAGCATTGTGATGGCGGGCGATCGCTGGGTGGACACGGAGCGCGGAATCTTTTTGCCGCCAGAGGAACGCAACGTTGGATGGTTGTCGCAGCAGCCGGCCCTCTTCCCTCACCTGACTGCGCTTGAGAATGTGGCCTTTGGCCTGGGGAGTTTGCCGGCTGGAGAGAGACGGGAGCGCGCGCAGGCCGCGATGCAAATGTTTCGCTGCGAACAGCTCTCGGCGAGGCGTCCGTCGCAACTCTCGGGAGGCGAACTGCAGCGGGTGGCGCTGGCCCGGACGCTGGTGCGCGATCCGGTGCTGCTGCTGCTCGATGAACCCTTTGACGGGCTCGACCTGGCCCTGCGCGAGGCGATACTGGACGACTTGCGCGGGTGGCAAGAGCGGATGAATGTGCCGGTGCTGCTGGCCACGCACGATGTTGCGGAGGCATGCAAGGCCGCGACACACGCAATCCGCCTGGAGAATGGCCGGGTAATCGCGCAAGGGCAGCCGGCGGAGGTCTTAGAGGCAGAGCGCGAGAAGCTGCTCAAGTGGCTGCGATAAACCGGGATTCGCTCAGCTCAGTATTTCCGGCTCCATCTCTAATGCGACAGCAAAGCGCGACTGCACACCTGCGGCAATCTGATCGCGGAGCGCGAATAATTCTGCGGCAGTGGCGCCGCCGAGGTTGACAAGCGCGAGGGTGTGGCGGGAGGAGATGCCGGCGCGGCCGAGCGCATATCCCTTATGAAAGCCGGACTGCTCGATGAGCCAAGCCGCGGAGAGCTTGACCGATGCCGGAGCGGCGTCGCTGCCGGCGGGAAAGCGAGGCATGGTGTCTGGCGGAGAAGCGACCGACTCCACGTGGCGGGCCTGCTCTTCAGAGACGACGGGATTTTTAAAAAACGATCCGGCGGAATGAATTTCATTCGGGCCGGGCACGATCAGCATGCCCTTGGCGTCACGAATTTCGAGCACGGCCTGTCTCACTCGTTCAAGAGCGGGGGCGGGCTCATGCTGAAAGTAACGCTTTAAGTCGTGATAGCGGATGAGGGGCTGTGACTCGCTGCTGAGGCGATAGTCAACGCGGGTGATGATGTACTTTCCGCGGTCTTCGCGATTGAAGCGGCTGCGGCGATAGGCAAATCCGCAATCATGTTTAGAGAACTCGACGAATTTTCCAGTGCTGCGATCGAGCGCCCGGACCGCCTGAACGGTCTCAGAGACTTCCTGACCGTAGGCGCCGACATTCTGAACGGGAGTGCCACCGACGGTGCCGGGAATGCCGCTGAGGCACTCCATCCCGGCGAAACCATCGGCGACGGTGCGAGCGACGAAGGGGTCCCACGGCTCGCCGGCGGCCACCGAATAATGCATAGCGGCAGGGGCCGGGGCGGAGTCGAGGCCGCGCAAGGCGATGCGGAGCACGAGTCCGTCGAAGCCGCGGTCGGGAACGACAAGATTGCTTCCGCCGCCGAGGACGAAACAGGGGAGCGAGCGAGCGGCGGCGAATTCCAGTGCGTGGGGCAGGTCGGATTCGCTGCGGGCCTCGGCGAACCAGCGGGCGGGGCCGCCCACGCCCATCGAGGTGTACTGCGCCAGGGGTTGATGTTCGAGGAACTGCACGCCAACAAGACTATCGGAGGAACAGCTACAATGAAGGAGGCGAGAACGAAAATGCGCCACAGGAGACAGCCAGAATGTATCCAGAAATTATGTTGATTCCGATGCGTGAGGAGCTTACGCGGGCGGGCATTGAGCAGGCGCAGACCGCTGCGGCGGTAGATGAGGCGATCGCGCGCCCGGGCACGACGATGCTGGTGGTGAACTCCATCTGCGGTTGCGCGGCGGGCAAGATGCGTCCCGGGGTTCGCATGGCCCTGCAGTCGGCGGTGAAGCCGGACCACGCGATCTCAGTATTTGCCGGACAGGACCTGGAGGCGACGGCGAAGGCGCGCTCCTACTTTGAAGGGCATCCGCCAAGCTCGCCGGCGATTGCGATTCTGCGGGACGGCAAGCTGGTTTATCTCATGCAGCGGCAGCAGATCGAAGTCTCTACTGCTCCCATGATCGCGCAGGAGCTGGTCGGAGCGTTTGAGCGGTTCTGTGCGAAGACGACGGTCTAGTTAATTCAGGCAGGAAAAAGGGCGCGGCTGCGGTCGCGCTTTTTTATTGCGGCGGGAGTTATGCGGTCACGGTCTCAATTTTTGCGGCGGGCCCGAGGATGTCTTTTAGAGACGCTTCAAGTTGCCGCAAGCTGAATGGCTTGGAGAGGAAGGGGACTTCCCCGAGGTCTCTGCCGCGCTTGGCGAGCGCGCCGCCGGTAAAGCCGGAGATGACGAGGACGGGCATTTCGGGGCGTTGCTTGCGCAGCTGCAGTGCCAACTCGAAGCCGTCGGTGTGTGGCATAACGACATCGGTGATGAGGAGATCGATTGTGCCGTTGTGCAAATTGGAGGCGGAGATGGCCTGCTCGGCGTCGCCGGCGGCGAGCACGGTGTGGCCCTGCATTCGCAGAAAGTCAGAGACCATGTTGCGGATTTCGACTTCGTCGTCCACGAGGAGCACGGTGTGCCCGGGGATCTTGGATTCCTCACCACGGGACTCGGTGGTGGTGTGTGACACGAGGGGCAGATTGATACGGAACGAAGTGCCGCGGCCGAGCTCGCTGTCCACTTCGATCGTCCCGTTGTATTGGTTGACGATGCCGTAGACGAGTGCGAGGCCGAGACCGGTCCCCTTGCCGCGCGTCTTGGTGGTGTAGAAGGGCTCGAAGATGTGGGCGCGAGTTTCGGCGTCCATGCCGGTGCCGGTGTCACTGACTTCGAGCAGGGCCCAGGATTTGTCGCCGCGGTTGCGGCCTTCGCGGAGGCGGGTACGGACAGTGAGGCGGCCGCCGTCGGGCATGGCGTCGCGCGCGTTGACGCAGAGGTTGAGCAGGAGCTGCTGGATGTGGACGCCGCTGGCGAGAATATGCAGTTCTTCTGACGCGAGATCGAGATCGAGTACCTGGGTGGTGTGCAGCAGGCTGGGGATGAGTTGAGCGTAGCCGCGCAGAGTCTGGTTGAGCGCGAGAGGTCCCTGGGGCTTTTCTTCGCTGCGGCTGAAGGTGAGCAATCCGCCGGTGATGTCGGCTGCCTGGCGGGCGGCGGCGAGCAATTTTGTAGTGTGGCGGCGCAGGTCGGAGTCCTTGGGGAGCGTGTCTTCGAGCATCTCAGCGTGACCGCGAATCACCAGCAATAAATTGTTGAAGTCGTGGGCGACGCCGCCGGCCATGCGGCCCAGCGCCTCCATCTTGTGCGACTGCTGAATCTGCTGCTCGGCGCGGATGGTCTGCGTAATGTCCTCAACGCTGATGTCTACTTCGACTCCGTAAGCGGTTTCTTCAGGGATGCCGTGGAGGTCAACATGCTTGCGGCCGCCGCCGGGGCTGCGCCAGATGACAGCCTGCTGGAAGGGCTTGAGGTCGCTGACGGTATCGAGGAAGGAAGCCCACTCCTCCAGCGAGACAAAAACCTGCTCAATGTCGTCGCTCTGGCGTCCGGTCAAAGGCGTGGAGTCAACGGCGTCGGTCTTAGAGCCGATGCCGAGCATTTCGCGGAGAACGGGGTTGGCGAAGATGAGCCGCTTGCGCGAGAGGCAGTATCTGCCGAGTCCGCAACCGGCGTTGTCGGCGACGGATTGGAGCATCTGCGCGCGGTCGCCGCCCTTGTCTCCGGGGGAATTCAGAGATTGTGACTGGGCGACGGACAAGCCTGCGTGCCGGCCGTTAAACCAGACACTGGTGCAGTGCACGTCAACATTTGCCCAGGTGCCACCCTCGCGGCGCTGGCGCTGGGTCCAGGTCAACCAGTCGGTGGAGGGAGGGGCGGCGTGCACGGTGAGCAGGCGGACTGCATCTTCGGGAGGACACAATGCCGTCTCCTCGCGGAACAAGAGCTCTTCGGGCTGCATGCCAAAAGCGCGCAAGGCGGCCTGGTTGGCCATGAGAATTCTCAGGGTGAGACGATCGGTGAGCCAGACGGGCTGCGGATAGGAGCGATAGAGTCCGTCGAAGGTGGCCTCATCCATATGGCGCGAAACCGGCAAGACGCCAGACGTGGGCTGGTCTTTGCCTGGCCACTCCCCGGGATTGAGTGCGGTCTCCATCAATTCAAACACCTGAGTTTAGCCGCTGGGGATTTGTCCTGAGACCTCCACGAAGGTGGTGCAACCCGGGTAGATACTCACCGGTCGGTGCGTGAGAATCGGCTCCCTGCTGATCGAGAATGGTTACTTAATCGCCATGAGCGGCCGGGGAATGCGGCTTGGCTTGCCAGCCGCTTGACTCATCTGGCGGCGGCGACTGCTTCTTCCGGCGCGTTATTTGTGTCAAAGGGGTGGGTGGCGGAGTGGGTAGCGGAGTGGGTGGCCTCGGGCGGCAGCACGGAATGGCGTCGCAGTATCTCGCAAACCATTGCATCCACTAGAGTTACGAAACTTGGCGCCTGGTCGAGTTCAGGCGTTCGTGTGATCGTGGCCCGCTCTTGAACCAGCGTTGGCATTGGGGGTACCTCCGATTTTCGTTATCGGCGGGAGGGGGGAGGGGTTGGTGGCAAATGTTTGGGGAGGCGTTACTAAGGTTTAGGACAACCCGGCCCCGACCCCAGTAGCAAACCAGGGGCCCAGTGAATTTAGACTGGACTCGTGATCTTCCATCGCTTTTCGCATGCCGAGGCGGCGAGGACGGCCGCTTTTTTCGTCGTCGCCCTATTGCTGCTCACCGTCGCTGCGCCGCCGATGCGAGCGCAAAGCCAAGCCACCGCGGCGAAGGCGGCATCGGCCAGCGAGTCAAAAACGCTGGACGCTGACACTGGGGAGCGGCAGAAGGAGCTCTCATCCCTGCTGGACGAGATGTGGCAAAACGAGTTGAAGGACGATCCCGAGTTCGCCTCCTCTATCGGCGACAAGCGATACAACGATCAGCTTCCCGACTATTCCGCCGCCACAATCAACCGCCGACTGGGGCGTGACCTCGACTTGCTGCAGCGCATCGCAGCGATTGACGACCAGGGACTGCCGGCCCAGATGCAGCTGAGCCGCCGGCTGGCACTGCGCGAACTGCTCGAGGGGCAGCAGGGGGCGCGCTTTGACGAATGGCAAATGCCGATCACGCAGTTTGGCAGCTTCGCGACTGCACTGCCGGAGATGGCCTCGCAGCTGAGTTTTGAAACGGTGAAGGATTACGACGATTACATTGCGCGACTGCACCAGGTGCCGCGGGTCTTCACGCAAAACACCGACAACATGGAATTGGGCGCCGACGCGGGCCGCATTCCGCCGAAGTATTTGCTGGAGAAGGCCCTGGTGCAGATACAGGAGCTCGCGAAGCAGAAGCCGGAGGAGAGCCCGTTCGCCTCGCCGCTAAAGAAATTTCCTGCGACGATTCCGGCGGCGACGCAGGCACACATCCGTCGCGAGATGCTTGACGCAATTGCTACCGATGTACTGCCGGCCTACCAACGTTTCGCGCGCTATATGGCGGGCAGCTACGTGCCCAAGGGGCGCACGGAGCCGGGGATCTGGGCGATTCCGGATGGCGACGCCTACTACGCCTTCCTGGTGCGCCGCGAGACGACGACGGATGAGACGCCGGCGCAGATTCACCTGATCGGCGAGGCCCAGGTAGCGGCGGATGAAAAAGAGCTGCAGCCGGTGATCGCGAAGCTGGGGTTCAAAGACATTCACACCCTGGCCGCGGCGATAAAGGCCAATCCGGCGCTGCATCCAAAATCCGCCGACGACCTGCTTGATCACTACCGCGGCTATTTAGCAGCGATGCAGAAGCGCTTGCCGGAACTCTTTGACACGTTGCCGACGGAGAAGCTTGTGGTCGAACCGATTCCTGCCTACATCGCCAAAGAGCAGGCCGCGGCCTATTACGAGGCAGGAAGCGTGGCGACAAATCGCCCGGGAAAAATCCGGATCAACACTTATAACTTCGCTGAGCGCTCGCTGGCTCCGGTCGAGGCCATTGCGTATCACGAGGGAGTGCCGGGCCATCATCTGCAGATTTCGACCGCGCTCGAGATGACCGGGGTCCCGGCATTCCGGCGCTACTTAGGATTCACCGCTTTCCAGGAAGGCTGGGCCCTGTATAGCGAACGCCTGGGCAAGGAGATCGGCTTTTATAGCGACCCTTATAGCGATTATGGCCGCCTGGAAAATGACATGTGGCGCTCGGTCCGGCTGGTGGTTGACACCGGGGTGCACGCGCAGCACTGGTCGCGCGAACAGATGGTCGAATATTTCCGCGACCACACGGCGATGGACGATACCAACATCCAGGCCGAAGTAGATCGTTACATCGCAATGCCGGGGCAGGCACTGGCTTATAAAACCGGGCAGCTAAAAATTCTTGAACTGCGGGACTATGCGCACAAGCAGCTGGGGCCCCGCTTTAGCCTGAAGAAGTTTCACGATGAAGTGATCGGGGACGGAGCGCTGCCGCTGGATGTACTGGATGAGCGCATTCGCGCATGGGTGGATCAGCAGAAGCAGTAGACGCAAAGCTGCTATGGAAAACCCATCTCCGGCATGACGCAGGCCAAAGCCGACTCCGGCGTGAGGTTGGTGAGGATGCACAGGTACTCGCTTTGCATGGCGGGGGGCGCGACGATGCGTGCGCTCTCTGAACCGAGGTAGAGAAAATATTTGCTGCGCAGCTGCGGGTCTTTGGTCAGCTGGGACGATGTCTGCAGCAGGTGCGTTCCGGTGAGGCCGCCGGGGCCATAAATTTGCCCGAAGTCATACTCCTCACCCCATTTGGCAAGCGCGGGAGCATCACCGATGGCGAGTCGCCAGGCCTGGTAATTTGCAATGGAAAATCGGGGCGATACCTGGGCGACGAGAAACGCCGGATTATTTCCATATATCGGGCTGATTGCAGGAACGACTTGAATGGGCACGCTCTGCTGCCGATTGCCGGCCACGCGAAACTCATTCATGTGGGTGTGGCCGAAAATTCCGACGCGGACCACATCGCTATATTCGGCCAGCAGCGCGGGGAGCTTGTGGCCGAAGTCCACACAGCTGGTGGCGGCGCCGGCCTCTCCGCAGTCGTCATACATCATCACGACGGAGCCGTCATTGCGGTGGAGAGTGTCGAAGCCATTGATGCCGGGCGGCACATGTCCGGTGACGACGACAGATTTCCCATGGGCCCGCGCCGCTTTAAGGTGCGACTGGATCCAGACGAGCTCGGCGGAGCCGTCTGAGACGCAATCGGCGCCGGCCTCGGACTTACACTTTGGCGACCACAACACGCTATTCAACGCGAGCACTTCGACGCCGGGAAAATTTGGCAGCGCGGTCGAGTAGTAGCCGCCGGTGACAAAGTGCGACCAGTCTGCGGCCCTGGCGCCGAGCCCGGTGATGGGCGGGAGCGCGGTGGCGAGCGAGCGCAGCCATTCCGCCGATGGAACCCCGTAGTCGCCGCGGTCGGAGTCGTTGTTGCCGAGGACCGGAACAATCTGCGAATCCGGGAAGCGGGCTTTTAGGCGGAGGAGAACAAACTCGATCGTCTTCGCGGTGAAGTCGCGATAGGCGGAGTCGGCAGCGGGACCCTGCAGGCTCGCAGGCTGGCAGGCCTGCCAGAGGCCGCGAAAATTGTGGGCGAGAAAATCACCCGGCACGAAGATGACCGACGGCCTGGGCACCGCCAGCTGCATGGCGTTCAACGCGGACTCAAAGAGCGCTTCATTCGTGTCTTCGCCATAGCTGTTGGGGCCGCTCTGGAAGCTGAAATCCTGCGGGCCCCACTGGCTGGCGGGCTCGCCGGCGAGTTTTGCGAACGATTGCCTGGCGCTCGCCGGTCTGGCATTGCTGCGAGGAGGGAAAGGGATTGAGGTGGACATCGCTCAACAGCAACGCACTTGGCTCGCTCGCGGGATGGACCTGCGCGATCGCGGGCACGGTGGCCAGCAAAAAGGCGAGGGCGAGGCGCAATGCTCGAGGCCGCCTGACGCGCCGGTGGGAGGGAGGGAAACTGGTGGCGAAATTCCGCATGCAATCAAAGTGTCGCAGACCGCGGTGGTTCCGCCGAATCGAACCTGGGTACGATTGCCGCCGCTAGCTGGCTCTGCGAGAATAGCAATGGCCCTCTATGCCACAGTTTGGCAGCTTTACCCTTCTGCTCGCGCTCGCCCTCACCGCATACAGCTTTGTAGTCGGGGGGCTGAGCCTATGGCAGCTGGCGCGGCGGTCGTCGCCCGATTCGTCGGGATCGGAGCGGCTGCTCGAGACCTCGCGGCGCTCGGGCATCTCCTCATTTATTGTGCTCACGTGCAGCGCGCTTGCGCTGGTCTGGTGCGCATTCACCAACAATTTTTCCGTGGCCTACATTCTCGAGCACTCCAACCGAGCGCTTCCGGGCCCATATAAGTTCGCCGCGTTGTGGTCGGGGCAGGAGGGCTCGCTGCTGCTCTGGGCGTGGCTGCTGGCGGTCTACGGATTCGTGGTCCGCGTTCGCCAGCGGGTAGACGTGCGGTTGAGCGCTTACGCGTCGGTAATTCTTGCGGGCATCCAGCTGTTCTTCGTGGTGCTGATCAACTTTGCGGCGAATCCGTTCGCCATGGTGCAGGGCGCTGTTCCGGCGGACGGCAACGGGCTCAACCCGCTGCTGCAATATCCGGAGATGGTGATTCATCCGCCGATGCTTTATCTCGGCTATGTGGGATTCAGCGTGCCGTTCGCGTTCGCGCTGGGGGCGTTGATGATGCGGTATCCGGGCGAGAAATGGATCCACATCACGCGGCGCTGGACGATGGTGACGTGGCTGTTTCTCACGTGCGGAATTTTTCTCGGCGCGCACTGGGCGTATAGCGTGCTGGGCTGGGGCGGCTACTGGGGCTGGGACCCGGTGGAGAACGCGTCGCTGATGCCGTGGCTGACGGGGACGGCGTTTCTGCATTCCGTGATGATGCAAGAGAAGCGCGGCATGATGAAAACGTGGAACGTCTGGCTGATCTTCTCGACGTTTCTGCTGACGCTGCTGGGAACGCTGCTCACGCGCGCCGGGCTGGTGCAGTCGGTGCACGCGTTCGCGCAATCGTCTATCGGGGACTGGTTCGTCGGCTTCATGATCGTCGTCTTCGCGGTCTGCCTCTTCACCTATCTGCGGCAGCGCGATCATCTGCGGGTGGAGCCTCGGCTGGAATCGCTGGTGTCGCGCGAGTCGAGTTTTCTATTCAATAATCTGCTGCTGCTGGCTGCGTGTTTCACGATTCTCTGGGGCACACTCTTCCCCATCATCAGCGAATGGGCGCAGGGCCACAAAGTTACGGTCGGGGCACCTTATTACAACCGCGTCGGATTGCCGATTGGGCTGTTCCTGCTATTTCTGACCGGGGTGGGGCCGCTGCTGGCGTGGCGCAGCACATCGCTACGCAGTCTGCGGCGGAATCTGCTGCTGCCGCTGCTGGCCGGAGTCGCTACTGCCGGCATACTGATGGCGGCGGGCATTCGCCCGTGGGAGGACATCTCCGACTTCTATTCACTGACGGCGTTTTCATTCGGCGCGCTGGTGGTGACCACAATCTCGTCGGAGTTTCTGCGCGGAGCGGCGGTGCTGTCGCGGCAGACGGGCAACAATCTTTTCTCGAGCACGATGCTGCTGGTTCGGCGCAACACGCGGCGGTATGGCGGATATATCGTCCACTTCGGCATCGTGCTTATCTTTATTGGCATCGCGGGATCGGCATTTGATCAGGTGAATGAGCAGGAGCTCGGCTTCCACCAGTCCATGACGATCGGCCCATACAAGCTGGTGAACCAGAGCTATACGCAGGACGACAATCTGAACTACCGCAGCGAATACGCGCTGCTGGACGTTTACAAAGGCAATCGCAAGATCGCGCATCTCGCGCCGGAGCAGCGTTTCTATTACGCGAGCCAGCAGACTGAGACCATGGTCGCGAACAACTCGAATCTGGAACGCGATCTCTACGTTATCTATGCGGGCAAAAATCCCGACACCGGTCAGCCGATCATCAAGGCGCTGATCAATCCGCTGGTGAATTGGATTTGGATCGGGGTGCTCGTGGTCATCGCTGGAACCGGCATCGCTCTCACACCCAGCCTGAAGGTCTCAGGGTCGAAGCCGCCGTCGCTGCCATCCGCGATTGAGGCACGGGATGAAGCCCACGCCGTGGTAGGAGCCGACTGATGGCGAGGTTCGTTCCAACTTCGCGATTTCTGCGGCTATGGCTGGGCGTGGTGGCGGGGGCGATGCTCATTCTGCCCACGCTCGGCATAGGGGGCGCAGACAATGGGGGAAGCGACAACGCGTCTCGCTTCGACAAGGTGGGTCATCAGCTGATGTGTACGTGCAGCTGCGGGCAGATCCTGGTTGAGTGCAATCACGTTGGCTGTCCTAACTCGGATGGAATGCGCCAGGAGCTGGCGACGGCGGTCGCGTCCGGGGCAACCGACCAGCAGATTTACGACACATTCATACGGAAATATGGGCCGACGGTGATGGCGGCGCCATTGTTCCACGGGTTCAGCATTATTGCCTGGGTGATGCCAATCGCGGCGTTGCTGCTGGGGACTCTGGGGGCCGCGCTGCTGCTGAATCACTGGCGGCGCCGCAACCTGCGCCTCAGCCAGGCGGCGGGCGTTCAAGCGCCGGAAGACGCCGCCGGTCAATGACACGATGCGGGAGCGCATCCGCCGGGAGACCCAGCAATGATGGCGGCCGCCATACTACTCGCGTTGGATAGCACGACCGTGGCTTTGGGTGTGAGCATTGGGATGACGCTCGTGCTCGCCGTCTATATATTCATGCCGGCGAGGGACGTCCTGCCCTTCACCCGCAAGACGCGGCTGGACTTTCTCGAGGAGCGCCGCGATGTGGTTTATGAAAATCTGCGAGACCTCAATTTCGATTTCCGCGCCGGCAAGTATCCTGAGCAGGACTACTCCCGCCAGCGCAATCTGCTCGAAGCCGAAGCCGCTGCAATCCTCAACGAGATGGACGGCCTCGAGCGGGCGGCCCGCTAGCTCGCACTCCCCCCTTTGTTAGACGCATATAGATATAGACAAGGAAAAATGAAGAAATTCTCGAAGCTCACACTCCCCCTCGTATTGACCTGCATGCTGATGCCCGCGCTGGCTTTCGCGCAGGCCGGCAAAATCTCCGGCACCGCTACAAATCGCACGACCGGGCGCCCGGCTGCGGGCGATGACGTCGTGCTGATCCAACTCGGCCAGGGCATGCAGGAGACGACTCGCACCAAGACCGACGCGCAGGGCCGATTCACATTGACGGGCGTGGACGAGGGGATGCACCTGGTGCGGGTGACGCACGACAAGGTCCCGTACTTCACGCCTGTTCCTCCGGGATCCACGGCCCCGGTGCAGGTTGACGTGTTTGATAGCGCCGCCAAAGTTGCGGGCATCACCGGCGAGGCCGATGTTCTGCGCATTCAAGCGACGGCCGATGCGCTGGAAGTGACAGAGCTGTGGGCGATCAGCAATGCCTCGACGCCGCCACGCACACAGTTCAGCGCGCGCAGCTTTGAGATCTATATTCCGGCGGCCGCCAAGATTTCGAGCGGAGCCGCGATGGGGCCGGGTGGCGCGCCAATCCAGGCGTCGCCGGTGCCGCTGGACACGCCGGGGCACTACGCGTTCGTCTTCCCGCTGCGCCCGGGCGAAACGCGCTTCCAGATCAGCTATAAGCTTCCCTACTCCGGCAGCTTCAGCTTTAAGCCGCAGCTCTCGCTGCCGACGGCGAACTTTGCCGTAATGATTCCCAAGAGCATGAAGTTTGACTCGTCAACGAGTGCGCCCTTTCAGCCGGTGAAGGACGAAGTGGATGCGCAGGTGTTTCTCGCCAAGAACGCGAGCCCGTCGCAGGCACTCGGCTTCACGGTTGGCGGAACGGGAGCGATGCCTGCCGACAACGCGGGAGCAAACGGCGCGAACGGCGGTGCGGCTGCCACGGCAGACGGCGCGGCGGGCCAGAATGCGGCTGGCGCTGCTGCCGGATCCACGCTCAATGACGGGCGGCCGGGCGGAGGCCTGGGCAATCCCATTGACACGCCTGACCCGCTGCACAAATACCGCTGGTGGGTGCTGGCGGCGATCGCACTCTTGTTTGTTGTCGGAATCGGCTTTGCCATGCGGAAGCCGAAGAGGGCCAAATCGGAGGACGACGAGGCGGCGGCGGAGAACCTATCTTTCTATAAGCCGGTAAAGGTGGTCACACCTGACGCCGAAGCCGAACCCGTGGTCGAGGCTGCGCAAGAGGCACCCGCGGTGGTCGCCGACGCGTCTCCGGAGCGCGTGATGGCTCCGATCCAGGAGTCGAACCCGGTGCAAACATCAACTCCGGTCGAGAGCTCGCCACTGACTCCTGCCAATCTTCCGGTCAGGCTTGCGCCGGCAGCGGTCGTGGCACCGGAGCCGCCGCCAGCCAGCAAAGCCGCAGTGCTCAATGTGCTGAAGGAAGAGCTCTTCCGGCTGGAGACTGATCGGCTGGAGGGTCGCCTGGGTCACGACGACTACTGGCAGGTTAAGAATGCGCTCGACGTGGTGCTGCGTTATGCGCTGCGTCGCGAGGACACGCCGCATAGCTAGAGCGGTGCGGCAACGCCCGGGGCCCTGAGCGTCTAAAATAGATGCAGGGGAATAGACGCAGGGGCCATATGGGAAACACGTTTAAGACCGCATTTTTGCTGACGCTGATGACGTTGTTTCTGCTGTTTCTTGGCGAGCACTTCGGCGGCACGAATGGCATGATCCTCGCCTTTGTGATCGCAGCGGTGACAAACTTTGTCAGCTATTTCTACTCCGACAAGATTGCGCTCTCGATGTATGGCGCGCAGCCGGTGACGCGGGAGCAGCTGCCGCGGGCCTATGAGTGGTCGAACGCATGACGCAGCGGCTGGGGCTGCCGATGCCGAAGATTTACGTCATTCCCGACCGATTCGCCGAATGCTTTCGCGACGGGCGCAACCCCAAGCATGCGTCGGTGGCGGTGACGCGCGGAATCCTGCAATTGCTGGATGATGAAGAGCTCGAAGGCGTGCTGGCGCACGAGCTGGGCCACGTGAAGAATCGCGACATCCTGACGAGCTCGATTGTCGGCAACGCTCGCCGGAGCGATTACGCTGCTGGCGCGGATGGGCTTTTGGGCTTCGATGTTTACCGGCGGCGGAGGCGGCAATGATCGCGAACGCGGCGGAGGCGGATTGACCGCGCTGCTTATGCTGATTCGTGGCGCCGATTGCCGCGGTGCTGATTCAGCTCTGGGTTTCGCGCACGCGCGAGTACGAAGCCGACGCGACCGGGGCGCATATCACCGGCAATCCTTATGCGCTGGCGCGCGCCTCGAGAAGCTCGATGCTTATTCGAAACGTATTCCGATGCAGGCCACGCCGACGACCGCGCATCTTTTCATTGTGGCGCCGATGCTTTCCGGAGCCAACTTCGCGACGCTGTTTTCGACTCACCCGCCGATCCCCAAGCGCATCGAGCGCCTTATCGGCCGGCCGCAAGTTTAAATTATTTCATGCGCGGAACGCTTCGCTTCTCTTTTGCTGGCGCTCGCGTCTGGCTGGGCGGCCTTCTTTTCTTCGGCGCAGTTCGAGCGCCGGTTGCATTCGCGCTCTGCCGACCACGCATCTTGCCGGACTGGTCGTCGGCGCTCGCTGCGCCATCTTCACGTCATCGGCCTGGTCTGCGGAATCATTTTGCTTGCCCGCAGTTGCTGCTCGGGGCCAAGGCCGCAAGGCGCCTTCACCGCGAGTGTGGCGCTCACGTCATCATGCTGGGCCTGCCCACGCTGTTCGCAATTCATCCGGCGATGGACCAGATCGAGCTCTGCGCTTGCGGGACGGGGCCCCGACTCGACCTCGACCTCCCGCGGGGCAATCCAGACCGCGCCGCCTTCAACCATCTGCATCACCTTTCTCTTAAGGGGGTGCTGACAGGGGCGTGATTTTCTGGGCGATCGTGCTCGGCCGGGCGCCGGGCCGCGCTATCGGGCCGATCGGCGCGGTCGCGTAATTTCCTCATCCCAACAGTTAGAATGAGTTCTCAAACATTATGAAAACAGGCATCATCGGTCTGCCGCAGGTCGGCAAGACTTCGCTCTTCACTATCCTGACCAAGGCAAAAATTGAGGCTGGCGGCTATAGCAATCCGCGGAGGCCCGGCTTGGCATTGCCAAGGTTCCGGACGATCGTCTGGACAAGCTGGCGGCGCTATTACCAGCCGAAAAAGACCATTTATGCGACGGTTGAATATACCGACGTCGCTGCGATGAGCCAGGAGGCGCTGAAGGAGGCTGCGTTCCTGGCGAACCTGCGCAATGTTGATGCGCTGATTCATGTGGTGCGCGCGTTTGAGGATAATTCCATCCCGCATGAGAAAGGCTCGCTCGATCCGCTGCGCGATATTCGCAACGTTGATTTCGACTTGATCCTGAGCGACCTTGGGCAGGTGGAAAAGCGCATGGAGCGCGTCGCCAAGGACCTGAAAAGCGGGCGGACTTCTGAACTCGAACAGGAGGCGGCGTTGCTGGAGCGATGCAAGGCGAAGCTGGAACAGGAGCAGCCGCTGCGCGAACTGGAGATGACCGCCGCGGAAAAGAAACTGATTCGCGGCTTCATGTTTCTGAGTCAGAAACCTATCTTGTACGTCCTCAATATTTCCGAAAGCGAGACGCTGGGCGCTGACCTCGAAGCGGCGGTAGCGAAATATAAGCTGACCGAAGTTGCGTCGCGGCCCAATGCCGGGGCGACTGCTATCTGCGGCAAAGTCGAAGCCGAACTCGCTGACATGCCGGAGGAGGAGGCTGCGGATTTTCTGTCGAGCTACGGGCTGACGGAGAGCGGGCTGCACCGGCTGATTCGCAAGAGCTATGAGTTGCTGGGGCTGATTTCATTCTTCACCGTTGGCGAAGATGAGTGCCGCGCCTGGACGGTGCCGGTGAATTCGCGGGCACAGGAAGCTGCCGGGGCGATTCACTCCGACATTGAGAAGCATTTTATCCGCGCGGAGACGATCCACTGGGACACGCTGCTTGAGGCGGGTTCTGAGGCGAATGCGCGTGCCACTGGCAAGCTGCGGCTTGAGGGCAAGGATTATCTGGTGCAGGATGGCGACGTCATGCATATTCGTCACAGTGGGTGAGTAAATTGAGTCGATGATCCAGCCCGTTCAACCTCGCATGTGGATTGGCCTCGCGGCCGGCGCTATCGCTGGCGCGGCGGATGGGCTGGGCGGCTACATTCTCGTTCGGCGGAACTGGGCGCTGCGTTCGCTGCGCTATTTCGTGGCGCTGTCGGCCGGATTCATGATGGCCACTGTGCTGCTGGAGATGGTGCCGGAGAGCTTCAACACTTCCGGAGCACTCGGCGGCGCCGCTGCTGCTGGTCGGCTTACTGCGTGGTCCATCTGCTGGAGCACACCATCACGCCGCATTTCCACTTCGGCGAGGAGACGCACGGCGACGAATTTGTCAGCCGGCAGACTAGCGTCTCCGTGATGATTGGGCTGGCGACGCACACGTTTTTCGACGGCATTGCGATTGCGTCGGGCTTCGTGTTGTCGAGCTGGCTGGGCTGGCTGATTTTTCTCGGCATCGTGCTGCACAAGATGCCGGAGGGCTTTACTGCCGCGTCCGTGATGCTGGCCAGTGGAGGCAGCCGGCGCGCTGCGCTCAACTCCGCGCTGTTTCTTGGGGCGATGACGGTGCTTGGCGTGATTGCGCTCAGCATTTTTCCTTCGCTTGTCCGCTTTGGATTGCCGATTTCTGCTGGTGTCGCATTTTATGTCGCCGCCACGGACCTGGTCCTCGAGGTCAACCGCGAGCCGGGCATTCGCATGGCGCTGGTTTTCTTCGCCGGCATCGCGCTGTTCGCTCTGGCCAAGATGATCGCCAGCTAGCTCGCGAGTTCTCCAGAACTACACTGATCGCTTCCCGCAGGACGAAGGTGCACGGCGATCTTTGCCTTTAGCCCGGGCTTGTTCACCACCTTTAGCGAAATATTGGCGGCACAGAATCCGTTGTATTTGACGACTAACCGGTAGCGGCCGGGTGGAACCTCCTGCAAGGAAAATGTTCCGTCAGCACCAGATACAAACGTCTGCAAGAGACTGTGGTTGACTTCCGTGAAGAGCAGAAAACACGCGCCGGGTACTGCGGCCCCGGAGCCATATGTTGCAACTCCTGCGACAGCACTGACTTTGAGCGGAATGCTGTCGCCTTGATTGTGATTTTCGTAATTAGACGAGCAGGCCCCGGGATTCTGATTCTGCGAGGATGCCCAGCACCTGCCGGATAACAAAAGTCCCGCGCAAAAAATAAGCGCTACGTACTTGCGATTCTTCATTCGTTCCCCTTGACTACTAGTTGACCAATAAAGCGCTAGTCGACGGTCTGCTTCGCCTTATAACCTTCGCGGGCGATGACGTCGTACTTCAACTGCTTGTGCTTTTCGTCTTCCATGCGCAGCGGCTTGCCCTGATCGTCCACGACTTCGACTTTCAGCTTGCGATAGCTGCCGTCCATCTTCGCGTTGGTCGGGTGATAGCTCAGCACGTACGCGTTGCGGATCGAGTCGTTGATGGCGTGGAAAATTTCCGGCATGGCCTGCGCGAACATCGGGTTGTACCACTGGCCGCCGGTCAGCGATGCGAAGGTGCGCATCTCGTTGTCGGCCTGGGCGTAGTCCAGATCGGCCATCGCGCCTCGCGTTGTGCCCATCCCGTAGGCTGACGCACGTTCGCGGACCATTTGTCCAGTGCTGACGGTGAAGATCGTGACGTCCGGCGTCGTCTTTACCTTCTTCAAAATTTTGTCGAGATTGATTTTGCTGAAGGTGTCGCGGCCACTGCCGATCAGGATGATGTATTTGCGGCCGTCGATCGTACTGACGCGGTCCAGCGCTTCGTAGAGCGCGTCGAACATGTTGCGGTCGCTGAACATGGGCATCGTCAGTGTGCTCAGCGCTTCGCCGACGCGCTGCTTACTCTGCGTGAAGTCGGTCAGGATGTGGGTGTGCAGGTCATAGGTCATGACCGCGACGTAATCCTCCGGTCGCAACTGGCGCGCGAAGGCATCCGCAGCGACACGCATGTCATAGACGAAGTTGTAATTCACCGACGCGAACTCGAGTAGCATGACGGCGGTGATGGGCTGCTTGATCTGCTGGAAGCCGGTGATCTTCTGCTCGACGCCGTCTTCAAATACGCGGAAATTGCCTTCATGCAGGCTGGGGACGAATTGCCGGGTCTTATCCAGCACGACGCCGACGTCGACGTTGACCAGGGGCACGTCGACGCGCAGCGAGTAGTTGCCGACGTCAGCCGGATTCGTGACCTTCGGGACATCAGGCGGAGGGGCTGTTTCCTTTGTGCTCTTCTTCGGCAGCGCTACGGCGCCGTTGTCTCCGCCGGGACCGCCGGCTTCAGGAGTCTGCGTGTCTTGCGCCGGCGGTGTCGTGGGCGGCGGCGCCTGTTGCGCAATCACGGCGGCAGGCACGACAAGACAGCCCAAGAGAAAAACGAAAGCAAGATTGCGGCGAGACTTCAGAGACAACATGGGACAACTCCTCAACGATGACCAGAACGGCCGGGCCTGAACACAAGACGGCTTCCCTGCCATGCCAGTTTCCTAATTCTCGCGCTTAATGCGGCATCCGTCCAACCCGCGCGGGCGTCGGATTTCAATCCTCTCGCAAAGCGATGCTATGCTGGCGCGAGCCTTGCGTTTTGAACTCTTTATCGCCGCCCGCTACCTGCGCGCCAAGCGCCGTCAGGCGATTGTAGGCTTCATCACTGCGTTTTCGGTGCTTGGCATCATGGCGGGGGTGGCAGCGCTGATCGTCGCGCTGGCCATCACGAACGGCATGCGGCGCGACCTGCAGCAGCGGCTGCTCGGCGCTACCTCACATGTCGAGCTGATGCGTGTCGCAGGCGATGGCATTCACGATTGGCGCGCCGTGAACGCGCGCCTTGCGACGCAGCCGCATGTTACTGCTGCGCGCCGGCAATCTATGGACAGGCGCTTATCTCCCGCGGGGCGCGGGCGGGCGGAGCGCTGGTCAAGGGCGTTTTCCCCGGGAGGAGCAGCGCGTGAGCGACATCCTGCATTTCGTCACGGAAGACGGCAGCGCGCGCCGCTCGCTCTCCACTCCGGCAAACTCGCTGCCGCCGATCCTGCTGGGCAAAGACCTGGCCGAATCGCTCGGCGCCACGTGTTGGCTCCATCATCCTGGTGACGAGCCCGCAAGGCGAGTTGACGCCGGTCGGGCATCCTGCCGAAATATCAGCGCTTTCGAGGTGGTCGGGATCTTCCACTCCGGCTTTTATGAGTACGACAGCTCCTGGGCGTTCACGCGGCTGGAGGATGCGCAGCGGCTTTTTGGCGAGCCCGACATTGTCTCCGTGATTGCATTCAAAGTTGGATGACCTGAACGCCGCGAACACCATCGCCGACGCAGCTGGAGCAGGCCGCCGGCACAGGCTTTATGACGACGACATGGATGCAGCAGAACCGCGAACTCTTCCGCGCGCTGCGGCGGAGCAGATTGTGACGTTTATCGTGCTGGCGCTGATCGTGCTGGTCGCGGCGCTGAATATTCTGACCTCGCTCACCATGATGGTGATGGAGAAGACGAACGACATCGCGGTGCTGATGGCGATGGGCGTGCGGCGGCAGCAGATCCGCCGCATCTTTATGTTGCAGGGACTGCTGGTCAGCGTGATTGGGACGTTTCGGGCCTGATGCTCGGCTATATGCTGGCCTGGGCGGGCGGTCATTACCACTTTATCTCACATGTCGGCGGAGGTTTACTCGCTGGATACGCTGCCCTTCGCGCCGCGTGTTGTGGACGGAGTTTGGTGGCCGCGGTTGCGCTGGCCGTGTCGCTGCTGGCAACGCTCTATCCCTCCCGGGCGGCGGCAGGATATCCATCCCGCGGAAGCGTTACGCTACGAATAAAATTTGGCTTTCCTCTGGGGCCGTTGGTGGTAAATCTAGCCCATGAGGGGCTTGCCATAGCAGTTTCGGGCCCAACCGCTCGACCGGGCATCGAGGTGCGTCCTTCGGGACATGCCGACCATCTAATGTCCATGGGGCCAATACTTGAGGTACGGGAGTTTCGCAAGGACTTCCCTACGTCGCACGGCCTGCTTCGCCTGTTTGAGGGCCTGAATTTTGAAGTGGCGAGCGGCCAGATGACGGCCATCGTGGGGAGTCGGGCAGCGGGAAGAGTACCCTGCTGCACCTGATGGGCGCGCTGGATACGCCGACCTCGGGCTCAGTATTTTTCAACGGCACCGACCTGGCGACGCTCTCAGAGAGCCGGGCAGCGAGCTATCGCAACCGCGAGCTGGGCTACGTATGGCAGATGCATTACCTGCTGCCCGAGTTCACGGCGCTTGAGAATGCGGCCATGCCACTTTCTGGCCCGCGGCATGCGGCCGGCGACGGCGTTTGAGCAAGCGGCCTATTGGCTGGAGCAAGTGGAACTGCAAGATCGCGGCAGCCATCGTGCGGGGGAACTCTCAGGCGGCGAACAGCAGCGGGTCGCGCTGGCGCGCGCGCTGATCACCCGGCCTAAATTATTGCTAGCCGATGAGCCGACCGGAGACCTTGACAACCGCACCGGGGAGAACGTTTTCAGCCTGGTGAGGAGGCTGCACGCGGAACATGGGCTGACCTCGATTTTGGTCACGCACAATGAGGCTTTTGCGCAGCGCTGCGACCGCGTTTTGCGCCTTGCAGGCGGGGCGTATCATTCAATCAGTGCCGCAAACCAACGCGGAGCTGGTCCACTAACCGGAAGCTCAACCCAAGGGGGACTATGTTCGAACGCTACACAGAAAAGGCACGGCGGGTGATCTTCTTCGCGCGTTATGAGGCCAGCCAGTTCGGCTCACCATATATAGAGTCGGAGCATTTGCTGCTGGGCCTGCTGCGTGAGGACAAGGCGCTAACCAATCGCTTTCTGCGCTCCCATGCCTCGGTGGATTCGATCCGCAAGCAGATTGAAGGCCACACCACGGTCCGGGAGAAGGGCTCGACGTCGGTTGATCTACCACTTTCAAACGAATGCAAGCGAGTGCTCGCCTATGCGGCGGAAGAGGCCGAGCGGCTCTCGCACAAGCACATTGGCACCGAGCATCTGCTGCTGGGATTGCTGCGCGAGGACAAGTGCTTCGCGGCGGAGATCCTGCATGAGCGCGGCCTGCGCCTGTCTACCATTCGCGAAGAGCTGGCGCGCACGCACGCAGGAGAAGGCACAGCCGCAGCAGCGGAATCGCGAGTCAAGCCTGCTGGCGGAGTTTTCGCGCGACCTGACGCAGGCGGCGCAAGAAACGCAGCTGGACCCGCTCGTGGGCCGCGAGCAGGAAGTAGAACGCGTGGTGCAGATTCTCTGCCGCCGGACGAAGAACAATCCGGTGCTGATTGGCGAGCCGGGGGTGGGCAAGACGGCGATCGTCGAAGGACTGGCACAGCGGATCGCGGATGGCGAGGTGCCGAGCTTTCTGGCGGACAAGCGGGTGCTGGCGCTCGACCTCTCGCTGATTGTGGCCGGGACGAAGTATCGCGGCCAGTTTGAAGAGCGCCTGAAGACCATCATGAAAGAGCTGATGGAAAACCAAAACAGCATCATCTTTATTGATGAGCTGCACACGCTGGTTGGGGCCGGGTCGGCAGAGGGCTCGCTGGACGCTGCCAACATTCTGAAGCCGGCACTGTCGCGGGGAGACATCCAGTGCATCGGCGCAACGACGCCGGCGGAGTATCGCAAGTCCATCGAGAAGGACCGCTCGCTGGAGCGCCGCTTCCAAGCCGTGAAAGTGCCGCCGCCGAATGAAGAGGACGCGGTCAGGATCATCATGGGCATCAAGGACCGCTACGAGAAGTTCCACGCCGTGAGCTATACGGACGAGGCGGTGCTGCTTCTCGGTGTCGCACTCGAACCGGTATATTCCGGACCGCTTTTTGCCGGACAAGGCGATTGACCTGATTGACGAAGCGGGAGCGCGCGTGAAGCTGCGGCAGACTTCTCTGCCTGAAGAGATCACGGAGATACAGAAGCGCATCAAGTTCATCGTGAACCGCATGGACAATGCGATTGCGAATCATGAGTTTGAGAAGGCGCGCTTTTATTCGGATGAAGAACGCAAGGAGCGGGAGAACCTGCGGGCCCTGCGGGAGAAGTATCATCTCGATGATTCTTCGGCGGGAATCGTGACGCGCGACGATATCGAAGACGTGGTCTCGCGCTGGACGGGAGTGCCCATCACCTCGCTCAAGGAAGAGGAGTCGCAGAAGCTGCTGCGGGTTGAGGAAGAGCTGCACAAGCGCGTCATCTCGCAGGAGAAGGCAATCTCCGCGCTGGCGCGGGCGATTCGGCGCTCGCGTGTTGGACTGAAGTCACCGCATCGTCCGATCGGCTCGTTCCTGTTCCTCGGACCGACGGGCGTGGGCAAGACGGAAATGGCGCGCACCCTGGCGCAGTTCCTCTTTGGCAGCGAGAAGTCGCTGATCCGCTTCGATATGTCGGAGTTCATGGAGAAGCACTCGGTGTCGAAGCTGATCGGCTCGCCTCCGGGATATGTCGGCTATGAGGAAGGCGGTCAGCTGACGGAGCGCGTCAAGCGGTCGCCATACTCCGTCGTGCTGCTGGACGAAATCGAGAAGGCGCATCCGGATGTGTTCAACATCCTGCTGCAGGTCTTTGAAGACGGCCAGCTGACGGATGGACTCGGCAACACGGTCGACTTCAAGAACACGATCATCATCATGACGTCGAACATCGGCGCGCGGCACCTGCAAAAGCGTGCAGGGCCTCGGCTTCCAGTCCGAGCACGAAGACATGGTGGTGGAAAAAGTCGAGGAGATGGTCAAGAACGAGGTCAAGCGGACGTTCAATCCGGAGTTCCTCAACCGCCTCGACGAGATCATCATCTTCCAGGCGCTGTCGGATGCGGACCTGCTGCAGATCGTCGAACTGCTGGTGCAGCAGCTGAACCTCAACCTGGCGCAGAAGTCGATCACGATCTCGGTCACCGATGACGCCAAGAAATGGATCCTGCAGCAGACGGCGCTGGCACCGCACTTATGGGGCGCGGCCGCTGCGTCGGGCACTGCAACGCTATATTGAGGATCCGCTCTCTGAAGCACTGATTGCAGGGCAGTTCCTGGATCGGCCGCTGTTCCTGGAAGTCTATCTGCTGGACAACAAGCTCTTCTATCGCCCGGTGGGCGTGGAAGGCGACGTGAAGGCGGAAGGCGCTTTGCTCAACAACTGATCGCTGCCTAACGCAGCGCCTCTGAAAGGGCCGTGGCAGTTGCCGCGGCCTTTTACTTTTTGCCCGCCACCTTGCGAGGGCGAGCTTGAGCCTTTGGCTTGGACGCGATGCGCTTGGCCGCGATCTGGCTGACGAAGACCTGGGCGCTGGCCGACTCTTTGGCTGCGGCGGGTTTGCGTTCGACGGATGCTGCGTGATCGGGGACAGCGGCTGCGCGGACGTTATATTCCCGGGGCGCGACCAGAACGGCTCCTCCCTCGGGGTAAGAGCGGCCAACCACGGCATTGGGGCCGACCTTGGTTTTGTTGCCCAGGACCACGCCGCCGTAGAGCTTCGCGCCGGGCCCGAGGTAGCAGTCGTCGCCCAGCCGGGGCACCTTGCCGTCATGCCAGCCGAGGCACACGCCGGGATGCATGCGGCAACGGGCACCGACGCGACACTTGGGATTGACGACAATCGTTCCCCAATGGGGCAGCGAAAGTCCGGGGCCGAATACATTCGGCGGAATGGTGAAGCCCAGTTTTGTTCCGGCCCTGCGGAGACTGTGGCGGCTGTAGGCGCGGCAGATCTTCCACTTCGGGCCGGTGAGGGTATTGAGCACGAACTCGGTGCGGCGCAGCTTGCGCTCAAATGCGATGGCCGGATTGCGGAAGCGGTCCCACCACCTCCAGCGGGCGAGTCCGTTGGCCGCGAGGTCTTCTTTCTGGTAGCGCTTGAGGTCCTGAAAATTGCGAATCATGGGTGTCTCTCCTTGGCAGGGTGCTGGGAGTGAATCTCCCACACTCCCTTTCGGCAACTCCACGGAGGTCCAGCAGATTTCGCGACCAGGAGTAACGGGGGATTCCCAAAGGAGGCGCGGGAGGCGATTCCCTGTCCTGATTCTGGATTGGCTTTAGGGGATTGGCTGGCCGCGCACGAAGACGGCGGGCACGGCTGGGACGCCGAGGAAATATGGCAGCTCGCGATAATCCGTGAATTCGTGCAGCAGGAAGTCTGCCGACTTGCCCGGTTCGAGGGAGCCGACTTCGTTGCCGAGACCGAGGCTGCATGCGGCATTGACGGTGACCGCGGTGAGTGCTTCGGCGGGGAGCATGCGCATCTCAAGACACGCCAGCGACATGACCAGTGGCAGAGAGGTGAGCGGAGACGAGCCGGGATTAAAGTCGGTCGCGAGCACCGGCGCCAGACCAGCGGCGATCATTCCGCGAGCGTCAGGATATTGACGGCGGCCGATGCAGAAAACCGATGCGGGCAGCAGAACGGGCTGGACGCCCGCCTGACGAAGGGCGGCGAAGGTATCCGAGGTGGTGCACTCGAGATGGTCGGCGGTGACCGCGCCAAGCTCGGCTGCCATGCGGGCGCTGCCGTCGGGGTGAAATTGTTCAGCGTGGATGCGCAGTCCGAATCCCAACTGCTTTGCGCGCTTGAATACCGCCCTGGTTTCCTGCAGGGTGAACGCGTGCTCGTCGCAGAAGGCATCGCAGTAGCGCGCCAGCTGGTGTTCCGCGACCGCCGGCAGTATCTGCTCGGTGACCAACTCGAGATAGGCGGCACGGTTGTCGCGATACTCCGGCGGAACGGTGTGAGCGGCCAGAACGGTGGGCACGATGCGCTGGGGGCCCTGGTCGGCGAGGTGCCGGAGCACGCGCAGGGTCTTCAGCTCGCTCTCCAGTGACAGGCCATAGCCTGATTTCGCCTCGAGGGTGGTTGTTCCGCTGCGGAGCATCCAGCGCAGGCGGGTGCGAGCCGACTGCAGCAGCTCACTCTCGGTCGCGGCCCGGGTCCTGGCGACGGTAGAGGCGATTCCGCCGCCGGCTGCGGCGATTTCCTGATAGGTCGCCCCGGCGATGCGCCGCTCAAAATCATCGGCGCGATTGCCGCCGAAGACCAGATGCGTGTGAGCATCCACGAATCCCGGGGTGACGACGCAGCCCGCGGCGTCCAAGACCTCAGTGTCCCCAGTTATCTCGCGTTTGATCTCGGCGTAGCTGCCGGTCGCCGCGACGCGCCCGTCCCGCACCAGCATCGCGCCGTGGTTGAGGATGCCGATGTCGCGGAGCTCAGCGCCGACGCGCGGCCGGGCCGGGCCGGCGAGGGTGACCAGCTGCCCGCAGTTCACGACCGCGAGGGTCTTGCCGTGACTCGTCATTCGGGTTGCATGGGCAGCCGTATGCCGCGCGTCTTCGCCGTCTGCTGCGCGATCTCGTAACCTGCGTCGGCGTGGCGGGCGACGCCGATGCCGGGATCATTATTCAGCACGCGGCCCAGCCTCCTGGCCGCCGCATCCGTTCCGTCGGCCACGGTCACCTGCCCGGCGTGCAGCGAATATCCCATGCCCACGCCGCCGCCGTGGTGGAAGGAAACCCAGCTCGCGCCTCCGGCGGTGTTGAGCAGCGCATTGAGAATCGGCCAGTCTGCTACCGCGTCCGAACCGTCTTTCATCGCCTCGGTCTCGCGATACGGGGAGGCCACGGAGCCGGTGTCGAGATGATCGCGCCCGAGCGCCAGCGGAGCTTTCACTTCCCCGCTCTTGACCAGATCATTCATGGCCAGCGCCATCTTCGCGCGATCACCATAACCCAGCCAGCAAATCCGCGAGGGCAATCCCTGGAAATGGACATGCTTGCGGGCGAGCTCGATCCAGCGAGTGAGGATGCGATTTTCTGGGAAGAGCTTCAGCGCCAGCTCATCCGTCCTGGCAATGTCCGCCGGGTCGCCCGAGAGCGCCACCCACCGAAACGGCCCGGAGCCCTCGCAGAAGAGCGGCCGGATGTATTCGGGCACGAAGCCGGGAATATCAAACGCATCTTTGCAGCCGGCGTCTGCCGCACGACGGCGAATATTGTTGCCGTAATCAAACGCCACCGCGCCGGCGCGCTTGAGGTCGAGCATGGCCTGGACGTGCACCGCCATGGCGGCCATGGAACGACGGACGTACTCAACCGGATCGCTGGTGCGCAGCTCGGCCGCCTGGTCGAGCGACATGCCGATTGGCACATATCCGTTGAGCGGATCGTGCGCACTGGTCTGATCGGTGACGACATCAATGGCGACGCCGCGTTTGACCAGCTGCGGCAGCACCTCAGCACAATTGCCGACGATGCAAACTGACAGAGGCTTGCCTTGCTGCTGCGCGCGGGCGCACTGCTCGAGGGCGTCATCGAGATTTTCTGCGAGGACGTCACAATATCCCGTCTGCAGGCGCTTCTCGATGTGCGAGCGGTCCACGTCAATTCCCAGGAAGACGCCGTCGTTCATGGTCACGGCGAGGGGCTGGGCTCCGCCCATGCCGCCGATGCCACCGCTGACAACGAGCTTGCCACGCAGGCTGCCGCCGAAATGCTTTTCTGCCAGCGCGGAGAAGGTCTGATAGGTCCCCTGCAGAATGCCCTGGGTGCCGATGTAAATCCAGCTGCCCGCGGTCATCTGCCCATACATCATCAGGCCGGCCTTATCGAGGCGGTGGAACTCATCCCAGTTAGCCCACGCGCCGACGAGATTTGAGTTAGCGATCAATACACGGGGGGCGTCGGGATGGGTGGGAAATACGCCGACCGGCTTGCCCGACTGCACGAGGAGCGTCTCTTCATCGCCCAGCCGCTCGAGCTCGCGAACGATGGCGTGATAGCACTCCCAGTTCCGCGCCGCTTTGCCAATGCCGCCATAGACGACGAGGCGGTCGGGAGCCTCCGCCACCTCGGGGTCGAGATTATTCATCAGGCAGCGCAGAGCCGCCTCCTGCTGCCAGCCTTTGCAGCGCAGCGTGGTTCCGCGCGGAGCACGGATGTTGTGCACGACCCCTAGCTGCCTTGCCTGCTCTATCGTTGCTGAGCTCATTGGTCCTCTTTTCTCAAGTTGCCTGCCACACGCGGCGGGAGACCTGCTGGTATCGCCGCACAATCTCTTCCCGCTTGCTATGAATTCCATCGCGGACCGCCCAGGCTCCGCCCACTGCCACGTCGCGCACAGCAGTCTTCTCCAGTGAAAATACAATCGCCGCCAACAGGTGCTCTTCAGGGACGCCGGCCACCGACGGATCGGCAAGATCCAGCGTGAAGAAATCGGCCCACTCGCCGCGCGCCAGATTGCCGCAGTTGGCAACTAATGATTCTGCCCCACCGCGCGTGGCATAGGCAAAGAGGCGCTCGGCGAGGGAGAGGCCATCAATCTGGTCGAGCAGCAGGCGGCGCTCGGCCTTGAGCCGCAGGTGATACTCCAACTCTCTTGCGTCCTCGAGCGGATTGATCTGGGCCTGGCTATCGGAGCCGAATGCAAAGCGTATGCCGCGCTCGGCAGCTTCGCGGGCGGAAACGATTCCGTCGCCCAAATTTCTCTCCGTCGTCGGGCATGCGCAAATCATGGCGCGGGCTGCCGCGATTGCGTCCATCTCTCCCTGGCTGACATGCACCGCGTGGATCAAAGTGGTTAGCGGCCCCAGAATCTCGTGCTGGGCCAAGAGCTCGACGGGAGCGGCGCCGTACTCCGCCTGACACGCGGTGAGCTCCGCGCGCTGCTCAGCGGCGTGAATGTGCAGCGGCAATTGCCGGTGCCTGGCCCACGCAGAAATCGCTTCGAGCTCTGCCAGCGGGACCGCGCGGACACTATGCGGAGCCACGCCGAGCCATGCGCGAGGATTTCCCTCCAGCTCCGCGCGCAGAGCATCGGTGTTGCCGAGAAACTCATCGGGCGGCTCGATGAAACGCGTCTGGCCGGGATCGGATGACAGACGATATCCGGCGCGGAAATAGGCGACGCGCAGGAGCGCAATGCGCAGCCCGACGGACTCAGCCGCGGCGAGCACGCGATGGGCCAGCTCGTTGCCGTCCTGGTAGGCCGCGCCATTCGGCTGGCGATGCAGGTAGTGGAATTCGCCGACGGTGGTGATGCCGGCCAGAACCATCTCGAGAAAAGCCATTCGCGCGGAGTCGTAGACCTCTTCGGGAGTGAGAGTTGCGGCGGCGGTATACATCGCATCCCGCCAGGACCAGAAATTTTTCCCATTCAACCGCTGGGTCTCCGAGCGTCCACGGATGAGCCGCTGAAATGCGTGCGAGTGCGCATTGACCATGCCGGGCAGCATGGCGCGCCCGGGAAGGTCTACTCGGTGGACATCCCTGCCGGCGCGCGCGAGAAAAGCTTCGACACTTTGGACGGCGCCTTCAACCACGGCCTCGACGCGGCCGTCGTCACCCACAGCGAGTCCCGCGCCGCGATGCCACCGGCCCTCGGCGTATAACAACTCGGGATAGAAAACGGTCGCCACTAAGCCATTGTAGAGTTGCGCTGACCGCCCAGTCGCTGCCGGGCGGAATTAGTGTCCGGGCCGGCGCGGCCGCTGCTTCGCGGAAATAGATTTGATAATGAGCCGGCGCTTCTGGCTGGGGTCAAGCGGGACCTCAGACAAAGCCAGAGCCTGATCCATGAGGGCCTGCAGCCGGGGATTGTCGAAATCCGCGGCGGTGGGGAGGCGCAGGTTGCGGACCTGATTTCCGCCGCCCTGGAGGATGTGGTGCGGGTCTTTAAGGAGCACACCGTGAAGAAAGCAGAGGGTGACCCATCGGGGCGCCATGACGAGCGAAAAGATCGCCTCGGACGGGCGCTCGCTGGGGCCGTAGCCGATAACGAGAAAATTGTAGTTGTCGTAGACCAGCTCGAGCATTCCGGGCAGACGCTTCTGCATTTTTCGGCGAAGCTTGCGAGCGAGATCGGCGATAGAGTCGTCATACTTGGCGAGAAATCCGGCGAGCTGTTGTTCCGGGTCGTCGGTCGTGTCGGCCGCGCGGGTGGGCATGATTGGCCACCGAGCATACGGGAAGGGCTGTGGTCAGGACAAGCCGCTGCGAAGCGGGTGGGAGGGCGGCGTCAGCAAAGCCTCAAGCGTCGGCGACGGGGGCGAGGGTGATGAGGTTTCGCCCGGCACTTTTAGCTTCGAGCAGCGCCCGGTCGGCGCGAGAGATAAATCGCTCCGGGCCCTCATCGGCCTTCCAACGCGCGACCCCCAGGCTCATGGAGATTGGGCTGGGCAAGCCGGGCAATTTAATTCTCGCAATCTCGTGCCGGATGCGCTCTGCGATGGTGAGGGCTTCCTCCATGGTCGCGCCCGATAGCAGCAGGACAAATTCGTCTCCGCCCGAACGAGCGGCCACGTCGTATATGCGCAGTTGGCTGCTGACCACGGCGCCGACGCTCTCGAGTACCCGGTCGCCCATGAAGTGGCCGTGCTCGTCGTTGATGGCCTTGAAGCCGTCGAGGTCGAGCATGATCATGCTTAATTGGCCATCGCGCCGCTCAGCGCGCGCAATCTCCCGGACCAATCCCTCGGCCAGTGCCCGGCGATTTGCCAGCCCGGTGAGGGCGTCGGTCCGCGCCAGCCGTTCGATGGCCTCGTTTGCCTGGCGCAGCTCCCGATTCTTGCGGGTGGATTCACGGGCGGTGACCATCAGATCGTTGGTCAGCTTCAAAATCTCGGACCGGAATTGTGCTTCCTGCCGGTTCTCTTCCGTCCCGAGGAGCAGCACGGCGCCTTCGAGGCGAATCAACCCAACCTCAAGCGTCATGGAGTTTTGCCTGGCGTCGGTGAGATTGAGCAATGAACGGAAGCCGCTGGGCTCGTTCATATCCGCCAGACGGTTTTGCAGCTTCAAGGCGTCGGAGCAGGTGAGGTAATCCCAGATCCTGGTACCGAAGCCCTGCATGGGGCTGGAGGGAAAGAGACGGTGGCTGGTGCGATTTCGCTCCCGGATGGTGCCGTCGGCGGAGATGAGAAATCCGATGACGCCGTCCGAGTCCATCAACCAATGGGACAACTCGACGGGCTGGCTTTCAATGGCTGCGTTCAGAGAATTGATCTGGTAGCGGCCCTCAATACTCATGCCCACGGTGACGGAGGTGAAGCTGGTGTCGAGCTGCAGTTCGCGGGGAATCATTTTGTGCGATTGGAGATGGTTGGCGCCGCTGTTCCACGCGCGGAACGAAGCCTCGTCGGTCCAGCGGGTGAGCAGCAGAAATACGGTGGGGTCTTCTGCATCGGCCAGAATGTCGAAGCCGCGAAAGCCAGCAGCTTTCTCTACCAGTCGTGGCCTGCTGACGAAGGCGTCTCGCACTTCGTCTTCAAGTCCGTTCCGAACACGAAACCGCGATATGACGGTGATCAAGGGGGCCCTAATTCCGCAAACGCAATCGCCAGAGATTTACTGCCTGACAGTTGCAATTTACATCCCGACGACGCGATTAGACTAGCTTATTTTCGACAATCGCCTGTGGAACAGCTACCGATTCGGCACCTTACTCACCTATCTCGAATTGCGGCGCGGGCCGTGGGGTTGGGAGGTAGCACCTCGCTATTACTCGTCAAGTAATTTGGCTTTCGGAAACAATGGAATCACTGGTGGACAGGAATTAACGGGCCGGTGGCGTGGCTGGAATACCGGAGCGAGGCGAGGTTGACTGCTGGCTCTCGCTGCCCAGTGGCGAGCACTGAGCCGGGCCGGATGGCTTGGCTGGGGTGAGGGAGAAATCGGCGGGCATCATTCCGTGTCGCGGGGCTCCGCATGCAGAGCAAGCCTCGGGCTGTCCGGTGATCTCTACGCCACAGCATCCGCAATAAGCAGCCATCGTGTTCGCCTCCGTTTGTCTATGCCACTTTGATGAAGGCGGGCAGATGAAGATTCAGGCAAAAGGCGGGAATCCAACTTCTACGTAACTACGAAGAAAAGCCGCATGCCATGAAACAGCGAGTGGCCGGGGCGATGCGGCGATTCCTGTTGGAGCGGGAGGTACGGTGCTTTTCAGCTACTGGCCGGTGCCTATCACGCGTAATGCCGCCGGAGGTTCCGCTGTTCCGGGTTGGGCGAGATGGGATAGACCAGGGTCGTCTGATCGGCTGCGGCAGGCGTGAAGTTAATACGAATACCGCCATTTTTAACGAATCCTTCCGCACACTTATGCCGATAAACGCTGATCGGGAAACGCTGATCGGGAAACGCTGACGGAAGCGATTGGGGCGGGCTCGCCACGCTTTTGCATTCTGGTAATTGCAAGACGCAGCGTGATTTGTGCAATGGGCAAAGGGCTGCACACTTAGCAGTGCGTTGCCGGCGGGCGGGGGCCGAGGGGGGTCCGGAAAGGGGGCGTGAATGCAGGGGGCGGAGAGAATTTTCGGGGATTTTAGTAGACAAGCAGTTTCGTATTCGGGAGAATGCAGCACACGTTACCGGCCATTTTTATCTTCGCGGTACCCCCTCAGCGCACAAAAAAGGAGAGACGAGTGATTCGAAAACTAAGCATTTCTTTAGTTGCAGTGGCCGCATTTCTACCACTGGTGAACCTTGCATGTCAGGCAGCGGAGCGCCAGCCGGTGATGACCCACCAGATACACGAAGCCGTAAGAAACGGGACGGCGATGCCGGTGGGGCGACTGCCGGGAGGCCAGATTTTGCAATTGGATCTAGTGTTGCAGCTGCGCGATCGCGCGGGACTGCAGAGCCTGCTGGCGCAGCAATACGACCGGCAGAGCCCGATGTATCACCACTGGATCACTCCGCAGGAGTTCACCGAGCTTTTTGGGCCGACACGCGAGGACTATGACGCGGTGATCAATTTGCGCGCGAACACGAGCTGATGGTGGTCGGCGGCACGCGCGACGGATTTGAAGTACAGGTGCGAGGTCAGGTGGCGGACATCAACCGCGCGTTCAACGTGACGCTATCTACTTATAAGCATCCGTCGGAGGAGCGCATCTTTTTCTCGGCCGGACCGCGAGCCGACGACGAGCCTGCCGTTCGCCTGTGGCATGTGTCGGGACTGGACAACTTTTCGATTCCACATCCTCTATACTGTAAAGCAGAGCGACTATGCGGCGCAGCACGGCATATCGTCCTGAAGAAGTTGTGACGCATGCGACTACCGGTTCGGGGCCGTCGGCATCGTTCCTGGGCAGCGATATGCGGGCGGCCTATTACGGCGGAACGGCCTGACGGGCGCGGGACAGAACCTGGGACTGTTCGAGTATGAAGGAACCGACCTGGTGGACCTGACGACTTATTACAAGAATGTGGGGCAGACGGAGACCGGTCACCGCCGATTCTGCTGTCAACGGATGGAACCAGCACGGCGTGCGCGCGAAAGCGGCGAAGCTGCGACGACACGGAACAGACGCTGGACATGACGCAGATCATGGGCATGGCGCCGGGGCTGGCGAGTCTGACGGTCTATATCGGTTCGACGGATACGGCGATCATCAGCGCGATGACGACACACAGCCCGCTGCCGCTGACCATTGGCTGCTCGTGGGGCTGGACGCCTGCTGATCCATCAACGCTTGATCCTTATTTTGAGAAGATGGCGACGCAGGGACAGACGTTCTTCGCAGCATCGGGCGACAGCTCGACGTGGTCAACGAGGAACGAGGCGTGGCCTGCGGATGATGCCTACGTCGTTTCCGTCGGCGGCACAGACCTGGTGACGGCAAGCGCAGGCGGAGCGTGGAAGTCTGAGACGGCGTGGGTTGACTCCGGCGGCGGCATCTCGCCGGACAAGATCGCGATTCCGTCATGGCAATCGCCTCGGCGATCAACTCGAGCAATAAAGGGTCCACGACGCTGCGCAATGGGCCGGACGTTTCGGCCAATGCCAACTTCAGCTTTTATGTCTGCGCCGACCAGACCACGTGTACTGCGAACTCCTACGGCGGCACCAGCTTTGCGGCGCCGATGTGGGCAGGCTACATTGCACTGGCCGATCAGCAGGAAGGCAAAGGGCTGGGCTTCATTGATCCTGCTGTCTATTCGATCGGACTGGGCTCGAGCTTTACCACCGACTTCCACGACATAACGAGCGGCACGTCGGGATCTTATTCAGCGGTGGTGGACTATGACCTGGTGACCGGTTGGGGCAGCCCGAACGGGGCAAACCTGATCAGCGCACTCACGACGGCGGCGGCACCTGGTTATTCGCTGTCGGCATCGCCCAGCTCGGTTTCAGTGGTGCAGGGCAGCGCGGGCACATCAACCATTTCGGTTGCTGTCTCGGGCGGCTTTAATTCGGCGGTGGTTTTGTCGGCTGCCGGCTTGCCCACGGGAGTGACCGCGGCCTTTAGCCCAACGTCAATCACCGGCGCCGGGTCTTCAACGCTGACACTGACCGTAGGCTCAACGACGGCGGCCGGCAGCTATCCCATCACAGTGACGGGCACCAGCGGCAGCACGAAGGAAACCACTACTGTGACCCTGACGGTTACGACAGCGGTGACCGGCGGATTTACGCTGAAGTCGTCGAAGTCGTCGCTCACGGTTGCACGCGGGGCCTCCGGCACGGACACCATTACGTCAACCGTCACCGGTGGATTTAACTCTGCGGTCACACTGAGCGCAGCGGGCCAGGGCAGCGGCGTGACCATCACCTTCAGCCCGGCTTCAATCACAGGAACCGGCACCTCAACCGCCACCATCACGGCCACGTCATCGGCCACGAGAGGCACCTTCACCATTACGGTGACAGGCACCAGCGGTTCAACCAAGGCGACCACTTCATTCTCCCTGAAGATCTCAAGGTAGCCGGTGAAGCGAACAACCGAGCCCGGGCCGTCATGGTCCGGGCTTTTTATTTGCCGGTGGGGCGGTGCCTGGCGGGGAGCGGGGAGGTACAACGCTTCCCTGCTCCGCTTGCCTGCTCTGCCTGCCTGCTCTGGCTGCCTGCTCTGCTTTCTGCTTCGTGGGCTGGCTAGACACTGCTGCGCCTTTTGCCTTACATTCCATGAGCCGCTCGAACGAGGCAAACTTCGTAGCAGAAAGGGTCCTCCCATCAACTACCCCTTCACCCGCCTGGATCGCCGGAGCTTTTTGCAGACCGCTTTGAAAGCCGCCTCGGGAGCGGTCGCCGTGACCCAACTTCATCCGCTGCTGGCACAATCGGCTGGAACTGCGCCGCGCTCGGCAAATGATCAGATCCAATTTGCGCTCATCGGCGCCGGGATCCAGGGCCAGGGCGACACGCGCACGGCGCTGCAGGTGCCCGGCGTGAAGCTGGTTGCGGTGGCTGATTGCTATGACGGACGGCTGACTCACGCGAAGGAGTTGTGGGGCGCCGATATTTTTACCACGCGCGACTACGGCGAGATTCTGGCCCGCAAAGATGTTGACGCGGTGATCATCGCGACTCCGGACCACTGGCATATGCGCGCCGCGGTAGACGCGATGCACGCGGGCAAAGATGTCTACCTCGAGAAGCCGATGATCCACATCTATCCTGACGGCCCCGAGATTATTGATACTGCGCGCACGACAAACCGCATTCTGCAGGTTGGGAGCCAGCGGGTGAGCTCGGTGGTTTATGCCAAGGCGCAGGAGCTGCTCGCCTCCGGAGCGATCGGCAAGCTCAACATGGTGACGGCGCGCTGGGACCGCAACTCGGCTATCGGGGCGTGGGATTATTCCATACCGCTCGACGCGTCGCCTGAGACCTGCGACTGGCCACGCTTTCTGGGCACAGCTCCGAAGATTCCCTTCTCCGCCGAGCGCTTCTTCCAATGGCGCAAGTGGAACGACTACGGCTCGGGAGTTGCGGGCGATCTGTTCGTGCACTTATTCAGCGGCACGCACTTCATTACGGGCTCGCATGGTCCGACGCGCGCGATGGCGACGGGCGGATTGCGTTTCTGGAAGGACGGGCGGGATGCGAACGACGTGCTGCTGGCGCTATTCGACTATCCGCAGGGCTTTAACCTGAGCCTGCATGTGAACTTTGTGGATGGCGGCGAAGAGAGCGAGGGCTTCCTCTTCACCGGCTCGGAAGGGCTGATGGAGATTGCCGGAAACACTGTGACGGTGACGCGGACGCCGCTCGCCAGCGAGCCCGGGTATACGGTTTCAACCTTCGCCGATGCGATGCAGAAGGATTACGTCGCAAAATACCGCGAGAAGTATCCGGTGCAGCATCCGGTGGGGCCGCCGCCGCAGGAAGTGCAGAAGTTCGCCGCAGCGGAGGGATATTCCGACAGCTACGACCACTTCCACAACTTCTTCAACTCGGTACGCAGCAGAAAGCCGGTGGTGGAGGATGCGACGTTCGGCTTCCGCGCTGCGGGCGCCGCGCTACTGAGCAACCTAAGTGTCGAGCGTGGCACGGTCGTGAACTGGAACCCCGAGACGATGACGATCGTCTAGCGCATCTGCAACACGGAGCTTGACATGAAGAGATCCCCAGCATTGCTCGTCGCGTTTTTTTCGCTGCCCTTTCTGGCCGCAGTCAACGTTCAGGCGCAGGATCCGGCGCATGCGACGGAATTCCGCATGCAGCATCCCGGACCGGGGCCCGACGGAAAGCCGCGCATTGCATTTCTCGCGCATCGCCTGGGCACCGATCATGCGGAGGGCATCTCGGTGCTCGACATGAACGGTGACGGCTTCGATCGACCTGCTGAGCGGGGCCTATTGGTATGAGAATCCCGGCGCGCAGGGTGGCGAGTGGAAGCAGCATCAATTTCGCACCGTCGGCATTCACAACGAGTTTGTGTCTGATTGCGGGGAGTGGATTGTGGATGTGGACCATGACGGGCTGCCTGACCTGGTGACCACCGGCTGGATCTCAGAACGGGCTGTGGTGGTATCGCAATCCGGGCCCGAAAGCGACAGCGGCAGGCACGATGTGGAAGGCGGAGAAAATTACGGACAGCTTTGATACCGAGGGCGGAGCCTTCGCCGATATCAATGGAGACGGAAAGCCCGACCTGGCTCTGGCCCACTACAATCGCGCGGGCGTGCTGTGGGTAGACTTCAGCGGAGACAAGCCGCGAGTGCATCACCTGGGCGGCCGGGCGCAGGATGGTCACGGAATCGGCATCGCCGACATCAACGGTGATGGCAAAGCCGACATCCTCACGACGCACGGATGGTTCGAGCAGGTAGACGCGAACAACGACAAGTGGATCTGGCATGCGGACTGGGACCTGGGCGACACCGGCTTCCCCATTCTCGGCTATGACGTAAATCATGACGGCAAGATGGACCTGATCTACGGGCAGGGCCATGGCTACGGGCTGTATTGGCTGGAGCAGACGGGAGCGGCGCCGGAGCGGAAGTGGGTGCGGCATTCGATTGACGAATCTTTTTCGCAGTCGCACGCGGTCGCGCTGATTGATTTAGATGGCGATGGGATTCCGGAGCTGGTGACGGGCAAGCGCTACCGCGGGCATGGAGGCAACGATCCGGGATCGTACGATCCGGTCGTCGTCTATGCCTACAAGCTGCCGAAGAAGGAACAGTTCGTGGCCGGGCAGCCTGATCCGGAGTTCACACGCATTGCACTTTCGGTGAATGGAACGGCGAGCGCGGGGACACAGTTTGTCTCCGGCGACTTTGACCATGACGGCGACATGGACGTGGCGAGCGCGGGCAAGCTGGGGGTGCACGTGCTGGAAAATCTGCAGATAGACAAGGTGTCGAGCGCGGTGCGCGAAGAGACGCAGCCGCTCAACCGCAAGTGGCCATTTCCCGGCGAAGGCACGGAGGTGCCGCAGGAAGACGGCCCGACTCCGCATGATTAGTTAGAGCGGAAGGCCGGTCGCCGCTTAGTGAGAGCTGCCGATGACCTGGTCGCTGAACCGCGCCATCTCTTCTTTTTGCGGGCTCATTTGCAGCAGGACCAGGTCTACGCCTGCATCTTCGAATTCGCGGAGGCGCGATTTGATCTGCGACGGAGTGCCGACGAGACCGCTGCGCAGTCCGCGGTTGGATACGGAGTAGTCCTCGAGCGAGACTTTCTGGTCAAGCTGTGTTCCGGCGAGCCACTGCTCGTAGTTGGCGAAGCCTTTGGCGGAGCGTTTGACGTCGGTGATGCGCCCGAGCTCGGCATGCGCCTCTTCTTCTGAATCGCGAACGATGGAATATCCGGCAACGCCGAAGACCAGCGGCGGCAGGCCCGTCTTTTCTCGCCGGGCGCGCATGTCGGCAATCTTTCTGGCTACATTCTCGGGCGGGTCGCCGTGCATCAGGTAGGCGTCACACTTCTCCGCGATCAGTGTCCTGGCGGCTTCACTTTCGCCGCCTGCGTAGAGCAGCGGCCTGGGCTTGGCCACCGGCTTGGGGGAGAGCATGTTGTCTTCGACGCGATAATACTTTCCGTCGAAGCTGGAGTTTTGCCGCTTCCAGCATCCGTCAATGACGTCGAGCCATTCGCTGGTGCGGGCATAGCGGTCGTCGTGCTGCTCAAAGTTGACGCCATATTTTCTGGCTTCGTCGGCCCACCAGCTGGAGACGATATTGAGTGTGAGCCGGCCATTGGCAATGTGGTCAATGTTGGCGGCCTGTTTGGCGAGGAGCGCGGGATTGTGAAAGGTGGGGCGAACGGCGACCATAATTTCCAACTTGCGAGTGACGGCAGCGAGTGCTGCTGCGGTGCTCCAAGCATCGAGTGAATCGGCCTGCGGTCCTTTGATGTCGTTGAGGTTCAGCTCGGCGACGAGGGTCGTGTCCCAGCCGCTGGACTCGGCCTGCACAGCGAGGTCGCGGACATACTCCCAAGTCGCGGGCATGCCTTCATCTTCGACATTGCGCAGCCATCCCCCGAAGACGGGCAGCCAGAATCCGAATCGCATTAACGGACTCCGGCGGTTTCGACCAGGTCGCGTGAGTTTGCCCGCACAGCTTCCGCCTGGAGCCAATCGGCCAGGCGGGCGAAGGGGTCGAAGCCAACCGTACCGGGTCCGTCGGCGACGAAATTGGAGAGCGCGTTGATGTCGTAGTAGACGCGGGTGCCATCGCGATCATCCATCATGTATTCGACGCCGCCCAGCTCAACGCCGGCCTCGCGCATGATGGCTTCGACTTCGCGTCTGGCGTCGGCGGGGAGATCAAATCCCTCGACGCTGAGGCCTTTCTTGGCTTCGGTGACGCACATTGCCGCCTGCATCTCGCTGCTCTGCTCGACGGGCTTGCCATCGGTGGTCTTGCAGATGTCGAGTGGGCAGAGATCAAACGTCTCCCCGGTGATGTGGACTTTGATGGCGTAGAGAAACTTGCTGTCGAGCACCTCTACGCGGACGATGTGTTGGCCTCGGGCAGGGATAAATTCCTGCAGCAGCATGGTCGAATCCATACCGAAGGGCAAGCTTGCCGGATCTGACGCCGCGTCGCGGAGCTCTTCGGGTGAAGTGAATTTCCGCACACCGGCACCGCTACCGCCGATGTTGGGCTTGACCACGACCGGCCAGCGCAGGCCCTGAGCGGCGGCCATGATTTGGGAGGCGCGATGCAGGACCCGCGTACGGGGATAATTCAGCTGAAGCTTTTGGAGCAGCGTCATCTGCGAGGCTTTGGAGAGCTCGTTGCGAAACGCCTTTAGCCCGTTGATGACGCGGACGCCTGAGCGTTCGAGATGTTCGAGGTAGCCGAGGGTATAAAAGATCTGGTCACCGTTGCCGCGATTCCACGCCGAAGGGCTCATTTTATTGAGCACGACAGCATATTCGTCTTGCGGGCGCTGTTCGGGAGCGTAGTAGCTGGTGACTGCATCAATGCGCTGCCAGTTTGCACCGCGGCGATCGAGCTCCGCGAAGAGCGGGCGGAACCACTGCTGCTGTTCGTAATAAATGCCGATGGGTCTTTGTTTCATGCGGTCCCTCAAACTATCCGGCGAGATGGTTTCAGTTTAACTGCTGCGCGGTCATCGGGCCCACCGTCTCGATCCCAGGAAAGCGAGCGAGAGGATGGTGAGAGCAATTCCGGATCCGGCCAGAGCCTTTGAAACACCGACCCAGGGAATGAGCTTGCCGAGGGCAAGGGCGCCGAGCGGAATTCCGGCGCGGAATGCCAGGTTGTAGACGCTCATGACCCGGCCGCGCATGGCGTCGGTGGTAATGAGTTGTGCGAGCGAGAGCATGAGAGATGCGGCTGCCATGACGGCGGCCCCGGCGAGGAACATGAATATGCAGGAGAGAGGCAGCCACTTGGAGAGCGCGAAGCTGAAGGTGAACAAACCCAGCAGGGCGAGGATGATGAGTGTGAGGCGGCCGAGGCCCTTTGTTTTTTGCAGAGTCGCCACGGCAAGGGCGCCGCAGATTGAGCCTGCTCCCGAGCAAACCAGCAGCAGAGTATAGGTCGCCGGTCCCCTCTGATAGATGGTGCGGACGAAGACGGGCAAGAACCCATTGATCGAGAATCCGAATAGTGTGGTGCAGAATGCCAGCACGACCAGGGAGCTCATATCTTTGTGCTGGCGGATGAAGCGGATTCCTTCTTTCATGCTGGAGAGGACGGATGCCTTGGTCTTCGCCGGAATAAAGTTGATTCGAATCATGAGAAGGGAGGCGATGACGGCAAGGTAGGAGACGCCGTTGAGGGTGAAGCACCAGGTGGCCCCGAGCAGCGTATAGGCGAGTCCGCCGATGGCTGGTCCGATGACGCGGGCAAGATTGAACTGGATGGAATTCATCGCAACGGCATTGGAGAGGTCTTCGGGATCAACCAGAGTGGGCAGGATGGATGAGTATGCCGGGCCACCGAAGGATTGGCCTACGCCAACGACGAAGGAGAGGGTGAGAATGTGCCAGACCTTGACGACGTGGAGGGCGAAGAGAATGGCGAGCAGGAAGGCGCAGAACATCTGAATGTATTGCGAGGCCAGCAACATTTTTCGCCGGTCCAGGCGATCGGCGAAAACTCCGCCGACCAGGGAGAACAGGATGATGGGGAGCTGGCCGAGGAACAGGTCAAGGCCCAGATAAAACGCACTCCTGGTGAGGTCATAAACCAGCCAGCTCTGCGCGAACTGCTGGACGAAGGTGCCGATGGTGGACGCGCACGCGCCAATCCACATTAAGCGGAAGTCTCGATAGCGGAACGCACGGAAGGTGCGGGTGAGAAACACGGGTGCGTTTGGCATTAGCGCGGCTGGGTGATTGGGCGCTCCACGGGCGTTGGATGACGCGCATCCAGTATGGGTCGCAGGTTGTTGTTTTTCAAGCGAGGCCGGGGGCGGAGGTTTCCAAGAGGGCCGGGAGTGGTGAGACAGGCTGTGCCGGGGCGCGGGTGTTCGCGTGCGGACCAGCGACTCAAGAACCGGATATCGCAACAGTCCGGTGGATGTGTTGGCCAACTAACATGGCTGATTGTCCAATGAAATCGGGCAAATTCTCCTGAATCAGGAATTCTTCTGACGCAAAAAATTAAATGCTTCCAGATGTTGTCTCGTTCTGTTACAAATTGGCACGCCCCCCTGCCCGGTCTTTCCTTCCGTTGGCGAACGCCGGCGGAAAATTGGTTGCCAAAGGTTATCCATGTCCTCGGGATCTCGCGTTCTTGCCCCTCTAGTTCTCTGCCTTCTTGCCGTTCCCACAGCGTCTGTAATTGCTACCGCGCAAACTGCGGCCGAGGCGGAGGTGCGTCCGCTCATCACGCAGCCCATCAGCGACCGGCAGCGGGTGACGATTGAGGGAAACACGCGTCCTGAGGCGCGCAACCCTGAGTATGACCGCGGCCCGGTGGCGGATGATTTCGCGATACCGCACATGTGGCTCGAGCTCAAGCGGAGCCCTGAGCAGGAGAAGGCGCTGGAGCTGCTGATTGACGCGATGCACAAGCCCGGCTCGCCCTACTTCCACAAGTGGCTCACGGCGGCAGAGTTCGGCGCGACTTTCGGCGTCGGGCATGAGGACATTGCGACCATTTCGAGCTGGCTTGAGAGCCAGGGCCTGCATGTGGATGGGGTTTTTACCAACCAAATGGTGATTGAGTTCTCGGGCAACGCGGGACAGGTGAGAGAGGCATTCCACACTGAGATCCACGCGCTGGAAGTCCGCGGCGAAACTCACTTCGCCAATACCAGCGATCCGCAGATTCCTGCAGCACTCGCGCCGGCGGTTGCCGGGGTGGTCTCATTGAATGATTTTCAACCGCACGGGCGTCCGGTGCGAGCCGATCGGACGGTGATTGATCCGGCGACGGGAGTGGAGACGCAGGAGAGGATTCCAGCGAAGGACGAAGGCGGGGACCACGCCTCGCCGGAATACACTTTTAGCTCGCAGCATGACCTGGTGCCGGCTGATGCGCAGACGATCTATAACATCACGCCCATCTATACGGCGGGCTTCACTGGAAAAGGCCAGACGATAGCGCTGCTGCAGGACAGCGACGCATATAGTGCTGCCGACTTCACGACCTATCGCGCCAAGTTTGGGCTGAACACGGCTTATCCATCGGGCAACCTGCAGACGATTCACCCGCATGGCACCGCGTCATGCACTGACCCGGGCGCGACGGTGAACGATGACGAAGTGGAGCTGGACATGGAGATGGCGACCGCTGTCGCCCCCAACGCCACGGTCGAGCTGGCGACGTGCAAGGGCGGAGCGAATTTTGGCGGCCTGATCGCGCTGCAGAACCTGATCAACAGCACCAGCTATCCGCCGGTGATCAGCATGAGCTACGGCGTATGCGAGGCGGTGAGCGGAGCGACGGCGAACCTTGCGTTCAGCAATGCATTCCAGCAGGCGACGGCGCAGGGAGTTTCGGTTTTCGTTTCCTCCGGCGACAATGCGGGCGCGCAGTGCGAGGAGGCGCTTGATCCGAACACGCAGGGCTATGCCACCCACGGACTGAATGTGACCGGCTGGGGAGAAAGTGCTTATAACGTATCCGTCGGCGGCACGGATTTTGAGGACAGCTATCTCAAAACGACGAGCACATATTGGGGCTCGACGAATGCTGACGAACTACGGCTCGGCGAAGTCCTATATCCCGGAGATGCCGTGGGACAGCTCCTGTGCGCAGAATCTGACGTGGATGTTCGCGGGATCATCCTCCGCGGCTGCATATTGCAATACGACGGCCGGACAGAAATATCTGGTTACGGCCGGAGGCAGCGGCGGCGTGAGCTCCTGTTTTTCCGGAGCGCCTGCGGTGGCGGGAGTAGGAACCGGCGGCACCTGTTCCGCGCTGGCGAAGCCCAGCTGGCAGACCGGGGTGGTGGGCATTCCGCAAGACGGCAAGCGCGATGTGCCGGACGTCTCACTCTTTGCAGCCAACGGCGACTGGGGCCATGCGTGGCTGATCTGCTTTTCTGATCCGGCGAACAAGGGAGTCGCATGCAGCGGCGAACCGTCAACCTGGACGAGCATCGGGGGCACCTCTGCGGCAACACCGGTGATGGCCACGATCCAGTTGCTGATTGACGGCAAGTACGGCTCGCAAGGCAATCCGAACTACTTCTACTATCAGCTGGCGGCGGCGGAGTATGGCAAGAGCGGGGACACCAGTTGCTACAGCAACAAGTCCGGCGGGCCGGACAGTAGCTGCGTCTTCTATGACATTACTTTGGGAGATGACTTGCTGCCGTGCGAAGGCACTTATAACTGCTACACGCCGAAGGGTGACACCTACGGCATTCTGTCGGCTACGGACTCCTCGCTGGTCGAGGCTTACAACTCCGGCGTGGGGTATGACCTGGCGAGCGGACTGGGCTCGATCAACGCGGGCAACTTGTTTTCAGCCTGGGACCTGGCGCAGAACGGCGGCACCGTGATTGGGCTGTCGCTCAGCGCAAGCTCCGTCGCGCAGGGCGTCGCCATTAATGTTGCGGCCACGCTGGCGTATGCGTCGGCCAGCGCTCCCAGCTCGGGCATCAGCTACACCCTGGACGGGGGCTCGGCAATTCACGTCGCCTGCAATGCCAATAACACGCCGGAGACCTGCCCATTCACCATCGCCACTACATCGCTGGCGATCGGAAGCCATACGATCGTGGCCAGCTTTGCAGCGGACGGAGTGAATTTCGCGTCCACCGCGACGACAACATTCACGGTGACGTCTAATGTCACGCCCAGCTTCACACTGTCGGCAGCCAGCAGCGATATCGCGGTCGCCGCCGGCGGACAAGTCAGTGACGTGATCACCATCAAGGCGGTCAACGGCTTTAGCGGCGCGGTCACTTTCAGCGTTGCCGGATTGCCGGCCGGCGTCTCGGCCACATTCAATCCTGCGTCTGCAACCACGACCTCGACCATGACGATATCCGCGACGCAATCGGCGGCGGAGGGGTCGCTGAATATCTTCATCACCGGAACGTCGGGCTCGTTAACGGCGATGGTCCCCGTCTTCCTGTCAGTGAGCACTCCGCAGACTTTTACCGTTACCGACTACTACGACTTCGGAAATAACGGCGTTCTGGCGTCGTCGAGCATCGTGCAGGGCATTGACGGCAGCTACTACGGCGTCGCGTCTCCGATCAGTTTCAACAACGGACCTGTGACCGGCTTGATTTACAAACTCGACGCGGCCAACAATTATGCCTTCACTTCGGTTGCGAGCATGGATCCGACGACGGTGGGCCTGGCAGGAAGCACGCTGGCCGTAGGGCCGGACGGGACCATGTACGGGGTGACGAGCTACCGCTACTTCGGACAGGGCGACGTTGACGGAGGCGTCTTCTACTCGGTGACCACAGGCGGCACGCTGACGATCCTGCATACCTTTTCAAAGGCGGAGGTCTACGGGGCGATCCAATTGCTGACGCTGGCCAGTGACGGGAACTTTTACTTCACCACGGCCGATGGCGGAACGAACGGCATAGGCGCCATCGTGCAGGTGACTCCGGCGGGCGCGGCGACGGTGCTTTACAGCTTTGACGGCACCATTGGGGAGGGTGGCGGCAGCGGCCTGGCTCCCATCGTGCAGGCGTCGGACGGCAATTTCTACGGCGGCATTCCGCAGGACACGGAAGGCCAGTACGGCTCCATTTATAAGATGGTGAAAAGCGGCAGCAGTTATACCGTGAGCAGCATTCACTCCATGGCATATGCAGAAGGCTACGGGCCGGACTCCGCGCTGGTGCAGGGCGCGAACGGCAATCTTTACGGCGTGACAGAATGCGGCGGCACGGGAACCGACGTAAGCTGCGGCGACGGAACCATCTTTGAGGTCACGACGGCGGGGAAACTTACCAAGCTGTGGGACTTCGCCGCGGAAACTGCCGGCTTCGGCGGCATCCCAGCCTTTAACCTGGGGAGCGACGGCAACTTCTACGGGTTGAACTGGGAGACCGGCAACGGCAATTATTTCGCCACGTTTTACCAGATGACACCGGAAGGCGTACTTACTACGCCCAGCGAATCGGACAGTAACTCCTCGAAACTCGGCAACGGGTTTTACGGCGAGATGCTGCAGGCCGGCGATGGTTCCTTCCTGACCACGACGGGCGGCTCGAGCTATGGCGACCTGCTGCGGCTGACCGTCTCACCGGCGCTGCATGGACCGATCACGCTGACCGCTTCAGCGTCACCGAAGGCGGGCTCGCCCTTCACCCTGAGTTACACGGTCAGCAACGCGTTCTCACTGAGCATGCAGCAGTGCTACATCAACGCCAAGGGGCAGCCCGCGGGCTCCGGGGCGAGCGCGCTGAAGGCAACGGGAACGATTACGTCGGCAGGCTTCACCGGGTCGGTGCAAGTGACGCCGACCAGCAGCGGCAGCTACACCTATGTGATGACGTGCGGAGGCAACGAGAGCGGCTTCGCTACGGTCGCGGTTGGCGGCTCGAGCAAGGTGGCGACCACCACGACCGTCACCGTCAATCCCAATCCGGTGGAGGCGGGGCAGAACACCACTGTCGTCGCGACCGTCACCGGCGGCTCGACGCCGAGCGGCACGGTGGAATTGATTTTCAATGGAACGACGTTGACCAGCGCGAGTCTGTCGAACGGGAAAGCGACATTCAGCGTGTCTGATCCGGTCGCCGGCTCATACCCGATGACGGCGGCCTACGGTGGCGATGCCGGCCATCTCGCGTCCACGTCGGCGACATTCACGGTAGTCATCAGCAAGGCGACGAGCACGTTGACGGTCTCGGCAAACGCGGCCTGCCTTGAAGTCGGCCAGAAGATTACGCTGAACGCGCAGGTCAAGGGCGCCGGGGCGACCGGAAAGGTCAGCCTTTCGGCGGAGGGTCTTAGTTTCTTCAACGGACCGCTGGTGGTGCGCAATCCGACGCTGTCAAGCATCAACAGCTTCAGCATGTCCACGACTGGAATCCCGACGGGCTTTTACAACGTGCTCGGCAGCTACCCGGGGGACAGCAACAACGACGCCTCGACCGAGTTGCTTCCGGTGGTGGTGCAGCCAATGCTGTCCTCAGCGAATCCGGTATCCATCTCTGACAAAGTCAGCGGCGGGAACATTGTGTTCACCTCGGCGGTGGGCTGCAGCGGCGCGGTGCCGACGGGAATGGTTAAGTTCGAGGTGTATGGCGCGAACATCAACATTGAAGAAGCCGCGCTGGTGCACGGCGTCGCGGTGACCAAACCGCTGTCCACCGCGGGATACAGCGGCTCCTACCAGATTTATGCCAGCTATCTTGGCGATGCGAACTACCCGGCGGCGGTATCGAAACCGATTACGGTAACGATTCCCTAGCGCAAGATCGCGAGTGCCGGTGAGGTGACAGAAGGCGCGGCCCTCGGGCGCTGCTAATTGGCGTTGGCGGCTTTGCTCTGGAAGGTATTGCAGGCCGCGATTGTTCCCTGCTGCATGCCCTGGGTGAACCAGTACTGGCGCTGGGCTGATGTTCCATGGGTGAAGGTCTCGGGACTCACGGTTCCGCGCTGCATCTTCTGCAGATGATCGTCGCCTACCGCAGCGGCTGCGCTGAGGCCGGCTTGAATGTCGGCGGCATGAACGATGTTGCGCTGCTCGGCGTTGTGGGCCCAGACTCCGGCATAGCAATCCGCCTGCAGCTCGACATCCACGGACAAAGCGTTGCGCGCGGAGGGATGCTGGTCAGTAAATTGCCGCACCCGCTGTTCGGTACCGAGAATGTTCTGGATGTGATGGCCGAGCTCATGGGTGATCACATAGGCCTGCGCGAAGTCCGCGGTGCTGCCGCCAAAACGCGCGAGGTCGTCCCAGAATCCGAGATCAATATAGACCTTCTCGTCCGCCGGGCAGTAGAACGGGCCGGTGGTGGACTGGGCGTAGCCTCCGCAAGCCGAAGGGGTGGAACCTCGGAACAGGACCAGGTGCGCATGCCTGTATGCGACGTTCTGTTGCGCCAGAATTCCCGTCCATGTCTTCTGCGCATCGTCGAGCACAAAGGACACCAGGTGCGCCGACCGATCCTCGGCCGCTGATTGCTGAATGGGCTGGCCTGGATCCCGCTGCGTGGTGGGAGCCGCGCCGCTGTTGCCGGAGAGATAGGCGCCGATGTAGTTGCGCCCGGTAACGAGGCTGATGACGATCAGGATCACGACGCCGACAATGCCCAGGCCACCGCCGCCGAATCCACCGCCGCCGGAGCCGCGGCGATCCTCGACGTCATCACTCATCTGTCCCGGTGTCCAATCCATAGTTCCTCCACGGTCGAGTCTGCCAGCGCAGAAAGCCAGTCCAGTTATAGATGCATAAATCGGGGAGGGCAAAGGGGGGCGGAGTGGGGACGCCCAAATAGCCGGCCGGGGGAAATCCAGGGAGCGCTATTCCCTTCTCCGGGTTCGAGCGGCACCGGGATCAAATGCGAAAGTTGCAGATCCGGCGCAAGGGTCTTAAAGGAGACGGATGCGGTGGTTGAGCTATCATCGGAGTGTGACCATAGAGCATCAGGGGTTCAAGCGCGGGTCGTCTCGGGTTTCCGGGATGGCTTCCAGGCTTACCGTGATGCTTTTGCTGTTCACGGCTGCAGCGGTCTTCGCATGGGGCACCTGCTACAAGCTTTCGCTGTATAAGTCGGCGGCGGAGCAGGGCAAGATGCCCGCGGCAAAGCTGTGCACTCGAGCCAGTGAGGCTGCAAAGACCGACGTTGAGAGTTCGGTCAGCCAGGACCAGGGCGCAGCGATTTCCTCCGCCTTTGCTGCGATTGAATTTGTGCAGCCGGTGGTGCAATATTCGCGGGCGCTCTCGGTGAACGCGCCTCCGCCCCCTGCTTTTTTGGCGGTTCGAGATACTGCCGCACTCTTTCTAAGGCCCCCACCCCGCACCTAACTCGCTCGAGCACAGGCTGTCGCCCATCATTGGCGCAGCCCGGTCGTTCCCTTTTCTCGCGAAGTTAGAGGTTAGTGATTATGAGAGCTAAGCGCTCTGTCTCGTATGCCATCGGCATTGCGGCGATTCTTTTGCTGCTGCTTGTTGTCTTACATCGAAAGCGTTCTGAGGAAGCGGACACTTCACCGCAGCCGAAGACGGTGACGGTAGTGCCGGCGATCCGGCGCAATATTTCGAGCACGCTAAATGTTGCCGGAATCTTTCAGCCGTATCAGGAAGTGGACATTCACGGGAAGGTTTCCGGATACATTCGGCACATTTATGTAGATATCGGAGACCGGGTAAAGCAGGGGCAGACGCTGGCCGTGCTCGAGGTGCCGGAGCTGGAAGCGCAGGTGCTGGGAGCCGATGCAGGAGTGGAGCGCAGCCAGCAGGACATCGAACGGCTGCGCAATGAAGTAAGCCGGACGCAGGCAAATTATGCGGCGACGCATGCAAATTACATGCGGCTGAAAAGCGCTTCGGAGCAGAGGCCGGGGCTGATCGCGGCGCAAGAGCTGGATGATGCCGAGGCGCGGGACGGCATGGCAGGGGCGCAAGTGGAGGCGGCGAAATCGGCGGTGAGTGCAGCCCAGCAGCAGCTCGGGATGGCGCGAGCGGGCCGCCAGGAAGTGGGCTCGATGGCGCAATACGCGACGATCACGGCACCGTTTAACGGCGTGGTCACCATGAGATATGCCGACACCGGGTCGCTCATTCCTGCAGGGACGTCGAACAGCGGGAGCACGCAGGCGGTGGTGCGGCTGGCGCAGAGCGATCTGTTGCGGCTGCGGATGCCGGTGCCGGAGGAGGACGTTCCTCTCGTGCATGAGGGCAGCGAGGTGATGGTGCATGTGCAGGCGACGAACCAGTATTTCAAGGGGACGGTGGTCCGCTATACGCGCGATGTTTCAAATGCAACGCGGACGATGATGACGGAAGTTGATGTGCCGAATCCGGATCTGACGCTGTCGCCCGGCATGTATGCGGATACGACATTTACGCTGCAGCAAAAAGATAATGCGCTCGTGGTGCCGGTGGCGGGGATCGTTCATGGCGACCGCCCGTCGGTGTGGATCGTTGACGGCTCGGGGCATGTTGAGCAAAAGTTCGTGACGCTGGGGATCGCGGGCGCGAACACGCAGGAGATAACCGGAGGGATTGCGCCGGGCGAGCGGGTTGTGGTCGGCGGCCAATCGAACCTGCGGGCAGGAGAGAGCGTGCGAGCGTTACCGGCGCGCGGAGATCTGGTTGATTACCCGGCGAGCGCAGGAAGCGAAGGGGGCCAGTAGCCATGGCGTCATTTGCGATTCGCTATCCATATTTCGTGCTGATGGCCTGCCTGATGGTGGTGGTGGTGGGCACGGTGGCGGTAATCAATATGCCGGTGGATCTTTTTCCTGAGATAAACATTCCGGTCGTGGTGGTGGCGACGTTTTATGCAGGAATGCCGCCGCAGCAGATCGAATCCGACATAACCGACAGCTATGAGCGCTTCTTCACACTGGGCAGCAACATTGATCACATCGAGTCGCGTTCGATGAGTGGGGTGAGCCTGATCAAGATTTACTTCCAGCCCGGGACGGACGCCAACGCGGCGGTCAGTAACATTTCAAATCTGGCGATGGCGAATTTGCGGAGGCTGCCCCCGGGGACGCTGCCGCCGGTGGTGCTGAGCTTTGATGCGGCTAATTTGCCGGTATGCCTGATCACGCTGAAGGGCGCGGGGCTGAGCCCGACGGAGCTAAAAGACACAGCGCAGTTCACGGTGCGCAACCAGGTGGCGAATGTGCCGGGGGCGTCGGTGCCACAGCCGTATGGCGGGCGGTATCGGCAGATCATGGTTTACGTTGATCCGGCGAAGCTGGAAGCGACGCAGTTGAGCCTGATGGACGTGGTGAGCGCGGTGAACGCGTCGAACCTGATTCTGCCGGCGGGCGATGTGCGCATCGGGCCCAAGGATTACAACGTCTACGCGAACAGCCAGGTGCCGACGCCGGAAGCAGTCAACCTGATTCCCCTGCGAACGGTGGGGAATGCGTCAATCCTAGTTGGCGATATCGGGCATGCGGTGGATGGCGGACAGCTGCAATACAACATCGTGCGAGTGGATGGGCAGCACTCGGTCTACATCCCTGTGCTGAAGCAGGGCGGGAATTCGAACACGATCACCATCGTTAACGGAATCCGGCAGGCGGTAAAGAAGCTCATTGATATTCCGGCGACGCTAAAGACAGCGGTAGTGTTCGATCAATCGGTCTTCGTAAAGATTGCCATCAAGAACGTGATCAGCGAGGGACTGATAGGGCTGGCGCTGACCGGGCTGATGATTCTGCTTTTCCTGGGAGACGTGCGGGCAACGATCGCGGTGATGCTCTCGATCCCTATCTCCTGTCTAGCGACATTTCTGGTGCTTCACGCTCTCGGGAGCTCCCTCAACACGATGGTTTTGGGCGGGCTGGCACTGGCGCTATCCCGGCTTATTGATAACTCGGTGGTGGTGCTGGAGAACATTTTCAGGCATTTTGAAATGGGCAAAGGCAGCCTGCAGGCCTCTGAACAAGGGGGCAAAGAGGTTCAGCTGGCGGTATTAGCCGCGACGTGCAGCACTGCCATTGTCTTCTTCCCTGTGCTGCTGTTGACGGGCGTGAGCAAGTATCTATTCTCAGCGCTGGCGCTAGCCGTTGTTATCGCGCTGTTTTGTTCTTATGTGGTCGCGATGACCGTAGTGCCGCTGTTCTGCTCGCGATTTATCAAGCACTCCCACCACGAGACCCCACACGAAGCGGCGACGCGGCAGGATCCGGCGCCTGAACAGATGCGACACTCGCGAGCGAAGAAGAATATTTTCCGCACCGTCGTCTACAGGTTTAACGAGTGGTTCGGTTGGCTGCAGAGGCGTTACGACGGCGCGATCCATTATTGTCTCGAGCGGGCGGGAGTTGTCGTTATTGTATTCACCGCGTTTGTGGTGTTGAGCTTCGTGCTGACTCCGTTTCTCGGCCGCGCCTATTTTCCGCGGACAGATCCCGGCCAGTTCGTCGTCAGCGTGAAGGCGCCGGCCGGCACGCGGATTGAATTGACGGACCGGTATGTGGCTCGGGTGGAGGACGATATCCGCGCAGTGGTTGCGCCGGGGGACCTGAACATGATTGTGTCGAACATCGGAGTCACGCCGGATCTCTCCGCCATCTACACGCCCAATTCTGCGATGGACACGGCCTTTGTGCAGGTGAGTCTGAAAGAGGACCACAAAACCAGCAGCTTTGTTTACATGCAGAGGATGCGGGAGAAGTTGCGAGACGACCTGCCGGACATTGAGACCTACTTTCAATCCGGCGGGCTGGTTGATTCGATTGTGAATCAAGGCTTGCCCGCGCCGTTTGATGTTCAGGTGAGCACGCGGGATCTCCCGGGCGGCTATGCGTTTGCCAAGCAACTGGCACATCAATTTCGGGGAGTGCGGGGGGTGAGTGACGTAATGATTCCGCAGAGCGTGGATTATCCGGGATTATTTCTTGATGTGGACCGCGAGCAGGCAGCCCTGCTCGGCCTGACAACCAAGAGCGTTGTGGACAACGTGATCACGGCGCTGACGTCGAACGGGATGATCGCGCCCAGCTATTGGATTGACCCGAAGAGCGGGAACAACTACATGCTCACGGTGCAGTATCCCGAACAGCAGATCAAGACGCTCGAGGACTTCAAGGAGATCCCGCTGCGCTCAGCCGATGGCAAGAGTACGCTGCCGCTGGAGTCGGTGGCGAAAATCACGACCATCAATACTCCGACGGAGGTGGATCACTACCAGTTGCGGCCAGTGTTTGACATCTACGTTCAGCCGAAGATGGAAGACCTCGCCGGCGTCGGCAAGCAGGTGAACTCGATTGTGGCAGGGCTCACTCTTCCCCATGGAACCAGGGTGTCGGTGCGAGGGTCAATCGTAAATATGGAGCAGTCCTTTCACAGCTTCGGCATTGGACTGATCCTGTCGGTCGTGCTCGTGTTCCTGATCCTGATGGCACAATTCGCGTCGTTTGTTGATCCGCTCATCATCCTGCTGGCTGTGCCGCCGGGATTGTCAGGCGTGATCCTCTTCCTGCTGCTGACAAATACGACGCTGAACATCATGAGCCTGATGGGCGTGATGATGATGACCGGGATCGTGGTATCGGACAGCATTCTCATCGTGCAGTTTGTAGGGCAGCTGCGCGGCGAGGGCTACGCGCTGGAGGACGCAATTGTGACGGCATGCAAGGTGCGTTTGCGGCCGATTCTGATGACCACGCTGGCGACCGTGCTGGGGTTGATTCCCATGGCGCTGGCACTGGAGGCGGGAAGCGAGCAATACGCGCCGCTGGCTAGAGCCATTCTCGGCGGACTCACCGTGTCGGGCATCGTGACGGTATTCCTGGTGCCAAGCGCGTATTTGCTGATTCACCGGCGACTGGAAGCGAGACAAGCGCGGAGGACAGCATGAGAGATCATTTGCAACTACTGGTGATCGCATTGTCAATTGCGTCGGCGGCTTCCGCCTGGGGCCAGGCCGCGACGCGACACCGGGCGCGGTGACAATCACGCGCGAGCAGGCGGAGCAGCTGGCGCTGAGGAACAATCCGCAGATATCGTCGAGCCGGCTGCTGGCGCTGGCCGAAGGACAAACAATACGCGAAGCACGGTCGGCAGACCTGCCGCAGATCGGGAGCAGCGCGACGGCAGTGAAGGCAGAAGACGGGAGCCGCATCGGAGCGGGGCAACTGACGGCATCCCGGCTCTACACACATGCCGGGGCTGGGCGGAACATTCTCGCAGCTGATTACCGATTTCGGCTACACGCATGACCTGATCGCGACAGCGAAGCTGCGGACGAAGGCGCAGGAGCAAAGTGCGCGCGCGACCGAGCAGGACATTATTTACGCGACGGACCAGGCTTTTTACCGGCTGATGAACGCGCAGTCGCTGCTCAAACTAGCCGATCAGACGGTGACGGCCCGAAGCAGTGTGAGCGACCAGATCACGGCACTGACACAGAGCAAGCTGAAGAGCGACCTCGATCTCAACATTGCATCGGCGGATGTATCGCAGGCGCGGCTGTTTGCGCTCGACGCAGAGAACGCAGTTGAGGCGGCAAGCGCGGCATTGGCAGCGTTGCTGGCCGCTGCGCCGGAGACGGAATACGCGGCGGTGGAAGAGAGCGCGCAGGCGCTACCGGTTCCACCGGATGCTGCGGGCCCGTCGGAAGCCGAGGCAATGACGCAACGTCCCGACCTGGCGGCTTTACGCTACGACGCGCAGGCTTCGCAGAAGTTCGCAAAGGCCGAAGCCAAGCAGTATCTGCCGACGATCTCAGCATCGGCGATTGCCGGGGTGACGCCGATTCGTGTTGACGGAGCGTTTCAGCAGAACTGGTATGCGGCGGGCGGAGTGAACCTGAGTCTGCCAATCTTCACCGGCTTTAGAATCAGTGCCCAGGCGAAGGAAGCGGGATATCGAGCTCAGGCGGAGCAGGCGAAGGCGGCGAACTTATCGAACATCATCCGGCGCGATGTGCGAACGGCAACGCTGGCCGCGCAAACGGCATTCCAGAGGATCGCGGTCGCGCAGCAGTTCAAGTCGCAGGCGGCGCAGGCTCTAAGTCTGGCGCAAACACGATATCAATTGGGACTAAGTTCGATTGTGGAGCTGAGCCAGGCGCAATTGGAGAGCACGCAGGCTGATGTGTCGGCGGTGAATGCGCGTTACGACTATCTGCTCGCACTGCGTTCGTTGGATTACGCCAAGGGAGATATAACTCCGTGACAAAGATCAGGTGAATAAAGTGATGAAGGTATCATCAAGTCGCTTACTCCAGCAGGTATTCAAGAAGCCATCTACGGCCTATTGAGCGGCTGCTTTGAAAAACGTACTATGCGGGCGAGGGTGTGTTACGATGCAAATGGCAATCCAACCGATATAAGCACATTCTCCGATGCCTAGATATTAGCCGGTCCACTAAAGATCACAGAAGTGAGTTTGCAGCGGGTGGCTGGTCGGGTGCGTAATGGTTGGCTTACCTGCCAGTCCAGTGAAGCTCAGGGGCAATCGAGGCTACCGCGACGACGACGGGAACATCTGGAAGAAAGATCACCTTCATAATGATCATTGGGATGTTTCTGACGAGAACTGCAACACGATCAAGGAGGGGGATTATGAAGGAAACCAAATCTGGCCAAACGGCCCGAGAACAAAAACAAATGACTGAGCAAACTCTTCGCCGCAATCCGTATCGAGAGTATGAAGGGACAAAGCTCTGGAAGTCTATTGACAAGGCGATTACTACGCTCGTGAGGAATGGTGACATAACCGAGCAGACTGGACGCGCTTATATTGTTGGTTATCTTGCTAAGTCGGTAACTCACTCTTCTATGTAATACATAACCAACGATACCTTTTCACGGGAGATCTAAGGGGACATTATCAATAAGAAAACGACTACTGCCAAATTTTTTTGGATGCCTGAGTGTGACCACTTTACTGGCTAATTGGCTGCCTTTGTTTTCTTTAGCCTGCAGGATGATCCAGCCTCTATAAAGCTATGGGCACCATTGCGCTATCATGGTATCGGGATAGGCTTCTCATTGGCAGTGATAGGTTTAGCCTCTGGAATCTATGCTGGCGTCAAAACGACGAAAGTTTGGTGGATCGTGGCATTTACTAACATCGCGAGCATGTCTATTGAATATATTTCCTAGGACATTAGGACCCAGGAAGAACTTCGACGTCGTCCTTCCTCGACGCCGCCTACCGCAGCGGTGAGCAGCTGTGGCGACGGAGAGAAGAGGCGACGGCGCTCTGCAGGCCGAGTCTGCCGGGACACAACACCCCGGAAGCGGAGCTGTAGAGCACGGAGAATTGCTGAAGGATACTTGAAGTAAACCCGGAGATCCCAATTGAAGCTCCTCTACGGACAAGAGCGGCTTTGAGTTTTGGGGTAAGCAGTGCGGCGAGGACATCAAACTCGCTGACCAGCAAGAAAATACGATCCGATGTTAAAACATGACGAGGGTGGAGCGAATGAACGAGTGTTTGGTGGATCCTGCGCCATTAACAACTCGCGAAACGCGTCGACTTGTTTACGCCGTGAAGTGAGTTGTTGGGAATCTGAATTTCGTGGCTCCGAAACGATCAGGCAAGCAATCCGAAGTCGGCATTGGACCGTTCCCTGATAAACGGGTCCAAATTGCCGCGCCATTGAAGGCGAGGGCAACCAGGTCCGGTTAGCTTTTGCTTAGGAAGCGCGCTTCCGAAAGACCGTTGCGCATAGTTCCATAACGTCAGTGCTCGTCTGCCCACGATTGGATGGCGCTTGGCGGCTCACCTTGAGACGCGGCTCCGTGGCCAATGGAGGAATTATGAACATTCGCAATGAAAACGATCTGAGTTTAGTAAAGCCGGCGCGTCGCAGTTTTATGAAGGGCGCAGGAATGACTGGCTTAGGACTGGCCGCAGCGGCGGTAGCCGGAGTTCGACTGGGAGCACTGGACTCCCTGCCGGGCGCGAGCAAGCTAGGACTGGGAACGCGGGGCGTGAAGGCCGCGTCCTCACTGACGCCGGATATTGAGGTCGGTCAATTCGCGCTGAACCTCGAGTACCTTGAGGCGGAGTTCTACACCATGGCGGTCACAGGCAAGACGCTGGCGCAGTCCGGCTTTGACGTCAGCGGACATGGCACGGCAGGCGCGACGACTGGTGGAGCTAAGGTTGATTTCAGCGGCGACGCATCGGGCAAACTCGCGACGATTGCGCAGCAGATCATGCAGGACGAGCAACAGCACGTGTTGTTGCTGCGCAAGGCGCTCACTCCGGGCAACACGATTGCGAAGCCCGCGATCAACCTGGACGCACTGGGAATTGGCTTTGCGACGTTCGAGCAATTTCTAGTTCTGTCGCGCGCATTCGAAGATACCGGCGTATCGGCATACGGAGGGGCAGTGACGTTGCTGAACGATCCGGGCTATCTGCAGGTAGCAGTGCAGGTGGGACTGCTCGAGGCCTATCACGCGTCGAACATCAGGCTTCTGATTTCACTGAACAATGTGGATACGACGGCGCTGGATAAGTTTGACATTCTGCCGCCGCCGTCAGGGACGGATTATTTCAACGACACGAACGCGCTGACGACAATCCGGACGACTAGCGAGGTGTTGGCGATCGTGTACGCCAATAGCGCATCTGGGACAGACAAAGGCGGCTTCTTCCCGAACGGCGTGAACGGCGCGATCACCACCGTTTAACGGATCAGTAGATAGTAGACAAAGGGGCCGGGAAACCGGCCTCTTTCTCTACGGAGCTACCCCCCGCTCCTTGTGATTAGTCGAGGAACGCAGCCGATCCCTAAACCCGTCTTCCCCTACCGAAGAGGAGAAACAGAAGGACCAAAACCAGTATCAAGCTAAGACCGCCCCCGCCGTAATAACCGACACCAGGGCCCATGTAATAGCCACCGCCGCCGAACAGGATTATAAGAATGATGAGAATAATTATTAGAGGCATGCGTGGAAGTCTAGCATCAGTCATTGGAAGCCGCGACTTGCAATCCGGATGAAAGCTATTAATCCGGTTTAACGCATTTTTTTCAAGGAGCCTTCAAACGAATGGAAGACGCGGCGCATGATGTTACTCCAGAGAAACTGTTGTCACGATTGCTGGCCCCAAGCCGCGGCGGTGGGGCGGGAAGGAATAGCAGGGGCCGCGAGCGCGGCCGATTCTCAGCAATGCTTAAACTGGATTGGCAAGTAAGATAGGGCATGTTCACTGAAACCGGATCCCTCCGTACCGGATCAATAGCTCGGTAAGCGCTGAATGACAGTTGTGGTTCAGTCGCCAAGACGGTTAAGAAATCCGCTGTCCCTTATTGCGTCTAACGTCCCGTCTTGTCACTTCGCTCCGCTGCGACGAGACTCCTTGCCGTATCCAGATCTCTTAATCCCACCGAAACGCAGATCAGGCCAATTTAGGTCCGGATAGTTGATAAAAACCATACCGGCCTCTAGACGACTCGCCGAAATAAGAGCGTTGAGCGCGCAGCGATCAATCCGGCTGCCGCGCAGACCTGGACATGCAGCGATCAGGACTAATTCGTATTGAGCAGCATGCCATAACGGATCTACAGAGAGATATACGCTGATGTCGAAATCCCACGTTCGCTACGCGGTTGTCGTCGCTTTCCCAAATTGCGTTGTATATCGAAGCTTGATCGTGCCGCAGGTGCCTTGCTCAGGCGAATAGACAACGCAAGAGTTAAAAGGGCGGGAATAAACGTGCAAGCTGACCGCTCTCTGGTTGAACTTGCGAGGGTTTAGAACACGATGCACCGGCTCCAGAGGATCGACGGCGCAGGGTTGCTTGGCATTCATCTCGACTATGTCTATCGGCTCCAGCTTGCATTTACCGCCATCCAGGTCTTGCGCAATTGTGCGGTAGTTCTGGACGGATAGTCTTCCTATCGGGGCCGCCATCCAGCAATTCTGATCTAAATGGTTGTGCACCGAGCTGACTTGGCCCACCTCCCAGCAGATCGCGATCAGTTCATACAGCGGAGTGTTATCGATGAGATTGCGTGTATAGTGCTGGCGGTCCCAGGTCAAATACGGCGACAGAGAGTCTGGGGCGACCGGCATCGACTTCAGAAAACCTGTGATTTGCTCCGTGCCGGAAAATGCTGTTTCGGGAAGTTCTCGCAACTTGGCAGCGAAATCCTGGATGGTCACCGGCTCGACCGAGCCCTCGGGTCCCATAGTTTACTCCTCGTGACAACCTTGCTGACGCGCCAGCATAGCAGATCATCTTCGAGACTTTCCACGAATCCGTGAATTGATATGATTTGGCCATCATGTATGTCAATTCCGACGCTAGCGAAAATCTTCATCGTTCGCTGCAGCGTTTCGTATCGAAACATCCCCAGCAGGAGTTCAGATCTCCGTTCAAAAGCGTCACAGTGGGTTGCTGCCTCTGCGGTGAGAAGCGCAAATACCTTCCGTCAGAAGTCTCGCATGGAAAAGCGCATCCGTCAGTGGCGAAGCAATCACGCGCGGATTCAATCTGAGTGCAATGGGGCACGTCCCGGGCTTGAGGCGACGCACAGCATTCTCTTCACAGTTTTAATCAGCTCCGCTGGCGTTTGGAAGCAGTGGATCATCTCAATCGGCGGCTGTGAATTCACATGATGGCGTCTGATGAGGCTGCTATCGGTTAAGAAAGCTCTTCAGATGCGACAGCACTTCGCCAGCAACTTCGCCAGGCGCCTCACGCGCAGGGAAATGTC
>CAVZTG010000003.1:0-4016 GCA_963778195.1 Terriglobales bacterium | reverse complement strand
TCCTCTCCCTATTTTCTTGTAAAGTCTTCAGGGGATTGGGGTTAGGTTCGGACTTGGGGTTGGCATCGGCTAAAAGCTAACCACAGAGAGCACAGAGAAGAACGGGAGAGCACAGGGAGAGTTGCGGGGCATGTTTTCTACTCCCCCTCCCCCTTATTTGTTGCAAAATATTCAAAAGATTGGGGTTAGGGGTGGACCTCCTTTTTGACGGCTGGATTAATGCGAGAGCCCCGGCGAGTTGGCCGGGGCTTTTTATCTTCTAGTTCTATTATACAGGACTGGGAGGGGTAATCGTGCCAAACGCGGGCGGGTTTGTTTGCCTTTGTTTGCCTCAGTTACGAGGGGTTTGGGAGGCTGGGGGGCTTGACATGCGGATTTGCTGAGTGTTTTCGCGAAATTATTTTTGCCCCTTTGTTTTGTTGGGGTTGCGGGCAACTAAACGGCTACGGGTTCTTCGGCGCGGACTTTTACGGGGGTTAGCCAGTTGTGGCGGTCGTCGATGGTGCCGTTGACGATGCCGAAGAATTCGTCGTGGAGGGCGCGGGTGACCGGGCCCATGGCGCCGTCGCCGATCGAGATGCGGTCGACGGAGGCGAGGTGGGTGACCTCGGCGGCGGTGCCGGTGAAGAAGGCTTCGTCGCAGACGTAGAGGAATTCGCGGGGGAGAGTTCCTTCGACGACGGGGATGCCGAGCTCGCCGGCGAGCGTGATGATGGAGCTGCGGGTGATGCCGTTCAAGACCGCGCTGGTGAGCGGAGTGGTGTAGAGGACGCCGCCGCGGACGAGGAAGAGGTTTTCTCCGGAGCCCTCGGAGATGGTAGCCGTTGACGTCGAGGGCGATGCCTTCGTCGTAGCCGTTGATCTCGGCTTCCATGCGGATGAGCTGGGAGTTGAGGTAGTTGCCGCCGGCCTTGGCCATGGTGGGGAGGGTGTTGGGGGCGCTGCGGTTCCAGGAGGAGACGCAGACGTTGGCGCCGGCGTTGCCGGGGACGTATTTGCCCCAGGGATAGTTGGCGATGTAGACCTCGACCGGGCAGCGGAGGGGGTTGACGCCGGCTTCGCCGTAGCCGCGGAAGGCGACGGGGCGGATGTAGCAGGGGGCGACGCCGTTGGCTTCTACGGTGTCGATGACGGCCTGGCTGAGCTCCTCGACGGTGTAGCCGAGGGGCATGCGGTAGATGTGGCCGGAGTCGCGGAAGCGCTGCATGTGCTCGGGGAGGCGGAAGATGGCGGCGGAGTCCGTTTGCTGGTTGCCGCGGGCGCTCTGGGTGTAGCAGCGGATGCCCTCGAAGATGGAGGAGCCGTAGTGGACGACGTGGGACATGATGTGGATGTTGGCGTCGTGCCAGGGGATGAGTTTCCCGTTGTGCCAGATGTTTTTGGTGGTTTGCAGAGGCATCGTAAAGGCTCCTTGTTGGAGTGATTATAACGGTGGAGGGAGAAGAGGGAACAGGGAACGGGGATCAGGGAACAGGGAAGACGGTGTAGAGGACGGGATTGGGGGAGGTGGACCCGGCTCAGGAGGATGAGGCCGGTCATGAATGGGGGTCTCGCGCGTGGGAGAATGGGGTGTGTTGAACATTTTGCCAAATCTGCATCTGCATCTGCTGGCCGCGCATTTGACTGCGGAGCCGGAGGTGGTGCTGGCGGGGCTGGAGCGGTCGGCGGTGGTGCGGTTTTCGTTGCTGGCGTTCAGTTCGGTGTTCTTTCTGGTGGATCCGTTTGCGGCGCTGCCGACGTTTCTGGCGGTGACGGCGGGGGCTGACAGGCAGCGGCGGCGGTCGATGGCGCGGAAGGCGAGTATCACGACGTTCGTGGTGCTGACGGCGTTCGCGCTGGCGGGGCACTAGATCTTCCGGATGTTCGGGATAACGCTGCCGGCGTTTGAGATTGCGGGCGGGATCATTCTGCTGCTGATCGGGCTGGATATGCTGAAGGCGAAACGCTCGCCGACGCAGGAGACGACGCAGTGACGCGGCGGAGGCGGCGAGCGAAGGAAGATGCGGGGATTGTGCCGCTGGGGATTCCGATGCTGGCAGGGCCGGGCGCGATTACGAGCGTGATGGTGCTGGTGGGGCAGGCGCAGACGCGGATGGCAGATGGCGGCGATCCTGGGGGCGATCGTGATTACGGCGGCGATCTGCTGGCTGGTGCTGGGGAACTCGGACCGGGTGGCGAAGGCGCTGGGGGATACGGGGATCCGGATCCTGGTGCGGATTATGGGGCTGCTGCTGGTGGCGCTGGCGGTGCAGTATTTTGTGAATGGGATGGTGGATCTGGGGGTTCTGGCCAAGCCCGCCCTGTAACGCTCAGCTACCCCTTTTGGGTTATAGTGCATCCTATTAAGCAGTGTTATCGGGGGCCCTGGTTATGCGTGCATCGAATCAAGTGATCGTGTTTGTGCTGGCGGTGGCTGGAATCTTTCTGGTGGTTCGTCACGGAGATATGGCGTCTCATCCGGCGCTGCCGACGGATATGCCGCGTGGATCGAACTTCGTGCCGTCGGGATACGACGTGTCGCGCCTGGAGGCGAAGGGCCAATGGGTGGCGTGCAGCACGGATACGGCGCAGAATACGGATTTCTGCAGGGTGACGGATACGCGGGGGAACGTGGTGTACCAGGGGGATTTTCTTCCGCTTCGCAGCGCAGAGCCGCTCCCGGCCGATGCGCTGAAGGTGGCGTCGATCAAGGCTGACCGGATGTGGGTGGAGGGCCCGGCGGAGAAGGGTCCGGTGCCGGTGATTCCGCTGGCGAATGGCGCGCTGCTGGTGCCGGCGGCGGATAATCTGGCGCTGGCGGACCGGTGGCAGAGCAATCCGGCGGAGTTGAAGCGGATTGCGGGGTCGGAGTAGCGGGCCTGCGACGAGCTATCTGGGGACGGCGAGCGCTAGAGCGGCGCAGACGATGCCGGCCACGCCGAGGGTTAGGCCGAGCAGGAAGTACATGCGGCGGCGGGTGAAGAGCGTGATCGAGCAGAGGACTACGCCGATTTGCAGTAAGGCTTCGCCGAGATCGTACCGGCTGGCCTGGGCTTCGGCGTGTTTTACTTCGGCTTCAAAGTCGCGGGCATGCTCCTGCAGGCCGGCGAGGTCTTCTTTCCATTTTTCCTGATGGGTCTTGTCATCCTCAAGCTGCCTGGTGACTGCTTCGCTGTTGGAGCTGGGCTGGACCCTGAGGAGGGTGCCGGTTCTCTCGACGAGGTCGGAGCGGATTTTTTTTGCCTGGTACTCGTTCCACATGTCGCTGGCCTTGGCCTGGGAGAGGACGGCTTCGGTGTGGCTGCGGTGGCCGAGGACGGTGACCATGGCGACGAGGACGGCGAGGACGGAGATGGCGAGGGAGATGGTCTTGATGGATTGTCCGCCTTCGCCGGCTTCCTGCATTTGCTTCGAAAACTCCTGCATTTCCTGAGGTTCCATGGAGGCGATTCTAGCTGAGGGATTTTCCACCGGGGCCGGGGGTTATGCACATGGTGCGCCGGGTTGCGCGGGTGGGAGAACGCTGGTAGTCTTGGAAAGTTGCAGCAAGCGCCATGAAGTTTGGCGGCGGGAGTTGCATGGGACAGGCAAGTGCGGTAGACTTGATCTAGCAATAAGGAATCAGCTTCGCACCTCGGCTCTGGATGTTCAGGGTGGTAACAGAGGGATGACGGAGCGCAGTCCAAGCGTTTGATGCGGCAGTTGAGCCCAGGAATAGCGGCCAGCCGAAATCCAAACCCAAGCCACTGCAATACAAGGCGAGAGATGTTTCGCTCGTGTGATTTGCCGCCTTGTGCGGAGTTTTTGAAGGAGCTGAGTGCTCCGCGGCGATGTTGGCCGTCTGGTTATTTTTAGTTTTGCGCTGTAGGAGAGTGCTGAGGGGTTCGAAAAGAATCTGAAAGAAAGAAGTTGACAAAGCAAGTCGACTTCGATAATCTCAGTAAGTTCGTGCTAAATCGTCACGAGCTGCTAGGCGGATCGCAAGCGGGTTGAGTATGTGCCCTGTGTAAGCGAAATCCAAACGCAGCCAATCAAGC
>CAVZTG010000002.1:0-335667 GCA_963778195.1 Terriglobales bacterium | reverse complement strand
CCGCCTGACGATTGATTTCGAGGGGACAGTTTCGCAGGTGAATGCCGCCTTCCACACAGAGATTCACAACTATCTTGGCGCCGAAGGTGCGTCTCACTTCGCGCCCGCCACCGCTCTCCAAATTCCAAAGGCCTTGAGTCCAGCGATCAAAACCATAAACGGCGTCCAGAATTTCAAAGCTGAAGTTCGTCCCGGCTTCAACGGCCCGGTCGTTGACTTTGCGGCTGGCACAGTGGATGAGAGAGTCGCAGCTGACGCGACGGGCAAGATGCCGGAATTGAAGTTATCTGGCGAGGCACTGCATGACGCCTCTTTCACGGCGTCAAAGTATGTTCTCGGGCTGAAGGGTTCCACCACGTTAAACGTTCGCATCGGCGGCAACAACCACCCCGCCACCGGCACTCTTGCGATTGAAGATCTGGACGGCAAGGTCGTGGCCTTTGTCGGTGACATAACCAAGTGCGAGCCTTACAACGGTGACTATGGACGGAGCTGCACCGCAGACTTCAAGCCGCCAATTGGCACTTCCTTCCTGAAAGCGATATACAGCGGCGACGACAACGAGCGGGCCGCGGTATTACCACTCACGATTATCAGCCTGGCGGGCACGAGCGGAACGTATATGAACGCCACCGACTCCCCGATCAATATTTACTCAACTGCGAATTCAAACACGGTGACGGCCGTCCTCAGCTATGTCGGCAATGGTTCGAATACGACCGCAACTCAGCCGACCGGGACCTTCACTGTGGAGTACAGCGGCGCCAGCGGCACTCCGACATTCGGCGTGGCGACGCTCCCGACACCGCCGGCCCTGACGAAGAGCTGCACGAGCGCATGCGGCAACAGTACGGCAGGCAACCCATATACATATTCATGTACCGTCAGTCCTTCGAATCAGACAGCCACCTGCACCATCACACTTGCTGCCGCATGGACGGACGCCGAGACGGATCAGAGCTTCGTCTCCATCGTGTCGCTGGAACCCATCTATAGCGGAGATACAAACTATGCCAGCGCGAATTCCACCACATATGAGTATTCGCAATACCGTGCGGGTACCGTCGTCCCGACTTTGACGAATTCGGGAACTGGAACCTCTACTTACGGGACCGCCTCAAGCTACACGGTAACTTCTGACGCGAGCTCGACCGGGGGCGGGGTGACCTGCGGCTCGACAAGTATTCCCGCCTATTGGCTTTACTATTCCGCTTCGGCAACTGGATCTGTTTCCACCCCCCCAGAGGCTGGTACCGCAGCCCAGAGCCTCGCGGCCAGATGCAGCGGATCTAGTCCAAGCACCACTGGTAACACTGCAATCACAGTCGGCCTTTCGGCAAATACGCCGCCCGGGACTTATAACGTGACAACGTATTACACGGGAAACACCGGCGTTTACAACCAAACCAGTTACATTGTCGAACCGTTGGCTTCGGCCACCACCTCAACGCTGACTGTAGGCAAGTTCACACCGGTGCTGGGCAGCGCTACCGCCTCTCCCAACATAGTTCTCACAGGCAGCAGCACTCCGGTGACGATCACAGGTACTTTCAGCGTTCCCGCCGTCGGTGTGTTGCCGAGTGGAACTTTGAACTACATCGTCAATGGCGTAAGCACAGCGGCAACGTGTGTCTATACCTCTACCGCCGGTTCCCTTTCGTGCTCGGCAACGTTATCCGGCGCTACGGTGGCGGGCTTCTCAAGCGGCAACTACGCAATCACTTCCAGCTTCGCCGGAGACGGCTATTACAGTGCGGCCAGCGGCACCGGCGGAAACCTCAGCGTGTCGAATACCGGCGGATCGCTTACGGCGAATCCGACGGCGATCACCTATGGCGCTGGCAGCACAGTAGCGCTGACCGACACGCTTACGTTTAACTCGACAAGTCCAACGCCGACTGGCACTGTGACATTCACACTGAACAGCGGGGTGACGGCCATCGGCTCAGTTGGCCTGACTGCTTGCTCGGTCTCCGGCAACGTTTATGCCTGCACCTATAACTGGACGCCCCCAGCGGGAGCCAGCGGTGACAATGCGGGCAGCTATATAGTCACCGCAGCTTACAGCGGCAACAAGGACGCCAATTCCGTAACCACCGCGATTCACCATAAACAAATCGCCAACGACAACTATTACCAGCGCAACTCCGACGACAGTGCATACGGGCACTGCGACCACGACGGTCACATCTGTTACCACCTGGACCGGCAACGGACTGAACCCAACGGGCACGGTGACATTGACCTGCGGCACGGGCTCAGCGGGAACCTGCACTAGTCTTCCGGCGGCCCTTACGGTCGGCGGCTCCTCTTGCCCTATCAACGCCGCCAATAAGACATTCACCTGCACTGTCTCTTATGCGCTGGATACGGATGACAGCGCTTATGGCTTCTACAACCTGACCATGACGTACTCCGGGCGATACGAACTACGGAACGTCAAACGGCGTGACACCTGTGCTCGACACTGCGAATTATGCTCTAGGCACAAACACGCTGTCCGGCACGCCCACTTCAGTCATTTATGGATCGGGTAGTTCGGTCACTTACACGACCTCGCTGACTGGCACCAGCGGACACGGGAGTCTGGAAGGCGCGACTTATACGCTAACCGGAACGCCGGTTACGGGTTCACCGTTGATCACAACAATCAATTCCAGCGGAAGCACGCCCTGCACGCTGACGCACAACTATCAGGTGGTGTGCACAACCGCGGTTGCCGTACCCCCCACGACGCCAGCCTCAACAACGGCGTACACGGTTGTACAAACTTTCAATGGAAACAGTAACTACGCGCCCGGCAGTGCCACCACCTCTGCCAGCGTAACCGTGAACCCTCAGACGCTGACTTTCGGTACAGGATCGGTCTCTCCCAGCCCTGCCTATTTCGGCAATTCGCAGGCAATCACGATCAGCAAGGTTGTGAACTGGACCGGCTCTGGCAACGCCCCAACCGCGGCAAACTTCTCTTTCTCCGTATCGCCAACGGTCGGCGCGATTCCAGCCACATGTGTGGCCTCGGGTAACAGTTACACCTGCACAGGAACTATTTCAGCAGCCACCGCAGCGACGTTGGCCATTAACACCTACAACGTGGTGCTGAACTTTACAACCGATACCAATTACAACGCGGTCAGCAATCAGACGGTAGCCAGTTTCAACGTCGTGGCAAACGCAACCACGATCACCCTTGGCATTACTAATCCTGGAAATACGACGACCGGCACCACCGGCGCGACCATCACGGCAACCATCGCGAACTCCACCAGCTCGGCGTTCGCACCCGCCGGCACCGTCGTTTTGACCAACAACACGACGGGCCAAACCTACAACGGCACGATCTCCTCCGGCACAGTGCAGTTCACCGCTGGCCCCACGAGTCCGGGAATCAGCGCAGGCATAAACAACTTTACTGCGACTTACGGGGGTACGACGGGCTTCAGCAGTAGCGGGCCGTCAAATTCGGTGACTGCATATATTCAAGGCGTGCTCGTGTCCAGCACACTCAGCCATGACTTCAGCGGATTGATCAACTATGGTTCCAGCCCGGCCGTCACGGTTGAGGGAACGATTGATGGGACCAAGCTGGGACCGTTCGGCATCGTGGTCTACAATTTCTCAACTTCAGCGCAGACGGTTGGCCTGAACTTCAGTAATGCGTCCTCGGGCGCGTTCAGCTATGCGACGAATTGTCCGGCCAGCTTGCCGGCGAATGGCACCTGCAATTACTTCTTCTATTACGACCCGCCAACCGGAGACGGCTGCAACCCATCAGTAAATTGCACGGCAGACGGCTCTGGCTATCCCCAGGGGACTTATGAGGCGGGGACTTGGCAGTTAACTTCCAGCGCGATCTTAGGAGTGGGTGACACCGGCTTTGATCGCTCGGGCCCGGTTGCGTTCCCCGCGGCTCTGTCGGGCAAGGCAGTGCTGCCGACGGGCAGCCTTATCAGCGTAACTCCTTTGAACTATACCTTCGGGCCACTGGCACCCAATGAGCTGTCGAATACACTGACGATCGCGGTAACGAATACCAGTTCGACCCCGGTCGGGCTGACGTATACGGCGCCGACGACGGCGGCATTCCAGGCGACGAACTACTGCCCGGCGACACTGGCGGGGAATGCGACCTGCACGGTGAACGTGACGTTTGAGAATAGTGCGGTCGGGACGTATAACGATTCTGTGACGATCACGCCGCAGGGAAGCACTGCGATTTCGGCGGCGCTGACCGGCATCGTACGTCCGAATACCGGGCTGCAGCTGAATACCAACGTGCACAACTTCGGCAACATAGCCACCGGCCAGAGTGCAGGGGCGTTTGGCTTGAGCATCACCAACAACTCAAGCTCTACAGTGCCGCTAGACCTTGGCACCAGCCAGTCCGGGACCACGCCTTTTAACGTGGTAACCAACGGATGTCCGCCATTCCTGGCCGCGGGCGCGGAGTGCAGCATCATTGTGAGCTTTGCACCGACCACGGTGGGAACGTTCAGCGATGTGCTGTCAATCAAGAGCACGGTACCGATACTGCCGGACGGGAAGACGGCACCGCCCTACATCGATACGGTCACCTTCAGCGGAAGTGGCGTATCCGGCGGAGAGTTCACCGCGAGCAGCGTCGACCACAACTTCGGCACACTGACGGTTGGCACATCGGGGAACAACTACGGAGTGCAACTGACAAACTCGACGGCGACTGCGTTGACACTAGTATTGGGAGGCTCGGGCTTTACTCAGGGACAGAACGGATTCACTCTGGCGGGCACGAACTGCGGCACGACGCTGGCGGTGAATGCGAGCTGCGAGCTGATCTTCGCCTTTACACCCAGCGCGACCGGCCAGGTGAGCTTGAGTTATCTAGTATTGGCTTTCGATCCAAATAATAATTTGGTGCCGCTATACAGCGGCGGGAACACTTACAACGCCATTACGCTAACGGGTACGGGACAATGAGATAGGCCAACACTCCTTCAAGTTGAGCATGGGCGGCCGTAGGCCCCAGTAGTTCTCTCCTTGAATGGATTTGCGGATACGCCGAGCTAACCTTTTTACCCCGGCGTTGATTCTGTCTACGCGACGTACACTGGATTGCTGAGGATGATTTCACTCGGCTGCCATCTGTGGTCATGTCGATTATGTAGGCAATCATCAGCCATCTAGCTTACATTTGAGCGAATGGTCTCTATATTCCGGACAACGATGAAATTTTTATTCCCAATTTGTGTGTACTTTTACGCGGCCTTGGTCGTATTTGGTCAAGACGCTGAACAGCCTCAACGAATTGTGCAGGTGACCGCAGCTGAAATGGGGTCCAGACTCCAGCATGTAGTCACCCCTGAAGCCGCGAACACATCAAAGTGTTCCGGCTCAATGGTCACGCTGGATGTAATCATCGGCGAGGACGGAAGAGTAAGAAGTCTCAAGGTTTTGAGTGGAATTAAAGAACTTAATGCTTCTGCAGTTGCTGCTGTTCAACAGTGGACCTATAGGCCATATTTGCAAATGGGGTCCTATTGACTGTGGAGACTAGAGTATTGGTCTACTACTCTGGTGTTGGGAAGCCTGAACCCTTTTTTGTTCCAGATGGCAGGGGTGGTACTACGACAGGCCCTTTCCCGCCTTTACCCCCCGAATGCAAACAAACAGACAGTAATACCCAGGCGACGCCACATTAAGGCAGTTTGATCTCGATGATCCGACCCCATTGCAATGCATGGGCCAAATCCAGCGTTTTGAGATCCGCTGTAAACCTCAACCGTTCTGCCTCATTTCTTATGCATCCCCCCGCGGTAGAATTTCCCCCAAAGAGCAAGCGTAGAATTGTCGGACTTACGCATACCGGAATATCCGGGGGGTAAAGGGTAATGCGCTCAAAGGTGGCAAGAGCGGCAGTGTGCGTCGCATTGTTATGCGGCGGCGTCTTCGTGGGTCAGGAACTGCATAAGCGAGCCCGGCTGCCCAAGCTGGATTCGGTACATCACGCCGGCCAGCGGCCGACAGCGCTGTTGCCCTCCTCGCCGCCGCGCACGTGGGCAGAGTATTGGAAGTTTCTTTCCGCTAAGCAGAAGGTAGAGAACCCGATCACGGTCGACTGGGTCATGCAACATATCGGCATTCTTGTGGGAGCTCGCCCGGAATTTGGCGACCTTGGCACGGAGACGCAGCAGCCCCTCTTCTCCGGTGCCGACACTTCATTTGGCATTGCAAACAGCGTTTACTACTATGCTGGGCTTCAGCGGCAGGCAAACTGCAGTTCCGAGCAGCAGATTTTCGATACGCAGCTTTATCAGCCATACACTACGACGCTGGTTCAGTCCGTCCCAAATTTCGAGAAATACCTGCATAACATCTCTGGCTTGACCAGCAAGCCAGATGTTTTCGCTGACGGCTGCAAGGACGGGGCGTATCCGCAGCCTGCGGGCCTCGCCACCTATGAGGGAAAAGATAAATCCGGCGATGATATTGTCGTTTTTTTCACTTATCGTGACCCCAGCACGCTCCAGGTCCTGCTGATAACTCCGCAGGTGACGCTGAAGTCCACCACCACCATATCGCTTCCCAATGACCTCGACGGCATTGTCGCGACGGACGTCAACAATGACGGGTCGGACGACATCGTTGCGCTAACATCTGACTCCAGCGGCAGCACGTCGTATATCTCCGTTCTGCTGGGCAATGGTGACGGAACCTTTGCTGCACCGACCACGATGTCGGTCAGTGGAACCGTGGGCGGCATCGTTGCGGGCGATTTCAACGGCGACGGCAAGGTCGATCTGGTGGCGAATGCCTTCACATCGCAATCCAGCAACCAACTACTGTTCTACGCAGGCAAGGGTAATGGCACCTTTGCCGCTCCGACCACTACGAGTACAGGTTCTTCCGAGCATCTTTTGTCCCTGCCGGTAGACATTAACGGAGACGGTAAACTCGACATTTTCGCCTTCGACGTCGGGACTGGCGGCTCAACCCAGGTAGACATGTTACTCGGTAACGGTAATGGAACCTTTACCGCCAAACCGTCATTAACGCTAAGCAACTATGCAGTGGGGCCGGCAGCGTTCGCAGATTTCAACGGCGATGGAAATCTCGATGTTGTGATTGGCACCTCTGACAGCATTCTCTACATCGGCAAGGGTGCGGGAGATGGCACCTTCACGCTGCAAAGTACCCTGCCTACGCTGTACGCGCCGCATCAGGTCTACGTAACTGACATTGATGGCGACGGCAACCTCGATATTGGAGTCGGTTATGCTGCGACGGGAGCGTTTGGTCCGGGCGGCGGCGTTCTGGGAGATTTCTTTGGTCAGTTTGTTCTAGGGTCGGGCAACTTCGTTTTCTCTGAACCCGCGCGTCTGCTGCCGCCTTCCGGCGATGTCATCGCTTCCGGTACCCAGTCGATCGCGGTCGCAGATTTCAACGGTGACGGCAAACAAGACGTGGTGGCGGCGGGATATAAAACCGGCGTAACTGGCTACGTGTATAGCTATGTGGGAAACGGCACCGGCCTCACTTACTCATCGGCGTCCAAGTTTACGGTTTCACCCGGTGAGTTCAGCCAAGGGATTGTAGCCACTGCAGACTTCAATGGTGATGGCAAGCCGGATGTCGTGATGGCAGGCTCCGATAGCAGCAGTCAGGCCATCCAGGTCGGCATTAATAACGGCTCGGCCGTTTTCAGTGCCAAGTCTGAGCTGGATGTGGCTGGCCCACCTGCTGCCCTGCAACGGGCGACTTCAACGGCGACGGCAAGCAGGATGTGGCGGTGCTTGTGAATGATGGCACAGGAAATGCATCTGGCACGAACGGACTTTACCTGGCTGCTGGAAAAGGCGATGGAACATTTACGGGAATCAAGTTGCTGGATTCTTCCATCATCTCCGGCAGCGCCGTGGCGAGCGCGGACGTAAACGGGGATGGCAAGCTGGACGTAGTGGTGCTCGGTACCGGCACTTTGAACGTCTACCTCAACCAGGGAAGCGGCAACTTTGCCTCGCCTATCGTGATCGAGCTACCCAGTGACCTGTTCCCTTCCGGCCTGTTGATCAAGGACCTCGATGGCGATGGCATCCTCGATTTGGGCATTACGAGCTTTAACACGTCAAGCTCCGGGGCCGAGTTTGACCTGTACAAAGGCAACAAGACCGGGAAATTCACCTTACTGTCTTCCAATACTCTGGGCGACTACGGCTCGGCCACCTCTGTCGCAGTGGATGTGAATCAGGACGGTATCCTCGACATCGTGACCGATGGTGGAGGCGGCTTTGGAACACCCATAGTGCTCATCGGCAAGGGCTCCGGTCAGTATTACCCCAGCCAGCCTTTTGAAGGCGTGCAGAACGTGAGTGGTGTAAGTGCGATTTCGCTCAATGGTGATGCCTATCCGGACCTGATTTTCGGTAGCGGTTCCGCTGCCAGCGGCGGTCTGACACCGGTGATCAACCACTATAAGAATGCGACCTCCACCACTCCGGCTGCGACTACGGTCTCGGTCGCAGCAAGCACGATCGCGCAAGGAGAGGAAATATCTACGCAGGTTACGGTCGCAGAAACTTCAGGCGGAGGCATACCAACCGGGACTGTCACGGCTACGTTCAATGGGCAGACTGTAACTGCAGGTTTGGGAAGTGGAATTAGTTACATCACTTTCTCGACCGCAAACAATATCGCCGTCGGCAATTATCCCCTCAAGGTGACATACAACGGAGACCAGTTCAATGCTTCATCTTCCGGCAGTGCGACTGTAACAGTCCAGTACGCTACTGTTTTGGCCTTTTCAGCAAGTCCCCTGACTGTTCCCTATGGTTCCAGCGTGACCATAACCGGCAAAATGACCCGTCCGTATGGCTCCGGTTACCCGACCGGCAGTGTTTCATTCTTTTATAACGGCGACGGAACGTTGCTTGCGAAGGTTCCCCTGGTCAACGGGGTGGCAACACTGACCGCTGATACGAGCGGGTATCCGGCGGGAATCTATGACCTGGAAGCAATCTACTTCGGGGACAAACAGGATGCTGATGCTTTCGGATCGCCCGGAGACATCTACGTTACGTTGGTGCCAAAGGGAGCCACAGGTAGTTCGACTGCGCTCAGCATCTCGCCCCCCGCGGCGCCCCAAGGGGCAAACATTACCCTTACGGTCAATGTGACGGAGATTGGTTCCAGCAACAAGCCGGGCGGCACGGTGAAGCTTTATGAATATGGACAATTTATCACGTCTGTTCCGGTCACGAGCGGAAAGAGCGTTGTAACTGTTCCGGTCCCCACTACGCTTTATCCGGGCATATATCCGATTACTGCGGTCTATAGCGGCAGCGGAAATGTCTACAAGTCCGAGTCCCAGCCCTTCCAGTTCACGGTGCTGAATTCCACTGCGACGACGATAGTTCCGTCCAGCTATTCGGTAACCCAGGGTCAAAACTTGACCATTACCGCTTCTGTGACGCAATACACAAGTTATTACGACATCATCGGGGGCAACTTGACGATTCTTGCGGATGGCCAGGCGATCGCTACGGTTCCGGTCACGTCTGGAGCGGCGAGCTTTACAGCTAGTACCGCGGGAATTTCAAAAGGGACCTACAACGTGACCGCTCATTACAACGGAGACGTACAAAACGCTCCATCCACCTCGCAGCCGATTCAGGTGACAGTGCAGTGAGTGCCATTGGGTGCAGCAGAAGGGGTGGCCCCCAACAGCTAGATGAGGTGCACATTAATTGATTCGAATGTGGATTCTTGGCTCATGCTCAGTGACCAGAGCAGAATTCCAGAAGCGGCTTGATTGTTTGCCGCCTTCCGTTTTCGTCGCTCAGGCAGACACCGAGCCTGCCCTCCTGAAATGCTGCAAAGCTCACGACGATTGCTATACAACTCCGAAACCCCAATTGTGGGGGACTATAAATGTCACAGCCTGCGTGCTAAGTTACGGCCATGCGAGTGCCTGGATTGATCCTGACAATTGTTCTCATCGGTTTTACATGCACGGCGACATCTCAAAATGCAGTTGTACACGAGCGCCGTCAGCGAGCCGCGGCTGCGTTCAGCGACGGGATTCTTTTGTTTCACGCCAGCTCCGAGCTAGATCCCACCGCTGATGGTTTCCGCCAGGACCCTTTCTTCTATTACTTCACCGGCTTGGGAAATACGGTAGGGGCCGTGCTCGCCATCGACGGAAAATCGGGCGAGAGTTGGCTTTTCTTGCCTCCGAATCCGCCGTTCTCTAAAATCGGTCTTCAGCCGGAAATTCAGCCCGGACCGGAAGCCATGAAACGCCTGGGGATGGAACATGTCGTTGACTGGTCCGAGCTGGGAAAGTTTCTCGTCTCAGCTCACCGGCCAGGCTCCAGCCTCTTTACTATGGCGAGATCTGTCAACGTTTGCTGAACTTCCGGCCTAATCTTCTCAGCCCCAGGCCGCCGGACGCTCCGATGTGGCTACAGATCATCCTGAAAAGATGGCCCGCCTTTGAAGCCAAAGAATGCGAGCGAGCGAATCGAGGCCCTGATGGCGGTTCAGAGTGCAGAGGAGATTGCCGCCCTGCGATCGGCGGCGAAAGCAACGGTGACTGCGTGATGGCCGGCATGCGGGCGATTCGACCAGAACGTATCCCAGCGCAGCGTCGAAGCGGTGGTCGAAAGCACCTGCTGGAATGCCGGCGCACATGGCATCTCCTTCTGGCCGTGGGCAATGTCCGGAGAAAATGCGGTGTTCCCGCGGCCTTTTACTTCACTGGCTCGGTACGATCATCTGGATCAGAATATGCGTTCGGGCGACTTGGTTCGGCTTGATGTGGGATGCGAATGGGACCACTACATCGGAGATTTGGGGCGAACGGTTCCGGTCTCCGGCCACTATGCCGACGATCAGCGAGAGACGTGGAACATCTTCGTCGCTGCATATCATGCCGGTGCGAAAGCGATGCGCGACGGGGTCACGGTCGACCAGGTCTTCGACGCTTGGCGAACAGAACTGCTGCGTCATCGAGCATCCGCAAAGACCCCGCTGGCGCAGCGCGCGATCGATTCCTGGTCAGATCGCAAGAATGTTCCGTACTGGCAAGTGCATACGACGAACCTGATGGCCGGTCGCCCGGTGGGGCCACTCAGGCAGGGAACGACGATCAACTTTGAGCCGATCGCCTCGGTCGATGGCCAGGGATTTTTCCTGGAAGACATGTACCTGCTTACCAGGGATGGCGCAGAGCTGCTCACTCCGGGAGTTCCATATTCGGCTGAGGACATCGAAGCCGCGATGAGATAGATAGTGTGAGACACCTTGCGCGGTTCTGGAAGTCCCGAATGATTTAAACGAGCGCGATTTAATTCTTGGCCAGGGGCTTCAAAGGCAGCGATGAACACTTCTTCAGTGATCAGATCGGGTGTTTGAAAATAAGTGAAGAGGAGACCAGGCGTCAAGCGAATCAGCCGCTGTTGCGAGAGATTCCGGTCGAAATTTGCGAAATGAGGTTTGAAACCACGCGCCTCGTTATTGCGAGCCTGCAGCGGTAACTTGCCTTAGTGACCGTTGAGTTTCCTGCGAGATCGCCAACATGGGGTAAAGTTAATTGAAGATCTTAATTTCATCTATGAGGTGTGCATGTTCGAGAACTTACTTAGCCAGATCGATGATCAAATCGCAAAGCTGCAGCAAGCCCGCGCATTACTAACAGGTAGTACCGCGACCCCGGCACGACGCGGACGCCCGGCTGGCTCAAAGAACACAACTGCCGCTCCGAAGAAACGCCGCAAGATGTCTGCGGCTGGACGCAAAGCAATTGCTGAAGCGCAGCGGAAACGTTGGGCAGCTCTCAAGGCTTCTAAGAAGAAGTAGTGGGCGGATTCGATTAAGGATTTCTTCAATTCTTCTGGGACCGCAATCGCACGTGCGCGCAAGATCGCTAGGCCGATAGGATCGTTGTAGATCTCAGAAAACGTTCCCAGGCTCCCTGAAGCTCGTAGGACACCCGTTGAATGGGTAGTGGGATAAGTTTGAGGCGTCTCTTCCCCCTGGCCGACAGAACGTGAAAAGATCGAGGAACGGGGGGTCTACGGAATCGTTACTGATCATCACGGGCTCGATGGGGGCCGGCAAGACCGCGGTCCTGGCCGAAGGATCGGATATCCTTGCCGAGCGTCAGATAGCACATGCGGCAATCGATCTGGATGCGTTGGGGGTTGCTCACCTCCCGTTCCCAAGGTTCAGAGATGAAGTGATGTATGACAACCTTCGCTCTATTTGCAGGAACTATTGCTCGGTGGGCGTGCAGCGGTTCTTACTGGCGCGCGCGGTCGAAGACGAAGCTCACCTAAGGCTCATTCGCGAGATCATACCGGCCGCCAACACGGTCGTCTGCCGTCTCGCTGTGAGCATCCAGACGATGAAGCGGCGCGTAGAGATGCGTGAGTCAGGGATATGGCAGCAGGAATATATTGCTCGGGTTGCGAAACTGAATTCGATCCTTGATCGCGCGCAACTGGAGGACTTTGCCGTAACCAATGAGGACCGCCCTTTGACTGAAGTTGCTGTCGAATTGCTGGTCCGAGCGGGTTGGATTTCAAACTGACCCAAAATCATTGAATGCCCAATCGGAAGAGCATGACCCCAGCCTTCTGCGAGTTAAGTGCTAAGGGGATTTTGCGGTTACGTTTACAAGAGTCGAAGTTTGGGTAGGAGTTGTTGATTCACCGAGGTATTTGGCGGTGATTGCGCAGGTGTTGACTGGATTAGCCGCTGGACGGGGCGTAACACCTGAACCACTTTTAATTTGCCCGCAGAAGAGTGGCGGAAGCGCCGGGCCGCATTGAAGGCCATATGGGGTATTATTCGAATCTGTTAAGTCAGCATTTGTTGAGTCAGTGTTCGCCGCAGGCGGACGGCCAGGCACTCCACCCTCGGCAGGCGCTTTGCGGTTCCTCTATCAGGCAGCTCACCCTTACAACTCTCTAGCGTCAGCCGTTGAGGACGGAATTTTTTTCGGAGAGCGGTTCGCACTGCCAGCACCGCCATTCCTCGTTCCAATCTACCCCTCCAGGACGACGCGTTGTGCATTATGATCTCCGAGGCAAGTTGGAGACCCCATGCATCGTCGCTCGTTTTCCGTTCTTCTTGTTTTGTTATTGGCTCTCTCGATCTCCTCGATAGCCCAACCGCCGCGCGAACACAGTTCTTCTGACCCGTGGTGGAAGCATGCGGTTTTCTATGAAATCTATCCGCGGAGCTATCAAGACACGACCGGGGACGGCATCGGCGATCTGAATGGCATAACCTCTCGCCTGGATTACCTTCATAATCTCGGCATTGATGCCATCTGGATTGCGCCGTGCTTTCCCTCCCCGCTCGTCGATTTCGGCTACGACGTTTCAGATTATGAAGGAATCGATCCTCAATACGGGACACTGGCGGATTTTGAGCGCCTGGTGAAAGAGGCGCAGAAACGCCACATTCGCATACTCCTCGACATGGTGGTAAACCATACCAGCGATCAGCATCCCTGGTTTATCGCCTCACGCAGCAGCAAAACTGATCCAAAGAGAGATTGGTACATCTGGCGTGACGGCAAGTTAGACAAGGACGGCAAGATGGGACCGCCCAACAACTGGCGGAGCGTTTTCGGCGGGTCCGCATGGACCTTTGATGCGACGACGAATCAGTATTACTACCACCGCTTCTATGCACAGCAGCCCGACCTCAACTGGCGAAATCCAGTAGTTGAAAAGGCCATGTTCGACCAGATGCGCTTCTGGCTGGATCGCGGGGTTGCGGGCTTTCGCCTCGATGCGGTGGACACGTTGCTGGAAGACCCGGCCCTGGGCGACGAAGAATATCGTCGAGACTCCAAAGGCGAAATCCAAAAGAATTTCCGTGGCGAGCCCATGCTGATGGGCGATAAGACCTCAAATCTGCCTGAGGTGCATGAGATCATGCGCCGAATGAGAGCCATGATTGACAGTTATCCCGGCGACCGTGTGCTGGTCGGCGAAACCTATCTGCCGAATGTGCTGGAGCTGGATAAGTGGTATGGCGGCGCGGCGAAAGATGAGCTGCAGCTCCCGATGGATACTCAGGTCGGGGTGCGTGGCACGCTGGCGCCTGATATCTGGAGGAAACGCCTGGAAGAAGCGGAAACGAGTTTGCACGGCTCCACGCCGCTTCTGGTTTATGACAACCACGACAACCCTCGGCTTGATCGTTATTGTCGCGTGGAGAATGGCGCGGCCCCCGGAGCCGATTGCAAGCAAATCCAAAAGATGCTGGAGACCATCCTTTTCACTTCGCGCGCCGCAGCACTGATGTATTACGGTGACGAGATTGGGATGTCAACCATGAACCCGCCGCCGGCCGAGCGGAGTCGCAGGCGCGACGCCGAGCGAACGCCCATGCAGTGGACTCCGGGGAAAAACGCCGGCTTTTCCACCGCAGAGACGACTTGGTTACCCATTCCGCCAAGCTATGTGACTGTGAATGTCGAAGTGGAAGATAAGGAGCCTAACTCTCTGCTTCGATGGCATAAGTCACTCATTGCGCTTCGGAGATCGAATGCTGTGCTCAGGGATGGCGACCAGGTAGCTTTCCCCGGCGGCAATGACAAGATCGTTGCCTACACGAGAAACCTCGCCAAAAGGCAGATCCTGGTCATCACAAATTTCAGCGGCGTGCCCCAAGATGTCGAGATGGGTGCCTTGGCCGAGAGACGGGTTCGAGTGTTGCAGGCCAATTTCAAACCTGATATCGAAGCGGGAAAACTATCCAAGACATTTACCGTGCCCGCCTACGGGGCATTCATTGCTGACATAAAGTAATGTAGCGATTTTCGAAGGCACCTAGAGTGTGACTGGCACATGCCGGCCACGAAGGGAGTGCGAATATACGAGACGTTCGACTATCTACTGAACGCCTACGGTTTGTGGAGCGAAGAGCGACTCTTTAGCGCCAGACATAGGTTGCTACATCTCCCGCGGCCAAAGTCGCAGGGAAGGACCTGCCGCGGAACTTCACATGGAAGGTGAGTGGCATGGTTTGAGGGTTCGCCACCAGCAGAACAGTGCGATGATCGGGAGTTGAAAACGCGACATTAGGCAGAGGGCCGTCTGATGTAGAAGCGATTCGCACGGAGCCGGGGGGCACAAACTTAGAGGCGTGCGCGATCGTGTAGAACGCCAGATTGCGAGTGACGCGATCGCCGTCGAGAGTGATCGCGCCCTGGCAGACAGGACATCCTCCATCTGCTGTGTGCGGTCCATTCTGAGGGTCCGCGGCGAGGTTCCAGAGCAGCACATTGCGGCTCCAGTTGCGCGGTGCGGCGATCACGATGCGGCTGACTGAGTCGGCTACTTTCAGGGGAAGTGTGTTGTCCTGCTGCGTGACCATCTGCTCGGTGAAGAAGAGCTGTTTATCGGGAGCGGCATCATGCACTTTCGTCATTGCATCCATGGTGCCGGCATACAAATGAAAACCCGATCCGGCGGCATACTTTCTGGCGCGTGGGTCGGCGAGCACTTGCAGCGGATATTCCGGCTTATCGCAGTTGTGGTCGTAAAGAATGACCTCCGTCTTGAGGTCTGCCTTCTGTAACGCGGGCCCAAGCGCGTCAGCGAGAAAGTTCTCCTGTTCCTCTGCCGTCATTACCATGCTTGGAGTGTTGTCGGGATTTAGCGGCTCATTCTGCATTGTGATCGCCCGAATGGAAATGCCTTCGGCAGCCATGGCTTGCAGGTAGCGAACGAGATATTGCGCATAAATCTCGTAGTCTTCAGGTTTAAGGCTCCCACCCTTAGGAAGTCCATTGGTCTTCATCCAGGAGGGCGCCGACCATGGGCTGGCAAGGATCGATATCTTCGGATTGATAGCCAGGATCTCTTTCAACACGAGTAAGACGTCCTGCCGGTCCGGCCCCAGATTAAATTTCGCCAGATAAGGATCAGTCTCGCCAGGCGGCAGGTCGTCATAAGTGAACACATGCGAATTCATGTCGGAAGAGCCGATGCTCAAACGCAGATAGGAGACCGCTATATCTTTGGGGCCAGCACCGAATAACTCATTCAGAAGAGCGCGCCTGTGTGCGGGCAGCATCCGCATCAACAACTCGGCGCTGCCGCCAGTGAGGGCAAATCCGAATCCATCCATCTGCTGGAAGCGCCTGGTATCGTCCACCTCAATCACAAGGCCGGTGGCTGGACCTGCGGAGAACTTCGGAGATGGCTGATGCCTGGCCAGCAATGAGGTCCGGTCTGCGGTCGTAATCCAGACGCTGACGTTTGGATTGTGCTGCGCGCTGGCGCAGAGATTGAGGAAGGGAGAACAGAGAATTAAAAGTCCCAGGAGGCATTGCCGGGAGTGAGCTGTTCCCTTCCCCATTTTCGAAACTCCAGCACGGCGGAGGCCACTTTTCGGCAGAAAAGCTGCGATTCGGCTGGCGATTTTTGTCGCTGGCGCGGGATTCCCGCCTCCCGCTTTAGTCGTAGCGGTGGAAGCCAACTCGTCAATTGCCAGCCGATGATTGGACATGACATTATGCCCGGCGAGGTTGAAAAAACTATGGTCTCGACACGGACCCCAGTCCGCCTGCAAGGCGTGATCCGCGGCGACAAATATGAAGCTACCTGCATGATCGAAGCAACCAAGGTCACAGCGACTGGCCTGCCGGATCGATTCACGAATTATATGATTCGCAATCGAACCGTTTCAAAAGATCTGCCTGAAGGCGAGATCTTCGCGCTCGAGACGAACAAAGGGGACCGCTCCCACATCCGGCGCGAGGGCGATTATTGGGTTGCCATCTAGGTTGGGCCGGGTGAGTTGAGGTATTTTTCGGCAGCGGTCGGTTCAACCAGATCAAGACGGGCTGCATCACGGCAAAATATACCGGGGACTCCTCCGATACCGCATCCACCTCCTCAGCTGTAATCGTCACCGTGAAGTAGTGGCCTGGCCCGGCTGGATCGGGATGCGTTGCCAATCATCCGCCGGAGATTCGCGGCGGCGGCGAGGCTCCGCTGGGGAGAACAGTCAAGTCATACTGTTCGCATTTTTCCCATCCTGCTCGGAAGGCTTAAGCAAGCTCCGCCTGGACTTCCATAGCCCTGAGCAAACGTCTGTGCTTCGTTTTCGTGTTGGGTCTACAGGTTCTGATTAACTGAATCGCCGATGTCCTCATTTGTCCCCTAATGTCCTGAATCGCCCTTTTGACAGATGTCCGCATCGGGGTACGTTGGGTGGCGCGCTAATTTTCCGGAGGTTCGTGTAATGCCCAAGGCCCTAGTTCTCGTGCTGCTGCTCGTCAGTGGTTCCCCGCTCCTGTCCCAATCCCCGTCAAACCGGCCCCAGCACGATGCCAAGCCCCGGGTTTCAATGAACGCCCCGTTAGCTTTTGTTCCATCAGAAAAACCATCGCAATCCGGTGTGGACTTCAGCGTGAATGGCCCGTCCTACGCTGTAGGTCTGACAAGCGGTTTCGCGGAGTTGGCCTTAGCGGCCCGTTTGGACGCGCATATGCGAGCCGACGCGAACTCGCAGCCCGACTTCATCCGCATGACGCTGGTCGGCGCGGCCAAGCAGACCCCAATCGCGCAGGGTGAACTCGCTTCAAAGGCGAATATCTTCCAAGGCAAAAATTCCGCGAAATGGCGTACCGACGTTCCGATGTACGGGCGCATCTTGTATCGAAATGTATATCCGGGCGTGGACGTTGCCTACTACGGCAGCCAGGGAAGCCTGGAGTATGACTTCGTGATTTCTCCGAAGTCGCAACCGTCCAGCATAGGCCTGACGTTCCAAGGCGCGAGCGCCAAGCTTGACCAAACAGGAAACCTGGAGCTGACGACGCCGTCAGGTCGCGCGATGCGATTTGAGAAACCGGTCATGTATCAGAAGAGCGCAGACGGCTCACGAGAAATGGTCGCCGGCAGTTATGCGATGGGGAAAGACGGAACGGTTGGCTTTAACGTGGGAGCTTATGACACGAGCCGCGACCTGGTGATTGACCCCGTATTGAGCTACGCGTCATTTCTTGGAGGCAACGAATATGACCAGGTGAATTCGTCGGCGGTCAGCCCTCAGGGATATCTCTATGTGACTGGATACACCTATTACTACGACAACAGTGGCGCCGAGATTTTCCCCACGACCAAGAATGCTTTCCAGCCGTCGTGTAACTGGTGCCTGCACGGTGAGAATACGGCTTTTGTCAGTAAATTCAATGCGGACGGTACGCAGCTGATTTATTCGACATTTCTGGAGGGTAGTTACGTATCCGGCCAAAACAGCGGCGGCGGGGCTGGCTATGCAATTGCGGCCAGTGTGGATGATGAGGCATATGTCTTCGGCGTAACATTTGACGCTGACTTTCCTTTGGTGAATCCGCTGCAATCTTTATGCCGGGCACAGCAGTCGCCACCCTGCTCAGGCAGCTTTTTCATCTCCCGGCTCAACCCGGCCGGCAATGCGTTGTTGTATTCCACCTTTTTTGGCAACAATAGCGGCGGATATGTCGCCACCATCGGCCTTGATCAAGAAAAGAACATCGTGCTATCCGGTTCGGCGTACGCGCCCGGCGGAACGACAGATCTTCCTATAACGAAGAATGCATATCAAGCGACATTCACCGCTGGGATCGCGTTCCCGTTCGTGACGGAAATTTCCGCCAGCGGACAGGCGGTGGTGTATTCCACGTGGCTGGGAGGGGAGACATATTGCGATTCGGGAAACGGGACTTGCCAGGCTTATCCTGGGCAGGCAGTTCTATCGAATGGCCTGATTTATGTGACGGGCTCGACAGAAGCTGGAGATTTTCCGGTCACCAGCAATGCATATCAAGGCTCCTGCTCTTTGAACACGTCGGGGCAGCCTGAATGCAATCAGATGAATGGCTACCTGGCGATCTTTGACCCAACCGGGGCCACCGGTCCGGAATCGGCTAAGACGGTAACGTATATACACGGGCCGACCAGCGGAAGTGATGTTTACTTACAAAGCCTCGCGCTCGACCATTCCGGAAATATCTTTCTGGCCGGGGACACCCAGGACGCGAAGTGGCCGGTAAATTATGCGAACGGTTACACTCCCGGCACCGCGAACCTGGTTGTGAAAATGAATCCAGCCGGCAGTGCAAAGCTCGCGTCAGCATATCTGGCAGGCCAGGACGACAACGCGGAAAACCTTCCCAGCTACATAACTACAGACGCCAGCGGAAATGTTTACACCTCTTTTCAAAATAACAACAGCAGCCTGCCTATGGTCGGTTCGGTGCAAACCACAAACAACAGCAAAGACCTGCAGATTGTGGAGCAGTCCAACGACCTCTCGAAGATTCTCTTTTCCACGTATGTTGGAGGAAGTTCCGCCATTGTTCCAGCGGGGATAAGTGTGGATGCGGCGCGCAACATTTACGTTGCGGGGCAAACTTCATACCAAGGAGCGGACTTTATAACAACGGCCGGCGCCTACCAGACAGCTTACCCGGGCGGAGAGACGAAAGTAATCGTGGAGAAACTGGGCAAGTTGTATCCGGCATCCGCGGTTACGATATCAGTTTCCCCCAGCACGCTTTACGCCAATACCACGGTCAGCATCACTGCAGATGTCACGGCCAGTAGTGGCACGCCCACCGGCAATGTCGCTTTTTATGGAGACGGACTATTTATCGAGACTGCTGCGCTGAGCGGTGGTTCCGCGAAGATCCAAGTTCCGGCAGGAGGTTTTGGGTCGGGCACGCATACCGCCCAAGCCATCTATCTTGGTAACGCCACTCTAGGCGGCTCGGTCGCGTCTGTCACGGGAACGGTCCATGCAGTTCCGACCGCAACCGCACTGACCGTGAATCCGACTACCGTGCCATCGGGAGGCAAGGTGACCCTGGTTGCGAAAGTAACGCGCACGGAAGGCAGCGGTGGGGCGACCGGGACAGTAAACTTCCTGGCCAACGGCACCTTTGTGGCTAGCGCGAACCTGGTCAGCGGAGTAGCGACGCTCTCAACCACAACGGCCGGTCAATCAGCCGGCACATACTCGGTGACCGCGCAATACCTCGGCGATGCAACCGATGCCGGATCGAAATCGGCGCCGGTGGCGGTTACGCTGCAGTAGGAAAAACTGATTCAGCTCACTAGCACCCGTGATCTTCGATCACCAGTGTTTAGATGATGGTTCAGGAAACGGCCGTTCTCAGACGGCGGGGGTTGAGAAAATGCCTCCGCCGGTTGAGTTCTCTCACCTTTAGTTATGAACGTCTATCTGCCATCACGCGGAACCAGACGGGAGATAGGGAGTTACTTCTCGTGCTTAACAGGCGGGGAAGGTGGCAACGGTGATACCACATAGATCTGATCGAGCACCTTCAACATGAGGGCATTCGCTGTCGGGTTGTCATCGAGCGACACGGTCAGATTGGTCCAGACCACGAGTGTGACTTGATTGGCTGGGTCGTAGCCCATGAACGAGTTATAGCCAGGGGTCTCGCCGCCATGGAAGTACATCGCGTTCGGTCCCCACCGCAGTTTGGCGATGCCGTAGCCGTACTGTTGCCCGTCCGGGTTGCCCGGGTCCTCAAGCTGCAGACTGTCGAGCCAGCGGCGCTGAGATGCGGCATCCAGCACCCGGCCGCTGACAAGCGCCTGTATCCAAGTAGCGAGATCGTGGGCGGTGGAAATGACAGCGCCGGCTGCTTCAGCGAAGGAATGATTCACGTTGGTGTAGTCATTCGGCAGAAGCTTGCCAGCCAGCGCAGCGGCCTTGACCTGGGACGAGTAAGGAGGTGTGCCCACGATGGCGACCGAGGCACTGCCGTACAAGTAGCCATGAGAGTAGGGATCGGGGATAGTGCTCACAGTTCTGGCCGGGAGTATGGTCTGCTGCAGACCGAGAGGGCCGAACAACCTGTCATGCATCGCCTGGGCCAATGGCTTGCCTTCCACCTTTTCTATTACCAGGCCGAGGAGCGCGTAGTTGGTGTTGTTGTATTCGTAGGCTGTGTTGGGCGGAAAGTTGGGCGGATGCGCGAACGCAATGGCCAGCAATGCGGCCGGAGTCCAAACCCTGGCCGGATGATGGTCTATGCTCTCCGAAATCCTGGGGTCATTGCTGTAGTTGTAGAGGCCGCTACGCATATTCAGCAGTTCGGCGATGTTGATGTTGTTACCGTTGGGCACGCCTGGGACGTACTTCGAGACGGGATCGTTAAGACTGAGCTTGTTCTCTTGAGCCAACTGCATGATCACAGCGGCCGTCATCGTCTTGGTATTGGAGGCGGCTCTGAAGCGGGTGTCGGCGCGGGGCGGGGTGGTTGCGCCCAGTAACGTAGTGCCGTAGCTGACCGTAAATTCACCTTGGGGCGTGCGCAGGAGAATCACCGCGCCAGGGATGAGAAGCTCCCTGGAGGTTTCGTCCATCATGGTCTGTAGTGCCGCCTGGTCAATGTGCTTGAGCGCCGACGGGGAGGCAGTTTGCGCCGACAGGATTCGCGCCGATGAGCAGGCCGCCATTAGGAGAGCAATCACGGCGAGGCCGCGCGTGATGTGGAGCTGCTTGTGTCGGGGCCGCGATTGTGACCGTCGAGGCAGTGTTGGCGTCACGTTTTCATGGCCATCAGACAAGCTTCTATTCATATATTGATCCAGCGCGCAGTAGGCGGATAATCACCGCGTTTGTAGTTAGGAAAGGGCGGATTTGATCTTGTTGAGGGCCTGGGCGACGGTGGAGGCCAGGAGATGGAGAGTAGCCGAGTCGCTAATTCCGGGGGCTTTCCAGTTGCAGGTGAAGCAGAAGTAGACCCAGCGGTTGTCGAAGACCATGGCTCCGGCGGTGGAGGCGGCATGGAAGCCGGGTACGTCAACGTTGCCTCCCTTGGCGAAGCCGCTCACGCCGAGCGGCAAGGGAATGGCTGCGATGTCTTCGGCAATTGAAAGGATGCGGCGGAATTCGGTGAGGGTCTGCTTATGCTGGAAGAACTCGCCCTGAAGAGCGCGGGAATAGTAGGAGATTAAGTCGTCGGCGGAGGCGGCAAGCGACTCTTTGTCGTTGAGTGGCGAATTGACCAATTGCGCGTCGTTGTCGTGGGCTTTCATCAGATCAGCCCAGCTGAAAGTCTTGTAGTTGGGGGCGTTGAGCAGGTAGCCGATGTAAACGCGGGTGCTGTCGGGGATGAGCGTATTTTTGAGGCCGGCGGAGGCGATGAAGGCGCGAACTTTGTCGGTTCCGATCTGCTTGAGGCACATATCGGTGGCGGTGTTGTCGCTGTGCATGATCATGGCTTCAAGGGCGGAGCGTTCGGAGATTTTGCCGGAGAGATGGGGCGGGTTGAAGACGGAGACGGGGACGTTCCAGACGCTGGCGTCGAGCGCGAGCTCCCGCTCGGAGATGGTCTGAACGACGTTGGGCGAATCGGCCTGGCGCAGGGCTTCGCAGAGGATGAAGGTCTTGATGACACTTCCGACTACGAGGGTTTTGGCGGAGTTGGCGGTGGCAGCGAGGAACTCCGGCTTGCCGTTGACAGCAGGCGCGTAGATCTTGACGGATGCTTCGCCGGGCCACGATTTAAAGGGTGCGAGGATTTCGTCGGCGGAGAGGGTCGCAGTCTGCGATGCCGAGGCGGGCAGCGTGAGCGATGCCGCGCCTACCGTAGCTGCTGCTTTGGTGAGAAATTCTCGCCGGGAGTGTGCCATAGGGCCACCTGCCTTTCAAAGTGGTTCTTGACGACCAGGCGAGGCTATCACGTCATAAAAGCGAAAGGTAGCGGCAGAGCCGCCAAGAGCGGACTAGTGGGATTGCTCACTGTAAGTAGAGAAGTCGAATTTCTATTTTGAAAGCTGGCCTGTAAGTAAGAGGTCAATCGCGACATCTTTATCCGCTCTCCAGAACAACAGGCTCGGATCCTTCAGTCCCCATTGGATGTAAGGTACCGAAAAATGAGCCTTGGCGGTTGCGGTCTGGCCTGCAAGATGGACAAGGATGGGGATGGTGATTTCGTGAGGCGTGTCGAGGAGTTTGAAGATTCCCGTTACCTGGATCGTCGAGTCTCCTGATGGAGCAATAGCGCCAGTGTAAGACTTCGGCTCAAAGGAGACAGTGGTGTGCTGTTCGACCTGCAGAATCTCCTTGTTCATCTTTTTGTCGCGGCTGCCATTGCCGGTCTTGCCGCTGCCAGCGAGGACGACCACCGATCCCGACATCTTAGGAGACTGGGGGTCAAACTCAATTGATCCGGATTGAATGTGAAACGAGCCGAGGACCACCTCGTGAGTGGTGTTGAGGGTCATCTTGACCTCGCTGGTGTCGGGATTGATGGTGAAGGTCTGATGCTGGGCAACTGCGGCTGAAGCGAGCACGAACGCCAGGGCAAGGACTGCGAAAGATTTCATTTCATCTCCTCAGAGAGATACGACCGCTGATCGTTGAATTACTCGGCTCGATTTCAGCTGGCGAGTGCCTGTGAATCCACAGCGGTGTGATGGGCGACGCGTGTAAGTTTGGCGGTCACGCGCATCACGCCGGGCCAGACGCTGAGGCAAAACGGCAGCACGGCGCGCGCGAACGAGTTGTTCAAGCCACTGGCGGCAGACTCGGCCAAGCGCATCTGGAGCCGCAGCGAGGAGCGCAAGTTGGCTTGAAAGACGGGTGCCGGCTGGGCAGCGAGATAAGCCGCAACGGCACAGCGGGCAGTATGAAGCGCGATGGATATGCCATCACCCGTAAACGAAGGGATGACGGCAGCCTGATCGCCGATGCAGTAAAGCCCATCCTCGGTTGTGCGGCGAATGTATCCATAAGGAATGTGGGTGATGGCGATCGGCTTGGTGAGCAATGGCTCGGCGCCGGCCAGCCGCATAGCAAGATGTGGACAATCCTGCTGGATCCTGGCGAGAAAGCTTTCCCAGCGGTTGCCCATGCGCGCGAGCTGCCGCTGTTGGACCACGCAGCAAAGGTTGGCGATGCCACCTTCTACCGGCTGAATGCCACCGTAACCGCCGGGATAGAGCATCAACTCAGAAGCGCCCGCGAGCTGAGCGGCCTGCACTGGCGTCAGGCGAAAATACATCTTGAAGGCGACCCACTGTTCCGGGTCTTTGGGGCGCGCATGGCCGCGGAGATCGTGCTTGCCGGTGGCGAGAAAAACCGTCGAGGCTGCGCGGGTGGTGCCGTCATCGAGCGTAGCCTGCCAGAGGTTGGCGGGGGTTCGGCTGAGGGAGTGCACACTGCGACCGCGCTCGACTCGGACCCCAGCCGCGACGGCCTCGGCAATGAGTGCAGTATCGAGTGCCCTGCGGGTAAGCGAGCCCGCAGGAAAAGGCAGAGGAGCCTCTGCAGCGCGCCCGGCAGCGGCGAGGCGAACGTGATCTATGGGCACTGCGCCAAGCGAAGCCACGTCAATACCGAGGGCATGCAGATCCTCAAGCGCCTCACCGCTGAGGAACTCTCCGCAGACTTTATGGCGCGGCGCAGGCTCGCGTTCAATCAGGGTGACGCGATGTCCCTTTGCGGGCGAGTGCTGATTGAAGCCGCACAACCCGCCACTCCACCACCGAGAATGAGAACTTCTACCTGCAAATCATTTCTCCCACTTCACTGGTTGCTCAATCAATTTTGTAGCGGAACTCCATATTTCAAGTAGACATCAAAAAAGAGGTTGAGATGTCATTCCGTGCAAATCGTTGATTTGGATTTCACGGCGTCCCAGCAGGCGATGCATCCCGACGGGTGGTGAGCTCGCGCCAATTGAGGCCGAGGTCAACGATAAGCAGTGAGGCGAGGGTGAAGGCGATCACTCCGACAGCGGAAAAAGTATCGCCGAGGTGGCTCCAGTAGCGAGGCCAGAGGTTGAGCACACGGCTTGAGACGAAGGTAAACGTCACCGCATAGGAGCGGGCCATCCATTGGCGGTGCACGAAGATCTGGCGGTTGCGCGCAGTGACGAAAGCGGCGGTGGTGCAGATCATCCAGGCGGCGGCCTGCATTGAGGTTCCGGGGAGACCCGGGCGGCCGGCGGCCAGAGCTATCCCGGTGAAGGAACCGACAAACACGGAGATGACGTAGATGCGGCCGAGAACACGATGGAGCCTGAGATGCCGCTGGCGAAAGCGTGATGAGAACTGGAGGGGGCCAATGAGCAGAGCCAGGATGCCGGAGAGCGTATGCGGGATGAGTAGATGGCGGTCGGAAATAACCTGCAGACGGTAGGCGTGGTACATCGGATAGTCGGTGACGAGGAGCACTTCTGAAGTAATGAAGACAAAGAGTGCGGTGAGGCCGAGACAGACCCAGAGAATATTCTTGAATCTGGAACCGGTGGAAGCAGGCGCCAGCAGCGTGGAAGTTGGCATTGTTCCCCTCTCAGGATGCATAACTTTTACGCTAAGCGAAAACTGCGCCGAGCGGAAAATCATTTAGCGGGCGGAAGGTTGCGTTATTTATTTCCCGGTAAGAGAGCTGGCAAGAATCATCTCACCGCAATCTACTTCGGTGCTCTTCAGCCACGCCGCAATCGGCTCGAGCGAACGGCCGATAAAACTTCACTTCCACCTACCGACACACAAGCGACCGGGCCGCCAGTGCTCCATGGTCACAACATCTCGCGGGAGCTCAGCGGCAGCCAACAGTCTTGCCCAGTCCGCTTCACAGAAGGCGCGCCGGAAAGACACCGGCCCATCATGCAGCACAAAGGGGTGCCATCCCGCGACCTTGGCCAGCCACTCAAACGTGCGACAACTCAACTTCGACCGCTCCAAATCATTGATGAACCAACCGAGCCGCGCAGTCGCTTCCATCCACCGCAACAGCGCGATGATTTCATCATCCTCCAGATGATGTGCCATCAGCGAGCTCACGACGATATCCATCGGTTTCTCCGGCCGATAGGCCAGAGCATCGCCGGTCACCCAGTTGATACCGAGCTCCTTCGGCGTGGACTCAGCAGCCGCACGGGCCGCATAAGGATTCAAGTCAATTCCCGTTAACTGCACAGCGATGCCACGACTGCGTGCCCAGGCAGCAATTTGCCGCAGCAGGCCGCCGCCGCCGCTGCCGACATCTACGATGTGTACTGGGCTGAGCGAACCAAGCGGCAACCGCTCAAGCCAGGCGAGCGTCGGCCGGTAGCCAAGCAGCCAGCGATTGACCTGCTCCAAACTACGCAGGCAATCACGAAAATCCTCATAGCTGCAGTCGCCATCCATCAGCTCAGGCAGAGTACGCGGAGAGGCCCGCCGACTGAAGTCGAGCTCCGCATCAGACGGCATGGAAGCGCATCGTCTCCGCAGTCAGCCCGGGGCCAAACGACATCGCACACCCGCGCTGGCCGGGGCGCGCCTGCTGCATTATCCGCTGCAGGACAAACATAATCGTCGCCGAGGACATGTTGCCGAAACGCGACAGCACCTCGCGCGACTCCGTCAGCGCATCGGCCGGAAGCTCCAGTCCCCTTTCCACGGCATCCAGAATCGAACGGCCGCCGGGATGAACCGCCCACAGGTCAACGCCATCGCGCTCGCCCATCAGCTCGCCCTCATGCAGCGCGCGGCCCAACTCCGCCGGCACTCGCCCGGAAAGGAGCATGTCGAATCCGAGTCCGCGGATCTTCCAAGTGATTAGCCCTCTCGTACCGGGGACGGTCACTGCCCTGAAGCTGTCGAGTGCGAAGCCCTGCTCGCGAGCGCTAATCAGGCTGGCGGCTGCGCCGTCGGCAAAAACCAGGAAGGAGAGCACCTGTTCCAACTCCTGCGTCTCCTGCAAATGCAACGTGCAAAGCTCGAGATTGACCATCAGAACGCCGGCCTTCGGATCTGAGCGCACAATGTGCCGCGCCAGTTTCAGCGCATTGATGGCGGCGTAGCAACCCATGAACCCAACCATGGTGCGCTCGACGCCCGGGGAAAGCCCAAGGTGGTCCACGATCTCGAAGTCCAACCCCGGCGCATAGTGCCCGGTGCAGCAAGTGACAAGAACGTGCGTGATGCCGGAGCGCTCCTGCTCACTGAGGGCAAGCCGGTCCACGGCCTTTTTCATCAGGACCGGAGCGCTCTGCTCAAAAAGCTCCATGCGGCGGGTGGTGTTGGGAAAGTTGCCCAGCCGATAGAATTTGCGCGCGTCATACGGCGATGCTTCGGCTGGATCCTGAAGCGGATCGAGGAATGAATAGCGATGCGCGATATCGGCGCGGCTCACCATGCGGCGGAAGACCGCGCGCAGACGCGGGTCGGCAAGCATGTTCTCAGCGAAGATGGAGAAGACGTCATGCACATCGTGTTCGGGTACGGCAGTAGCGATGCGGTTCAGGTAAGCCATAGTCATTCGCAAAAGGCCCTCAACCTTATTAGAGGGATGATATGTAGCGCGTAAGTCTAGAGTAAGCTTTCCCGGGCGCCAGCGAGTTCTGATCTTTTCGCCGACTTTGTGAGATGAAGATTCTGCTGATGGGTGTGATGCGGGGAAACCGAAGGGCGAATCGCCCCAAAGTGAAATCAAGTCAGAGCGCGGTAATGGCACGTGCCATCTGCCGGCCAAGGCGTACGCTCTCCGAGATGCCGCGATCCTCCGGGTAGTAGAAGCAGGTATCCGCAATCTGGAGGCCGGCAATGGGCGTCTGGACGGGCGGTATTTTTTCGGCGAATCCGATTTCGCAGATGGGCTGCGCGTAGCCAAGGCGGGCAACGCGGGCGTCAACAACATCCTCCGGCGTCAATTGCGGATTGAGTTTTCTTAAGCAGTGGAGCGAATCGGCAATCAGCTCAGCATCGGCCATGGAAAATCTGGGATCGGTGACCGGCATGTAGTAGGGCACGTAGACGATATTGTCTGCGACGGGACGCAGATTAGAGAACTCGACCACGCCGGGTATCTGCTGCGAAGACACGGCAATATTGATCCAGAAATGCGGGCTGACTTTGCGCTTGAGTTTGAAAACGACGCAGCAGATTCCGATATTGTGGATGGCGGCATAACGCTCGCGCCACTCCTCAGGCAAGTCAGGCACCATGCGGGGTATGTGCTGAACGGGCACGGTTGAGATGATGTAATCGGCAGAAATTTGTCCAGTAGATGTCTGGACCCCGGTGACCTTGCGATCGGTGACGGTTACTCGCTCAACATTGCATTGGAGGCGGATGCGCGCGCCCCGATCTTGTATCTGTTGCACCAACGCGTCAACGAGAGTTTGGGAGCCGCCGTCGAGGTATCCCAGTTCCTCTTGAAAGACGCTGCTGCGTGAGCGACCGATACGGCGGATGCGGGTCCAAATCCAGCGCGCGGAGATGCGGTCGGAGTATTCGTAAAACTTGGAATCGAAAAGCGGGCGCCAGAATTTCTCGTAGCCTTCTTTTCCGCACCACTGAGTCAGCCAGTCGATGGCGGAGGTGTTCTCCAGCGCCGGCCATTTTTGGCGACGCATACAAACCAGAATGAAGAGGCCGTAGCGCAGCTTGGTGAGGATGCTCACGCCCTTGAGTCGCAACAGGGCGGTCGGAGTGCCCCAAGGCTGAAGTTTTCCCTCAAGATAAAAGCCCATCGTGGTGGGCCTCCAGCGCAGCTTGTCGGCGATGCCGAGATCGCGGAGGAGTTCGAAGGTGGAGTGGTCGTCTTTGCAGATGAAGTGATAGAACTTCTCGATGGATAGCCCGCCGAAATCAAAATGAGAGGCCATGCCGCCGGGCTGGCTTGCGGCCTCGATGAGTTCGACGTCGTGGCCATCCACCGACGCCTGGTAGGCCGCGGCAAGACCCATCGGGCCTGCGCCAATTACAACGACTTTGGCCATCCCGATCCTCCGTTTTTTTACCGCGCCAGCACAGACTTACTCTACGCTCGTGACTTCGCATGCCCTCTGGCGGAAGTGAGAGAATCGGCGATGGATTGGGGAGCAGAGCAGATGCGGCGGAGTTTGTGGTGAAGTCGCGCAAAGGTGAAGCGAGCAACGCGGGTGGTATGCGCGATGCCAGATGGAGCCAAGCATGGCGGAGCGAGACTGTTTGCGGGCTGCTGATGGTTGCATGTGTTATCTCGGCATGGCCATTCGCTGAGATGGGGTTTGATGATGACTGGTCGTATGCGAAGACGGCGGAGATCTTCGCCCAGAGCGGTCATTTTGTTTACAACGGGTGGGCGACGGCGATGCTCGGTTGGCAGATCTGGTGGGGCGCCCTCTTCATCAAGCTCTTAGGGTTTTCATTCGCGGCCGTAAGACTATCAACATTAATTCTGGCATTGATCGCGGTAATTCTTTTTCACCGGATACTGCTGCGAGCCGGCATCTCGCGCCGCAATGCGGTGTTCGGCACGCTTACCCTCGCGCTCTCTCCGCTATTCCTGGTGTTGACGGCCAGCTATATGAGCGATATTCCAGGATTGCTCATTGTGCTGCTCTGCTTATATTGCTGCCTGCGCGCGACCGAGGCTGACAGGAGCAGTGTGTGCGCGGCATGGCTCGCCGCGGCTGCGATGAGCAATGTGGCGGGTGGGACCGCGCGGCAGATTGCGTGGCTTGGCGCACTGGTGATGGTGCCTTCGACAGCCTGGGTGCTTCGCCGCCGCAGAGGAGTGCTGGCCGCTGGAATGGGACTTTGGGTTGTGAGCGCTGCTGGAATTTACCTGTGCATCCGGTGGTTTCAAAGCCAGCCTTATTCCATCTCACAACATCTGCTGTCGAATGCCATGCATGTCGGCATCCCGGCTTATGTGTTGACGAAGCCGCTGCGAGTCTTGCTTTGCCTGCTGCTGGTAGCATTGCCAATCCTGTCAGCCTGGTTGCAGGAGTTAAGAAAGTGGCGACGAGGCTGGCAGTGGATGCTTGCGGCCGGACTTTTTGCGGCGCTCGTATTTTGGATACGATCCCCCCAGGACGACGGCATGACTGGATGGCTGATGCCGTGGCTGCCCGACATAATTGGCTCGCTGGGGAGCGCGAAAAAGGGATTCATGCTGGGAGTTAAGCCAGCCGCGGTCGGGCTGTGGCCTCGGGCTATCGTGTCAATGGTGGTCATCGCGGCGGGAATTTCGCTGCTGGCTGATCTTTCGAACAGGTTGCCAAATCTGCGGAAGGGGCGCGGTGAGGCCGGTGACCGGAACAACGATCGATTTATACCATTGCAAACCGGTGTCGAGTGGCAGTCGCTGCTGTGGATCACAGTTCCCTTTTCACTTTGCTATGCAGGGTTGATCCTTTTAGAGGGGACGGCACACTTTCTATTAGACCGGTATTTGCTGGAGTTGCTGGCGGTGAGCATTCTCTTGCTGCTTCGCTACTATCAAGACTTTATCGCGTCACGGTTGCCGGCAGTTTGTTGGGGAGTGCTTGCGATCTTCACTTTTTATTCTGTGGCGGGACTGCATGACATTTTCGCTCTGCAGCGTGCTCGAGTGAAGGCGGGTGAGATGCTTGTCGCAGCGGGCGTGCCGCGGACGCAAATCACGGGCGGATTTGAATATGACGGATGGACGCAGATTGAGGCTGGTGGCTACGTCCATGACCCATTAATACGAACGCCGGCGGAGGCATCACGACCCCGGATGAAGGCAAGCGATCTGCCGGCGGAATGTACGCCTCCGCTTTATCCGCTAATGCCTGCAATTGAGCCGAAGTATTATGTGGTTTTCTCGCCGCTACCGTGTCTGAAGCCATCGGTATTCGGCGGCGTGCAGTATGGAGCGTGGATGCCGCCGTTCAGGCGCGAGATTTATATCGAAGAGCGGTAGATTTGCCTTCTGCCGGTTGACTTCGAGTGGACAATTGGGTTGCTATGCAGAGGGCGGAGTGAGCAATTTTGCTCAGCCACGGACGCCGCCACTTGTCAAAATCAGTCTCGCGCGTTGTCGTGGGGCGATTGTCCTCAGTTCACGATAAAAGAAAGGTCGAGATCCGTGCCATTACTTCAAGTCTTGCTGGTCCTCATTGTTGTGGGTGTTCTTCTATGGCTGATCAATCGCTTCATCCCGATGCAGGGGACGATCAAGTCCATTCTGAATGCGGTTGTAGTCATTGCCATCGTTCTATGGCTGCTGAAGATATTTGGGCTGCTTCAATCGCTTTCGCAGATTCATATCGGCAAGTGATACCGCACGCCGCGGCATCCTGCAGATTTTTCTAAGGGCAGGGAGGGCTGGCTGCGCCCCGGCTGTCTTTTAGTAGACTTCTCTCCTATGCGTAACCTGCTGCGCGCCGCTCACGTCGTTCTGCCGCTCGTAACTCTGCTCTCAGTTGCCGTGGCGCCGCTCCGGGCCCAAACGTCCACCACGACGGTGCTCACCATCTCTCCCTCTAGTGTGTCTGCCGGTCAGCAGGCGTTGCTCACGGCGACGGTCACGGCGGCCTCGGGATCGACTCCGGCAGGAACGGTTGGTTTTTATTCGGGATCAACACTCTTCGCCACCGCCGCAATGAACGAGGACGGCATCGCCTCGCTGAAGCTTTCCGCCGCCACAATCGCTCCCGGCACCTATTCTGTCACTGCGAAATACAACGGCAACGCATCCGATGCCGGCTCGACTTCCGCGGCGGTCTCTGCCACCGTTCTCGCCGGCAGCACGACGACGGTTTCTTCCGCGTCATCGTCCTACCTTCTCGGCGAGCCCGCGACTCTGACTGCCACGGTCGCCGGCAAGTCTGCTGGAACACCCACGGGCTCTGTCGGCTTTTACTACGGCAGCGTACTCCTGGGTTCCGCTACGCTGAAATCCGGCTCCGCCTCCTTTACCAAAACCATTCCTGTCTCTTATGAAGCCGGCACTTACGTCGTCACCGCCAGATATTCGGGTGATGCTACCTTCGCTCCGTCGTTCGGCTCAATCAGCGTCTCTTTAAATTTCACCATCACACCCGACGGCACAGCAATTGCTCCCTCAACCACGACGCAGCTTTCTCTGTCTCCAAGCGTCGACGGGACTGCTACGTGGTTCGTCAACGGCATCGCCGGAGGCAACGCGTCCCTCGGAACCATCTCACCCTCCGGTCTCTATACCGCACCGGCGACGACGTCGCCTCTTTCGCTCGAGATTACCGCCTCGGTCTCGTCCGATCCGCACTACACTGCGGCAGCCGTTCCGCTTTATGTTATTCCGGCGGGAGTTGTCGCGAAGACAACCAATGGCCAGGTCGCCTCTTACACTATCAATCTGCCTGCTGGAGCTACAGTGAGCGCGCAATTTGGTACTACTACGAGTTACGGACTTAATACGTGGTCGCTCCCCGCACCCTCCGGAGGCGGCTCGACCCAGTTACTCATTGCCGGCATGATGCCTACGACGATTTATCACATCCAGGGGCTCGTTTCGCTTCCCGGAGGAGTTACCTTCACCGACAAGGATAATTCCTTTACTACAACGAAAAGCATCGGTTCCTACCCGGCAACCAAAATAACTACGAATCCGGATTACAGTCCCCAAGCCGGAGTTGAGTTCCTTGATAACCAGAATACGGGCGCTTACATTGCTGATCTCTCCGGCAATTTTCTTTGGGGATATCCGCTGGTGAATACCACCACGGACGATAATCTCCACCCCTTTAAGTTGCTGTCGAATGGACATGTGCTGCTGGAGTTCGGACCGGACAGCACCAACGTTCTTAACGGTGTGCCTGCACCGCCGGGCACAGCTTTCGACGTTCGTGAAGTTGACTACACCAACGCAATCATCCGCGACCTCACCATGGACACGATCCAGGCCAATCTCAACGCGTCCGGCTACGTGAACAACGAAGGACAGCAAATCGTTCTCTCCGACATCCATCACGACGTGACCGTTAATCCGACGACCGGTCACTGGCTTATCCTCGCCAACATTTTTCAGTTCTTCGACGGTCTTTCCGGTTTCCCCAAGGGAGTGAATGTGCTCGGGGACGTAGTGATTGATGTGGATCCTGATAACAACTACGCGGTTGACTGGGTGTGGAACAGCTTCGACCATTTGGACATCAACCGGCATCCTCTTAGCTTTCCTGATTGGACGCACACCAATGCCATCGTCTATTCCGCCGACGATCACAATATCCTGATCTCGATTCGTCACCAAAACTGGGTGCTCAAGCTCGACTACAACGATGCAGCCGGTGATGGAGCGATCCTGTGGCATCTCGGATATCAGGGAGACTTCACACTGGTGGGCGGCGCCGGAACGCAGGATTGGCAATACGCCCAGCACGAGCCTGCCTTCACCACACCGAACACCACCGGGGTTTTTGGCTTAGTGCTCATGGATAACGGCAACGACCGGGTATATCCTGCGGGATTCACTTGCCCGGTCGCACTCACTGGCGGCGTGTGCCGATATTCCCGCGCACCGATATTTACGATTGACGAGAATGCCATGACGGCGACGCTTGGAAATGCCGCGATCACCGGGCCCTACAGTTATTTCGGCGGAAATGCGGAGCAACTTGCGAATGGCGATATCGAGGCCGACTACTGTGCGGCTGATGGTGGTTCGCTCATCCAGGAAACGTACGCCAGGAGACTCGCCGCAGGTTGTGCTTTCGGTCACGACTCCGAACGTAGTGCTATACCGTGCGCACCGGATCCCGAGCCTTTATCCGGGGGTGACATGGTCCACGGAGGCGCTGCGCTTCCAGGTTGAGCACGCGACACATCCGGCCAACAAGTAGGAGCGATTGCCCGGATCGAGCTGCGCGATGGTGACGGCCGCGAATGTATCGCAATACGATATATTTATTTGACAAGGCATTTTGAGCGCCTAGTCTGAAATTGAGACCGCAGAGATCGGTCGATTCATCCATAAGGTCGCGAGGACAATTGAATAATCAGCAACCAATCGCAAGCATCTGGGCGCGTGGCCTGGCGTGGCTTGTTCGGCGTTTGCCTAACGAGCGGCAGCGCATGCTGGCGATCACAATTCTTGCCGGCGGATTATGCGGTCTGGCGGCGGTGGCTTTTCATCTCAGCATTGCGTGGCTGGAGAAGCTACTCATTAACCAAGCGAACGCGGCGGCGGGACATAGCTGGATCTTTTGGACGATTCTCACTCCCGCTCTCGGCGGGTTAGTGGTCGGCCTCGGGCTGACCTATTGGTCTCCGGCGGCAGCAGGCAGCGGAATTCCGCAGGTCAAGGTGGCGTTTGCGCTGCATTCGGGGGTGGTGTCAGTAAGAGAAACCATCGCCAAGTTTGTGCTCTGCGCTCTGCAAATTGGCTCGGGGGCTTCGCTGGGACTCGAGGGGCCGACCGTTCAGATTTGTGCGGGAGTGAGCAGCATGCTGTCTCGGGCGGCGCGACTCGGCCCGGAGTTCAGCCGAAGGATGACCTCGGTGGGCATGGCAGCAGGCATCGCGGCAGCGTTCAACGCGCCGATTGCGGCGATCACTTTCACGCTGGAAGAATTGATTGGCGACCTCGATCAGACGATGCTCTCGGGCGCGATCGTGGCGGCGGCGCTGGCAGCCGTGGTCGAACATTCGATCCTTGGTACGACACCCGTCTTCCATGTGTCGCGGCCTTATTCATTCGCAAACGCATCATCACTGGTCTGGTATGGACTGCTGGGCGTGCTGGCGGCCGTAGTTTCTGTTCTATTCACCGATTCGCTGTTGAAGTTGCGAGCGCGATTCAAGGCGTTCACCGCCTTTCCCAAGTGGGCGCATCCGGCGCTGGGCGGACTCGCGACCGGGGCGCTCGCGGTTGTCGGACTGCAGCTGTTTCGTCTGAATGGAATTGCAGGTGACCCCTATAAGACGCTCGAGCTGGCGCTCACCGGGACGATGCCGTTGACATTCATGGTCGGGTTCTGCGTGTTGAAGCTTCTGGCGACGGTGTCTTCCTACTCCAGCGGCGGCTCGGGCGGCATCTTTGCGCCGGCGTTGTTTATGGGGGCGATGCTGGGCGGCTCCGTCGGGTATTTGGATGTGACCGTGTTTCACCACTCGACGGATGCAATCGGCGCCTTCGCGGTGGTGGGCATGGGAGCGGTGTTTGCCGGTATCGTCCGTGCGCCGATGACCTCCGTTTTGATTGTCTTCGAGATGACGGGAGGTTATGGGTTGGTGCTGCCACTGATGATTGCCAACATGAGTGCGTTTGCGCTTGCGCGCTACTGGCGCCCAGTGCCGGTCTATGAGGCCCTGCTCGCGCAAGATGGCATTGAATTGCCACATCGAGCAAAATCTCTTGAGCCGTCAGAGGCGACGCCACGTCGGAAAGGGTTGCACGATGCTGAAACAGAGGATGCGACAGCGTAGCGTCAGGCGCCCAGGAAACCGGTCAGCTTGACAAAGTCCTAGATTAGACAGAATCTAAAGTAGTAAATGGACGCCGATTCGATTCGACAGAGCACTCGAGAGCAGCGGGTTGCGGTGCACTCCGCAGCGGCATTGCGTGATGGCGTTCCTGGTGGAGCATTCCGGCCATCCCACCGCGGCTGAAATCTTCGAGGGCGTCAATCGCCTGGATCCGCGCTCCTCACGAGCGACGACCTATAACAATTTGCGAGACCTGGTGCAGGCGGGGCTGGTGCGTGAAGTGGCGGTCGAGGGCCGGGCGGCGCGCTTTGATGCAAAAGGAACCCGGCACCACCACTTCATCTGCGACCGCTGCGGCAAGGTTGAGGACGTGGACTGGTATGCCGTGCCGAGGCCGGCCTCGGGCTCGCTCGGAAAACGAATTCTTCGGGAGTGTGAACTTATTGCCCGCGGGCTGTGTGCGAAGTGTGCTCCGGCCAGAGTTCGCAAACGAGTGGAAGCCGGATAGCCGGCGTAGCAGCAAACGCGACCGGCGCGGTGAATTTCTCCAACTAACTTTGAGGAACTCTTAGACCTAAACGCAGCAGAGCAACGGGGCACTTGTCCCCAGTAAAGAGGAGCAGAACTTGCCGGAAGAAATGAAATGCCCAGTCGTGCACGGATCAGCAGCGCGCGAGAACGAGACAGCGTCGCCCCTGCATGGCGCAGTCACAACGACATCGCGCAAGATCACCAGAAATGCGGAGTGGTGGCCGAATCGGCTGGAGCTCTCGATACTGCATCAGAACACCGCGCTGGCAAATCCGATGGAGCCGGACTTCAACTATGCGGAAGAGTTCAAGAGCCTGGATTTGGATGCCGTGGTCAACGACCTGCACGCGCTGATGACGAGCTCGCAGGAATGGTGGCCGGCGGACTATGGACACTACGGGCCGTTTTTCATTCGCATGGCGTGGCACAGCGCGGGCACCTACCGGACCAGCGACGGCCGCGGCGGAGCGGGCATGGGCACGCAGCGATTCGCTCCCCTGAACAGCTGGCCGGACAATGTGAGCCTCGATAAGGCGCGTCGGCTGCTGTGGCCGATCAAGCAGAAATATGGCCGCAAAATTTCATGGGCCGATCTCATGATTCTCACCGGTAACGTTGCGCTGGATTCGATGGGACTCAAGTCGTTCGGCTTTGGCGGCGGCCGGGCAGACGTATGGGTACCGCAGGAAGACATCTACTGGGGACCCGAACACAAGTGGCTGGGCAACGACCGCTACCAGGGCGATCGCGAGCTCGACCACCCTCTCGGCGCCGTGCAGATGGGTCTGATTTATGTGAATCCGGAGGGACCCGATGGCAAGCCGGATCCGCTCGCAGCGGCGCGGGACATCCGCGAGACATTTGGCCGCATGGCGATGAATGACGAGGAGACGTTTGCGCTGATCGCGGGCGGACATACGTTCGGCAAGGCGCATGGCGCAGCCGATCCGAACAAATACGTTGGACCGGAGCCTGAAGGCGCGCCGATTGAACAACAGGGCTTCGGCTGGAAAAACTCCTTCGGCAGCGGCAAGGGCGCCGACACGATCTCGAGCGGCCTCGAAGGCGCATGGACGACTGAACCGGCCAAGTGGGACAACAACTATTTGGAAAACCTGCTCGGCTATGAGTGGGAGCTGACCAAGAGCCCGGCCGGCGCGTGGCAGTGGACGCCGCAGAATGGGGCCGGAGCGGGCAGCGTTCCAGACGCCCACGATGCATCGAAGAAGCACGCTCCGATCATGTTCACGACCGACCTTGCCCTGCGGCTCGACCCGATCTATGGGCCGATCGCCAAAAACTTTCTGGCCAATCCGGACAAGTTCGCCGATGCGTTCTCAAGAGCCTGGTACAAACTCACTCACCGCGACATGGGCCCAATAGTCCGCTACCTGGGCAAGCTGGTACCTGCCGAGCCGCAAATCTGGCAAGACCCGGTGCCTGCGGTGGATCATGAGTTGATCGGCGAGGCGGAGATTGCTGCGCTCAAAGCGAAGATTCTGGCATCGGGCCTGACAATTTCTCAACTGGTCTCGACGGCCTGGGCGGCAGCAGCGTCCTTCCGCGGCTCTGACAAGCGCGGCGGAGCGAACGGTGCGCGCATTCGCCTTGAACCGCAGAAGAGCTGGGAAGTGAATCAGCCTGTTGCGCTGGCAAAAGTTCTTAGCAGCCTCGAGTCCATACAAAAAGATTTCAACGGCAGCCAGACAAACGGGGGCGGCAAAAAAGTCTCGCTGGCCGATTTAATTGTTCTGGGCGGCTGCGCGGCGGTGGAAGAAGCTGCGAAAAAGGGCGGGCTATAACGTGACGGTTCCCTTCTCGCCGGGTCGCACCGATGCTTCGCAGGAGCAGACCGACGTGCAATCGTTTGCGCCACTGGAGCAGACCGCCGACGGTTTCCGCAACTATCTTCGGGTGGGACATCCAACACCCGCGGAAGAGCTGCTGGTAGACCGGGCGCAGTTGCTGAATCTGACTGCTCCGCAAATGACGGTACTCATTGGCGGGCTGCGCGTTCTAAACGCAAACTTCCGCCAGTCAAAGAACGGCGTTTTCACGGACCGGCCGGAGACGCTCACGAACGATTTCTTCGTTAACCTGCTCGACATGAAGACCGAGTGGAAGGCATCTTCAACGGCAGAAGGCTCATTCGAAGGATTTGATCGCACGAGCGGCGAACTCAAATGGACCGGCACGCGGGTTGATCTCGTCTTCGGCTCCAACTCTCAGCTTCGGGCTATCGCCGAGGTTTACGCGTCGGACGATTCGAAGGAGGCGTTTGTGAAGGACTTCGTCGCGGCATGGGACAAGGTGATGAACCTGGATCGCTACGATCTGCCGGGGCGCCACTAAAGTAGCGATATATTAAGTCCGGGATTGTCATCGCTGGAGCGGGGCGGAGGTTCGCGCGGGCCTTTCGGCGAATCCGCCTGACGGCGTTTACCGCGGGACGGCGGGCTGAAATTCGTGGTTCGATATGAGCTCGAGACCATGAACCTCACGCAGATCGCCGTCGCGCGTTAAGCGAATGGGACGTCGCTCCGCCATTCGGGCGATTTCCAGCCACAATCCCGGCGAGCTTGACACCAGAATATCCATTCCAATATGGTCTCGGCGCTGCCAATGGGCGGCCTTAGGCGGGCGCCAAAGATCGCGCCATAACTCACACGAATACCCCCTCCCCCGAATTCTCCGAGGCCTCCCCAATGAAACACCTGCCCGCAATCCATCGCCTTCTGTCAAAGGCCATCGTCGCCATGTTCGCCCTGCTGTTCTGCGCGCTGGCCTCGGCGCCGTTGTTCGCGGCCGCGGATCCGCCGATCCCCGCAGGACACATTCGCGTTCACTACCACCGCAACGATGGCAACTATAGTGGCTGGACGATCTATGCTTTCGACAACACCACGGAGGACACGGGCAACTACGGGGGCGGCCCGGTTCAAGTGACAGGCACGGACACCTACGGCGCCTATTTTGACGTGGGAGTAACGGCGGGCGCGCAAGAGGTGGGGATCATCATTCACAATCCGACCGCAGCCGGCGGCGATCAGAAAGACACTCCGAATAATCTATTTGTCGATCCTTCCAGCGCAGGGCCTCGAGTACTGGGCCTACTCCGGCATAGCCAAGCTCTATACGACTGCGCCCAGTCTGACTAATCCCACGGCGCTGCTGCCGGGATATGTTCGGGTTCACTACCATCGCAACGACGGCAACTACGGCGGCTGGACGATCTATGCCTTCTATGACACGACGGAATATGGCGGCGACTATAACAGCGGACTTGTACCGCCGACGAACTACGGATGCCTATGGCGTCTACTTTGATGTAGCCGTTGTTGCCAGCCCGCAGAATCTCGGACTAATCATTCACAACCCGTCGGCGTCGGGCGGCGACCAGAAAGACCCCGGCCCGAACGAGTTCGTTGATCCAACTACAGAGGGCTATGAATATTGGGCCTACACGGGAATCGGCAAACTCTACAAGAGTCAGCCGAGTCTTACGAATCCGAACGCACTGCTGCCTGGATATGCGCGCATCCACTACTACCGTCCCGACGGCAACTACTGCAACTGGACCGTCTACGCATTTAATGACACCGCGGAATACACGGGCGATTACAACGATGGGCTAACCGGAGTGACTAGCCTTTGACTCCTACGGCGCGTACTTCGATATCAGCCTGATACCCAATGCGAAGAACCTCGGATTCATCATCCACAACATCTCCACCGGCGCTAAGGATCCAGGTCCGAACATGTCTCTCGACGTCGCTACCAATACTGAGGCATGGGCGATTTCAGGGAATGCGATGGTCTTTCACGACCACGCCAACCGCCACCCAGATACTCGAATAGCCTGCTGAATATGGAGCAGGCCTATTGGATCGACCGCCAGCGCGTCGCTCGTTCAGCCCCAATTTGCTACAGAGCGGCGCCACCTACGCAATCAATTCGAGCTTGAACGGAGGCTTGTCCGTTACTACCGACGGGCATCACCGGCGGCACCACCATTCCGCTCACTGCTGGCGGCAGCCTGACGGCCGATGAATTCTCGCGCTATCCGCAATTGAGCAGCTATGCCGTCCTCCAACTCCCGGCGAACACGCCAGGTCTCAACTCTGCAAACGGACCTTCAAGGGCAGCTTGCGTTTTCAGTGGTCGGGTCAAATGGAGCGCTGCAGTATGCGACGGGCATTCAGTTCGCCGGCGTGCTCGACGACCTCTACTACTATCCCGGCAAGCTCGGGGTCGTCTTTCATCACGGCCGACGATCAGACGACTGGAGCGACTGGGCCGACGACGAGGACTATGCCGTCAAACTGAAGCTGTGGGCGCCCACCGCACAGAGCGTCTCACTTATGCATTTTCAATCACGAGTCTGATACGGCGCCCTCCGCAATCGTGCCGATGCATTAACACAATGGGGTGTGGGTGGCGAGGGGCCAGAGAAACTGGAAGGATAAATATTATCTCTACAGCGTGAACGTCTGGGTGCCAGCTGATGGTGCGGTAGATACGAATGTCACCAGCGACCCCTACTCAATCGACATCGCACTGAACGGCACGAAGAGCCGGATTACGGATCTGGACTCGGACGAGACGAAGCCTTTCGGCTGGGATGAGCAGTCGTCACCTCCGCTGCGAAATCTGAGCGATCTGAGTGTCTACGAATTGCACATTCGTGACTTCAGCGTGAACGATCGACCGTGCCGGCAGCACATCGCGGATTTTACGAGGCCTTCGATGATCAGAACTCCGATGGCATGAGGCATCTTCGTTCCCTGGCCGCGAGCGGACTGAAGGCAGTTCACATTTTGCCCTCTTTCCATTTTGCAAGTGTGAACGAAGACAAATCAACCTGGATTATTCCTACCGGCCTCGGCGCATATCCGCCGGACGGCCAGCAACAGCAAGCCGCTGTTACCGCCAGCCAGACCAATCCCGCCTACAACTGGGGCTACGATCCGGTCCACTACATGGCGCCGGAAGGCAGCTACGCGATTAATCCTGACAATCGCGTGCGTGAATATCGCGTCATGGTCAACGGGCTTCACAAGGCAGGCCTTCGAGTGGTGCAGGATGTCGTCTTCAACCACACCAATGCCAGCGGCGAGGGCCCCAACTCGAATCTCGATGAGGTTGTGCCGAACTACTATCACCGGCTGGATGCGAGCGGAAACCTCGAGTCGGGCTCCTGCTGCCCCGACACCGCGCCTGAACATCGAATGATGGAGAAGCTCGTCATTGACACGCTTGTGCTCAATGCGCGGGACTACAAGATTGATGGCTTCCGCTTCGACATCATGAGCTTTATGTTCACTTACAACATGCAGAACATCCAGCAGGCGCTCGAAGCGTTAACTCCGGAGAAAGACGGTGTGGACGGTAGCAAGATCTATCTATATGGAGAGGGCTTCAACTTTGGAGATACGCAAAACAACCAGATAGGCCCCAACGCCTCGCAAGTCAATCTCTACGGATTTGGTATCGGCACCTTCAACGATCGAATTCGCGATGGCATTCATGGCGGGAGCCCGTTTACCGATGAGCGAGTGCAGGGCTTTGCGACGGGCCTGTTCACTGATCCCAGCGATTACACCAATGCGACTCCGCCAGCAAGCGGTCAGCTGGCACAACTGCTTCAATACTCGGACTGGATTGATGTAGGACTCACCGGAAACCTGCGCGACTACAGTTTTGTAGACAGCACGGGGTCCACGGTTACCGGCGCGGAGGTTGACTATAACGGGCAGCCGACCGGTTACACCAAGAACCCCATCGAGGCGGTCAACTACGCATCGGTCCACGATAACCAGGACCTCTTTGACCAGGTGCAGCTCAAGTCGAGCTTCAGCGACAGCATCGCCACCCGGGCTCGCAGGCAGATCATGGGCATGAGCCTGGTATCTCTCGGCGAGGGAGTTCCCTTCTTCCAGGCAGGCGATGACTTGTTGCGTTCGAAAGACATGGACCAGAACAGCTATAACTCAGGCGATTGGTTTAACAAGATTGACTGGAGCGGGAAGACGGCTAACTGGGGTATCGGCTTGCCTATTGCGAGCCAAAATGAGAGCCAGTGGCCGATCATGACTCCGCTGCTAAGCGATTCTGCTTATACACCGATGCCGGAAAACATCGCTTACAGTAAAGCGGCGTTCAGGAGTTGTTAACTATCCGCTATAGCTCCGAGTTGTTCCGGATGCAGACATTTGACGAGGTGCAGAAGAATCTGACATTCCTGAACACGGGTCCCAACCAGACACCCGGCGTAATCGTGATGAAACTGGACGCGAACGGCGGCAACTACGGCGATCTACAAACACATTGTGGTCGTATTCAACGCGACCAATGCTTCAACGACATTCACAAACAGTCAGCTACAGGGACTGAAGCTGCGCCTTCATCCTGTCCAGCAGAACTCCGCCGATGCTGCGACGAAGCAGTCCACGTTCAACTCCAAAGCAGGCTCCGCTACTGTGCCCGCTCTCACAACCGCGGTCTTTGTAACCGATAAAGAGTAACTCGGCCGGGCAGGAGTTAGTATTCCGCCTGCTCGCCCTTTGCTGGAATGGAAGTTGCAACGCCCTGAGTGCCGGCGTAGGTGATGAGCAGGACGGCGGGCTCGTCACCTGTTTCGCCGCGATGGATATCGTCAACCGATTCGCCGACGGCTTGTCCCTGATGAATGACGAGGGTCTTGCCGCTCGCCTTATCGTGGAGAGTCAGGCTGCCCGATAGCACGTATACTGCGTTCGGAAAGGGATGGGTGTGCCATGGCAGCGCTGTATGAGGCGCGATGCTCATTTTGATTGTTGTGAGCTGTGGCTGGCCGGTCGGGTAGTGCGAGTACGGCTTGCCGTTCCACGATTGGCTAGCTTGCAGCAGTATCTCGCGTTGACCGCTCGCAACATGTGTCGAAGCGTCCTGAGCCAGGAGGGCTGCGAAGGATGCCCCAGCCAGCATGGCCACTCCGATAGCGACATACTTTGAAGTCATTTCATATCTCCCTATCATGATGCATAACTCAACCTTAGGCCAGAATAGCAAGCCTCGCTAATTCTGCGTGGTTACTTGCCGGTGTAGGAGACTCGCCATACACTGCGCGAGCCGTCATCCGTCACATACAGAGCTCCGTCGTGGCCGACCGCTACACCTACCGGCCGTCCCCAGACCTGTCCGTCTTTCGTGACGAATCCGGTGAGAAAGTCTTCGTACTCCCCTGTGGCTTTTCCGTCCTTCATCGGAATGCGAATGACTTCATATCCGCCCCGATTGGCGCGATTCCACGAACCGTGTTCGGCGGCGAATCCGTCACCTTCGTACTGACTCGGAAATGAAGATTTGGAAGCCGGATAGAAAATCATTCCGAGCGATGCCATGTGCGGCTGGACCAGCACATCCGGCGTGATCACTTTGGATTTGAGTTCAGGATGCTTCCCCTTCAACCTCGGATCCTGATGTCCGCCCATGTACCACCAGGGCCAGCCGTAAAAGCCTCCTTCCTTAATCGAGGTCACATAGTCTGGAACGAGATTGTTTCCCAGCCCGTCGCGCTCATTGGTTGAGCACCAGAGTTGCCCGGTGGTTGGATTCACCGCTTCGCCCACGCAATTGCGAATGCCGTAGGCGTAGACCTCAACAAATTTTCCGTCGGGCGTATATTCCAGCACATCGGCTCGATGGAATTCGTTCGGATGGGTGTCAGGATCATCTACATTCGACGCGCTTCCGACCGAGACGAACATATGCTTGTCGTCAGAGGAGAAGACGACATCCCTGGTCCAGTGACCGCCGCCACGGAGCTGCGCATATCCGGGGACATCGGGAACGATGGTCTGCGGATTTCCGGTGGCTTTGAGGTCTCCTGAATTGTAGGCAAAGCGGACGACAGTCGTGGCATTCCCAACGTAGATCCATTTGGGATGATCGCCCGAGGGGTAGAACGCGATGCCGAACGGATGATCGAGGCCGGTGGCATAGGAACTGACCGTTGCCACCTTGCCCTCAGCAGTCACGCCACGCAGCACAAAGATGGAGCCGGCTTGCGAGTCCGCGACGAAGAGATCGCCGTTGGGCGCGGTGCGAATGATGCGCGGCATGACAAATGTGCCTGAAGTGCCTGGATGTATCTTCCTCGTGTTCTCGGAGCGCTGCATCGGGGCCGCCGCATCGCCGCCGGCGTAGAGATCAACTTTGAATCCGGCTGGCGCAATTGGCCAAGCACCATCTGGCCGCTTGATGACATTCGGGCCATTGTCAACGGATTCGCCCGGGTTCGGTTCAGGCAGATCGGCCACCACAATCTTTCGGCGAACTCCCGGCTTCTGCTGGTCGTAGCCGGCGAAGGCCGCCTTTCCGGTGATGGTCTGCTGCGCGTGCAGCGCGGCGGGGAGCAGCATTGTGGCCGCGACCACGGCAGTTAACTCGAATCTTGCAAAGCATGAAAATCTCATCAGTTTCACCCCAGTTAAATGGAAAGCGGCGTTACGCAGGCGCACATCTAAATGGATGCGCAATTGAGGGATTGGATTCCTGCTGAGGCGTCGTTTGCATGCAGGAATCGGCAAAAAATCAGGACTGCAAACCTCGGCTGACACGACCTTAGAGATGGGTTACCGCGCTGCGGCCGGATCGTAATTCAAGTTTGGGCCGAGCCAGCGCTCGACGTCGGCGATGCTCATCCCTTTGCGCTCGTGATAATCGGCAACCTGATCGCGGTCAATCTTTCCGAGGCTGAAATATCGCGACTGCGGATGGGCGAAGTAGAGCCCGCTCACGCTCGATCCGGGCCACATCGCAAACGATTCTGTAAGCATCATGCCTGTTTTCGCCTGCACATCGAGCAAGCGCCATATTGTTCCCTTCTCGGTGTGGTCGGGGCAGGCGGGATAGCCCGGAGCAGGGCGAATTCCGCGATATTTCTCCTGAATCAATTCCGCCGGGCTCAGATTTTCTGCACAGCCGTAGCCCCACTCGTCGCGAACTCGCTTATGCAGGCACTCCGCGAAGGCCTCGGCCAAACGATCTGCGAGGGCCTCAGCCATGATCGCGTTGTAGTCGTCGTTGTCCGCGCGAAAGCGATCGCAAAGTTGCTGCAGACCGATTCCGCTGGTCACTGCGAAGGCGCCGATGTGATCGGGCAAACCAGTCTCTTTTGGCGCGATGAAATCAGCGAGTGAGCGGCAGGGCTCGCTTCCCTCTCGATTCGCCTGCTGGCGCAGGAAGTGAAAGCGCTCGAGTGCTTGTTGCCGCGTGTCGTCTTTGTAAAGCTCGACGTCGTCTCCCACAGCATTTGCGGGAAAGAAGCCATAGACGCCGCGGGCCTCAATCTTCTTGTTCTCGATGATGTCGTCGAGCAGCGCGTTGGCGTCGGCGAAGAGTTTGCGCGCTTCAATTCCCTGGCGTTCGTCGTCGAGAATTCGCGGATAAATCCCCTTCATCCCCCAGGTGTGAAAGAACGGCGACCAGTCAATGTATTCGCGCAGGGTGGCGAGGGGAAAGTTTTCGAGCGCCTGCACGCCGGCGAACTGAGGAACTGGAATATCCTCCGGGCGCCACTCAATGGGAGTTCGTCTCTGGCGAGCGGTTGCGAGCGGCACCAGGGTCTGGCGCGGCGCGGCATGGGCCTGACGGATTGCCTCGTAATCGGCGCGATGCTGCGCGACGAAAGCAGTCTTGCCCTCGTCGCTAAGCAGGCTGGTAGTGACAGGAACCGCGCGGCTGGCATCGAGCACATGCACCACCGGCTGGCTATAGTGCGGCGCGATTTTGACCGCGGTGTGCGCGCGGCTCGTGGTCGCTCCGCCGATCAGCAGCGGCAATTTGAATCCCTGCCGCTCCATCTCGCGGGCCACATGCACCATCTCGTCGAGCGACGGAGTGATCAGACCGCTCAGGCCGATCATGTCCGCCTTCTCCGACCGCGCTCGCTCGAGGATTCTCTCGCAGGGGACCATCACCCCCATGTCAATCACTTCGTAATTGTTGCAGGCGAGAACGACGCCGACGATGTTTTTGCCGATGTCGTGCACGTCGCCCTTCACCGTTGCGAGAACGATTTTTCCCTGCGCCTTGACCTCTTGCCCGGAAGCCTCGAGCGCAGCTTTCTCGGCTTCCATGAAGGGGGTGAGGTGTGCCACAGCTTTCTTCATAACTCTCGCCGACTTAACCACCTGCGGCAGAAACATTTTGCCGGCCCCAAAGAGATCGCCGACCACACTCATGCCATCCATCAGCGGGCCCTCGATGACCTGGAGAGGACGGCCAAGCTTGACCCGCGCTTCTTCGGTATCAATCTCGATGTAGGTATCAATGCCCTTTACCAGGGCGTGAGAGAGCCGCTCCTCGACGGTGCCGTTGCGCCACTCCTCAGTTTTCTTTTCACTTGCTACCGCGCCGGTGTTCGCGGCTTTCAGCGCCTCTCCGTAATCGACAAGACGCTCAGTGGCATCGGGACGCCGGTTGAGCAGCACATCTTCGACCAGAACTTTCAGCTCCGGCTCGATCTCTTCATAAACCTCGAGCATGCCGGCATTGACGATGCCCATGTCCATTCCAGCCGCGATTGCGTGATAGAGAAATGCCGAGTGCATGGCCTCGCGGACCTTGTTATTTCCGCGAAAGCTGAAAGAGATGTTCGAAACGCCGCCACTCACCTTGGCATGCGGCAGATTGGCCTTGATCCAGCGCGTGGCATTGATGTAGTCCACGGCGTAGTTGTTGTGCTCCTCCATGCCGGTGGCAACGGTGAGGATGTTCGGGTCGAAGATGATGTCCTCAGGAGGGAAGCCGACTTCGTCCACGAGAATCCGGTAAGCGCGCTCGCAGATGCGGATCTTCTCCGCGTAAGTCGCCGCCTGGCCCTGCTCGTCAAAGGCCATCACTACGACGGCGGCGCCATACTTCAGCACAGTAGAAGCGTGCCGGCGAAACTTCTCTTCGCCCTCTTTGAGCGAGATCGAATTTACGATGCCCTTGCCCTGCAGGCATTTCAGTCCCGCTTCGATGACCTCCCACTTCGAAGAGTCCACCATGAACGGAACCTTGGCGACCTCGGGCTCGCTGGCCAGCAGTTGCAGATAGCGGGTCATGGCGGCGACGCCATCAATCATGCCCTCATCCATGCAGATGTCGAGCACGTTGGCGCCGCTCTCAACCTGCTGCCGGGCCACGCTAACCGCTTCTTCGAATTTGCCTTCTTTTACCAGGCGCGCGAACTTTGGCGAGCCGGCGACGTTGGTCCGCTCACCGATCATGATGTAGACACCGGCTTGCTGAGTGAACGGCTGCGATCCGGAAAGGCGCAACGGCCTGGTTGCAACAGCCTCCGTCACGCCACGCTCTCGATCTGGCGGTCAACCGATCGCTCGACGGAATCTCTGCGCCACTTTCGCGGAGCCTTGCCCTGGAGTGCCTGGGCGATCGCCGCGATATGTTCCGGCGTGTTGCCGCAGCATCCGCCGGCGATGTTGATCAACCCGCCGCGGGCGAAGTCGCCAAGATAGCGCGCCATGTCCTGCGGCCCGAGATCGAAGCCCGTCGCCGACAGCGGATTCGGCAGGCCGGCATTCGGATAGCACGAGATGGCCGCGTCCGCTTTGTCCGACAGCTCCTCAAGAAACGGATACATCAGGTCGGGGCCGAGTGAGCAGTTAAGGCCGATGGCGAGCGGCTTCACATGCTTGACCGCATTCCAAAAGGCCTCGATCGTCTGGGCGGAGATCATGGTCTCGCCGCCACGGCCCACTGCGGCCGAGATCATCACCGGCAGCTCCTTTCCGTCGTGATCGAAGACCTCGCGAATGGCGACCAGCGCTGCTTTCGCATTCAGCGAGTCGAAGATGGTCTCGACCAGCAGCAGGTCGGCCCCGCCGGCAGATCAGTGCACGCACCTCGTGCGCGTATGCCGCCTTCACCTGATCGAACGTCACCACGCGAAAGCCCGCATCGTCGGCGTCCGGCGAGTTGGATAATGAAACCGTCAGCGGCCCGATCGCGCCGGCGACAAAGCGCTGCCGCCCGGTCTCATTCGCAATGCGATCCGCCCACGTGCGGCACTGGCGCGCCGACTGCTCGTTAATCTCCCACGCCAGATCATTCAGAAAAGGATCGGTGATGATCTTCTGGTAGAACTCCGGATCCTTGCGGCCGCCGTGCTCCCGCGGATCGTCCACGAAGAATTCACTCTGCGTGATGCTGGTCGCGCCGAAGGTGTTGGTCTCGATGATGTCAGCGCCAGCCTCGAGAAAGCGGCGATGGATATCGCAGATCATCTCCGGCCGGGTCAGAGAGAACAGGTCGCCGTTGTTGAGCAGGTCCTTCTTCGAATCCTTGAAGCGGTCCCCGCGAATGTCCGCTTCCCTCATGCCGTAGGTGCGGATGGTCGTGCCCATCGCCCCGTCAATGATGGCGATGCGGCTGTCGAGCAGGTCTTCCAGAGGATGTGGCCGGCGCTCAGTCATCTCATTTTGATGGTCATGAGCATGGCAAGGTCGCAACCGTTGCTTCTCTGCCAGGCCCAGCGATTTTCCACCTTATCTATATCTATTATAGTGAGCCGTTCGCGACAGCCGCGAGATGCACCGGCTGAGCGGCGCACCTTCCGCTACGTAGAATCGAGGGAGTGTCCTCCGCATCCAGCTCGACCCAGGCGATTTCATCCCGCGTAATTCGACTGCCGTTCGTGCCGGCGGGCGCGGTCACGGGGGTAGGCAGCCTGCCTCTCACCTCGGTCACTTCGGCGGTTCAAGCGGTAGCTGAGTTGTCGCCGGAAATTCCCTTCTGGCCGCAATTGCCGCAGCTCTCCCCACGGGAGAGTGCGATCGGGCAAGGCCTCGGCATCGTGGCGGATCTGATCGAAGCTCGTACCGACGGCTATGGCTATCAAGTGAGAGAGGGGCGCATTAATGCGGTGATCGAGGCGCTGCACCGCAGCAGCGGAGAGCTGACGGCCGCGAATGCAGCCGGCTTCCACGCGCATGGAGCACGCGCTGGCATGCGGCGTGTTCGATTCGGCGGTCGCGGTCAAAGGGCAGATCGAGGGCCCGATCACGCTGGCGGCGTATTTGTTTCACCGCGGCCAGCCCTTCCTGGACGATCCAGCGCTCTTCGCCGCAATCGCGTTTCACGTTTCGCAGATTGTCTGCTGGCAGATTGACCGCCTCAAATCCGCCGGCCTGCCGGTGCTGATGTTTGTGGATGAGCCGGCGTTGTGCCTGCACACCTCTTCCAATGCCATTTCTGAGGAGCGCCGACTCGAGGCGCTGGCGGTCACCCTCAAAGACGCGCGCGTGCGCGGCGCCTATGCAGGACTGCACTGCTGCGCGGCCAGCCCGCTGGACCGAATGCTGCGGGTCAAGCCCGACATAATTTCCTTCGACGCCGAAGAGGGACTCGAATTGTTTTTTGCCGATTCGCACGCCGGCGACTTTGTCGAGGAGGGCGGCCTGGTCGCCTATGGACTCGTCCCAACCCGCGCTGGCCTGAGCGCCGTAGATTCGGCAAGCATCTTTCTCCGCTGGCTCGAAGCCGCGTCCCGGGCCGGAGACCCTCAGCTATTTGCGCGGAACTCGATGATCACGGCCACCTGCGGGCTTGGCCTGCTGGACCCCACATCGGTCGCCGAATCGTTTGGCGTCGCGCACGGCATCAGCAAGCTGGTACGCCCCTTGGCCGGCGAGCGATAACCCCTTTGTTTCTTCTTGCGCTTCCAGACGCAGACATTATTTAACTCGTCTTCGCGCTGCAAGTAATTACTTATTAGTACATAGCCTCTGGAGAGATATTTACTTTTGCAGTTGCGCTTTGAGTCACCCGTGTGCGATGGTCATCGCTGGGAGCTCCATGGCAATTCCTCGAGGCTCGGTCGGGGACTTTTCTCTGCAAAGATCGCACGGAGCTCCTCTGCACGAAATCGCCTTCTTCAGGCTTTGTTTGCTCTGACCTTCAAGGGAACGATTCCCCGATCCACGAAATTCGCGCATCTTCCACATTCTGCATGACATGGAGCATTACCCAGACGAAGGGGCTGCAGCAAACGGTCGCCGCTAGCCGGCCGAGTCCCGATTCAGAACAACTTTCTGTGTAGCCCTCAGTGCTATTTATCTATTGACCGTTACGATAACCGTTCTTACCTTCGTAATACCCCACTCCGCAATGTCGCAATGTTCGACGGGATTGGACTGCACGCATCGCTGTCTTTGATGTAGGAGCTTTCACTTATGAATTATCGCCCTCTCTGCAAGTCCTTGTTCACAGGACTATCTTCCTTGGCCGTACTCGCCCTCTCGATAACTGTTTCCGCGCCCATGCAGGCCCAGAGCGGCAACATGGCGGGCGTCACGCCCCCTGCAGGCTCTGCCGGCGCTCGTCCGCTGATCACCTTACCGGTGGATGACAGCGAGTTGGTGTCATATAAGAACAGCGTGCCTTCGCAGACCGAGACGGCGAGAGATGAAGGCCGCGCGGATGCCACCCTGGTTATGCAGGGCCAGATTGTGCTGCATCGCCCGACGGAAGAGCAGCAGGCGGTCGAGCTGCTGGAGCAGCGACTGCATACAAAGCATGACGCTCTTTATAAGAAATGGCTGACGCCCAAGGAGCTGGCGGAAAACTTTGCGCCCGCAGACTCTGACATCGCGACGCTGAAGAGCTGGATGGAATCTCATGGCTTGACGGTGGACAGCTATCAGCCGGCACAGCTGGTGATTCTCTTCTCGGGCCCGGTGTCGAAGGTTGAGACTGCGTTTAACACCGAGATTCATACCTACAAGACCGAGGACGGCGCGACTTATTATTCAAACTCCACGAATCCGAAGGTTCCCGCGGCGTTTGATGCTCTGATTTATTCCCCGCTCAAGCTGGACAACTTCAGCCCCATCCGCATGCAGAATTATGCCGGCCACGTGATCGGCGCCGGGAAGGTTTCGACGTCGAGCGAAGTGGCGTCGGACGATTCTGCAGACGGGATCGTTGCGCCAGTTGGCCCGAAGGCGACGCCCCTGGTGGCGCTCACGACATACACATTGGTTGACTCGCCGGGTACGCAGAATTTCGGGACTTCGACGGCGCAGACGCTCACGGTGAGCCTGGTCGGGACCACTGGCAATGGCGCAATCAGCGGCACCCTAACGATTACGAACCCCACGATCGGGACCATCGTCGGGAGCACCACCATCACCACCTCGAGCAGCTGCAGCCACTCCAACACTCACAGCTATACCTGCACATTTAACTGGAACCCATCTGCTACGCAGGCGTCCGGCGTTTACACCTTGACCGCGAACTACAGCGGCGGCGGCAGCTACAGCGCAGCGACGACGACCGACACCTTTACGGTCTTTGCCAATACCGCCAACACCACCACCGCCACCGCAAATCCGACGCTTGTAAGCATGGCGACTCCCTCAACCACCGTTACCTCGACCACCACCTGGACTGGATCCGGCGCAACGCCGACCGGCACGGTGACTCTGAGCTGCAGCGCGTCGTCTGCGGGTACTTGCGCCAGTCTGCCCGCACCCGTCACAGTCAACTCGACGAATTGCACCATCAACACCACGGCGAAGACATTCGTGTGTCCGATTACCTATGCGCTTGATACCAACGATTCGGTATACGGCACGTATTACATGGTGATGAGCTACTCGGGCGACGTGACCTACGCCGCATCAGCGAACGGGACAACCAGCACGCCCGTCATTGACAGCCTTAATGATGCAACCAGCGTCACAGTGACTGCGAACCCAAGCACAACGGCGGCAGGCACGAATGTTGTCTACACGATCGTGCTTACGAGCACCCGCACGACCACTTACACCGGCACGATGACGATCAGCGGCACACCGGTCACCGGGTCGCCCAATGTTGTGAACCTGTCAACGTGCTCGCACTCCGGAACGACTACCACTTGTACGGAGACGTATGCGGTTCCGGCAGCAACCGCAGCAGGCACTTACACGGTAACGGCCGCATATTCCGGCGACGCAACGTATGGGCCGAGCTCGGGTACGGCGAGCGTGACGGTAACAAATGTCACTTCGAGCCTGTCCGCGGTCCCGAACACGGTCGCCTATGCGGCCGGCACCTCGGTGGCGCTGACCGACACACTCACCTTTGCAACCGGCGTCACGCCGCTTGGGTCCGACACGATTATCTTCACCATCAACGCCGGGGTGACAGCGATCGGCAGCATGACGGTCAGCCAGTGCTCCAGTTCCGGCCAGGTTTACACCTGCACGCTTCCTGGGGGATGGACGCCTCCGGCTGGAGACAGCGTGGGCTCCTACACGATCAGCGCGGCCTTCTCCGGCAACGGCACAGTCTCTCCCAGCAATGCCACGACTCCGTTTTCCATCACGAAGAGCTCACCAGCCGCGATCATGGTTTCACCGACGACGGCCGCTCCAGTGAGCCAGGTATTCGGCGCCCTGTCGGCGTTCACGGTAAGCGGACAGCTTTCCTGGACCGGCACGGGAACTCCGACGACCGCCAACATCTCATTCACCGTGACGGGCGGAACCATCAGCGGAACCAGCTGCCCGACGACTGCATCGCCGATCACTTGCACGGCGACGTTCACTCCGACTGCAGCGGATGCGGCTGGGAACTACAAGATCAATCTGTCGTTCTCCGGCGACACGAACTACTCGGCGGCGGCGAGCACTGAGACGGCGAACTATGTCGTAACGCAGGCGACGCCGACGGTATCGCTGTCGAATATTTCGGTAGCGTATGGGGTCACGACGGGGCAGACGATTACGGTCACCGCGACGGGCGATACGGGCGCAGTGGCGACGTTTGGAACGGCCGGCGGAGTTGGCGGAAGCTTCTTGCCGACGACTTGCACCATCGCAGCGGGCGGAACCTGTACGAGCGCCTACTCACCGAGCGGGACATTGGCGGTTGGAACTTATGCCAATGACCTGACCGTTTCGGTAGCGGCCACGACGAATTACAAGGCCGGCAGCGCGACCAGCACTCTCACCATCACGAAGGGAACGCCGACGGTTTCGTTGTCGGCTGTGACGGCGCAGTATGGGACCACGACCGGCCAGGCAATCACCGTGACAGCCACGGGAGATGCGGGCGCCATCGCGACGTTCGGTACGGCGGGAGGAGTGGGCGGCAGCTTTAGTCCCATGACCTGCACAATTTCCACGAACACCTGCAGCTCTACCTACACCCCGAGTGGCGCTTTGGCGGTCGGGACTTACACGGCTGATCTAACGGTCGCGGTCGCGGCAACCTCCAACTACAACGCGGGATCTGCGACCAGCACACTGACGATCTCGAAGCACACTACGGCGACGACGCTTTCGGTGGCGCCGACGACGGTTTCCGCGGCATCACCGCAGGCAGTGTTCACCTCGGTAACGAGCTATGCGACCAGTACGGGATTGCAGGCTACGGGAACCCTTTCACTCGCCGCATCCGGCGGCACGTGGACAACGATCACGGGTATTGCGTTCCCGGCGGTTGGGCTGACAACCAGCTCGGGTTCGGGCGCAACCGATGGCGGGTACACCTACAGCTGCACGACTAACCTGGTGGCGCAGAATGTGACGTGCGTTATCACTGTGCCGGCGGCGTATTCGAATCTTGCCGCAGGCGGCGTAAGAACGATGACGTCTACATACAACGGAGACACGAACTACGGGACTTCAAACGGCACGACTCCGCTAACAGTCGTCGGTACCAGCACCACGACGATGGCCCTGTCCTCGCCGAGTACAACCTACGGCTCGGGCGCAACGGTTTCGTTCACAGCGACGCTGACTGGGACGTACACTTCAACCTCATTCCTCAAGCCGACCAGCGCTACCTATCCGACGGGGACGATTACGCTGACGAACCCGACGCTGGGAACGCTCAATACCATCACGCTGAACACCACTGGCTCGACACCTTGTGTACTGTCGTTCACAGTTCCCTCGGGAAATATATTCAACTGGACGGTGGTTACGTCGCAGGTTTGTACCATTACCTACACGGTGCCAGTTGCTACGGCGGTCGGCGCGTATACGATCACGAGCACTTACTCCGGCGACACAATGTTCCAGAGCGCGATAGGGACCGGGACGCTGACGATATCGCCGGCGACTATTTCCTCCATCGTGCTATCGGCTGACACGCCGGGATCGTCTGCCAGCGGCGTAACTTCAGTCAACCTGACGGCGACCATCACTCCTGCGCTTGCGGGTGTCATCGTGAAGTTCAACGATGCATCCACGGGCGCAAGCTACACGGCGGCGACAAATGCCTCCGGTGTGGCGACGGTAGCGGTCACAACCGCTTCAACCGGGGTGGCGGGTGGCTTGAACGCGTTCAACGCGACCGTTACTGCCTCTGGCAGCTACGGCGCGGCGGGACCGTCAAACACGATCAACGTTTACCTACAGGGCCTGCTGGTTACGACCTCACTGAACCACAACTTCAGCGGCTTGATCAGCTACGGTTCCCCGGCTATCACGGTCGAAGGAACGATCGGTGGAACCAAGGTCGGACCGTTCGGCATCGTGGTCTATAACTTCACGCCGACGGCGCAGACGGTTGGGCTCAACTTCACCAACGCTTCATCGGGCGCATTCAGCTACGTGACCAACTGCCCGGCGAGCCTTGCCTCCGGCAAGACTTGTAACTATCTCTTCTACTACGCTCCGCCAAACGGAGACGGCTGCAACCCGACAGTAAACTGCACCACGGACGGCTCCGGCTATCCGCAGGGCACTTATGAAGCGGCAACCTGGCAGGTCACCTCGGGCGCGCTGCTCGGCATCGGGGACACAGCCTTTGATCGCTCCGGCGCAGTCACCTTCCCGGCGACGCTGGCAGGCAAGGCAGTGCTGCCGCCAAGCAGCCCCATCACCGTGAGCCCGCTCAGCTACACGTTCGGGCCGCTGGCTCCGGGCGCGTTGTCGAGCACCCTGACAATCACAGTTACAAATTCGAGCGGAGCATCGGTCGGTCTGTCATATACGCCGCCGGTGACCACGCCATTCCAGGCAACCAACTATTGCCCGGCAAACCTGGCGGCAAATTCCAACTGCACCATCAACGTAACCTTCCAAAGTTCAAGCACGGGCACGGTCACCGATTCTGTCGGAATCACTCCCTCGGGAGGATCGCCGATTAACGTCAGCCTGACCGGCATCGTCAATTCGAACACCGGCCTGCAGCTAAACACCACGGCACATAACTTTGGCAACGTGACGACGGGCGGCAGCGCCTCGGCCTTCGGGTTGAGCATTACCAACAATGCTTCGTCCGCGGCAACGCTGAGCTTCGGCACCAGTCAGCCGGGCACGACCCCCTATAACGTGGCAACCGGCGGCTGCCCGGCGACGCTGGCGGCAGGCGCGCAGTGCAGTGTGATCGTCAACTTCTCGCCAACCGCGGTCGGGACCTTCAACGATTTGCTGACCATCAGCAGCGATCAGCCGATTCTGCCGAATGGAACCGGTAGCTCGCCTAACTACTCCGCCGGGGTTTCTTTCACCGGCGCCGGCGTGACCAGCGGCCTGTTCACTGCGACCAGCGTCGCCCACAACTGGGGCAACGTGACGGTCGGGACCACGGCAACCAACTATGGCGTGCAGCTCACCAACACAACGACGACGGCACTGACGCTTTCGCTGGGCAGCGGCTTTACCCAGGGTCTGAACGGGTTTAACCTGGCGGGCACTAACTGCGGAGCATCACTACCGGTCAACGGAAGCTGCGAACTGATCTTCAGCTTCTCGCCGACAGGTGCAGGACAGGTGAGCGCGTCTTACGGCGTGACCGCGGTAGACACCAGCAGCAATCCGGTCCAGCTCTACAGCGGTGGCAACCCGTATGCTGCGATCACGTTGCTGGGCACAGGCCAGTAGAAGTAGAGGTATCTGTCACGGCGTAACGGCCGCACTTGCGCTAACCATGCACAGGTGCGGCCCGCGCCTTTTCTGGGGCCTGGAATCGTCACTGTGGAGCGCCTAGAACCGGAACCTCGCCAGGAATGTAATCTGCCGCATCGGCTGCACGCCGCTCACGGAGCCGAACGTGCTGTAGCCAATCTGCGTATTCACTCCCGAGTATTGAACAATGTTGAATACATTGTTGCCGGTCGCGCGCAACTCCAGACTCTTCGTCCCGCGAAGGCCGATGAGCTTTGAGAGTGACAGGTTGACGTTCTCCACGCCTGGGCCGGGGATGCAGTAGCGCGAGGCCGTACCGAATAACTGGTTCGGCGCGAAGTTCGTGGAGAAGGCCGCGGTATTGAACCAATGATCAAGGTGCCCGCCGCCTGCGGTGATCGAAACTCCCGGTACGCGGTTGGGCCGCACCGATCCATGCGTTCCCCGCTCGACCTCGGCGACGGAAGCGGAAATGTAGGGAGTCAACGGAACACCGGTGGCAAATTGAAAGAATCCTGTAAACGATAAATTTGCGACAACGTGAGAGACCCAATTGTTTGTCGCGAGATAAGGCTTATTTGCACCGAAAGGAAGCTGATAGAGAAAGCTTCCGGTGACCTGGTGGCGAACGTCGAAACTGGAGTTACTCTCTTCGGCGAGAATGTCCTGCGAATTCTGCACCACCACCGGGCTGTCAACATTAACAGACGATGCGTCATCAATCGAATGAGAATAGCTGTAAGTCGCCTGTACGGCGAGACCACTGCCGAGGCGCCTGGTCGCCCTGACCACGAGCGCGTTGAAATTAGAGAAGGCGGCTGAGTCTTCGAAGTCGAAGTAGGCGCTGGAAAAGACTGTAGAGTTGACCCAACCCGGCGCGCTGATGACATCGAGCTTCGTACCCTTTGATCCGGTATAACCAACGTCGAGAACAATATTCAGCGGCAGCACTTGTTCGACATCCAGATACCACAGCTGTAAGTACGGCACGCGGTAATTCTTGTTGATTGCGTAATTGCCGTCGTCCGCCGCACTACCGAAGCCGTATTGGAGGTTATAGGGTGAAATTATGTGGGGAATATTTCCGTTGATCTGGACATCGGCAAAGGGCGGCTGGTAGGCGAGGTCCTGAAAGAAACTGCCGTACTGCGCGACGGTATAGTCAATGTCATAAGCGCCGCGAAAGGTTGTATTCCGTGCGGCCTGCCAGGCAAAGCCGAGATGCGGCGAGAAGTTGTTTCTATCCGGATTGACCAGGCTGCGGGGATACTTCGTCCCCGTGACGGGTCCAATGCCGTTGGGCTGAACCGGTGCGATATCAGAGAAATTCGAGTTGTAATCGAGGGTGGAGAGGCGGTTGTACTTTTCGATGAATGGCGAGAAATAGTCATAGCGCAGTCCGGCGAGGATAGTCAGACTGGGCAACACATGCCAGTCGTCGCGGACGAATAGGTCCCAATTCGTCTGCCGCGCATAGGCCTTTTGATAGGGCGCTTCGATTTTGGCCTGCTGCGGATCGCCGAGCAAAAAGTCTGCGAATGAGGAGCCCGAGGTGGGCACCGGGCTGGGCGCGGAATCGCCTTCGATCTGCGTGTATCCGCCGGTAAAGACGAAGCTGCCGGTGGCGTCAGTGCCGCCGAAGATGTTGAAGTCAATGCGGCGAAGATCTCCGCCAAACCGGACGATGTGGGAATTGTGAGTCCATGAGCTCGAACCTGACACGCCTGACGTTTGCGTGAGCTGGGAGTTGGGCTGGGTCTCGCTGAACCCGGTGAAGTTGTTGAAGATCAGGTTTGGCAAGCCGTAGTTTAGCGGATTTGTGTTTATTGGCATGCCCGTGCTATCTGCCAACAGGCCCAGCTTCGTCGCTATATCTTCTCCGCTTGTGTAGTAGTTAGTGATGCGGTAGTTATTCCTTGTAGATATTAGGTTTATGTTAGTTATCCACTCGCCCTTGATGGCTGTATATCCGCCGGATGCATAATATCCCTGGACCCTCTGGTTCCCACCTAACGCTGGGAAGATGTTAACGACATCATTGGCTATCTCCCCCCAGTTGAAGTTGAAATTGATAGTCTGCGTAAGACCCTGACTGTTATCAACGATCTTCCCTGCATTCGGGCTGCTGCCACTGGGCAAGCTACCAAAATAGTGAGTGCAACTAAGACCCATCGTATTCGAATGTGTGCCCTGGGTCGTCAGCAAGCGATAGTTATATCCTGCGCTCTGCAGATTCGGCTCCGGCAGGTATTTCAGCAGGCCCAATGCCTGGGGGCTCAGGGCCGTGTCAATGGTGTTGTTGGGATAAGGCACCATGCTCCTCGGCGGATAGATGGGAATCAGCTGTCCGTTCGTCCCCACCAGCTCAGAGAAATTGCCTTGACGCTCGAGTTCCGTCGGTACGATGCCATAATCGTTCACCAGGCTCGTAGACAGCTGGCCGGAGTAGCTAAGCAGCGCGAAGTCTCTGGGACTCGGCCTGGTGAGCCAGGGAACGAAGGGCTCGCCTCCGACGGTGAAGCCGTAGTTGTTGCTGTAATAGCTGGGATTCGGCGACGGCTGCCCGGCCAATACATAGGGCGCCGCATTCAGCGTCGAGTTGCCGCCGTTCCAAAAGGCCACGCCGTGCACGGGATTGGCGGAGGCACTGTTCGAGCTCGCCGTCACGGCGGCGCCTGCGGGGAGTGCTGCGCTGGTCGAATCGAGCTGCATCGAGGGTCCCTGCAGCTGGTGGCCGTCCTCAAAATCCTGACGCGTCTGGTCCGCCATCTGAAAATAAGGGATGACGATCAGAGCCTGTCCGGTCACGACGAAAGTATCGCCGGAGAAATCCGGATCGCCGGTGAAGCTGGGAAACTGGCCGCCAGAATTGCCTCCGGTATTCGTCAGCGCAGGCTGCATGCTGAGAGTGTTTACGACCGCGGGAGGCAGAATCAACGACGGCCAGAGGGATGCGAGAGTCGTCCCTCCGATGGAGCCCTCGAACGCGAAGTCCGCTTTCTGATTGCGGCTTGAGGCGGGCCCAAGGACGATCACTTTGGCGGAGGCAGTAGACGAGCGAAAGATGGCTTGAACGGAGTAGCGGCCGTCATTGGCGACCGTGACCGAGTACTTGCCGGCTCCATCGGTGATGGCGATGTACTTGTCGCCCGTCTGCGAATTGGTTACCGCAATTCGAACTCCGCCGAGCGGAATTGTGCCCGCCTTTACGGCCCCATAGATCTTGCCACCGTGGGCCGCCGCTGGGCCGGGAGCGGCGGACTCCAGGGGAGGAGCCGAGGTCTGGGCCCTCGATAAAGAAGTGTCGCCCAACTGCAGCGCGAGGGCCGTGCCAAGGAAAACTACAAGTCGCAGAGATCGCCTGCCCCGGTTTGTAAATGTCCCCAAGCCCGGTCTCATAAGCCCACTCGACGACCTGATGAACGGCCAGAATCCTCTCTCCAGCTGACCCGCACGTGGGCGATGCTAGCACGCGGGGTAGTCAGTGAAGAACGATTGCCAGCGCGCTCCGGGCTTTAGCGTCCCTCTCGGTTGGCGACGTTAGCGGCCAGGCGCAACTCCTCAGCGGCCTGGGTAATGAGGTCTTTCGCGCGCTGAGCGTGTCCGCCAAGTTGGTCGTCATTATCCATCTGGGCCTGCTGAATCATCTCGTAGGACTCGACGAGAAAGCCCTGGGCCTGACGAAGATTTCCGTGGCGCCCCCCGATATTCACCATCGGGCCATCGGGATTCGGCGGAGGGCTTTGATAAACCGTCGGACACTGCTGCACGTATTGAATCTGAGGAGCCGGGGCAGGAGCGCCCTGCGTTTGCGGAGCGGCCTGCGTTTGAGGTGCCGGGGCGGATTGAGCTGGCGGTGCCTGAGCCTGCACCACGACCGCGGAACAGGCGAGCATCGCACTGCCCGCGAGAATATTGAACATCCTCTGCTTCATTGCAAAATCTCCTTAATGTGAGGGGCCGGTAGCGAAGCTGGTTAACTTTGAGAGCTAATCCCACACCGCGAGAACGATGCGGCCGTCGTCATCCAGTACCAGGGTCAGGCGGTTGGGATCGCTATCGAACTTGCGCAAACCATCACCGCTTTTTACCACGCGAACCGTCTTGGGCAAGTCTTCTTCGCGAACCGTATCTGCCGGCTTGACGCCAGCGGGCGTGGCCTCGCCCTTGCCGACGAAGTGCTTGCCGACGCAATTCTCGCAATCGTTCGGCGGCGCGGCAGATTCGGCAAATCCTGGCATGGACTTCACGGTTACGCGATTGGTGGCGCCATGGACCCGCACTCCTTTATAAGGATGTCCGGGCTCAACCACGAACACGGCCTCGACCGTCGGGAACTTTGAAGGAGTTGTCGAGTTTGAAGGAGCTTGGGCGACAAACGCCAGATCAAGAATTCCGTCCGACGGCGTGCCTTTGGTCAGGGGAATCAATTCGGCGTCTTCCCAACCTTCATCGCTGCTCAGTCCACGGGCGCGAACGACGTCAAGATCCGGCCCATGCGTGCTTCGCATGACCTCAACGCTCGACACCCAAAGAATTGGCGCCGTGGACTCGTTCGTCGGCTCCTGCTGCGGCGATACGGACTCACCCGGCGGCGGTGCAGCCTCGGATGGGGCGGGCGGTTGCTTCGGCGCCTGGGCGTAGGCAGGCAGCGCGACTGCTGCTGCCAGAAATGCAGTAAGGACGGTTGCTGTGGACAGTCTCATCGTTCGGTACCCCGCTGAATTTGATGTGTTTCAATATCGCGTAAATCTACGAAACCCTGAATGCTCGCCCGTCGGGCCGGAGCCGGAGGCGCGTGCTGCGCGCTAATCTTGTGGGGCCGAGGCATCGGCAATTCCGACACACCCCGACTTGAGAAATTCTCTTCCAGGCGATCAAGAGCGCTCAAAATCAGGTCAGTCGGCACCATCTGGACGAGGCTGCAAAATGCCGTGCGCCCGGTAGCGAAGCTGCCATTCTCAGTGAGCTTGTTGACCGGCGAACCACCGCCGCAGACCGAGAAGTAATCGCACTGCGCCTGGCACACCGCGACGCCGGCGGCAATATCCCTGCCCATGCTCAACATCGCCGGGCTATTCATCATGTCAATGAGTGAATCGGAGTGAACGTTGCCAATGATGAAGTCGTTATAGGTCGCGTTCTTCAGTCCGAGCAGCTCGGGCGAAAAGCTCGAAGCGTTTCCGTAGCAGTCAATATTGATCATGCCGAAGGGCTCGACCTGCATATTCCCCATCCCTGTTCCGGCGGGCCGAAAGATGCGCGGGATCATGGTGTCAATCTCACGAATGAAGCGGATCTGCGAGGTCTGCCGCGCCAGGGCCCAGAAGCGATCAAGAAAATACCGGAAGCGCTGGTCAGAGTTGCCGCCGGAAAGGAGGCTGGAGACGTGATCGCCCTCCGACTCCTCCACATTGAAGCAGACATCTTCTATTCCTTCGGAGACATAGAACTCCAGCATCTCCTCCGGTGACTGCATGCCGGCCTCTGAGAGCACGGAGATGACGTGGAAAGGAACGGCCTCACGCCTCAGCATTCTGATCCCTGCCACGGTGCGGTCGAAGGTGCCGGCGCCGGAACGCGTGACGCGATTGGCGTCGTGAATGTGGCGGGGCCCGTCAACGCTCACGCCGACGCCGATGTGCCACTCCTTCATGAAGTCGCACCACTCCTGATTAATCAGCATGCCGTTGGTCTGAACGGAGTGCTGCACATGAATTGAGCGAGGGCGAATCGCTTCGATCGCGTCAAACGCCGCCCGATAGTAGGAGACCGGCAAGACCAGCGGCTCACCGGCATGCCAGATTACCGTGATCTCTGAGCTACTCCAGCCGGAGTCGAATATCTTCGCCATCGAGGCGACCGCTGTCTGAAGGCTCATGACGGCGGTAGAGCTTCTGTCCGGCAGGTAGCAATAACGACAATTTATGTTACAAAATGGCGTCGGCTGCAGTACCACTGTGTGTACGACAGGGGTCGGGCTCGAGGTATTGGACATGGCGATCTCTAGAGCGTCAGCGTTCCCGACTACCAGTTGTGCCAGTAATTATGCCAACCGTTATGCCAGCCGTTATGCCAGCCGTTGCCCCAGCCGCCATTGCCCCAACCGCCGTTGTGCCAGCCATTGGGCCAACCGTTGTGCCAGCCATTGCCCCAACCGCCGTTACGCCAACCGAAGCCCCAATTACCCCATCCTGCGAGCAGGATGTTTGCGCCGCCGCTGGCAGTTTCAAGATTGCTGAGCTCGGTCACACCGGCCCGAATCTCGCTGAGCCGATTGGCGACGCCGGTCACCTTGAGAGAGGGTTGCCTGGGCGCCGCGGGTAGATGTTCGGTACCGGTTGAGGCGAGGGCGGAAGAGATTCCGAGCACTCCCACCGGAAGAAGAACTGCCAGCGCCTTTTTGGTTTTGCGGCCTACTGACATTCGTATCTCCTTGAAAGGGTTTCGCGGATAATCTCATCCGGCAACCGGGCTGTCAAGCCTGCGCAGCCCGATTTTCCACATCTCGCAGAGGGCCTTTCCAGCCTTTAATCCAGCCGCTCTCGAACGCCGCGAGGAAGCAATTGCCTGCCCCTAATGCCGTCGCTGTCATCGGTTATTTGAAAGCGCGCCGGGGAGACGGTTGAGATATGCGGGACGTCGTCTGAGTTCCCCGCGGCTATACCGAGCTAGACCGCAATGGGACCCGTCCGTCGCATAGGGAGTTATCAATGTAGTCACTCATTGACGCAATCGGTATTAGTTAATGCGCTTCCGACGAGCTGTGAAGCAGTACGGATCAATGACTATCCTGCGTAGGGTCTTCGCTTTTGGGCTGATACGTTCGTCGTATCTCGTACCCGGCTCGCTCGGCATATTTTTCTTTGCCTGGGTCGCGATGCTTAGTACTATCCCTCTGACCGGTCGTCCAGACCGACAGTTTGAATCGCTCCGCCGATTTGAACCGCTTCGCCGATTTGAACCGCTCCGCAGAGAGCAGCAGAGAAAGTCCGCAACATGGCGTGTCAGCCGGTTTGTGCGGATAGCTAGAAGTAACAAGAGATCACCTCTCGACGATCCTGGTTTCGCCGATTGTCTCTGAAGAGTCCGCTTGAAAATTGACCGAAGGAGATATCCCATGCCTCCGATGTCATGACAGGCGTCGGTTGAGCAGGAGGAGATGTGTCCAGTCGCAGAGCAAAGCCTAAGAAGCTGCAGGAAATCCGCAAATCGCCGACAGGAATTGTCGGCCTCGATCAGATAACCGGCGGCGGCTTACCTCAAGGCCGTCCTACTCTCGTTTGCGGTTCTGCGGGATGCGGGAAGACCATGCTGGCGATGGAGTTTCTGGTTCGGGGCGCGATGGAGTTCAACGAGCCGGGCGTCTTCATGTCTTTTGAAGAGACGGGAGAGGAATTGTCGGAAAACGTCGCATCCATGGGATTCGATCTGCAAAAGCTGTGCTCCCGCAAGAAACTTTTCATGGACTTCGTCCGCCTCGAACCGAGCGAGATCGAGCAGTCGGGCGCCTTTGACCTGGAAGGTCTCTTCATCCGTCTCGGAGCAGCGATTGACGCGGTGGGCGCGAAGCGGGTGGTGCTGGATACGCTCGAAGCGCTGTTCTCCTGCTTCAATGACGACAACCTTGCTCCGCTCAGAACTCCGCCGCTTATTTCGCTGGCTCAAGGCGAGGGGAGTTACCGCCGTTATTACCGCCGAGACCGGCAACGGGACCCTGACTCGCCGCGGCATCGAGGAATATGTCGCGGACTGCGTGATCTTTCTCGATCACAGAGTCAAGGACCAATCGTCGATTCGCCGGCTTCGCATTCTTAAGTTTCGCGGCACCCAGCACGGCACGAGCGAATACCCCTTTCTCATCGGTTCCACCGGCTTCTCCGTGCTGCCGCTGAGCATTCTCAAGCTGAATCACAAGGCCCCGTCGCAGAGAATCTCAACCGGCATTCCCCGGCTTGACACCATGCTGGACGGCAAGGGGTTCTACCGAGGCACGAGCATTCTCGTCTCCGGCGAGGCGGGCACGGGAAAGAGCAGCCTGGCGGCGCACTTTGTCCACGCCGCCTGCCAGCGCGGCGAACGCGCGCTCTACATGGCCTCGGAGCAATCCAACGACGAAGTGGTCCGCAACATGCGCTCCATCGGCATTGACCTGGAACCATGGCTGAGGCGCGGCCTGCTGCGGCTCTACGCCGAGCGCCCCGGCTCCTATGGTCTTGAAAAGCACCTGGTCACGATCTACGACATCTCCACCGAATTCAAGCCCAAGGTCGTGGTCATTGACCCAATCACCAACTTTGGATCTGCCGGATCAGACTCAGAAGTAAAGTCCATGGCAATCCGCATGATTGACCTCTTCAAGTCGCGCCGGATTACGGCCCTGTTCACCAGCCTCACCCCCGACAATAGCGGCCCGCAATACAACCAGCTGGGAATCTCATCACTAATGGACGCCTGGCTGCTGCTGCGCAACCTGGAATTGAACGGCGAGCGAAATCGCGGCCTGTTTGTGCTTAAAGCGCGCGGGATGTCGCACTCCAACCAGATTCGCGAATTTGTGCTCACCCGTCAGGGCATCCAGCTTCTCGACGTTTACCCGGGGGTGGACGGACTGCTCACCGGGTCCGCCCGCATCGCGGCGGAGTCCAAAGAGAGCGAAGAGGCAGCGGAAAACGTGGAGCTGTTGCGCTCAAAGAACCTCGAGTTGAGATACAAGCGCCATCAGCTCGATCTTGAAATCGCAAGAATGCGCACCGAGTTCGAACAAGAGAGACAGCGGCTGACGCGGGATACGCGCGACCTCGAAATCCACCGGCAGGCGGGAATCAGTGTTCGAGCGGCGCTGCAGAAGTCGCGCCAGTCAGACGGCGTTTCGCTGAGATCCAAGGGGCGAGAGCCCGTGGCAGTGGCGGGGGACTGAGACCAAGCAGCGTGGCAATAAGCACCCTGGCAACAAGCACCCTGGCAACGGATAGGAGACGTGATGAAGCAAGAGAAGGCCCCAAGGAACAGTCGAAAAAAAGCAGAGAGTCCCGATCTTTGGAGCCTGCGCCTTTACATCGCCGGAACAACTCCGCGATCTGTTGATGCCGTCCGCAATCTAAGACGGATCTGCGACACCCACTTGAGCAAGAAATACCGCATCGAGATCATTGATCTACTGAAGACCCCCCAGCTGGCCGCCGGAGACCAGATTCTGGCCTTACCGACGCTGGTGCGCCGACTGCCCGAGCCACTCAAACGAATCATCGGAGACCTCTCGAACGAGGAGCGAGTGTTGGTCGGGCTCGAACTGCGAGCCAGAGACGCCGTCTCATAACTCCAAATTGCCGCAGGGTCAAAGCCTCATTCCATAGGTGCAGTGTGCCGATCGCGCGTAGCAGAACAAAGCGGGAACTAGCTCTGGAACTAGAGAGAGTGCAGGCCACCCTCAACGAACTGGGGGCCGCCCAGGCAGCAATCCGCGCCGGGGACGTGGACGCAATCGTTGTGCAGGGCCCAAAGGGCGATCAGATTTTTGCCCTGCAGAATCCGGACAATCCTTACCACATTCTGGCCGAGCAAATGAACGAAGGGTCGGCGACGCTGACCACGGACGGGACCATCCTGTTCTGCAATCGCCGCATGGCAGAGATGGTGGGGCGGACACCGGAAACAGTTCTCGGCTCCTCCTTCGCCTCAATGCTTCGCGAACAGGAGAGGGGAAAGCTGCCTCAGCTGTTGCGGAGCGCATTACGGAAAGACCTCAGAGTGGAGCGAGAGCTGTCGCGCGACGACGGAAGCTTTCTACCGGTGCGACTGTCGCTGAGCAAGGTCAATTTCAACCAGTCGGATGAGGTCGTGGTCTGCCTGGTGGCCACCGACCTGAGCGAGCTGAACCGGGCCAAGCGCGAGCTCGACCAGCAGGCGGAGGTATTCGAGTTGGCCAGCGACGCGATCGTCATCCGCGGGCTGGATGGCCGGATACGCTCCTGGAACCGGGGGGCCAAAGACATCTATGGATGGTCGGCGGAAGAAGCTGTTGGAAAAGCGATGTCGGACCTTCTCCACTCAACATACCCGGAGCCCTGGGATGTAATTCAAGCCGAGCTGGAAAGAACAAACGGCTGGGAAGGCGAAGTTCATCAAACGTCGCGTGACGGCAGCGCGATCGTGGTCGCCAGCCGATGGTCGCTGCTGCGGGATGAAGCCGGCGAACCCAGCTCGGCGCTGATCATCAATCGCGACATCAGCCAGAAGAAGGCAGCCGAGATCGCCTTATCAGAGAGCGAGGCGAAGTTTCGAACACTGGCCGAGCTCATGCCGCAATTTGTCTGGATGACTACCCCGGAAGGCCTGGGCTTTTATTTCAACCAGCGCTGGTTCGCCTACACCGGTCTCACACCGGAACAGAGCTTTGGGACTGGCTGGGTTACCCCCTTCCACCTCGAAGACAAGCAGACAGCTGAGGACGCCTGGAAGCAAGCCATTGCAACCGGGGAGAACTATCGCCTCGAAGGCCGTCTGCGCGGGCAGGACGGAAGCTACCGCTGGTTCCTCATGCTGGGCTTGCCTATCAGGGATTCATCCGGAGAGATTGCCCAGTGGTTCGGAACATGTACTGACATAAACGCCGCCAAGCTGGCGGAAGCGGAGATGGAACAATCGCAACGCGAACTGCAACTGCGCCACAAAATCGCTCAGCGATTTATTGACGTCGGCGACAATTACGTATTTTCCAAAGTGCTCGACCTGATCCTGGCCGAGACCGGCAGTCAGAAAGGGCTCTTCGGCGTGGTCCAGGAGAGCGGGGCGGTGGTCTATGCATCCAGCGCGGGCTTTGAGCAAAGGCCACCGGACGACGACCCGGCGCACGGTTGCATGGTTCAGGATTGCCCCGAAAAGTGGGACGAGATATGGGCCCTGGCCCTGACGCAGAAGCGGAGCTTCTACAGCAACCAATCGAAGGTCGGGTCAGAAAGACCAGAGGCGGACAGGATGTTGGCGGTCCCGATTCTTTTTCAAGGGGAGCTTGTCGGCCAACTGGGCGTTTCAGACCGGACGGTAGATTATTCGGACAGCGACCAGAATTTTCTGGAGAGAGTGGCGACCAATCTTGCTCCCCTGCTGCGCACGCGCCTGCTTTGGAATGCGGAAGAGACCGCGCGCAAACAAGCGGAGATGAAGCTGAGGGAGCTGAACAAGGAATTGGACAGTCGCGTCCAGCGTCGAACCAGCAGCCTGATCGCCGCCAACAAGGAACTCGAGGCATTCTCCTATTCTGTCTCCCACGACCTGCGGGCCCCGCTGCGACACGTAGACGGGTTTATTACCCTGCTTTCAAAAAGGAGTTATGCCGCGCTCGACCAGCCCTCACAGCATTACCTCGAGTGCGCATCAGAAGCAGCCCGGCGAATGGGCCGGCTGATTGATGAGCTGCTTCAGTTTTCTCACCTGGGGCGGAGCGCTATGAGAGAAGAGCCGGTTGACTTGAACGCGCTAATTGATGAGATCCGGCGCGAGCTCGAACCCGAGCTTCTGGATCGAAGCATTGTTTGGAACGTGAGTCCGCTGCCCATGGTAGCCGGCGACCCGGGCATGTTGCGCCAGGTAATCCAGAACCTGCTCGGCAATGCCATTAAGTTCACCCGACGTTGCCCGATTGCGGAAATCGCCATTGGAAGCCGGAGCGAACCGGGCGGCGAAGTTGTCTTCTTTGTTCGCGACAATGGCGCAGGTTTTGACATGCAGTTTTACGAAAAAATGTTCCAGGTGTTTCAACGACTGCACAGCGAAAAGGACTTTGAGGGTACAGGGATCGGGCTGGCCATCGTCCGGCGGATAATCGAACGGCAAGGCGGCAGAATATGGGCCGAGGGCGCGGTTGAAAAAGGCGCCACCATCTATTTCGCATTGCCATCACGCGGTAGCAAACCGGAAGGACACAATGAAATTGAAGCCGATCTGGCTGGTTGAGGACAGCGCGAATGATATCGAGCTAACGCTGGCTGCGCTGGACAATGTGCATTTGGCAAACTGCGTGATCGTGATGCGCGATGGGAGTGAGGCACTGCAGCGTATTCAGGACTTAACTCAGACCGGCACCGAACTGCATCCCGTAGTGGTATTGCTCGACATCAAAATGCCCAAAGTGAGCGGCATTGACGTGCTTCGTCAGATCAAGGCCGATCCGCGCCTGAAACATTTGCCTGTAGTCATGCTAACGTCCTCCCGCGAAGGGCCCGATATAGCCGAGTGTTACGAGCTTGGAGCCAACGCCTACGTCGTCAAACCGGTAGAATCCGTCGCATTTTTTGAGGCGGTAAAGACGGCGGGAGAGTTCTGGGCTGTGGTCAACGAGCAGCTGGAGCCAAATAAGAATGGAAAGGACGGACATGGGCCAACTGCTCGAGAGTGAGTCTCAGACATGCACCGGGACCGTCCGCATCCTGCACGTCGAAGATGATGGCGCAGACCGGGAGCTGATATCAGTGCTGTTGAAAGAGGCAGGCCTGGACTGCGAAATCATCGCGGTTGAGACCCAGGATGACTTCGTCAGTCGTCTTGAAAAGGGAGAATGGGACCTCATCCTCTCAGACTTCACGCTCCCGGTCTTCGACGGATTGCGAGCACTTGAGATCGCGTCAAAGATCTGTCCCAGCACTCCTTTCATTTTCGTCACCGGGACGATGGGCGAAGATATCGCGGTCGAGAGCCTCAAGAGTGGCGCGACGGATTACGTTCTGAAGCAAAATGTCTCACGTCTGGAACAGGCTGTGCGGCGGGCACTGGAAGAACGGGCGGAGAGACTCCGACGGCACCAGGCAGAAGCAAAATTAGAGCAAAGCGAGGCCCAGCTTCGATTCATGGCGTATCACGATACGCTCACCGGCTTGCCCAACCGCGCCTTCCTGCAGGACCGCCTGCCAAACGCGCTGCTCACGACGCGCCGCAATGAGCAGAAAGCCGCACTCCTCTTCATTGACCTGGACAATTTTAAGCACATCAACGACTCGCTCGGACACGACATCGGCGACCTGGTCTTACAACAAATCGGGCAGAGACTGCAGAGCACGGCAAGAGCCAACGACATCGTGGCCCGGCTTGGCGGCGACGAGTTTGTCGTCGTGCTTTGCGGCATGAAGGAAAACACTGACGCCGCCCTCGCTGCCAATCGCATCAAGGAGGCGGTGTCGCCTGAGTTCTTTGCTCAGGGGCAATTGGTCGCGACCACCTGCAGCATTGGAATCAGCGTCTTTCCCGAGGACGGCAGCGATGCTGAAACCCTGCTCAGAAAGGCCGACATCGCCCTGTTCTCAGCCAAGGCAAACGGGCGAAATACCTGGCAGTTCATTACCAACGAAATGAACAACCGCGCCCAGGAGCGAGTCAGCCTTGAAAGGAGCCTGAAGCTGGCCTTGGCTAACCAGGAGCTCTACCTCGAATATCAGCCCCAGAAGGAACTGACCTCGGGAAAGATCATCGCTGCTGAGGCGCTGCTCCGTTGGAGTCATCCCGAGCTTGGACTGATCTCGCCCGACGTGTTTATTCCGATTGCCGAGAGCCGCGGAGAGATCGTCCGTATCGGGGAGTGGGTGTTAAGAACGGCGTGTGCCCAGGCAAAACGTTGGCAGGACGAAGGCATGGCTCCGCTGCGGATCGCAGTCAACATCTCGTCCATCCAGTTTCGTCAGGAGCATTTTCTCCGGGTCGTCAAGAGCGCGCTTGCCGACACCGGATTAAAACCCGAGTATCTCGAACTCGAATTGAAAGAGAGCATCTTTCTGGCCTGCGACTTCAGAATGATCTCGCTGCTTGGAGAGCTGAACAAACTGGGCGTAAAAGTAGCCATAGACGGTTTCGGGTCCGGCTTCAGCTTTGACTACTTGCGTCGCTTTCATTTCTCCAAGCTAAAAATTGATGGATCTTTCGTCAGGGACATCTCCAACGACCCCGATGACGCGGCTGTGATCATAGCCATGGTCAGCATGGGCAAGATCCTTCACATGCAGGTTGTCGCCGAGTGCGTCGAAACCTCGCAGCAGACCGAATTGCTGCGCTCCATCGGCTGCGACGAGATCCAGGGATACGCCTTTAGCCGGCCGCTCAGCCCGACTGCTTTCTCAGCATTGACCCGCTCCCATCAGCCTGTGCCCGTCTGAGCCTGCTGCTTTGGCACTGGCCGGGCCGAGATTGCAAGCTTTCCGGTGACGTGCAACTCTTTTAGCTGTGCCGGAATTGCCCGACATCGCCGCCTACATCAGCGCGCTCGAGCCGCGGATCGTCGGCCAGCCGCTGGAACAGGTCCGCATCGCGAGCCCCTTCCTGCTGCGCTCGGTGCAGCCACCCGTCTCCGCCGTTGAAGGACAGGTCGTCCGGGAGCTGCGTCGTATCGGCAAACGCATCGCGTTCGGATTCGACGGGGACCTATGGCTGGTGCTTCACCTGATGATCGCGGGCCGTCTGCACTGGCGTGCGCCGGCTGCGAAGCTGGGAGGGCGTCAGAGCCTGGCCGCCTTTGACTTTCCCAACGGCTCCCTCGTTCTGACGGAAGCAGGGGCCAAACGGCGCGCGTCTTTACATGTCCTTCGTGGCGAAGAGGCGCTGCGGGATATTGACCCGGGCGGCATAGAAGTCTTTTCGAGCGATCTGGACGGCTTCCGCTCCGCGCTCACACGCGAGAACCGCACACTGAAGCGGGCGCTGACCGACCCGACGATCCTAAGCGGGATCGGCAACGCCTATTCCGACGAGATTCTCCACGCAGCCCAACTGTCGCCCATCCAACTCACGCACAAGCTCACCGACCAGCAGTGGGAGCGGCTTTATCGCGCCACGCGCGAGACCCTCCAGCTATGGACGGACCGGCTCAGGACCGAGGCAAAGAGCGCTTTCCCCGAAAAGGTAACGGCCTTTCGCAAGGATATGGCCGTCCACGGGCGGTTTGGACAGCCCTGCCTGACCTGCGGTCAGCCAATTCAGCGCATCCGCTACGCCAGCAACGAGACAAATTATTGCCCGCAATGTCAGACTGGCGGCACGCTGCTGGCAGACCGCAGCCTCTCCCGCCTGCTGGGAAAAGACTGGCCGCGAAGCCTGGAGGAGCTGGAAGCCCGCAAGCGACGTTAAGTCCGGCTGTTCGCAGCTATGTCTTTGGTTCATCACCCGTTTTGCCCGACGCAATATCCGGGACAAGTCGGTGCGGCCCCATTTATATTCTTGACAGCACAATTCTTAGCGCACGAGCCCGTCCCCCCAACATTCCTCCCGCCGCGCAAGCGGCTCGACCTCGAATCGGATTGGCATGGAAAAGAAACCCGAACGGCCGGCGAGTGACATGCCCACGCAGTTTGGTACGGGCACGGCTGTCAGCAGCTCCAACGACAACATACGGCCGCCCGGCCAATCCCCTGCTCCGCCATCGCACCCCGACGCGCAGACATTTATAGGACCCGCGCCCTCGCACGCCGACTCCAAGACCCCGGCCGGGGCAGCTCCATCGCACTCCGACGCTCAAACATTTGTTGGAACAGCCCCCTCTTCCCCGCCGCCTTCTCAGCCTCGCTCGTCGCGCGGCTCGCAACCGGCCTCATCGTGGGGCGGCGCTGGAGAAGACCTCGAGCCGGGGACAATGCTCGCGCTTCGCTACGAGATCGTAAAAGTACTCGGCACCGGCGGCATGGGAGCCGTCTACAAAGCTCGTGACCATGAACTGGACCGGCTGGTGGCGCTGAAGGTCATCCGGCCGGAGCTGGCTCGCAACCAGGACATCGTTGATCGCTTCAAGCAGGAGATTCGGCTCTCACAGCAGGTCACCCATAAGAACGTCGTTCGCATGTACGACCTCGGGGAAGATTCCGGCATGCGCTTCGTCACCATGGAGATGGTCTCGGGCCGCGATCTGCGCACCATCCTCGAAGAACGAGGAAAGCTGCCTCCGGTGGAAGCGGTAGAGATATTCCGGCAAATTTGCTCCGCGCTCGACGCGGCGCACGCGGTCGGAGTTCTGCACCGCGACCTGAAGCCTCAAAACGTGATGCGCGAAGATGCCGGCCGCGTCGTGGTGATGGACTTCGGGCTGGCCCGCACCATTGAGGGCAACGGGATGACGCAGTCCGGCGCTCTCGTGGGGACCATGGAATACATGTCTCCCGAGCAGGCGCTCGGCAAAGAGCTGGATCAACGATCCGACATCTTTGCGCTCGGCCTCATCGGATACGAGATGCTGACCGGCGACATGCCTTTCCGCGCCGAGAGCGCAATCGCCAGCCTGCTCAAGCGCACACAGGTCCGCGCTGATCCGTGCACGGTGCTGGATGCGACCATTCCCGGGGCACTCAGCGACATCATCAGCAAGTGCCTTGAATGCGACGTGGAGCTCCGCTACAAAAATACCGGCGAGATACTGCACGACCTCGATTACTGGGAAAATAAAACCGCCGCCGCGAGCCTGCACTTCAAGGCAGACGTGCCGTCGGAGGGAATGAGCGGACGCCAGTTGTTGGTAGTCGCCGGTGGCGCCGTGCTGGTAGCGATAGGCATTACCGTCCCCCTCGTGATCCGGCATTTTTCGCCATCTCACTCCGCGGCCGTTGTTGCGGTGGTGCCAAGCACCTCGCTGGCCATCATGCCCTTCTATAACGCTTCTGGCGATGCGTCGCTGGATTGGCTCGGCTCGAGCCTCGCCGAGATGCTGGGCAGTGACATCGGCCAATCCGCCCAGGTCAGAATGGTTTCGCAAGACCGCCTGCAGCAGGTTCTGAAAGATCTCCACCTCTCTGCGAATTCCCCGGTGGACGTTCCTACGTTGAAGCGCGTTGCAGGCTTTACCAACGCGCAGACCATCATCTTCGGCCAATACATCAAGGCGGGCAGCCAGATTCGCGTCAACACCACTGTGCTCGACCTGGCCCATGACACTCGCACCACCATCACCACCGACGTGCCGCAGGAAAAAGATCTACTCGCGTCAGTAGACAAGCTGGCCGGCCAGCTGCGAGAAAAGCTGTCTGCTGACCCGAAAATCCTCAAGGACTTGAAGGCGCACTCCGAGCGCCCATCAACAAATTCTGTTGACGCGCTGCGTTCCTATGAGGCCGGCGTTTCCCTCGCGCGCGCGGGCGACAACATCAAAGCGCAGCAGTCGTTTCAGGCTGCCACCACCGCCGATCCAAATTTTGCTTTGGCCTTCTCGAAACTCGCCGAGACCTACTCCAACCTCGGACACGACGACCTGGCGCGGACTGCGGCCCGCAGGGCGGTGGCGCTCAGCGAATCGCTCCCGCCGCAGGAACGCTATCTTATCGAGGCCAACAACGCCCGCATCACGAACGACACGAAGAAAGCGATTGCCAGCTATGAACAGCTCGCAACGGCCGACCCCTCAGACAGCGAAGTCCAATTCGCCCTCGCCGGACTGTACGAGCAGGACGAAAACTTCCCTGAAGCCAAAAAGCACCTGGCCACGGTTCTTGCAAGCGATCCGAAGAACGTCGAGGCGCTGCTCTCCTCCGGGCGCGTCGCCATCAAGAATGGGGATCCAAACGGCGGACTGGAATTTCTGGGCCGGGCGCTTCCTCTGGCAACGGAGCTCGACAATCAGGAAGAAAAAGCCTCCATCCTGCAGGCGACGGGCATTGCTTACAGTTCGCTGAATCGGCCCGATGATGCGCTCAAGAATTTCAAGGATTCCCTCGCCATCAAGCAGCAGATAGGTGACAAGCGCGGCGAGGCGGCAAGCCTGGAGCAGATCGCCCAAATACAGGAGCAAAGCGGCAAGACGGTAGAAGCCCTGGCCACCTACAAGCAAGCCCTGGCTATCCGCCGCGATATTGGTGATCAAGGCGGCATCGCCAACTCGCTCATTGATATCGGTACCTTCTACCACGACCACGGAAAGCCGGACGACGCGCTGCAGTTTTATACCGAAGCGCTGCAGATCGAGCGCCAACTCGGCGACCAGTCTCAGCAGGCGCTTTGCCTGAACAATATCGGGACCATCAAGTCCGACCAGGGCCAATATCAGGACGCGCTCACCTATCTCGAACAGGCATACGAACTTCGTCAAAAGCTGAATTTGCCGGCCGACATTGGCGAATCGCTCCACAACCTCGCTGAGGTGACGACCAAGCTCGGTCAATATGACACGGCAATCGCTAACTATCTGAAGGCGATCGAAGCTTTCCGCAGCATCAACGACCAGCGCGGCGTGGCGATGGAGTCGAACGGCATGGCGAAAATCTTCGCCGCTCAGGGCCGTTACGGCGCCGCCCTTAGCTCAATGAAAGACGCGATGACCGACATCCGCCAGACCAAAGAGACAACCTCGCTTACCGCGGAGATCGTCGGCGGCTACGGAGATTTGCTGGCTCAGGTCGGGCGCGGCGCTCAGGGTCGTCCGAGTTTGGATGAGGCACTTAGGATTGCGCAACAGATTAAGGACGATGCCTCGACCGCTCTCGTCACTAATTGGATTGGCGATGCGTATTTCTATCAAGGTGATTACGCCAACGCGCACCAGCAATACGATCATGCATTTCAGATCGCGTCGAAAACTCCCAGCAAAGAAGTGATCCTTATCTCCAGGGTCAATCGCGCCAAGACCGACCTCGCTCTTGGTCATGCTGCAGCAGTGGTTCCGGAATTCAAGAAGCTGGCGCAGGATGCCGACGCGCTCGGCCTGAGAGCGCTCTCCGTCGAATGCTCTGTCTATCTTGCGCAGGCGGAGATCGCCTCAAAGAACAGCAAGAGCGCCGAACAGGAACTGGGCGTTACGCTGGCCAAGGCGGAGAACTTAGGGCTGCGAGTTCTCGAAGCCAAGACTCAATACCTGCAGGGCACATTGCTCACGGCGAGCGGAAAAAACAGCGACGCGGCAATCAGCTATCGCGAGGTCATTCGCATTTTGGATGGAATCAGCAAGGAAGACAATTCTTCCGACGTACTCAAGCGCGCGGGCCTGAAAGAAATCTACAGCGGCGCCCAGCAGGGGCTGCAGAATAAATAAGAACGCGGCACCAGTGGCCACGTCCGCTTAGGCGGCAGCTCCTGCCCACAAAAAGAAATCCCGCCAGCCGTAGCCAGCGGGATCGCCATTTCTTCCTGTTGATTACTTCGTGATGCTGACTGAGACGGTCGCCGAGCCTGTCCCGTAATCCGGGCTGCCGTTATACACCGCCTTGATGGTGTGATTGCCGACGGACAGTGAGGAGGTCGAATAGCTCGCGACTCCTTTGCTGTTCACCGTTACGGTAGTCAACAAGGTCGAGCCGTCGTAGAACGCCACGCTGCCACTGGACGGATTACCGGTGCTCGAGCAGACCGACGCGGTGAATGTGACCGGCTTGCCGGATTTAACCGACTTCGACGATGCCGTCAGGTTGACGGTTACCGGCGCAGCGACCACAGTGAACTTTTCAGTCACAGGTCCGGCTGAGCCGAAGTTACCCTGTGCCGCATAGCTCACTACTAAGGAATGCGGTCCGAGTCCCGGCTTCGTGATATAGGTGGCGACACCGAGCGAGTTAAGGGTCATATTCACTGGCGTTCCCCCGTCGAGCGTAAAGGTCAATGTACCCTTCGCAAATCCGAGGTTATAGAACACGCCAACCGCGCATTGATAGGTTCCACCGTATGGAACGGTGGGTGGCCCGCAGACTGGGATCATCCAGACTGATGCAGGGTTCACGGTAACGGTCACGGGCGCCGACGTACCCGAGGGATTGTGGCTATCCCCCGAATAGAACGCGGTCAGCGTGTGGGTGCCGACACCGAGAGGCGGCGAGATGGTCCACTTGGCGCAACCGTTGCTGCCCACCTTCACGGTCGAGAGCAGGGTGGCTCCGTCGTAGAACTTCACCGTGCCTGTGGCAACAGCAGAAGTCGCCGAAGTGATGCAGGCGCTCTCAGTGATCGAGTTGCCAAAGGGCTGAACCGTGTTGCCAACCGTCAACGCAATCGCTGCGTCGTATGGCGGCGCCACGGTGAGGGTGACCGTCCCACTGCTGGGCACATGGTAGACATCGGAATATTGCGCGGTGATCAGCACGCTGCCAGTTGCGGTTGGCGTGTAAGAGCACGTTGCAGTTCCCGTAGTGGCTGAGGTGGGCGTAACCGGAACAGCCTCGCAACCGGGGATCGGGGTCAGACCGACGCCACTAAGGAATGCGACGGTGCTGGGTGGAATTGCCGGCGTGGTACCGGTTGGCATGCTGCCCGGTCCGAAAACTGCGCTTGAAGCTGCGGTCACGGTAGCGGTAAGCAGATCGGCTGCGCCCTGAATCGGTGTGAGTGTGGCCGCGGTCAACTGCGTCTGGCTGCCGACGACCGTTACCGCAGTCGCCGCAAACTCAGAGAAGTTCTTGGTGTGACCTGCGGACGTTCCGTCAATGTTCTGCGGAACATACGACGTGAAGATATTCTGCACGTTGTTTGAGGTGACAAATCCACCCGTCGTCGAGCTCGCATTCACATTGCTGCTGTAGGTGAACACGTTGGGCGCGGACGACGATGTCACAGTAAATGTGCCGTTGAAGCCGGCAGGCTGTGCGCCGAAGATTGTCACCGACTGCCCCGGCGTTACCGCGCATTCCCCGTACGGTTGTCCGCCCGGAACTAATGGCGTTCCGCACGTAACGGTCGCCGTAGACCCATCTCCAACGATGGTGCTGATCGCGCTGTAAAGCGGATCGCCTTGCAGCAATCCTGGCGAGGTCGGCTGAATGGAGTTGTCGTACGACTCCGCGATGTCAATAAAGTAGGGCGTGCTCAGCGTATTCGGGCAAGCGACCGGAACATTGGTCGCAGTGTAGACGCATGAGGCCGAGAAGATAATGCAATTCCCGCCCGTATCGTCGTACACCTGGCACTGGGTTCCGGCAAACTGCGACGGCCCAATCCCCATCAGGTTGGCAAAGTTCGCCGGAGAGATTGCATTGGCCGTGACCGCCATCGAAATGCCGCTGGTGGACGGGCCACCGACCGGATAGGTCACGGAGAAATCGTAAGTTCCAAAGTAGAAGATGGTCGGCGTGCCCGGCGGGCTAAGGGCCTGCAACTGGCTGACCGAGCTGTGCGTGGTAAATGTCCACGCCATCAGCTCATCCTGTTCAAAGAATGATCCTGTTGCGGAGGTGAAACCCACGTACGCGCTGTCGTTGGTGGTTCCGCTGTTAATGAGCGGGGAGATGCTGCTGGTGAGGTCGTAGCTGCCCTGAATGATCGGGGTTGCTCCCTGGGTCGGATCGGGAGTATGGGTTCCGGGAACAAACGGCGGATCGAGATAAACGTAGAGGTAATTGGAAGGCGTGTCGTTGGGGCCGTTGTAAATGACGACCACCTGGTGCACGTTTCCATCGGCGAGAGTTACCGCCGTTGGATTGGCTGTGGAGGTCGTCGGATTGAGAACGAGTGCCGGGACCGAAGTATCGTTCAGCGTCAGGCTCACGTTGCAGGTGGAATGGTCAGGCGAATTCGCCACGCCGGCTCCGCAGCTTTGCAGGGCGATGTGGTTGGCGTTGGAATCCCACCCGTTCAGGTAGGTATCAAATTCGAGGGCGACGCTGTTATCAATGCCGCCGTAACCCATGCAGCCGCCTACCGCGCCGATTGTGCTGACGCCGCTGCCTTGCTCCGCGCAACCCGTGTCTGTGTCGTTACCGCCACCGCTGGCATTTTGTATTACGAAGGCGATGCCGTCGGCCGTGGTGCCATTGGGCGTGATCTTGAAAGCAAACCAACTGGTAAAGCCATCAACGACTTTTTGGGGAACGGAAAACCACAAGCTCTGGTCCTGATAGCCGGAGGAAGGCGTCGTCTGCACCGCATATTGCGTGCTGCCCTGCCCGCCGGTCGGATCAATGCTTGGCGGGAAAAAGTCAGAGATGAAAGACGGATTCGCATTCGCGCCGGTCTGGTCGTTGAAGCAGAACAGAGGAGCGGGCGCCGGCCCGTTGCTAACCGCCTGTATCTGCGATGCCCCGCAGGAATAGGACACCTGGGTAGGGTCCGCCTGAGGCGCATTGAAATCGTAGTAGGTGATCTGTTGTGCCGAGAGAGTCGGCAACGCCAGCAGAAACAGGGTGGCGATAAGGAAGCTGAGATGCAAACGGGCTACACGCATGGATAATTTCCTCCAGAACTCGCATGGACGCGAATCCACAAGCAGAGTGAACTTGGGCGAACTTAAATTTTCGGAGCTCAGGGGGAGAGGATCAGCTCGTCGGCGAGTTGGGTAAACAACAAGACTGCAAGAATTCGTGCCGTACCGATCTACTTTCGACCGCGCGAGAATCATAGTGTCCCCCGCGAATCCTCGTCAAGGGGCCAGAACCGGGCCTTTTATTTCCTCAATTTTTCGGGGAAAATGAGGCTTTTTCTCAAAGAATCGTCATTTTGGCCTGGGGGAATGCTGCTAGCAATGCCCTGCGGCCTGGAGTGAGGGACGCTGAGCGACAAAAAGCCGGCAGCAGCGGGACTCGATTTCTCCCGCCGCGGCCGGCTCTTCTTCACGGTCAGTTTGACTGACTAGTCGGCGGCGCTCGAATCGTCGTAGGTGGTGACCGGGGTGATCTGATTCACCTGCCAACCATTCGTAGTGTTGGTCAGGCTGGCAGTCGCTGCTGCGGGAGTGGCGGACAGATTTGTCTGCAACCTGGGAAATGCGGTTTGCGTTTCAGCGGCCGTAGCCCAGCCTGGGGCTCCCGTCACTGTGTAGTGATATTGCACGGTCGTCGTCGCGCCAGGATTGTCGTTGGTCGGGGTATTGCTGTCTATCGTGCTGACGACGCGGTGTCCGTAGCAGAAGTTGCCGTATCCCGGCTGGGATGGGTCCGGCGTCCACGCGCTGCGGCCCTTGTCAGAGACATCATAGTTATTTTCCTGCTTCGAGATGATGATGATCTTCTTTTCACTGGTGGTCCGCACCAGCAGGCCCTGATCTACGAGCGCGTCAAATTTCGCAGTCTTCGGATCATCGTGTCCGAGCTGGACTGGAAACTTCTGACTGCTCGACCAAAGGCACGAGGGATGCGCCTGATAGTAGGTGTTAATGGCCGAGGCGAAGTTTGGTTTGCTATCGGCGGTCTTCTGGCAGGCGGCCATCAGTAATGCGAAGCTGCCAAGGACAATTGCGGATTCTAATTTGCGGTACATTATTCCCCTTCAGACTTTTAGCAACACCCTGTGAGATGCAGAAGTGGCGTGAGGAGCAGCTAGAGCATTCTCGATCCCAGGACGAATCCTGCATGGCTCGCCTTAGAATCGGCTGCTAAAAGCCGCATCTTTTTTGGCGTATGGGTGAAATGCGAGCTGCGCTACACTACAGTTCGCTTATAAGCAGCATGGGGATTGACGCAGACAGACTTCCCGTGTCAGGAGCGGCACGATGCAAGAGGGACGTGGGTCTTTGGGTGAGCGTGGCGAGGTTGCGCGCGCCAGTTCTCGGGGTCAAATTGCTTTACCGGGCGAAGCGATCCGTCTTAACGCCGCGCTGATACTGCTTATATTGATGCCGCTGGTTGTGGGCTGCGACAAGAAAGAGGCGCCCCCCGCGGCTGGCCCCCCCGGTCGTGCAAGTCGTCGACGTCATCCAGCAGGACGTTCCCCTCTACGAAGAATGGGTCGCTCAACTGAATGGCACCAAGAACGCCGACATCACTCCCAAAGTGCAGGGTTACGAGATTGAGCAGAATTATCGCGACGGCTATTTCGTAAAGAAGGGCGAGCTCCTGTTTGAGATTGATCCCCGCCCCTTTGAGGCTGCGCTCGATCAGGCCGAGGCACAGCTGGCGCAAGCGGCGGCGGGACAATCACGGGCCGAGACCGACGTGGCGCGCGATTCACCCCTTGCGGCGCAAAATGCCATACCCAGAAAGCAACTGGACAACGACATGTCCAGCCTGGCTTCGGCGAAGGCCCAGGTGGCCGCCCAGCAAGCGGCGCTCGAACAGGCGAAGCTAAATCTTGCGTGGACGAAGGTCCGGGCCCCGATTGACGGAATCGCGGGCACGGCAAACTCCCAGGTCGGCGATCTCGTCGGCACCAGCACGAAGATGACGACGGTCTCCGACGTCAACCCTATCCGGGCTTACTTCAACATCAGCGAGAGCGACTTTCTCGGGATAGCTCCGGAGATATCAAAAGTCATTCATGCCGGCGGGGCACTGGCGAAGGCGGATTCGCCGCCGGTTGAGTTCATCCAGGCCAATGAAGTCACCTTTCCGGCAACTGGCCGCATCGTGCTGGTGAACCGGCAGATCAGCGCGGGCACCGGAACGATTCAGCTGGCGGCTGAGTTTGCGAATAAAGATGCCACACTCCGACCAGGCGGATTCGGCCGGGTGCGCATCCGCACGGGCTTCGCGAAAAATGCGCTGCTGATTCCTCAGCGCGCTGTCATCGAAGTGCAATCCATGTATCAGGTCGCGGTGGTTGGTGCCGACAACAAGGCGCAATTCCGACCGGTGAAAGTTGGAGACCGTGTCGGGCCCAACTGGATCATTCGCGAAGGCCTCAATCCCGGCGAGCGCGTTGTCGTTGAGGGATTCATGAAGATTCGCGACGGCATTCCGGTCAAACCCACTCCATATAAGGTTGCGGCGCCCGGGAGCAACTGATCATGTCGAAATTTTTCATTGATCGCCCGATCGTCGCCATGGTGATCTCCATCCTGATGGTGATTGGCGGCGCTGTCACCATGCTCAGCCTGCCCACCGCGCAATTCCCCAACATTGCAGATCCGCAGATTCAAGTCGCCGCCAGCTACCCCGGCGCCGATTCCGAGACGGTCGCCCAATCGGTGGCGACGCCGATCGAACAGCAAATGGCCGGCGTGGACGGAATGAGCTACATGTATTCGCTCAACTCCAGCTCAGGTCAGATGTCGCTCACCGTGGACTATGACATCAAGACCGACACCAACACCGACCAGATTCTGTCGCAGATGCGCACGTCGCAGGCAAACTCGCAGCTGCCGACGGCAGTGGTTGATTCCGGCGTCACGGTGCGCAAGTCCACCTCGGCGCCGATGATGCTGGTGGATCTCTACTCGCCCACCGGTGCCTACGACAACATTTTTCTGGCGAACTACGCCGTCATCAATCTCAACGACGCTTTGACGCGAGTGCCCGGAGTGGCTTCCGTGTCAGTTTTCGGCGCGGGCCAGTATGCGATGCGCTGCTGGGTCAACCCGGACAAGCTCGCCAGCCTCAACATCACCGTTCCTGAGATCGTCAGCGCCATCCAGACGCAGAACAACGTGAATCCCGCGGGACAGATCGGCGGCGAGCCCGTCCCGCCCGGCCAGCAGTTCACTTACAGCGTTCGCGCCCCTGGCCGCCTCACTTCGCCTGAAGAATTCGAGCAGATTATTCTTCGCGCTAATCCGAATGGAGGGATTGTCCGCCTGAAGGACGTCGCGCGCATTGAACTGGGCGCGCAAAACTATGCGATGAACAGCCGGCTCAACGGAAGTCCGGCCGCCATTTTGGCGATCTACCAAGCACCCGGCGGCAACGCGGTCGCGACCGCGCAGGCAGTGCGCAAGCTGCTCGAGGAATCGAAAGCGCGGTTCCCTACCGGCCTTGATTACGTCGTCGCGCTCGACACCACGCTCGCCGTGACCGCGGGCTTGAAAGAAATTGTGAGAACCCTGCTGGAAGCGATTGTTCTCGTGATCATCGTGGTCTTCATATTTTTGCAGGGCTGGCGCGCCACGCTCATCCCACTGCTCGCGGTTCCAGTCTCGCTGATTGGCACCTTCATCGTGTTTCCTGTTTTCGGGTTCTCAATCAACACGCTGTCTCTGTTCGGACTCGTGCTTGCGATTGGCCTGGTAGTGGATGACGCCATCGTGGTCGTCGAGGCCTGCGAACACCACATCGAGGGCGGACTGTCTCCTTACGACGCCGCCGTGAAAGCAATGGAAGAGGTATCGAGCCCGGTCATCGCCATCGCGTTAATCCTGGCGGCAGTCTTCATTCCGACCGCCTTCATCCCGGGCATCACCGGCCGGCTCTACCAGCAATTTGCCGTCACCATCGCGGTCTCGGTAATCTTCTCCGCCTTTAACGCACTCACGCTCAGCCCGGCCCTCTGCGCCATGCTGCTGCGCCCTAAGACGCCCTCGCGAGGACCGCTGGGGAAATTCTTTGGCTGGTTCAATCGCGTCTTCGGCAGGGCCACCGACGGCTACGTGAGCGCTTGCGCCCATCTGGTGCACAAATCCTGGCTGGCTTTTATTCTGCTGGCTCTGGTGACGGCCGCCGCCGCCTTCTTCGGCTCAAAAATCCCCTCGAGCTTTCTTCCCGACGAGGATCAGGGATATGTCTTCGCCGGCCTGCAGCTGCCCGACGCGTCTTCACTGCAACGCTCTTCAGACGCCTCCCGGCAAGTGGAGAAGATCATCCTCGACACTCCAGGTGTGAAGTATGTGAGCTCCGTCATGGGCTACAGCATGCTCAGCGGAGTGAACACAACTTACAGCTCCTTCTTCTTCGTCACCTTCAAAAATTGGGGTGACCGCAAGAGTCCCGATGAGAGTTACGCCGCAATCAAGGCGCATCTGCAACGCGCCCTTGCGCAAGTGACTTCGGGCGTGGCATTCGCGTTTCCTCCACCCGCGATCCCTGGCGTAGGAAACTCCGGTGGATTCAGCTTCGTTCTCGAGGACCGCTCCGGCGGCTCGACCCAGTTCCTCGCACAAAACACTCAGGCATTTCTCGCCGAGGCTCGGAAGCGCCCAGAGTTGACGGGCGTGATGACCACCGCGCTTTTCGGCGTGCCGCAAGTGGGCGTAACCGTGGACAAGGCGAAAGTTCTCACTCAGCAAGTCAGCCTGAGCAGCGTGTATCAAACGCTTCAGGCATTCATGGGCGGAGCACCGGTCAACTACTTCAATCGTTTCGGGCGACAGTGGCAGGTTTATGTCCAGGCCGAGGGCGACTACCGCACCCATGCCGAGAACCTCGGCAAGTTTCACGTGAGAAACTCGAGCGGCGAAATCGTCCCGCTGAGCACACTGACTGAGATCGGCCCCCGCAGCGGCCCGGAATTTGTGATGCGCTACAACCAGTTCCAGAGCGTGCAGATCAACGGCTCCGCGGCGCCCGGATACAGTTCAGGGCAAGCTCTCACGGCCCTGGAAGAAGTGTTCAAGAAGACCATGCCGCCGCAAATGGGCTTCGATTACATGGGCATGTCTTATCAGGAGAAGAAGGCATCGCAGGGAGTTTCTCCGGCGACAATTTTCGGACTCGCATTCCTGATCGTCTTTCTGATCATGGCGGCGCAATATAGCAGTTGGTCGTTGCCGTTCAGTGTCTTGCTGGGAGTTCCGATCGCAGTATTTGGCGCCTTTGTCGCCCTCTTTGTACGCGGCCTCGATAACGACGTCTACGCGCAGATCGGCCTGGTCATGCTCATCGGCCTCTCAGCGAAGAATGCAATCCTGATTGTCGAGTTCGCGAAGGATCAATATGACAACGGCGCAACTCTGATTGATGCAGCGTTGGCTGGCGCCCGGCTGCGGCTCCGCCCGATCCTAATGACCGCGTTTGCGTTTATCCTGGGCTGCGTTCCGCTGTGGCTGGCGACCGGTGCCGGTGCCGTCTCACGCCGCGTGCTCGGGACCGCGGTTATTGGCGGCATGTTGGCAGCATCTCTGCTCGCGATCTTTTTCATACCCGTCTCGTTTGATGTTGTAGAGCGCATCAGCAACTTCGCGAAAGGCAAGAAGCCAGGGCCGGCCGCGGCTCCGCCCAACTCCTCCGCCGAGGGAGGGCCGGCATGACGCGCGCAGAAGCAGCGACAGCACTGGCGTTTACGCTCTTGCTTCAGGGATGCATGGTGGGACCGAATTACAAGCGACCTGCGGTCTCAGTACCCGATCAATTTCGTGGAGCACCTTCATCAGGCGCGACCACGCCCGCTGGTAGTGCGCAAGTGACATTCGCCGAGATGAATTTGGCGACGGTATATCCCGACCCCACGCTGCAAGACCTGCTCAAAGAGGCGCTCACGAATAATTACGACATTCGCATTGCAGCGGCGCGAGTGATGGAGGCCGGCGCCCTGCTCGGCATCACGCGCGCCAATGAGCTTCCTCAGATAGGCCTCACGGGGGGAATTCAGAATCAACGCACCCAACCGACTCCGGGCAATGTCACCTCGGGCGCAGCGGGCATCCAGGCGTCCTGGGTCCTGGACTTCTGGGGACAATATCGCAGAGCCACCGAGGCGGCGCGCGACAACTTGCTGGCAAGCCAATATTCTCAGGCGGCAGTGCGCAACACGCTCGTTGCTTCGGTCGCCAGTGCTTATTTCCAACTTCGCGAGTATGACTACCAGCTCAACATCTCTGAGCAGACGTTGATCGCCGACAAAGAGATCCTGCGCATCAACACCATCATGGTCCAGGGAGGAGAGTCGGCCATCACCGACCAGCTGCAGGCCGAGCTGCTCGTCGAGCAGGCCGAGGCGCAGATCATCTCGCTGCGACAGGCCATCGAGCAAACAGAAAATCAGATCAGCATCCTGCTCGGTCGCAATCCCGGGCAAGTGGGCCGCGGTCTTGAACTCACGATTCAGCCTCACGCGCCCGAAATCCCTGCCGGACTTCCCTCCGCAATGCTCGAGCGCCGGCCCGATGTCAGGCAGTCAGAAGAACTGCTGGCCGCTGCGAATGCGAACGTCGGCGTCGCGAAGGCCGCGTTCTTTCCGCAGTTCTCGTTGACCGGTGCCTTCGGGGTTCAGAGCACGGCTCTGTCGAGCTTTCTCGGCGGGGGGCCGACGACTGCAGCATGGACTCTCGCCGGACAGGCCGCGCAGCCGCTCTATCAAGGGGGGCGCATTTCTTCGGCATACAAGCTGGCACTCGCCCAGCGCGACGAAGCCGAGCTCACTTATAAGAAGACGGTGCTCGGGGCCTTGGGCGATGTCTCGAATGCACTGGTCGCCTATGACAAGTCGCGACTCTATCGCATGAAACTCCAGGACCAAACAGCGACATATAAGGAAGCGGCTCGACTCGCGAATGTTCGTTTCCAGGGCGGCTACACTGCATTTCTCGAAGTGCTGGTCACGCAGCAGCAGTACTTCACGTCAGAACTTGCGCTGGCACAGGCGTGGACAACTGAAATGCAAAGTTACGTCCAGTTATTCCAGGCCCTCGGCGGCGGCTGGCAGCAGTAGCTGACTCAAAGCTTCGGACCGGCGCCTCTCGATGCTTGCCGACCTGCCTCGCGAATCTTAAGAATTGTTAAGCCGAAACATTCCTACCGGGGGCCTGTGCGAGACTTAGGAACAGGAGTCGTTGCCGGTACTGAGTCGATCCAATCCCGAGGCACCACAAATGGAGACTGCGGAAAAACAGGAGCCATTAAACCTCTTACTCATCGAAAACGACACCGAACTGTGCGAGATGATGAGAGAGTTTTTTACCGAGGCCGGTCATCGTCTGGATTGCGCCTTCGACGGCCGTGACGGACTTGCCTCCGCGCTAAACGGCACATACGACCTTGTCATTCTCGACGTGATGCTGCCCGTATTCGACGGCTTCACCGTCCTGCAGCAATTGCGCCGGCGAAAGGATCTCCCCGTAATCCTTCTCACCGCACGAATTCAGCAGCAAGACCGCATCCTCGGGCTCAACTCCGGCGCCGACGACTATCTCCCCAAGCCTTTCGATCCCGATGAGCTTATGGCTCGGATTCGGGCAGTGCTGCGACGCACCGACGCAGCGAAGTGGAAGAGCACCGCCATCGTAACGATAGGCGACGTTCGGGCCAACGCTGCAACTCGCGAAGTGTGGGTAGCGGGCTCGCCCATCGAACTCACCGCGATGGAATTTGATCTGCTCGAGATGCTTATGCGCTCGGCCGGACGCATTATCTCTCGAAACGAGTTGTCGATCGCACTCTTTGAACGAGAAGCCACGCCGTATGATCGCTATCTCGATGTCCACGTCAGCCACTTGCGCAGAAAACTCGAGGGCGGCCGCACCTTGATTCGTACAATTCGAGGCGTCGGATATGTCTTCACAGGGACGGCCTAATCCATTGCACATGAAGTCTCTCTACTACGCAGTGCTGCTGGCCATGATCACGACGCTCTCGCTTTCTTTTCTCGCCTTCCGCGCCATATCAGATCGCCTGGAGAGGTCGTCCATTACGCCTACCTTTGACCGATTTGACGAATTGGAGTTGGAGAGCGCGCGCGACACATTACAGAACCGCGGCCCGCAGGCTCTGTCGAACTACCTCACGCGATTGGACAATCTCTTCGGCCGCTCCAGGCATTATTTGCTCGACGCAAACGGCAAAGACATGGTGACCGGGGAAAACAGGCACGATCTGCTACCTCCGCCCCCCGCCGATAAATCGCGCATTCAGGCCCATGGGGAGTGGATCGTTACGCATCGCTCAAGCGATGGCCAGTATTGGTTTGCCGCAGTAGGGACGCTTGACCGGCCGCATCTGTGGACCTTTCTTCCTTACTATTTTCTGGTTATCGGAGCCACAGGCGCGCTCTGCTGGCTTGCGTCAGCCGCTGTGGTCTCGCCGATCCGCGGCATTGCAACCTCGATCGCTCTCTTCGGCCAGGGGAATCTTTTCGTACGTGTGAACTCGCAACGGGAGGACGAGATCGGGCAACTGGGACGCTCATTCGATCAGATGGCAGAGCGCCTGCAACGACTCATCGTGAGTGAGCGGCGCCTGCTTGGAGACATCTCGCACGAAATTCGTTCTCCATTGGCGCGTTTGAAATTCGCGGTTAAGTTAGCTCGGACATCGCCGGACAGTAACGCAGCCCTCGACCGTATTGAGCGCGACGTAGATCGCATCAACGCCCTGGTCGCCGACATTGTCGAAATCACTTTGGTGGAAGGCGACCCTGCTGCTCAGGGCATAGGAATCGTTCGCGTTCGGGATCTGATAGACGACATTGTTCACGACTGTTCGGTGGAGGCTGAGATTCGGGGCTGCCGGATAGATCTAAGTGGACCGCTCGATGGAGAGATCCTGGGCAATCGTGAACTTCTGCGCCGCGCGATCGAGAATGTTCTCCGCAATGCGATTCGTTATTCACCGCCGCAGTCAGCCATTGGCCTTTCGACATCTGAAGAAGACGGCGCGGTGCAGATCGTCATTCGCGATCAGGGGCCGGGTGTTCCCGAACGAGACGCTGACGAAACTCTTCGATCCATTTTTTCGCGTCGAAGAAGCGCGTGACTCGACTGGCGGCGGATCCGGCCTGGGACTATCCATCGCGAAACGCGCTGTGCAGGTGCACCACGGCACCATTACAGCGGAAAATGCATTTCCCGGCCTGCGCGTGCGATTGACAATTCCACTTCTCTCGCAGGCAGCGCTGAATTAGTCGCAGCTGTCACTGCAAGTTACGCCACCGTAACAAGCGCTTAAGAATTCTTAAGGTTCGTTCTTCGCGAGCCGTGGTGTACTCCAATCAATGCCTCACCAGGGAACTAAACCGAGGTACATAGGAGATGAATTCATGAAGCGCTTTTACGGTCTTGCATTGGCACTCGTTCTCGTCTCAGCTCCTGCATTTGCAGGCACGAACTCGCAGTCGGTGAAGATTCCATCCGCGGTCAAAGTCGGATCGGCTCAACTCCCCGCAGGCGACTACAAAGTTTCATACACAGGTTCCGGCGCAAACGCTCAGGTCTCATTGGCGAAGAATGGCAAAGTCGTTGCCACTGCGGCGGCAACAGCGGTGGACGAGAGCCACAGCTACAACAGCGTCACCACGCAGACCGAGGGCGGAGTTGACATCATCCAGACGATTCAGCTGTCCAACGTCAAGCTAGTGTTGGCAGGACCAGCCGTCATCGCCAGCAAATAGTCCGGCATATATGCCGGACTTGAGCCTGGGACTCTCTGTCGCCGACAGAGCCTGACAAACGGTCACCCAGCATATTCTTCCTCGAGGCGGAGAAGTGTGAGCCTGTAGATGATCTCTACTCGGCTGATGCTGCTTCGCCTCATATTTTTCTACGGGATGTCCCTAGCTAGCTCTTGCGCGCCCACCGCAGAACCTATGGCTTTACCATGGAGCAAGATGCTCCGCACAATCAGCCTCTTGCTCTGCCTGCTCCCTTTCAGCGCCCTTGCACAAAATTCGGCGCAGATTTGTGTGCGAGACTCTGCGCAACGCACCGTGGTTGGAGCGACAGTGCGCGGCGGATCACAGATTCGCGGCACAACCGGGGCGAACGGCTGCGCCAACATCCCGTTCACATCGAACTCCGCGCAAACTATCTCGATCGAGGCCAATGGCTTTGCGCTGGCGACCCGCGTCGTCATGCCGGGCAGCCAGATGACCGTCACTTTGCAGCCGGCTGCGCAGAGTGAAGTCCTAGTGGTGACGGCCGCACGCACGCCCCTTGCGCTGGATGCGAGCGCCAGCAACGTCATCTCTCTCTCCGGCAATGCACTCGAAGAAACGCCGGGCTTGACCCTGGACGATCAGCTTCGTCAGGTCAGCGGCTTTCAACTCTACCGACGCAGCAGTTCGTGGGCGGCGAATCCTACGGCTCAAGGGTTGTCCCTCCGCGGCCTCGGCTCCAGCTCCGCCAGCCGAACACTCGTCATCAGCGATCAGGTGCCTCTGCTGGATCCCTTCACCGCGTCAGTTCATTGGAACGAAATCCCCGCACTCGCCACGCAGTCGGTCGAGGTGATGCGAGGCGGCGCGTCCGATCTTTACGGCTCCAGCGCCATCGGAGGAGTGATTCAGGTGATTCCCATCACGCCCTCAGACAATGGATACGCGGTGGACGCCTACGGCGGCGGCCTTGGCACCTATGCCCTCAACGCGCTCGCGACGGCAACACGAGATCGCTGGAGCGGCCTATTAGCCGGCGGCTATTTTCACACCGATGGTTACATTCCGGTTCCAGAGCCATATCGAGGTACGGCAGACGCGGACGCTAACGTGCACTTTCAGAATGGCCGCACCGAGCTTCGTTATGCCACTCCACGCGGGTCGGCGCTTTTTCTCCGCGGCAATCTCGTGAACGAAGCGCGGCAAAATGGCACAGAACTACAGACCAACGCGACCAGAATTTGGCGCTATGCCGCCGGCGGGGATTGGTCCGACCCCGCATGGGGCCACGCTTTGGTGCGCATCTATGGATCGGACGAGAATTACCGGCAAAGCTTTTCCTCGCTTCCGCCGGATCGCGACTCCGAGACCCTGACCCGGATGCAGCGTGTGCCCGCACAGGAAATTGGCGCCGCCGCGCAGTGGGCGCAGACTTATCTCCACACGCTCACCATTGTTGCCGGTGCCGATGTGCGCGATATACGCGGCGATGATCGCGAGATTCCGATTAGCTCCGGCGTCTACCAGCCGCTGGTTTCAATCAGCGCACGCCAGCGTTACACGGGAGTCTACGGCCTCGCACTCTGGTTGCCCCGCAACTGGTCCTTTTCACTCTCGTCGCGCCTCGACCACTTCGCAACCTTCAACGGCGTCAAAACGACCGCGGGCAGTCCCGTCATAACCCCGCAGCCGACCATCTCGCAAACTCTCTTCAATCCTCGCCTCGGAATCGTGCGCCAGGTGAGCCACAGATTCTCGCTGACCGGATCAGTCTTTCGCGCCTATCGCGGGCCCACGCTCAACGAGCTTTACCGCACCGGGCAGGTTGGTCAGACCACCATGCTGGCGAATCCGAACCTGCAGTCGGAGCGGGCCACAGGCTACGAACTCGGAGCGCTGCTCACCGCCGGCCGCTACGGCACACTGCGCGGCAGCTATTTCTGGACGGAAGTGAATCGTCCAATCACCAATCTGATCATCTCGCAGTCCGGCTCGAGCATAACCGAGATGCGCGAAAACCTCGGTCAGATCAGAAGCCGCGGGATCTCTGCCGAATATGACGCGAGGCCGTTGCCCGCGCTACTCATCACCGCCGGATATCAATATGCCAAGGCGACCGTCACGCAGTTTGACCCCGAGCCGTCGCTGGTCGGCACATGGACTCCGGAGGTCCCCCGCAATATTTTCAGCGGCAGCATGCAGCTGCATTCCACGCGTTGGGGCTCGCTCAACTTCTTCGCCTACTCGAGCGGCCGAGAATATGACGCATCGGGCAATCAATTTGAACTGACCAGTTACTCGCGCTTCGACGTCGAGGCTTCGCACCAGCTGACCCACGGATGGTCCGCCTATGTGAGCGTGCAGAATCTGCTGGATCGCACGATTGAGGTGGGACGGACGCCTGTCCTTACCGTTGGAACTCCTCAACTCCTCATCGTCGGCTTACGCCGGCAGCAATCGTCAAACTGAGCGCCGGCCCAAACGCGATAGCATTGTTTTTAATAGTGAAGCTCTTCGTCGTCATCTTCTTCCTCTTCTCCTCTGTTCCACTCCTCTGCCAGAGCGATCAAGGGGAACTGCGTTTGAAGGTCACCGATCCCGCCGGCCTCGGCCTCAAGACCACCGTGCGCATCGTCAATAACGCGACCCAATATCGCAACACGTTCTCCACCACCAGTGCGGGAGAGTTGGACGTAGAGCGTCTCGCATTTGGCACCTATCAGGTTGAGGTCGAGCACGCGGGATTCGCGACAAAATCTGAGACTGTCGAGATCCGATCCGCACTCCCAACCGCTCTCGAGCTCCAGCTCCAAATTTCCCGGGTCAACCAATCCGTTACCGTGAGCGCTGCCGTTCAGCTGCTCGACCCGCATCAGGCCGGATCCGTCAGCCAAATCAGTTCGCAGTTCATCCAGGACCGGCTGGGCTCAATTCCCGGGCGTGCAGTGCAGGACCTGGTGAACTCGCAACCTGGTTGGCTCTATGAAGGCAACGCGGTCCTGCATCCTCGCGGATCGGAATATCAGACGCAGTTTGTCCTCGATGGCATTCCTCTCACCGACAATCGCTCGCCCAGCTTTGGTCCGACAATTGAAGCCGACAATGTGCAATCCATGACCATCTACACCGCCGGGATCCCGGCCGAGTATGGCCGCAAGATGGGTGGCATAGTTGAGGTCAGCACGCTTCGGGATTCGCAACCAGGCTTCCATGGCGAGGTCGTCCTCTCCGGCGGAAGCTATGATTCCGGCGCAGCCTTCGGAAGGGGGCAGTACAGCTGGGGCAAAAACACTTTCGACGCCAGTGCAGACGGCGCGATGACCGACCACTATCTGAACCCTGTCGTTCCGCAGAATTATTCCAACACCGGCACCGTCGGCGACTTCGCTTCGAGTTATGCGCGCGCCCTGACGCCGGCCGACAAGGTGAAGTTTATAGTGCGGCGCGAGCTGGCGCGCTACGACATTCCCAACGAAATGGTGCAGCAGGCAGCGGGTCAACGTCAGACCGCCAACAATTTCGAGACCATGGGAATTGCCACCTACGAACACATCTTTTCTCCCACTGCCATCGCCGATATCCGCGGCATGGTCCGGGAGAATGCGAACAACTTCTATTCAAATCCCCAATCCACTCCCATCGAGATCTTTCAGAACAACTGGTTTCGTGAGGGATATTTCAACGGCAGCGTGACCATTGACCGCGGCCGTCATGAGTTTAAGGCGGGCGTCGAATCCGACAACCTATTCCTCAACGAAAAGTTGAATTACAAGATCACGGATCCATCGCAATTTGACCCTGGCACGGCCCTGACGTTTGCCTATCAGGCGAATCGCCCCGATCTCGAGCAGTCAGTCTTTGTGCAAGACTTGATCCACTTATCCAGCTGGACCATCAACGCCGGCCTGCGTTACGACCACTACCAATTGCTGCTCAACAAGCAGGCCTTACAGCCCCGTCTCGCGATTTCGCACTATTTTCGACGTGCCGACGCAGTCCTTCACTTCTCCTACGATCGTGTCTTTCAAACTCCATCGTTTGAAAACATCCTGCTAACCAGTTCGCCCGCCGTCGCATCAATTGATCCCGACGGCTTCCTGCGCCTGCCTGTGCAGCCCTCGGTCGGGGATTATTACGAGGCCGGCCTCGCGAAAGTTTTCCTCTCGCACGTCAAGTTGGGCACAAACTATTTCCGACGGTTCGTAAGCAACTATGCCGACGACAGCCAAATTGAGAACACGACGATCAGCTTCCCCATTGCCTTTCGCAAGGCGATCATTTACGGCGCAGAGGTTAGGGTGGACGTGCAGGACTGGCACAACTTCTCCGGCTTTGCGAGTTATTCCTACATGGTTGGGAATGCGTGGCTGCCTGTCACCGGCGGCCTCTTCTTCGGCGAGGATGCAGAGGACGCGGCCTCTCAGTTGTCGGGACACATTCCCGGCTCGCAAGATCAGCGAAACACTCTCCGCGGGCGCGTCCGCTACCAGTTCAATCCGCGATATTGGGCGGCCTTTGGCGTCCAGTTCGACAGCGGCCTGCCATTTGATTTCGACGGCGACCCGGCAACAGCTCTCGCCCAGTATGGCCAGCAAGTTTTTGATCGCCTGAACTTCGCTCGCGGCCGCATCGATCCGGCCTTCCAAGCCAACGCCTCGGCGGGCGCAGACCTACACAGATCGGACCGCTTCGATGTTCGCATTCAAGCTGACGGCCAGAATCTAAATAATGTTCTGAACGTGATTGATTTCGGCGGATTGTTTTCCGGTAACGCGATCGGTCCAGCCAGAAGCTTCAGCTTACGACTGGCCACGGAATTCTAGGTCACGCGAAGGACTGGATCGCCGTATCGTCGTCATCAAAAACTTCGAAGAGATTCAGGACTCCCACCAGCTTCAGAGTCTTCAGCGCGAACGAACTCGGCTGCACCAGTTTCAGATTCCCGCCGCGCTGCTTGGTGGAGGCCAGCGTGCGCACCAGCAACCCGATTCCGCTGGAATCGATCGTCGGGACTTCCGCGAGATTCAGAACAAAACGCGCATCGCCGTTCTCCATCGATTCATCAATGGATTGACGCAACTCATCCACTGGTTGCCCCAGCCGCAGGTGTCCACGCAGCTCAATCAGCTGTACGTCCGATCGCTTTCGACCGATAATGTCCAACTCGCCCCCTTGTTGCAACGGCATCAGATTTTCTGGCCGACGCTGCTAAAGTTACGGGAACGCCCGTAGTTTAGCAAGGCCGCCGGCCTCATTGACCGGCTACAGAGTCCGGCCGACGTAAAGAAATCATCCCGCCAGGTCGAAAAATTTGCCATAATCCAACATCCCCTCCGAGGTCTCCGGGAGAAACGATGCGCGCGCAGGCCCAGCCGTCTCAATTCAGCATCGTCATAGTTACGACGGATGAGCTCGTGCGGCCAGAGGCTGAAGCCTACCTCGCCGCCGATTACGACCTCCGCGTGCTTTCCACCTGGGACGCGCTGATCGCGCTAGTCAAAAAGCAGCCCCCGGAAGCCGTGCTGCTTGATATTGACATTATCGGCGAACACCAGGACGAAGGCGTCGCCGCCCTCGCGGAACTCCGCTCTCTGGTTCCGAACCTGCTGCTGGTCGCGCTGACTCGTTCGAATAGCAAGACGCTGCGCTATAAAGCCATGGACGCCACCGTGGACGAATATTTTGTCGCTCCCATCAATTTTGAGGAAGTGCGCATCGTCATCGGCCGGGCCCTGGAAAAAAGAGTCGCTGAAATTGACTACCAGACGCGACTCACAACCCAGGCCGAAGCGGAGTCTTACGCCGAAATCATCGGTGCCAGCCAATCTATGCGACGCGTCTATGAGGTCATCGCCCGCGTCGCCGGCAGCACCAGCACCGTCATGATCCGCGGCGAGAGCGGGACGGGAAAGGAACTCGTCGCGAAGGCAATCGTCTCCCAGGGGCCGCGCGAGTCCAAACCGTTTGTCAGCATCAACTGCGCGGCGCTGCCCGAAAACCTGATCGAGAGCGAATTATTTGGCCACGAAAAGGGCGCATTCACCGATGCAAAGACGGCTCAGCCTGGCTATATCGAACTCGCTCATACCGGCACCCTCTTCCTCGATGAAATCGCGACCTTGACCCTGGCGCTTCAAGCCAAGCTGCTTCGCGTGCTCGAGAGTCGCACTGTCTCGCGCATCGGTGGTCACACGCCGAAGAAAATCGACTTCCGCTTGATCACCGCCACCAACGAAGACCTGGAGGAGATGGTCCGTGCCGGGCGGTTTCGCGAGGACCTCTACTACCGCATTAACGTCGTGCCGATTTCCCTGCCTCCATTGCGCGAAAGGCAGGGCGACATCCCCCTGCTGGTCAATCACTTCCTGCGCATTTATTGCGCGCAAAATGGCGTCCCCCTAAAGCATCTCGAACCAGAAGTCGTGCAGATCCTCGAAGAGGACTTCTGGCCCGGGAATGTTCGCGAGCTTGAAAACCTAGTCCAGCGGCTCGTACTGATGGTGGATGGGCCGATTATCAAAGCTCAGAATCTGCCGCAGCGCATCCTCTATAACAGTGCGACCTCTCAGGAATCGCTGCTGATTCCGGAAGCCGGGGTAAACTTCGACGAAGAGATCGCCCGCATCGAGGTGGCATATCTTGAAGCTGCTCTGCGCCGCTCCGCGGGAAGCAAAATGGGCGCGGCGCGCCTGCTGAACATGGATAAGCAGAAGATGCACTACCTGTGCCGCAAGTATGGCATCACCACCGCCAAGAATTAAGCCGAGAGTGATTCCCTAGTATTAATTTTTAAACCTACCGGTTGGATTTTTAATCCTCGCACCGGCCCGCCTGTGGAGGGATGGTGTCCTCCCCGGCCCATATATCGTGCAAGCCCGTGAAAACAATCAGTCGAACGGATTTGAGTCTCGGTCTTTCAGTTTGGCCACTGGCTTGCATATATGTATGGCATGAAGGCGCTTCGAGGGAAGCGAGAAACGCAACCGAAGGCCAAACTTCAAGGAGATTGAAAATGTCAGTTCAGAAGAAATCACTTATCAGCCAGCGCTCAGCAGCCCAGAAGGCCATTATGGCCACACCGACCCAGTCCCCGGCAGTTTCCCCAGCCATTCGCCCGGCAGTTCGTCCGCAGTTCGCCCGCAGTTCGTCCGGCGGTTCGCCCGGCAGTTCGTCCGGCAGTTCGTCCGGCAGTTCGCCCGGCTGTTCGTCCGGCAGTCCGCCCCGCGGTTCGCCCGGCAGTTCGTCCGGCAGTCCGCCCAGCAGTTCGTCCGGCGATTCGTCCGGCTGTCCGGCCTGCAGTTCGCCCGGCCGTTCGGCCTGCGTAAAGATTCGGTAGAGTTCCTTTTATTAGGGACCCTCCGATGCGCGGCCCAAGAAGAGGCCGTTGCCAAGATACCGATTTGCATCGCATGGAAGCCCCCGGTCAAACGGGGGCCTTTTTTTCGCTTCGAGCTCCCTTTACCAGAATCGCCGCAGGAACGAATCGCGACCGAAGCGCCAAATCAGCTCGGCAATGCTCCGTCGTCCAGAAAGTAACTTTGCCGTTCCGGTCATCCCCTCGCGAAGACTGCCATCGTTCTCTACTTTTACGGATCCAACGTAATAGGGGGGCTGCACGATGCCGTTCAGTTCCTCTTTCTCAATCAAGCCCAGATCAATCGAAGAATTGACGGGCGCGAGCGCAGCCAGCCTGCCCGAAATCGGCATGCAGCCGCGATCGCATCTGCAGCCGTGCTTTCGTTCCAACCTTCACATCGCGAATGCCATATTCCGGAATGTAAATTTTTGCGATCAAGGTGCTGTTGTCCGCCACTTCGGCAATCTTCGCCCCCTCGGCAAATAGCTGCCCATCAGATCGCTCAGCCGCGGAGTGAGCACAACGCCCGCGATGGGGCTCGTCGACCACGAGTCGCGCAACCTGATCGGCAAGCACTCTCCGCTGCTCGACCATCTGCTGCCGCTCTCGCTCCGCCGCTCCAAAGCCGGAGTAGTGCAGGCTCGCCTCACGCGCCCGAGAGGATGCATCGAGCAAATCCGCATCCACTTTAGCGGCGTCCGACTCGAGCTTCAGGTTCCTCAGCCGCACCAGCGTTTCGCCGGCAGCCACTGGCTGATTCTCCTTAACCATCACCTGCACTACAACTCCGGGAACCTCGGCGCGAATTACAGCCTTTGATGTGGCCTCAAGGACGAAGCGTCCCTGCACGAAATCCGGCCAAATGGGCGCGAAAATCAGCAGCAACGCGACCAGGGAGACAAACGCGATGCGAGGAGCAGTTGCCCACCGGCGCAGCCGATCCTTCTTGTCAAGATAAACGTCTTTCATAAATCGAAACATCCTCCAAATACGCGACTTGAAGATGAAGTAGGCGACCGCCAGGCCGGGGATCCATGCGAACTCCGGCGAGAAAGCCCGAAACACGTTGTACGCGAAAAGTACGACCAGGATGATCAGCAGATAGCTGTAAATTCCCGACAGCAGAGCGTAGGACAGGTATAGGACGCGCCGCCGCCGCGGCACATACTCAACTTCGACTGGCAGGCGGAAGAGATTTTTCTTTACCCAGTCAGACACATACAGCGTCGAGCGCTCCTTCAAATCTGCTTCGCCGAGGAGCTCGGAGAACATGTAATAGCCATCCAGCTTGATCAGCGGATTGAGATTGAGTAGCGTGACGCCGATGCCCGAGACCATGATCACCTTGTAGGCAAAGTCATGTGTCCACATCCCCGGCGCCGTAGTCCACCAAATCAGGGTCGCCGCAAAACAAATAATGAGGTCCATCCAGATGCCGGAGATGATCGTGCACAGGCGGGCCGTGCTGTCACCGATAATCCAAATCTGCGTGACGTCGCACACAAACGTCGGCGCAAAATACATGAGGAGAAATTCCATCTTCTCTACGCGCGCCCCAAAATGCTTGCATGTCATTCCGTGAGCGGACTCGTGAAAGAATGCCATCGCCCCGAATAGCAGCCAGAACTCAACTAAATCTGAAACGCCCTTCTCGGAAAAGTTGTAGAAGCGAAAACTATCACTCCAGATTTCGCCAAACTTATCCGCCCACATCCAAAACATCACGCCGAAGCAGCACAATGTCAGCAACGTGAACCAAGTGGTGTAGACGAATCTGACATAAGGCTGCAGTTTCGTCAGGTATTCATCCGCGCGGGGCCAACGATGCAGCGTGATGTCAGTGATGTCTGAAAATCCGAAACGCTTGCGCTTATAGCGGTCCGCTCCCACTTTTTGCTTGAGGGTTACGTTCATCTCAAGCGGGGTGCGATAAAAGAGATCGGTCTTGTCCTGCAGAAAAGAGGAGAACTCTTTTACGTCGTCCTCAGTAAACGCAAAGCCCGTAGCCTCCTCCGTCAGCTCGGCAACATCGCTGTAAGAGCGTTCGCCGTCAAATAGCTCGAGGAGCTTCCACTGTTCGGGCGTGAGCCGCACAAAGCTGTCACTGCCTGGCATTTTCGCGAGGACGGTCGGCGCGCCGTGCTCAATATGCTCTTTCGAAATTACCTGGGGATCCAGCTTCGGATAGGTCTTGCGGACACTCTTCGCCGGCAGCTCGGGTAACGCCGCATCGAGTGCCTCAAGAATATTCATGGATGTTCCGGAGACCTTGATATTGACCAGCATGCCCGGGCGCAACTCCGGATTTGAGCCGTCAACCAGGGCCAGCACCTCTATCGTCCCGCTGGACGGGTCCACCACCGGACTGACCTGGGCCACCTTCGCCGCGGATTGAAGCTGAGGGGAGAGATCGTCAGAGGTGACGGTCAACTGCTGCCCCACATGAACTCTGCTCAAAAAGCGCTCTGGCAATGTGAACTTTACCTCGAGCGGCCCCATGGCCGTTACCCAAAACAAGCGATCTCCAACGGTGACTTTCTGCCCGGCCCTCACATAACGTCGCGCCACGATGCCGTCAAACGGTGCGATAATTCTGGTCTTTTCCCGCTCCAGCTCGAGCGATTTCTCGATGTCACGCGCGTTTGCCAGAGTCTCCGTCTCGCGCTTTATTTCGTAGTCGTCAGCTTCCTGCTTGTACTTCGTGTGATCGAGCTGCTCTTTCGGGATAATCTGGTTTTCGTATAGTTTTTGAGCGCGATCGTAGTCCGTCTGCAAGGCTTTTTCTTCCGCCTTCCAATTCTCGATATTGGCCTCAACCGCGCGAGCGTGAGCTCCCGCAGCCTCAATGTCCGCCGTGATCTGACGGTCGTCAAGAGTCGCCAGCAGCTGCCCCCGATGAACGTGAGTACCGGGCTGGGCAAGGATTGAGACCACGACGCCGTCCCTCAACGCCTGGACGTCAACCTGGTTCTCGACCACCAATGGACCTGACGCTACAAAGGCGGCGCTCGTCGCAGCCGCCGGATGCGATGCCGTAACCGCGGGAGCCGGTGCTACTGCCGCGACGGGGGGCTCGGTCTTCTGGTTGCATGCCGCGCAACAGAGAGCCAGACTCATCAGCGCAATCGTGTGTCGCTTCATAACTTCATCTCCGCCTTTACCAGCCAAACCACGACCACAGCTTTGACCAAATCCACAAGATGGGCCGCCGGAAAAGTACCCATCCCGCCGGGCGCCATCCGGTCATCACCTTGCCTCGACCCTGCATGCCCGCACGAATCGCTCCGTCTTCATTCGGAACGATCAGCCGTGCATAGAAAAATCTCTGATCACCCTGCAAATCTCCCTTAGGACTCACAACCGTGACGGAGCCGTGAAATGTCCGGCTGGGTAGCCCTTCCAATTTCACCGAAGCAGCCTCGTCCGATCTCAACAGCCCGGCATCTACATCATCAATCGCGATGTCAATCGCGGCATGGGACGTATCCACTACCTCTGCAAATGTGTCGCCGGGGTTCAGGCTGCGTCCGGCCATGTCCTCGAGATGGGGCGTCGAGACCTGTCCATCAATGGGTGATCGCAGCGATGTCTTGTCCAGGCGTTCACGGGCTCGCCCTACCTGCGCGGCACTGTAGTCAGCCTGCGCTCGAAGCATGCCGGCCTCTGCTCCATCGTCCGACGCGAGGGCGCGGTCCATCTGCGAAATCGCGGTTTGATACTTGGCCTGTGCAGCCGCTAGCTCGCTGCGATATTGCCAGTCGTCAAGGGTGGCAAGCACTGCGCCCTGCTTAACCTTGTCTCCTTCACGTACATTCACGCGTTGGATTACCCCGGCCACCTCCGGCTGGACCGGAGCAGTGTGAGCGGGAGCTACGGTTGCGGGGCCATCCACTCGCAGGGGCAGTGGGAAGACCGCGAGAAAGATGAGGCCGATCGCCACGCCAGCGACCATCAGGGCACGCCGACCCTTCTCCATGGCAAGAAACTTTCGCTTCCTCGCAAGAATCGGTTCCAGCAAATCTATAAATGGAACCTCACGATAGAGCGACGCGTTGCGCAAAGCGACGGTGGCCTGTCCCGAGAGCACCTTGATCATCTCGAGATGCGCAATGCTCAGAAAATCCGGATCGCTGCTTTCAAACGAAAGAATTCCGACCCGTCCGTCGTCATCAGCGAGAGGCAAGGAATGGAACCCGCGCATTCCGGTTTCAGCGAAATAGGTCAGGAACTTCGCCCGCGTCTCTTCCCGGTCAACCTCGATCTCTTCTCCATGCTGCGCCACGAGCAGCGGACTGCTTGACAATGACGCCCATTGCAGCAGCTCCTGCAATCGCGCCACATCTGGATCCTGCGGGTTGATCCGCGGGGCGCCGGTTATTGCGCGCATCTGCAATTTGCCGCGCTGCTCCAGCGCAATTGCCGCCCTCTCGTAGGGGATAACCGATGCCGGCTCGTTCACAATCGCCTGCAGCACGCGATCCAAATCGAGTGTTGAGGTAATTTCTCCGCTGACCTTCACCAAGGCTTCGAGGACTTCTACCTTTCGCTCAGCCTGCAGCAGGTCCGCGTTATGGAGTGCGTTGCTGGCAGTCTCGCAAATCGTTCCCAGCAAAAATTCATCGTCCTCGTCGAACGGGAGTCCGTCGAGCCGATTTATCGCCTCTACCACGCCCACGAGATTTTCCCGATCCATCAGCGGCGCGGCAAGGAGCGAAAACACTGCTCCATCCGGCGCGTCCAGATTGCGCTTTTGCAATCTCTCGTCGTCAGGATCATCAATCAAAACCGGGGCGCCGTTGTCGGAGGCATCTCCGGCGATTCCTTCGCCTGCCTTCTGCAGAGTACCTATGGGCGCGGTCGCATCGAATCCCGCCTGGCTCACAAGCTCGACGGCTTCGCCGCTCACCATCCATAAATTGACGGCTTGCACGCTCATCACTTCTGCGAATTTCTTGGCGATCATGTCGAGTAACTCATTCATCTCGAGGGTCGAGTTGAAGACCTTCTCCAGGTCATACATCTGAGTCACGCGGCTGATGGATTGCAGACTGCCGTTCCGCTCGCTCTCATAATTCAAGGCGGACGCTAACGCCGGCGCGGCCAGCTCTGCCATTTCTTCAAGCACATGCAGCGCTTCTTGGGGGAACGACGGCTCAGGACTGACCAGCTCGATGGCACCGATCAAAACTTCATCCAGCAGGAGTGGCGCATAGGCAAGCGACAGATCGGTATGACGAATATCCAAATGCGAAAAATCTTCTCGCTGCAGGGCGGCGCCCTCAAACACCTGCACTGCCCTGGTTTCGGCGACCACACCCAAAGTGCCGGCGTTGAAATCTGCGAGCTGGCCAACCGTTATTCCGCCGGTTGTCGTCATCGCTCTCCAGGCGGGGTTCTCCTGGTCCTCGATCACATAAATAACCGCGGCCAAGCCGGGCAGCAACTCTACAAGCCAATCGGCAACCACGCGCGCCCGTTGGCTAACCTCAGATTGGGCCAGCAGAGCGGCCGCAATCTGGGCGGCAGGGAGCGGAGACACAGTTCTTCGGCTTGCCATATGGGTTGGTCGGACGAGGAGCAATTGTAACCTGCGGCCCGGCTTCTCTTTCAGAAATCCCTACGGCCGCTAACGCCTCATTGTGCCGTCCAGCCGCCATCAACCGGGAGCGATGCGCCCGTGATATTCGAGGCGCCTTCAGAGCAGAGAAATAGCGCGAGCTGAGCGATATCACTCGCCGAAACGAACCGGCCGGACGGCTGCTTCTCGTGAAGGATCCGGCCAGAGGCCTCCTCACCCGAGATCCCGGCCTGGGCAGCGAGGGAGTCAACCTGCTTTTGCAGCAGCGGCGTGAGCACGAAGCCGGGACAGATGGCATTGCACGTAATGCCACTCTTCGCATTCTCGAGCGCAACGACCTTTGTCAGGCCAATAACTGCGTGCTTTGCCGCCACATACGCGGCCTTTTCGACCGACGCGACCAGCCCATGAACAGAGGAAATGTTGACGATGCGACCATAATTTCTCTGCTTCATGCCTGGAAGCGCAGCGCGAATGGTGTGGAAGGCCGCGGATAAATTGATCGCGAGAATTGCATTCCACATCTCGACTGGAAAGTGCTCAACCGGGGCGACATGCTGAATGCCAGCATTGTTGATCACGAAATCTACGCGTCCAAAATGCCTTTCGGCGCCATGGACAAGCGCAGCGCATTGCTCCGGATCGGACAGATCGGCCGGGTCAAAGAGAGCTCGCGTCTTGTGCCTGCCCTCAATTTCGGCAGCCAGCGACCGACCGTGATCAGGATCGCCGATTCCATTGATAACCAGGCTGCAGCCCGCGGCAGCAAAGCCCTCTGCGATGCCGAGCCCTATCCCTGACGTTGAGCCGGTAATAACCGCGACGCGTTCGATAAGCAAAAGAACCCCTCACGATTATGCAGCAAGCCACCGAGTGCCTCGAATCCCCGCGCGGCACAAAGAAGCTAGAAGCTGAAGTTGGTCTCAAGGAAAATACTTCTATTGCCGGCGGTGGAGGGTCCAAAGAATCCTCCCGCCAATGACTGCGATTTGCCGAAGAATGAAGACGTCAATGTGCCGTTCGGGGTACCCAGGTTTTCGTGATTGAGAATGTTCTGACCGAAAGCGACGAAGGTCAAATTGTATTTGTGCGGCGTGCTGGCATCGAGCCTTCCCGGCCCACCTTGATTGCCGCTCAATCCCCGCCCGCCTAATCCGCCGCCGCGAGGACCTCCACCGCGCGGGCCGCTATCGGTATTGCCAATTTTTGGTCCCAGTCCAATGACTTTACTGATCCTGAGATTCAGGCTGACGTTCGCGGGCCCGGTGCCGAGGTTGTAAGGGATGATTTTCTCCGCCGTTCCTGTGGGATCGGGATTGAGACAACCGTAGGGAGTCGCCACCACATTCGCCTCACTGCAGCTCGCCGCATATGTGGGCCGCGCGTTGAACTGATTGTTCCCCGTCAAGTCAGAGCCGGCGGTGATGTTGTAGGGAGTGCCAGAGTTGGCCGAGAGAAATGGCGCGAACGTTAGCTGCCACGGCGCATTAATGCTGCCGAGAATCAAAAATCGGTTGTGTATGTCGAAGCCCGCACGCCCATAATCGAATCCCGGACTGCCGGCCACGGACGGAACATACGTCACGCCGCTTGAGTCTGCCTTGGCTGAGTTATAGGTGTAGAAACTGAAAATGCTGAAGCGCGAATACCGGGCCGTCACCGATGCGATGATCTGTGACTGCCGATATACACCGCCGGATTGGAACTGCATATTGTTCTCTGGCGGCGGCAGAATCGGATTCGCCGGATAGGTATGCGACTCAATGTTCTCTTGCGGAAAATTTCCGGCGGCGCTGACGTTGTCAGTGAGATACATGTGGACGCCGCGGCTATAAAGATAGGTGACGTTTGCCGTCATCACCTTTGTGAGTTGACGGTCTACGCCAATCGCGGCCTGCATATCATTCGCCGCTTTGAAATGCGGGTCGACTGAATACCCTGTGGGCGCGCCCGTCGAGCCACCTCCACTCGGAATGTAACCGGGGGTGTTCGGCTGATAAAAGTTTGGGTTGTTGTATGTAAATACCTGCTGACGAGGTATCTCCGGCGATCCAAGCGGCACAAAATTGTTGTGAATGGCCTGGATGATATACGGGGTGCCTTGCGTCGAACCAAAACTGTTTGGCACGGTGAAGCGCTGATAGAACCATCCGTATCCCGCGCGAACAACCGTCTTTGGCCTCTGCTTACCGCTGCTCTTGCCGAGTGCGTAAGCGAGCGAGATGCGCGGCGCCCAGTCATCCTTGTCATGGATGTAGTTCTGCGCCTCCCACCGCAAGCCATAGCTGAAAGTAAAACGCTGATTCACCTTCCAATCGTCCTGATAAAACAGCGCTGCATCAAAGAGGATTGCGCGAGCCACATAGCTATTCACTTTCGTGACCGTGTAAAGCTGTGGCGCCGGTGGCGTCGCCTGGTAATTCGCGGCGCTTGAAAATGTATACGCGCCGTTGGTTCCAGCGTTGGTGAAGTTTGCGTCGCGGTAAGCGCGCAGTCGCGTGCCGAAATTGAGGGCGTGATTTCCCTTTGAGCCGGCAAAATAATTTTGCAGCTCATAGTCATCCTGATGATCCTCTACCGTGCCCGAACCATTGCCCCCGGTCACAAAATCGCCTTGTAATTCCACCGTTGGAAGAAGGGATTGGGGGACCTGCTGATTGCGAATGCGGCGGTACTGGAAGCGAATGTCGTCCACCAGGGTGGGGCTCAGAACCAGGCTATCGCTCACCTGAATCGTGTTCTCGAAGCTATGAGTGTCGTAGCCCTGCGAGGGCAAGTTGAGCTGGCCAACGCCTGCATTGCTTTGAACGGAGCGGTAGAACTCGTCGCGAATGGTCAGCGTGTTCGATTGTCCAAGCTGAATATCTATTCGCGGGCTGACGTCAATGCGAGAACTCGGATTGCTGATTGCCTCATTGATCGTGTCCGATATGTCTTGTGGGTTGCGCGCATCCACAACGCTCTGATTCTGATTGTCTCGCGTAAACACGCTGAGAAAATACGATGCACTCTTGCTTAGCGGGCCGCCGATGTCGCCATTCAAGTCGTAGGAGTAGTAGCTGGGCTCTTTGATCGGCGTCTGGCCCGGCTGCAAGTTGGAATTGAGAATTGGGTTCTGTGAGTTGAAAATCGAATCGTTGCCGCGGGCTCGAATCTGCCCATGCATCTTGTCGGTGCCAGGCTTGGTCAGGATTTCGATGCGGCCATACCCCAGGCGATCAAACTCGGCAGAATAAGGATTTTGATTGATGCGGATCTCGCGGATTGACGATTTCGGCGGTATCTGGCCACCCGTAAATCCGTCAATATATATCTCGCCGCCGTTGGGGCCCGCCGCCGGACCAGCCAACGCCTGCAGTTCACTCTGCAGTTCGTCAGGATCATCGGAAAGCGCGTCGAGATCTTTCCCTTTGATGACAATGGAATTTGCATTGTTGTCGGGGCTCGTGTCTATGGTCGTGCTCTCCGCGTTTACTTCGACCTGCTGGGTCTCCGCCTGAATTTGCAGGGAGACATCAAACTGCTTACTCTGTCCCGCAGCCAAGGTGACCGCCTTCGACGAAGACGGCACAAATCCAGTGGCGCTCACCACCACGATGTAGGTGCCGGCAGATAGGCCGCGACTCTGGTAAGCCCCGGTCCCACTCGAGGTCTCGGTGGCGACGGTGTGACCGTCCGCCGTAGTAACGGAAATAATTGCGTTCGGGATCACGGCGCCAGTAACGTCACTGACGGTACCGTGAATTGCGCCCTTAGCTGCCTGCGCCCAACTCGCGAAGGGCAGACCAAGGCTGAGCAATGAGAACCAGAGACAGATACAGCGGGCGGTTAGCTTGTAACTCACGATGCTCCTGAAAAATAAATTTCGTAATGCGGCGAGGCGATGTTCTTGACGCTTCCGGACAGTCCAGGGTCTGCTGTCGGATTGGATGTGGACGGTCCAGGCTTTTTTATTAGACGCAATACAGGTCTATTGCGCTCCTTCGGATCCCGCACTTGCTCCCCCACCCAGATTCCATGAGGCTGAAAACATGTTCTGGCTGGCGGAGGCGGTGAGGATCGGCTCGACGCCGGCGAGCAGGGTAACGGCCGTCGCAGAACCGGACGGTCCCTCTGTTGCCACAATCATCACCGCGTCACCCTTGTGCAGATTGGAGAGCGAAACGCTCTCCGCGCGTTGCAGCATTTGCGACAAACTGCCATTTCGTTGTCCTGACCCATAGCCCGAGGCGCCCGGCTGACCGTTTCCAGGGATTTGTCCAGTGCCCGCTGCGGGGGCGTCGGCTGCACGCGCTCCGGCAGCACTCTTAAATCGCTCGGCGAGATTTTTCGCCATCTCAACAGATAGCTTGTGCATTTGCGAATCCGCGGTAATCCGGATGGTCAGCGGCTTCTTGGTCTCTAAATCGTTCAGCGTAACGCTGCTTCCGGCCACATCCACAGAAACAATTGTTCCCGACAGATTGCGGAAGCTGCCGGCAATAATCTCCTCGGCGGAAATCTCACCGTCGGCACTGCGATCACCGCGCGCCTGAAGCTGATCCCCCACGTGGATCTGATCCAACGCCGATATCTTTGAATCGGAATATTTGATAGACGCGGGATCATAGCGGCGAACGATAGTCTTCGGACTGACGCGGATCGTCAGTATTCGCGCGCCAGAGGCAATGCTCACGGTTCCACCTGCAACATCTACGGACTTCACCACCCCGCCGACTCCCCGATGCTGCCAGTCCGACTGTTCGGCCTGCTGCCGCTTGGCCTCGTCCGCCTGCTTGACCACAATCACTCGGCTCGCGACCGGGGCTGAGCCATCGGCGCTGGGCTGGACCGCCATCAGTACTCGATCTCCGACCGCAAGATCGGTCAATTGAAGAACAGTCGCTGTGGCAAGCGTCTTGGCATCGGGAGTGGTCTGCAGAATACGCGCGCCCTCACCGACGGTCACCGTTACCGCTGCACCGGCATCAGATTTCACCATCAGCGACTTGCCGTCGATTGCCGTGATGGATCCCACGACCCGAGTCGCGCTCGGCGGGTGTTGGACCGCTTGCAGTGCCGCTCTAGCCGGCTCCGCATTTACGAAACCGATAAGCAGACCTGACAGCATCACAGCGAAAATCTTCATCCTTCGCGAACTCATGAAAAGCTCATCTCTCCGTACGCGGGAACAGCTATGCCGCGTCCTTCGCACTCCACCCATATTTGACGTATGTCAGACACCGAATGTTTCACCGATGGCTGCAAAACGTCGGTATCTCCTAGATTAATTCACGCCACAGCGGCGCAATTTTCTCTCAAGGGGCTGGAGCCGGATCCTTAGGCACTTTCGGAGTCAACCGGCGAAGCAAAAACTCCTGAAAGAGATTCGCAGCCGCAGTCGCAGCGGTCCCGATCGCCGCATTCTCAAACGTGAGCGCAGCCCCATTTCGGCTACTCGCGGGATAGTAAAGGTTGGAAATTCCTCCGGCAGCCAGCGCCCCCAGAATTCCTGAATAATTCGTCTGCCAGCGACCATTATCGCCTTTGCAAATCACCGAGCTGGCGATCGCATACAGAATTCTTGAACGAGTGCTGCCCGTCCCCTTGTAAAAATAGCGCGGGTCCTGCTTGAGCAGTGACGGCAAAATCGCGTTACCGATCATCGTGCCAAAAAATCCGTCTCCATAGACAGCCCCGAAGCGCTTTCCATATCCCGCAGCCCCTTGCCCATACCCGGGGAAATTGTTGTTCGCCTGTTCCGCTCCTGCGATCACTCCCGTCCAACCAAGGGTAACGGGATCAATCACCGTCTTCCATGCCAGATCGAATTTCTGCTTTGAACTTAGCGGGACAGGATGGGACACATAGCTCACATAGAAATTGGGGACGAACCCCAGCACACGTTGATGCTCCTCCGCGTTCACCTCGAGCTGTGCAATCTCTTCTTGCGGAACCGTCACCCGCACATCGCTCGCGGTGGCCTGGATAGAGACTGCGACCTGATGCAAGTCGAGATCCTCGCGGCTCCGCACGACGCCGGAGACTGTGCGGGTCGCATAACCGACCGCCGCAATTGTGAGCCTGAATTCTCCCGGCGGCACTCCGGCGAAAATAAACTGGCCATTGCTAGCAGAGGTCGTCTCCCTCTGGCTGGCCGGGTCCCCGGCTGGCCGCGTCCTGACTTCCAGCCCGGTTCAACGTGATGTGGGCGTCGGCAATCACAGCCCCGGCGGGATCAATGACAGTCCCGCGAATCGTACCCCCGGCCCCTTGCTCGGCGGTCTCTTGTCCTGAGGCTTGCTGCGCCAGCATGCTGGTGGGTGCGTCTGGAAGCTCGACGCGCACATTACGAATCCCGGCTTGCTGCGCGTTAATCGAAGGAACATCTCCGCAGACTAGCCAGCAGAGTAGTGTGATGTAGAGAAGGGCCCTTGAAATTTGAAGCGCTCGCATCCCAGTTCTCTCGTTCCCTTCTTACCGCGCTGTCCTCACCATATTTCCAGTGGTCGCACTTGTCGAGCCATACCGCAAAAGGCCGCATTTGCCACCGAACAGATTGCTTGCGCCAGTGTTGAAAAAATCTTGCGCCAGCGCCTTCTGCGGGTGGTTTAATGGCACATGCTTTTTCCTGCACGACGTCGCACGCTCTGCCTTGTGCTTCTCTTCTGCTGCATTGTCAGCGAAAGCTGTTCTGCAAAAGTGCCTGCATCCGCCGCGCAACAGGCCGCCTCAAGTGTTGCAGTGGACGCCGCGGCCGTCTCGGCGCGACTGCAGCAGATCGCCGCCGCCGGCAAGCTCTCAGAGCTCCACTGGCCGGATTTCTCCGATTACCGTCAGCTCTTTCTGCGTGCTTATCAAGCTGGAAATTTCGGCCTGTTGTGGACACGCGACGGCCAACCCACTCCGCAGGCGGCAATCGTCATGCAGGCGCTCACGAACAGCGCGCAGAAGGGCTTGATCCCGGATGACTACGATGCGTCCCTTTGGCCACAGCGCATCATCGCACTCAAGACCCACCCATCCAGCGCTGAAACACTCGCAAACTTCGATGCGGCTCTGACCGTCGGCATAATGCGCTACATCTCCGACCTTCACATCGGCCGCGTCAACCCGACGCACTTCAAGTTCGACCTGGACATCGAGCAAAAGAAATATGACCTGCCGCAATTGCTACTACAGAAGATTGTTCATGCCCCCGACGTGCAAGTCACTCTGGCCGAGGTTGAGCCACCTTACAGCGGCTATCAGCGCACCGAAGTAGCACTGCAACAATTTCTGCAGCTGGCGGCAAAGGGAGACGGTCCACTCGTTCCCGACGTGCAAAAAATGATCTCGCCCAACGGCGCCTTCGCCGGCGATAGCGAACTCTCCCAGCGTCTTGTATTGCTAGGCGACCTGCCGGCGACCAGCGCGACGAACTTTCCCGCGGGTATTTATGGCGGCGCGCTAGTAGATGCGGTCAAGCACTTCCAAGATCGCCACGGCCTCACAGCAGACGGAAATCTCACCAAAGACACGATCCGGCAGCTGAATATTCCCCTCGCGAAACGTGTGCAACAGCTGCAGGACGCCTTAGAGCGGTGGCGCTGGCTACCGCCTTCGTTCCCGCAGCCGCCCGTCGTCGCTAACATTCCCGAGTTCGTGTTACGCGCCTTTACGGCCGATCACAAAGTCGCTCTCAGAATGAATGTTGTCGTCGGCAAAGCCGTCCGAAATCAGACACCCGTCTTCGCGAGAGACATGAAGTACATCGTGTTTCGCCCCTACTGGAATGTGCCGCCAAGCATTACTCGCGGAGAGATTGTTCCATCCATCATCAAGAACAGAAACTACATCGCCAGCAAGGGTTTTGAGGTCACAGACCAGGCCGGCAACGTCATTACCAGCGGCCCGATCAGCGATGAGATCCTGGCCCAGCTACGGTCAGGCAAACTCGCCGTCCGCCAGAAGCCGGGACCGACCAACGCACTCGGATTGGTGAAGTTCATCTTCCCCAACTCAAACAATGTCTACATGCACGACACGCCGTCGTCGCAATTCTTCTCGCCCGCGCGCCGCGACTTCAGCCACGGCTGCATCCGCTTGCAGAGGCCTGCTGATCTCGCCGCCTACCTGCTGCGCAATCAACCTCCGTGGACGCCGGAAAAAGTTAAAGCGGCCATGCAGTCCGGCCCTAACAATCAGCAGGTAAATCTAGCCCAGCCTGTCCCGGTGCTGATTCTCTACATCACCGCGGTTGTGGAGGAGGATGGCTCAGTCCACTTTTTCGACGACATCTATGGACACGACAAATCACTCGAAGCTGTGCTGGCCAAGGGAGAACCTTACCCTGGCTAGCGGCTCACCAGCGGCGTACTCGACCCACGTCCACGTGAACAAAGTTAGACTCCGGATAGTAGCCGACGCCCCCGCGCTGAAGCGCCAGCGCAGCATCGCGCACTTCAGCTGCCGCAACTCCCGGCACGCGGATATCTATTGCCTTCGCTTCCATATGTTGACTATGTTCTGCGACGCCATGTCCGTGATCGTGCAGCCACTGATTGCTCCATGGGGTGCGATAGCCGCAAACTATGTCTATCTCGCCGTCCGGGCGACCCAGCCTAGCCATAAGATCGTGCAGCAGGTCAAACTCTTTGACGTCGTAGTCTTTGACGTCGCCGGTGCGATGATCCCGTAGAAAATGGTCGAGCCGCGCCACCGCTTCCGGCAAATATTGATCACCGACGCGATAGACCACATCAATCCGTTCGCCAGTATGCAGATGGTAGAGGCGCAACCGGTACTGCTCGGGAGCGGCCGCTACTCCGCCCTTATCGGCGACGGCACGCGCGCTCACACCCAAAAGCATCAACAGGGCAACTGCTCCTACAACGAACCGGCTCTTAGAACCCATACATTCAGTATAAAACTCTCGCGGACCGCTTGTCGCAAGCCGGTACTGGCAGGAAAATTGACCGAATCCGCGGGCTCCGTCGAAGCTGTAAAGTAGATGCGATGCCGTACCAGCTGCGAACTTTCCTCAATGATGAAGCGGGCAACACGAGAGGAAAAATTGTCGGCATCTATGTCATTCTGGCCGTCTTCAACGCAGGAGCATGGCTGTGGGCGATAATCGCATTCCGACCCTATCCGCTCCTCCTCGGCACCGCGCTTCTCGCCTACAGTCTGGGCCTTCGTCATGCCGTGGACGCTGACCACATCGCCGCCATTGACAATGTCACTCGTAAGCTGATGCAGCAGGGCAAGCGTCCGGTTGCGGTCGGATTTATGTTCTCCCTCGGCCACTCCACGATTGTTGTGGTGGGCACCGCCGTCATCGCTGGTACCGCGCTCGCCCTACAACATCGCGTGGATGTGGTTCGCCAAATCGGCGGCATCATCGGCACTCTCGTCTCAACCTTCTTTCTGCTCGGAATCGGCATCGTAAACCTGATCGTCCTCCGTTCGATCTATAAAGCGTTCGTGCGGGTGCGACTCGGCGAGCCTTATGTGGAAGAAGACTTCGATATGCTGCTCGGCAATCGCGGGTTTCTTTCCCGCATCTTTCGCCCTGTCTTCAGCATGATTCGCAACAGCTGGCACATGTATCCGCTGGGCGTTCTATTCGGCCTGGGATTCGATACGGCCACCGAAATCGGACTCCTCGGTATCTCCGCCGCCGAGGCTTCCCGAGGCCTGTCATTGTGGTCAATCCTCGTATTCCCAACTCTCTTCGCCGCCGGAATGTCCCTGATAGACACCACCGACAACATTCTGATGCTGGGTGCATACGGCTGGGCATTTGTGAAGCCAATCCGCAAGCTCTACTACAACCTCACGATCACTTTCGTATCGGTCGCAGTCGCCTTTGCAGTCGGCGGCATCGAGGCGCTCGGGCTACTAGCCGGGCAATTGCACTTGAAGGGTAAGTTCTGGGATTTGATCAGCCGTCTCAATGGCAATTTCGGAACGCTGGGCTATCTGATCGTAGGGCTCTTTGCGTTGAGCTGGCTCGTCTCGATCGCAATATACAAATGGCGAGGCTTCGACCGGTTCGAGGTCAATGCCTAGAATTCGCGCTGTCTAATCCGCTGGAGAATTCTCGAACTGCTATACGGTCATTGCAGTGCGCAATTCCGCCAGCCGCCCCGTCAGATAATCCAGGAACGTTTCCATCCCTGCGCCTGATTTAGACGAAAGGGTGAACACCTGCATCCCCGGTCGCACCGCCTGAATATTCGCTTCCGCTGCGGACAAATCAAACTCGACTGCCTCTGCCAGATCCATTTTCGTTAGTATCGCGACATCCGCGGAGTTGAATATCGTCGGATACTTGAGCGGCTTGTCCTCTCCCTCAGTCACTGACAGCAACACCAGTCGCAAATCTTCGCCCAGGTCGTATGAAGACGGGCAAACTAAATTGCCTACATTCTCGATGAACAGAAAGTCGAGCGCGTTGAGGTCCCATTCCTTCAGCGCGTCCTGCACCATCGCCGCTTCCAGATGGCAGAGCGTCCCAGTCGTGATCTGCTTTACCGGCACCCGACTCCGCGCCAGACGGGCCGCGTCGTTCTCCGTCGCAAGATCACCCACCAGCGCGGCCACCCGATAGCGCTCCCGCAGCAAGGTGAGGGTCTTCTCGAGAAATGCCGTTTTACCCGACCCGGGGCTTGAGACGAGGCTCACAACAAACACCCCTGCAGTATGAAACTGCTCGCGCAGCATCCGAGCATTCATATCGTTCTGTTTGAGCACATTTTTCCGGACTTCTATCAAGCGCGGTTCTTGTCGCATCATTGAATCTCCAGTGCCACGACTTCCAGTTCCTTACCGTGCACTATCTGCGAAGTCGGCGTGCCGCAGACGGAGCAACAAAACGATTGCATCGAGCTCGGTGAGCGCTCGCCGTTACAACTCGGACAAAATATCACGATCGGCACATCTTCAATCACCAATCTGGACCCTTGCAGCACCGTGTCGAAGCAGGCCATCTCATAAGACGAGAGCAAAGCCTCCTTCACCACGCCCGAGAGCGCTCCCAGCTTGAGATGCACCGCATTAATGTGCGCGTTGCGTTTCTCCGCCTCCTCCTCGGCGAGTTCAACAATACTCATCGCGATCGAAAGCTCATGCATTCTTTCTTCCACCTTTACTTCCACCCGCTGCCATGAACGCCGCTAACGCCGCCTGTCCGAGACTAATACCCCCGTCGTTCGTCGGAACGCCATGGTTAGTCCACACTTGAATCGCACTATCTCCAATCAACGATTTAACATCCTCGAGCAAGAGCTCGTTCTGAAAGACACCGCCGGACAAGACGACGGTATCCAGCGCAAACTGTTCGCAAAGTTTCACTATAGCGTCACACAATCCGACCGCCACGCCTCTCTGGAAGGCTCGCGCTATTTCGCTACGGTCCCGCCCCTGCAGCCGATCTCGAATTATGCTCTGCAACATCGGCCGAAAATCTAGCTCGCGACCAACGAACGGAAATGGATAGCCCTCGAGCGGCCCCGACCCCCGGGCGAGATGTTCGACCCACATCGCTGCCTGCCCCTCAAACGAAACTTCCCGCGTAAACCCCAGGAGCGCAGCGACCGCGTCAAACAGCCTGCCCACAGACGTTGTCGAGAATGTCCTCATTCCCTTGCCCACCATCTCCAGCGACTTTTCAAATCTCTGTGGGAAGCCAAAAGGCTTGGCGGTCATGTCCTGCAATTCATCCAATTGCGTGAGAAATCCGGCCCCGGCCTGCACCGGAAAATGCGCCGCAGCATCCCCGCCCGCCAGCGCCGCTGGCCGCAGATGAGCTACGCGCTCAAATCCGTACTTCACGCTACCCGCGAAAAACTCCCCGCCCCAAATGGTGCCATCGTCCCCATAACCTGTCCCATCGAAGCTCACGCCAAGGACTCGCTTCTCCCACTCGCCGCGTTCCGCCAACACTGACGCCAGATGCGCGCGATGGTGTTGGACGGCGAATGTATCCGCCGCCTCAATTCCCGCGGCAAACAAGGCCGACGCATATTGTGGATGCAGATCATGCACGACAACCAGCTCGCCCCGCTTCACCTCATACATCGCGGTCAGATCGTTGATCGTTTCCTCGAAGGCACGATACGCGGGATAGTGATCCAAGTCTCCAATGTGCTGGCTGACAAACGCCTGCCCATTCACCACGAGCGTGATTGTATTCTTCAGGTCGGCGCCGAGTGCAAGGATAGGCCGCTGGCTGGGCAACGTCGCTACAGCTCCGGGTGCGTAACCTCGCGCGCGCCGGAGCACGGCCGCCCCATACACTCCATCGCGCACAATGGAATCTTCAACTCTTCGCACAATGGGCCGCTCGCCCATGAGAAATGCATCCGCAATCCCTTGCAGCTTATCCCGAGCATCATCATCCTGATAAGCAATCGGCTCGCTGGAACGATTAGCACTTGTCATGACCAGTGCCTCGGGAGCCCCCGCGGCAAAAAGTAAATGTTGCAGCGGGGTGTAGGGCAGCATTACTCCCAGATCGCGATTCTCTGGCGCCACCCCGTTGAGCGCGGCTCGGCCTGGCGCGACCACGATCGGGCGCACGCGCGAAGTCATCAGCGCATCAGCTTCCGGCGACAAATCCACCAAGCTGCGCGCGACTTCCAAATCCCTGGCCATCACCGCGAAGGGCTTCTCTTTACGAAATTTCCTCTCACGCAACAGTGCATTCGCCGCAGGATTCAGCGCATCGCACGCAAGGTGATATCCGCCGAGCCCTTTCACCGCGACAATCTTCCCGTCTCGCAGCAACTCCGCCGCTCGCAGAATCGCCTCGCCCTTCTCAGCAACTCTCTGTCCCGTCTGCTCCAAATACACTTGTGGTCCGCACTCGTTGCAAGCAATGGGCTGGGCATGGAAGCGCCGGTCCGACGGATCGTGATACTCGGCTTCACAAGCTACGCACATGGGCCACGCCCGCATCGTCGTGTTGGGGCGGTCATATGGCAGAGCGAGAATCACGCTATAACGCGGTCCGCAATTCGTGCAGTTTATATAAGGATAGAGATATCGCCGATCTGAGCCGTCAAACATCTCCCTCAAGCAGTCCTCGCACACCGGCAGGTCCGGCGAAACCCGCACCGTCGGCCTCTCCACGTGCTCACTCTCGCGTATTGTGAAGTCGCTCAGCCCCTCGATTGCCACAGGCTCGATCTCGATGGTCGCAATGCTGGCGGCAGCAGGCGGTTCGCTGCGCATCTCCTGGACGAAAGCCTCGAGATCAACCTCGGCGCCTTCCAACCGGATCTCGACTCCTCGGTCGCCGTTGAGCACCCAACCGGTCAGCATCTTTCTTCGTGCCAGCCGATAAACATACGGACGAAACCCGACGCCCTGCACAACTCCGCGAACCCGGATCGTGCAGGCGCTCACCATAGCTAATCCAGACTCACGACGCAGCCGCGTCCTTGCCAGCCCACTTGGATCACTTTCCCATCCTCAACCAGCATGGGCACGGTTCGGCTGCCGCCATCGAGCGATCGCATTCTCGCCCGCGCCTCGGGGTCAGCATCAACGTCATACTCTTCGAACTCGCGCCTCGTCCACTCCAGCCAGTCGCGCAGCTCTCGAGTGTGCGGGCATTGTGCAGATCCATACAGCTCAAGCACGGCCATGATGCAGCACCTCCAGAATTTCCAGAATCACGTGATACGCCGATGCCTGCACCTCTTGAATGCGCGGAATGTAATCGCTCCGCACGATAATCGGAAAATCCACCAGCCCGCGTCGCACGATCTCGCCACCATCATTCCCGAGCAACGCCACCGTGAGCAGCTTCCGCTTCCGCGCTTCTTCAAGCGCCATCACCACATTGCGAGAGCCGCCGCTGGTTGAAATACCGATCGCAATGTCGTTGGGCTGAGCCTGCGCCATCAGCTGCCTCAGAAAAACAACGTCAGTCCCAACGTCATTTGCGAGCGCGGTGATGTTTGCCGGCTCCATCGAGAGCGAAATCGCAGGAATAGCTTTACGACCGAGCGGGGGCATGACGCAGTCCAGCATCCAATCATTCGCGTCCGTGGCCGAACCCCCGTTGCCGAACAAAATCAGCTTTCCGCCACTCACCAACCTTTCATTTATCGCGATCGCAGTATTGCTGATCTGCTCGGCCTCTTCGATTGCCAGCCGGCTTCGGAGTGCGGTATCGTCCCTCACCTTCATCAGGATGGATGCCTCAACGCGCTCCACTATATCCCGCGTCTCCTGTTTCTTCTGGCCGAGGAAGGGATACAAGAATTCCGCTTCTCCGACATCCTGCCCGAGTTCGCGATGCTCCAGAAAGACATGCACCGTCTCCCACAGCGTGTGATAAAAAATCTCGACCAGCTCCTGATGGATGAATGGATCTTCGGTCCCCGCGTTCAGCGCGTAGGTTCCGCTCTTCCCTGGCAATGCAAACGTCATCGCTCCTCGCGCTGCCGCTAAATCGAGCGCAGAAGACACTTCCGGATCGCCTTCCGGCGGCCCAAAGCCCATCACAATGTCTTCAGGAAGAAGGATCGCCTCAAGCCACGGCCGCATCGCTGCGGAAAGATCGAGCGCCGGCAGAGCTCGCTTGCCAACGATCACCGGGTGCACAAACTCGACCGAAACGTGTTGAGCATCGGTCGCGTAGGGACCGCGACCAAACGCCAGCAACCGTCCGCCCCGCAAAAAACGCTCCGACATTTCGCGGCAGGCTACCGCCAGCAGCGGTGCCTCGCGCGCAAAAAACCTCTCGAGCACATCATTGCGCCGCATCAAGCGCTCTTCAACTTGCTCGGCGAGTGTGCAGGCAGATTGCATTCGGGCCCCTAACAAATCCGCGGCAGCGGATCCCCTACCAGCATGTCTACAATCCGCGTCCCACCATAGCGTGTGTTCACCAAGACGGCATTGGCCGGTTCCGCGCGTATTTCCCCGATCACGCAGGCCTCTTCGCCGCCCGGCGTCTTCCGCAGGGCATTCAGCGCAAGGTCGCTATACTCCGGCGAGATCACTGCGAGGAACTGTCCTTCGTTCGCAATGTGTAGAGGGTCGAGCCCGAGCAGCTCACACGCGCCTCTCACCTCATCTCGAATAGGAATCTCTTCTTCCTGGAGTTCTACGCCGAGTCCGCAATCCCTCGCGAGCTCATTCAGCGAGGTCGCCACACCGCCGCGCGTGGGATCGCGCATCCAGCGAATTCCCGGTCCGGCTTCCGTCGCCATGGCTTCTACTAGCGGCAGGACGGATCGCGTGTCCGATTTCAAGTCTGCTTCGAGATCAAGGTCGCCGCGAGCCAGCAGAATCGTGATCCCATGATCGCCAATCGGCCCCGAAAGCAACACCTTATCGCCGACGCGCACGTCGCGGGAATCAATCCTCACTCCGGCGAGCGGAATCCCGATCCCCGCCGTTGTGATGTACATCCCATCCGCCTTGCCGCGTTCGACGACCTTTGTGTCCCCCCCGGCCATTGTCACTCCGGCCCGCTGCAACGCCTTCGCCATCGCGCGTACTTCTGCCTCGAGTAAAGAAGTCGCCAATCCCTCCTCGAGAACAAACGTCACCACCATGCTGCAGCATCGCGCCCCGGAGACAGCCAGATCATTCAACGTCCCGTTTACCGCGAGCTCGCCAATCGAACCGCCGGGAAACTGCAGGGGTTTCACCACAAAGCTGTCAGTAGTAAATGCAATCGCGGTGCCCTGGATGTCTACCCGGCCCGCATCGGTCAGAGGCTCGCGTGAATTGGCGAGCAACAGCGGCGCGAACAGGCCCTCAACCAGTCGGCGGCTCGCCTTGCCGCCCGCGCCATGGGACATCTCAATCTGTGGATCGCGAAAGCGCACCACCGCGGCCGGCTTCACCGGTCGAGCGTCAGCGACCGTCACGCTACTGACTGAATCCTCGACACCAGCGACTTGCGGTACTCGTAGTTGTAAAACGCTGCGCATGATCCCTCTGACGAAACCATCAGCGCGCCGATTGGATGCTCGGGAGTACATTCCTTCCCGAACAACTTACATTGCGCCGGCTTCAATACACCCTTTAGAACTTCTCCACACTGCGCCGACTTTGGATCGGCAACTCGCGTTTCCGCGACAGAATAGCGACGTTCGGAATCCCAATCAGCGTACTCCTCGCGAATCCGCAGCGCAGATTGCGAAATAAATCCAAGCCCTCGCCATTCAAAATAAGGTCGCAGCTCAAACACCTCTGCCATCACCCGCAACGCCGCGCGATTCCCTTCCCACGGCACTACTCGCTTGTATTGATTCTCAACCCTGGCCTCGCCCGCCTCAAGCTGTCGCAAAAGCATGACGATGGACTGCAGCAAATCCACCGGCTCGAATCCCGAAGTCACCACCGGCTTGCCCTCGTTCTTGGCAATCCACTCATAGGGGCGGCACCCGATCACCGTGGACACATGGCCCGGCCCGATAAATCCATCCAACCGCATATCCGGCGAATCCAAGATCGCGCGAATCGCCGGCACAATCGTCACATGATTACAAAAGACTGAGAAGTTCTTTATCCCTTTTGCCTTCGCGCTCATCAACGTCAGCGCGGTCGAGGGAGCCGTCGTCTCAAATCCGATGGCGAAGAAGATGACCTCTCTGTCCGGATTTTTTCTGGCCAACTCCAGCGCATCGGCCGGAGAATAGACAATGCGCACATCCGCCCCCTGCGCCTTGTGCTCAAAGGGGCTGCCATTCGCACCGGGAACGCGCATCATGTCGCCGAATGCAGCGAAGATAACGTTCCGGTCCCGCGCAATCGTCAACCCGTCGTCAATCCTGCCCATCGGCAACACGCAGACCGGGCAACCCGGTCCGTGTATCAGCTCAATATTTTCCGGCAGCAAATCCTTCAACCCAAATCTATAAATTGCGTGGGTATGGCCGCCACACACTTCCATAATTCGATAGTGCCTTCCGGGGTCCGCCAATCGGCGAATCTCTTCCGATGCTTTCGTGATTAGTTCAGGATCGCGGAATTCGTCGAGATATCGCATCGTTGGCCTCCGCCTAACTGTTGGCGCTTCCGTTTCCGTGGCTAGCTCCGGCGTCCTCAGCGGCATCGTCCAAGCCGTATCCCCGGACCTCCTCCATGGCTTGCTCCGTCTCGCCGAGCGCCATGAGTAATCGCATCTGCTCCGCTGCGTCCTCTTCACTGATTCTGGATAGCGCAAAGCCGACGTGGATCAACACCCAGTCGCCGGTCCCTGGCATGTCGTCCTTCAGCAATCCGAGTTGGACCTTTCGCCGCACCCCGGCCACCTCAACCACACCCGCTGGCTCATCATAGGTGGAAACAAGCTCGACGATTTTTCCCGGTATCGCTAGACACATTTCGCGGTCCCCTCCCAGGGGACGGTGGATCCAAACGTCGTGCTTCTCTGAGGCGCATGATTCTCTACTATCCAATGGGGTCTTGTCATCCCTGCTTCCTCGCCACCATTTCAAACACGACTTTTATCTCATCCTTCAACTTCAGCGCCCCGCCACCGAAAGAAAACGGCTTGATCTGATAATCCGATTGCCGCAATGTGAAATCGCCCGACGCCCTCAGCATCTCTCCAAAAACAGCAATTCGCGCCTTTACCGCCTGCGGCCGCGTCACGCCGTGACAACTCAATGAGCCGCTTAGAGACGCCGAATAGAGCGCTGCTTCAAGCTGTGTGATCGTGACCTCAGGAGCGTCGTAAATAATTTGCGGGTATTTCTCGGTTTCCAAAACTTGCTGCTTGGTTAGCCGCTCGATCTCGCTGCGGTCTTTATCGCTGATGTCATCCTGGACGCTCAATGACGCTGACTGGATGGTCAGCCGGAAGCCCGATGCCTTGAGGTCCTCGACGCTGAAATCTACTCCCCCGCTGAAGTTTCCGACCGCCAATGTCGGATTATGGCCCATCGCCGACAACAAGCCCGACGCAAAGGTCTGCACTGTGAACCGGCTGGCCCGCATGTCGAGCTGGTAATGAACGAGAGTGGCGTTGGTTGCTTCCATCGAATTTGTGACAGTCTCTGCCTCTGAACTCCCGCGACACGGAAGCCGAGGGAAGGCGGCCCTCACCCCTACATCGCCCGTAGCTTGAGATACCGTTCGACGTCAGGAAACGCCGCGGACGCGATGCTCCCGATGCCGAGTGATGACATATACCGCCGGATGGATGGGTTCGAAAGAATCAATCCTGTCCCGAATACAACCAGAGCAATCCCCCCCAGCATGTAGAGTGTTTCTTTGTCGTTTCCCATTCCGTTCGGGGCGGATTCAGTCAGTTCCAGTGCCATACTCTCTCTCCTCTTGACCGGTTTTCTTATTGCTTCGCACTCGCAGGCTCGCCAGCCAGCACTCTAGCCACCAGCCCTTCCATCAACTTTGTCGCTTCCTCAACCGCCGTCTCTACCTGAGGACTCAATCCCATGTGTCCCTCATCTCCTCCCAGCGACGCCGGCTCGCAACCCACGAGAAGAACTCGCTTCAGCGGTCCGTGCATCGCGCTCGCCATCCGCAACACGTTTAGCGGATGCATGCTGTGTGGCTCGACAAAATTTCCTTCGCCAGTATCGAGCGCCGACAAATCCGGCTCGACTACTGAAACCGTCCCCGGCGACTGGCCGTGAGGATACGCATCAATCAGAATGGTCGTCTCGTATCCATCCTGGAGCGCGTAGACCAGGTCGAGGCCGCGAATGCCGAAGTCCACCACTCGCACCGAATCAGGTAAATTGGCGCTCGCCAGACGGCGCACGACCTCCACACCAAACCCGTCATCACCAAGAAAAATGTTTCCAATTCCCGCGACCAGAATGCGCGGCTTGGCCAGGGGTGCCTTCTGACTCTGCTCTTCCGGCGGCAAAGGCTCAATTTCCGTCGCGTTGAAAAAGAAGCGGTGCCCCGGCTGTCGCATCATCCCCAGATCGCGGCCCGGATCGTCCTCCACCACGACACTGATGTGCTGCGCGCCCTCGTAATCCTGTTCCAGCGCCTCGACGATCGCTATCTGCCCTTGTAGAGCAAGGTCGAGTATGTCGCCGCCCTTGCGCGGACGCAAACGAACCCGGTCGCCAATCTTGACTCTTACACCGGCAATCTCGATGTGATCAAGATGCTCCTTGTCCTCGAGTACGCTCCATTCCCACTCGTTCATATCGCTTCCTCCTTGAGTGGGGTCAGCCCGCGCAAAACTCCATGCAGCTTCTTGAACTGCTCCTCCGGCATGTTCTCGGTCCGCTCCAATATCTGTCGCGTGTGATCATCCGACTGCCGCATCTCCTGCTTCTCATCGTCGGTGAGCGTCAGAATGCGCAGCGAGAGTATCTCGTCAATCTCTGTTGAATCGAAGAGATTCCCCGCGCTCTCCGGCGCGATTTGCGGCTGGTCATAGAGAATGATCGGCGAGGAAAGCATCATGTCCCCCTCTTCGCCCACCAGGACGGGCCAGGTGCCGACATTCTTGCACTGCCCGGCATACTCCTCCAGCCCCGCCGGCGGCTCCAGCAGCGACACGAACGCTCCGTCTTCTACGCCTAATATCGTGTGCGCCGATACCAGAGAAAACATAAGCGCGCCTTCCCGGTCCGCTCTCGCGTGCGACTGAAATGCTGTGCGATTCAGCACTCGCACCGTCACCTTTATCATCGCTCCTGGCAATTGCATGGCATCAAGCTCGATCGATCCTGCCAGAGCATCCCGATCGCGGATCAGCACTCCTTCGGCTTCTCCCCGTGCATCCCGCAGATATTCGAAATCTCTTCCTGCCGGAAACCTGAACTCGACCGCCCTTCCCGACGCCAGCGCCGCAGGATCCAAATCCTCGCACGACACCTCGCGTTCGATCGCCTCCTGCCACGGCTGATAAACACGGCCACTCACTTCAAGCCGGTCTACCGGCTCAAATTCCGGCTGGGCCGTTGCATCCCCGCCCGTGTGATCTCCCATCTGCAATTTCCCAACGCTCCGCCGAATAATCTGCAGGAACCGAAGCTTCACCGTTAGCCGCGTCTTAGCCGTGGTCTTGATCAGGCACTCCGTCCGCATCAAGCTGGAGTCTGCGCCTGACTGTTGCTCGCAATAGGCTGGGGGATAGAGCACGCCGAAATTCCAGCGCTGCTGGTTTTTCACCGACGACTGGCGGTAGGGATAAAGCATGTAGCCCTCGTATAGCACGGCCTCCGCAATCTTCTCGCACCGCTCGAGGTTCATGACGGCACCGCCGGTTCTTCCACCGGGAGCATATTTTCGAGCGCCTCTTCCCAGGTCGGAATGCCATTTTCCATCTTGTAACGGTAGAGTCGCTCGAACACATCCCGCCTCAGCGCCAGCCATACGTTGTTCGGATAATAGGTTTGCATCATCTCGCGCCACTTCTGTTGCGGAAGCTTGAACTTCGCCTCCTGCTCCCACGAGATGGGCGCAACCTGCAAGGTGCCATCGGGCAGGGCGTAAAACACCGTGCCGCTGAAGAGGAACTGCAACGGTATTTCTCCGCCGTCCAATCCCTCAAAATATTTTGTCGCCGCCACGTTGAAATCGAACGTACACGGAACCGGAAGATCTACCGTCGTGGTCGTACCCTCGAAACTCGGCACCACAAGGTTCACATGCGTCCACAACATGCTGCGAAGCGTCTGACTCCAGCGATCCGGCTCGCCAAACAAATCGAGCAGCTTTTCCTGCTCATCCTTTGAATACCGGCGGCGACTGGCTTCGATTTGAATCTGGCAGCGCAGCGCGACGGTGTGGATGACCTCGTTCTCGCGCGCATTTGTGACCTTGAGCTGGAATGCGAGTGTTGGAACGGCTGCAAACTGCACAGCATTCGCGCCCTCAATCTGAAACCGCAGATCAGGCATTGGGTACTCCGCTCACGGGATCAGCCTTTCGCTCTCAAGTTCGAAAAGAACCTTCCAATCTCCTGCCAAACCTCTTGCCCGCCGGAGAGCCCCCGCCAATTGCTGCGGATCAGGCCGACGAGCCGATAGCACTCATCCATCGGCGCGATGAAGTACTCTGCCTGCGAAACGCCATGCGCGTGCCCCACTCGATTCACCAGCAGCGCTTCGATGTCAGGCTGCAATCGCCGCAAGACCGGATTGCTCTCGACAATCTCATTCCAGGCATCCAGCGAGAGCAGCGACTCGACCGCGCCAGCCGGGCTAGGGTAGAGAGCAATCATCTTCCCTTCGCTGCTGGAGTGAAAAAAGAAAGCCATATTAATGGGAATCAACAGGCTTTCCCACTGACCATCCGTCATTTCAAAATTTGTCAGCCACTCTGCCCGCCGCGCCACACGCTTATATTTGGAATTCTCCATCCCCTCAAACAGCAACGCGCACGCATCGCAGGCGCACAATATTTGCCGCGAAGACATTTCGATCAGATGAGGATGCTCCTGAGCGAGTCCCACACTGCACATCTCGCAGTGTTCCAGAGCCTTGTCCGGCCGGCGCCGGGCCCGCGCAAATTGGCGCAAGGCATCAAAGCCTCGATCCGAACTCGCAATGGATTCCTCAGGCATCAATCCCCGCCTTCTCTCTCCATCGAACGCGCACTTGATGCCTGCGCGGCCATGCGGTGCCCAACCAGGCTCTCGAGTGCGACGAAGCCACCCGACTTCTGATCTTCCAATCCCAACACTTCGATCGAAGTCAGGTCCGGCGCGAATTCATACATTCCGTCTTCGACGATGGTGCGCAGGTCCTTCGCGCTTGAGCCGCACGAGTGGCCGCTCGAAGTCAGCCGCACCTGTACCCTGCCATCCGCGATACTGACCAGCTCGATCGAATGCGCTAGCTTCCTCAGCCTCGGCCGCATGGCCTCGACCGCCTTCTCGACACGCGTTTCTACATGATCGGGATGCAACGAATAGAGCAGCAAGAGGCTTGCAACCTGGGGGTCCTGCCCCAGCTTGTCGATCGTCGCCTGTGCCCTGTCGCCGGCGGATTCAAAGACGATCTCCATCATCCGCTCCAGCGCCGCCCCATGGACGTCCATGAGCAGCTGGACTAAATCTCTGCCCGCAGTTTTCGCAGGGCTTTCCGGCAGCTCTTCCAACTGCGTGGCACGTTCGCCCAGCTGCCGAACTTGTTGCTGAAATCCGCCGTCGTTAGCCAAGCGTCTCCTTCTCGTCCCCTGCTTTAATTCCGGCCCTAACCCTCGGTAAGTATGGGAGGCCATCGCGTAACGCTGCCTGCGACATTGGCCTCCCACGATTTCCTGCTGGCTACTTTAATGCACTGACGACTAACTACGGTTGCACTCCAAACATTGGCGAGTGGTGAGTCTCGAGCACCTTACCATTCCCGAGATACATGTGTACGCCGCACGGCAGGCAGGGATCGAAACTACGCACCGCGCGCATGATATCAATGCCCTTGAATTTATCCGGACCGTTTTCCTCAAAGATCGGCGTGTTCTGCACCGCATCTTCATAGGGTCCGGGCGTGCCATAGATATCGCGTGGGTTGGCATTCCACGGTGTCGGCGGATACGGATGATAATTGGCTATCTTGTGGTTCTTGATCACGACGTGATGCGACAGGACGCCACGCACCGCTTCGTGGAAACCGCAACCGATCGCCTCCTCCGGCACCTTGAAGTCGTTCCAGGTGCGGGTGCGGCCGGCGTGCAGCTCGGCCAGCGCCTGTTCGGCAAAATACAGCGCAGCCGCTGCGGCATAGGCCTGGAAATAAGTCCGTGCCCTGTCGCGCTCAATTGCGTTGCTCCACTTCGGAATCTTCCACTCAAACTCAACCTCAGGAAGTGACTGCGTCTTGGGCAGATAAATCTTCACGCTGTGGCCGGTCGCCTTGATGTAGCCGATGTCCACGATCCCCGAAAGCGCCGTCGCCCAGAAACGGGCAATCGGCCCGCCGCCCGTGTCGAGCGCCAGATACTCCTTCGTCCGTTTGTCATACCAGCGCGGCGACATCACCCAGGTGTAGTTCCCTTTGAAATCGCGCCGCTGTGGCTTGGGGTAAGTCGTCTGGTTCCACGGATGCCGCTGGTCTACCGGATTTCCCAGCGGATCGTGACTCACAAACGTCTCTGAATTCTGCCAGTCGTCGTAATACGAACTGCCCAGCAGGATCCGAATGTTGAGGTTGATATCCACCAGGTCATTCGTCACCAGCTTGCCATCCACAATTACGCCGGGAGTTACATACATGCCGCGACCCCAGTCCCCCATGTTCTTGTAGGTGTAGTCGCAGACGTCAGGATTGTTGAACGAGCCCCAACATCCCAGCAAGATCCGGCGGCGTCCCACCTCTTCATAGCCGGGGAGAGCCTCGTAGAAGAAATCAAAGAGATCGTCATGCAGCGGCACGACCTTCTTCATGAACTCCACATACTTCATCAGCCGCACAATGTAATCGGTGAACAACTGCACTGTCGGCACGGTGCCCACGCCGCCTGGATACAACGTTGAGGGATGCACGTGACGCCCTTCCATGAGGCAGAACATCTCGCGCGTCATGCGGCTCATCTGCAAGGCCTCGAGATAAAAGGCACCGGTGAACGGGTTCAGCGCCTTCATAATGGCGCCGATGGTCTTGAAGCCATGCAGCTCAGCATGCGGCGCCGCCGTCTTCTCTGCCTTCTCCCACACGCCCGGGTTCGTGTCCTTTACCATTTGCTCGCAGAAATCCACGCCGACGAGGTTGTCCTGAAAGATGTTGTGGTCGAACATGTACTCCGCAGCTTCGCCGAGGTTCACGATCCACTCCGCCATCGGCGGCGGCTTCACTCCGAATGCCATGTTCTGCGCATAAGTCGCGCAGGTGGCATGGTTGTCGCCGCAGATTCCGCAGATGCGGCTGGTGATGAAGTGCGCGTCTCGCGGATCCTTGCCCTTCATAAAAATGCTGTAGCCGCGAAAGATCGAAGAGGTACTATGACACTCCGCCACTTTGCGCTTGCCGAAGTCAATCTTGGTGAATATGCCCAGACTGCCGACGATCCTTGTGATCGGATCCCAGTTCATCTCTACTAACTGGCCAGTCTTGGAGGCTTCCTCTTTATGTGTCGCTGTAATCGTGCCCATCGTGGCTTCTCCTTATGCCGTCAGTTAGTAAGTGGTGGGATGGTAGCCAGTGGTCAGGACTCGCGCGGGGATGTCTCCACTTGGGCTCTTTATTCAGTGTCTCGTTGGTCAGGTTTCGCAGGCTGCGAATCGCCTTGCCATACACGCCGATGGCAGTGCTTGAGAGCTTCCCGCCCGGGGGCTCATCCATGAATGGCATGAACTTGTCTGGGAAGCCCGGCATAGTGCAGCCGATGCAAATGCCGCCAACGTTGGGGCACCCGCCGAGCCCCGCCATCCAACCACGCTTGGGCACATTGCAATTGACCACCGGTCCCCAGCAGCCCAACTTAACAATGCATTTCGGGGAGTTGTAAGACGTCGCGAAATCGCCCTGCTCGTAATAGCCAGCGCGGTCGCATCCCTCATGCACCGTCTTGCCAAACAGCCAGGTCGGGCGCAACTGATCATCGAGCGAAATCATGGGCGCCAATCCTGCCACTTGATAGAGCAGGTAGAGCAGCGTCTCCATGAAGTTGTCGGGCTGCACCGGGCATCCCGGCACATTCACAATCGGCAGACCGGCTTTTGATTTCCAATCCCAGCCGAGATAATCCGCCAGTCCCATTGCTCCGGTCGGGTTGCCTTCCATCGCGTGAATGCCGCCGTAGGTCGCGCAGGTGCCGCACGCGATCACCGCCAGCGCCTTGGGAGAGAGCCGGTCAATCCACTCGTTGGTCGTGATGGGCTGCCCGGTCAGAGGATTCGTCCCGAGCCCCGCCCAGTAACCTTCCTTCTTGATGGTCTCGTTGGGAATTGAACCTTCTATCACCAACACAAACGGATCGAGCCGTCCCGCCTCCGCCTCATACCAAAACTTCATGAAGTCGTCGCCGTTTTCAAACGCGAGCACGGGATTGTGCAGATGCACTTTGGGCAGCCCGGGTATTGCACCAAGCAGCACATCTTCAATGCTTGGCTGGGTGGCCGCAGTGATTGAGACAGAGTCTCCGTCACAACCCAGTCCTGCGGTGATCCACAGGATGTGCAGTTCAGCGACGGCAGGCTTTTTCTGAGTTACTCGGCCGTAAGGAGCAGCTTCTGGTGTCATGACCTGATTCTCCTCATTCGGATGTTGGGCTGATCTTGCGTTCAAGCGTGCTAAGAGGGAGGTGCGATCGCAGACACCGGCCTAGGGATACGGTCCTGTCGCGCGAAACCCACTTAATTCTGGATGCAGGATGTCGTGAATTACGTTTTCTGAATTTGGTGAGATCGGCGCTCGTCCGCTTGGCACCGCTCGAAAGATCCGGGGGACAGCTGGAATTTCTCATTGGACAGAATCGCTTGTCGCGCGAACGCCCCATACCACCAGAAGGCGAGATTGTGGGAGCAAGCGGGACGGGCCTAATTCTGTCCTCGTATAAGCGCTCAACTTTATATAGGGGATTCCCCGGCGTCGTCGCTCAACTAATTGCCCTTTTCGTTTACCTTCCACTGGATCGCGTGCTGGATCAACTCACGGCCACTTCGCAGCGAAAGCTTTTCCTTTATATGAGCCTGATAGGTCTCAACCGTCTTCACGCTTAGGTGCAGGTCCTCGGCAATCTCGCGAGTTCCGCGCCCCTCGCCGATCATTCTGAAGACTTCAAGCTCACGATCCGACAACGCTGAGATCGGGGACTGAATCGCCGGAGGAGTGCCAACAATATATTGCTGAAGCATTTTGTTGGCCATCCGATTGCTCAGATACACATCACCCTGAAGAATTCTTCGGACTGCAACCAACACCTTCTCTGTAGCCTCTTGCTTCATGATGTAACCGTTGGCCCGGGCCCGCAGCGCGCGCTCCGCATAGAGCTCCTCGTCGTGCATTGAGAGCACGAGTACCGGAAGGTCCGGATATAACGCGCGAATGTTCTTGAGCAGGTCCAATCCGTCAGGACCGTTGAGCGAAATATCAATTATCAGAATGTCCGGCCGGCTCTTCGCAATCGCGTGTAGCGCTGCCTGAGCTTCCTCAGCCTCTCCGGAAACCTCAAGATCCTGCTGCTGATTGATCAACAGTGCCAGACCCTGCCGCAAGAGTGGATGATCGTCCACCACAAAGACCGTCCGCTTAACGACGGCTGCCGCTTTCTCCGGAATGGATGTTGCCATAATTATTCGCCCGGCTTCCTTGGAAACATGCAAGTCACCACGGTGCCAATCCCAGCCGGCTCGAAATCTCAAGCGTGCCGCCAATCATACCCGCTCGATAGTTCATAATGTGCCGGCCCATGCCACGGTTGTTCGCAGAATTCTCCACAATGCCGCTGCCATTGTCTTCTATCTGAAGCATTCCCGTATCATTGCCGGCCCGCAGCCGCATTTGGATACTCGGAGCATGCCCGTGCTTGAGTGCGTTGTGCACTGCCTCCTGCGCAATGTGATAAAGATGCGTCGCCATAGTGTCGTCGTGGATCAGCACTGGCACTTCGCACTCAAAGCGACATGAGACTCCATAAATGTCCTCGACCTCTGCGGCCCAGAGATGCAACGCAGTCATCAATCCCTGTGCGTCGGAGACGACCGGAAGCAGTCCGCGGGCAAGCTCGCGCGTCTTATGGATCGCCTCATTCACCAGCCGAACAATCTTTGCCGCATCCGCAGCGTCGCTCAAGTTCTTCTCGCCCAGCTTGGCCTCGTGCACCTTGGCCATGAAGGCGATTCCGGTCAGGTGCTGCCCCAGGCCGTCGTGCAGGTCCTGCCCAATCCGCCGCTGTTCTCTTGCGCTGATGTTCAGCAGCGCACTCTGCAGCTGTTCGCGTTCGGTCACGTCAATGCCGGTCGCAATAATGTAGTCCGGAGTGCCACTGCTTCCTGGCAGCAGGGTGCTCGACCAGGAAATCAGCCGCTTGCTTCCTTGCCGCGTTACCCAGTAGGTCTGATAGTCCTGCGGCAGCTGATCGGTCACCATCTGCGCGAAGATCGTCTTAAAGTGCTGCACCTCTTCCGGCAGCAGGAAAATCTCCCAGATGCATTTGCCCTTCACTTCCTGCAGAGAATATCCGGTCGTCAACTCGCAGGCCCGGTTAAATCGCAGGATTCGCCCTTCTGGATCGAGCACTGCAACCAACGCTCCTACCGTATCCAGAATTGCGGAAACAACATTGCGCTCCTGCTGCAGCGCCTCCTCTGTGCGCTTCAGATCCGAGATATCAAACGCCACACCATGAATGAACCATGGTTCGCCGCTCGGCTTGCGCATCATGCGCGCATCGCAGTGAAACCAAATCACTCGCCCATCGCGCGCCACCACACGATAAGAAGAGCGCAGCGGCTTGCCGGAGAGAAACATGTCTGCGGCCTCCAAACTCCAGCGCTGCTTGTCGTCGGGATGGATGTGTTGATACCAGCGCACCGGGTCTTCCAGCCACTCTTCCCGCGAGTATCCCAGCGCTGCCTCGATCTCCGGGCTGACATACGCCTCGCTGATGCCGCGATCCAGATACGCCATGAAGACGACCGCGGGAATTTGCTCCAGCAGCGCGCGATACTTGGCCTCCAGGCTCGAAGCTGCCGCCGCATCTCCCCCGGGCGCAGGGTGTCTCGGATCGCCCGGCGGTCCAAACGAAGTCAATCCGCTGAACAAACTGGCAAGCTCCAGCAGGATCGCCTCGGCTTGGACCAGGTCGGGCAGCGCGGCTAACTCCGCCTCCAAAGCCTTTCGGCTCTCTTCCTCAGATTGGGTCAGAGATCGCATTCTTCAATCCTTACCCGCTTGCGATTTACTGCTCGCTCCACCGATTGACTCATCTGCTGCGTTCTCTCCGCTCAGTGCCGGCTTCGCCTGCCGCCAACTGGGCACTCGATTCATAGATGCCTGCGTAAACCTGCGCAACGCGTGAATAGCCCGGCCATAAGTCTGTACCGCCGCCGACGACAGCAGCGACCCCGGCGGCTGGTCCATAAACGGCATAAATTTGTCCGGGAATCCCGGCATGGTGCAGCCAATGCAAATTCCGCCGACATTTGGGCAGCCACCGATGCCGCCCATCCAACCGCGCTTGCCGACATTGCACTGCACCACGGGTCCCCAGCACCCGAGCTTCACGATGCAGAGCGGCGACCCATATTCCTCGGCGAATTGCGCCTGCTCGTAATATCCGCCGCGATCGCAACCCTCGTGCACTGTGCTACCGAAAAGCCACGTCGGCCGTAACGCATCGTCGAGTGGAATCATCGGTGCACGCCCCGTCCCCATATACAGCAGGTAGAGCAGCGTCTCCATGAAATTGTCCGGCTGAATCGGGCAGCCAGGCACGCAAACAATCGGTATCCCACTCTTCGACTTCCAGCTCCATCCCAAATAATCCGGCAGCCCCATGCAGCCTGTGGGATTTCCCTCCATCGCATGAATACCGCCATACGTGGCGCAAGTTCCCACTGCGAGGACCGCCCACGCGTGCGGCGCCAGCCGGTCAATCCATTCGCAAGTTGTGATTGGCTGGCCTGTCGCCGCGTCTGTTCCTAGCGACGCCCAATAGCCCTCCGCTTTATTCGTCTCGTCGGGAATCGAGCCTTCAATCACCAGAATGAATGGCTCCAGTTTTCCTTCGGCCGCCAGATGAAAGCGCCGCAGAAATTCGTCGCCGTTCTCAATTGAGAGAAATGGATTGTGAAAATTTACCTTCGGAGTCCACGGCATGGATCCGCAAATGATGTCTTCAATGCTCGGCTGCGTCGCGGCCGTCATCGCAATGGTGTCCCCATCGCACCCGAGGCCTGCCGTAATCCAAAGCACATCCACTTCCGCCATCGGCGGCGAAGGCTGTTTCCATCCAACCATCTGTCCTCTCAAGGCTGCCATGCCCCGTAACGCGGGCACTCATCATCTTGTGCTCCGGACAGAACTTAGGCAAGCCTCGATTAACCGGTCAGAGTTCTCGCAGCTTTCCTGCCGCTTTGGCGAACTCAAACACCGCGCGCTTGGCATTTTCAGGCCACACGCGGCGGCTGGAGCGTCACATCGAGCGGATGCGAATGTACCGCTTAATATCGGGAGCCACCGCGGCCAACACAACCAGTACGCCTGCAGTAACAGCGGCCATAATTATTTTTTTCATCAATCACCTCGCAGGAAGCATATCGCGCTTATCGCGCGCTGTCTGCATTGGAGATGTTTTCCGCCAATGAGAAGACAACATGCCAATCCGTATGCTCGGTGGGATGCACGGAGACGCCGAACGGTGGCACCCTTCACCATTTCGCACGCATACACCTGCCTGGAGTGCTCTAAGCCGCTCTGGGCGTTCGAAAGTTCCTGCCCAGCCTCTCCGGCCCGAAACCGAAGATAAACAGCAGCGCAACAATCACGCACCCCTCAAAACTCACGAGCGCCCAGGAATACCCCAGATGCTTCTGCAACATGTATTCGACCGAAACGGCGGGCGATCCGATCAACACGCCCAGCTGGTAAACGACTCCCGGAAACAGGCTGCGGATGGAATCCGGCGACAGTTCGTTTAAGTGCGCGGGAATCACGCCAAATGCGCCTTGCACGCCGGTCTGCATAAAACACGCGCCCAGCAATAGCGTCAGCAGCGAAGCCCCAAATGCCCATGCCGGAATAGATAGCAGCGCCACGGTCAGCGCCAACATAATCGCTCGCCGCCGCCCGATTCCCTCGGAGAGATGTCCGAAACATAGTGCCCCTGCGATGGCAGCGATGTTGTAGATCACCGGGATGCCGAACAACGCGCTCATGCCCGCGATTCTCGACCCCGAAATCGCGGGAATAGATTTGAGGAAATCCGGGTAAAGATCCTGCGTGCCGTGAGACAAACACGTCATCACCGTCATTAACAGCAGCAGGTATCCAAAGATCCTCGCGTTCTCAAAAAGTGTGCCGATCATTTTGCCGAGAGATCGGGGATGATGCGCCTTCCAGGGCTCTGACTCCGGCGCGAGCAGCGCGCAAAGCACGATTAGCACGGTCACACCCGACCCGACCAGAAACATCGAGCGCCATCCAAATGCGGGCGCAATCCACTGCATCGCCAGTGCCGCCAGCAAATATCCCACCGGATACCCGCTCTGCATCAGGCCGGAAAGCAATCCGCGCCAGCGACGCGGTGCGCTCTCCATCGCATAGGATGCTCCCACTCCCCAATATCCGCCCATACCGATGCCGTAGAGTGCTCGCATCGCGAGAAAGAAAATGTAACTGGGCGCGAATCCACTGAGTATCGTGACGATCGAAAAAAATACTACACAGAGAATGAGCGGGATCTTGCGTCCGAAACGGTCTGCAAACGACCCGAAGATGAACGCCCCGACCGGGCGCATCGCCAGTGTGAGCGACAGCGAGTAGACGATGGCCGACTTGCCCACATGGAAACGTGCCGCTAATACGTCAAATAGAAAGATCACTACAAAGAAGTCGAACGCATCAAGGATCCACCCCATCACGCCGGTGGCCACGGCAAATTGCCATCCCGGCGTGGTTACGTCGCTTGGCCCCGCCTGCGTCGAAAGATTCATTTGCTCTGAATCTTCGCGAAAAACTGCCAGGCCATGTCAGTAAAGTTGAGTGGGACCGCCGGCTGATGATCCGCATCAAGGTGCGCATCCAGCGCGCCCGCCCATTCATGAGGAAACTTCGCGACGAAGTCACCGATGACCGGCACCTGATCCTTGCAGCCTTGCCACGAAAATCGAACGCCCCAAGGGGTCTTCTCCGCCGTTTGCGTTTGGCAACCGTCAAGATATCCCCACGTCACCCAGTTTCCGTGCGGCGTCGTGGCAAAATTCGGACTATTAACCTCGAAGCCGGAAAACTGTTCGTCGGCATCGCCATGTATGTAAAGGATCGGCACCGGCCGCGAAAGCTTAGCGGGCGGATCCATCAGTGGCGTTGCCACCGCGACAACTCCGCCCACTAAGTTCGGATGCCGCGATGCGAAAAGCTGAGCCATCCCTGAGCCGCTGGAAAATCCCGCAAAGAAAATTCGCCGACGATCAGGATGCACCTGACGGATGACATCCGCCACGACCGCCAGCAGATATCCGTCGTCATCTACCGGCATCAGTCCCGGCCCGAGCCGATGAGTGCGCGACCCTTTCATTTCCCAGAATGTGACGTTTTTCGCGTCTGCCGCTTGGGTCGTGTCTGTGGCGACCGGCTCCGGAAACACAACGACAAATCCTCCCGCGTCCGCTTCCTTAATCCACCCAAAATTCTCTGATGAATATTTTGCCGTACTCCGAATGCCGCCGAGCATAACTACAACGGCAGGCCGCGCCGCGAGCTTTGCCGGCCGATAAATTAGATAGGGACGGCTATAACCGTTGTGGTCAAGCGGCCTGGTCTCAATCTGAGCGACCGCCGGAATCACAAACGATGCCACCATGAAGACCAACCACGCAGCCTTCCACGACTTGAACTGCGAGGTTGGATTCTTGGCGGCTGGATGATATTTTGAAAGCATTCAGGGACTGGTGAAAGAATATATGAGCGGCGCAAAATGGCTGTCAAGGTTTTCGGGTGCGTCAAAGAATTCTCGCTTCATTTTCTCCCCGCCCGAGCCCACCACAATCGGATATGGTCGCTGCGACAGCATGAGGAATGCAGATGTCTGAGGTCGTCGAGCTTCAGGAAAATCCCGCCGGTCCACTCATCGGCGTCAAGGTGCTGGATCTCTCCCGCCTGGTCGCTGGAAATTTCCTGACGATGTTGCTCGCCGATCTGGGCGCAGACGTGCTGAAGGTCGAGCCTCCCTCGGGAGATACTCTTCGCGATTGGAAAGTCTGTGACATTTCCACTGCCTGGAAGGCCTACTCTCGAAACAAGCGAAGTCTCTGTCTCGATTTTCGAGCGACCGAAGCTCAAAAGATAATCCTCGATCTGGCTGCGGAGTCGGACGTCTTCGTTGAAAGCTTTCGCCCAGGAACACTAGAGAAAATGGGGGTCGGCCCTGACACTCTACTTGGTAGAAATGAGTCACTCGTAATCGTCAGGATTTCTGGCTGGGGCCAGACGGGCCCCTACCGTGATCGCCCCGGCTTCGGAACTCTCGTCGAGGGCATCTCGGGATTTGCGTCCATGAATGGCTTCCCTGATCGCGAGCCGGTCCTCCCTCCTATTTATCTGGGGGACATGACAGCTGGACTTTACGGCGCCATGGGCGCGCTGGCTGCACTAAGACAGGTTGAAGTAAACGGCGGCAAAGGCCAGGTCATCGACTTACCTCTGCTGGACCCGCTCTTCGCGATCCTCGGCCCACAGGCTGCAAATTACCAACTGACAAATCGCGCAAAAGAGAGGTCGGGCAGCCGATCAACGAACAGTGCCCCACGCAATGTTTATAAGACCCTCGACGATAAATGGGTTTGCCTCTCCGCTTCAACTCAGTCCATGGCGGAACGGCTCTTCGGTGCGATGGGACGACCCGAACTGGTTAACGATCCGCGCTTCTCAACTAACTCGACCCGTCTGCGGAATGTGAAAGCGCTCGATCAGATGATCGAGGAGTTCATTTCCAAAATGACCAGAGTCGAGTGCGTCGAATACTTCGCCAAATTCTCAGTAACAGTTGGCCCCATTTACGACATCGCAGATATCAGGAAGGATGCGCACTTCCAATCCCGTGAAATCGTGGTCGAGCTGCCCGACGTGGAGATGGGCTCGGTCCCCGTTCATAATATTTCGCCACGTTTCTCGGCAACACCCGGCTCCTTCTACAAAACTGCGCCCGCGCTCGGCGAGCATACTGTAGATGTGTTGCGCGACCTCGGTTACGACGCGGACGAAATCCGGCTTCTGGAATCAGCTGGCGTCGTTAAGAATGTGAAGGAGTCATGAACCCCACGGGCGCTCCGCCACGCAGCAAACTTTTCGTGCCCGGCAATCGGCCCGAATTCTTCGTTAAGGCGCTGTCGTCTGAGGCCGACGCAATCTGCTTCGATCTTGAAGACTCCGTGCCCGCGTCGCAGAAGCTCGAGGCTCGAAGCCATGTCCACGCCTTCTTGAGCAACGGGCCAACTACGGAAAAGCAATTGATCGTTCGCGTGAACGGAGTTCGCTCCGATCATTTTGGCGAAGATCTAGCTGCTGCAGCCTGCCCAGGGGTATTTGCGATTGCCTTGCCGAAGACCGAAGATCCCTCTGAGATTGAGGAAACCGGCTCCGCCCTCTCGTTGCTCGAAGAAAATCTGAGACTACCGAGGCCAATCAGCATTCTGCCGACAATCGAATCTCCGCGCGGCCTTCGACAAGCCAGCGCGATCGCTCGAACCAGCCCTAGAATCGCAGGCCTTCAACTAGGACTCGCCGATCTCTTCTACGCGTTAGGTATTGGCGGTCGCAGTCCGGCCGTGTCCTCCCACGCCCGAATGGAGTTACGACTAGCCGCAGCCGAAGCAGCCGTGCCATGCTTCGATTCAGCGTTCCTTGAAATCCGAGATACGGAGAAATTCTCTGAAGACGCAGCCGCTGCTCGAAGCCTGGGGTTTTCCGGCAAGAGCTGCATTCATCCCCTCCAGGTTCCGATCGCCAACGAGATATTCTCCCCCACCGCAGAAGAAGTCGCTCTGTCGCTCCGCATAGTCGAAGCCGCGCGCGTCGCTTCAAGCACCGGAGTCGGGGCCTTCGACCTCGAGGGCCATCTCGTTGACGAACCGGTCATACGACATGCCGTGCACGTCATCGAACTCGCAAATCGTCTGGGCATCAATCTAAAATTACGATGTAGACAGCGCTCGACGCAGCGCATATTTCCAGTTTTCGGTGAACCGCCGCGATACTCCGGCATTCGGAACAATCAGATCGAACGCGTGGTACGCCCCGGGAACAACGTAGAGCTCGGTGGAAACACCGGCGTCAATTAATCGGCGGGCATACTCGATGTCCTCATCAACAAACAAATCAATGGATCCCACGCCGACCCAAGCTGGCGGAAGCCCCGACAAATTTTCAACTCGCGCCGGCACCGCCCCCGCGGGAGCCGTTGCCAATCCGGGCGAAGTCCCCAGCAGCGAACGCCAGCCATAGCGATTGAATTCTGCGGTCCAAATGTAAGTACCGGCGTACGGCGAGACCTGGCGACTGCTGCCTGTGCGATCGTCGAGCATCGGATATATCAACAGTTGAAAGATGATCGGTATCTGACCCCGATCGCGCGCCGCGATGGCGAGTGCCGCAGCGTGGCCTCCGCCCGCACTCTCACCGCCCACAGCGATGCGTGCACGATCTATTCCTAACTCGTCGGCGTTATCGTGGACCCATCGAAGAGCTGCATAGTTATCCTCGAGTGAGCCCGGATAGCGCGTTTCGGGCGCAAGACGATAGTCAACCGACACGACTACGCATTTACAGTCTCGTGCTATCTCCTGCAAGAAGTCCGTACTTTGGGTCGCGCTTCCGAACACATACCCGCCGCCGTGAGTATGGACCAACACCGGACGGCCTTTCGCTCCCGGCGAAGGATCAACGATCACGAGATGTACTTTTGGAGAACCCGGCGGTCCAGGAATATACCGGTCCACAGCTTGCGGCGCAGGCAACGGCAAGGGCGGCTTCGCAGGACTGTTCCGAAACTCCGAAAGAGTGGCATCAGTGAGTGTGACCTTTTGAGCCAACTTTTCTTTCAATGCAGGCAGGAGTTCCGGATCAACCAGCGCCAAAGGATCGGGGGACTTACTCTTCGATGCCGCAGTTCCGCCAGCGACCTGCCCCCATGTTCCAGCGAGCAGTCTCCCCGGCAGGGTGCCGAAGGCCGCCCCGGCGCCGAGGAGATACTCTACGAATCTGCGTCGGCTAAGACCGCTCACTGTGCCACCTACTCGATTATTTTCCATCAACTACGCAGCGAAATCCAAGCGTTCCTGAGCGATCATAACTTGGCGCCATGAGTAGTAACTTGCCATGCTGCTCATTCTTATAGGCCTGCGGGAAGTACCACACTGACCCCTGTGGCTGGTAGTAACTCCCTCCTCTCAAAATTCCTGCCCGCGTATGGTCGTCTACAAACTCATCCGTCCACTGCCAAACGTTGCCGACCATATCCATCGCTCCGAACGGACTTGCACCGCCCGGATGACTGTCAACATCGTCCGGCTGCGCTAGCGCGCGGCCCTTCACCGGGGTTGGGCACGTTTGCCGCCTCCCACGAGTTACCCCAGGGATATACGCGGCCCATCTGCCCTCCCTGCGCGACATACTGCCACTCCCATTCACGGGGCAAACGCTTTCCCGCCCAAGCCGCATAAGCGCGGGCATCCTCGAGCGATACCCAGGTCACAGGCTTGTTACCCCATCCGCCCGGATAGGTTCCATTTTTCCAGTCGCGCAGGAAGTTGAGACTATCTGCTGGTTGATAGTGCGTCGCATCCAAAAACTTCTTGAATTCGCTATTTGTCACCGGATATTTGTCTATGTAGAACGCGGGAATCTTCATCGCGTGCTCGTGATAGCGACGCGCTTGATCTTCCCAGGGATACTGCACGTCAACTCCGACGTCGTTGAAGCCTTCTAGTTCGATTCCCTGCACTTTGAAAATGTAGTCGCCAGCGGGAATGGCAATCATTCCGCTTGGCGCGGTCGATACCGGCTTCGTTGCGGCAATGGGCACGATGGTTTGCGGCAGGGGCTTCCATACATCCTCGTAGGAAGACAGGGCTCGCCGACGTCATCTTCTTCATCCGCGCCATCAGATCCTGCGTCTTCGCGTCCGGTGTTCCGCGGGTTGCCAGTAGCGCACCGAATCCGTGCGCCTCGATATCGAAGGTAAGCACGGCGTTCTTACCGTCGTTCTCCGGCGTTAGCTCGACTCCGTGATAGAGGTCGAAGTACCGCATTCCGTCTTGTGCGGGGACGGAGATTTGCCGGCCACTCACGTCATATTCATTTCGGTTGACGATGGTCCACACGGTTTGGTCTTTGAGCGGCCACCGGCTCGCAAAAACTCCGAATGAATGCGTCGGATACAGCGGCTCCCAATCAGGACTGATCAGAAACGGCGCGACTCCGCGCTCAATCGTCGCCATTCGTCGCGTTGCCTCTCCATCCCGCGGTGTAATTCCGTTCCAAATGCCCCAGATATTTTCCCAGCTCTCCCACCCCTCACCGTTAAAGAAGGCGAACTGCAGATCATCTGTCTTGTTCCGGTTCCAACGATGCGAAATGTTCACCATGTGGCGGGTCTCAAGCCACCGGTACCGATCCACCTCAGGCACGAAAGGGAACTGGTATTGCCCCCAGTTCATAACGTCCCACGCTATCGCCTCATCTGCCGGGCTGCCTTCCGGCTGGAATGCCAGTGGATGTCCAACGCGATCCGAAGCCGTCGAAAATGCCAGCGGAACGCCATCCTGCGTATCACCATTCACTCCGTCGGCGTCAACTTCCTTCATCAAATCCGCAATTGCATCCGGCCACGGCTTGCCCTGATCACGTGTGCCCTGATCCCACATCATCATCGGGAAAAGCACGCGCACTCCGCGGCGATGAAAATCCGCCACCATCTTGCGCACGCCATCCACGCCACCGGGCATCGAACGGAGCATATCCTGCTGGTTGCGATCATCAATGCCCATGTTCGGATATGTCGGCCAGATGAGTACCGCATCAATTCCTCCGAAGCGCTTCTCGAGGTCATCAAGGTAACGGTCTACGGTATATTTTGCAGTCGCCGGATCGTAGAAGTAGCGCTCCTGCACCATCATCTGCGGCTGTATGAAACTTGACTGAGCCCAAAGCAGCGCCGGCATCTTATAGCGCGCATCGTCGTACCCGATGCGGATGCGCCGCTCGGTCCGCCAATGCTGCAGGTCCTTGAGCCACTCCTGATGGGTCGTCTCGGAGCATGGCTCCGACACGCCAAGCCATGCTCCCTTTAATGTCAGGCAGTCCGGCGACGGAATCTGCTGAGCCGGTGGCTTGTATTTCGTATCCTGGCCATAAGACATGCCGCTTGAAGCAATCAGAACTATCGCGCTTAGCGCCGTGCGCGCCATAAATTTATTCACTGTCACAAAAACCCCTTTCACCTCTCGGCTAAGCTGCCGGCTCGACTTCTGTTAGTTCACTTGAAACATTTGATATCCATGCGCATCAAGGGGGACTTCCAAGCCCTGAGCGCTCACAGTCGCCTTGTGATGATCCACCAATCCGACGTACTGGCTTGCCCGTATAGCTCGCGTATCTATATGGACTATTCCCGGTGAGTCATTAAAGTTGAACACGAGCAGCAGTCGCTCGCTGCCATCAGCGGCAGCCCGCAAAATCGCATAATACCGCTGATCGTTGTCCGTCGGAATCATCCGCCTCGCGCTGTTCTGATAAAGAGCCGCATGCTTCTCCTTAAGCAACAATAGCTGCGAAATGCCGGTAGCAGGTTGACTCACGCCGGTCGCCGTCCCGCAGTAGCAGAGCATGTCTCCGCTGCCGACAAGCAGCGTCTCGAGAAACGGCTGAAGCTGCGCGTCTTTCATATCCGGCACCGGGATATAAAGCGTTCCGCCGGCCGCAACCACGCGATCGTGATATGCCCGAAGCGCCTGCTCCACTAACTGCGGCTTGCCTTCGCGCACTGCGGTCCTCAGAGGCTGCGCATCCTTCTCCCACGGAATATCCAGCCCGTAATCGAAGAGATTTGTATACTGCCCTTCCGTTATCCAACCCACCGGATCATCGGTGTGAAATGCGCCGCCACCTTCGGGCTGAATCAATCCGTGCCCTACTGGCGCGGTCAGATACTCAGCGTTCTTTTGCCAATCAATCCCGGCGTACCAGTTCACCGCATCGAGCACCATACCGTCGAGTCCAGTGCTCATCCAGAATTGGATTACACTCTTTGCTTGCTTAGGCCACTCGGTCCTCGTCCAGTTGTATTGCGGCAAATGCGTTGGCTTTCCATCCGAATCTTTCCCGGGCCATCGCGTCCAATAGTATTTCTGCGCGCGGTCACTCCATTGCCACAGTTCTTTTGTCTCAAAATTGTATCCAGGCTGCCTGGGCCGAACCAGAAAGTAGCTGCTGTTCGGGGCCGGAGGAGGCGCATCCGCCTTATCGCTCCAGTAAAAGAATCGCGTCTCGCGCGTTTCCTCACCCTTACGCACCGCGTTCTCGGCCGCGATAAATTCCTCAGAATTCAGCCCGCTATATCCGAAGTTCTGAAATGTAATGACGTGCATTCCGAGTGAGTGCGCTGTATTTACCATTTGACGGAATTGAGTAAGGTTGCCCAACCCTGAATCGAGCGCGAAATGCTTGTTTGTATCCAGCCCGTCGTAGCTGTTCCCTCCATCCTCTGGAGCGAACACTTCGATAGCGTCAATCCCACTGGACTTGAGTGCTCTCAACTGCGCTTCAGCCTTGGTGGCGTTTAAAGAGAGATGATCGAACCTCCAATAAGGAGTTGCCGGCTTCAACATCACGCGCTGAATGGCGGGGCATGTCACATACCACGGCAGGCGAGCCACAGTATTTTTGTCAGGCAATCCTGCGGCTCGACTGGCAGGCACGAATCCGCAAACAATCCCCAGGCAGAATGCTGCGACGAGGAGTTTAGATCGCAACGAACGATACATTGTCTTGCGCCGAGCCCGCCTAGCCACGATGTCCCTGGCCTCCAACCCATACCTTTTCTACTTCCTCAAACGTGGGCATGGAGGGCTGGGCGCCAGCCCGCGTGACCGACACCGCTGCCGCTGCTGCTGCAAACTTCGCGCTCTCCGGCGCGGTCATGCCCAACATCATCCCCGTAGCGAATGCGCCGTTGAACGCGTCTCCCGCTGCGGTCGTATCCAAGGCGCGCACAGGATACGCCTCCACTTCCGCAGCCAGCCCGTCGCTCCCCGCAAGATATGCCCCACGCGCGCCGAGCTTCAGGACGACTCCAGGCCACCCCAGGTCAAGCAATGCGTGTGCGACCCCAACCGGAGATTTTCCGTCATGCTCGTGCCTGGAGTAGAACGCTGCCTCCGTCTCGTTTGGCGTGAACCATCTTGCAGATCCGACGAGCCCGAGCGGAAGCTCAGCGGCCGGCGCGGGATCCAGCATCAAAGAGACGCCTTCCTTCGCACAAACCCTCGCCAAGTATTCCACCGTCTCTAACGGAGTTTCTAACTGCGCGAGTACAATCCCGGCGCCACGGATCATGTCCACATTCGCATCAATGTCGCTAGTACTGAGTTTGGCATTCGCGCCCGGAGTTACAACAATCAGATTGTCTCCCGAGGGAGAGACGACAATCACCGCCACTCCTGAAGAACCCTCACATGTTCCTACTGCTGTTGTATCTACACCAGCCTCCTCGAGATTCCGGCGTAGTTCCTGGCCAAACGAATCGCTTCCCAGCTTTCCGATCATTCGCACCGGATATCCCAAGCGCGCTATTGCTACGGCCTGGTTTGCACCCTTTCCTCCCGGATGGGTCTGGAACTCGATCCCGGTGACCGTCTCGCCTGTAACAGGGATGCGTTCTGCTTTCGCAACTAAGTCTATGTTGATGCTTCCCACGACTACGATCGGCTTCCCAGTCAGCATAGATATCCCTTTTGGCAGTGCAAACACTTACTCAGAATATTGGCGCCAGCGCTACAAGACTTAGCCCGGAAATAAACAACGCGAACATACCTACCAGATAGAGCTTGGCGCGAGGTGGAGCGCTTGAAAATTCGCGCCAAATGAAGACACCCCAACACGCCGAAATCATCGTGGCTCCCTGCCCGATGGAGTAGGAAACGGCCGGCCCCACCACGTGAGCTCGCGAAGCTACAAAGCTTGCAATGGTCCCGGTGAACCAGATCACTCCGCCGATTACTCCCCACAGATGCCAACGGGATGAGGCCCCCGTGTAGCCACTCATCGTGACCGGAGGTTGCCCATCGAGCGGCTTCCGCATCAGGAAATAGTTGAACGGGATCGCGCAGAGGGCGACGCCAATCACGAAGTAGAAGGAAACCGCATAGGGACCCGGTGCGCCCGCCCCGGTCATCGCGTGCGAGACGAAAGGATAAAAGCTGCCCATCAATACGCCAGAGATAAGGCTGATGATGAGGCCTCGCTTCGACATTGCACCGTGCTGACGCTCGCGCAGTCTATATGCAATCGCGTCGCAGACGATTGCCCCGACAACCAGCGCGATGCCGCCAAAAAGCATCCAGGGATTGCCCTGGGGGGATAACAAATAACTACTGACCGCGCCGACCACCAGCGCCAGGCCAATGCCAACCGGGAAAGCTACAGCCAACCCTGCGACCTCGATCGCCGCTACCAGTAAAAGGTTGGCGGCGTTAAAGATCACGCCGCCAAAGAGCGACCAAAGCGCGTTACTCATCCCGGTGCCTGCTATGTCGGCCAGAAACGGTTTCCCGCTTCCGCCGATGCTCCCCAGAGTCAATCCCCAAAGAGCAACTCCTGCCAGCAGGCCGATCACATAGTCCCAGTAAAACAATTGAAAACGGTATCCCGGGCAAAGCTTAACCGTGTTTGCCCAAGACCCCCAGCAGAGCATGCTCAGAATCATCAGCGCGAGTGCTATCGAGTATGTCTCCGGCTGGAACATCTCTCTTCCCTTCAATTGCAGCGGTGCCGTCTAGTAACTCATACCCTAGAATGCCAACTTCAGGGCTAACTGCCCAATACGTGCTTCCCTGGCTCCAGTAACTTGCCCGAAGGGAATGTTGCCGTATTGATAGTTGTACGAGTAAGGGTAGGAGGTTTGAGTGCCTGTCCACTGCGTATGATTGAAGGCGTTAAACGCGTCCGCACGGAATTCAAAGTGCACCGTTCGGTAAATCTGGAAGACTTTCGCGATGGAAAGGTCCACGTTGTTCTGTCCCGGCCCGCGAATGGTTCCGAGTCCAGAGTTGCCACGCGTATTTTCCGGCGCCTGGCGGAATGCGCCCGTATTGAACTGCCGCGAAAATGTCTTCTCTCCGTGCCCGATGTTAGGACTCTCATTCGCAATAACGTCCATCTCGTCGAGGCCGGCAAAGTCATTTGCAGAATTGAGCGTATCTTGAATCGTGGCCGTATCGCCTGATTCGAGTGTTCCAATTCCCGTCAGCCTCCATCCGGTGAGGGGAATCTTGGCCCACTGTTTCCACGCGGCGCCATAGCTGGGCTGCCAAATCCCGCTGTATACGAATCTTTGACGGTGAGAGAATGTTGCCTCCCCACGGTTTCGAATATTCGGATACTGGAATCCGGAAGCTCCGCCATAGCTATTCAAAGCAAGAGCGTTTTGGAAAGGATAGTCGGACACCGTCTTGCCCCACGTATAGTTCGACAGGAACTGGATGCCGTTCTGGAATACGTGCTGGTACCGGACGATACCGGCGTTGTAGTGGGAATTCAGAGTCGGCCGGTTCACATAAATGTCGCTGAACCTGCCCAGATTATTTGGCCGCGCCGCGTTAAATTCCGTTAATCCCGGCCATCCCGTCTGGTAAGCCGGAAGATTTGTGTTGATATAGTTTGACCCCTTGCGGCCCTGTGCGCCGACATAAGACAGGGTGACAACATCGTGCGGCGTAACCTGCTTCTGAACCTCGGCGATAAAGCGCTGGTAATAGGGTAGCGGAGTGGATTTTTGATCCGAATAGTTGATCGCCTGCTCGGCTCCGTCTCCGAAGTATCCCTGTCCGGGTCCGGTGCTGACCGGGTATTGCCCACCCGTCAGATTCTTCTGCGGCTGAAATATTTGCGCGATTTTGAGGGCGGGGGTGTCGGACGGAATTCCTAGACTCTGGTTCGTCAACTCATCACCGATGAAGAGTCCGGGGATGGCGCCGGTCGCATCGTCAAGGAAATTCGCGATCTGAGTTGCTCCGGCATCATAGAAGATCCCGTATCCAGCCCTGAGCACGACCGTGTTCTGCGGACTGTAAGCCAGACTGACGCGTGGGGCGAAATTCAGCTTCGGGGCAGAAAGATAATGCTGCGGAAGTCCCTGGGCTATGCCAGGAATTTTTACGATTCCGCCATCTGGAGTAGGCGTATAGAGTGCACAACAAACGTTATTCGGAGAATATCCGGGGATTGCCAGGTCATAACGCAGTCCAGCAGATAAGGTGAGCTTGGGACTGATCTGGAATTTGTCATTCACATAGAAGCCCCAGTATGGAAAGACGACGTCCACTTCCGGTGCCGTCGCATCTCCGCCGACGAAGTTATAGCGCTGGTGGATGACCTGAGGAATGCCCATCACCAAGTCTGCTGCGCCGTCGCCACCCGCGTAGCCTTGTAAAAATCCGCCCGAGCTAAATTCCTGGCGGTTATATCCCGAGTCCTCACCGAAACTCACGAACCGCACAAAGTCCCAGTCATACTCCCTCTTGCGGAAGTAATTGAACCCAGCGGAAACGCTGTGCCGTCCATGCAGCCAGCTCACGTTGTCAGATATCTGGAAGCTGTCGTTCTCGGCGCGGAAGACCTCGTTGAATCCAGGGCTCGCGTAGTTGTAAACGTTCATGGCGAGAACACCGCGTGTAATTCCCTGCCCGGTGTTCTGGAACAATCCGTTCAGCGGGTTGGCATCGCTATTCAGGAAGCTGAGCTCGCCGGGTGACTGGGTGACAAGCGCGCCATATCCCGTACCAAAGATCGCCTCGTTCGTCAGGTTCGAGGTAAATACGTGCGCGTAATTCACCGTTATTAGATTTGACTTATCATCAATATCCGAGAGATATAGATATGACGGCGGCAAGTTACCCGAGTTGCTATTGGTTCCGTGCTGTCTTGACCAGGTGACAAAGATCAGGTCCTTCTCAGTAATATGTACATCAAAGCGGCTATCAAAGTGGTAATTCTGGAACCCGAGGTTTTGCGTTGTTTCATAGTTGGGCATGTAGCTGGGCACATTTGGATTCGTCGGTAGCGGATAAAGAGCGAGAGGGGCGCCGATGCAGGGTCAACCACCGGTGATCCATCTGGCCTAGTCGCTAGGTCAAGACGGTTATTGGGAATTATAGGACGGGAGCTGTAACCGCTCGAATTGTAGGTTGTGTAAAAGGGATTATAGAGCTGGAGTGGCGATGACCCAGTAAGCAGCTCGCTAAAGTCACCGGTTCTTTCAGCCGCTGAAGGGACGGAAGCGAATACCGGCTCCGAACCGTCGCTCTCTGAAAACTTCTCATAGTTTGCGAAGAAGAACGCCTTGTTCCTGAGCGATGGAAGCAATTTTGGAATGAAGACTGGACCGCCGGCGCCACCTCCATACTGATTTCTCACCAACGTCGGCGTCGCAAACGAGGATCCCGTGACGATTTGGGTCTCCGCCTTATCGAAGGGATTCGCGGCGTTGAAGATCGTATTCTCGACGAAATCATAGACTTCGCCGTGGAAGCTGCTTCCTCCACCTTTGGTTTGCACGGTAAGGGTAGAAGATATCGCGACCGTTGGCTGCACCCAGATCGGCTACTGACACGGTCGCCGTCGTGATGGCCTCAACGGACGGCGCATAACTTATGCTGCTCTCATAATTGTCGTTGACGTTTACGCCGTTGATGTAGAAGCCATTGTCGCGAGAGCCTTCGATCAGGCCGCCGGTAGTGGAAGATAGTTCCGCCCGATGCGAACTGTGCGCCCACGGAAAAGGTGCCGCCGGGATTGATGTTGAGCTGCGGCAGAGTCGCGACTCCGGGGGCGAGTGCGGCGGCCTCGGTAAAGTTGCGGCCGTTGAGCGGGAGTTCCTCCATCTGGCGTTCCGACACATTCGTGTCTATATTGGCCTGCCCGGTCTCGAGCGGCGCGGCGTCCGCGCTGACTGTCACGGACTGCGAAACGGAGCCGGCAGTCAACTTGAAGTCGTAGCGACGGGTGGCTCCGATATCTACAGTGATGGCCTCGGACTGCTCCGTTTCGAAGCCGTTCGCCGAAGCTGTCACCTGGTATTGGCCGGAGGTGACATTTGTGAACGCGAAATGGCCGGCCTTGTCCGTCACCGCCTTTCGACTTGTGTTTTGACCGACGTCAAGAAGCGTGACGTTGGCGCCCACGACGATGGCACCCGATGAATCGAATACGAATCCTTCCACGTTGCCGCGTTGAGCAAACTGTGCCACTGCGGGCACAGCCAGGATGATGAGAAGAAGCATTGAAAGGATTGCGCAAAGTGTACGTCTCACGGGGCTGCTCCTGAATTGCTGATTTGTTTCGTTGAAATGAAAGCTTTCAAAATTGCGACAGCGAATCCTACGTCCGGAAAAAGTAAATTGTCAACTGACTTTTTTAGAAAGTTGGAAAAGGCGCCTGTTACCGTAGTTCCTCCGGTGGGAGTGCCCCCTCGAGGCCCTATCGAGCAAGCGGTAAACCCTCGATCAGCCGGGGCAGAGAGCGCGCCCGAACCAAAGTCGGCTTTGAACCGTTTCAGCCTTGGCTTATACTTCCTTGGATTGGCGGCCATCCAAGGCCGAGCTTTGAACTGGTGCTTCGCTTATGCCGAACATGAAAGAAATCGCGCGCATTGCGGGCGTGTCGCTCGGAACCGTCTCCCACGTCTTGAACGACTCCGCGCGCGTACGCGAACCCCTTAGGCGCCGGGTGTTGGAAGCGGTTGAGGCACAAGGGTACCAGCCGAGTGCGCTGGCGCGGGGACTGCGGCGCGATAAAACCAACATGATCGGCATGATCATCCCGGACGTCACAAACCCGTTCTTCCCCGCGGTGGTTCGCGGAGCGGAAGACGCTGCCTTTTCAAACGGCTACCGGCTCATTTTGTGCAACACCGACAATGATCACTCCAAAGAACTTGTCCACCTGAACGAGCTGCGCACCTTTCTTCCCTCTGGACTCATTGTCATCCCATCAAATTTCAGCGACCTGACCAAGCACGCCGAGTCCTACCAAAAGAGCGGCACCGCTGTGGTCTGTGTTGACCGCTTGCCCAAGCGCTGGGAGGGTGACAGCGTCACCGTGGCGAATGAGCAGGGCGCGTTCGACGCAACTCGCTACCTGCTTGAGATGGGCCACCGGCGCATTGCCATCATCACCGGTCCTCTTCATCTCACTAACGCTGAGCAGCGGATGTCGGGCTTCCGTCGTGCCATGGCTAAGGCGCGCCTTCCTGTGGCTCCGGAATATCTTCAGGAATCATCCTTCGATCTCTCCGGCGGCCACTCGAAAGCATTGCTGCTGCTGCGCATGCTGCCCCGCCCCACCGCAATATTCGCGGGCAACGACATGATCGCACTCGGCGTGATTCAGGCAATTCGCGAGACGGGTCTTCAATGCCCGAATGACGTCTCGGTGCTGGGATTCGATGATCTCGACTTTGCCACCTTCAGCAGTCCACCTCTCTCCTCGGTATTCCAACCGGGCTATCAGTTGGGAGCAACCGCGGCGCGCATCCTGCTCGACCGGGTCAGCGGAGATAGAGGACCCGCGAAGCACGTTGTCCTGCAGACGCAGCTGAAAATCCGCGAGTCGATCGCACCTCCCCCTTCAGAAAAGGGGCTCGGAAGTCGCAAGGTCTCGTCCGTTTCACGCAAGAAGGCAAAAGACCTCAAAGCGCTAAGAGGATCGCTCTGAATTCCTTGGAGGCTATCGTGAAGTTCAGACTTGCGTCGATGACGGTTCTATTACTTTCCGCCGCATCCCTAAACGCCCAGACAGCGGCGGTGCCTTCAGATAAGTGCTCGGACCTGTCGAAGCTCTCGCTGCCGTCAGTAAATGTCGAACTTGCGCAGGTAGTGACTGCAGGCGCATTTCGCCTCTCCAACGACATATACCCGAGCGAATCGGAGACAGAACTGTTCAAGCATGCCCCCGCTTTCTGCCGCGTCGTTCTCAAGATGACCCCTACTTCCGATTCGAAGATAAGTGTCGAGGTTTGGATGCCCATACAAGGCTGGAACAAAAAGTTCCGAGGTCAAGGCAACGGCGGCTTCGCCGGCGTGATTGACTATCGCGGCTTGGCCTCGACGGTCGCTCTGGGATACGCCACAGCCGGCACCGATACCGGGCATGTCGGACTCTTTACTGATGGCTCATGGGCACTCGGACATCCAGAGAAAGTGGTTGACTTCGGCTACAGGGCGATACATGAGATGACTCTATCGGCCAAGAAAATCGTGCAGGCCTATTATGGACACGCTCCGGAGCGATCGTATTTTGCGAGCTGCTCAACCGGCGGGCGCCAGGGATTGATGGAAGCGCAGCGTTTTCCTGATGACTACGATGGCATTCTCGCTGGGGCCCCGGCCAACAACTGGACCGGGCTGATGACGAACGCCGTCGCCAATGAACAAGCTCTCACTCTGAGAGACGCCAGCTATATTCCGCCCACCAAGCTTCCCGCGATCAGCGCGGCAGTTATCGCAGCCTGTGACTGCGCACGATGGCGTCACAGATGGGATTTTGAATGATCCTCCGAAATGTTCCTTCGATCCGACGACCTTGCGATGCAAGAGCGTCGAAACGGATAAATGCCTGACCGAGCAGCAGGTGCAGGCGCTGCAGAGCCTGTATGCCGGTACTCGCGACGCCAAAGGTAGATTGATCTTCCCCGGCTACCCGCCCGGAGCCGAGTTAGGAGCTGGCGGCTGGGAGCCTTGGATCCTGGGTTCCACCGCGGGCCGTAGTCTTATGGCCATCATCGGCAATCAATACTTTTCCAATATGGTGTATCAGGATCCCGCCTGGAGCTTCAAAACCTTCTCGATCGAAAAAGGGTTCGAGGCCGCCACTCGTCTGACCTCAAAGACACTCGACGCAATGAACCCCAACCTTAAAGCCTTTGCGGCTCATGGCGGCAAGTTGATTCTCTTTCATGGCTGGAACGATCCTGCCATCTCCGCGCTGAGCACGATTGATTATTACGACTCCGTTCGGGCAACTATGGGAGGCGCACATGCCGATTCCTTCGCTCGACTCTTTCTAGCACCCGGAATGCAGCATTGCTACGGGGGTCCAGGTCCAAATAGCTTCGGCCAATATGAGCAGGTCGCGCCTTCAGGCCCCGATGATGCGCAACACAATCTTTACATCGCTCTGGAGCAGTGGGTTGAAGACGGCGTGGCGCCGGAGAGCGTAGTCGCGGCAAAATACGGCCCGCAGGATACTGACGAGACTATCGTGGTCACGCGCCCGCTCTGCGCATATCCGCAAATCGCGGTCTACAAAGGCACCGGAGACAAGAACAAGGCTGACAACTTCATCTGCTCACTCGTAAAGTAGCCGCCCTACTTTAAGTAGCTCCTGATTTCTGCGGCCCGCAGGCGATTCCCATTGGGATGAAGGCTAGTCCCACTTGGGAAATGCCTTGTTGGTGTCGATTCTTTTCCAGCACTTTATTCCCAGATGTTTATATCTAAGGCCGAAATAAGCATAGATTTAGGAAGACTTCGCGAGTAGGCCGTTCTGCGCACATATTTGTCACGATGCCCCCTGCGTCTCTGAAAGCTAGCGAGCATGATCGAGACTCTGAATCCGCCCACACTCCTTTCGACAGCCGAGAAAGCTATCTGTGAGGGAGCCAGTCCAAAGCAGCCCACCGTAAGTGTGGTCATTCCGACACGGGGACGACCTCGCCTCCTAGCGCGGGCCATTCGTAGTGTGCTCAACCAGACACTCCAGGATTTCGAAATTGTCGTTGTATTGGATGGCTCGGACCCTGAAACGACGGAAATCGTCCACGGGTTCGGTGATCCGCGCATCCACCTCCTCACTTTGACCACGCGTGCAGGCGGGGCCGCGGCTCGAAACGCAGGAGTGAATGGATCGTCGGGCGACTGGATTGCTTTTCTCGACGATGATGACGAATTTTTACCGCGAAAACTTGAGCTTCTGGTTTCGGCCGCATCTCGCTCAAACCCGCGATCAACCGTCGTCATATCCCAGGCTATCGTCCGTTCATCGCAAGGCGACCAAATCTGGCCTGCTCGATTCCCCGTTGCTGACGAGTCCGTTTGCGAATATCTCTTTTGCCGCAAACGCTTGCGGCAGGGCACTTCCTTCTTGCAGTCCAGCACATTCTTCGTTGGCCGCGAACTCGTACAACAAATCCCATTTCGCACCCAGTTGAATCGCCATCAGGACTGGGACTGGATCATTCAGGTTATTTCCGCGCCGGGGACCGATTTGATCTGCATCAACCAGCCGCTGTCCGTCTACTATATGGGCCACACGCCGGCACCTCACAGTCTAGCCGACGCCCCCTTCACGTCAGTAAGCCGCCGCGCAGGATGGAAGGAATCGCTCGCCTGGGGTAGAGATATCGTTCTCAAGCAATCCCGATCCGCATATTCGTTTTTTGTTGCCACTCAGTGCGTTACACGCTTGGAACGGTCCGATCGCTTTCGATGGCAGACCCTCTCCACTCTCATCCGGGAATGCTTCGCAGTCGGTAAGCCAAGCTCCGTTTCAGCCGCACTTTTCGTCGGATTTTGGATTCGATTAATAGCCAGAGAAACATTCTTCCACTCTTCAAAGGGCGTTGTCGCCGGCAAAGTCTAAGCAACGCGTCACTCAGCTGTTGCTCATTAGGTAACTAGCTGTGCTTGGTGCGCTATCGGTAACCTAATTAGACTTTTTCCCGAAACTAACTCGCTTTAGTGAACGCCCGTTACTTTCGGGAAGAGACAGGTTACTTTCCGCTTTAACTCCTTGATTGCGATACAGCGGCCGCCGAAAATCCATTCACACAAAGAACTACGGTGCGAGCCCCCTATGAATACAAAATACCTGCATGATACCTCTGCCGACTCATCCAACGATGGCACTCTCACGATGAACGATGTAGCCGGCTTCTTTAGCCGCCGGAAGTCGATCCTCTTCATCTCGATGGGTCTGCTCTTCACCGCTACACTCGTCTGGTGCATTTTCGGCACCAAGTTTTATAAGTCTCAGGGAGTAATCCAGATTCAGAAACAAGACTCCGAAGGTTTTGGGTTGGAAGGCGGGTTACCCGGAGCTACCGCGACCGATAATGACGCTCTGGATTACAACGTAACCCTTGAGACGCAGGCAAATATTCTGCAGTCCGACACCCTCGCGTTGCAGGTGGCCAAGGAACTGAATCTCGAGAACACCGTCGACTTTTCGGGTGGGAAGCGCTTCAAGTTTCCGCACTGGATGAAGCCGTGGGCCCCTGTCGCCGAGCCATCAAGTGTCCCACTTGAAGATGCTCCGGTCAGACGCGCCGCGGTAGTGAAGAAATTCGGGGACCGCCTCAAGGTCGAGAGCGTTTCCGGCACGCGATTGATCAAAATCAGCTATTCGAATCCGGACCCGAAGCTCTCGGCTGAAGTTGTCAACTATCTGATCCGGGACTTTCAGGACTACACAATCCAGACTCGTTACACCATGACGCAGCAGGCCTCTGCCTGGCTCAGCGGACAGCTAAACGACCTGAAGACCCAGACCGAGGAGTTGCAGGCCAAGGCCATCAAATTGCAGCGGGACACCGGCATGTATGGCGATGACCAAAACCACAACCTCATCCTTAAGAAGCTCGAGGCATTGAACGAAGGCCTCGTGGCAGCAGAAGGAAATCGAATTTTGAAAGACGCCATCCTTCATGCGGTTCGTAATGGCGATCCGGAATTGGTCTCAAACCTGGCAGGAAACTCCCCTATCGGCGCGGCCTCACAGTCTCCAAACGGCATGTCCGTTGTGCAGTCGCTGCGACTGCAGGAGGCCAGCATAAAGGCTCAGATCGCCGAGGACGAGACAAAGTATGGCCCGAACTATCCACACATGGTCGAACTGCATGGCCAACTGGATGGCGTCGACAAAGCTCTCCATGCGGAACTCGGACGAGTCACTGGGCGCGCACAGTCCGACTATCAGATAGCGGCGGATTCGGAGAATCAGGCTCGCGCCAGCTTCGAAAGCCAAAAGCGAGTTGCTCTGCAAACAAACGACAAGGTGGTCCAGTTCGCGCTGGCAAAGCAGGAAGCCGATGAGAGCCGCAATCTTTACGAAGACCTGTTGAAGAAGCTTAAAGAAACCGGTGTCCTTGAAGGATTACGTTCTACGAACATTAGTATTGTCGACCATGGCCTCGTTCCGTCGTTGCCAAGCCGGCCGTATGCCCCAATCTTCTTGCCCATCTCTGTGGGCGTGGGGCTGACCCTCGGCATTTTCATCGCGCTATTCGTTGACCTCACCGACAACAGCATCCATGGCATTGCAGAGATGCAAGCGCTCACCGGCGAATCACTCTTTGCCGTGCTCCCCCACTTCACAGCAACCTCGTCCGGCTCCAGGATCGGAGAGCGCCCATCCTCGGTTCTCCAGCTGCAGAGCCAAAGCCGGGCAACTTCAGCGGCTGACTCACGAGAGCAAAATCCGTACTTCGTAGAAGCGGTTCGCTCGCTTCGCACCGCACTTTGGTTCTCTCGCAGCGCAGCACCGCCGCAGGTCATCAAGGTATCGAGCCCGCTGGAGGGCGAAGGCAAGTCAACATTAACAATGACGCTCGGAACCGTTCTCGCGCAACAGGGCGCCCGCGTATTAATGGTTGACGCAGATCTCCGCAACCCGAAGTTGCATTCGCTAGCAAACGCCGCAAATTCGCCCGGGCTTTCTACGCTTCTAACGTCGCAGCCCAATGCGATGGTGGCACAGCAAGTCAGCGGCGTCCCCGGATTGCAGATCATCTCCGCAGGTCCAGCGACCCCCTATCCTGCCGAGCTCCTGGGGTCTTCCCGAATGAAAGCTCTCGTGGAGGATTGGCGTGGAAAATACGACTTCATCCTTCTCGATAGCCCGGCTTTGTTACCCGTAACCGATTCCATGGTCCTCAATCAGTTCACTGACTTCAATCTCATGGTCGTTCGATTCGGTCAGACACCAAAGGCTTCCTTCCGTTGCGCCTATCGTGCTCTCTGCCAGACCGTCGAGCCACAGGCAATCGGCGTCGTGGTGAATGATTTCCGCCGGAACTCAGCCGCATATGAGGATTACTACGGATACAAAGGCAACGTCCACAATCTTATTTCCAAGGGGAATTTCAATGAACGCGCCAACTAAGTTCAGCTCTTCAGCCAGCTTCTGTGCCCGTGTGTCCGCGATATTGACAGTTCTGCTGTGCATCTGCTTCGCGCAAGGGCAGCAGCAGGCCGCATCATCGCCGAAAGAGAGCCTGCTTCTTGGACCCGGCGACTTGGTTCACGTACAGGTCTTCAACAGTCCCGAGCTCGAGACTCGCGCACGAATAACCGATAGCGGTGATTTGTCTCTGCCTCTCGCAGGCTCCCTCCGCGTGTCCAGCATGACTCCAGCCGGCGCAGCGTCAGCAATCGCCAACAAGTATTCCGCCGGAGGATTCTTACGCCACCCGCAGGTCACGGTGTTGGTGGACGAATATGCGACGCAGTCGGTCTCGATCATGGGAGAGGTCCTGCGCCCCGGCAACTATCCCGTCGCCACTCCACGTAATGTGATGGACGTCCTTTCCCTAGCGGGCGGCCTCACCACCGTCGCCGATCGTCATATCACGATTCAACACCGCCAAGATAGCTCGGACCACGGCGACTCACGTCAGCAAGTATTTCTGCCAAACGATGCTAATGCGGCCTTATCAGCACAAGTGCTAGTTCGCCCCGGGGATCTGATCATTGTTCCGAAGGCGGGGATTGTCTATGTTCTCGGTGATGTCGGACGCCCCGGCGGATATGTAATGCAGGATGACTCCACCCTCACAGTCCTCCAAGCCGTCTCGCTCGCCGGAGGAGCAACGAAGACAGCGGCTGAGGCCCATGTCCGGCTGATTCGCCGGTCGGGAGCGCAGACCACGGAGATCGCCGTCCCGCTCAAGCAAATTCAGCAAGGGCAGATTGCTGATATGTCCTTACAGCATGATGACGTTCTCTGGATTCCCTTCAGTTATCGCAAGAATTTTGTTATTAGCGCCCCTTCGATCATGGGTTCGACTAGCGCCGCAGCCATATACCGCCCTTACTAGGGCTTACGATTTGCCACCACAAGGGGCACAACGATGCAGTCATGGGAATTGGAAGATCTCGGAAACGTTGGGCTGATGATGCTCTTCGCCCTGGGCGGCTATATCCCGCTCTTGATGAACGGACTGAATTCGGCCGCGAGTCAACTTCAATATGAAAACGCTGCTGGCAACCCTCTCAGCCGAGCTGTAATTGGTGTCCTGTTTGTTGCCAGCATGCTGGTTGTCGGAAGGGCCTTTCCGCAGCTCTCCAGCAAGCGGATATTATTCCTTCCTTTATTGCCTTATTTTGTCTGGGCCATTGCTTCTGTTGCTTGGTCGCAGGATCCCTCAGTCTCAGAACGCAAACTCTTCAGCTTCGTGCTCACCTGCATCTATGGGTTTTACTTTGCAATCCGCTTTCCTTTGCGCAGACAACTCTCGATCGTTTTAGTCGCAGCCTCACTGCTCGCCATTGGATCGCTCTTGCTGATCCTCTTCTCTCCAGAACACGCAATTGACCATGCCCAGCATTTGGGTGCCTGGCAAGGCGTGTTCCCGGGAAAGAACCCCTGTGCCACAACTATGGTTGTCGGCCTGGCTGCAGCACTCGCCTTCCACGCATCCTCCGCCCTTCAACGCGTACTTAAATTCGCCGTGATGGCGCTCTTCGTCGGCGTCGTCTCCAAGACGGACTCGATCGGCGCGGTCATTGCGATTGCAGTCCTCGCACTCTCGCTCCCCCTATTCAAATTGCTCGCACGCTCGCCCGAGAAAGGCTCACGCCCTCATCCTGCTTACCGTGTCTCTTTTCGCCATCGCCGCCGTCATCACCGCGGTTGAATTCCTGCCCGAGATACTCCGGCTGTTGCATCGCGATCCGACCCTCACCGGCCGCACTCGCCTCTGGGCACAATCGCTGCAGGCCATCTTCAAGCGTCCGTTACTCGGCTATGGATATGGCGCCTTCTGGCTCGGCCTCCGCGGTCAATCGGCCAACATCGCATTCATCACAAACTGGACCGCGCCGCACGCACATAACGGATTTATCGACGTCTGGTTGTCACTGGGCGGAGTCGGCCTCGCACTTTTCGCTTATTCTCTGCTGCAAGCAACGGTAAGAATCTGGCGTCTCTTGCGCGCAGGGCTACTGGAACAGGGGATCTGGATGGTCAGCTTAATTCTGCTTATCATCACGTTCAATGTTGGCGAGAGCGTATTGATCAGCGCGCCCAGCTTGATGTGGATCCTTTACGTCACAGCGGTCGTCGGACTCGAACGCTTCGCCCCCCGAATGGGCTCCGAGGTCTCGTCGCTGGCATCAGCCCGTCCAGTCCCGAGGAGCCGAAGGGTTCTCCGCCCTCTCCTCATCGGTCCTCCATCAACCCGATGAAACAAAAAGTCGTTCAGGTCGTGACCCAGATGGAAGCGGGGGGAGCGCAGCGGGCTGCCCTCCTTCTCCATCACGAAATGCTTCGCCAAGGGGTGGCGGCCGAGCTTTGGTTTCTCTATTCCAAAACCGAAGCCTACTCCGACGAACTCGCGGTCCACTCCTTTTGGCGAACACGGCCACGATTCTATGAGCTGCCAGTACTTTGGGTTCGATTGTGGAAAGCACTCAAATGTTTGCGGCCGCATCTCCTGATCACCCATACGCACTATGCGAACGCCTTTGCTCAGCCGATGGCTAGAGTTCTCAATATCCCCAATCGTCTCGCGGTACATCACAACGAGCCCCATACCTACCCGGCTCCGGGACGCGCTCTTGAACGCTGGCTGAAACGCACTGGCGTATTCACAGCGTCGATTGCAGTGAGTGATAGCGTTCGCCATTCCCTAATCAAGATGAGCGCGGCTTTGTATTCCAGTTCCACGCGCCGCATTTACAACGGACTACCCTTAAACTCCTCGAATGGCGGTGCCCCGCTAACTGGCTTGATCGAGCTTCCACCCGGCTTTTCCGAGCACAAGGTTCTTTTGAATGTCGGCCGGCTCGCAGAGCAAAAGAATCAGCGCGCCCTGATTGCCGCTCTTGAGTTTCTGCCAGACTGCGTGGCGATCATCGCCGGGCGCGGCCCACTCGAAGAACCGCTACTTGCGCAGGCTCGTGATTCGGGTGTTGATCAACGCCTGCACCTGTTGGGCGAGATCAGTAACGATCAGGTCGCCGCATGGATGCATCGCGCGGATGTATTTGTCTTCCCCTCTTGGTTTGAGGCGATGCCCATGGCGCTGCTGGAGGCAATGAGAAACGGCATGACGATTGTCGCCAGCGACATTCCCGCACATCGAGAGCTGGCGGGCGAAACTGCTCTACTATCGAGCACCGAGCCCCTTGCCCTCGCAGCGTCCATACGGACAGCGCTGCAGCCACACAACCGTCACCTCGGTGAAAGTGCCCGCGAACGCTCTCACGAATTCACCATCAAGGCGATGGCGGACGCTTATCTGGAGATGCATTGAGCGGCTCACTTCGGCACCACACTCTTTGGATGGCGGCTGGCCAGTTTACTTCCGTTGTCCTCCAGGCCGCTTACTTCATCGTTATCGGGCGCACCCTCGGAAGCTACCAATACGGAGTCTTCGTTGCAGTCTATTCATTGGTCAGCGTGCTGAGCCCGTACAGCACGCTCGGCTTCGGAATGCTGATGCTGCGCAACGCCAGCCGTGACGCTACAAAACTCCCGGCTGCCTGGGGACGCGCTCTCCTGGCCTTAATCGTCGGCAGTTTAGTTGTCACACTCCTGGCAGCGGTCGCCGGATGGTTTTTCTTTCATCGCCAGATGATGCTCATTGTCCTCTGCGTCGCATTTTCCGACGCATTCTGCTCACGCGCCATCGAGATTGCCGGGCAAGCCTTCCAAACCTGTCACCAGCTCGCATGGACAGCGCGACTCACAGCCCTTGTCACGCTCGCCAGAACGCTGGCTGCGCTCTCCCTCTTCCTTTATTGTCGCTATACGCATCAGGGAACCAGTGCCCTGACCTGGTCGGTCATCTACACCGCTTTTTCTCTCGGCTGCGCGGCTGCCGCTCTTTTGCTCGTCCACTTCAAGTTAGTGCATCCCACGCGGAGTTCGATTACTGCTCGCGAGGTGGGCGAAGGGCTCAGCTTTGCACTATCCAGCTCATCCTTTTCCATCTACAACGACTTTGATAAGACCATGCTCGCGAGTATGGGATTTGTGCAGGCAGCGGGCACCTATGCCGCGGCCTATCGAGTCGTAGAAGTGGCGACGGCGCCCGTGCGCGCTCTATACGCCGCTGCAATGCCCCGAATTTTTAGTCAGGGAGAGCTGGGGGCGCGCCATCTCTTCCATTTCTGCCGTCGCCTGCTTTGGGCCACGCTGCTCTACTCCGTGATCGCATGTGGCTTGCTGTTCTGGACAGCCCCGGTTTTCTCATTCCTGCTGGGCCGGTCCTTCGCTGCCTCCATCCCTGCCATTCGGATCCTGGAGTGGTTACTGGTACTGCGATGCCTCCACTACTCAGCAGGGAACATCATCTCGGGATGCGCCTCCCAGTGGTATCGAACCTCCTCGCAATTGTTCGTCGCCCTGCTCAACGTCTCGCTGAACTTCGTGCTGATCCCGCGCTATTCTTGGCGCGGAGCGGCGAGTGCCAGCCTGGTCACGGACACCACGCTGGCCGTCATCAACTGGGCAACATTGCTCTACCTGATCTCAAAGTCCGAAGCTGATGCGGCTTTTAAAGAGACCTCCACGGCTAGCGAATTGCGACAAAAGTTTCAAACATCGTTGCTCGGTGATCGAAACCGAAGTAATCGTCTGAGCGCAATTCGCAGAGTCCGTCTCAAGATGGGTATCTAGTTACTTCGGCGTTTCCCGCCGTCCATCATCGTCCCACGCCAAGCCCCGATATGACCCGTAGTTAGTCACAGAACTGTCGGCTTGGCTATCTGACGACAGCCTCGCGCGCCGGTTATTCCCTTGCACCAGGAGAGCGCACGGAATGGGCACGACGGGTTTGCAAACAAGCTTTGACGCGCTCTCGCTTACGCTCGACGTACCGATTTCTGCACAGCCTCAGGCAGCGTCCCAGAATCGTAACTTCTGGATCTGGGGCTACCGATGGTGCGAGCCGCTCGCCGATTCCCTCGCGGCAGCTGCAGCGATTCAATTCGTAACGTTTGGTGCGTCTTTCAGGCACGCGTCACCCGAGATATTTCACGACACGCAGCATCTTGGATCAACGCTTTTTTTTATGTTGATGGTGACCGTGCTATTCAAACTGATGGGGGCCTACCGCCCGGCACGCAGCATGTTAAGCGTCCGGGAAACAGCCGATGCCATAGCTGTATCCTGTTCGACGGCTGCACTGCTCATGCTTTTCTCCGCGGCCGATCTAATCCAAATCTCTTCTTTGCGTGCCCTCGGCCTCTCCGCCGTTCTGTTTCTCCTATTACTACTCGAGAAGCATTGGATCAGCTCCCTCATGATGCGATTCCATGAGCGAGGCATCGGCGTCACCCGGGTGGCGCTCTGCGGTTCTGGGATCGCTTGCAAGCGCCTTTACACGACCTTGGTGAACTCGCCAAAACTGGGACTCTGGCCCGCTGTAGTGATCAATCCATCGGCCACCGGCTCAGAACATGAGATTCGCGAGAGCGGTTATCGTATCCGTCGTTCTGCAGCCGTAATCGCGCAGAAGCCGTGCTTTGAAACTCTCCGGCGGTCGGGCGTCACGCGGGTCCTATTGATCGCATCCTCCTTTGATCCAGGTGAAATGCACCACATGCTCTCCCAGGCCAGCCGCCTCGGCCTTCAGGTGCAAATCTGTGGAAACGATCTGGCCACAGCCAACACTTCGTGGCAATGCGCCGACGCTGATGGCGCTACCCTATGGGGCACGGCCAAGGGAGTGACCTCTCAACCATATGAATCAATCAAGCGGGCGTTCGACATTGCCGCGGCATTGGTGCTGCTCATAGGGCTTTCCCCGCTGCTGGCGGTCATTGCCATTGCGATCCGGCTGACGTCGCCGGGTGATATCGTTTTCCGGCAGGTTCGGGTAGGCCGGCGAAACCGGCGGTTCACCATGCTCAAATTTCGCAGCATGCATGCCAAGGCCTGCGGCGACGGCTTTTCGCCCACCTCGAAGACCGACTGCCGCATCACGCCGGTAGGCCGCATTCTCCGCAAGACCAGCCTTGACGAGTTGCCGCAGCTCTTCAACGTGCTTCGCGGCGAAATGTCACTGGTGGGGCCCCGGCCGGAAATGCGCTTCATCGTAGACGGCTATACGCCAATGCAAGCGCGACGCCTGGAAGTCGTGCCGGGAATCACCGGCCTTTGGCAGCTCAGCGCCGATCGCAGAGACCTGATTCACAATAATGTCGAGTATGACCTCTATTACCTCACCCACCGTAGCCTCTCTCTCGATGCTGCAATCCTGCTCCACACTCTGGCCTTTGCCATGCGCGGAATCTAGCCACCTGCGATTCCAATAAGGTCCGCAGGGCGGCTCTGTCAGCGGCACCACGTCGTGCATTCCCTCACAGCCGCCGATATTCCATTTACGGCGCACCCTTGCCGAAAACTGCCGAGGCCACAATCAATGTCAGAGCGAGTAAAAGTCACAATCATCGGTTCAGGATATGTGGGGCTAGTCGCTGCAGCATGTCTTGCCGAACTCGGCCATCAAGTGGTCTGCGTTGACAAGGATGTCGAGAAGATTGAAAGTCTCCGCGCCGGAAGAATTCCCATCCACGAAGCTTACTTACCCGAGCTGTTGCGTCGTCACCGTGGAGGATCCCTAAACTTCACCAACGATTTAGGAGAGGCGACGCGCGAAGCGGACGTGATCTTTGTCGCCGTCGGGACCCCGCAGAGCAGCTCCGGGAGTGCTGACCTTTCCTATATCGATGCCGTTGCCTCAGAGATTGCCCGCAGTGTATCGGGATATAAGGTCATTGTTGAAAAAAGCACTGTTCCCGTCTTCACCAGCGAGTGGATTGGGCGCGTCTTAGTGCGCAATGGAGTTCCTCGCTCCAGCTTTGACGTAGCCTCAAATCCAGAATTCCTGCGGGAGGGCACAGCGGTCAATGACTTCCTCTTGCCGGACCGCATTGTCATCGGGGCAGATTCCGACCGCGCCATTGCACTCCTCGAGCGCCTCTATCAGCCCCTGACATCTGGAGAGTATTACCGCGTCCCTACAGCACTCTTGTCTTCTGCTCACTCCTCCGAAGCCCGCCCTCCCCTTCTCGTCACGTCTACCAAAGCCGCAGAACTCATCAAACACGCCTCTAACGCGTTTCTTGCGATGAAAATCTCCTTCATCAACAATGTCGCCAATGTCTGCGAAGCGGCCGGCGCTGACGTGGACGAGGTCGCCGCCGGCATGGGTCTGGACGCCCGCATTGGATCGCGTTTTCTCACCCCCGGCATCGGTTACGGGGGCTCGTGTTTCCCCAAAGACGTCGCCGCCTTCCGTTATGTGGCCGAGCAACTCGGGGTCAGCTTCGACTTGCTGCGCGAAGTTGAACTCGTCAACCAGAAGCAGCAGGAGAACTTCGTCAATAAAGTTGCCTCTGCCCTTTGGACTCTTCGCGGTAAGCGCATCGGTGTCCTTGGCCTTGCCTTCAAAGGCGGCACCGATGACATTCGCGACTCACCGGCCATTTCGATTGTGCAGTCGCTGCTGCAGAAGGGTTGCGAGATTACGGCCTTCGATCCGGCGGCGACGGACCGCGCCCGGCAAGCGCTGCCTCCAGGGCCTAACATGCGTTACGCCGAAGACGCGTACTCCGCGGCCGAAAATTCGGACGCATTACTGGTCCTCACCGACTGGGATGTGTTTGCATCTCTCGATCTGGGCCGGCTCCGCAATCTGCTTCATCATCCCATCATTCTCGATGGCCGCAACCTCTTCGACCCCGAGGTAATGGCGGCTGCTTGCTTTGACTACCTCAGTGTCGGCCGTCCACCTGTCTATGCCGCCACCGCCGAGGCGTCGAACGGAGCGGCCGCACATCCCACGAACTCCCTAGCCTCCTCCCGTCAGTCCGCGATACTGCCGCAGGCGCAGTAGCCCGCGTCCTGGATTACACATCATCGTTAATTCCGTTGTAGTCGAGGGAATTCATGCTGCAACGCTCTGACACCACGACAATGCGCTATCGCTTTCTCGGCATCACCGTGGATGCGGTCACGAGCGCACAGCTCCTGCAGCACGCGGCGCGCGCCATCAACGAAGGCAAGCGCAGACTCCTCTTTGGAAACCATAATCTTCATAGCCTCTTCTTAACCGGCAATGACCAGCGACTGCGTCAGTTCTATAACCGCTGCCGGATCATTCATATTGATGGAATGGCTCTGCTCCTGCTCGGCAGAGTGCTCGGGGCGCCGCTGCGCCGTGAACATCGCACTACCTACCTCGACTGGATCGAGCCTTTCTTAAAGGAAATCGAGCTGAACGGCTGGCGCCTCTTCATCGTGGGAGGCACGAAAGACTTTGCATCCACGCTGCCCCGGCGCCTCAAAGAGAAATTTCCCTATCTTCGCCTCGTTACGCATCACGGATTCATTTCGCCCGACCAGCATTCCGCGCTCTATCGCGAGATCAATCGCTTCGAACCTCACGTCCTCATGGTTGGCATGGGGATGCCCCGGCAGGAATATTTTATCCTTGGCGGGCTGCAACATCTCAACGCCAACGTGGTCTTCAACTGCGGCGCAGCCTTTGAATATCTTGCCGGAGAAAAATACAGGCCCCCTCGCTGGGCTGGCCAGATCGGCCTGGAGTGGCTCTTCCGCATGATCAGCGAACCTCGCCGGCTGGCCGCGCGTTATCTGCTGGAGCCCTTCCGCCTGCTGCCTAATCTGATGCGCGCCGTGGTTGACCCGTCTCTGCGAAGTCGCGCGATGTCAGTCCACATCGGCTCACCCTCATCCCATGTAGGCAAACAAGTGAACGCGGCCGTGCAAAAGAGGGCCCCCTTATGAATGCGCCGGTCGCACTTGGCGGCATTTCGACATCGCGGCCTCGCCCGCTCTCGCGCACCGTGCAGGCCCCAACAATCGGTCGCCATATTCGGTCGCTCGATGGTGTCCGCGGCCTGGCTTTTCTCCTCGTTTTCTTTCAACACTTCGCCGGCGGCAACCACATCCATTTGTGGCCGCTCGAGCTAGTTCGCGGCGTCGGGTGGACGGGCGTAGATCTCTTCTTCGTCCTCTCCGGATTTCTGATCACGGGAATTCTCTACGACACGCGCTCCGACTCGGAATATTTCCGTAAGTTCTATCTTCGCCGCGCGCTTCGCATCTTCCCCCTCTACTATGCGTGCCTGCTGCTCATCTTTCTCTCTACCCCTTTCCTGCACCTGCATTGGCACCTCTACCATCTCGCCTACCCGCTCTACGCCTCCAACTTCCTCAACGCTCTTCTCCCTTTCACAAACACATTTGGATTTGAGCCCTGGCTCGACCTGGGCCATTTCTGGTCCCTCGCCGTTGAGGAGCAGTTCTACCTCGTATGGCCGGTTATCATTCTCATGGCCGGATCGCGCCGCCGCGTCATTCACACCTGTTGCGCTCTAATTGCAATCTCAGTTCTCCTCCGCGCCCTCTTCGTCGCCATCTACCTCCACCACGTCCCGTTGCCGGCGATTTACAGCAGCCACTTCTACCAGACAACTCTCGCCGCAATGCCGTCCGCATTCTTCTACCGCACATTTCTCTATCGCATCACTCTCTTCCGCTTCGATTCGCTCGCAATGGGCGGAATTCTTGCCATGCTCCTCCGCGCGCCCAAGGGGCAGCGTTGGCTTCCGCGCGCTCATTTCGCTCTACCGCTGCTGCTGGCCATCGCCGCAGCCATGCTTGCGCACAGCTTTCACCTTGAAACTCCATCAACCGCAGTCGTTGGCTACACCGTGCTCGCCGCGCTCTTCGCGGCCACTCTCGCTGCCGCCATCGGATGGTCGCCGCTGCGACGCGCATTTGAGTGGTCTCCCTTGAGAACCATCGGCAAATACAGCTACGGAATGTATCTCTTTCACCAGATAGCCCGCCCTGCGCTGCCATTCCTCATCGTCAAACTTGGCCGCCTTGTCGGCTCGGTCTCCGTCGCAGCCGTCGTGTGCTCTGTCGGCTGGTTCGTCACCGTATTTTTCCTCGCGAAACTCAGCTTCCGGTTCTTCGAGAGTCCCCTGCTCCGATTGAAAGACAAGTTGCCCTATTCCGCCACGCCGAGCGCCGCGACAACGCGAAGCATCCCGCTCCACCCGGCGACAGATAAATTAACATCGCCAGCCCCATCCGCTCCAGCACCCGGCCATCCGGGGATGCACGACTGCGCTCTAACACCACCATAGCCTGTCGTTACTGAAAGAACCTCCCGCGCACGCAAGGCCTCTCCTTATTGACGCCCGCGGATCCTGGGGATCCTCAATTCATGGCAGCGTATAGTTCAATTCGAATCGGCCAAGCTGAATCATTGTCTGCTGCGGAGGCGGCCAGATTCGAATTTGCTCCACATGATGCAGCAGTGGACTTTTCGTTGCCAACGTCTGCAGCAGCACTCTCCCTGTCGTCGCTTCCGAGATCGTCACCTGCAATCCATCAGCGCTGCTGACCCAGCCCAAAAGATAGCCTCCGGGCGGCAGCACCTTTCCTTCGATCTTGAGAGGAACCTGCGTTACCAAATAATCGGAATACTTTCCATTCGCCGAATAGCCCGCAGTAATCAATACCGCGGCGGCAATAAATCTTCCGTCGCTACTTACGATCCCCGACGCAGAAGTAGATTCCGTCTCGACCCGTTCCGCGAGCACTGGCGCACGTTCCGGAATCACCGAACGCAATTCCTCAGCCGTTGCCGTCCGCCATGTTGCCGTGCGCGTAGTCTGCGCCACAAGACTTGCCGTTGCAACCGGCAACAAGCACGCGGCGCATGCCGCAATTAGGCCGGCCCGCAGCCCTCGCAGACGACTTGCCGCACCGCGCCTAATCAAAGTGAACTATGCCTCTCTGCAATGCAGTCGTTGCGGCCTGTGTTCGATCCGTCACGCCCAGCTTGCTCAACAAATTATTGATGTGAGTCTTTACCGTAGACTCGGATATAAACAACGCCTCGGCAATCTCCTTGTTGCTCTTTCCGGCAACGATCAGCCGCAACACCTCGGTCTCGCGCGTGGTCAGCTCCTGACCCGCAAACCGCTCAGCCAATCGCTCCGCCACCGCCGGAGGAATGCGGGATTTCCCGCGATGCACCGTCCGTATGGAATCAATTAACTCATCCGAGTCCATGCCCTTCAGCAAGTACCCTCGAGCTCCCGCCTGCAGGGCTCGATAGATATCCTCGTCGCCATCAAAGGTAGTCAGTACCACAATCGCGGCATCCGCCGATTTCTGTCGGATCCTCGTTATCGTCTCCACCCCACTAATCCCCGGCAACCGCAGGTCCATCAGTGTAACGTCCGGACGATGACGTTCGTACATCTTCACCGCGTCCTCGCCATTTGAAGCTTCCGCGACAATCTGAAACCCCTCAACCATACGCAGCAGCGCCACGAACCCCTGGCGAACGACGTGGTGGTCTTCCACAATCATGATTGTTATCGAGTCGCTCATTCAGAATTCTTTCTGTTCATCCGCCTTAAATCCATCTCGACTTCAACCACGGTACCTTGGCTCGCGGTTCCCTCTATTTCTCGCCCCTGAATATTCAGCCTCGCCCCAATTGCATGCGCGCGCTCCCGCATTCCCTGCAGTCCAAAATGACCTTGCGCCACGAGGTCGCCAGCCGCGTCTTCGATTCCGATGCCATCATCCACAATTCGCATTCTCAACATTTCCCTGTCATAGCTTAGTGCAATCCATATATTCTCCGCATTCGCATGTCGTCTTGAATTTGCCACCGCCTCTCGGGCAATCCGGAGCAAATTTGCTTCCACGTCAGGTGGCAGCGGGCGATATGTCCCCTTGATCTCAAGCTTCATCATCGGATCTCGCTGTGAAATCGCTTCCGAGGTGCTCGCGCGATTGCGGCGCCCAGTGATCCCGGCCAACAATACCGGGAGTGTCTCCGCCTCGGCCTGCGAGCGCAGATTCCAGATGGAACTGCGCGCCTCCGCCAAACCTTCGCGCACCAACTCCTTGCCTCTCTCCAACGGCTCCAAAGCTGCCTCGCTGGATGTCTTCATGAGCCGCGATGCAAGCTCCAACTGCACGGAGACGGCGACATAGCCCTGGGCCAGTGTGTCATGAATTTCGCGAGCAATCCTGCCTCGTTCCATCAACACCGCGCTGTACTTCGATTCCACATACAAAACTCTCCAGCGATATACCCCATACGCAAGCGCCAACAGGCAAACAACGATCAGCGCGTAGAACCAACGCGTCTGCGTAAAGTAGGGCTTAACTGTCAATTTAAGCTGAGCCGCCGCGACGCCCCACACGCCGTCATTGTTGGCGCTCAACACCGAGAAGTTGTAACCGCCCGGCGGTAGATTGGTGTAATACGCAGTGCGCCGGCCCTTCGCTTGAATCGGTGCGCGATCAAACCCTTGCATCACGTACCGGTACTGCACCTGCTGCGGCGCCACGAAGCTCAAGCCCGCGTAGCGAATCGCCACCTGATGATTTCCCGGCGGTACCGTAACCATCGGCTCGGCGGACTGCGAATCGAACTCCACCGGCAGGTCGTCCACCAGCACCTGCTCGATCACCGTCTTCGGAGGCACTTCATTGCGCAACGTCGAGCTTGGATTAACTACCGCCGCTCCACTCAGCGTCGCAAACCATAGAGTGCCGTCCGCCATTCGCCATGCCGCAGGATGCCCGCCGTCACTGGCCTCACTTGTTCGCATTCCGTCGGCGACCCCGTAGTGCACGAACCGCATCGTTCGCGCTTTTTTGTCCGCATAATCATTAAGCTCCGCCACGCCCACGCGATAAATTCCGTTGTGTGAACTGATCCAAAGATCCCCTTTGTCGTCCTCGAGCATTCCGTAGATCGTGTCCGGCAATCCGGTTTCTTGGGTCGCAGCATTGCTGAGCACTCCGTCGCGCATGCGATATAAACCACCGCCGAGAGTACCGATCCATAACAGTCCTTGCCCATCCTCGAGCAGTGATGTAACCGCCTCCCCGGCCGCGCCGCCCTTGTCCCCACCTGTTCCAATCGCAGAATTCACAAATCGCTCGTCAGCCAGACGGCTCAGCCCTCCGAGTGTGGCGACCCACAATGTCCCGCTTCGACTACGCAATATCGTCCCGATCAAATCGCCGCCCAGTCCATCCGTTGTCGAGTATGAAATAAATTTCCCACTCACGTAGTGAGACAGTCCATGGCGTGTGCCAATCCACAGCGAGCCGTCCTTATCGGCGTAGAGCGACCGAACAAAATCATCCGCTAATCCATCAGCCGCGCCGAAAACTCTCACTTGTCCGCCGTGTATCTGGTTCAATCCCCGCGGAGTTCCCACCCACAAGCTGTCACGCGTTTCCGCGAGCGAAAGCACAATATCGCTCGACAGCTTGCTCTTCTCATGAACCGCAATGCCTGCGCCGGAGGGAAACTCATCCAGACCGCCGCCATTCGTTCCCAGCCAAATGTTCCCTGCATGATCCTGAAAGACCGTCCGCACATAATCCGCGCTGAGTCCGTCCTGCGTGGTGACGGTGAAAAATGCCTGGTCGCGAAGGATACTGACCCCAGCGGTGTCTGTGCCGAACCACATGTTGCCTTCGCGGTCCTCCATCATCGAGAGAACTCCCGCTAGCCACGGCCGCTCGAGCGTCATCACCTCTCCGCGGCCATTCACTCGCGCAACCCCTTTGGCAGTGCCCACCCACAGCATCCCCTCGCGGTCCACAAACAGCTTCCGGATCGCAGCTCCTGCAATCCCATCCCGCTTCCCAACAGACTGCACGTGACCACTGGAAAAGAGTGCCAGGCCCGCACTCGTCCCGATCCACATGCCTCCATCTTTTCCCGCCTGCAGCGCCGTGACATCCCCCGAGGGGAGTCCCTCTCGATCGGTGATTCGGATGCTCTTCCCCGCGATTACGCTCTCGGCGCCGCGACTGCCGCCCAGCCATAGGTCGCCGGGGCCGGTCACCGCCACGGCCTGCAGCTCCCCAATATCTGTAACAGAAAAGCTCTTTATTAATCTTCCCGTCGTGAGGTCGATTTCAAAAACCTGCTGTCCGCACGCTACCCACAGCTTTCCCTGCTGCTCAAACTGCACCCCGCCTTCTATCAGCGAGAAGTTGTTTGTCCCCTCTATGACCTGGAATTTATGTCCCCGCAGCACCGCCACCCCGCCTGCCGTTATGGCGACAACGCCTCCGTCGCGCATCGCATAAGCATTCATGACTGAATCCGAAGGCAGCCCCTGCTCCGTTCCATACCGCAGAAACTTCCCCATGCGCTGGCTCAGCAATCCGGCGGCAGTGCTCACCCACAAGTTGCCCGACGCGTCTTCCATCAAGCCATGGATCGAGTTGCTCCGGAACGCCGCCGTATTCTCTGTGTTGAAGACAAGGAAGTCGGTTCCGTCGAAGCGAACCAGCCCGCCCTCAGTCGCCATCCAAAGAAACCCGTCGTGTGACTGAATGACCGCATTAACGGTATTTTGCGGAAGGCCCGAATCGTTCTGCCATGTCTGATGACCGTATTGCCGCAGATGCTTGCCAACCGGCAGTCCGCTCAACGGCGCCGCGAGCAGCAGTACCAGCCAACCGAGGCCACGCATTTTTATTCGAAATGGCATTGTTCGGGCGATCGATTCTCCGGCCCCATGTATCGTCGCACGGAGCCCGGACAATTACTGCAATCACTCCATATATGACATATCCATATATATAGATAGGGGATGGCTTTCCTGGCCGTCCCGCCACTCGTCGATTTCCAGCAATATCAATAGCCTAGAAGCCTGGATTGACTCCCGCCGAAGGCTCGACAACGGTGCAAATCAAATCTTCGGGATCGAGCAACAGGCGGTTACAATTCGAGGAAATCAGCGCCGATTAGAAGGGTTTTCTTGAGTTCACCAGTCGCCGGATCAACAAATGTCGCGCTCTCCGGCTCACGCCGTTGGTGGATCGCCTCGTTTTGCCTCCTCTGCGGGCTGGCGATCGTGCTCCTCTCCTGGGCATCCCGCTACTCGATGAACCCTGACGGCATCTCCTACCTCGACATGGCGGACCTGCTGCTCAAAGGCAACCTCGGCGTGCTTCTACATCCTTACTGGTCCCCGCTCTACCCCGCCATTCTCGCCGTCGCTCTGAAAATATTTTCTCCCACCCCGTCGAGTGAAGTGCTCGTCGTTCACTTCGTTAACTGCGTCGTCGGATTGATCGCTCTCTCCACTTTTACTTTCTTCCTCACTCAATGGTCCCGGCATCGCGCAGCTGATAAGCATCCACAAATCGCGACGCCGCAGTTCCGAGTAGAAACTGCCTTCGCCTACCTCCTCTTCCTTTGGTGCACGGCGGAGCTGAGCGGGCTCGGTCCCGTCACTCCTGACCTTTGCGTCGCCGCGATCGTCTTCCTCGTCGCCGGATTGTGTTGCCGCCTGACCAGCGCCGAGGCCGGCTGGCCCACAGCCATTGCACTTGGACTCGCGCTAAGCTTCGGCTACTTCGGCAAGGCCGCGATGCTGCCACTCGGAGTGGCGCTCCTGGTAATCCTCTTCATACCCCGACTTTTTGCCGTGCCACGGCGCTCCCTTGTCGCGCTCTCCGCGGGAGTGTTCTTCCTCGCGATTGCGCCCCACATATTCCTCCTGAGCCGGCAGGCGCATCACTTCAGCTTCGGCGACTCAGGCCGGCTCAATTATGCATGGCTCGTTCTCGAAGAAGTTCCCGCTCATCAGGGTTGGACTCAGTACACTCCTCAAACCGGAACTCCGGTCCATCCTCTCCGCGTACTAAGGGTTGATCCGACCGTCCTCGAATTCGACCACACGGTTCCCGGAACCTATCCCCTTTGGTATAACCCGGCCTATTTTTACGACGGGCTTCGCACGCATTTCGATATGCGAAAACAGCGGATCGCACTCCTCCACTCCGCACAGAGCTTCTTTGTTTCGCTCGGAAAGAAGCAACTTCTCTTGCTGGCCGGCTTCATCGCGCTTTGTGTCTTCACAATTTGGCGCCGCGCGCCTCTTGATCTCTCACGATCGTGGCTCGTCCTCTGGTCGCTCTCGGCGTTCGGGATGTACGCTTTGGTTGGAATCGAGCCCCGGTACATCGCTTCGTTCATCGCACTTTTCTGGATTGCGTTGTATGAAGCCGTCTCCCCTGACACGCTCCCTTCACTCCGCTTGCCTCGTCTAGCTATATTGAGCGCGGCAGTGACATGCATTTTAATTTCAGAATCTCTTTTCCTCTGGTCCGCAGTTTCGAATTCACTTCACGATTCTTCCGCCGCAAATCAAATTGCCATTGCAACGGAACTCTCACGCATGGGACTTCGCAAGGGAGATGAGATTGCCACTGTCGGCGAAGGCACGGATGCCTATTATGCGAGGCTGGCGCAGCTTCAAGTCGTCGAGACGATTGCTTTTCGGGGCAAAGAAAATGATCTCGCGGAGTTCTGGGCGCTCAGCGACGAGAACTTTGCCACACTGAAAGATGAACTACGACGTACCGGCGCGCGGGCGATTGTTACACATGACGCTAAATGCGAAATCGTTCCCCAAGCCGGCTGGCACGGCATCAAAGGCACCGGTTTTTGTGTCCAAATGCTCGACTAACAGTACGGCTCGAGTCCGAAATTGCCGAGCCGGAGGATCACTAAAGCCTGGCAGAGCCCGAAACACTTTGTCAGAAATTAATTAAAACGTAGTTTTCCTCAGGCGCGCGCCCGACCCGAAGAGTGTTACAGTGACCCCCACCTAACTCCTTTACAGTGTCATACATGCGAGGTTCACTAGACTTCCAGGGTCGTGATTCTCCAACCCTTAGCGCCTTCGTTGTATTTGCTAAAATCGAGTTCTTCTATACAACCCTACCTATCAATTGCAACGGGAGTTTTGTGCGGGGGCCAGTCACTGAGAGGGACGCCTTCCGGGGTAATTGAGGATTCTGTTTTGCCATGGTGCCAATGAAAAACTGGGCTCGTCTGTTGCGGAAAATCACCAGTAAGGTGACCACCCAATCCTAACGATCTCATTCGTGCTTAGACAGTTGATTTAAATCAACGTCAACGCATGACTTGTGTCTTCTTGTACGACTTTTTCTGCATCGGTAATTCTTTGGCAAAGGTAGAAGACATGAAGAACGAAAAGACCCTCTTCGCAGTTTTTGTACGTTCAGTTTTTAGCCCATTTCGTTCGACAACCCCACTCCTGATTTTGTCGGCAGTTCTTGCCTGCAGCCCATTCTCAACTTTCGCTGCGGCCCAGGACGGAGTAAAAGCCAAGGCCTCGACCACCACAAAGCTCGCTGCTGGCCCTAATCCCGGATATGTCGGCCAGAACATCGCTCTCCAAGCCACAGTTAAGTCAACCTCAGGCGCCGTCATCACCTCTGGCACGGTGATCTTCACCGTAAACTCCGCAACTCTCGGCACCGCTTCACTCGACTCGAGCGGCGTGGCCACGCTCAATTCCACAAGCGCAAGCGCGAATGCAGGTACTTACTCTCTCGTCGCCACCTATGAAGGCACCGGCTCCTACGGCCCGTCCTCTTCTTCCACCGTCTCTTTCACCCTCAAACATAAGACGAGCACCTCGACGACTGTTGTCGCTTCGCCGAATCCCGCCACCATCGGGCAAAATGTCATCCTCACCGCAACCGTATCCGGCGGAGCTAGTTCAGGCTCAGTCAATTTCCTGGCAAATGGCTATTCCCTCGGCACCGCTGCCGTTTCCAGCGGAGTCGCCAAACTATCGGTCGCCACCTCGAGCTTTGCTCCGGGAAGCTACGCCGTCACCGCTAAATATTCCGGTAGCTCCACAGCAAGCGCCAGCACCTCTTCTTCCGCGCTCGCCGTCCTCAATTCCTCCGGCTCAACGGGGGCGACCGGCACTCCGCTTTCCGCTTGCGCCGATCTCACGACAACGGGCACCTATTACCTGACAGAGAATGTCAGCTCCTCCGGCACCTGCTTCTTCATTGATGCCGACAACATCACCCTCAACCTCAATGGCCATACGATTACCTTCGGCACCGGCGGAGGCTCAGCCTCTACCCCGGGCATCCTGCTCGCCGACAGTTGGTATACGGCCCCCGGCTACGATCTCGCGCAGACCGGCAGCACGAACCGCCATGGTGGCTTCGTTATGTATGGCGGCAGCATCGTTGCGGCCGCGAACGCAGCGCCGCGCTCCACCGATATCTGGGTGGGACAAAGTGATGACATAACCCCCGCTCCAGTCATGCACGACCTGACGCTCACCACCTACGCGGAAGATGCTTCGCCGATCTTCGGTACCGGCAGTGCTTCCGGCTGGCAGATTTACAACAACACAATCAACTACGCCTCCGTCACCACCAGCAGCCGCTATAACTTCTACGGCTACGCGATCTGGATCGGAGATCAACTCAATGCTCCCGGCGCAACGCCCGACTCGATCTACAACAACAAGATCATTGGCGCTCCGCAGGGCGGAATCTATGACGATCACCAGAACGCCGTCATCGGACCCTCCAATGACATCACCTTCAACAGCTTCTACGCGAACGATTATTGCGTCATTGACTACGCCGGAAACGGGCAGATTATCAAGAGCAATATCTGTCATCCGAAATCCGGACGCGGCATAGACGTCGAGTCGGCCAACGTTCAGGTGCTGGACAACACCATCACCGTCACCGAACTTCCTCAGGACGCCGAATATGGCGGCTGTGAAGAGGGCGGCGCCGATGGCATCCGCGTTCGCGACAATTACCCCAGCAACCCGACCGCCCCCACCAACGTCGTCATCCAGGGCAACAACATTACTGGAAACGCCACCGTTTGCCAGGCCAACGGCTTGCGCTTCACTCAGCTGGTCGGCACCAACGGCGACAACGTGACCCTATCCGGCAATACGATCACCACCACCGGCGCGGGCACCTCCGCAATCCCTGACTACGGCATCAGCTTTGACGGAGTCAATCAACCCACGCTCACCTTCAGCAACAATTCGTTCACCAGCCTCTACGCTTTCGTTCAGGTGGATTGGGATGGCGCAAACGCGGCTATCAACTCTCAACAGAACTGGCTGAATACGCCCAAGGTCTTCGTAGACAACGAAAATGGCTACAACGATCAGGGAGACAGCGGCCCAACTTTCAGCCAGTCCATCATGGTGGAAAATTCCTCCGGCGGCACCATCAAGTGCGGCAATTCCGCGGCCGGCCCCACACAGGTGGGCTCCACCATCAAAGTCTGCAACTAACCCAGCTTCATCTCAACCGGCCGGAGGCGTGCCACTCGCACCCTCCGGTTTTTATTTTGCGCGGCTTTATCCGCCGGCGGCCCACAAATTCCATCGACAGCTTCCTGTCCCCAACTCACTGCCGCCTTCCGTGGGAAAATGGCTATTGTGAAAGTTTCACCTCCAACCGATGGATCGTTTCGCCTCTAACGGTGCTGGAAAACTTTGGCGCTGAGGTAAAACGATGCTCGCGTTGGTTTTGATGTTTCAACTCCTCCAGGCCGGGCCCACGGCCCAACCGGCCCATCCCGCCAATATCCCGCTCTCTGCCTGCGCAGATCTCACGAGCCCGGGAAATTACTTCCTTACGAAAGATGTCTCTTCCCCGGGCACCTGCTTTTTTATTGACTCCGACCACATCACGCTAAATCTCAAGGGCCACACCATTACCTACGGAACAGGCGGCGGCCTCAAGGGCACACCTGGGATTCTGCTCGCCGATGACTGGTACACCGCGGCCGGGCTCTCGCTTGCCAAGACCGGAACCGCGAACCACCACGGCGGATTCGTCATTTACGGCGGCTCGATTCTCTCCTCACCTAACGCCGCTCCTCAGAGCCGCGGCATCTGGGTTGGTCAATCAAACCATCTCAGCCCAGCTCCGGTGATTCACGACCTCACCATCACGACCTATGCCACCGATGCCAGCCCAATCTTCGGAACTCATACCGTCTCCGGCTGGCAGATTTATAACAACACGCTCAACTTCAAATCGGCCACCACTACCGACCGATATTCATTCTTCGGATATGCACTGTGGCTCGCCGACAGCTTGAATGCTCCGGGAATACCTCCCGACAAGATTTACAACAACAAGATTGTCGCCGCACCGCAAGGTGGAATCGTTGATGAGCACCAGAATGCCATCATCGGCCCCAATAACATCACGTTCAATTCGTTCTACGCCAACGACTACTGTGTCATTAATTACGCGGCCGACGGACAAGTCATCAAAGGCAACATCTGCAATCCAACGAGCGGCCGGGGAATTGACGTGGAATCGAAAGACGTCCAGGTGATCGGAAACATCATCAATGTCACCGAGCTCCCCCAAGTCGCTGAATACAACGGCTGCGAAGCCGGCGGCGCCGACGGAATCAGAGTGCGCGACAACTCCGGAGAGTCCAATCCTTCTGCGCCTACTGGCGTGGTGATATCGGGTAACACTATCCGTGCCTACGCAACGAAATGCAAGGCGATTGGAATCCGTCTCACTGCCCTTCGCTCAACCGATCACGTGAGCTTCATTGGCAACAATGTCACAACCATGACCATGGATCTGGCCGCTGCTCCCGACTACGCGCTCAGCTTTGATCAGGATGACCAACCGACGCTCACCTTCGCCAACAACTCCTTCGCCAGCCGATACGCTTTCGTTCATGTGGATTGGGACGGCGCGAACGTCTCCATTGATTCGCAGCAGGCCTGGCAGGGATCCCCTGTGATCTTTCTAGACAATCAGAATGGCTACTACGATAAGAGCCATACCGGCCCCTCTTTTAGCCAGTCCATCATCGTCAATAACGCAGCTGGGGGAGCGATCAAATGCGGACTCTTCGCCGCAGGCCTCTCGCAGGTCGGCCCCTCTCGCACAGTCTGTACCGGGCCGCCGAACCAGTAGCCGCGGTTTTCGTTGCGGCCCAGGGCTGAAGCCGTCAGATCTCACCAGCCTGGCGGCTTCTCTTTGCCCAGCGCTTTTCGGATCGCGTTCTCCCACCGCGGCGGCATCCGTTTCACCACGCCTCCGGCATACTCGGTCAGCTCTTCGCGCCGGTCATGGCGCCGCAACAAGGTGCGATCCAGCCGATACCGCAGCACCGGGACCTCTGCTCCGCCAAACTCGCGCAGAAAGCGGTGCGACCCGCCCATGGACATACGCTGAAATCCGTTATCACACGCCCACTCCACCGCCCGCCATGCCAGAATATCGTTCGGCTTTAGTTGCTGAAACTCCGGCAGAGATCCGTTGCGCGAATAGTCGACCATCCCGCCCGGAAAGAATCGAAACACGCTGCCTGCAATCACCTTGCCCGAATGTCTCGCCAGAAACAGCTTACGATTTCCCTTCGTATCTCTAAATGCGCGCTCCTCTACTGCATAGGGATAGCAGTGCGTCTCTTTAGCGCGGCACCAGCCCTCATAGATCTCGTGAAACGCGCGCAGGTCCTCGTCCGTCGTCGCCTCTGTGACCTCGACTGCGTTCTTAATCGCATACCGGATCGAGTTGCGCCGCTTCTTATCGCACTGCTTCAGCAGCGTCTCGGCACCCAACGTCAAATCCAACACTGGTATCCCTGTTAATTTTTTCCGGCGGTAGCCAAAGGGCTCGAGGCCAGCGAGCGGCATCCACTCCCAACTGAAGACACTAATCAGTTGCGCCTTCGATGCTTCTTTCTTCAGCGCATCGCGCAACTCCACCCAGGCGGCCGGGCTCATCTCTTCTTCTACGACCTGCACTTGAGGACGCGTTGGTAATCCGCATTTCACATTGCCGCCCTCGTGAAATCCCGTGACTACCGCAACCACTCGATCAGATCGCAAGACGAGAATCGCGAATGGCCGCCTTCCTTCAAAATAGGGCTCGCGAAAATATTCCGGCGAAGTGTAGTGCGACGGCAGGGCGACCCGCGTCAGCATCTCGCGCCAAGCCAGCTCCAGCGCCGGCTCGGGAAACTCGTGCAACACGACCGACCGCGGCGATTCCGTTTGCGCGAGGGGGGCACTTCTCTGCCCTTGCCAGCTGTTCTGCTCGACACTCTGTTCCGCTTCCGCCAATGTCATCCCCTATTACCTTGCAACTCGATAGCCAATTCCATCGCTGCGCGTCCCGTCATTGACGGGGGCTTTCTCTGTTAATCAGGCGCTCCGAACCATATCCCGCCGTCGCACAGGCCCGGTCTGTGTTAAAAATAACTCCACTGAATCGAGGCATTTGCGCGATTCACTGAGTATCCGCTTTCGCTCTGCAAACTTGTGCGCATTATCACCGGCATGGCTGCCTCACTTCTGTCTTGGGCCATCTATAACTCACCAGTCCTATTCCCTCTTTATATGGGCATCGAATTGCAACCATTGTATCTGCGACCCTAAATGTCTCTCTCCGACAATTTCGCGGCCAGGCTCGAATCATCACTCGTCCGCAAGGTGATCTATCCGCTGTGGACCAGGCGCGACCACCCGGCCTACCTCCGTTATGCGCGCTCCTTCGCCGCTAGCCAGTACCTCTCCGCGGACGCACTCAATGATCTTCAGTTGCACCTGCTGCGCAAGCAACTCCTGCACGCATATCGCAACGTCCCCTTTTACCGCCGTCGTATGGAGAAGCTCTCCCTGACTCCGGTAGACATCGAGTCTCTCGATGACCTGCGCTATCTTCCGCCGCTCACCAAGCAAGATATTCAAGACCATAAAGAAGAGATGCTCGCCACCAATATTCCTCCGCGCAAGCGAGTTGAGAATCAGACCGGCGGCTCTACCGGAAGCCCGCTTCAATTCTGGGTGGATAAGGAACGCTTCGACTCCCGCCGTGCCAGTACAGATCGCCATAACGCGTGGGCAAATTTCTACCCGGGCGACTGGCTCGCCGTACTCTGGGGCTCGACCTTTGATATCGGCACCGATGTCCTGCCGAAGATCACTTGGCGCCAGCGCTTGCTCGAGCGCACACTGCAGCTCAACACTTCGCTGGTCTCACGCGACGATTTGAATGCATTCGTCACCCTGTTGCGGCGCTACCGCCCGCGCTTCCTAAAAGCCTATGCCCAGGCCGCCGACATGTTTGCCCGCCATTGTCAGGAGGCTGGCGTCACCGACATCCACTTCGAGGCCATCATCACTTCGGCAGAGATGCTTCTCCCCGAAGCGCGCGTCCGCATCGAAGAGACCTTTCACGGGCGAGTCTTCAACCGCTACGGCTGTCGCGAAGTATCCGTAATCGCCAGCGAATGCGATCAGCACACCGGCATGCACGTGAACGCCGACGCCTTGCTCGTCGAAATTGAGCCGATGGACGGCCTCCCTGACAACCAGGGCCGCGTTCTTGTGACCGATTTGTACAACCGCAGCATGCCGCTAATCCGATATGAAATCGGCGATGTCGCTTCATGGGAACTCGGCGGCGCCTGCCCTTGCGGCAGGAATTTTCCGCGCCTCGCCAACGTCGCCGGGCGCATCACCGACTTTCTCGTGCTTCCAGACGGAAGCATGGTCTCAGGCCCCTCACTTGCTTTGCTCATTGGCCAGACGCCTGAGGTTCGACAGGCCCAGTTCGTGCAATCCTCACCGACGGAGATCGAACTCAAAGTCGTTCCCCAAACCGGCTACGGCGAACAGACTGTCTCCGGCCTCATCCACCGCCTGCACCCGTATCTACGTGACCAGGTCAAGCTGCGAGTCGTCCCAGTCGAAAAGATCGAGGCCGAGGCATCGGGAAAATATCGCTTCGTGAAACGCGAATTTCATCCTACCGCTCCCGCTGACCCAGTCAAACAAGCTTTAGCTCCGAAATAGGCGCATCCGATATTGCAGCGGCATTTACGCTCGTGACGCCAACACTCGCCGGTAAAGGCCGCGCAGCCGGTCGAGTCCCATCATCCCAAACTCGAAATACCACACGGGAATTACAAACGCTACCAGCGACAATCCGCCCACCAAAAACATTGACGGATACGTCGGCTGCAACAGCTTGCGCGTCAGCCCCAGCGGAATCACCAGGCACACCGCCGTCCACGCCGCCGATTTCAGCGACACAGCATAAAACTTCACCGCCGGAATCCCGAGCTTGCGCTCAATGATCCATGGTTGAATCAATCCGCGAACTAGTACGCTCGGAATCAGTGTGCCCACCGCAATCCCCACCATCCCCATTCGCCGCGCCAGCAGCAGGCTCAGAATTCCATTTGCAATCGCCTCGCTGAGATTGATCTTCGCGTAAGTCTTCTGATGCAGCGTCGCATAGAGCCCATTTACCGCTGTGTACTGCCACAGATCAATAAACATCGCCGCTGTCAGTACAACGAGTACGGGATACGCGTCCGCATATTCCGCGCCCACCCAGCGCACGATAAACACTTTGCCCCAGCAGACCAGGCCAAACGCCATAAATCCTCCGGAGCAAATCGCCAGCCGCGTCCCCGCGAGCAAGCTCTGCCGCATTCCGTCCACATCCTGCGAGCCCATCTTGAGGCTCAGCACCGGCGTCAGCACTCCGATGATCGCCGTGATTCCATCCATGTAATACATCACCAGCGTGGTCGCGATGTTGTAGTGGGTCACCGCTCGCAGCCCAAAAAAGATGGAGACGATCAGTGCATCGCTCTGCAGCCGGATACGATCCGCCACCTGCCCGACCAGCACAGGCACTCCAAACCGAATCAGTTTGTTCGCCGTCGGCTTGTGCCACTTGCCGAGCGATCGCATCGGAATGAACGGGTACCGCCAATGCACAGCAAAAGTTACAAACAGGTATCCCGGAATCCAGCTCAGCATGCAGACCGTGGCCAGTGCAACGACGCCCATCCCCGCACGCAGCACCAGCACGATCCCAACCGTCCGCAGCACGGCGGAGCTGATCAGTACCAGGGACGTGATCTCGAAATGCGATCCTGCGTTCAGCACTCCGAACGGAGCCCGCATCGGAAAACTAATCGCAGTCTGTATCCCAACAATCAGAATGACGACGGCCAGCAACGTGGCGTGATCGGGATGAAACAGCAGTACGCCGGCGCACAGGCATAACGTGAGCACCACGAGAATTCCGCCCAGCGCGCTAAACGCGGAAAGCCCGGTGCTATAAATCTGCGTTCCGGTCTCGTGATCGCCCGCCCCCAGAGCCAACGACATTTGCGTAAACACCGCGCCGGACAGCCCCAGGTCGAGCAAGCTGTAGTAGCCGACAAACGCATTTGCCAGCGCCCACAAGCCGTACTGCTCCGGCCCCAGCATGTGAATCATGTAGGGGCTCAGCACGAAGCCGATTCCTGTCAGCAGAAGCAAATGCACCACTCGCGCCCCGGACCCCAGCGCCAGCTTCCGCATCGAATACAGCTTGCCGCTACCCTCCACTGCCTTCGCCAATCGCCCGTCCTTCTCGCTTTGCCCGATGTTCCGGCAGTTTCTCTAGTTCTTCAATTCCCCGGAAGTCCTTGCAGTTCCCCGGGATAGCTTCTCGCCACTGCCCCAACCGAGCCTGCTCTGCTCAATGCATGTTGGTAGCCATCTGTCCGTACCAGAAAGCCGGTTCCGCGTGCCCCACACGCCGCCAGGTGTGCAACACTTTGCATATTATCTCGGCTCCCAACGTTGCTTACCTTCTACTTCTATTTGCCGGAACCAGGAAGTCTAGTATCCCGTTCGGAAGACTACGTGCTAAACCTTACAGCAGCACCGGCGAAATCGACCTTGCTTCCGCGACTCGATAAAAGGATGAATTGATGGTTGTTGTTGTCGTACTGGTCATTGCGTTTCTCGCGATTCGGGGCATATCCAAGCCCTACTTCGGCCTGTTGGGGCTGCTCGTCGTTTACATCGTCGAGCCGGGTGAAGTCTATCCCGTGCTCGCTCCGCTCCACCTCGAGCGGATGCTCGCCGTTTTCGTTATCGCCTCCTTCTTCTTTCATGGAAACAAGCTCAAGTTTCCGCCCGTTACGCGGTGGTTTCTAGCGTTCTACGGAGCCATGCTGGTCTCGATTCCACTGGCCTATTGGGCCGGCAATTCCATCGCATTTTGCATTCAGTTTGGCGAGATCGTTGTCTTCCACCTCTTGATCGTCGGCTTGCTCACCGATCAGAAGCGCGTTCGCGGCTTTCTTCTGACCTGGGTGGGTCTCATGGGCTGGCTGGCCGGCACCTCGCTGGTGCTTTACTTCCTCGGCGTTCGCATCTTCACCATGGGCATTGACCGGGCGGAGGGCATGACCTCCTCTGGCGGTGATCCAAACTCGCTCGGCATCACTCTGGTCTCCGCCATGCCACTTGAGTTTCTCTTCATGCTCAAGGGCAATTCCAAGTGGACGAAGATATTCGCTATCAGCGTCTTTGTGCTCAGCATCTTCACCATCGTCTCCACCGGCTCCCGTACGTCCGCCTTCGCGTTCATCTTCTTCCTTATGCTTGTCGTTTTCGCGGATTGGAAGAAGCGGCTGAAATTCATTCCCATCCTGATCGTTCTCGCGCCATTGATCTGGATCGTCATTCCGCAGCAATATAAAGCCCGCTACGAGACGGTGGACAACCTCAAAGACGACGACTCCTACCAGAACCGCATTTTGTCCTGGAAGGGTGGAGTCCAGATGTTTCTATCCAACCCGCTCACCGGAGTCGGCCCCGACAACTACACGGATGCCAACGGCGAAAAATACTGGCCGGAGAAGCCGCGGCACTGGCTCAACGCTCACAATCTATTCTTCAAGTTGATCGGCGAGCTGGGAATGGTCGGCGTCATCACGTTCGTCGGATATCTTGTTGTGCTCTTCCGAACGAACGCCCGCATCTTGCGAGAATGGGCCAACCGAGCGGGTGATGTGGCCAGCCGCAAATTCCCTCTCTATTGCAATATCGCGCTTATCCTGCTGCTTTTTGGGGGCTACTCCGGCCACAATCTCTACCGAAACACTTGGTACATTCTCGGCGCCCTCACCGCTGCCATTGGCCTGCTCCAGCCCGAGGACGGCAAGGAAAAGATCGCTCCGGTGAAAGAAAAGCGTCTTGTGCGCTCCTGGATTCCAGGTGAAGTGGACGAACCCGATCTACAACCGGCAGACTCTCGCTAATATCTTTTGCTTTTAGATTTCGCGCGCAGCAAGCGCCTATTTCAATTGCTGTAAACGTGGCGCATCTCGGGCGCAACCGCACTCTGAATCGGGGACGGCTCCGGCGGTGCGGCCGCCAGACCGGGCCGCGGAACTTCTGAGATGCACAGCCTCAACTTGCCCGAAGCCGCTCGAGGGATTTCTTGCACTTGCACCATGGTGCAGCGGATCGCCACCTTGAACACCCTCTGCATCGCCACGCTGACCTGCGAGAGCTCGCGTTCCGTTTCCTCTTTGCTTCCGGTTGTGACGTAACGCACTTGCACCTGGTCATAGTCCTTCTGAATTACCTGCAGCTGAGTTATATGCCGGAAGCTATGCGTGAGCAGCAACATCTGGTTGGCCATAGCCAGTCCGGGAATCTCGGTTCCATCGGCCATGACAAATGTATCCAGCGCCCGGCCGAGCACTGTCTTCACCCTGGGATACCAGCGTCCGCACGGACACTGCACGTCGTCTAAAAGTACGCAGTCTCCTGTGTCATAGCGTATTAAGGGCATCCCGTAGTTCATCAGGTCCGTGATCACCACCCGGTGCATCGGCCCGTCGGCGGACATTCCGTGATAAAGAAATTCCGTCAGGCACCCCGCCGGATGGAAATGCATTCCCGTATGGTGTTCGCAGCTCATCGCGACCATCCCAACGTCGCGGCTTCCGTACTGATCGGTTACGCGGCACTGAAACACGCGCTCGATATACTCCCGCTCTGAGGCGGTAATCGCTTCCGCGGTCACAATGATCACTTTGGGATTGTGATGACTCTCATTGTGCGCTTCAAGATACTGAGCGAATCGTGCCATCGTGACCCCGTAGCCGAACAGCACCTTCGGCTTGTGCTCATTCAACCGGTCGCGGAATCGCTGAAATATCTCATCGCTAATCTGTCCCGCGGGCGCAGCAAAGCTGTGCATCACTTGCTCATCGTAAAATTTCCGCTTCCAGCTGGGATTCAGATCCAGGTCTCGCGCCGCTCCCCATATCAGCAGCGTCGGGTCTCCCTGGTCGTAACCGGCTGTCCGATTCAGGTGGAACTGCAAAGCCGTCTTTTGACGTAGACCTTCAATATCCCGCCATAGCCGCACCGGGGTATTTGTGGTCCCGCCGGTGGATGCCCACTGCAGTTGGTCCGCCCGGTATCGCCGCGAAACCATCTGGTCCTGCTGCACCCGAAGCGTATCGCGATCCGTTAGCGGAACCGGGATGTTCTGGCCCTGCGTCCACTCCGAGGGATGGAAGCCAGCCGCATCGAATGTCTGCCGGTAATAAGGAACCGTGTCGTAGGCGTGGTTCAAGAGCCGCGTCACCTTTGCCGCAGATTCGGCACGCTGGGCTGCCTCAGGCAGCCGGTCAAAGCGCTCCAGTTCACGCAAACGCCGTCCCAGGCCGCGATGTCTCTCGGGCTCCATTACAGGGAGGATCAGATTATTGTGAATCCAGGCCAATCTATTTCTCCTCGGCGAGATACAAAGCCGGCTGTTCATCAGCCGGCATAAAACAGTTCAGATGCAGCACTTCGAATTCGTGTTCGAGGGCTAGCTCGCCATCTCGGCGATTCTGTTCACAACTGGAGCCGTCGTCTGCTGTGACGTCTGGGAATCCGGCATCAGTTGCGAGTAGACGTCCCACACCGGCGCGAACTTGAATGACGTCAGCAGAGTATCCAGTTTCGCGTCCATAGTCTTCACACCCCACGTTTGGCGAATGTGCGACTTCCACTTCAAGTCCAACGGAGTCTGGACCGTATCAATCTCCCACGGATGCATGTAAACCGTGAACGGACGACCCTCTTTTTTATTGATGCTCTTCAGCCCGGCTTGCATGTAGCGATACGGCAGCAGTCGGAGATACGCTCCGCCACCGACCGGAAGATTTCTCCCCGCTACCCGCCAGGTTGCAACAGGAATCTCCAACAGTCCGCTCTTACCAATTTTGTAGGGCACGCGTGGCGCGTCCGGATTGCCGTAAAACTTGTGCCGCACAGGGTTCACGCTCGAGTCGTACTGGAAACCAAGCTCACCGAGAATGTCGAATGCCCACTCCGTTCCCGGAGTAATGGAGAAACTCGGTGCGCGATATCCCCGAACCGCCTGCCCGGCCGCATCTTCAATGCTGCGCTTGGCGGCATGCGTGTCCTGGTAGAAGTCCGCCGCGTCCAGCCGAAAAACTGCACGATGCAAATTGCTGTGGCAGGCGATCTCATGTCCGCGTGCCGCAATCTCCCGTACCAGCTCCGGATGCTTCCGCGCTACCCAACCGAGAACAAATACAGTAGACCGGACTGAATGCTTCTCCAGCTTGTCCAGCAATCTCGGAACCGTCGCCGGTATCCGCGAGGGCATAGCATCCCAACGGCTAAATGGAACCGTGCCCGATGCCACCTCGGTATGAAAGTAGTCTTCGAGATCAATCGTGAATGCGTTGCAAATCTCGGCGGGACCTGGCTTTTGATTCTGTAACTTGGCGATGCGCGGTTGCTGCACCTCAGTCCGCGGCGAAATTGCGACAGCCTGCATCTGCGTCACTTGGCCCGAGGCCTGCTCGCCCGGCACGCTGGAACGGGTCTGCACGAAGCTGAGAAAGAGGCACAACATACCAAAGGATGCCAGTCCGACCCCTGCCGGAACCACGCCGCTCTTCAACAGCCATGCGTGGATCACGAGCGCTGCCAGCGCTCCGCAGACCACTAACGGACCACTAAGACCCTTCTTGCTCTTCTTTCCCGTTAACCTGTCGATTCCACTCGGTGCCATGCCCTGCTAATCGCACGTCTCTTACCAAAGGCAAGTGACAGAAAAATCAGGAGAAAGTCCATATTCGCTGGCCCATTTGCAGCCATGTGTGCAATGTTTTGCATGCTTGGAACGGAATGACCTAAAAGTTGTACTACCGCCACTCCGCAATCAGTCCCCCGCCCGCTCCGGGCCCCGCCTTGGCCCCCGAAAGCTCCCTCAAGCGCACTTCGGCCTGCTTTTGTATAGACGTTGGGAACACTTTGCCAATGGGAAAACAATTTCCCTGTGGGAACTTTCTCGGACATCCATTTCCAGGCCGCGCAGCCATTCCGACCGAGCCAATCCGAGTGTGAGCCACCCGCGTATCTCTGTAACGCCTATCTCTTGAGCCATATACCAGCCAGCACCTGCTGCCCTCGTCTTGATCTTGAAATCAAAACTCGTTCATCCCTAAGCTGGCTCGCAATTCAACTGCCGCTCGGTTTTGAGAGAATTCCGCTCATTTCGTCGCTTTCCCGAATACGGAAGGTGAACAAAAGCGGGAGTTTCTTGCACACACTCCTTGCACACCCCATTTCTTCCGCGATGTGGCTGTCCACGTGCATTGACTGGCGTGTAACCCAATGCTCAACGAAGCTCACATGCGCATCCTGGAATCAGCCCTGTTGGGCCGCTCGCCGGCAATTCAGCGAGCCCGCCAACAGATATTGAGTGCTTCACGGGTTGAGGTCCCAGTTCTGCTCAGCGGAGAAAGCGGCACCGGTAAAGACGTCGCCGCGCAAATGCTCCACGAGCTCGGCGCTCGCCGCAACAAGAATTTCGTCAAGGTGAACTGTCCGGCAATTCCTCACCAGCTTTTTGAGAGCGAGCTCTTCGGGTACGAGGCCGGAGCGTTCACCGGCGCCAAACAAGCCCGACCGGGCAAACTGGAACAGGCTAACGACGGCACCATCTTCCTTGACGAAATCGGCGAACTCGATATCGCTCTGCAATCCAAACTGCTCCAGGCGCTGCAGGACTTCCGCTTCTTCCGGCTCGGCGGCGTCGAAGACCGCACCGTCAACGTCCGACTCATCTGCGGCACCAATCGCAATCTCACTCACGAGGTAGAGCAGGGCCGCTTCCGCGGCGATCTCTTTTACCGCATCAACGTGATTCAAATTCTCATGCCGCCGCTCCGGGATCGTCTCGAGGACGTTCCTCTAATGATGGAGCATTTCATTCGCGAGTACAGTGACGAATTCGGCCGCGTTCCCACCGACCTGTCCTCGTCACTGATGCACGTTCTCAGCAACTATCACTGGCCCGGCAACGTGCGCGAACTCAAAAACCTCGCCAAGCGCTATGTCGTCCTCGGTGGCGAGGAACATATTCTCTCCGCTCTCCGCGAGCGGCCTGAGAGCAATCCCTTTCTGCTCGAATCGGTGGACCTCAATACCCCTCTGCGTATCCAGACCAAGCGCGCCGTCAGAATGCTGGAGCGCCGCATCATCCTCAGCGTCCTGCAGGCGCACAAATGGAATCGGAGAAAGACGGCCCGTTCGCTCGACATCAGCTATCGCGCCCTGCTCTACAAAATCAAAGAGGCCGGCGTTTCATCCATCCGGTCCACGACTACAAAAACAAATCACGTACCCATCAATGACGCAGCTCCGGTCCCGGTTCTTCCCGCACCCGGCCTGCCTACCCCTGTTTTGGAGGAGAAGTTCAATGCGTAATCGCCAATGCCTGGCAGCACTACTGAAATTCGCGCTGCTCACAGGCCTATGCGGTATCGGTGCGGCCCAAACCGCCTCGGTCCAGCCCCCATCCACCTCGCCGTCAGGCACGCAAGCTATCAGCGATGGTCAGGCAGCCGATCCAACGCCGCCGCCGTCCGCCGACATGACCAGCGCTAACGGCACCTCCTCGCCCTACCGCATCGGGGTGGACGACATCATCACCATAAGCGTCTGGCACGAACCCGATCTCTCGCGGAATGTTCCCGTCCGTCCCGACGGCAAGATTTCCCTTCCCCTGGTTGGCGATGTGCAGGCCGCAGGGAAGACCGCCATGGGCCTGCAGGCGGAGCTCAAGACCGACCTCGCGAAGTTCGTCAAGGATCCCGAGCTCACCGTCATCGTCTCCGACATTCGCAGCCGGAGAATCAACGTCATCGGTCAGGTCAATCGCCCCGGTGCGTATGCACTCACCCAATCCATGGGTGTGGTGGACGCCATCGCCGCGGCAAGCGGACTACGCGACTTCGCCAAGACGAAAGACATCTATGTGCTCCGCGTGACCTCTGACGGCAAGCGCCTGCGCCTGTCGTTCAACTACCAGAGTGTGGTCAAAGGCAAAAAAGGCGCACAAGACATCATTCTTCAGCCGCGGGACACCGTTGTCGTCCCCTAAAGCAACTCTCAGAGCCATAAGGATTCGTCAGTGAAAAAGGCATTTCTCAATCCGGGTTGGTCAAAGCTGATCCCGCTCTGTCTGTTGTTGATGATGAGCGCGGCCGCTGTTGCGTTCGGCCAGGCTAACGCTCCCACGCCCAACGACCCGATTGATCCGGAAGCCAGCTACCAGGGGCCAGCCGGCAACGCAGTCCAGGTTGACCCGATCAACACACTCGCCTACGTCAACGCCAATGCCAGCTCCATCCAGTACACGGACCGCCTTCACGGCCCGCTCAATATCGGCGTCGAGGCGCGCGGAGCCTATGCCGACAACATATTTGACTCCGCTCAGCAACGCCAGTCCGGCCCCTACTTCACTGGTGGAGCTCCGATCGGCTATCGCTGGGAAGGAAACCGCGGATTTTTCACCGTCAACTACCGAATTGATGGATTCGTCTACCCAGGCTACTCACAGCTCAACTCGATTTCGCAGATTTATCTGCACAAATGGCAGTACATCAAATCCGACATCACCAGCTTTTACTGGAATGTTGCGGCCGGGCGTGTCACCAGCCTGGGCCAGTATCTGCCGGCACTAATCCCGATTGGCGGCACCGGTGTCACTCAACCCACGCTCGGCACCAACGTGCTCGAGAATAGCTACACCACCAGCAATGCCGTTACCGTCTTCGGCTTCAACCACAGGCTGAGTGACTATACCCAGATGAACGGCTCCATTACTGGCGGCTGGGTGGAGGAAAGACAGGCAGCTCCCATCCCTGGTTCACCACGGCAGTTTTTGAAGACTGAACCCGCCGGTCTCGATTTCCAGATGGACCACCTGATCAGCCCCAAGACGGCCATCGGCATGGAAGTCACCAACGTCTTCATCCGCGGTCTCACCCCGGTAGGACATGATGACTACACCGCTGTTGAGCCCACGTACAAACACAATTTCACCCCGAACCTTGGAATGCGCGTCGCCGCCGGCCCACTGTTTGTCATTGTCAGCAGCGACACGGCAAAGGAAAATGACGTCACCTACGCCCTCAGCGCGGCGGTTGACTATACCCTGCTCAGCTCTCGCATCAACCTGGATTACTCCCGCATCATCGCTATCCAATATCAGAACAGTCCATCCGTCGCCAATCAGTTCTCCGGAGTTTTTGATCGCTCTCTCACCCGCGGACTCGATCTCACCGTTGCCGCCCGCTACATTAATACTGGTGCAAGCGCCGCCAGTCTGGTCCAGACTAATTACGGCGTCACCGCTCGCGTGGATCGCCACCTGACTACCAAGCTCACAGTTTTTGTTACCGGAGGTCGTTTCCAGCAGACCTCGCCTCCCATCGGGGGCCAAAATTTTTCTTACAGCCGTGACGAGGCCTCCGTCGGGCTGAGCTATTTGTTCGGCAATCCGTTAGAGCGCCAAGGAGCCCCTAAATGACTCGTAGTTTGCCCTCCACCCCCAAAGATTATCTCGACATGCTTCGCCGGCGTAAGTGGTGGATCATCATTTCCGTTGTCGGCATCTCTTTCGTGGTCTTCGTCGTCAGCCTTACGCTGCCGAAGGAGTACCGCTCGGAGACGCTCATCCTGGTTGAGCCCCAGAAGATTCCCGACGAGTACGTTCGTGCGACTGTCACCACCGACGCCACCGACCGTCTGCAAACCATCAGCGAAGAGATCATGAGCCGCACTCGGCTCGCGAACATTATCGAAAAGTTCAATCTCTATCCCAAGCTGCGCGACAAAAAGTCCATGGACGAAATTGTCGCCATCATGCGTCAATCCATCACCGTAGACGTGCTCACCGACAACAAGCCTGAAAAGCATGGCGTCGGCGCGTTTAAGCTCTCCTTCATCGCCGGCAGCCCCCAGGTTGCTTGTGAGGTAACGCAGGAGCTGGCCGATCAGTTCATCAAAGAAAACCTCAAAGTCCGCGACCAACAGGCCGTCGGCACCCAGCACTTCATGTCCGACCAAGTGCTGGTAGCGCGCAAGCAGCTTGAGGCGCAGGAAGAAAAGATTCGCCAGTTCAATTCTGCTCATCTCGGCGCACTGCCCGAGCAGGAGCAGACCAATCTTCAGCTCGTCAGCCAATACCAGAGCCTGGAACAGAGCAACAGCGAGGCCATTGATCGCGCCACGCAACAGCGCGCATACCTGCAATCCATGTTGAGCATCTCCGGCGCGAAGGAAAAGGCCGTCCAGGCACCGCCCTCAGCGACTCAGCTCGAGCTGGTGAAAAAGAAGCAGGAGCTGACTGCCGCCAAGAATAAATACACAGATTCTTACCCTGACGTCATTGCACTGAAAGCCGAGGTCCAGGCGCTCGAACAGCAGGTGAAGAGCGAGCCCGCGCCCAAGGCCGAAGCTCCGACCAGTGCCGCTGCCGCTGCCGGCCCGGACCAGGTCGAGCAGTTTCAGGGTCAGCTCGTCTCAATCAACTCTGAAATCAAGTCACGCACCGCACGCGAAGCAGAGCTCGAGGGTCAGATCCGCGGTCTGCAAGGCCGCATTGCCATCCTCCCGGCAGTGCAGAGCGAATTCGCCGACCTCAACCGCGACTACCAGGCCATGCAGAAAAACTATCAGTCGCTCATCGAAAAGGAGAGCGCCTCCGGCATGGCGGCCGACCTTGAGCATCGCGACGATAGCGAGCAATTCCGCATTCTCGACCCCGCCAACTTGCCCACGAAACCCTCCTCACCGAATCTGCTGATGATTAACGGCGCCGGAATTCTCACCTCCATCATCATCGGATTGCTCCTGGCTCTCGTCGTAGAGATCAGAGACGCCACCATGCACGACGCCGTTGATGTCGAGCGCTACCTGTCGATCCCCGTCATCTCAGCGATTCCCGCAATCCCGGGCTCGAACGAGATAGCTACGGAACGGCTCAAACAGCTACCCGGAAAGGTCGCCTGACACCGGCGTTAAAAATTGGTTGCAAGTCGCAAGTGATCAGTAGCCAAAATAGTTCGAGCAGCAATAACAAGTTCGCGATGGAAGGAAGTGAAGTAAATGCAACCCGATAGCACCCAACAAGAGACTTCTCCCGTACTCGTCACTGAAATAAATTCGAAGACGGCCCTCGAGTCTCGCTCGCCCATCCGCACCATCGAGGACAGCTCAATTGCGCCGCAGGTCATTCTGGCCCGCAGTGGACCCAGCGATCTCTCCGACGATGCTCTGTTTGCGGTCGAGAAATATCGGCTGCTCTGCACCCGCGTCCTTCAGGTCGCGCGCAGCCTCAAGAGCAAAGTATTTCTCGTCACCAGTGCCGTCGTGAAAGATGGCAAGACTCTTACCGCGCTGAATCTTGCATACGGACTGGGCCGCGTTCCCGGAAAACGCACCTTGCTTGTAGAGCTTGATCTCCGCCGGCCCTCAATGAAGCGGGTCCTCGGCCTCTACGGCGTAAAGAAGGAAATGAGCTTCCTCGAATCCGACGACGACTGGCATCAGTCGCTCTGGCAGCTGCGTCCGAACCTCCATGCATTGCTTGCCATGACCAGCTCCCTGCGCTCCGATATTCTGCTGCAGGGCGAGCGCATGCACACCTTTCTTGCCGAGGCCCGCGAAGAATACGACTACATCATCATTGACTCCGCGCCATTGCTCGCTGCCTCTGACACACACGCCCTGCTGCCTCTGGTGGACCAGGCGCTCTTCGTCATTCGCGCCAATCAGACTCCGATCCATCTCGCACAGCAGGCGCTCGAGATTCTCGGCAAAAAGACATTGGGCTGCGTCCTCAACGACGCCAAAGAATTGCAGCAGCAGGAATACTTTGATCGCGAATACTTAAACACCGGGGAGTCATGGTAAAGCTTTGCAATGTATACCTGCCGTCGCGATTGTTTATGTTCATCGCGATTGACGGGCTCATTCTCGTTTTACTTGCGCTGGCAACACTGCACCCCTCCTTGTTGGATATGCAAGTGTTGCCTTCCTGGCGCTCGTTCGCGATGGCCCTCTTTATCGGCACGGTTTGCTTGTGGTGTTTGTACCTGTTTGACCTCTACGATCTCGACCTCGCGACCAGCGGCAATGAAGTCTTCATGCGCTGCCTGCGCGCCCTCGGTTGCGGATTCATCCTCATCGCCCCAGTCTGGTGGCTTCTCGCTCCCCAGGATGCGCAATACCAGAAGCTCGAAGTCAGCATCATCGCCTTTATCATCGCCTTCTGCGTTTACCGCCTGATTGTCGAGCGAATTCGCCGGAATTTCCTGCGCGGACAGCGCGTCCTGCTGGTCGGTAGCGATCCCATCATCCAACTGCTCGCCGCCGCGATGCAGCAAAGGATCTCGCTCCCGCTCAAACTGACCGGAATTATTCGCGGCTCTAAAGACACCGGCAAGCTCGCACTCAGCTTCGCTACCTGCGGCGACTTGAAGGACCTCGACTCCCTCTGCCAGTCTTTTCGTCCCAATCGTCTCGCTGTTGGCATGCAGCTTGACGGAGACGCGCTCCCCTCCAACAAGCTCCTCGAACTCCGCCGTCGCGGCGTCTCGGTCGAAGACGCTACCGAACTCTACGAAGCGATCTGCGGCCGCGTGCCCGTCCAGCAAATTGATATGCGCTCCATGGCCTTTGGTCGAAGCCTCCAGCCCAACCCCTTCACTTCGCAGATCTACCGCTTCTTCGGGATGTTCTTCGCCGTCATACTGGCCATTGTTCTCTCACCGCTGCTGCTCTGCATCGCCCTCGCCATCAAGCTCAACTCCAAAGGCCCCATCTTCTATCGCCAGGAGCGCGTCGGCCTCAACGGAAAATTGTTCAACGCGATTAAATTCCGCTCTATGCGCACCGATGCTGAAACCTCGACCGGCCCCGTCTGGGCTTCGCAGAATGATCCCCGTGTTACCGCTGTCGGCCGCGTGCTAAGAACGCTTCGCCTCGACGAGTTAGCGCAACTCTGGAATGTGCTGCGCGGCGAGATGTGCCTCGTAGGCCCGCGCCCCGAGCGCCCGCATTTCACCAACATCCTCTGCGAAAAGATTCCCTATTACGACGTCCGTCACAGCGTCCCGCCGGGCATCACTGGCTGGGCCCAGGTTTGCGCCAGCTACGGCTCGAACGTTGAAGAATCACGCGTGAAACTCGAGTACGACCTCTTCTACCTCAAGAACCAATCTCCCCTGCTCGACGCGCTTATTATCTTCAAGACCATAAAGATTGCCTTCTTCGGCCGCGGAGCGCGCTAATGGCCCACTGGATCGCCGTCGCGGGCATTATCGTCGCCGCAGCCGCCCTCGCATCTTCGATTTACATTCTTACTTTCGCGCTTTGGGGCGTTCGCCTCGGCTCCCCCAAATCCGCCACCGCTGAACCCTCAATTCTTCCCTACTTCCTCATCCTCATCCCTGCCCATAACGAGTCCGCGGGGATCAAGCCGACTATTCTCAGCGTCCTAGCACAGGATTATCCCGCTGACCGCTTCCGCCTGATCACCATCGCCGACAACTGCACCGACGACACCGCCAGTATGGCGCAGCAAGCGGGAACGCATCAATCGAACACCGCAGTCTGGCCGCGCAAGGACATCGAGAACCGCGGCAAAGGTCAGGCACTCGCCTGGGCTCTCGACCGTGCCGCCGACATCCACTTCGACCGCGTTCTGATCCTCGACGCCGACAGCACGGTCGCTCCCGACTTTCTTCAACAAATGGCTGCAGCCGCTGCGACCCATCCTGTTAACTCAGTCTTGCAGGCTCGCTATGAATTTCTTCCCTCGCCCGCCGGCACCGCTGGATGGTTCGAGACCTTCACCCTCGCATCCAAGGCCGCTGAAAACTCATTCACCTACCGGCCCCGCTCCTCTGCCTCACTCGTAAATCTAATTCAGGGCAACGGCTTCAGCATTCCCCGCTCGACTCTTGCTACCGTTCCCTTCCGCGCCAGCTCCATTGTCGAAGACGCCGAATACGCCATCGAACTCGCCATCGCTAACGTGCCTGTCTATCTCGTCGAACCCGCGCGCGTCGGCTCGCGCATGACCCAAAATCTTCACGATGCCGCTCCGCAACGCGTCCGCTGGGCAAGGGGAATCTTTCAGCTAATCTTCGCCGCAGTCCCCCGTCTGCTCTTCCAGGGAATCCGCCAGCGCCGCGCACGCCTCATCGAGGCCTCCCTCATGCTGCTCCTCACCAGCCGCGTCCTTATCGTCCTCGCCACCGCCCTCTCTTTTGTCCTCGCCGTGCTCGCAATATCGCAGCCGCAGGCACGCATCATCTTCGCGCTCGCCACTTCCGCTGTCCTTCTGCAAGCCGTTTACCTCGCGCTCATGTTCCGCAAGTCCGCCGATACGCCCTTCTCAATGAAAGGTCTGCTTTTTATGCCGGCCTACGCGGCCATCATCTCCTTCAGCCAGGCGCTCGCTCTCTTCGGATTCCGACGCAAGCGGTGGGCCCGCACAATTCGATAGGCATCCGGCATGAGCGCAACCATCCTCCATCTCATCGCCAGCAATTTTGTCGGCGGCCCCGAAAAGCAGATTCTTCATCACGCGCGTGACATGGCCGGCTCCTCCTTTCCTGTCTCCGTCGCCAGCTTCAAAGACTCGCCACAGATTCCAGAAATCCTCGAAGTCGCAGCAGCCTCCGGCATCCCCGCACATTCGCTCCCCGGGGGCATTCGCCCGGCCGCACTCCGCGGCCTAATCCATCTGCTGAAGCAGGAAAAGTTCACCATCCTCTGCACTCACGGATATAAGGCCAACTTTCTCGGACGTATCGCCTGCCTCTCCACCGGCACGCCGCAAGTCGCCTTCGTCCGCGGCTGGACAGCTGAGACCTGGCGCGTCACCCTCTACGAGCGCCTTGAGCGTCTCGCGCTTCGCTCCGTGCCCTGGGTTGTCTGCGTCTCCGCTCGTCAGGCGGAGCAGCTCAGCCCATCTCGTCGCGGACGCACCAAGCCAATCGTCGTGCCCAACGCTATTCTTCCCGCCTTCCGTCCCGCTACATCGTTCGGCGTACTCACTCGCTCTCTCGCCGGAATTCCCGAAGACGCCTTTGTCTTTGGGTCTGCCGGCCGCCTCAGCCGCGAGAAAGGTCATCGTTTTCTGCTCGACGCCTTCGCCCGTCTCTGCTCCGCAGCGCCGCAAGCTAAATTCTTCCTCGTTCTCCTCGGAGAAGGTCGAGAGCTTGCAGCGCTCCAGCAACAAGCCGCCGACCTCAAGATCTCCGACCGCGTACTCTTTGCCGGCTTTCAGCGGGATTGCGGCCAGTGGATGCGCCTCTTCGACTGTCTCGTCCAGCCGTCGCTCACCGAGGGCACTCCGAACTCCGTGCTCGAAGCGCTCATCGAGAATATTCCCGTCATCGCAACTGCAGTCGGCGGCGTCCCAGACCTGCTCGCTGACCACAAGAGCGGCCTGCTTGTCCAGCCCGCCGACGCGGAAGCTTTTTCCGTCTGCAATGCTCGAGCTTTACGAATCACCTGCCCTGCGCGAACAGCTATCCCACGCCACGCAGGCTCTTTCGCTCCCCTATCTGCCTGAGACGCAGCGTCGCAGCCTCATTGCTCTCTATCAATCGGTGATCCAGCAAAGTGCTCAGCCCGCGAAAGAGAGCGTTCATGGCACCGCGACCTAAAATCTCAGTCGTCATCCCGGTGCGAAACGAAGCCGACTCGCTTCCCCTCCTGCTGAAGCAGCTCTTCGAGCAGAACCTGGAAAGCGATTCCTTTGAAATCCTCATCGCAGACGGGCGTTCCACGGATTCGACTCGCGATGTCGTCAAGGACCTCGCCGCCAACTCGCGCGTCTCACTTCAAGTGGTGGACAATCCCGGCATTCTTGCCAGCGCCGGCCGCAATGCGGGAGTCGCAGCCGCCCGGGGTGATGTCATCCTCTTCCTCGACGGACATTGTCATCTGCCCTCGGCCAGCCTGCTGCGCGACACACTTCTGCTGCTCGATTCGACGCAAGCGGAATGCCTATGCCGCCCTCAACCGCTTCTCGCGCCTAAATCTTCCGCGACAGGCAAAGTCATTGCTGCCGTCCGCGCTTCCACCCTCGGCCACGGGCGCGATTCGCTTATCTACAACATGCAGCTTTCAGGATTCGTTGATCCCGCGAGCTCGGGCGCGACCTACCGCCGCGAAGTCTTCGACGCCATTGGCCCTTACGACGAACGCTACGATGCCTGCGAGGACGTCGAGTTCAACACGCGCCTCAGAAAAGCCGGGATGCGCGCCTACACCGATCCTCGCGTCGCCGTTTATTATGAGCCGCGAAGCACTCTCGCCGGACTCCTCAAGCAGATGATGCGCTATGGCCGGGGCCGCATTCGCCTGGCAGCCAAACATCCCGACTCGCTCTCCATCACTGGGCTCATTCCGCTTTTCCTTCTTCTGCTTGCCGCGCTCACGCTGCTCTCGCTGCCATTCCACGGCATTTTCCGAATTGTCCTTCTCGCCGGCGCCGCGCTCTATCTGCTCGCAGTCCTCGCCTCGTCATTCCAACTAAGCCGGGCGCACGGCTTCCGCTGCCTCTGGCAAGGCCCGTTCGCATATCTCGGCGTGCACATGGGCCTCGGACTAGGAATGCTGGAAGAGATTTTCAGCTTGCGATGGATCGGCCTTAGAAAAGACAGCCGCCTCGAGCGGCGTCCTAAAACATCTGAGAGGTAGCGCCGAAGCTGCTCTTGATCGGCTTCCACTGTATCGAACGGCGAGTCAGAGCCTGCAGGTAAAATCTCGTCCGCGATTCGCTCAGCTTTGACGAGCGCCCCGTCACCACGAGATTTTCCATCGAGAGCCGCGGCGCCGTCCACGGATCAGTGCGGCGGCTGATGAACCCCATCTCCGTCGTGAACGCGTGGGTGTAACCAACACCGCGCGCCAGATGCGCAACGCGATGGGAGTAAGCACCGTTCGGATAGGCCAGCAAATTCGCCTGCATCCCGGTCCGTGCCAGGATCGCTTCACGCGACGCCGTCAGCTCTTCCAAAATTACTTCTTCGATCTCTGACGTCAGGGTGCAGTGCCGCACCGTGTGCGATCCGATGGTCACATTGTTGCGCGCCATGATCTGCGCTTCTTCCCACGTCATCATTTGGCGTCGCCCCGTCGGAGGTAGTTCAAACACCCGCTCCAGGTGCGCGAGCAGCAACAGCCTGGCTTGCATCGGCAGCTTCTTCAATTGCTGGGAGTATTCAACCCGTGTTGAATGTCGCGGCCGCGCCAGTCCCCACTTGTGCAGGTCCTCAATCAGCGGCATCAGGCTGCCTCGTTCCGCGCAATAATTCCAGATGCGTGCCAGCCTTTCTTCCGGCAACATGGCGCTCGTTTCCGCATTGTCCAGCAATTCCGTGCAAACAAATACCGTCGCCGGCATGCGATATTTCTGCAGCAGAGGAAACGCAACCGAATAGGTGTCTTCCCATCCGTCGTCAAACGTGATCGCTACCCGTTGGCGATGCTCCACCGCTTCGGGATATTCCATCAGCTGATCGAGGCCAACCACTTCGAACTCGTTCTTCAAAAGGGTCAGCAGTTGCTCAAAAATGTCCTCCGACATCATCATGTGCGGGTCGTAGCATCCCGCCTCCGCGCCCTTGGGCAATACCCGGTGGAAGGTCAGCACGATGCCTCTTTGGCCGGAACGAATGTATCGCAGCGCGGCCAGCAGACCCATTCGATCCAGTCCCTCGGCCAGGCTTGTCTTTATCAGCAGATTCATTCGCTCGCTGGTGCTCCCTAAGTCCTCACGGGCGGAGTAAAGTCCGCACCTTTCATAGTGATTGCACGTAAATGGCCATTCTAGCCACGCTAAGTCGCTTATGTTCCATAGTGGGAATTGACCCTCTCCTCACTTAGATGTGCACTTTTGTGCACAATTATCCACAGAGGAAATCAAAATCAGCCCCCTCCCTCTGCCCGGAGCCTGCCACTATTGGGCGTCCCCGCTCTCCCAAAGTGCACCAAAACGGCAACTCAATTGCTGACTCAACCTGTGGCGAAAGGTACCCTTAGAGCACCCGAGGCCGCCGCCCAACAAGTTCATGACAAGTCTTCAATCCATTGACGCCCCTGGGCAGCCCTCCGCGGCCGACTCGGTAGCCAGCTACGCTACGGATTCTTCCCGCCCGCGCATCCTCTTCCTTATTGATGAGATGACCGCGATTACGGCGGGAGGCACCGAGCGGCAGTTGCTCCAGCTGGTCAGCATTGCGCAACGAAATGGTCTGGCACCGCAAATTTGTGTCCTTCGGGGCACTGATTGGCTCACCCCGGCCATTGCCGGATGCGAGGTCACTCACTTCAACATCCACACCATTCGCAGCCGCGAGGGCCTTCGCGATCTCCTAGCCCTGACGCGTTGGATCAGGGGGCAGAAATTTCAGATCCTTCAGTCCTTTTTCGCCGAGTCCAACCTGCTCGCCCCCTGGATTGGCAAGGCGGCCGGCGTCCCCGTCGTGCTCGGAACCCGCCGCAACCTAAACCACGCCACGCTTGACGGCCTCCACGGACTTGCCGGCCACGTCCAGTCGGTCAGTAATCTCCTCGTGGATAAGATCATCGCGAATTCCGATGCCGTCTCCACCTATACCCGCAGCAAAGAGCGATTTACCGGGGATAAGCTCTGCGTGGTCTATAACGGCATCGAGCTCTCCCATGCCACTCCGGCCTCTGGCGCCCGCGAAGCCATGCGTTCCAAACTGGGAATTAAGGACAGCGACCTGCTTGTGGGAAACATTTCCGGCCTGCGGGCCGTCAAAGGCGTAGAACTTTTCGTAGAAGGTGCAGCACTCGCTTCCAAAACTGATAAACGCCTCAAATTTGTGCTCGTCGGCGATGGAGAAATGCGGCCTGCATTGGAAGCCGCAATTAAGAAACATGGCCTTGAACAAGTTTTCCATCTCGTCGGTGCCGCCGAGGATGTCAGTTCCTTCCTCGCTGCAATGGACATTGCCGTTCTCTGCTCTTTCGCCGAAGGCTTCTCCAATTCGCTGCTCGAATACATGGCCGCCGGGCTGCCCATCATCGCAACCGACGTGGGCGGCAATCGCGAAGCGCTGGGGAATGCGGGGCTCTTAATACAACCGAACGACGCCGAGGCTTTATCCAACGCAGTATTACAGCTGCTTGACCCCGACCTCCGATACAGATTCGGAAATTTAGCGCAAACAGAAATTCACAGATTCGATATCCGCCACGCTGAAACTAGAATGGGCCAGATCTACTGGCAGTATCTGAAAAACCCCAGCCGGAACGACGGAAACAATGGCCACGTGCGAACTACCCCCAACTCGCCAAAGCCGGACGATTCTATGCCGCTGACTCACTCCGTCACGGATAGCGCAGTCTCGTCGGCCCGGTTTGCCGACACGATAACCGAGCTTGTGCTCGGCCGCATGCACTCGCACGGTGACGGTATCGCCGTTCTCTCGGAAGGCAAATCTCTCACCTACACGGAACTCGACCAGCTCAGCTCCCGGCTCGCCGACCACCTGTCTTCGATCGGGATCGGCGCCGGCCAACGGGTCGGCATCCTCATGGATCGCTCCACCCTGCTGGTCGTCGCCATGCTGGGCATCCTGCGTTCCGGCGCGGCCTACGTTCCTCTCTATCAGCTTGATCCGCAGGACCGTTTGCAAACCGTCCTGGAAGACGCCGAGGTCTCGCTCGTCCTCACGCTGGATCGCAATAGCTCCCGTGTGCCCCCGCAGTTCCCTTTGCTCTCTCTCGATTCAGCGGAGTGGCAGCAGCCGAACAGTTCATTCGTCCCCACGCCGCCCGCGCCCGATTCGATTGCGTATCTCATTTTCACCTCCGGCTCGACCGGCAAACCCAAGGGAGTCGAGATCACTCACGGATCTGTCGTGAATCTGCTTCTCTCAATGGAGTCGCTGCTCGACCTGACGCCGCAGGACAATCTGCTCGCCGTCACCACCGTCAACTTCGATATTGCCGCTCTCGAACTCTTTCTTCCGCTCATGATTGGCGCCAAGTTGATTGTCGCCTCACGTGAGGACGCGATGGACGGTGCCCGCCTGATCCCGCTGATGAAGAAGCACCGGATCACGGTTCTTCAGGCCACGCCTCACACCTGGCGCGCCATGCTCGAGGCCGGCTTTGAATCCGAGCCCGGGATGAAAATGCTTTGCGGCGGCGAGCCCTGGTCCCGCGACCTCGCCGATCGCCTCATTGCTGGCGGCGGCCGCATCTGGAACATGTATGGCCCGACCGAAACCACCATCTGGTCCTCGGCCAGCGAGATAACCAAAACATCCGGCCCCATCACTCTCGGTGGCCCTCTAGCTAACACCTTCCTCTACCTGCTCGATGAAAATCTGCAACTTGTCTCCGGCCCGGGCTCCGGCGAGCTCTACATCGGAGGCGACGGCGTGGCTCACGGCTATCACAATCGCCCCGACCTGACCCAGCAGCGCTTTCTTCCCGATCCCTTCCGCACCGGCGATGGCCGCATGTATCGCACCGGAGACATCGTCCGCCGTCTCGAAGACAACTCTCTCCAATTTGTTGGCCGCGCCGACAATCAAATCAAGCTGCGTGGCTATCGCATCGAACTCGAAGAAGTCGAGCGCGCCATCGCTGACACGCGCCAGGTACAGCAATGCGTCACCCGAGTCGCGACAGACCCGCGCGGCGAAGGACGTCTCGTCGCCTACTTGAAAGTCGAAAATCCGCATGCTTTCGATCCCAACCAGCTCCGCCTGGCGCTCTACGAACGTCTTCCCGGCTACATGGTGCCCACCGTGTTCGTCCCCATGGCCGCGCTGCCGCTCACGCAGAATCTAAAAATTGATCGCAAGCAGCTTCCCGATCCCGATTGGTCCGGCGTCACCGAGCTTCGCGATGACCACGAGTCCCCCGACAGAGACCTCTCTCCCCAGGCACCCGCGCCCGACGTCGCCGGAATGCTTGCCCTATGGAATCAGATCTTCCCCGACCTGCGCGTTGACGCAGAATCGAACTTCTTCGATCTCGGCGGCCAATCCCTCGACTTTGCTCGCCTCCAAACTAAAGTCCTGCAGAAGTTTGGCGTTCAACCTACCGTCGAGGACATCCTCTCGACGCCCACCCTCTCCGGTCTAGCCCGGCGGGTTACGCAGTCCAGGCCGCGGCCACTTTCAAATCCTCGGCTGGTCGCCATCCAGTCCGAGGGTACCCAGCCGCCGCTCTTCCTCATCTCCCAGAGCCTCATCTTCCGCCAGGTCGCGCGTCATCTCGGCAACGATCAGCCAGTCTTCACCATTCAGATGCGTGACGAGGACATCGCAGAGTGCGGTCCCCGCCCAACCTTCGAGAGCATCGCTGCCTTCTACGCCGGCATCATTCGCCAGTCGCGTCCCCAAGGCCCCTATCGTCTGGGCGGATGGTGCGCTTCAGGATGGCTCGCATTTGAGGTCGCGCAGCAACTCCGGGCCGCCGGTGAGAGCGTCGAGCTGCTCGTCATTGTGGATGCGTGGGCCCCGAATTACTGGAGAGATTTGAATCGCCTGCATCGCCTGGCCGCCGGAGCCAGCTACGACCTCTCACGGTTGCGCATTCACCTCCGCTCCCTGCGGCCCCATTCGGTGGATACCAAAGCCCGCTTCCTGCTCGACCGTCTGCGTGCACGAGTAGGCGGAGCGCCTGACCGGGACGAAGACGAAGATGTCACCGCAGTTGACCGCCTCGTCGAAGAAGCCGTCGTTGAATACAAGCCGCGCCCCTTTCACGGCAAGACGCTTCTTTTCTGCAGTGCTGAGCAACCGGCCGGTCGCTTCATTGCTCCTGACATGGGCTGGGCAAAGTTTCTTGAGGGCCCGCCTCCAACCATCACTCGACTCCCGGGAGATCACCGGCAGATATTCGACGATCCCGGCGCCGCTATCCTCGCTGCGAAAGTGTCGGCATCGCTCTGCGGCAACGAACTGCAGCCTGAATAATCCGCACTTCCCCGTTGCTGCTACTCGAAATTACGCACGCTGACATCTCGCTCGCCTACTGCTAGCGCCGCAATCGTCTCCCTTGTCGGCTGCAGCTCGTGCAAATACCACCTCCGCATTCCCTGAATTCTCGTCTCACCCATCTCCGCCGGCACTCCGGGCAACAACGTCACATCGAAGTCTCGCAATGTGTCTCTCACTCCCGCGCCCTCCGCTTTCAGAATGGCTTCTTTCCGCGTCCAGCAGCGATAGAACCCGGAAAGCCATGCATCACCCTCAAGCTGCGCCAAGTCGCCAAGCTCGCGCTCGGAGAAGTGCGTCTCCGCCACTGCTTTCTCCATGGGACGCATCTGCTCCACATCCACGCCGACGACATTTCGGCTCACCGCCAGCAACCCCACCGTCGCCGTGTGGCTCAAGTTGAACTGGAGCTTATCAGGCACCCCCGCCAACTCCGGCTTACCGAATGCATTCGCGACGATCCGCAAATGCTCGGCTGCCATCCCCAGATAACGGCCAAGAATCCGCCGCATTCGAGCATGACTCACCGCGAACTGCACCGCGGCCACGGGAGACTGAAATCGCGAAAGCCGGTCTCGCTCTCCGCTATCCAACACTGCAATCTCCGCAGACAGCTCCGAGCTGTTCTCCGGGAATGTCCATCTCCAGACATGCACTTCTCCCGCGACCAGGGGTCCCGCTTCGATCCCTTGCTCGCGATCTGGCGTGTGTGCATCCATTTGCACCATCAGTCTACCCTCGCCCCGAAATCCGCTTATTTCGCCGTGACTCTCGCTCCTGCACTCTGGCAGGAGAATTGCTATATAGACGGTGGGCGAATAAGTCTAATGAAAACAATGACTTTGAACCCACACCTTCACCCAAGCCTCTCTGCCGCTTGGGTGCGATACCCTGAAACTCGCTGAAACGATACGATTTAACGATAGAGGATAAGAAACTATGAGTACTTCCAGCTCGGCTGTATCACCCTCGGCCGAAACCTTGCGCCGCTTCCAGGACCGCACCGCCAAGATTGGCATCATCGGCATGGGCTACGTCGGCCTGCCCCTCGCCCTACTCTTCAGCGAAGAGCGCTTCGCCGTCACCGGCTTCGATATTGACCCCGCCAAGGTTGAAGCCCTCAATAGCGGCGGCTCCTACATCGTGCGCATCCCGGGCACCGAAATTCAGGCCGCGCAAAAACATGGATTTAGCGCCACTGCCGACTACTCTCAAATCGCAAAGATGGATGCCGTCATCATTTGCGTGCCCACGCCTCTGAATGAATACCATGAGCCGGACCTTAGCTACATCACCGGAACTGTGCGCTCGATCGCTCCCCATATTCACTCCGGCCAACTGATCGTGCTCGAGAGCACCACTTACCCGGGCACCACAGAAGAAGTCGTCCTGCCTTTGCTCGAAGAAGGCGCCCCGAAAGGTATCAAAGTTTCACGCGAGACCGGAACTCCCGGCTTTCTGCTCGCTTTTTCTCCGGAACGCGAAGATCCGGGCAATGACACTGTCGCTCGTCGCGACATCCCCAAAGTTGTTGGCGGCATTGGCCCCGAATCACTCGCCCTCGCCTCTGCCCTCTACTCGACCATCTTCAATCGCACCGTCCCGGTCTCATCGCCCGCCGCGGCCGAGATGACCAAGCTTCTCGAAAACATCTATCGCTGCGTGAACATTGCGCTGGTCAACGAACTTAAGCAGCTCTGTCACCGCATGAACATTGACCTTTTCGAGGTCATTGATGCCGCCAAGACAAAGCCCTTCGGCTTCCAGGCTTTTTACCCCGGCCCCGGACTCGGCGGACATTGCATTCCGATTGATCCCTTCTACCTCTCGTGGAAGGCCAAGCAGTATGACTTCCGCACGCGTTTCATCGAACTCGCCGGCGAAGTCAATATTGCGATGCCCTACTACGTCATCGAGCGCACCACCCTGGCACTCAATGACGCCGGCCTCGCACTCAAGAACGCCAAGGTCCTCGTCCTGGGCCTCGCCTACAAGAAGGACATTGATGATCTCCGCGAATCGCCGTCGCTCACCATAATCGAACTCCTCCGCGAACGCGGTGCCAATGTTTGTTACAACGATCCTTATTTCGCCAAGGTCGGTCACGGCCGCCACTACGCGCTCAACATGACCAACACGCCGCTGGACAATCTCGGTCAGTATGACGCGGTCCTCATCATCACCGACCACTCCGATTACGACTACCGCCGCATCGTGGACGAGTCGAAGCTGGTCATTGACTCGCGCAACGCCACCAAGGGAATCGTCTCGCCCAAGATCGTACGTTGCTAATCAACGATTGTCCGCTGCCTGCAACCCGCATCGGCAAAAATGACAAGGCCCCAGCATCTCGCCGGGGCCTTTTTAATTTTCAGCTTTCGGCTTTTAGCCCGTCGCCTTCAATTCATACTGACGGATCTTATAGAGCAGAGCCTTGTAGCTGATCTGCAGCTTTTCCGCCGCAATACGCCGATTCCAGTGAGTCTCGATCAGTACCTCGCGGATCATCTCTGTCTCCGTCTGGTCTTTCATCGCCCGTACTCGGCCCTTCAGCCCCGCCAGATCTCCAACCATGTCGTCCGCCGCGGCAGCCACCGTTACCGGCCACTTCTTCGGAGTCTTAGACTCGAGCTCTGTCACCGCAGCCGCTTCGTCGCGCATGATTAGATAGCGCTTCACAAAATTTCCCAGCTCGCGCAGATTGCCAGGCCAGGGATACGCGGTGCTCGCGGCAATTAACCGCGTCGAAAAGCTGATCGGCTCGAGGCCGTTCTGTGCCGCAATTCTCCGCGCGCACTCGTTCAAGAAGTAAGGAATCTCTTCCGGCCGCTCGCGCAGCGGTGGAACGTGAATGACAAACGCATTCAGCCGATAGAACAAGTCCTCGCGGAACGACTTGTCCGCTACAGCCTTTGCCATGTCAATGTTGGTCGCCGTGATTACCCGCACATCCACCTTGGTATTGCCGCGCGCGCCCAGCCGAGAAAACTCGCCATCCTGCAGCACATGCAGCAACTTCGCCTGCAACTGAGGACTCATCTCGCCAATCTCATCCAGCATGATGGTGCCCTTGTCGCACAGCTCGAATTTGCCCGGCTTGGCCTTCATCGCGCCCGTAAACGCACCGGCCTCGTATCCGAACAGCTCGCTCTCCAACAGGTCAGCCGGCAACGCAGCGCAATTCACCTTGAGAAGCTGACGCGTGCTCCGAGTGGACTTTTTGTGCAGCAGCTTTGTCACAACTTCTTTGCCCGATCCGCTCTCACCGGTGATCAACACCGTGACATTGGTCATCGCAATGGTTGAGACCTGCTCGTAAATCTTCCGCATGGCGGGCGAAGCAGCCAGAAAGAAGGCTCCATCCCCCATCTCTTCAATATGTACCGTTGAGGCCAGTCCGCTCGGCACCAGGTGAGGACGTGTCACGCGCAAGCGCGCCAGCAGTCCCTCCACGTCATGCTCCTGGATCGGCAACCGCAAAAACAAATCGGTGCACGCGTGTCCGGCATTGCCGAGCATCGCGGAACGATAATCAAATCCTGCGATCCCGGTGCATAGCCCCGGATACTTGGCCTGTAAGGCTTTCATCGCTGCCCAATGGGGTTCTGTCGCCGATGTCGTATCCAACACCAGCAGTGACGTCTTCCAATTCCCCCCCTGCAACAGCTCCTGACAATCAGCTTCGCTCCGCACACATCGGAGGCTTACTCCACCGCCCGAGACTAGCCCTTGGAACAACTCCTCAGGCGCTTCCGAACCAAGCACAAAAACCTGCAAATTCGACACTTTGACTTCCCTTTGGCCTTCTTCGGCCATGCTGTTCTTTCCCGCTCTCGTAATGAGCTTCTCGATCACGCAAACCATTCCTTCACGGACCTACGGCTCGACTTCGCTTGCTCCCGGTTATCGCCAGCTTCGGGCAGTACTTCCCCTATGCCGGAATCTCCGGTTTCTGCATCGCAAAGCGTCCACTGCAGTCGCATTACCCACCGTCTTCCGGTGGTGCTTCCAGCAGCCGATCGAACGTGACTCTTGAGGGACGGATGGGTCGAACTGCATCCGTTTGTGGTAAAGAGCCAAGACGTATAAAAACAATGTTTCAGTTCTTGCATGTGCCCTTCCTCAACTCTTAACGAACACACTGACGCCGATAAGTTCCGGCTTTACAGTGCACTTGCAGGGAGCCTAGGTGATTCCGCCCAGGGGGAAGGGTTCGATGAAAGTTATTCTTTCTACTACTTCAGTGTCAATGAAATTTCTTGCACAACCTAGTAACTTCTTGCGGACATCGGCACGTCGGAAACACAGCCAGGTAACCTCTTTTAACGTTCGAGTCGTTACTTCAGATTTACAAAACTCGCCCCGGCTACTTTGCCAAACTCTTGCAGAAACCGCCGTTCATTTTTAGGATGATCGATCCTCCTCTGAGCCGCACAGCGCGAAGTTCCCGATTCAAATCAACTTACGAGCCGTTTATGCTTTCGGCAATAGCGTCCGATACCACGCAACCGTCCGCCTCAATCCCTCTTCAAAGTCCACCTTGGGACGGTAACCGAGCCATTCTTCTGCCATCCCAATATGGGCCAACGAGTGCAGAATGTCTCCCTTACGCTCTCCCGCGTGTTCCACAGGGCCCTCGTATCCCGTCAGCTCGCGGAGTACCTTCACCGCGTCGTTGAGTGTGATGCGCTTTCCCGTCGCTAAATTGAAGACCTTTGCGGAAACCTTCTCCGCGGGAGCTTCCGCGGCCAGCAGATTCCCCTCGACCACATTCTCAATAAAGGTGAAATCGCGGCTCTGCTCCCCATCGCCGAAGATCAAAGGCGTCTCTCCCGCCAGCATCTTCAGCGTGAATTTCGCCAGCACTCCCGAGTACTGCGACGTCGGGTCCTGATGCGGCCCAAACACATTGAAGTACCGCAGCACGACCGTCTCCATCCCATAGACCCGCGCAAACGACTGCATGTAGAGCTCGCCCGCCAACTTCGACACAGCATAGGGGGAAATAGGCCCCGGCAGCATGTCTTCTTTCTTCGGCAGCGTGGGAGTATCGCCGTATGCCGACGACGACCCTGCGTAGACAACGCGCCGAACTCCCGCGTCTTTTGCCGCGGTCAGCAGCTTGACCGTAGCGCTTACATTCGCATGGTTTGACCCGATAGGATCGAGCACCGACCGGGGCACGGAAGGTATCGCCGCCTCATGGAAGATGTATTCAACGCCCTCGCACGCGTTCGCAGCCGCCGCCGGATCGTTGAGATCGCCCTCGATCAGCTCCATTTTTTCCAAGCCAATCAGGTTCTCGCGCTTGCCCGTCGAAAAGTTATCAATTCCGCGCACGGACTTGCCCCGCGCCAACAATGCTGCCGCTATCGAACGCCCGATAAATCCGCCCGCGCCGGTTACTAAATAGAGTTTTGACATGCCTGACAAGGATACTTCAGCGCCGGGTAGCCGCGGCCTCTTTGAGCGCGCAAAGGCTCCCACTTCCGCTCGAAATGATCTGCAACGCGAGCGTTACATTAGCGGTTCAGCGAAGCCGTGGCCACCACAGGAGGCTTCCACTTCTTCAGCCGGCTGAAGCCGAAGAACGCGATATACACGTAGCACAAGACCGGCAGAATGAACGCGTGGTGAATGCCGATGTGGTCCGCAAACCAGCCCTGCGCAAATGGAATAATCGCCCCACCCACAATGGCTGCCACCAGCACGCCCGAGCCGCGGCCCGTCAGCGGCCCCAGTCCCTCGATGCCGAGCGTAAAGATGCTCGGGAACATCACGGAGTTGAAGAGTCCAACCAGCAGTATCGTCCACATCGCCACATGTCCGAAGGTCAGCATGGACGTCAACACCAGCAGGCACGCTACTACGGCGACGATGCCCAGCAACATCCCCGTGCGAACCTTCTGCAGCACCCACGATCCGATAAAGCGCCCGACCATTGCGCCGAACCAATAGACCGACACATAATTCGCCGCTTGCTTCAGAGTCAGGTTTCCAATCTCCGGCTGATTGAAATAGTTGGTGAGAAAGCTCCCGATAGACACTTCCGCACCCACGTAAACAAAGATGCCCACGGCCGCCAGCATCAACTGCCGATGGTGCAGCAGGCTCCACTCCGTTTGGTTTACATCTGCCGGTCTGAACTCCTGGGTGTTCGCTGACTGCGGCAGCTTCAGCAGTGCCAGGCCTATCGCCAAAAAGACCAGCGTCGCCGCTATGCCGATATACGGCCCTCTTACGGTTGACGCCTCAAACTGCCGATAGCTGAGCAGCGCCGACGCCGACATCTTCTCGATAACTTCCTGCGCCTGCGGGGTCTGGCTCAAAATAAACGCGCTGCCAAAAAACGGCGCCACAAATGTGCCGAAGGAGTTGAAAGCCTGTGTCAGATTCAACCGGCTCGATGCTGTCCGCGATGGCCCAATGATGGACACATAGGGGTTCGCCGCCACCTGCAAAATCGTCATGCCCGCCGCGATCACCACCTGCGCCCCGAGAAACAGGGCAAACGCAGGGACCGCCGCCGCCGGTAATATCAGCAATGCCCCTACCGCCATCGTGCAGAGCCCAGCAACCATAGACCGCTTGTAACCAATTTTCTCGACCAGCTTGCCCGCCGGAATCGCGAATATCCCATACGACAGGAAGAAACACAGCTGTAGGGACATCACCTCGCGATAGTTCAGCGAGAAAATTGCCTTGAGATGCGGTATCAGGATGTCATTCAGGCAGGTGACAAATCCCCACATGAAAAACAACATCGTTACAATCGCCAGCGCCCGATAGTCCGTTTTGGCTGGCCCCGTTTCACCCAGGGGATTGTCGAAGGTTCTTATATTGGCCACGGTACCTCTCGGCTTTTAGCCGTCGAAACGTTTTACATGAAATTGCCCCCGGTATCCAGCGCCTCGCCCCTCTGAAGCCAATATCCGCCCTTTGCCCTGCTTTTCAGCTTTTAGCGATCCGGCCGCCCGGTCTAGTTCGCCGGCCCATAAGCGTCCACTAACGACACCACCGTCATCTTCCCTCGCAACGCCTCCAGCCCGCCAGCGCTACTCACCCGTACCTGCTTCTCCTCCCCCGGCAACAAATCAAAATAGTTATCTGAATACTTCGCCTCGATGTCTCCGAACGATATATATACGTCCCGCGCCAGCGCACTCGACCTGAGCGAGACCACGAAATCCCGTCCGTCCGCCTTGATGTCGCCCTCGATCACCGGCCTCGGCAACGACTCATCCTTTGCCGCCGCGAAGTAAATCGCATTCCTTGATACCAGAGCCCCATCAGCCGTCTTCAACTCATACACAGCGAAACTCCCCCTCGCGTCGGCCCCCCGCAACAAATCTGCCTGCTTCCCACTACTCACCATGGTGCTCGACAGGGGCCGCACCGCGATCTGCTTCGTCTCGCTGCTCACCAGCGTCCCGTCGAACTTCATCACCCGCACCGAGAGTTCCATCGTCTGCGACTTCATGTCGTCAGATACGACATACGTATCCACCACTCCGTCGTGCAGATAAGGGGACACAAGTAAATCAGCGTAAAATCGCCGCGCGTAATACTGCAACGCCTTCCATCGGCCGTAATAGTCAATGCTCGCCCACGAAGCCACCGGCCAGCAGTCATTCAGCTGCCAATACAAGGACCCCATAGTCTGCGGCCGGTTCCGCCGCAAGTGCTCCGCCCCCACCTTGATCGCCTCCGCCTGCAGCACCTGACTCAGATAAACAAATGACGCAAAATCCTTCGGCTCCCGGTACTGCCTCAACATATAGGTGTGTATCCGGTCGTTGCCTCCAACATTTTTCTGGTGCGACTGCATCGTCGGCGAATCAATTCGACATCTCGCCGGGGTCGCGAAGCTCGCAATCGTCCTCATCTCAGGAAAGGACTGAAATCCAAACTCCGACATGAATCGCGGATTCTGCAAGTTGTAATCCTCAATCGGAGCCAGCGCATGCCATACCTGCCAGTAATGCATGTCGCCGTTCCTCTGCCCGCCGGGAACGTCTTCATAATCCGCGCTCGGCGAACTCGGCCAGTACGCAATCGGCCTCGCCTCTTCTGCCACCACGCTTTTCAGCGTGTCGTTAAATAGCAGCAGATAGGCCTGCCAGACGTCCTGCTGCTGGTCCGCCGTCAGCGACTTCTTGAATGTCTGGCGGTCTCCCCAATACGTCCAGCCTGTCTCGACCTCATTGTTGCCGCACCACAGCACAATGCTCGGATGATCCCGCAGCCGCCGCACCTGCTCCTTTGCCTCCTGCTTGACGTTCGCGCGAAACTCCGGCGTGCCGGGGACCATCGCCCCACCGAACATGAACTCCTGCCACACCATGATCCCCAGCGCATCCGCAGTTTCGTAAAAATCGTCTGACTCGTAGTAGCCTCCGCCCCACGCCCGCACCATGTTCATGTTCGCGTCCCGCGCCGACTCGAGAATCTGGCGGTATCGCGCCGCGGTCACCCGGTTCGGAAAGCTGTCGAACGGAATCACGTCCGCTCCTTTCGCGAAGATCGGAATTCCATTCACCACGAACTCAAAGCTCTTCCCCCATGCGTCCGGCTCCCGGCGCAACTCGACCGACCGCAATCCGGTCCGCGTCGTCACGCTTGCCACATCTCTCCCTGCCATCGCGATCTTCGCGGTGAACTCGTACCGCGCCTGCGCCCCGTAGTGCAGCGGAAACCATCGCTCAGGCCGCTGAATGCGAAACGGCAGCCGGATTTGGTTCTCGCCCCGATCCACCGGCCGCATCTCACTCACTGCCACCGTCGCCTTGCTTCCCTTCGCCGCGCCCAATACGCGATAACTGATCGTCACCCGCGCATTTCCCGCATGCTCGGCTTGAAACGTCAGTTCGCCCGCTACCTCCGCCGTCTCCGCTGTGATCCTCTTCTGCTGCAGATGAAAATCCTCGACTCGAACCTGGTCCCACGTCTCCAGCCGCACCGGCTTCCAGATGCCCTCGGTTACAAACCGCGGTCCCCAGTCCCATCCGAACTGATACGGAGCTTTCCTTACGTACGGATCCACTGCGATCCCATCCTCGCTGATCGCCTGCACCTGAACCACCGTCGGCAAGTGGTATTGCATCGCCTTCACCGCCGGTAGCAGCAACGTGATTGGCGAATGAAAAACGACCGCCAACTCGTTCGTACCCGGCTTCAACCAGGTCACCGCCGGCACCCTCCACTGGCGGAACATGTTGTCCGTCTTCAACACGGCGTGGCCATTCACTGACACGTCAGCAAATGTATCGAGCCCGTCGAATACCAACTCCACGTGCCGATGCCGCAACTCCGCCGGGCTCAAATCAAAACGCGTGCGATACTCCCAGTCCGTCCGCCCAATCCATTGCAGGCTGGCTTCATTCTGTCCATAAAACGGATCCGGAATCAGCTTGTTCGCGAGCAGATCGGTCTGCACTACGCCGGGCACCGTCGCCGACAGCCATCCCTTCGCCGCGTCGGCGCTGGCCGGAATCTCCTTCGCTCCCTCCACCGCGCGGAATTCCCAGCCCTGATTCAGCTCCCGGCTCTCAACTCCGCGCGTCACTCCGCCCGCCTGCGCTCCTGCGATCCCGCATCCGGCCGCCACCATCACCCCCATCACCGCGAAAATCCGCATGAGCATATTCACTGCCGCCTCCCCCGAATCCTCACTACAGCCAGGCCAACACAACTTGCGCTCGACGCTCACGCCTGGCCACCGGCAATGCTAACCTCAAAAGTTAGCCCAATGCCTGTACCCCACCCCATTTCTACTGCCCCCGGAGAAAGAAATCTGCCCTCCGGCGCCTCGCGCTTCGTCCGCGCCTGCCTTCGTCAGCCGGTGGATTCCACTCCCGTCTGGTTCCTCCGCCAAGCCGGCCGCTACATGGCTGAATATCAGGCTGTGCGCAAGCACCACACGCTGCTCGAGATCTGTCGCACCCCATCGCTCGCCGCCGAAGTCACCATCACCGCCGCCGAAAAACTCGGCGTTGATGCCGCCATCATCTTCGCCGACCTTTTGTTGCCCTTCACCCCGATGGGCCTCGATTTCGAATTCGTCGCCGGAGAAGGCCCTGTCGTCCACCACCCTATCCGCACCGCCGCCGACGTCGCCGCCCTCCGCACCGACCGCACCGCCGACCTCGGCTATGTTGCCGAAGCCATCAAGCTCGTCGTCTCCCACTTCTCGCAAAACCTCGGCATCATCGGATTCTGCGGCGCGCCCTTCACCCTCGCCAGTTACATGATCGAGGGCGGCAGCTCACGCCAGTTCCTGGAGACCCGCCGATTCCTCTATCGCGAGCCCCAGGCGTGGCAAGACTTGATGGAAAAGCTCGTCACAGTGCTCATCGAGTTTGCCGCGCAACAAGTCGAAGCCGGCGCCGACGTCATCCAGATCTTCGACAGCTGGGTCGGCTCGCTCGGCGTCTCCGACTATCGCGAATTCGTTCTCCCCGTCACCACGCGCCTCATCCGCTCCGTCCAGGCCCTCGGCGTGCCCGTCATCTACTTCGGTGTGGACACTGCTACGCTGCTGCCCTCAATGCGCGAAACCGGAGCCGACGTCATCGGAATAGACTGGCGCATCCCGCTCGACATCGCGTGGAAGACCATCGGCTATTCCACCGCCATCCAGGGCAACCTCGACCCCATCACCCTCTTTGCGGATACTCGCCTCCTCGATCGCCGCGTCAAAGAGGTCCTCGACGCAGCCGCCGGCCGCCCTGGGCATATCTTCAACCTCGGCCACGGAATCCTCCCCGAAACACCCGTTGAAAATGTGCAGCGCGTCGTCACCCTGGTCCGCGAATACTCTGCCGCGAGGCAGGGATGATCGGCCAGCCACGCCGCGCCGTTCTGCTGCTCGCACACGGAACGCCCGAAACCCTCGACGAGATTCCGGAATATCTCCGCAATGTCACCAGCGGTCGACCTCTTCCGCAACACGTCGTAGATGAGATCCGCCACCGGTACTCACTCATCGGCCACAGCCCTCTCACCGACATCACCATGGCGCAAGCCGAAGCCCTCCACGAATCCATCGAGCTTCCCGTCTATGTCGGCATGCGCAACTGGAAGCCTTATGTCGTCGAAACCGTCCGCCGTATGCGCGAGGACGGTATTGAGCAGGCCGTCGCCATCTGTCTCGCTCCGCAAAACTCCCGCACCAGCGTTGGTCTTTACAAACGCGCCGCCTACGCCGAAGCTGCCGACGCTCTCGAGTTGGACTTTGTTGACGCCTGGGCCGACCATCCTCTACTGATAGACGCCTTTGCCGCCGAGCTAAGCCCTCTCCGTCAGAGTCTTCTGGCCGAAACAGGCCAGCCCATCCCCGTCCTCTTCACCGCGCACAGCGTTCCCTGCCGCACTGTCTGGAGCGCGACTTCGATTCCATTAGACGACGCGCCGCCCGCGACTGATGCCCGCCCCGCTACTCCTCAAACTCCCGACCCCTATCCTCAGGATGCCAAACGCACTGCCGCACTTGTCGCGCAAAAAAGCGGCCTCGCTCCCGCCGACTGGTACTTCGCCTTCCAGAGCCAAGGCGCCTCGGGCGGCCCGTGGATCGGCCCTGCGGTTGAAGACACACTCCGGGCTCTGGCTGCCGCCGGGCACAAACAAGTCCTTATCCAGCCCATTGGATTTCTCTGCGACCACGTCGAGATCCTCTACGACATTGACATCGCCTTCCGCGACCTCGGCAACGAGATCGGAATCACCGTCTACCGCACGCGCTCGCTCAACACATCACCCCTGCTGATAGATGCCCTCGCCGACCTCGCGCGTCAGGGCCTGGCGCGCCTCCCGCAGTCGCGCCTCCAAGAGAGATGAAACGCGACAAATGAAACACATCGTCATCATCGGAGGCGGCATCAGCGGCCTCACCGCCGCCTACGAACTCTCGCTCACCCAACGTACCGGCGCCGACATTCGCTTTACCCTGCTCGAAGCCTCACCCCGCCTCGGCGGCATCATCGAGACCGAGACCCTCGATCTTCCCTCCGGCCACTTCACCGTCGAGTGCGGCCCCGACGGATGGGTCAGCGAAAAGCCCTGGGCCCGCGACCTTGCCGTTGAGCTCGGCCTCACCGACTCTCTCGTCGCCTCTAACGACGCGGTGCGCCGCACTTACTTATTGCGCGACGGCTCGCTCCTGCCGCTCCCCGAAGGAATGCGCATGATGGTGCCCACCAACGAAGCCGCTATTCTCGAAAATCCCCTGCTTAACGCTGCCGCCCGCCAGGCCTACCTCGACGAACCCGCCCGCGCCGCCGAGCTCCGCACCCTCGCCGCCAATAACTCATCTGACATCAGCGTCGCTGATTTCATCCGCCGACACTTTGGCGAAGAAGTCACCCGCACCTTCGGTCGCCCGCTCCTCGCCGGAATCTTCGGCGGAGACATTGAGCGCCTCAGCGCTGCCTCCGTCATGCCGGGCATGCTCGCTCTGGAGAAGGAACATGGCAGTCTCATCGTTGGCCTTCGCGCTGTCTCCTCCACCACGGCTACTGCCGAGCGCAGCATCTTCACCACACTCCGCTCCGGCCTCGGCTCACTAATCAACGCTCTCGCAGCCGCGCTCCCAGCCAGCTCAATCCGCCTCAAGGCGCCTGCCCTCTCAATCACTCGCACTGCCTCCCACTGGAACATCTCAATCCCTAATGACAACCTCACCGCCGACGCCGTCATCCTTGCAACGCCGGCGAGCGGTACACTCTCACTCCTGGGCTCTACCGATACGCAGCTCGCTGCTCTCCACGAAATCCCAGCTTCCTCTGCAGTAATCGTCGCCATGGCATTCAACCAGCCGCTCGACATTCCCAGCGGTTTGGGCATTCTTCCCACTGGTTTTGGCTTCCTGGTCGATCAGCCGCAGCCCGGCTTTTCTCCTCACTTTCTCGCCACCACTTTCCTCCATCAGAAATATCCGCACTCTGCGCCTCCGGGCACGGCCCTCCTACGCGTCTTCTTCGGGGGACCCGATTTCGAGCTTTCCCGTCTCGGCTCTAATCTTTCAGGTGGCGACGCCGATCTCGCAGTCGCGCAGCTCCAGCGCCTCTGGCCGCAGCTCCCCTCCCCCGCCGCAACCATCGTCCGCCACTGGCCCAATTCACTCCCGCAATATGAAATCGGTCATCGCGCCCGCATCGCTGCCATCACCGAACGCGTCCAGAACATCCCTGGCCTGGTATTGCTCGGCAACGCCTACCACGGTGTCGGCCTTCCCGACCTCATTCGGGACGCCCGCTCCTCTGTCCGCAGCCTTCTCGCTCGTATCCTCTAATCCGGAGGAGTAGCATCCGAATTACCGGAGGAGAGGCACCGCGGCGGCTCTTGCGACCCCATCAATACTCAGAACTGTTTCGCTATCCCCAGCCAAATCGCTCCACTATAATCAGCCTTCCATAGCCTGCTGGAGAGGGGCTCAACGCGTCACAATGATCAATAAAACCCGCCAAGTTGTCATTATCGGAGCAGGCCCTGGGGGACTCGCAGCGGCCCTGCTCCTCGCAAAATCCGGTGTCCGTGTCACCGTCATCGAAAAACGCGATCGTCCCGGCGGCCGCACCTCCACAATGGAGACAGACGAGGGCTATCGCTTCGACATCGGCCCCACCTTCTTTCTCTATCCTCGTGTGCTGCGCGAGATCTTCGCCGCCGTGGGTCGCGACCTCGACACCGAAGTCCCCATGCACCGGCTCGACCCGCAATATCGCCTCGTATTCGGCGCCGGAGGCGAGCTGCTCGCCACACCTGACCTGGAGCGGATGGAGAAAGCCATCGCCGCGATCTCTCCCGAGGACGCCCGTCGCTTCCATCGCTTCTTTCTCGACAATCGCGAAAAGCTCGAGCGCTTCCTGCCCTTCCTCGAGTCTCCCTTCGAGAGCTGGCGCGATCTGCTTCGCCCCAGCGTCCTCAAGCTGCTTCCGCTCCTGCGCCCGTGGAAGTCACTCGACAGCGACCTGCAGACCTACTTCAAAGACGAACGCATTCGTCTCGGCTTTAGCTTCCAATCCAAATACCTTGGCATGTCGCCCTTCCGCTGCCCCAGCCTGTTCAGCATTCTTTCTTTCCTTGAATACGAACATGGAGTTTTCCATCCCGTTGGTGGCTGCGGCGCCGTCTCCGACGCCATGGCTCGCGTTGCCCGCGACCTCGGCGTCGAGTTCCTTTATGACGAGCCCGTGGAGAATATTGAGTTTCAAGGTCGCCGCGCTACCGGAGTCGTCACCAGCAAACGCTCCATTCGTGCCGACGCCGTCATCGTCAATGCCGACTTCGCCCGCGCTATGGAACGCATGGTTCCCAACGCCCTGCGCAATCGCTGGACCGACGAGAAGATTCGCGGCAAGCGCTTCTCCTGTTCCACCTTCATGCTTTATCTCGGACTCGACGGCATCTACGACGACATATCCCACCACACCATCTATCTCTCTGAAAACTACCGCAGCAACCTCGCCGACATCGAAGACCACCATCGCCTCTCCGCCGACCCATCCTTTTATGTGCAAAACGCCTGCGTCACCGACCCCTCACTCGCTCCCCGCGGTGGCAGCACGCTTTACATCCTTCTCCCCACCACGCATCAGCATCCCAACGTGGATTGGAAAGTCGAGAAAGACAATTACCGTAAGCTCGCACTCTCCCAGCTCGCCAAGATCGGCATCAACGGCGTCGAGGATCGCATTCGCTACGAGCGCTGCATCACCCCTGACGACTGGGGCCAGGAATTCGCGCTACATCGAGGTGCCACCTTCAGCATGGCCCACAACCTTGGCCAAATGCTCCATCGCCGTCCTCATAATCGCTTCGAAGACCTCGACGCCATGTACCTCGTCGGCGGCGGCACCCACCCCGGCAGCGGCCTCCCGGTTATCTTTGAATCCGCGCGCATAACCTCGCGCCTGCTTCTGCAAGACCTGCAAGTAGAGCCGCAGTGGTCTTCCTCCACCAGTACGCAAAATGCAGTCCTGGAGGCGGCCCTGTGACTCCGCTCCTCGTCCAGCCCAGCGAGATGCCCTCGCCGCTGGACGTCTCGACCCTCGCCTTTGCCGCGCAACGCAAGGCGCAGCGCAAGTGGGGAGAAACGCCGCTCTACCTACGCCTTTATGCGCTCCGCCGACTTCGTCGCTGTCTCGCTGAACGCGCTCCCCAGCTCGCCGCATCCATCTCGCTCCCCGGCCGGTCTGAAGCCGACACAGTCGCCGCCGAAGTACTGCCACTCCTCGACGCCTGCAAATTTCTCGAGGGCGAGGCAGAAGAAATTCTTCGTGCCAGACGCGAGCCAGCCGACCTCCGCCCCTTATGGCTCCGTGGAGTTCATGTCGAAACCCGCCGCGAGCCCCACGGCCTAGTCCTAATCGTCGCGCCCTCAAATTATCCGTTGCTTCTGGCCGGGGTTCAGGCGCTCCAGGCGCTCGCCGCCGGCAACGCCGTACTTTGGAAGCCAGGGCACGGAGGCCAGGCATGCGCCAAAATCTTCGCCGACGCGCTCGAAGCCTCTAGCTTAGAGCCCGCGCTGCTAACCGTCTTCGGTGAAGGCGTCGAAGACGCCCAGCACGCCATCGAAGCCGGCGTAGATAAAGTCATCGTCACCGGCTCGGGCCGCACTGGCTCGAGCGTCCTCAAGCAAATCTCGTCTCAGCCCGTTGATACTGTCATGGAGCTTTCCGGCTGCGACTCCGTCTTCGTCCTCATGGACGCGCGCCTCGATCGCGCCGTCGAGGCCCTCACCTTCGGAATCCGCTTCAACGGCTCCGCCAGCTGCATGGCCCCGCGCCGTGTCTTCGTCGCCAGCCAGCTTGCTGCCGACCTGGAAGCTCGCCTCGTCCGCTCTCTCTCAACCGTCCGCGGCACCAGCTTCCCCTCCGCCACGATGGATCGCCTCGACTCCCTCATCCGCGAAGCGACCGCCCTCGGCGCACGTCTCGTTTACGACGGCCGCGGCGATCGCGAATGCGGTCCCGTCCTGCTGAGCGGCGTCCGCCCCGACATGGAGATCGCCGCGACCGACATCTTCGCCCCGGTGCTCTCACTCATGCCCTTCCGCTACGAAGAGGAGGCTCTCGAGGCCGACCGTCTGTGCCCCTACGCCCTCACTGTCACCATCTTCGGCGGAGAATCTGCCGCGCGTCGCATCGCTGAACAAGTCAACGCCGGCTGCGTCCTTATCAACGACATCCTGGCCACCACCGCGGACCCGCGCTGTGCATTCGGCGGCCGCAAGCGCAGTGGCTACGGAATGACCCGCGGGCGCGAGGGCCTGCTCGAGATGACCGCGCCCAAGACTGTCATCATCCGCCGCGGCGACGACCGCCGCCATTACCGCCTCACCGGAAATCAACACGCCGACTTCTTTTACGGATATATCGCGGCCGTGCATGGCGAAGGCATCTCCAAACGCTGGCGCGGCTGGATTCGCACCATTCGCGGCGCGATCAAACTCGGCAAAATTAACGGATGACCTCTATGACTGGACCCTCAAATTCTTCAGACCAAATGCGCGTGGCCGTCATTGGCTCCGGACTCGGCGGCCTCGCTGCTGCTGCTACTCTCGCCGCCCGCGGCTACTCCGTAGAAGTCTTCGAAAAAAATCCCTGGCTCGGCGGCAAAGCAGCCCAACTCCAGCAGGACGGCTTCCGCTTCGACATGGGCCCCACTATCCTCATCCAGCCCTCCGTCCTCCGCCGCATTTTCTCCGAAGCCAATCGCGATCTCGACGATTACGTTCGCATGATCGAACTCGATCCCCAGTGGCGCTGCTTCTTCGACGACGGCTCCATTCTCGATCTCCGCCGCGACATCGGCGAAATGGCCGCCTCACTGGACCTCTCCATGCCCGGCATGGGCGCTCGCTACGCCGAGCTCATGTCCCTATCAGAGGACCTGCACGGCATTAGCAATCGCTTCTTCTTCTGGCGCTCGATCGGCTCAATGAAAGACACCTTCAATATGAGCGGTGCCTTCCAAGCCTCCGTTCTCCGCGACGTTGCCCGCATGCGACTCGGCCGCACCGTCTCCAGCACTATCCGCAGCTACATCAAGGATCCCCGCGTAGCTCAGATGCTCGACCACTTCGTGCAATATGTCGGCTCCTCCCCCGACGCCTCTCCTGCGATTCTCTGCTCCATCGGCCACATGCAGACCTCCGAGGGAATCTGGTACCCACTCGGCGGCACCCGTGCCGTCCCCGAAGCACTCATCAAACTCGGTCGCGAACTCGGCGTCCAATATCACCCATCGACCGACGTCACCCGGATCCTCATCAAGCGCGATGCAGCCGGCCACGATAGTGCCACCGGCCTCCAACTCGCCACGGGAGAATCCCTCTCCTTCGACGCCGTCGTCTCAAACTGCGATTCCGTGCGCACCTATCGCGAACTCATCGGCGGCACGCATGCCTCCCACTTCAACGGCCTGCGCTCCTATGAGCCCGCGTGCTCCGGAGTCGTGCTCTACCTGGGCCTCAATCGCCGCTATGAGCAGCTCGCTCACCACGACTTCGTTTTTTCCTCCGACCCCGATGAGGAGTTCCACTCGATCTACGATCTCGGCGAGCCCGCCGCCGATCCGACCTGCTATCTCGCAGCTACAGCGCAGTCCGACCCAACCTCCGCTCCCGCAGGATGCGAAGCACTCTACGTCCTCGTCCACACTCCCTACCTCCGCCCGCATCACGACTGGAAGCAGATGTTCCCCGCCTATCGCCGCGTCATCCTCGACAAACTCGAGCGCACCGCAGGCCTCAAAAACCTCGAGCAGAGCATCGTCTTTGAACACGCGCTCACTCCTCAGGACATCCACGACCGCTATCGCGTCCTCAACGGAGCCATCTATGGCCTCTCAAGCCACGGCCGCTTTAATGGCGCCTTCAAGCCCGGCAACGCGCGCGACGACATCAAAGGCCTGTTCCTCGCCGGCGGCGCCGCTCATCCCGGGCCCGGCATGCCCATGGTCCTGATGTCCGGCTGGATTGCCGCCGACACGCTCGACCAACAATACGGCAATGGCCAGGCCCCCACTTCATCTTCTGCCTCCACCAAAGCCGAGCCGTCCGCAACCCTGGCGCCCGCATGAGTGCTCCGTGGTGAACACGTCGCGTAATTCAGCGAACGCAACCGGCGCCACGGCATCGAACCGGACTTCGCGCACATCGCCCGCAGCGTCACTGCCCACCCCATCGCCCGCCTTGCTGCGCTGGTTCCATCGCTACCTTCGCTGGTATCTTCCGCGCCACTTTCACAGCATCCGCGTCGCCCAAGGGCTGCGCTTCAACCCGCGGCCCGGCGTTCCCAACATCGTCGTCCTCAATCACGCGTCCTGGTGGGACCCGCTCCTTTGCCTTCTCCTCGCCAACCGCCTCCTGCCCGCCTTCGACCACTACGCGCCGATGGATGCGGCAGCACTCGCGCAGTATCGCTTCTTCCGCCATCTTGGCCTCTTCCCCGTCGAACCCGGCACCCCTCGTGGCGCCAGCCAATTTATGCGCTCCGCTCCCGCCATCCTTGGTCGCCCCAACAGCATGCTCTGGATCACGCCCCAAGGCCGCTTCTGCGATGTCCGCGAAGCGCCGCAGTTTCAGCCTGGTCTCGCCGCCCTCCTCCACCAGCTCGGTCCGTGTCGAATCCTACCCCTGGCCATCGAATATCCTTTCTTCGAGGAGCGGCTTCCCGAAGCACTCATCCTCTGCGGTCAGCCTCTCGATCTTGAATCCACCGCCGCGCTTTCAATTCCCGATCTCTGCTCCCGCCTCGAAGCCTGCCTCGCTCAAGCCCAGCAGGAACTCGCGCCACTTGTCATCAAACGCGACCTCGCGTCCTTCGAGTCCCTCCTCGCCGGCCGCTCCGGCACCGGAGCCATCTACGAATACTGGCGGCGCCTTCGCGCCCAACTCACTGGCCAGCCCTATCGGCCGGAACATGGGAGCATCCGCCGCCTATGATTCCCTCCGCGATGCACGTCGCCCTCATCCTTTCGCTTCTCTTCTCTGCCTTCGCTGCGCTGCTCTTCGTCATTAATTTCTTTTTTTACCGCCAGCCACCACAGCTCATCGAGAATGCCTCGCTCTCCGGCGTCTCCGTCATCATCCCCGCTCGTAATGAGCAGGACTCGATCGCCGCCGCCGTCTCCACCGTCCTCGCCAGTTCCAGCGTCGTGCTCGAATGCCTCGTTCTCGACGACTCCTCCACCGACCGCACCGCAGTCATCGTTCAGCAGCTCGCCGCCAGTGACCGGCGGCTCCGTCTCGTCTCCGTCCCGCAACTCCCTGCCGGATGGAATGGCAAACAGCACGCCTGCTGGCACGGCGCCCAGCAATCTCTCCATCCCACGCTACTATTTCTCGACGCCGACGTACGACTCACCCCCGACGCTATCGCGCGTATGGATCTCTTTCTCGCCTCCTCTCATTCCTCGCTCGTCAGCGGCATTCCACGCCAAATCACCGGCTCGTGGATGGAGAAGCTCCTCCTCCCCCTCATCAATTTCCTCCTCCTCTGCTATCTCCCGCTCCCCGGCCTGCGCTTCACTCGCGCCTCTGCGTTCGCTGCGGGATGCGGCCAGTTCCTCATGGTCAGGCGCAACGCCTACTTTCGCGCCGGCGGACACAACTCAATCCGCCTCACCATGCACGACGGCCTCATGCTGCCGCGTCTGCTGCGCCGTCAGGGATTTCATACCGCACTCGCCGACCTTACCTCGCTCGCCTCCTGCCGCATGTACACCAGCGCCCGCCAGGTCTGGTTCGGCCTCGCTAAGAATGCCACCGAAGGCATCGCCACTCCGGCAAACATCCTGCCCTTCACTTTCCTACTGTTCTTCGGCCAGATCCTTCCCGTCTTTTTGCTCCTGACCGCACACACTCCCGCCGCACGCTTCACCGCGCTCGCCGCGGTCGTGCTCTCCTACCTTCCGCGCCTGGTTGGAACGCTGCTCTTCCGCCAATCCTGGCTCGGCGCGCTCTTCCACCCCCTGGGAGTTGCACTTCTCCTCGCCCTGCAATGGTGGGCCTTCGCCCGCAAGATTGCCGGAGCCCCTGCGATCTGGAAGCATCGCGCCTACAGCGCCGGCTAGCTTATTTTTGGACTGGCTACTTCTTCTTTTCCGCGGCCTTCGTATCCATTGGCTTCTTCGCGAAATAGTAAAGAGAAAATCCCAGCAATCCATACATCACGACGGAGACACCGTCATGGTGCAGCAGATTTGTAACCGGGAAAGTAATAATATCGCTCTTCCCCGTCGCGCTCTCATACAGCTTCAGCGCGACCCCCATCAGCCCCACTATGCCGCCCGCTGCAATCAGCCCCGACGCATACAGTGCTCCGGGACTGACCTCGCTCTCCAGCATCGCCTCCACCTCCGGGTTCGGATCCTCCACTCCGCTCGCCGCCCGGCTCTTCGCCTTTGCCCGCTCTACCGCCTTGTCAATCATCCAGCGCACCATGCCGCCGCAGAAAATCGCCAGTGTCGTCCCGATGGACAGGTACGCTCCCACCGCGAACGACAGCGACCGCACGCCCAGCAACTCGACCGCAATCACCAGAAACACTCCCAGCAGCACCAGCCCCCACGGCAACTTCCGCGACAGGATTCCGTTGATCACCGTCGCCATCAGCCGCGCCTGCGGAGCCGCCGCCTTCTCACTCCCAATCCCCTGCACCCACTGGACTTCGATCGTTGCGGTCTTCGGGTCGTAAAGATACTTCCCGTCCGGCAGCGTCGGGCTCCCCAGCGCATTCAGCAGCATAAAGTCCGATCCGTTGAACTGCTTCGTCGTCTTATCCGCTTCAATTACGGGAAAATGCGCTCGTGAAAACTGCTGCTCCTGCACCGCCACTCCCGGATGCGGCGCGCTGATATCAAATGGCCGGTTCATCGGGTGAAATTCTTCGAGACCTTTGTTCATCACATTTAGCGTTACACCCACCGATAGCACAGACGCGCAAACTCCAACCATCAGAGCAATCTGCTGCTTCCGCGGTGTCGCTCCAATCAAAAATCCGGTCTTCAGATCCTGCGACGTATCTCCCGCATTCGCCGCCGCAATGCAAACCACTCCGCCAATGGTGATCGCCAGCGCTCCAAACGCTGGAGCCGTCCATCCCTCGACCAGAAAGATCGCCGAGGTCGCCATCAGTGTTGCAATCGTCATCCCCGAGATCGGATTCGCTGAGCTCCCGATAAGTCCCACAATTCGTGACGACACCGTCACGAACAAAAATCCAAAGACCACCACCATCAGAGACGCGGCAAGATTCGCCAGCAGCCCCACCTGCGCACCCGGCACTGGCTTGAATGTCAGAAAGAGAAACATCAGCACCACCAGCACCGCCGATCCGCCCACCACGACCGACATTGGCAGATCGTCTTCTGTCCGCAGCGCGCTCCCTCTCGCCGCTGCCGCGCGCTTGCCAAATCCCTTCAGCGCCTCCTTCAACGCCGACGCAATCGTCGGCATGGTCTTCAACAGCGTGATCACTCCAGCCGCCGCCACCGCGCCAGCGCCCATCGGCCGCACATACGACGACCAAAGCTCGCTCGGGCTCATCCCCGCAATCGGCTTCGTGCCGGGATAAATCGGTCCCGCGAAACTCGAGCCAAAAAAGTGGATCGCCGGCATCAGTACCAGCCACGAAAATACGCCGCCTGCAAACAGCACTCCGGCGACCTTGGGCCCGATGATGTATCCGACGCCCAAATACTCCGACGTCGCATCCGCGCGAATCGCAGAACCCGGCAGCCACTTCGGCTCATAGTTCGGCGTCCCCGGCCAGGCGCTGAATAAGTTCTCGTTCTGAAACAGCGTGTAAAGACTCCCCAATCCCAGCCCGAGAAACACGCGACTCGCAAACGATCCCCCCCGCTCCCCCGCCAGCAATACATCAGCGCACGCCGTGCCCTCAGGATAAGTCAGGTTTCCATGCTCCTCCACAATCAGCTGCCTTCGCAGAGGAATCATGAACAATACGCCCAGCCATCCGCCAATCAGCGCCAGCAGAAAGATGCGCTCATACTCCAAGCTAAATCCAAGAAATATCAGCGCCGGCAGAGTGAAGATCACCCCCGCGGCGATCGACTGACCCGCATTGCCCGTCGTCTGGACAATGTTGTTCTCAAGAATCGTTGACTTGCCCAGAGCCCGCAGCACGCTGATTGACAACACGGCGATCGGAATGGACGCCGACACCGTCAACCCGGCACGCAGCCCCACATACACCGTCACCGCGCCAAATAGAATGCCGAAAATTACGCCCAGCGACAGGGCGCGAATGCTCAACTCAGCCGGCCGCTCGTGCGGAGACACATATGGTTTGAACGTTGCCGAACGGGTCGATTGATCTGAGGACATGCGGGCTCCCTCGTGCTTTGGGGATTAGCTACGCCCGCGCCATGGCCGCCCCAGACTCATCCGGGTCGCTGCCTGCGCGGGAAGGAGTGAGTGTATCAGCGCCCGACCCTGGCCTGGCAATCTATTCCCCTGGCTTGCAATTCCACAGCTTTCGTACTACGGGCTCTCGCGCTCGCTCAGTTTTCGTAATACAAGTACTTTCGCCACTTCATGTCCGAATGCCCGATCATCCGCATGATGTGCCGGCTCGTATGCAGTGAAAACGGTCGCGGCTCGCGCAACAGCTTCATCGAAGTCATCTCGTGCAGCAATTGATTTCCCTTGCGCCGGTTGCAGCCGTGACAGCACGCCACTAAATTCTCCCAGGTGCTCAATCCTCCCCGTGAACGCGGCACCACGTGATCCAGGGTCAGATCCGCTGACGCCAGAATTGTCCCGCAGTATTGGCAAGTGTTCCGGTCTCTCAGCAAGATGTTCTTCCGCGAAAGCGCGCGAGTCTGGTGAGGAATTCTTCTGTACTCGAGCAGCCGTATCACCGACGGCATCGCCACCCGCAGCCGCGCCGCGTGCAGCACCGCGCCCTGCTCCTCCTCCGTCCGCGCCACGCCCTTGAGCACGAGCACCAGCGCCCGCCGAGCCCCGCAAATATTAATCGGCTCATACGACGCGTTCAGCACCAGCACCGGAGCCTGCAATACGGCCCCCCCGACCACGCGCTCGGTAGTCTCGACCACCGGCTGCAGCGTGTGGCACTTTGCTAGCGACTTTTGCTTCCGGACGTGTATATGCATCGTCTCTCCCCTGACCCGGTTGGTTATTGCACCTCGACTCCCGTTCCCGACTCTCCGGCCCGACCTGCCTGACTCATCACCGGCAAGCTGCTCGGCTCCCACTGCGCCGTCTCGTCCCACTGCGTTCTTCCCACTGCCGCAATCCAAACCGTTGCCGCGCCAGCCTTGCGTAAAACCTTGGCGCACTCGCGGCCCGTCGTCGTCGTCGTCACAATGTCGTCTACCAGCAAAACATTTTTACCTTCAATTGCTGAGTTTCCATGGGATAAAGCAAAAACGCCACGCAGATTCGCGCGGCGTTGCTTGTGATTCAACTCGGTCTGGCTGCGTGTCGCCCGACGTCGCTGCAGCAGCCCGTAGTCTTCGCCGAGCTCCCATCCCATCCGTCGCAGCCTCTTGGTCACCACCCGGGCGATCTGCTCCGCCTGGTTGGCTCCGCGCTCTCGCTGCTTCCGCTTGAACAACGGAACCGCCGTTACCAGCATCGGCCGCGGTAACTCCTCTTCGCGCGCCGCGATCGCCCCCGCCAGCCTCTCCCCCAGCAGCGCCGCCACGCTTGCCATGCGCTCATACTTCAGCAGATGGATCAGTTCGCGCAGTTCATCCCGATACTCCCCATACGCAATCACTCCCGCAAACGCAGGCTCGCTCTCTGCGCATTCGTCGCAGACTGCCGCCACAAAATCTGTCCGCGACATAAATGAGTCTGCCTCCAGCCGCACACCGCAGCGCCGGCACAAACGATCAGAATTTTGGGGTTTTGCCGCAGACAAGCAATGCGCGCACACCGGAATAGTGGAGCTTCCATCCAGGGGCACATCGCACAACAGGCATTCAGAGGGGAAGAGCGTGGTTACGGCACAATCGGCGCTACTTCGCAGCACACGCGAGACGGCTCGCCATGCTTTGTTCGCGGAATCGGGCCTTGCAATGCTCAGACTGCTGAAGACTCACCTCACCCGGAGAGCGTTCGTCTGCAGTATACGGCCCGCACTTTCCACCTGCCAAGCCCTTTGCACAGTTTTTGCAGCAATTTAACCGGGCGGCATTTATACCTCGAAGGACCGACCGCTCCACGTCCTGCTTAAGGCTTCGGCGGCGCGGGTTTGCCACTCTTGTTCTGCGATGGCTTGTCGCTGTCCTGGGCTGGCGCTTCGCCGTCGAATATCACGCGAAAGCTTGACCCATACTGTTTGTAATCCGTGTACCGAACGATCTGTCGAATCGAAACATCCTCTGAGGGCGAATATTTCGTCGCATGAAAGTGCAGCTCGCCCTCGCCCTTCGTATACGTTGGGAACCAGTACTTGCCGTCCACCTGCTCGCGATACGTCGTAAACGGCGGCGAAAGATCTTCATGCCCCGGCCGCGTATCGTCCGGCACGCTGCGCCCACTCGTAATCAAAATCTGCAGGTCCTGCTCGTCTACCCAGATGCGTCCCTGGAAATATCTCTTCTTCTTCTCCATCACCTTTGGCTTCACATCGAACACAAACGTCTCGACGTCGTCCACCTTCTGCCTCCCCACATACGTCACGTCGTACTGCACGATATCTTCCGTCGTCAGAACAAACGGCAGCCTGTGCTCAATGTCGTCGACATCCTGCTCCGTCATCAGAATCCGCTCGAGGGTATTCATCGGCGCGAATATCACATGCTCCGTTCGCTGCCCCTTTGAATCGAACGTCACGTTGTAGACGACGTGATACTCCCCGTCGACCTTCGCTCCGTCCAGCGTCTGCACTCGAATGTCCTGCGTCCAGGTGTAATGCTCCAGCGCCTTCTTGAACACGGACTCTTTCGCCGCAAACTCGCGAATGACCTCCTCCGGCTTCTTATCCTTGGGCAGCGATGCGTCCAGCTTCCCGAATCCGGAATCCGGCTCGTTCGTCCCCACGCGGCTCTGCGCCTCAAGCCTCTGCGCCGCAAGCCCCAAGAATGACAAGCACAAAAGTGTTGTCGCAAGTGTTACTACCAGGCGACCACTTCGCCCCATCCGCTTCCCGTTGATTCCGCCTGATTCGCTCACGAAAAGAAATCACCCCGCCGATGCAGTTGCCATGATATTTACCCGTGCCTCAATACATTAGACGTCAATGGCATCCCTTAGTTCCACTTTCGCGGTAGTGTCTCGCGCAAATATCCGCGCACACACCCCCGCCGCGTCCTTAAGATTGAAATATGGCCTGAGACGCGCGATCGGTCCCCGTCCACTTGTCAGGTTCGTGCTGTCCTCATGAGCGACTATTACGCAGTACCCACGATGGTCCTACTGGCCGTCGTCACGGCCGTCTTCTACACGCTCTGGCGGCGTGTCCGCAGCACCACGTATCTGCTATGGACCCTCGCGTGGATCCTCATGCTCATCCACCTCGCTTTTGAATCCGTGTATCCGCGCGGAGGAATCGTCGCCGACGTGCTGAGCGACTGCACGCTTCAAATGTCGGCGCTTCTCTTCGTAGGCTCACTCGCGCCAGAGAGTTTCGGCCGCCGTCGCAAGACTCTCTACGTCGTTGCCTATTCGATTCCCCTGCTCGCTTACACCATCAGCACGCACTTCGTCACGGTCACTCCGCTGAGCAAGCTCTGGATGACGTCACTGTTCGTCATCGCCGGCACCATCGCCTGCCTTTGGTCGTGGAACAGCCGCGGCCTTCCCCGCTGGGTCATGCCCTTCGCGCTCGTCGCCCTGAGTCCCTTCGTTATCCGAATGCTGCTGCGCGGTGAGTTCTTTGCTCCGCTCGATCTCGCTCTCTTCTACTCGCTCATCCTCACCGCCCTGCTCTTTGCCTTCCACTACCGCCGCTTCACTCCCGGCTGCGTCCTCACCGTACTCGGCCTCGTCGCCTGGGCCAATGTTTTCACCGCATTCATCCTCATGGGCCAGACCGAGCGTGCTGCTGAACAACTCACCCGCGTCTCGGACATCACCAAAATCCTCACCGCTCTCGGCATGCTCATCCTTCTGCTGGAAGAAGAGGTACGCATCAGCACCCGCGCCAAGCAGCGCGAGTCACGCATCCGCGGCGAGCTCGAGCGATACACCGGGTTGCATTTTGCCTCCGCTCCCGGCGCCCCCGCCCAGTCTCTCTACGACCGCGCCTGCTCTACCGTCACCTCGGCCAGCCTGTTCCGCGAGGCCGTCCTAATCCTGCGCGGCTCACGCCAGGAGTGGACCGCCGTCGCCGCCTCCGCCAACGGATGCATCGCAACACCGCCCGCTGCCATCGCCTCCCTGCTCTCGCGCCTTGAAGACGCACCTCCGCAGTCCTTCGGGCCTGCGCGCTACTCCACTCACCCAGCGCACCGTCTGCATCTCTACCGCCGACCTCGACGGAGCCGCTCCCAACATTCCCCCCGGCCTCCCCGACTCCTCCTGGTGCATCGTCCTCCTCACCCAGACCGGCGTCCGTCAGGGATGGCTCTGGCTCGCCCAGGCCCGCATCCCCAGGCCCTCTTCCGACGACCTGCTGCCGCTGGAGGCGCTCTCCTCCCGCCTCAGCATCGCGCTTGAGAATCGCGACCTCACCCAGTTGCTCATCCGCACCGACCGCCTCGCAGGCCTCGGAAAACTTGCCGGGGGCGTCGCCCACGAACTCAATAATCCGCTCACCATCGTGCAGGGTTACGCCGAACTCATCAAAGAGACCGCCGGCGAAGAACGCATCCGCAAACAGTCCGCAGTTATCCTCTCCGAGTCACAGCGCATGAAACGCATCATCGAAGACATGGCCCGCTTCTGGCGCCCGCCCAGCGCCGGTCAAGGAATCTTCGATATGCGCGATGTTGTCCGCGATGTCGCCGCCATGCACGAGCACGAACTCCACCACCACGAAATCTCGCTCGACATCCGCTGTCCCGCCGAGCCACTCCCCGTCATGGGCACCCGCGATGCGCTCCGCCAAGTCTTCCTAAAAGTCGTCCACAACGCAATCGAGGCCATCGAGCGCACCGACCGCCTCAACAAGCGCCGCAGTGAACGCCGAATTTCAATAGATCTCAATCGCATGGACGGCTGCGCCCAGGCCATGATCACCGATACCGGACCCGGCTTCGACGATCCCGAGCGCGTCTTCGACCCCTTCTACACCACGAAGGATCCGGGCGACGGCCCGGGCCTCGGCCTTAGCGTCTGCTATGGGCTCGTCCGCGAGCACAATGGCGAGATCACCGCATTCAACCTCTCCTCAACCGGGGCCGCCGTCGTCATCGAGTTGCCGCTCGACGAATCCGCGATGTTCGAAATGGAGAAGCCCGCCGAAACCACCTCGCTTTAGCCGGGTCGGCTTTACAGCGGGGAAAGAAAAACAGAAAGATCCTCCAGCCCAAGATGCGGCCGCACCTTCGCCATCGTCCGCCACCTTTCGAACACTTAACCGCTGACTCAATCCAAAGTTCGCCCCTCCGCCAGCCTCTCTCCTGTAGACTGCGGCTGCCTCCACCGCCCGCCCACTTCCCGCTCTACGTACCCCAGCACCGCACCAGGAGCCGCATGACCTCCACCTCCCGCCTCGCCACTGCCGCCACTCTTCCAATCGCGCTCGTCCTCGCCATGCTCATCCCCGCTTCTGCGTCCGCGCAAAAGCGTGCCATGACTTTCAGCGACCTCATGGCCATGCACCGTATTAGCGATCCGCAGCCTTCGCCCGACGGCAAGTGGGTACTCTTCTCGGTCACCGATGCCGACCTCGCCGCCAACAAGAAGGTCACTCATCTCTGGATCGTCCCCGCCGACGGCAAAACCGACTCCAAGCCCGTCACCGCCTCTTCTGCTGGAGAATCCCGCGGCCGCTTCTCCCCCGACGGCAAGCAGGTCCTCTTCACCAGCGCCATGAATGGATCTCCGCAAATCTACATCGCGCTTTTCGACTCTTCCACCGGCACCCTCGGCGCGTCTCACAAGATCACTAGCCTCGCCACCGGCGCTGACGGAGCCGCCTGGTCTCCCGACGGCACCCACATCCTCTTCGTCTCCGAGGTCTATCCCGATTGCCCCTCCACCATGCCCGCACAGGAAGAGTGCGACCGCCAACGCCTCGACGCGGAAAACGCCAGCAAGACCAAAGCCATCCTCTTCACTGCGCTTCTCTATCGCCACTGGAACACCTACACCGGCCTCCGCCGCAGCCACCTCTTCGTCATGGATGCCGACGGCTCGAACATCCGCGACCTCACCCCAACCAGCCACATCGGTCAAAATCAAGTCCCGCCCTTTTCACTCGGGGGATCCGACGACTACGCCTGGTCCCCGGACTCGAAAGAAATCGCCTACGTCGTCAACCTCGATCCCGTCCCCGCCATCAGCACCAGCAAACAGGTCTACACCCTCGCCCTCGACGCGCCCGATGCCAGGCCAAAAAAGATCAGTAGCAGTGCCGGAGGAAACGTCACCCCGCGCTACTCCCCCGACGGCAAATGGATCGCCTTTCGCTCCCAGCAGCGCGCCGGATACGAAGCCGACCGCTTCCGCCTCGCCCTCTACGATCGCGCCACGAACGAAGTCAGTTACCCACTGCCGAACTTTGACCGCTGGGTGGATGAGATTGTGTGGTCGCCGTATAGCGACCGACTGTTCTTTACCGCTGGAGAACGCGGGGAGGAATCTCTCTATGAAGGAGCACTTATCCCCGGCAATGTTATTGAAGTACCGATGAACAAGGCGGCAGGCCATGGAGAGTGGGGTGACCTCACTTGTATCAAGATCAACGGCCGCGTCACTGTGCTTGGGAGCCGTATGAGCGTTACAAGCCCACCCGAGGTGTTGGCCGCAGACTGGCAGACTATCTTCTCGCGTACTTTCAAAATCAGCCTTAAGCCGGGCAGTAAAGCAGAACCATTGCCGCCTGCCCAGCCCGTGGAGATCACCCACCTCAACGCTCCTCTCCTCGCCCAGCTCGACCTCCCGCCGATGGAGTCCTTCTGGTTCAAAGGCGCCCTCAATACTCCCGTCCAGGGCTTCATCATCAAGCCGCCCAACTTCGACCCCTCCAAAAAATATCCCGTGAAGTTTCTCATCCACGGCGGCCCGCAAGGCGCCTGGGGAGACGCCTGGTCCTACCGCTGGAACCCGGAACTCTTCGCCGCCAACGGTTACGTGGTCGTCATGATCAATCCCCGCGGCTCGACCGGCTACGGTCAACGATTCATCGACGAAATCAACGGCGACTGGGGAGGCAAGCCCTTCATCGATCTCATGCGCGGTCTCGATTACGCCGAGACAAAATATCCCTTCATAGACAAGTCCCGCGAATGCGCACTGGGCGCCAGCTACGGCGGCTACATGGCCAACTGGATCCTCGGCCACACCCATCGGTTCGCATGCATCGTCTCTCACGACGGAATGTTTGATCCCGCCGGCGCCTACGGCTCGACCGAAGAGCTCTGGTTCAACGAATGGGAGTTCCGCGGCACCCCGTGGGACTACTACGGCAAGCCTGCCCTGCGAGATCCCTATCGCCGATGGTCGCCGGCGCTTGCCGCCAAAGACTTCAAGACTCCGACTCTAGTCATCCACGGCCAGCTCGACTATCGTCTCGACGTCTCGCAAGGCCTCGAACTCTTCACCACGCTGCAGCGCCTCAACGTGCCCAGCGAAATGCTCTACTTCCCTGACGAAGGCCACTGGGTGCTCAAACCGCAAAACTCCGAGCTCTGGTACAAGACCGTCAACGCATGGTGCGACAAATGGACCCACACCAACGGTGCGGGAGACTAGCCGTGCCCTTCGGGTCCCGCAAGCCGCGCAAGCCTCGTGAGCCGCTCACTGAGTCCGGCCTCCACGCATATGCTCTCGATGCGCTCGGGCGTCGCATGCGCACTGTCGCCGATCTCAAGCGCCTGATGCGCAGTCGCGTCGAGCCTGGCGAAGATGGCGAAGCCAAAATCAGCCGCGTCGTCGCCCGCCTCAAAGAATACGAACTCCTCAACGACACTCGCTACGCGCAGGAGTTCACCCGCCTCCGCCAGACGAATCAGAAACTCGGCAAACGACGCGTCCGCGCCGAACTCGCGCAGCACGGCGTCCACGGCGACCTCATTACCGAGACCCTCGATGCCTCCTACGCCGACATAAAGGAAGAAGACCTCGCCTTCCAGCATCTCCAGAAAAAGCGCGCTCCTGCCCCCAAGAACGACAAAGAGATGAACCGCCTGGTCGGTCGCCTCGCTCGCGCCGGATTCTCAACTGCCGCCATCTTCAAAGCGCTCCGCCGCCTCAAGGCCGATGACGAGCTCCTCAGCGCTCTCGAAAAAGAAGCCGCCACTGAAGATGACAGTGACGGCCCTAACCCCGAGAATTAACCAGCCTTGATTAGAAGTGGTAGATGATGTCCCCCGCCACTATAAACTGCGAACTCTTCTTACCAAGGTCATATGCATTCCCATCGTAAGAGTGCTCGAACCGAACCTCCGGCCGAAACGTCAGCGTCGTCCCGATATTGTGGTTCAAACCGATCAGGTGCTCGCTGTATTGCGTCTTCGTCCCCGTCCTCTGTCCACGAATGTCGTTGAAATATTCGTTCCGGATCGTCAGCCCGTCGTGGTGATTGTTGAAGTCCTTCTCGAAATAATTCACGATCGCCCACTCCGGCGCATAGCAAGTCAATTGCCCCGGCTCGCAGATAGCGCCATTAGCGCCCGGCTCGGTGGGCAACGGGTTCGTCACGTTGCCCGCAACGTTCGGAACATCGCGCTCATACATGTACCAGGATTCCGTAGCCGTATGCCAGCTGCTGTTGATCTTGTGATACCAGGTGATGTAATACGACTGCAGGTTGTTGTAGGCATACTTGCCTTTGTTGAACGAGTTGGCGCAGACGTAGACATCGTCGCCTCCCGTGCGCCAGTAGTAGGCCGCGCACACGTTGCCGGTTAACTGCGCGTCGGAAGTCCACGGAGCCACATCGTTGCCCGCCGAAAGCCCCGTCTGCAGCAGCCAGTGATTGCTGAACTTGAACGTCGCGTTGATACCGGTCTGCGTATAGGCGTCAAACGAGTAAAGCAACGAGTGGCTGTACGTATAGTTATTCGGCGCCAGCTGCGCTTCAATATCCGGCAGCGATATGTAACGACCGATGCGTATATTCAGCCCTTGCGCCACCTTAGGCACCCACAGGTCCACATAAAACATCACCGGATCGTAGCCGTACGTGTTGTTACTCTTCAGCAACTGCTGGCTAAAGATGCCCTTCGCCGTCGTAAAGCGATAATCCAGGCCATAAAGATTGGTCAGTCGGAATCCCCAGTCGAAATGGTCCCGCTGCGCCTCATTCGGATCTCGCTCGATATAAAGCGTCGCCTGGTCCAGCTGGATCGAGTTAGGAATTACGTAGTACGACGCAGGCGCATTGGCAAATTTGCCCGCGTTCGATGTGCTCACATTGAATCCGCCATTGAACCAGCCGTAGATCTTTACGTGGCTGTTCATCCACGCTTGGCCATTCTTGCCGCCATAGATCGCCTGCATCAGCGGATACGCCGTCGTGTCTGCCGTTCCAAGCACCGGCGATCCACCATACGGCCAGTCAGCAAAAGGAAACGGAGGCATGTTTACCGGCGCCGGCCAGCCAATGCGCGGTGCATCCGGCAGCTTCGGCCCGTTGCCGTGCCAGTCCCATGCATACGCCTGCTTCAGCCGCTTCCAGAAATCTCCGACGTTCGCCGGCACCCGCGCCGTCGCCGCTTCGACCGCATCAATGTCAGCCTGCTTCTGCGCTGCGGGCGAATCCGGCAACGCCTTTGCTGGAGCCTGTGTCTGCGCTTCCGCCTGGGGCTCCACCGCCGCTGCGATCGCCTCCCTGCTCTGGCTGCGCCTCGAGAGGAGTTACCGCTGCCCTCTGCTGCAAAGCCATCTGTTGCGGAGCCACACTATCCTGGCCCGCACTCTGTCCCATCGCCGCTGTCGCCATTCCCAGCGCGCACAGCACCATTATCGCCGCTAAATTTTTCTGTCCCATAGGTTTTTCCTGTTTCTGCGTGTCCACCGGTTCACCGGCCTCCTAGCTCCGCACCTAGTGCGGACGCAGATCAGCCAGCCTCCGTTCAATCAGCAGTACCGCGTGCTCTATATCGCGGAGTTGTTGCGTAGGCTTTTCGCTTCCGGCGCCTTCGGCATACTCGCCGTTCACCGCAGCTATATCAGCCTTCAAGTGACCGACCATCTCCCGCGCTCGCGTCAGTTGACGCTCCAACGCTGCCCGTTCGATTGCCCTGGATTGGCTCTTCGCGTCCACCCTTCAGGGTATGAACGCGCCCGTAAAGACAGGCTAAGTAAACCGTAAAGAATCCGTAAGGCGTCCTTAACTCCAACGCCATCCGCGTTTCTCAACCGCAAGCCTCAGTGCATTTGAATCCCCAGCTCCGCAAAGAGAAATGCGTTCGCATCTGCCTCTTCCAGTAATGCCTCATCAATGTTTGTGCTGATCCCATGCCCGGCATTCGCATTCGTCAGCAGTAGCACTGGCTGCCCACTCGCTGTCGCGGCCTGCAACTCTGCCGTCATCTTCCGCGAGTGCGCCGGATTCACCCGGTGATCGTTGTCCCCCGTCACAAACAGCACCGCCGGATATTTCGTCCCTTCGACCACATGATGGTATGGCGAGTAGGCATAGAGTGCTCGGAACTGCGACGGCTCCTTCACCGTCCCATACTCGGTGACATTAAAGCTGCCGTTCGGATCCAGTTCCGTCCGCAGCATATCGTAGATGCCTACAAACGAAAGCACCACACGAAACAGCTCCGGATGCTGCGTAATCATCGCTCCCATCAGCAGTCCGCCGTTGCTGCCGCCCTCTGCCGCCAAATGCTCTGGCGAAGTATATTTCTCCTCCTCAAGATACTGCGCGCAGATTGCAAAGTCGTCGAATACGTTTTGTTTGTGTGTCAAATTACCGCCACGGTGCCAGCCCTCTCCATATTCCGCGCCGCCACGAATATTCGTGATCGCCAGAATTCCGCCGTGATCGAACCACAGCCGGTTTCCATAAAATGCCGGCGTCGTGCTAATCCCAAACCCGCCATATCCTGTGATTAATGTCGGATTCGTCCCATCCAGCTTCGTCCCGTTCTTCATCAGAATCGTCATCGGCACCTTCGTCCCGTCTCTCGACACTGGGAACACGCGCTCGACCGTGATGTCCGCCAAACTCACCGCCGTCTCCTGATGAAACGGCAGCGTCTGCGGCTGCCCCTTGCCGTCATAGCGATACCACTGCTGCGGCATTGTGAATGTTTCCGCTGCAAACAGAAACGCACTTTTCCCGTCTCGCACCAGCGACCCGATGGATGCCACTTCTGGCGCCGGAACATTCTTCAGCCGCTTTCCCTCCAGGGAGTACGCGCGAATCTCCTCCGGCCCGCCGTTTATCACAGTGAGATATAGCTTGTCCGCGCCAACAAACACTCGCCCCTGCTCTGCGCCCGACCCCTCGATGCTCCCATCGCTGGCCTGAACCACCAGCTTCGCATCCTGCAGTTTCAAATCGTCCGCGGCCAAATGCCACATCTCACCCTTGTCAGAATTCTTATGACTCAGCAGCCACAAGCTGTTATCCAGCCCAAACATCGCCAGCACAACCGCATCATTGAAATGCGTCACCTGTTCCGGCTTCCCGTCAGGCCCAATCACAAACTCCTCATACTGCCCGCCGTCCCCATTGGCCACATTCACCAGCACGTGGCTGTTGTCAGGTGAGGTTCCAAAGGTCGTTTCCGCAATCCGCGGAAAATCCTTCCCCAGCACATAACGGTCCGCCGCTGCAGCCGTGCCCAATTTGTGAAGATAAACTTGTTGATAGAAATTCGCGTCCGCCTCATGCCGCTCGCTGCCCTGGGGATAGCGCGTGTAATAAAATCCAGTGCCGTCCGGGAGCCACGCCATATCTCCGCCGCCCGTAGCGAACTGCACCCGCGGCACCGACTCGCCCACCTGCTTGCCCGTCGTCGTATCAATCACGTGCAGCGCTCCGTCCTCGCTGCCCCCGGTCGACAACGCCATCCCGGCCAGTTTTCCATCAGCCGAAACGCGGTACCAATCCACCTGGTAGACCTTGCCCGGCTCGAACTTTGCGAGATCAACGATCTCCCGCTCCGACGCCTTCTTCTCCGGCGAGGCAAACTCGACTAGCTTCGCACCGCCTGCTCCCGGATCAAATCGCAGCGCGAACAGCTTTCCGTTCCGCACCTGGAAGCTGTAATACGCCGTGTGCTGCTTCTTCATCTGCGCTTTCATATACGCCAGAATTGCGTTCCGCTGCGGCAGAGTATCCATATATGCCGCGGTATAGGCATTCTGCGCCGCCACCCATTTCGTCACCTCCGGCGCGCTGCCGTCCTCCAGCCAGCGGTAGTCGTCCGTCACCTTCACGTCGTAGTAGGTGTCAACCACCGGTCGCTTCGGCGTCGCAGGCGGAGCACCTATTGCCGGACCAAGCGAGGTCTGGGCTACACAAATCGTCGAGGCAGCGAATAACAATCCTGCAACAAAACCGCGCACGGGCATCTCCTTGATTTCACTGAACGATTTTCACTGTGTGAGGATACGACAAAAGCAGAATGTCCGTATCTCGGCCGCCGCCGTAATAAACTCATCTCGAATGGTTGAACAGGTCATCGCCGTTGATTGGTCGGGTCAGCAGGAGGAAGACCAGCAACGCGAAAACATTTGGTACTGCCGGGTCTCCGCCTCGGGCGACATCGAGCTCGACTACGGCATGACCCGCGACGAAATGTTCGGCTGGCTTCTCGCCCTCAAAGCAAAGTCCGGCAGCATGCTCGTCGGCCTCGACTTCGCCTTCTCGTTCCCACACGAATTCGTCAAAGAAAACGGCGGCTCCGCCGAAGCGTTTTGGAATCTCGTCGCTCATGGCAAAGGCGAGTACTGGATCAGCGAATGCCCGCCGCCCTTTTACGGCAAAGCCGGCATCACCAGCTCGCTCTCCATCAAAGATCGAGCGGGTCCCGCCTTCCGCCGCACTGATACTTTCTCCACTCCCGGCGTCCAACCCAAGTCGCCCTTTCAACTAGCCGGAGCAGGTCATGTCGGCACCGGTAGCCTCCGCGGCATCCGCCTGTTGCCCGAGTTTCAGCGCCAGGGATTTCAAATCTGGCCGTTCCAAGCTCCCGGCCCCTACACGCTGGTCGAAATTTATCCGCGCGTATTTACCGGCCCCGTTACCAAGAGCAACAGCCTCGCTCGCCGCGAACGCCTGCAGGCCCTTCGCGCAGAACATCGGATTTACACCCGCCTTAGTGAACGCGAACTCACCAGCTGCGAACTCAATGCCAACGCCTTCGACGCGCTCGTCTCCGGCATCGAGATGTGGCGCCGTAAGGACATCATCGAACTCCTCCCCGCCGCGCAGGACGAAGTCACGCAGCTCGAAGGCACCATCTTCGCGCCTCCCATCGTCGTCGAAACTCGCCCCGAACCCTAACCTCCGCTTCATGCTCCGAATGTACCCCCGCCTCCGCTAAACTCGTAGCTGCATGCAATCCCGCTCCGGCAACGACATCCGCGAAACTTTTCTGCGCTTCTTTGAGACCAAGGGCCACCGCCGCGTCCACTCCTCCTCGCTCGTCCCCGCCAACGACCCCACGCTGCTCTTCACCAACGCAGGCATGAACCAGTTCAAAGACGTCTTCCTCGGCATCGAGCAGCGCGACTACAAGCGCGCCACCACTTCGCAAAAATGCGTCCGCGCCGGCGGCAAGCACAACGACCTCGAAAACGTCGGCTTCACCCGCCGCCACCATACGTTTTTCGAAATGCTCGGCAACTTCAGCTTCGGCGACTACTTCAAGAACGACGCCATCGCCTTCGCCTGGGAGCTCGTCACCTCGCCCGACTGGTTCGGCATCCCCAAAGACAAGCTCTACGTCACCATCTTCGAAGGGCGACGCCGATGTCCCGCGCGACGACGAAGCCGAACAGCTCTGGATCGAAGCCGGCGTTCCCAAAGACCGCATCTTCACGCTACGGCCGCAAAGATAATTTCTGGCAGATGGGCGAGACCGGCCCCTGCGGCCCCTGCAGCGAAATTTTCTACGACATGGGCATTTCAGCCGCCGAACACTTCAAGCCGACGGCTCACCAAGATCTGCCCTTCGGCAAAGACGACGCCCGCTACGTCGAAATTTGGAACCTCGTCTTCATGCAGTTCGACCGCGCCGCGGTGGATGAAATGGCGCCGATGGCAAGACCAAGGTCACGCGTTACGAACTCCGCTCCCTCCCCAAGCCATCTATAGATACGGGCGCCGGTCTCGAGCGCCTCGCCGCTGTCCTTCAAGGCGTGCTCTCGAACTTCGAGACCGATTTATTCACTCCGCTCATCGAAAAGGCCGCCGCGCTCACCGGCGTTAAATCCGACCTCGGCAATGCCAGCCTCCGCATCATCGCCGACCATGCCCGCGCCGCCACGTTTCTCATTTCCGACGGAGTCAATCCCGCCAACGAAGGCCGCGGCTACGTCCTGCGCAAAATCTGCGTCGCGGCATTCGCCACGGTCGCCTGCTTGGGCAAAACGAGCCCTTCATGAATCAGATGGTCTTCGCCGTCCGCGACTTGATGCTGGGCGCTTACCCCGAGCTCAACGACTCGGCCGACCGAGTCGCCAAAGTTGTCCTCGCGGAAGAACAGCAATTCGCGCGCGTCCTCGAAATCGGCGCCGAGAGACTGGACGACGCACTCAAGTCTGGCTTCGACGGCAAGGCTGCCTTCCATCTCTACGAAACTTACGGCCTGCCCCTCGACTTCATGCAGGATGCCGCCCGCGACGCCGGGGTCAACTTCGACCTCGTTGGCTTTGAAAGCGCTCGCTCCGAAGAACAAGCCCGCGCCCGAGCCTCGTGGAAAGGCGGCTCCAAACAATCCGCCAGCCCCGCATTCCGCGAACTGCCGAAAACCCAATTCCTCGGCTACAACCAGCTCGAATCCGACGACGCCGAAGTCCTTGCCCTCGTCAAAGACGGAGTTGGTGTCCCCGAACTCTCACCCGGCGACGCCGCAGAAGTCGTCCTCGACCACACCAGCTTCTACGCCGACTCCGGCGGCCAGGTCGGCGACCACGGCTGGCTCTACTCCGCCGACCGCAATTCGATCGTTGCCGAAGTCACTGGCTGCACCAAGCCGGTGCAGGGAATCTTCGCGCACAAGATCATCGCGAAGCAGCCCATCGCGCCTTGGCGACCGCGTCGACACCGTCGTTGATCCCGACTTCCGCGCCGCCACCGTCCGCAATCACACCGGCACCCACCTCCTCCACGCCGCGCTGCGCCAAACTCTCGGCACCCACGTCAAGCAAGCCGGCTCGCTTGTTGATCCGCAGCACCTGCGCTTCGACTTCTCCCACTTTCAACAGGTCGCCGACGAAGAATTGCAGGACATCGAAGACCTCGTCAACCAGCAGATCCTCAAAAATACGCGCGTCGAAGTTCTTGAAGACGTCCCCATTGATGTCGCCGTCAACGAACTCCACGCCATGGCCCTCTTTGGCGAAAAATATGGCGACCGCGTCCGCGTCGTCAAAATCGGCGACTTCTCCACCGAGCTTTGCGGAGGCACCCATAGCGCCGCCACCGGCGAAATCGGCCTGCTGAAGCTCCTCGGCGAATCCAGCGTCTCCTCCGGCGTCCGCCGACTCGAAGCCGTCAGCGGCCTCGGCTCCCTCGCCGAATTCCGCCGCGATTATGAAGTCGCTCGCCTCGCCGAACAGGTCACCGGCACGCGCCACCGCCTCCACCCCTGCCGCCGCCCTCCGCGCCAAGCTGCAATCGCAGGACGACGAACTGAAAAAGCTGCGCCGCGAACTCGAAGACTCCCGCATGAAGTCCGCGCCTCTGCGTCGGTCTCCAGCTCCGCCAGCCAGGCCGTTGAAGTCAACGGCGTCAAAGTCCTCGCCCAGCGCGTGCCCGCCGTTGATCGCGGCCAGATGCGCACTCTGGTTGATAACCTCCGACAAAAACTTGGCTCGGGCAGTCGTCGTTCTGGGCTCGCGCGCAGGACGATGGCAAAGTTGCGCTCATCGTCGGCGTCACCAAGGACCTGACCGCGAGACTGCAGGCCGGGAAAATCATCGCTGCCATCGCTCCCAGAGTCGGCGGCTCCGGAGGCGGACGCCCGGACCTCGCCGAAGCTGGCGGCAAAGATGCTTCCCAACTCGATGCCGCGCTCGCCTCGGCCCCCGAAATCGTCGCCGCTTTGCTGTAAACTCCACGCCAGAGGATCCATGATCGAAGTTCATCCACCTCACAAGGCCATCCACTCGGTCAAAGATTTTCTCCTCCACATGCTCGCCATCACGCTTGGCCTCATGATCGCTTTGGGCATGCAAGCCGGGGTTGAATGGCGCCAGCACAAGGACCTCGCCCGCATCGCGCGCACAAATATCGCCATCGAGATGAAAGAGAATCAGGCCGAACTCGGCCGCAGCGTCGTCGCCATTCGCAAGGAGCAGGCCGAACTGCAATCGGTCCTCGATTACCTCAAGCGCCTTCGCAAAGACCCTCACGCCCGTGAACCCGACGTCGACCTCAACATCAACGTCACCAATCTCAATCGCTCCAGTTGGGACACTGCCTACGCCACGGGCGCCCTCAATTACATGGAGTACGGTCATGTCCAGATGTATGAGGACACCTACGCTCTCCAGGACGACGTGGACAAAATGCAGATTCGCCGCCTCGATGCCTGGCTGCAACTCGGCGCTTCTCTCAGCGCGCCGGACCCCACCACCGTCTCGCTGATCCAGATTGACCGCGCCGACCAGGAGGTCCGCGTCTCGCAGGCCTACGCCAACGCCGCCATCTCCCTCATCCATTCGCTCGACGAGTCCTACACGCGCGCTCTGCACGAGCCCTGAGAGATTTCCCCTTAAACCAGCACGCCTTCCCGCGTTGCCGCCCAAGGTTCCTTTTAGGTCTTTCTAGGCCTTTCTCCTTATTTCACCGGTATTTCTACGGCTCTTTTCATTGCTGCGCGCCTCCCCACACGCTAGAATCGGGATGTCTTTGGCGAGCAGTCCGTTAGGCAGAAATCTATGTCTGTTCCTCTCATCTGCGGTCGCACTGCGCCGCGGATCCGTGCTGCCTCTTTGCTGCGCGTGTCCACGTTCGCGCTAGTCCTCTGCCTGCTCGCCTCCGTCGCCTCCGCGCTGCCTCCGCGCAGATCAAAGACTTCCACCCCGTCGCCCGCTCACTCAACATCCGCGCGCACTCAGTTCGCCCACGCCGAGACCCTCCGTCAGGAACTGGAAGGGACTCCGCAACGCCAGCGCACCCGCCGCGGCTACTCCCGTGTCGCCGATGCCTATCGTGCCGTCTACCACGACGATCCCGCTTCTGCAAAAGCTGACGCCGCCGTCGCCGCCGTCGCCGAGTTGCTCGCTGAGCAAGGCCGCCTCTTCGCCGAACCCAAACTGCTACACGATGCCGTCGGCCAATATGAATTCCTCCGCAAGCAATATCCCGGCAGCCACCTCCGGGCCCAGGCTCTTCTCATCCAGGCCGAGATTCTTAACCACGATCTCGGCGAACGCGACCTGGCAGTCGCCAAGCTGCACGAATTCATCCGCTCCTATCCACGCAGCGACCTCTGCCCACACGCCCGCAGGGAGCTCGCCGCACTCCAGTCGAAGTCCTCGCCGGGGGCGAGATCGCCGCAAGCCAAGCTCGTCCTCAAGTCATCGCCCAAGCTGAAAACCGTTCCAACACAAGCTGCCGATCCAACGGATGACGACTCCGGAACTTACTCCGCTCCCGTCGCTGGCAACGCACTCCCGCCACCCGCTCCGCTGCCGCGCGCCTCACCCCGCGTTCTCAACGCCGGCGACACGCCTCCCCCGCGCGACGGCCGCCAGCCTATGGTCACCGCCATCCGCCACTGGTCCACGCCGACGTCCACCCGCGTCGCCATTGATCTAGAAGACGAGGTCCGCTTCCAGGCCGGACGCGTCCCCAATCCCGACCGCGTTTACTTCGATCTCTACGGAGCCCGCCTCGCCCCGCAACTCATCGGTCACGCCATCCCAGTCGAAGACGACGCCTTCCTCAAAGACATTCGCGCCGCGCAATATTCGACACAGGTCGTTCGCATCGTCCTCGACGTCTCTTCAGTCGCAGAATATTCCGCCTTCCTTCTACCCAATCCCTACCGACTCATCATTGACATTCACGGCCGCAAAGACGCCGGCAAGATCCTCGCGCCTCCATCCTCGGCAATGACCGCGAAGCCAGCCAAGCCGTCTACGCCCTCGACGAATAAGTCCTCCGCTCCGCCGAATTCTTCCGCCACTTCTCCCGCGCCGGCACGCGCCGCCAATCAAACTACCGACGACAACGGCCACGAAACCGGGATCTCCCAGCCACCCGACGACGTCTCTACTGCTCCGCCCGACGACGGCGCCTCAGACTCTCCCGTCAAAAATCCGCAGCAGCAGCATCCCATCTCTATAACATCCTCATCCCGCAGCTCTCCGCAAAAGCCCAAGCCCGCGCCCGTCACGCGCCGCAAGCCATCGCCCACAAACGCCAGCATGAACGACGTCGCCACTCTCGACGAGCAACCCAATAGCGTTCGTGCCACGCGTCACCCTACCACTCAGCCCGTTGTCGCGGAGGTCGCGCCGCATCGCGATGACGCCACCGAGACCACTCCCTACGCAAGCTCCGTCATCGTCGCCGACGACACCACATCGCCCGGAAATATTTCGAAGAGCAAGAAGCGTGGCCACCCCGCTCAATCGGCTCCTGCCGCCGCCGCCCCTGCTCACCCCAACGAAGTCGAAGTCCACGAAGCCCGGCCGACCGCCGACGGCGAACGCTCCCTCGTCCGAGCCCTCGGACTCAAAATTGGCCGCATCGTCATAGACCCGGGCCACGGAGGACATGACACCGGCACCGTCGGCGCTGACGGCATTCAGGAGAAGGACGTTGTCCTGGACATTGCCCTCCGCCTCGGCAAGCTCCTGCATCAGCGCCTCGGAGCCAACATTACCTTCACTCGCAAAGACGACACTTTCGTCCCCCTCGAAACCCGCACGGCTATCGCCAACAAAGCTCAAGCCGACTTATTCATCTCAATCCACGCCAATTCCAGCCCCGATTCCAGCGCCCGCGGCGTGGAAACTTACTTTCTGAATTTCACTTCCTCCCCCGACGCTCTGGAGGTTGCCGCCCGCGAAAACGCCGTCTCCGAAAAATCCATCCACGAGCTGCAAGACCTGGTCAAAAAGATCACCCTCAAAGACAAGCTGGATGAGAGCCGCGAATTTGCCAGCGACGTCGAACACTCTCTCTACACCGGCATCGGAGAGGGCGATAGCTCGCTCAAAGATCGCGGCGTTAAGAAGGCTCCCTTCGTCGTCCTCATCGGCGCCAATATGCCCTCCATCCTCACCGAAATTTCCTTCGTCTCCAATCCCGAAGACGCCCGCCTGCTTCGCGAAACCGCCTACCGCGAGCGCATCGCCGAATCCCTCTACGCCGGCATCGCCAAATACATCGGCGGATTAAGCAGCGTCCGCGTCGCCGAGATCCATCCCCACTCCGGTGGCAATTAACCTTCCCCGCCCCCCTTCCCATTTCCCCACCGCCTTCATCCTCGACCCGGTGCTACCCTTAAAAATGTTGTGACCCAATCCCTCTCTACCCGCCGCCGCAGCCTTGCAGTCGTCGCACTCTTTCTGCTGACCCCACTCTGCCTGCTATCCGCGCGCGCACTCGCCGCACCTCCGAAGGCTGCGGCCGCCGCCAAGCCATTTCTCCCCACGATGTTTGCCGGATGGCAATCCACCGCCTCTAATACCTCCGACAATCCTGCCGCGGCTGACCCCGCTAACGTCTCCGTCCTTAAGGAGTATGGATTCACCGAATTCCAGTCTGCCGCCTACGCCCGCGACGGCATCACCCTCGCTCTGCGCGCAATCCGCTTTAAGGATGCCAGCGGCGCTTATGGCGCCTACACTTTCTACCGCCAGCCCGGAATGGCCCCCGTCTCCATCGGCAAGCAAGGCGTCTTCGACGGCGCTCACCACATCATCTTCTGGACCGGCGACACTCTGCTCGACGGCGTCTTCTCGCAGCTCACCGCCATGTCCGCGAGCGATCTCCGCGAACTCGCCTCGATGCTGCCCCAACCCGACGGAACCGCCAACCTCCCGCCCCAACTCCCCGCCAACCTTCCCCCGGCCGGATTGCAATCCGACTCCATCCGCTATGCCGTTGGCGCGGATGCCTATGCCCGCTCTGGCGGAGTACTCCCACCCTCGCTCATTGATTTCTCCCGGGACGTTGAAGCAGTCACCGCCGAATATCAGACTCGCGGCGGTGATGGCGCGCTCACGCTCCTCAATTACCCGACGCCGCAGATTGCAGCCGAGCGTCTCCATGCCATCCAGTCCTATCTCCAGAATCACGACGCCGCGTCTGTGCCCCAGGCTCTCCACGAGAGCTCTACCTCCTCGCTCATCGTCCGGCGCTCCGGTCCCATCGTCATCCTTACCTCAGGCAGCTTTACCGCGGACCAGGCGCGGCAACTCAGCGAGACCGTTCACTACGACGCCGACGTCACCTGGAATAATCCAAAGGGCTACATCAGCGAACAAACGCGAGCCGCAAAACTCGTCCTTGGCATCTTCGCCCTCATAGCCGTCCTGCTCGGCATCACCATCATCATCGGCTTCTTCTTCGGCGGCGGCCGCATCCTAATCCGCAAGCTCCGCGGCAAGCCTGCCACCTCACTCGAAGAGGCCGAGTTCATCAAGCTCGATCTCCGCTGAGTTCTCCCCCAGCCGCCAGCCTCATCTCAGCCGAAATCCCACCAGTGGTTTGGCTTAAGCCGGCCGCCCATCGCCAATAAGCGAATATAAAGCGAACACGTCTCATCTGCCTCGATCCCGCCACATCCTTCCAACATCCTATTTAACTGACTTATTTTCAATGACTTGAGATTTTACCGATTTTGCCTTGACACCCCTCCCCTCTCCTCATAGACTGGCGCCAGAAAGTTCTGATGGCTTTGCCTCCGTTGGAACTATTCTCCCTAATCGAAGAAGCCACCCTGTTGCCGGGTGGCTTTTTCGTTTGCTCTTCCATCCTCGCCGCCAGCTTTAGCTCTCACGTCCAAAGATAAACTGCCTCGATCCCGACTCCCATCCGACTCAAGACGCGACTCGCCGGCCCGGGTCCCGAAGAAGCCGCTCTCAACTTTTCATTGTCCGCAGAATTTCCGAAACCACTCTCCCGGGAGTTCCTGCCTCGACCGGAAGGGTTTCGAATGGAGCCGACGACCGGACTTGAACCGGTGACCTGCCGATTACGAATCGGCTGCTCTACCAACTGAGCTACGTCGGCGTACCTTTGTCATTTTATCGTCGCAGCTAGCTTGCGTAAAGCTCGCCGCCCTTTGGCTCTTCACATCACCGTCCCGCACGCACGCGCATTTTCATCTCACATAGCTCTCCAGGGTGGCGCATTCGTTGTGCATTCGCAAAAGGAACCAAATGTGTACCGGATTATCCACGCAAATCTGCATCATTCCGGGCCTCGCCCCTTGCTTCTCAACGTCGCTACTACGCATACTGCATGTGGCAAGACGGCGCGACGAGCCCATAACACGTGACCCGATACACCCGTCAAGACGTTATTCGTATCCTGCGCTTGCAGCCCCAACAACTATCCGGTTGGGAACGCAGTGGACTCCTCACCGCTAGCGAAGCTTATTCCTTCGGCGATCTCTCCCGCATCCGCACCCTGCGCGACCTGTCTGCCAAACGTCTCTCGGCGTCATCCATCCGAGCTTCGATAAACGCCATGCAGCAGGCCTCCGGGATGTCCAATCCCCTGGTAGAGGCCACCGCCGTGGCGCGCGGCCGCCGTCTCGTCTTCCGTCACAGCGGTCGCATGATGGATCCAATCCTCGGGCAGTTCCTCTTCGACTTCGATCCCCCGCAGGAGGGTAGCCTCGCTCTGGTACGCGCCAATCGCACCAGCCGGGATCCGCGCGAAGCCGAGCTCTCCCAACTTTTCGTGGAAGCGGTCGGCCTCGAAGAAGGCGCCGCCTCCTCCAAAGCCCCGAAGGATTCGATCAAATCCGCGATGCGCGTCTACGAGCAGATACTCACCCTGCAGCCGCGCCACGCGCCCGCGGCCATCAACCTAGGCACGCTTTTCTACAACCAGCGCCAGTTCGGCAAAGCTGAAGAGCTCTATCGCCGCGCCACAGAGTCCGATCCCAACTACGCCCTAGCCTTCTTTGACCTCGGCAATGTGCTCGACGAGCTGCAACGCCTCCCTGAAGCCGTCGCCGCCTACCGCCGCGCCATCTCGCTCGTCCCCAACTATGCCGACGCTCACTACAATCTCGCGCTCGCCTACGAGCGCCTTGGCCAGCCACGCCGCGCTCTTCGCCACTGGTCGACCTACGTGCGCCTCGACCCCGTCGGCCCTTGGGCTAACCACGCCCGTGGCCAGATAAAGAAAGTGCTTCACTGCGAGCCTCTCACCATCGTCCATCGCCGCACTGCCACGCCCCCGGCATTTGGCGCCGTCCTCGCCTAGGCTGCCCAGGCCTCCTCGCTTCGTCCCCCCTCTCCTCACGACTCTGAGACCTCCTGCGTCGAGTGCTACACTTGTCTGTTTTCCCCATTATTTCGAGGAATTTTCCGGCCATGACTGACACTCTTCTTCACGAATCGCCCGCCGTCCCACTCACCCGCCTCTCCGGCGACGAAAAGCTCTTCCGCGACAGCGTTCGGCAGTTTGCACAGCAGACGATTCAACCCCTAGTCCGCGAGATGGACGAGCAGCAACACTTCGCTCCCGGCCTGGTAGACCAACTCTTCGCTCTCGGTCTCATGGGCATCGAGGTCCCTGAGGAGTTTGGCGGTCCCGCCGGCACGTTCTTCGAAGCCGTCCTCGCTGTTGAGGAAATTTCAGCTGTGGACCCCTCAGTCGGCGTCCTGGTGGACGTCCAGAACACACTCTGCATCAACGCGCTCATCCGCTGGGGCAGCGCTGCGCAGAAGCAGCAATTCCTTCCGCGGCTCGCAGCTGACATTGTCGGCGCATACGCCCTCAGCGAAGCCAGTTCCGGGTCCGACGCCTTTGCACTGCAGACTCGAGCGCAAAAGAGCGGCGACGACTACGTCCTCAACGGCCGCAAGCTGTGGATAACTAACGCACGCGAGGCAGGCCTCTTCATCATCTTCGCCACAATTGATCCCTCTGCGGGATACCGCGGCATAACCGCCTTCCTCGTCGAAAAGGATTTCCCCGGCTTCAGCGTCGGCAAGAAAGAGGATAAGCTCGGCATCCGTGCCTCCAGTACCTGCGAGCTCATCCTTGAGGATTGCCATGTGCCCGCCGCCAACGTCATCGGCGAAATCGGCAAGGGCTACAAGATCGCCATCGAGACCCTCAACGAAGGACGCATCGGCATCGGCGCACAAATGCTCGGCCTTGCCCAGGGCGCATGGAACCACGCCGCAAAATACGCAAAAGAGCGCAAGCAGTTCGGTCAGCCCATCGCCAGCTTTCAAGGCGTCCAGTTCCAGCTCGCGCAGATGGCTATTGATATCGAGTCCGTGCGCCTCATGGTCTATAACGCGGCGCGCTTAAAAGATGCCGGAGACAATTTTATTAAGGAAGCGGCGATGGCCAAGTTCCAGGCCTCGCAAGTCGCCGAGCGCGTCGCTTCTCTTGCCGTAGAAATTTACGGCGGCTACGGATTCGTCAAAGACTATCCCGTCGAAAAGCTCTTCCGTGACTCAAAAATTGGCAAGATTTATGAGGGAACCTCGAACATGCAGCTCGCTACCATCGCGAAGATGCTGCTGGGCAACTAAAGCCGCCCTCGAAGACCCGACCTATAGCTTCACGCCAGGGTTCAGCTTGCCGTACTCGCTCGTGTAGGCCAGTTCGACCACTTCGTACGTTCCTTTTTGCAGCGAGTAAATCTCGCAGTGTGTCATGGGCTGCTCGTAGATATGCACGCTGATCGCCCGCTGCTTATAGCGAGGCAGATTGCAGATCATGTGAACATTCTCGTCCTTGTCCACGCAGGTGTTGTTGTCTCCACCCAGCTCCGCACCGTCGGAGGGGATCAGCCGACAGCTGCCTTTGCCGGTGTCTCGATCCGCGACGCGATAATTCTGTACGAAGAGTTGTCCTGCCGCTAAATACATCCAGCCCATCTTGTCATTGTGATCGTGAATCGGACTCGATTGACCGATATCCCAACAGACCGCCATGCACTGAAATTGATCATTCTTGAAGATCAGGTTCCGCGTGTACTTCTGACTCGAAAAATAAGTGTAGGGCTCGAGCGACGAGGCAATAATGTTGTGCCGATAGATGTAGCCCTGAATATTGTCCTGTGTGAATTCCTTTGCAGCCACCGCAGCGAGGCCCTCTACCCATGCCTGAATTGGTAACGCCTGAATCGCCGCCTCCTGAATTTCCGACCCCAGCTCTGAGGGCTCCACGCAGATCTCAGTTTTTGACATTCATCTATCTCCCTCAAACTTATCTCCCGGGAACTTACATCCCCAGAACTATCGGCTGATGCCTGGCCCAAATTACTGCAAAGCGACGCCGTCTTGCCTTAGCCGGACTTGAGATGCCCTTCGAAACTGAGATTCAAGCTTTCGTAACAGCCGGGCCCGAAATTCGGCTCTTCTCAGTTCCCTAACCCGCCATTTCAGGTATATATTGACCGCCACCAGAGCTGCCAGTGAAACAGAAGGTTCACATTCCGGCCCCCGCATTTGCCCTCCGCATTGTTACGACGCTCATCCTGATATTTCTGTGCACTTTTGCTCACTCTGCGCAGCAAGCTGCCGCTCCTCCACCTGCCGCGCTTCCACCGGCGCACGATGCCGCCCCCGACAAACCCCCGACATGGGAGGAGGCCTCCGCTTCGCTCATCAACGTCCTCACCGCCCGCGGCCACAACTACGTGTTCATCTGGAACGCGAAAGAACAATATCGCGCCAGCCTGGAAAAAAACTTTGACTCTCCCATGCGCTGCGACTTTAGCGGCGAAGCTTTTGCCTTTGAGAGTCTTCACGGAACCGCCAAAGCCGGCGTCTTCACTCTCGATTTCACCCGCGTTGACCCATTTTCGATTCAAGTTGGATACGATCAGTCACTCGGCGTCTGGGCCACCACCATGGCCGGCCTCCACGGGATGGCCATTAGCTCATGGAAAGGTGTGGTGCGCAGTCATGTCGTCGTCGCCGATGTCAAAGGCACCGTCAAGCCCAGCCTCCTAGAGCCCGGCTGTGCTCTCGGCGAGAAACATTGCAAGCCGGACGAAGGCACGACCACGTCGGCCGATCAGTTCTTTGACGACCAGAGGAGCGCGCAAGCTTTCGCCGATGCGGCAAAACGAGCGGCCATCGCCTGTGCCACTGACCCTAACTCCGCCGCGAATTGACCGGCCGAGACGAAAAGCTCCACGAAGATTGGTAGGCGAGGCAGGGGTCGAACCTGCAACCGCCGGCTTAGAAGGCCGGTGCTCTATCCATTGAGCTACTCGCCCATTTCTTGTTCATTCACAGCCGCTGCGCTCACGCGCGGGCCTGTCCTATTTTATCTGTTACGCAAAGCCTTACGGCGCCACGAGGAGCCTCACAGCTCAGCTACCGCTCTCGCCCCGGCCGCGTGTGCCTGATATCCGCCTGGAGACCCCGCTGCTGCTAATAAAAATCGCAGCAACGTTCGCTCTGCCCAGTAGCGGTCCCAGCGTCCCTCTTCATTCCCCTCTTTTTCCGGAGCGAGAAATGCGCAATGTCCGCCATGCGGTGTCTCCACCAACCGTATTTGCGGATTCGCCAGCAGCTTCGCTCTCGTCGCCTGCGTAAGCCGAATAAACGGGTCGTCACTCGCATGAATGATCAGCGTGGGAACTTGGATCTTGTCGACCACCCGCGCCGCACTTGTCTGCTGGTAATAGTCCTCACCGTCGCGAAACCCGGCATATCTCGCCACCACCCGATCATCAAAGTCCCGCATCGAACGCAGCCCCTTAGCAGCGTCGGCGTCATAAATCTCCGGAAACAACTGCGCCTTGCGTTGAAACCGCCGCACCAGCCCGCGCAAGAAACTCCACTCGTATCCGCGGTTCGGCCAGGAATGCAGCGCCGTCGAGCACTCGGAAATATCAATCGCCGGCGACACCGCCCCCACCGCTTTCAGGTATTCCGGCACCGAATCTCCCGCTTCACCCGCATACCGCAGCACCAGGTTTCCACCCATCGAGTAGCCAACCGCAGCAACCGCCTTCAGCCTTTGCGTCAGAACGCAATACTCGACCACCGCCTTCACATCGCCTGACAGTCCGCAGTGGTAGAGCGTCGGCCCTAGATTCTCCGTGCCGCCGCAGTTCCGCATGTTCATCCGCACCACGTTGCAGCCCGCCCGCCACGCTTTCGTCGCATTCCCCAAAATGTAATGCGAATGAGACGACCCCTCCACTCCGTGGACCAGCACGACCGTCAGCCGCTCCGACCGCACGTCTTCCGGCTGCCAATGGCAATGGCAGAGGACCTGTGTCGCTGTCATTCCATCCTGCGCCGGCATGACCTCCACTAACTCCGCCGTCGCTTCTGAGAGATCGTGCTTGCGCGGCATGTAATTCCCCGCCAGCGTCTGCACGTGCGCATTCCGCATCAACCGGTTCAACGGCTCATAGGGATCGAGCCACGCCGTCCATCCCTGCGCGACCGACCCATCCTGCCCGTTTATTTGCTCAGAGCCCGTTGTCATATCCCCGCGGTCCACTTTGGCCTACGTCCATCCCATGCTGCATGTTCCGTCGCTGTAACAGCTCTTCCGCCCGCAGCGGGCCGTCGGGCGCTTCTTCGTGTTTGAAGTAGGCATAGACTGCACCCTGCGCCGTCGCCGCTTCTAGCTTCGCATACGTCTCCGTCATCTGCGCCTCACTGTAACCTCCCAGCCGTAGCCGGTAGTACGCAAACTCCGCCGTCCGCACCTCAGGTGTCACCAGATCATCGCTTTCCGCCACGCACAGGGCGGCCCCATGGCTCCGCAGCAACGCATACGTCCCCTCGCAAAACCAGCTGGCATCGCGAAACTCAAACGCCATCCGCAGCCTGCCATGCCACTTCTCGGCGCCACACAAAAATTCTTCAAGCGCCTCGAGATTCGTCCGCTTGTCCTTGCCCGGCTTCATCGCCTTAAAGTTAGGCGGAAACTGCAGTAGCATCGCTCCCATCTTCCCCGCTGCCTCAACGGGCATCAATGCGTTTGCGAATGACTCCAGCTCCCCTTCACATCCTCGCAACCGAAGAATATGCGTGATCCGCTGCGGTGCCTTGAAGCTGAATCGAAAGCCCTCCGGCGTCGCGGCCAGCCAATTCCCCAACAGCTTTGCCGACGGCAGCTGACGGAAGGTGTAGTTCACCTCGACCGAATTCAGCCGCTCTGAATACGCTTTGAGAAAATTCTTTGCCGGCACTTTCGCCGCATAGAATCCCGGCTTCCAGCTCGCATACGCCCACCCTGAGGTGCCGAGCAGGAGTGCATGTATCGGGGTATCTGCCAAGTGCCCATACCTCGCGAGCGAAATCAGCCGATATTCCGCCGCTTTCTACTGCCAAGATTCTGATTATTGGGGCGGCTAGTGGGGATCGAACCCACGACATCCTGCGCCACAGGCAGGCGTTCTGCCACTGAACTATAGCCGCCGCGTAAACTCTGATTGTACTAGAACGAAGTCCTCATCCGGCCTTCCCGACGCCAATGCCCAATCCCCAGCCGCCACCTCCCGCGAGTCCGCCGCCGCCCGAAATCCTCCCACCCCTGCATCGCCGCGGGTCGAGCGTCCTCCGCGGCAAGAGCTCCTCCGTCTTCGACGACCGGAACCTTGACCTTATCGCCCATGTCCTCGACGACTGGCTTCGCATCCCGGGCACCAGCATTCGCTTCGGCCTCGATGGCATCATCGGACTCATCCCCGGCGTGGGAGACATCCTCGGCGGACTCGCCGGACTCGTCATCATCATCGCCGCCTGGGCTCGTGGCCTTCCTTACGTCACCCTCACCCGCATGGTCTTCAATCTCGGCATCTCCGTCCTTATCGGAGCCATCCCTATCCTCGGCGACATCTTCGACATCGCGTGGAAGGCAAACCGCCGCAACTACAAGCTCCTCACTCGCCACCTCACGCGCCCTCGCGTCCACACCTGGCGGGATTGGGCCTTCCTTGCGTTTCTGGCCGCGATCATGGCCATCATCTTCGCCGCGCCCATCATCCTGCTCCTCTTCATCCTGCGCTGGCTCAGTTCTCCGTCCTAAAGAGAAAAGCCGCTCTTGCGAGCGACCGTTCTCATTTATTACTTGGTTTTAGCGCGACTCCATCTGGCGTACTTCATCCTACGGATGCGCGATCGCATGGCCGGCCTTGTCTAAGCCCTTGCCGGTGTCATCCACGCCGTCCTTCACCGCATGACCGGTGTCCTTGGCGCCCGTCTTGATGCCTTTGCCCGTATCCTTTGCCGCCGTCTTCGTTGCATGACCGGTATCTTTCGCACCGGTCTTCACCGCATGCCCGGTGTCTTTCGCGCCCGTGTCTATTCCCTTTCCTGTATCCTTCGCCCCGGTCTTCACTGCGTGGCCGGTGTCTTTCGCGCCCGTTTTCACGCCTTTGCCCGTATCCTTCGCCGCCGTTTTCGTCGCATGCCCGGTGTCTTTAGCGGCATCCTTCGTGTCATGGCCTGCGGCCTTCATGTCATGCTTCATCCCGTCGCAGCTCGCCTGCTGCGCAATCGCGATGCCGCTCATTGCCACTGTTAGGGCCGCGCTCAGCGCCGCCATACCCCAAAAATTCTTCGTCATGTTCTTGATCCTCTTTCTAGACGCCAGGAAGCCGCCTCAAAGAGTTTGCCCTGTCGCACTGCGGCTTGTAAAGCAAACTCAGGCATAATGGCCCCTACAGTCCCTGCTCTAAACGGGCCTGTGGTCCCCAATCATGCCACCACTTTGGAAACCGGAAAACTGGCCCGAACGCCTCGCTGAAGTCCAGGCAAACTCCGGGCCGCAAAAAGAGGCTCCCCTGCGCCGGGATGTACGCTTGCTCGGCACTATCCTCGGCGACGTGCTCCGTGAGCAAAAGGGTGATGATTTCTTCGAGCGCGTCGAATCCCTCCGCCTGCTCTCGATCCAGCTCCGCGATGCCGCCTCAGCAGATTCCTCTGGTGACTCGTCCCTGCAAGGCTCCGGTGTGCAGGAACTCGATCTTCGCGACCTCGACCTCTCCTCCACCACTGCACTCACGCGCGCCTTCGCTTTTTACTTCGAGCTCATCAATCTTGCCGAAACCAGCCATCGCAAGCGCCGCCGCACCGCCCTCCAACTCGCTGTCGGAGTTCCCCCGCAACGCGGCTCGATCCGCGGCACCCTCCGGCGCATGAAAGAGACCGGTATCAGCGCCGATGAAGCCCTCGAATTCCTTCAGCACATTCAGCTCATCCCCACCTTCACTGCCCACCCGACCGAAGTCGCCCGCCGCGCTGTCCTCCTCAAGCGCCGTCGCATCACGCGGATGCTCGAGCAGGTCAACGCCATCCCTCTTCCCGACGAGCAGCTGCAATCCGTCGAAGACAACATCCGCGCCGAGATCACCGCGCTCTGGCAGACTGGCGAAGTCCGCAGTTTTAAACCCTCCGTCTCTGACGAAATAAAGATGGGCCTGGACTTCTACGACGCATCGCTACTTGAGACGATCCCGCGCCTCTACACCGAGATCGCCGCCGCCTTCGCCGAAGAATACGGCCTTGACCTCTACCCACTCGCCCTCCCCTGCCTCGTGCGCTTTTCCTCTTGGATCGGTGGAGACCGCGATGGCAATCCCAACGTCACTGCCCCCGTCACCCTCGAAGCTGTCGCCCTCGCCCGTGAATTCATCCTCGCCCGCTATCGCCGCCGCCTGCAAAATGTCTTCGACCTGCTCACCACCTCAAGCCAATTTGTCCCGACGTCCCCGGATCTCGCCTCCCGCCTCGACCACTACCAAGAAATCTCCACCAGCGGCTCCGTTGCTGCACTATCCGAGCGCTTCCCGCAGGAACTCTCCCGCCAATTTCTCGCCTGTATCCAAATGCGTCTTCCCGCGAATGCGGCCCAAGCCCTCCCTCAATACTCAGACCCCGAAGAATTCCTCTCCGACCTCCTCACCCTTCGCGACAGCCTTGTCGAGAGTCACGGGGAACGCCTTGCCCGCACCTACCTTGACCCGCTCATCCTCCTGGTCCGCACCTTAGGCTTCACTCTCCAATCTCTGGACGTTCGCCAGCATGCTCGCGTCCATGCCGCCGCCGTCGAAGAGTTAGAGCGCTGGCCTGGCGCAAGCGACTCTCTCACCGCACCAACCGCCGAAGTTCTCGAAACCTTCCGCGCCATCGCCCGCATCCAGCAGCAGGACCCCGACGCAATCCGTCGCTACGTCATCAGCGGTGCCACTGCGGGCGACGACGTCTTCCGCGTCCTCTGGCTCGCCCGTCTTGGCGGAGCCGCCCTCGCCAACGGTCCACGCGGCGCCAGCCTCACACCCGTCCCGCTCTACGAGTCGCTCGAAGACCTCCGCAATGCTCCTGAAATCTCGCGCCAGCTCTGGACCTCCGCCGACTACACGCCTCTGCTCGACGCCTGGGGCCGCGAACAGGAAGTCATGCTCGGCTACTCCGACTCCAACAAAGACGCCGGCATGCTCACCAGCGCGTGGGAGATCCATAAAGCCCATCGTGCTCTCCATGTCACCGCCCGCGAATGTGGAGTCAAGCTTCGCCTCTTTCACGGCCGCGGCGGCACCGTCGGTCGTGGCGGAGGCCCCACGCATCGCGCCATCTTCGCGCAGCCGATTGACGCCTTCTCAGGCTCCCTTCGCATCACCGAGCAGGGCGAAGTGCTTAGCTGGAAATACTCCGACACGATCCTCGCCGAGCGCAATCTCGAACTCATGATAGCCGCCAGCCTGGACGCACTCGCTCGCCCCGACGCTCGCGACCCTGATGGCCATCAGACCGGTGTCCTGTTGCCCGAGTGGGAAGAGGCACTTGAACAGCTTTCCGACTCCGCCTACGCCTTCTATCGCGAACACATCCTCGACGATCCCGGGGTCATGGAATATTTCGAGCAAGCCACCCCGGTAGACGAATTGGAAAATGCCCGCATCGGCTCCCGTCCCGCTCGCCGAGCCGGTGGCCGTAACTTCGCCGGCCTTCGCGCCATCCCCTGGGTCTTTGGCTGGATGCAAAGCCGCCACGGACTCCCCGGCTGGTTCGCCGTTGGCCACGCGCTCGAAGAATTTGCCCAGCGTCCCGGCGGAGTCGAACTCCTCTCCGCCATGGCCCGCGAGTTCCCCCTATTTGTTGACGTCGTCAGCAATGTCGAGACCGCCCTCGCCAAAGCCGACATGGGCATCGCTCGCCACTACGCTTCACTTGTAGCCGACCGCGCTCTCAGCGATCGCATTTTCTCGATGATCGAAACAGAATTCATCCGCACCCGCCACTGGATCCTCACCATCACCAGTCAGAGGGAGCTCCTCGAAAACAATCCCGTACTCTCCCGCTCCATCCGTCTCCGCAATCCCTATGTTGATCCGATGTCCCTCATCCAGGTCGAGCTACTCCGCCGCAAACGCGCCGGTGAAAACTCCGCCGACCTCAACCGCGCCATCGCCTCCACCATCAGCGGAATCTCCGCTGGCCTCCGCAACATGGGCTAACCTCTTCGCAAATCTCAGCTATTCCTATTCGAGGATAGAATTGCCGCAACATGACGCGATCCGTCATTCTCGCGTGTCTCCTGTTCCCTCTCGCCGGGATTCCCTGCCTCTCACAGCAGCAGCCCTTCGCCGTCACCTCCGTCATTGACGCGCCCACCATCGCCGGACGCTCCGTCCAACTCGACGGCGACGGCAAACTCCTCCCCTGGCCCATCTCCCTCGACACCGGCTACTCCTACTCCGACTACTTTCTCTCGCAGTGGACCGTCGTATGGGACCAGTACAATCGCCAGCGACTCCCTTACTACTACTGCTGCTTCGACTTCGACCGCGCCACGTTTGAACTCACGCCCGACAAGACCTGGGCCAACTCCACCGGCTACCTCCGCGCCATGATGCAGGGCTTCATCGAGCGCCTCTACCCTTACACCGGCGACCCTCGCACCCTGATTTTTCTTCAAGACTTCGTAGACTATGAACTTGAAAACGGCCTGACTCCCGAAGGCTACGCCTGGTCTCGCGTGCCCTATCCATCGGCCGATCCCGGCAGCCCTCGGTACTCCGGCTGGAGCGAGCACGGCAAAGATTACGTCGAGCCTCATGTCGTCGGTGAAGACGGCTATGCCTATCTCCGTCTTTACGAGATGACCGGCAATACAAAATATCTGCTCGCGGCAATTCGCTGCGCGGATGCCCTGGTCAAGAATTACAAGCCCGGCTCTGAACTCATCTCCCCGTGGCCCTACCGCTGCTCCGCCCGCGATGGAAGCGTCACCGGCGGCAAAGGATTCTTCCCCTACTCCGCCAACGTCGTCGAGCCCATCATGCTCTTCGACGAACTCATCCGCCTCAACCAGGGCGACGTGACTCGCTACAAAACAGTTCGCCAAGGCTCCTGGGACTGGCTCATGAAATATCCCATGCGCAACAATCTTTGGGTGGGTTACTTCGAAGATGTCACCGCAAACATGGGCAACGCGAATCAGGTTATCCCACTCGAATTCGCCCGCTACATCCTTCTCCATCCCGAGAAAGATCCTCAGTGGCGCGAACACGCACGCGACCTCATCGAATGGGTTAAGACCACACCCAAATGGCCGAAGTACGTCGTCCATGGAGCCACCATCACTACTGAACAGGGCGACGGCAAGAACTTCTGCTGCAATCTCCCTAACCAATGCTGCGACAGCCACAGCTCGCGACTCGCTGCTGTCGAAGCCCTCTACTACTCTAAGACCGGCGACGCGACTTATAAAGAAGCCGCCTACCGCACCTATAACTGGGTCACTTACTTTCAGGGCCTTTCCGGTGCCGCTCACGCTCCTTTTGCCAATCAGTGGTGGTTCACCGACGAATTCGCCGACGGCCCTCGCCGTATGATGGATGCCTTCTGGGCCGTTCCCGAGTGGGCCCCCAACGATGAGTCCCACTTGCTCGGTTCTATCTCGGTTGTAACTAAGATTTCTTACGGCGCCGGCTCAGTCACCTACTCAACCTTTGATCAGGATTCGACGGACACACTTCGCCTCAACTTTGTCCCCACCTCCGTCATGGTCGGCGGCCGCCCGATAGCCCGTCGCCCGTCAGCAGGCCTCACCGGCGACGGCTACACTTTCGACGACCGCACCCGCGTCCTCGCCATCCGCCACACCAGTTCGCGCGACATAGACATCCAGGGCGTCTCCAACCAGCGCCCCCCCTCCTACATCACCTTCGACGACCCGCATCTCGCCGCCAACACCCTGCTCATCGGGCAATATCCTTCGGGAGTTGTTGACTGGGGAAGCTCCCAATGGAAAATCGGCACGCCTTACGGAAAGTTCGGCACCTTCACGCTTTCCCTAGCCGACCCAAACACATCGCAGGCGGAGTTTCGCTTCTACGCCCCGCGCATCTTTGCCGGCATTGACGTCTACAACGGCGGCGAGCAGGAAGCTACGGTCACCTTTCGCGCCGCCGGAATGCCTGATATTTCCGAAACGCTGCGACCCAATGAACTCTGCCGCGTTCGAACCAACTGGCTCGGACCCGTCTCGGGCGTCTCCGTTCAAATTAGCCCATGGTGAATCGCTGCGCTTCGACAACTTCGCTTACGTCCACCCCTGAGAGAAGTGAGCTCTATGGTCGGGGCGGAGGGATTCGAACCCCCGACCCTCTGCTCCCAAAGCAGATGCGCTACCAGGCTGCGCTACGCCCCGACTTGCCGCGAATGGCTGCTCTGATTATTCTACCGTGCGCTCTCCCCGCTCTTCAATGCGCAGCGGCCATGTGGTCATACACGCTCGGCACGACCCCTTTGCCTTCCTCAATCACAAAATAGCGATCCGCTCCGGGCAGCTTCACCTGCTCCTTCACTCCATCCGGCCAATGAATCTCCGCCATTGCATTGCTCGCCTCACCCAGGCCAAAGTGCAAGCGCTGATCGCTCGAGGATTCGAAGCTCCCGCCGCTCACCACATCGCCGCGCTGTTTGATTCCGCCGGCTGTCAAATACACGGTCGCGCCCACCGCGTCACGCGGGGACTTCGGACCGCCAACCAGCTTCAGCCCCACCCAATGATTGCTGTCCGGATTCACATTCCTCAGGACCACCGGCGTGTGATCAATGCAGTTCAGCACGACATCAATCTTCCCATCGTTAAACAAATCTCCAAACGCCGCGCCACGGGCTGGGACCACCACGGCCAGCCCCGAACCCTTCACCGCCGGCACCAGGGTAAATTTCTTGCCGGATTCGTTGTGAAACAGCAGCGGCCGCTCAGCAAAACTCGTTCCCCAGTCATATTTATCCGCTTGGGGATACACATGCCCCGACGCAAAAAACAAATCCTTCCACCCGTCGTTGTCGTAGTCCACGAACGCTGTGCCCCATCCCAGAAACTGATAGGTAATTCCCGACATCCCCATGTCGGACGTAATATCAGTGAGGTTCGTATCACCGTCGTTGTTGTAGAGCACTTTGTAGTCGTCGGAAAACGTCGTCGTATAAATATCCAGCAGTCCATTGTTCCTGAAATCGCCCAGCGCAATCCCCATCGTCGCCGTGTCGCGCCCATCCCCATTCACCGCGAAGCCGGTCGCATAGCTCGCATCCTCGAACGTCCCATCGCCCTTGTTGATGTAGAGATAATTCGGCGAAGAGTCGTCGCTCACCAGCAAATCCACCTTGCCATCGCCGTTCAGGTCAACAAACACCGACGTGAACCCGTAGTGACGCTTCTTGTCCGCCACTCCCGCCTTCTCGCTTACGTCGGTAAAAGTGCCATCGCCGTTATTGTGAAAGAGGTGGTCCGGCTCCCCCAGCAATCCTCGTGGCCCGCACATCGTTGCGATTCCGCGATACTGGCAGAACGCATTGTCCGCCGTCCCGTTCGCCACCGAGGGAGGATGCGCCAAATCCCAATGCACATAGCCCGGCACAAAAATATCCAGCAGTCCGTCGCCGTCATAGTCTCCAAAAGTAGGCCCGGTAGACCAGTTCCCGAGTGTCACGCCTGCCTTCTCCGCCACATCTGTAAATGTTCCGTCGTGATTATTGTGATACAGCCGATTTTTACCAAAATTGGTTACGTACAGATCCGGCCAGCCATCGTTGTCGTAATCGCCGACCGCAACTCCATATCCCCATCGGTCGTTCTGCACTCCCGCCTTCTCCGACACATCCGTGAAAGTCCCGTCGTGATTGTTGTGGAACAGCGCCGCGTGCGGGGAAGCCGTCTTTCCGCTCAGAGCGTCATACGTTGAACCGTTTACCAAATAAATGTCCATCCATCCGTCGTTGTCATAATCCAGCAGCGCCACCCCCGATCCAATCGTCTCCAGCAAATACGGCTTCTGCGGTGTCCCCATGATGTGTCGCCAGCCGCTCAGGCCAGCCGTTACCGTAGCGTCCTTGAACACCACCGTCCCGTTATCAACGAATCCGCTCATCGTGATGGGAACGTGGTCTGCGCTATACAGCCCCGGCCTTATCGGCCCAGTCGCTGATCCGCCCCCGCCCGATGCTCCCGCACTCTGCCCGCTCGCGCTCTGCGTACCTCCAGCAGCGGTCGCGCCCGCACTCTGCCCTGCACTCAGCCTCGATACACCGGCCGTCGCGCAAAACACCGCAAGCACCAATAAAAAGCTAGGCTTCCGCATCATCTCGTTCCGCTACGCAGTTTACATCGTGAGCTTCAACTCTGGCCGCACTCAGCTTTGTCCCTTCGCCGCCGTCGCGGATTGAAACAGATACACGCCCAGCACTGCCATCAGCGGCTCCAGAGGATACCGAAACCGCGCATGCACGAACACGAAGTAATAGGTTAGCGGCAGCAATAGAAATGCCCACCCGAATAGCGCCGCTCCATGCACACGCCTCCGAAACGCCAGCCCCAGCCCGAGCAACCCGGCCGCACTGGTGAATGAAAACAACAGCAAGCGCAGCCAATCGGAAAGCTGGCGGTCCCAGCGCGCCTCCAACTCGTGCGGCACGCCAAACCAGAAGTAATAGCACCGCAGCAGCGACACCTTTACGAAATGTCCCGGCGACGCCACGATTGCCGCCTTCGCCGCCTGCCCCATCTGCCGCGCATACGCGATCTCACCCATCGCCGCATACCGTTCCAATTGCCGCGAATTCAAAAACGGATGCTCGAACTCCATCACCAATCCCGTCGAGCCCGGCCCGTTCCCCAAATACATCTCCACTCCAAGATTCGTTCGCACGGGAACAAATTTGTGAAAGACGAGATAATTCCGCACGCACCATGGCGCTAGCAGCGTCACAAAAATTGCCCCGGCGATGGCCGCCTCCCTCCACGGCTTCCAGTCTCGACGACTCAGCAGCCAGAGCCCGCACGCCGGCAGAAAAATGCACATTGACGGATTACTCAATGCAATTAGTCCCCACAGCAGTCCAAATACTAACCACTGCCCATAACTCGCTTGTCGCTCACGCTCAACCCCCACGCCGCTGATCTTCAGCGCCATAGCAAACGCTGCAGTAAATAGCAGCGTGGACAAAGACATTTCCCAGATCCACTTCACCGCAAACTGCATCGACGGCGGATACAGAGCCCATATCCACGCCGCCCACAATCCCGTCCGCCGCCCGAAACATCGAAGCCCAATCCAATATGTGGTAATCGCCGTCAGCGACGAGCAAACGCAGTTCAGCGTGAGAATGAACACTGCCGCCGCCGCGGTATACACACCGCACACCTTGAACACCGCCGCGAGCAGCATCGGATACAGCGGCGACACCCAAGCCGTCGGTCCGGTGTGTCCATTGAACGGGTCGGCGTATCCCCGCCCCGTCGCCAGTGCCCGCGCCACGCGCCCCATCTCCCATCCAAAGTAGGAGTGGTCGTCCAACCCGCGAATCCGATACGTGTGCGCCAGCAGCATGTATGCCAGCCGCGCCGCCAGTGCTACCCAGAAAATCCGCCATGGCAGCGAACCCTGGCTCCGTCCGTCCGTGTCCATTGCCACGCGTGGATTCTACCAAGCTCGTGCATACTGTTAGCGCATGCCGCGCTCGCATCTCGTCTACCTCGCCGTCGGAAACAATCCCGGCCTGCACGCTCAGGCCGCCTATTCCATGCTCTCTGCGCTCGCCTTCAAAGACTCAGCCTCCGCCGAACTCCATTTCTTCACTGACGTTGCGGTTAAATCTGCTGACGCTGCCGACACCTACTCGCTCCTCCTCAACCACGTCACATTGGATTCGCTCTCTCCCGTTCGCATCGCTGCCCTGGTCCCCGGCCCTTACGATCCCTACCGCCTCAAATTGTCCGTGCTCCGCGAAATTGCCCAGCGCTTTCCCTCCGACGCCTCCGTCTTTCTGGACGCCGACACCTTCTTCCTCGCGCCCTACGCCCCACTCCTCGACCGCATCTCCTCCGGCGCCCGCGTCCTCCATCGCCGCGAATACGATATCGCCACCCATCCCACGCCGCAGATGGCGAAATTCCGTCGGGCCTTGCGCGCCGCCGGTCTCTCATCAGACCACGCTCCACAAATGTGGAACTCCGGCGTCATCGGCCTTCCCCCGCACTCTGCCTGGCTCTTAGACGACGCTCTCAAAACTCTTGCGCAGCTCTCTCCTCACACTTCGAAGGAATATCTCGCGGAGCAGTTCTCCATCTCTCGTGCCCTGTCGCAGCAATATCCGCCGCAATCGGCCGAAGACTTCCTCTTCCACTACTGGTACCAAAAAGCCGACTACACCCGTGCGATCCGGGAACGCCTCTCCACCTGGCAAAGCCTGCCACTCGCCGAGGCCTGTGCTCAGCTCCGTAACAATCCTCTCCACCTCCCGGCTCCGCCGCAAAGACTCCACTGGTGGGAGCGTGCCCTCATCTCCGGCCGCCTCCGTCGCCGCCCACAAGAAATTCGCGGCCTCCCACGCCCATAAAAAAGGCGGGGCAATTAGCCCCGCTCTAATTTGCCACTACGTTGTGGCCTACTGCTTCGCCAGCCATGCCTTCAGGCTTGGCTCCTGCGCCGCTCTCAGGTCAATGCAATCGTTAATCTGGTTCACTGCACGCTTGAGCGACCGGTCCGACGCGGCTACCTTGTGAGTGTCGAAGAAAGCCACCGCCTCGTCGCGATGTTGCGCGTCGCAGAAGTTGCCCACCGACCCGACCAGGTTTCCGCCGGAGGAGGTCGTTAATTGAGCCTGTACCTTCTCCCAATTGTGCTGGATGTAGTTCCAGGCAATATCACGAGTCTCGCGGTTGCCCATCTCAATCGCCATGAGTATCCATGAATCCTGGTTTCTCACCTGACCTGACGCTGCATACTCCAACGTCTTCTGTGCCAACTCCGGATTCTCAAACACCGCCAGCAAATACTGCGAACGCGTGCCCAGTGCCGGATCGGTTGCCGTCTTGCTCAGCTTCAGCAATTTGTCATAGAACGCCGCGTCGCCGTTCGCTGCCGCAACTCCTACTGCTGTCTGCGCGAGGTTCGGATCGAGTGACTTCGGATCGTCGAGATATTTGTTCGCCAGCACCCTGGCCTCAGCAATAATCTCCGGGTCCTTGGCTCCCGCCAGTGCTCCGAACAACGTCGCCCGCAATTGCTTACGGTCATCCGTGTCCGCTTGCGTCGGCGTCTTCACTTCCTCATAAAGCGGTTTGAATGTCTTCCGCACCCATGCGCGCAGCTGTTCACGCTCCTCCGGTGTCGTCGCGATGCGATCTTCGATCGTGCCTACCGACCGCAACGCGTCGCCAATCACGCCGGAATTCGTGTCCTTGCTTAGCGCCTGCACCAGGTCAAGATAGTCGCCCACGTTGCCGCGACCCGAACGCATCATCGCCCACTGGTTGCCAAGCATGTAAATCCGCTCAGGTGCCGTCAGACTCGTTTCCGCCCCCGCCACCAACTTCTTGTAATCGTCGCTGGTGTAAACGGTCCGGTAGTACCCCGTCGCGCCCGCATTGGCAAACAGAAACGGCCCCGTCGGAACCGCCATACTTTGCTGCGCTTCAGCATTCAAAACTTCGCATTGTCCACCGGCTCCAGACTTAAAGCACACTGGAATCGTCCACTTCTGATCGAGATTTTCTTTCGCCAGTCGAGTCAGATAAAAGCGGCTCTGTGTGACTGGCGCCTTCCCTCCCGACACCGCCCCAAAGTCCAGTAACGGTACGCCAGGCTGGGCTACAAAGCTGTCCATGATCTTGTCTACCGGCTTGTTGCTGGTCGCAGTCTGCGCGCCCCAGAAATCCTCCGCCGTCGCATTGCCATACATGTGCGCCGCCAGATAGTTGTGCACGCCCTTGCGGAACGTCTCTTCGCCAAGATAGTGCTCCACCATGCCAGCACGCGCACCGGCCTTTCCATACGCAATGCCGTCGAACTGCTCGATTGATCTCCGCCGGCGTATCGGCCTTGTGACGAATCGCTCGCGTCGTCTGTGCCGCGAGTCGAGGTTCAACGTGCCATCCAGCTCCTCCGCCTCGTCCTGCGGAATGTTCCATGCCGGCTGCCACTCGTCCACCGGCTTGTACTCCATCCACGTCGCGAAGCCTTCGTTCAGCCAGAGGTTGTTCCACCACTCCATGGTCACCATGTCGCCGAACCACTGGTGCGCCATCTCATGCGCCACGTCCACGCGCAACGCGCTTCTTCGCCGTCATCGGATGCCGTCTTCTCGTCCACCAGCAGTCGCGTCTTCGCGATATGTGATGCACCCGAAGTTCTCCATCGCGCCCGCTTCAAAGTCGGGAATCGCGATCATGTCCAGCTTCGGCATGGGATACTTGATGCCGAAATAAGTGTCGTAATAGTGCAGGAAATACTCAGCTCCAGCCAACGCAAACTTACCCAGCTCGACTTTGTCAGGTGTTGCACAGGCTCGAATCGGAATGCCGTCGCTCGACCCGGACAAGCACTGAAAATCGCCCACAATGAACGCCACGAGATACGTTGACATCTTCGGCGTCGTCGGCAAAGGCTACGCTGTGCTTATCCGCGCCAGGTCCCGGGGTATCGGAAATGATGTTCGTGTTTGAAATCGCCGTGTCGCCCTTGTCCACCACCAGCGTCACGCTGAATTTAGCCTTCATCGCCGGCTCATCAAACGAGGGGAACGCCCGCCGCGCATCCGTCGGCTCAAACTGGCTCACCGCATAGCTGCGCTTCGGAGTCTTCGAGAGATAAAACCCGCGCAACTGCCCGTTCAGAATTCCGTCGTACGAAATCTTGATTGTCGCCTTGCCCGCAGGAATCGTCTGCGGTACCGTAAACGTCGCCTGCTCCGACTTGTCATTGAGCATTACGGTCGCTGTCTGCTCAGTTCCACCCGCGCTTACCGTCACCGTTCCAAACTTTATCTCGATGGCGTTCAGCGTGATGCTCGTTGCCGGCTGCGCCAGAGTAATTTCAATGGATTCGTCGCCATGAAACGTCGCCGCCTTCAGATCGGGCGTCAGTTTCAACGTGTAACGGTCCGGCTTTACATCATTCGACAAACGCTGCGCTTGGCTGGCAGTGCATAACAGCGCACAAGCCAACGCTAGAAATAAGCTCTTGCGATACATAGCTCTCCTTAGAATTAGTGCAAAGATTCCCGATGTTTGGACGCTTGATAAAACCAAGTGTCACCATGGGCCCGGCTGAAACTTCAAATCGTCCCAACAAGACTCTCTACGATATGTCAGAGGCGGAAGTTCCCGCTCGTCCCATGTGCCGGAATACCTGCTTTACTGCTCTATCGAACCGTATCTGCGGTCTGAATGGATGCGGCGCGATCGCTCCGGCCCGATACCTCAGCCGCCCGAGCTTCCGCATATGCCGCTGCTCCCATCAGTGCAGCCCGGCTCTCCAGAATGATCTTCACCGGCATCGCGACCAGCACCGGGCTTAGCCGCCCCTTGTCGGTAAACGCCTTCATAAACGTCCCGTCGGCAAGCTTCTTCAGAATCTTCGGCGCGATCCCGCCCCCCAGAAAGACTCCGCCGACCGCCAACACCTTGAGACCGGTATTTCCCGCCTCCGCGCCGTATGCCGAAACAAACATATCCAGTGCGCGGGTGCACAACTCGTGCTCACCAGCCTCGCCCAGCTCACCAATTACCGCGTTCGGATCCTCGTTCTTCATCCTGTCGGCCAACCACGACTCCTCAGTCAGTCCTTTTTCATCCCGCAAGAATGCATAGACATTCTTCAGCCCAATGCCGGAGACAACGCGTTCCCAACTCACTCGGCCCTTCAAAGTGCTCTGCAAATATCGCAGCAGGTCAATCTCCATCTCGTTGCGCGCCGCAAAATCTGCGTGGCCGCCCTCAGACGCCATCGGTACGTGGATCTTTCCATTCCACGCCAGAATCGCCTCTCCCAGCCCGGTCCCTGCAGAAACCAGTGCGCGATTTCCTACCGCCGCCTTGTCTCCCTCGCTCAGGGTGTAAACCTGGTCCGCAGTCAGTTCCGGAATCCCGTAGCCGTTCGCCTCAAGATCGTTGATCAGAAATAAATGCTCTATCCCCAGGTCGCGCGAAAGCTGCCGGCTATCCAAGTCCCACGGAAGATTTGTTAGCTTCAGCCGGCCATCACGCACCGGCCCGGGCACTCCGAAGCAAGCCGAAGTAATATCATTCGCCGGCGTGTTCCCCGCCGCAAGAAACTCCCGCACCACTGACTCGAGGTTGTCGTACTTTTGCGCCGGAAATTTCTCGTCCCGAACATGCGCCAGCTTGCCCCCAGCAAAGTCATACAACGCCAGATGAACTTTGGTGCCGCCTACATCCCCGGCCAGAATCATCGTCTGATCTCCAAGGTTCCCTTGCCTTCCACCGGTTCGGGGAGCTTTAAGGCCGCAGCTCGATCCAGCAGCAACGTCAGCTTGCCGTTCGCCGGCCTGATCAGCTGCGAGGGGAACTCATCGGGATTGTATGCGCCCTCCAGCACCTCCTGCAGGGGGTCTGCCTTGTCTTGCCCAGCGATTAAAAAGACCACTTCGCGCGCGCGATTTATCACCGGGTAGGTCAGCGTGATCCTCCACGTTTCTTTCTGCGGCACATGGTTCGCCACGCAAATGCGCATCGTCTCGCCCAGCGCCGCGGTATGCGGAAACAACGACGCCGTATGCCCGTCCGGCCCCATGCCCAGCGTCACCAGATCAAACACCGGCAGTTCCGCTCCCTCTAAACGAATTCGATTTCGAATCGCTGACTCGTACCGCGCCGCTGCCTCCTCCGGAGGCAGCTCACCTTCCATCCTAAACACTTGGTCTTCGGGCAGCGGGACGTGCGACAGCAGCGCCTCTCGCGTCATCCGGTAATTTGAATCCTTGTTGTCCGGAGACACGCATCGCTCATCCACAAAATAGAATTCGAGCTTACTCCACGGCATCTGACCTCGAAACGGCTGACCTGCATCCGCCAGTAACTCAAAGCTCCGTCGCGGCGTGTTACCCCCCGAAACGGCGACCCGAGCTACTCCGCGTCGCGCCGCCGCTGCACCGAGTGAATCGGTCATCAGACGCGCCATGTGCTGTGACATCTCTTCCGGATCGTCGTAAACGTAATATGTAACTTGGGTTGCCATAATTTGCGCGGCCTACAGCTTACGCCACTCCCTGCCATCGCGCGCAATTAGCTGCTCTGCCGCCTTCGGTCCCCACGTTCCCGCCGCATAATTCGGAAAATCTTTCGACGGATGCGACGCCCACGCTTCCAACACCGGCGTCATAATCGCCCACGTTGCCTCCACACCATCACGGTGAGCAAACAACGTCGCATCTCCCAACATCGCATCCAACAACAGCCGCTCGTATCCGTTCGCCGATGAAGTCCCAAACGCCTGCGCATAACTAAAATCCATCGTCACCGGACACACCGTCATGCTCGTACCAGGATACTTCGCCGCAAACCGCAAACTGATTCCCTCATCCGGCTGGATACGCATGGAGATAATATTCGGCTGAATATCTCCACACCTCGCGTTGCCCGTATTTCTAAAGAGCAACATGGGCGGCTGCTTGAACTCAATCGTAATCTCCGTCACCCGCTTCGCCAGCCGCTTGCCGGCGCGCACATAAAACGGCACATCCGCCCACCGCCAGTTCTCAATCTGCATCTGCAGCGCGACAAACGTCTCAGTCTGCGATTTCGGATCAACCCGCTCTTCCTGTCGGTAACCCTGGACTTGCTGGCCATCGACAGTCCCCGGCCCATACTGTCCCCGCACCGTATTCACGAGCGGAATCTGCCGCATCGATTGCCACACTTTCAACTGCTCCGCCCGCACCGCGTGGTCGTCAAATGAAACTGGCGGCTCCATCGTCACAAACGAGATCAGCTCCATGATGTGGTTCTGCACGACATCCCGGAGCGCGCCCGCCTTTTCATAAAACGGTCCGCGCCCCTCAATGCCGATGCTTTCTGCCGCCGTGATCTGCACATGATCGATGTAGTTCCGGTTCCACACGTGTTCAAAAATCCCGTTAGCAAATCTGAAGACGAGAATGTTCTGCACCGTTTCCTTACCGAGATAGTGATCGATGCGAAAGATCTGGTCTTCGTTAAAGACCTTATTTATGTTGTCGCTCAGTTCCCGCGCCGACTCCAGATCGTGACCAAACGGCTTCTCGATCACCACATGAATGTAGCCCGACTTGTCTTCTGGCTCCTTGCTCATCCCGTGCTTGCCCAGGCGGTCAATTATGTCTTCGAAATATTCCGGCGCCACCGCAAGATAAAAGAGCCTGTTGCCTTCCGTTCCGGACTTCTGATCAATCCCCTCCAACATCTCTTTCAGCTTCACGTAGCCGTCGTCGCTGTCAAAATCCATGGCGAAATAGCTGATTTTCTTTACGAACTCATCCAGCTTGGCGTCCTTCGCATCCACTCCCCCACCCTCAACGATTCCCTCTCGCATGTCTGCGGCAAACGTCTGCGACAAATCGCGGCGTGCCACTCCTACCACGGCGAAGTTCTTCGGCAACAGGCCCGCTTGCTCCAGATGAAATAGCGCCGGCAATAACTTACGCTTCGTCAAATCTCCCGATGCGCCAAAAATGACGATGATCCCTGAGTCGGGAATTCGCTCCGTGCCACCCTTCGACTTTTGTATGTCCTGCCGGCTCAACTGAAACGTGTGTTCCCGCTGTCGTTCCCATATAGTTCTCTCCGTTTTCCTGCTCTGTTGCATGACACTGCGTAGGTCAAAAAGAAGCGCCGACGAAATTACTCCGCCTTTTTCACCGCGTGTCCGCCAAATTCATTCCGCATAATCGCCAACATTCGGTCAGAGAAGTTGTTCACCTCGCGTGAACGAATCCGCCGCAGCAGCGACTCGGTAATAATCGGCGCCGACACATCTAGATCGATCGCTTCCTTTACCGTCCAGCGCCCCTCGCCGGAATCAACCACGTAAGCCTCCAGCCCCTCCAGGGTCGGGTTCTTCTTCAGAGCATCCGCCGTCAGATCCAGCAACCATGACCGCACCACGCTGCCGAAGCGCCAGATCTGAGAAATCTGCGGCAGGTCGAGCTTCATCTCTTCCTTGTGCTGCATGATGCTGAAGCCCTCGGCATAGGATTGCATCATTCCGTATTCAATTCCGTTGTGCACCATCTTCACGAAGTGCCCCGCGCCCGCCGGCCCCACATGCCCCCATCCCTTGTCGGGCGCCGGAGCGAGTGCAGAAAAAATCGGCGTCAGCCGCTCCACGGGCTCCTTGTCGCCGCCGATCATAAGCGAATAGCCTTCCTTCAATCCCCAGACTCCGCCCGACGTCCCTGCGTCAACAAAGTTGAAGCCTTTAGCCTTCAACTCCGAGTATCGGCGCTGCGAATCTTTGTAATTCGAATTGCCACCGTCAATGAACGTATCGCCGGGCTCCATCGCGGGCAGCAACTTCTCAATCGTCTGGTCCACTGGCGCGCCCGCGGGAACCATAATCCACACCGCCCGCGGCGCCTTCAGGTTCTTCACCATCTCCGCCAGCGAGTTCACGCCAACGCTTCCCGTCGCACTGAACTTCGTCACTACATCGCCGCTCGTGTCAAAGCCGACGACCTTGTGCCCAGCCAGCCGTAGTCGCTCGGCCATGTTGAATCCCATCTTCCCTAGTCCAACTAATCCCAGTTCCATCGTCGTCCTCTCCTTGCGGTTTACTTCTTCCAGTGAATGTCCAGCGCGCCCAGCTGATCTATCAACTTCTCCGGGCCCGTAAAGTGAATCGCCTTCATCCCCGCGGCCTTCGCTGCGCTTACATTGCCTTCCCGGTCATCTATGAACACCGTCTCCGCCGGATTAGCCTGAGTTATCTGCAGCCCGCGCAGGAAAATCTTCACGTCCGGCTTCCTGATCCCCAGATAACAAGAGCTTAAGAAATATTCGAACAGCTCCCGCAGCCCGAAATGCTCTATGCGGTAATCGTTCAACTCCGTCGCTTCGTTATTCAAGACTCCAACCTTGTACTCATGCGATGCTTTCAACGCCCGCAAGATGCGAAAACATCCCGGATGCAGCATCTGCGACTGCAGCTTCATTACCTCAAGAAATTCCTGCCAGGTAAAATTCCGCGGTTCATAAAATACCGTCCGCTTCAAATATTCCTGCGCGTCGATCTCGCCTTTCTCCCACTCATCGTTCGCCGTAGGATGTCGCTCCTCGAACGGGTCACGCTCCAGCCCGAAATGTTCCAGCACCGCATAGCGCTGCACATGGTCCCAGCCGTTGGTCAGCAGCACGCCGCCCATGTCCCACAAGATTGTGCGAATTGCTGCCATCGTTTCCTACCAGCTCCCGTTACTAGTTGCCGGTCTTCATATACTGCGCTTCAATTTCCTTCACCTTGTTCAGCCGGCGCACAAACCGCGGCGTCGTCCCGCTGAACACCGCCTTCAAATATGTCTGCACCAGCTCTACCGCCATCGCCGGGCCAATCACTCGCGATCCCAGAACCAGCACGTTCATCTCGTCATGCTCAACACCCTGATGCGCGGAATACGTGTCGTGACACATGCCCGCTCTTATTCCCGGCATTTTGTTCGCCGCAACACACACGCCGACGCCGCTTCCGCAAATGAGCACGCCACGTTCCGCCTTGCCCGTGATCAACGCTTCCCCGACGGCTCGAGCGAAGTCCGGATAATCGTCCTCCGGGTCTTCCTCATACGCGCCCATATCCACGACCTCATGCCCCAGTCGCGCAATTTCCGGGCGCAACATTTCCTTCATCTCAAATCCCGCGTGATCTGAGCCGACCGCAATCTTCATGGCGTCACTTGCCCGCTTTCTTAACCAGCGCCTTGGCCCTGGCCACAATGTTGTCCACTCCAAAGCCCAGCTTCTCGAGCACGATCTTTCCCGGTGCCGACGCCCCAAACCGCTCCAGGCCAATCACGTCACCGTGACGCCCCACATATTTCCACCATCCCAGCGGGCTCCCAGCCTCTACCGCCAGTTTCGGCACATCATCAGGGAACGTCGCGCTCTTATATTCCTCGCTCTGCTCCTCAAATATCTTCCAGCTCGGCATGGATACGACGCGCGCGGTAATCCCCTGCTTCTCAAGCTCGACGCCGGCCTGGAGACACACATGGACCTCAGAGCCTGTGGCCACGATCAGCACATCCGGCTTTTCGCCCCCACGCTCCAACACATACGCGCCCTTCGCGACGCCTTCCAGAATCTTGTACTTCTCCGCGTCCATAATCGGCAGGTCCTGCCGCGACAATGCAAAGAAGCTCGGACTCTTCCGCTCCAGCGCCAGCTTCCAGCACGCCGCCGTTTCGTTCGCGTCCGCTGGCCGCAGATCAGTCAGCTTAGGAACCGCGCGCAACATCATGAGGTGCTCAATCGGCTGATGTGTCTCACCATCCTCGCCCAGCCCGATCGAGTCATGCGTATAAACAAAGAGAGAGTGCGCACTCATCAACGCCGCCAGTCGCAGCGCCGGCTTGCAATAGTCGCTGAACACAAAGAATGTCGAGCCGAATGGAATCACGCCGCCATGCTGCGCCATACCGTTGACCATCGCGCACATGCCAAATTCGCGGACCCCGAAGAAAATATTTCTCCCCGCCGCATCCACATGAACATTGCCGCCATCCTTGAAGATCGTCTTCGTTGACGTCGATAAATCCGCGGCCCCACCAATCAATTCAGGAACGCTCGCCGCAATCGCGTTCATCACAACATTTCCCGCAACGCGTGTCGCCACCGGCTTGTCTGTTGCTTTGAATACCGGCAGCGACGCCTCCCATCCCTTTGCCAACTTTCCCTTGGGATCGAAGACCCGCTCAAACTCTGCCGCCTCTTCCGGAAATTGCGCCTTATATTTTGCGAACAGCGCATTCCACTCCTCTTCGTACTTTGCGCCTTTGCCCTGGATCTCAGCCCAATGCTTGGCAGCCTCCTCGGGCACGTAAAAGCTCTTGTCGTCAGGCCAGCCCAACTCGTCCTTCGTTTTCTTCGTATCTACCGGCCCCAGCGCCTCGCCGTGCACTTTGTTCGTTCCTGCCTTGGGGCTTCCATAACCAATCACAGTCCGCACCGCGATGATGGATGGCTTCGTCTTCTCCTTCTGTGCCGCTTCAATCGCAGCCGATATGGCTGCAAGATCATTTCCGTCCGGAACGCGCTGCACATGCCAGTTGTAAGCCTCGAACCGCTCTTCCACATTCTCGGTAAACGAAAGTTCGGTCGGCCCGTCGAGCGAAATCAAATTGTCGTCATACAGATAGATCAATTTGCCCAGGCCCAGCGTGCCCGCCAGAGACGCGGTCTCGTGCGAAATCCCTTCCATCAAATCGCCGTCGGAACAAATCCCATAGGTGTAGTGATCCACGATCTCCAGGCCGGGTTTGTTGTATTTCGCCGCCAGATGCTTCTCCGCCAGCGCCATCCCGATCCCCATGCCAAATCCCTGCCCCAGCGGACCGGTCGTCGCCTCCACGCCATCGGTATCGCCAAACTCAGGATGCCCCGGCGTCTTTGAATGCCACTGGCGAAACTGCTCGAGATCCGCGATGGATACGTCATAGCCTGACAGATGCAGCAAGCCATACAACATTGCCGACGCGTGGCCGTTGGAAAGGATGAAGCGGTCGCGGTTGATCCAGTGCGAATCCTTCGGATTGTGCCGCATGAACTTGTGAAACAGCAGATACGCCATTGGCGAATCGCCCAGTGGCGCGCCCGGATGCCCGCTATTCGCCTTCTCTACTGCATCCACAGCCAAAAAGCGCAGCGTATTAATCGCCAGTAATTCCAGGTTCTGCTTTCCGTCGCTCATGTTCAGCCTTTCTCCTTCGAATCACCCGATACAGTCTTCGCCGCGGTTTTTTTCGCTGCCACCGTTTTCTTTACTGCTGCCGCTTGCCCTGCCTCAGGTGCGGAAGTCTCATCCTGCGCAGCAATCACGTTCACCGTATAGTTCTGCCCTTCCCAACGGTTCTGCTGCGGCCAATAAAGAGTAAACAAAATCGGCTCCGTCTGCTGCGCGTCCACGCCAATATCGTAGGTCCATCCCAGGATGCCCACCTCCTGAGCATCCTCCTGATGCGTCGTTTTCCACCCGTCATTTGTCCAGGTGGTCCGGAACGGCTCCCCTACGACAATCCGCAGCGTTCCGCCCGCCTTCACCGTATCTACATGGCGTCGCCGCTTGAAGATCTGCAAATTCCGACGCGTCTTTCCTGACTGCTTGTCCACCTGGTACCGCTGCTTCACTACTCCTACAGAGTCGTAAACCTTTCCATCGGTGGCCGACCGCAGCAGCTTCAGATATTCCGCGTGCGCCCACACCAGCGGCATCGCCGCGCCCGAGTAACGCCCAAAACACATCCCAACCTCCGGCAAGTCAGCCTCATCCCATATCTGCTCAGGCAACATTCCCCCGCGGGATACAAAGCGCTCATACGTCGCGATCAACGCCTGCGGATCCCTCCCCGCCGCCACTTCATAGTGCGCTCGCTCTCCGCCCAGCAACGGCCAGCAGCGCCCGACCCCATAGCCCAGATACGGGCCGCCATCGCTCTGCTGTCCATACCCATCATGGTTGTATCGTCTCCACGCTGGCCCGCGCGGCGTGTCGCGCTTCAGCACCGCGTCCACCACCTTCAGCGAATCCACTATCAGCGGATCATCCGCCGCTCGCACCCCATACCGAACCAGTTCCAGAAATCCTGCGTCAATAATCTCTCGAGCCTCATAGGCCGTCTTCTCGCCGGGCGGCTGGTTGCTCAAATGCACCATCTGCTGATCACAATCCGGCGCCGCGTACGGGTCTCCACACTGGGGCGGACGAATCCTCATATAGTGCCGCTTCACCTCAGGCAGCAGCACCCCATCGTTCGTGACAGTCCAATCCTCCAGGTTCTCCTCAATCCAATCCGCATACTCCTCGAGAAATACCGCCTGCTTCTCTTCGCCTTCTGCCCGCGCGATATCCGCGGCGCAAATCAGCCCGGAAATCACTACCGCCAGCGTTGAAGGGGAATAGCCCGCATTCTCCTCCCACCGCTCCTGCTGAGTAACCGGGGCCTGCCGCACGAGGAAATTCGCCGCCCGCAGCACGAACGTCAACATGTCGAACTCTTCCAGCTCTTGTGCCTTCCAGAGCCGCCAGGTCAACAAGAGAGGAAACGCCACCTCGTCCAGTTGAATTCCACCCCAGTAAGGGTTCCCATTCACCCAGAAATTCTGCGCGAAACTCCCGTCCGTTCTCTGGCTGCAGGCCAGGTACACCAGTGCTCGCAGCGCCGTCGCCGAAAAGCCGCCCGCCAGCAGTGCGGTCGCCGTCTGCACCATGTCCCTGGTCCAAACCAGGTGATAGCCGCCGAGATCCTCATCACCCTTGCTCTGTCCCCAAGGAATCGAGGCCGACGCGATGAATGCTCCAGCGAACGTCTTGTCCTCGTGCGCCAGCAGCATTCCGTGGCTTACCCGCAGCAACCGCCCCTCGTCTTCCGACTTCCCTTCCAACTCCGAGATATAGGCCACCCGGTGCCACTGCTCCACAAATCGCGCCAGATGCTGGTCAACAGGAGTCGCCAACGACTGCATCAGCGTTGCCAATGCCCCGTGATGCCCATCGCCAAAACTCAGCGCAATCGTGAACTCTCGGCTCCGCTGAATATCGATTTCGCCCATCATCGCGATGTTGCCGCCCAACGCCTGGGCGAACTCCCACTCCATCTTGTTGTGCAGATGCAGATCGGTCCATCCGTCGCTTTCCCCCACATAGCCGATCGAGGTCCGCCTAAACCCTCCACTCACGCCCATCGCCAGTGACGTCCCACCCTTCCAAGCCAGCAGCACTCTCTGCCCAGCAACATCAAGCGCGCGCCCGTTGTTATTTGCCCCGCCGATCTCCAAATGCGGCGCCAGCAGCGCGAAGACCTGGAGCGTCTTCAGCCGCTCCTCCTCGCCCTCAATCCAGACCCGCATCAGCACGGTGGAATAGTGAGGGTCAGACAGCACCTGCTTGATCACGCGGTAGCTCCCATCCGGAGCCGAATTAATGAGCTGCACCGCCAGCGCGCCTGGATCGATATACGCGAACTCGCTCTTCAAATCGCGCTTCTCTTCGTGAAAAAACGTCTCCCCATCCGTAAACAGCAACTCCATGTCGCGAATCTGAGGCCGGTCAATCGTCGGATAATAAATCTCGTTCAAAATGCCGTGCGAGAGCGTGTACCAGACTCGGCTCGATGCCGAATACGCAGTCCCTACCAGGTTCTTGCTGCTTGACGTCCATCGCGGATCGGCACCCGGCGCCCCAAACGCCGTCTCGCCCTCCACCCACAAATAACTCGGTAATAGATCTGGCATCGTACTCTCTCTCCGCGGCCCCTTATTCTCTCTACAAAACCTGTGAATTGGTGTCCGGATCTGGATGAAAATTCACCAGACGCATCGCGTGAGCGATCTCCCGGTTCTTCATGAAGTATTGCCAAACAAATCCCGTCCGCAGATTTTCCGCCATCAGCACGCTAATGCCCTGGTTAATTCCCAGCACCTCGCCGGAGAACCAATTCGCTTTCGGGTCAAACGAATCGACAAATCCATATCGCTGCCAGACCTTATCGCCGAACCGCTCCTTCATGCTCAAGAGCACGTGCGAGCATTCCGCCGGAAGAAAGACCAACGACCCCGCCGTGGCACTCGGAACCAGCGTTCCATCCACATCTCCCATCGAGGGCGGCCCGCCCCACACTCTGTAGCCGCTGCGTGACTCTGACGCCGTGATCCCCCAAAGGTCCTGGTTGATCCAGGGGAACTTTCCGCACTCCGTCAGGCACCATAGCTGGTGCGCCCGCGTCGCCGCAATCGAATTCGTAAAATAGTTAGCGTGCCGGTCGCGTTGATCGCGATAATCGCACCACGCATGCGCATATTGATGAATGAAAATCGGTGCAACACCGCTGATGTAGTCAATCCCGCCGAAAGAAATCAGCGGCCGCTGCAGCACATCCCACGTCTCCGGCGGAATCGGATGCAGCGGCGACCCAATGGCCATCAGATACATCGTCATCAGCTCCGCATAAATATCCCAGCGGTGTACCAGAAACCCGTTGTCCGGCATCCACCCCATCGACAGCGCAGTCCCGCCGTTCAGCATCCAGTCCCAGTCCACCCGCCGGTAGAGCGCCGTTGCCAGAGCCTCGATGCGGGGATTATTAAAATACTGCCGGCACGTCAGAATCCCGCACATCAGCCACGTCGTATCAATCGACGACAGCTCGCTGTTAAACACCCGCTCGCCACTCTGAATGTCAATGAAGTGATAGAAAAATCCGTGCACATGCGGACACTGCGTCAGCAAGAAAGCCAGCGTCTTCTCCACCCGCTGCTCGACATCCGCCTGCCGCAGATACTTTCGCTCCGCCGCGATACACAATGCACTCAATCCAAATCCGGTCGACGCGATGCTCGCCACCCGGCTCATCGTCTTGCCCTGCATCGCCGCGTTGTCCCGCACCAACCCGGACTTCGGATCGGCCTGCTCCCAGAAAAACATGCATCCGCGCTGCGTCATGTCCTCTAGCAGCGCATCGGCGGCAGTCGAGACCTGCGTTAAAGGTCGGTTAATAAATACGCCGGGCGGATGCGTATATTTCCCCGCCGTCTCAGCCTCAGAGTGCGGCTGCTGCGCCTGCTTAGAGCCTTCCTTCGACGCGTTACCCGGTCCAGTAAAAGGCGCGTTCGGGTTCGCCGGAGCAGCCCCGTTCTGCTGCTGCGCGTTCCCGCCCTGCTGGCCTAGCGCCAGCCCGCGCGTGCCCAGCGCCAGCGCTCCCGCTGTTCCCGCCGCGCCCGCCTGCCGCAGCAAATCTCTCCGTGTAATCTTCTTTTTCACCAGGCTCTAATAATTCCATGACCGCATCAAAACTCGAACATAGCACGCGAGCGGGAGCATACGGCGTCGCACTTCCCGGTCAAACAACTGTTTCCCCAATAAAACTGGCCGGCTTCGGGTCTCCCCACAGTCGTCCGATCCAGTCTCTACGTTGATTCAGCATCTGCACCTCGCGCACCATTTACCTAACTTTCCAGGCCAAAGGAACCTGCCGAGCACCCGTGCGCATCTTTACTCTACAGAGGAATAAACTGAAATGTCGGCCGGAAGCCACGAGATAACCGTGAGTTCCCCCGCAGAAAGCAAGAGGAGACAATACCGTGGCATTTGAACTTCCACCGCTTCCCTATGATTACGCAGCTCTCGAGCCCACTATTGACGCCGAGACTATGAAGCTCCATCACGACAAACATCATCAGGCATATGTCAACGCTCTCAACGCCGCCGTCGAAAAGCACCCCGAGCTGGGCAAAAGGACCGCTGAAGATTTGATAAAGGACCTCAATAGCATCCCCGAAGACGTCCGCACAATCGTCCGCAATAATGGCGGCGGCCACGTCAATCACTCCATGTTCTGGAGCATTATGAAGCCCGGCGGCGGCGGCCCTCCCACCGGAAAAATCGGCGACGCCATCAAGAGTGATTTCGGAAGCTTCGACGACTTCAAGAAGCTCTTCAACGAAACCACGGCCAAGCAGTTCGGTTCCGGCTGGGGTTGGCTGGTCTCTGACGGCGGCAAGCTCAAGGTCGTCACGACGCCGAACCAGGACAATCCAATCACTCAAGGCCACTTCCCCATCCTCGGCAACGATATCTGGGAGCACGCCTACTACCTCAAATACAACAACCGCCGTCCCGATTACCTCGCCGCATGGTGGAACGCTGTGAACTGGGACGAAATCAACAAGCGCTTTGAAAAAGCCACCTCCAAGTAATCGCTACCCAGGCCTCAAATCTAAGCCCTGCTTCCTTCAGGATGCGGGGCTTTTTTATTCAAACCCCGGGGGCGCCGGGATAATCATTCCCCGGCTCCGAACTTCTCCCTCACGAGCGCCATCCCCTCGTCCTTATTGCCGATCCGTCCCTCCAGCTGTGCGTCTTCCGCCGCCGCCAGCATCTCTTTGAACTTTTCTCCCGGCCTGTACCCCGCCGCAATTAAGTCATCTCCGGTGACAAATAACGTTGGCCGCACCACAGCCTCCGGCATCGTCGAGTATTTTCCCTTCGCATACTCATACAACCCCAAATCCCCATGGCTGGACAGACAATCCATCCGGTGCAGTTCCAAATGCTGGTCAAACTCCGGCAGCCGGAAAAACCGCTTCAGTGTCGACTCCTTCATATCCTTCACGTTCCCGAACCGCATGTGGTTTTTCACCAGCGACTCCACCTGCTCCGTCTCCGCACGCGAAAATCGCAACCTCCGCGCGATCTCCTCCGCCATCTTTGCGCCCACTTCCGCATGCCCATTGAACCGTATCCGGTCCGGCGCCCGCTCAAACGTTGGCGGCTTGCCTACGTCATGCAGCAGCGTTCCCCACGCCAGCGCCGCGTCCACGCCATCAGGCAGCTTTTCCAGCAGCAGCAGTGTGTGCACCCACACATCGCCCTCGGGATGGAACTCCGGCGGCTGCTCAACTCCCCGCATCCTCGCCACCTCGGGCAGCACTTGCTCCAGCAGCCCGGTCTCCGCCAGCAACTCAAACGCCTGCGCCGCGTGACCCTCCGTCAACATCTTCGTCAGCTCTTCTCTCACCCGCTCCGAGCTCACCACGCCAATCTCGCGCGCCGCCGACTTTATCGCCGCCAATGTCTCCCGCTCAATCTCGAACTCGAATCGCGCCGCAAACCGCACCGCCCGCAGCATCCGCAGCTTGTCCTCCGCAAATCGCCGCGCTGGGTCCCCAATGGCTCGCACTAATCCCAGCGCCAGGTCCGATCGCCCGCCCACATAATCAAGCACAGCTGCCCCGACGTCCCCTCTCTTCTTCAGCGACTCCACGTCGAGCAACATTCCGTTAATGGTGAAATCGCGCCGCTCCACATCCTCCCGCGCCTCCCGCGTGTAACTCACCGTCTCCGGTCGCCGCCCATCTACATAGGCCCCGTCATTGCGGAACGTCGCCACCTCCGTCATCACCGTCGTTCCATCTACCTCCTCCACCGCCAGTACCACGCCGAACTGCGCCCCTACCGCAGCCGTCCGCTCAAACAGCCGCAGCACCACATCGGGAGTCGCACTCGTCGCCACGTCATAATCTTTAGGCTCGCGCCCCAGTAGCAGATCGCGCACGCATCCGCCCGCCAGATACGCGACGTATCCCTCCGCCCGCAGCCGCTCCACAATCCTTGCCGCCGCTCTGAATCCGGGCTTGCCCATCGTGTTAAGCATTTCATCAATAATAGAAGTGATGCCCCTAATGCGTCCCGCATCCGGCCTTATCCTCGGCCTCGAGACCTCCTGCGATGAAACCGCCGCCGCCGTCGTGCGCTCCGGTCGCGACGTTCTCTCCAACGCCATCGCCTCCCAGATCGCCGAACACGCCCTTTATGGCGGAGTCGTCCCCGAGATCGCCTCCCGCGAGCACATTCGCCACATTGTCCCCGTCGTCCGTCAAGCTCTCACCACCGCCGAAGTCTCGCTCGCGCGAAATTGACGCCATCGCGGTTACAGAAGGTCCCGGCCTCGCCGGCGCACTGCTCGTGGGCATCGGCTACGCGAAAGCTATGGCCCTCGCTCTCGACAAGCCCCTTATCGCCGTCAATCACCTCGAGGGACACATCCACTCCGCGCTCGTCGATGCCCGCGCCTCGAACGCGCCACTGGAATTCCCCGCCCTCGCCCTCGTCGTCTCCGGCGGCCACACTCACCTCTACCTCGCGGCTGAAACCGTTGATTCGCAAACTGCTCCAACGCTATGGTCCTACGAAAACGTCGGCCGCACCGTGGACGATGCCGCCGGCGAAGCCTTCGACAAGGCCGCCAAGATACTCGGCCTCGGCTACCCGGGCGGCCCCTGGATCGCGACCCTTGCCCCTCACGGCAATCCTCGCGCCGTCCCCTTCTCCTTCGCTCAGATCAAGCCGCAAGGCCCATCGCGGGTCCCGCTCCCACTCCGAACCACTCACCTACTTCTCCTTTAGCGGCATCAAGACCGCAGTCGCCCGCTACGTCGAACTCAACTCGCTCGCCTCGGGAATCGCCACCCGTCGCGCGCTTCTCTCCGAAGATGCGTCCCTCACTCCCGCCGACCTTCTGCCGCACTGCGACGCGAAGACCCTCGACCTCATCGCCTCCTTCCAACATGCCGTCGTCGAAGATATCGTCCGCAAGACCCTACGCACCGCCGAGCGCTTAGGCGCCCGCACTCTACTCATCTCCGGCGGAGTCGCCGCCAACCAGCAACTCCGCCAGCGCTTTCTAGAAGAGGCCTCATCTCGCGGAATCGGGCTTCACTTTCCCTCCCCCGGCCTCAGCACCGACAACGCCGCCATGATTGCAGCCGCAGCCTGGCCGAAGTTTGTCGCCAACCACCTCGCCTCGCCTGCCCTGAGCGCCCAGCCCTCACTCGCACTGTAAAATCGAAAATAGCCGCTCTGCTCCGCATTTCTCTTTCATGCCTATCCGCCTCTTCAATACCCTCACCAGCCAGCAACAGGAGCTCTTCGCCGAAGACGGCAAGCGCATCCGCATCTACGCCTGCGGCCCGACGGTCTACGATTACGGCCACATCGGCAACTTCCGCACCTTCGTGCACGTTGATATCCTCCGCCGCGCACTCCTTATGGAGGGTTTCGCCATCGACCACGTCATGAACATCACCGACGTGGACGACAAGATCATTCGCAACGCCACCGCCGCTAATCTCCCCATCGCCGCCTACACCGCCAAATTTACCCAGGCCTTCCTCGAAGACATGGACTCGCTCGCCATCCAGCGCCCCGAGCACATGGTCCGCGCCACCGAATACATCGCCGAGATGGTCGCCATGATCCAGACCCTCGCCGAAAAAGGCCTCGCCTATCGCACCGAAGACGGCTCCTGGTACTTCCGCATTGCCGGCTTCCCCAGCTACGGCAAGCTCTCCAAACGCGATTTCGCCGGCATGGAAGACGGCGCCCGCGTTGACCTCGACGAATACGACAAAGACAGCGCCCGCGATTTCGCTCTGTGGAAAGCGCCCAAGCCCGGCGAATATTTCTGGGACACCGCCATCGGCCCCGGCCGTCCAGGCTGGCATATCGAATGTTCCGCCATGGCGCGCAAATTTCTCGGCGATAGTTTCGACATGCACCTCGGCGGGGAAGACCTCATGTTCCCCCATCATGAAAACGAAATCGCGCAATCTGAATCCGCCACCGGCAAGCCCTTCGCTCGCCACTGGATGCACGTTCGCTTCCTTCTCATCGAAGGCCGCAAGATGTCGAAATCAGAAGGCAATTTCTTCACCCTCCGCGATTTGCTCCTTCAAGGTTACAAAGCGTCCGCTATCCGCTTCCTCCTCACCTCCGTCCCCTACCGCCATCAGTTCAACTTCACCCTCAGTGGCCTGACTTGAATCCGCGAGTGCTATCGAGCGTCTTCGCGCACTCCACCGGCGACTTACCGACGGCACCTTCCCTGTGGGAAGCAACGCCGCCCTCCATGGTGAAACCATCGCGGCCGATACCGCCTTTCACGACGCCATCTGCGACGACCTCAACACCGCCGAAGCTCGCGCCGCAATCTTCGATCTCGTTCGCGCCGCCAACACCGCCGCCGACCAGGGCACGCTCCAAGCCGACAACGCTACGGAAGTCCTCGCACTACTCGCCCGCTTCGACTCCATCTTCGACGTGCTAACCGACCGCGACGCCGACATCTCCCGCGCTGCCCTCGCCTGGGCCGAGCTTGAGGGAGTCCAGGAACAGGCCGCGGAACATCTCCGCCACGCCTACCAACTCACCGATGAGGAAATCGACCGCCAGATCGCTGCCCGCAACGACGCCCGCAAACGCCGCGACTTCAAGCAGGCAGACGCCATCCGCGACGACCTGGCCGGCAAAGGCATCCTTCTCGAGGATTCCCGAGACGGCGTCCATTGGAAGCGGAAATAGCGGGATTTTCACCTGCTTTTGTCTGGTCAACCCTCGTGGCCCCACGCTATACTTGGGCCACTAGCTCATGCGCCAATCCTGCATCTGTCCCGGTCTTGCCCAGCGCCGCTTCCCGGCGTGCTCGCGTCAGATTGCGCCCCGGCGATTCATGCATGTGCTTCCCACGCGCACCCGGCCTAGCCTCTTCGTCGGTTAAGTCCACCCTCTCTAAGGAACGGTTTTGCTCGCTCACGCGGGCACATCCATCTCTTCCACGCTCCACTCCGAGAGGAAATTTCCATGACCCCGCAGACGAAGCACCATAGTTCTCCCCACGCTCCCAAGCTCATCACGCCGCTTCCCGGCCCCAAGGCCAAGGCAATTGTGGATGCGGACGACCGCTTGATGTCCCCCAGCTACACGCGCTCCTACCCACTAGTCGCCAAGCGCGGCCGGGGCACCCGCATCGAAGACGTGGACGGCAACGAGTTCCTTGACTTCGCCGCTGGAATCGCCGTCACCTCGACCGGCCATTGCCACCCCGAAGTCGTATCCGCCATCCAGAAACAGGCCGGCGAACTTATCCACATGTCGGGTACCGACTTCTACTACGAGTCGCTCGTCACTCTGGCCGAGCGCCTCTCCGCCATCGCGCCCATGCCCGGCCCGCACCGCTTCTACTACGGCAACTCCGGCGCCGAGGCCGTCGAGTGCGCCCTCAAGCTCGCCCGCTATCACACCGGCCGCCAGAACATCATCGCGTTCTTCGGCGCATTCCACGGCCGCACTATGGGTGCTCTCTCGCTCACCGCCTCCAAGCCGCAGCAGAAGCGGAGATTCGCTCCCCTCGTCCCCGGCGTCACTCACGTCCGCTATCCTTACGCCTATCGCGGCTGCAGCGGCGGCCCGCAGGATGAAGAAGCCTTCGCCCTCGGCTGCGCCCGCTACATCGAAGACAAGCTCTTCAAAACCATACTGCCTCCCGAGGAAGTCGCCGCCATCTTTGTCGAGCCCATTCAGGGCGAAGGCGGCTACGTCGTTGCTCCCACCATTTTCATGCAGGAGCTCCGCCGCATTTGTAACCAGCATGGCATCTTATTGGTCGCCGATGAAGTCCAGTCCGGCGCCGGTCGCACCGGAAAGTGGTGGGCCATCGAACACACTGGCGTCGAGCCCGACATCGTCTGCATGGCCAAAGGCATCGCCTCAGGCATGCCGCTGGGTATCTGCATGAGCCGCGCCGACATCATGGATTGGAAGCCCGGCTCCCACGCCTCCACTTTCGGCGGAAACCCGGTAGCTATCGAGGCCGCCCTCGCCACCATCAACGTGCTCGAGCGCGAAGGCCTATCCAATGCCGCCCGCCTCGGCGAGAAAGCCCTCAACCGTCTCCGGCCGTGGATCGATGCCCACGCCATCGTCGGTGACGTTCGTGGCCGCGGCCTCATGATCGGCATCGAGATCGTTGCCAATCAGGCCACTCGCGAATCTGCTCCCCAACTCCGCGACCGCATCGTTGACCTCGCCTTCGAGCGCGGCCTCCTCATCCTCGGCTGCGGTGAAACCAGCATCCGTCTTGCTCCCCCGCTCTTGGTTCTCGAGCAGGAGTTGGACATCGCCCTCGACATCCTCGAGCAGTGCATCGCCCTTACCGCGGAGGAGCATCAGCACACTCGCGAATCCACACTCGCCTCTGTCTAGACTCGACCAACTCGACCAGCGCGTTCCATAACAGAAAAGCCCAGCGTCTCGGAAGTCATTCTCCTCCGATTCTCCGGGCCTTTTCTTTTTCTCACTGTATGCTCCACCTAGATGAACCCCGCCCCATCCTCCGCCCACACCACTTGGCGCCTCAACCTGCTGCAATCCAGCCTTCGTCTCACTGAAAAAGTCGCGCGCAAAATCAGCCGCACCGCAACACTGCCGCCTCATCTCGTTACCGGTCGCATTGGCGAGTTTGAAGCCCTGTTCTATCTCCGCCGCAACGGTTACATCATCGCCGCTCGCCAGTGGAGAACTGCTATGTATCCCGGCGACCTTGACCTTATCGCGTGGGACGGCGATTGCCTTTGCTTCATCGAAGTCAAAACTCGAGGTCGCCGCAGCGCCGACTTCACCGCCGAATCAGCGGTTGATACCGCAAAGCGCGAAATACTTCGTCGCCTCGCACGCGTCTACCTACGTCGGCTGCCCGAAGCTCCCGTCAGCAAGCGCTTCGACATTATCTCTGTGTATCTGGATCCAGGCTCGCCCCCGCAGTTCGACCACTTCCGCAACGCTTTTGCATGGACCAGATTTAGAGCGCGTCCTTGAATTCCTCGTACCAGGCCATCTGAATCGCTTCCAGCTTTCCCTCATTCGACTTCGCCGGATCATCAGCAAAATCCGCCAGTTGCGCTACGTGCTTGTGCAGGTCGGTGAACCGCACCGTCAACGGATCAAGGTCCGGAAACTTCTCCTGCAGCAAAATCCCGATATCCTCGGCATCATCCCACGTCAGCTCTTTTGCCATCGCTACTTGCCCTCCGCACTTGTCTCGCCAACGCCTGAATCGGCAAGAGTCAGCGGCTTGCCTTCCGAAACATAATTCCGGTTCCACTTCGGAATCTCGACCACATAATTCCCCGGCTTGGTAATTACCGCCTGGCATCCCAGCCGCGAGTTAAGTTGCTGATCTGCCGCCATATCCATGCGGTCAATCTCGTCGTCATCGGCCTCACTCAGCCTCTCTGCCCCATCCTTGGCCCAGATGTGGCAGGTCGTGCATGCGCAAACTCCGCCGCACGCATGGTCCAGAAACACTCCGAAGTTCTCCGCCACATCGAGAATTGACATCGGCTTGCCGTGATGGTCATACGGCATTGTCCCAAACTCAAACTCCACCGCGCGTCCCTCCGGTAAAAACGTCACCCGCACCAATTTATCCGGAGCTATTTTCTTTTCCACTTGTTTCGTCTCTTCCACTGTCTCTATCGCCTCTCTTCAATCTCTGCCGGAGCAAAAGGATGGGGCGCCGTCGGCCCATCACCCATACCAGCGCTCGCCTCTTCCATCGTCTGTCCGTGCATCGCCGTCTTCACCGCAGTATCCATCATCATCTCAGCAAACGTGCGCGTCGCCTTGTCCAGCGCTTCCATCGCCACTCGAATTGCTTTGTAATCCTCGCTGCTCTTCAGTGCCACCAGCGCCGCCTTCCTTGACGCAATCTCCGCGATCTCCGCGGCGTCCAACCGCCCCCATGCTGGATGATTCGGCGCCTTATCCACCAGCTCCAATAATTTATCTGCCTCGAGCCGCGCTTCAATCACCTGCCGTTGGCGGAAATCTTCCTCTGCCTTGTCAAACGACTCGAGAATCATCGCCTCAACCTGCTCGTCCGTCAGCCCGTATGACGGCTTCACGTCGATCTCGGCTTCGTTGCCGCTGCGCTGCTCGCGCGCCGACACATGCAATATTCCGTTCGCATCAATCAAAAACTTCACTTCAATCCGCGGCAGCCCGGCCGACATCGGCGGAATTCCCTTCAGATCAAATCGCGCCAGCGAACGGCAATCCGCTGCCAGTTCACGCTCGCCCTGCACAACGTGAATCGCCACATTCGCCTGCCCGTCTACGCCCGTCGTAAAGTGCTCCGTCGCCGACGCGGGAATTGTCGAGTTTCGCTGAATGATCTTCGCTACCACTCCACCCAGCGCCTCGATCCCCAGCGACAGCGGGGTAACATCCAGCAGCAGCATGTCATCCGTCGCCTTCGACCCCCCGCTCAGAATGTGCGCCTGCACCGCGGCTCCCAGCGCCACGACCTCGTCGGGATTCAGCTCCGTGTGGGGTTTCTTTCCCCGTTCGCTCAAGCGAAACCACTCGTCCACCAGCGCCCGCACCCGCGGAATTCGCGTCGAGCCACCTACGAGTACCACTTCGTCAATCTCTTCTGGAGTTAGCCCCGCATCCTTCATCGCCTGCCGGCATGGTCTCGCCGTGCGCTCCAGCACCGGCTCGGCCAGTCGCTCGAACTGCTCTCTCGAAATGATTCTCTGATAGCGCTTGCCGCCTGGCAGCTCAACATCGAGCTTCGCTTCCACACCAGAAGACAGCACAATCTTGGCGTCCACTACGGCATTCCGCAGCCGCTGCAATGCCTCCGCGTTGCCGCGCAAATCCATTCCCAAGTCGCCCGCGATATCCTTCAGCGCCACGCCCAGCAGCAAATTATCGAGGTCATCGCCTCCAAGATGAGTGTCTCCACTGGTCGCAATTACCTCAAAGATCCCGTCATTCAATTTCAAAATCGAAATATCAAACGTACCGCCGCCCAAGTCGTAAACGGCAACCGTCCCTGCCTTGCTCCGATCGAGTCCATATGCCAGCGCTGCCGCGGTCGGCTCATTCACCAGCCGCAGAACCTCCAGTCCTGCAATCCGTCCGGCATCTTTGGTCGCCTGCCGCTGTGCATCATTAAAGTAGGCCGGCACAGTGATAACTGCCTTCTTAACCGGCGACCCAAAATACCGCTCCGCATTCCGCTTCAGTTGCCGCAACACGTACGCCGAAATCTCCGGCGGCGTCAGCTCCTTATCGCCCAGACGTACCCGGAGGATCTCGCCGTCCTTGACCGTCTCTGACAGCCGAAAAGGAAACAGTGCCAACTCCTCGCGCACATCATCAACTCCGCGCCCCATCAGCCTCTTTACCGAATAGATCGCATCCGGCGGACTATCCACCAGCGTCTTCCGTGCCGCATTTCCTACGAGCACGCCACCGTCCTTCGCTCCCAGGCCCGTCAGCGCGACTACCGACGGCACCAGGTTTGACCCATCCTCGCCGGGAATCACCACCGGCCGGTCCGCCTCCATATATGCGACAAGCGAGTTCGTCGTCCCCAGGTCAATCCCGACGACGCGTTCCTTTGTACTCAGTTCCAAATCCATCATTCGCCCAACGCCTCATTCACGTCCCTTACTAGATTTCTGATGTAATTCCTGCGATGCAGCAATGCCACCAACTTCGACTTCGCGCCGTCTTTCCCGGCCTCGTCTTCTTTTCCGAATGCCGCATCCCACTCGCCCCAAAGCCGCTCGCATCTGCCGGTCGCAGTCCTTTAACTGCCCATCGAACTTCTTCCGCTCCGCCTTCAGCTGCCCCTTCAATTCGGCATCATCCCGTCCATGCGCAGCTCCTCCAGCTGCATGTTGAGCTCAAACACTTCCTCCAGCATGTCCGCCGGAACCTTCTGCTCCCTCTGCCTCCCACTAATCTTTGCCTCAGCGCGGTCCTTCTCCGACTCTTCTTCAATGCTCGCGCCCTCGAGCAGCAGCAAATATAACGTTCGCTCCAGCGGCGCCTTTCAGCGTGCGATACGCATCGTTCAGCAGCGAGCTCTGCTCCGTACTCCACCCTTGCTCTTTCTCGCTGGCCGTCGCAAACATGTCCGGATGGAGCCGCCGGCTCAGCTTGTAAAACTTCTTCTCCAGCGCCGCCGTATCGAGATTCAGCAACCGCGGCAATCCAAACACCGCAAAATAATCCGTCGCAGCCGGAGCCTGCACTTTGCCGCAGGCCTCACATAGCGGCACGCCATTGGCATTCTCGGCGCCACATTGCCAGCACATTGCCGCTGCGGATTGTAACTGTGCCTGCGTCATATTTTCATTCGTTTATTTCAGGCCCCGTTGTCCAGGTTTGCTTTTAGGCAACGTTTCCGGCGCACCAGCCACCGCGGGGCCACTCAAGCCTCAGGCTGAGAACGACGACCCGCAGCCGCAGGACTTGCTCGAGTTTGGATTGATGAAGTTGAATCCGCGCCGCATCAGCGTCTCTTCATAATCCAGCACCATGCCGTGCAAGTAGATAAAGGACTTCGGGTCTACAAATATCCGCACGCCGTCATAGTCATAAACCCGGTCGCGCTCCCTCGGCTTCGTATCAAAGCGCACGGTGTACGACAGCCCGGAGCATCCGCCGCCCAGCACTCCCAAACGCAGCCCGCCTTCTGCCGGAGAAATCCCTTCCTTCTCCATAGCTACGCGGATGCGCGCCAGCGCCTTCTCAGTCACCTGCACGTCCCGTGCCGGCGCATGCTCATTTGCCGCGGCCTTCGCCGCGGCCTCGCGAGTCAGAGTCTCTTGAGTCAGCTCTTCCATCACGTCGGTTAGTTTGCCGCCGTCGTCGTCGCCACAGGAGCGGAAACCTCCGCGCCCTCCGGCATGCCGTTCTTCTTCTTCCAGTCGCCGATCGCCGCGCGGATCGCATCTTCAGCCAGCACTGAGCAGTGGATCTTCACTGGAGGCAACGCCAGCTCCTTGACGATGTCCGTGTTCGTGATCTGCATTGCTTCCTCAACCGTCCGGCCCTTCACCCACTCCGTCGCTAGTGAGGACGAAGCAATCGCCGAGCCGCATCCAAACGTCTTGAACTTGGCTTCCTCAATCACATGCGTCTCCGCGATTCACGCGAATCTGCAGCCGCATCACATCCCCGCACTCCGGAGCGCCCACCAGGCCTGTGCCCACTTCCGAGCTCGCCTTGTCCAGTGTTCCGATGTTCCGAGGATTGTTGTAGTGGTCCAGTACCTTGTCGCTGTAAGCCATTTATTCCTCCGTGGTGCTTGTGTCTCTGTTCCTGTTCAAACTCGATTTGCATCCCGGGTCAAATCCCGTCCTTCACTGCCCTGCAATTCAATGTTAGTGCGCCGCCCACTCAATCTTGCTCAGGTCGATCCCCTCTTTCACCATCTCATAGAGCGGCGAAAGTTCTCTCAGCTTCTGCACGACATCAATCACTTTGTCCGCCACATAGTCAACTTCTTCCTGGGTATTGAAGCGACCCAGCCCGAAGCGAATCGAACTGTGCGCAACATCGTCGCCCAGTCCCAAAGCCTTCAATACATAGGATGGCTCAAGCGTCGCCGAAGTGCATGCCGATCCGCTCGAAACCGCAATATCGTTGATTCCCATCAATAGCGACTCGCCCTCCACGTATACGAAGCTCATATTCAGGTTGCCCGGCAGACGGTGCTCCATGCTTCCGTTGACGTGAATGTAGTCCAGCGCGCCCTCCAGCTTCTTCTGCAGAGCGTTCCGCATCTTCAACTCGCGCTCGCCTTCTGCAGCCATCTCTTTCTGGCAATTTCGGCCGCTTTTCCCAGTCCAACAATTCCCGGCACATTCAGCGTACCGCTGCGCATGCCGCGCTCGTGACCGCCACCGTCAATCTGTCCGGAAATCTGCACCCTCGGATTTCTCCGGCGCACATAGAGCGCGCCCACACCCTTCGGCCCGTAAATCTTGTGCGCGGTCAGCGACAGCACATCAATGTTCATCGCATTCACGTCCACAGGAATCTTCCCTACCGCCTGCACCGCATCCGTGTGGAACAGCACCCCGCGCTCCTGGCACAGCTTGCCAATCTCCGTCACCGGCTGGATCACGCCGATTTCGTTATTCGCGAACATGATGCTCACCAGGATGGTCTTGTCCGTCATGGCGCGCTTCAGTTCTTCGAGCTCGATCATGCCGTCTTTGTTGGCCGGCAGATAAGTCACGCGATAACCCTGCTTCTCCAGGCGCTTGCACGTGTCCAGCACCGCCTTGTGCTCGGTCACCTGCGTGATGATGTGGTTCCCGCGCTCCTTGTACATCTCCGCAATGCCCTTGATCGCGAGGTTGTTGCTCTCCGTCGCGCCGCGAGGTGAAGATGATCTCCTTCGCCGTCGCCCCGATCAGCTTCGCAACCTGCTCGCGCGCCGTCTCCACCGCGGCTTCCGCTTCCCAGCCGAAGGCGTGGTTACGGCTCGCCGCATTTCCAAATGTCTCCGTCAAATACGGCATCATCGCTTCCAGCACCCGCGGATCCAGCTGCGTGGTCGCATGGTTGTCCATGTAAATCGGAAGCTTCACTCCTCTTGCCGTCGTGCTTTCAGTACGAATCATTCTTCTGCTCTCCCAAAGCTCTTCTTTCGTTCTCTGTTGTCTCAAATAAACTTCTTCAATCTCAACTCAATCGCTTAACTCAGCTGCACCAGATCCTGCTTGCTCTCACTCGGATTTCGCGGCCCGTCTCGAGCCAGATCCGACATTCGCAATCCCGTCAGCACATCCCGAATACTGTCATTCACCTTCTGCAACGGTTCCTTGATCGTGCAGCTGTCCGTTAGATCACATGCCCCCCGCAACGTGGTGCAAGAAGTTATGAACAGGGGCCCATCAATCGCCCGGATCACCTCAAACGCCGTAATTCTCCGCCGCTGGCTTCGCCAGCGAATATCCGCCGTTCGTCCCTGCGTGCGATACCAGCAGGCCAGACCTGGTCAGTTGCTGCAGAATCTTCGCCAACAGCTGCAGCGGAAGGTGGTAAGTGTCTGCAATGTCCTTTGCGCTCAGCGCTGGCGTGCCTTCTCTGGCGGCCAGATACTTAACGGCCATCAACCCGTAATCCGCCTTTTTTGTCAGTCTCAGCATGGGGAAAGCCTTAAACCAGACTGAAACAGTCCTTATTCAGTATAAGGCCGATTTCCCCCGGTTTGCAATAGATTCCGCCCCTTCCCGTCTCTTCACGAATTCTCAGTTTGACAAGCCCCAATGCCCCGTTACAATCATGGCGTTAGAACCCACTTACCCCATGCCAGCCGTTTGTAAACACCCCCGTGTGCGCGTCGTGGCGCGCGAAGAGGACGCCGAATACGTGGAATGCTTGGAGTGCGGCGAAGTCTTCGACTCCGATGAATTCCGCGATATGCAAATTGAAGAATCTTCTCAACCCCCAGCCGAAGATGAGTCCGACCAAAAAGAAGCCGGCTGAGAACGATCCAGGCTCCGCCCGAGAATTTGCTCCTCCGCTAGCTCGAGCCGGCGTTCCGTCCGCCGCGTGAACTCCGGGTCGCAATGTCAGGCTGTCCCACTCTCTCTAGCACGCAGTCCTAAAGATCTGCGTCTCGGCAGCAGTGAGCGCCGACACTTGCTCCTACGCCGCCCGGCCCGCCGGAGGCTCAGTCCGCAGCCGCTTTCCCACCAGCCACACGTAGTGCAGGCCAGAAGCTACCGTCAGCGCTACCGTCGCCCACAACAGCCAATGCCGCGCGATCAGGATCGGTGTCTTCACCCACAGCCCGCTCATCATTACCACCGTCACCGTCAATATCTGGACAGCAGTGTTCGCCTTCCCGAGCAAGCTTGGCCGAAAGTCCCTCAGCGTCCCCGTCGCAAACAGCAGCGATGTAACCACCAGGATGATCGCGTCGCGCCCAAATACCAGCACGGTCACCCGCAGAGGAACCATCCCCACCCGCGTCAGCACTACAAACAGCGTACTCAGCATCAACTTGTCTGCGATGGGATCCAGATATTGCCCCAGCACGGTCCGTTGATGCAGCCATCGGGCCAGCAGCCCATCCAGCCCGTCACTGATCCCGGCCAGCACCAGCAGCAGCAGCGCCACGCCGTAGCGACCATCCAACAGTGCAATCACCAGAAATGGCAACATGCACAGGCGCAACATCGTCAGCATATTCGGCGTATACGACAACTGCCGCAGCAACCGCTCCTGCCGCATCCCGCTCCGCGTCCCGTCCCGCACTCTGTCACGCACTCCGGCCTGTGCCCCGCCCCGTGCTCCGTCCCGTGCTTTCGTCGTCGCCCCAGCCATCGGTGCGTCTCATGCTACCGCAAGCATTTGTCCTGGGCCTTTCAATTTTGCGGCACATTTGCACTGCGCAGCCCACGCCCCTAAACTAGAGGGGACCCGCTTGTAGGCGCGTAGCTCAGTTGGTTAGAGCGCTACCTTGACACGGTAGAGGTCAGGAGTTCGAGTCTCCTCGTGCCTACCATTCCTTCCCTCCCGCCCCACGTATCGCTGCCGGCGGCACCACCACCTCGATCAGCCCCAATCGCCACGCCATAAACCAGCCCCGAGATCCAGCCTCTCACCCGGAAACGCGGAGAATTGCCCGCAGTGCAGCAACATCAAACGCCACCGCGGCGCGGTGATCGCCGACCGCCTTCGCCTCGACCTCGCCCTACCGAATCTGAAAATAGTGCGCCAGCCTGTCAGGGCGCCAACCAAGCGCGTAATGCCGCAATCGGTTTAGTGCAGCAAGATCAAATGAGACTTCCCGCCGCCCCAGGTACCGCTGGCAACCTGACCGACTCGCCCCGAGAAGCCCGAACCGCTCCAGCAACCTCGGGATGACTCGACGACTTTGCGAAGCGCTACCGACTCGCCCGGTTTTAATTTCCAACACATGCACCAAGTCCACCCGCATACCCGCGCAACCCGATGATGATCCCTTTACATTCGGCATCGCCTTCGGAACCTATGGCATAAGCGCACATGTAGCGGACTCTTAGGCCGCGGACTCTTCGTCGCGCTCTAACATCCCGTCAAGATTGCTCTTGGCGTTTCTCCTGGTGAAGGGTCATATAGGAAAGAACCCGTCGTCATCAATGGCGCGCCTAACCTCCCACACTCTCTCGCCACTCCCCTCTACCCTCCCTGCCTTGCTTCCTTTACACTGGCCGCGCATCTTCCCTGCCATCTCTTCTCTTTCCAAGGAGCGTCCCTCAATGAAGCTCAATCATCTCGCCGTCCTCGTCTCTGCCCTCGTCTATTTCTTCCTTGGCTTCCTTTGGTACGGCATCATCTTCGCCAAACCCTGGATGGCCCTCGAAGGCCTAACGCCCGACACCATACCCAAACAAAACGTCGCCTTCAACTACCTCATCACCTTCCTTCTGAATATCGTCGTCTCTTATGCCCTCGCCATTCTTTGCAAGTGGCGCAGTGCGGGAGCCGCCCGCGGCGCACTCCTCGGACTCTTCGCCTGGGTCGGCTTCGTCCTCACTACCGCCTTTCCCACGTCGCTCTTTGAGAACCGCCCGCACCAGCTGTTCCTCATCAACTTTGGCTACTGCCTCGTCGGCTTCATCCTTATGGGCGGAATCATCGGTGGCTGGAAGAAAAAACTCGTCCAAATCTAATAGTCCTACCTCTGAAGGCGCTCAGCCCGGGCTCCCCCGCCGGTTCCTTACCCTCAGCATGCTCTAGTACCATGACCTGTTCCCACAGGAGAAGCCCCGCATGATCCTCGGCGTACCCAAGGAAGTCAAAGACCACGAGACCCGCGTCGGCATCACGCCCGCAGGAGTCAAATCCCTCGTTGACGCTGGCCACAAGGTCCTCGTCGAGACCGGCGCCGGCGAGCTTTCCGCGCTCCCCGACGATGAGTACCAATCCGCAGGCGCAGAGATCGTCGGCAACGCCGCCGAGGCGTGGGCCCACGCCGACATGGTCGTCAAAGTGAAAGAACCCATCGAGAAGGAGATCATTCACTTCCGCCCCGGGCTCGTCCTCTTCACCTATCTCCACCTCGCGCCGCTGCCCGAACTCACCGACGCCCTGCTTAAGCGCAAAGTCACCGGCATCGCCTACGAAACCATCAAAGATCGCCACGGCACGCTCCCCCTGCTCACTCCCATGAGCGAAGTTGCCGGCCGCATGTCCGTCCAGGTCGGCGCCAGCTATCTCGAAAGCGAAAAAGGAGGCCGCGGCGTGCTCCTTGGCGGAGTTCCCGGCGTTCCCCCCGGCAATGTCTGCATCATCGGCGGCGGGGTCGTCGGCACCAACGCCGCAAAAATGGCCCTCGGTTTCGGCGCCAAAGTCACCATCGTTGACGTGAACCTCAATCGCCTCCGCGAGCTCGATGACATCTTCAACGGCCGCCTGTATACCCTCGCCTCCAACACCTACAACGTCGCGCGCGCGATTCGCGAGGCCGACCTTGTCATTGGCGGCGTGCTTATTCCGGGCGCCGCAGCGCCCAAGATTGTCTCCCGCGACATGGTCAAGCTCATGAAGAAAGGCGCGGTCATCGTGGACGTGGCCATTGACCAGGGCGGCTGCATTGAAACCGCCCGCCCGACCACCCACTCCGATCCGTCATTGTCGAGCGACGGCGTCGTCCATTACTGCGTCACCAATATGCCCGCCGCCGTGCCCAACACCAGCACCCTCGCGCTCACGAACGCCACCTTCCCCTACGTGATGAAGCTCGCGAAAATCGGCGCCAATGAAGCCATCCGCCACGACCTCAGCATCCGCGAAGGCGTCAACACCTATCACGGCTGCCTCACCTACAAAGCCGTCGCCCAGAGCCAGGACAAAGAGTGGAAGCCGGTCAGCGAAGTTTAGCTTGCGAGGTAATCCGTGGAACTGAGTCTCCTGCGGGCGCGTACTCCGCTCGTACTTCGTCCGCTCCGAGATCCACATCAGAATGACTCGACTACAGCCGAAATAGAAATCACCGCGCCTCAACCGAAGCTCGCGCGCCTGGGCATTAGCTCGAATTCGCGCTGGTTGCCTTCTGGTTCTGCGCGGACATTTTTCATTGGGGCCATCACATCGTCCTGCTCAGCAAGACGATTGACTATTGTTCTGCTGGGATGGTTGTCGCTGTGGCTGCGGGGTATTGCGTTGGCGCGGCGTTGGATTGCGGCGGCCGCTGGATTGGCGGACAGGCTATTCTGCCATCGGCTGTCGGCGCGGGTTTCGCGATGGAAGCGCTGGAGCTTTTCATCACGCAGCCGCTTGCTCGGAGCGCGTATTTCATCAAGCCGCCGGACCTGTCGAGCCTGATGGAGCTGTTCGGCAACTGGAAGATGCCTGCTGCTCGCGCTGGCGCTGACGTGGACGCTGGCGGCATTCGGCGAGGAGATGTCCTATCGCGGCTACCTGATGAATCGCGTCGCTGACCTGGTCGGGCGCAGCCGCGCCCGGGTGGACCGCAGCGTTGCATCATCGTCAGCGTCGTCTTCGGGCTGGCGCATTATTACCAGGGGATCACCGGCGTGATCAGAGAACTCCATCGACGGACTCGCTGCTGGGCTTGCATCTATCTTCGCTGCGGGAAGGAATCTTATGGGCGCCGATCATCGCGCACGGCATTACGGATACGGTCGACTCGCTGCTGATCTTCTACCGGTCACTATCCCGGGATGCATTTCGGCTTGCACTGAGCCTGCACTGAATCGCCACTGACCCAAGGCAGTCACTTTTTCCTCACGCGCCGCGCCGATTGCGTAAAAGCTGAAGTGTCTACCGCTCGCACTATGCAGGGGGGTCGCGCCAACTACCGCGCCCTTCCGCGCGGAGAAAATGGCCGCCTGCTCTGTCGCTGGTGCTATGTGGAGGTTCCCAAGGGGCGCCGCAGCTTTTGCGGATCGCAATGTGTCCACTCCTGGCGTCTTCGCACCGACCCCAGCTACCTGCGCGCCGCAGTCCTCCATCGCGATCGGGGAATCTGCGCCTACTGCACCGTCGACACCCGAGCCGCATGGGTCCAGCTCAAGCACTCTCGCGGCAAGCAGCGAAAATTCCTCCTCAACTATTGGGGGCTTCGTCGCCTCTCCCGCCGCAGCCTCTGGGATGCCGACCACATCCTGCCTGTCGCTGAAGGCGGCGGCGAATGTGACCTCTCCAATCTCCGCACCCTTTGCCTCGCCTGCCACAAAATGTTTACCGGCGAACTGCGCACCCGCCTCAGCCGCTCGCGCGATACTCGCCTGATCAAGAACGCTATTTTCCCTTCAAGACCTTCTTCGTCTCTCCGACATATTTGATGGTTCCGTTGGCGTCTATCTCGTAGAAAAACTCGGGAGTCGCAATATATTCCGGGACGGATGGGCGCCGCATCAGGACGTACGCCACGTCAGTATCACCGGGTACGTTATCGAGGAAATGAGTGTGAAATCCAGCCGCAGGCTTCGCACCCGCAGGGGGTGCTTGCGTTTCCAGTATGGTCTTATGTAGCTGTCGCTTCTCGAGGATCGTCTTGCCATCTGCTGAAATCAGATAACGCACGTCCCCTCCCATCGGAAATACGTTATTGTCGGTCTGAGCAGGATAAAAGTAGACGTAGAACTGGCCGTTCGGGCCGGGCAGAACCGCATCGTTATAGGGTCTGCCAGGATTTCCGAAATCTGTTCGCGCATTATCCATGGCAAGGAATTCGCGGAACAGCAGGCCCTTATCGGTCTGATTTGGCTTAGGGTTTAGAACGCCCGATTCAGCCATCCCCGGTTTGGTCGTCACCTGATATGCAATTTCCAGTTCGTCCCGGACTTCGTTCAGTCGACCGAAAACGATCAGCCAGTCGTCGCCTTGTTTCTCTATTACCCAGCCTTGTACTTTGCCTGGTTCTGGATGTTGCGCTTGAACCAAATCAGTGGCGTGCCATGCAATCTGGTCGTACTCCGCGATCAATTTTCCGCGCTGAGTAATTTCAGCTAACTCGGCTGCCGTGGGCGGCTGCTCTTTGTCTTTCGCGTTCGCGGCGATAGGCAGCAGCACGCTTATTAAAACCGCGCACGCATAGATCCCGCGAATCTTCATCACTCCCACTCAATCGTTCCCGGCGGCTTCTGAGTGATGTCATACACTACGCGATTGATTCCCTTCACCTCGTTCACGATCCGATTTGAAATCTTCCGCAGCAATTCATACGGCAGTGGCGCCCAGTCCGCCGTCATCCCATCTTCCGACTCGACTGCGCGAATCGCGCAGGTGTAGGCATAGGTCCGCTGATCGCCCATCACGCCCACGCTCTTCACCGGGAGAAGCACCGCAAAGCTCTGCCACATCTTTGTGTAGAGCCCGGCTTCCTTCACCTCGTGCACCACAATCTCGTCCGCCTCCTGCAGCAGCGCCACGCGGTCCCGCGTTACCTCGCCCACAATTCGCACCGCCAGCCCCGGCCCGGGAAACGGCTGCCGCTCCAGAATCTCCTTCGGCATCCCCAGATCGCGCCCCACGCGCCGCACTTCATCCTTGAACAAGTCCCGCAGCGGCTCGATCAACTTCAGCTTCATTCCCTCGGGCAGCCCGCCCACATTGTGGTGGCTCTTGATCATCTGCGACGGCCCCTTCACGCTCAGGCTTTCAATCACGTCGGGATACAGCGTCCCCTGCACCAGCCACGCAATCTCCTCTCCGCCCGATTTCTGCGCCGCAAAGATTCTCGCCGCCTCATCGTCGAAGACTCCGATAAATTCGTGCCCGATAATCTTTCGCTTGCCCTCAGGGTCAGTTACGCCGCGAAGCTTCGACAAAAATCTATCGCTCGCATCCACCGCGATTAAATTCAATCCCAGATTCTCTCGCAGGTTCTTCTGCACCTTCTCAAACTCATTCTTCCGCAGCACGCCGTTGTTCACGAACACGCAGGTCAGCCGGTCACCAATCGCGCGATGCACCAGCACCGCCGCCACTGACGAATCCACGCCTCCACTCAGTGCGCAGATCGCGTGTCCAGTCTCTCCCACCTGCGCCCGAATCGCCGCCACGGTGGACTGAATGAAGTGCTCCGGAGTCCAGTCCGCTTCCACCTTGCAAATCTTGAAGAGAAAATTCCGCAGTATCTCCGTGCCCAGCGGCGTGTGATGCACCTCAGGATGAAACTGCACCGCATAAAACCTCCGCGCCGCATCCTCCATTCCCGCCACAGCATTTGCTGTCTCAGCCGTCAGCACAAATCCCGGCGGAAGCTCTTCCGCCTCATCGCCATGGCTCATCCATACCGAAAATTGCGCCGGCAATCCCTGCAAACAGCGGCGTCTCTTTTACCGTCCGCACCTCGGCATGCCCATACTCGCGCTTGGACGCAGGTCGAACCTTGCCGCCAAGATGGTGCGCCATAAATTGCAGTCCGTAGCAGATGCCCAGCACCGGCGCGCCCAGCTCCATCACCTTCGCGTCGGCCGCCGGCGCATCCGCGTCATACACCGAGCACGGTCCGCCCGACAGAATGATCCCAGCGGGATGCATCTTCTCGATCTCTTCGAGCGGCGTCGTGCACGGCACCACTACGGAGAAGACCTTCTGCTCTCGGATCCGGCGCGCAATCAGCTGCGTATACTGCGCTCCAAAATCCAGAATCACTATCGCTGGGCTGTCATTCGGCTGGGTCAGGTTCACGCATTATTCTAGCGCGGAAGATTTCTCTATGGAATATCCATTACAGCTCGCCCTTCATCCGCGCGCCCTACTGCCGATATATCCTCCATTAGGAGTTTCTATGCGCCGCCTCATCCTCTGCGCTTTCGCCCTCGCCTCCCTCACTCCCGCCGCCTCTGCCCAGTCCCTCGCCACCGCCGCGAAAAAGCAACTCCTCGCCAACATGAACCGCTCCTATTACAGCCTCAAGGACCAAGGCTTCAAAGGCATGCAATGCACGATGAATGTTGACTGGCCCGCCTTCGCCGCCAACTTTCCCGGCGCGCAAAAAGGTCCGCAGCCCATGGCCGACACGCTCAAAATGCTCAGCGCCATCACCTCCACTATCTCAGTGAATTCTCAAGGGCAAGCTATCGTCTTCACTCATATCCCTGACGAGGTCACCGCCTCCCCCCTTGGAAGCTCCGCCGATCTGATTACCAAGGGCCTCGCCGAGGGAGTCGAAAGCTTCTTCAAATCATGGTCCCAATTCACCATGAACCAGCCCTTCCCGCAGTCGCCCGACCAGGTTGATCTCAAGGCCACCCCTGACGGATACGAGATGACCCAATCCCTGGACCCCGGCACGGTCACCACGCATTTCACAAAGGATTTCGCCATGACCGACATGCTCGTCAAGACAACCAGCATGTCCGTCCACTCCACCATGCAATTCCAGCCCTCGGCCGCAGGATTTCTGCTTAAATCCACGACGAGTGAAATTTTCATGGAGCCCTCCGGCAATATGCCGCGCACCGACATGCAGGTCACCTACTCCGCTCTCAGCGGACTGCAGCTGCCTCAGACCGTCGCCATCGCCATGGGCAATACCAACGAACCTTTCATCAAGATTGCGCTGACGAACTGCACCGTCGCTCCCTAGCGAATCCCCCCGCGCTCGATCCCGCCGGCCCGGCAAAACTCCAACATCCCCGTCAGCCGAGCCACCTGGAAATAATCATTCGCCACTAGATAAAGCACCGTCACGATCGCCCACCATATATGCAATTGCTCCTGCGGCACCACGCTCTCAAAAGGAATCGGCACCGCGGAAAATACCATTGCCAGTACCAGCAGCGCCAGCTTCACGATCCCCAACACCAGATTCATCTCGACCAGCTTGCCAGTCACGCCCCTTGGCAGCCGCACTCCCTGTAACAGACTGCTCCCCACTCCGCGCCCCCCAAGCAAGCTGACCACTGGAGCAACGCTCAGCGCCCAACTCACGAGCGCCCACACAGTGAATGTCCCCAGCCCTGCCACGATCACCACCGTGAAATACAGCACCAAGTTCGGATTTTCAATATCCGTGAGCGCCGCACCCGCGCCCGCATGGATGCAGACCCAGAATAGCCAGAACGCCGCCGCCAATCCCGCTCCACGCAGCAGCTGAAAAACCACCAGCCGCGCCGCCAGCGCCGGATGTACCTGCTTGCTCTTTACCAACTCCGGCCGCAGCCGCGCCAATCGCAGCAGCACCAGCCAGCGCCCCATGCCGGAGACAATCGCCCATCCCACCAGCAGCAATGGCCCCAACCACGCCAGCAGATGGAAAAACGCCGGCAACACGACCTCCGCAATCGGAGCCAACGCCGCCGACGCTTTCACCGGGTCCGCCTGCACCGCCTGTAAGTCCGAAAATTGCTCCGCTGGCACCAGCGCCGCCAGCGCCAACGCCTCCCGCCACAGCAACCAGAGCACAGGGATGCCGTATGCCCACCGCCACAGAACTTCCACGCCCAGCAACGAAGGATGCCGCCAGCACCACGCCAATGTTCCTCAGCAGCGACTGGGTTCCTCTCTGCTTGGCCGGCATCGCCGCCTCCAATTACTTCACCACCAGGTTCACCAACCGGCCCGGAACCACCACCTGTCGAATCACCTTCCGTCCATCCACCGCCGCGGCAATCTTGGGCTCGGCCAGCGCAAGCCTTAACAACTCGTCTTCTCCACTGCCCACCGGCACTCGCAACAACGACCGCAGCTTCCCGTTCACCTGCACCGGAACCTCCACGAACGGATCGGTCGCCACATAATGGATTTGCCACCGGCCATGCTGTCCCGCAATATTTCCGTCCCCTTGCCCAATTGCTCCCACAGCTCCGCCGCGAGATACGGCGCCATTGGCGCCAACATCAGCACTAGCGTCTCCATCATGTGTGACAGCGCTTCATCTTCGCCCGTCGCCTTCTCTATGTCCGCTTCGACAGCGGCCCACTGATTCACGAGCTCCATCACAGCCGAGATTCCGGTGTTGAAATGCCAGCGCTCGTTAAACTCGTCCGTCACCTTCCCAATCGTCTGGTGCAGCTTTCGCAGCAACTCCGCGCGCAAATTCGCGTCCAGCATCGGCCCCGCCACTGCCACGCTGCCCCCACCACTTCCAAACGCCCGCACCCGAGGCGCAAATCGCATCACCAGGCGATACACCCGCGACAAAAATCGGCTCACCCCCGCAACGCCGTCCTCCTGCCAATCCAGATCCCGGTCGGGCGGCGCCGCAAACAGCGAATACATCCGCGTCGCGTCCGCCCCATAGCGCGCAATCATGTCGTCCGGCGAAACCACGTTGCCCTTCGACTTCGACATCTTCGCGCCGTCTTTGATCACCATGCCCTGCGTAAACAAACGGTCAACCGGCTCGTCATTCTTGACCAGCCCAAGGTCGCGCATCACCTTCGTCCAGAACCGCGAATAGATCAAATGCAGGATCGCGTGCTCGACTCCGCCAATGTATTGGTCGATCGGGAAACCAATAAGCCACAGTCGCTGTGTCAAATGGCGCCGTCGATTCTTTGCGCTCGGTGTAGCGGTAGAAATACCACGACGAATCGACGAATGTATCCATCGTGTCCGTCTCGCGCCGCGCCGGCCCACCGCACTTCGGGCACGTCGTCTCGACAAATGAAGGAATCCGCGCCAGAGGCGACCCGCCCTGCTGCGTAATCTCCACCTGCTCCGGCAATAGCACCGGCAGCTGCTCGTCCGGCACCGCGACAATCCCGTCCTTCTCGCAGTAAACCATCGGGATCGGCGTGCCCCAGTACCGCTGCCGGCTCACTCCCCAGTCGCGCAACCGATATGTAATCGTCGCCTTGCCAAATCCATGCTCCTCGCGCAAACGCCGCCATCTTCTGCTGCGCTTCGCCGCAGCCCAGCATGTTGAAGTCGCCGGAGTTGATCAGCAGGCTGTCCTCGCCCGTAAACGGAAGCATCGGCGTATCGTGCGCCTCGCCGTCGTAATCTCCGCCTCCGTGGTGCGCCGCAGCAGCACCACGATCCGCACCTCGAGGCCATATTTCTTGCGAACTCGTAATCCCGCTCGTCGTGCGCCGGAACCGACATGATCGCCCCCGTGCCGTAATCCATCACGATGTAATTCGCCACCCACACCGGCAGCCGCTCGCCGCTGAAAGGATTGACGGCATAGTGACCGGTAAAGATGCCCTGCTTCTCGATCGCCCCCACGTATCCCTCGCTTCGCGCGCCTTCCTCTGCTGCTCGAGCAGCGCCTTCACTTCCCGCGCCAGCTTCTCATCTTCGCGCCGCAAACTTCGCTACAAGCACATGCTCCGGCGCAAGCTGCACGCTCGTCGCGCCGTAAATCGTATCGATACGAGTGGTAAATACGCTATCTTCTCTGCCCGTTCCCTGCGTCCGCCAGCACTGCGCTCCATCGGGCACGCCTCTCCATTCCTGCACCGACTCGGCTTTCGTCCCCTCCGGCATGCAAGGCGAAATCCACCAGCGCCCCTTCGCTGCGCCCGATCCAGTTGCGCTGCATCGTCCGCACCTTCTCCGGCCATCCGTCAAGCTTATCCAATCCCGTCCAGCAACTCCTGCGCATATTTCGTCGTCCGCAGAAACCACTGCTCCAGTTCCCGCTGCTCAACCATCGTGCTCCTCGTGCCGCCAGCAACGGCCATCGACCACCTGCTCATTCGCAAGCACCGTTGCACACTGCGGCACCAGTTCACCTTGCTCTTTTTGCGATAGGCGAGTCCGCGCTCCTACATCTTCAAAAAGAACCACTGGTTCCAGCGGTAATAATCCGGCAGACAGGTCGTCACCTCGCGGTCGCCAGTCATAGCTCAAGCCCATCCGGTTCATCTGCCGCTTCATCGCCGCAATATTCTCAAGCGTCCACTCCCGCGGCGGCGTGTTGTTCTTCAGTGCCGCATTCTCCGCCGGCAGCCCAAACGCGTCCCATCCCATCGGGTGCAGCACGTTGTAGCCCTGCATCCACATGTAGCGCGCCAGCGCGTCGCCAATCGAGTAGTTCCGCACGTGCCCCATGTGCAAGCTGCCCGACTGGATAGGGCAGCATCTCCAGCACGTAATACTTCTTCTTCTCGCTCGAAGGCGGCTCCGCGGCGTACAGTCCTGCATCTGCCGCCCAGCGCTCTGCCCAGCGTGTCTCCAACTCAGCCGGGTTATAGCGCTTGTCCCGCTCCCCGTCTCCCGCTCTATCGTGTGTGTTTAATTCAGGCATCCTGCATTCGATTGTAATGGCGCGGCTTCGGATGCAACCCCGACCCGCGGGCGTCCAGCATTCACGTATCTACTCCTCAGCTCCGCTGCACCAGCCTTTTGAGCGCCTCTACATTCCTTCGCTCGTCTCCCGGCGCATCGACTGGAGTCTCCGCAATAAAGGCCGCCTCTCGAAACCGCTCGTCATTCACCAACCGTCTGAACGCCTCGAGACCAATCGTTCCCTTCCCAATCTGCTCGTGCCGGTCCAGCTTCGACGCCCGCGGTGCCTTTGCATCGTTCGTATGCCATACCGCGACGTTGCCGCAGCCAATAGTTTTCTCAATCAGGGCGACCGTCTCTTCATAGCCGGTCTTGCTCACAATGTCGTAGCCCGCAACATGCGTGTGACACGTGTCCAGACACACTCCCATCGGCGCATGCCGCCTCAGTCGTTCCACGAGCTCGGCCACTTGCTCAAAGCTTCCACCGAGAGAGAATTCGGACCCTGCCGTGTTTTCGATCAGCAATTTGAAATCATGCTCCTTCCAGGCCACTTTCTCGAATGCCGCCTCAATGCTCTCCGCCGCTGCCTCCAGCCCCTCCGCCCGAGTCATCCCCCGCCACGATCCCGGATGAAGCACCAGATATTCCGCCCCCAACTGCAAGGCCCGCTCCAGTTCGCCCCGCAACGCGGTCACACTCTGCTCGCGCACGCCGCCTGTCTGGCTGCAGCAGTTGATCAAATAGTTCGCGTGAATCGTCAGCGGCCCAATTCCATACGCCTGCCGTAGCGCCTTCAGCTTCGCCGCTTCTGCCGGATCAATCACCTGCCCCCGCCACATCCTCGGGCTAGATGTAAATATCTGCAGCGTATTCGCGCCCACCCGCCGCGCTCGCTCAATCGCCGATGACACGCCGCCGCTCGTAGACAGATGCACCCCAATACGTCTTGACGCCGAAGGCTTGGGCCAGGGGCCCGTCACCGCCTGCTGCAAAATGTCCATCGGAATCTCTCTCTCGCTCATTCCGCCGGCTTCGCCACTTGCTCCGGTGACCCACTCTCCGCCACCACCAGCAGCAGCGTCACCCAAAACAAATCCGCAAACAGCAAATGCACAATCTGCATCCACAACGGCGCCAGCAAAAGCATGTCCAGAATTCCGAGCCCATACTGCACTCCCAGCAATCCGACGAGACCCCATGCGCCCTGTTGCCGCCAGCCGTTCCGCCACAGCATCCACAGCACAAACGCAACCACCAGTGTCGCACTCGCGGGATGCATCCACCGCAGCCGCAACGCGTAATGCGCATTCGCCGCAAAGTCCTGCGCCCACGCCTGGTGCAAACTGCTCGCAGGAAACAGCGTGTCTCCGAGCGCTGCAATCGCTCCCGTCGCCGCCACCAGAAGCGTCCCAGCCATCGCCAGTAGTCCCGGCCACAGTCGAATTTCCCTATCGGCCGCCCATCGCCCGTCACCCGCCGAGCCCAGCCAATACGCCGCCAGCGTCAGCGCTCCTAAAAGCAGCAGCGTGTTCGTTGAATGCAAACAGAGATACACCGCCCGGCCCACGCTCTGATCCATCTCTACTTTTCTCAGCAACACCAGCAGCGCGCCCAGCAACGCCTCGTTGAACATGAAAAACGCCGCGAACCCCGCCGCCCATCGCGCCAAAGATCCCTTCTTCGCCACGCGAAACGTCACCACCGCCAGCGCTACCACCAGCAGCAGTCCCACGCCGCTCGACATTCGGTGCACAAACTCGACCACCGTATGCCATCGCCCCATCTGCGGCACCACCACGCCATTGCACAGGGGCCAGTGGCTCCCGCAGCCCGCGCCCGACTGTGACTCGCGCACATATGCGCCCCACAACACCACCGCCATGTTCCATCCCAGCGCCAGCCACGCTAGTCGCTGCGGCCGCACGTCGCGCTTTGCCTTCTTCTCCGCCGAAACTCCCGCCATCGTCGCCATCACTCTCTATTTTGCTCCCGCCAACAGCATTTCCCGCGCGAGACTCACGCTTACCCGCATTTTTGCTTGCTCTCATCCACACTCCGTTGTCTAATGCTCCCGTCGTACTCGAGCACCGGCAGACCTAGCAGTCCCGTGTTCCGCACTTCGCAGTCCCGCATCACGGTTTCAAACCTCTGCCGCTCCCCTCGGGGAGACGGGCAAGATCGCAATTTGGAGAGTGTCATCGTGAAAAAATACCTCGCCGAAGTCTTCGGCACCTTCGTCCTCGTCTTTGGCGGAGTCGGCTCCGCCGTCCTCGCTGGCGGCAAAATCGGCAACGTCGGCGTCGCCTTCGCCTTCGGTATCTCCCTCCTCGCCATGGTCTACACAATCGGCCCCATCTCCGGATGCCACATCAACCCCGCCGTCACCTTCGGTGTTCTACTGGCCAAAAAAATCAGCTTTCGTGATTCCGTCGCCTACGTCATCGCGCAAATCGTCGGCGCCACCTTTGCCTCCGGGGCTATCCTTGCTATCGCCCGCGGTGTTCCCGGCGGTTATCACCCCGCGATTGGCGGCCTCGGCGCCAACGGCTTTGGTCTCCACTCGCCTGGCGGCTACGCGGCCGGCGCCTGCTTCCTTGCCGAAGTCATCCTCACTTTCTTCCTCGTCTTCACTGTCCTCGGCTCAACCGACATCAAAGCGCCCGTGGGATTTGCAGGACTCGCCATAGGTTTCGTTCTCACCCTCATCCACCTCGTAGGTATCCCCATCACAAACCTATCGGTGAACCCGGCCCGCAGCATCGGCCCGGCGCTCTTCGTTCGCGGATGGGCCATCCAGCAGTTGTGGATGTTTATCGTCGCTCCCCTGATCGGGGCCGCGGTCGCGGCAGTTGCCTTCTCGATGATCCGTATCCCCGACGCTCCCATAACCACCAAGGCCGCCGAACGCGCACTACCCAGCGAGCAGCACGAACGCCGCAACGTCTGACACCATCAAACCTGCTTTGCAACGAGGGCGGCCAGTCGGCCGCCCTTTTCTCCGACGCCTCCGCTTCCTACCACCACTACTAATCTCGCCCCTTGAACTCATCCATGGTCTTGTAAACTCCCAGCCCACGCCCCACCACAACATCAAAAATTCGCTGCGGCATTAGCCCACGCGCCATAGGCAGCAGATAAATCATCCACGGCATTCGCACAAAAATCCGGTTCCGCCGAACGCCGTTCACTATCGCCCGAGCCGCACGATCGGTCTTTACCAGCGGCAGCCAAGGCGACCTCACCCCCGCAAACATCCCCGTGTCGATGTAATACGGCGTCACCGTCGTCACCTTCACGCCCGTCCGTCCGCGCTCCATCTCCAGCCGCAGCGAGTCCGACCAATAGAGCACAGCCGCCTTGCTCGCGCAATAGACCGACATTCGAGGGTTCGACACCATCCCCGCCGCCGACGCGATGTTCACGATGTGCCCGCTCCCCGCGCCATCATTGCCGGCAGTAGCGCATGCGTCAGGTGCATCAGCGCCGTTGTATTGATGCTCATGGTGCGGTCAATCTCTTCCTGAGAATGTGCGACAAATTCCTTCCCCACGATGATCCCGGCGTTGTTGATCAGAATGTGGACTTCAACTCCATCCTCTCTCAGCCGCTCGACTGCCGCCACAACCTCGCCGATCTTTGCAACATCCACCACATCCGTCCGCACTACTGCCGCCCGCACCGCATCAGCGGGACTCGCGCCGCCACTTTGCCGCAGCTCTTCTGCCGTCCGCTCCAGCAATTCCCGCTGAATATCCCACAGCACCACTGTCGCCGCGCCCTCGCCAATCAGCAACTCGGCCATCCGCCGGCCCAACCCCTGCGCCCCTCCCGTGATTAGCATCGTCTTGCCGCGAATCTCACTCATTTAGTTTCACCCGCCCGACCCAACAACTTTAATCGGTGAAGACTAATAGTTCTCGCTCGCAACGGAGTCGGGCAAATCTCCGCAATTGGGTTTAGCTTCATTGCACGAAGCAATAAAACATGAGGGAGAAATCGCAAATGACGCAGACGCCTCAAGAAGCTCAAATCCGTGAAGCCCTCAACGCGCACTGGCAGGCGTCAGCCAGCGGCGATGTAAACGCTGAACACGATATCTACGATGACAATGCAATCTGCGACTATCCGCAGTCGGGCGAGCGCATTCTCGGGCGAGCCAATTTGCAGGCTTTGCGAAGTCATCACCCCGGCAAGCCCTCCGGCTTCAAAGTCAGCCGAATTACTGGCAGCGGAGATCTCTGGATCACGGAATACACCATCAACTATCAAACGGGGCCAGCATTCACAGTAAGCATTATGGAGTTCAGCAGCGGGAAGGTTGTGCACGAGACGCAGTATTTCGCCGGCCCATTCGAGGCGCCGGTATGGCGCAGCCAATGGGTTCAGCGAATGCCTTGATGTCGCCCTCCTTTCGTGCCATTTGCGCTGCCGCTGTCTCCGTGCTAACGTAAATTCATTCTGGCCTGCCCTTCCGGGCAGACTCGAATTTCATGCAGAGTGGCTGAGGGACGAGCCCGTCGACGCCACGACAACCGGACAGATTGTTGGTACCGGTGTCAACTCTCGCCCGCCAAAAGCGGGGGACATGAGATTCGGAGTCGCAGCTTCCCTTTGCACTCCAATCCACTTTCCCCGCCACAGCTGGCGGGAATCAAGTCTCGTCCTTAAGACCCATCCTGCATTACGAAAGGATGTTGGCCGACGATGACCCCCGTTTTTGAATCCGCCTCTAACTCCATCTACGAACTGAAATGTCGCGAGTGCGGACGCCGTTTTGGCAACCAGCCGCTCTCCATCTGCGACGAGTGCTACTCGCCCCTCGAAGTCACCTACGACCTCGACTATCTCCGCCGCACCGTTACGCGCGATAGCATCTCCCGCGGGCCCCTGAGCATGTGGCGCTACTCCGCTCTTCTCCCCGTTCCCCACGGGTATTGCCCCGATCTCTCGACGGGATTCACCCCGCTCTTGCCGGCGCGCCGCTTCGGCCGCCATCTCGGCGCGACCAATCTCTTCATCAAAAATGACGCCGTTTGCCTGCCCACGCTCAGCTTCAAGGACCGCGTCGTCTCAACCGCGATCGCTGCTGCGCATCGCTTCGGCTTCACCACCATCGGCTGCTCATCCACCGGGAACCTCGCGAACGCCGTCGCCGCGCAAGCTGCACGGGAAGGCCTCAGGGCCTGCATCCTCGTCCCGGCCGACCTCGAGCCTGCCAAAATCCTCAACACGCAAATCTATGGCGCCAGGCTCGTCCGCGTTGCCGGAAATTACGACCACGTCAACCGCCTCTGCTCCCAGATTGCCGACCGCTTCAATTGGGGCTTCGTCAACGTCAACTTGCGCCCCTACTATGCCGAGGGTTCCAAGACCGTCGGTTATGAAATCGCTGAACAACTCGGCTGGCGTCTCCCCGACAATGTCGTCGTCCCCATGGCCGGCGGCTCTCTCATCACCAAAATCCGCAAAGCGTTTTCAGAATTAATCGCCCTCAGGCTCGTTGACGAAAAGCCCGTCCGCTTTTTTGGCGCGCAAGCCAGTGGCTGCTCCCCCATCGCTCTCGCTGTCAAGTCTGGTGCGGATTCGATCGAGCCGCAGCGTCCCAATACCATCGCCCGCTCCCTCGCCATCGGCAATCCAGCCGACGGCCCCTATGCCGTCCGCGCCATCCGTCAGTCCGGCGGCTGGGCGGAGGATGTCTCGGATGTCGAGATCGTCTCCTCCATGCAGGAACTCGCCGAGACCGAAGGCATTTTCACTGAAACTGCTGGCGGAGTCACCGCCGGCGTCACCGCCCGCCTCTATGCCCACGACCGCATACGGCCCGATGAACTCACCGTGATGTGCATCACCGGCAATGGGCTGAAGACCACTGACGCCCTCGCTGGCCGCTATGAGGTTGAGGAGCCCATCCGTCCCCGCCTCACCGACTTTGAAGAACTTATGCGGAGCGATGCCCTCGCGCCCGCCGCTCAAGAACTGCCGCTCTCGGCCTAGCCTAGCCCTCGTTGCGAATCGAAAAGGAGAATCCCATGTCCATCCGCGTCCTGCTCCCCAACGCCTTTGAGAAACACACCGCCGGCGCACGCGAACATCAATCCAACGCCACTAACCTCGACCAGCTTCTGGACGACCTTGCTGCGCAGTTCCCGGCGCTCGCCACTCACCTGCGCGACGGCGACGGAAAGATCCGCCGCTTCATCAACGTCTATGTAAATGAGGAAGACATCCGCTTCCTCGACAAAGGCGACGCCCGCTATCACTTTCAGGATGGCGATGAGGTCCTCCTTATCCCCTCAATCGCCGGAGGCAGCGTAGACGCGCCGCCATCCTACGGCTGTACCGGTCGCGGGTGCGCCTGCGGCTCCGGAACCTGTCGCTGCGATGCCGCCAATCGCGCCTGCACCAGCACCTGTTGCTGCTGCGCTGACACTGCCGGATGGTGGTGAGGCCTCGTGCCGAACCGTGAGCCGGCCAGCGTACTAAACTCCCTACCCCAAACTACCACCGTGCAGCAACGTCCTTCCGAGTACAAACGGGTCCGGCAAAGGGGCCCAAAATGCAAACGGAGAAGGCTTTCGCCTTCTCCGCTCATCTTTTTTTACGTCTCCGGTCAGCCTAATTAAACAGGCGACACGTCTTCGGCCTGCCAACCCTTAGGGCCCTTCACTACGTTAAACTGCACTGCTTGACCCTCCTGCAGGCTCTTGAAGCCCTGCGCGCGGATGGCCGAGAAATGCACGAATACGTCCTCACCGTTTTCACGGCTAATGAAGCCAAACCCCTTGGCATCGTTGAACCACTTTACTGTTCCTTGTTCCATTTTGTTCCTTATTCCTTACTAGTGTTGCGCTAGAGCCTATCGGGGTCCGTCAGGTGGTGCTTGAGGCAATACCGTGCAGATACCAATGTGTTCCAACGTAGTCACAGAGTATCACTATTTACCACAGGAATACACCTTTTTACAGCGTTTCCGTCGGTTCTAGCGTATGCCAAGGCCTGTTTCGGGCCGCAACCATGCGTCTGAAAACAAAGGCGCGGAGGCTCAACTACGCCTCCGCAACCCATGTTTGGTTTTTGCCCTTCTTAGGGAATGTAGTACCGGAACGAGCTGAAGATCATCGCGTCCGTTGCCTTCGGCGATCCGCCCGTGCCCTGCCAGGTGCTGCGCTGTACATAGGAGAACTGCAGTCCCTGTTGCAGTGTGCCCTTCGATCCCTTATAGAAGCGATACCAGTAGCCCAGCGTGCCTTCTCCGATCGCCCGGTTATCCGCCGTGCAGTTGGAGGGTGCAGTCGTCAGTCCGCCACTTGGCACGGTCTCGGTCTGGCAACCCGTCGTGTTCTGGTTCGGCGAACCGTAGCCATAATTCGTTCCGGCCAACTGGTAAACCGCCCGCTCCACATAATCAATACCGAAGTTCGCATACACATCTAGTTTCGGTGTCGGGCGCAGTTCCACTGTCGCCAGCGCCGATCCACCACGCAGCGGCTCCAGTGCGCCGTTCGGCTTCACCGTGACCTCAGCCAGATTCGAGCTTCCATACCGCTCGATACCAGCCCCGGCCAACGCCTTGAAGCCGACGTCAACTTTCTTCTGTGCCAGCGAGAACCGGGCACTTGCGCCCAATCCGCCGCCGCTGGTTGTCTGGTTCAGAGCTCCCGCTGCGCTCGCCGGTGTCGCCGTCGCATTCGGATAGTAGCGATCGCGGAACGTGCTCAGCACGCCCTCGATTTCATAGTGTCCGAATCCAGGCTCAAACACCGCCTTGGCGACGAAGTCCGGCAGCAGGTTGTAGCTATAGTTGGACTGATTGTCATACAGGCCGCCGGTGTTTCCAGCCACCTGATATGCGATCGCGGTGCAGATTGCCGGAATGCTGGACGGAGTGTGGCAGCCGACATTCGTCGTCTGCGCTTCCTCGGCCGAAATTCCGAGCCACGTCTTGTCGCCCAGGCTCTTCGTCACGCGGAAGCCGTACTGCCGGGCCCATATGAAACCCACGTTATATTGCGGGTCAATCGTCATCGGAGTTGCTTCCGTACGGTTCGTGATGCCCTGTTTGTTCTCTGTCAGCATTGACCACATCTGCCCGCCGGTGAATGTCCATCCGCCGTCAGACTGCGCCTGTGCCCACACCTGTCGCTGACGCAGCGTGTAGCTGTTGCTCTGGTTATTGTTCGAAGTCACGCCCGACGACAAGAAGTCCGCTTCGTAATAGCCGCGGTACGTCCAATCGTCATTCTTGCCCTCAGCCAACAGGCTCAACCGCGACTGACGGCCCGAGCCGTTGAACTCGCTCAGCTTGCCTGCCGACGCTCCGGAGAAGGGAATGCCGGTGAACTGCGTGTTGATGTCGCCACCGATACCGCGCTGGCGCCAAACCGTTTCTGCCGCCAGAAAGCCGCCCGGAGTCAGAGTGATTCCTTTGTAATGCAGCGTCGTCGGTTCCATTACCTGCTTCTTCAGCTCGGTCTGCTGCACCTGCACCTGCGCCGTAGTCGTCTTGATGTCGCCCACTGCTGTCTGCAGATTCGTCACCGCATCTGCGTTCGCAGTATTCGCGGATTGCGCCGCGCTCGCCTGGCTCGCCGCCGCCTGCGCCGACTGCTGCGCCGCCTGAGCTGCCTGTTGCGCCGCCGCTACCTGCGCGTCGCGATCGGCTAGTTGCTGCTTTAGCCCATCAATCTGCGTCTGCATCTGCTGCTTCAGGTCCTGAATCTGCTGCTCTACCGTTGGACCCGCCTCTTTCTTCTTTACTACTCTGTGCTTCGGTTTCGGCTTGGTCGCGCCGTCACTCGAGGTGCTTTGCGCTTGCGCCGTCATTAGGCTGCCAGCTGCCAGCACCGCTATCAATGTCATCTTTGCCGTTTGCATCGGGCCTCTCTGTCACACAAAATCGGCGCTAGTCTTCAGCGCCGCCATGCACACCGCCACTTCACTATCCACAGGGATATTTCCGTCTACTAGCGGGAACACTTGACCTGAAAGTCGCAGGATGAGATGAACGCCTCAAGAATGCTTTGTTACATTTCTGTGAACGCGCTCAGAATTCACCACCCATTCACATTAGCCAGCATGGACAAATAGCCGTTGATCGCCCGAATACTTCGCCACTTTGGCGTTACAAACGACTTTTCCTCAGCCTTTACCGCCCGCGCTCAGACATGTTCGAGCTCCGTGACCTCAACCTCAATCTCGCCGCTTCCCGCCGCGCCCGTAGCCCGCTCCACTTCGGCCCCGCGCATCCACACAATCCGTCCGCGCCACTCCAACACCGGCCACACCGCCCGCTCGGCCGCCGCGACTTTCATCCTGCCAAGCACTTCCTTCACCTTCTGTTCCCGCAGGGTGTACCGCAGCCTCACTCGGTCCCCCGCTTTCCACACCCGCAGCAGCGCCGTCTCGGCTTCCCCCCCAGTGGCCAGTCGGACCCGCACTCCAAACTCCTCCGCCAGCGTCTCCCCCGGCGCCGCACACTTCACTTCGCTCGGAACGCTGTCCATCCCTCCCGCACCGCACTCCATCCTCAACTCTCTCGCCGTTCGCTCCGCGCGCAATCCACCCGCCAGCACCGCCTTCGCGCCGGCGCGTCCCTCCGCCAGATCCATCAACTGCTCTGTGCCGCAGAAATCAACCACCTGCCCAGCTCTCTGCGCCGCCGCGCGTAACAGTCTTCTCCGCGTCGCCTCATCGAGGGCCATGAATCGCGAGAGATCTAGTGCAACGCTCTCCTCAGTCACCCCGCTCATACTGCGCCCCCCGCCGCGCACCGCACGCCCAGGCACCAGCACCTCGTGCAGCAGCTTCGCCGTCTCTGTCTCCCAGTGCGCCTCTTCGCCGCGCGCAATATTCGCTAGCCGCGCCATCTGCTCATAAAAATTCTGGTTGAAACTTTTGAGCACCGGCATCAGCTCATGCCGCACCCGGTTCCTCGTAAATTGCATGTCGCGATTGCTCGCGTCCTCGCGCCACTCCTGCCCCAGGCCCCGCAGATACGCCTCGATCTCGAGCCTCCGCACACCCAGAAGCGGCCGCACAACCCTCCCACGCCCGCACATCAACATGGGAGCAATCCCCGCCAACCCTTCCGTCCATGCTCCCCGCAGCCACTTCATCACCACCGTCTCAGCCTGATCATCAAGCGTATGCGCAGTCGCGACTGCATCCACCCTGGTCCCGAGTAGCTCGCCAAAAAATCCGTACCGCAACGCCCGCGCCGCCTCCTCGACCGTCTCTCGCTCGCGGGCTGCTCGCGCCTTCGTATCGCCGCGTCCCAACCAAAACGGCAGCCCCCATTTCCCAGCCAGATCCTCCACAAATTTCGCGTCTCCATCCGACGCACTTCCTCTTAGCCCGTGATTAAAGTGCGCAACCGACAGCACCAACCCGCGCTCCTGCCGCACCTCAAGCAACGCCCGCATCAGCGCCACTGAGTCCGCACCGCCGGATACAGCCACGGCCACGCGCTCGCCCGCCAGGAACATGCCGGCCGCCAGCCCCAGCCCTGCGCGCCGCTCAATCTTCTTCTTCCCCGCCATCCTCACGAGCATAGCTCCCACCAACTTCGTATACTGTCCCCTGAAGTTACCCCAATGCCAGAAACCTCGACTCTAGAAACTCGGACCGTCACTCCCGCGGACGCACCCATCATCACCCGCCATCGCCACCGCATGTTTGTGGACGCTGGCCGCCCCGACAACAATCTCCTCCGCAACATGTCCGAGCGCTTCGCCCCATGGGTCGTCGAGATGATGGAAGCCGGCAAATACATCGGCTGGATTATCCTCGACGGCGGCAAGCCGGTCGCCAGCGCGGGACTTCTTATCCTCGACTGGCCACCGCATCCCCTCGACCCCGGCCGCCATCGCGGCTATCTCCTCAACGTCTACGTCGAGCCGGATTATCGCCGACGCCGCCTCGCCTCCCAGCTCATTGATTTGGCGCTTGCGGAAACGCGCCGCCGCAATATCCGCGTCCTAGCCCTCCACACCACTGCCGCCGGACGCCCTCTCTACGTCAGCAACGGCTTCCGCCCCACCGAAGAAATGTTCTACGTTGAGCAATACGACTAGTTTTCCCCAAGTTCTCGCTCCCCCCTTACCCATGAAAATGCTCTCTCGAATTTTCGCCGCATCGCTGCTTGCCGCCGCACTCGCACTCGCCGTCAGCGCCACCGCTCTCCCCGCAAACGCGCAATTCTCAGCGCCCACTTCGCCCGCACCCTCAAAGGCCCCCGTCATGCACCACGCCAAAGGAACATTCGACGTAAAAATCGAGTCCGCTCCCGCCGACGAAAAAGTCAAAGACTCCGCCATATCCCGCATGACCATTGACAAGCAGTTCCACGGCGATCTCGACGGTCACAGCATCGGCGTCATGCTCGCCACCGGCAGTCCTGAAGGCTCGGGCGCATACGTCGCCCTCGAGCGCGTAACCGGAACCCTCAATGGCCGCGCCGGCAGCTTCGCCCTCCAGCACTCCGCCACCATGGAGAACAAATCACCTTCTCTCTCCATCTCCGTCGTCCCCGGCTCAGGGACCGGCGACCTCGCCGGCATCTCCGGCAAGATGAACATCATCATTACCGACGGAAAGCACTCCTACGAATTCGATTACTCACTCCCGGCCGCCGCACAGTAGCAGCTCGCCGCATTCCCTCATCAGCCGACCATCGTCGGGTTTCTATATACTCCCCCCTGCATGGCCATCTACGTTATCCTCCCCGCTGCAGGCATCGGCACTCGCATGGCCAACGCCTCGGCCCCCAAACAATTCCTATCCCTCGGCGGCGCGCCCATTCTCATCCACTCTCTTCGCGCCTTTTCGACCCTTCCAGAACTCGTCTCCATCACCGTCGCCGTCCGGCCGCCGGAAGTCGCTCGCGTCCAGGAACAAATCGCCGCCGCGCATCCCGCCTTCGACATACCGATACACGTCGTCCCCGGGGGAGACACACGCCAGGACTCAGTCAGCCACGCCCTCGCCTCACTCCAAGCCGCCAAAGACGACGACATAGTGCTCGTCCATGACGCCGTCCGCCCGCTCATTGATGCCGCCACCATCCACCGCATCCTCGACGCCGTCTCGCAGCACGGAGCCGCCATCGTCGGCACTCCCGCCCTCGATACCATTAAAGTCGTCGAGCGCACCTCTGACGGGGCCATCATCACCTCCACCATCCCCCGCGAACGAGTCGTTCTCGCCCAGACTCCCCAGGCCTTCCGCGTCGGCCTCCTCCGCCGTGCCTTCGCAGATGCCGAATCAGACGGCTTCCAGGGCACCGATGAAGCCTCTCTTGCCGAGCGCGCCGGAATTCCCGTTGCCGTCGTCGCCGGCTCCCCGCGCAATCTCAAAATCACCCAGCCCGGCGACCTCGAACTCGCGGAATTCTACTTCGCGACCCCCGCTCCTTCCCCCAACAAGTAACGCTTCCGCTATCATCAATCGTTACCGCGCGCCGCAATCCTGCGCGCCTTCAAGGGCTCTTCAAACTATGCGCATTGGTTACGGCTGGGACTCCCACGCATTCAAATCCGGTGTGCCGCTTCGAATCGGCGGCCTGGCAATTGACCATCCTGAGGGCCTCGCCGGCCACTCTGACGGAGACGTCCTCCTCCACGCCATCACCGACGCCCTCCTCGGCGCCGTCGCCGTAGGCGACATCGGCAGCTTCTTTCCGCCCACCGATCCGCAGTGGAAAGGCGCCGACTCCGCACTCTTCCTCAATGCCGCTCTCGACGAAGTCGAGAAGGCCGGCTACTCCATATGCAACGTAGATACCACCCTCGTACTTGCCGCGCCTAAAATCTCACCGCTCGCCGTCCACCTTAAAGGAAACATCGCTCGCCTCCTCGGTATCGAGCCCAGCCAGGTCGGCATCAAGGCCAAGACGCCCGAAGGCCTCGATCAGGACAACGTCGCCATCGCCCACGCGATAGTCCTGCTCGATCGCAACGAAGACGAGAAGAAACTGGAATTCGCCGCCGCCGCCCTGGAGACGCAAAAGATGCTTGAGGAGACCGTAGAAAACGCCGTCAGCGACGTCGAGCTCGAGCCCGAAGAAGAGCCCACCGCCATCCGGCGCTCCCGCACCTGGTCCACAGAAGACATTACGTAACTAAAGAAGACTTTATTTCGGAGGCCGTTCGCCGTGCTCCTATCCCGCATGCAGACTTTCGCTTTTCTCGCTGCCCTGATTTCCCTTCCCATCGCTGCCCACGCCCAATCGAGCGCCGACTGGGTCACCCCAGCAGAAAAATCCGACTACCGCACCACTCCCACCTATCCCGAAACCATGGCCTACATCGAGCGCGTCGCCGCCGCCGCTCCCGCCCAGGTCAAAATCGAGCCCTTCGGGACCACCGGCGAAGGCCGCACCCTCAACCTCATCGTGGTTTCGAAAGACGGCATCTTCGATCCGATTGCCATCCACGCCGCCCATCGCCCCATCCTCCTCGTGCAAAACGGAATCCATGCCGGAGAAATGGACGGAAAAGACTCCTGCCTCGCGCTCCTCCGCGACATGGTCATCACCAAATCGCAGGCCGCGCTCCTCGATCGCGCTGTCTTCCTCTTCATCCCCGTATACAACATTGACGGCCACGAGCGCCGCAGCCCCTACAACCGCATCAACCAGAAAGGTCCCGACGTCATGGGCTGGCGCGGCAATGGGACCAACCTTAATCTCAATCGCGACTATCTCAAGGCCGATGCCCCCGAAACCCGCGCCTTCATGACAATGTTCCACCACTGGCTCCCCGACTTCTTTGTGGACGATCACGTCACCGACGGCGCCGACTTCCAATACGATGTCACCTTCACTATGGACGACACTCCCGACGTCCAGCCTGCCACAGCTGAATGGATTCGCGACACCGCTCGCCCCTACGTCGAGAAATATGTGAACGCGCACGGCCATCTCGCCTCGCCAACCTACGTCAACTTCGTAGACGACACCAACCCCGCCAAAGGCCTTAGTTTCAACAACGATCCGCCGCGCTTCTCCACCGGGTACATGATTCTTGAGGGCCGACCCGCCATGCTGGTTGAGCTTCACATGCTCAAGAACTATAAGACCCGCGTCACCGGCAACTACGAAGTCCTCGCCGGCCTCCTCCAGCTACTCAATCGCGACGCCGACAAGGTCATCGCATTCAACCAGCAGGCCGACGCGGCCGCCGAATCCCTCGGCTCCCATCCCCTCGCCAACTCGCAGTTCCCCCTCACCGTTGACTGGGACGGCCAGACCACTACCCCTTTTCTCTTTCACGGTTACAAATACACTCGCGAACTCAGCGCCGTGTCCGGCTCGATGTGGATTCGCTACTCCCAGGATCCGGCGGATTTCGTTCTCCCTTTCCAGACCGGCGCCAAAATCACCGCCAGCGTCGCGCCCCCCGCCGCCTACATCATCCCCGCTCAGTGGACCCACGTCATTGACGTCCTCGCCGCTCATCAGGTTGTCATCCGCCGCACCACCGCTGACTGGACGGGAAACGTCGAGAGTTATCGCTGCAATGGCATGGCTTGGCAGGGTCCGCCCTTTGAAGGCCACCACCCTATCTTCGCCGGTGAAGGCGCCGGCAGCCAACCCGGCAAATTCGGCCAGTGCCTGCAGGAATCCCGATCCATCTTCTTCCCCAAAGGCTCCGCCGTCGTCGAACTCAATCAGCGCCTTTCCCGCGTCGCCATCCAATGGCTTGAGCCGCTCGCTCCGGACTCCGCCACTCGCTGGAATTTCTTCGACTCCTCCTTTGAGCAGCGGGAGTATGGCGAATTCTACGTCCTCGAAAAACTCGCCCGCGAAGAGATGGAAAAAGATCCCAAGCTTAAAGCCGAATTCGAGCACAAGGTTGAATCCGATCCGCAGTTTGCCGCCAATCCCTTCGCCCGCCTCGAATTCTTCTACGACCGCTCGCCCTGGTATGACGCAAACCGCGTTGGCCTTTACCCTGTCGGTCGCTTGCTGAAACTTGACGGTATCCCGCTCTCCCCCGCCACTCCTTAAGCTCTGCCCCGTTTCTCAGGATTCTCTCCGCCTTGCCCGGGGCCTCTTCGCCTCGGCCCTTGTTTTCTTTTGGCGGCCGAACCGTTTTCAGTTGTCCCCATCACCACCTTCGTCTATTCTTCCCGCTATTCCGGGCTTTGCGAATCCCAGACTATTTCGAAACGAGGTCGATTCATGGATCAGAACCAAATGCAGCAAATGTTCGGCGCCTTCTTCGGCTTCATCGTTATCTTCGTGCTCATCATGTGGGTGATTGTCATCATCCCCTTCTGGCAGATCTATAAGAAGGCCGGGTTCCCCCCGCCGATCGCGTTCCTTATGATCGTGCCGATCGCCAACATCATCACCCTCTACGTGGTCGCCTTCTCGCAGTGGAAGGTCGCACCCACCTTCCCTGTCGCCTACCCGCCGTCCTATCCACCGCCTCAACCTCCACCGACCTATCCGCCGCAAGTTCCTCCGCAGGTTTAGCTCCGGTTCGCTTCGCGCGGCGGCTCGCGACTTCTCCCGATTCTTCGCCCCCCGCTCGCTTCTTCCAGACCCGCCGCAGCACTGCGTGCGCCCCACTCCCTGCTAGCATCTTTTAGTGATGCAATCTGCTGCCCCCGTGTCCCCTCGCGTCCGTTTCGCGCCCTCTCCCACCGGCTACCTCCACGTGGGGGGCGCCCGCACCGCCCTCTTCAACTGGCTCTTCGCCCGGCACTTTGGCGGAACCTTCATCCTCCGCATAGAGGACACCGACTTTGAACGCTCCAGCGATGAAATGGTCGAGGGCATCCTCCAGGGCATGCGATGGATTGGCCTCGACTTCGACGAAGGCCCCTTCTTCCAGTCCCGCCGTTTGGATTTGTATCAGCGAACGGCCCAGAAGCTCCTCGCCTCCGGCCACGCCTATCCCTGCTTCTGCACGAAGGCGGAACTCGAAGACCGCCGGGCTGAAGCCGCTGCAGCAGGACGCCCTCCCATGTACGACCGCCGCTGCCGCTCCATCGCGGCAACCGACGCCGCGAGCCGCCAATCCGCCGGCGAATCCGCCGCCCTCCGCTTCGCCGTTCCACTCGAAGGCGCAACCTCATGGGAGGACGGCGTCTTTGGCAAGCTCGAATTCGCCAACGCGGAGATCGAAGACTTCGTTCTCCTTCGGTCCGACGGAATTCCCACCTACCATCTCAGCGTTGTCGCCGACGACCTTGACATGCGTATGACCCACGTCATTCGCGGCGCCGATCACATCTCGAACACTCCCAAACAGGTCCTCCAATATCAGGCGCTCGGCGCAACCCTGCCCATCTTCGCGCACGTCCCCCTCATCCTCGGACCCGACAAAACGCGCCTCTCCAAACGCCACGGCGCCACCAGCGTCACCGCTTACAAAGACATGGGCATCGTCCCCGAGGCCTTTCGCAACTTCCTCGCTCTCCTCGGCTGGACGCCGCAAGCCTCCGACCTCGAATCCGCGGCCATCGCCCCCACTGAAAAAGCCCGCGAGATTTTCTCCACCGACGAACTCGTTCGCCTATTCTCCCTAAACGGAATCTCCCGCTCCAACGCCGTCTTCGACAACGATAAGCTCGCCTGGTTCAATACGGAGTACCTCCGCGCTTACTCCCCCGACCGACTACTTCCGCTCATCCGCGACGAGTGGGACGCCGCCGGCCTCAATGCACCTGACACCTCTGACGCCGAACTCCTCAGCCTCATCGCCCTCCTCCAGCCCCGCGCCCGCAGCCTACATGACTTCGCTGGCGCCTTCTGCGGCTACTTTTTTGAAGACTTCGCCTATGACCCCTCCGCCGTCGCAAAATTCCTGCCCACTCCCGAGGTCCGCCACCTGCTTGCAGAACTCGCCCCCCGCTATGCCGCCGCATCCGAATTCAACGAGGCCTCGACCGAACAAGTCCTTCGCGAGTTCGCCACCGAAAAGGGAGTCAAAGCCGGCGTCCTTATTAACGGCGCCCGCGTCGCACTCACCGGACAAGCCGTCGCGCCTAGCCTCTTCGCCGTCATGTTCGCTCTCGGACGACAGCGAGTCGTCCGCCGACTCTCCGCCGCTCCCAACATCGCAGCGGCGCCCGCGCCCGCAGAAGCGACCGCAACCTAGCCCCCATCTCCGAATTTTCGACTTGGTCTTTCCCCGCGCTACTGGGCCGCCAGCGTCACCGTGAACGGCAGCGACTTGGGCGGATAGCATGCCGCGTGATCGCACGCCTGATACCGCAACAATCCATCAAGCTTTTGGGTGCCGCGCTTCGCCACCAGATGCACGGTCAGCGCGAAGTCACCGCTATAGACGCTCAGCTTCGTCTTTGGGTCGTAGCTGAACGCGTAATCCTGCCCCGGCGGAAAATCTACCGCCATCACGTTTAGCCCAGCCATCTCCGCCACTCCCAGACGCGTGGGAATCATCAGGTCCGACGTCGGCTTATGACTGTTCACGTGGAATCCGCTCTTCACTCGAAACGTCAGCGTCAACGTCGTCGGCTTACCCGCCGTCACCGTCGCGGTCTGAGGGCCGGTATATTGTATCCACGACTGTGACGAATCCGCGGGCATGTCCAGACCCCGCAGCTGCAGCGGCGAGGAATCTTGCGCCTGCCCCAGCACCATCAGCGGTGCAGACATCATCACCGCGCTACCAACAATTCCTATCCAACGCTTCATGAGTGTCCCTGCGCGGCCATTCCGTTCGCGCCTCCCGCATTTCCCGCCGGGGCGGCGGTTACCAGCTTCTTGATGTTCGCTTCCAACTCATCCCGCGAGTACAGCCCGATCGTCACGTCTTCGATCTTCCCATCCCGCCCGATAAAAAATGACGTCGGCAGCGAATCCAGCCCACCCCACTTGTCCGCTACCGTCAGCCCCTCGACCAGCACCGGATACGACAGCCCATACTGCTTTGCCGAATTTGCAATCTCCGTCTTCGGAGCATCATCTGCCGCCACGCCCAGTACCTCGAATCCCTGCGGGCCATACTGCTCCCGCAGCTTTACCAGCCACGGCAGCTCGATCTTGCACGGCGCACACCATGTCGCCCAGAAATTTACCAACACCGCTTTGCCCCGATAATCCTTTAGATCAACTGTCTTCCCGTCGAGGTCCTTCAGCGTCAAGCCCGGAGCCGTCTTCCCCTTCAACGCCATCGCTGCGTCTTCTTCTTCCGGCGCCTGATTCCCTGCTTTGCTACCGCTCTCGCCCGTCCCGCTGGGAATCAGTTCCACCCGCTGCGCCTGTTCCATCTGCTTCAGCTTGCGGCTGCGCGAATTCATCACTCCCGCCGTAATCAGGAGCGTGATGCTCAACGCCACAATCAACACCATCAGAATATTGCGCTTCAATCTTCACTCCTGCTCTTCACTTGTTCAATTGTAGCCGTCGGCCCTCGCTCTGCTACCATCGCCAGTGCCGATGCCGGAATCTCCTTCCACTTCGCCGTCCGCCTTCGTCCGCACTGAGGCTCTGGCTCTCGAAGCCCTCGCCGAGCGGCTCGATGGCCCCATGCGCCCTCTCTTTGAACGCGCCGTCAAGCTCGTCTCTGACTCCGCCGGAACCCGCGCCCGCGTCGTCGTCACCGGAATGGGAAAGAGCGGAATCATCGCCCAAAAAATCGCCGCCACCCTTAGCTCCACCGGCACTCCAGCGCTCTTCCTTCATCCCGCGGAAGCCATCCATGGCGACATTGGCATGCTCACCCCCGGCGACGTCGTCCTTGCGCTCTCCGCCAGTGGCGAGACGCAAGAGATTCTCCGCCTGCTCGCTCAGCTCAAGCGCATCGGCGATGCTCTCATCAGCTTCTGCTGTGACCTCCGCTCCACTCTTGCTCAGGCCAGTGATATTGCTCTGGATTGCTCCGTCTCTCGCGAAGCCTGTTCACTCAACCTCGCGCCCACTGCCTCCACCACCGTTATGCTGGCGCTCGGCGACGCGCTCGCCCTGGCCGTCGCTGAACGTCGTGGCTTCCGCCCCGAAGACTTCGCCAACCTCCACCCAGGCGGCAAACTCGGCAAACAACTAGCCCGCGTGGAAGACCTCATGCACTCCGGCGATGCCATTCCGCGCGTCTCACCCGCCGCCCGTATGCCCGACGTCATCTACGAAATGTCGCGCAAGAAACTCGGCGTCACCACTGTCATCGCCGACGATCAGACGCTGCTTGGACTCCTCAGCGACGGCGATCTCCGCCGCCTTCTCGAAGCTAAAGGCGCCGCCACGCTCGAGCTCACCGCCGCGCAAGCCATGAACTCAGCTCCGGTAACCATCGGTGCTCGAGAACTCGGAGTGACCGCACTCCACATCATGGAAGAACGCCGCATCACCTCGCTCGTTGTCGTGGATGCAGACCGCCATGTGCACGGAGTGCTCCATCTCCACGACCTCTGGACCACGGAAATGTTCTAAGGGTTTTTCTTTTTCCGCCGCGCCGCCTGCAGTCTAGGAATTCAGCGCCGTCTCTACATCCGGATAAATCGTTAGGATTCCGGTCACGCGCGTCAGATCGAGCAGCGCTTGGATTCTCTCATTCACTCCTGCCAGCGCTAGCTTGCGGCCGTTCCGTTCGAGCGAGACATAGCAATTCAGCAACGCTCCCAGCCCCGACGAATCCATGTATGGCACTTCGTTCAGATCCACCACGACAACGCTTGCCGTCTGCTTTCGCAGTGCCGTCTGCAATGGAAACAAATGCGCAATCACAACTGGCCCTGCCAGTCGCACGATCGCAGCCGTTCCATCCTTCGCTGCCACTATGTCAATTGTTAACGCTGCTTCCATCATCGCGACCAGTCTAATTCGCTTCTCGCGAACCACATTACAGCACTATGAATCTTGCCGTCCCAATCAATTTGCGTTCCCGGCTTCTTACACAGCTTATTTCCACTCGGGAATCTTAGTTCCCGGCCCATCCACAGGTCTATGCCCGTTCCGCGGCATCAACTGTGTCATACACCGCCACGATCTGGTTCGTCCGCGTTAACTGCATCAACGCCAACACCCTCTGGTTCAGCCCCGCCACAGCCAGCTTTCGCTCATGGTGCTGCTGGTGTCGGTAAACCTGCAATACCGCCCCGAGACCGGCTGAGTCCATGTAGCTAACGTCTGCGAAATCCACGATGATCAGTGCCGACTCTCCTTCATAGGCCGCATGCAGAAACACCGGAACATTGCCGATCAGCAGTGGCCCATGCAGCCGCAAAACTTGCACTCCCGGCCGTGACCCCTTTTCCTTCGTCACTGTTAGCGCTGTCGCCATGCCTCCCGCAGTGTAAACGAACGGGCCCGCACTGCGCCCACACCCCGCACAAAATCCTCGGCCCCTCGCTCGATACAATAAGTAATACACATGGCTGAATCTCCAATCACTCCCCGTCAGCAGGACTTTGCCACCTGGTATCAGGACGTCACCCTCCAGGGCGACATGGCCGAACCCGCCGAAATCGTCAAAGGCTGCATGGTCATCAAAGCCAACGGATATGCCGTCTGGGAGTCCCTCCAGCGCGAATTCGACCAGCGCTTCAAGGCCACCGGGCACGACAATCTCTACTTCCCGCTCCTCATTCCCGAGAGTTTTCTCCGCAAAGAGGCCGAACACGTCGAGGGCTTTGCACCAGAACTGGCCGTTGTCACCATCGCTGGCGGCAAGCAGCTCGAGGAGCCTTACGTCATCCGTCCTACGTCTGAAACCATCATTGGCCACTTCTTCGCCAAGTGGATTCGCAGCTGGCGCGACCTACCCATCCTCGTCAACCAGTGGGCCAATGTCGTCCGCTGGGAACTCCGCACCCGCATGTTCCTCCGCACCACCGAGTTCCTCTGGCAAGAGGGCCACACCGCCCATGCCAGCCACAGCGAAGCCCTTGAAGAGACTCTCCGCATGCTCGACATCTACGCCGAGGTCTCTGAACAGGTCATGGCGATGCCCGTCATTCGCGGAGTCAAGACTGCGGCGGAAAAATTCGCCGGCGCCCTGCGCAGCTACTCTATCGAAGCCATGATGCAAAATGGCCTCGCTCTCCAAGCTGGAACCAGCCACGACCTAGGACAGAACTTCGGCCGCGCCTTCGACGTCAAATTCCAGAACAAAGAAGGTCAGCTCGAACACGTCTGGCAGACGAGCTGGGGGGTCAGCACCCGCCTGATCGGCGGGCTCATCATGACCCACTCCGACGATAAAGGCCTTGTCCTGCCTCCCCGCGTCGCCCCCAACAAAGCCGTTCTAGTCCCCATCTATCGCAAGGACGAAGAACGCGTTAGTGTACTCGAGGCCGCCCATCGCATTGCCGCCACCTCCGCCGTCCCCATCAAAGTGGACGCACGCGACTCCCATTCCCCGGGCGCCAAATTCTTCCACTGGGAGCGCCGCGGCGTCCCCGTTGTCCTCGAACTCGGTCCCCGCGACCTCGCCAGCGGCAATATCGTTCTAAAACGTCGCGACACTGGCGCCAAAGAGGTCATCCCGCAGTCCGACCTCGCCGCTCGCCTCCCTGCCGTCCTCGAAGACATGCAGAAGTCGCTCTTTGCCACTGCCAGCCAGCGCCTCCAAGACAATACCGTCCTCGCCAACTCCATCTCCGAGGTCGAAGATATCCTCAACGAGGTCACCGCGGAAAAAGGGGGAGGCAAATTCGTCATGGCCCATCTCAAAGACGATCCCGCCAACGACGCCCGCCTCAAGCAGTTCAAGGCCACCATCCGCTGCATCCCGCTCGAAGACAAATTCGACGGCCCTGGCAACTGCATCCTCACTGGCGAGCGAGTGGAAAAACGCGTGGTAATCGCTAAAGCATACTAACCAAACGCCTTGCTGGACGCGGGGTTTACCACCTGTGCGCATCCGTGAAGCGTGACCCGCATTCCTGCGGTAGTCTCAGATTGCGACACAACAGATACGTCGGAAAGGCGTCTAATCAGTACGAGCCCGTGGCCCTCAACGTGAAATTATCCGGCTCCCGCCCTGCAAGGGGATGGGGTGACAATGATGGGTCCTCCGGCCCGTCTGGCCGTCCTCTGTCCCGGCGTTCTGCGCCTCGCGGTGGCGGTCCCTCAGGCCGGCATCGCTACGAGAGACTTCTTCGCTTCGCCCTAATCGCCCTCGGCTCTTGTGTCCTGCTCTTCGGCATCGTTTTCGCTTACTACTACCACAAGTATTCCGTCATCGTAGACCTCCGTCTGCAGAACCCGCTCTTCGCCCAGACCGCCAAAATCTACGCCGCTCCCCGCGAAGTCCGCACCGGTCAACGCCTCAGTCCCCGCCAGATAGCCGCCGACCTCCGCGAAGCCGGATACTCCGCGGACTCCGACGCCCAGCACTCCCAGCTCGGCACCTTCCGCCTCGACGGCGAAAGCATCACCATCCATCCCGGGCCGTCCTCATTCCACGCTCCCGACGGAGCAGTCATCCGCGCAGAAAATGGGCTCGTCTCTGAGATCACCGGTGACGGAGGCCAGCCCCTCGCCGGATACGAACTCGAGCCCACCCTCATCACCGGACTCTCCGACGACAAAGATCGCACCAAGCGTCGCCTCCTCAATTACGACGAGCTCCCTCCCCACCTTGTCCAGGCCGTCCTCGCTATTGAAGACCGTCGCTTCTTTGAACACGGCGGTGTGAACTACTACCGCCTCGCCAAGGCCATGTACATTGACGCCGTCGCCGGGCGCAAAGAGCAGGGCGCCTCGACCCTCACCATGCAGCTGGCCAAGCTCTTCTTTCTCTCCCCCGAAAAGCGCTACAAGCGCAAGCTCATCCAGATCCTCATAACTTTTCAGCTCGAGCACCGCTTCACCAAGAAGCAAATCTTCGAGATGTATGCCAACGAGATCAACTTAGGTCAGCGCGGCAGCTTCTCGATTGACGGCTTCGGCGAGGCAGCCCAGGCCTACTTCGGCAAGAATGTCCGCGACCTCGATCTTTCCGAGTGCGCACTCCTCGCCGGAATGATCCAGTCACCCAGCCGCCTCAATCCCACTCGCCATCCCGAGCGCGCCATGGAGCGCCGCAATCTCGTCCTCGACGGAATGGTAGATACCGGTGCGATCACTCGTGAGCAGGCCGACCACGCCAAAGCCGAGCCTCTGCATCTTGTCCCCAATAGCGTTGACGCCGGAGAAGCCCCCTACTTCGTTGACCTCGTCCGCGAGCAGCTCACCCAAAAATACGGCGACCGTGACATCAACCGCGAGGGCCTCCGCATCTACACTTCGCTCGATCCCGACCTGCAGCGCATGGCCACTGAAGCCGTTGCCGCCGGCATGATCAACGTGGACGAGATGGTTCACAAGCGCGACGCCAAACTCGAGGGTCCCAGCACATATCCCCAGGTCGCCCTCATCGCCCTCAATCCCCACACCGGCCAGGTCCTTGCCGTCGTCGGCGGACGTAACTACGGCCAGAGCCAACTCAACCATGCGGTCGCCAAGCGTCCCACCGGCTCCATCTTCAAACCGTTTGTCTATGCCACCGCTTTTAACACTAGCCTGGAAGGCGAAAAGCTTCCCGGCACCGGCGCCGTCTTCACTCCCATCACCATCCTCAGCGACGACGAGGCCACCTACACCGTCGGCAATCAGTCCTACACGCCGCACGACTTCCACGGCGAGTCCTTCGGACAAGTAACCGCCCGCTTCGCCATTCAGAAGTCGCTCAACCGCGCCACCATCTCCCTCGGCCAGATGGTCGGCTTCGGGAACGTCGCCTCTCTCGCACGCGACTCCGGTATCAAATCTGCACGCGGAACTCCCGCCGTTGCCATCGGCGCCTACGACGCTACCCCGCTCGACATGGCAGGCGCTTATACGGTATTCGCCAACAACGGCACTCACATCAGTCCGTTCATGCTCGCTTCTGTCCGCTCAAACGACGGCGACGTCATTGACAACTTCACGCCGGACACGCGCCCCGTCCTCGACCCACGCGTCGCCTACCTCACTACCACTCTGCTTGAAAACGTCATCAACGCTGGAACCGGCTACGAAGTCCGCTCCCACGGCTTCGAGGCCCCCGCTGCCGGAAAAACCGGAACCTCCCACGATGCGTGGTTCGCCGGATACACCACCAACCTCCTCTGTATCATCTGGATCGGCAACGACGACTACACCGACATCAAGATGGAAGGCGCCAAAGCCGCTGCCCCCATCTGGGCGGAATTCATGAAGCGCGCCATTACGCTTCCGCAATACTCCGACGTTAAGCCCTTCGCTGCGCCCAGCGGTGTCGTTCAGGTAGTCCTCGACAAAGATACCAATCTGCTGGCTAACTCAACCTGCCCCAACGACTACACAGTGACTTTCCTTGACGGCACCCAGCCCACTGACTCCTGCGATCACGCTCAGGTGGATCAGCGAAATCTCTTTCAGAAGGTTTTAAACCTCGGCCCCAAGACGGCGCCCCCGGTCGCCGGAAGCACTACTGCTTCTGTAACCGTAAATGTACAGAATCCCGACGGAACTGTTACGACTACTCCCGCAGTCCAAGCCACCGACCCAGCGCCAAAGAAGCCCGGCTTTTTCGGCCGGCTCTTCGGCAAGGGGAAAACTCCGCCGCAACAGCCTCCACCCCCCTCTTCCTCCTCGCCGCCCCCTGCGGAAAATCAAGACGCCCAGTAATCCCCTTCTCTCTTCCTCTGCAGATCAGCCCGCGACGTCACCATTCCCTCCCTAAATCCATTGCGCAATCCGCGCCTCTTGTTTAGCCTCGCTTTCATGCATTGCCCGCCCGGAGTCGCCGCTTGCATCGCCTGACTGGACTCCTCGGCATTCTCTTCATCCTCGCGCTGTCCTACGCCTTCTCAACCCGCCGCAGCGCTATCCGATGGCGCACTGTCGCCTGGGGCATGGGCCTCCAGATCGTCTTCGCCGTCCTCGTTATCCGTCTCTCCTGGGGAGCCCGGCTGCTCGCCCACGCCGGAGACTTCGTCACTCGCATCCTCCACTTCGCCTACGCCGGCTCTGAGATGGTCTTCGGCCCACTTGGCTCGCCCAACTCGCCCTATGGACTCATCTTCGCCTTCCAGGTCCTGCCGATCATCATCTTCATCTCCGCGACATTCGCACTGCTCTATCACTTCGGCATCATGCAGATCGTCCTCCGCGCCCTCGCCCGCCTCATGCAGTGGACAATGGGGATCTCAGGCGCCGAAGCCCTCGACGTCTCCGCCAGCCTCTTCATGGGCCACACCGAGGCCCCTCTCACCGTGCGGCCGCTTCTCCCCACCGCGACTACGTCAGAACTCATGTGCATCATGACTGCCGGCATGGCTCACGTCTCCGGAGCCATCATGGGCGCCTATATCCTCCAGGGCATCGCCGCCAAAGACTTGCTCGCCGCCGTGGTCATGACCGCTCCCGGCACCATCGTCATCGCAAAAATGCTCGTCCCTGAAACCAGCACTCCCTCCACCCTCGGCGTCGTTGATATTCCCGACGACCCGGCGCACAAAGATGAGAATGCCCTCGCCGCGGTCGCCCGCGGCACGCTTGACGGAGGCCGTCTCGCCTTCAACGTCGCCATCATGCTCATCGCCTTCCTATCCATCATCGCCCTCATCAACGGAGGCTTCTCCTTCATCAGCTATCACCTCTCCCTCCACCACATCCCGTTCCCCCACAGCCTCAACCAAGTCTTCGGGACCATCTTCGCGCCCATCGCCTGGCTCATCGGAATCCCCTGGCACGATGCGCCCTTCGTCGGCAACTTGCTCGGCACCCGCATGGTCCTCAACGAACTTGTCGCCTACACCTACCTCGGCCACTATCGCGCCGCCATCGACCCGCGCTCCTTCACCATCGCCACCTTCGCCCTCTGCGGCTTCGCCAACCTCAGCTCCATCGGCATGCTCATCGGCGGCATCGGCGCCCTCGCTCCTACCCGCCGCAACGATCTCGCCCGCCTCGGCGTCCGGGCTATGCTCGCCGGAACCGCCGCCAACCTCATGTCCGCCGCCATCGTAGGAATTCTCTTGCCATGACGGACTCCCTTTACCACCGCGTCCAAGTCGCCGCCGACTTTCTGCGCTCGCGCCTCCCCGCTCCGCTTCCCCGCGTCGCCATCATTCTCGGATCCGGGCTTGGCGGAGTCACCGCCCAACTCGCCTCCCCATCCGAAATCCCCTTCGCCGAAATTCCTTTCTTCCCCGTCGGCCGCGTGGATGGCCACCGCGGCCATCTATCTCTCGGCACATTGGGGGGCACCCCGGCCCTTGTCTTCGAAGGCCGCGCCCATGCATACGAAGGATTCTCGCCTTCCGACACCACCTTCTCCATCCGCGTCATCGCCGCCCTCGGCATTAAGTCTCTCGTTATTACAAATGCTGCAGGAGCGATCCGCGAAGACCTCCGCCCAGGCGACCTAGTCGCCATCTCCGACCACATCAATCTCACTGGATTCAACCCCGCAGCGGGAGCCGACGTCTCCGATCCCGACACCGCCGCCCCCAACCCAAATCCGCGACTCGGCCCACGCTTCTTCGACATGTCCGCCGCCTACTCGCCGCGCCTGCGCTTGCTCGCCATCGCTGAAGCCGCGCGCCAAGGCTGGCGAATGTCAGAGGGCGTCTACATCGGCGTCCTTGGCCCAAGCTTCGAAACCCCCGCCGAAATTGGGGCCTTTCGCTCCATTGGTGCCGACCTCGTCGGCATGTCCACCGTCCTCGAAGTCATCACCGCCCGTCAGCTCGGCCTTGAGGTCTGCGGCATCTCCTGCGTCACCAACATGGCCGCCGGAATCCTCGACCAGCCACTCACCCACGGCGAAGTCACCCTTGTCGGCCAGCAATCCTCCGCCCGCCTCGGCGCTCTCCTCTCCGCCCTCATTCCCCGAATCGCCACAGAATAATTTCTCCGGACTGGCTTTACTTCCTTCCCGGCTCCGGCTTTCCACTGTCCTCCCACGCCGTCTCCCACATCGAGTCCAGCATCGTCGCTCCCGCCGCCAGCCGCTCCTCGGTAAACTTCCGCGACGCCGGCGTGCCCGCACCCGTAAATCCTCCCGCCTTCTCCAACTGATACAGAGTCTCCACTTGCAAGTTCGAAGCCCGCAAATATTTCACGTAATCCGCAAACACATCGCTCAGCACCACCGAGGTCCCCATCAGCGGCTCCACATCCTGCGCGCTGATATTCGCATCCACAAACGCCGTCTCAAATTGTTCGTGAATCTTCCGGCTCGTCGTATACCCCTGCGGATTCGCCCCTACCCACCCGTTGTACTTCACCGTCGTATGCAGCGGCTGCGATCCGTCCGCCACATAGTGCCCCAGCCATCCCATATAGAAAACGATCGCGGCCTCCGCTCCGCTCGCATCCTCGTGTTTATCCTTCGCTTCGCGCCACGCTCTAAATGCTGTCTGCAATCGCTCCTCCACCTCCGTTGCCTCCCACGGCTGCAAGCCCACCCTCTCTGGCCGCATCTCCGCCGCCTCTTCTGGATGCGCCGCCGCATACACACTCAGCGCGTGCACAAACTCCCACCGCTGACGCGGCAACAGCCCGATCTTGTCCGCATTCTCGAAATTGATGTAGTGCTCCGTCGACTGCGCTCCGCTGAGCTCCGAGACCGACGCGCCCCGCCACCGGTCCGGCTCCGGCCCCAGATACTCGATCTCCGCTCCAACTTTTTTCGTTCTCAGAAATCGCGGCATCCCCTTTGGCATGCGCTCCCACGCCAGCCGGTTGATCATCCGGTGCCCTTTATTTCCCCACGCCATCGCCGGCTGCGGAACCGCCACTACCGCCATCATCCATCCCACCAACGCCGCCCGCCTCAATTGCTTTCCCCGTCCCGCCCGCATCACCATGCGCAGGAGTATACCCACCCCACCCTCGCCTGTCGTAATATGCAAGGCGAAAACCATGGTCCCCTCTCGCTTCATCCCGCTGCTCCTGCTCACCACCTCACTTGCCTTCGCGAAATCTCCCGACAAGCCAAAGCCCCCTGTGATTCCACCCGACGCGCAGGCCTACCTCGATCAAGCAAATGCGCAACTCCTGCAGCGCACCGCTGGCAATCCGCCCTTCCATCTCAAAGCCACGTTCACCGCCACTCCGGCTCCCAATGCAGGCTCCTTGGCCGCGCAGGAATCCGGCAGCGGCAGCTATCAGGAAACGTGGATCTCTCCCACCGAATGGCGCAAAGAAGTCACCTTTGGCGCTTTCCACCGAACCAGCGGCACGGATGACGGCGAGAAGATCTGGATCGTCGAGACGTCACCGGAAACTCCATTCCCTGTCTCGCAACTCTTCCAAAGCATCCTGCCCAGCGTCACGCCTCAGATTTTCAGCACAAAGCAAAAATGGAATTTGACCAACGTTCGATTGGGAAATATCGATCTCGTTCGAATCGGGGAGGTGGCCCAGCAACCGCAGGACGGCAAGAGAGTGGGCCCGGAACACGCGTTTTACTTCATGCCACAGAACAAAGTCCTGCTTCTATCCGCAGTCGGTATGGATGCCACGCATTTCAGCAAAGTCGGAAAACTGGGCGACAGACTTGTCCTTATGGCGGGGACATACTCGTCTCCCTTCTTCGCCAATCTCGCATTCACCATCGACTCGCTGACCGCAAATCCGACAGCTGACTCCACACTGTTCACACCGCCGGCGAACGCAAGAATCGTAGTTCCTGACAAGTCCGCTTTGCACGAAACAATTTTGAAGGCAATATGCATCTCCTGCCCGCAACCGGCCTATCCGCAAATTGCCAAAATCAACCACGTTTCCGGAACGGTGGTCGTGCAAGGGCTGGTCGATCCAGAAGGCAAAGTCTCCTTTGCGAGGGCCGTCGCTGGCCCACCCATGCTGCAACATGCAGCCGTAGATGCAGTTATGAATTTCCGCTACGAACCGACCATACTCGATGGTTCTCCGGTCAGCCTGATGGTGCAGATAAACGTCGTCTTCACATTCAACGGCGGTTAGAGGGGCCGCATGCCGTTGTGGCGTGGAACAGACTAGCCCTCCCGCACCACGACTCTCTGCCCGTCCTTCAAATACCCTTTCTTCCTGAACCACTCTTCCATCGCCGTCCTCAGCCGCTCCAACGGCACGCGGTTCCCCACCTCGAGTTCCCCATCGCCCACCGGTAACGTATCGTCAAATACCGCGTCATTCGTGAAATTGCGCATCGCGAAATTATCGATCCAGTGCACCGGACACGGCTCTTCCACGCCCGCCGCATCTACCCACAGCACTTTCAGTTTGCGTGCGAACATCGCCGTCGCTAGCTTCCGGACTTCGCGCTGCTGTTACCGGCTCCGGCCCTTGGACCAGATGGAGGCCCCGCCGCTCTTACTTCTTCCGGCGCGTCGAACTTTTTGAAGTTGTCTTCAAACTTCTTCGCCAGCTGCTCCGCCGTCCGGTCATACGCCGCCTTGTCCGCCCACGCGTTCCGCGGATTCAGCAGCTCCGACGGAACTCCCGGGCACTTCGTCGGAATGCTCAAGCCAAACGCCGGCTCCGTTACAAATTCCTCGTTGTCCAGCTTTCCGTCCAGCGCCGCATTCACCATCGCCCGCGTATATTTCAGGCTCATCCGCTCGCCGACGCCAAACACTCCGCCCGTCCAGCCGGTATTCACCAGCCAGCACGCCGCCTTGTGCTCGCGCAGCCGCCTGCCCAGCATCTCGGCGTAAACCTTCGGCGGCAGCGGCAAGAATGGCGACGCAAAACACGTCGAGAAATCCGGCACCGGCTCGCTCCCCAGCCCTGCCTCCGTCCCCGCCAGCTTCGCCGTGTAGCCGGACAAGAAGTGATACATCGCCTGCTCCGGTGTTAGTCGCGCAATTGGTGGCAACACTCCAAACGCATCCGCCGCGAGAAACATCACGTTCCGTGGATGCCCTCCGACTCCTGGGATTAGCGCATTCTCAATGAACTCGACCGGATATGCCGCCCGCGTATTTTCGGTGTGGCTGATGTCGTGATAATCCGGCTCCCGTGTCTCCGGATCGAGCACTACGTTCTCGAGCACACTGCCGAATCGAATTGCTCGATAAATTTGCGGCTCTTTTTCCTCGGTCAGGTCCACGCACTTGGCGTAGCAGCCGCCCTCGAAATTAAAAACTCCGGTCGCGCTCCAGCCATGCTCGTCATCGCCAATCAACCGCCGTGCAGGATCGGCCGACAGCGTCGTCTTCCCCGTCCCCGACAATCCAAAAAACAGCGCCGACGCTCCATCCTCGCCTACGTTCGCCGAGCAATGCATCGGGAACACGTCCCGCTCCGGCAGCAGAAAATTCATTACCCCGAAGATGGACTTCTTCATCTCCCCGGCATACTTCGTCCCTCCGACCAGCACAATCTTCCGCGTGAAATCCGTCAGGATGAATGCTTCCGACCGCGTCCCGTCCCGCTCCTGCAGCGACAAAAACTCCGGCGCCGCAATCACCACAAACTCCGCCTTGTGATTGTCCAGATCACCCGGCTCCGGCCGAACAAAGAGCTGCTTCACAAACAGCGCATGCCACGCATACTCCGCAATCACCTGCACCGGCAACCGATACTTTGCGTCCGCGCCTGCAAACAGGTCCTGTACATAAATGTCCCGCTCTCGCAGGTGTCGCAACACCTTCTGCAACAGTGCATCAAACTTTTCCGCGCTGAACGGCTGGTTCACCTTGCCCCAGTTCACCCTCGTCCGCGTCAGGTCGTCCTCGACAATGAACTTGTCCTTCACCGACCGCCCGGTCCGAGATCCCGTCATCGCCACCAGCGCGCCATTCGATGCCAGCCGCGCCTCGCCGCCCGTCAGCGACGCCTCGACCAACTGTGCTGTGGAGAGGTTGCGGTGCACATTTGATCCCCGCAGCAAACTCGCGATATCCAATTCTCTTGTAGCCACAGCCGCCATCTCTCTTCTCTCCAACTCGACCTGCCCAGCTTGCAAAACGAGTTATTGTGCCATCCTGCGCCTACCGTTGGCAAAACCTCACGCAGAATTCTATCCCTCGTTGCCGTAGCTGATTCGTTCTATTGATCTCTATCCCACTACTGGCAACGCCGGCAACGCCATCGTGCTTCCCGCTTCATGCAGCACTGCCTCGACTTGCTCCAGTACTTCGGCGATGCTCATGGCATACATTTCCCGCCCGTTGTCATCGCCCTTCTCAATTCCCTGTTTCAAAAATCGTCCCGCTGCCTGCGCTGCCAGCCGGTCCGTCAGCGTGTGGCCCGTCTTCTTCTGCCACTCGACCCACGCCACGCACGGCATCGCGATCCACACGCGCCGCCCGTCCACATCAAACCCGACGTCCACCGCATCCGCATGACGTGTCGCAATCGCCACCACTGTTGCCGTCCATCGTGCATGTTGCCGCTCGCCCGTCCAGGGGTCGTCCGCGTAAAAGTCTTCGTACATGATGCATCTAGCCTATCGTCCTGCCCTTCCCCCTGCAATGCCCTTCCAGTAGATCCGCTCTCCCTTAGTCATCCTCCTTCCGCCCCCCAATTTCCACCGCTAAGCCCCTTCTTTGCCCTGTTCAAATTTCCTCTGCATCTCCTACCCCTGTTTCTGCGTCCTACTTGCAACGCCAATGCATTTGTTCGGCTTGGCCTGTTGTTCCCTAAGGAGTTTCCAGAGTGCCTAAAAAGTCGTCTACGCCGAATACAAATAGCACCGAAAGGTTTCGCCAGAGCCTCCTCGCTCAAGAGAAGGAACTGGAGCAGCGCATGTCCACCGTCGTCGAACAGGGCCGCGAAACCAGCGCCGAGACCACGCAGGACGTCGCCGATCAAGCCGTCTCCTCCTATCAGAAGGAGATTCTCTTCACACGCGGCTCCCACGAGCATGTTCAGCTGCAGCATGTTCGCCAAGCTCTCGCGCGGTTGCAGGGCGGAACCTTCGGAATCTGCTCCCGCTGCGAGCAGCCTATCGGCGCCAAACGCCTCGAGGCCCTTCCCTGGACTCCCTATTGCATCTCCTGTCAGGAAGAGCTTGAACAGCAGCAGGCCGGAGACGGCGAGCGCCTCGCCTCATAGCTCTGCTCACAACCCGTCTGCCCGCCTTGTTAGTCCCGCACGGCCTTGTTAGACTAAGTGCTTGGACGCGTGTGCCAAACCGCGTCCGCGCTGGCTCCTCTGCCGCCCTGTTTCTTCACCGGGTGCAGCGCCGCCGGTCATAAATCTAGGCAAGGATCTCAGTGACTACATACACCCGCCACGAACTTAAGCAGGACAAGCTTGTCAATGCAGCCCAGCACGGCGTCTCCTGGATGGATGAGCACCGCAGCCGCGTCGTCGTCGCTGTCATCGCCATCGTCGTTCTGGTTGGACTGATCATCGGCGGCGTCGTCTGGCAACAGTCCCGCTCCGAGCACGCTGCGATTGCATTTGGTGCGGCCCTGACCTCTTACAACGCGCCCATCCGTCCTGCCGGAACTCCGCCCGACCCGACGCTTGAGAGCTACGGATCCACGCAAGAACGCGCTAAAGAAGCCAACGCCGCATTCCTCAACATCGCGAATAAATATCCCTACACAGCTGACGGAAATAACGCGCAATACTACGCCGGGATCACCTACGCCGAGCTCGGCCAGAACGCCGAAGCCGAGGCCGCCTTCAACAAGACAGTCTCCCACGGCTCCGCCGGCCTTGCTGCGCTCGCCAAGCTGGCCCTCGCCTCGCTCTTTCATGCCACCAATCGCGACCCTCAGGCCATCACCACGCTGCAGGATTTGATCGCCCATCCCACCACCACCGTCCCCGCGAATCTTGCCCAGCTTCAACTCGCATCGCTTTATCAGGCCACCGGCAACACGGCTGAAGCTCGCAAAATCTGGGCCAAGATTAAGGATTCTGACAAGACCGGGGCAGCCGGCCAGATTGCCACGGCCGCCCTCGGAGGCAAGTAGAGCTGCCTGCTAAAGTTAGGCAATTTTCGTGAGCGTTCAGCTCCGCCCCCGCGTCTATCTTCAGACACTATTAGGAGAGGCGGGCGTGACGGTCCCGGACATGACAATCTTTGAGGGGTTCTTCCCGGTGAGTGCTATTAGTGACCAAGCCCCGCCCGCGCGTGCCCTTGACGCCGCAACTCTGAGCGCGCTTGTCGAGGCTCACGCCGACACTCTCTATCGCGTCGCATACTCTGTTGTCCGCCACCCTGAGGACGCAGAAGACGTGGTGCAGGAAACCTACATGCGCGTCCTCCGCCATGCTGGAAAATTCAGCGAGATTCGCGATCCGCGAGTCTGGCTCATCCGCATTGCGTGGAACCTCTCCCTCGACCGAACTCGCCGACGCAAACCCATCTCTCTCGACAACGACGCCACCTCAATCATGACCCAGGTCCCTGCCAAAGACCTGCCGGCCGACGCTTCCATCATTTCTGATCAAAACTGCACTCGCATCCTTCGCCTCGTTGACACTCTGCCTGCGAAAGAGCGCCAGGTCCTGCTCCTTTCAGCGCTCCAGGAACTCTCGACAGTTGAAATCGCCAGCATCCTCAAGACCACCGAATCCACGATCCGCTCGCGCCTCTTCCGTGCCCGGCAACATCTCCGCGCGCGCATGGATTCGGTCGACAACGACCCCGGCCCCGCTAGACAGGACACAATATGACCCCGCCCTTTAAAGCCCAACGCGACTCAAACGCGCAACCTCCGGCCGACTCGCATCCGACGGATTCGCATCCAGCGGACAACAAGATTGACCAAGCTCTGGCTCGCCTAAATCAGGTCCAGCCGCCGTCGCATTTCCAGCATCGCCTCTCCGCGCGCATTGCTCGCGAACTCCACTCCCCCGCTCCCGTCCCCTTCTATCAGCGCATTCGCTGGCAGAGCGCCTCGCTTGTCGCAGCTGGTCTCGCCGCCGCATTTATTGGCGGAGTCTTCGCCCGCCCCCTGCTCCACCACAACACGCCCGCTTTCGGCCAGCCCGTTGCAACCCATCCCGCCGCTCGGCCGCCGACGCTCGCTCCCTCCGCGCAGCCGGCCTTCAACGTCCGCATGGCCGACGGGCACACTGCCGCCATGAGCCCCGCAGGAGTCGTCGCCTCCTCACGCTCTCGCGCCGAACACACTCGCACGCAACTCGCCTCACACGGTGAACCGCAGGACACGAACCTAGGTCGCCTGGCCAATAAGCCGCCTCGCCCAGGTCAGCTGACTCCCGGTGAAAATAATTCCGGACAAACGACTCCCGGTCAAACTACCGCGACTCCTGCTCATGGCGCTGCCGCGCCAGCGGCTACTGCGCAATCGGCGCCTGCTACGCCCCCTCCCCAACGGTAGTCAGCGCGAGGATATCTTTCGTTGCCGCCGTCATTGACGACGCTCCAAAGAACGCCCTGAAGAAATAATGGCGACAGTTCCTAATCCGACGTCAGCGCTCCCAGCAACATTTGAAGAATCGCCAACACGAGCGCGCCGATGAAGGCCGCTCCGAAGCTCGCCACCACGAAGCCGTGAATTAGCCGCGCTGCCAGCTCCAGCATCAGCGCGTTGATCACCAGGAAGAAAAGCCCCAGCGTCAGAATGCCCAGCGGCAGTGTGATCAACTTGAGCAAAAAGCCCAGCGTCGCATTCAGCAGCCCGATCACCAGCGCCGCGATCAGCGCCGTCTTAAAGTCTGCCACTTGAATGCCTGGCACCAGTTTCTCAACCAATATCAAGCACACCGCACTGAGTAGCCAATGAATTAGGAGTCGCATAAGCCTGACAGCATAGCCGAAATCTATTCCGATTGAAAGCTCTCCGCTAAGAGACGCAAAACTCCTCGCTCATGATTCCGTCCACTCCCTTATTGCTCCCTCAGCAGCACAGCCGGATTCACATGAAGCGCGCGTCGCACGGGATTTGCGATCGCCAGCAACCCGGTCAGAAGCATCGTCCCCGCCACTGCACCCATTATCAGAGGGTCCAGCGCAGACGCCTGATAGACAATTGCCCGTAATAGATGACTGGCCGCCGCGCCCAGCACAATACCGAGAACAGACCCGGTAGCCAAGAGAATCATCATTCTGCCCAACGCCGCCGTGAGTACCTGACGAGCCTGCGCTCCCAGCGCCACACGAATGCTTAGCTCCCGCACTCGCTTGCTCACCGTGTACGATGCGAGACCAAAAGTCCCCGCGATAGAAAGCAACAATCCAAACGCCCCAAACAGGCCCAGCGCAACCGCTGCCACCTGCGCCGGAAAGAAGCTAAATGCAAGCTCGCTCATCCATGTGCCCGATGACCGAAGCGGAATTGCCGGATCAAGATCCCGAATCGTCTTGCGAACCGAAGCTATCGTGTTCCCGAGGGCAACACCCGACGGATCGGGTCGCGTGCGCGCGATCAGTGTCGTCACCACGCTCGGCTGCTGCGTGATCGGCAGAAACATCGCCTGCTGCGGATTCTCACTCAAGATGAAATATTTTCCGTCCGCGACAACGCCAACAATCTGTACCGAAGCGCCGTGATTATTCTTGAAATACCGTCCGACTGCATCATTCGCCTCGGCGTGAAACATCTGGCGCGCGAACGTCTGATTTACCACGGCCACCAGGGGCGTCTTCGGAGTGTCGGCATAGCTCACCTCGCGACCAGCCAGTAACGGAGTCTCCGCTACTGCGAAATATCCCGGCGAAACGCTGAACACAAACGGCTCAAATGCCTCGTTCGACGGCTTCAAGTCCGTTGTCTGCTGAGTAAAAACCGGCTCGGTGATGGGATCGCTCAACGGCGTGCCACTGGAATATGCGGCTGCCTCCACTGCTGGGAATTGCCTCACTTTCTCCACGAGTTGACGCTGGAATTGATCGGCTGCATCAGCGGAATAACCGGCTTGGCTGAGATCGAACTTCGTCACCGCTACGTTCTTCGGATTGAAGCCGAGATCCATCGTCAGCGATTTATTTAATCCTTGGAACGCCACGAAGGCGGCCGTTACAGTTACGCAGCACAGTGCGATTTGTCCCGCCAGCAGAAAGTCTCGCAGTGCCCAGCGTCGTCCCGTCGTCGCCTGACTGCCGCTCTTGATCGCATCGTTTGGGTCCGCTTTGAATATCTGCCGCAATGGCATAACTCCGAACAAGACTCCCGCGACCACGGAGATAAGAAAAGCCACCACGATCAGCGAAGGCTGCGGCACTACGTCAAACTTGATCGGATAATCGGACGGGGGTTGCCACCTCGCGAGACCGCCAAGCGTGACCCATGACAAAGCACCCGCGCAGGCTCCGCCGAGAATCGAGATCACAAACGCCTCGATTAATACCTGCCGCAGGATCCGCCACCGGCTCGACCCTACCGCCAGCCGGATCGCAATCTCACGACTGCGGTCTGCAGTTCGCGCGGCAAACAGGCTGCCGAGATTCGCGCATGCAGCCAGCAGCAAAATACCGGCCAGCACCATAACACTCAAGAGAAAACGGCGTGCCGGACCCCCGACAAAATCTCCGATCAGTCCCGGGGCAGCCAGCCAGAACTGCAGCCCGTCCTCGTTCTTGGGATCCTGCTTCTGGATGCGCGCAGCAATCGTGTTCATCTCCGCTTGCGCCTGTGCCACCGTCACGCCATCCTTGATCCGTAAGATCGGAAAGACTGCGTCCTTCTTGCGCCGGTCCTCCAGCCAACTCACGCCGCTCAAGGCCGCTTCATTCGCCATCGGAACAAAAAAGTCCGGCTGCAGAAATTTCTCCGTGCCATAAAACCCCTCTGGGTGTCACGCCCACAACCGTGTAGGGATTCTTGTTGATCCGAATCGTCTTGCCGATGACGTTCGGGTCGCCGGCGAAATATGCCTTCCACGCCGGCCACGAAAGGACCGCAGCATCGGAGGCCCCCGGATGGTCGTCATCAGACTGCTGCAGCAGCCTTCCGAGTCCGGGCTTTATTCCGACCACGTCGAAATATTGCCCGCTAACTTCCTCACCCCACACCGGCCGTGTCACACCGTTCGCTTCGAGACCAAACAGGTTCATCGACTCGCCAGCCACTGCGGAGAAGACTGTGTTCCCATCCCGAAGATCCCGCACTTCAGGCCATGAGAAGACCGGATAGTCTGCCTGATGCGGCGCGACCGTCTTCACCTTCTCAGGATGAGGCACATTCAGCGGTTGCAGAATCATCGCCTGCAACACTCCGAAGACGATTACATTCGCCGAGATGCCGAGCGCGAGTATGAGAACCGCAGTGAGTGCAAAGCCGGGAGCACGGCGCATCTGTCGAATGCCGAATCGCAGGTCCTGCAGCAGATTATTCATCGCGCCTCCGGAAGGGGTTACGCTCCCAGCTGTTCTCAAGGCAATCGCAGCGCCAATGCTGCACGGCCTGCAACCCGATGATCTCGCACGATATTCTGGCAATCTGTGCGATTCTCCAGGCCGGCGAAGTGTCCGCTTTCATTCGAAACTGTCCACGCATGAACAGCGGCATTGCCCCAAACGCAAAAAGACCCACTCGGAAGAGCGGGTCTTTTTACTTAATGATTATGCCGGCGATCTCCTAATCTCCCACGCCACTACAGCGCAGTACCATCGGCCCAGCAAGGCTTAACTTCCGTGTTCGGGATGGGAACGGGTGTGCCCCTTGCGGTAAACTCACCGGCAAACTTGTCGCCGCTTTGAAGATCCTCGCGCCGACACGCGGCTCTCGAATCATTAACGGCAATCTGACGATTTTTCACAACGAAATAGATTGAGTAATACTGCTAACAACAAGGCTTAACGTTGAGTGACTTTGGCGGATGTTCTGCGCAGAGTCAATTCTATGGTAAGCCGAACGGGCGATTAGTACTGGTAAGCTCACACATTACTGCGCTTCTACCTCCAGCCTATCAACCAGGTGGTCTTCCTGGGCCCTTCTTTTCCCTTATTGGGTTGGGAGATCTAATCTTGGGGCGTGCTTCCCGCTTATATGCATTCAGCGGTTATCACAACCGAACTTCGCTACCCAGCCGTGCCCTTGGCAGGACAACTGGAACACAAGAGGTTCGTCCATCCCGGTCCTCTCGTACTAAGGACAGCCCCCCTCAAATCTCCTACGCCCACAGCAGATAGGGACCGAACTGTCTCGCGACGTTCTGAACCCAGC
>CAVZTG010000001.1:0-67480 GCA_963778195.1 Terriglobales bacterium | reverse complement strand
CAAAGGGACAGGCCACTTATACCGTGGAGGCCAATACGCTGATATCGCTGACGGTGTCACCGAACCCGGTCATCGAGGGCAGACGACGACGTTGCTGGCGACGCTGACAACAACGAGTGGAGTCTCGCCGACGGGGACGGTGACGTTCGGGATTCCGGGATTAGTGATTGGGACGGCAACGGTAAGTAATGGGGCGGCGATGCTATCGGCCTCGAGTGCGGGGGTTCCACTGGGGACATATGCGGTGACGGCGACGTACAACGGGGACCTGGTGAACGCGCCAGCGACATCGGCCGCGGTGAATGTGAAGGTGACGGCGCCGTGAGTGGAGGGCAGGGAGAAGAATTCAGAGAAGCGGGGCTAGGTTTGAATATCGCTGGCCTGGCCCAGGGTGACGGGGACATCAATGCGTTTGCGGCCGCGGTAGATGGTGATGGTGACCTTGTCTCCGGCACGATGGCCGTTGAGGATTTGCGATAGGTCGGTAGTGTTGGCGATCTGCTGGCCGTCGAGGGCGACGATGAGGTCACCGCCAAGCATGATGGGGGTGTTGCCGAGGTAGGCCTTTTGGGTGCCGGCGCGGAGGCCGGCCTGGTCGGCGGCTCCGCCAGGAACGACGCGCTGGATGAGGACGCCGGAGTCGGCGGCGAGGCCCATTTGTTCGGCGAGGTCGGCGCCGATGGGGAGCGAGGCGATTCCCAGAGAGGGGCGAAGGACTTTGCCGTAGTGGGCGAAGTCGTCGAGGACTGCCTTGGCGGTGTTGATGGGGATGGCGAAGCCGATGCCGGAGGACTGGTCGGCTCCATTCTGCGCGATGAGGGAGGTGATGCCGATGACGTCGCCGTGAGAGTTGAGCAGGGGGCCGCCGGAGTTGCCGGGATTGATGGCGGCGTCAGTCTGGATGGCGTCTTCGATGGGTGCGCCGGTGGGGCCGCGGATGGAGCGGATGGAGCTGATGATGCCGGAGGTCATGGTTCCGGCGAGGCCGAAGGGATTGCCGATGGCGTAGACCTTTTGGCCGACGACGAGATTGCGGGAGTCCGCCAGGGTGACGGGCTGGAGGTTGGAGGCGCCCTGAATTTGTAACAGTGCGAGATCGTGTCCTTTGTCGCTGGCGACGACGGTGGCGGCATATTTGTGTTTGTCGTGGAGGGTGACCTCGACACGGCGGGCGTCGGCGATGACGTGGTAGTTGGTGAGGATGGAGCCTTGGAGTCGAGGATGAATCCGCTGCCCTGGCCTTGCTGGGGGACGGGGCCGTAGAAGAAGTCGAAGGCGACGGCGGTGGAGGTGATGTTGACGACGGAGGGCAGGCATTTTTTGTAGACGGCGATGTTCTGCTGCTCTTCCTGATCGTAGGCGGGCGCGGCCTCGGCTTTCTCTTCACTGAAGCTGAAGTCGGGGAGCGAGACATTGCCGGCGGCCCGGTGTGCATCGGCAAGAGCGGCGCGGAGGTAGTGGGCGGCGGGCGATCCGATGGAGCGGCTGGTGATGGCGTAGAAGCCAACGATGAGGAGCAGAGCGATGAGGAAGGGACGGAGGGCGCGCATTTTTTCTAAAAATATTGTACCGGGGGGAGGGGGAGAACGGATGCAGGTCAGGGAGTGCGAATGCGGTCGGCGAGGTCGGGGGCGAGTTGCTGGAAGTGGCGAACGTTCCACGTATAGATGGCGGCGGCGTTGATTTTGCGGGCGCATTGGAGCAGGAGAGCGTCGTAGATGAGGGGTCCGCGCTGGCCTTGCCCGGCGAGTGTGGAGGCGGCGGCAAGATAGTCGCCGCCGTCAAGCTTAACGAAGGAGAGCCGTTTTTTGATGTCTGCAAGGAACTGGAGTGCGATTGCGGGTGAAGTGTGGCCGGGAGTAGCGAGCCTGGTGACGGTGTTATAGAGATCGGCCAGAGTGTAGAGGCTGCAAAATCCGGTGCCGGGGCGAAGGCGCTGATAGACGCGGAGGCTCTGGGGGTGATGGATGTGGATTCCGAGAAAGACGGGTACGAGGGCAGAGGTGTCGAAGAAAACCGGGCCGGGCGGCAGGGCGGTGGTCGGGGTGGTGGTGGAGGACAAGGCTAGTCTTCCAATCTAACGGGCTCGGCGAAGCCGTCGGGAGCCGAGTCGGCGCCTGAGTGGAGCTCGGCGCGACGGTCGTAGTCCTCGTTGAGGCTGGCGCGCACGTCGAAGTCCACCGGGGCGCGGCCCTTGAAGGTCAGGACGGGAACGCCATCCTTATAGACGATCTCGCCTTCGTCGCGTTGGGGCTCCAGATGGATGGCGTAGCCGATCTCGGCAATTTTGAGCGAATCGCCCGGATTCAAGTGCAGCTTCTGGCGCATTTTGATGGGAATGACGATGCGGCCAGCTTTGTCTATGGTGACGAGCATGCGTTGAATATATCGCGGTAATTCTAAATGTCAATGACATTGGGAATACCAATGGCAAATGGTATTTAATAATGGCATTAACTGGAGGGAGGGCCATGGGAGGCGCGCATCAGCTGATTCTCGTCCCTTTGAAGACAGTTACGGGGGAGCCTTCTGCCAGGAAAGCGGAATCCGGATCGCGCCGTAGGGCTTGCGCCATGTCGGCTCCGTAGAGCCCGACGAGGTTGCCCGAAAATTCTGCCCGCCTGGCGTTCCTGATGAGCCAACGAGGATGTTGGACTTCATATTCCAGGCAGCCGCCGTCTGGTTGCGCCGCATAGCCCCAGTAGTGTTCGGTGATGAACTGACTCAGGGAACCTTCGGCGGGAAGAAAGCTCGGGTCTTCGGTCTCGATTCGCATGGAGCAGCGGTCGGGAGCCGAGCCCCAGGCGTATTCCGCCTCGACGACGCCACTCTTATCGTCGGACCGAAGTCGATGCGACATGGGCACGCAGGAATAGTTTTCGTTGAACGCGAAGCGAGCGATGGCGGCGACGGCGTATCTGGGGACGAGCTCGCGGATGAAGACTGCGCCTCGCTTTGATGAGCGGCGGACGTAGAAGCGGAGGTTGACCTCTTCAAACGATTGGTGGAAGGGGATGGGCAATCCGTAGATGCGGGTGCGGTTGAAGAGGAAGCCGACCATGCTGACGTAAGTGCTGCCGTCGAAGGAATCCAACTCGGTGCCGGCGGGGACGAAGGGTTGGAGCAGAGAAGGATCTACTGCGTAGTTGAGCATGACGAGGCTTTTCCACTCGGCGGTCAGAAATCTTTTCTGGCGTTTTACTTCCATGATGTCTCCTCTATGCCAGCGCGGAGGGGCCTTGCGCCAGCGCGGCGAGCCTTGTGCCAAGTTTGTTTGTCATTGATTCGCTAGAGCTTTACGCTGTGTACGGGAGGCGAAGCTTTCGTGCGTGGTTTATTCACTCGTGGCGTTTCTACTGAGAATCGACTAGTAGTTGGACTCTCTGCGGTAGTTAGCGCCGCTGTATCATTTGTCGGTCTCTTGTATGGGGCTTGGGGCTCTGGAAATGGAACAAGTGTGCCTCAAGAGCTAATATGGATTTCCCCTCTCCTGTGCTTGCCAGCCGTGCTCCTGTGCATGCTATCTATTCGGGCGGGGGCAATTGCCGCATGGATTGTGTTCGCCGGAAGTTATGGATCTGTTTTTACAGCACAATTACAAGAATGCGCAGCAGGCAAATGCGTCCCGACCACGGTACCGCAGATAGCGCTGGATAGCATATTTGGCGGGCCCCAAATTCTTGGAGCGCTGTTAGTTGCGATTTTAGTTGAAGTGGCCTCTAGACGCCGAGTTAACGAAAATGCAAGTTCTTAAGGCAACAGTTATGTCCCCCTGTGCTCATGGATTCGCGGCAAGAATCTAAGGTCTGCAGTCGCGAGTATGTACACGTTCCAACTGGTCATAGATGCGGCGGATTTGGAGTTCGAGGTCGGCGAGGGTTCCGGTGTTGGAGATGACGTAGTCGGAGCGAGGGATTTTTTCGGCGTCGGGAATCTGTGCGGCGATGCGGCGGCGGGCGTCGGCGGCAAGGGCAGCGGCTTCTGCGGGAGAGAGGATGGGGCGGTCGGAATCGAGGCGCCCGGTGAGGGTCTGCGAGGCGGAAGGCTGCGAGTGGGAGGAATGAAGTTCGGCGGCGCGAGCTTCGGCTGCTCGGGCGAGGTAGCGGTCCACCTTGAGCGAGTCGGGCGAGGTGACGAGGATGATCTTGTCGAACTGGCGGGGCCAGTCCGGGGCAGTCTGCTCGCGTTCGACCTCGAAGATCAAAGCGGACTCGACGATGGCGATGGCGGTGGGGTCGGCGGCGAAGAGGGCATTCATCTGGCGCTGTTGCTCGGCAATGACGGCCGGGTGGACGATGCGATTGAGGCGGTGGAGAGCGGCGGGATCGGCGAAAACGATGCGGGCGATGGCGGAGCGGTCGAGCTGCCGGTCGGGAAGTGTGATGGTGGAGCTGGAGCCGGGGGAGAAGGTGGAGAGGATTTCGTCGTAGACGGGTTGGCCGGGCTGCATGAGCTGGCGGCCGATGGCGTCGGCGGAGAAGATGTGGGCACCGAGAGAGGCGAAGATGGCGGCGGCGGTGGACTTGCCGCTGCCGAGACCACCGGTGAGGCCGACGCGAAGCATGGAGCTAAATTCCCCGGCGCAGTTTCGCGGCTTTGACGGTGTTGGACATGAGCATGGCGATGGTGAGGGGGCCGATTCCGCCGGGGACGGGCGTGTAGGCGCTGGAGTGGAGGAAGGCGGAGGGGTGGATGTCTCCCACAAGGGTCGAGCCTTTGGTGGAGAACTGCTCTTTGCGCTGCGCGTAGTCGGGCTGATCGGGAGTAAAGATGCGATCGAATTCTGACTGGGTGGTGACGCGGTTGATGCCGACGTCTACTAACGTTGCGCCGGGATTTATCATTTCGGCAGTTACAAATGCGGGACGGCCGATGGCGGCGACGAGGATGTCGGCCTGGCGGGTGATGGAGGAGAGGTCGCGCGATTTGCTGTGGGCGATGGTGACGGTGGCGTGCTGCTGGAGGAGGAGGATGGCGGCGGGCTTGCCGACGATGTCGCTGCGGCCGAGGACGACGGCGTTGGCTCCGGCGATGGGGATGGAGGAGCGGCGGAGGACCTCGATGATTCCCGCAGGGGTGCAGGGGGCGAGGGCAGGCTGACCTTGCTGGAGGCGGCCGGTGTTTACGGGATGAAATCCGTCAACGTCTTTTTCAGGGAGGACGGCGTTGAGGACGCGGCGGGCGTCAATGTGAGGGGGGAGCGGGAGCTGGATGAGGATTCCGTCAATGTCGTCGCGGGCGTTGAGGCTGGCGACGAGGGCGAGCATTTCTTCAGTGGTCGAGGAGTCGGGGGGAGTGAGGAGCTCGCTGAAGATTCCCAGCTGCTCGCAGGTGCGGACTTTGGAGCGGACGTAAATTTCCGAGGCGGGATCGTGTCCGGTGAGGACGGCGGCGAGGCCGGGGCGAATTCCTCTGGCGGAGAGGGCGGTTACCTGGTCGGCTACCTCAGCCTTGATCTGGGCGGCGATGGCGGCGCCATCGAGACGGCGGGGCGAAGTCATTTCAAGGTCATCGTACACTCTCAAGCATATGGAAAATGTTCCGGCGAGTATGGGCGAGTGGGTGGTGTGTCCGGCATGCAAGGGGCGGCTGGAGTGGGGCGCGGAGTGGGTGAAGTGCGGGGGGTGTGGCAGAGCGTATCCGGTAGTGGATGGGATCGCGGTGCTGCAGGTGGAGCGGGCGCGGGAGAAGTAAGAGAGCGAGCCGCGGGCGCGGAAGTTACCAGATAAGTCGGGGAAGCCCTGAGTGATGCGGGTGATGCGGGGCGGCGGCGTGATTACCAGAGTTCGCGCCAGAAAAACCGGTGGGGACTGGTGCAGGAAGGCGAAGACCCCTAAAGTCGCAGTGAGAAATGCTTGCGGCGGGGAGACGGCGGAGGGTGATGCTGCATCACAGTTCGAAATTCATCCGCACTGATGATTGGAAGTGAGAACAGGCGAAGGCTGCAGGCGGGCGTTGACGATTGAACGGTGCAGGCCGGAACCGGGGATGGAACCAAAGGCAGGCGGAGACGTATTGGAGAATGGCGCGTCCAATACGATTGTGCGGGCGGCGAGTGAGCGGGGGAGATTTGATGTAGCGCAAGTAGTTAGAGGGGCCACAACTTTTAGAGGCGATAGCACGTTCATATATATAGATAGCGCTGAAGGGATTTGAGGGAAGAGGCAAGAGTGGGAAAGCGGTAGCAGTTGGGCCCAAAGCTGGGCCGGCAGGACAGGGCCGGTAGCGAAAAGAGTCGAGCAAGTCCAACAGGCAGCCGATGAGGGGGAGGAATAAAGCGATGGAAACCAGAATGAATGCGTTGGGGATGACGCCGATAGAAGTGCCGGGCGGCACGGAACGATTTACGACGGCCGAGGTGGCGGCGCTGCGGAACGACTTGCTGCAGAGCGGCGTGGACCACTGGCAAGCAGCCGAGATGCTGAGCGTGTTTTTGACGGGCCGCGGGTATGGGATTTCGCGGCAGGATGCGCGCGAGGCGGTTTCGCGGATGGAAACGGCTGGATGTTCGGTTGTCTGCATGCAGCGTGAGCTGGAGCAGCTGGCGCTGGTGATGTAAGCGAGAACGTGCTGCGGCAAACCAGCCGGGTGCGATCGCCTGCAGACGACCAGAGACGAAAAGACCGGAGCGAAGGCTCCGGTCTTTTGTATTTTGGGGAATGCGGCGCGGGGTGATTTTGCGCTGACGCTGAGGGCGTGCGCTTAGAGCGTGGGCATGGCGCGCGGGTGCTTCTTTTCGCGGAGCTCTTCGTGCTTGAGGCAGTACTGGGTCCACGGGATGGCTTTGAGGCGGGCCTCTTCGATGGGGCCGCCGTCCACTGAACATTTGCCGTAGGTGCCGTCGGCGATGCGGGCGAGAGCGGCCTGGACTTCTGCGAGCGTGTCGGAGTCGGTCTCGGACGTCTGGAACTGCGCGGCTGTTTCTTCGTCGCGGACGCTGGAGTCGGTCCAGTCTTCGACATCGGTTCCGGCGAGGTCGCGCTCGTTGGCGCGGGCATCTTTGAGGCCGGTGAGGAGGCGTGATTCTTCGGCTTCGAGGAGTTTCTTGTAGGTGTCGGTGTTCATGGGTTTCTCCAAATCTCAAGATGGGATGCGGCGGGCGTGATGGTGAAGGCCGCGGCGCGTGTCTTTACGATACACGGCGGGGAAGAGACGCGGGCGATGCGGCGGGAGCGGGATTCTGCGAGGAGCAGAGATGCGGGGCCGGAGGCGATACGAATCAAGTGCGGGCGAAGGCGTCGCGCAAGGCTTGATGCCAGCATTCGGTAAAGCGTTTTGAGATGGGCGCGTCGGGAACGAGGATGTCGAAGCCGTGGTAGGCGCCGGGAACGACGAAGAGCTCGGTGGAGACGCCGGCGTTGATGAGGCGCTGCGCGTAGGAGATGTCTTCGTCAACGAAGAGGTCAATGGAGCCGACGCCGATGAAGGCGGGAGGCAGGCCGGCAACGGAGGCGACGCGCGCGGGGACGGAACCTGGGGGGACATTCGCAGAGCCAGCGGGGACGCCGAGGAGCGAGGTCCAGCCGAAGCGATTGGAGCCGGCGTTCCAGATGAAGTTGCCGATGTGTGGCGGGACGGGATGGGTGCTGCCGGTGCGGTCGTCGAGCATGGGATAGATGAGGAGCTGAAAGAGGATGGGGATTTCGCTGTGGCCTTGAACGCGGCGATCCCGGGCGTAGATGGCGAGGGCAGCGGCGTGTCCTCCTCCGGCGCTTTCACCGCCGACAGCGATGCGAGCGGGATCGATGCCGAGCGAGTCGGCGTGCGAATGGACCCAGGCGAGGGCGGCGTAGTTGTCGTGGAGCGAGCCGGGGAAGTGAGTTTCGGGAGCGAGGCGATAATCCACCGAGACGACGACGCAGTTGCACTGCATGGCGATGCGCTGCAGGAAGGGAAGCATGGTCGGATTGGGAGTGATGTATCCGCCGCCGTGGGTGTGGAGAAAAACAGGGCGGTCTTTTTTGCCAGGCGCGGGATCGATGATGAAGATGTGGACATCGGGCGCGCCGGGAGGGCCGGGGATGTGGCGCTCTGCGACGGCGGGCGCGGGCGGAGGCAGAGGCGGGACGAAAGGGGACTGGCGAGCCTGAGCGAGAATATCCTGCGAGAAGGTGGCGGTAGGAACGAGCTTGATCGCTGCGAGTAACTCGGGGTTAACGAGGCTATAGTCGGGCGGGGAGTCAGGGGCAGCGGGGGAGTTAGAGACGACGGGGGAATGAATAGCAAGCGCGGAGGGAGTTACTCCCAACGCGACCGAGGTGGTGAGGGCGCGGATTGCGAAGTCGCGTCGAGAGATTTTTGACATAGTGTGAGCTCGGGCGGCGTGAATTCCACCGCCCGGTGGATGCTACATCAGAACGTGAACTTCGCGCTGAGCTGGATCTGGCGTTCGTAACCGGTTCCGCCGGTGCCCGACGAGCCCGAGGTGATCTGGCCGGCGGTGCCATTGTCGGCGCCGGGCCCGGTATAGAGCTGGGCGTTGGGGAAGCCGAGGTTGGTGTGGTTGAACAGGTTGAAGGCCTCGGCGCGAAGCTGAAGCACGGAGGACTCGGTGATCTTCGTATTCTTGGTAAGGCCCATATCGAGGTCTTTGAAGCCGGGCGCAGTCAGAGTATTTCTGCCGAGGTTGCCGAAGACACCGACGGGCTGGGGCGTGAAAGCGGAGGGATCGAACCAAAAGATTCCGCCCGCTGTATTGCGACGGCCAGTGGGATTGTTGCTGCGACCGGGGACGAGGTCAGGGCGCTCCGCGTTGTTGGCCGCGCCGCCGGCGCCGACGTTGGCCTGATCGTATCCGTCAAAGACGCTGAAGGGAGTGCCGGAGAGAATGGTTCCGATGCCAGTGATCTGCCAGCCGGACTTGAATCGGTTGCCTTTGTAGGGAAGCGTGATGACGGCATTGGTGGTGAAGTTGTTGCGAATGTCAAAGTCGCAAGGGCCGTAGTCAACACTCTTGACGCTGCTGGCGAGTGATCCGGCCTGGAGCCCGGCGGTGGCGCCGTTCGGGCCGATGGAATCGTTACCGGTGTAGTAGGAGCCGGTATCGAGGCACTTCGAGTAAGTGTAGGCCACGCGGAACTGGGCCCACTGGCCGACCCCGCGATCAAGGGCAAGCTGGAGCGAGTTATAGTTCGACTGACCGACGGGGAAGCGATTTACGACGCTGCCGAGTTTCGGATTATTGACGGGACAGGTGGTGGCATATTCCGGGGTGTTACCGCGGATAAAGAATCCGCCGCCAGTTACGCCGGTAGGGAGACAGCCGTTTGTTTCCTGACCAACGAAGAGATGATTGGCCTTCGAGCCGACGTATCCGATGGTGGCTACCATGTTATGAGTTACATCCCGCTGGACAATCAGGTTGTATTGCATGATGTAGTCATTCATCTTGCTTTGGTAGGCGGTTAGCTGCGGGCCGGTGGGGAGTCCGGTGGGGATGCCGCCGCCTCCGAAGGGATCGGGGATAGTGGGGAGAAGAATGGTCTCGATGTTATAGATGGGCGGATTGAACAGATAAGAGATCGCGACCTGCATTTCAAGCGGGAGGTCATCGAAGATTCCGAAGCCGCCGCGGATGGAGGTTTTGCGATCGCCAATCGGATCCCAGGCAAAGCCGATGCGCGGCTGAAGGTTCCACTTGGTGATGTTGGTGGCGAAGGCGTGGGGGACGTGAGTGAAGGTTGGAGAGGTGTAGGGATCAACCAGGTTGTAGAGCTTGCCGTGAGTTTCAGTCGGATTCGTTTCGAAAGTCGTAGCGCAGGCCGAAATTGAAGGTAAGGTTCTGAGAGAACTGGAATTTATCCTGAAAATAGGGTGAGAAGTTTTGGTGGCGAATGTTGCGGCGGCTGTCGTCGGCGGTTAGTGGGACGCCCTCGAAGATGAGCGGGATATTTGAGAGGAAGGCCTGATTGCCACCGATCGGAAGGCCAATGGCGGTGAGGCTCTCATAGACGACGGCGCCTCCGTTGATGATGGGGATGCTGACATTGAGTTGGTGGAGTGAGACTTCGAGGCCAGCCTCGATGGAGTTGCGGCCTTTGACCCAGCTGATCTGATCGCGGAGCGTGTAGCGGTCGAGCACTTCAGAAGAAGTGTCAGCGCCGCCGAGGTTGCTTAGGCCGGCGACGTCAATGGTGCCGGCGAAACCCGATCCTGGAATGATGTTGAGGGCGGGATTGTAGACGGTGTCCACAAGAATGTTGGAGCGGGCGTAGGAGAGGTGGGCGGTGTTGAGAAAGGTTGGGGAGACGGTCTTGGTTTCTTCGATGGTGATGTATTGATTCCGCTGGGTATCGTTGTCCATGACGGTCGGAGTGGCATAGACAGTCAGCGAGCCGTCGTCAACCAGGTAACTGACATTGAGGTTGTCGGTGGGTGAGAGGGTGCGGGTAATTTTCGACGAGGCCGTAGTGCTCGGCAACGGGCTGAGTTAGAGAGGAGTTAGATATCGCGGTCCCTGTTGGCAGGTTGCCGTTGTATATTTCGCCGCCGTTGGGAGCGGGATAGCTGCTGAGGTAACTGGCGATGCCGGGGGCCACGCCGACGAAGGCGAGATTGGTGGTGGGATCGCAAGTAACTCCGACGGTCTGGTAGCAAGGGAGATACCCGTTGCGGAAGTTAGCGTCGGGGACATAGGTGATGATGGGGACGGTCTGAGATTGCTGGAGGCCTTCATAGTTCACAAAGAAGAAGGTGCTGTCTTTAACGATGGGGCCGCCGAGTGTGCCGCCGAACTGGTTGCGGCTGAAGGGGAGGGCGGAATTGGTGATGGCGAATTCGTTGCGGGCATCGAGAGCGGAATTGCGGTTGAATTCGTAGACAGAGCCGTGGAGGTTGTTGGTGCCGGAGCGGAGGGCGGCGTTGATGACGCCGCCGTTGCCGCCGAAGGTTGCGTCGTAAGTATTGGTAAGGGCCTGGAACTCGGCGATTCCGTCAACGCCGAGGCTGGAGCCGGCGAGGTTGACACCGGTGCCGTTGCCCCAGACGCCGGCGGTGTTGGTTCCGTCAATAAGGAAGAGCTGGCCCTGGGGACGGCCACCGGCGACGGAAAAGCGGGTCGGATTTCCGAAGCCGAAAGGAACGATGGTGGAGGCGACGCTGCTGGTTTTTGGGATGGGCTGGATGCCGGGGGCGAGGAGCATGAGTTGGGTGACGTTGCGGCCGTTGAGGGGGAGGTCTTCGACTTGCTTTTCGCCGACGAGCCAGGCGATGGTGGTGTCGGTGGTATCCACCGTGGGGACGCCGGAGGTCACGTTGACGACTTCGGTGACGGCGCCGGTTTCGAGGGAGAAGTCAACGACGCGGTTCTGGCCGACGTTGAGGATGACGGGACCGATGTTGGCGGTCTTAAATCCCGGCGAAGAGGTCTCGATCTGATAGTTGCCGATGGAGAGGGAGGAGGCCTGAAAGAGGCCTGCGGAATTGCTGACGACGTCGGTGGTGATGCCGGTGGCAAGATTCTTGAGCGTGACTTTTGCTCCGGGGATGCGCGCACCCTGGGTATCGGTGACGGTGCCGAGGATGGTGCCGGTGCTCTGCTGCGAGCGGGCGAGTGGGCAGAGGAGAGACAAGAGGCTGATTGCGATGGCCAGCTTCGCGGTGAACAGATTGCGGATTCTCATCGTTTCCATCATTTCTTTTGTACAAAATAGATTCGTGTTGCAGAGGAGCGACGCCGGTTCGCGACAGGATGCTCCGTTGAGCAAGGTGCAATCTCGAAACAACGAGCGTCAATATCGCTCTCAATTAGCTGAGCGAATAATTGACACTGGTTCTGCGGCGATGAGAACTTCCATTGCGGCGGGGTAAACGTTATGACGCCGCGAGGAACCATGTCAGTGCAAAGAGCACACCGGCGGTGAATCTTTCGAATCGCACGCTTGGGCAACTGGGCGCGGACGTGGCGGTGCCGCGATATGAACGCGGCGGTGTGGTGCCGGGAATCGTTCATATTGGAGTGGGCGGATTTAATCGTTCGCATCTTGCGGTCTATCTGGATGAACTGCTTGGGCTGGATGGCCTGCCGGGGAGGGGCGGGAGCATTCAGAGCAGAAGCGGTGGGGCGAATTTGGGATTGGGTTGATGGATGGGGACCGGGCGATCAATGAGGCACTGGTGGAGCAGGATTTTTTATATGGAGTGCTGGAGCGCGATGTGGGGGTGGAGAACTATCGCGTGATTGGGTCGCTGGTAGGGCACCACTATGCGGCGGCCGATCCGGCGGCGGTGATTGCGCGGCTGGCGTCGCCGGAGTGCGAGATTATCTCGCTGACGGTTACAGAAGGCGGATATTTTCTGGACGACGGGGCTGGGTCCAAGGGCGGATTTCGCGCGGATGACGCGGGGATTCGGCGGGACCTGGAGAGGCCTGAGGCTCCGACGACGTGGGTTGGGTATGTGGCGGCGGCAGCGGAGAGGCGAATGCAGAGCGGAGGGCGACCGATTCACGCTGATGTCGTGCGACAACCTGCAATCGAATGGGGAGGCGGCGCGGAGGGCGCTGCTGGGATTTGCGGAGCTGCGGGCGGAAGCGATGGGAAACAGCCGGTTGCGGGATTGGATTGAGGCGGGAGTGACGTTTCCGAACAGCATGGTGGACCGGATTACTCCGCGCACGAGCGAGTCGGACCGAGAGCGCATCGCGAAAAAATTTGGAGTGTGGGACCGGACGCCGGTGGTGACTGAGCCATTCCGGCAGTGGGTGCTGGAGGACACGTTTGCGGCGGGGCGGCCGGAGTGGGAGCGCGTCGGGGTGAAGATGACGGCCGACGTGGCCCCCTATGAGAAGACGAAGATGCGGCTGCTGAACGGCGGGCATTTTTGCATTGCGTATTTTGCGGCGATGCTGGGGATCGAGACGGTGGCGGAGGCGGTTGGAGATGTGCAGCTGCGCGATTTGCTGACGCAATTTTTGGCGGAGGTGCGGGGAACGTTGCGGGAGCTGCCGGGGATTGATCTTGAGGAGTATGCGGGGAGCGTGGTGCGGCGATTTGCGAATCCTGCGATCGGGGACCAGATAGCGAGGATATGCGCGGATGGACCGGCGAAGGTGACGAAGTTCATCTTGCCGTCGCTCGAGGATTTGCTGCAGGCGCAGGCGAGGCCGCGGATATTGCCGCTGGTGATTGCGAGTTGGCTTGAGTATGAGAAGGAGAGGAATTCGGAAGAGGAAGTGGAAGTGACGGCAGCGGCTGTAGAAGCGGCGTTTCGGGAGATTGCGTTGCGGATTCCGGAGATGGTGGCGTCTATTCGGAGAGAGCAGGAAAATTTGCGAACGATGGGAGTGCGCGCAACATTGACCAAGGCGCTGAGGCGGGAGAGCGGGAGCGGACGATGAGCGCGGGATTTCGGGAAGGTAAGGACAGCGAAGAGCGGGTGGCGGAGGGCGAAGTTTTGCGGGTGGAAGGCGACGGGCAGAGCGGCCGGCCAGGATTTGTGGAGCGGCTGGGGATGCATCCGGAGCTGGCGATCGGATATCTCGGGCTGCTGCTGTTCATGGTGGGGGACGGAGTGGAGGCGGGATTTTTGTCGCCGCTGTTGAGGGATTTGCATTTCTCGGCGGCGCAGGTGGCGCTGGTTTTTACGGCGTATGGAGTGAGCGCGGCGCTGGCGTCGTGGCTGAGCGGAGCGTTGTCGGATATTTTTGGACCGCGCAAGGTGATGTGGACGGGGCTGCTGATCTGGTTGGTGTTCGAGATGCCGTTTCTGCTGGGCGGAATTGCGCATGCGAACTACGGAGTGATTCTGGGGAGCTATTGTTTGCGCGGCTTTGGCTATCCGCTCTTCGCGTATGGATTTTTAGTGTGGATCACGGCGGTGACTCCGCAACGATATTTGGGGACGGCGGTGGGATGGTTCTGGTCGGCGCGGACGGGCGGGCTGCCGACGCTGGGGGCGCTGTTCGCGAGCTTCGCGGTTCCGCAGATGGGTGCGTATAAAACGCTGTGGGCATCGGTGGTGCTGGTGGTGCTGGGCGGAGCTGCTGACGATGTTTGGCATTCGGGAGGAGACGGGGAGGCGGCCGTTGTCGCAGAGTGACAAGAATCCTCTAGCGCTGCTGGTGCATAGCCTGACGATAGTGTGGAAGCGGCCGAAGGTGGGACTGGGCGGAATTGTGGCGACGATCACGACGACATCGGAGTTTGGATTTCTAGTATTTCTGCCGATATTTTTTACGAAGGTCGTGGGATTTTCGCTGGAGCAGTGGCTGCAGATATTGAGCATCATGTTCGCGACGAATGTGGCGTTCAACCTGCTGTGGGGATATGTGGGGGACCGGATTGGGTGGCGGCGGACGATCACGTTTGTGGGATCGTGCGGATGCGCGGTGACGACGCTGGGGCTGTATTACGTGCCGCATATTTTCGGGCCGAACTATTTTCTGGTGACGCTGGCGAGCATGGCGTATGGAGCGGCGCTGGCGGGGTTCGTGCCGATTGGGGCGATCATGGCAACGCTGGCGCCGGAGTCGCGCGGGCGCGGCGATGTCGATCATGAATCTGGGATCGGGGATGAGCACGTGGATTGGGCCGGCGATCGCGGGGATTTTTTGCCGCTGCTGGGAGTGGGCGGAGTGATCTGGATTTTTGCGGGGATGTACCTGGTGGCAGCGGTGATTAGTTTCAACCTGCGTCTGCCGGGGGAAAAGGAGCAAACGGGGAGAGAAAGAGGCGATAGCATGACGACGGAATTGACCGCGGAAGTGACGGCAGAGAGAAGAGCCAGCAGGCGAGCGCAGCAGTGCAAGCGGCAACGTATACGGCGATTGTGTTTCTGCTGAGTGCGCCATTCTGGATTGCGTTCAAGAATGGACTCGCGATGATGGTGACAGTCGTGATCCTGCTGATGTGGTGCCCGGCGACGGCGGCGATTGCATGCACGCTGATCTTCAAGAAGCCGTTGGTTCGCACGCTGGGATTGAGGTGGGGCGGATGGAGCAATGCGGCGCTGGGATATTTTCTGCCGATTGTGTATGGGCTGATCGCGTATGGGATTGTGTGGGGGACGGGCGTCGGGCACGTGCCGAATTACGTGTTCATACAGACGCTGGCGGATAAATTTCACCTGGTGAATGCGAGCCCGGCGAAGGTAGTAATCTGCGCGATGTTGCTGGTGGGCGTGCTGTGGGAGCTGACGGGCGGACTGGTAGCGGGGCTGGGCGAGGAGTTGGGTTGGCGCGGATTTCTGACGCCGACACTGGCGGAGAAGTATGGATGGAAGACGGCGTCGGCGGTGACCGGGCTGATCTGGGGCGTGTGGCACTGGCCGGTGATCCTGTGGTCCACATATCACAGCGCGGCGCCGCTCTGGTTCACGCTGCTGTTCTTCACGCTGATGACGGTGTCGCTGAGCTTCCTGTTTTCCTGGCTGCGGCTGCGGTCAAAGAGCGTGTGGCCGTGCGCGCTGCTGCATGCGAGCCACAATGTGTGGGTGCAGGCGATCTTCACCGGGCTGACAGTGGCGACGGCTGAGAGCAAGTGGTGGATTGATAATTTTGGCGCGATGGTTCCGCTGGTGACGATGGCTTGCGCGGTGATCGTGGTGGCGAGCGGCGGGCTGAAGGCTACTTCTTCGGAGACGGCGACGGCAAAATAGCGGGGACAACGATTTTTCCGGGATTCATGCGGTTGTCGGGGTCGAGGGCGGCTTTGACGACGCGCATGACGTCGAGAGCACTCGCCGTGCTCCTGCTCGAGATATTTCATCTTGCCGTGGCCGACGCCGTGTTCTCCGGTGCAGGTGCCGCCCATCGCGAGCGCGCGCTCGACGAGGCTCCGACGAAGCGGTGAGTCTCTGCGAGTTCTGCGGCGCTGTCGGGATCGAGGACGCAGAGGACGTGGAAATTGCCGTCGCCGACGTGGCCGACGATGGTGGCGGGGAAGAAACGTCCGCGAGGAGTCGTTCTTGGTCTCGATGATGCACTCGGCGAGGCGCGAGATGGGGACGCAGACATCGGTGGTCCAGATTTGCGATCCGGGCACGGAGGGCGTGGGCGGCGTAGTAGGCGTCGTGGCGCGCCTTCCAGAGAATGTCGCGCTCCTCGGGAGACTTCTTCCACTGGAAGCCTTCGCGGCGCCATGCTCTTCGGAGCGATTGCTTCGAGCAAGGCTGGATTGCTCGGAGACATCGCGATCGTTCATGCCGTGGAATTCGAAGAAGAGCGTGGGGAGCGCCGGCGAGACTGATTCGGGAAAAGCGATTGATGGCCTCGATCTGCTTGTCGTCGAGGAACTCGATGCGGGCGACTTTGAGTCCGAGCTGAATGGCTTCGATTGCGGTCTCGACGGCCCCCTCCACGGAGGCGAAGGAGCAGACGGCGGCGGAGACGGCTTCGGGCAGGGCGTGCAGGCGCAGCATGATTTCCGTGATGACGCCGAGCGTGCCTTCAGAGCCGACGAACAGATGCGTGAGGTCGTAGCCGGCGGAAGATTTGCGGGCGCGGCTGCCGGTGTGGATGATGCGGCCGTCGGCGAGGACGACGGTGAGGCCGAGAACATTTTCGCGCATGGTGCCGTAGCGCACGGCAGTGGTGCCAGAGGCGCGGGTGGCGGTCATGCCGCCGATGGTGGCGTCGGCGCCGGGATCGATGAAGAAAGTGAGGCCGGTGTTGTTGAGGGCCTTACGAGTTGCAGGCGGGTGATGCCGGCCTGGACGGTCGCGTCCATGTCCTCGACGTTGACGCGGAGAATCTTGTTCATCTCGCGGAGGTCGAGGGTGATGCCGCCGCGGAGGGCGTTGACGTGGCCTTCGAGGAGGTGCCGGCGCCGAAGGGGATGACGGGGAGCTGATAGTTCGCTGACTGATCTTGACGATGGCGCTGACTTCATCGGTGGTGTGGGGGAAGCAGACGATGTCGGGCAGGGCGGGTGCGTGGTAGGACTCGCCGTGACTGTGCTGTTCGCGCTGCACGAGAGCGGCGGTGGCGCGCTTGCCGAGGAGCGTGGTGAGTTCGGCGATTGCCTGGTCGTTTTGTGCGGAGGAGCGGAGTGTGGCCGGGCTGGACATGGGATTCGGCAAGTATTGTAGAGAAGGCGTGGAGCCGTTTGAGCGGTGCGAAAGCACCTTCCCATTCGAGTCTGCCGAGTGTCAACGACTTTCGCAATAGGTTGAGAGGAAAGGTCGGCGGAGGAGTGGGGGAGTGAAGGCGCAGGATGCTGCTCAATACGTTGCGTGGCGCATGGACAGCGGGTTTCAGAGGGTAGTAGGTTGCTCGGGGTTGATGGACGGCTTGAAAGCCGGGTCGTAAAGCAAGCGGCGATTTGAAGTGAGATGAAGCGAGGCGAGGCGGAAAAATGAAGAGCAGGATGAGACGGATTGCGTGGGTAGCGGTGGTGGCGATGGCTCCGGCAATGGCTTGGGGACAGCAGGAGTGCGCGAAGCTGGCGGAGCTGAAGTTGCCGCAGGTGAAGATTGCGTCGGCGGAGCTGATTCCCGCGGCAGTGGACAAGACGCCGACGTTGCTGGGGCAGCCGCAGGAGCTTAAGCTGCCGGCATATTGCAAAGTGAAGGCGGAGGCAAACCCCACGGCGGATTCAGCGATCAAGTTTGAACTATGGATGCCGGTGGCAGCGGACTGGAACGGGGAATTTTTGCAGCAGGGGAATGGCGGACTGGGCGGCTCGATCAATGTGGCGATGATGCCGCAGCCGCTAAGCCATAACTTTGCAGTGGCCGCGACGGATGATGGGCACACGGGCATGGGGACGGATGGTTCGTGGGCGCTGGGGCACCCGGAGAAGGTGATTGATTTTGGATATCGCGCGGTGCATGAGACGAGTGTGCATTCGCAGGAAATCATCAAGGCGTTTTACGGGAAGGCGCAGAAGTACGCGTATTTCAACGGATGCTCGGAGGGCGGGCGCGAGGCGATGATGGAGGCGCAAAAATTTCCGGAGGACTTCAACGGAATAATTGCGGGATCGGCAGCGAATGCGTGGATGGAATTGATGGCGGCGTTCGCGTGGAATGCTCAGGCGCTGATGAAAGATATGACGAGTTACATTCCCGAGGCGAAGCGGCCGGCGATTGAGAAGGCGGTGCTGGCGGCGTGCGGGAGTCAGCAGGGAGTGACGGACGATTTTGTCAAAGACCCGCTGGCGTGCGGGTTCGATCCCTCAGTGCTGCTGTGCAAGGCGGCGGATGGGACTGATTGCCTGACAGCGGCACAGGTGACGTCGCTGAAGAAGATTTATTCCGGCGCGGTGAATGCGAGCGGAAAGAAGGTTGCGGCGGGATATGAAGCGGGAGCGGAGGCAGAGCCAGGGCCGCCGGGACTGAGTTATGCGAGTTATGTTTATGGGCCGGTGATGGGAGCGAGCCTGGATCTGATTTTCTCGAGCGCTTTCTACGGAAATTTTGTGTTTGAGCAGCCGAAGTATAGTTCGCTGACTTTTGATTTCGACAAGGACGTGGCGCTGGCCGATAAGAAAGTTGGAGCGACGTTGAATGCGACGAATCCTGACCTGAAGGCATTTAAGGCGCGGGGCGGAAAGCTGCTGGCGTATCACGGGTGGTATGACGGGTCGCCGGCGCCGAAGATGGCGGTGAATTATCACGAGGCGGTGGTGGAGAAGATGGGCGGGGCAAAGAATGTGGACAGCTTCTATCGTCTGTTCATGGTGCCGGGGATGATGCATTGCGGGCTGGGGCCGGGGCCGAATGCGTTTGGAGACATGCTGGACAGCTCGCACTATGGCGATCCGCAGCGGGATATTTTTGCGGCGGTGCGCGGATGGGTGGAGGAGGGGAAGGCTCCGGCGGAGATTGTGGCGACGAAATATGAGCACGATTTGCCTTCGCAGCCGGTGGTGATGACGCGGCCGCTGTGTCCTTATCCTGCGCAGGCGATTTGGGATGGGAAGGGAAAGACGTCAGAGGCGAGCAGCTGGTCGTGCAAGGCGGCGGGGAAGTAAGGGCGTAAAAATAGGGGAGAAAGCTCAACCTGTTGAGCATTTTCGTAGACAGTGTCGTGTGGAGAACACTATTCTTGCGAGCGGAAAGTGAGTCGAAGCCATGCTGTCACAAAATCTGCACCGGAGCGGCAACAGTTCGACGACAACAAACGCTGAAAACGAGCGGAGCGAGATGCCGGTGGCGGGGGCAGACGCGAAGGCGCCGGCGGTAAACATCGCCGGGGCGAAGGCGGGGAAAGATGCCGAGGGGACGTCGCTGCTGCGGGCGCTGGCGATTCTCGAGCTGATCGCGCACAAGTCGGGCGGATTTACGAATGCGGAGATCAGCCGGCGATTGAAGATTGCGACGAGTACGACGTCATATATTTTGAGCGGCTGGAGCGCGAGGGATATTTGAAGCGCGATCCGGAGCACGGGCGGTACGAGATTGGGTTGAAGGTGGTGGCGCTGGCGCATGGGGCGCTGCGCGAGATGGGACTGCGGCGGGTGGCGGAGCCGGTGCTGCATCGGATGGCGGCGGAGACGAAATATTCCGGACTGATCGGGGTGCTGGAGCGCGGGCTGCTGATGATCGTGGACAAGGTCGAGGCGCGGCCGGACCTGGCGAAGATCGATTTGGATATCGGGCGTGCGGTATCCGGCACATACGACGGCGCCTGGGCAAGGTGTTGCTGGCGCATCTGCCGGCGGAGGAAGTGGCGGCGATCTTCGATGGATACGCGGGACGAGGCGGATCCGAACAAGTCGGCGCAATTTCGCGAGATGATGATGCAGGAGCTGGCGATGGTGAAGGCGAACGGCTATGCGATCAGCGATGGGGAACTTTTTCCTGGGATATGGGCGGCAGCGGCACCGATATTTGACAGCAAGGGAACGGTGCGCGCGGCGGTGAGCGCGACGGGCGGATGCTCTTCGACGGAGAACGGCGAGATCAAGGCCAGCGTGATGCGCGCGGCGCGAGAGATCTCGGTGCGGCTGACGAACAGCGAGACGGCGCGGAAGCCTGGATATCGGCTGCACTGAGGGCGCCGTTCAAAAAAAGTAACGAGAGGCGAGGCGAGGCAGCGCTCAGGATTTTGATTTCGAGCGGGCAGGCGCGGGGGATCTCTCTGCGAGCTGTTTGGCGAGGGCGGCGTTCTGCTGCTCGAGTTCGGCGATCCGAGTTTCAAGTTCGTGAGCGCCTTCGCGAATTTCTTCCGCGGTGTAGCGAGGGGTGATGTGCTGCGGGCAGTTCCAGTCGTAGGCCTCGACGTGGATGACGAAGACGCGCTCGATGATGGAGTTGTCGCCGGCGATGCGGACACGGGGAATCCATTCAGAGGCTTTTTCGCCCTCGAAGATTTCGACGCGACCGAGAATTTTGAGGCGGGCCTGGCGGGGATAGTCCATCAGGATCATGGAGACGCGATCGTCGGAGAGTAAATTGCCGGTGCTGATGTATTGCTTGTTGCCGCGGTAGTCGGCGATGGCGAGAGTGTGGTCGTCAATGACCTTGATGAAGCCTTTGGGGCCGCCGCGATGCTGGACGTAGGGCCATCCGGTGGCGCCGACGGTGGCCCAGTAAAAGCTGTCGCGTTGGGAGACGAAGTCTGTCTCAAAGGAAGTGAAGCGGTCGTTTGCGGGGCCGGACTGCTCCATGCGCTCGTATTGACGGCGGCTGCCGAAGCGCTGCTGCAGCTTTTTGACGAGGGGCGTGAAGGCGATGGAGCCGAAGCTCATGGGTGGATTTTATCTCCAGCGGAAGATGCGGAGCGAGACGGCGAAGGGAATGATGAGCCAGGCGAGCAGGATGGCGATGGGAGCGGTCATCTGCGCCAGGCTCAACCCCTGCAGCATATTGCCGCGTAGCGTGTTGATTGCTGCGGTAAGAGGCAGAGCTGCGACGAAGGGCTGAATAAAGGCCGGGAAGCGGGAAGCTGAAAAGAAGACTCCGGAGAGAATCCACATAGGAAGCATTGCCAGGTTCATCAAGCCGTTGCTGCTTCCATCGTCTTGGCACGCGAGGCGATCAGCAGTCCAAGGGAGGAAAAACTCAGCGAAAGCAAATACAGAGGAATGCCAGTTCCCACAGTGAGCCGCGGAATGGCACGCCGAAAGCGACGGCGCAAATCCGAGAAACACAACAACCTCGATGGCCAGCATAATGAGGCGCGAAAACAGGAACGAGGCGAGATATTGCCACTTGGGCATTGGAGAGGCGACAAGGCGCTTGAGGAGCTTCTTTTGCCGGGCTTCGACGATGGCAAATCCGAGTCCCCAGATTGCCGGGCCCATGAGGTTCATGCCGAGCAGGCCGGGGACGACGAAGTCGATGTAGCGCGAGCCTTTCTCGTGCACCAGGTCGTTGGTCGTGCTACGCCGATCGCTGCGCCGGCAGCAGCTTGCAGGGCACGGTCGGCGAGCAGGCGGGCCGTCGCGAGCGTCGGGATTGGTGTCGTCGTAGCTATAGATGACGCCGTCGGGCGTCTGGATGGCAAGCAGGAGATGCTCGCCGGTGGCGAGGGCGCGCTTGCCGGCAGACTCGTCGGTGATGGAGGCAGTCAGCCCTTTGTCGGAGGCGAGTGAATTGGGAGTGCGGGTTGTGGCGGCGACGGGCAGCACATCGGCCGGGCGATTGCGAAAGGCCAGGCCGAGGCCAACGGCGAGGATGAGGGGGAAGATGAAGATCCAGAAGACGGCTTCGGGCTCGCGCAAGAAGAGGCGGAAGCGCGAGCGGTGAGCTGATAGAGGCGGAGAACTGGTGCGACTTCGTGTTGTTGGAGGCCGGACTATTCATCGCGAAGATTCCTTCCCGTGAGGCGCACGAAGACATCTTCGAGAGTGGCGGAGTGAGTGCGGAATTCGCTGAGGTGAAGACTTTGCCCTTCGAGGCGGCGAAGATGAGCGGGAACGGTGGTGTGGAGGTCGGGGACGGAGAGTTGATGGAGGCCGGCGTCTACGCGGTGAGACTCGACGCCGGGGATGGCGGTGAGGAGGGCGATGTCAATGGGAGCATGCGCAGCGACGCATTCTGAGCCGGGTTGGTGGCAGCGAGCTCAGTGGTCGCGAAGTCTGCAGTTCCGAATTCGCGAATCGCGAACTCGACGATGTGCTCGCCGCCGACGGAGGCGATGAGTTGCTGCGGGGTGCCGAGGGCGATGATCTTGCCGTGGTCCATGATGGCGACGCGGTCGCACAGGCGCTCCGCTTCATCCATGTAATGGGTGGTGAGGATGATCGTGCGGCCGCCGCGCTTGAGATCGTCAACCAGATCCCAGAGGTGGCGGCGCGCCTGGGGATCGAGTCCGGTGGTTGGCTCATCGAGGAAAAGGAGCTCGGGGTCGCCGACAAGTGCGCAGGCCATGGCCAGCCGCTGCTTTTGTCCGCCGGAGAGGCCGACGACGCGGGATTTGCGCTTTTCTTCGAGCTGCGCGGTGCGGATGGAATCCTCGACAGAAATGCCGCGGTGAAAGAAGCTGCGGAAGAGGCGAATTGTCTCCTCGACGGTGAGCTTGTCGGGGAATTGCGTCTCCTGCAGCTGGATGCCGATCTGCTGGCGAAGTTCATCGGCTTACTGCGCCAGTTCAGTCCGAGGAGCTCGACGGTGCCGGAGTCCGGGTCGGTGAGGCCCTCGCAGATTTCGATGGTGGTGGTTTTTCCCGCGCCGTTGGGACCGAGCAGGCCAAAGCATTCGCCCTGGCGACCTCCAGGTCAATGCCATCAACGGCGATGACGTCGCCGAAGGATTTGCGAAGTCCGCGGAGCAGGAGCGAGGGCGCGGCGATAGCGACGTCGGAAGCTACAGCGGCGGGCATTCAGAGAGGATATTTGGAAGCTGGCGAGACAGCAAGACGACGGAGATTGGTGGAAGGCGGCGGCAGGAGTAAACGACGGAAGGCCGCGGGGCAACGATGAAGCTGTTGCGATCCGCGGCCTTCGCGTTTCGTTATTCAAATGCAGAGCGCGGGTTTAGCGATGCGGCTTGTCGGCGTTTTTCGTCGCCTTGGCCTGACGCTTTTCGCTTTGTGCGGAGCGGTCATGGCGTGCTCCGGCAGCCGCGTCATTGTTGGCGTTGTGTTTGTCTTTGTAGATGGACTTGCTGACGTTATCCTGGCGCTGGTTGATCTGCTGCTTCTCCTGGCCGGTGAGGTGGCCGCCGTTCTCCGCACGGTCACGCTGGGCTTCGCGATTGATGCTGGCGTCGCGGTTCTCAACGTTGCGGGTCTCGCCAGGAGTCATCTGGCCGGACTTGACGCCCTGTGAGATGCGGGCCTGCTGATTGCCTTCGCGAGTGTTGACTTCGTTGCCGTGGCCGAAACCGTCGCGGGCTTTCGCAGACTCGTTGTGATTAGCAACTTGAGCGGCGGTGGGCTCGACGTGACGCTCGTTCATCGCGGCATGTTCCTCGGGCGTGGGCTGACGGGTGACGCCGCCGGGGCCGTTGAAGCTGGCACGATTGACGTTCGCGTTGTTGACGACGGTGCGATTGACGTAGGTGTTGTGGATGACGGTGGTGTTCACATTGGTGACGGCCGTGTTGTAGTGATAGACCCCGCCGCGCCATTCGCCGCCGAAGAAGCCGACACCGCTATAGCCGAAACCGTAGTTAACTCCGCCGTAGAAACCAACGTGAGGTCCCCAGTATCCGCTGTGCCAGCCGTAGGCGCCGCCAGCAAAGCCCCAGTAGCCGGGCGTCCAGAGCAGGCCGGGATGAGGAGGCGCGATCCAGAGGCCGCGGACCCAGTAGTAGCCGGCGGGACCGTAACCCCAGTAGCCGGGCGTCCAGATAAATCCTGGAGTGGGGCAAGGGGGCTGCGTGTAGACGGGCAGGGCTGGGGGGGCGACGTGGACGGAGATTCCGACGGCGACCTGGGCGTAGGATGCCGCGGGAGTGACGCACAAAGCGAGTGCGAAAAATAGATTGCGAAGTTTATAGATGTTCATGGGGGATCTCACTTTCGGTTTAGGGATAGACCTGAATTGAGTTCGTTTTACTGATTGCCAGGCGCCGATGCTGCCGGCTGTTGCTGGTGTTGCTGCCGCTTCTCGCGCATTTCCTGTTTCAGCTGCGCGTAGACCGGTTTTTGCGCGGCAGTGAGGAGTGCTTCGATTCTGGCGTCGCCGTCCTGCAGAATGGCCATGGCTTTGGCGCGCCGGTCGCGAGGAGTGAGGGTTGAATCGGCGCGAACGCTCTGCATTTGCTGCTGGCGATTCGCGATGATGGGTTCGATCTCAGTCTGCTGCCTGGGAGTAAGAGCAAGGCGCTTGGCGAGCATCTGAGTGATGCGCTGGGGATCGCGAGCGGCTCGTTCGGACTGCGCCTCGGGAGCTGACGGAGAGGGCGTGGCGGAGGAGGATTGCGCCGGAGCCTCGGAGGTGGCCGCGGGCGGAGGGGAGCCGGCGGCAGGCTGGTCTTGAGCGCGAGCCGTGGAGGCCGCGAGGCCAATGATGAGTGTGGCGCCGAGGGCGACGCCAGGGAGATGGATTCGCATAACTAAACTCCTGAAGGATTTTTGGATTCGTAACTGCCTTCGTCTGAGCAGACACAAGCGTCGCGGCGAAGTTGCATATTTAAAAATAATTTCGTGTTCATTTTGGAGCGAAGGATTAAACGGAATATGTAGATAGCGCGCCGCAACTTTTTGAATTCTGCGACGGGGTGGAACGCTGCGAGGCGGAGGAAGTAATCTGACGGTCAGGAGGGAAGCATGAGTGACAGTGTTGCGGCGGCGATGCCATGGAGTGGGCGGATGTTGCGGGCCGCGGACGGCGCGGTAAAGAAAGTCGGCGGGGAAGATTTTCAAAAGGCGGCGATGAGCAAGGTGCCCGAGGTGGCGCTGGGATTCTGGATTATCAAGATTGCGGCGACGACGCTGGGCGAGACGGGCGGGGATGCACTGTCAATGAGCCTGGGGTTGGGATACCTGACGAGCACGTTCATTTTTTTCGGATTGTTCCTGGTGCTGGTGTCGGCGCAGATACGGGCGAAGCGGTTTCATCCTTATCTGTATTGGGCGGTGATTGTCGGGACGACGCTGGCGGGAACGACGATGGCGGATTTTGCGGACCGGTCGCTGGGGATAGGGTATCCGGGCGGGACATCAATCTTGTTTGGCTGGTGATTGCGTCGCTAGTGGTGTGGAAGCTGGCGGTGGGCACGGTTTCGGTGAACAGCATTGTGACGCCGAAGGCAGAGATGTTTTACTGGCTGACGATTTTATTTTCGAACACGCTGGGGACGGCGTTGGGCGACTGGACGAGCGAGGGAACGGGATTTGGCGGAGGGGTGTTTTTGTTTGTCGGATTGCTGGCGGTGATTGCGGGGCTGTATTTCTTCACGAAGATCAACCGGACGGTACTTTTCTGGTCGGCGTTCATTTTGACGCGGCCGCTGGGGGCCTCGATGGGCGATTTGCTGACCAAGCCGCATGCCGATGGAGGATTGGGATTGAGCCGGTATGTGTCGTCGGCAGTGATTGCGGTGTTCATGGTGATTTGCATTTTGCTGTTTCCGCAGCGCGCGGGAGAGCACCCGGGCGGAGAAAAGCAGGGCCGATGAGCAGATTGAGGGTAGCGGCGTTTTCGGTATCGGTGGATGGCTACTGAGGGCTTGAGGCGGAGGGAGCTTTCACCGTCGCGGTCTTTACGTTGCGGGCGAGGCCGAGGCGTTTGAGTATCCAGATGCCGTAGTAGTTGAAGTCCACTTCATACCAGGCAAGGCCGTGACGCGCGGAGACGGGGAAGGCGTGGTGATTGTTGTGCCAGCCCTCTCCGCCAGTGAGGATGGCGACCAGGAGATTGTTGCGGGAGTCGTCACCGGTTGAGAAGCGCTGGCCGCCCCAGATGTGGGTGACGGAGTTGACCATCCAGGTGACATGGAAGCCGATGGTGACGGGAAGAATGGTTCCCCACAGAAGCCAGGACCAGCCGCCAAAAGCGAAGAGCACGCCGCCGAGCACGACGATCGGGAGCCAGTGGTATTTATTCAGCCACGCGTAGTAGCGGTCGCGAGCAAGGTCGGGCGCGTATTGCTTGAGGACGGCGGACTCGTTGCGGAGGGAGCCATTAAGGATCCAACCCATGTGTGACCACCAGCGGCCGTCGCGCGGGGAGTGGGGATCGCCGGACTTGTCGGTGTATTTGTGATGCATGCGATGGACGGCGACCCAGTAGATGGGGCCGCCCTGAAGGGCGAGCGTGGCGCCGGTAGTGATGGCGTATTCCAGCCACTTGGGAACGGCATAGCCGCGATGGGTAAGGAGGCGGTGATAGCCCATGGCGATGCCGATGTTTTGAGAGACGATCCAGACGCTGAAGAAAACGATGAGCGCGGACCAGCGGAAGTAAAAGATGGAGGCGATGGCTCCGAGGTGGAAGGCGACGACGGTGATGGCGAAGATCCAATTGATTCCGCGGTGAACGGTTTGGGAGTAGAGGCCGGAGTTGTCGTCGCTAACGGGGGAGCTGGGGGAGGGGACCGGATCGAAAAGCTGGGGGAGGGAAGGCTGGGGGAGGGAGGGTGCGCCGCAGAGCGCGGGGTCGGCCGTCCTGGAGAGTGAGGGATGGGGGAGGGGTGGGCCGGAGAGGTCAGATGGGAAAGAAGTGATGGGGGAGGACGTGAACAGAGTCGTTTGCGTAGGCGTTGTTAAAGGCACGGGAAGCGTGATCCTCTCAGCAGATTCTGGTGAGCTTGTAGCAAATTTCCTGGCTTGGTTCGGGGAGACCGAGCGAGGCGTCCGATTTACCTTAGTCGGCCGACCAAGCAATTGTCGAGCCGGGGGGGACGGGGAAGATGGTCAATATTGCTCACTTTGCGGAGGGCGGGGGGATAGGGGAAAGCCGTATTTCACGGGCAAATGAGCAATACAGACCAGCCAGCATGCGGGGTTGGGTGTGAAGCTATGAGAGCGTGCGGGCCGGGGAAGGCCTCGGCGGGCGCGTCCGGTGGCGGTTCGAGGCCGGAGTAATGAGTCGCCGGCGGGATGCCGGCAGGGGAGAATCGAATGAGTGGAACTGAGAAATGCGCGCATCCTGCATGCAACTGTGTGCCGGCTGATGGGAAGAAATTCTGCAGCGAGACGTGTGGCGATGCAAAGACGATGACGGAGCTGACGTGTCAGTGCACGCATCCCGCATGTCAGGGCGAGGCGTTGAAGGCATAGGTGCCACGAGTCAGAGGAATGGAAGGCAGCGCCATTTTTATTGGTGGAAAACGTTTTGTTACATGGACGACATAGAGAGCCTATACTGGGCGTGTGCGCTGAGTAATCTGAGGCAGGATGCGGTCTTCGTGTCCACCGAAGTGTTCCCGGTAAAGACCGCAGCGAAGCAGGGGAAGGCAATATTGGCCCGAGCAAGAGCGCGTGAAGACGGATGGGAGCAGGTAGATGGCTAAGCGAGAGATGGCGACGTTTGACCCGGCCGATTTTTTGATGAAGGCGGGGCTGGGACGGCGCATCGTTCATCTGAAGCCGAAGCAGTCATTTTTTTCGCAAGGCGAGCCAGCGAACGCGGTCTTCTACATACAGAAGGGGCGGGTAAAGCTGACGGTTGTTTCAAAGAGCGGAAAAGAGGCGACGATCACCTTGCTGGCGAACGGGGAGTTTGTGGGGGAAGAGTCGATCGCAGGGACGGTGGGATTACGGCTGGCGACGGCGACGGCGCTGACGGCGTGTACGGCACTGAAGATTGAGAGGGACGAGATGTCCCGGGCGCTGCACGAGGAGCACGCTCTGTCGGATTTGTTTTTGAGGTTTCTGCTGGCGCGGAGTATGCGGACGCAGGCCGACCTGGTGGACCAGTTATTCAACTCGAGCGAGAAGCGGCTGGCGCGGATTTTGTTGCTGATGGCCGAATTCGGGAAACCGGGCGAGCCGGAGACGCTGATACCGCAGGATCACACAGGAGACGCTGGCGGAGATGATCGGGACGACGCGGTCGCGGGTGAGTTTTTTTATGAATCGGTTCAGGAAGCTGGGATTTGTTGAATATAACGGGCGGATCCGGGTGAATAAGTCGCTGCTGAATGTGATTTTGCACGATGAGAAGACGACGACCAGCGGTGCGGATGCTCCCCCGTTCGAGGAAGAGTAAAGCGGAGCGCAAAACGCGAGAGCGCTAATTTCTATTTGTGTGCAAAAGTGAACAGATTGGGAATTAGAGCGATGGGATACTCCGCCCACTGACGTGCTTTTGATGCACCGGAGAAGGTGGCAGATGCCCAGCAAGAGAATCAAACTCCTGATCGTGGATGATGATGCCGCATTGCGATCTTCGCTGATGGAGATATTTCGCGCGTGTGGGAACGACGTGCGATCGGCGGAGGATGGATTCAGCGCGTTAACGGCGATGCGACGGGAGATGCCGGACGTGCTGCTGTCAGACCTGAACATGCCGAAGATGTCGGGATTTGAATTGCTGTCGGTGGTCAGCCGGCGGTTTCCGCGGGTGCGGGTGATCGCGATGAGCAGCGCGTTTCGTGCGGCGGGGGTGCCGGTGGGGATTCCGGCCGACAACTATTACGAAAAAGGGACGAGCGTGGGCCGCCTGCTGGAGATGGTAGCTGCGATGTCGCGGCCGGAGAATCTGCGCGCGCAACGAGCGCCGGATGCGCTGCTGCCTATCTGGATGCCGACGAACGGGCACAATGCAGCGGGGAAAGCTTACATCACGATCTATTGTCCGGAGTGTTTACGGACATTTCCGCAAATCCTGGGAGAGGCGACTGGTGAGATCCACGAAGCGGGATGCATCTATTGCGACAGCCGCGTGCACTATGCGATTGTGAGGCCGAGGGGAGCGTTGCCGGGGAAGGCGCGGCGGGAAGAAAAGAAAAGGCCGGTGGTCGGCGGACTCAGGGCGGGATAGCGGGCGCTGGAAGAAGAAGAGGGCGCGGCCGTGCGCGAAAAGCCCGGGAAAGCTGCGGCCTGGTTTTAGGGGCTGCAGCGCCCAGCGGTTATGGCACAATGAGTGCGGTCTGCAAGGCAATCTGCAAGAGCAATGGCGCGAACGGATTGTTGTGCAGTGGAGGGACTTGCCAGTGCTGGATTATTTGCAGGATGCAGTGATTATTCTGGGCGCGACAGGATCTGCGCTGCTGTTCTGGTGGGTGGTGCAGAGGATCTGGCCGAAGGAACTGCGGCGCACACACAACGACCTGATTGGATGGCAGCTGAGCATACTGGGGACGACGTATGCGGTAATCATCGGGTTCATGCTGTACGCGGTGTGGACCAACTTTGAGTTGGCGGATGTGAATGCGGAGAACGAGGCGAACTGCCTGGTGAATCTTTACAAACTGGCCGATGGGATGCCGCCGCCGCAGCGGATGAAGGTGCAGGCGCTGGCGAAGGATTATGTGGACGCAGTGTTGAACCACGACTGGCCGAACATGGACCAGGGCAAACAGGATTTTAGTGACAGCCACAAGGCGATGAGCTCGATGTGGACAGAGCTATTGCCGGTGGAGGCGAATACGTCGTCATATTCGATTCTTTACGATCATGCGCTGACCGAATTGCGGGAGATGACGGAGCACCGACGACTGCGCGAGTTGGAGAGTATGTCGCATCTGCCGGGAATTTTGTGGGTGGTGCTGGTTGCGGGAGCGGCAATCACGATCATGTCGTCGTGCATGTTTGGGGCGGAGAACGCTATGCTGCATGCGCTCCAGGTGGTGTCGCTGACGGTATTGCTGACACTTGTGCTGGTGGCGGTGGCGGACATTAATCGTCCCTTCCAGGGACAGGTGCATGTGGAGCCGCAGGGATTTATTCGAGCGTGGATAACGATGCACGAGGGGCAGCCGTACCGGTAAGAGCGGCGTGGTCAGGGCGGCTCCGAGCAACGGCAAAACCGAAAACCGACTGAGTGGTGGATTGCGACGGTGCTGACTCCCGAAGAACTCGCGAAGGAACACGAACGAAGAGCAGGCGAGGCGGGGGCAGTGTTTCGAGCGCCGGGCCGAGTGAATCTGCTGGGCGAGCATACGGATTATGCGGACGGATTTTGCATGCCGGCGGCGCTGAATTTTTCGACGCTGGTGGCGGCGACGCGGCGCAGGGATGGGCAGATGGTGCTGCATTCGCTGGATTATGGCGAGACGGCGAGTTATGCGCTGGCGGAGTTGCGGCCGGGCGGAGCGGGCGAGAGTGCTGCGGACGAGAGCAAGAGCGAATTCAAAAAAAGGGGCGGGGGCTGGTCGAAGTATTGCGCGGGAGTGGCGTGGGCGCTGGCGCAGCGCGGCGTGAAGACTGGCGGCGCCGAGTTGACGATCACGGGAGATGTGCCGCGGAATGCGGGGCTGAGTTCTTCGGCGTCGGTGGAGGTGGCGACGGCGTTGGCGTTGCTGTGGGCGTCCGAATCCGGAGAGGAGGGCAAGGGGCCGACAGCCCCGGCGCTGAGCGGGACGGAAGTTGCGCGGCTGTGTCAGCGGGCGGAGAACGAGTTCGTGGGTGCTCCGTGCGGGATCATGGATCAATTTGTCGCGGTGCATGGGCAGGCGGGGCACGCGCTCGAGCTGGATTGCCGGTCGCTCGAGTATGAGGCGGTGGCGTTGCCGAGGAGTGCGCGGCTGGTAATTGCAAATTCGATGGTGAAGCACTCGGTGGCGGGCGGGGAATATGCGGAGCGGCGCGGGCAGGTAGAAGAGGGGACGCGGATATTGCAGCGGATGTATGGCGGGGTGCGGGCGCTGCGTGATGTGACGCTCGCGCAGTTGGAGGCGGCGCGGGGAGAGATGCCCGAGGTAGTTTTTCGGCGGTGCCGGCATGTGGTGACGGATTCGGCGCGGGTGCTTGAGGGAACGGCGAAGCTGCGGGCGGGAGATGTGGCTGGATTCGGACGAGTGATGGTGGAGGCGCACGCAAGTTATCGCGACGATTTTGCGGCGAGCTGCGCGGAGTGCGACACGCTGGTGGAGCTGGCGACGGAGCTATCGGGATGCTACGGGTCGAGGCTGACGGGCGGAGGATTTGGAGGATGCACGGTTTCGCTGGTCGAGGCACAGCAGGCGGAGAATTTTCGCGAAGGATTGTGGGCGGGGTATCGCGAACGAACGGGGATTGAGGCTGAGGTGTGGGTGTGCGAGGCAGGGGATGGGGCGCGGCGGCTATCTATATAGATGAGGCTCGAGAAAGCGAGAGCGAGTTAGAGGAGGAAGTCGGCGGGAGTTTCTGAGAGGAGCGGGATGGCTCCGTGGAGGCCGGCGAGGTTGCCGAGTTTTGCGGGGAGGATTTGGGGACGGAAGCCGCCGATCCAGACGTGTTCGTTCACGTGGTGCTGGAGGAAGGGGATGATGAGGTGGGCTGACTCGATGACTCCTCCGCCGATGACGACGATGTCGGGATCGTAGGCGTGGATGTTGGCGACGGTGACCGAGGCCCATACCTCGAGGCAGTGTTGCTGGACGGCGAGGGCGACGGCGTCTCCGTGAGCGGCGTGATCGAAGAGCTGCTTGAAGCCGATGTGGTGGATGCCGGCGAGGGTGCTGCGGGAAAAGCCGGGCCAGTCGCGGGCAGTGAGTGGCATGGCCCAGCCGGAGGCCTCAGCCTCAGCACAGCCGATGTTGCCGCAGGAGCAGTGGCGGCCGTGGAAATCAACGGGGAGATGGCCGCCGAGGTTTCCTGCCTGGGCGTGGGGGCCGCGGAGAAGATGGCCGTGGAGCATGACGCCGCTGCCGATGCCGGTTCCAAGGGTGAGCATGACGACGTTGTCGTGGCCAACTGCGGCTCCGGCATAGTGCTCGCCGAGCAAGGCCATGCGAGCGTCATTTTCCATGCGGAGCGGGAGCGAGAAATTTTCGTGGGCCCAGGCGTCGAGGTCAATGGTGACGATGTCGTCGTATTTCTTGTGGGTGGAGAGGATCTTGTTGATGCGTGCGTCCACGATGCCGGGATAGCCGAGGGCGATGCCGGCACATTCCGCAGCGGTGACGGCGGCTTGAGCGAGGAGCGCGTCGAGGGTGGATTTAATCTCGGGGAGGAGCGGCGTGATTCCCGCGCGCGCGTTGGCGGGAATGGAGTGATGCGCGAGGACCTCGCGGTCGCGAACGAGGCCGCAGCCAATGTGGGTTCCGCCAAGGTCGAGGGAGAGAGCGAGCATGGTGTGATTTTATGGCGGCGAGGGCGGAAATGCTGAGCGGGATTGAGCAGCTACGACTGCGGGATCGGATGCAGGGCTAAGCCTGCAAAACGGGGACGTCGCGGAGGCGGGCGGCGGCGGATTCCGGCGTGATGTCGCGTTGAGGCATGGCGAGCATTTCAAAGCCGACCATGAATTTGCGGACGGTGGCCGAGCGCAGGAGCGGCGGATAAAAGTGGGCGTGGAAGTGGGAGAGCGATTTCTCTTCAGCGGTTGGGTGCGAGGGCGATTGATGGAAGCCCATGGTGTAGGGGAAGCTGACGCCGAACAACGCGTCATAGCGGGCGGTGAGCTGCTTGAGGATGTCGGCGAGGTCGGCGGACTGTTGCGAGGTGAAGGCGTCGATGGAGGCGGTGTGGTCGAGGGAGAGGACGAGGGTTTCAAAGGGCCAGACGGCCCACCATGGAACGAGGGCGACGAAGCTTTGATTGCGGCATACGATGCGGTCGCGGAGGTCGAGCTCGCGCTGGGCGTAATGGCAGAGCAGGCAGGAGTGATGCTGATCGTGCCAGGCGGCGAGGTGTTCGAGTTCGCGGCGGGGCTCGTCGGGGATGTGTTCGGTGGCCCAGATCTGGCCGTGGGGATGGGGATTGCTGGCGCCCATCATGGCTCCGCGATTCTCAAAGATCTGGACGTGGCGGACCCAGGGAACGGCGGAGAGCTCGCGGAACTGCTGCTGCCACGCGGTGACGACGGCGGCGATGCCGGCGGGGGGCATGCGGGCGAGAGTGAGCGAGTGATCGGGATCGAAGCAGAGCACGCGACAGATTCCGCGTTCCGATTGCGCGCGGAGAAGCGGATCGGCGGAGAGCCAGGCCGGAGAGTCAGGCAGAAGGGCGGCGAAGTCGTTATCGAAGACGAAGGTGTGGGGGTAGGCGGGATTGCGTTCGGCGTTAGCGCGAGCATTGCCGGGACAGAGGTAGCAGTCCGGGTCGTAATGAGGGGCGGGCGGTTGCGGCGGAGAGACTTCGCCCTGCCAGGGGCGCTGATTGCGATGGGGTGAGACGAGGACCCATTCGCCGCGGAGAGGATTGAAGCGGCGGTGCGGATGGGTGAGGTCGGGCGTAGTCATGAGTCAAGTTCCAAAGAGCCGAACGGCTGGGATCCGAGAAAGTCTATCGGCCATTCTGCTGCTGACAAGTCTAGCGGGTGCGGCTAGCGGGAGCGGGCGAAATATTCTTCGTGGCGGTCGTCGCGGTAGGTGAGGCCGGTGACGCGGCCGGAGGCGTCTTTATCGAAGATGATGCGGACGGGACCGCCGGAGTCGAAGAAGAAGGAGGTCGGGGATTCTGGAAGGAGGATATTGACCGAGGCGCGCTGATGGAGCAGCAGGCGGTCGGCGTCGTTGGTGACCCAGAAGCGCACGGTGCCGTAGGCGGAGTATTCGCCGGCGTAGGCCTCGTAGATGGAGGGCGCGATTTTTATGGGGACGGGATGGATGGGAACGCTGCGTTTTTCAAAGTAGGCGGGCGTGGCAGCTACTTCGTGGAGGCCGTGGGCGAGGAGCCAGCGGGGAACATCGGGATCGGCGAAGACGCGGTCCCAGGAGTTGTGGCCGGTGCGTTCGTAGCTCCAATAGCGGACGTTGCCGCCGCCGGCTTTGAGAGCGTCGTACATTTCTTCCGACTGGGTAGGAGAGACGACGGGGTCGTCGGCACCGTGGAAAATCCAGACGGGAGTTTTACCAATCGCGGTTACATATTGGTCGGCGAGGTGAGCGTCGCCGTGGCGGCCGCCAGGAATCCAATCCCACCGGATGCCGCCGCAGACGGTAATGATGGCGGCCCAGCGATTGGGGTAGTAGCGGGCGAGCTCCCAGGCACCGAAGGCGCCGAGAGACATTCCGACCAGGGAGATGCGGTCGGGGTCGCCGTGGAATTCGCGGCTGGACTGGTCGAGCTCCGCCATTGCCATGGCCATCATGTCGGCGTCGGGCCAGTAGTGGTGGTTGAAGGGAAGCTGGGGCATGACGACGACGAAGGGCCAGCGCTCGGGATGATTGCGGAGTGCGGCGGGCAGACCGGTGTTGGCCTCGGTCTCTCCGTCAGAGCCGCGCTCACCCATGCCGTGGAGGAAGAGGATCATGGGCCACTTGCGGTGCGGGTCATAATCCTGCGGCAGGTAGACCATGAATTTGTAGGTGACGCCTTTGACGGTGACGCGGCGGTTGAGGAAGCCGGTGTCCTGGGGGCGTTCGGGGGCGGGATGCTTTTTGGCGTCGGATTTGGTGGAGGCGGCGGAGGAGCTCGACAGTGCGCCGGCGGCGGGGTGAAATGGAGAAGCAGCGGCGGCGCGAGCGAAGGTTCCGCCAAGAAGGAGCAGGGCGGAGAGAGTGATGAGAAGAGTGGGCCGGGTGAGGCGCGGGGAATCCATGGAATAAAACTCAGGATAGCGCAGAGTCGGTGCGGGAGGGACTATTCTTCTCGGTGACTAGCGAAATGTATCAGCACGGGGAGCGATGTGAGATTGATGCGGTCGAAGCGGGGATGAGGGACGCGGGAGACGGAACGGGGTGGAAGGGCAACGAATACAAGTAAGGCTTGTGAAGTAAGAGAGCGGTGAGCGGCGATGCGAGTGACGATATTTGGAGCGACGCGGGGGACGGGGCGAATCCTGGCAGAGAAATGTTTGGCGGATGGGGACGAGGTGACGGCGCTGGTCAGGGATCCGGTGTCGTTTGATTTGAAGGACCGAGTGCGCGTGGTGGTGGGAGATGCGCGCGGAGAAAAAGACGGCGGAACGGCGGTGCGAGAGGCGATCGGATCGGGCGCGACGCGGGCGGAGGCAGTGCTGTCAACGCTGGGGGCGAAGTCTCCCTTTGAAAATAGCGATTTGCTGGCGAAGGCAGCGCCGCTGATGGTGGCGACGATGACGGCGGCCGGAGTGGGGCGGCTGATCGTGCTGGGCTCGGGGGGATGGCAGCCGGGGGCGCTGGATTTGCAGACGGGATTTCGGAAATGGCTGTTCGATGTAGGGGCGAGGACGCTGTTGCGCTATCCCATCGAGGCGCAGAAGGCGCAGGAGGCGGCGGTGGTGCCGAGCGAGTTGGAGTGGACGGTGGTGGCTCCGTCACGGCTGTCGAATGGGAAGGCGAAGGGTGTATTTCGGTCAGACACGAAGGCTTTGCCGGCGAAGGCGAGCGAGATTGCGCGGGGCGACGTGGCGACGGTGATGATGCAGGCGCTGCGAGAGCGGGCGTGGGTAAGAGAGAGAGTGTATGTGACGTGGTGAGAGGGGGGAGGGGAAGAGGATGCGGCGGCGGAAGGGCGGCGGAAAATCAAATTCTGAAAAAGCTATTGGAAGAGGCTGGCAGTGGTGAGGGCTTACTACGCTTGCTAGTTACGATGAACGTCAAATTAGAAATCCGTCCAGGAACAACGCGAGCTTTACGTATTCATCCAGCGTAATTGGCTGCTCTTGACGCAGCTTTTGATTGGTCAGTTTTAGCGCCACGAACTGGCGAACCTGCGGATTGTAGTAAAAAACGTCATGGTAGCAGGGATAGCCCGTGCGGTTATTCCAGGTGACGCCATCGGGCAGGCCTGTTGGGACTGCTCCATTGCCAAACTCCTCGATGGTGACATTCGGATCGCCGCTGAAATATCCCATATAGGAGATGTAGGGCGCGTTGCCATCGCCCGATAGGGAGTCCGGCAGCTGGCCCTTGGATTCAATATCCGGAACGCGCGTAAATTTGGCCTGAGTATCAGGAATTACTGCCGGATTGCTTTGCAACAGAAAGAGTAAGGGCAGGAAGACACCCGAGGCGGTGTCCTGACTGACCGCAGTTAGTGTTTGGATGAAGGGCTGGCTGTTGATCAGGCCGGGTATAAAGAACTGCAAGTCGTCGGTCTTTGTTCTGGCTCCGCTTGAAAATGCAGCGGTCACTCCTCCGAGGCCGGTGGTCTCTCCGACCAGCTTTACCCATGGATTATTTCCTGGCGACGATGTGGCGTTCAGGTCCAACAAAATATCGGAGCGCACGGAGTCGTCGTTGTTCACGTTTCCCGGAGTGCCGCCACCTTGCGGCGTGAGAAAGTCGGTGGTCGGCATGAGCGATTGACGCATTGGGTCGTAAAGACGGAAGAACGTATACGGATCGGGAGCGTCAATTCCGTTCACGTCCTTACCCAGGATATCGGCACGAGTGATGGTGTAGTCCGGTCCGCTGATCGTCTTGCCGGAAATCACATAAGCAAAGGCAAAAGCGGCTAAGCGGCCTTCGATCTCGGTTGTCGGAATGAAGCCTGCGAGAACGTCCTGGAAATCCGCGTTCCACGGCCGCCAAGAGTGAACGGTCCCGAAGTTGGGAAAGGCCCCCAAAATTAAGAACCGGATCTTGGGGAGATGTCGCAGGACGCCGTTCTTGTCGACATATTCGCCTCCATATGCCGGACTCTGAATGTAGGCCCGAGCCAGTGCGCCTCCCGCGCTGTGCGTGACGACATCGACGTACGCGAGGCCGGGGTTGGCTTGGACTGCCTGATCCAGCCAGTAGCCGAGGTAATTGATGGCGTACTTAAAGTTTCCGCTGGTCATCTCCTGCGCAGTTACCAAGCTGAGCACGCCATCGTTCACTCCGTCGTAGGGCGCGGCGGCCATTCGCCAGTCGTACACGGCGCCGAAGAATGTCGTACCGTCCTGGTAGCCGGCGTCGTGCATGCTCCGCACAAACGGCGCATAGGAGGCCGAGAGCTGCAAATCCGTCGGCGACGCGCCGCGATTCAGGACATACTGTACCTCGGTTCCTGAAACCGGTACTGACGCCGCGTAACCAGGGATAAAGATCAGCGGCGCGGTAACTCCAGCCTGAGCGAGAGGCGACCCGGTCCTCATACTCTGCGCATGTGCAGATGGCGTCGAGAGTGATAACCAAACGCAACAAATGAACAGTCCAATGGATTGGAGATTAATTTTCCCGCACATAGCGTCACCCTGAAAGCAAATGAATTGCCGTATATTTTGAGGGGTTTGAAACAGAGAGTATAAATCAGAGCCTAAATCCCTCATCCCCTTTGACGGTCAGAGTCGGCTGGCACTTTTGTAGCAATCATTCACCAGTTCCGATCAACCACAGGCCCGAGGTCTCGAAGGCGTCGCTACGCTCACCGCTTCTACCAAAGCAATACCCGCCGGGAACTTCGCCGTGACCGCTAAATACAGCGGCGATCCAGAGGACCAAAGCTCCGTCTCATCCATCGCTTCGATCATCGTGAAGTTACCTAGAAGCCGAAGGGCGCCTGTCTGCCAGACTCGGCGACGCTGGGGTGGGGAGCAAGGTGGCTCGCTGGCGCGAGCGTGGGGGTAAAGCAAATCTGCTGACGAAGGCGACTCGCTGGAGCGAGCGGGAAAGCTGCGGGGGGCGGAAACCAAGTTCTGAAAAAGCTATTGGAAGAGGCTGGCCGTGGTGAGTGCTGCAGCGTGTCCGCGAACGGTGACGGGTGCTGAGGTGAGCGGCTCAGTGGGATAGGTGACGCCGAGGGAGTAGAGGCGTTCCTTGGCGGCGGATGAAATTTCAGGCGGCGTGTAGGTTCCCTTGAGAATGATCTTGCCTGCAGTGTCGGCGGGCGGGATGCGCTGGGCGAAGTTGGCTGTGTCTCCGGGAGCGAGGGTGAGCCAGTGGGCAGCCGGGTTGTCGGTGTCCGCGGCGGCTTCGGCAGGGGACAAAATCATATCGGTTGAGCAGATGACCGCTGATTGCCCGTCACCAGTTTCAGAGGGCGCGGCGAGCTGGGTCTCGATGACGACGGAGCCGGAGTGGGGATTGGAGCAGCCAATCTCCGGCTCAGGAAGGCGGATGTCGCGGTCGGAGGTATTCGTAAGCGTTATTGTTACAAATAAGGGCGCTTCGCCCGCGGGCACGGGGGCGGGAGAGATAGTGATGGCGAGTGGGGTGGTCGAGGGTAGAGCCTGGGAGACGGGCGCGGCAGCGGATTGTTGTGCGTGGAGGCAGGGGGCCGCGACGAGAACGGCGGCCAGGCAAGGGAGCAGGAGAGCCATGGGGCGACGGTTCATGGGGGAAGTTTACACCTGGGGCCGAGGGCGAGGGAATGGGAGGGCAGGGAAATGCAAAGGCCGCGACCGGAGTCGAGGCCTCTTTTATTCAATGCGAAGAAATGCTGTTTAGTGGCCCTGCTTGGCGACGACGGATCCTGCGATCTTGTCGTAGGTGGCCTGGGGAAGGACGTGCTTGCGAACGAGGTCGGTCTTCACATGGTAGGGGCGGCCGGCGATGATTTTGTTGGCGTATGCGTCGCCGATTCCGGGAAGAGCTTTGAGCTGGTCGAAGGTGGCGGAGTTAATGTCCACCGGCCCGGTGGCGGGGGTTGAGTTGGCCTGGCGCGCCATGGATTGGGCGGAGGCCTGGGTGGCGGTTTGCTGGCCGGCGAGGAGCAGGGCGGCGGCGAGCAGGGGAAGAGAGAAGAAGAGTGACTTGCGAGTCATGAGGAGTGTTCCTTTCTAGCGGTTGAGATAAAGCTGCGGGGAGGAGCGGAGGGAATTTTCTGCTGGCGGGAGGGGTTTGTCAATATCGGAGGGATGGAGATATACGCGCAAGAAAAACCGGAGGGCTGGTTGGCCCTCCGGCGGATGAAGCAAGTAGCGGGTGGTTTACGGCAGGTTGGGTGTAATGGTGATCTGGGTCACGCGGGATTTGGAGATGTTGTGCACCTGATCACCGGAGTATTCGGCGTGGACGGGGTAGGTGGCCGCCTTGACGCCGGAGGTGGAAGCGGAGAAGGTGGCGACGCCTGAGACCAGCGGAGCGCAACCGAGGTTCATGTTGCCGGCAAGGAAGCAGACGTTGCCGGTTGGGACCAGGTAGGCGGAGACGACGGCAGCGGTCAGTGTTTCGGACTGCCCTCTGAGAGATCGGGTTGGTTCCGACGGCCATGTTGGTGCGGGTGGAGTTTTTGAGGACGTTGACGGCGACCGGTACGGCGACGTTGGTGGAGTGCAGTGAGTCACCGTTGTAGTAGGACGGAATATTGGTGGAGGCCAGAGAGAACGGCGGCGGTGGAGGGGCTGAGCGACGCGGCGCCGGAGACGATTGCAACCGTGCCGATCGGGTTGTTGTCCGCCAGGAAGGTGAAGGTCCCGGAAGGAGCAGCAACGTTGTTGTAGCCATTTGAGATTGACGCGTTGAGGGTGATTGGGGATCCGATGTTGACGGTGATGACGGAAGTAGAGATGTTGACGTTGGTGGGCGCGCCGTTGACCTGGTTACGGCTGCAGGAAGTCGAAGAAGGGTGGTAGTTGTTGTCGCCCGAGTAGTCGGCGTCGATGGTGTATGTGCCGTAGGGCAGGGTGTAGGTCGGCATGGTGATGGAGGCCTGGCCGTTTATATACGCGGATTCCGAGGACGCTGCTGTTGAAGGTGAAGGTAATGTTGCCGGTCATGGGTGATCGTTGTAGTCGCTGCTCGTGATCGTTGATTTCCGGCTTCACGCGCTGGTGTTGTTGTTGTAGTTGATCTCGACATTGGCGGTGAAGGTGGGGTCTGGCCGACGCTGACGTTGGAGGAGCCCCGGAGACGGTGGTGGCTGTCGGGTAGACGTAAGGCACGGTGATCTGTGTTTGTACTGAGCCCTGACCGTTGCAGACGAGCTGGTATTCGTAGGTTCCGGGCCATGGCGGAGCGATGACATCGGCGACACCGGAGTAGACGTTGCCGGTGAAGGAGCCGGTCTGGATATAAGACCAACCGCCGCCGCCGTCGAGATTCGTGGTCATTGATGAAGGCGACGCAGACCGGTGGCGCGATGGAGCTGGCATTGTTGACCTGCCAGGTGAGCGTCATCGGCTGCAGAGCCTGGGGGGTGGTGTTGCTGGTGGTGAGTACGAGCGGCGCGGGCATGTTGGGATTGGTGTCGAGCGAAGTAGAAGACGTTTGGACCGTAAGGGCTGCTCTGGCTGGTGGCCAAGGTGTCGCCGTAGAAGTTGCCGTCCGCAGCCTGGACGGGGATCGGACGATGGGGCCGACTCCGGAACCTGTGACGAACTGGTGAGGATAGTAGAGGGATGATTCGCCGGTGTCGAAGCGAACGATGCTGCCGTTGCCATTAGTTGCTCGCTAGGTGACGCGCCATAGAGGCCGCCGTCGGTGGCCAGGAACAGGCCGCGGAGCATGTTGTTCGCGCTGGTGCAGCTGGTCTGCGTCGGTGTGAAGACGAGGACTTCGCTCTGGTAGGCCTGCAAGACGCCGGATACGTTGTTGTTGGTGCAGCCGTCGATTGCATCGATCTGTAGGCATGTACGTGATGTAGAAGTTGCCATCCGTGCCGGCGGTGAGGCCGCCAGTCGGGTAATCGCCAGAGGGATTGGCCGAGGAAATCCGGACCTTCGTCGCCGCTGATGCGAGAACATTGCCGGGGCGGCGAGCGTATCGCTCCAGCTGGTCATGTCAAGGAACTGGAGGGGGTTGATCTCAACCAGTGGGCCGGTGACGCTGTGGAGGCCGTTGCTGGTGGCTTCGCAGTAGATTTCGGTCATGTCGCCGGACGTCGTGAGCTGGTAGAAGGCGGAATGGGGATAGTCCGAGCAGCCGGAAGGACCAGGGCCATTCGGGGTGGGCGTGATGGACCTGGAGGCGGAGCGGATGGCGGTGCTGCGGTGGAGCGGCAGGCCGCGAAGGAACTGGTGGGGCGAGCCTTTTTTCTGCTGGGTCAGGAGAGCTTCCTGTCCGGCGGAATGATAGGGGTGGTTGGTGCTGGAGGCGGAGTCGTCGGAGTAGTAGACGGAGTTGCCGACAGCGTAGAAGTTGCCATCGCTGGCGAGAGTGATTCCGTCAATCGGAGCGCCGCCGTCGGACTGGCCGTCGAAGGAGTGGAGGACGGTGAAGTTGGAGCCGTCCACCCAGATCTTGTAGAAGACGCCCCAGTTGTACTGGCCGCCGACCAGGGTGGCGCCGTAGAGGAAGCCGTCCGGACCCTGGATGAGGTTGCCGATGGGGAGGGCGATGCCGGCGGTGGCATCGCTGGAGTCGAAGTCGAGGATGTCGGTGGAGTTACCGTTGGTATCCACCATGTAGACATAGCCGGAGCCGTTGGAGCCGAAGCCGGTGGAGATGCTGTAGAACATGCCGTTGCTGGCCGGGGTTAGCGGGGTGCGGTAGTTTGCAAAGGCGATGCCGACCTGCATCTGGCCGCGGTCGGAATAGGAGAAGGATTGCTGGGCGGCGGCGGGCGCGACGGCGAGCGCGAATACGGAAAGGAACAGAAGCAGCGCACGGATGAGGCTGTTGGGCGCGGAGCGCGGATTGGAATCTGGAGTGCGGTAGGAGAGAGCGCGGAGCGGGTTGGAAGCAGGAGCTGGATGCATAGACGAAGGTTCCTTTCGATTTGTGAAGACGGGTCGAGTCGTGTCGGATCAAGTAGGGCCGGTCGGGCGGAGTGCACGGGCGCGGTCGCGATGACCGAGCGGGGCTGGCCTAAATAGCCGCCTGGCCGGCCGGAGTGAATCCGACTGGCAAGTGTGGTATCGGCGCGGGGTTGCAGGGGCGCGAGTGGCGTGGGGTTACCGCGGTGCGGGGGAGTCGCTAATGGGAATGGGGACGGGAGTGCAAGAACGGGAGAGGGCGGGGAATGGACGAGAAGAAATTATTTTGCAATTGCGGTTACAGATTGCGCGGCTCTCCGATGATGATGAGGCGCTGCGGGGCTATGACTATATATGTAGTGCGAAGTGGGCCCGCGGGGTAGCGCAAATCCACACTGGCTATAAACCGTGCGGGTCGGTTAGAAACCGTCCACGTCAATGATGGCCTGGGCGAAGGCCTGGGGAGCTTCCTGCGGGAGGTTGTGGCCGACGCCGCCGGTGACGAGGCGGTAATCGTATTTTCCGGTGAAGTGCGTGCGATAGGCCTCGGCGGGGGCGTGGATGGCGCCGTTGGCGTCGCCCTCCATCGTGATGGCGGGGATGGTGACGGGGGGAAGGGTAGCGAGCGTGGCTTCGTAGGCGTCGTATTTCGGCTCGCCGGGTGCGAGGCCGATGCGCCAGCGGTAATTGTGAATGGTGATGGCGACGTGGTCGGGGTTGTCGGTGAGGGCGGCGGCGGAGCGATTGAAGGTGGCATCGGAAAAGTTCCACTTCGGGGATGCGGTCTGCCAGATCATCAGGGCGAAATCGCGCAGATATTTCTGATAGCCGGCTTTGCCGATATCGGTCGCGAAATAGTACTGGTACCAAAACGCGAGCGTGGCCCGGGGCGGAAGCGGCGCCTGGTTGGCGGCGGGACTGCCGATGAGATATCCGCTGACGGAGACGATGCCTTTGACGCGTTCGGGCCAGAGGACGGCCATGATGTCGGCGGTGCGGGCGCCCCAGTCGAAGCCGCCGACGATTGCTTTTTGAATTTTGAGCGCATCCATCAACGCGATGATGTCGAGGGCGACGGCGGACTGCTGACCATTGCGATAGGCGTCGGCGGAGAGGAAGCGGGTAGAACCGTAGCCGCGCAGGTAGGGCACGATCACTCTGTATCCCGCAGATGCAAGTAAGGGGGCGACATCAACGAAGCTATGAATGTCATAGGGCCAGCCGTGGAGGAGGATGACGGCAGGGCCGTTGGCAGGGCCGGCTTCGGCGTATCCGACATTTAGAACGCCGGCGTCAATTTGCTTGAGGGGGCGAAGGAGGTGTCGGTTCCGGGAGTAATGGCGGGGACTGTTCTCGCAGTGGAGGATTGGGCGGCAGGTTGGGCGTCGGCGAGTCCGGTGAGCATGCCGAGTTGCGTGGCGGCGAGGGTGAGTGCGGCGGAGCCGAGGAAGCGGCGGCGAGGGCGGTTGATGGCTTCGGGCGGGTTAGTTGAGGGCGGCTGGATTGGGTTCATTGATTCCTCGATCGAAATTAGCTTTGCGGAGCGAAGGGCGGGGCAAGTGCGGGGAGACTAATTCACGGTGACGGTCACGGCTGAAGAAGTGGAGGCGGAGTCGGAGGCATCGCCGGAGTATTTGGCGGTGATGGGGTAGGAGCCGGGGTTTATTCCGGCAGAGCTGGCTTTGAGGATGGCGACTCCCGCGGTGAGCTTGACGGTGGCGAGAGCGACGGTTCCGCCGGCGTAGAAGGTGACGGAGCCGGAGGGATGTCCAGTGGCTCCGGCGGCGGAGCGCTTGACGGTAGCGGTGAGGGTGACGCCAGCGGGCGGAGTGACCGACATGGGCGAGGCAGAGAGCGTGGTGGCGGTGGGAGCTTTGGAGAGGATGACGCTGAGTGGATCCGACTGGGAAAAATTGTAACTGGAATCGCCGGAATAGGTCGCGATTACGGGGTAAGAGCCGGGGGCCTGTCCGTTGGTGGAGGCGGTGAGGGTCCCGATGCCTGAGGAGTTGAGGTTGACGGAGCCGAGGGAGATGCCGCTGACGGCGAAGGCGACGGAGCCGGTAGGAGTTCCCGCGGGTCCTGTAACGGTGGCTTTGAGCGAGACGGACTGGCCGACGGAGGGCGCGGAAGGAGTGGCGATGACGGTGGTGGTGGAGTTGGATTTGCCGGAGGTAGCGTTGAGGGTAGCGAAGCCGGATTCGATGCCGCCGCAGGTGAGGGCGTAGGTGTAGGTTCCCGCAGTGGTGGGGGTGATGGAGGCGAGGCCGGTGAAGAGCTTGGTGGTAGTGGAGTAGGTGCCAGTTTGTTTGCCGTTCCAGATGCCGGCGCCGGAGGGCGATCCCTGAATGAAGGCGTAGCACTGCTGCATGGTGAGAGAGAAGGCGTTGGCGACGGACCAAGTGAGGTTGACGGGAGAGCCGACTTCGGTGGAGGAGGACGCGAACGAGAGCTGCACGGCAGCGGGGAGAGCTTTTTTCGGGGTGAATTTGAAGGCGACTCCGCCACCGTCGGCGCCGCCAACTTCGTCGGTGCCGTAGAAGTTTCCATCGCCGCCCTGGATGATGGTGGGGTTGGGACCTCCGCCGTCGGATGCGCCGGTGAATAAATAGAGCGCGGTGAAGGTGCCGGAGGGAGTGATTTCAAAGAGCGTGCCGTAGTCATGCGGGCCACCCTGGCCGGCGGCACCGTAAAAATTTCCGTCGCTGGCCGCGGTGACTCCGTTGAGTGGGTAGGCGCCGTCGTTGCCGCCCTGAAAGCCGTAGAGGACTTTGAAAGCTCCGGCGGGAGTGACCTGATAGATGACGCCCTGATCGGTCTCGCTGCCGGAGGATCCGGTGCCGTAGAAATTGCCATCGTTGCCTTCGGCGAGCGGACCATACGCTGTGGGGCCATAGCCGCCGGCGGGAATGCTGGCAATGACGGAGAGGGTTCCGGAAGATGTGACCTTGTAGAAGAGCCCGTTGCCCGCACTGCCGCCGGCGTTTGTGTTGCCCCAGAAATCGCCATCGGTGCCCTGGATGAGAGAGCCGCCGGGATTGCCGCCGTCTGCACCGCCAGGGAATGGATAGATCACTGAGAAGTTACCGGAGGGAGTGATCTTGAAGATGGTGCCGTTTTGCTGGTCGTCGGCGCCGCCAGCGGGAAGGGTGCCGTAGAAGTTTCCGTCAGAACCCTGGACGAGGGGGAAGCCGGATGAGGCACCTTCGTCACCGGCGGGGGAGAGGTCGTGGAGGACAGTGAAAGTTCCGGACGGAGTGATTTTGAAGATCGCGCCGCAACATTCCTGGGGAGTGGAGCTGCCGCCGTAGGCCGTGGTTCCGTAGAAATCGCCGTCCGCGCCCTGGATAAGGCTACCGGGAGTCTTGCCATCTTTAAGACCGGTGAAGGTGTAGAGGGTGGTGAGGGTGCCGGAGGGAGTGATCTTGACGATCGAACCGTAGGGGCTGCTTTCGGACTCGAGTCCGGTGCCATAGAAGTTGCCGTCGGCGCCTTGCACCAGGGCGGTGACATATTCGGCGTTGGGGAAGTTGTAAAACGGCGTGACGGTTTGTGCGGGAAGGGCGGCAGAGACGAAGAGGATTGCGGCGAGCGGGAGCAGGTTTGCGATACGGCGGAGATTGAGCATGAGGGGACCTCGGGAGAGTGCAGGGATGCGGGTGTAAGTCGCGAACAACTCTTGTAGCGGGGCCGGGTGGGCTCTCGTCGCTTGCGCCGGGAAGACACGGGTGAGAGAGCCGGGATAAGTTTAGCGCAGTGGGTGAGGGCGAGGGCGGGGCTGGCGAGTGCTCAGCGCGCGGGTTCGCGCGGATGACGGTAAACTAGAGATTCGCGAATCCTGCTGACCTCATGGACCAAGCCCACATACGAAATTTTGCGATTATCGCGCACATTGATCACGGCAAATCCACGCTCAGTGACCGGCTGCTGGAGTTGACCGGCTCGCTGACCTCGCGGGAGATGCAGGCGCAGGTGCTGGACGCGATGGACCTGGAGCGGGAGCGCGGGATCACGATCAAGGCGCACACGGTGCGGATGATGTACACGGCGAGGAACGGGGAGACCTATCAGCTGAATCTCATTGATACGCCGGGGCACGTGGACTTCAGCTACGAAGTGAGCCGCAGCCTGGCGAGCTGCGAGGGCGCGCTGCTGGTGGTGGACGCTTCGCAGGGGGTGGAGGCGCAGACGCTGGCAAATGCGTTTCTGGCGATCAATGGCGGGTTGGAGATCGTTCCGGTAATCAACAAGATTGATCTGCCGTCGGCTGACATTGAGCGCACCAAGGAAATGATCGAGACGACGGTGGGGCTGGATGCGACCAACGCGCTGGCGATCAGCGCGAAGACGGGGCTGGGAGTTGAGGAGGTGCTGGAGGCGATTGTGGAGCGGCTTCCTCCGGCGCGAGGGGACCGGAGCTTGCCGCTGCAGGCGCTGATTTTCGATTCCTGGTTCGACCCTTATCGGGGTGTGGTGGTGCTGGCGCGGATTATCAACGGCGGGTTACGCAAGGGAATGAAGATCAGGCTGATGTCGAACGGGAACACGTTCGAAGTCGAGGGAATGGGCGTGATGACGCCCAAGCCGGTGGAGATAGATGAGCTGAGCGCGGGGGAAGTGGGATTTGTAATCGCAAACATGAAAAATGTTGCGGAGACAAAGATCGGCGACACGATTACGAGTGATGCGCATCCGGCGGCCTCGCCACTGCCGGGATTCGAAGACACGAAGCCGATGGTGTTTGCCGGGCTCTACACGGTGGACTCGCATGAACACACGCTGTTGCGGGATGCCCTGGAAAAGCTCCGGCTGAGTGACAGTTCGTTTCGCTTTGAGCCGGAGAGTTCCGTAGCGCTGGGATTTGGATTTCGCTGCGGGTTTCTGGGACTGCTGCACATGGAGATCATCCAGGAGCGGCTGGAGCGCGAGTTCGACCTGGATTTGATAACGACGGCGCCAAGTGTGCGGTACCGGATTACGCTCACTAACGGTGACGTATTAGAAGTGGACAACCCCTCGCGGTGGCCGGAGCCGGGCACGATTGAGAAGATCGAGGAACCGGTGATTACGGCGATGATTCTGACGGCGGAGGAGTATGTCGGCGGGATATTGAAGCTGGTCGAGGATAAGCGGGGGCGGCAGAAGAATTTCGAATATGTAACTTCGTCGCGCGTATTGCTGACGTACGAGCTTCCGTTGAATGAGATTGTGTTGGATTTCTATGACAAATTGAAGTCGGTGTCGCGGGGATATGCGTCGCTGGACTATCACCTGGCGGGGACGTGGGTTTCGCCGATGGTGAAGATGGACATTTTGGTGGGCGGGGAGCCCGTGGATGCGCTGAGCATCATTATTCACAGGGATTTTGCGTATGAGCGGGGCAAGTTGCTGGTGTCGAAGATGCGGGAATTGATACCGCGGCAGATGTTTGAGGTGGCAATTCAGGCAGCGATTGGAGCAAAAGTGATCGCGCGGGAGACGGTTACGGCACTGAGAAAGAACGTAATCGCGAAGTGCTATGGCGGGGACATCAGCCGGAAGAGGAAGCTGCTGGAAAAGCAAAAAGAGGGTAAGAAACGGATGAAGCGGATAGGGAAAGTGGACATTCCTCAGGAGGCGTTTTTAGCTGTGCTAAAAGTGGGCGAGGAGTAGTTGGGGAGTCAGGCGCCGGTTAAGGGAAAAGCAAGAGAGTGTCAAGCGGATATTCACGAAGGAGAAATGCAGAACTGTGGAAAGACATGAAATCGGCGAGACGAAGGTGGGAAGCGCGTATTTTCTGGGAATTCGCGAAGGGTGAGGGCGAAGTCAGCTTATTTTTCAGTCAGTTAGAGCGTTCAAGTTGAAGGCTTGCTGTGCTGGATGTGCGAAAAACGCACGGAAAACGTGGTGACGGGCGAAGTGTTCCACAGAAATTTCCACAGATTGGGGAGTGGAGATCCGGGCCGGAAAACCGTGGCGATACCGCGGCAAAATAGGTGAAAAGACAGGGCCGGATATGTGGGGAAACAGGGTCAGGCGTGGTCAAAATGAGACACGCCGGGGGGCAGATCAGGCGCGGCGGCGCTGGTAAATCGCTTCGATCCAGAGAACGACGGCCATGACGATGGAGGAGATTACGAGCAGCATAGCCATCTCCTGGAACATGTGGCTGGGGCCGGGGTGGGGTGGACCGGGGGGTAGGGTGGAGCCGAAGGGAGCGCGGGCGGGATCGGGGCTGTGGGGCATCCAGCCAAACCAGGTGAAGTTGGTGAAGAAGGGTGCGAGGGGGAAGGTGGCCCAGAGCAGGGCGGTGACGGCGACCCAGAGCAAAACGGCCTTGCGGATTCTCGCAGAGTGCTGCATAGGCTAGGGCTTAGGTTAGCACCGGGGGCGAACAAAGAAGAGCCGAGCGCCGATTATTTTGACGGGGTGAAGCGCGGAATGGGAGTCAGGGAGAGAGGGCGGGCAGGAGATGGGGGGCGGGAGATGAGGATAGGAGAGCGGAGCAGTGGGAAGGGTGGGGATTCTCGGGAAGGTTGAGGGGGAATGGTTTAGCGGAGACATCGAGAATGCCGGGAGGGGAAAAGAGGGGGAGGAAATGGGAAACGTAGGATCCGGACTTGAGATTGGCGCGCTAAATGCAAGGGCATAGATGGAACGGAAGGTTTGAATTCCGGCAGTATTCGGCAGGTAAAGGGTAGCGTCAGGGCATGCAGCCCGACTATGATGCGATAACTCGGTCTTAGTTACATAAGGTAAACGGGACAGGTAGAGGGAAAAAGAGGGACATGGCTGGATTTCCTGGGGGGCCACTGGACCAGCAGCGACTGGACTCGTGGAAGGAAATCGGAGCATTTTTTGGCCGCGACGAACGCACAGTAAAGCGCTGGGAGCGTGAACGCGGGTTGCCGGTGCATCGTGTGCCTGGTAGCGGCCGAGGGCGGGTCTACGCCTATTCTCACGAGTTGAAAGAGTGGCTGCGGGGCGCAGGGGCGGAAGCTCTGGAGAGCGCGGAACTGGAGCGCGCGGAGCCGGGCAGCGGTGAGACGGCGGTCGCCAGCGAACCGGCAATTGAAACGCATAAAGTCGCCGAGCATGTTGCAGCCGGCGACGGCGGCGGAGTGGCGGCGGCGAATGAGGCGGCGTGGAGCGGCGAAGAGCGGCGGAAGCCGGCGGAGCGAGTCTACCGAGAGCCGGCAAGAGAGAGCGCACGCGCGGACATAGGCAGAGGAGATGGGGCGCGCGCTGAGATGGGCCGCAGCGAAGTAGGCCGGAGCGAAGGGGCGTTGGCGGCGAGGCTGCCGGATGTTGATGCCGGGAGCGCGAGCAATGGGCGGCTGCGGGCGACGGATTCTGACAGCGGAGCGGGGACGGCGCGGTCGTCGCGGCTGGCGCTGGTGCATTCGGCACGAGAGGGCGCGAGCGCTGATGCGAAAAACGCGACGGGGAATGCGACGGGAGCGGCGTCGGGGAGTGCGGCAGGAAGTGCCGAGGCGGCCGAATCCAAAACGCGAAGTGGACTTGCCGGTGTGGGCTGGCTGCGGGGATGGGCAGTGGCGGCGATCGCGGTGGCGGTGATGGCGACGGGAGCGGCGGGATATATAGTGCATCGCGAGCATGCGGTGCGCGATGGAGCGCGGGCGGGAACGGCGGCAGGACATGCCGAGGCGGAGGACCTGTATCTCAAGGGCGTCTACTACTGGCAGAAGCGGACTCCGCAAAGTTTGCAGCAGGCGGTGGATTATTTCACGCAGGCGATTGTGCACGACCCGGGATATGCGCCGGCGTATGCAGGATTGGCGGAGTGCTACGACTTGTTGCGGGAGTATTCGAGCATGCCCGAGGCGGAGGCCTATCCGCGGGCGATCTCGGCGGCAGAGCGAGCGATTCAGCTGGATCCGAACTTAGCGCAGGCGCATAGTGCGCTGGGGTTCGCGTTGTTCTGGTGGCAGAGGGACATTCCGCGAGCGGTGGCGGAGTTGAAGAAGGGGGTGGAGCTTGATCCTCGATCGGCGACGGCACACCACTGGTATGCCACGGCGCTGATGAACATGGGGAATATGGACGAGGCGTTAAAGCAGATCGAGATGGCGCAGAAGCTTGATCCGGGATCAGAGGCGATACTCGCGGATAAGGCATTCATCTTGTGGCAGGCAGGCAAGCGCGAGGAAGGCAAGGGGCTGTTGCAGCAACTGGAGACCAGCGATCCCAGTTACATTTCGCCGCACCATTACCTGGGGGACATCGCGTTTGCCGAGGGAGATGGGCACACGTATATCGCGGAGATGCGCGCGGGCGCGGCGCTGAAGCCGGATGCGGAGCAGGCGCGGCTGGCCGATGTTGCGGAGAAAGCGTTCGCGAGCGGAGGGTGGCCGGCGGTTCTGCAGACGCTCTACAGCGAAGCGCAGCAGCGTTACGCGGCGGGAAAAGCCGGGCCGATGGAGATCGCAGTGTGGGAGGCGCGGATGGGGCATCGCGACCAGGCACTCTACTATCTGGGGGAAGCGGTGAAGGCGAACGATCCCGGGCTGATGTATCTGAAGGTGGATCCGGTGTGGGACAAGTTCAGAGATTCGGCGCAGTATAAGGTGGCGCTGGAGAAGGCCGGGCTGGCGTAGGGGCTTCAAAGACCGAGAAGAGCGGAGTACGCGACCGATACCATCGGAAGAGCACGGAACTGGGAACACGGAACTGGAAACACGGAACTGGGAAGTAGAGAAAAAGGAAAATGGTCGCGATTCAGCTGGAATACCAGGGAGACTTGCACTGCAAGGCGGTGCACGGGCCGTCGGAGACAGAGCTGACGACGGACGCGCCGAAGGATAACCAGGGGCGTGGTGAGAGCTTCTCTCCGTCGGATTTGGTAGCGACTGCGCTGGGCAGCTGCATGCTGACGGTGATGGGGATCATGGCGCGCACATTGAATCTTGATGTCGCGGGAGCGACGGCGAAGGTTGAGAAAGAGATGACGACCACGGCGCCGCGACGGATCCAGAAATTGACGGTGAAGATTCGAGTGCCGAAGCCGCTGAGCGCGGAGAACCGGTTGAAGCTGGAGCGGGCGGTGCATACGTGCCCGGTGCACAAGAGTCTGAATCCGGAGATAGAAGTGCCGGTGGAGTTTGAGTGGGCGTGACGTAAAAGCAAAAAGCGCCCGCGATGTGCGAGCGCTTTCGATTGGAAGCGGTAAGACCTTGGGTGCGGGTTCAGGCGGCGACTGCGAAATTTGACCACTCTTCGTTTTGCGATCTCTCGTAGTTGAGGGCGCGCTCTTCTGCGTCGTCACCGCTAAACGTGGCGATGTAGCGGAGAGCTCCGGTGGCGCGGTCAATGATTTCCACTCTCCAGGTGTCTTTAGACGACTCCTCTTTGCAAGCTTTGTATCGCATGATCACCTCACAGACCGTGGGATTCGCGGCTATGCGGGAGTGGTTGCCCGTGAGTTGCGGAGGAGGAACGCGTGAGGCACGGCGGGTAAATTTGCCGGGGCGAATCGCCGTTCTTTCATAACGACTGGATTTTTTTACCCTGCGAGCCAACGCGAATCAGATGGACGTGCCGCCGGAGACTTCTGTTGTCGGGAGAGGGGCGCGAAGCGTCAGGCGTTGGTACCGCCGTCCACGGATGCGGCGCCTTTAGAGCATACGAGAGAATTTGCGGGGGAGTGTGGCGGGGAGAAGAATATTGCGCGGGGCAGATGGGCGAGTCCCGAGTTGTCAGGGTGGGGAGATGATTCTATTGTTTCTGCCATGCGATTTGAAAGAGCGGCAGTGACGGCGGTGGTTGCGGCGTGCGCCTTGAGTTGTGTTGGGCGAGCGGACGCACAAGCGGCGGGAGCGGCGGGAAAAACCAGAGCGGAGTTTCCGGCGAAGCCTAAGGTGACGGTGCACTATGTGCAGTGCGGGGCGGTGTTCACAGGAACGGGCGATGTTCTTGAGGGGGCGCGGACGATTCAGATTGGGGACGATGGGAAGATTGTCGCTGTGTTGCCGGGGACGCCGCGGATTGCGATGCAGCCGGGGGAGTTGGTGGATTTATCCCGCGAGACTTGTTTGCCGGGACTGATTGACACGCACACGCACGTGCTGCTGCAGGGCGACATCACGGCGGAGGACTATGACAAGCAGCTGTTGAAGCAGAGCCCGGCGTATCGCGCGATTGTGGGCGGAGTGCGAGCGGGGCAGGCGCTGCATTATGGGTTCACAACGATTCGCGATCTCGAAACCGAGGGCGCGGGCTATGCCGATGTGGACATCAAGCGCGCGATCGAACGCGGATATATTGTCGGGCCGCGGATGCGAGTGGCGACGCGGGCGCTGGATGTGACGGGGGCGTATCCGCTGCAGGGGTATGCGCCGGGGGTGGAGGTTCCTCACGGCGTGCAGCTGGTGGATGGGCCGGTGGATGCGCGGAAGGCGGTGCGGGAGCAGATCAGTTTTGGCGCGGACTGGATCAAGGTGTATGTGGACCGGGGATATTACATGCGGGCCGATGGAGTGCTGGATGACATTCCGACGTTCACGCCGGAGGAGCTGGCAGCGATTGTGGATGAGGCGCATCGCGAGGGGCATCCTGTAGCGGCGCACGCCATGGGATTGCATGGGGTGCACAATGCGGTGGTGGCAGGAGTGGACTCCGTCGAGCACGGGTATTACATCGCGCCGGAGGATATGACGATGATGGTCGCGAAGGGCATCTGGTATGTGCCGACAATTTATGTGGGGCTGTATGTAGCCGAGGGGCGGGCGAAGGAAGGGAACGCGGTGTGGTTGGAGATGGAGGACCTTCACAAGGCGACATTCAAGAGGGCGGTGGGAGCGGGAGTGAAGATTGCATTCGGAACAGATGTTGGGGGATTTGACTGGAACATTGACCCGGCGGTGGAGTTTGGATTGATGGTGGCGGACGGGATGACGGCGGCGCAGGCGTTGCGGTCGGCGACGAGCCAGGCGGCAACGTTACTAAAGATGGATGGCGAGGTGGGGACCCTGGAAAAAGGCAAATGGGCAGACATTGTGGCGGTTGAGGGAGACCCGCTGAAGGATGTAAAGGTAATGGAACGGGTGGATTGGGTGATGAAGGGCGGGGTGGCAGAGTGAGCGCGGAAAGCGTAGTCTTACTGGGCGTTCTGGAGCAGGGGGCGCGGACTATTTGTGGGCTGCACGCAACACTTTGTTTCAATCGCTGTTGATACAAATGCATCCTAATGCGGGTGGTAAGCCGGAGGGATACGCCGACGGCAGACCAGAGGGATGCGGCAGGACTCTCTAAGAGTCTGACAAACGTGGACTGAAGTTGAGACTGAAGACTTGGGACCCGGGGATAAAGAGAAAGGTTTATATGGAGAAAATTTTGAAGAAGACAGGGATGATGACGGCGCTGCTGGTTGGCGTGCTGGTGTTTGGCGGCTGCAAGAGTAACGGGCAGAGCGCACAGGCAGCACAGGACCAGGGGCAACAGGCAGCAGCAGCGGCTCCGGCAGACCAGAGCGATGCGGCGGACGACAATTTAGCGCCGGTGGATGGAACGGACCAGGGAACGGCAGCACCGGCAGCAGCGCCGGCGGCGGCTCCGATGGCAGCGGCTCCGGCACAGAACGAAGCGATGTCGAGCGCAGCGACGGCACAGCCTCCGGCGGACCAGACTGCTGATCAGCAGCAGGCTCCGCAGGCGCAGAGCGAGCCGGCGACGGATGACCAGAGCTACAACGACGCGGACTACGGCCAGGTGGACACGAACGATCAGCCGCAGACGTATGCACAGCAGCCTCCGCCGCCATTGCCGACGTATCAGCAGCCGCCGCTACCGGCACCGGGATATTTGTGGACACCGGGATACTGGGCCTGGGGTCCGGTTGGATATTACTGGGTACCGGGCGCGTGGGTGATGCCGCCGTATGTGGGATCACTGTGGACGCCGGGATACTGGGGATTTTATGGCGGACGGTATGGATGGCGCGCCGGCTATTGGGGCCCATATGTGGGCTACTACGGCGGCGTCAACTATGGCTTCGGCTATATCGGCGTGGGATTCGCGGGCGGATATTGGAGAGGCGGCGGATTTTATTACAACCGGCCTTATAACAATTTCGGTCGCGTGAATGTGACCAACGTTTACGTGCGCAACGTAACAGTGATCAACAACACGCGGGTCAGCTATAACGGCGGGCGCGGCGGGTTGAACTATCGTCCGACACCGAGAGAGAATGCGGCGTTGAAGTACCGGCGTCTGCCTCCTCAAGCCGGTCAGAGAGACCTGGTGAAGCAGGCCTCGATGAACAAAGGCAACTGGGCAAAGAACAATGGCGGCCGGCCGGCAATGGCGGCATACACCAAGCCGGTTACAAATCCCGGGATGAACAGACCGCGGCCAGCGCCGGCTTTTGTGAAGCCGACAGCAGCGGGACGTCCGGCACCGGGAACAATGAAGCCGGGGCAGCCGGGAGCACCGGGAGCGAATCGTCCGGGACAGCCGGTAGCGACGAAGCCAGGCCAGCCGGGAATGGCGAAGCCAGGACAGCCGGGAATGGCGAAGCCAGGACAGCCGGCGACACAGCCGGGACGTCCGGGCCAGCCGGGCGCGACCAAGCCAGGGCAGCCGGTGAGCACGCGACCGGGCCAGCCGGGAGGGACTCGTCCGGGCCAGCCGGCGATGCAGCCGAATCGTCCGGGACAACCGGCAACGCAGAAGCCTGCGCCGGTAAGCCGTCCGAATCAACCGGGGAACCAGCCGGGAAATCGGCCGGGACAACCGAACACAATGAAGCCAAATCAACCGAACACGATGAAGCCGACACAGCCAGCAAACCGGCCCGCGCCGGTGAGCCGGCCGAACCAGCCGGCGAACAATGCACGGCCGACGCCACAACCGGCGCGTCCGCAGCAGCCAGCCAATCGGCCCGCGCCGGTAAGCCGTCCGCAGCAGTCGCGTCCGGCGCCGCAGCAGCATGCAGCACCGCAGCAACGGCCGGCACCGCAACAGCGGCCGCAGCAGATGTCGGCACCACGGCCACAACCGCAGCACGCGGCTCCGCAGGCACGGCCACAGCAGCAGGCAAGGCCGGCTCCTCAGCAGCAGAAGAGGGACAAGTAGTAGCGGGCTGACGGCAGAACTAGTAATCCGACGCCGCAAGCGCGGCGAGGCAAAGCAGGCGATGCACAACGGCAGAGCCTGCAGAGACAAGATCCGGGGAGGTTGGAGGCGACTCCAGCACCCCGGATTTTTTTGTCTTAGCGGGAGAGGGAGAGCGAGCTGGCGGCTAGAGCGAGATCAATCCGGGGCGCGACGCGGATGGCATGGCGGACGCGAGGATGTGCATGCGGCGAAAAGGAGCGAGGCGCGGAAAACTGAATTCAGAGAGAATGAACTGGACAGCAGCGAGAATAAAAATGATGGCGGAGACAGCACAAGTTTTAGCGGGGCGATTTGGGGCGTATGGCGGCCGGTATGTTCCCGAGACGCTGGTAACGGCGCTTGAGGAGTTGGAGCGCGCGTATGCGGAGGCGTGCGAAGACCCGGCATTTGGAGGCGAGTTAGGGGAGTTGCTGCGGAATTATGCAGGGCGTCCCACGGCGTTGTCTGAGGCGCGGCGCCTGACGGAGCATTGCGGCGGGGCGCGGATTTATTTGAAGCGCGAGGACCTGCTGCACACCGGGGCGCACAAGATTAACAACGCGCTGGGGCAGGGGTTGCTGGCGCGGCGGATGGGCAAGCGGCGAATTGTGGCCGAGACAGGCGCGGGGCAGCATGGGGTGGCGACGGCGACGGTGTGCGCGCTGCTTGGCATGGAGTGCGTGGTGTATATGGGCACGGAGGACATGCGGCGGCAGGAGCTGAATGTTTACCGGATGCGGCTGCTGGGGGCGGAGGTGCGGGGCGTTGATTCCGGCTCGAAGACGCTGAAGGATGCGATCTCAGAGGCGATGCGGGACTGGGTGACGAATGTGCGGACGACATATTATCTGCTGGGGAGCGTGCTGGGAGCGGCGCCGTATCCGCGGATGGTGCGGGATTTTCAGAAGGTGATTGGCGAAGAGGCGCGGGCACAGATGCTGGAGCGCGCGGGGCGGCTGCCGGACATGGTGATTGCGTGCGTGGGCGGAGGGTCGAACGCGATGGGGATCTTTCATGCGTTCGTGCCGGATGAGGGAGTGAAGCTGGTGGGAGTGGAAGCGGGGGGCCGCGGGACGGGGCTGGGAGAACATGCGGCGCGGTTTGCGGGCGGGTCGCCGGGCGTGTTGCAGGGGACATATTCGTATGTGCTGCAGGATGAGGACGGGCAGATAGCGCTGACGCACTCGATCAGTGCCGGGCTGGACTATGCCAGCGTGGGTCCGGAGCATGCGGCGCTGCACGATAGCGGGCGGGCGGAATATGTAACTGCGAGTGATCAAGAAGCATTGGATGCGACGGTGCAGCTGGCGCGGATGGAGGGGATTGTTCCGGCGCTCGAAAGTGCGCATGCGGTGTCGGAGGCGATGAAGCGGGCTCCGGCATTGGGCAAGGATGCGGTAGTGCTGGTGAATCTGTCGGGGCGCGGCGATAAGGACATGGGGACACTGATGCGGGAGCTGCACCTGGAGCGCAATGCCGATTGAGTTTAGAAAGAAGCCCGGGCTGGTGGTGTATGTGACGGCCGGGGATCCGTCGCTCGAGGTGACGCGCGACATAGCGCTGGCGGTGCTGGATGCGGGCGCGGACGTGTTGGAGCTGGGAGTGCCGTTCAGCGATCCGCTGGCCGATGGGCCGGTAATTCAGGCGGCGTCAGAGCGGGCGCTGGAGCAGAAGACTACATTGCGGGATGTGTTGAAGCTGGCGGCGGAGTTGAGAAAACTGCGTCCGGCGGCGGGGATGATTGCGTTTTCATACTTGAATCCTCTGCTGAGGATGGGGATGAAGGAGTTTTGCGCGCGGGCGGCGGAGGCGGGTCTGGATGGAGCTCTGGTGACCGATCTGACGGTTGAAGAAGCGGGCGAGTATATCGAGCGGATGCGGGCGGAGAAGCTGGCGACGGTATTTCTGGCGGCCCCGACGAGCGGGGATGAGCGGTTGCAGAAGATTGCGGAGGCTTCGCGCGGATTCTGCTATGCGGTATCGCGAACCGGAGTGACCGGAACGCAGGATAAAGTCAGCGGGGACGCGCGAGGGCTGGTGGAGAGGCTGCGGAAATATGCATCCGTGCCGGTAGCGGTGGGATTCGGGATTTCAACGCGGGCGCAGGTGGAAGCGGTGGGCGAGTTTGCGGATGCGGCGGTGGTGGGGAGCGCGCTGGTAGCGGCGGCACATGCGGCGGGAGCGAAGGGCGCAGCGAAAGCGGCGGGGGAATTCGTGAAGGCGCTGCGCGGGTAGGGTTGCGCGGGAGCGCGTGAAGGCGCGAGGCGCAGGGGCGCGAATTCAAAAAGAATGAAGTGGACGTTGAAGGCGAGCCGTAGCTGGAGCAGAACCGCGTCTAGCTGGAGGCGATGGACTCGAGTTGGACGAGGTGATTGCGGTCGTGGCCGGCGATGGTTTCGACCAGGGTCTGGAAGGTCATGGGGCCGCGTTCGGGATGGGTGAGGGGATGCGCGTAATCGGCGGCGGGGACGGTCGCGATGAAGTCTACGTTCCAGTGGCGGAGCGCGGTAAAGGCGGCGAGGGCGGCGTGAGGATCGAGCTGCTTGTAGGAGCGGGACCAGGCGTCCTGATCGAAGGGCTGGATGGTGTGATTGTCGCAGGCCTGGGCCTGGCGGAGGCGGAATGCGAACGCGATCTCGACGTCGGCGAGGTGGCAGAGAATTTCAGCAGCCGTCCATTTGCCGGGGGCGGTGGAGCGGGCGAGGCCGGCGGTTCCTAGCTGCTGGGTGAGAGCGGCGAGTTTGCCGGGCGTGGCGCGGATAAGAGTGAGCGGGTCGGAGTCAACGAAGCGGGCGTAAGGATTGAGTTCCATCGAAAACATTGTAGCGAGAAAGCGCTCGCGAATATTTGTGTGGGCATCTGCGAAGGTGCGGGTGCGGAGTATGGATGCGGCGAGAGAGATACGGCTGGGATTTTCACAGCGCAGCGCAGTGTAGGCGCGGCGTATACTGCGGCGAGAACGAGAGAAAAATTCTGTAGCCGCGGATAGCGGAAACGTTCTGCGGCAACGAGCGGTATTCAGCAGCAACGACGTGATATTAGACAGCAACGACGGGCCAAATTCGATGGAGATGCGATGACAGCAGGAGCAGCGGCAGCAGTAGTGAGTGAAGAGAGAGAAGCAAAGGCGGGGCCGGAGCGGGACGAGGAGAAGGGGCAGGCAACGATGGCGGCGGACGATTTTGGAGCGCTGGAGGAGAAGGTCCGGCGCACGGTTGAGCTGTTGAGATCGGAGCGCGACGCACGGCACAAGGCCGAGGCGGAGGTGGCGCGGCTGAGCGAGGGCGCGATGGCGGAGCGGAAGCGCGTGGCAGAGATGGAGCGCGAGCTCGAGGGATTGAAGCGGGACCGGAGTGCGGCGCGGGTGAGAGTAGAGAAGATGTTGACCCAGCTGGATGAGATGGCGCGGACATAGCGGCATAGCTGATTGCGGGATTGCAGGATTTGTGCCGAGTGCGGGATTTCAGCGGAATGAAGGAGCAGCGATGAGCGGACAGGCGCAGGGCACGAGCGTGACGGTAGAGATCTACGACCAGGTTTACCATTTGCGCGGGATGAACGAGGAGCACGTGACGGCCCTCGCGGCATTGGTGGATACGAAGATGCGTTCGGTGGCGGCGCGGAGTGCGACGGCGGACAGCTTGCGCGTCGCGGTGCTGGCGGCGCTGAATCTAGCGGACGAGCTGACGTTGCTGCGGGAGCGTGCGAGTAAGTCGGGGATGGATGAGCGGACGACGCAGCTGCATGGGTTGCTGGACTCGGTGCTGGCGGACGAGCGGCAGGCGGGGTAGGGAGTTGGGGAGTTAGGGGAGCGCTCGGGCCAGGGTGGTTTTGGGGGCCAGGGCGGATTTGGGCGCGGGACGCTGGTTTTGAGCATAGGTCTAGCCATGCGCGCGCGGCGAGAGTATTTTGTTCCGTATGGCTCAGGGCGGGTTGAGGACGACGGTTCTATTAGCAAGTATCGGGATGGGACTGGCGATTTCGCTGGCCGGGCCTCCGGCTGCCGGGGCGCAGCAGACCACGACGAAGGCGGCGACGGCGAAGGAGCCGGATTTACCGGGGCCGTCGAATCCCAAGGCTGAAAAGCTATTCAAAGAAGCGATCGAATATCTGAACCGGCGGATGCCGCTGGCCGCGGTGGGCGATTTGGTGAAGGCGGTGAAGGCCGATCCGACGTGTGTGCGTTGCGCGAAGCTGGGACTCGACCTGGCGATTGAAAACGGAGATTACAAATCCGCGATTCAGATGGCTGCGATGCTGGGAGCGGCGGCGACCGATCCGCAGATCAAGCGATATGCGTTGTTTGAAGAGGGGATTGGACTGTCGCGTGAAGGCATTAGCCGCAACAAGCCGGAGTCGCTGGAGCAGGCGGACGCGCGATTCGTGGAGGCGTTGAAGGAGAATCCGAAAGACGGGCCGGTGCTGTTTGCCGATGGGCTGGTGCTGGCGCATTTGAATAAGGATGCAGAGGCGAAGGCGCGGTTCGAGGAGTTTTTGGCAGCGGTGCCGGCCGATGATGTGGATCGCAGCCGGGCGGAGCGCTATGTGGAGCGTCCGGAGCTGGCGCGAGCGCGAATGGCGCCTAATTTTCGGGTGACGACGCTGGATGGGCAGACGGTGAGCATGGATGGCCTGCGAGGCAAGGTGGTGCTGATCGATTTCTGGGCGACGTGGTGCGGGCCGTGCAACGAGGAGCTTCCGCACGTGAAGAAGATTGCGGCGCAGTATGCGGGGCAACCCCTGGTGGTGTTGAGCGTGAGCTGGGACAACGATGAGGGGAAGTGGAAAGAGTTTGTGGCCAAGCACGGGATGACGTGGTCGCAGTATCGGGATGCGGACCACAACTTCACCAAGCTTTTTAATATTGATTCGATCCCGCACTACTTCACGGTGGATACGGATGGGGTGCTGCAGACGGAGCAGTTAGGCGGTGGGGGTGATATTGACGGGAAGCTTAAGAAGATGGTGGCAGCGGCGGAGAAGAAGATAGCGGCGGGGCAGGGGGAATAAGGGGGAGCTAGTTTGCAGCGACCCAGACGTAGATGGCGAGTTAGTCGGGCGAGTAAGTCGGAAACGGGGCGAGTTACTCCGACCATACGGCGAGTTCGTTGCCGGAGGGATCGGTGAAGTGGAAGCGGCGTCCGCCGGGAAAAGAGAAGATGGGGCGGGTGATGGTGCCTCCCGCGGCGCGGACGGCCTGCTCGGTGGCCTCGAGGTCGGCGGAGTAGAGGACGGCGAGGGCGGATGGGCCGGGACGCGGGGGGATGGAGGCGTCGAAGCCTCCGGCGATGCGGCCATCGTGGAAGGAAGTGTAGGCCGGGCCGTAGTCTTCAAACTTCCAGCCGAAGATGGCGCCGTAGAACTCGCGGACGGGCGCAGTGGAGGTGGCGGCGAATTCTATGTAGTCGAGGCGATGGTGATTGGGATTTTTTTCGGGCATGGAATTCGACTCCTGACTATTCGAAGATCAATTGCATGTTGGTGAAGTCGATGGTCAGGGCGTAGGGCTTGAAGAAGTCGTGGCCGGGGCTGCCGGCGCAAAAGAAGCCGAGCGAGTTTTCCACGGGGAAGGGCCCGTCGTAAATGCCAAGGACGTTTTTCTCTTTGATGGAGCCGAGGGCGAGCAGAGGCACGACGTAGGGAACGGTGGTGAAGGAGCCGCCGCCGCCCTGGCCGGCTGAGGCTTTCTTCTCATCCAGGGTGATGCCGGCTTCTTTGATGACGGAGGAAGCGAGCTTGACCCCGGCTCCGGCGACGCCGGTATCAACGAAGAGCAGAGCGGGCGGGAGGGCGTTGACCTGACCCCACCCGATGATGAAGTGATCGCCTGCCAGCCAGATGGGGACCTTGACGGCTTTAGGGGAGGCAGCGAGGAGGGCGTCGAGATTCTGCTTTGTCTTGCGGCGGAGGACGAGTTGATGGTTGCGGTAGTCGATGGTGGAGAGGAAGTGGGAGAGGAAGATGGTTCCGACGACGCCGTTGATTTGTTTGGTGCCGAGCATCTTGGAGAGCTGGCGAAGGGCGAGGGTTTGGACGGGGACATTTTTGACGACCCAGTCGCCGACACCGATGGAGTCGATGCGGCCCGCCAGGGAGGGGGCAGTCTGGCCGCCGGAGAAGACTCCGATGGGGCCATTGAAGAGGGGGATGCCGAGCTCGTGGGCGAAGTCGGTGTCGAGGCAGATTTCGGCTCCGCCGGTGTCAATGAAGAAGACAACCTTTTTGCCGTTGATGGTCACCTCGACCAGCGGAAGGGGATCGCTGACGACGAAGGGGAGGGTGGTGGAGTCGCCGGGGCCGGAGAGTTGGTAGGGGGTGAGGCCGCTGAAGCTGGCGAGTTTGGCCTGGCCGAGGGTGGAGATGTGCAGGAGTTTCTCGGCGTCTTCGGGAGTGACGCCGTTCATGGCGGCAGCGGCGTGCTGGAAGTCGTCGCGGCGATAGAAGGATTCGGCGAGGAGGATTTTTGCCTCAATGCTGTCGGCCTTGAGGGCGAGGGCTTTATTAGCGGCGGCTTCGGCGGCAGGGGAGTGGTTCTCAAGCAAGGCGATGCGGGCGAGTTGGAGATGGGCGTCAACGTTCCTGGGGTCGGCGGCAGTGACGCGGGAGTAGGCAGAGGCAGCGGCGGCAAACTTTCCGGCCTTGTAGAGGGCGTCAGCGGAAGCGGTGGGCGAGGCAGTTTGGGCGGTGAGGGCCGCGGCGAAGAGAACCGGGGCGAGGGCAAGCGAGAGAGCGGTACGCGAAGAGATCAAGGTCGGCATCCTTAATAGATAGATAGATGGCAATTTCAACAACAGAGGCCGGGAGTCAAAACATGGCTGGGAATTCTGAAACGGATTGGGATTTGTTGAGTTAGCAAACAGAGTGTAGTGGGGGAGTGGGAGGAGGTGTCAATTCCGGGGGCGGGAAGCGGCCTGGGGAGCAATTTGTCCGGTGGGCGCGAATCCGTAGTAAGCTGCCGGAGTCTAGTCGTGGTTGCTGCCGCAATTTGTTCGGGGACGATGGCGAATCCGGGCACATGGGCGGATGGCAACGGGGGATTTTTTTGAAGTCATGAAGTCGAAGGGGACGAGCAAGCGGGCTGGAGAAAACGGCGCGAGGGCCGGAACGAAGGGGCCGGGCGGAATCGCTGCGAGCCGGATTATCGGCAAGGGCGAGATGGTGGAGTTGGTGCGGGCGTATGACTGGAGCTCGACGCCGCTGGGGCCGATTGAGGGCTGGTCGAAAGAGCTGATCACGATCGTGAACCTGACGCTGGCGTCTTCATCGCCGGCGCGGACGATGTGGGGGCCGGAGCTGATTCTTATTTACAACGACGCGTATCGGCCGATCCCTGGACCGCGGCATCCCTGGGCGCTGGGGAAATCGGCACGAGAGGTTTACAAAGAGTCGTGGCCGGTGGTGGGGCCATTGCTGGAGAAGGCGATTGAGACGGGGGAGACGCTTTTCTACGAGAAGCTGCTGGTGCCTCTGCCGACGACGAGCGGGATGCAGGATTCTTATCTGAATTATTCGTTCAATCCGATATTTGAGGATGGGAAGATTGCGGGGCTGTTTGGGCCGCTGCACGATGTGACGGGAGAAGTGACGGCGACGCGGCAGCTGAGGGAGAGCGAGGCGCGGGCTTCGCGGATATTGCAGAGCATCGGCGATGCGGTGATCGTGACGGATGCAGACGCGCGCGTGATGACAATGAATCACGTTGCGGAGATGCTGACGGGTTGGGAGCTGGCGGAGGCGAAGGGGCAGTTGCTGAACGAGGTCTTTCGCCTGGTGAGCGAGCAGGACCGGCGGGAGGTGGAGAGTCCCGCGGACAAGGTAAGGCGGACGGGGGCGATTGTCGGCCTGGCGAACCACACTATTTTGATTTCAAAAGACGGCAGGGACCGGCCGATTGACGACAGCGGGGCTCCGATATTTGACGATGACGGCAAGCTGACGGGGATTGTGCTGGTGTTTCGCGACATTGAGGAGCGGCGAGCGGCGGAGAGGGACAACGAGCGGATCACGGAGCTCTACCGGCAGGTGCTGGAGGTGACGTCGGACGCGATCGTCGGCTTAGACCGGAATTTTGTGATGACGTATGCGAATCCGCGGGCGCTTGAGATTTATAACAAGCCGGGGCGGGAGATCATCGGGCGCAATGTGTGGGAGGAGTTTCCCGAGGCAGCGTTGGAGGGATCGCCTTTTTGGGAGCACTATCAGCGGGCGATGAACGAGGGAGTAGCCGGGCAGTTTGAGGTGTATTATCCGACGCCGCTGGAGAGGTGGCTGCATGTTGAGGCGTATCCCACACGGGATGGGATTGTGACTTTTTCGCGGGACATTTCAGAGGAAATGAAATCGCGAGAGGCGCTGCGCAAGAAGTCGGAAGAGGCGGAGCGGCAGCGGCGGGAGATAGAGAGTGTGTACAAGACCGCTCCCATCGGGCTGGCGCTGTTTGACACCGAGGAGTTTCGTTATCTGCGACTGAACGACCGGCAGGCGCAGTTTTTTGGCATGAAGCCGGAGCAGATCGTGGGAAAGACGCTGACTGAGATGGCTCCGATTGAAGGGCTGCGGGAGCTGTTTGAGCAGGTCCGCGAAGGCCAGCCGGTGGTGAATTATCCGCTGGAGGGGGAGCTGACGGGCCGGCCAGGGGAGCACCGGTATTGGACGGTGAGCTATTTTCCGGTGACGGATGAAGAGGGAAAGGTGCAGGGGATTACCGCGGCATCTCTCGAAATAACACAGCAAAAGAAGGCGGAGCTGGCGCTGATCCAGAGCGAGAAGCTGGCGGTGGTGGGGCGACTGGCGGCCTCGATTGCGCACGAGATAAACAATCCGCTGGAGTCGGTTACAAATCTGCTGTATCTGGCGACGCACAGCGATGACGTTGCCAAGTCGAAGGAGTATATCGAGACGGCGGAACGGGAGTTGCGGAGGGTTTCGGCAATTGCGAACCAGACGCTGCGGTTTCACAAGCAGGCGACGAGTCCGAGAGAAATCACGTGCAAGGTGCTGCTGGACAGCGTGATTTCGATTTATCAGGGGAGGATTTTGAATTCCGGCGTGCGGGTTGAGGAGCGGAACCGGTCGCAGTGCGCAGTGCGATGTTTCGAGGGAGAGATACGGCAGGTGCTGAGCAATCTAGTGGGGAACGCGATTGATGCGATGCACTCCGGCGGCGGGAGATTGTTGTTGCGGAGTCGCGAGGGAACGAACTGGCGGACGGGAAAGCCGGGCGTGGTGTTGACGGTGGCGGACACGGGGAGCGGGATTGCGAAAGAGGAGATGCAGAGCATCTTCGAGCCGTTTTACACGACGAAGGGGATTGGCGGGACGGGGCTGGGGTTATGGGTGAGCAAGGAGATTGTGGAGCGGCATGACGGGCAGTTGCTGGTGCGGAGCCGCAGGACAGAAGGGCACAGCGGCACGGTGTTTAGTTTGTTTCTGCCGTTTGAGGCTGTGGGGCGGTAGGGGTCGTGCCCGACGGATCGAATGGCTATGAGGATCTGGCGGAGAGATTTGTTCAGTGGCGGCATCCGCAAATTGGGCTGGATATTGTGCGCGACTGGGCGAGTGGGTTAAAGCCAGGCGCTGAAGTGCTGGAGCTCGGCTGCGGGCACGGTGTGGTTTCAGCGGTGCTGGTTGAGGCGGGGCTGAGGCTGTTCGCAGTGGATGCGTCGCCGAGTCTGCTGCGGAGATTTCATGAGCGATTTCCGCAGATAGAGACGGACTGTTCGCCGGCGGAAGAGTCGCAGATGTTTGGGCGCAAATTCGACGGCGTGGTGGCGATCGGATTGATATTTCTGCTGGAGGAAGATGCGCAGCGGCGCGTGCTTGAGAAGGTCGCCGGGGCGCTGCGGCCGGGCGGGCAGCTTCTATTCACGGCTCCGAGGGAGGCTGGGGAATGGAGGGATGACCTGACGGGGCGCATGTCGCGATCGCCAGGCGAGGCGAGATACGAGGAGATACTTCGCGGTGCGGGGATGGAGGTGAAGGCAGGAGTGGTGGATGAGGGGGAGAACCATTATTTCTTTGCGAGGAAGCACGCCTAGAGAAGAATTGGCATTCGTGAACGGGATTCATGAATCGGGGTGCGCCGAGTGGTGCATCATGAGGGTATGGAATATAGATTGCTGGGGAAGTCGGGGTTGAAGGTTCCGGTGCTGTGTCTTGGCACGGGGACGTTTGGGACGAAGGAAAGCATGTTGCGCGGGTGGGGTTCCACCGATGTGAAAGAGGCGAAGCGGCTGGTGGATTTGTGCCTGGAAGCCGGCGTGAATTTCTTCGATACCGCAAATGTATATTCGACGGGCGACAGCGAGACGGTGCTGGGGGAGACGGTGAAGGGGCGGCGTCACGAGGTGCTGATCTCGACGAAGGCCACATTCAAAATGGGTGAGGGGCCGAACCAGATTGGCTCATCTCGGTATCACTTATTGGAGGCGTGCGAGGCGAGCCTGAGGCGGCTAGGCACGGATTACATTGACGTGTATCACATGCATGCGTTTGACGCGTCGACTCCCGTCGAGGAAACGCTGCGGACGCTGGACACGCTGGTGACGAGCGGGAAGGTGCGGTATATCGCGTGCTCGAATTTTTCCGGCTGGCATTTGATGAAGTCGCTGGCGGTGGCGGATCGCTACGGATGGACGCGGTATGTGGCGCACCAGGTGTATTACTCGCTGATTGGGCGGGAGTATGAGTGGGAGCTCATGCCGCTCGGAATTGATCAGGGAGTGGGAGCGATGGTGTGGTCGCCGCTCGGTTGGGGGCGGCTGGGTGGGAAGGTGCGGCGGGGGCAGTCGCTGCCGAAGGAGAGCCGGCTGCATAGCACGGCGGAGTATGGGCCTCCGGTAGATGACGAGTATGTGTATCGGGTGGTGGATGCGCTGGATGCGATTGCGGCGGAGACGGGGAAGACGATTGCGCAGATTGCATTGAACTGGCTGCTGTGGCGGCCGACGGTTGACTGCGTGGTGATCGGGGCGCGGAACGAAGAGCAGCTGAAGCAGAATTTGGCGGCGGAGGGATGGAAGCTGACCGAGGCGCAGATGAAGCGGCTGGATGCTGCCAGCAAGGTGGAGAAGACTTATCCCTACTGGCACCAGATGCAATTCAAGGATAGGAATCCGTCGGCAGTGGAGTAGAGGGCGGGGAGTGAGGACAGCAATGACGGTACCGATCTATCAGGTTGACGCGTTTACTAAGCGGCGCTTTGCGGGCAATCCGGCGGCTGTGATGGTGATGGAGGGCTTTCCCGCGGACACGGTGATGCAGGAGATCGCGGCAGAAAACAATCTGGCGGAGACGGCATTCATCGTGGCGGAGGGCGGCGAGTATCGGCTGCGCTGGTTCACTCCGACGACGGAGGTGCCGTTGTGTGGGCATGCAACGCTGGCCAGCGCTGCGGTGGTGATGGAGCGGCTGGAGCCGGGGCGGAAGCAGGTCGTCTTTTCGTCGGCGAGCGGACGGCTGACGGTGCGGCGGCTGGGCGATGGCTATGTAATGGATTTTCCTGCGCGGCCGGCGGAGCAGATTGCGGTTCAGAGCCGTTTGACTGAGGCGCTGGGAGTTGCGCCGCGCGAGGTATGGGTGAACGAGTTCAACTACATGGCGATTGTCGAGAGCGAGGAGATAGTGCGAGGACTGTCGCCGGATTTTGTGGCGATCGCAAAGCTAGACCGGCCGGGGCTGATTGTCACTGCAAGGGGAGAAAATGCTGGTGGAGCGGGTGGCTACGATTTTGTCAGCCGATATTTTGCGCCGGCTAAGGGGATTCCGGAGGACCCAGTGACTGGCTCGGCCCACTGCATGCTCGCGCCCTATTGGGCTGCAGTGCTGGGGAAGACGCGGTTTCGCGCGTATCAAGCGTCGCGTCGCGGCGGAGAGGTGATTTGCGCGCTGGTGGGAGATCGGGTGGAGCTCGAAGGGAGCTGCGTGTTTTATATGGAAGGCACGGCGGAGATATAGCTCGTGTTGAGACCCGCTAGAGATTGGCGGCTGGGATGGCGCCGTCTGCGGTGAGTGCGCGGCGAAGATAATCCATCTGGCCGAGATGCCAGTTGAGGTGCCCATAGAGGTGGATGAGGAAGTCTTCGACGGAGAGCGGGATTCCGAGGACATCCTGCGGATATTTTTCTTTCATGCGCTGGGGCGAGATTTTTTCGAGAAGGGAAGGAATGACAGTTCGCAGCTCGGTGATGCGGCCGATCAGTTCTTCTTTTTGCGATGCTGTCGAGGCGAATTCGAGCTCGCGATTGCGGGTGTAAGGGATGTCGCCGAGCTGGCGGCCGATGAATTCGCGGAGATTGCCGTCGAGGTGCAGGGTGAGATTTCCGGCCGAGTTGGTAATGCCGGGGAGAACCCGCCAGAGGGATTCGGAATCGGGGAAAGCTTCGAGCTGATTGATGAGCCGAGTGAGATCGCGACGGAATAGGGATGCCAGGTCCATGCCGGGTTGATGGTAACAGGCAAATTGGAAGCGATGCGCCGGTCAGGAGTTCAGGGCCTTCACCATTCTCACGACCTCGATGGTTTGGCCGCGGCCGACGGGGACGGCGATGTGTTCGACCTCTGTGTATCCCCGGCGCGAATAGAGGGCGATGCCGGTGAGGGTGCTGCCCATCTCTAGGCGGGTGAAGCCTTCGTTGGCGGCGGCCGCTCAGATGCTGTGAGGAGCATGGTGCCCAATCCCTGGCGGGCGTAGCGGGGATGGACAAACATGGCGCGAATCCTGGCGGCGTCTGTGGCGGGATTGAGGAGCTCGGGCGTCGGAGTCTCAAGCTGATGGTCGCCACCGTAGAGAGTCTTTCTGCGACTCCAACCACCGCAGGCGGCGAGGTCGCCACTTTCGGCGAGGGCGACGAAGTAGGTTCCGTCAGCGAGGATCGTGCTGTCGAGGGTGAAGACGGTTTCGAGCGAGGCGTCAATCTGTGCCGGCGAATAGTGTGTGGCTTGCAGACCGCGGACGGAGAGGTTGATGAGAGCGGCGATAGCGGGTGCGTCGTCGAGGGTTGCGGGACGCAGGTGGAACGACATGGGGGAAGTATAAGAGGGCG